>NZ_QNRQ01000050.1 GCF_003315175.1 Eoetvoesiella caeni | reverse complement strand
AGTAGAGTAAGAGACAGGGCGTAGTCGAACTATTTCCCTGCCTCTCCTCTCCGAACCGGACGTGCACCTTTCAGCGCATCCGGCTCTCCATCTAAGCGTTGCTCATAGCAAAGGCGACATCGACGTAGCGCGACTCGATAGTATTTCGTACCTCGTCGCGCAGAATATACGGATTTTCCATCGGCGTACGCCATGTGAAGCGGCCTTTGCGGCTGGTAACAAGACGCCGAAGCGCCACCGCCCCATACCAACCCCGACTATTCTGGCCTTCAAGAACCCATGTTTTGGCTCTTCCCGGTTCGGGCTCGCGGACATACTTGCGCATCAACGACGTGAATCCACGTCGGTATTTGCGCGCGAGCCAGTACCCGAACTTCCAGAACACTATCCGGTCAACTTTCCGAAACATGATGGCCGTGTAGTCGGTGTATTGATAGAAAGCGGCCCAGCCAGCAAGTTGCCGATTCAGGCTTTCCATCAGGTCCATCCGGTTGTTGTCGTAGTTACCCGACAGTTGTTTGACTAGCCGCAGGGCAAAGCCCCGGCACTTCTCCCACGGAATCGTCGTCACAGGTCGCATGCGACCACGTGGTCCACGTTTCCGGATGATTCTGTGACCCAGGAAGACGAAGCCGTCACTCACATGCGTAATATGGGTTTTCTCCATATTTAGCGTGAGCTTCAGTTCGCCTTCAAGGAATCCGCGACATGCTTCACGTACGGTCTCAGCATGCTCACGAGTTCCCTTGACTACGATCACAAAGTCATCGGCGTACCGGCAGTACGCTACAGCAGGTTTCCATTGCCGGTTTTCTCGCACAGCAATGGGCCGCTGCTTGAGAATGCCGAAGTTCCACGCCCACCGATCCTTGCGCACCTTCTTGTTCAGGTAGTTCCGTTCCATCCACGCATCGAACTCATGCAACATGATGTTGGATAATAGGGGTGAGATAACACCGCCCTGAGGAACGCCTTCGCTTGAAGCACGGAACAGATCGCGATCAACGCAGCCCGCCTTGATGAACTTCCAAAGCAGGACAAGAAAGCGCTGGTCGGCGA
>NZ_QNRQ01000049.1 GCF_003315175.1 Eoetvoesiella caeni | reverse complement strand
TGAATCGGCCAGGGTTTGCTAGACACGTTTTAGCCTCATAATACTCACTGAGGAGATGATTATGAGCACGGCCCGATTTACGGAAGAATTCAAACTCGAAGCGGTGAAGCAAATCACGCAACATCAGCGCCCGGTGGCCGAAGTGGCCAAACGGTTGGGCGTATCGACCCATAGCCTGTACGTATGGGTCAAACGGTACGGCAAGTCCGCGCAGCAACGCGAGCAAGACAGTGCTGAGGCCATTGAGCTTCGGCGCCTACGGGCAGAGGTCAAGCGGCTTACCGAAGAGCGGGATATATTAAAAAAAGCCGCAGCGTACTTTGCCAAGGAGTCCGGCTAAAGTACGCGTTTATTAAGCAACATCTGACTCAATATTCTGTGCGTCGACTTTGCCAAGTGCTTGAAGTCCACCCCAGCGGTTATTACGCCTGGAGGCGAAACGCTCACAGTCAGCGCCATCATGAAGACCAGCGGCTGTTGGCCTTGGTGAAGCCGTCTTGGCTGGAGAGCGGACGGGTCTATGGGTACCGTAAGGTGCACCACGATTTACGCGCCCTGGGCGAACACTGTAGCCGTCATCGCGTTGCGCGCTTGATGCGCAGCCACGGCTGGCGTGCTCAGGTCGGGTACCGTCGTCGACCGGGTTTTTATGGTGGTGCCCCGCATAACGTGGCGGCCAATATTCTGGACCGGCAATTCGACGTCGCCGCACCTAACATCGCCTGGGTGACGGATATCACGTACATCCGTACGTACGAAGGTTGGTTGTATTTGGCGGTTGTTGTCGACTTGTTCTCTCGCCAGGTCGTGGGGTGGTCGATGGATTCGCGCATGAGCAAAGACTTGGTTTTGCAGGCCTTGCTGGCGGCGGTATGGCGGCGTAAGCCAAAGCAAAGTGTCATGGTGCATTCCGACCAGGGCAGCCAATTTACGAGCTATGAATGGGCAGCGTTTCTGGCGACCCATAATCTACAACCGAGCATGAGCCGTCGAGGTAACTGTCACGACAATGCCGTTGCAGAAAGCTTTTTCCAGTTGCTCAAGCGCGAACGCATCAAACGGAAAATCTACAAAAACAGGGAGCTGGCACGTCAAGATATTTTTGACTACATCGAACTGTTCTACAACCCGATTCGTCGGCATGGCCATGCCGCGAACCTTTCGCCGGTAAACTACGAACGGCAGTACCTTTCTGAGGCAACGAACTGTCTATAAAAGTCTGGCCGATTCA
>NZ_QNRQ01000048.1 GCF_003315175.1 Eoetvoesiella caeni | reverse complement strand
TTGGTCATCTCTCTGGTTCCTTTACCGGCATTATCGCCGGATCAGGCCCTGAGCTCCCCACTTATCGGACTGTCTGAATTTCCGCCGCCACCTCTCTCCGGCGAGGCCGCCACCACATCGTCAATGGAATACGTTTGCACCATGTCGAGTTCTGCCAAGGACACCCTCCGCTCGTGCTATTGCCGGGAATAACCAGCCCGGCCGCTACGTGGGAGTTCGTCGCTTATCGTCTCGCAGCTTTCAATGATGTTTATGTTTTGGATCACCGGGGACGCGGACTCTCTCAATCCGGAGGAGAGCTCGGCTACAGGCTGGATGATTATGCTTCTGATGTCGAAGCCTTTATCCGTACCCTTGGGCTGAACAAAGCCACCATACTTGGGCACTCGATGGGAGCACGCATCGCCATTCGCCACGCCGTCCGCTTTCCCGAACAGGTAGGTAGGCTCATTCTCGTTGACCCTCCTGTTTCGGGGCCCGGACGCAGGCCTTATCCTGTCCCTCTGGATTACTATCTACGCTCCTTGGACGAGGTCGAATGTGGCACTGGCTTCGAGGTCATGCAGAAAAGCCTTCCCTGGACGGATGGACAGTTGGAAATGCGGATGGAATGGCTTCCGACCTGCGACCGCACAGCGATTATCGAGTCTCATAAATCATTTCACGATGAGGATATTCACGGAGATCTGCCTCATATCGAGACAAACTCTCTATTGATGTATGCAGAATTGGGCGATACCGTGCGAGACGAAGAAGCCGAGGAGATCCGTGCAGCGATGCCGAGTTGCACAAAAATGCGCATCGATGGCGCTGGACACATGATTCCCTGGGACAAGATGGAGATCTTCGTGAACGCAGTGCGTCAATTTTTGGCTGAGGCTTCTCCAAGGACTCACTCCCAGTGACCGACCCTGCTGGCCCGTATCTGCAGACCCCGGGCATCAAACGCCCAGGTATTGCTGCACGATGGCGCTGTTCTGGCGCAGGTCGTCAGAACTGCCCTGCCACACCACCTTGCCTTTTTCGAGCACATAGTGGCGGTCGGCAAACGGCAGCAGCGCCCCCACGTTCTTGTCGATGACAATCTGCGACATGCCCTGCTCTTTGAGCGCGGTCAGCGCCTGCCAGATCTCGGTACGGATGATGGGCGCCAGACCCTCGGTGGCTTCATCGAGCACCAGCAGGGTAACGGCCCGCCCTGTACCGTCTAGAAGTCTCGGTTAAATCTCATCAAGATACGTGTCCATGTATTTTTTGAGATGTACACGTATTTTCATGAG
>NZ_QNRQ01000047.1 GCF_003315175.1 Eoetvoesiella caeni | reverse complement strand
GAGCCTATCCGGAATTTTGTGGGTGAGGCATATTATGCGAGGTAAACAGCATGGATGTGCCAATGAAGAAGAAACGTACGATTGCGGCCCAAGCCGCTGCACGAGGGCCACTGCCTGAGGTGCCGCAGGAGTTGCTCGATGAGCTGGTTAAAGGACCTATGACACCGGTCGAGGTTCAGGATCTGATGTTGGCCTTTAACAAGGCGATTATCGAACGGGCCATGGGCGCCGAGATGAACATGCACCTGGGCTATCGGCCGGGCCAGGCCAAGCCACCGGAGCAGGCCAATGAGCGCAACGGCGCCAGCGGCAAAACGATCATTACGGATCGTGGCCCCGTACGGGTGGAACTGCCCCGAGACCGTGATGGCAGCTTCGATCCGGTCTTGATCCCCAAGCATGAGCGGCGCTTTACCGGCTTCGATGAACGGATCATCGCCATGTACGCCCGGGGCATGAGCGTGCGCGAGATTCAGGCCTTTTTGGCCGAGAGCTATGGGACCGAGGTCTCGCCGGACTTTATCAGTTCAGTGACTGACGAAGTCATGGCCGAGGCGATGGCTTGGCAGAGTCGCCCATTGGAAGTGATGTATCCGGTCGTGTTCTTCGATGCGCTACGGGTCAAGATCCGCAGCGACGGCGTGGTCAGCAATAAGGCCGTATACCTGGCCCTGGGTATCCAGGCCGATGGCCAGCGCGATGTACTGGGCCTGTGGATCGAGCAGACCGAGGGTGCCAAGTTCTGGCTCAAGGTCTTCAATGAACTCAGGACCCGGGGCTGCCAGGATATCCTGATCGCCGTAGTTGACGGTTTAAAGGGCCTGCCCGAGGCCATCAATGCCGTCTTCCCCAAGACCACGGTACAGACCTGCATCGTGCATCTGATTCGAAACAGCCTGGATTATGCGGGCTGGAAGGATCGCAAAGCTGTCGCCCAGGCACTGCGCCCGATCTATGGCGCGGCCAGCGAACAGCAGGCACGCCAGACGTTGCAGGCCTTCGCAGACAGCGCATGGGGGCAGAAATACCCCACGATTGTCGCCGCCTGGGAGCGAGCCTGGGAATACGTGATTCCGTTCTTTGTGTTCGCACCCGATATCCGGCGGGTCATCTACACCACCAACGCCATTGAGAGCCTTAACATGCAATTGCGTAAAATCATTAAAACGCGAGGGCACTTCCCGAACGACGAGGCGGCCATCAAGCTGTTGTGGTTAGCGCTACGCAACGTGCTGAGCAAGTCGGTGCGTGCTGCCTTCGACTGGAAATCCGCGATGAATCAGTTTGCCATTATGTTCGGCGATCGATTTACCCAAGCAAGGGGATAAAAGTTGTTCAACCGCCTTGCCCACAAAAATACGGATACTCCC
>NZ_QNRQ01000046.1 GCF_003315175.1 Eoetvoesiella caeni | reverse complement strand
TCTCGAAGAGCCAATGGATAGGCGCGTTGCTCGGATTGATGGGGGTTGTCGCCATGCTTAACCCCCTGGACTGGCGGGCACAAGGCATGAACATGCTGTACGCCAACATGATGCTGATCGGTGCAGCCATATGCTGGGCAATATGCATTTTGCATCTACGCTATTCTCGTGCGGTGTCCAGCGCGTATCACCTTGCACCCTGGCAGATGCTTGTAGCGCTAGTGCCTTTGCTTATATTTTCGTACGTGTTCGTTGGCCCCTATTCCGGAGATGGTTCTGCGGAGCTGTGGCTGGTATTGCTGTATACCGGGCCTTTGGCAACCGCGTTCTGCTTTTGCGCCGTGATCGCGGCCAATCGATGGATGAACAGTGCCACGATTTCTATTGCGATGCTGGGCGTACCTGTGGTGGGCTTGCTTACTTCCATCGTTGTGCTGGGCGAACAGCTTACCCTGCCGCTGACCTTGGGCGTCATTGCAATTCTGGCGGGCATTTTGCTGATCTGCCTACCCAAGACCAAGAAAGCGCCAACTTAAAAAAGGCGGGAAGCCGATGCTTCCCGCCTTTTTTGATGGGGTAAGACCGTTAATGCCAGTCCGCCTTCAGAGAAAACTGGGGGATCTCCGTGTGGTCACGATAGGCGATAAGTACGTCTGCCGCAGCGTTCGCAAACTGCTCATACATTTCGTCGGTCGGCCAGCCCAGGTGCGAGGTAGTGACGACGTTTTTCAAAGAGCGCAATGGGTGATCAACAGGTAAAGGCTCTGTGTCGAAAACATCGAGCCCGGCACCGGCGAGCCTGCCTTCAGACAGCGCCGCGACCAATGCAGCTTCGTCGACAATGGGGCCGCGCGCCGTATTGATCAGATAGGCGGAGGGCTTGCACAAGGCCAGCCGTTTCGAGTCAATCAGGCCGCGTGACTGAGGGGTTAGCGTGGCGTGTATGGATATGATGTCCGCCGTGCGCAGAAGGTCAGTCAGCTCAAGGCGACGGGCGCCTGCCTGCTCGGCTCCTTCGGATGTAAGTCGCGAGCCCCAGGCCACGACATTCATGCCGAAGGCGTTGGCAATGCGGGCCACGTACTGGCCGATATTTCCGAATCCGACAATGCCCAGGGTTTTTCCGCGCAGCACTCGCGTCATGGGCGTGGGCCAGCTCCCGTTCTTGATGGCATGATCCACCTGTGAAATCTGGCGCATGACGGCCATCATCAGCCCGAATGTCAATTCGCCGGCCGCGCCGCAGAACCCGCCCGTTGCCTTGCCGATGACGACATCGTGTTCTTCGGCTGCGTTCAAGTCGACGTGGTATGCGTGATTGCCGGTTTGCGCGACAATGCGCAGCTTGGGCAGGCTTTTGAAGAAGCCGGCATCGAGGCGGG
>NZ_QNRQ01000045.1 GCF_003315175.1 Eoetvoesiella caeni | reverse complement strand
TCAAGATACCGGACCTGGTGGCCCTGCAGCGTGGCCTGATAGGCTACGGCCTTGGCAATATGGCTTTTTCCTGTGCCCGGCTTGCCGATCAACAAGGCGTTGGCGCCTTCGGCAATGAATTTCAGTGTCAGCAGCTCGAAGCTTGCCTGGCGGGGCAGCTTGGGATTAAAGCGCCAGTCAAAGTCGTTCAATGTCACGCGTTCGTCCAGACCGGATTTGACGTAGCGCCGATCAATCAGCCGGGATCGGCGTCGGTCCAGCTCGTCTTGCAAGATGAGCGAGAAGGTCTCGATAAAGGGTTGCTCGCAGGCCTGGGCCTGCACAATCCGGGTCTCCAACGTGGCGCTAATGCCCGATAAGCGCAATTCGCGCAGGGTCCGGTCAATCTCGGTCATGGTCATGGTCATTTTTAATCCTCGTTGAACAAGGGCAGGCTGGCGCTTTGCTGGGCGCCCAGGGTAAACAGGTCGGCATAGTCTTGGCCGTCCCGGATAAGGGGGTGCTGCTGGGTCAGGACGGGCTCTGTCTGCGCGGGCGTATTCAGTTGCTCCAGCGCCTGGGTGGTCAGTTGTTCGGTGAGCGCTTTGATGCGCTTATAGCTCTGGATACCTTCGTCCAGCGCCCGCTGGCAGGCCTGCTCAACCAGTCGGCTCGGATAGCGCTTGGCTAACCCGACAATGCCCCAGAGTTTGCGCTGGCCGACACGGCCCTCTGCGGCGAACAGGGTCTGGCAAAGCTGGTGCGCAGCCACCCCAATTTCCTGGGCTTGGCGCAACAGCGCACGTGTCTCGCGAGAGGGATTGAACAGGCGCTCCTCGTCGGGCAGGACCACCGTGCCGGGTCGATCCACGCGGGCGTGCGTACGGATCAGGGCCTGGGTGCCGAGCTCACGGATCTCAAGGTAGTGGTCGAACAACCGCACCAGCACCCGAGAACCGATTCGGGCCGGGCGGGCCGCGTAGCTGCTGTGATCGACCCGAATGCAGGTGTCATCGCACACCGTGCGCTGCGCCTCTTTGAAGTACTGCACCCCCGAGATCGGCAAGGCCTGCAGATGCGGGCGCTCCTCTTGATACATCGCCTCGACCTGGCGACGCGTGCTGCCATGGATGCGCGGCGCGGCCCATCGGGTCTCCCAATGCTCCAGAAAGGCATTTTGCTCCTCCAGCGACTCGAATCGTTTGCCCTTCAGGGCCGTGGCCTGCGTGTGTCCGATCGCATGCTCGACCGTGCCTTTGCGGTTCGGATCGCGTACCCGGGCCGGATCGGCCACCACACCGTAATGACGCAGCACCATGGCGTACACGGGATTGAGTTCGGGCTCGTACAGGTCGGGCGCAAGCACCCCTTCCTTCAGGTTATCGAGCACGACGTAGTGCGTCGT
>NZ_QNRQ01000044.1 GCF_003315175.1 Eoetvoesiella caeni | reverse complement strand
ACGACGCACTACGTCGTGCTCGATAACCTGAAGGAAGGGGTGCTTGCGCCCGACCTGTACGAGCCCGAACTCAATCCCGTGTACGCCATGGTGCTACGTCATTACGGTGTCGTGGCCGACCCGGCCCGGGTACGCGATCCGAACCGCAAAGGCACGGTCGAGCATGCGATCGGACACACGCAGGCCACGGCCCTTAAAGGTAAGCGATTCGAATCGCTGGAGGAGCAAAATGCCTTTCTGGAGCATTGGGAGACCCGATGGGCCGCGCCGCGCATCCATGGCAGCACGCGTCGTCAGGTCGAGGCGATGTATCAAGAGGAGCGCCCGCATCTGAAGGCCTTGCCGGTCTCGGGGGTGCAGTACTTCAAAGAGGTCCAGCGCACGGTGTGCGATGACACCTGCATTCGGATCGATCACAGCAGTTACGCGGCCCGTCCGGCTCGAATCGGCAGCCGTGTGCTGGTGCGTTTGTTCGACCATTATCTTGAAATCCGTGAGCTCAGAACCCAGGTCCTGATCCGTACCCACGCCCGCGTGGATCGACCTGGCACGGTGGTGCTGCCCGATGAGGAGCGCCTGTTTAATCCTTCGCGCGAGACACGCACGCTGCTGCGCCAGGCCCAGGAAATTGGGGTGGCTGCGCACCAGCTTTGCCAGACCCTGTTCGCCGCAGAGGGCCGTGTCGGCCAGCGCAAGCTCTGGGGCATTGTAGGGTTAGCCAGGCGCTACCCGAGCCGACTGGTCGAGCAGGCCTGCCAGCGGGCGCTGGACGAAGGTATCCAGAGCTATAAGCGCATCAAAGCGCTCACCGAACAGCTGACCACCCAGGCGTTGGAGCAACTGAATACGCCCGCGCAGACCGAGCCCGTCCTGGCCCAGCAGCACCGTCTTATCCGGGACGGCCAAGACTATGCCGACCTGTTTACCCTGGGCGCCCAGCAAAGCGCCAGCCTGCCCTTGTTCAATGAGGATTAAAAATGACCATGACCATGACTGAGATTGACCGGACCCTGCGCGAATTGCGCTTATCGGGCATTAGCGCCACGTTGGAGACCCGGATTGTGCAGGCCCAGGCCTGCGAACAGTCCTTTATCGAGACCTTCTCGCTCATCTTGCAAGATGAGCTGGACCGGCGCCGTTCCCGACTGATCGACCGACGCTACGCCAAATCCGGCTTGGATGAACGCGTGACATTGAACGACTTTGACTGGCGTTTTAATCCCAAGCTGCCCCGCCAGGCAAGCTTCGAGTTACTGACGCTCAAGTTCATAGCCGAAGGCGCCAACGCTTTGTTGATCGGCAAGCCGGGCACAGGAAAAAGCCATATTGCCAAGGCCGTAGCCTATCAGGCCACGCTGCAGGGCCACCAGGTCCGGTATCTTGA
>NZ_QNRQ01000043.1 GCF_003315175.1 Eoetvoesiella caeni | reverse complement strand
ACGGTCGAACGCCTGATGAGCGAGCTGGGCATTGAAGGGGTGCGTCGGGGCAAACGGGTTCGTACTACGGTGCCCGATAGCGCGGCGGCCTGTCCGCAGGATCTGGTACGGCGCCACTTCGAGGCGGATCGTCCAAACCGGCTCTGGGTAGCGGATTTCACCTACGGTACGCCCAGCCAGCGTAGCCCGCCTGCATGGGGGTGAAGCTGCTTGAGCATGTTTGGAATGCAGGACCCGGAGACGATAAACGTTGCGGTACCGGGGCATGCCCTTTCTCTGCTGCGAGAGAAAGTGAGCCGAAGCGGCGGTGACTTGCCGACACTGGCAAGGTGACGAAGTCCGTGGGAAACGGGGCTTGCGGCGAAGCGGTTACGCCAAGATGAGTCTCTAGGCTGAGCATGGGACGGTTGAGGAACACGAACCTGTTAAATCGCATCTGAGGGTTGAAATGTCACCCCTGCCCACACCACTTTACGGGCAGGACGCGAACTGGAGCTAGGCACACGTATGGCCCGGCGCCACAAATGCTGATTGGATATGTATGCTGGTCAGCAGGGAACTACGGAGAGCGCGCAGCTAGACCGTGGTGTTTGCGACGACTTGCGACAAGCAAGGATAAAGACTGCGACAGGCAGCCTCGCCCGTGTGTTGAGTCCAGCATGTGAACTGGGGAAGGCTTGCACAAATGCTAAGGGAGTGTGCCCCCGATGATGTGCAGGCTGGCGGAGCCCGCGTAGTAGTCCGAGGTTGGGAAAACCAGCCACATGGCGAAGGCGGGCAGTTTAAGTGGTTTGTTTGGCCGATTAATTGACCACAATGAGGTGAAGACCTTTGATAATCAGTGAAATGCAAAACAAACTGGCGATATGGTCAACCGAGGACAAAGAACGCAAGTTCGATCGACTCCTACGACTGATTGCCGACAAAGATTGGCTGAGCGAAGCGGCTCGCATTACGCTGGCCTCCAGCGGAGCACGCACGCCGGGCGTTGATGGCGTTGACAAACGTATGCTGGAAATGAATCTTCAGCACGAACTGGCGACGATACGCGAAGAACTGCTGGCGGGCTCGTACAGTCCGTTGCCCGCACGACGCGTGTATATACCGAAAGCGAACGGCACGCTCAGGCCTCTTGGCATTCCGAGCCTGCGGGATCGGATCGTGCAACGGGCCATGCTAATGGCCATGGAGCCGATATGGGAAAGCGATTTCCACCCGGCTTCCTATGGCTTCAGACCGGCCCGTAGCGTACATCATGCGATTCGCACGGTGAAGCTTCAGTTGCAAGACGGTGGTGAACAAAGTGTCGCCGGTCGCTGGGTCATCGAGGGCGACCTCGCCAGTTACTTCGACACGGTGCATCATCGCCTGCTGATGAAGGGAATCCGTAAGCGCATCGCCGACCAGCGCTTTCTTGTCCTGCTTTGGAAGTTCATCAAGGCGGGCTGCGTTGATCGCGATCTGTTCCGTGCTTCAAGCGAAGGCGTTCCT
>NZ_QNRQ01000042.1 GCF_003315175.1 Eoetvoesiella caeni | reverse complement strand
ATCCCTGAAAAGGATGGCATCAACTCAGTAAATTGCCCAGCGTCAACCGGCCAAGATAATTGACGCGCACCGGCCAAGATAGTTGACGCGCGACAGCGTGACAGCGCTCCGCTGATCTACCGAACGATTCTGGTGCCGGCCAACATTACCTTGCGTAAACTGCACGTGACCTTGCTCTGGGCCATGGGGTGGCAAGGTGGGCATTTGCATGAGTTCATCATCAACGACATGCACTACGGTGAGCCCGACCCTGATTACCCGGAGCACGATCTTAAAAATGAGCAACGGGTTCGCCTGGAAAAAGCGTTGGGGGGTGCGCACACCTTCGACTATCTCTACGACTACGGCGATGCCTGGTGGCATCGTGTCACGCTGCTAGAGCGGACCCAATTCGAAGGTCCTCTCGACTCGCCTTGGTGCTTGGACGGGGCTAACGCTTGCCCGCCAGAAGATGTGGGTGGCATACCTGGATACGAAGACTGCCCCCTATGCCGATTTTATTTATTAAGGGTGTCTTTTGATCAAGGCGTCAGGTTTCCGCAATCACATTTGACCGTACATCCGTTGGGTTCCACGTTTGTTAGGTGTTTGGGGGACTTCCTTCCTGCGGTTGTATAGAAGGGAGAGGGTACGTATGTGGTTTTCAGCCTTCTGCGATGAGAGCTAGTTGCTTTGCCTGAGACCTGCGCGAACGTGCTGCAGGTGACAGTTTCATCTGTGGTTGTTTTTTTGTCGCATTACTTCCGAGAGGTTCAGGGCTTTTGCTTAAGCCTTTATCGCTGGCTATGTCTTGATGTTTTGTTTGGAGCGTTGTTGGTTGTAATGGCGCTGAGGGCCCAGTTTGTTCGTCATGAGCTTTGACATGGGACACTTGAGTGACTTCTTGACTGATAAGGTAGGTATGTAGGTGTCCATAGAATACGTTTGGGTGCCAGAATGCTTTTCTACCAATGCTAACCGGTTTTGGCAGAAGCCCTTGATTAATGTAATTAGTGATACTTTTAGAGCAAACGCCCAAAATAGTTGCCGCCTCAAGTTTCGTGATTGGTTTAAAGCTTTGCATGTGAAGATACTCGTAGGTAAAGACCTTGTTGGGATGGTCTTATGTCTAGGTCTCGAGTTTATTCACTTTGCTTGATGCGATATTCCCGCGGGCGTGTGTCATCCTTAGGGCTGAGGCGAGGCTTTGCGTAATACCTGAAGGCTAATGGGCGAGTGGGAGGCACTAAGTGAGCTGCAAGTGCAAGGCAAAATCGGTGACAAATCGGTGACAAATTAGGGGTTTTTACTGCAGCTGGAATTAGAGGGAAAATACGGGAAGCAATGTGTAAGCCATTGATTTTGCTGCTATGATATGGGCTCACACCCCCTGGTTTAGTGCGCTTAAACTACGTTCGGGACGCAGGAGTCGCATGTTCGAATCATGTCGCCCCGACCAACGAATTCCATGAAAGCCCTTGTCTTGCAAGGGCTTTTCCCCGTTGGCCACTTCAAACTCCCCCACTTCTGGCCGGTCAAATTCCCCCAGGCAGGACAGTCAGATTATCAATCATCGGTGCTGCTGCGCGCAA
>NZ_QNRQ01000041.1 GCF_003315175.1 Eoetvoesiella caeni | reverse complement strand
CCCGAGTTCGACAGTTGAAGCCGCAACTCATTGATTTATAAGGAGACGGTCGTAAACCGCTCCACTACAAATTGGCGTAGGGTTGACGAGCGGCGGGCTTCGCGACCCGCAAGCTCTTCAGGATAGCCAACTGTTGCGCATCAATAGTCGAGATCCCCGTGACGGGCTTGTTTCCCGGCAGCACCGCTCGGTGTGTCTGGATACGACGCAGGATCGATAGGGCCCGCTCGGGCGAAACGACATCTTCGACGGGATGCGCTCGCAGCCGTGCTCGCATGACGCGTTGCAGTACCAACGCAATGAAGCAGACCATGGCATGCGCCCGGATTCGTTGCGGCAACCGGTGGTAGACCGGCCCGATTTCGATCTCGGATTTCAGCACCTTGAAGCCCCGCTCGATATCGGCCAGGGATTTATAACGGGCGACAACCTCTTCAGGCGTAAGGTCGGGGGCGTTGGTCACCAGCAGCAGCTTGCCGTCCATGGCGCGAGCGTGATCCAACGCTTTCTGGTCAATGTCGTAGGTGAACAGTTCGCTCGTGAGATCCACACGGATGATGCGCCTCAGATGGGCTTCGCACACTTCGTGATAGAACTTTGCCCGTGCGCCACCGTCTGACAGTTTGCGACCTCGGTTGCGTTGGCCAGCATCTTGAGCATCGAGCTTGCCCACCCACCGCGCGGCCTGTTGTTCCAGTTGGGCGATCTTGGCATCTCGCGTGGCGCCTTGTTCGTGGGCGCGCTGACGATCATGCGCGACCACCAGGCGTAGATCTTGCCAGCTCAGTGCCTTCACCACTTCGGCGTCATCGCACTTCGCAACCGCCACATTGAACGCGTCCAGCGACGCGGCAAACTCGCTATAACGACGCCCTGGCACCGCCAGGATGAATTCCAATGGCTGGCCACCGGGCAGTGCGATGGATTGCAGTGCTTGTAGATTATCGAGCGACAGCAACCCCCGGTCCGCCACGGCAATCACCCGCTTGATCCGGAAGCGCTCCAGAACCTTCTGCAGCGACCGCCTCAGGGTGCTCACTTCAGCCGTATTGCCGTCGAAGACCTCGTGATACAGTGGGATGCCCTCGGCGGTTTGCACCAGCCCCAGCATGAACTGGCGAGCAATGCCGCCATCCTTGGACATACCGAATTGCCGCACATCGCCGTCTTGCTGTGAGAGGCCATCGGCTCGGATGGTGGTCATGTCGTAGAAGACCACCGACAGGTCTTCGTTGACCAGTGGGCGCACGGCATCGGCCAGCACCGTGTCGATAATGTCTTGATGCTCGACCAGCGTATCCATGGTGCGCAGCAACTGTTGATGACCCACGGTGGCGAGCGTTATATCAGGCAAGCTCACGGTTTGTAGCCAGCGCAACGTGCCAAGTTTCGAATCCGCATCGCAAAGGCGATGCAGCACCATGATGCGAAGCAGCGCTTCCAGGTCAATGCGATGGCGTGTGCGTTGACGCAACACGTGCCGCAGGCGATCCAACCCGAGCTGCTTCCACAATTCCGTGAGCACCCAGATATCGCCCAGATTCCGAGAGGAATCAAAGGCGACTGTGCCATTACCCGACTCAGGGCAAAGACCAATGCCGAGAATGCGCGACAAGCCGTCGTGCATGGATTTGAGTGAGTCACCCATCTGATCGAGGCGCCCAAGGGTGGCGACGGTGCGCTGCTTGGGGCGCCCCGCATCATCGCGATAGGCTTCGACCACCTGTACGTAGCGGCGTGGGCCAGATTTAGTGACCTTGATAAACATGCCACTACATTACATTGAAATCACTATAACTGTCAATGAATATAATCCAAAGCGTGCCATTACAAAATCAAGATCAAAAAAGACCGAAACCCGCGTGAACAGGGTGTTTGATCTCGAACCAGGGGTTCAAACTGTCGAACTCAGG
>NZ_QNRQ01000040.1 GCF_003315175.1 Eoetvoesiella caeni | reverse complement strand
ACACCGCGCATCCTCCGATTTGCAGTGTCGAACCCTATCAGATCAACCGGCCAAGATAGTTGTCGCTGACCGGTCAAGTTAATTGTCGCTGAACATACCAAATCGGGAGTCCCGATGGAGCATGTCTGTTTGACGATCGAATATCTTCTTCTCGCGCTCCGAGTTGACGATTGTTATAACGTCACTATTTCGAGTAGAGATATTACGGATGCAGTAGCCGCTTCAAATCTGGCGGTTTTCAGTGGATTAATGCACGGAGATAACGGCGTTGAGTAATAAGCCATCGCCATATTCGTAGACAATAGCCTATTAGATTTTAAAGATGCGTATCAAGAGGTCGGGCTGTTATCACCGATGATTACAGTGGGGGAAATACGATGTCAGATCGATTGACTTGGGATGCTCATGCGCCCGCCCCATATGAATCAGGATGGTCCGTCTTTTTAAAGGTATTGTCGGTTAACCGCATGACGATGCGTGAACTAGAGCAACTGATAGAGCAGGATTCTGTACCTAAAAACGATAGTAAGTCTCGAAACTATCTGGATGGTCGTTGGATTTACTTTGAGCGATATGCTGGTTTTCTAGGGGTAGCTGCTGAACGGTTGAAAGAGGGGTTTTTGGATCAGTTGGGAATCACACCAATAGAAACTCCTTGGAATGATATTCGCCATTGTCCACAATGTCATGAGTTAGGATACCACTGTGTCTTGTTTCAACTGACTATTATTGAAGAATGCCCTTGGCACCGCTGTAAGCTGACTACACCTTGTAAACGTTGCGGTTTATTTAGCACGTTGAATTCCTTCTGCTCGCCTCATGCAAAAGATGATGAGCGATTTTGCGTGGTCTGTGGAAGACGCCTTAGTCATTTTATTAACGCACCTCGCTTTAACGCACTTGATGATACGTCACAATACACAATAATCGGATACTGCAGAGAATATCTTGACTGGTTTAAAAAGGTGAAAATAGACACTTTACATTGTTCTTTCTTTACCACTGAACTGCGACGTGTGCATCAAGAGGAAGAAGTTCCTAATTTGTTTGCGCAGCGACAACTGGGGTTTGCTAGAGGTCTCGCAAAAGAACAGCTGTATTGGAAATTTTCAGTGGATGCAAAGCCCGCGCGCTTGATTTCGCGAACTTACGTCGTCGATAACAAGACACATAATTCAAAGCATTATCTTGCTGATAGCGTGGGTCATAGCTATCGCAGCATCTGTCGTCATATTTATACTAAGCATTTGCGGGCACATCATGCTTGCATTAAACATTTGGTTAGTCTCTCTCGTGATGAAGCACTATTTCTTCATAGTGAAAAGGCCTGTTTACCTGCCGTCGCTTTTTTAACATGGAGAATGTCAGTAGAAGGAGTTTGCAATATAGAAGAGCTCCAATCTAAGGAGGAAAAGCAAATTCCTTTGCGATTAATGAGTCCGCATACCCAGTTTTCTTCCCTTAGCATTAACGATCAAATTCGTTGGACTTACGATAGCTTTTTTGGACTACTAGCTGCTCTGGAGGCACACCACGAGCTATATTGGCGGATGGTTATAACTTTAGCTAGCGCTAAGGCATGCGATGGTTTTTTACAATCACATTTTACCCAGGGGAGTAATAGCTCACGCATCGCAAAAAAGGGTACTGTTCAAATGCTTCGGCCCGAAGTTGTCTGTTTGGCTGAAAAAAAATGTGCGAAATGGCTTGCACTATCTCAGACCCCCAATCAAAGCATGTGTGATGATTACGCGTACGATAGTGCTATGACGTGGTGGTGGGGCAACGATCACAGTCAATATGCAAAAAGTTTATTTAAACTTACTCAAAGTGAGCGATACGGAAAGCAGATATTTGTACATTTCAATGTTTAGTTTTTTTAATTGAAGATTCTGAAAAATGCAATACAGTTTGCATGTCAATAAATCAAACCCAATAATAGGGGTAAGTATGCTCCAAGTGCTGCTGGCTAACATTTTGAATCGGCCAGGGTTTGCTAGACACGTTTTAGCCTCATAATACTCACTGAGGAGATGATTATGAGCACGGCCCGATTTACGGAAGAATTCAAAC
>NZ_QNRQ01000039.1 GCF_003315175.1 Eoetvoesiella caeni | reverse complement strand
TCACAGCGCGAGATTTCGACACGCTTGTCGCCACACTGACTCCCGCCAAGGACTACTACCTATACCGAAGCCGCATCGCGTTCAGCCTACCCGACGCATCGGGCATTACGATCGCCAGTACGTTGTTACCCCCAGGCAAGCTTAAAGACGACCCGACATTTGGAAAAGAAGAGGTTTACTACGGGCCCATAGAAGCCATCATTGCGCTTAATCGATCGACTAATGGCGCGGCCCAGCCGTCGTTGACCTTGCAAGCCTCCTATCAGGGTTGCAATGATCCATCGGGCGTTTGCTATCCGCCCATTGAGAAGATCCTTACGGTGCCACTGGTCCAAGCGAGCGTTTCGAACGCCTCAACTTCGGCCGTTTCTACGCCGCAAGCCGTCCCGACTGATATTCGCGCACCAAAACGCAGCACAGGCTTATCGGAGACTGGCGTTATCCGTGCCTTGTTTGCGCAAGGCAATACGTGGGCGCTGGTCGCAGCGTTTTTCGGCTTCGGCTTAATTCTAGCCTTTACCCCGTGCATGCTTCCCATGATCCCCATCTTGTCGGGAATTATTGTCGGACAGGGTCAGCACACCAAGCGACGCCATGCCTTTGGTCTCTCGTTGGTCTATGTGCTTGCCATGGCGATGACGTACACGCTAGCGGGCGTCGCGGCGGGCCTTGCCGGTACGATGTTATCGGTTTATCTGCAAAATCCCTGGGTATTGGGTGGCTTCGCAGGCGTGTTTGTATTGCTGTCCCTTTCTATGTTCGGTTTTTACCAGTTGCAGATGCCCGCTGCGATCCAAAGCCGCTTGACCGCCACCGCCAACCACACGCCAGGCGGCAAGCTACTCGGCGTTTTTCTGATGGGTGTACTGTCTGCCGTGATCGTGGGCCCATGTGTGGCTGCTCCTCTGGCAGGAGCCCTACTCTATATCGGGCAAACGGGTGATGCCGTGGTGGGCGGCGTGGCGCTTTTTTCACTGGCCATCGGCATGGGCGTACCGCTTTTGGTCTTTGGCACAACCGCCGGCACTTTGCTGCCAAAAGCCGGTCCCTGGATGAAATCAGTCCAGCATTTTTTCGGCGTGACCATGTTGGCCGTGGCCATTTACCTCATCGCTCCGGTTATTCCGGCGGTGGTGCATCTGCTTTTATGGGCCGTCCTGCTCATCATTTCAGCGATGTATTTAAAGGCTGTGGATCCCTTGCCGACGCATGTGGCCGGTTATAGGCGTTTGGGCAAAGGGATTGGGATCATTGCGCTAACAGTGGGCTTGGCGCTTCTGGTCGGAGGACTTTCAGGCAGCCGCGACGTATTACAGCCTTTGGCTGTTTTCAAAGGCGTTAGCAATCCAACGCCAATAGGCGCCGGAGCGGCTGAGATCATGTTTCGGCCTATTAAGAGCCTTGCCGATCTGGAGTCGCAGTTACAGGGGGCAGACGGCCGCTACGTAATGCTGGATTTCTGGGCGGAATGGTGCATATCTTGCAAAGAAATGGACCGTTTTACATTCACCGACCCTCAAGTCAAAAATCGCTTGAAAGACGTAATCCTGCTGAAAGCGGACGTGACGGCAAACAATGCAGACGATCAAGCGTTGCTTAAGCGTTTCGCACTGTTTGGGCCGCCCGGCATCATTTTTTTCGATAAAGAAGGCAAAGAAAGCGACTTTCAAGTCATTGGCTTCCAGTCGCCAAAGCGATTCCTGGCCTCGTTAAATTCGGCTATACCGCTTTAATGTGGCGAGTGCTCAAGTGCGGCGCAACAAACAGTGCCGCACATTACAAAAATGTAATGGCTGCGTCATCGGATAGACACCGACACTTCGCTAAACTGCTTTGCATCAACTCCATGAATGCTTCGACTCGTTTTAGCGGTCGATTTTTTAGACTCTTCTGATCCTAGGATACGCTCACGTGAAACGTCCGCTTGCGCCTTCTCTTGCCCTGCCTCTCCTGCCGCGTCGCCGATTCGTTCAAGGCCTTGCAGCCGGTGGCGTTCTGCTGGGCTTGTCGCCCTTTGCCCGCACGGCTTGGGCCCAGTCTGACGATACCCGAACGGGCGCACCGGCTGTGCTCACCGGGACCGAGTTCAACCTGGAAATTGGCGAGACGCCGGTGAACTTTACCGGCAATCCTCAAATGGCCACGACTATTAATGGATCACTCCCTGGACCGACCTTGCGCTGGCGCGAAGGCGACACGGTCACCATACGGGTCACAAATCGGCTAAAAGAAGCAACCTCGATTCACTGGCATGGCATCCTCTTACCCTTTCAGATGGACGGGGTGCCTGGGATCAGTTT
>NZ_QNRQ01000038.1 GCF_003315175.1 Eoetvoesiella caeni | reverse complement strand
TTCCTGCCCAGGGCTACCCCGCGCAACGCTCGCTCGGCGGTATTGTTGTCGATCTCAATGCGCCCATCGTCCAGATAACGCACCAGTGCCTGCCACTGACTCATGGCATAAGCGATGGCGTCGGCCGTATTCGATTTGCGCGAGATGGTCGTCAACTGTTCGCGCAGCCAGGCATGCAGCGCGATGGCGAGGGGCTTGGCGTGTTCCTGGCGAACCCTTCGCCGTACGTCCGCTGGGCTACCGCGGATGCTGGACTCAATCTTGTAGAGGGCGGCGATCCGATCAAGCACGTGCGTCGTAATGGGCGTGGCACTTTTAACGTGGATGTCGTAGAACTTACGTCGGGCGTGCGCCCAGCATCCGGCCTCTAGCACACGGCCTGATTCATAAATCTTGTCGTACCCGGCAAACGCATCGGCCTGTAGGATACCGATGTAATCCTTCAGGTGCGTTTGCGGGTGGATGCCGCGCCGATCGGGCGAGTAACGTATCCACATGGCCGGCGCTGTCGTATCGCCACTGGGCCGATCATCACGAGCATAGACCCACAGGCGCGCCTGGCGTGTCTTGCCAGTGCCCGGCGCAAGTACGTTGATCGGGGTATCGTCCGTATGCAGTTTGTCGGCGCTAAAGACGTGGCGGCGTAGCGCCTCCAGTAAAGGGCGCAGCAATTGGTGCACCCCACCGACCCAGTCACCGACGGTGCTCTCACTTAAACTCACGTTCTCGCGCTCGTAGATCTGGCACTGGCGGTACAGCGGTTGATGGTCCAGATATTTGCTGACCATGACATGGCTCAATAGCCCTGGCCCCGCGAAGCTGCGGGCAATGGGGCGGCTGGGCGCGGGCGCTTGCGCCATCCGCTCGCAACAACTGCACGCCAGGCGTGGGCGCACATGGCGAACGATTCTAAAGCTGGCCGGCACGTGTTCCAGCACATTGCTCACGTCCTCGCCCAAGCGCGTCCACGCGCCGCCGCAGTCGGGGCAGGCAGACTCCTTGGGAAGATGTTCATGCACCTCGCACGGTAAGTGCTCGGGTAATGGCCGACGCTGCGGCGCGGGGCGCGAGGCAGGCGCTTGGGCCGATTCAATGCTTTGCGCGCGTTCGCCCTGGTTAATGTGCAGCTCTTCGAGTTCGAGCTGCAATTGATCGATTTGGCCCGCAAGCTTCTCAGACTTCTGGCCGAACAAGGCGCGCCGTAGTTTATCGAGCAACAGCGTCAGACGGGCAATTTCTTGTTGATCGCCCTGCTTATCCTGACGCAGGGCTTCGCGCTCTACCTGCCACGCCGCGCGCTCTTGCTCGAAGGCATCGATCTGGGCGGATTTGGCCGACAGCAACGCCTTCAGGGCGTCGATATTGTCGGGCAGTTGGGTGCGGTTGAGCATGGCCGTCATTATACTAAATAACGACTGTTTCCTCTATGAATAAAAGGCTGGAAGACCAATAAAAATGCGGCTCTCAAGCGTTTTATTAACACTAGACCTGAGTCGGTTTATGCGTGCGAGCGGGCCGACGCCAGTCGATCCCCTCGAGCAGCATCGATAGCTGCGCGGGGGTCAGATGCACGGCTCCTGATTCGGCGCTGGGCCACACGAAATGACCGTGCTCCAAGCGCTTTGCCAGCAGACACATGCCGTCGCCACTCCACCACAGCACCTTGATGCGATCGCCCTTGCGCCCACGAAAGACAAACACATGACCGCTAAAGGGATCCTCAAGCAGCGTGGCCTGCACCGTTGCCGCCAGGCCATCGAAGCCACGACGCATATCGGTTGCACCGGCTGCCAGCCAGACCCGGGTTCCTGCCGGTAAGCCGATCATTCTCGTAGCGCCTGAATGAGGCAGCGTAACGTAGGCAAGTCTGCTGCGCCATGGATCACGACACGCGCGGCTGGGAAGATCAGTTCGACGCCAGAGATCGCCGGCCTATCTTGCCCGTCAATTATCTTGGCCGGTTGGCGCGGTGTGGATACCGGTGGCGCCGCTATCTGCACCGGCAGCAGCAACGGCCCTTGGCTAATTGGGCCGAAGTCGCCACGCCGATACTGCCAGCGCCAATTGTGCAATTGGTTGGCATTGATGCCGTGCGCCAACGCAACCCGTGCGATCGACGCGCCAGCGGACATCGATTCCTGCACGACCTGACGTTTGTACTCGACCGGATAGCGGCGTCGGGGGCTCTGCGAGGAACTCACTACACAAAGAGAATCGCTCATGAAAATACGTGTACATCTCAAAAAATACATGGACACGTATCTTGATGAGATTTAACCGAGACTTCTAGACGGTACAGGGCGGGCCGTTAC
>NZ_QNRQ01000037.1 GCF_003315175.1 Eoetvoesiella caeni | reverse complement strand
TGTTCAGCGACAATTAACTTGACCGGTCAGCGACAACTATCTTGGCCGGTTGATCTGATAGGGTTCGACACTGCAAATCGGAGGATGCGCGGTGTCGGGCAAACGAATCACAGATCAACAAACCAGGTTATATATGACGTTCCGAAAGGACAACACCCAAGAGGTGGCAGCCGCTAAAGCCGGGATATCGGTTAGGTCGGCGCGCCGCGCCGAGAATAAGCCTTCAGGGCCACCCAGCAGTCATGGGACTAGGCCGTGGCGTACGCGAGAGGACCCATTGCTCGCTATTTGGGAGCCCGTTGTGGTGCCCTTGTTGCAGCGATCACCGACATTGACTGCCATCGGTCTATTCGATCATTTATGTGAACACCATACTCACCAGTTTGATCCGCGCTCACGTCGCACGCTGGAGCGTCGCGTGCAGGCGTGGCGTCAATTACATGGCCCCGACCAAGAGGTGGTCTTCGTGCAAACGCATGCCATGGGTGAATTAGGCATTGCCGACTTTACCGTGGTCGATGAGCCCGTCACGGTCAGGAATACCCCTTTATCTCATCGTTTATTTCATTACCGGTTGGTCGCCAGTGGCTGGGCCTATGCGCAGGTTGTCTGCGGTGGCGAGAGCTTTAGTGCTTTATCAGAGGGGCTGCAGCAGGCGTTCTGGCGCAGCGGTGGCGTACCGCGTACGCTACGCACGGATAGCCTGAGTGCCGCCTACAAGAACCGCACTGAACAGGACGACTTCACCCAGCGCTTTGAAGACCTATGCAAGCACTATGGCATCATCGCTACCCGCAACAATCGGGGCGTAGCTCATGAGAATGGGGCCATTGAATCGCCCAATAATCATATCAAGCGTCAATTAAAGCAGGCCCTGTTACTACGTAACAATTACGACTTCGATTCGGTTGAGTGCTACAACCAATTTGTAGGGCAGTTGGTGACCCGGCGTAATCGGCGCGTGGCATCGGCCTTTAAGGATGAGCAGCGACAACTACAGCCGTTACCGGCCGGGCGCAGCGTCAATTACACCGAGCATACCGTTCGCGTCACGCGCAGCAGTACGATTGAACTTAAACGCGTGCTGTATACCGTGCCTTCCCGGCTCATTGGCAGTCGCGTGAACGTGAGACTGTTCGATACAAAACTAGAGATCTGGTGCGCTCAGGAATGCACCCTGACCTTGATGCGAGTGCATGGCGTAACCCGCCAGCGTGTTCGTTCGGTGGATTACCGTCACGTCATTGAAGGGCTAGTTAAAAAGCCTCGAGCCTTCCGGTACTCGCAGTTGCGCGAGGACTTATTACCCAGCATGGATTACCAACTGATCTGGGCGTCGGTGGACCGCACCTTATCGGCCGACGCCGCTTGCCAGTACATTGTGCGCCTTCTGCATCTGGCTAAGAAAGCCGATAACGAGGGCGCGCTAGGTCGCTATGTGCTGGATGCGCTGGCCGCCACGGGCTTGCCCAGTATCGCGGCGTGCGAAGAGAGGTTCTTGCCTAGACGGGCGAGCATGCCGACCTTGAACGTACGCCAGCACGCCCTCAGTGATTATGACTTGTTGAATACGGTAGGAGGCGTCCATGGCTAATGTGGCTGCACTGCCCATCATGCTCAAATCATTGCGTCTGGCGTGTATCGGCACCCATTGGCAGACGCTTGCCAAGAAGGCGACCGCCGAACGTTGGGTACCGGAACACTACCTGGCCGAGCTGTGTGCCATGGAACTGGCGACCCGTGAGGACAAGCGTCTACAGCGCTATCACAAGGAGTCCGGCCTGCCGCCCGGAAAGACACTCGCCAGCTTCGACTTTAGCGCCCTGGAGGGCGTCAGCCTGCAGCAGATCAATGCGTTGATTCAAAATCCACACTGGGTCGAGCAAGGGGAAAATCTGTTGTTGTTTGGCGCCAGCGGCATAGGTAAAACGCATCTGGCCAGCAGTATCGGCTACGGACTGGTCGAGGCCGGGATCCGCGTTAAGTTCAGCAGTGCCACCCATATGGTGCAGGAGCTTCAGCAGGCCAAGCAGAACCTGGGCTTGGCCGAGGCCTTGGTCAAACTGGACAAGTTTACGGTCTTGATTCTCGATGACCTTGGATACGTGAAGAAAACCGCTCAGGAGACCAGCGTCCTGTTCGAGCTCATTGCCCATCGGTACGAGCGCGGGACCTTGATCATTACCTCAAACCAGGCCTTTAAAGATTGGGATCATCTCTTCGATGACAGCATCATGACCGTTGCCGCCATCGATCGACTGGTGCATCACGCCACCATTATGAACTGCGAAGGAGAAAGCTACCGCCGAAAAGCATCCCTGAAAAGGATGGCATCAACTCAGTAAATTGCCCAGCGTCAACCGGCCAAGATAATTGACGCGCACCGGCCAAGATAGTTGACGCGCGACA
>NZ_QNRQ01000036.1 GCF_003315175.1 Eoetvoesiella caeni | reverse complement strand
GAGCTCTGGATGCTTTGTCGCTGCAGAATCGACGGCATGTGCCAGCCGCCGCGTTACATTGGCCCGCGTCATCATTCTACCGTCCCGCGTGGGTAAAAGCGGCGCATCGGCTCGAATCTGCGGGTTCAGCTGTAGCCACTCGCGCAACGCCCGTGCCGTGTTCTTCCACAGCGGCAGCGTGCGCTGCTTGCGTCCCTTACCGTGAAGCCGGATGCTGCTGCTTGGCCCAAGAACCACATCGGACATCCGTACGCCGATGATCTCAGAGACGCGGGCGCCAGTGTTAAACATAAGGGTCAGCATCAGTCGGTCGCGTTGGCCTAGCCAGGTGTCGGTGGCGACGTCGATGATGGCCAACATCTGCTCGCGTGGCAAGAAGCCCACCATGTGGCGATCGAAGCGCTTCATCGGCACGGCAAGCGCCTGCTCTATGATGGCGAGGTTGGCTGGATCCCGTCGCGCGGCGAACTTTAGGAAGGATCGGACCGCTGCCAATCGAACGTTGCGGCTTCTGACGGAATTGTTGCGCTGAATCTCCAGATGTTCGAGAAAACTGGCCAGAAACTGAGCGTTCAGATCGATTAGTTGGAAGTTGTGTGCTGGAAGGGAGCATGCCTTCTCAGCGTAGTTCAGCAACAGCACGAAGGTGTCGCGATAGGAGGCCACCGTACGCGGGCTCAGTGCCCGTTGCTGCAGCATATACGGACCGAAGAACTCCTGCACCAATGTGGCGAAGGTTGGGGAAGTTTGGCGGTTCATGAGCTGGCTCCTAGCGCCGCGAAGCATTCGAACCTCGTGCCGATGGAGTCCATGAGTTCCGGTACGCCGGTAAGGTACCAGTACGTGTCGGATATCTTGGCGTGGCCGAGATAGGTGCACAACCAGAATAATGCGTGATCGATCGACTGGCCTTGCTCGCGCCAGCATTGCAGCCGCCGCACCGCGAAGGTGTGGCGAAGATCGTGGATGCGCGGGGCTGGGTAGTCACCGCGAGCCTGCCATCCAAGATGCGACTGCATATGCCGAAAGACGCCCTCAACGGTCCTAGCAGGCAAAGCAGCGCCCGTCTGAGATACGAAGAATGGTACGTTGGGATCGGCACCATGACAGAGGTCGCGGGATAGACGGTATGCACCCAACGCTTGGATCGCGCTGCTGTGGAGCGGCAGGCATCGCGATTTACGGAACTTGGTCTGCCGGACCGTAACGGCGCTGGCTCCCAAGTCGACATCACGGATGGTTAGATTCAACGCCTCCGACAGACGCAGGCCTGCTGTTGCAATTAACCCGAACAGCGTCCGATAGGTCAGTGGCCGCAGTCCGCCGTGCGGCGTGAGACGGGCGGCGGCTTGCAGCAGTTGAGCGACTTCCTGGTCGGTGTAGATATGCGGCACAAGACGCCGATGCCCACGACCTAGTGCGCCCGCCGGCGGGATCTCGCTCGCCGGCTCAAATTGGCGGTAGTACGCAACGAAGGGCCTTACAACCTCAAGCCGACGCGCGGCGGTGACAGTGCTCGTGCGCTTGACGTGTTCGCGAGCCCATCCAACGATCAAATCTTGAGTCAAAGGACCCCGATGTTCGCGTGCATCGGCGTAGCGGGCGAAGCGCATTAGCTCAGTGCCAGGCGCGATCAATTCGAATCCTAGCTGCCGGCGCGCGTCCAAGTACTGCTGCACGACCACCATCATAGAGATGTCGATGCTCATGATCGTCTCCCGGGCCACGGCATAGCTACCGCGCCTAGCCTTGTGAAGTCGATCTTGGCGTAAATAAGGGAGGTGTCTAGCTCACGGTGCCTCAAGACATCGGCAACCTCCTTTAACGTGCCGCCGGTGTTCAGCAGCCGGCCGGCCAGCGTATGGCGAAGGATATGCACACGGGTATACGGCAAGCCGGCGCGCTGATAGGCCTCACGGACCGCCCGTCGAACAATGCCGGCGGCGACCGGCACTTCCACAGGAGCCACATGTCGAATGAAGACCCGCCGGCTAGAGGTTTGCGGTCGCTCGAAACGGATGTACTCGGCGATGGCAGCCCCGGTCGCCTGAGGCAACGGCAGGACGTCGGCGCGCCGTGACTTGGCCTTGCAGATCCGAACGGTGCCCGCCGCCCAATCGATATGATCTAACTCCAGGGCAACGACCTCACTGCTGCGAAGACCCAGATCGACTAGGCATCGCACCATCGCGTAGCATCGCAGCCGCGAGGGAAGACTTGGCGGAAAGGCATCCAGTAAGCGTTGGACCTCTGAAGGGGTCAACGTCTGAGGCTGTGATGCCAAGCGCCAGTTTGCTGGTGAGGCGACAATCGGCAGAAGATGTTCTGCCCGGTCACCTTCGAACGTGCGAAAGCGCAGATAGCTGCGAACGGCCGTGGTGGTGACGCCGGCACTGGCAGCACTGACACGCGATAATTCCTGGCGTAAAAACTGTCTGAGTTGATCTGATGTGGGCAGCCTGTCATCGTTTGCCATCGAAGCCAAAGGTCGCACGATGACCAGTCTGCCCCGTTGGCCACTTCAAACTCCCCCACTTCTGGCCGGTCAAATTCCCCCAGGCAGGACAGTCAGATTATCAATCATCGGTGCTGCTGCGCGCAA
>NZ_QNRQ01000035.1 GCF_003315175.1 Eoetvoesiella caeni | reverse complement strand
GTGCAGATGACTTCTGATATTGCGTGGTCAGGAGCCGACTGCACACCTGGCGTTACGCCCCGTCAATTGGTGCAGTCGTCTTCTGAAAATGACAGTAAAGTGCGCCACTATGATCTGTTCAGAAAACCACCGTTTTCTAAACACTATCGTTGGCTGGTTAAGCAATTGGAAGTGCTTGAAACGGGTCATGAGCTCGGCATCTAAACTTGTCAGGTCGCCGGCTGCAATCGACCCATACCGGTCAGTGAATCTTTACCTTGAAGAGGGGCGCCTAACGCCTGTGTTGTGGGGCGTTTGAGCCGACGACTATCTTTGCTGCAAAAAACTTGGCTGCGGGTCAAACGCCCCTTGCAACGATTTATTCGATACGGCATTTTTTTGTGTATCAAGCTTGGAGATACAGTCGCATTGTCTCGATAGACTCTGTGAGTTCAGCTGTGGTAAACAATACATTCCGGTCGTTCTCCGGATGATGAATTTGATGGCGAATGTATTCGGTAAGAATAATGTGCTCCGTTACCATAGAACCGTCCCGCCGATGACGATTGTACTGACGCAGTGGTTTGCCGCGCTTATAATCATCCAAGCGTCCTTCTGCCTCAATGAACCCGTATAGTTCGTTGTGATACTCATAAGACGCCTCTCCAAACGCCGAAAAATTCACTTCGTTAAGGCTTGGATATGGTAACTCATGCTCCAGAACGGGCGAGACTCGTGTCGGAATCTGATTCGAAATCAGAATAATGTTTTCAAACTTCAAACGCTTGACGATTTCTGGGCTGTGTGTTGTGAGTAGCACCTGAGTGTTGTGCGCCTCGGACAGGGCAATCAGAGCATCAGTCAAAGCGCGTTGATGCTCTGGGTGTTGAGAGGTTTCCGGCTCTTCTATGGCGTATACGATATCGGGCAAGTTGGCTTCATTTTTTCTCCTCTCTGCTTCGGCACGGAAGAAACTGATCAGCACAAGGCGTCTTACGCCACTTCCTCTTTTATTGATGGGTATATCATCATCCCCGGTAATAGAGACGTTCTTGAAGACATCCAACCACTTCAGGCTGGCGAAATCCGGAAGTTGAGGATCGAGCGAATGGGCAATGGCCGGAGCCATTTCGGCAAGCTTCTGTAGGGTTCTCTGCGCCACTTCATCCAGACGTGTCTTCACCGTGTTCGTGACCTGCGCCAAGTCTGCTTGAATTTTTGGATCACCGAGGATTTCTCTGACAGCGATACGCATTGGATCCTGGACTTCATCGTCAGAATCGCTATTCTTTCGATCAGATTGGAATAGCGTGTACAGCGGCATATACAACTTGAGTTGTTCCCAGATGCTCTTGGCATCAATCTTGGCAACTTCAATTTCGCAATTGCCTAACTGCAAGTTAGCCTGTCCACCCCAGATCGCCTTGCGTAGTTCAGCGTTCTTTGTTTTGTCCGGACAATCGAAGCCACCAGCTTCCAATATCTTCTTTAGATCAGCGTTCTTTTTCAGAAGTAAGTCAGCACATTCCGGATTCGCGGGATGGTTCGCCTTAATAAGTACCTTTTCCTTTCCCGCATTTGGGTATCTCTTGATGACATGCAAGGTTCTCGCAGACGTTAGCAAGTATTCCCCCTGCAGTGTCGTCTGGTTTGTGGTGTCTATAACGATATTTTCCGGGAGATCAGTAAATTCGACTTCGATTTCAATGCAATCCTGCCCTTGAGCAAGACAATCTTTGTTTATATCGTCCTTGTCAATCTTGACGCAGCCCTTGCCTTCATTGAAAAAGATGTCCAACGCTTCAAGAATCGTTGATTTCCCAATGTCGTTACGGCCAACAAGAACGAGTAAGTCATCAACCTGTACCGTCACCGGGCTTGAGTAGCTTCTAAATCGGTTCACAGTTACGGCTTTTATTTTCATCTTGTTCTCCCCTCTATGTAACCAATCGGCATCTAACTATAAATAGGCGACAAGTCAGCGAAGACGATTGATCGCCTAAACAGATCGAATTTAATCTTTAGTGGAACGTATTGGCGAAAAATCTTCCACTGCTTTTTAGTCAAGCCAAAATATAGATGCAAGGACTGTTCGCCCTTAGCCGATTGGAGTCAACGCGCCAAGCAAGTCTCATCAGGGCGTTGAGGTGGCGATGTTCGTTGTATAGCTTTGATCAAACGTAAGCGTCCGCCCAGGGCCGTATTGACGGTTTGAGCAGATTGCGCTCATGGCTAAAGCGTCACGTTCCAGGGCAACAATTCGTCGACTTGATTGACCGGATGGTCGGCGATCACGCTCAAGACGTGGCGCAGGTACGCTTGGGGATTGATATCGTTCAATTTGGCTGTGCCAAGTAGGCTGTACATCGTGGCCGCGCGTTCACCGCCCGCGTCGGATCCCAGAAACAGGTAGTTTTTCCTGTTATGTGAAGCTTTACATAACCGCAATAAGGCGAACTTAGTGTTTATGCGAACCCGAGTTTTTGGCCTGCACTGTCATGCAGGAATAGCCGCTGCTTGAACTGAGTAATTCGCAGCTGGACTTCGCATAAGAATTCGCATCTCCTAATGTGGCAACGCCACTTCAGGAGAACCTCATGAATGTTTTCGATGCCTTAACACCACTGGCAGCGCGTCGGCTGCGCACAAGTGTCGTAAGTCCGTTTGCACAGGCGTACTGGGACCGCTTAAACGATCAAGGATATGCCCGAAGCACTGTGCGACTGTATCTCAATTGCCTAGCGCACTTCGCCCATTGGACTTCTCGGCAGCAGGTTAACCTGTCTGCACTCGATCGGCACATACAGCGCTTTGTCGACTGGCACTTGCCGCGCTGCCGCTGCGGCCCCTCTGTTCAGCGCAGGCGGCCTTCTATGCGGGCGGCCCTTGGGCACTTCAAGATCGTTGTGACCGATGCTGGCGTGTTGCGTGATACCGAGCCGCTCAGTCAAGTGGACGAGCAACTGCTACGGTTCGACCGATATTTATTTCAGATGAAGGGCTTGGCCGCCAGCACACGCCGCCGCAGACTGCCCTGTTGGCCACCCAAACTCCTCCACCTTTGGCCACCTCAAATTCCCCCACCTGATCGGGGCCTAATCGCGGCATAATTCCCGCGTTTTGCGGTCTCGGCGGTTTCCTGGCAGGACGTTATCTTTACCCCTCGACTGAGGGGAATTGGATTGAACGTCTTGAAACCACACCTGCAAACCACCATT
>NZ_QNRQ01000034.1 GCF_003315175.1 Eoetvoesiella caeni | reverse complement strand
GGCTTGGGCCGCAATCGTACGTTTCTTCTTCATTGGCACATCCATGCTGTTTACCTCGCATAATATGCCTCACCCACAAAATTCCGGATAGGCTCTTCTTTCGAGAAAACAGGTTCGTCGGCTAACGTCCGGTATATGGTGATACCGTCAGCCATAACAACGAGTTCGTCCCCCAATATCTGTATTAGAAACTGAGGGACAAATTTATGGTCGAGAGTGGCAAAATACGTGAAACCGAGGTCGTTGCGAAGGCCGTCGACATGGTTGACATACCCAGTTTGATATGACGTATAAGTGGGCTGGACCTTCAGCAAAATATTGCTGTGAACGAGTTTAATCCGATCCATTGCTCTATCGTAGAGTGTCTTGTTCTTTGCTAGGTCTCGTCCCACCTTAGTGTTTATTGCGGCAAGCACATCGTCGATGCTTGGCTCCTTATCGTCAGGCTGGTAGTTCTCATGCATATTAATTAATTTGATCAACGCACTTTTCATTTCCTTAGCACTAACGAACCGTCCAGAAAGCTTTTGCGAAAACACATGGTCAAAAAAATTCAACAGTGCCGTAGGCGGCCCCCTGAATGCGCTCTTTAACTGTCCTGCGCTCAACGCACGCTGGTGCGGCATTCGCCCGTTATGATCGGTGAGGACGGATGGCGTTTGTGTCGTCATTAGGTAATACAAGATACCGCCTAAGAATGAAATATCCGTCCTATGATCCTGTTTTGCCGTACTTCCTATACTCATTTCCGGCAGTCGAAGAAAGCGGTTCCCCAGCTCCTGCGACGGGTCAGTTGAAAAACTATCCACTACACCGTCTTTATATGCAATGCCAAAATCAAGCAAAATTGGCGCTTCGAATTTTGACTCCCTAAGGATGATGTTATCTGGCTTGATATCGCGGTGGATCCACTCGTTCTCGTGGCAGTACTGCACTGTGTCGGCAAGCGCCTTTAGGATCGTGGCGGCACTGACAAAGTTGACCGCCCCGCTACACTCAAGGTATTTCGAGAGCGTTGGACCGGCCACAAACTCCGTGAGTAAATAGATTTTATAGTTCGAATCTTCGTGATAGTGAGCATTGCTCTCGACAAGCTTTGGAATGCCGTCATGATTTGCCGTCGCATAAGCGCTTGCCTCCCGAAAAAATCGGGCACGCCGCTCTGAATCGGTTTGTCGATTGAGTATCTTGAGAAACGCAAACGTTCCATTCTCTTTGTGTTTGACCAGCTTGGTTGTCGCTTGCCCGCCGCCACCGATCTCTTGTTCAACGGTCCAGTTATCATCCCATTTTTTTGAGTCTGACCATTTTTGAATTATTGACATGATAGCGATGATTAAGTAGCTGCTTGTGGTAGAAAGCGATGGCGGCGAATAGAAATCTAACGCATTTAGCAATAGATGTCAGAAGGGACCCGAGTTAGAACACTAACCATAGGTTTTCTCCCTGAGCCCGATCTTCATCTTTCAAAAACCGGGGCTGAGTTAGTCGATTTATATGCATCAAGCTCGGGAAACCTTAACTTCACCAATTATATTAGTGCTATCGAAGACCATCATTTGAGGTTTGACTGGCGATCTCAACGCGAGCTTATTCGCCAAATCAGAAATCATCCCCAATGCTTTATGGCAATATTCAAGTCCATCGATATAATCGGCCTCCCCCTCACCAATACCCGTGTACCTATTAAATTGCTCTTCGAAATTCTCAAACATACTACCATTTGCCCTAGATACAAATATTTCTTGAGGATTTTTCGGCATGGGGCAAGAAATGCACGGCAGTTGCCCACCGGGAATTTCTATTGTTTTTATGATGGCGAACAATCTTCTTTCCGCTTGTACTAAAGGCGCTGAATGAACAATTAAATCCCGATATGCTCCTAACATTTTCAACCAACCATCACCCTCTGTAATTTCATTAAGCTCCTCAGCAATAGCATCTTCACCATTTAAGTTTCTTAAAACATATTTCCTCAGTCCCGACAAAGTTGTAATGCTACTTTTTTGACTATCATTGCTCACCTCAAAGACAAAGTTTGCGGCGTATTCCGCCAAATAATCCCTAAGAATACATATGTCCATTAAGAAAGACTGAACAGACAAATAGCAAAGCCAAGTGTAGCCATTCATAAATCTCTTATTCGTCGCGAAATCCTGCTTCCCAACGACTGAACATAGCTGAGAATGATAGCTGTCCGATAATTCTTTCAGCCTCCTACTACACACGCGGAGTTGATGCGATATTCTGCTACCAACATCCCATAACCTACCGTTTTTTTCCTTGTAAGCACCAGTGCCGATATTGCTCCAAAGTTGAGCTCCCTCTTCATTCCCCCAAACGTTATTACGGGATGTATAGAACGTTCTCCATTCAGGAATATCCTCTCCATTAAAGTGACCAGCATAGGTAAAAAATTCGACACCTAAGACTGGTAGGCCAACTTTTTCGCACCTGTCAAAAAGAGCACCATAGGTTGGAGTTTCAAATGTTGCCGTTTTTTCGTTGAGTGTGCGTGGAATTATTTTGACAGTCGGATCGTATTCATTCACTATTCGGACTCCGCCCTTGGAGTGAATCACCCTAAGCGCTTTCCATTCATCGCTCATATCTCTACGCCCTTGCCTTTCAAAATAAATCACGTTTACTTGCTAAGCAGCATTGCACTTCAACCCTAGCACACTACCCAAATATGGCCACCGCTCCTCCGCCTCTGGTGGACCAGAAATTCATGTTGCGCTCGATCTACCAAAGTTTGAGTCAGCCTAGGTTTTAACCTGCGTTTGGTATATATGTTTTCCCATTTAAGCGCTCAAACTCGTTCAAAAAATTCGTAAATTCATTAAAGATCTGTTGGTCGCCAAATGCCTTGGTCGCAAATCCAAATGCGAGGACACTGCGATAAAAGTAGTTCCAAAGATCCTCTCTGTACTCATCGTGCCGCTCCGTGCCTAGCACTCCGTTAAGATGGAAATGAGGCGGGTTACCCAAGTACATGTCCATGATTTGAGGTGAAGCCGCATGGACAAACCCAGAATACATCTTGGTAACCGTCCGTGCCAGTTCAGTACCTGTACTAGGGTCAAATTCAGGGGATTCGCTACGCGCAATATATGCTTGGATCTTCCTTCGAGGAATCATCGGTCTTTTCTGGGTGGACTCAAGCGCCGTGTCCTCGTCAAACTCCTCTTCAAAAAATGAAGCAAGATAATCCCGATGCAATGGCGTAACTTCACCGTTAATTATTGCAAGGCTCAGAAACCTTACGTCCTCATGCAGCTCGTCAAGTATTCTCTGAAGCGCTGCCTGCTCTTGGACGAAACCATGCGTCATCAATAAGTGAGCTGCCGCCAACGTGGAAACGATTCGTGCCAGCTTTTGAACGATGGCTTGATGAATCGAACGTTCGATATGTCGAAACACAAACGAGTCCTTGTGCGAAACCTTCCGCGGCGCAGGTACTCGCGAAGCAAGTAAATGAACGGTGCGCGTCATGGTTTGAAGCGCAGGATCGTAAAGAGTTTCATCGGGCATCTAATAAACCCTAATGTTGAGTTAAGTCACGCAGTGAGGCGGCTTCGGTTTGAATGAAGTGAATCGGCCAGACTTTTATAGACAGTTCGTTGCCTCAGAAAGGTACTGCCGTTCGTAGTTTACCGGCGAAAGGTTCGCGGCATGGCCATGCCGA
>NZ_QNRQ01000033.1 GCF_003315175.1 Eoetvoesiella caeni | reverse complement strand
TCCAGCCCCACATAGACGATGGCCCTCTTACGGATGATCTGCATCCAGTCGAAGATCGGGCGCGGGTCCGCCAGGTCGGAGTAGTTCGGGGCCAGGAGCTGGGCGATCTTGCCGCTGGTGAGCTTCTCCAGCAGCGGCAAGAGGCTGGCGACGATCTTGTCGAAGTACGTCTTGTCGTATCGAACCGCCGAGCGCAGGCCGTCCAGCACCGGGTCGTAGTTGCGCGCCTGCGAGAGGTACTGCTCCAGCGCCACCACGCGCTTCTCGCGCCCGATCATGTTGCGCGGGATGTTCTTTTCGTTGAGCTTAGCCTCGATCTGGACGATCACCTCCCAGGCCTTGGGCTCGGTCTTGGCGAAGTAATGCTGGGCGTACTCGATGAACAGCGCGTCGATGTTGATGACGTGCCGCTGGATCAGCATGTAGTCCGGGCGCTGCCCCAGCTCCACCAACGCGCGCGCAATGATGTTGACGAAGCGCCAGGCGAACTCGCGGAACGCCGCGCTGTTGCCTTCGCCGGAAAGCTGCCCCGCGACGCGGGTGGCTACCTCGCTGATGCGGCCGAAGCGCCCCACGGCGTTGTAGCGCGCGGAAATGTCCGGCCAGCCCAAATGAAAGACGTAGAACTCGCCTTCGCGGCCCGCGCGCTTCGCCTCGACGTACATCCGCTTCAGGAGATCGGCATCGCCCTTGGGGTCAATGACGATCACCACCTCGTGCTCGCCCGCGGCGTTCTTGCGCCGGATGTCCTGGGTCACGAACAGTTCGGCCAACCGGGTCTTGCCGACGCGCGTGGTGCCTAGCACCAGCGAGTGGCCGACGCGCTCGCCGAGCGGCAGGCTGACGTCCACCTCCTCGGGTTCGATGCCATGCAGGCGCGGCAGGCCGCCCACCGGCGGCAACGGCCGCACTGGGTTGAAAGGCACGTCCCAGCCGGTAAGCGCGGACAGCCGGGACAGCGGGAACGGCGCGAACTCCAGCCGTTCTTCCAGACGCCGCGCCAGCCGGTACGCGGGTGTCGGCTCGACGTAGCGGCGGAACTCCGGCCGGTACGTCTGCATCAGCCTATGGGTGTGCTTCTGCTCCCACAGGAAACCACGCCCCACGAACAGCCGCTGCTGGCTGACCGGCACGTCCTTGCTGGTCATCACGTAGCGCGGCAGGCGGCGGATGTTGCGCCGGTAGCGCAGGATGACGCGGGCATCGCGGTAGCGGATGGCGCCGTAAGCGCCGAACGCCAGCGCGCTGCCGACGCCCATGGACGGACTCAGCGCGAGCGACCATGGGGCCACCAGGGACAGAAACGCGGCGCCCGCGCATGCGGCAACGGTGTATAGCTCCACCGCTGGGCGAAGCAGTACCTCGACCGGCTGTTTCCCTGACATGGCTTCATTGCTCGATGCCGGTGGCCGTGATCAGCGCCGGGTAGTGCCGCAGCCCCAGGCGCTCGGCCAGGTCGTTGCCGGACACGGGCGCGAGCGGCACACCGGGCACCAGGGCGCGCAGCCGCGCCAGGCCCTGCACGGTCTCCACGTTGACCACCAGGCCGACCGCGCCGCGCTCGCGCAGCGCTCCCGCCTGGCGGCGCAGCCAGGCCTGGGACGCCTCGTCGTCGCCGACGACCACGAAGGGCCGAAGGCCGGGGGCCTCGATCACCCGGCGCGCGACGGTGCCGGGCGTGAGTTTGGCGCTGCGCACCGGCAGCATCGCGGCCTCATCCGCCGGCGTGGCGGGAACCTGGGGCATCGGGATGGGTGGCCGGGCCGGAGCATCGGCGCGCGGCTGAAGGTTCAAGGCTTCGTAGTACGGCAGCGCCGACGTTCCGCCACGGTCTTCGACCACGATCAGCGGCTCGCCGGCACGCGAGGCCAGCGGCAGACCCGCCAGCAGCACAAGCAGGCCCCGCAGGACCAGATGGGATTTCGTCATGGGGAACTCTCCTGAGGCGCGGCGAGAATCGCGGCGGTTGGGCGCGCGCCCTGCACGCGGGCAAGGTGGCGGGATACGCTGCGCCGGTAGCGGGCGGCAGGCTCGCCCCCGGCAGGACGGTGGTAGCGGCCGATCGCCAGCAACCAGTCTTCGCCCGGGGTGTGCTGCTCGCGCAGGATCTCGGCGGCGATGGCCAGATTCCGATACGGGTCGAGCAAGTCGCACGCGCTTGCGTAGCGCTGCTGGTGGTAGCCGAGGTTGATCTGGCCCAGGCCCGCGTCGATTCGCGTGTGCGGCGTGGAACGCATCGCCCGCTGCAAGCCAGCGCAGGCATCAGCGCGGGTCGCGTAGCGGTACGACTGGCCGGCGACGTTGAGCGACCACGGCCATGGGACGATGCGCCCGTTGCGGCGGATGCCGCTCTCCTGCAAGGCCACCGCGTAGAGCACCGTCGAGGGGATGCCTGCGCGCTGCGCGGCGAGCTGGTAGGCCGGTGGCGGAACCTCCTGGGCCTGGGCCTGGGCGGCGCAGGCGCAGAGGCCAACGGCGAGCACCAGTGCGCGCAGGGATGCGGCTACGGTTGGCGCTGCCATTGGCCGTTCACCTCGCGCACGACCGCCGGCAGGTCACCGGGCACCCCCAAGGTCAACCAGCGGCCGCCGTCGTGGTTGAGCGTGATGGTGCCGCTGCGCACGCGCGCCGGATCGACGTTCGCGCGCTTGGCCCAGTCGCGGATGCGCGCGTCGTCCTGGCGGCTGCCGACCATGTACAGGTCGAATTCGGCGCCCGCCGATTGCAGGCGCTGCACGAGCTGGCCGCAGGCCACGCAGCTGTCCTTGACGAACACGGCCGTGCGGCCGGAGCCGCGCGTGGCTCCGGCGACCGGCTTGTCGTCCGGCAGGTTCACCCGCTGCATGCCGGGGTTCAGGCGCTGCCAGGCCTCGTCGTAGGCCCTCTGGTAGGCGAGCAGCTTCTCGACGCGGCGCGCCTCGACCTGCACCTGCATGTCTGCATAGCGGCGCCGTTCCTCGTCGGTGCGCGCTTCGATGCCCAGGGCCGACAGCGGGTCCAGGTTGGGGGAGTAGATGCCCAGCGGCCCGTCCATCAGTTCGCGGTATCGCGCCCACTCCTGCGGTTGCAGGCCCCAGTCGCTTGCCACCCGGTCTTCCAGGATGCGGGCGGCCAGCGGGCGCTCCTGGCTTTGCGCATTGCGGGCGGGAGCCGTGGCGGGCTGCTGCGCCCAGGCGGGCCACTGGGTGGACGCCAGCAGGAGCGCGGAAAGGATGATCGATGGCTTCATGCGATCTGCTCCGGTCAGGGAATCGCCACGCGGCGGGTCTGGTCGCCGGCCTGGAACACCGCGGTGTTGCCCTCGACGGCCTGCAAGCGCCACGGGCCGACCGCATCGCCGGGTAGCAGCACCTGAAGCTGGTCGGGCGTGAAGTCGCCATTGCTCGGCGCGACGGACACGCTGCGCTGGCCGGCGCGCAGTTCGGCGCCGACGATGCGGAACGGGAGCGGCGGTGGCTCGGGCCTGGCAGCAGCCTTGCTCGGTGCGCGCGGCTGGGCGGGTGCTGCGGCGCGTGCTGCGGTCTGGCGCGTCTTGAGCTGCTCGACCTCGGCGCGCAGCGACTGAAGGTCGTCGGCGGCGGCATAGCCGCTCAGCGCTTTCTCGACCTGGGCTGCATGAGCTTCCAGGATTTGGCGGGTGTCTTGGAGATCCGCCGCCGTTGCGACGGCCGGACGCTGCTGGATGGTCTCGATGGTCTCGGCCAGGCCTGTTGCCTGCGCTTCGAGGCGTTGCAGGCGGGAATCGAGGCGGTCCTGGTCGGCCTGGTCGTTCAGGGCCTGGTAGCCGAGGGCCACGAGGACACTGAGGCCAAGCAGCCAGAGCCACATCAGGCTCTGCACCACCACGGCGGCGGTTGAACGCTGGGCGGGTTGTGGGGCGCTCATGGCTGGCTTCCCGA
>NZ_QNRQ01000032.1 GCF_003315175.1 Eoetvoesiella caeni | reverse complement strand
CGCCGCTCGTCAACCCTACGCCAATTTGTAGTGGAGCGGTTTACGACCGTCTCCTTATAAATCAATGAGTTGCGGCTTCAACTGTCGAACTCGGGGGGCCTATGGGCTACTGGTCGTGATTACTACACGGCAGCGAAGGCTTTTTGCTGACGACGGAATGGACTGCCGACATGGACAACGCTGCGAACAAGCAGTTTGTCGAAGCCTTTCAGAAAGAATACAATCGTCGTCCAACGGTCTACGCGGCAACGTCGTACGACACAGCACGTCTTATTGCATCCGCTCTGAAGGTCATCGACGGTGATGTCGAAGGTAAACCGGACGAATTCCGCGATGCGCTGCGCAAGGCGGATTTTGACAGCGTGCGCGGCAAGTTCAAGCTTGGCCCCAACCACTACCCGATTCAGGACTGGTTCCTTGTCGAAGTGGCGCGCAACGCGGAAGGCAAGCTCGACTACAAGCATGTGGAAACAATTGTGGAAGACCATGGCGATGCGTATTCCCACTTGTGCAAGATGGACAAGTAGCAACACGTGTATGTTTGATGCCCCGGGCATGAGGGACGCCTGCCCGGGGTGCTCGCCAGCCCCGGGCCCGTAAAGAGAAAAACTATGGCAATGTTGGTTGAGCAGGTCATGAATGGCTTGCAGTACAGCGCCCTGCTGTTTTTGTTGGCTGCCGGATTGACGCTGATACTTGGCATCATGAATGTGGTCAATCTGGCGCATGGTTCCTTTTACATGGTTGGCGCGTTTTGTGCCGCCGCTGCCGTGTCGGCCACTGGGTCCTTCCTGGTGGCGATACTCGCCGCCATCGTTGGGGCCGGCTTATATGGTTTGATTGTCGAGCGGCTGATCATCAGCCGCCTGTATCACCGCGACCACTTGGAACAAGTTTTGGCCACGCTGGGGGTGCTGATGTTCACCAATGCGCTGGTCACGGTGGTTTTTGGCCGCAACCCGCCGTTCGTGGCGATCCCGGCGCTGCTGTCCGGTTCGGTGCCTATCATGCCGGGACTTCATTACCCGATCATGCGCCTGGCGTTCATCGGCGCGGGCATTCTGGTGGCCGTCGGTTTGTGGTTCCTTATCGTCAAGACCCGGGTCGGCATCGGCCGTAGCCCAGCGACGCCACGACGTCGGACGGTCAAGCATCTGAAGAGGACGAGGATGAACGCCTTCGAAATAGCTCATAACCTCTTCCTTGCTGCCGTCGGTTACGCCCCATTCTTCCTCGTCGCGGCTGTGGAAGGTAACCACCAGGTTGTACTGCTGGCCGCCACGCAACGGATAGTGTACCAAGTGGCAACGCGGGCCAGCCCATAGCATAGGGGCATTCACCCGCAGATCCTCAGGCATGTTCTCCAGGTCGACCACGGCGCGGTACACGACGTGGCCGGTCACCCGGTGATGCCGGCCTATGGTTTTTTCGCGAATTACCGACTTGACCCCATCGCAACCCACGACAGCATCCGCATGATAGACATTTCCATTCGTGTCGCTGACTTCGACTCCATCGGACTTGAGCTTGACGTCGGCCACATGGGTCGAGGTCTTGAACTCGATCAGGGGATCGTGCTGCACGGCTTCCAGAATGGACAAATGAATATCGGCGCGATGAATCACGCCGTAAGGGCCGCCAAAACGCTCGCGGAACTTCTCGTCGGTCTCGATGCGCACAACCTCGTTGCCGTCAACCGCGTCCATCATGATGAGATGGTCCGTGAATACGGCGCGATTGCGCGTGGCCTCGCCCGCGCCCAGCGCGTCAAGCGCGTTGAACGCATTGGGCCCAAGCTGAATGCCAGCGCCAATTTCCCCGATGTGCTCAGCCTGCTCGAGCAGCAGCACTTGAATGCCTTGCCGCGTCAGCGCCAGCGCTGCGGCCAAACCACCGATGCCGCCCCCAACAATAATGATCTTTTGTTTGGCCTTGGTATCTGTCATTTCATGAATTCCTGTCGTGATTCTGCATGGCGTATAAGAAAGCACCCAAGACCGAGGCACACACTTGCACCCGGTCCCTGCCTATTATTTTTGAAAGTCGGGCTGCACCGCTGGCGCTGCCTGCTGAAAGGCGGGCAGCGTGTTGCAATGGTCGTACACCGCCTTAATGCGTGGATACACCGAAACATCGCATCCCATGCGAGTGGCGTTGGCCACTTGCGGCACAAGGCAGCAATCGGCCAGCGAGACCTGGTCGCCAACGCAGAAGCCGCCGGACTGGGTACGCTCCAGCATGGCTTCCAGCGACTTGAAGCCCTCAGCAAGCCAGTGGTGGTACCAGGTATTCTTGGCCTCGTCGCTGACTTCCAGATCCTTGACCAGATAGCGAAGCACCCGCAGGTTGTTCAGCGGATGCATGTCGCAGGAAATCAGGTTGGAGATTTCAAGCACGCGCGCACGCTGCTCAAGATCCGCAGATATCAAGCGAGGTTCGGGATACTTGGCGTCCAGGTAGTCGATGATGGCCATGGACTGCCCCAGCTGAAAGCCGTCATCGTCCAGCAGAGGCACACTGGCCCCTGGGTTCTTGCTGACGTAATCCGCGTTCTTTTGTTCCATGACGCGAATATTGACCGGCAACAGATTGAAATCCAGTTGCTTGATCCCAAGCGCAATGCGCACGCGGTACGAGGTCGAGCTATTGAAGAAGCTATACAAGTCCATGTTTACACCACATTGACGGCCAGTGTGCCCAGGCCTTCGACCGAGCCCACCATCTTGTCGCCTGCCACAACGGCGCCCACGCCTTCAGGCGTGCCGGTGTAGATCAGATCGCCGGGTTCCAGCTTGAAGAATTTGGACAGGTAGCTGACGGTTTCCGCCACCGACCAGATCAGCTTGTCGATGCTGCTGTTCTGTTTCACCTGGCCATTGACCTCAAGCTTGATGATCGCCTTGTCCAGATTGCCCGCCTTGTCCGCGGGGTACAGGGGCCCAATGGGTGCGCTATCGTCAAACGCCTTGCCGATCTCCCAGGGGCGGCCGGCTTCGCGCATTTTCATTTGCAGGTCGCGGCGCGTCATGTCCAGACCGACGGCATAGCCCCAAACATGGCTCAACGCGTCCTCCAGGCTGATGTTGGACCCACCTTTGCCGATGGCGGCAACGAGTTCGATTTCGTAGTGGTAGTTGCTGGTTTCAGCCGGATAGGCAATGCTCAGCGTTTCGCCTTCAGCCACCGGACGCACGGCATCGGCTGGCTTGCAAAAGAAGAACGGCGGCTCGCGATCGGGGTCGAAACCCATTTCACGGGCATGCGCCGCGTAGTTGCGTCCGACGCAGTAAACGCGGCGGACGGGGAAGGTGTCGGAACTGCCGTACACCGGAACGGCGACGACTTCAGGAGCACTGATAACGTGGGACATAGTAATGATCTCGTGAAAATTAGGTTATGAATTTCAATACGGAAGTACCGCGTCAGGCCAGACGCTCTTCACGCAACAGGCCAAGGGCCGTTTGTATGGGCCGATCCGAATAGCTGAACAGAACGACTTCTTCGTCAGTCTCAAACTGTACCAGTTGCCAGGATGGCGCGACAAAAACATCGCGCGGAGTAAAGGAAAATGTCTGATCGCCGATACGTACCGTTCCATTGCCTTCGACCACGCTGAATACCGTGGCGTCTGTCGTCCGGTAAGCCTTGCCGCGGAATCCCTTGGGCAATAGCTGCATGAACGTCGCCATGGTGGGCATGGCATAGCCCCCGGTGGCTGGATTGATGTAGCGCAGCTTGATGCCGTCCCATTCGTCGATTTCCCCATGGGTCTGCAAACGCTCCAACGCCTCGCGGGTGCGTGAATAGGGATAGTTGAAGATGGGCGACGTCATCGTCGTGGGCTGATAGCGCACGGGCAGCATGTTGTAGCCATAGCGGGCCAGGCTATCGCCTTCCGGCCTCGTGATGGGCTGTTCGGGATCGGGATAGGGTTCGGCAAAGCCTGCGCCGATCGAACGAATAAAGGGAATATCCAAGCCGTCCAGCCAGACGACCGGCTCGCCGCCATTGGCCACCGCCATATTGCCGTGATCGTGCCAGGTCCAGGACGGGGTGATGATGAAATCGCCGGGATGCATGGTGGTGCGTTCGCCGTTGACTGCAGTGTAAGCGCCCGTTCCTTCAACAATAAAGCGCAGGGCCGACTGAACATGCCGGTGGCTGGGCGCCCCCGAGTTCGACAGTTGAAGCCGCAACTCATTGATTTATAAGGAGACGGTCGTAAACCGCTCCACTACAAATTGGCGTAGGGTTGACGAGCGGCG
>NZ_QNRQ01000031.1 GCF_003315175.1 Eoetvoesiella caeni | reverse complement strand
GTGGGTTGAGGGGTTTTGAGGGATAAGAGCCTGACGATGACCTACTTTCACAGACGTTAATCAACTATCATCGGCGCAAAGGCGTTTCACGGTCCTGTTCGGGATGGGAAGGGGTGGGACCACCTTGCTATGGTCGTCAAGCGTAACCGGGTGTTGGCAAGAACTAAGTTCTGACCAACGAATCTGAGAAGAAGCGCAACAAGGCGGTAAAGATGGCGTTTAGACGCTACGGGCCGCGATGGGTACTGACCTAAGTCAGCACGGGTGCGTGTCGGGGTCCTCACGACACGGCTTTAATTTGTTTGAACGACACTTGAACCAACGTAACCTACAAGGTTATAGGATCAAGCCGCACGGGCAATTAGTATCAGTTAGCTGAACGCATTACTGCGCTTACACACCTGACCTATCAACGTCCTGGTCTCGAACGACCCTTCAGGGGGGTCTAGCCCCCGGGATACCTAATCTTCAGACGAGTTTCCCGCTTAGATGCCTTCAGCGGTTATCTCTTCCGTACGTAGCTACTCGGCAATGCCATTGGCATGACAACCGATACACCAGCGGTACGTCCACTCCGGTCCTCTCGTACTAGGAGCAGGCTCCGTCAAGTATCCAACGCCCACGGCAGATAGGGACCAAACTGTCTCACGACGTTTTAAACCCAGCTCACGTACCTCTTTAAATGGCGAACAGCCATACCCTTGGGACCGGCTACAGCCCCAGGATGAGATGAGCCGACATCGAGGTGCCAAACACCGCCGTCGATATGAACTCTTGGGCGGTATCAGCCTGTTATCCCCAGAGTACCTTTTATCCGTTGAGCGATGGCCCTTCCATTCAGAACCACCGGATCACTATGTCCTGCTTTCGCACCTGTTCGACGTGTCAGTCTCACAGTCAAGCACGCTTATGCCATTGCACTATCAGCACGATTTCCGACCGTACCTAGCGTACCTTCGAACTCCTCCGTTACACTTTAGGAGGAGACCGCCCCAGTCAAACTGCCCACCATGCACTGTCCCCAACCCGGATAACGGGCCAAGGTTAGAACCGCAAACAAACCAGGGTGGTATTTCAAGGTTGGCTCCACGCAATCTAGCGATCACGCTTCAACGCCTCCCACCTATCCTACACAGGCCGGTTCACAGTTCAATGCAAAGCTACAGTAAAGGTTCATGGGGTCTTTCCGTCTAGCCGCGGGGAGATTGCATCATCACAAACACTTCAACTTCGCTGAGTCTCAGGAGGAGACAGTGTGGCCATCGTTACGCCATTCGTGCAGGTCGGAACTTACCCGACAAGGAATTTCGCTACCTTAGGACCGTTATAGTTACGGCCGCCGTTTACCGGGGCTTCGATCAAGAGCTTGCACCCCATCACTTAACCTTCCGGCACCGGGCAGGCGTCACACCCTATACGTCCACTTTCGTGTTTGCAGAGTGCTGTGTTTTTAATAAACAGTCGCAGCCACCGATTCTCTGTGACCCCTTCATGCTCAGGGCGCAGGCCCTTCACACTACCGGGGTATACCTTCTCCCGAAGTTACGGTATCAATTTGCCGAGTTCCTTCTCCTGAGTTCTCTCAAGCGCCTTGGAATATTCATCCCGTCCACCTGTGTCGGTTTGCGGTACGGTCTTGTTAAACTGAAGCTTAGAGGCTTTTCTTGGGACCACTTCCAATCAGTTTAAGGCCTAAGCCCTATTCAGCCACACCCTTGAATTGCGCGCCCGGATTTACCTAAGCGCCTTCTATAGTGCAGCAACGGAGACATCCAACACTCCGATGATCTTTCGCAATCCGTCCCCCCATCGCATTTAACAATGGTGCTGGAATATTAACCAGCTTCCCATCAGCTACGCATCTCTGCCTCGCCTTAGGGGCCGACTCACCCTGCGCCGATGAACGTTGCGCAGGAAACCTTGGACTTACGGCGAGGGGGCTTTTCACCCCCTTTATCGCTACTCATGTCAGCATTCGCACTTCTGATACCTCCAGCCACCTTCTCAAGTGACCTTCACAGGCTTACAGAACGCTCTCCTACCACGTACGCCTAAAAGACGCACATCCGCAGCTTCGGTCTATGGCTTAGCCCCGTTACATCTTCCGCGCAGGACGACTCGATCAGTGAGCTATTACGCTTTCTTTAAAGGATGGCTGCTTCTAAGCCAACCTCCTGACTGTCTATGCCTTCCCACTTCGTTTCCCACTTAGCCATAGTTTGGGACCTTAGCTGGCGGTCTGGGTTGTTTCCCTCTTGAGTCCGGACGTTAGCACCCGGTGCTCTGACTCCCACGCTGTACTTGCCGGTATTCGGAGTTTGCCATAGGTTGGTAAGTCGCCATGACCCCCTAGCTATAACAGTGCTCTACCCCCAGCAGTAATCACATGAGGCACTACCTAAATAGTTTTCGGAGAGAACCAGCTATTTCCAGGCTTGTTTAGCCTTTCACCCCTATCCACAGCTCATCCCCTAATTTTTCAACATTAGTGGGTTCGGTCCTCCAGCACGTGTTACCGTGCCTTCAACCTGGCCATGGATAGATCGCCTGGTTTCGGGTCTACACCCAGCGACTGAATCGCCCTATTCGGACTCGCTTTCGCTACGCCTTCCCTATTCGGTTAAGCTTGCCACTGAATGTAAGTCGCTGACCCATTATACAAAAGGTACGCAGTCACGGAACAAGTCCGCTCCTACTGTTTGTATGCACACGGTTTCAGGATCTATTTCACTCCCCTTCCGGGGTTCTTTTCGCCTTTCCCTCACGGTACTGGTTCACTATCGGTCGATCACGAGTATTTAGCCTTGGAGGATGGTCCCCCCATGTTCAGACAGGATTTCACGTGTCCCGCCCTACTTGTCTGACGCCTAGTTCCACAAGTTGAATTTCGTCTACAGGGCTATCACCTGCTACGGCCGGACTTTCCATTCCGTTCGACTATCCAATCTGCTAAAACGTCAAGGCTGTTCCGATTTCGCTCGCCGCTACTTTCGGAATCTCGGTTGATTTCTTTTCCTCGAGCTACTGAGATGTTTCAGTTCACCCGGTTCGCTTCCACACACCTATGTATTCAGTGTGGGATACTCCCTTACGGGAGTGGGTTTCCCCATTCGGACATCTGCGGATCAAAGCTTGTTTGCCAGCTCCCCGCAGCATTTCGCAGGCTACCACGTCCTTCATCGCCTGTGATCGCCAAGGCATCCACCATGTGCACTTAGTCGCTTGATCCTATAACGTTATAGGTTATAGAACTTGAGTTCGCGTTGTTAAAAGTGCCGTTCATCATTTCAAAGCCAACGTGCTCGCGCACCTTGTTTGAGAACTATTTGAACAAATTTGTTTGTATGCAATCACAACCCGTAGTTATCGTACACACACCGGTTTCGACCACATCGAAATGCGTCGCTCGTTTGTGCACACCATAATTACTTTATTGTTGTGCTTCTTCCAGATTGTTAAAGAACGAATAAAACAGTCGCCGATCCGTTAAGATCAACGCACAACCCCGTACGGCAAACTGCCTACGATGCTCTGCGTTGTACTTGACGCCATGACAAAAACCAACCCAACCGATATCCCCGCGTTGAACCCCCTGCGATTTCCCCATCGCCCCGCTTCCGCCCTCAGCGCCTGGCGGCGCCCCAGCAGAAATGGTGGAGGATGACGGGATCGAACCGACGACCCCCTGCTTGCAAAGCAGGTGCTCTCCCAGCTGAGCTAATCCCCCCAATCTTTCGTAAAAACCGTGGTGGGTCAAGTTGGAATCGAACCAACGACCCCCGCCTTATCAAGACGGTGCTCTAACCGACTGAGCTACTGACCCAAACTCGTGCCGTTGCGATGGGTAACCATGTCATGTGACTGCTAACAACCGATAAGCGTGGACGCTTACGCTTTGTGAAACCTATGCTCTTAAAGGAGGTGATCCAGCCGCACCTTCCGATACGGCTACCTTGTTACGACTTCACCCCAGTCATGAATCCCACCGTGGTAAGCGCCCCCCTTGCGGTTAGGCTACCTACTTCTGGTGAAACCCACTCCCATGGTGTGACGGGCGGTGTGTACAAGACCCGGGAACGTATTCACCGCGACATGCTGATCCGCGATTACTAGCGATTCCGACTTCATGGAGTCGAGTTGCAGACTCCAATCCGGACTACGATCGGGTTTCTGAGATTGGCTCCCCCTCGCGGGTTGGCAACCCTCTGTCCCGACCATTGTATGACGTGTGAAGCCCTACCCATAAGGGCCATGAGGACTTGACGTCATCCCCACCTTCCTCCGGTTTGTCACCGGCAGTCTCATTAGAGTGCCCTTTCGTAGCAACTAATGACAAGGGTTGCGCTCGTTGCGGGACTTAACCCAACATCTCACGACACGAGCTGACGACAGCCATGCAGCACCTGTGTTCCGGTTCTCTTGCGAGCACTCCCAAATCTCTTCGGGATTCCAGACATGTCAAGGGTAGGTAAGGTTTTTCGCGTTGCATCGAATTAATCCACATCATCCACCGCTTGTGCGGGTCCCCGTCAATTCCTTTGAGTTTTAATCTTGCGACCGTACTCCCCAGGCGGTCAACTTCACGCGTTAGCTGCGCTACTAAGGCCCGAAGGCCCCAACAGCTAGTTGACATCGTTTAGGGCGTGGACTACCAGGGTATCTAATCCTGTTTGCTCCCCACGCTTTCGTGCATGAGCGTCAGTATTATCCCAGGGGGCTGCCTTCGCCATCGGTATTCCTCCACATCTCTACGCATTTCACTGCTACACGTGGAATTCTACCCCCCTCTGACATACTCTAGCTTGGCAGTTAAAAGTGCAGTTCCAAAGTTAAGCTCTGGGATTTCACACCTTTCTTTCCAAACCGCCTGCGCACGCTTTACGCCCAGTAATTCCGATTAACGCTTGCACCCTACGTATTACCGCGGCTGCTGGCACGTAGTTAGCCGGTGCTTATTCTGCAGGTACCGTCAGTGACGCCAGGTATTATCCGGCGCCGTTTCTTCCCTGCCAAAAGTGCTTTACAACCCGAAGGCCTTCATCGCACACGCGGGATGGCTGGATCAGGGTTTCCCCCATTGTCCAAAATTCCCCACTGCTGCCTCCCGTAGGAGTCTGGGCCGTGTCTCAGTCCCAGTGTGGCTGGTCGTCCTCTCAAACCAGCTACGGATCACTGCCTTGGTAGGCCTTTACCCTACCAACTAGCTAATCCGATATCGGCCGCTCTAATAGTGAGAGGTCTTGCGATCCCCCCCTTTCCCCCGTAGGGCGTATGCGGTATTAGCCACGCTTTCGCGTAGTTATCCCCCGCTACTAGGCACGTTCCGATACATTACTCACCCGTTCGCCACTCGCCACCAGACCGAAGTCCGTGCTGCCGTTCGACTTGCATGTGTAAAGCATCCCGCTAGCGTTCAATCTGAGCCAGGATCAAACTCTTCAGTTTAATCTCTGTTTTACATCGTATTTTCTTCCGTACCCTTGGCTTTAACCCCGCCGATACGTCGGTCATACGTCGCGATCACTCAAAGAAAAAGCAGGTTTCTATTTCCATAAAAACTTGACTTCTTCATTTGTGCGAGCACTAGAATAACTATTTAGCACCCCTTCGTGAGAAGGGTGGCTTCACGCATTCCAAGCGCCCACACTTATCGGTTGTTTCGTTGTTAAAGAGCAATGACATAAAACA
>NZ_QNRQ01000030.1 GCF_003315175.1 Eoetvoesiella caeni | reverse complement strand
GTTTGAATTCTTCCGTAAATCGGGCCGTGCTCATAATCATCTCCTCAGTGAGTATTATGAGGCTAAAACGTGTCTAGCAAACCCTGGCCGATTCAGTCTGTCTCGGTATTTAACCAAGCCTCCCGCTCGAACCTGCCCCGTACGGCAAAACCCAGGTAAAAGAAATCCTTATGCGAAACTCCAATGGTTCGTTCAAATATCTTCTGCAACTCTTCATTTTGATAGATCAGCATATAACGCATTAAATCGGCAATCGTTGTTTTGCTTTGCCACGGAAATTGTTGATGCCCTACGCGGTGCAGCTCCAGATTGAGAGCGTCAACCTCATTTAACGGCGGTGTAAAGGATTCGTTGATCGCTGAAATCTTGTCGAGCACCATCGCCATGTACGTCCACGAGGTTAAAGATCGGCTACCCACAGGTGCCGCGTGCAAGACCATTTCGCGGGCCAAAATGCTCAGCTGCCAAGGTTGGATCAAAGACCTTACATCTACCGGATGCAAATTATTGTCATAGGGTTGAAGCTTGGGTGGTAAGGACTTATTTGCGAAAATATGCTGCATATAGAACCAAATCGTATGCAGCGACTCTTCCAGCCCAAACTGGCGAATCAAGTTTCTCAATGGCTTATATTTGTTATACATTTCATCAACCTAGCAGGTTTTGCGTCCAGTAATGGCATCTTAACTAATATCCATGCTCGCTACGGCTCTAGATGAAATGATGACACCATTAAGTTTTGGGAGCGGCTAGGGTACGGCGGCGAGGTCGTTCATGCACCGTTGTGCGTTGTGCCTCAACTAAAAGCTGTTTTGTTTCCTCCCACTGGCGCCGACAATCTTCGGCTTGGCTACGAAATAGCATCGTTTGAGCGTTGGATTCGTTCAATTGGATTTGTGTTTGTTTTGCCTCCAGACGTGCGCGGTCCAGGCTTGTGGTGACGGCTTGTAGAGTACCTTCCAATTGACCATTTTTTTGACGACTATCCCCCAACGTTTGCTGTAGCAAATTGAGCTCTTGCCGATGCGCGTCAGCCGTGCGTAACGAGGCAGCGCTCAGGGCATCGAGTTCTTTCTGCAGCCGGGCTGAGGCAGTACGCTCGCGATCCATGTCCAGCAGCATGCGCTTTTCAGTTGAGCGAGAGCGCTCTTCAGCTAGCTGTGCCGCGGCGCGTAGTTTGTCGAGTTCAACGGTAAATTCACGGCGGGCGTCCTCAAGCTGGCGCTGCAACGCGGCGTTGTCATGCTTTGCTTCGTCAAGCCTTAGCTGCAACGAAGTGCTCGTTTCTTCCGCAATAGCAAGAGCTTCACGCTGGGTGCTTATTTGTACCCCCGCTTGCTCAAGCTCACTCCTGACGCTTTGCGCTGTTAGTCGCTCCGCATCCCGTTCTGCTTCCGCTACAACAACCGCTGCTTTTGCCTGGAACACTGCTTCCTGGGCTTCAGCACGATACGCCGTGAGTGATTCTTGGGCTGCCGCCTGGGCGTTTGTCCATAGCGTGGCAACGAGTTCACCCGCCACGCTCTTCAGGGCTTCCGGCAAATCAGGATGTTCAATCCGTGTGCGGCTCTTTTCTCGTAGATCTCCCCAGAATTTATTCAAGGCCTCAGCCGGCGCGCTCATGCTGCCCTTACGTACTAATTGGTAGAGCTTATTGGCCGTGGGCGTGATGCCGTAGCGAAAAAACAGCAATGCGCAGACCTCTCGATAGAGCTCTTGAGTTTGCGTGAAGCGTTCACGCAACGCATCGATATCGCGCGAAAGCGCGGCCTCATTGAGGATGTCCGTGATCATAACAATAATCCAGAGAATAATTAATCTAATAATACAACGTAATACATTAATTTTGGTGCTACCCTTCTCATTAATTTGACATTATTGGTATAATGTCAAATTATATAAAGAGTGGTTTACGCAAATTACGTCGAGCCGATGATGACCTTAAATAATGAGTATTCCCTTGGGCTAGCGCCACCCTCGCCCTTCGAGGCCGTGCGCATTTCCCCCGAACTGGATGGTCGCGCCGGCACGAACCGCGCCATGGGCAATCGACCACAGATCGCTGCCACCACCGATATCGATGCGATCACGGCGTGGTTGGCGCGATTCCTTGACTCTCCCAACACATTTACTAACTACCGTAAGGAAGCTGAGCGCCTCCTACTGTGGTCTACGGGGACACAACACAAGCCCGTGTCCTCGCTCACGCACGAAGATTTACTGGCATATCAACACTTTTTGAGCGATCCTCAGCCCGCGGCCCAATGGGTGATGCGGTCCGGGCGTAAGGTTGGCCGCACGCATGCCGATTGGCGCCCCTTTGCCGGGCCCTTGGCGCCCACGAGCCGGCGCCAGGCCATCATTGTTCTGAATGGGATGTTTTCCTGGCTGGTGACGGCGGGCTACCTGGCAGGCAATCCCTTGTCGCTCTCGCGCCAGCGCGCTCGGAAAGCCAAGCCGCGTGTCACGCGCTATCTGGATGACGAGGCTTGGAGCGAAGTGAAACTTGCCATTGACGCCCTGCCGCGGGACTCAGAGCGCGAGCGTGAACACTATTTTCGGCTGCGCTGGCTGTTTTCGTTGCTGTATCTGTGTGGGCTACGCATTTCAGAAGTCACACAAAACAGCATGGGCGGCTTCTTTTGCCGACGTGACAAGGATGGCGAGGAGCGTTGGTGGTTGGAAGTGACCGGCAAAGGCGAGAAAACCCGCATCATTCCGGCGACAAATGAGCTTATGGTAGAGCTCGCCCGCTATCGGCGCGAAAAAGGTCTGGCGCCCTTCCCTAGCCCCGATGAAACCACCCCGCTCTTGCTGCCGATCGGCAAACAAACACGCGCCTTGACACGTGCTGCCGTTCACTCCATCGGCAAACAGGTCTTTAAAAGCACCGCTGACCGGATCCGAGCACGAGGCGTCGACTTTGAATCCAAAGCGCAACGGGTTGAACTGGCTTCCGCCCATTGGCTCCGGCACACCGCTGGCTCCCATATGGCCAACAATCAGGTGGATCTGCGCCATGTGCGCGATAACCTTGGGCATGACTCCATCAGCACAACCAACACCTACCTGCACTCCTCGGACGATGCACGGCATCGCGAGACCGAGGAACATCACAAAGTACAGTGGTAGCTTAGTGGTGTTACCGCAGTCTGGTAGCAGCGTTATTCGGGATGCATTAGAGTGGGTAGCGTTATTTCGAAGGTGATTAGATTGTCCGATGTGGACACATTGATGTACCCGCCATGCGCCTCAACGATAGATTTAACGATCGCCAATCCCAGTCCGGCACCCTCGCCACTACGCTGCCTCGAAGCATCGGGTCGATAAAACCGGTCAAAAAGATGTGGCAAATGCTGGGGTAATATCGCGGATGCTGGATTTTCTACCCGAAGCACGGCCTTGTCAGGAGTCGAACTCACCGACACTGTTACTGTGCCTGCTTTAGGTGTATTACGAATCGCGTTGGATAAGAGATTGCTTAAAGCGCGACGAATCATGAGGCGATCGCCCTGCACCCCAAGCTCCGGCCCAAGCAATACGAGAGCAACCATCCGCTCTTCGGCCCATGCCTCGAAGTATTCAAACAGGCTTCGCACTTCCGACGCGAGGTCCACGACAACGAGCTCGGGCTTGAGTAACTTATTATCGGCTTGAGCCAAAAACAGCATGTCGCCCACCATTTTCGCCATGCGTTCGTACTCCTCCAGATTGGAATACAGAATTTCACGATATTGATCAACGCTACGAGCTTGAGAAAGAGCAACTTCCGTTTGCGTCTTCAAATTGGTGATCGGCGTACGCAGTTCATGAGCGATATCAGCCGAAAAATTGGAGAGTCGCCGAAAAACGCCCTCGATGCGATTGAGCATGTCATTGAACGATACCGCTAACTCCGTCAACTCTACCGGCACAGTGTCCGGCGCCAACCGGATATGCAGTTGGTCCGATTTAATACGTCGGATTTCCCGACTAATGCGTCGAATGGGAGCATGGCCCCGATATACCGCGAGCCATGTCGCCAAAATGGCGATCAAGCACGCCACCGCGGTGATAAGCCTCAAGTAGCTGCGAAAGCTCTCAAGGTAGTGCAAATGAAAATTGATGCCGGCGGCGACCGCCAAGGTCAAAGGCTGCATGTTCACATTGTTATTCTGCATGAGCTGTACGACGGCCCCGCGATAGGTTTGTTCTTTATCTCGCCAGATGCCCACGGAGTCAACGTCAATCTCTTTGACCATCGACGCTAGCCGCGTAAAGCTATCAAGGTCCGAATTGGGTGAGGCGTAAATCACGTTTCCATCAAAGTCGGATAGGCGAAACTGCGCATTGTGGTGTCCAGAGACCGCACTGGCCAATCGGCGACTAAGGACCTCGTTGGTTTCGCCAGGCTGTTGCTCGGAGAGCGACTGTGCCACGGATTGCACCACCGCATTTAACTCATCGACATCCTGTTGAGCGAAATGCGTATTAATGGATCGTTCGACTATCCATCCAAACGTCAGAAGCACAACCGTGATGACCGCGCCAATGGAGACGGTCAGGCGCAGGGCCAGGGACGCGGGGCGGCGAGTCACGGTTCAGGTCGCGCTGCTGACATCAAGCATATAGCCCATGCCACGCACCGTATGAATAAGCTTCGGTTCGAACGCGTCGTCGATTTTTGCGCGCAGGCGCCGAATCGCTACGTCAATTACGTTGGTGTCGCTGTCAAAATTCATATCCCAGACCTGGGACGCAATTAGCGAACGGGGTAAAACCTCGCCTTGGCGGCGCACCAACAGCTCTAGAAGCGCAAATTCTTTGTTTGTCAGATTAATACGCACCTCTTTTCGGCTGGCTCGTCGGCGTGAAATGTCCAGCACAAGGTCAGCCACTTGTAACTGATCACTTAAAACCGATGTGGCGCCTCGGCGCAGCAGCGTACGTACCCGGGCAAGCAACTCTGCAAAAGCAAAAGGTTTAATCAAATAATCGTCGGCGCCTAGCTCCAACCCCTTAACCCGATCCTCCACGCTATCGCGTGCTGTCAAAAACAATACCGGGGTGGCCGATTTCGCTTCGCGCAACGCTTGAACAATACGCCAACCGTCAACGTCAGGCAGCATGACGTCCAGGATGATCAAATCATAGGATTCAGTTAAGGCTAAATGATGACCGTCCAAGCCGGTTCGGGCCAGATCGACCACAAAGCCCGTTTCCATCAGGCCTTGGCGCACATACTCGCCGGTTTTTATTTCATCTTCAACAACAAGTAGTTTCATGGGATCGCTCCTGCATATGTCTTCGGTTTTGTGTCCATAAAAGAGCACATGCCGATCAAGCACGATCAGCATTCACCGCCAAACTCTACCTGTTCCAGGCTGACATGAGCATGACGGTTTGATTACAAAATTGTAATTGAGCTTAGCTAGACAAACCTGCTTATGGGTTTCGAGCGGTAGCGTGTTCCAGTTTTAATTAGAAAATTTGGGCACGTGGCACAGAGGTTGCTGTGAGTTGGAGCTGATCTTTTTCTCAATTATCAGCATTTTTACTAGCTCGTACCTTCCCCTTGGAGAGAACCATGCCTCATGAACAATTTCAGTCTTGTATTGACGCCTGCTATGCACGCGCCACGGCGTGTGACCACTGTGCGGTCTCGTGCCTGGACCAGCAGGATGTAAAAGCATGGCACGTTGCATTAAGCTTGATATGGATTGCGCACAAAGCTGTCGCCTAGCCGCCAGCTATATGGCAGGTGGCAGTGAATTTACTCAAACGATGTGCCAAGTATGTGCGGACATTTGCGAAACTTGCAGCCATGAATGTGCCACGCATCAGAGGGATCACTGTCAGCGCTGTGCTCAAGCGTGCCGAAAGTGCGCAGAAGTGTGTGGGCAAATGGCCTAAAAGAGATAATGGTCTGCCGCCCCAAAAGCAAAAAGGAGAAGCAGGAACAGGATACCAGGGGCCAGCCGAGCGGCTGGCCTCCAGCCCGTTAAGATTTGAGCATAGGTGTATATCCGACTTCCCGGATAGCGCGTTCGATCTCATCAGAACTGGCTACTCCTTCGATGTGGACCAAATGCTGGGGAAGATCAACGCGAACGGAGGCCGTTGGGGCGGTTTCTTTGATGACACGAGTAATCGTATCCACGCAATGGCCACACGTCATGTCCTTCACTTCGAATTCAATCATTACAGTCTCCTTAGACAATACATAATGACACTCTAAACCTTCCCACTACAGTAATGTCAAGCCAGCGCGAAGCGGAATTTACCGCTTCTGCTGAAGTCCAACCTGGACTCTTGATAATGAGCAAAGGGTTCGCCACTTCTGTTTTTGTCTTGGTAACAAAAAAACCACATCTTGGTCATCGAAGCTTTGACTCAACATGACAAACATGTAATGAAAGGGTAATCGAATTGACAGCATCGGATCACTACAGTGTATTGGTTACTACTCATTCTACCTGCCCGACAGGTCAGAAGCGACCTGGCTTTTTGAAGGAACGATGATGAAATGTGATATGAAAACAATGGTCAAGTTCGGCCTTGGCTTAGGCACTGTCGTAGCCCTTACGTATGCGACCTTGCCCGTAGCCCGAGAATGGATCGCGGCCAGCACGCCGTTCCTATTCCTCCTGATATGCCCGCTCATGATGGCGTTCATGATGAAAGGCATGCCGTCGTATGACAGAGAACACAAAGCCGCAAGGGACCAAGCCGATAAAACACCTCACCAGCCACTGATCGGACAAACACAACACAAGGAGTAGTTGACTCGTTGCGTTCAACCTTGATCCGGGCAGCTTACGGCTGGCTACACTTAAATTATCGGATATCACATGTTTAGTTCCAAAACGATTTTCACTGCAGTGACGACAACAGGATTTGCCTCGTTATTGGCGTTTGGCGGATTTGGCGCCGCTACAGCCGGCACCAGACCATCTGCCACAAATACACAGACGACGAAGGAGATAACCGGGGTAGCGTCGATTCAACTCATGCACATACACGGGCTTGCCTACAGTGCAGATGGCAAACAGTTGCTTATCCCGAGCCATCATGGCATCGCAGTCTATTCCGATAGCGTATGGTCCAAGATGGCCGGACCTGAACATGACTACATGGGTTTCTCGGCCACGCGCAACGCGCTTTACAGCAGCGGACACCCCGCAGCAGGCTCGAACCTGGTCAACCCCTTTGGGCTTATCAAAAGTACTGATGCAGGCAAAACTTGGCGGCAACTCGCCTTGGAAGGCGAATCCGATTTCCATACTTTGGCCACCAGCTATGAGACCGATGCAGTTTATGTCTTGAATTACCGTCCTAACACCCGTATGCCTCAGGCTGGCTTGTATTTGACCCAAACAGACGGCATGACATGGACACGGGCAGCCGCCGATGGTTTGAAGACCAAAGTTAACGCTTTGGCCGTGCATCCGAGCGATGCCAACATCGTTGCTGCGGGTACCGCCGACGGGCTATATGTATCCCATGACGCAGGCAACCATTTTGAGACGCTGCTCGGGGACACACAGGTGTTAGCGCAGTGGTTCGACCTGGACGGTGAGCACCTTTGGGTTAGCAGCTATGCGGATTCGCCTGCGCTGAATCGCATTAGCCTGAAGGACAAATCGGATATGAAAAAGATCGGTCTCCCTACGCTAAACGAAGACGCGGTAGCCTTCATGGCTCAAAATCCTGTCCGCCACCAAGAGCTTGCTATCGCGACCTTCAAACGCAGTGCTTATTTCACTCAAGATGGTGGTGCAACATGGACGCAAATCGCTGACGGTGGCGCGACGCGCGATAAGTAACGTCCGATATTCTATCTTTTAACATCCACATATCGCCAAGCAGGCTAGACACCTCATGAGTAACAAACTGATAAAAATCATCGTGATCGCGCTAGCCGTGATTGGATTCATTGCCGTTTTTGCTCTCTTCGGCATGGGAGCCATGATGTTTTGGATGATGGGAACCTGATGTGAATGTGAGCCGATTCATTGCCACCGCGCTGTTGCTGGTATCGTCGTTAGCGTATGGCGCAAGCCACGAACCGGTCAGGGCAACAGCCCTTGGCACCAGTAGCACGCAACCGGACACCTCCCCTTCATCAAAAGGCCTTTTCAAATCTATAACGGGTCTTTTCGGAGACTCGTCCTCGATGCCGGACCTATTGCCACCGGAAAAGGCGTTTCAGATTTCGGTCACAGCGCGAGATTTCGACACGCTTGTCGCCACACTGACTCCCGCCAAGGACTACTACCTATACCGAAGCCGTATCGCGTTCAGTCTCCCCGAC
>NZ_QNRQ01000029.1 GCF_003315175.1 Eoetvoesiella caeni | reverse complement strand
TTGCGCGCAGCAGCACCGATGATTGATAATCTGACTGTCCTGCCTGGGGGAATTTGACCGGCCAGAAGTGGGGGAGTTTGAAGTGGCCAACGGGGCATAGAAGCTCTGATTGAGCAGTATGGCAGTAGTATTAAAACAATAGGTGTACAGATGGCCTGCCCTCCAAGGATGAACGGTACAACCGAATGGTCGATGGAGCGATTAACGGAAATTATCTCTGGAGTCGCGCTTAAAACAGGTCAGGAAACTCACGTATTTAGGTGTGTTAACGGAACATCCTATGTAGATGACCATGGATTCAATGACGTGCCGGAATTAGAAAGTCAACATACTATTTTCTCGACGTTACTATAGGCGACTGGCGCGTTGGGAAGGAGGCCCACAAGCAGCTTGCTGCTCCCAGTCGCAAGCTATTGAGAAACGGCTAGGATGAGCGCCGGTTTAACTCATGGATGGAATTAAGGGCGTGCCGAGCGTTTGCTTGGTGGGATATGCCCTGCACAGTCTTACTTGTAGTGGTCGTGACTTGATCTGACACGGATTGTCTGATCTATTAGGCAGAAAACGACCCTATGCGGCCGTTAGAATATGACCGCGTGTGCATGACTGATACGCTAGTCCGCTGATACCAAGGAAATGAAAATGCGTAGCTTTCAGGGAGCTGTTCTATTCGTCGATATGCTGGGATTCAGCGCCCTCACTAGGGGCAAGCTGCCTCTTGGTAAAGAGGAATTCGCGCCGTGGCAGGTTGACTCAGAGGGAGAATTTCCCCACCAACTACTTGCCGCAAAAATATTAATTAAGTTTCGTAAAGCGTTAATGCAGACCAATAAGACCTTTACCGGCGTTAGAGTCGCTCAGTTGTCAGACTGCGCATTTCTCTGGTCGACTGATGTAGGCATGATAGCCGATGCAGGACGTCACCTAATGCACGAGGCCGCATTAATGGGCCTTCTATGTCGCGGCGGACTCACTTTCGGCGACATTCACGAACCAGATAAGTTGAATCACTCTCTGGGAGCTTTCATTGTCGGCGATGCCGTAACTCGTGCAGCATCGTACGAGGCTATGGGCAAGGGTATGCGCATCTTCACCGATCAAGAGACCGCCAGTCGAGTATTAAAGGAACGTCCCGCTGAAGGCTTTAAGCCACTCGTCAACCCGTTGACAGGCGACACTATTGACGAGTGGCAATGGTATGCACCAAGTCAGTCACTGTTATCAGCGCAAAACAGTTCGCGACTTCGTAAGGAGCTGGAGCGCGTCGTTGGTTGCCATACGATGCTTCGTTACTCGCCAAAGCTAGCTTGGAGCGCAACGACGCTTGAAGGCCGCCGCCAGATAGCCTGCTCGATTGTTGCTGTGTCTGACGCTATGGAGCGACTATCTGGAAATTCGAATGAATTCCTTTTCACCGTCGAACACTTGTTGAGTGCCAATCCAGGGCGTTCCGACATTGTTCGCCAGCGAGTCCAGCAGCAGTTTGTTAACGAACTGTTGACTGTAATCCGGCCTAGACGGCGGAGCAACTAGAGCAGGATTAAGGGCCGGCGAGCACTGGGTGAGTGACAGCTCATGGCCGATATTTAACGCTCATGACAGACGGAAGTCGACTGAGCTGAGCAGTCAGTTAATTAGCTCCAACTGAGTATTAGATTGATCCTTGGCCTGAGGCAGTTTAAGAATGCTCCGTACTTTCTAAGAAAGGCTGGACGATTCGGCTTCAGCTTATGGATTTATATTCGTTTGCGCTCGGTGCGTGAACAGTAATGACTTTGCCAAATCGAAAGCTTCAACGTATTGCTCCGGTGAATTTTGAGTTAGATTATTGACGACAATTTTATGATCAGATGCGCTGACCTTAAATTCAGCCACACCAAATCTCACTGCGATCTCATGGATAGTTGTGATGCCCCAGGCGTCTTCAGCCCTTCCGTCTGGATGCATGACAAAGCTATGCACGTAGTCTCCTAATGCACTCTTTGCGCCACCGTAAGCTGCGTGAAAACGCGTTGCCAATAATGCTACTGGCTCAAATCCTGAAACTTCACTGAGAGCTTCAGCATACGCAGCACATCTTCCAAAGGTGAATTCCGCCGCATGATGGGCCGGGATTAATGGCGGTGTACGAGGAGTAATAGATCCAAGGTAAATTGGATTCGTTCGGATGGCAGTTTGCGCAGCAGATATTTTTTCAGCTTCCGGAAGGTGCAGTAGCGGTAATTTCTTTAATTTTTCTTCCGAGTAAAAACGTGTCCTTACGTAAGCGTCCGGCCATCCCATATTGACACGCCCGCATAAGCGGGCGTTGTTGTTTAGTGCGCGGTGGTCGGTTGCCAGTTATGCGGCAGCAACTCATCAATTCGACTAGCCGGCTGCGTGGGAAGACGCGTGAGTACGTCTTTCAAGTAGGCATACGGGTCCAGGCCGTTGAGCTTGGCTGACTGGATCAAGGTCATGGCGGCGGCAGCCCGCTTCCCGGCGCGCAAGGAGCCGGCGAACAGCCAGTTACTGCGGCCAATGGCAATGGGCCGGATCTGGTTCTCGATCCAGTTATTGTCGATCGGCAACTGCCCATCATCCAGGTAACGCGTCAGCGCCACCCAGCGTTTCAGGCTGTAGTCCAAGGCCTTGGCCGTGGCCGAACCGTCCGGCACCCGCTCTCGCTGAGCCCGCATCCAGGCATGTAAGGCATCGGCCACAGGCTTGGCCTGCTCCTGCCGTCTTCGCCTTCGCTCTTCCGTGGTCAGGTCTTTCACCTGACGTTCGACCTCATAGAGCTGGCCGATATATTGGAGGGCTTGTTCTGCGAGCTGGCTTTTGGCCGACACATGCAAGTCGAAGAACTTGCGCCGAGCATGCGCCATGCAGCCAATCTCGGTGATGCCCTGTGTAAAACACGCTTTGTAGCCCCCGTAGTCATCACACAGCAGACTGCCTTGCCAATCGCCCAGGAAGTGGCGAGCATGTTCGCCCGCCCGACCTTCGGTGAAGTCGTAGACGACTGCACGCAGCTCTTCGAACGCGCCAGGCGCATAGGCCCACAGGTAAGCACGATGGGTTTTCTTAGTTCCGGGCTTGAGCATCTGAACGGGCGTTTCATCGGCATGGACCACACGGTGCGCAAGGATCGCTTGGCGAAGCGCATCGGCCAGTGGCTGCAGCTGCACGCCGCACACGCCCACCCATTCGGCCATCGTGGAGCGCGAGAGCTTCATGCCGGCGCGCTCGAAGATTCTTTCCTGACGGTACAGCGGCAAGTGATCCGCGTACTTGGCTACCAGCACTTGCGCCAGCAGGCCGGTAGAGGCCATGCCTTTGTCGATAACGTGGGCTGGAACGGGTGCCTGGGTCAACGTCTCGCACTTCTTGCAAACCCACTTGCCACGGATGTGGCGCTCGACCGTGAACAGGCCAGGGGTGTAGTCCAGCTTCTCAGATACGTCTTCGCCGATGCGCTGCAACTGGCAACCACATTGGCAGGTTGTACTGTTCGGTTCGTGGCGGTGTTCAACACGTGGCAAGTGCTCTGGCAGTGCCGCTCGTTTAGGCTGCTGAACGAGGCGGGCGGCTGGTTTGCCGCGTAGCAGGTCAAGTTCGGCCTCAATGGCGGCGATATCTGCGCAGACCGTGTCTTCCAGCAGGCTGCCTTGCACACCCGAGAGCTGCTCGCCCTTTTTACCGAATTGGTAGCGGCGCAGATTGGCAATCTCGTGGGTCAGTTGTGCGATCTTGGCGTCTTTGAAGCGGATGTTGTCGCGGTGGCCAGCGAGCATCTGTTCACGGCGCACCAAGATCTGGCGTGTTTGTTCCAACTCCTGCTCGTGGCGCAACAACTGCTCGGTCGTTCTAGCCAGCTTCTGCTCGTTCTCGCCCAGCGCGGCCATGAGGCCACGAACCTTCTCGCGCAAGGCATGCGCGTCCAGTTCGTCGAGGCTTTGGGCAGAGGCAATCATAGCCACCAGTGTGCCATGACCCGCTAGGCGTAAGCTATTGGCGGATGCCCCAATTGCATTACAAGACGTCGATGACCCCGCCCGGACCGATGCGCTGCCATGGTAGGCCGATGACCAGCGCCTGCAGTTGTTCATCGGTCAGTGGTACGTTGGGCGAACCGAGCCGTGGCCAAGTAAAGCCTCCCTTGTGAAGCCGCCTGGCGGCCAGCCATATACCGATGCCGTCGTGCACCAGCACCTTTATGCGGTTGGCCCGACGGTTCGCGAAGAGGTAGGCATGGTGCGGCTGCGCCGCACCGAAGACCTTGACCACCCGCGCCAGGGCCGTCTCGGTGCCCGCGCGCATGTCCATCGGTTCAACCGCTAGCCATATTTGGTCGATGCGCATCATCGCATGACTTCACGTAGCCAAGCTGCGCAGTGCTCAATGTGAGCTAGCGGCCACTGAACAGAGGCCTTCAAGTCAGCGCGTTCGAGCTGGATCTCAATGTGAGGCGCAACGTCGTCCTGCTTCAATGCGCGCGGCTTGGCAGCCAGTGTAGGTAGCGCAATAAACTGCGCGGCTATATCGCGTTTGACCGGCATCGGCACCACCTCAATATCGCGATCGCCGTAGCGCTCATGATCCTGGACCCAGCGACGCAGAAGATTTGCATTAATACCGTGATCCCGAGCCACCGACGCTACAGAGATACCTCGCTGCTGGCAGTGCGCAACAAGTTCGGCCTTGAACTGCGGATCATACCGCCGACGCCGCTGAGGCGAAGTCGTTTTAAGAATGTCTGAAGAGTACACGTGTCCACCTATGTAAATGGACACTTATGCTCTTAGATCTGTGTCTCGGCATCAAGATGGGTTCGCCGGACGCTTACGTCCTTACTGCTCCAGAGCCATGCGCAATAGCCAGTGGACGGATCGTGCGTTCCGAGAAGTCAAAAAACGACTTCACCCCTCTTACATCAAACACTTGATCATGATTGTCTGCAACGTAAACGCGTAAGGGCCTGAGTCGCTCAATTGGGAGTTCGGCCCTTGGATCAGTCGATGGCGTCCACCAATCCACATGTAGTAGCCAGTTCGTCATACGCGCAAGCGCCACTGCAAAATTAATGCAGGACTCAGCCTCCCATTGAGATATCAATTGAAGGGGAAAAGATGCACGTTTTTTTTGTTTTGCTTGTCCCATAATAGCTATTACCTCTTCATCTGGAAAATCGATTCATAGTGCATTTGTTGTGTACAGACGAAAAGTCTTATATCAGTCAGAATCCTTGAGGATCGTCAAGATTTAGCACTAATATTCGCTTAAAGTTTAACGTGCGAGCTAGTACTCCCCTTCGAAAGATGGCTCTTGGCCGACAGAGGCAAGTGTCTGACCTTCAAACGCATCATACTAACCACTCCTGCTCCTCGCCAAGACACAGTACGAGCAAACACGTATCCGGCCCTCTGTCATAAGCTCCTCGGTCAATAAAAAAATGCGATTCATGCAGCACCATATACGCCAACGGTGTATGGCCCACATACGTTAGGGAGAGCCCAGGGTGCATAGGTTGCTGACTCACAAGTAGCTTGCCGGCAGGCGTGTCAATTACTGTGCACTCCTTTACTTTCACCTGGCCCACCAACCGCCGACCCCACGTGAGCGGCTCGACCATGCCCGACAAGACTTCATCGGTGAGTAGGTCATCCGTTAGAACCCGTTTTGGCGATTGATCCACGGGTGAACCTGCCAACGTAGACCATATATCTCCCTCTTCAACACGTCCGGTCATCAGCTCTGCGTGGGCAACATGAAACTGCGAAGCCCCTTCACCTACTGTAATGACGTAGGGCAATGCCACGACGCGCGGTAGTAAGTCATGCATCAACTCCGCTTCAGTTTCCGTGTCCAAACCAAGCACCCAGCGTCCGCCATTTTGAAAAAATATCTTGGCCGGGTCGTCGAAAGCATAGGGCTGGACGACCGGGTAGACGTAGGCAATTAGCATGTCCTCGTGATTACCCCGCACGGCATGGAACCACGGCTCACGTAAAAGCCGCAGGCACCCCATCGAGTCCGGGCCACGATCGGCCAAATCTCCCACGGAAAACAACCGATCTTTAGCGGGTTCAAACTGAAGGCGTGCTAATTCTGCGTGCAACAGATCCAGGCAGCCGTGCAGGTCGCCAACGATAAAGTCGCGCCCGACCGTATTGGCCGGCAGGTGTTGATGAAACGTGGTCATGATCCTTCTCTTTCCAATTTATACACCGGCCTGTCTTGGCGCAGAAGCACCGCCTACCAACAGGCCAGCATGATTAGTGCACGGTGTACAGCACCTCGTCCGCATCCCGCCCCAACAACTCCAGCACGGCGCGACGCATTTCACGCGGCGCCAGGCCTCGAACTAAGACTACTTGACGAGGCGTCAGCGTCAGCCCGCCCGGCGGTAGATCCCAAGACCGTTCCATGTCGCGCAGGACGCCTTTCACAATAACCTCGGTATGCTCGAGCCCAGGGGTTGGAAAAAACACCGGTCGCAGCCGAGATAACAGCGGTTTAGGTAATGCACTAAGTGAGTTGCTGGTGGCCACATAAAGGCAATGCGACAGGTCGCACTCCGTCATCAGGTAAATGTCTTGGTACCGGCGCGCATTGCCCGGTTCGAGCAAATCCAGCAAGGCCTCCTGAGGATCGCCACCGTTGCTATACATAGCACGCGCCTTATCAATCTCATCGAGGATAAAAAGCGGGTTGGCCACCTTCGTTTGCTGCATAAACTCCACCATCCGTGAGGGACGATTGCTCGCCCACCCGCGGGTCACCCCTTTAAGCAATTTGACATCGGTCATGCCCGCCAGATTAATGACGGTATTCGGCGTACCTAATAAGTCGCTCAAACGCTGCGCGAACCGCGTCTTGCCAGTACCGGGCAAACCCACCAGCAACACTGGCGCCATACCTAGCCGCATCACACCGTGGCGCCGGCGCGCAATCAAATCGCTCATCACAACCGAAATAGCCTCCTCTGCCCAGGGAAACTCACCACTCAACGTCGCCCGTAGGCCATACAACTTGGCCAAGGAAGGGAACGTGGAGCACACCATTGGCTGGCGCAAGCTCTCAAATTGCTTTAGGTACTCAGACTCTGCACGATCGCTTGAGGTGGGAATCACACCAGGCACGATCACCACTTGGTTCGGATCTGGCTGGGCAGCCGTTTTCACCGGGGCCGGCTCTGGTTTCACTCTGGGAGGCTCTGGATTTTTTTCCAGGTCGTCCAGGCGCAAGAACACGGCAAGCTGCTGCTCGATCAAGGCCGAGCGGTACGCTTCAGCATCTCCCACCTGCTGAGCCGCCGCCTCAATCAGACGGTTCCACAGCGGTTTGATCCAGGCCAACGCCTCACGACGTTGGACGAGTGGCGACACATACGCAGACATGTGTTTGCCAGGCAATAGCGTCAGGTAATTCACCACGCAAGCTAAGGCACAGCCAAATGCCTCCCGATCCCAGCCGCAGAAATTGCGCTGTACGTGGCGTAACGCCACCCGTGCCCCCAAGTACCAAGCCTGCGCGATATCGTGACTAACGACGGGTGGCATACGAAACGTACGCTCACCAGACTCCGCCAGCCGAGGCAAGGGATCCACCTCCAGGTTGAACTCTACCTTCTGCCCGCGCTGTGCCAATAAGGTATTAGCCAACGCCAAGGCGCCGACCACGCTATTGAGCTGGCGTGCCAACTGGAACCAGTCTTGAGGGTTGCTGCTGCCCAGAACGTACTCATCCCCCTCGGGGCGCCGGGCCTGCACGAAGCGCCCCAATGCCACCGCGGCCGCCGCGCGAACATGGCGGGCCTCTTTCGGATCGCAGACAAGGACAAGGCAGCGTTTCATCTCGGCCAACGGACGCGCACAAGGCTCAGTGCTCCGATACAGCAACGTAAGCAGCTCATCGCCAAAGAAGTTTCTCAACGGCACCGCAGGCAGTTCGGCTGCGCGACGTGCTCCGTCCAAAATGTCCTCACCAGCGTCGGCATCTACAGCTTGCGCTAATGCGTTCGTATAGTCATTGTGATTCATGATGCACCTTTTATTCATTTTCCGTTATGGATCAATACGGCAAACGGAACACACAACCCGTAACCAGCCAGCCTTGTCCTGCATTTCCCCACGGCGGCCACACCGCTCGCAGATCTGCAGGCTTGCGGTCGCCGCCAACTCGACAGCGTTTCGTAGTGCGGTAGCCATCTCATCGCTCACGCCATGGTGGGAGTAATAAAAACGCAGGCCGCCAAATTTCTCTTTGACTTGGAGAACCTCAATTGACGCGCCAGGAGCCTCTTGCAAAATCGTGGCCAGACGCTCGCACAAGAGCGTCACGACTTGGCTCCAGCCGTCCCCCAACTCGAAACCCCAGTGCAACGGCCCCTTAGGGAACAGGCGTGGATAAGCGGCAGGCAAAGAGTTCAGACGAGCGCGATCCTCGGTCATGATGTTCTCCGATGTAAAAATGAAAAAGGTATGAGACAAGCAGCCGCTATCGGGCGGTCTGGAAAAGCGCTATGGCGGCGGTGTTCGCCAACTCAGCAAAATAGAAAGGCATTTCATGGAATACTCCGTCACTGTTTATATTGGGCCAAGCCATTAATGCAAGAAGCCCCGCTTGGAGCGAGGCTTCTTGACGATGTACCGAATAGATAAAAGCGTCAGATCCTCGCGCGCATGAGCGCTCTCACCGTGGTAGCGGTGGTCGTCATGACGTTAATCGAATTGTGCCAATTGCGATTCATGAAGTGCCTCGAATTCCGATTAGGGGACGCCAAGAATATTTTCTCAACGCATGCTTATAGACTATCAAGCAGCGGGTAGCGCGCGCAAGCGAAAACATATAAAAACGACATATAAAAACAAAAGCCGTGGTTAAAATGAAACACGCAAGTATTTGAATTTATTGATTTTTATCCCGTAAAGTCTCACCTTTAATCCCGTAAATACTCACCTTTGCCGAGCAGAACTTACCTATTAATGCAGTGTTCTCTGAGAGTCCAAATAGACATGAACCAACCAAGCGTACAAGCTCTTCGCTCGGTGTATCAGACGCTTACGATGAGCGAGACATAACGCAAACTGCAGGAGTTGGTTGGCGGTAGTTTCTGTCATGCTCATAGTTTGAGCGGGACATAAAGATTTAGAAATTCGCACTTACCGATGGGAGTTCGATAAGTCTGTCAAAGATAAATGGCAAAAGGCCATACAACAGACTATTTTCAATAAGGCGGATTGTCGGCCAGCGTCTTAAGTCCGCCAAGATATATCCTTTGGACGGCTGTATCGAGTTCTTTCGGGGAGTATCCGTATTTTTGTGGGCAAGGCGGTTGAACAACTTTTATCCCCTTGCTTGGGTAAATCGATCGCCGAACATAATGGCAAACTGATTCA
>NZ_QNRQ01000028.1 GCF_003315175.1 Eoetvoesiella caeni | reverse complement strand
CTGTCATTTTCAGAAGACGACTGCACCAATTGACGGGGCGTAACGCCAGGTGTGCAGTCGGCTCCTGACCACGCAATATCAGAAGTCATCTGCACCAATCTCGACTATGCTCAATACTCGTGTGCACCAAAGCGAGGTGTGAGCATGGCGTCAGACACATTACCAATTGCCGAGCAGGGCGTGGCCACCCTGCCCGATGCGGCATGGGCACAGGCCCGGCACCGGACCGAAATCATCGGGCCGCTGGCAGCGCTTGAAGTGGTTGGGCATGAAGCCGCCGATGCCGCTGCTCAAGCGCTGGGCCTATCCAGGCGGCAGGTGTATGTCCTGATCCGGCGTGCCCGGCAAGGTGCTGGGTTTGTGACGGACCTGGTTCCCGGCCAGTCCGGCGGCGGAAAAGGCAAGGGACGCTTGCCGGAATCAGTTGAGCGCATCATCCGCGAGTTGCTGCAAAAGCGCTTCCTGACCAAGCAGAAGCGTAGCCTGGCGGCGTTCCACCGCGAGGTCGCGCAGGCTTGCAAAGCGCAAAAGCTACGGGTGCCGGCGCGCAACACTTTGGCCCTGCGGATCGCCGGCCTCGACCCGCTCAAGGCCACTCGCCGCCGGGAAGGTCAGGATGCGTCCCGCAGCCTGCAAGGTGTCGGTGGTGAGCCTCCCGCCGTGACCGCGCCACTGGAACAAGTGCAGATTGATCACACGGTCATCGACCTGATCGTGGTGGACGAGCGCGACCGGCAACCGATTGGCCGTCCGTATCTGACCATCGCCATCGACGTGTTTACCCGCTGCGTGCTCGGCATGGTCGTCACGCTGGAAGCGCCGTCATCTGTTTCGGTCGGCCTGTGCCTTGTGCATGTCGCCTGCGACAAGCGTCCCTGGCTGGAGGGTCTGAATATAGAAATGGATTGGCCGATGAGCGGCAAGCCCAGGCTGCTCTACTTGGACAACGCGGCCGAGTTCAAGAGCGAGGCGCTGCGCCGTGGCTGCGAGCAGCACGGCATCCGGTTGGACTATCGTCCGCCAGGGCAGCCGCACTACGGCGGCATCGTGGAACGGATCATCGGTACGGCGATGCAGATGATCCACGATGAATTGCCAGGGACGACCTTCTCCAACCCTGACCAGCGCGGGGACTACGATTCCGAAAACAAGGCCGCCCTGACATTGCGTGAGCTGGAGCGCTGGCTCACGTTGGCGGTGGGCACCTATCACGGCTCTGTGCACAACGGCCTGCTTCAGCCGCCGGCGGCGCGCTGGTCAGAAGCCGTGGCGCGTGTCGGTGTACCGGCTGTCGTCACCCGCGCCTTGGCTTTTTTGGTCGATTTCCTGCCCATCATTCGCCGTACTCTGACTCGCACCGGCTTTGTCATCGACCACATTCACTACTACGCCGATGCGCTCAAACCGTGGATCGCACGACGCGACCGCTTGCCCGCTTTCCTGATCCGGCGCGACCCGCGTGACATCAGCCGTATCTGGGTGCTGGAACCGCAGGGGCAGCATTACCTGGAAATCCCCTACCGTACCTTGTCGCACCCGGCTGTCACCCTCTGGGAACAACGGCAGGCGCTGACGAAATTGCGGCAGCAGGGACGCGAACAGGTGGATGAGTCGGCGCTGTTCCGCATGATCGGGCAGATGCGCGAGATCGTGACCACCGCACAGAAGGCCACGCGCAAGGCGCGGCGCGACGCGGATCGACGCCAGCACCTCAAGGCATCGCCTCCGCCGGACAAGCCGATTCCGCCGAAAACGGACGTTGCTGATCCGCAGGCAGACAACCTGCCTCCGGCCAAACCGTTCGACCAGATCGAGGAGTGGTAGCCGTGGACGAATATCCCATCATCGACTTGTCACACCTGCTGCCAGCGGCACAGGGGCTGGCTCGGCTGCCGGCGGACGAGCGCATCCAGCGCCTTCGCGCCGACCGCTGGATCGGCTACCCGCGCGCGGTCGAGGCGCTGAACCGGCTGGAAACCCTGTATGCGTGGCCAAACAAGCAACGCATGCCCAACCTGCTGCTGGTTGGCCCGACCAACAACGGCAAGTCGATGATCATCGAGAAATTCCGGCGCACGCATCCGGCCAGCTCCGACGCGGACCAGGAACACATGCCGGTGCTGGTCGTGCAGATGCCGTCCGAACCGTCGGTGATCCGCTTCTACGTCGCGCTACTTGCCGCGATGGGGGGCACCATTGCGCCCGCGCCCACGGCTGCCGGAAATGGAGCAACTGGCGCTGGCACTGCTGCGCAAGGTCGGCGTGCGCATGCTGGTGATCGACGAGCTGCACAACGTCTTGGCCGGCAACAGCGTCAACCGGCGGGAATTTCTCAACCTGCTGCGCTTCCTCGGCAATGAGCTGCGCATCCCATTGGTCGGGGTCGGCACGCGCGACGCCTACCTGGCCATCCGCTCGGATGACCAATTGGAAAACCGCTTCGAGCCCATGATGCTGCCGGTGTGGGAGGCCAACGACGATTGCTGCTCACTGCTGGCCAGCTTCGCCGCTTCGCTTCCATTGCGGCGACCCTCGTCGATTGCCACGCTGGACATGGCCCGCTACCTGCTCACACGCAGCGAGGGCACCATCGGCGAACTGGCGCACTTGCTGATGGCGGCGGCCCTCGTCGCCGTGGAGAGCGGCGAGGAAGCGATCAACCACCGCACGCTCAGCATGGCCGATTACACCGGCCCAAGCGAGCGGCGTCGGCAATTCGAGCGGGAACTGATGTGAAGCCAGCGCCACGCTGGCCGCTGCATCCGGCTCCCAAGGAAGGCGAAGCCTTGTCTTCATGGCTCAACCGCGTGGCCCTTTGCTATCACATGGAGGTGTCCGACCTGCTGGAGCACGATCTTGGTCACGGCCAGGTTGATGACCTGGATACCGCGCCACCACTGTCGCTGCTGATGATGCTCTTCCAGCGGACCGGCATCGAGCTGGACCGGCTGCGTTGCATGAGTTTCGCCGGCTGGGTGCCTTGGCTACTGGATAGCCTTGATGATCAGATTCCAGACGCATTGGAAACCTATGCGTTCCAGCTCTCGGTGCTGCTGCCGAAACTCCGCCGTAGGACGCGATCCATCACGAACTGGCGTGCCTGGCTGCCCAGCCAGCCGATACATCGCGCCTGTCCGCTCTGTCTGAACGACCCGGCAAACCAAGCCGTACTGCTTGCATGGAAGCTGCCCCTGATGCTGAGCTGCCCGCTGCATGGTTGCTGGCTGGAATCCTATTGGGGCGTGCCTGGGCGGTTTCTCGGCTGGGATAACGCCGACACTGCGCCGCGCACCGCCAGCGACGCGATTGCAGTGATGGACCGGCGTACCTGGCAGGCACTGACGACCGGCCATGTGGAGCTGCCGCGCCGACGCATCCACGCTGGATTGTGGTTTCGGCTAATACGCACGCTGCTCGATGAGCTGAACACCCCGCTTTCGACGTGCGGAACCTGCGCGGGGTATCTCCGCCAAGTATGGGAAGGCTGCGGGCATCCGCTGCGTGCTGGGCAAAGTCTGTGGCGACCGTATGAAACCCTGAACCCGGCAGTACGATTGCAGATGCTGGAGGCGGCGGCAACGGCAATCAGCTTGATTGAGGTGAGGGATATTAGCCCGCCAGGCGAGCATGCAAAGCTGTTCTGGTCCGAGCCCCAAACCGGGTTCACCAGTGGCCTGCCGGCGAAAGCGCTGAAGCCCGAACCCGTCGATCACTGGCAGCGTGCGGTCAAGGCCATTGATGAGGCCATCATTGAAGCGCGGCACGACCCCGAGACGGCACGCTCGCTGTTCGCGTTGGCTTCCTATGGTCGGCGCGACCCCGCTTCCCTGGAACAGTTGCGCGCTACCTTCGCGAAGGAAGGCATCCCCACGGAATTTTTGTCACATTACGAGCCTGATGAGCCCTTTGCATGTCTTAGACAGAATGACGGGTTAAGTGACAAATTTTGACGACCAGAACTTTCCGGTTCACACTGTCACATAATCGAACGTATATGTGACAGGTGCAAGATGCTGATTGGCTACATGCGGGTATCGAAGGCAGACGGCTCACAGGCCACCGACTTGCAGCGCGATGCGCTAGTCACTTCTGGCGTCGATCCCACCCAACTTTACGAGGATCAGGCGTCTGGCAAGCGCGAAGACCGCCCTGGCTTGGCGAGCTGCCTAAAGGCGCTGCGCGAGGGGGATACGCTGGTGGTGTGGAAACTGGACCGGCTCGGGCGTGACCTGCGCCACCTGATCAATACCGTCCACGACCTGACCGGCCGTGGTGTCGGACTGAAGGTGCTGACCGGCCACGGTGCGGCCATCGACACCACGACGGCCGCCGGCAAGCTGGTCTTCGGCATCTTTGCCGCGCTGGCCGAGTTCGAGCGCGAACTGATCGCCGAGCGCACCGTGGCGGGCCTGGCCTCGGCACGGGCGCGCGGTCGGAAAGGTGGCCGGCCGTTCAAGATGACGGCCGCCAAGCTGCGCCTGGCGATGGCGGCAATGTGCCAGCCCGAAACCAAGGTCGGCGACCTGTGCCAGGAACTCGGCATCACGCGACAGACCCTGTACCGACACATTTCCCCAAAAGGCGAGTTGCGCCCAGATGGGACGAAACTACTCAACCGTACCTGACAAGTAGTCAGCCTCCGCCTGACGGCGGCGAATCGCAAGCGCTCGGCTTGGCGCTGGTTTCGGTCGCAGTAATGGCGCGTGCCTGGAAGCGCTGGTAGCACTCCAGCCCGCAGAAGTGCTCGACGTACTCCGCGCCTTCCGGGGTGAAGGCGGCATCGAGCGGGATTTCCTTGCAACACACGCAGCAAGCGGTGCTCGGTTCGTTGACGTTCATGGTGGTGTTTCTCCATTGGTTGACGAAGCTGGCGAAGGTCGCCGCCGGCATCGGCTTGGCGAACAGAAAGCCCTGCACCGTGTCGCAGCCGGCCTGCCGCAACCACGCCAGGCTGTCGGGTGTTTCCACGCCTTCGGCCACTACCTCCATGCCCAGCCCATGCGCGAGCTGGATCACCGCCCGCACGATGCATTGGTCGCGGGTATCGTCCGGCAGCCTGGCAACGAACGATTGGTCGATCTTCAGCGTGGTGATCGGGCAGCACTTCAGATGTTGCAGGCAGGAATAGCCCGTGCCGAAGTCGTCGGCCGCGAAATGCACGCCGAGGGCACGCAAGGCGTCGAAGGTGGCGAACAGGGCCGGATTGCCGAAGGCGACCGATTCAGTCAACTCGATCTCCAGACATTCGGCGGGTAAGTCCGCATCGGTCAGCACCCGCTGAATCTCGGCATCGAACATCGGCCCGACCTGACTCGCGGACACATTGACGGCGAGCCGGAACGGCTGCCACGCCAATGCTTGCCACTTGCGCATCTGTCGGCAGGCTTCGCACAGCACCCACGTGCCAATTGCCGGCATCAGGCCGGACGACTCGGCCAGCGGTATGAACTGACCTGGTGGCAGCAGTCCCAAGCTCGGATGCCGCCAGCGCAGCAGCGCTTCCGCGCCGACGATCCGGTTATTACGCAGATCGACCAGCGGCTGGTAATACAGCTCAAGCTGCCGGCTCGCCGCCGCCTGCGCCAACTCAGTCGCCGTCCATCCGGCGGGGTGCGAAGTCATCATGATCCGCCCCGGAAGGCGCGCAGTAGCCGCGTCACGGACAGAATGAATAAGCCGGTCAGCGTGAGGGCTGCAATACCCCAATGTTCCCCGATGAATGCGCCGGCTGTCGTTCCGGCCAGCACAACGGCGAGAATCGGCAAATGACAGGGACAGGTGAGCACGGCCAACGCGCCCCACAGATAGCCGGTGAACGGCTTGGGTGTTTCGGTCGGCAAACGCTCGGGACTGTTCATAGCAGACTCTCCGCGTGCTGTGCCGGCTCGGTCGGCAGGGTGGCCAACTGCACTTCCAGATCGGCCAACGCTTCGCGTCGGCGTTCGACGAACTGGCGCAGCACGGCAAGCTGCGCTGCGGCCTGGTCGCTGTCCGCCGTATCGAGTGCCCGGCACAACCGCGCCAGCGCATCGAGGCCGATGCCCGCTTCGAAGGCCGCCCGCACGAAGCACAGCCGTTGCAAGGCCGCCTCGTCGAACAGGCCGTAGCCGCCTGGGGTGCACGCCACCGGCCGCAGCAGTCCGCGCAGCAGGTAGTCGCGCACGATATGCACGCTCACCCCGGCATCAAGGGCCAGCCGGGACACCGTGTAGGCGTTCATAGAACACCTCCTTTTCCTCACCCAGCGCAGCAGGAAAGCTGCTTCACGTCCTTGTTGAAGGTCTGCGCCGCGAGCTTCAGTCCTTCGACCATCGTCAGGTAGGGGAACAACTGGTCGGCCAGCTCCTGCACCGTCATGCGGTTGCGAATCGCCAGCGCTGCCGTTTGGATCAGCTCGCCCGCTTCCGGCGTGACCGCCTGCACGCCGATCAAGCGCCCGCTGCCCACTTCGACTACCAGCTTGATGAAGCCGCGCGTATCGAAGTTCGCCAGCGCGCGCGGCACGTTGTCCAGCGTCAGCAATCGGCTGTCGGTCTCGATGCCGTCGTGGTGTGCTTCCGCTTCGCTGTAACCCACGGTCGCCACTTGCGGGTCGGTGAACACCACCGCCGGCATCGCGGTCAGGTTCAGGGTTGCGTCGCCGCCCGTCATGTTGATCGCCGCACGGGTGCCGGCCGCTGCCGCCACATATACGAACTGCGGCTGGTCGGTGCAGTCGCCGGCGGCGTAGATGTGTTCCACGCTGGTACGCATGCCGGAGTCGATGACGATAGCGCCTTGCGGATTGAGTGCGATGCCCGCCGCTTCCAGATTCAGGCTGCGCGTGTTCGGCGCTCGGCCGGTAGCGACCAGCAGCTTGTCGGCGCGTATTTCGCCGTGCCCCGTGGTCAGCACGAATTCGCCGCCTTCATGCGCGACCTGGCTGGCCTGCGTGTGATCCAGTACCTCGATGCCCTCCATGCGAAACGCGGCCGTGACGGCTTCGCCGATGGCCGGGTCTTCGCGGAAGAACAGCGTGCTGCGTGCCAGGATCGTCACCTTGCTGCCGAGTCGGGCAAAGGCTTGCGCCAGTTCCAGCGCCACCACTGACGAGCCGATCACGGCCAGGCGTTCGGGAATCGTGTCGCTGACCAGGGCCTCGGTCGAAGTCCAGTAGGGTGACTCTTTCAAGCCCGGGATCGGCGGCACGGCCGGACTGGCACCCGTGGCGACCAGGCAACGGTCGAAGGCCACAGCGCGCTCGTTACCATCGTTCAAACGAACGACAAGGCTCTGGCCGTCCTTGAAACGCGCTTCGCCGTGCAGAACGGTGATGGCCGGATTCCCGTCCAGGATGCCCTCATACTTAGCATGACGCAGTTCGTCGACGCGCGCCTGCTGCTGGACCAGCAACCGCTCACGCAAGATCGTCGGCGGCGTGGGCGGCATGCCGCCATCGAACGGGCTTTCGCGACGCAAGTGGGCGACGTGGGCGGCGCGGATCATGATCTTGGACGGCACGCAGCCGACATTCACGCAGGTGCCGCCGATGGTGCCGCGCTCGATCAGCGTGACGTGCGCGCCTTGTTCGACGGCCTTCAGCGCTGCCGCCATCGCGGCGCCGCCGCTGCCGATCACGGCGATATGGAGCTTGCCAGCATCCCCGCCAGCCTTGTCATCACTGCCCAGCCATTCGCGCACCTTGCCGAGCAATCCGCCGCCCGCCGGAGCCACGGGCGCATCGGCGAGCGTAGCCCGATAGCCGAGTCCGGCCACGGCAGCGGTCAGCGTATCCGGCGATGTGTCGGCCTCGATGGCGAGCCTGGCGCTGCCCTTGCCATAGGAAACCTCCGCTGATTGCACGCCAGGCACTTTCTCCAGAGCTTCCTTGACGTGAACCGCGCAGGAGTCGCAGGTCATGCCGGTAATTTTGAGGGTGGTCATTCATCGTTCCTTTTCTGTGTTGGCTGCCGACTTCCGCCGTCAGCCTTGTTTCGTGGGGAGTTCGCAACCGTCCGGGCCGCAACGGCGATGTGCCGGCGAAACCAAGTCCCAGATCGACACGCCGACCATCAGCGCCAGGCCGGTGTATACGAGGTGTGCTGCCCACCAGTTGCCAAGCAGCCAGACAGTTCCAGCGAACACGATGGCTGGCCCGATCATGCCGAGCAGACTGCGGTGCCATTGGCGATGACTGAGCCAGCCCAATGCGTTCGCCAGCAAAGCCACGACAGCGAACAGCGGCAGCAGCTTGGAGATGAACAATCCTTCGTATTCCTGTAGAAAACCGAGGCCGATGGCCGCGCCCAAGCTGGCGATGGCCGGGAAGCACACGGCGCAGCCCATCGCGGAAACAACGCTGCCAAGCGCGCCAGCCTTGTCGGCAATGCGTGTGATCAGTCCCATGATCGCCCCAGGTTCGGGTTCAGTGGTTCACTGCTTGATGCTGGAGGGATAGCCCGCATCGGTGGTGGCCTTGGTCAGCTTCTGCACGCTGGTCTTGGCATCATCGAAAGTGACAACCGCTTCGCGGGTCTCGAAGGTCACGTCAACCTTGCTGACGCCTTCGACCTTGGAAATCGCCTTCTTGACGGTGATCGGGCAGGCGGAGCAGGTCATGCCCGGTACAGACAGCGTGACGGTCTGAGTGGCGGCCCACACCGGGGCAACAATGGCGGCGAGCGCGAGGGAGGCAAACAGTTTTTTCATGGTGAACTCCGATCAGTAGAAAAATGGCATGACGTAGGGAAATCCGAGGGCGACCAGGACCAGCACGGCCACGACCCAGAAAATGAGCTTGTAAGTAGCTCGCACTTGGGGAATCGCGCAGACCTCACCCGGTTTGCAGGCTTGCGTAGGGCGGTAGATGCGCCGCCAGGCGAAGAACAACGCGACCAACGCTGCACCGATGAAAATCGGGCGATACGGCTCCAGCACGGTCAGGTTGCCGATCCATGCCCCGCTGAATCCCAAGGCGACCAAGACCAGCGGCCCGAGGCAGCAGGCCGAGGCGAGGATGGCGGCCAGCCCGCCAGTGAAGAGCGCGCCGCGCCCGGTTTGTGGTTCAGACATGCGCTTGTCCTTTCGAATTTGAATTGGATAGCGTAACCTTACTTCCGTACTCATGTACGGAGTCAAGCGGTATGGAAAATAATTTGGAGAACCTGACCATTGGCGTTTTTGCCAAGGCAGCCGGCGTCAACGTGGAGACCATCCGGTTCTATCAGCGCAAGGGCTTGTTGCCCGAGCCGGACAAGCCCTATGGCAGCATTCGCCGCTATGGCGCGGCGGACGTGACACGGGTGCGATTCGTGAAATCGGCCCAGCGGTTGGGCTTCAGCCTGGATGAAATCGCCGAGTTGCTGCGGCTCGACGATGGCACCCACTGCGAGGAGGCCAGCAGCCTGGCCGAGCACAAGCTCCAAGACGTGCGCGAGAAGATGGCCGATTTGGCGCGCATGGAGGCTGTGCTGTCTGACCTGGTGTGCGCCTGCCATTCGCGGCAGGGGAATGTTTCGTGTCCGCTGATTGCGTCGTTGCAAGGTGGAACGAGCTTGGCAGGGGCTTCCACAGCTTAGCGTGCTTTATTTTCCGTTTTCTGAGACGACCACAGATCAGAAAAGACTGTGCAGCCGACTCTTGATATTCCGTGCAGTCACCTTCTGAAAATGACA
>NZ_QNRQ01000027.1 GCF_003315175.1 Eoetvoesiella caeni | reverse complement strand
ATACGGGTCACAAATCGGCTAAAAGAAGCAACCTCGATTCACTGGCATGGCATCCTCTTACCCTTTCAGATGGACGGGGTGCCTGGGATCAGTTTCCCCGGTATTGCGCCAGGGGAGACGTTCACCTATCGCTTCAAGGTCGAGCAAAACGGTACGTATTGGTATCACTCGCACTCTGGTATGCAGGAAGCGACGGGGATGATCGGCGCCATTGTGATTGAGCCTGCTCAAAGCGACCCAATTCGGGCAGACCGCGAGTATGTGGTTCAGCTCACGGATTGGACGGACGAAGATCCCATGCGCGTGCTCGCCAAGCTGAAAATGCAGGGCGACTATTACAACTATAACCAGCCAACTGTGGTGGATTTCTTCCAGGACGCGTCCCGCGACGGCCTTAAAGCGGCGATCGACAAGCGCAAGATGTGGAACGAAATGCGCATGAGCCCGACCGACCTGAACGATTTATCGTCCAATGTGCTCACCTACTTGATGAATGGCACCACGCCGGCCGGCAACTGGACGGGGTTATTTAGGCCGGGCGAACGCGTTCGCCTGCGCTTTATTAACGGCTCGGGCCACAGTTTTTATGATGTACGCATCCCCGGCTTGAAAATGACGATCGTGCAAGCCGATGGACAAAACGTTGATCCGGTCACGGTCGATGAGTTTCGCTTTGGATCGGGCGAGACGTATGACGTCATTGTCGAACCCAAAGATGACGCCTACACCATCTTTGCTCAATCCATGGATCGTACCGGCTATGCGCGCGGCACCCTGGCAACCCGCGCAGGGCTGGTGGCTGCGGTCCCTAAGCTGGACGAGCCTGAGTGGCTGACCATGGCTGACATGATGGGTGCCATGGGCGGTGGCATGGCCGGTATGGCAGGCATGGATCATGGCGGCTCTGGCCAGCCTGCCATGGCGGGAATGAATCATGGGGCGATGGCAGGCATGAGCGCGGGCAGTATGGCGGGCATGGATCACGGCTCGATGGCAGGAATGAATCACGTCAACATGGCCGGCATGGACCATAGCGCCATGGGTAGGGACAAAGCCAGCACTAAAGTGCGCCACGCGAAGACCGAGTATGGCCCAAGCACGGATATGCATGTTGATATGCCGCGCACTAATCTGGATGACCCCGGCATCGGACTGCGCAACAACGGCCGGCGGGTACTCACCCTCGCCGATCTGCATACCATTGGCGGGCCGATGGACCCACGCGGCGCGGAACGCGAAATTGAATTGCACTTAACGGGCAATATGGAGCGCTTTACCTGGTCCTTTGATGGCGTTGAGTTTGGCAAATCCACACCCGTGCATTTTCGCTACGGTGAACGCGTGCGGGTCATCTTGCATAACGACACCATGATGACCCATCCGATGCACTTGCATGGCATGTGGAGCGAACTGGAAACGCCCGATGGCGCCTTCCAGGCACGCCGCCACACGATTCCCGTTCAACCCGCGCAACGCATCAGCTTCCTCGTAACCGCCGATGCGCTCGGACGCTGGGCCTGGCACTGCCACTTGATGCTGCATATGGATATGGGCATGTTCCGTGAAGTGGTGGTGGCATGAGTTCAACCAATGAGAAAAAGGGAATTTTGACCGTGAATACCAAAATAAAGAAACGCGTGCTCGCGCTCGCGATCGCAACGCTAGGCGCGACCCCGATTTTTGCTCAGGCTCAAGCGCAAGACGCCCATAGCGGCCATACCACCATGCAAGCCACTCCGACCCCTGCTGATGCAGCAGGCATGTCTGGCATGGATCACAGCAAAATGGGTATGCCCGGCATGGACCATGGTGCGATGAATATGGGCGGCCAGGATCACGGGTCTATGAACATGAATGCAACCAGCGCGCCCAAGCCAGCACAGGCCATGCCAGGTATGAATCATGACAAAGCCAACACGGCTCCAGCCGCCCCGGCTCACGATATGGGTGCAATGGGTGAAGGCAGTGGCCAGATGGATCATGGCGCTATGCAGATGCAAGGCGGATCGGCGCCACCGGATGCGCGGGACCCCGACGCCTATTCCGGGGGATATACGTTGGATTCGGGTAAGTATTCACTGGGCCACGGCCAGCGCTTGCACATGTCTGACGAGCACAATTTCGCCTCAGTATGGTTCGATCGGCTTGAGTACGTCAGGTCCGGTAGCAATGAAGGGCTTGCCTATGAGGGGCAAGCGTGGTTTGGCGGGACATACAACCGCGCCGTATTGAAAGCCGAAGGCGAAGTAGCGGGCGGAAAACTAAAAGAAGCCCAAACCGAATTGCTATGGAGCCATGCCGTTTCCACCTTCTGGGATACCCAGCTTGGTGTGCGCGTGGACCATGGCGAAGGGCCGAGCAGAGAGTGGCTTGCATTCGGCGTACAAGGCTTGGCGCCCTATTGGTTCGATATTGATGCCACCGCCTATGTAGGCCCCAGCGGCAGAACGGCGTTGAGCTTGAGCGCGGAATACGACTTATTGATCACGCAAAAATTGGTATTGCAACCTCGCGTAGAAGTGAACTTTTACGGCAAACGCGATGAGGCCCGCGAGATTGGTAGCGGCCTGTCGGATGGTACGGCCGGCTTGCGCCTGAAATACGAAGTGACGCGACAGTTTGTCCCCTATATCGGGGTGGAATGGGCTAGTAAGTTCGGTCAAACAGCAAACTTCGCACGCGATGCCGGCGAACGTGCCCGCGAAACCCGCTTTGTCGCCGGGTTGAGCTTCCGATTCTAATCGTTGTACCCGAGAACATCACGCTTGGTGCTCTCATCCCTGTAACTTGTCTAAGAGAGCCGTTTATGAAGAAAACACTATCCATATTGCTATTGAGTACTTTACCCGTCCTGGCACTGGCCGCCGGGAGCCATGGTGCAGGTCACGAGATGAAGGATGGCACCATGATGCAAGGCCACGATATGTCCAGCATGAACAAAGCCGATTTGTCTATGGGACAGCCCGGCGATGCCGCCAAGGTCACGCGTACGATCGAGCTTGTCATGGATGACACCATGCGTTTTACCCCCGGCGAATTTAACGTCAAGCCGGGTGAGACGGTCCGTTTCTTTATGAAGAACAACGGTAAGATTCCTCATGAAATGGTGATCGGTTCGGTCGCTGAACTTAAAGAGCACGCGGCCATGATGCAAAAAATGCCGGGGATCAAACATGCTGAACCTAATATGATCACGATCAATCCTGGTCAAAAAGGCGGTCTTGTCTGGCAGTTTCCCCAGGCCGGAACCGTTGACTTCGCCTGCCTTATTCCGGGGCACATGGAAGCCGGGATGGTGGGAAAGATCAAGGTGGGCTGATATTTGTCATAAAGACTCCTTCAGCGTTTTGATTCATTGACTGGGCGGGGAGTATGTAGAACTCCGAAGGTGTGGCGACAGGGATCTTCGCACCTTTTAGCGGTTAGGCGGTTACCGCGACTGACTCTTTCTTCTTTCAGCACCCACCACGCGACAACCTAGGGCCCGAACGGGAAAGTTAACCCGACATCATTCCAATGCATCCTGCTTTACCGATACTCCATGTTTAAAGAATTACTTTTTATCCTAGCTTGCTCTATGGCAGGTACCGCCATGGCGTCGGAGGCGAGGCAGATCCCCATCACTGAAAGCCCTGTCCAGGTGCTTGGCAACCGCTCTCATAAAGTGACATCTCGACTGGCGAGCTTGCAGAGGACGTTTCTTAGAACGCCTTTGACTGAACGTGTAAGAATCAACTCGGCTTTCGGTTACCGGCTGCATCCGGTATCGGGCAAGTGGGCCGGCCATCAAGGCATTGATTACGCCGCGTCCAAAGGCACACCGATCCGAGCAACCGCACAAGGCGAGGTCACGTTCATTGGCGTTCAAAATGGGTATGGGAAAGTCATCTTCGTAGAACATGACAATGCCTATTCCACTGTCTACGCGCACCAAAGCCGCTTTAAGCGCGGGCTGAGGAAAGGTGACAGCATCGAAAAAGGACAAATCATTGGCTATGTCGGTTCAACTGGAACAGCCAGCGGCCCTCATTTGCATTATGAACTGAGAGTCAATAATCAGCCGGTGGACCCGGTGCAAGCCAAACGGCAACTGGCTTCATATGCCAAATAGTGGTGCTCGACCTGTTGCGCGTATTACGCCGCAAGATGAAAAAAAGGATAACCTGAATGGTAACCGCGTGAAAAAGAAGGCAATGATTGCCGGTGTAGTCGGCGTATTGGCGCTCGGTGTTGGCGTATATCTGTATGGAACATTCACCGATTCGGCTGGCGCATATATCGACCCCTCGAATCAAACACTGGTGGCTCTCGGGAAGAATGTCTATGCCAATAACTGTGCCGCTTGCCATGGCGCCAAGCTGGAGGGTCAGCCCGATTGGCGGATTCGTCAAGCGAACGGACGCTTGCCCGCCCCGCCGCACAACGAGACGGGGCACACCTGGCATCATCCAGACACTGTTCTGATTGATATCATCAAAAACGGTCTTGTACCTGGCGTCACGGCGCCACCGGGCTATGTGAGCGACATGCCAGCCTACGGCAAGTTGCTGACCGAGCACGATATCCAGGCCGTGCTGGCTTATATCAAGAGTTCCTGGCCCAAGCAGGCATTGGCTGCTCAGAAGGAAATCACGCTGCAACCGCCACAGTAATGACTTGGGCCGGGATGAGCCTTCATTTTGACTTGGACAAACGCAACACGTTCGTCACCGCCGAAGCTCAGGGCTTCAGCTGATCCCGGATCTCGCCGCCTTTGTGAGTGGCGCTATGCACGTTGACGTAAAGATTGCCCGCTTTATATGCCTTGTATTGCGCATCGGTCAGTTTGGCATTCGCCGGTACCATCCATTGGTTGTCCCCTTTCTTTTCCAGAGTGATTATGGGGGGGCCATTCTTACCGGTGGCGGCTTCGTGGATGTGCGCCATGGCCACGCCATAGCCTGCAGCCAAACCACCCATGATCACACTACTTGCGAGAACCGCTAGACGAGATTTCGAGAAAATCGCATTACCGCGCATAAAATACTCCTTGATATAAAGGCCCAGCTAACCTGCCGGGCTTAGTTGACGATCGATCAAGCCCAAGATGAGCATCTAGTGTGCCCGCCATTAGCAGTTCACGCAGCAACAACCACAATCATGGTTTTAAGCAGGATGGCTATCTATTTTGCTTTACGCAGCCGCAACGCGTTCGCCACCACCGAGGCCGAGCTCAAGCTCATCGCCAGCGCGGCAAACATAGGCGAGAGTAGCAGTCCGGTAAATGGATATAACACGCCGGCCGCCAGCGGCACGCCCAGCGAGTTGTACACAAAGGCAAACCCCAGGTTCTGCTTCATATTCGCGATGGTCGCGTCAGACAGGTGGCGGGCAATCGAGATGCCCCGTAGGTCGCCTTTGACCAACGTAACCTGAGCGCTGTTCATGGCCACATCGGTGCCGGTGCCCATGGCAATGCCCACATCAGCTTTCGCCAGGGCCGGCGCGTCGTTAATGCCGTCGCCCGCCATGGCCACGATATGCCCTTGATCTTGAAGCTTGGTGACAAGATCGAGCTTATCGGCCGGTTTGACCTCGCCATGGAATTCGTCGATACCCAGGCGCCCGGCTACCGATTTTGCCGTGGACACGCCGTCACCGGTCGCCATAATGACCCGGATTCCTGCGGCCTTCAGCTCCATCAATGCTTCTTGCGTGCTGGCTTTAATGGGATCCGAGACGGCAAGCAGGCCCAATAGGTGACCATCTGCGGCAAGGTACATGACGCTTGCACCCTGGACACGCAGGCTCTCGGCCTTTTCGCTCAATATCGCCACATCGACGCCTTCTTGCTGCATCAGCGCCGTGTTACCGAGCGCCAAACGCTTGCCTTCGACTATGCCACGCACACCGATCCCCGTACCGGACTCAAACTCATCTACCGTGGCCAATGCAACACCCTGCTTACGTGCGGCGCTAACGATGGCGTCGGCCAAGGGATGTTCGCTGCCTTGATCCAGGCTGGCGGCCAAGCGCAGCACCTCCTCAGCGGTACCGCCTTGGACGGGAACCGCTTGCTCGAATGTGGGTCGTCCTTCGGTCAGTGTGCCGGTCTTATCGACGATCAAGGTATCGACTTTACGGAAGTTTTCGATGGCGGCCGCATCGCGAAACAAGACGCCTTGCGTTGCGCCACGGCCAGTGGCCACCATGATGGACATAGGCGTGGCCAGCCCTAGCGCACACGGGCAGGCAATGATGAGGACCGCCACCGCATTGATCAGACCATAGACCCAACTGGGTTGTGGCCCCCAGAAACCCCATACAAAGAAGGTAAGGATGGCAATGGCAACTACCGTCAAAACAAAGTAACCAGCCACGCGATCGGCCATGCGTTGCATAGGGGCTCGCGAGCGCTGTGCCTGTGCAACGAGCTGCACGATTTGAGACAGCACCGTCGCCGAGCCCACTTTCTCGGCACGTATCACCAGGGCGCCGGATGTATTCATGGTCGCGCCAATCACCTTGTCGCCCACCCGCTTACTGACCGGCAGCGGTTCACCGGTGAGCATGGATTCGTCCACCGAACTCGCGCCTTCCTCTACCGCCCCGTCAACCGGCACTTTCTCGCCCGGGCGCACGCGTAGGCGATCGCCTTCATGGACGTGGGTGAGTGGCACATCTTCCTCAGTGCCATCGGGTCCGATACGCCGGGCTGTCTTGGGAGCTAATCCCATTAGCGACTTGATGGCCGCAGAAGTCTGCGAGCGCGCTTTTAACTCAAGGATTTGCCCGAAAAGCGTCAAGGAAATGATGACGACTGCCGCTTCAAAGTACACCGCGATGCGCCCCATGGACAAGAACGTGTCGGGAAACACTTCTGGTGCAACGGTGGCCACGACGCTATAGATAAAAGCCGCCGCCGTTCCCAAGCCGATGAGTGTCCACATATTAGGACTACGGTTAATCACAGACTGTACGCCGCGCACAAAAAACGGCCAACCCGCCCAGAGCACCACCGGCAAGGAAAGCACTAGCTCGATCCAGCTTTGGGTGGCCATGCCAAACCAACCCAATTGGTGCCCGAACATGGCCAGCGTGGTGACGATTACCGTTAAAGGCAAGGTCCACCAGAACCGACGAGTGAAGTCCGCCAGCTCGGGATTATCGTCTTCCAGCGTGGGCATAAGCGGTTCCAGCGCCATGCCGCACTTGGGACAGTTTCCGGGGTGGTCTTGGCGAATCTCGGGATGCATCGGACAGGTATAGATCGTGCTCGGTGCGGCTGCCTCAGTGTGTTGTTCGTTTGGCCGTTTTTTAGAAAGATACTTGGCCGGGTCCGCGCTGAATTTGGCTTGGCAGCCCGTGCTGCAGAAATAAAACGACTGACCATCATGCTCAAGATGGTGTGGCGATTGTTCGGTGACCGACATTCCGCATACGGGGTCTTTTAACGCTGGGGCCGAGGCCGTAGCCCGTTTAACGTGGCTGCCGTCAGCTCCCGTTGATCCGCCGGTTAAGTCACCGGATTGGCCGTGATGAGCATGTTCGTGGTCGTGTGGTGTCATGACGTAGCCGTTTTCCATTTAGTATTGGACTACGCTGACCTCTCACCATCCCAAAACAGCGTAGAGTCCGAGATCGCAACGGATGGCAGGTGTGTCAATCATGCCACACTTAAGTGCTTGCGAAACTGACAGTTTGCTGTCAGCAGCATTACGTTTTTGTCATGATGAACGACGATAGTAGCGATATCAATGAATCATATTATTAGCATAGCTAGAATAACCTGGTGGCGGCACGCGAATTGCTGACGAACAAAGTTTGTACAGATAACGCGAGCCAAAACGCATGCTTCATTGCTTCGAGACTTCCATAATCGCGCGCAATTAGTGGTCGCACAATGGCTAGGAGCTTAATGCGATTGAGGGGATGAATTTTGCAGCGTTTTTGTAAATATGGGCATCTCGGCTCGATATCTTGGACGTTCTTTCAGCTGGTATAGGAGATGATCATGAAGATTCAAATCGGCAAAAAGGTCCGCGTCGCTCGCCACATTTTATTACCATTGATGCTAGGCGCCAGCCTTGGGGCAACCTCAGTGTTGGCGTCCGCTCAGACGACTACACCATCGAACCAAGGGTCAATGAGTTCCGGAGCAATGAAAGGCAACATGCCTATGGATATGCGCGGCTCCATGATGAATATGCGCAAACAGATGGACGCTATGAAGTCATCCGGCGACATCGACCATGACTTTGCCGCAATGATGCGCATTCATCATCAAGGTGCTGTCGATATGGCCGAGTTGGAACTGAAAAAAGGAAAAGACCCGAAGATGCAACAAATGGCCAAGGACATTATCGCGGCTCAGAATAAAGAAATCGCTCAATTTGACCAATGGCTTGCCCAGCATAAAAAACAGCAGAAGTAGTTTTATCGCCTTACAAGACAATAAGTAAAAGGTGGCGCGCAGGGGCGCCTTTTATCCGTAATCAATGGCGATGCCGGTGGTGGGCGTCGGGGAAATGTGCATGGAAATGAGTCAAAGGCACATGTTGGTGTGCATGACGATGTTTCGTCCCCGGCGCAACATACACATCATGCTCGTGCTGATGATGGGCATCATGAATATGTTCATGGTCATGTTCTAAGGCTTCATGCCGATGAAGGTGCTCATGCCGCTCTGTTAGGTGCAGCCAAATGCCCAGAGCCATCAGTGCGGCTGCGATAAGCAACGTCACCGTTAGAGGGTCGCCCAGAGCTACCGCCAGCATGGCACCCATGAACGGCGCGACCGAAAAGTAAGCCCCCGTGCGGGCCGTACCTAAGTGGCGCAGACTCACCACGAATAAAGCTAGGCTCACGCCGTATGCGAAAAACCCCACCACAAGCGCCCCGGCCAAATTGGGCAACGGCGGAATGCTTGCGCCCATTATGAAAGCCAGGGCCAGATTGACCGAACCGGCAGCTAGGCCTTTTACCGACGCAATCCAGGTCGCGTCCGAGAGCGACACTTTACGAGTTAAGTTATTGTCCAGACCCCAGGCAAAACAGGCACCCAGTATGGCAAGCGCTGGCCATGCACCGGCAAAACGTGCCTCTCCTGGCCAGCTCAAGACTACGGCTCCGGCTACGATCGCCACCATGCCCAGCGCGATACGCCGGTCAAAATTCTCTTTGAATGCAAACCAGGCCAAGAGCGCCGTAAACACGCCTTCGGCGTTGAGCAAAAGGGACGCCCCGGAGGCGGGCATTCCCGTCAAACCGAGCATTAAGAGTACCGGTCCGACAATTCCACCTGCGAGGATCGCACCGAGGAACCATGGCATTTCTTGACGAGGTAATTTGACCGCAGGTGCTTTGCTGAAATATCGATACAAGCTCAAGCCGACACCCGAGCCAAGATACAGCAGGCCAGCCAACAGCCATGGGCTCACCGAAGCGAGCAAGAGTTTTGCCAACGGCGTCCCGGCTCCGAACAGCAAAGCGGCACCCAGGGCGGCCGGTACGCCCGTTTGGCGCATTCCCTCCTGAAACTTCATTCCATAATCCTTTTGACGCGCTTTCTATTTCAAATACGAACGTAAAGCCTGCACGATTTGTTCCACCTCTTTTTGACGTTGCAACGTAGACATCTCTTCGGCCCCAAGATGTTCGCGAATATGTCCTTCTAAAACCACGGTCATTAAGCCGTTAACCGCGCCCCGGATCGCGGCAATTTGTTGAAGCACCGCGGCGCACTCCGTTTCGTTTGTGATGGCCTTTTCCAGGGCCTCAGCCTGACCTTTAATTCGTCGGATACGGGTTAACAGTGGTTTTTGATCCCGAGTTGTGTGCGACATCTATTTTCCTTTTCGCCATTATCTATACAGGGGTATAGTATATGACTTTAGCCCGCATCAGGACAATGAACAATGGAACAACGCCAGCCCGACAACGATTGGACGCACTCTCACGTTTTCAACGAAGGCAATCCGCTAGCTCAAAAAAACACCACTCGGGCCGTCATCCTCACCGCCGTGATGATGGTAGTCGAAATTGTGGGCGGCTATACGTTCAATTCCATGGCGCTGCTTGCGGACGGGTGGCACATGAGTTCCCATGCGTTAGCCCTTGGGTTATCCGTGCTGGCGTATGTCTTTGCACGACGGTTTGCAAACGATAGCCGGTTTGCCTTTGGGACTTGGAAGATTGAAGTTTTAGCTGGCTATACCAGTGCCCTGTTGCTTGTCCTGGTCGCGGGATCAATGCTGTTCCAATCCGTTGAGCGCTTGTTATCTCCAGGCCCGATCTACTACGACCAAGCCATTGCCCTCGCGTTTATTGGATTGGTCGTGAATATTGTTTGTGCGTGGCTCCTAAAGGATGGGCACGGTCACAGTCACGATACTCACGGTCATGCTGATCATGGGCATCATCAGGATCTGAATCTGCGTGCGGCCTATGTGCATGTCATTGCCGATGCGGCGACATCCGTCCTGGCGATTGTGGCACTTATTGCGGGGAAATTCTGGGGAGCAAGTTGGTTGGACCCTGTGATGGGTATTGTAGGTGCCATGCTGGTCTCAGTGTGGGCCTATGGCTTATTACGCGACTCGGGACGAGTGTTGCTCGATGCCGAGATGAACACACCGGTGGTAGGCGAAATCCGACAGATAATTGAGACAAGTCCAATGAAGGCAGCCATCAGCGATCTACATGTGTGGCGCGTCGGCAAGGGAAAATTCGCCTGTATCGTGGGCCTTGTCACTGACGAAGCGATATCGCCAGCGTATTTTAAAAAGGCCTTAAGCGTACATAATGAACTGGCGCATGTCACTATCGAAATAAATCGACTGACGCCCGAGCATAATGGCGGAGCGAGCTAGCATTTTGATCCGCAGGGCATTAATGCTGCGAGCTTTCGATTCCACATGACTACCAGGAAATCCCCCACCCTGGGCTAGGTTTGATGCGTAATGTGATTCTTATGTTGTGACCGGTCATTCCGGCCAATCAAAGAAATCGGTCACATTCGACCAGAATTCCCACATACCGGCAATTGACGCGAGCAAGCAACGCCGACTGAACCTTAGCCGATGCTGCAGTACCTATGGAGTAATGCCGAATGATTTTACTGGCGCTCGTCTGGAAGAAGCTCTTGAAACCATAGCGAGATTCTGTAACGGGGCAAATTGTCCCTTCAAGCTGCTTGCATAGACGCTTTCAATCCTGGGCACTCCAGTGAGGGGCCAAGAAAGATAGCCTCCGTTCCACGATACCTGTTTTGCGCACAATAGCTCAAGCTATAGCTGACATATTGATAGTCACGATATAGCTCGCGGATTGCCGGAACATCATCGTACGACACCATGCAATGCTGGCGTATTCCTGCTGCCGCCGCGGCGACAGCGGCGTGATCATCGTGCTTGTAGTGGTGTTCGTATAAATCCCCACCTTTTACATAATAGGGGGGATCAAGGTATACCAGTGTCCTATCAGGAAGGCTTGGTACGACGTGTTGCAGAAGGTCCACCGCGTCCAGTTTATACAAACTGATCCTGCTATGGTGCTCCGCTATGAGCTCGATCCGCCTGATCAGTTCATCTTTTCTAAAGCGAGCGTCGATTTTGAAGTTTCCGTTTTGGTTTTTACCACCGATCACCCCCGCTTTAAGAATTCCGGAACGGTTTGTCCGATTAAGGAAGAATGTTGAAAAACCCAATATTAAGGGGTCAACCGTATCCTTCTGCTTCTGAATTTCCCGTTGCTCGGTCCATGTGTGCATGTCAACAGTTACTTTGGAGATAAGCCGGCACAGATTCTCAGAATCATTCAGAACTGAGTGCCAAAACGCCCACACTGAGGGGTCTATATCATTAATATGAACGTGGGAAGCAAATTCTTGAATGATCAGTTCCAAGGCAATCGATGCACCGCCGGCATACGGTTCAACGTAATGTCCGTCCATAAGGTCATTATGGCGAAATAATGCCTTTACATATTCGGTGAGTTTGGTTTTCCCCCCGGGATAGCGTAAGGGTGAGTGATAGCTAGACAAGGGGCCTCCGCATTAAGTTCGACCCACTTTAGCAATTTTGAGCGAGTTTGGCCAGCTGGTTGGGCCATCTAATTTAGACGTGGGCAATGTGCAACATAAATGGTGAAATGTTGTCCCAGATTGTCTTCAGTTCAGAACCAAGGGGAGAAGCGTACCGACTGTGAACGAACGAATGCAAAGTAGTAATGTTCGTCGGCTGTGCCTGGTCGTCGGGCTCCGTGCTCGCTAACTTGTTAACGATGCCCTCTTGATTTTTATCGAGCTTCCCCTGATCTTTAAGATGCTTGGCGGTACTTCGTACCTTTTCTGCGAGCGTCGCTTGGTGCCTGGCCTTGACAATGGTGACGTTGTTGCGTGCGATGAAGTCATCTAGGCTAAGTTCGATGAAAGTGCGCAGGAGCACTGCAACTGCGTTTTCATAGTCTTCGACGGAAAGGCGCTTTAGCTCACGATAGATTTTGTTCAACCGCGGACTTTCCGAGCTCGTGGTGACTACGAAGCTCTTAGGAATGAGTGTGGATCGCTTGTCGTTCCTAGATCGTACTTTGGGCTCTATTGCAGCCGGTTTGGGTTCTGGGGCCGGCGCCAGATCGGGGTCGAGGGGCCAAAGGGTCTCCTCGTCAGGCAAGTTCGGAAGTGAGGCGGCAGGAAACTGATCAAGATACTTTTTTCTGTCTTGTTTCGACTTAAGCATAGAAACATTCCATGTTCCTGTGGCAAGGTCAGAGACTACTTGTTTGATCCCCTTTTCCAAGTCGCTAATCGCCACTGTAGACTGTAGTTTGCCCGCTGAAAGTTCTAGGCCGAGCGCCGTCCTGATTGCGGGATCGCCAAGAAGGCGATTAAGCGTGGAAATAGGAAATGCCGCACGGTCGGTCAAATCCTCTTCTGTAAACCAGTTGTTGGCTTTTCCAAAGTCGAGCAAGTTCAGGCCTGCGTCACCTTTACGAAACCTCGCCCGTTGTGTGCCGTCCCAAGGTACCGTGCCGGCGCCTTCGTTCTCCCCAGTATGCTTTAGCGGAATCCAAATGTCTGCATCTTCGCGCGATTCAAATTGGACGGCCCCCACCTTATTGATTGCCGATTTATCTGCGCGCTTCGCTAGAATCTTCATCTTCTTGCAAAAGGCGGGGACCCCCGTGCCCTGGGGTATTGCGTCAAGCAATACAGGTTTGTTCAATGCCTTCAATACCGCCGCTCGACGATTTCCCTCGAGAACAATGTACCGGTTATTTTCGGTCGCGATCACGGCAATAAGGTCTATAGGGTTCTGGCCGTTGTTTACGATATGTTCGGCTAATGCTATGGTTTTTGCCGGGTTATCAAGCAATATCCGTTCAAAGGCTTCCCGCTGGCTTTTTTGCGCAATATACCGAGGATTCTCCAAGTCAAAATCGAGCTTGCTTACGAGCACGGTAACGCTTGCCATTATTCATCCTCCGGGGTAATTACGATATTGAACCGGGACCAATGTATACGTTTAGCGATGAATTGTAAAATTTGGCAATTAATGTCAATTTGCAGGCCAACCTCTATGGCAATTATTCCCGCATCATAGCGAAAGGGAAAAGGTAGCTAGCGAAGTTCGATTGGATGCATGGTGTGCACTTCGCCGCTTCAGTATTCCCGGTCAGCGAGCTGTATTCTTGGCGCGGCACAGCCAGATCCCGAGGCTATGCCATTGACAGGCCATCCCTAGCCTTTCGTGCCATCTCAAAATTTTGGACAAGAGTAGGCACTCGAGCTCGGCGAAGAATTTGCTTGAGGCTTATCGAGTGCCCTTCGCCTTGAAACTGCCGTGCCGCCCAAATTATTTGGCGTTCAGTTTTGCTTTCGTTAGCCGCTTCAACTGCACGCCGAAGTCCAGGGTTACGTCTAATGGCACTCTGTGCTTGGCTACTGCTTAGCCCGGCCCTCTGGCCCAAAACAGCACCATTGATTCGCACGGGCCAGTCTTGCGCGGCAAGAATTTTCTGCAGCACAGCATGAAGCACTATGACACGTGAGGCGTCGTTTAGAATGCGTCGTGCGGTTCTGTGTTCTTTCTTGCGCACATCCAACTCGTGCAGCTTATTTTTTAGCCACACCTCATCACGCAATGAAGCGCGCACGCCCGCCGGCGAATTTATTAGTCTTTCTCTGATTTTATCTCGAGAAAACTGCTGTTGCATAAATACTTCTAGCAAGTTTTTTCTGTCTTGGCCGACGGTAGGATTGATGGTTGTAGTCACTACAAAGTTTTTACTTAGCCACTGTTCATCGAATAATTTTAGGAACCAATAAAGCACTTTGCTCCTAGAAGGTGAACAGCCTCGGTGTTCACTCATGAATTGCCGCATTTCTTGTCTGGCGCTCTCAATGGTTAACGTCTGCCGCACCACCTTGGAGAGTGGTCTGCCGTGCTCTGGACCGGGGACGGTCCTATCGGCTAATTCTCTGGATACTTGTTTAAAGTCCAGGTTAAGGGCGACCATGAGGGCGCAAAGATCAGAGGAGCGCGCTACGGAAAAATAAGGTCGAAAGGTAACGATCGATCGATCGTTTATACATAATCGTAACGGTTGGCCCAGCGGTGTTTGCTCTAATTCAAAGGCGCTGCGCAGAATCTTTTTGTAGCTGTTGAGCCCGTTTCTCTCGTTCATTTTCAGTTCAAGATAATGGCGGATCTCGGCATATGACCATTCTGGTCGCCCATTGTTTAGCGCAGCAATACTAACAGTTACGAGTTGCTTGTATATGGTGGGTATGGTCGGTTGATGAGGCGTTGGTCGGCCTAATAAATAGCCGCAAGAACACTGCAGTTTAGGAAGGTCTAGCAACCGGGGGGCTAAAGGCACGATTGTTTGATTGCATGCGGGACATGCACTTAGCAGAATGCATCCATGAGAGGCGCAAACGAATACATTGGGAAGTTGGTGGATCCTATGCCAGTAGGGTTCACCATAACGCCGGTAGTCATTGTCCAAACATGCAGGGCATAGGCGGGCCGAGTCAGCAAGGCCTGCCGTATGTTTAGAGCCTGTTTGACGGATGCCGTGTGTTCTAGGTTTCTTCAGTTGGATTCTTATCTGGCGTGTAGGATTGCTAGCCATGGACTCATTGTCCAGATTTTCAGGTGAGTCGAACGCAAGCCAGTATGGAAGCGTTGTCAACTCCATCATGGCCGTAAAGTAATTCGTACCAAGCGCGTTCAGCAGATTTTCGAGTTTATCGCTATAGCTGAGCATGCCTAGCATGGGATGTTGCACGCGGCGATTGTGAATAGTTGCTTCTAAGAAAGGACGCCATGCTCCGCTACCATTATGGTGGGCAAGTCGAGCAAGCCACGAACACAGAAGCTCATCAGGATAAGGTTGCAGGCGAAAGGGAAGTAGCGGCATGGCGAAAGTGATTAGGGTTATGACATATCTATTCCGCGCGATATTGCGTAAGCACTAAGACTAGGCGTCCAATTCTTTAGTCCAGCCAGTCGTTGGATCCGCCAACGTGATCGCAGAAGACCAAGGCACCTCAATTTATCAATCGCCAGATCAATGCGAAACTTTTGAAACTGTTCAATTGATTCCGACAGTTCGATGAGAGTGTTGTTAAGTGTGGGAAGTCGTTCTCGATTTGCTCTTACCATTGCTTCACGGTTCAGATGCCGAAGAATGAGCGTTGCACTGATCCGAGAGCGATTGATTCGAGTTCTTTCGTTCCTCACAAATTGTTGGGCCTGTTTTGCAAGGCTTTGATCACGTTTAGTCCAATCTACTTTGCTGTTTCTGGGACCAGTGGGGGCACGAGGTAATGTAGAGCAAACATCTTTAAGCCATTGCTGGTCATTGCGCCGAAGCCATGCATATTCGCCTGGCGATGTGGCGCGAATCATAGTTACTCCTTTTGCGGGAAGTTTTTTGCACAAGGCTAACCAGTGCTGTCGATGCGTTATCCTTTCTGATTCGATTTTGTGGTCCGCGTGTAGCTGCTTGAGGCCTGGCGTGTGAGCGCGAATACGATAGGCTACGCTTATAGATACACTGTGCTTTTTCGAGATTTCCGCTATTGCTAATCCGGCGCACAAGTCTGTAACGATGGCCAAGCGGATCACTTCGGGAACCCTATGGCAGCGGCCCTGGTTGGTCATTTCGATGGTTTGTCGGCTTCCCGACACCGCTGAGCTAGTGGACCCCAATCGGTCGGATGTGGCTTGGCCAAATTCCGTTTGATTCGAGAATGGGGTGTCGCGACGAGGATGGCGCGGGACAACGATAGTTTGCCGCGGCAAGGTATCGTTTTCTTGGGTTCGCCACCTGTCGGCCATGTTGTTCTTCGACGAATCGAAGGCGTCAAGGAATTTTTCAATAGAACCGAACAAGAACCGAATCAGAAGAAGGTGGCAGATCGGATGAGATGACCGGCCGGGTCGTCTTAACGTTGAATAGAGCCAAAACAGCGGGTGGTTCGCGCTGGAAAGCAGTCTTTCGCGATGCTCGAACCCTTGGAAATGGTTGTAATATTCTCGAATAGCGTCAGTCAGTGCAGGAAAGTCAATTTTTCCGTGAGTCTTGTTAAAACCAAGGCTTAGAATTTTAGAAATGTAGACGAAATTGAGGGCGCTTACGTCGCTGATATAGCGGTTCGCTTGAAGCAATGCCACTGACATTAAGGCTAGTTGATAGTTGTGTGATTCGCGGGCTATGCAGGTCGGTTCAAAAGTGGAGGGCCATGGGGACTGTTGCAGCTGCTGTCGATGTGACAAACAGCTGAGCCCAGAGAGCACGTCGAGTTGAATGCCGTGGACCGTACAGTACACAACGCCAGGGAGTTGATGACTTCGTTGCCAATACGTGCATCCATATTGTTTGGCCGTGCTCGTGTTGCAAAGCACGCAGTAGCGGGCTATGACTTGCGCACCGAAGCCGTTGGCTACGCGCCCCAGCAGTGTCTTTACGCCCTGTCCACCTGTGCCACGAAATAGATGAACTAGTCGCGTGTTCCGAGAAGCCGATAGAAATGGCCTGTGATATGGATATAACGTTGCACGATCAATGAGATCGTCGGCTGATTTAAATGGGGACCGCTCTCCCAGTGTGCGTTGTAAAGCATCCAGTCCTGTTGGTAAATCAAGCACAGGTATGTGGCTGTCGCACCCAAATAGGAGAACCATAAATTGGCGGGGTAACGTAAACGCGTTTAATGTCCAAATGCGCTGTAAAAAAGAATACAGGCATTCATCGGGAAGTAATTCAGGGATGAAGCACAATGGTGAGTACAATTTCGGTGTCAAGACATGAACCGTTCGCATGGCGAGCGCCCTAATCTAATGCCAGTGGGTCTTCCATAGGTAATTTGATGTCCGGAGCAGGCTCTGGATGAATCCTATTCTTTGGTGCTCTGGCTTTACTTGACGTGTTTTTTTGTTCGGGACGGACCGTTTCGTCGTGGCAATCTTCAAATTCGTCGATTCGATTAACCCGGCTGTTGGCCGTGTGTTCGTTCGCACCAAGTTGTTTTCTTAAGTCACGATACTTCGCGCTAAAAAGCAGATCATCGAAAACGCGTAGTCTTTTGGGGTCGCGGCTGGATAACGCTCGGATGGCCGGCTGCAGAAATGCCATATCAGTCGCTGAAACTCGTTCAAAAGATTGTTCGTCAATAGTTTCGCGTCCTCCGATTTCGTTTCTTTGCGCCAGCATAAACGCCAATGATGCAAACGCGGTGTTGCCGGCAGAAGATGTATGCCAGGCTTTCTTGATGCTGTCGGACAGTCGACATTTGTTTCTTGTTAAGCTGTAGTCCCAGTAGACTTCACAAAATTCGTCCCATTGAGGATCATTTTGCGACATGGGTTTGAAGATCGTTTCTCCGCTAGACGATAGCTTTCGTAAATTCCGCACGCTACCCTCGAGAACCGGCTGAACTGCTGGAGTGGCTAGCAAAAGTAAGCTGATCCCTAGTCGTTCAATGACTTCGCTGAATAGATTCAGCATAAATTCTGCATTGCCTCCTCGGGCATAGCGCAAATTCTGTACCTCATCGATTATGTTCAGCGACAATTAACTTGACCGGTCAGCGACAACTATCTTGGCCGGTTGATCTGATAGGGTTCGACACTGCAAATCGGAGGATGCGCGGTGT
>NZ_QNRQ01000026.1 GCF_003315175.1 Eoetvoesiella caeni | reverse complement strand
GGTCAACATATCCGGCAGCCAAAAAGCCACCATATTCGCCCAAGTGGGTCAGTTTTACTCCGGCGCAGTGGGTCAGTATTACATCGGCGCTAACATGTATCAGCGTTTCTAACTCAGACATCCTCATATAATTAGCCCACAACACCTTAATAAACACGGACCATCCAGATTCATACGGCGCAGGCCCTATAGAATCCCAAGTGAGTCGACCAGACATGTGACCGCCTTCCGATGATGAGCATAGGTTGATAAAAAAAGCAAGGAGTTCATCCCGACTCACGAAGTGTCAAAACTGCTGTTATGCATCAGACCACTGAACACCGCTAGATTGGATGCGTCTACCGCGTCAGTGATATCTTTGGCTGAAATAGCCACGTTATAGCAGTCCTGAGAACGAAGAGCTAGAAGTAAATATTCAACGGTCAGACAAACATGCTCCATAGGAACACCCGCTTCGGTATATGAACCAAGTGCCCTAAACAGAACCTCCCAAATTTCGTGCGCATAGTTAAAAAGACGAAATCCTGCCTCATAGGCTTGAGGTAGGAAAAATCGGGTATACGACCACCCAGAGCCCTCCGGATATTCTGAATCAACATCATAAGAATTCAATATTTTCCGAAGATCTTTAACGGAGGTACAACCTTCAAATTGAAGTGGCTCGGCAAGAAACCGAGCTAGCAATTGGTGCTGCCTCCTTGTCATGAGCCCTGTGACTCTGTCTCTGATTTCGGGTTGCGCAAAAGAAATGGTGGTCATACTGATTTGCTGCATGCGCAAAGTGTTATGTACGGCCAATAGCTGCTCGAGATCTACATCGTTGAGTCTGTGCATTTCATCAATGATTAATACAAAATGCGTACCGCCTCGGGCAGCAAGTTTCACCATGATATCTGCCTTAACATTCTGGAAGAGTAGATGCACCGAAACTCTTGTGCTCAGGATATGGTTAACCCCTTCTAAAATTAGCCGGTACAGATGCGCTTCTGAGGGACGTTGGGTTCGTCTCGCATCAATCCGCACAATATGAAGTTTGGGAAACTCTGTCACAAGTAAAGTCTGAATCTCCTCCGCACATGTGGTTTTTCCCATACGAGGGCTAGCATAAAGATATACCCCTGTTCGTTTCATCCACACACGCTCGCGCACAAGTGCATAGGTCCGCTCCAGCATAGGGGTGGGCAGTCGATAGTTTTTTTCTAATATGGGATGAGAGTTTAAAAGAGCATCTCGCTGCTCCAACGTTAATCGATCGACAATTCCTTTATCAAGCATCGTCCTCTCCTATTTCCGATTTCTGACTAGCCGTAATACCGGGGGCTCCTTGTCCATTAAAGATCGTCGCCCAGGAGTGGTCGGTGCGACTTGGTTAATACCAACAGAATTTTCGCGTTGGGCGCCCGATGTAGTCCTTATTTCCAATGGTAGGCTCGCCTCTTTAGCTATCCGTGTCGCATTTGTAGCTTGCTTTCTCGGTAGAGGACTTGTTGAGCGCTGTTTCTGCTGCATGGATAGATGAGCAAGGTATACGCGTACTGGATCATCAAATTCGGAAATAGCTAACACTCGCTTAGACATAAGACTATTGATTGCTTTCCGTGTGCGTCGACTGTGTTTCGTAGTTGACCATCTTCCTTTTGCAGTTAAAAAGCCCAACTCGGCGCCATTTTTCAGGTACGCCTTGACCTGACGCATATCATCCTCGTCAATTTCAACTAATAATTTTTCACCGATTAAGTTTCCCAACTCGACTAACACAGGGCTTGTGTAATGAACTCGATCAAGTTGGATATAAGGTCTTCGACCGTCTGCAATGCTTCCTCGGACCGTAACCTCTTGAGTAACAGAGAACATTTGTGTGTCGCCCTTGGTTCTTTCAGGCAACGGCCGAAGTATAAAGCCCGAATCCTGATTAGCTAGAAAATGCCTTATGAAATCGAGTGGTGTCAGGTACGAAATTCCTTCACAAGGCGTGGAATTATGCTGGGCAACATAGACGTCAAGTATTTGCTCAATGTCATCGGCGCGAATTTTAAGGCGCAACGCTTCAACCTCGCCGTCCTGCGCCCTCCCGTTGTAAGGATTCGCTCCTGTGGTTGAGGGCAGCCGCTTAAAAAGATCGTCCGCTATGCGCCGAAAGGTGCGCTCTACATTCGGCCGTCGCTCAAAATGCCCAGGCGAGCCCCACGTAATAATAAAGCCAAGCTCTGTACGGGCCCGATCATGAACAGCACGCGCCAGATGGGCTAACGCGCCATCTAATAAGAGTAAGCTCCAAACGGCACCATAGGCTTCAGGGATTACACCGCTAGGCAACCCTCCTCCAAGCGGATAATTAAGAGGTAAGCTGAGTGCTTTTGGCTGCCATTTTTTGGTTACAGCATCCCGAATGACTTTCAGAACATTATCGGAATTCACCTCACTGCGGTAAACTAGGTCAAATCCAATAATAGCTGTCGACGCTCGATCGACCGCAGCAATTAGCCACAGGCGCTCCAAGAGCACTTCTGTTTCCGTACCCTCGGGAGTTAAGAAGGCAACAGTTAGATGGGCGTCAATTCTATATGCGTCAATTTCTACCGCATCATACGGCTCTACAAAAGTCAGAAATGGAGCGTGCCCAGTTCCTACGTTCAGATGCGCTACTGCTGCCGGCCCCTCACGTGACATGACGGATTTAGAAAAATTCTCATTTAAGACGTAGGCCATATACTTTTGGATCGTACGCAGCCCCAAGTACACAGTCGTAAAGGGCCAATCCGACTCAGATACACCCTTAGACTTTAAGCATTGAATAAAGACTCGGTGCAGATCTTTGGGTCGAAGTTTGAATTCAGAAATTCGCTTGAGTTTGCTGTCCTGTCTGATGCACAGCACGAGCTCGTCTTCGATGTCTGGAAACCGTTCAAGCAACAGGCCTAAAGCCCCAGCCTGTCCGCCCTGCTGATGTCGACGTTTTTTATTCACTTCAGCTTTACGGTGATAGCGGCCTATTCTTATATGCGGAATTAAAGCGCGAAAACCGTATATTCTTCCATCTGGGGCCAGTTGTAAGCACCTTTGCGCCATACGTGACAATTTAAACTGGGACACTCCTGTCCGCTGTTCAATATATTTGATATTTTCGTTTGCAAAGTACAACTCCATCGCGTCTCTGCGCGCGGTAAATAGTGTTACCTGATCCGGCTTCATTACTGCACAATTTACAGTCGGCCAAAGCGCAGTAGGAATTGACGAATGCAGAACAGACCTTCTCGTCCACATATCAGTTCTCCTTGACGTACAGTGACCAAGGAGTTTTATAACCAAAGATGCTCGTGCCAAGGTGCAATTGGATATAACCTTTTATAGCAAGACGTGCGACCAACCCAAGAACTAGAGCGGGGTCATACACAGCTAGAAGCGGTTCCTTCAGCAGTTGTCCAACTTCTCCGCTATGGTGGTGCTTGAAGTAGTCTAGTAGTATTAAGGTTTGACGTGGGTACTCACTCTTGCGCAACGCTGCGGCGAAGGCAATTGGCTTTAACCAACGTAGACTAGGTCCAACCAAAGGTTGAAGATCCTTATCAGTATAAATTCGGGTCTCAATCGGCGAGTCAGGGCGGCTCAAGTTGTTTCGTGGTGGTTCACTATCATCCGACTCTCCCTCCAGCCTTAGGCGGTGCCTTACTCGAAATCCGTTCAAAAGAACAACATCGATGGAGCAGAATCGACCGTCATCACGACCGTTTTCGGACGTATACTCAAATGTTTTAACTTCTGAGTCTGTTTCCAAGCATGAGATCCAGTGCACCAAGTGCCTGTCTCCGGACAACACCAAATCCCGGTCAGTTTTTATACTGTAGATTAAAAATAGATTGCTGTTCCTATGTCCCCGCCCCCGATACGCATCGAAGAGACGGTAACGTTGGGCATTAGAGGGCGACGTACGGTCTTTTGACAGAAGAATCTCCTCCTTCCGAAGTGGTCGAAGCTAAAGTTGCCGTGCGAAAGACGACAGTCGCACCGCCTCATCCCAACTCAAGGGCTGACCTCTCACCTTCGAGCATTGAATGAGTGTCGCAAACACGCTCTACAATTATGCCGCGAGTCTGCTCTTTATTCCACCCTCATCTTGAACGGTTGCCGCACTGTATGTGTCAACTATGTGACCAAGCCGTATGTTTCGGCATCTTATTACCAACTTTAGTTCCGTTATAAGAGCGTGTAGATAAAATGGTCAATAAAAACGGAACTAAAGTTGGCAATTATAGGTTGAATCCACTAGAAGTTCTTCCTATAACCTTTTGAAATTTCAATTGATATCACATTATGAAATTAGCCCAATTTAGTTCCGAGCGCTTTAAGCTAGAAATTTAGCCCCACAACCAATAAAGAGATCCAAATCATGGCCACACCCAGCATTCACGAGTTCGGCACAGCCCCACAACATGCCAACGATGGCTACCAAATCGCCACGCTGGCCTATGGCTCCGATGAAGTTGTTCTTGGGGTCTTTGTGAACCAAGATGTGCGCCTGGTACGCGGGCCTTCCGTCCATGGACAGCCTGGACACTATGAATTTGCTGTCATGCTCCCAAATCGTGATGCTGCACAACGCCCTACCGCTGCCCTGACTGAAACCGGCACTGCCTTGACGGTTATCAATGGGCTGCAAAGCGCCTTGGCACAGCTTCTCTTGGTCAAAGGTCACCTCGCCGGATTGATGGCAGAAAATCAAGCAAATTTTGACCAACTGCCTGAAGGGCTGCATAAAAGCAATATCGAGCTGCAATCCGAAATCGATGTTTCACCTGAGCTTGAGCTTCGTGACTGCCTCGATGACCTGATAACCGATCTATGTGAGGCTCTGGCTGGCTTTTCACCCAATACTTTGGCTGAAGTCCTTGTCAATGAAACCATGCCGGTAAACGACGCTCAGAAGCAGCCTTTTAAAGCGCTCAGTGCCTCACTGGCAACGATGATGGAGCTGGCCAGCCTCAAGTATGGCAACGGCAGTCCAGAATTCAACGAAGCCTATGCTGTAGCTAAGGGATTGTTGGCGGGGCAAAGCGAATAACAATGGAACAGAAGATGAAAACCGTTACCTACGACGAAAGCAAATGGCACCTCACGCCAATTGATGCAACAAGAAAAATGATAGATGCAGCCAAGGCTGTAGAGGAAGACGGGTATGACGCCATGCACAAAGCCATGCTCAAAAACTCACCTTCACCACCATTGCCCCTTTATCCAGTACCCCAATAAAGGCCTGGTTTATGAATTACGCCCGACACAACTTCATCCTTGAGCAGGCCACCAAGCCGGAAGAGTGCCGCACCAATTTGGAGCTGGCCCAGTTTCATTACTTCAATCCGAATGGGCTGCACGCTCGAAAGAAAGTGAGCGATGGCCGCATTACCCAGGCAGTAGATTTAGGGCTCTGCAAGAGCGGGGCCATTCTCGCTTACGGCAGCATGAATGATTATTACGTCAAAAAACTCAGCGATTTGGCTTGCGATCGTACCCGCGTTCGCCGCTTTGAAATACTGAGCGCGATTGAAGGCATAACTAAGGCAATAGAAGCCTCCGGTACGTTCTTGAATGCCCTGCCATCCAAAAAAGCTCAGGTTGATCTTATTTCGGGCGGGTATGACGATCAGCGTGGCTCACTAGGCTTATAGAACAAGGTAACGCAAATGATATTGCTGAAAAGACACCCTGCACCATGGACAACAAATGTTGGGAAATACGGTCATGTTTCCATTGCGGATGCAAAAGGGGAGCAGGTTGCCATCGTAACTGGCTATTCCCATGATCGGCAGATTGCCGATTTCATAGTGCAGGCAACGTCACAGCATTGCCATACCCAGCCGGCCAAACCGGAAGCATCAACAGAAACTGTCCCTCCAGATTGGCATCGTGAGTGGAAATTTGCGGTTGGCGAGGCAATTGATGTTTTGGACTGCGAAATTGATAACCGCGACGATGAAGAAAACATCCGACGCATGAAGCGTGCTTTGAACATTTTGCGACAAATCGAGTCCTGTTCCTCAGGGGCCGGTCAGAGCAATGCCAAAAATTACCGCCAAAAAGGTGTTTGTGAATTTAGCATGCTAAATCGAAAATTGAGCACTAAATGCCCACACTGGAGTCGATTTTGAAGATAGGTGATCATTGCAATACGAGATATGGAGCCGGTGAAATTGTGCATATTGAACATTTCAGCCGGATTAACGGCGGTCTGAATCGCTATGGTTTGAAGCTAGTCAACAATCCTTTTAAGTTTGAACCCGTATATTTTTTCCCGGAAGAGCTTTCTGGGCACACAGAACACCATGAAAACTTGTAATCATCGAATTGCATACATTCACTGCGAATATGGCCGGCAAGGACACATAAAAAAGGAAAAATGGGAATGACAGTAATTTGCCAATACAAAACACTAGGTGTATATGCACCCGGCGTCTGGATTGACTGCTCTAAAGAGCGACATGACAGCATTGTTAGCGGCATATACAAGGACAGGAAAGGGGAAGTCAGTCACGCACGAACAGTCTATAAAGCCAAACAGCCCGCTGCTACAGTTTGCGTTGGCTGCGGAGGTAACCCTTCGATTGGAAATGATCCATGCTGGGTATGCGGCCTATCTTTATCTGTAGCTGATGATGGTTACGTTCGCGGATACAACAATGGTCAGCGTGACGCGCAAGAGGCCCATGATGAATGGAAGGCCGCGATAACATCACAGGTTGATAATTATTTGAACCTTCGCAGAGCTTTGCAGATGGTAGTGAATGCTAAGGATCACGGCAGCTGGCCAAAGTCAGTCTTAGATGCAATTGACAATGCCAGAAGCGTACTAGCAGTCACTTCAGACCTACAACCAGTGCATGTTAAGTCTGATACAAAAGACACCAAGGAATGAAGGTCGTCAGAACCTGCCCCCGCAGCAAGACACATGCCTACCACTGGGGAAATGACAAAGGCATCAAACATCATATTGCTTGAGTTCATTGTAGCCACGAGTGGAAAGGCCGCATCAAAAAGGATGAAATGGAATGAGAACCCCTGGATTTTATTGGGCGCTTGAAAATGAAAAGCGCGTTCCTGTTGAATGGACTGGGAAAGAATGGTGGGGCATTGCGATGCAGCGGCCTTATTATGATGAGGAAATTATCGATCCTATCCCGGCCAATTTTGAAGACAAGGCAAGGGCTTTGGAAGAGCTGAATACGCTGGCCTGGTCGAGCAAGAAGCGTCCTGACTCCGAGATTGAACAAGGTGTGTCCCTCATTCGTGAGGCAATTCTATCCGCACCCACTGCAGCGCTGGTCAAAGCAGATGCCGCCATCTATGACTGGGCTACGATCAACGACATTATCGCCAGACACTTTCCCGACGATCCTGCGAGCGCGGCCCATGCTCAATCAGTAATAACCGAAGTGTTGTCCGCACAGCCTGCCAGGAGCGTCGAGCCGGGAGACATCGAGGAACTAGCATTCGACAGCGGCGGTACGCTCGCAAGCGATGGGCGCTTTTCATTTAGCTGCGCCGCTTGGCACAAGTTCTGCGCAGCCGCTGCCCCCGTTGCCGCACAGACGAGCGCTCAAGCACAACAGGAGCTGTAATGGCAAGGCCGACTGTAATTTCATGCCGTAGCTTTGGCGGGCGAAGTCCGAAAACAGGCAAACTTGTTGGCGAACGCCACCGCTGGTCAGGCGGCAAATGGGGAAAAGGGAATTGTAAGTTTTGCGGGCGCATTCTATCCCAGGTTCTGGAAAAGCCATACTCAGCCAGTAAAAACAAAGAGGAAGGATAATTATGGGAAACAACAAAACTCAATCCGCAGATAACACACATAAATGGGCTTTGGCCGGCGAAATCGTCACAAGCTCAAAACGGGCAAACAAAATACTTGCCATGGCGATTGCACAAGGCACTACCTACCTTGTTCCCCAAGCGCGAAATGTCGCCATAAAACTTAGGGCCGCGGGTAAGTGACTTTCACCGTACAGGGTTTCAATCGCATGCTTCATATTCAAAGACCACTGGAACGCTAAAATGAAACAATCTGATTTAAACCATCTTCGCCGCCTAGTCGCCTGGATTCGCGTAGAAATCGGTCAAACCCCTGAAGAGCTTGAAGTTACGATGAAAAGCATCGCGGATAAACTTGGCCACCCCGAAATTGATGACGACGCAAAGCGCCGACTTGTCGAAGCTCATGACAAAGCGCGACAAGTACCTATTTACGTGCGAAATGCCGTCAAGGCGCTGGACAGGTACATCGGAGAACATGGCGAAATTGTAGAGGCCGAGGACTCTTCGCCAATCAAACAGCTGGAAAACTAATCATGGCTACAAATAAGGCAGCCGACGAAACCTTTGATGAATCCACCCTGCCACCATTGTTCGTACCTGGCAATGAGAAGGCCGGTGATGATGACAGCCGTTGTTTACGGTGTGGACGCAAAATCAAAGGAAAACCCGTGCTGATGTTCCGCGACTGGCGAACACAGGAGTTTCATGATTTTGGAGGAATTCCAGCCGACGGCGCACATGAACCCTTTCCAGACGGCCCCTATGTCATTGGTCCTGAGTGTGCGGATTCCTTACGCCAACGTGCCAGATTTTTTCAAAACAAGCTAGATCGGAAATTATTCAATGACTGAGATTATTGCTCTGTTCTTTATCAACAATAGCAGCACTGTTGCATTAGGTTAAGTAGAACTTTATGGCCAGGCCACGCGCCCTACCCCTCTCAGACGACGCCGTACGCCATATCCTGGCGAACATTGACCAGTTGCGCTCAATGTTTCCGAACACGAAGGCGACAAGGCCATTTATTGCGGCTTTCTTGCGCTTGATTCATGAGGCAACTGGAAATGTTTACGGCGCTGTGACCTATCGAAGATTACTTCAAACGCACGCCCCAGAGTACCGACCTGGATCCACGACGATTCAAAGTGAGATTGAGGTTCTTAAAAATGAGCTCGCCTCGCCGGCGCTTGATGACGATCAGCACATTTCAGCCACCTCATTTGCAGTTCGGCCCCAGCTCTCCGGTGATGGATTAGCGTCTGTCATGGCCGGCCTAGAGCGCGTAGCGTCCTCTGTCCGGGCAACACAGCCCTCTGACGACTCATTCCATCAAGATGCCTTGGTGCGTACCCTGGAAGCGGAAAACGAGCGCTTACGCTCGCATTCAGACTATCTGCAGCGTACTGTTGAAACACTGCAGGCGAATGCGTCGGAGCACGCCCTGACCATTGAGTCTCTTCGTACTGAGCGCGACACGTATAAATCGCTTTTAGACGAACAGGCGAATACGGTTGCAGAGCTGGCCGCAGCGGTAGAGAAAGCCGATGCCCAAGTTTCAGCTTCACACCGCTTCGCCCTGGGCAGAATTGAAGACTCTGGCGCTGAGACACGACGTATCAAAGAGCAGCTTAGTCTGGCAAATGCCAAGATCGAAGAATTAAAGAAGAAAGTCCAGGATGAAACGGCCATGTCGGACACGCTACGCCGTGCCTTGAACGCGCAAAGGAGTAAAGAAACATGAAGCAGGGATTAAAAGCCATACGAGTGGACCAAATCAATACCAAAGTTATCGGCTCTCACGAACACGATACAGGAACCATACTTTTCCATGCTGAAGCCGAACTACCTGGGAACTATCACACCCTTTGCGGAATCAGCCTAGATGATGATCTTTTTGAGCCTATTGAGCCTCCTATTGACCAGAAGGTGAATTGTGCGATACGTGCAAGCGCGTTTGGAATGCCGCCATGCGTTTTAAAGCCGCGGATTTTGTTTAACTACGCCGACACGTATTTTCCAATAAGGATTTGTCCATGAAAAAAAACTTTCAACTCATGATGATTTTTAGCTTTGCTTTGGGCGGCAATTTTGTTGTTGCGACGTTTATCATTTTTCAAATCGCGAATGGGCGCTATTCTCTTGCTGATTTTTCGAGCTTTTCGAGCTCGATTTTAATAAGTTTCGTTGCTTGCTTGATAGGATTCCTTATGTGCTACATGGGCATAAGAAAATTGTTCAAAGACATTTCTCTGTTTGAATCCAAAACGGGTTCGAGCGCTTTAGCAGCTGAAGCGTAATGAACGAAATCACGCCCTTCCAGCCCCCAGCTCCAGCGCCACGAGCTGATAACAGTGCATTGGCACCAAGTGCCTTGGGCATCGTCCACGATGACTGGCACGCCGCTGAAATCTGGCTGGAACGGCTGACATTGCGCACCAAGCCGGTGTCGCAAGCTACATTGCTTTCCTACCGCATGGAGCTGAAGCGTTTACGCTGGTATTGCGACGAATTTCCTTGCCCCACCCCAAGCCAATGGAGTTATCAAGACGCAACGGCATTCATCAAGTTTTTGCAGGTTGACGCAAAGAAGTACCTCAGTGCTCGCAGTCTTCCGTTTGAGGATCCCGCCTGGACGCCATTTAAAGTGGATCCAAGCATCGCCTCGATCAACACGACCAAGAAGGTTTTAATTAGCCTCTATGGTTTCTGGGCTGAATCTGGCTACATCCTCCGTAACCCGTTTGCTGGTCTTGGACACAATGGAGCAGCGGATGAAGACGCGAACATACGATCGCTTTCCCCCCCACAGCTTGCCGCCATCTACAAATGCATGGACACGCGCCCGCGTGTCGCTCCGACGGATTATTTAAAGTACGTTCGCAACAGATTCATCATCCGCTTATTGGAGCGCAGCGGCTTACGTGCTAACGAAGTGATCATGGCCAACATGACGAACGTTATTCCCATTACTGATCCTCAAACCCAGCAAACCTTTTGGTCATTAAAAGTTGAGCATGGTAAGGGCGGCACCAAGGGCAGAGTTTTTCTCGACGCCGACGTTATGGAGGATTTCAGAATATATCGTCGCGCCTTTGGTTTTGCCGAAATGCCCGCGCCAAATGAAAAGATTGCTTTGATCCTTTCAGTGCGCACGCAGCCGATTACGCGAGCTAATGGCACCACGGTACGCTTCAGTACCAAGGGGCAGCGCCATATGCGCTCCTGGCGTGAAATTCGTCGCCGGCAGACCCTCTGGGACATCGTAAAGGAAGAGGTCAAAAGCACCGTTGAGGCACTGAAAGCTCAAAATTACCTAGAAGAAGCCGACGCCTTAGAAAAGGCCTCGACTCACTGGCTGCGGCATACTTTTGGTACCAATTTGATTAATGAAGGTAAAGATATAAGGTTGGTAGCCCAGGCTATGCGCCACAAGAACATCAGGCGCACGATGATGTACACCAACCGCGACTTCTTAGATGTTGCACGGGCCATGTCGAAATAACGGGTGTCGGGGAAAGCATGTGGAGTCATTGAAGATGAAAAAAAGCATAGAGACGAAAATCCAAGAAGCAATAGAAGCTCATGGTGAAAACTTTCACTTTGAATTTCGGCAAGCCTGGAACGACGTATGGTATCGCTCACCGCACTTAGCCAGGCCACGGGACCAAGCAGAAGCGCTCGTTAAACGATTCAATGCGGAGGATAAGACCATTGTTTACCGTTACGTGCCATGGGATGGGGACTGAAGGACTGAGCATGAAAAAATCGCTTCGTGAGCGTCAACTGGATGCTGAGTTTTATTGCAATCGCTGGTTGGCCGACGGCAATGAAGCATTAGAAAATGGTGATAAGTCGAAGGCTGATTTTTGCTTTGCAAAAAGCCAGTTTTGGCTAGATCGTAGCAACCTTTTGCTTGGTCATAGTGACAAAGCGCCACCTAAACAATAGAACTACCCATGACAGTCAAATCACGCGCCCGCACTACCCAAATAAGACAAGCAGGAGAAGACCACCAGGTTGTGACGGTTGAAGGCGGGTCATCCACTTATCGCCGGCGTCCCTGCCAAGATTGCCCCTGGCGCAAAGATGCAACTGGGGTATTTCCTGCTGAAGCGTTCAGACACTCCGCATCAACCGCATATGACATGGCTTCCAATACGTTTGCGTGCCATCAGTCGGGCGCTGAAAGGCCTGCGCTTTGTGCGGGATTTCTATTGCGTGGCTCGGATCATAATCTTGCGGTTCGTCTTAAACGTATGCAAGGGACAATTCAAGACGACGTAACTGATGCCGGTGTGCTGTTGCACGAGAGCTATCGGGACATGGCCGAAGCCAATGGGGTCCAGCCCGATGATGCTATTTTGTCTCAGTGTCGTTAGTTTCTTGCGGATATTACGCACGATACTTCGTATAGCCCAAATTACACTATCCCCATATCAATAGCTGCCGCCACACATGCTGCGGAAACTCCTGAACTCCCACTTTTGGAATTGATTTGGCTTTGTTCTGAGTATTTTTTACTCATTTTTTCGACTTCCAAGTCGAATTTACTTTTCTTGTTTGCGGCCTGCATTATGGCTGCAGATATGCGTTCCACTCTACTTTCTTGTTTCATACAAGCCCCTTTTCTTTGACTCTATAGCGATTTAACAATTTCGCCAACATCTATTTTGCGATCCCTAAGAATACGGCTAGGCAACGTTCCACCTCTATCATTGCATCAGCATCAATGCGCCCAATAGCTCGCCCTACCTTCTCGCGTTTAACGGCCATGGCTTTATCGACCATCACCTGTGAAGGCTTTTGCAAGCCATTTTCAGTGTTTGGCTCGATACTGATACGAATCAGCGGCGCAGCAACAAGCATGCTGGTTACAGGCAGTACGGTAAGGGACGGATGTTCACTGAACTGGTCGGCCTGGATCACCAGGGCGGGCCTGGGCTTACCGAAGTCCCCTTGTGCGGCAATGGTCACAAAATCGCCCCGCTTCATTCCGTCCAGCCGTCCATGTCAGCTAAAGCGTCATCCATGAGCTGCTGCAAGCCAGTATCTCGCTTGTCAGCTTTCGCTACCAAGCGGCTTTGCCGACGGCATTCCGCAGCAAAATCAGGCCTACGTGTATCTGGCACCCAGATTTGTACAGGACGTAATCCCGCCATGCGCAAAGCGTCCCGGTGCTTTTGAACTCGCTTATTCACCGAAGCGGCTGTCATAATCAACTCCCCAGATTCGTTACATGCAACATTATACGTTGAGCTTGCGTTACTAGCAACATTGGTATTGCATCCTTGGCACCGTAAAGCAGCCCTTAAGAGGCGCATTCGTCGGCCGTAATACCTAGACAAGATCCTTAGAATTGTCCTGACCGAACAATTTAGTTCTGCGAGCTTCAATCGTAATGTTGGCGAACAACCGATTTAGCATGCTAAATTTTTTGCCTCATTCTCAACAACCGAATCAAAATAAAACGCTCATAACATCATTTTATGATGCTATAATTAACGTCATACCAATCATCAGATAGAAGAACATGGTTACGCTATTTGATCTGGGTGGCAATTTTTAACCGTCGTGCTTCACCTTCGCCGTGTCGTATGACTATAGGAGACTTTATGAGCTTTATAGTGATGCTTTTGGTGATCGTTTTCTTGGCCCCAGCCATTGCACAGGCAACCGCAATTTTGGGTTTCGCTATGTTTGATGGCTTACAGCAGCTTGGCATTCCGCTCTGGGCCTTTGGTGCTCCGATGTGGTGTGTCACTAGCCTTCTTCTTTGCTATTGGTTTGCAAAACGTGCCGGCGTTATAGATGCCAATGATCGAAAGCGTATTGTTCAGATTACTCTGGGTAATGTATTCCTAGTCGCAAGTCTACTTTCCGTAGGCACGCTTGTTGGCATATTTAATCCCTCGAATGCGCCGCAAAACGTGTCCAACATGCTTAATGGCAATGAGACGAATCAGTCCATCAATTCTTTACAAGAAATGGAAGCTGTACTCGATAATTTGCTGCCAATGATCGTATATCTCGGAATAGCCTCGTCTTGCCTAATGTTAATCGCCATAACCGCTGACTACGTTGTGCGTATCCGAGCTGTCTACAAAAGCAACGGCATGCGTACGTTTTAAGCTCAAATCATTTCAAGACTTTTTATAGGATTCCTATGTCAACCTCCTTTGATGTCCTAACAGTAGTTCTGCGCCTTCCCCAGGATCCAGAGCAGCGTAAAGCTGTCACAGCGGCCCTTGCCATTGGTCGGGAATTTCACGGCGCACAGGTCACCGCCGCATCCATGGAAGATGAAATTTCGGTCATGGATTTTATCGAGGAAGCGTTGAGCGAGGAAGGCAGCTTGTCCCATGTTCTGGATGAGGCACGACAAAAAGCCAGAGAGCTCCATCGTACATTGGTTCCAAATGAAAATAATTGAAGGGCTTCTAGGTTGTCGAATGGCGCATGTCAAAGGAGTATCCAGTCCATGAGCACCCACTTTAAAATGTACATGGCCATTGGCGTCCCCGTGGCTTTGTTTATCACGTTCTTCATGCGCTACCTTTTGAAAAGCATCGGTCTGGACGTAGAAGAATATCAATGGCCTCTTGAATTCTTGCTGGGAGCACTACCGCTCATCTTGGGCGTTATGGGCGGGGCTGTGTTTGGGCATATAGCTGCTGCAATGACCAGAAAATAAGAAGGTATTAACTTGAAAAACAATCGACGCAAGCCCTACGAAAGTCTCAGTACCACTCAACTGAAAAAGCGGTTATCGCGAACTGGGCTTCGTGGCCAGAAGCTTGCAGATTTAGCGCGAGAAATCAAAGCAGGGCCGCAGGGTACTGAGGATTTATCTGCAGGCGGCGTATATGTCATGCGTTGGCCTATCCGAGCCCTTCGGAAAAAGTACGGCCGACGGATCGCTCGCGCAGTCTCTACGTTCGTCAAACGAAGCTATATCATTGTCGATGAATTTTGGGATATTGCCCCCCAGCTTTTACTAGACAAATATCTCGCTCATAGAAGGTACGGAGCGAACGTGGTCCATGCGACACAGAATCTGGGCCAACTCGCTGCGACGGCCGGCAGTAAAGAGCTAGGCTGATTGTTGATTTGCCTCACACGCGATAGTTACCCCTCACGAAACCGTAAAGATTAAGAGGCACCCTGGTTGCGATCCCTTTTCAAGCACATTACCTGGCGTGCCTTGGTGTGGCTTGCGCATGGTCAGGCCGCGCTATCTGACTTGGTTCAATCGTCAGTACAGCGGGGCTTAAATACCCGGTTCGTTCGTTTCATGTTCCGGCTTTTGATAAAGGCGGGCATCCCTTTCTTTATTCCGACCGCCGCGCTGCTTCTGGCCGGCACAGCTTTTTTATTCTGGGGCTCACCGCTAAGCAACTCGACGCGATTCATTGCCTTTGCGATATTTGGTTTTCTCGGCCTTTGCGCCCTTTGCCTCAAATTCTATATGCCGGATCCTACTGGCTCTATATTGTTCGCACGAAACGGATTTCGGGGCCTAAAGCTACATCTACTGGCTGACGGTAAGAAATTCATTGGTAGTCGCAAAGTGTTTGAGACAGCCATCCGCACCGCAATTGAGCTCGGGGCAACCTCCGTGGTTATGGATTCTCCGCTATTGGCTGATAGCCAGTCGAGCAACACCACGACCAAGCTCATTAATCGCACCCTAAAACAACAGGGCATCGACCGAACTGTGACCGTTTCCCCCGTCCACGCCTGGTCTATTGTAGAGTCCGCAGGCTTTGAGCCTTACCTTAAGTACTATGGCCAGCCCGGTACTCTTCCACTACTTCGGAATAACCGTTACAGCTTGTTGAGCCGTACGATAGTTATTGAATTTCTTGACACCTGACTAACTCAACTAAAGCCATGGTAAATAAGATGACATTTAAAGCTGTTGATATAAACCCCTCTACGCCTCTCCTGGCTCACATCAAAGTCCTTCCAGGCAACGTTGTATCGCTTAATGCATTCGAAGCGTTTACCACGGACCCCGATACTTGTATGAGACTCATGATGGCCGGGGCAGGCATTTCTTACATAAGCGTCGAGCTTTATGAGCAAGCCAAGCAGGCGGGGCTTGAAGCGGTCCAATCATCTTCAGCCAACCTCAGAACACTGGTCGATGCTTGGTATAGAAATCCTGAATTAGTTTTTATCGCGGAAGCAGTGGACCGGGCTTTTTTGCCCAAATAATCCGTAGAACCAAATAATCACAATAAATTTGCGGCTACCCACCAATAAACTTAGAGAAACATCATGCCACAAGACGCGATCGATCCTGGCCAAGAAGTCGTGATTACCAACCCCAATCATAGAATGTATAACGAGTGGGGCGAGTACGCTGGCCTTGCCGATACCGTTCCAGGCTTAAAGCCACGCCATCGCATCAGCTTTGACGGTGATATTTTCCTCGCGAACCGGGAAGATTTTAAGCTGGTGTAGGTTCGATCCTCTGAAATACGGTTTGTTTGTCCGTTCGTGACAATTGTTCCGGCAAAACAATGAGGCGCTGGGGTAATATACTGTTTTAATATACAGTTATTGCCATGGATACGCCCGTTCCTCTTAGCCAAGCCCCGCTTCATGTCTGGGCGAGTCCGGCCACCATTCAGTGTGGCTTTCCTAGCCCCGCCGAAGACCACAGACAGAAAAGGTTGGACCTCAACGATTTTCTGATCCACCAGGCTGATGCCACCTTTTTTATGCGCGTGCGCGGGTCTTCCATGCGCGATGCTGACATCGATGATGGCGATTACGTGATTGTTGATCGGTCCATACAGGCTCAGCATGGTCATATCATCGTTGCCGTGGTCGATGGCGAATTCACCATCAAGCGTTTGTTCCGAAAAAGAGGGTGCGTGCGCCTGCTGGCCGCGAACCCCACGTTTCCCAATATCGAATTCAAAGAAGGGCAGGAGCTGATTGTTTGGGGAGTAGTGACATGGGCATTCAAGAACATCACCCCCGTCGCATAGCGTTAATTGATGGGAATTCATTCTATTGCTCTTGCGAACGCGTTATGCGGCCGGCGCTGGAAGGCAAGCCGCTGATTGTCCTGAGTAACAACGACGGCTGCGCTATCGCCCGCACCCAGGAGGCTAAAGACCTGGGCATCAAAATGGGGGATCCTTGGTTCAAAATTAAGCACTTGGCCGATAGCCGCGGGCTTATTGCATTGTCGGCCAATTTCAGCCTCTATGGGGATTTAAGCCAGCGCATGATGAATGTCATTGGCCAGTTCTCCCCAATGCAGGAAATTTACAGCATAGACGAGTCCTTTGCCGACCTGACTGGCACCCCTGGCACTGGGCGCGAACTGGGTACCGCCATCCGCGACCGCGTTAAACAATGGGTAGGGATTCCGACGTGCGTTGGCCTGGGCCCCACGAAAACTTTAGCAAAATCCGCAAATTTCTTGGCGAAAAAAATTCCCCGGCTCTTGGGTGTGTGTGACTTGACGACGCTGGATGCTCCTGCCCGATTAAAGGCTATTCGCCACATTGCCATTGAGGATGTCTGGGGCGTTGGCCGGCGCTTAGCACCCCAGTTGCGTGAGCTGGGCATTCACACTGCGGCCGACCTGGCGCAAGCGGACCAGCGGGTAATACGCGATACCTTTTCAATTGTCCTGGCCAAGACAGCAAGAGAGCTCGCCGGCGAGTCCTGCATTGCTTGGGAAGATGAACCGCCCGATAAGCAACAAATCATGTGTTCCCGAAGCTTTGGTCAGCCCATCACGGAAAAGCGTGAACTGTTGCAAGCCCTGAGCGTCTTTGTGACCGGAGCTGCGGAAAAACTACGCCGGCAACAATCCTTTACTGACACGGTTCAGATTTTTATCCGCACCAGTCCTTTTCGCGAAGGCAAGCACTACACGGGGAGCGTCGTGATTCGTCTGGTCGAGACAACGAGCGACACCGCCGCATTGATCGCCGCTGTTGCGGACGGACTTTCTTCGGTGTATCGCCCTGACATTCTTTACGCCAAGGCTGGTGTGTGCCTTATGAACATTCAATCCGAGAGAGCGGCAAGCGCACAGCTTGATTTGTTCAGTCGAAACAGTGCCGATAGCCCGCCTGGTTATGCGCGATTGATGTCCGCAATGGACAATCTTAATGCGCGATTTGGCCGTTCGACGGTTGTGCCGGCTGATGCATTTGTTGCACGGGCTTCTACTTGGTCAATGCGACAAGAACGAATGACTCCGGCCTACACCACGGACTGGGAGCAGGTGGTGGAAGTCTGGCGTTAACGCTCACCCCTTAAATCGAACCGCAGCGAGTATCGCGGCCAGCACTTTCTGATGAAATGACGTTCGGGCCACCACCGGCATTGGCTCGAACCCTTGAATCAACGCTTCATAGCGTTGTGGATCTTGCAGCAGGCGAAGAACGGTCAGGTTCGGCTTAGTGATTTCTTTGTTTTCCACAAACCCATAATTGTCGCGAAGGTACATCGCAATGGCTCCGCTTCGTGATACACCAAAATAACAGTGAACGTAGACCTGAGATACACCACGATCTACGAGCTTAGCCAAGTAATCAACCATGTCCTGAGCTTGTTTCGAGTCGATATAGGACGCGTATTTGAGCCGGAAGGCTCCCTTCATCGTATTAATTGTGTTTTCGCTATAGCCACCATCGTAGAAGCTGTCTCGGTACAGGAAATCCCAATTTCCTAATCTGGCCTCTGACTTATCGGGATCCGTAATTGAGATCATGGCGGCACCGGGAATTGGCGACAAGCATTCAGCGTCACGTTGACTGATGAAATGGACCTGTTTCTTCGGCACCGCGTTAACGCTACTACTCAGCATAGACATACACCTCTCATCGACCTACTTAAAACCTACGCTTGGACACAAGGCAAACTGAAATAGCTTTCGCCTTTTTCGTCCAAGCATCTTATGTGTTGCCGCTGCCGTCACCTGGGGCTCAAGACAACCGTTTTTAGTGCGTGAAATTAATTACAAGCTGGTTCGACCCCCTGTTGGCCACCCAAACTCCTCCACCTTTGGCCACCTCAAATTCCCCCACCTGATCGGGGCCTAATCGCGGCATAATTCCCGCGTTTTTCGGTCTCGGCGGTTTCCTGGCAGGACGTTATCTTTACCCCTCGACTGAGGGGAATTGGATTGAACGTCTTGAAACCACACCTGCAAACCACCATT
>NZ_QNRQ01000025.1 GCF_003315175.1 Eoetvoesiella caeni | reverse complement strand
AGCGTGCCATTACAAAATCAAGATCAAAAAAGACCGAAACCCGCGTGAACAGGGTGTTTGATCTCGAACCAGGGGTTCAAACTGTCGAACTCAGGGGCGCCACTTCGTCAGGCAAGATCAGCTGCAAGCCAGCGTATAGGGTCGGCGTAATGGCCGCTTGTCCGCGCAGGCCGGGATTTTCCAGAATAAGCACACGCCGCACCGCCTCTTCAGCAGTGATGAGATCGCCGGAATCCATGATGTCCCCACGGATGGCATCGTATTTCCAAAGTGCCGGGACACAGTCGGAAACGGGATGCGTGGGCACCAAGGCGTGCAGGGACTCCCACAACGGGGTCATGTCTTTCTTATCGATACGGGCGTAAAAATCGTCCCGCTGCGATTGATTGGCCGCAACTTTGCTCATTTGGCTCTCCACAGTGCATTAATGATGCAGCGCCAGTCACGGCGCTGCGCATCACTTCAAGACCAATATACGTCTTTTATGTGGCACTGTGTGTGGATCGATATATGCGCACGGATGATATATTTGTATTATGTATACGAGGTTCCATATACCATGGCCGACGCCGCGGTCAGGTTGAGCCGTCAGGCCAAGAGCTCTTCCTTTGCAAGGCGCTCTGCATCGACTTCGGTATTGTTCTTTATATAGGAGCGCCCGACCATAAAGTCTTTTGGCGCATCCAGAGTTTCCACCGACACTACCTTGCGATCTTTCAAATACCAAACCGAACCGGCATTGGTAAGCGCACCTTCGTTGGCTGTCTGTTCTCTTATTACGCAAACATCATGATGGCGCGGCAAGCCTGCCACCTGCACCCGGTGTCCGTACTGATCGGACCAAAACCATGGAACGCTAGGCGGTGGCTGTGGGCCGCCGACAATGGCGGCGGCGGCACATTTGGCTTGGTCCACAGCGTTTTGTACAGACTCAAGTCGGAAGCCTGGCCCGTAAATAGGGTGATTTTGCTCGCTGCAGTCCCCTATTGCGAAGACTGCAGGATCGCTTGTGCGACAGCTAGCATCCACGAGAATCCCGTAGCCACAGCCTATTCCGGCTCCGACAGCGAGCTCCGTATTAGCCTGAGCGCCGATCCCGATCACTAATAAGTCGAAATCATCGGTACCGTGCGTGCCAGTAACGATGGTGAAAGACCCCTTCAGGGCGTCGTGTTTAATCTCTTTGATCTCAGCGCTTAAATTCAAGCGCACCCCATGTCGTGTATGGATATCCTGGATTATGGACGCAAGCTGGGGCCCCACAGAGCGGAGCATGACACGTGGTGCCGTCTCGAAAATCGAAACCTCGACGCCTAGTTGGCGAGCCGACGCGGCGACCTCCATGCCCACATAGCCGGCGCCTATAATCGCAAGCTTCTTAGCTTTAGACAACGACTCGGATAGCTGCCCGGCGTGGGCAAGGGTCCGTAAGTAATGTAGATTCTTGGTCTCTATGGGTAGGCCCGGATAAGTCTTCGGTCGTGCGCCCGTCGCCAATACCAGGCATTCATAGCCAAGAGAGTCACCATTTTCCAGTTCCACGATCTGGCTTTCGCGGTTGATCGAAACTGCCCGAACGCCCATGCGCATCTCGCATCCGATTTTCTGGTAAAACTCAGCGGTTCTAAGGCTAATGCTTGCGATATCGGCCTCGCCCTTGAGGAAGCCCTTACTAAGGGGTGGCCTTTGATACGGAAGTGCATGCTCGTCCCCTATCATAGTCAGCGTACCGTCGTACTTCATTTGCCGCAGCGACGCGACCAACTGACATGCCGCCTGCCCCCCGCCTAGCACAACCACGCCTCGATTCATCAACATTCCCTAATCTAAACTTACGACCATGGATTTGATGCCTCGGAAGCGCGCATTACGGTTGAACTCCGGCTTACCCACAAGTTGAAGGTTCGGAAACCGACGAACCAACATCGGCAGTGTAATTGCCGCCTCCAACCGCGCAAGCGGTCGACCTAAACAAACATGGATGCCCGCGCCGAACGCCAGATGAGGATTCGGTCTACGACCTATGTCGAATCGGTTCGGTTCATCAAAGACGCGATCGTCACGATTCGCCGCCGCTTGCGCAATGATGATTTCGGTGTCCGGCGGAACAACTCCGCAAGGGATAGTGATCTCACGCGTCGTACGGCGTCCCTGCAATTGCAAAGGAGTCGCATATCGCAGGCATTCTTCAATAGCCGAGCCGACAATTTGCGGATCCTCCGCTAATCTTTCGAACTGATCGCGATGCTCCATGAGCGCAAGTGTAGATAGGCCGAGCAGGTTTGTTGTGGTTTCGTGGCCCCCATTTAGCACCACGATACACATATGTATGATCTCGTCGTCGCTGATCTCCTGACCACCCTTCTGTGCCGCCACCATGCCACTGATGATGTTGCTTGGCTTCTCTTCCGCCGGACGACTTTGCCACTCGCGCACGTAGGGCCGTAAAAACTCCATGAAACCTTTCGTTCCTTCGTGCCCGGCCTGGACGACCTCGGCAGAGACTGCGGGGTTTAATGGAAGAAGCACACTGGCACCAAAATCGCGGATCTTCGGACCTTCTTCGCGGGGCACGCCGAACAAGTCACAGATAAGCTTAATTGGTATGAGAGACGAGAAATCCTTAACGAAATCAATTTCCTTCTTACCATCAACCTCATCAAGCAAGTTTTGCACGATCTGTTCTACAGAGTTACGCAGATCTCCGATCGCGGACTGAGTAAAAAAGGGATTGATGATGTCGCGAAGCCTATCGTGGTCCGGCGGATCTCGAAACAGCATTGAAGATGTGTGGTGCTCCAGCAGAGGACCTTCGCCGAATTTAGCGCCATACGTTGCCTCACGGTTAACCACCCCGGACAAGTCCCGCCATACCGCTTTCACGTCCGCATACCGTGTCAGGAGCACTGAGCCATCAGAGTTCCAATGCAAAGGATCGTTATCACGCAATTCCTTGAAAAACGGATAAGGATTATCGTAATACGTCTCTGGCAGATTAAAAAGATCGAAAGACGAGCCTACAACGGCATTTTGGTCTATTGTGGGTACCATGTTATGGTCCTCCATCGTTGGTTTATGGAATGTGCGATATCAAATACAGCTTCAGTTCCAAGATGAGCAAAAGCTTGTCTGCTCTTATACGCCCACGTATTCACGTAGTATCTGAGGTTCGGCACGCAATTGATCTGAGTTACCGGTCCAGACGATGCGGCCCTTCTCTATTACATGATGCCGGTCAGCCAGACGCATCAGCGGGCCAATGTTCTTGTCAATGACGATCAGCGCAAGGCCCACGGCCTTCAGCTGCTCCAGGCATTTCCATATTTCGGCGCGCGCCAGCGGCGCCAAGCCCTCGGTGGCCTCATCCAGGATAAGCAGCTGGGGGTTGGTCAACAGCGCCCGCCCAATGGCCAGCATCTGTTGCTCTCCCCCCGACAAGGTCGTGCCCAAGTTGCGTTCCCGCTCTTGTAGCCGGGGAAACAGCTGATAGACCCGGGCCAACGTCCATGGCTCTAAGGCGTCATTGCGATTGCCTGCGGTAGCGATAAGGTTTTCCCGCACGGTCAAGTTAGGGAATATCTGGCGCCCTTCGGGTACCACCGCGATCCCGGCGCGGGCCACCCGATACGTCGGCCCACCTTCAAGCGAATCGCCCTTAAAAAGCACCGAGCCTTTGCGCGGGGTGAGAAGACCCATAATCGTCCTGACGGTCGTGGTCTTACCCATCCCGTTGCGCCCAATGAGCGTGACTAGCTCGCCCTCATGGACCTGGAAGGATATTCCGAACAATACCTGGCTGGCGCCGTAAAGCGTTTCGAGATCGCTTATTTGCAAGAGGGGCTTCAAACTACGTCCTCCGGATCACCAAGATACGCTTCTCTGACCAGCGCGCTACTGCGAATTTCCTCGGGCGTACCGGTCGCGATGGCATGCCCATAAACCAAGACGCTGATCCGATCGGCCAATGCAAATACGGCGTCCATGTCATGCTCGACAAGGAGAATCGCATATCGGCCCTTGAGCGAGGCCAGGATCTCAATGACCCTTTCGGACTCCAATTGGCTCATGCCCGCCATGGGTTCATCCAAAAGCAGCAACTTAGGTTGCGTGACAAGCACCATGGCAAGTTCGAGCTGCCGGCGTTGGCCGTGCGCCATGTTGGCAACGGTTTGGTCGGCCATGGACCCCAAACCCACTTGTTCTAAAGAAGCCATCGCCGGCTCCAACAGTCGGCGCTCCTTGAGCACGGGATGCCAAAAGCGAAAGCTATGGCCAGAGTGGGCCAACAGCGCCATCATGACATTCTGAATGGCGCTGAATTCCATGAATACGGATGAAATCTGATACGAACGGCCGAGGCCTGAAAGCGCGCGCGAGTGTGCTTTTTTGCGCGTAATGTCCATGCCGTCGAAAATGATCCGTCCGCTATCAGGAAAATACTCCCCAGACAGCTGATGGATCAGGGTGGTTTTGCCTGCGCCATTGGGCCCGATGACTGCATGCAGCTCGCCTGGATACACCTCAAGGGACAGATCGTCGGTGGCCTTCAGGCCGCCAAAATGCTTTACCAGGTGCTCAACTTTTAACATGGCCAAGCCTTTGCTCGCGTGCAGTCAAATAGCCGTATAGGCCCTGCTGCAACGAGAGCGCAATTAGCACAACCACCACGCCGATGATGATCATGAAGTGTGTATTGATGAACGAGTCCAATCCCCACGGCAACCCCAGCGCCATCGAACCGAGGAATTCTTCCAAGGTAAGCAAGGCCGTTGCGCCGATAACTGGCCCGAGCAGCGAACCCATGCCGCCGAGCACCGCCATCACGATCAGCTCGGCCGACACGTGCCATGCCATATAAGAGGGAGCAATATAGCGAGCCACGTTGGCAAGAAAGAAACCTGCCACGACACAAACCAGGGCCGACAGCACGTAAGCCGTCAACCGATATCGAAGCATGGGGAAGCCCAGCGCACTCATGCGGGTCAGGTTTGATCGGCTGGCGCGAAGCACGAATCCGAAGCGCGACTGCATCATGCGCCAGGACAGGTACAGAACCAATAAGAGCACGGTGAAAATGGCGTAATACAAAACCACGCTGTTAGACAGAGAAAACAGCCCGAAATCGCTCCGCATCGGGACAGCCATTCCATCTTCACCGCCGTAATTACGCAAGCCGATAGCAATGTAGTAAGCCATTTGCGCAAAGGCAAGTGTGATCATAATGAAGGCCATGCCTCGCGTGCGTAAGCACACCACTCCCACCAACATCGCGACCACCGTGCCGACCATGAAAGCCGCGAGCAGTTGCAACCATCCACTCGTTATGCCGTGCGCTGACAAAATGCCTACGGCATACGCGCCGATGCCGATGTAAAGGGCATGGCCCAGGCTGACGAGCCCGCCGTAACCCAGGATCAGATTCAAGCCTAATGTGGCCAGACCGTAGATCATGATCCGGGAAAACAAGGTGATGTAAAAGGAATCGCCGGCTGCCGTGGCGAGCAACGGCAGCACCGCAAGCGACAGGAGAAAGGCCGCGCCTACAATAAAACGCAAGTTGATTTTATCCATGCTTCACCTGGAAAAGCCCCTCGGGCTTGATTGCCAGCACGACGGCCATAAATAGATAGATAGCAATTGAAGCGATTGCCGGGCCCAACGCCTGAGCGAGGTCGCGGTCAAGCAGCTCTCGCAAAATCCAAGGTAGAAACGCCCGTCCGATCGTATCGACAAAGCCCACGATCAGCGCCCCATAGAACGCCCCACGTATGGAGCCTATGCCTCCGGTTACAATCACGACCAGCGTCAGAATCAAAATCGGCTCGCCCATGCCTGGCTGCACCGACATGATCGGAGCCGACATCAAGCCAGCCACTCCGGCCAGGCCTGCGCCAAACCCTAATACCAGCATGTTGATCCGCTTTATATTGACCCCAAGCATACCGACCATGGTGGCATTGGACGCCCCCGCACGAATCAACATGCCAATCCGTGTGCGATGAATGATCCAATATAGAACGAGCGCCACCAGGAGACCTACGCAGATCACGGCGAACCGATACTTGGGGTAAGGCAGACCCAGGATCTGAATGGAACCGGTCAGTAGCTCGGGCGTACCCATGTAGATGGACGAGGAGCCCCAGAGAATCCGCACCAGCTCGTTGAAAAACAAAATCAACCCGAAGGTGGCCAGCACCTGATACAGGTGATCACGATCGTACAGCCTGAATAACACGATGCGTTCCACCAATAGGCCCAGCAACAAGGTCGCTGGAATCGCCACCACCGCTGCGACCAGGAACGACCCCGTCCATCCATAGAGCGCCGCAGCAAAGTAGGCGCCCATCATGTAAAACGAGCCGTGAGCCAAGTTCAGAAAGCTCATGATACCCAACACAAGTGTCAGACCTGCCGACAACAGGAAAAGCAGCAGACCTAACTGAACTCCGTTCAAGGCCTGCATTAGAAAAACTTGCCAGCTCACAATATACAGCCCCGGAAAATTAGTTTTACTTCATCGCACACTGGTCGTGGTACGCATCCTGGTGGTCTTTGAGCGGCGTAGCAATCGTCTTCAACGCAATGTTTCCGTCAGCATCTTTCGCGGCCTCTAGCATATAGAGATTCTGAATCGGGAAATTGTTATTACCGAACCTGAAATCGCCACGTGTCGACTGGAAGTCTGCCGCTTTCAAAGCAGTCATAAAAGCCTGTTTATCGGTTAAATTTCCACCGACCTTAGCGATCGCCGAGTCGAGCAGCAGGGCAGCATCATAGCTCTGTGCAGCATATTGCGATGGCAAACGGTTATATTTTTCTTGAAAATCCTTAATGAACTGTACATTTGCCGGAACAGCAAGATCTGGACTCCAGTACGTTCCCGTCTTAACACCGAGCGCGGCCTCCTTCATAGCCGGTAGCGTCGTACCATCCATCGTAGCAGTCGTCAATAACGGAATGGTCTTTCCCAAACCCAACTGATGATACTGACGCACGAAATTTATTCCCAAGCCTCCGGGATAGAAGATAAAAACGGCATCAGGCTGCTCTGCAGCCACACGCGTCAGTTCGGCTGAGAAGTCGGGCTGATTTAGAGGCGTATATATTTCATCGATAACCTCGCCACTGAAGTACCGCTTGAACCCATTGATATAGTCTTTGCCCGCTTGGTAATTCGGGGCCATGGCAATTACTTTTTTGTAACCTTGTTCAGAGGCATATTTACCTACGACTTCGGACTGCATATCATTTTGCCAAGACGTCATAAATAAATAGGGAGAACACTCGGCGCCGGCTGCGGGCGCTGGACCGCCATTCGATCCTATCAAGAAAACCTCTTTCTCTGTCACCGGCTTCAATATCGCCATCATTATGTTGGAGAATGTAACACCAGTGATTATTTGGACCCCTTCCCGCTCAATCAGCTTTTGAACAGCCTGGACACCAATCTCTGGTTTGAGCATGCTGTCCTCTTTGAAAATCTGGACAGGAACGCCGCCTAACTTTCCGTCATTGGCTTCTACAGCCAGCATGAAAGCGTCATACTGATCAGTGCCGAGAACACCCTGCGGCCCCGAAAGCTCGGCCACAAAACCGATCTTTATAGGCTCCTGGGCTTGGACATAGGGTGCGACCAAGAACGATACCGCCAAGGCAATTCCGCTAAGAGCTTTCATGTTTGTCTCCAAAAGGTTTTCATAGCTTCGCTACGTATTTAAACTGGATATTTTTCGGTCCGACTTTAGCCGTCAGTATTGCGACTCGGGGACCTCTACCTGAAGCCCATTAAATTCAGCACTAACGCATAATTGGCAACTCAGCCGACTATTCTTGCGTGTCCCTATGGCGAACTCGAGCATTTTTTCCTCTTGCTCGGCTCTGGGCGGCAGACGTTCTACCCAATCCGAAGCCACATACACATGGCATGTCGCACAGGCACAGGCGCCTCCACAATCAGCGTCAATACCCGGCAGGTTATGGGCCACCGCCGCTTCCATCACGGATGTACCTTCCGCTGCCTCAATATCATGCTGACTTCCGTCCGCCAGTACAAAACTGATTAACGCCATCACTCTTCCCGTCAAGTTACGGAACGCCTTACGCCGGCATTCTCTTTAGTGCTCGCCCGTCGAACCGATAAAAAGATACGAGCGATTACACAATTTATAGCTTCAGTATCTTAACATTCACGCTGGCGACGAGCGTTCGCTTTTCGCGAACGCAGCGTTATCGCAATTGACAAAGTAATTACCCTAATGTAGCTACGGACGGATACCGTATCTGAAGAGTTCTGGATGATTTAACGGCTCAGCTTTTTGATCGTGATATAAATGGTCGCGAAGAAGAATCCGGTGCGAACATGCACTGAAGCTGAGGAGCCCGCGAGCTGGGCGTTAGAAGATATAACTATGAATATCACGCATTTCGATCTGGTTACGCTTCGCGTGTTTATCGCGATTGCACGCAGCGGGAGCGTCACCCGGGGAGCGCGCGCCGTGAATATGGCCGTTGCGGCAGCGAGTAAGCGCGTTTCGAACCTAGAGGATCATTTAGGAACACGGCTACTATTCCGCTATTCTCGTGGCGTGAAGCTTACCGAAGCCGGTAATACGCTATTTCAACATGCACTTGAATTACTCCAAAGCGTCGAGCGCATGTCGGGTGTTATGTCGGAATTCAGAGCCGGAACATCCGGCCGGGTTCGTATTTGGGCAAATACTTCGTCGATCACACAGTTCCTGCCTGGAGACCTCAGTGTATTCATGCGCTCCCTTCCGGGAATAGCCATAGATCTTGAAGAGCGCAATAGCGACGAAGTCGTCGCGGCGCTCCGAGAAAATCGCGCCGACATTGGTATATTTGAAGAGCACACCCCTGCGGAGGATATCAGTTCGTTCGGATACCAAAAGGACGAGTTAGTGCTAATCGTCCCTAAAAATCACCAACTGACTAAGCGTCGAAAAATTTCGCTGGCTGACGCTATAGAGTACGATTTTGTGAGTCTCCCCCCATCGACTTCTATTGCGAAGAGACTACTTACCGAGAGCACCAAGCTGAATAAACCTTTGAAGCTACAGATACAGGTACGGAGCTTCGATGCCATCTGCCGCATGGTTCAAGCAGGGCTGGGCATAGGCATACTTCCACGGATCGCGGCGCAACCCTATATGCGCTCCCTAGGGTTAAAAGGCATTCCGCTCAATGAAACATGGGCACAACGCCATCTACTCCTAGGTCTACGCGATACAGCCGGATTGGCGGTGCCTGTGCGGCTCCTAGCAACTAGCCTATGTCCACAAATTACCTTGGCGCCGGAGGATGCAAGCTAACTATCGCGGGATTTCGAACAGCCACGGCTCTTGCTTGATGCGTACCTGCTCGTAGCTTCGGATCGCATCCGCGTCGGCCAGGGTAATAGCAATGTCGTCCAGACCTTCAAGCAATCGGCGCTTGCGCGTCGGGTCCAGTGTGAAATCCAGCACCTGGCCCGACGGTGTCTTCACGGTTTGCTCTGCCAAGTCAATCGACAGCCTATAGCCTGGCGTCGCCTGAACCTCGTCGAACAGCTGGTTGATGATGGCAGCGTCCAGCGACACAGGCAGTATGCCGTTTTTGAAGCAATTATCGTAAAAGATATCCGCAAAACTCACGGCAACAATGGCACGGAACCCATAATCGTACAGCGCCCAGGGCGCATGTTCCCGGCTGGAGCCGCAACCGAAGTTCTCGCGCGTCAACAGGATTTGCGCGCCCTGGTAGCGGGGCTGGTTCAAGGAAAAATCCGGATTTTTCTGCCGGCTGTCGGGATCCTGTCCCAATTCGCCGTCATCCATAAAGCGCAGCTCGTCGAACAAATGCCGGCCGAAGCCGGTGCGAGCGATCGACTTCAGAAACTGCTTGGGTACGATGGCGTCGGTATCGACGTTGTTGCGATCCAGCGGAGCCACCAGACCATCCAACGATGTAAATGCTTGCATGTCGTGCCTCCTAGACTTCCGTTATGTCGACAAAGTGTCCAGCAATCCCCGCCGCCGCCGCCATGGCCGGGCTGACCAGATGCGTGCGTCCGCCTGCGCCCTGTCGTCCCTCGAAATTTCGATTGGAGGTGGACGCGCAGCGTTCGCCCTTGCCGAGACGATCCGCATTCATTCCCAGGCACATGGAACAACCCGGTTCGCGCCACTCGAAACCCGCATCCATGAACACGGTATGCAGTCCTTCAGCTTCGGCTTGCTCCTTGACCAGGCCGGAGCCCGGCACGACCAGCGCTTGCTTGATGTTCGACGCAACTCGCTTGCCCTTGGCCACTGCAGCGGCGGCGCGAAGATCCTCGATGCGGGCATTGGTACAGGAGCCGATGAACACTTTGTCCAGTTGAATCTGCTCAATCGGGGTGCCGGCCGCCAATCCCATGTACGCCAGCGCCGCCTTCATATTTCTCCGCCGCACCGGATCCGACTCTTTGTCCGGGTCGGGCACCTGTCCGTCCACCGGCACGACCATCTCGGGTGTCGTTCCCCACGTCACCATAGGTCTCAGGCTGGCCGCGTCAATGTCGACGACCCGGTCATATCTGGCGCCTTCGTCACTAACCAAAGTACGCCAATAAGCTTCGGCGGCATCCCACTGTTCGCCCTTGGGCGCCAACGGACGGCCCTTGACATATGCAATGGTTTTATCGTCCACCGCCACGAGACCGACGCGTGCGCCACCCTCTATCGCCATATTGCATAAGGTCATCCGGCCTTCCATCGACAACGCGCTGATGGCATCGCCGGCAAATTCGATTGCATAGCCGGTGCCGCCGGCCGTACCGATATTGCCGATGATATTCAAGATTATGTCCTTGGCGCTTAGGCCGGCGGCCAGCTTGCCGTCGACCCGAACCAGCATGGGCTTCATGCGATTGATCGACAGGCATTGGGTGGCCAATACATGTTCAGCCTCGGAGGCTCCCACGCCAAACGCCAGCGCGGCGAACGCTCCGTGCGTGCTGGTGTGCGAATCTCCCGCCACCACTGACGTGCCCGGCAAGGTCAACCCCTGCTCGGGTCCAATGACATGGATGATGCCTTGGCGCTTGTCGTCGAGGCCAAACTGCCGAATGCCAAAATCCTCGCAGTTGCGGGTAAGCTGATCCACCTGGATTCGCGACAGCGGGTCGCTGATGCCTTTCGATCCTGTTGCACGCTCGATTGAGGTGGTCGGCACATTGTGATCGGCGGTTGCCAGGACGGTCTCGGGCCGCCAGACTTTTCGTCCGGACAGACGCAGACCCTCGAACGACTGCGGGCTGGTCACATCATGCACTAGCTGACGATCGATATACAGCAGCGAGGGGCCACCGGGTGTTTCTTTCACCAGATGCCGTTCCCAAAGCTTGTCGAAAAGCGTACGCGGAGCAGACGCCCCCGCGGCAGAGTTCACGCCTGGATCTGTCATGGTTGAATTCCTATCTAAAAGCGCTATGTCATGTCCGGAGGCAGCATAAACAACCGCCTACGCTACCTTGCCGGCCGGTACGGGATACCGCCGGGTCGAAGGGCCTGCCTTGACGACCTGCCCCGGAATATCGTGCTGAACAATCTGGGGAAGCTCGCCGGCCAATGCCAGCAGCGCATCCAGGTCGACGCCGGTGTCATATCCCATGGCATTGAACATATGCACCATGTCTTCCGTGCATACGTTTCCGCTGGCACCAGGCGCGAACGGGCAGCCGCCCAGTCCACCCAGCGACGCATCGAAACGATCAATACCCGACTGCACCGCCGCCAGCGCATTGGCCAGGCCCATGCCGCGGGTGTTATGGAAGTGGGCGGTAAAGGCCATGGCTGGCCAGCGCTCCTTGACCGCTTCGCACACCCTGGCAACCTGAGCCGGATTGGCCATGCCCGTGGTATCGCACAAGGTGATCCCATCGACGCCAATATCCACAAAGCGGGCAACCGTGTCCAGCACGTGGGGCAAGGGAATATCGCCGTCGAACGGACAGCCGAACGTGGTAGACAAGGACGCATTCAAGCGCGCCTGCCCATCGACGAGCTTAACGATCTGCGCGAATTGATCCAGGGACTGCATGGGCGTCATTCGCAAGTTGGCCATGTTATGGCTTTCGCTGGCGGACATCACCAGGTTGATTTCGTCGACACCGCACGACAAAGCCCGCTCGCAGCCACGCAGGTTTGGCACGAGAGCCGCGTATTCCACCCCAGGCGCACGTTCAATACGGCACATCACGGCTTCGGCGTCAGCCAAGGCCGGAATCGCCTTGGGCGATGTAAACGAAGTCACCTCGATCTTGGCAACTCCGGTGCGGCTCAGGCCGTTGATGAACTCCACCTTGCGATCGGTGGGAATAAAGATGGGTTCCATTTGGAAACCATCACGCACCGAGACTTCCTGGATATACAGGCGCTGTTTGCCCCTGTCTTGAGTGCTCGTAATCACATTCAACCTCTTCTTCAATTGGACACAGATACCGCATGCGGCGCTGTCACTTCATTAGCCCGTACACGGCCCGCCGCATCGCTTCGCCATCAGGCCAGTCCGGCCTGGCGCAATTTTTCCAGCTGCTCGGCCGTGACGCCAATGGAATCCAGCACTTCCTGCGTATGCTGACCCAGCTTGGGGCCGATCCATTTGGTTTGGCCCGGCGTCGCGCTAAGTTTGGGCACAATGCCTGGCAACTGAACAGACTTGCCATCGGGCAAATCAAAACTTTGCAACATACCGCGCGCCTGGTAGTGGGCGTCGTTGACAATGTCCTCGGCGGTATAAATTCGGCCGCAAGGCACCGACGCCTCGTCCATGATGCGCAGGATGTCGTCCAGCGTATTGCGTTCCGTCCATTCCTGGATAACGCCATCCAGCATGGCGACCTGCTTGGCCCGGCCGTCGTTATGGGCCAGCGCGGGGTCCTCGGCCAGGTCAGGGCGCCCGATGGCCGTCATCAGCCGCCGGAAGATGCCGTCACCGTTGCCCGCAATGGCGACATAGCGTCCATCGCCGCATGGATAAGTGTTCGACGGCACAATGCCCGGCAGGGCAGACCCAGTCCGTTCGCGTACATGGCCTTGGGCAGAGTATTCCGGCACCAAACTTTCCATCACGGCAAAAACGGCCTCGTACAGCGCCACGTCGATCATCTGCCCCTTGCCGTTGTTCACCTTGAGATGATGCATGGCCATGAGTGCGCCAATCACGCCATACAGCGACGCCAGGGTGTCGCCCAGGCTTACGCCGACCCGCACTGGCGCGCGGTCAGGATAGCCTGTCACGTAGCGCAAGCCCCCCATGCATTCCGCGATGGCGGCGAATCCCGGCCGTTGACTCGCGGGACCATCCTGGCCGTAACCCGATATCCGCACCATGATCAGCGCAGGATTGATGGCCGAAAGCTGCTCCCAGCCTATGCCCCATTTTTCCAATGTGCCAGGGCGGAAGTTTTCGATCACGATGTCAGCCTCGGCCGCCAGCTTACGAATGATCTCCTGCCCTTCCGGCGCCTTCAGGTCCAGCGTCACGGATTTCTTGTTGCGGCTTTGGGTGTACCACCAGAGCGACGTTCCATCGTGCAGCTTGCGCCACTTGCGCAACGGGTCTCCCGTCTTGGGTGGCTCGATCTTGATGACTTCCGCGCCAAATTGCGCCAGCAGCGCACTGGCGTAAGGTCCGGCGACCAACGAGCCCAGCTCCAGCACCTTGATGCCCGAGAGCGCCATCTCGGCTGCGGACGAGTTTTCCTGCATAGTCAATTCCTTTTATCTAATCGGCTAATCATCGCCGCCTACTCCAAATGGGTAAAGAAGTGGTTTACGATGTTGCCATCGCATTCCGCGATGGCAACCGCCCCAGGAGACCCGATGAGCCCGGATCCAAAATCCCTGCGCCTCTTCATCAGCGTGCTCAAGCATGGCACTATCGCAGCCGCCGCCGAGCACGAGCACACCGCCGCGGCTGCCATCAGCCGCCGCATCAGCGACTTGGAAGAGCAACTGGGTGTTGCTCTTGTCGTGCGAAGCAATAAAGGCATTACACCAACAGCGGCCGGGCAGGCCCTGCTAAACATGTCGCATCGCGTACTGCATGATCTGGACAGCATTCGGACACAAATGCACGACTATGCCGTCGGCATGAAGGGCTACATACGAATAGTCGCCAATATGTCGGCCATTCATCAATTCATGCCTAAAGAGCTGAGCGCGTTCCTGTCGGATAATCCCCTGGTGCAAATCGACCTGGAAGAGCGTGTCAGCACCGTCATTGCCCAATCCATTGCCGACAACAACGCCGACGTCGGCGTACTGGTGATGGACCATGCCATCGAAGGGATCGAATTCCTGCCGTACAAGGAAGACGACCTGGTTGTCATCGTGCCTGAATCCCACTCGTTGGCCGGGAAAGGGCGTGTCGGCTTTGCCGAAACCCTGATCTATGACTACGTTGGCCTGCCTGCGGGCAGCCAGATGAATCTGCAGCTGATGCGTGTCGCCAGTGAGCTTGGCCAGATTTGGCGTTGCCGTTTCCAGGTCTCCAGCTATGACGCGCTTTGCCTGATGGTCGAGTCAGATCTGGGCATGGGCGTGTTGCCGCGCCGCATCGCCATGTCGTACGCCAAAGCGCTGGGCATCAAGTTGCTGACCCTGGACGAACCCTGGGCTCATCGCCAACTTCATGTGTGCATACGCTCGTACGACGCGCTTTCGCCCGCTGCGCGTCTGCTGGTGGACCGCATGACTGGCAGCCGTACAGCACATCACTAACGCGCCACCCCCAGGAGCCGATCAAGTATTTCCGGTTGGCCTCTAAGCTCCTGCGCGGTGCTGTTATGCACCACTGCCCCGCGGTCGAGCACCACCGCCCGGTCAGATATCGGCAGGATCAAATGCGGATGCTGCTCGACAATGATGGCGCTTAGGCCTTCGTTGCGCGTAATGTGCCGCACTCCGCGCAAGAGTTCCTCGACGATGATGGGTGCCAGTCCTTCAGTCGGTTCGTCCAACAGCAACAGGGAAGGGTTCAGCACCAGCGCCCGCCCGACGGCAAGCATTTGCTGCTCGCCGCCTGACAACTGGGAGCCCATATTGGTCTTGCGCTCGGCCAAACGCGGAAACATCTCATAGATGCGCTCTGGATTCCAGTTGCCTGGCCGTGCGACCGCCGTCAGGTTTTCGTGCACAGTCAGCGACTTGAAGATGTTGCGCTCTTGGGGGACCCAACCAATACCCCCCGCCGCCCGCTCATGGGGGGACAATTTATTCAGCAATGTGCCCGACAATGTAATCGAGCCCTTGTGCTGCCGCGTCACCCCCACCAGCGTGTTGATAAGGGTGGTCTTGCCCGTACCGTTGCGCCCTAGCAGAGCCAGTGTCTCGCCTGCCTCGATCGACAAGGACACATCGCGCAAAACCACCGCTTCGCCGTAACCCGCGTCCAGATTTTCTACGTCAAGCAGCTTACCCACTGATGATTTCCTCAAATGTGTCGAACTCAACGCTATCGCCATGGCCAAGATAGACCGCCTTGACCCGTTCATCGTTGGCGATGGTGTCCGGATCGCCTTCGAGCAGCACACCGCCATTGACCATGACCGTCATACGTTTGGCAAAACTAAAAACCAGATCCATATCGTGCTCGATCAGCAATACGGAGACATCTGGCGGCAATGCATCGACAATCTGCAAAAGCTCACCGCGCTCGGATGCCGGCACGCCGGCGACTGGTTCATCCAGCAGCAACACCTTGGGCTCGCAAGCAAGGGCAATGGCGATTTCAAGCTGCCGGCGCTTGCCATAAGGCAATTCCTTGGTCAGCTGATCGCGGACGTCCATCAAATGAAACTGCTCGAGCAGATGCTCGCAGCGCTGCACCACTTTTTTGCTGGATCCCATGACCTGCCACATCTTGGTGCCCAGCCCACTATGCTGCGAGACTACCAGCGCCAGGGTTTGAAGCGGGGTCAGCGAGTCGAATAGCTGGTTGATCTGAAAGGTGCGCACCAGGCCGCGTCGCGCTCGCTCGTGCACTGACAAGCCGGTAATGTCGTTGCCTTGTAAATGTATAGAGCCTTCGCTGGCTGTCAGTACGCCGGTCAGCAGATGCACCAAAGTGGTCTTGCCCGCGCCATTCGGCCCGATCAAGGCATGCCGGCCACCTTTTTCGAGCCCGATGGACACATTATTAGTGGCTGTGATCCCGCCAAAACGCTTGACCAAGCCCTTGGCTTCAAGGGCGTAGGATGGGTTGGCGCTCATGAGCTGCTCCTGCGGAACCACGTCCATGGACGGATAAAGCGCTCGCGCCCCACCCGCATCAACGCAACCAGGAAGATGCCCAGCCAGAACATCCAGTATTGGGGCGTCAGGTCGGACAGCACATGGTGCAAACCGCTAAATACCACGGCGCCGACCACGCCGCCGTACAGCCAGCCGATGCCGCCGATCACAACCATAAGCAGGACATCGGCGGAACGCTCAAAAGCAAAAATATCCAGCGAAGCGAAGGCCATGCTTTGCGCCAACACCGCTCCCGCTACACCGGCAACTGCCGCGGAAATCGTATAGGCAATGATGATGCGAGACGAGGTATGAATACCGATGGCAGAGGCCCGCAGCCGATTGTCGCGGATTGCCTTCAAGCCGAAGCCGAATGGTGAGTTGACCAGCCGGCGAGCCAGCAGGAAGAACACGAACAGTACCGCCAACGCATAATACGCGGCAGTCATGCCGTAAAGATCGAACTCGAAAACACCCAGCACCGGTCCCATGATCACACCCTGCAGGCCGTCGGCGCCCCCCGTTAGCCAGGTCATGTAATTGGCTAGATCCATGAAGATAAGCGAAACGCCCAGCGTCACCATGACAACGGTAAGCTCACTACCCCGAATAATGGTCAGGCTGCATATCGCGCCCGCAAATGCGCAAATGGCCAGAGCCACGGCTAGGCCAAGCAAAGGATCCGGATTAATGTATTTAGCGAACAAGGCCGCCGCGAACCCCCCAAGCCCGAAGAAAGCCGCGTGTCCCAGAGACATAATCCCCGTATAACCCAGGATGAGGTCAAGCGAGATACCGAACAGCGCCATTACCGCCATCTGGTTCAGCAAAAAGGCCTGGCTGGGAAAAAGAGCAAGCACCGCAATGGGAAGCACCCAGAGCAATGGTTCCCAGAATTTCCAGCGCCTGCCCGCCTGTAAGGAGTGCTGAACCTGACTCATGATTTCGTTCCTTTACTGACAAACAGCCCGTGCGGCCGCCACAACAAAATCATGATCATGACGATGTAGACAATGAACGAACCCAGCTTGGGCACATAGTATTTGCCCGCTACGTCGGCGACCCCCAACAGAAGCGCCGCCAGCAATGGCCCGGTCAGGGAAGACGTGCCGCCCAAGGCAACGACAATAAGGAAATAAATCATGAACTTGAAGGGGAAGGTGGGATCCAGCCCCAGCACCTCGGCGCCCAGCGCGCCCCCTAAGCCGGCCAGGCCTGACCCTAGCGCAAACGTCGAAAGAAAGACGATATTGACGTTGATTCCTAGCCCATCGGCTACCTTCTGATCGTCGACGGCGGCCCGAAGCTGACTGCCAAAGCGAGTGCGATCCAGTCCATATTGCAGCAGAACCGTCAACACGACGCAGATCAGGATGATCAGCAAGCGGTAATGGCCCATGCCAAGTACGTAGGGACCGATCTGAAATTCGCTGCGTCCATTCAGCCAGTGCGGCAGCTGTATGATCTGCTCGCTGGAGCCAACCGCAAAGTCGGTCGCCGCCACGGCAATGAATACCAAGCCGATGGAAAACAGTACCTGGTCGAGCGCTGGCCTGTCATACATCGGCCGGTACAACGTCCGCTCAAGAACCGCACCGATCGCTGCAGCCACGACAAAGGCGATGGGCAGGCAAATCAGAAAAGGCACGTTGTAGTGCTGCATAAGCAGCACCGTAACGTAGCCCCCGACCATCGCAAAAGCCCCGTGAGCCAGGTTGATGAAATTCATCAACCCGAGCGTCACGGACAGGCCAATGGCCAGCACAAACAACAGCATCCCATAGGCGATGCCGTCAAACAGTATCGTCAACATTTATTTGGTTTCGCCAAAAGCGTTGACGTTCTCGACAACATCGAACTCGACGTTGTACAAAACCCCATCTACTTTCTCAACCTTGCGCAGATAAATGTTCTGGATGAAGTCGCGTGTATCGGGATCCAGAGTGACCGGGCCGCGTGGGCTCTCGAAACTCAGGCCTTTCATCGCTTCCAGCAACTGGTCGCCATTGCCCTTGCCATCGGTCTTTTTCAGCGCGGCATAAATCAGGTGCATGCCGTCATAGCCCGCTACGCCAAAGAAGTTTGGACGAGCAGTAGGATCGATCTTCTTGTAGTCTGCGACAAACTTCTTGTTCAACTCAGACGGGTGGGCCGTCGAATAATAATCGGACGTGACCACGCCCATCGACGCATCGCCCGCCTCGTTCAGGTTATCGTCATCGGTAATGGCTCCGTGGCCGATCAGCCGGATGCCGGCGTCTTCGAGCCCGCGCTGTCCATATTGCTTAAGCAGGGCAGCCCCGGGGCCGGAAGGCAGCATCACGAACAAGCCGTCGGGCTTTAGGTCGCGCACTTTTTGCAGGAAAGGTGCGAAATCCGGGTTGCGCATGGGCACACGAATTTCTTCAATAATGGTTCCACCCGAACCACCAAAGTATTTCTTGAGCGCCGTTTCTGACTCGTAGCCCGGGGCATAATCGGGAACCAGCGTGACTACCTTGTTAAAGCCATTTTTGGTCGCCCACTGCGCAACGCCCGCAGTCACCTGGGGAATGGTTCCGCTTGAACGAACGATGTAGGGCGAGGCATCGGTAACGCTTTGCGTTTGCGCTGCCATCACCACCATGGGGGTCTTGGATTGAGTGGCGATCGGCGCAACGGCCAGGGTGATGGGCGTCAGACCGAAACCGGCGATGACGTTCACCTTGTCGTTGACGATCAGCTCTTGAGCGATTTTCTTACTGTTGGCCGCGACACCACCGTCATCTTTCAGAATGATCTCTATCTTACGTCCGTCGACGCTGTCCCCATGCTGCGCCATATAGACCCGCGTTCCGGCGTCAATCTGCCGGCCCGTCGAGGCGAACGGGCCGGTCATCGGCAAGATGAGGGACCTTGAACGTATCATCGGCTGCCGCCACTGAGGGCGCATACAAGCCGCTGACCGCGACGGCAACCGCCGCGACCGTTCCATGCAAAAATAGTCGTTTATTCATTGTCTGTCTCCTGACTGTATTTATAGGATGTTGCTACTTAGAACGAAGAACGAAGCCCGACGATCGATAACGCGCCGTCGGGAGAGCAATGCGGACTGACAGTATGGCAGCCGCCACCCTGTCTGGTCTGTAAGGTATTTCCTTAGGCTAGGGTTATTCCGTAAGATATCAACCGATGGACTCGCGCCAAAGATCAAGCGCTTGTTGCACCGGTCGGTCGGAATAGCTGAAAAGCACGGCGTCACCGTCCGATTCCAAACGGTAGGACTCCCAGGACGGGCATATGAACACATCGCGCGGGCCGAACTCGAGCGTCTGACCGCCAATGTGGCAGCGGCCTGTGCCTTCGACGCACACGTACACCATGGAATCGGTGGACCTATAAGCCGCCCCCTTGAAGCCCGCCGGCAACAGCTGCATGAATGTGCCAATCGTCGGCATGGCCCAATCGCCGGTCACCGGGTTGGTGTATTGCAGCTTATGCCCCCAGCACACATGCATGTCGCTATGCGCCTTCATGGTCTCAAGCGCGTCACGGGTACGCTCGTAGGGATACCAGAACAGGGGCGACGTGCGTGAGCTGGGCTTGTATTCAACCGGCTTCATGGTGTTTCCGAACCGGGCCAGATTTGTATTGGCCGCCTCGGACGTTGTCTGGCTGTCCGCCGCATCCTTTTCCATGAACTGGGCATCGAGAAGCTCGACCAGAGGGACATCCAGCGCATCGAGCCAAACCATGGGCTCGTCACTGGGGTTTCCATGGTCATGGAAGGTCCAGGATGGCGTGATGACAAAGTCGCCAACACTCATTGTGACTTTCTCGCCGTCCACTGCGGTGTACGCGCCATGGCCCTGCATTACAAAGCGTAATGCCGACTGCGAGTGCCGGTGTGATGGAGCGACCTCGCCGGGCATGATGATTTGCAAGCCGGCGTACAGACTGTGGGTGATCCGGGTGCGACCACGCAGGCCCGGGTTCTCGAGAACTAGGACGCGCCGTTCGGCCTCCTTGGCCGTGATCAACTGACCGGCCTCAAGCAGCCAGGGCCAGGCGGTTTCCCATTTCCACAGATACGGCAAACACGGCGTATTGGGCGTAGCGGTAATGAGCCCGTGTAGAACCTCCCACAAGGGAGTCATGTTCGCCTTGCTGATCTTGTCATAGAACGGCTGGCGTTCCAGGGCTGCAGCAGGTAATGGTGATGCCATGATTTCCTCCTTGGAATTCTTTAAATAGCCCGGACAGCGACTTCCATTCTTCCGATCTGATCAAACTCGGCCATGATGGTGTCGCCAGCCTGGACCGGACCAACGCCCTCGGGCGTGCCGGTATAAATGACGTCGCCGGGATGCAATGTGTAGAAAGCCGAGGCGAATTCGATCAGCTGTGCAATACCGATGACGAGGTCTTTGGTATTAGCCTTCTGGCGGGTTTCACCGTTGACGGTCAGATGGAAATCCAGATTCGTGGCATCGGCGATTTCGTCCGCCGTCACCAGCCAGGGGCCGAGCACGCTGTAGGTGTCTATTGATTTGCGCATGCTGCGCTCTTCGGGGCCACGCACAGTCATGTCCAGGCCGATGCTATATCCGGCGATGTGGTCCCACGCATTGGCCGCGGAAATATGTTTGCCGGGCTTGCCGATTACCACTGCCAATTCGATTTCGTGATCGTTGCGCCGATCGGGGTGGTTGATGACCACGCCCTGGCTTGGACCGATCAGCGAACTGGTAGCTTTCAAGAAAAGACCAATGCGCTGAATCTCGTCGACCTGGTTGTTGTGGTGGACACCAGGATCGGCCCGCGCTTCTTCCAGGTGCTTCAAGTAATTGACGGGCGCTGCAACCAGCTTGCCAGGATTAGCGACCGGGCTAAGCAACTGAACGTCAGCCAACGCTAAGCTGGTGGCCGAGGGCAGGATTTCTTCAATCCGCGCACGAACCTTATCAAGATTGGCAATCAACAGATCGTACGTCGGCAACGGATAGCGGCTGCCCGGCAAGACGTCCAGCGCGGCCGTCACGTCAAACACATTGCTTCCCTTTACCACTCCAAGGCGATCCTGATTAAAACGACATAAACGCATAGTTACTCCAAGATTGTTAAGGCTAATTTTTAATTATTGCCAGGGCGTACACAATGCCCTACTCTTTATACCCTTAATTGTATTTTTAAATACGGCTGTTCGGCTAACCGACGGACGCATCTCAATGGCCAAACTAGATTTATCCGACTTCGTCATCCTGAAGGAAATTTACCGCACCCGCAGCGTGACCGGTTCGGTCCCCGAAGTCGGGCTTAGCCAACCCGCCATCAGCGTCCGCCTAAGCCACATGCGCGAACATTTCAGTGATCCTCTGTTTGTAAAGACGCCCCAGGGGATGATGCCGACCCCATTGATGGAAAGCCTGATCTCAGCCATCGACCAAACGCTTGACCTGCTCGGCCCGAATCGTGGCGGCTTCGTTCCATTCAAACCCGAGAGCGCCTCCCGTACTTTCCGCCTGGGGCTGAGCCACGTCGCGCAATTGGTCATACTGCCTGATCTGCTGCCCATTTTCGAAACGACCGGCCCCGAGATGCGGGTTGACTCCCTTGACTTGGACGATACGACGGGCCAAGCCATGGCGCAAGGCCAAGTCGATGTCGCCATCGGCTTTGCGGTCGAGCTGAACACCGGCTTCTTCCAGCAACGGCTTTTCACCGAGCATTACGCTTGCATCGCCCGCAAAGGCCATCCACGGCTGAGCGATGTGCTGACTACTGAACAGTTCCTGAAAGAAGAGCACGTATCGCTGGTCGCTCCCGGGACCGGCCACTCACGACTGGACAAGCAGTTACGCGCCAGCGGCATCGCGCGCAAGATCAAACTGCGAGTGTCGTCCTTCCTGGGACTCGAACAGATCATCATCGCCACCAATCTACTGGCAATCGTCCCGGCGCGGCTGGCGGGCACCCTGGCGCTGGGCGGCAGGGTATCGGCATTCAAGATTCCTTTCCCCACCCCCGATTACGAGGTGCGGCAATACTGGCACGAGCGGTATCACCGGGATCCGGCAAACGCCTGGCTAAGGCAATTGATCTTTCGTACCTTCGTCAATATGCCGCCCGTCCAGGCCAGCACCCAAGAACCCGACTAGCGAGACCCCCTATACAACGCTGGCGATCACAATTACAGCCAGAATGCATGCTCCGCCCACCCATAACCAACGCCTTCCTCGCGCAGACGCTTGGCCGGCGCTAGCCGAAGATTCAACCGATTGCACACTCGCCGACGAAGGCTGGGACCCGCGATCCGAATGATGAATAAGGCCGTCTGCCTGACTGGGGCGACGGTCGTACACGGCTTGCTCAAGCGCATCCAGAACGAAGTCTGTCGTCATGCTGCTGGAGGCGCGCCAGCCGACAATCCGTTTGGCATACGCGTCGATAATAAAGGCCACATACAGCCATCCTTGCCAAGTGGAAACGTAGGTGAAATCCGCTACCCAGAGCCGGTTTGGACGATCCGCCTCGAAGTGGCGCCGTACCAGATCCTGCGGACAGGCCGCCGCGCTATCGGGCACCGTAGTACGAACCCGTTTGCCCCGACGCACCCCTTCAATGCCCAGCTCGCTCATCAGGCGTTCGACCGT
>NZ_QNRQ01000024.1 GCF_003315175.1 Eoetvoesiella caeni | reverse complement strand
GGCTTGGGCCGCAATCGTACGTTTCTTCTTCATTGGCACATCCATGCTGTTTACCTCGCATAATATGCCTCACCCACAAAATTCCGGATAGGCTCGGCTGGGCCAGTTGTTGACAGCACAGAACCAATCCGTATGGGCTCCGCAGCCATCGATGGCATTGCCGGGTACAGGCCGGCTAGTAGTACTACGCTGGCACATCCAGAACGAATCAAATTTAAAATTTTCATATTGTCTCCAGGTTTTATAAAAAATCAGGAATTTCTTTAGTTGGACAGTAGACCCCTACCGCAAACGTAAACTCCTTTTCAATCAGGCTATAGAGTTTCGTTTCAGTGACCGAATCTGTCGATTCGTACCGCCTCCTCCCAATTGCACGACCAAATCAGCCGCTTTCTCTTTCGTTTCCTTAATCGCCTTCGCCTTAACGGATTCATAGCCACGAATTTGTTCTGGCAATGAAAGCAATTCAAGTACTATGCTTTGATTTCCCAAGGTCAACCGCCCCATCGCAGTTTGGATTAGCCCGTTATACCAACGGATCAATTCTTGCTCCTGGCGACGCACCTGCAGGTAGCCAAATGGGTCAAAGGCAGTGCCACGCACAAACTTCATAGCCGACAGTATCTTCAGCAATGGACGTATCCAGGGGCCCATGCCTACTTTTCCGTTCAGGCCGAACCAACGCAAAAAGGGGGGCTGCAAATTGAAAACCATCCGGACGGATCCTGTAAACATTTCCTGCACCCGTTTAGAAAACGTGGACATAAGCAACAATCGAGCCACCTCATACTCGTCTTTGTATGCCATCAATTTGTGCAGGTTGCGGGCAACTGCATCGGTAACGGATAGTCCACTTCCCAAGCCCAAGGCCGATTTTTCCGCACCGGCAACGTCTGCAATAATTTTTAAGTAACGCTTGGCATAGGCCACATTTTGATAATCAATCAGATCGGCGGTTCGGGTATGAATCAATGACGTCAAGTTGCTGTCAAGCGCCAATTCGGCCGGCAACAATGACGATACAAGCTCATTGACACGGACATCTCCGCGTGGGTACCGTGCTTTGCGCTCTACCGTCCTATCCGCCAAAGCCCGAAACGGCGCTATCATTCTTTTTGATATTTCGGCTGGGGCATGGTGGGCCAGCCGCCCCGCGCGAAACGCTAAAATATTGGCCTGAGCTTGAGTGCCATTCAGACGTATGGCATCTTCAATGCTTTCTGCCGTAATAGGAAGCAGCCCTGCCTGATAAGCGGCGCCAATCATTACCATATTCGCCATCATGTAATCGCCAAATAAGCCTTCGGCAATTTTCCGCGCATCTACAACCACGGTATGACCAGAATCCGTTGCCGCGCGAATCGTACTGATCATATTGGCGCCGGGCATAGCAAGATGTGGATTTCGTATCATTTCGCCACTGGGCAGGAGCCCGGCGTTAATAACCGCCCTTGTATGACTTGAGGAACAGCAGTCAAGGTTGTGTTTATCAACTGCTGCCAATAAATCCAGAGCCAGATAAAGGTTAGCCTTGCCCAGGCCGACTCGATTCGTGAGAGGCGGGTTTGCTCCAGTAGAAACAATCAGACTGGAAAGCACGGCCCCCCATTTTTGAGCTGCCCCGGTCTGGTCATAGCTCTTAGCTTCATTGCCGTCGAGAAAGGCCGCTTGTGCCAAGATGGCATTCGCCGTGATAACCCCTGTGCCCCCCAAGCCTGGAATATAAATACTGTAAGGGCGCGACAAGGACGGAAGCACTGGATTGGGCAAAAACACATCGTCAAATGCAGGAGGTGTGGGTTTGCGTATGTTCGTACCCGCCGGCACTTCCACGGTAACAAATGAAGGACATTCGCCGTTGATGCAAGCTTGATCTTGATTGCATGACGACTGATGTATTTGAGTTTTTGCTCCGAATTCGGTATCGACTTTTTGCAGCGACATGCAATTGGCTTTTCGGCCACAGTCGCCACAATTTTCACAAACGTCTTCGTTGACCACAGTAAATCGCGTGGGGGCTGGAGCTTTACCTCGCTTTTGACGGCGCCGGCGTTCATTCGCACACTCTCCATCGTAAATAAGCACCGTTGTTCCAACAACCCCGGCAAGCTCCATCATTGACGCCTCAAGCCTATCGGATGGCCGGAGCGACACGATGGATGGCAACGTTATGCCCTTGTAACGTTGCGGTTCCTTGGCAATAAGTACTATTTTGGCGAGCCCTTCAAGAGCCAAATGAGAAATCAGATTAACGAGCGACGGTGCACCGATGGAAGTTTGGCCCCCTGTGTTGGCAATCACCCCGTTAAACAGAATCTTGAAGGTAATATTCACCCCCGCAGTCACAGCAAACCGAATATTCTGGTAGCTTGAATGCATCAACGAGCCATCGCCGATATTCTGCACTATGTGCTTGCGCGTCGTAAACGGCGAAAGACCAATCCAAGGCAGGCCCTCGCCTCCCAATTGGGTGACAGCTTCAATACGTTTGTCCGGCGTGTCCATCACAGCGGCAAAAATGTGGCAACCGGGAGCACCCCATGCAATTTGTCCTGGGGCAAGTTTGGTAGACACGTTGTGAGGACAGCCAGAACAGTAATTTAAAGTTCGTCGAGGTTGAACGCCATAATTGCGCGCAGCTATCTCGCGCAATTCCGCCAAACGCAAATTACCTAAAGTTGGGAGAGGCCGAATCGCCTCAAGAGCTCTACCCAACAGGGTCGCGATCAAATCGCTGTTAAGGCCCCCTTCAACCGGGAAAAGATTTTTGCCATGCACATCATACTTACCAACGAGTTTGGGCGATCCTACGGAACACAATGCATGGCCAATTTGACGCTCCAGAAAATCACGTTTTTCCTCGATGACAATAACGGTGGACAAACCTGTAGCAAACTCTCGAATAAAACCCATATCAAGCGGACACAACAAGCCTATCTTGGCAAGGCGAATTCCGGCACCACGCAATTCTTCATCGCCAAAACCCATGTCCCTTAAAGCCTGTCTCGTATCAGAGTAGGTTTTACCCGCGCTTACTATCCCGATACTGTCGTGGTCGCTCTGAATACTTATACGGTTCAACCGATTTTCGCGCGCATAAGCTTGTACCGCAGCATGCCGCTCGATATATAGCTGACGCTCCGTCTCAATATTCAGGCCAGGGAAAAACGTAAAATTCGCGACCTTTGCAAAAGGCTTCCCATCTATATCCAAATCCGGAATCCTGACACGATGCTGATCGGGCGAAAACTGCACCACCTCGCCGCCATCGCACAAAGGGGCAACAAGCTTTAGCGCTACCCAGCATCCGCTATAACGCGACATGGCTGCCGCATGTAAACCAAATTCGATAAATTCGGAAACCGACGACGGATATAAAACTGGAATTCCATGATGTTCAAAGGCAAATTCCTGCTGATAGGGAACTGTGGAACTTTTAGCTTCATGGTCTTCGCCGCTAAGAATAACGACGGCGCCATGAGTGCTCGTGCCAGCAAAATTCCCATGTTTCAAGGCATCACCGGCACGATCCAGGCCAGGGCCTTTGCCATACCAGTAAGCCACCACCCCATCAACATCTGGATGCGGATGTTCATCGATCATTTGCGTACCCATCAGGGTAGTAGCCGCCAACTCTTCATTTTGACCTGGTAGGTGAATAACACCGTGCTGCTTCAGCATGGCGCCGGCCTGGCCCAAAGCTATGTCGTACCCTCCCAGGGGAGAACCAGGGAAACCCGTAATAAAAGCTCGGCTACGCACTCCCGCGTGCCGATCATGGCGCATCTGCTCAAGTGGCAGCCGAATAAGTGCCTGTATCCCACTAAGGAAAACCCGGCCCGACTCTATGTTGTACCGATCCTCCAACCGAGGTGCTCGACGAACGGTTTCAACCTCTACTACAGCCTTATCAGTCATTGTCGGGCTGCCCCGTCAAGCAGCTTTACACGTACGCAATCCATCATGCACAACCCATGCATATGAAAATTCATTATGTCTCCACCAACTTATCAATTAGAAGTCTGCTTTTGCATCGTTCAACACCCGGCATCCAAGGGCTGACTGAACAATTGAACAGATACTATCAGCCGATATTTTATTAGTACAATCGATAATCTAATTAATAAATATAGAATTTTTAAATAAACAGGAATGCGCTTATGCACCACCCGATCGATCTGGCCCTGTTGCGGATATTCATAGCCATATATGAAACGAAAAGTGTAAGCGCAGCCGCTGAACGGCTATTCGTCACACAACCAACAATAAGCTACGGATTGGCTAAGCTGCGTAACGCCCTGAATGATCAGTTATTCACTCGTAGCAAATCCGGCATGGCACCCACACTAATTGCGCAGCAGTGCTACGAACGCTTCAGCCGTGCCCTGATTCAAATTGACGATACCGTTGAAAAAACACGCCACTTTATTCCTGAAACAACAAGTAGGCGGTTTAGGATTGCCATGTCCGATATCGGCGCGATGATATTTTTGCCTCCGCTATTCACGCGGCTACAGCAATACGCACCCAATATCGAATTGGAAATAATTCCCATAACTGCGGAAGGCCTTCCGGAATGGTTGGAATCGGGCAAAGTGGACGCTATCGTAGGCAATCTGCCAGCGATAAATAACATTAGCCACAGTACCGTTTTGTTCTCGGAACACTATGTTTGCTTAATGAGCAAATCACATTCGACCATTACTGGCCCAATGACCGCGCGGTCATTCAAACGTTCGCGGCATGCATTCGTATCGGCGCAATTCTCGGGCCATAAACAGGTCGAAGAAACGTTACGCAAAATGGGGGTACTACAACATACACCTTTGCAGGTGCCTCATTACAGCGTTCTACCCAAGCTCATCTCGTGCACAGACCTGATTGTCGTTCTGCCGTCGCGCGTTGCGTCCTTGTTCGAAACATATGAGCCCTTGAAATCCCTGCCTCTTCCCATCAAGGTTCCAGAGTTCGAAGTGCGGATGCATTGGGACAATCGTCATAAAACCGGTAGTGCACAACAGTGGCTGATTTCACAAGTTCAAGCCGCATTGAGCAATCTATGAGCCAAGCAACAACCGGAAAACAGGCCACAACAACGGTCCCAGCGCAATAATCAAGATCGTTACCCAGCCATAACGCTGTCCGAAATTGCGCAAGACAACGGACACGACAACCAGAATCACGAGAAAATCGTACCTACAATCACCAAATGCGCCATTTTGTTTCTGTGTTTATGGAATACAAACCAGCGTCCTAAGCTCGACGTGGGCCTAATTCACGCCTAGTCAAGGCTAACGTACTACCGCCGTAGAAATTGCGGATGCCACCATCGGCCTTTTTCGTCGGACGCCGGGGCGGTTGCCAAAAAAAACCGGATCAAGTCCGGTTTTTTACACTTCAGGCCGGCGCCAACCGGAAATACCCCGGCAAGCGCTGGCTGCTATCGTGCTTATTCAGCAGGCGCATCCGATGTTGCAGCAACGGGCCCGGTGGGACCACCCTGGGCTTCGATGCCGCCGATGGCTTTCATGGACAGGCGCAGACGGCCTTTGTCGTCGGCTTCGATAACCTTGATGCGCACAACCTGGCCGACCTTCAAGACATCGTTGATGTTGTTGATGCGGTAGTTGGCGATTTCGGAAATATGCAGCAAGCCGTCGCGGCCAGGCAGAACCTGGACGATGGCGCCAAAGTCCAGCAAACGAAGCACGGGGCCTTCGTATTCCTGGCCTACTTCCACGTCGGCAGTCAATTCCTTGATGCGGCGTTCGGCATCGCGTGCACGGTCCAGATCGGCGCTGGCGATGGTGATGGTGCCATCGTCGCCGATGTCGATCTGCGTGCCGGTTTCTTCGGTCAGCGCACGGATGGTGGCGCCGCCCTTGCCGATGACGTCACGAATCTTTTCAGGATTGATCTTGACGGTAAGCATGCGCGGAGCGAATTCGGACAGCTCGGTGCGCGAACCGTCGAGGGCGTCGCGCATTTTGCCAAGTATATGCAGGCGGCCTTCGCGGGCCTGAGCCAGCGCAACCTGCATGATTTCCTTGGTGATGCCCTGGATCTTGATGTCCATTTGCAAGGCGGTAATGCCTTGCACGGTGCCGGCCACCTTGAAGTCCATATCGCCCAGGTGATCTTCGTCGCCCAGAATGTCGGTAAGAACCGCGAACTTGCCGCCGTCCTTGATAAGGCCCATGGCCACACCAGCCACGTGATCTTTGATGGGAACGCCGGCATCCATCATGGCCAAAGAGCCGCCGCACACCGAAGCCATCGACGAGGAGCCGTTGGATTCAGTAATTTCCGACACCACGCGAATGGTGTATTGGAAGTCTTGTGCATCGGGCAGCAGTGCGATAAGCGCACGCTTGGCCAGACGGCCGTGGCCAATTTCGCGGCGCTTTGGCACACCGAAGCGGCCTGTTTCGCCGGTGGCGAACGGAGGCATGTTGTAGTGCATCATGAAGCGGTCGCGCGACTCGCCCATGATGGAATCGATGATCTGTTCGTCTTGACGGGTACCCAGTGTGGCCACAACCAGGGCCTGGGTTTCGCCGCGTGTAAACAGGGCGCTGCCGTGTGCGCGGGGCAAGACGCCCAGGCGAACGCTGATGGGACGTACGGTGCGCGTGTCGCGGCCGTCGATACGGGGCTCGCCGTTAAGGATTTGGCTGCGCACGATTTTGGCTTCGATGTCGAACAAAATGTTTTCAACTTCGACGCTATCGGGAGCGGCATCACCCTTGGCTTCAGCATGCGCCAGCAGCGCTTCCTTGACCTGTGCATAGGCTTCACGCAGCTTGGTCGTGCGTTCCTGCTTTTCGCGGATCTGATATACGGCCTGCAGTTTTTCCTGGGCAGCCGAGGTAATGGCCGTAATAAGCGCTACGTTCTTGGCTGCGGGCTTCCAATCCCACTCGGGCTTGCCAGCTTCGGCAACCAGATCATGAATGGCGTTGATGACAACCTGCATTTGCTCGTGACCGAACACTACGCCACCCAGCATGACTTCTTCGGACAATTGCTTGGCTTCGGACTCGACCATCAGCACAGCCGCTTCAGTACCGGCCACGACCAGGTTAAGCTTGGACTGCTGCAGTTGTGCGGTTGTCGGGTTGACGATGTACTGGCCGTCGACAAAGCCCACGCGGGCGGCGCCGATCGGGCCGTCGAATGGAATGCCGGAAATGGCCAAGGCAGCCGACGCGCCGATCATGGCGGCGATGTCGGGGTCGACTTCGGGGTTGACCGAAACGGTATGAATGATGACTTGAACGTCGTTATAGAAGCCCTCGGGGAACAGAGGACGCAACGGACGGTCGATAAGACGGGAGGTAAGAGTTTCTTTTTCGGATGGCTTGCCTTCGCGCTTGAAGAACCCACCCGGGATACGGCCCGCAGCATAGGTTTTTTCTACGTAATCGACGGTCAGGGGAAAGAAATCCTGGCCCGGCTTGGCCTTTTTGGCCGCCACAACGGTAGCCAACACAACTGTGTCGTCAATCGACACCAGCACAGCGCCGGAAGCCTGGCGAGCAATCTCGCCGGTTTCGAGCACTACCGTATGCTGACCGTACTGAAACGATTTGGTCACTTTATTAAACATTACGGACTATCCTTACAATAAAAAAACCGTGTACACCGCGATCATTCTTCGCAGTGTGCACGGTTGTACATAATGGGGAGCCAGCCCCGGATATCACTTACGCAGACCGAGCTTTTCGATCAGTGCGCGGTAAGAATCGGGATTGCGGCCCTTCAGGTAATCGAGCAACTTGCGGCGACGGCTAACCATGCGCAGCAAACCGCGGCGCGAGTGGTGGTCCTTCATGTGAGCCTTGAAGTGGCCGGTCAGTTCGTTGATGCGTGCTGTAAGCAGCGCCACTTGTACTTCGGGGGAACCGGTGTCGCCTTGCGCACGTTGAAATTGTGCAACGATATCGGATTTTTTGATGTCAGCAACAGACATGATTTTTAAGCCTCGTAAACATGCGCCAGCGCTGAGGTGCCCTGGCGTGAAATAATGACAATACAATTTTACTTAAGGTGCTTGCCGCCTTGAAACCAGCCGCCGTATTTGCCATACGCATTTTTGTTACAGGACTGATTTTTTGGCCGGGTGCACAATAAGCTTTCGCATTATAACGGATTGGCTAAAATTTGTTATCCGGGGTTTCAAACACCCTTTGTACCGCAACCGAACGGGGCCAGCATGAAGACCGCAACGCAACGCAGCATACGTACCGGACTGGGCGTCATTACCCTGGCCTTGTTGGGCGCCTGCGCCAATATGGCCAAAACACCCCCAGGCACTCCCGTCAGCCAGGTTGTTGCCCAATTCGGCCAGCCGACCATAGCCTGCCCCCTGCCCAACGGCGGCCAGCGCATGATCTGGAGCATGCAGCCCTTGGGCCAATACGCCTGGGGCACGAATGTCGACGCAGGTGGCCGCACCGACCAAATCGTGCCCGTACTGACCGACCAGCATTTCAAAGTGCTAAGCCAGGGCACATGGGCGCCGCAGCAGGTCTTGTGCGAATTCGGCCCGCCCGCCGAAAAGGACGGCGTGGGCCTGCCGTCCGAAATACAAATAGTCTGGAGCTACCGCTATCGCCAGGATGGCGTGTGGAATTCGTTGATGTATGTGTATTTCGGCCAGGACGGCTCGCACGTAACCCGCCACCATCCCGGCCCCGACCCCATGTACGAAGAACGGCCCCTGTGGTTTTAGGGCCCCACCGGCAAGCGGGCAACCGTGCCTTGCAAGGCCTTGCAAGGCCTTGTGACAGGCCGGGCTGGCATAGCCGCGCACAGGGCCGATACGCCTTTTGGCCCCGCGCCCTAACAACTAGTGCGGCGGAGTCTTGTCGAAGCCGCCCACTTTGGGGTCATTGGCGTCGGTTTTATTGGCCGTGTCGGTAAAGGTATGCGAAAAATGAGGCGCTTCAGCGCTATAGTCGGCGGCGCTTTCCTGGCGCATGCGGCTTAGCTGGCGCGCTCGGCGCCAGCGCCAGGCCATGACTGCCCAGCCTGAAAGCCCATACACCACGAACAAACCGAAAAGCACCAACGGGGGGTCGCTGGAGACAAACACAAACACGCCGACCAGGACCAGCATTACCCAGAAAGGCACGCTGCGACCCAGGGCGAAGCTTTTGCCGCTATAGAACGATGCATTGGAAACCATGCACACGCCCGCATAGACCGTAAGCGTGAACGCCACCCATGCAATGGTACCGTCTTGCAGGCGGAATTTATTGTCGACCGCCAGCCAGACAAACCCCGCAACCAAGGCGGCCGCGGCAGGACTGGGCAGGCCTTGGAAATAACGTTTATCGACAATGCCGATATTGGCATTGAAGCGGGCCAGGCGCAACGCGGCGCCCACCACGTAAATAAAGGCGGCCAGCCAGCCCCAGCGGCCAAGCCCTTGAAGCGACCATTCGTACATCACCAGCGCCGGCGCGATTCCGAACGACGTCATGTCCGCCAAAGAATCGTATTGTTCGCCAAAAGCCGACTGCGTATTGGTAAGGCGGGCAACGCGGCCGTCCATGCCGTCGAACACCATGGCCAGGAAAATTGCAATGGCGGCTACTTCGAAACGGCCATTCATGGCCTGCACTACGGCATAAAACCCCGCAAACAGATTGGCCGTGGTGAAAGCATTGGGCAGTAGATAAATGCCACGGCGGCGCTTGTTTTCGTCCAGATGAAAATTAGGCATGCGCGGACTCCGCTTCAATTGGGTACGTCGATTGGCGCCGGTAGTTCGGCCAGCACCGTACTGGTTGCGCTGACCTTGTCGCCAATGGCCACGCGCGGGCGTGAGCCAAGAGGAAGATACACGTCGACCCTGGAGCCGAAACGAATAAAGCCGTAGCGCTGCCCGGCGTATAGATGTTCGGCGGGCTTGGCATAGCAAAGAATGCGTTTGGCCACCAGGCCGGCCACCTGCACTGCCGTGACGACATGACCCTGCGGGGTATGCAGCACCATGGCGTTGCGTTCGTTCTCGAGCGAGGCCTTGTCCAGTGCCGCATTAAAGAATTTTCCGGGGAAATATTCGATGGACTGCACCTGCCCTTTTACCGGCGAACGATTCGAATGCACGTTGAATACATTCATGAACACACTGATTTTAAGCGCTGCGCGGTCGGCGTAGACATCGTGCACTTCTTCGACCGTGACAATACGTCCATCGGCTGGACTAAGTACGTTCAGTTCGCCGTCGGGCGCGATACGCGCCGGATCGCGGAAGAACTGCAATACGAACAGGGACAGCAGCCAGAATGGGATCGAGGCCCAGCCGGACCAGAAGCTGACCAATATGGAAATCAGCACTATGCCGGCCAGGAATGGCCAGCCTTCGCGTGCAATGAGAGGGTGGGGGTAGGAAGGTTTATTCATCGTAAGACGAAGAATAACCCAAATAGGCACTGCATTTGTGCAAAACGCCCTTGCGGGCGTCTTCGAAGCACTGCAAGCAAGCCGCCAAAGCGGCTTGCCAGGTATTGCTTTCTTAGTTCTTGGCCTGATCGACCAGTTTGTTGGCGGCGATCCAGGGCATCATTGCGCGCAGCTTGTTGCCGACGACTTCGATTTGCGATTCGGCGTTGATGCGGCGCTGCGAAGTCAGGCTGGGTGCGCCGGCGGCGTTTTCCAGGATGAAGTTCTTGGCGTATTCGCCGGTCTGGATGTCGGTAAGAACCTGGCGCATGACCTTTTTGGTTTCGTCGGTGACGATACGTGGGCCGGTGACGTACTCGCCATATTCCGCGTTATTGGAAATGGAGTAGTTCATGTTGGCGATGCCGCCTTCGTAGATCAGGTCGACGATAAGCTTCAGTTCGTGCAAGCACTCGAAGTAGGCCATTTCAGGCGCGTAGCCGGCTTCCGTCAGGGTTTCGAAACCTGCCTTGATCAGTTCAACCGCACCGCCGCACAAGACGGCCTGTTCGCCGAACAAGTCGGTTTCGGTTTCTTCGCGGAAATTGGTTTCGATGATGCCGGCACGGCCGCCGCCGTTGGCCATGGCGTAGGACAGCGCCAGGTCGCGCGCCTTGCCGCTGACGTCCTGGTGGACGGCGACCAGGTGCGGCACGCCACCACCCTGGCGGTAGGTGCCGCGCACGGTGTGGCCTGGAGCCTTGGGAGCGATCATGATGACGTCAACGTCGGCACGCGGCTTGACCTGGCCGTAGTGGACATTGAAGCCATGGGCGAATGCCAAAGCAGCGCCGGCCTTGAGGTTGGCGTCGACGTGGTTGCGGTAGACTTCAGCGATGTTTTCGTCCGGCAGAAGCATCATGACCAGATCGGCGCTCTTGACGGCCGCGTCGACTTCCTGGACCTTCAGGCCGGCGTTTTCAGCCTTGCTCCAGGAGGCGCCGCCTTTGCGCAGGCCCACCACGACGTTCACGCCGGACTCATGCAGGTTCAATGCATGCGCGTGGCCTTGCGAACCGTAACCGATAATGGCAACGGTCTTGCCCTTGATCAACGAGAGATCACAATCTTTGTCGTAGAAAACTTTCATTTATAAAGCTCCAATACTAATCAATATTTTAAAAAGAACCGGCGCAACGCCGGCCTCTGATTTATAGGTGGGATATCCGGCCTGCAAACCGCCGCAAGACCCCGAATTGTAATTACAACTTCAAAACGCGTTCACCACGGCCTATTCCTGAAACCCCGGTACGAACGGTTTCAAGAATGGCACTGCGATCCAGAGCCCCGATGAAGGCTTCGATTTTATCCTGATTACCGGTAAGCTCGATGGTGTAGACCTTGTCGGTGACGTCGATGATGCGGCCACGGAAAATATCGGCCATGCGTTTCATTTCGTCGCGCTCTTTGCCGACAGCCCGCACTTTGATCATCATGAGCTCGCGCTCGATATGCGGGCCTTCGGACAAGTCGACGACCTTGACGACATCGATAAGGCGGTTCAGGTGCTTGGTGATCTGCTCGATGACGTCGTCCGAACCTTCGGTGACGACAGTCATGCGCGACAGAGTCGGGTCTTCGGTGGGCGCCACCGTCAGCGTTTCGATGTTGTACCCGCGCGCCGAGAACAGGCCCACAACGCGCGAAAGAGCGCCAGGTGCGTTTTCAAGAAGGACGGAAATTACGTGTTTCATAGTCATTGCTCCGCCTCTTAAAGGTCTTCAGCGCCAAGCAGCATTTCGGTCAGGCCCTTGCCTGCCTTCACCATCGGCCAGACGTTTTCGGTCTGGTCGGTGATGAAGTCCAGAAATACCAGGCGATCTTTATGCTTGACGAAGGCTTCGCGGATGGCGGGCTCGACATCGGCCGGCTTGGTGATTTGCAGGCCCACATGGCCGTAGCTTTCGACCAGTTTCACAAAGTCGGGCAAGGCATCGACATAGGATTCCGAATAACGCGAACCGTAGTCGATCTGCTGCCATTGGCGCACCATGCCCAGATACCGGTTGTTCAGGCACAGGAGCTTGGGATTCAGATGGTATTGCTTGCAGGTGGAGAGTTCCTGGATATTCATCTGGATGGATGCTTCGCCCGTAATGACAGCCACATCGGCTTCGGGATTGGCCTTCAGTACGCCCATGGCATACGGAAGGCCCACGCCCATCGTGCCCAGGCCGCCGGAATTGATCCAGCGGCGCGGTTCGTCGAAACGGTAATACTGCGCTGCCCACATTTGATGCTGGCCCACGTCGGACGTCACGAAGGCGTTGCCGCCCGTGACTTCCCAAAGCTTTTCGACCACAAACTGGGGTTTGATCAGGGTATCGGAGCCTTCGTATGCCAGGCATTTCTTGGCGCGCCAGGTGTCGACCTGCTGCCACCACTTGGCCAGCCGGCCTGGGGCTGCCGGCGTCTCGGCCAGCGCCTGGGCATATAGCTCGTTGAGGTCCAGCAGCACATCCTTGACATTGCCGACGATAGGCACATCAACGCGCACGCGCTTGGAGATGGACGAGGGGTCAATGTCGATATGAATGATCTTGCGCTGGTTCTGTGCAAAATGCTTGGGATTGCCAATAACCCGATCGTCGAAGCGCGAGCCAACGGCAATCAGGACGTCGCAGTTCTGCATGGACAGGTTGGCTTCGTAGGTGCCGTGCATGCCGGGCATGCCCACGAAGCGTGGGTCGCTTGCCGGAAAACCGCCCAGGCCCATCAGGGTGGTGGTGCAAGGAGCGCCGGTGAGCTCGACCAATTGGCGCAATTCGGCCGATGCATCGGAAAGCACGACGCCGCCGCCCGCGTAAATCATGGGGCGTTCGGCAGCCAGCAGCATTTGCACGGCTTTTTTGATTTGGCCGGCATGCCCCTTGACTACCGGCGCATACGAACGCATGCTCACCTCGCCGCGCGGCGGCGTATATTTGCAGGTGGCAAGGGTAATGTCCTTGGGGATGTCGACCAGCACAGGGCCGGGACGGCCAGTTTTGGCGATATAGAAGGCGCGGCGCATGGTTTCGGCCAGGTCCTTGACATCGCGCACCAGGAAGTTGTGCTTGACGCAAGGCCGTGTAATGCCGACCGCGTCGCATTCCTGGAAAGCGTCTTCGCCTATGGCTGTGCTGGGCACTTGTCCGCTGATGATTACCATGGGGATGGAATCCATATAAGCGGTGGCAATGCCGGTTACGGCATTGGTCAGGCCGGGGCCGCTGGTAACCAGCGCAACGCCTATTTTGTCGGACGAGCGCGAATACGCGTCGGCCGCATGCACAGCCGCTTGTTCGTGGCGAACCAGGATGTGCTGAAAACTGTCTTGTTTGTATATGGCGTCGTAGATGTAGAGGACCGCGCCACCGGGGTAACCAAAAACGTGGTCAACGCCCTGCTCGGCCAGACAACGCACGACGATATCGGCGCCATTGAGTTCCATGTTGTATTCCTTTCGTAACCTGTACGAACATTCCGACTGGCCGTTGCGGGCCCGAGCTGTACCAACAGCAGCAACATGACCTGGCGTTTCGCGGTTCACGGAACCGCTCTACCCAGACACCTTGCTACCCCGGCACGCACTCGTCGAAACGAAGTACATGCGCTCTTCGTGAGCGCGGGAGGTAGAAACGGACGCCGCGGCATCACACGCTTGTGGCGCGGCCTGCGGCAAGTAAAATAAAGGCACAAAAAGCGGGTGGATAACCCGAAAAACGACACCTGAAAAGACGGGCCGTGGATAATCCGGCCGATCAAGCCAATATTTTACTGCGTTGCACCATCAGAATCAAATCGCATGCGTCTATACTTGACGCTGTCTCAGCAAGCGTCGGCGTTCATGGCCTCACACCTTCCGCAACTACAGCGTTTTTTCTATAGCCACTATTTTTTCGGCGGCCTGCGGCAGGGCATCGGGGTTCTACTGCCCGCCGTCGTCCTCATCAGCCTGTTCCAGCTATACGGACCGGGCATGGTGGCCTCAATCGGCGCCGCGTGCGTGGCCGTCATCGACCAGCCGGGCGGCCCACGGCGCTACAGCATAAACACCATGCTGGGCGCCATGCTGCTGGGTACGCTTATTGCCGCGGTAACCGGGCTGGCCACGACCCATATCGTGCTGATCTGGCTGATCGTTCCTGCCTTGTGCTTTCTATTTTCGATGCTTACCGTCTATGGCAAACAAGGCGGCTTGCTGGCGTTCGCCTGCCTGCTGATCATGACGCTGACCTTGCGCACGCCCATGGCGCCGCACGAGGTCTTGCTGTATGCCTCGTACTCATTCCTGGGTAGCCTTTTCTATTTCGCGTACAGCTTTCTGGCCCACCGGCTGTTCTGGTATCGGGGCGAGCAACAGGCGCTTTCCGTTGCATTGTTCGCCACGGCCGACTACCTTGCCGCCCGCGCCCGCTTCTACGACGTCAACACCGACCTGGAAGCCTGCTATCGCGAATTGATACTGACTCAGTCGGACATGACAGAAAAGCACCAGGCCGCGCGCAACGTCATACTGCGCGAGCTGCCCACCGGACGCCACAGGTCCGATCGGCGGCGCTACACGACGCTGAATATATTCATCGACATGGTCAGTTTGCTGGACTCTCTGGTGGCCACCCATACCGACTACGCCACGCTGCGCCGCAACCTGCCGGACAGCGATGTGCTGATCTTCGCCCGCGACGCCTTGTTCAAGTTGTCGGACAATATCGCGAAGATAGCGCTGAATACTTCGCGCAACCAAAGGACCACCGAGCGCAACAGCACCAAGGCCGAGCTACGCGCCATTGAATATGAGCTGGAGCAATACCGCAAGAACGGCCTGGCGCAGAACGAGCCAGAAGTCTACGCCCTGCTTGTGCAGGTCTTGCGCCGCCTGCGCAACTGCGCGCATATTGTCGCGCGCATGGCCGACCATACCCGCAAGGCAGACGCCTCGGCGCTGGTCGATTTGCGGCTGGAAAAGGCCTTGAACCGCTTCCTTTCGCGCAGCGAATTGCGCCTTGGCATGATCACCAGCAACCTGCGACTGGACTCGCCGTATTTTCGCTATGCCACGCGGGTGGCCATCGCCAGCGTCATGGCGCTGGCGGCTTCCGCCGTGTTTTATCATTTCCTGCCGCCGCAGAACAGCAGCGCCCATGCGGGAACGCACGGCTACTGGATCATCCTGACCATCATCATCGTGCTCAAGCCGGGCTATGCGCTGACGCGCCAACGCAACGGCCTGCGCCTTGCCGGCACTTTCCTGGGCTGCGTACTGGCACTGTTGCTGTTCAACATCACCTCCAGCCTGGACGTTTATTTCGCCGTGCTGGTCGTTGCCTGCATCCTGGGCTACAGCCTGCTGCAGGTGCACTATATGGCCGCCGCCGTCTTCACCACGCTTTATATTCTGCTGGTTTTTCATTTCATGTCGCCCGGCTCGAACTTCGTCATTGGCGAACGGCTGATCGATACCATTATCGGCTGCGTGCTGGCATTGTTGTGCAGTTATATCCTGCCCTGGTGGGAGTACAACTTCATGCAGTCGCTGGCTCGCGCCGCCCGCAATGCCAACCATCGTTATCTTGCATCGGGGCTGCACTACGCGGAACTGAGCCGCAAGGTGCTCAATGCCGGGGGTATGTCCCAGGCTGAACTGGAACAGCTGCGCGCCGACCAACAAGAAGCCGATGTCGCCTGGCGCCTGGCGCGCAAGAACAGCTACATTGCCTTCGGCAACTATGCCGCTGCGTTCTACCGGATGATGGCCGAACCGGTACGGCGCCAGCGGCATGTGCCCGAACTGAACCACTTGCTTATTCAGTTCCATATCATGTCGTCCCAGATCAGCGCCGCCATACCGCTGCTTGCGGCGCTGCCGGCCGTGCCGCAAGGCATACAAGAGTCGCTGGACGCCATAGACGCGCTGCTGCAAGACAAAAACGCCGAAGCGCCCGCATCCATTGAAACCGAGGGCGACCTGGCGGCCCTGGCCTACCCCGTGCGGCAAATGGTCAAGGCGGCGCAGCTTATACGCCAGGAAATGCGCGGACTGGAGCCCGCCCAGCCGTTGCCCACGCTGGGCCGCATAAAACCGCGCAAAGCCGCCGGCCAGGCCTAGTGTCCTGGCGTCAGGCCTGCTTGCGCCGAAACACCAGCTTGTTCTGAGTGGAGGCTTCGGGGGCGTAGACATAGCCCTCTGAATCGAATGCATGCAAGGCCGACACACGGCCGACCTTATGCTCGATGACGTAACGCGCCATCAAACCCCGCGCGCGCTTGGCGTAGAAGCTTATGATCTTCCAGGCTCCGTTTTTATATTCCTGGAATACGCATTGCACGACAGGCGCTTTCAATACTTTAAGGTCCACAGCCTTGAAATACTCTTCGGAAGCCAGGTTCAGCACTACTGAATGCTTGCCTTCGTCGATCCGCTCGTTCAGGTAGTCGGCAATGCCGCTACCCCAGTATTCGTATAAATTCTTGCCTTTCTTGGTGGCCAGGCGCGTACCCATCTCCAGGCGGTAAGGCTGCATAAGGTCCAGCGGACGCAGCACGCCGTACAGGCCGCTAAGCAAGGCCACATGCTCTTGCGCCCAGCCAAGCTGCTTGTCGGACAGGCTTGGGGCGTCCAGGCCTTCGTAGACGTCGCCATTGAACGCCAGGATAGCCTGGCGCGAGTTGGTCTGGTCAAAGCGCGGCACCCAGCCCGCATAACGGTCCACATTCAGTTTTGCCAGCGCATCGCTAAGTTTCATCAACTGCGCCACTTCGGTCGCGGATTTTTTCTTGAGCACCTTGATCAGGCCTTCGGCCTGTTCAACAAACAGGGGCTGCGTGTGCAGCGTCGATCGCACCGGGGTGTCGTAGTCCAGCTTTTTTGCCGGAGACAATAACAACAGCATTACCTATCCTTTCATGAAAGAGCCGGCTGCAACCAAGCAACCGGCCATAAACCGGCCGGGGCGGCCATCGGCCCCGGCTTGTGCCGTGAGAACGATTAATCAGCAGGCAGTCCAGCCGCCGTCTATCGACATGGAAGTGCCAGTCATCTGGTCGGCCGCCTCGGAGGCCAGAAACACCGCCGCGCCGCCCAACTGCTTGGGCGTGACGAACTGCAGCGAAGGCTGCTTTTCGCCCAAGAGCATCTTGGCCGCCTCGTCGAGGCTGATTTTATGCTCGGCCGCCATGGCCTGTATTTGCTTTTCGACCAGCGGCGTACGGACCCAGCCCGGGCAGATGGCATTGGCCGTGACGCCGTTGCCGGCGTTTTCCAGTGCGGTAACCTTGGTCAGGCCCACTACCCCATGTTTGGCTGCCACATAGGCGGACTTGAAAGGCGATGCCACCAGGCCATGCGCAGACGCTATATTGATGATGCGGCCCCAGCCTTGCTTTTTCATATGGGGCAGCGCCGCCGCCGTGCCATGGAAAACGGCCGAAAGATTCAGGGCAATGATCATGTCCCAACGGTCGATGGGAAAGTCTTCGATGAGGTCGGTATGCTGGATGCCGGCGTTGTTGACCAGAATGTCAATGCCGCCCATGGCCTGCACCGCCTGCTCGATGAAGTCGCGCGTGGCCTGGGCGTTGGTCAGGTCGGCATTGATGTAATGCGCTTTGACGTCGAATTCCAGCTCGATATTGACCCGCTCTTTCTCGATCGCGGCCGCATCGCCGAATCCGTTGATGACGACTTGCGCGCCGTTGGCCGCCAGCTCGCGGGCAATGCCCATGCCAATACCGCTGGTTGAACCTGTAATGACCGCCCGTTTCCCATTTAGCATATCGATGTTCCCAAGTAAGTTGCACTAGCGCGCCAAAGCAGTGAACGCCGCCATGGCCAACATGTCAAGGATAAACCAGACCCGCCATTATTGACGAGCGGCGCCCCGTTCAAGGGCGCTTGCGCACCCGATTATGCAAAACACAAATTTCCTTGGTAGAATAGCGGTCTTCTTAAGAAATCGACCTAGAAGACAAGGACAGGTGGCAGAGTGGTCGAATGCGCTGGACTCGAAATCCAGTGTACGTTTAGGCGTACCGTGAGTTCGAATCTCACCCTGTCCGCCATTAGACTTACGTAAACGATTGATTTTTAATCAAATAACTAGAAGTCATGGTACATCACCCCTCATTTCATCCCACAAAAAAATCAGGCTGGTCTTGGACCACGGCCTTGGATTTTCTTGGATGAAACAGCATAAGCTTGGATAACTTGGCCCTCTTCCCTTCCAGAGCCATAGCGAAGCAATAACTAGATCAAGTCTTTCGCTTCAACTATCCGATTCATCGCAGCACGAGCATCTTTATCCCACAGGTAGATCCGGACAAGCTTATATAAATCCATGTCCGCCACCGAGCCTCCTGATAGCTTGCACGCCTGCACCAGAGCAATGACACCCTGGTCAATTTGTAATCGCCCTATCTTTCGATAGTCGCCGGACTTTATAGTCTTCCTTGCTGGCTCGACATAAGCCTCACCCAAATAGTTTTTAAGAGCCAGGTTGATCGCAGCGTGACAGTCGTCACTCCGACTTTTTTCGGTCATAACGACGACCTCCTAAGTTGGCCTAAATCCATACCCGACAGCTTTGCCATAAGCTTGGCCTTGTCGATGTTATGAATGTCGTGCCTTTTGATCCACGAATGAATCGTGGCATTAGATACTGCCGCAGCATGTGCAGCCTTTGTTGGCCCACCGAGTCGGTCTACTGCTGTTCTTACGTGGTTTTGTGTTAGGGGAAAAAACATGGCGCTGGCTCCTTTGTTTGTTAAGCGCCAGGCAAATGCTTGATATTTTCATGTCAACTGCCTGATAAACTTATTTTAGTTCGACAATAAGCAAGCAATTGAAAAATAAAGAAAATAATCTAATTTCCTATGATTTTTTGCCATTGGGCTATGGCTATTTGTGTCCGCAATTATTTTGATCGGTCATCATCAATTTTTTTATTGTTGCGGTACGTCCAAACGATCCAGAACAAAGCCACAGCCAGAAACCCGACAGGCGCAATAGTGTCGTTGTTGCCGGAGATGAGCATAGCAACGCCACCGCCCACGCCAAACGCCAAGACACTAACACCCGCAACAGCAATGAAAAGCGCAATCGTAAAACCTGCGGCAATAATCGCAAAAATCACGATCAGAAACGCTATGAAGGCTAAGATGATGGCCATGTTTTTGCCTCGTGAAAATTAAATATTTATACGGACACGTAAATCTTTACCGAACTGTTTTTCAAGCTGACTATCGAGCTTATTCGCCACCCAGCTATGCGAGACGGCTGGCTGCAAAGCGCGAGGGTTGGCATATAAGGATGCGGTCACCTTTATGGAGCCGCCCCTTATTTCCTCCTTCCGCAGTTCAATAAAGCCATTCGATGCCATTTGCGATGACAGTCGATTTTCCGCATACCCACGCCCATAGTTGCTGCGATTTGCATGTTGCTTGATCCATGTGGGTATTCCGGTCGATCGTGACCATTGATTCCGGCTTCGTGACCAGGCAGTCCGGTATCGTGACCACCGATTCCGATGATCGTGACCACCTTGTCGGCGGTCGGCGGGATCAAGCGCGGATTTGATTGTACGTGAAGGGGTTTTCGGCCCCGGAACCGGGGCCACGAAGCAGGCAGATGATGCGTCCGATCAGGTGGCCGGCAAGCCACCGCCGGGCCGCTCGGGCGTGCGCAACGACTCGCCTTTGAGCACGATGCGGTGGGCCTGCTGCAACATCCGGTCAAGCATGGCGTCGGCCATTGCTGGGTCGCCTATCCAGGCATGCCAGTGCTCCACCGGCAACTGGCTGGTCACCAGGGTGGCGCGGGTACCGGCGCGGTCGTCCAGGATTTCCATCAGCGCCTCGCGCGTCAGGGCATCCAGGCCAACCAGGCCCCAGTCGTCCAGCACCACGACCTGGGTCTTGGCCAGTTGAGCCAGCCACTTGGTGTAGGAGCCGGCGGCCCGCAGGGTGCGCAGTTCTTCAGCCAAACGGGGTACACGCAGATAGCGGGTGCTGTGGCCCTGACGGCAGGCGTATTGCGCCAGGGCGCAGGCCATCCAGGTCTTGCCGCAGCCGGTGGCGCCGGTGAGGATGACGGTGTGTCCGGCGGTGGCCCAGTCGCTCAGCGCCAGGCTGGTGTAGCGGCTGCGCTCGATGCCGCGTCCGGGCCGGGTATCGAAGTCCTCGATGGCCGCCAGGGGATACTTCAGGCGGGCCTGCTGCAACAGCCTCGTGCAGCGACGTTCATGGCGGTGGTCGCACTCCTGTTGCACCAGTAGGGCCAGACGCTGCTCGAAGGCCAGCTCGCTGCTGGCGGGCTGTTCGCTCTGGCGCTGCAAGGCGGCGGCCATGCCCGGGAGTTTCAGTTCACGCAACTGCGCGATCGTTTGTTGATGAAGCATGGGGATTCTCCAGAGGTATCAGTGGTAGGAACGGGCGCCGCGCAGGTGCTCGTGCTGCGGGCTATGCCAGTCGGTGCCTGCGGGCTGCTCAACGCGATCACGACCGTTCACCAGGATGTCGCGCACCGCCCGGTAGTAGTAGGCGTGCAGCGTCAGGGCGATGGAGCAGGCGGCTTCCAGGCGATCTTTGCCGTAGCGCTTGGCCAGCGAGAGCAGACCCAGAGCCGAGCGGTAGCCGTGCTCGGGGTGTTTATGGCGCAGCAGCAATTGCTCAATGAGGGCACCGGTAGCCATACCAATCGACAGACCCCAATCGATCAGGCGCTGGGGCGTCCACTGGCGATGCGCCCGGTGGGCGGCGGGCATGTGGGACTCGACCGTCGTGAAGCCGCCTCGCCTGTCACTGCGCACATGCAGAGCAACGCGGTTGCCACGATGCAGCAGTTCCACCATATGGGCCGTGAGGCGAGCATCCAGGGCGCTGCCCACCAGGGCGTGGGGCACGCTGTAGCGGTGGCCGTCCACCTCCACGTGGTAGTCCACATGCACGCGTACATGCTTGAAGCGGGCATACGCGTAGCGGCTGGCCGGCAAGGGGCGCAAGGCCGGGGCGTCGATACTGGCAAATACGCTGGCGCGGCTGCCTGGCAGCTTCTGGAAGGCACGCTCATTGAGCTGCCCGAGCAGAGGCTGGATCGCCTGATTGGCCGCGCCCAGACTGGCCAGGCGCGTATGGCGCAGACGTGCCAGGATCCAGCGTTCGACGATCTGCACGGCTGACTCCACGCTGGCCTTGTCTTGAGGCGTATAGGGCCGAGCCGGCAGGATGGAGCAGCCGTAGTGCTGTGCGAAGTCCAGCACCGTGTCGTTCACACGCGGCTCGTAGCGATCAGGCTGCGCAATGACGGCGCGCGGGTTGTCGGGCACGATGAGCTCGGGCACGCCGCCCATGAAGTGCAGTGCCCCGGTCATGCCGGCGATCCAGTCGGCGGTCTTCTGCCCGGGCAGCGCCTGGGCATAGGTGTAGTGCGAGGCACCCATGGCGGAGACGAACAGGTGGGCACGTGTGCCGTCAGCCAGCGCCAGCGTCGGCCCGGCGAAGTCCACGAACAGCTTCTCGCCGGCCCGATGCACCTGACGCATGGAGCGTTTGAGGGTCTTGGCGTACTGCCGATACCGCTCGCAGAACTGACTGTATTGCAGGGTGCGCCGCCCCAGGTGATTGGCTTGATATTCCTGCCACAACAGCATAAGGGTGACGCCCTTGCGCGAGAGTTCGCGGTGGATGGCGGCGTAGTCCGGTATGACGGCGGTAGCCGCCCCGGTCCGGGCCGGGAACAGCCGTTGTTCCAGGGCGACTTCGCTTAAGGATTCAATAGCCGCCCAGTTCAGGCCCGCCCCTGCCGCAGCGGCCAGGTATTTGGCCACGACGCCCTTGGAGATGCCCAGGCTCTGGGCGCAATGGCGCTGGGAATGGCCCAGGCACAGCGTGTGATGAAGGATCGATTTGATCATGCGCATACTCAGTAATGGCGGTGGCATGTGGGCTCCAAAAAGCCCGACACACTACCGCAGGGTTGAGGTCAATGCGCTTGATCCCGCCGCATCGTCGCGGCGGTGGTCACGATCATCGGAATCGGTGGTCACGATACCGGAATCAGAAAAAACAGCTTGAAAAGATTGACTGGTCACGATCACCGGAATCGGTGGTCACAATCATCGGAATACGCACCATGCGTCAACCTCTGACCATTTGAGTTTGCTGCCACCGAAAATGGATTCGGCAAGCCGGTAAGCCAGGATAGCAACGACAGGGATTGGGTTCATTTTATTTTGCTGAAAGTAACCGGGTAAAGATACTCATCAAGCGTTCGGTATCCGTAAAATCACTCAAGGAACAGTTTTTTAATTCTTGATTACCCCTGGATCGGAAGTCATTGAAGGATTTTTTTAGGAAATCAGTGTCATTTAACCCATGGTTATTTTCAAAAGCCCACTTTATGGCAGCCAACATAGCAAATGTTATGGTCACAGCAATAACGGCAGCAGCTAAATCCAATACTCCGTTAGGCGGCAAAAATGATTTTGCAAATATGTATGCGTTGGCGCCAAGAGCTTGTCCTACGAATCGAGGTAATAACCCCAAGGCGGTCGATTTGCTTAAGATCTCCCCTGTGTACAGATAATTCAGGGAACTAATTGCGACAACTTGCGTGGCCGTAATATAGGCAGTGCTACCTGGTATAAAAGCTTCAGCCGCAACGGCAGCAAGCGCTGCCAGTATGATTTTGTTTGCATATGCGCTTTTATTTCGTAAATGCTTGGCAAACAATATGGCCTTCTTTTCTTGTTCCAAAAAACGGAAGATTTCATCCCGGATCTTATCAATGCCTCTGAGATCCATTGGCGCGTTTGCACGCAGTCGGGGATCGTATCCCTTGGTGCAGCAGCCAAAAATATTGTCGGCTCCAAGCGCCACCTTCCATTGACGCTGGACGTCTTCAAGAGCAGAGTCCTCAAGGTCGTCCCATTCGTCAATTTTATTGAGTACAAGAATGATTTTTTTGCAGTGTTTTGCCAAATTATCGTAGTTGGCTTTTTGTGATTTATCAGCCGAGCCTGTTACCACGAAAATGCCGATATCTATTGAATTGAGGAAGTTTTCAGCCTCTTTTACGTTCTTCTCATTGATGTCATCTAATCCTGGACAATCTACGATAAGCACATTCTCGTCCAGCTTGTACGGTGTGGGTTCTGTCGTGGCACCCGACTCCGGGCTTACTTTGGCTACTGGATCTGAACGATCGCAACCGAGAATTGCATTTAAGAATGAACTTTTTCCGCTACTGACTTTGCCTACCAACGCGATGTTTACATGTTCGTCATAATTCGGTTGTTTCTTTTCATATTCGCTATTGAAACGTTCATCAAACTGCTCTTGCTCGGTCATTCTGAGTTCTCCTGTGGAAGATAGCTATAGCGCATGTCTATTTCTGTGGCCGGCTAATAGGTCACAGGTCGAGCTGAAGAGTAAACCATTTAGTATTTCGTAACAACCGAATGGTTCTCCGTTACAGATTCACCTGGGTGACACTTTCGGCATGTCAACCCAAGATGAAAAAATTGCCTTTGCAGAACGGCTAAAACAAGCCCTGAAACGCAGCCGCAAGAAGATTGAAACGGCGGCAGACCTTGCCTTGCAATTCAACCTTCGGCATCCGAACGAGCCCATTACGCCGCAAGCGGCTCAAAAATGGCTGGCTGGTAAATCTCGGCCCACAGTGGATAAGATCGCAACGCTGGCTGACTGGCTTAATATTTCTGCCCAGTGGTTGAGGTTCGGAATTGGGGAAGCACGCCCTCAGGCTACGCGGCTAGTATCCAAGGAGCCCGAACTAAATGACAGTGCCACACTCAGCGACGACGAGCGTCAATTAATACAGAAAATGCGTTTGCTGACGGAGCACCGCCGCTACCTGATTACGCAACTGGTACAGGAACTGGCTTTAGAGCAGGAAATGTGGCATAGCTAGGCATGGCCTAGGCTGAGTTCAATATTCAGTGTCCCAGTGGGTATAAGAAGGGTGAAAGTAAATCTCTTAACCCTTCCCGAGGATACCCACCATGAAACAATCCGTTCTGTCATTTTTGCTTGTACTGCTAATTGAAGGCATTTGCGCAATTGCGGCCTTTCTTAAAGAGAAATTAATGCGTAACGTCAATCGAGGCCAGCCCTTTGGCTCGGGTTTTGGTTTTGACCCGGATGCCGAGTTTGCCTAATTCATTGCCTCCCACCTTCCCGGCAATAGCTCACTCCATTTAGCCCAAACGGCTAACCCTCTCTCGAAATAAACAACGCACCAACTACGCCCGCTGCTCTCCGGTAGCGGCTTTGTCGTGCGCTGCGTATATGTAAAGGAAACCAAATGGCACACCTTGTAGAAAGCATGGCCTACGCCAATGACACCCCCTGGCATGGTCTTGGCAATCGCATCTCAAACAAACAACGTGAATCACACCGGGTTTTGAGGAGGCTTCATTTCTTGAGAGAATGGAGCCATGAGCAAGAACAATAAGTTTTCCCCTGAGGTACGTGAACGCGCG
>NZ_QNRQ01000023.1 GCF_003315175.1 Eoetvoesiella caeni | reverse complement strand
TGCGCTCGCCAAAGAACAGATGCGCCGCCGGCACCACCCACACAGATGTGGTGTAGGCCAGCACCGCCGAATGTCCCGCGTCCGCGGTAAGCAATGCGTAGTTGACGAGCAGCGTGAAGGCCAACATTTGCAGCAGCCCCACGGAGATCAATACGGGTAGGTCGCGGCTAGCCGGAACCTTCAGGTTCTTGGTAGCAATCTGCAAGGCAAAAAGGCAGGTCATACCCAGCACGAACCGCACGGTCGCAAACCAGAACGGGTCGATGTGGGCTAGTCCAGTCTTCATGACCGGCCAGTTTCCGCCCCAGATCAATATAGCTACGACAAGTAACCCGACACCTTTTTTTTGCGGCGGGAAGCCGGAGGAGAGCCCTTTTACCACCCGCTGCTTCAACGCGCCCAACATGGGTTGCTCCTGCAAATGTTCAGGTGGACAGCACGGTCACCAGTGCGACGGCGGAATCTCCAGCCAGTTGTCCACCATTATTCTCGGCTAGCGCAACCATTGCCCCAGGGCGCTGGCGCTTACCAGCCTGGCCACGCAATTGCCATGTCAGCTCGATAATTTGCGCGGCGCCCGTAGCCCCCAAGGGATGGCCTCGGCTCAGCAAGCCGCCGCTGGGATTCACGGAAATCCGGCCGCCAATATCTACGTCACCGCTGCGGATCAGTTTTGGCGCGTCGCCCGGTGCGCAGAAGCCCAGATTCTCGTAGTGGATCAGTTCAGCTGGCGCCGAGGCGTCGTGCAGTTCGGCTACATGAATGTCTTCAGGGCCGATGCCCGCCTGCTCGTATGCCGCGCGGCCGGCCCTTATCGCGACCACTTCAGACCCGCCTGGAATGGCGGACACAATGCTGCTCGCCCGAATGTAAACCGGTTTGTTCGCCAGCTTTTTGGCGTAACTCTCGGAACACAGGAAAATTGCCGCAGCCCCATCGCCGATGGATGAACACATGAAAAGCGTCAAGGGTTCGCTGATCATGCGGCTGTTCAGGACTTCGTCCACTGTGGTTTCTTTACGGAACTGGGCGTAAGGATTAAGCGATGCAGCATGACGGCTTTTGACGACAACCCGCGCGAAATCTGCCGGTTGGCCACCACAGGCACTCATCCACTTGCGTGCTTTTGCGGCATACATGTCCATGAAGATGGATCCGCTTCCCTTGCCAACGCCTTCCGGAACGGGCTCTTCGATATCCACTGCGCCCGCGAACGCCTTGAAAGACACGGCCTTGTCTTCATGCGACAGCTTTTCTGCGCCAACAACCAGCGCTGTTTCATATTGCCCCGAAGCAATCGCCAGCCACGCCAAGTTCAAGGCTGTACTACTGGAGGCACATGCGTTCTCTACGTTGAACATCGGCTTGCCGGCAAGACCTGCATTTCGCAACGCCGCTTGAGCCCTGATCATCTCCTGGCCATTGACCGTGCCGCCCGCAGCATTGCCAAAATATACAGCCTGTACATCGTCCACAGTGACACCGGCATCTGTCAACGCGTTCCTTACCGCTTCTTCACATAGAGACTTGACATTCCGATCGAGGAACTTTCCAAACGGTGTCATACCGACACCACTGATCGCGACCTTGTTCATTTATAGGACTCCATCCATTTTGTTCAATGCTTGAATCGATAAGCTGGTAGACGCCGGGCCCAGCTTCTTATCTGAGCACCGCCAGGCCGGCGAGTACTTCTTCTGTATGTTCGCCCAACGCCGGCGCTGGAGTGATCGATATATCAGAGGGCTTCGCGACGGCAGGTGCATAAGGGCGGACAAACTCGACATGCCCTGCTTCTTTATGCTGAAAACTGGCGGTGTACCCGCCCGCGGCAAATGTGGGCGAGGACACTAGGTCTGCATAGTTCGCAACCGGAGCGCAGATGATGTCGGCCGCTTCAAAAAGAGGCAGCCATTCCTTGGTCGTCTTGCTACGCAAGGCGGTAGCGACGATGTCGGCTAGTTCGCGACGGTTCTGCACTCGGTCACCCGAGGTGCTGAAACGGACGTCTTTCTCGTACTGTTGCAAGCCGAGCAATTGGCAGAAGGCATGCCATCGCTGCGGATGATAGGCTGCAATCATGATCCAGCCGTCGCGAGTCGGATAGGCTTCGTTGGGTGCTGAATACGGGGCGCCGCTGCCACAGGGCCGAGGAACCACTCGATCAGAGAAATAGCTGGCTAATGAGGTCTGCTGCAGCTGCAGGGCGCTTTCGTACATGCTGACGTCCAGCCATTGCCCCGCGCCGGTCGCCTGCCGGTGCAGCAAGGCGTCCTGGACAGCCAATGTGGCCAGGATGCCTGTCGTCATGTCGATGATGGGCGTCTGCACCTTGCTGGGCTCTTCGCCGGGCAGGCCGCACAGGCTCATCAGGCCGGTTACCGCCTGTACGATGCCGTCCACCCCGGGCTTGCCGGCGTCGGGACTACGCTGGCCATAGGCCGAGATGCTGCAGTAGATCAGCTTGGGATTGATCGCGCGCACCGTCTCGTAATCCAGCCCCAGTCTGCGCATGACCCCGGGCCGAAAGCTTTCGACTACAATGTCCGCCCCCGCAACCAATTGCCTGGCCGCCCGGATACCTTCGTCCGTCTTCAGATCCAGCACGACGCTGCGCTTGTTGCGATTCAAGGCCATGTAGATCACGCTCTGGCCATTCTGCCACGGGGGGCCAAGCTGGCGTCCCAGGTCTCCGGTGGGCGCTTCGATCTTGATGACGTCGGCGCCCCTGTCCGCCAGCATCATGGTGCAGGTCGGACCGGCGGCCACTTGAGTAAAGTCGGCCACCCGCAGGCCCGCCAAAATACTTTTCATTTCACACTCCCCGCCCACGGCTCATTTACCCTGGAAAACAGCTGGGCGTTTCTCGGCAAAGGCCTTGCGCCCTTCGATCCGATCCTCGGTATCGCGCAGCAGCCCCCAATAAACGTCATTGAGGCGGATGGCTTCGCTCAAGGAGAGGTTGGCGCTGTCGCGAGCAAGGCGCTTGATCATCTGTACCGCCAGCGGCGCGTTGGATGCAATGCTTGCCGCCAGCTTTCGAGCTTCGTCCAGCAATGCCTCGGGCTCCCACACATCGCTGACCAGACCGCAGGAAAGCGCCTTCTCAGCGGTAATTTTCTCTCCGGTAAGCAGCATGCGCATGGCTGCGGCGGCCGGAATGGCGCGCAACAACAAGGGGACACCGCCGACGGCCGGAATACTGCCCACGACCGGCTCGGTCAATCCGAAACGGGCTGTCGTGGACGCCACACGCAAGTCGCACTGCAGGGCAATCTCCAACCCGCCCCCGACGCAGTATCCGTTTACGGCTGCAATCAGCGGCTTCTCGATCTCGAGGCTGGAAATATTGAATAGCCGGGCATAGTTGCCCGCTTCGACAGACTGATCCCGCGAAGCGAAGAAGCCATTGACATAAGGCGTCTCGGGCGGCAGCGTATCCTTAAGATCGGCGCCCGTGCAAAAAGCCCTTTCACCGCTTCCCATCAGCAGGATCACGCGCACCTCGCTGTCATCACGCGCCTGCATCAGCTTCTCGTTCAGCTCGACCAGGGCAGAGGGCGAAAGCGCATTCAATGCCTGGGGCCTGTTCAACGTGATTTCGGCCACGTGGCCTGTCACAACCAGATCAATACTCATGGAACCGTCCTATCTGCGCAACGGCTTACACGCTGGGGCTGGAGAGGGAGCGGCCGCCGCACACATAGAGCGTCTGGCCGGTGATGTACGACGCCTGCTCGCTGGCAAAGAACAAGGCAGCCTGGGCAACGTCGGCGGGGTTTCCCACACGCCTAGCAGGCACGGTCTTTGCAAGTTTTTCGCGTGTTTCGGCGCTATAGCTTTGAAGCAACGGCGTATCGATAATGCCGGGGGCAATGGCGTTGACAGTAATGCCTTCCTTGGCCAACTCGATCGCGAGGCTTCGCGTCAGGCTGACCACACCGCCCTTTGAGGCGGAGTAGTTCGCCTGCCCGAAGCCACCAAGCCAGGCACGCGATGAAATATTGATGATGCGCCCATGCCCCGCCTCGATCATGGCGGGAACAACCTCTTTGCAGCACAGAAACTGCGATTTCAAATTGACGTTCAACACCAGGTCCCAGTCGTCTTCGGACATGTTCACCAATCGGCTGTCACGCGATATGCCCGCGTTGTTGACCAAAACGTCGATTGTCCCGGCCTGGCTGCGAATTTGCTGAAAAGCCGTCTGCAGTTGCGTCCGGTCGGTCACATCCGCCGCCACGGCGATGCAACTGTTTCCGTCGGCCGCGAACTGGGCCTGGGCTTTATCCAATGCCTTAGGGTCATGATCCAGAATGGCGACACCATATCCGTCACGTGAGAACTGAACACTGATCTCGAGGCCGATGCCGCTTGCCCCTCCTGTTACAACCGCAAATCGCCTAGCGCTCACCGCTGTCTCCTATGCTTAACATAATTGAATGTTAGGAATCCGCGACTATTAGCGTCAAACGATATTTAGGCTATAGTTTATTAACTTAAAGTTAATCGAAGAGTCGTGCTAATGGCTACAAGCAGCTTACCCCCTCTCAATTCACTGCGTGTTTTCGAAATTACCGCCAAGCAGATGAACATGCAGCAGGCGGCGGCCATATTGCACGTTACACCGGCCGCCGTCAGCAAGCAGATACAGCTACTGGAGCAATACCTGGGCACGCCGCTCTTCGCCCGCAGCCATCGTAGGCTTCAGCTGACGCCCGCCGGAGAAAAATACTATGCCCATGTCAGCACCGCACTGAACTCCATCCGGCATGCCACCAGAGAAGCCTCTCAACAGGCCGAGTCCAAGGCATTAAAAATACGTGCCTACACAACCTTTGCCATGTACTGGCTCATTCCCCGGCTAACGTCGTTTCACAGCCTTTTCCCGGACATCAACATAGAGCTCACCACCTCATTGCGATGGGTGGATTTTGATACCGAGAACGTGGATGCTGCCATTCGGCTCGGAGACGGCAACTGGCCCGGCCTGATAGCCTTGCCGCTGATACCCAATATACTCACCGCCGTGTGCAGCCCGGCACTCTCCAAGACGCTGCATACCCTGGACGATCTCAAAAAGACGACGTTGCTTCATACGCTGGCGCGATCCGACGACTGGCAACATTGGCTCGCATCGCAAGGGAAAAAGGATTTCGACGCGTTTCACCATCGAAGCTACGAAAGCTCCGTGCTTGTTTACCAGGCTGCGATGCGAGGGCAGGGCGTGGGCATAGCCCAGAAGGCATTGGTGCTGCCGCTTATCGAGAGGGGGGATCTTGTTTATGCCTTCCCCCATGAGCTCGACATGAAGTCATACACCTACTACTTCGTTATGCCGGGCAACCGGCCCATCAGCCCTGATTTGCAAGCCTTCCACGACTGGCTGATCAATCGGGCCGAAGTATCAGGTTAGATCAGGAACTCACAGATCATGCGGAATGAGGGCACTTCAACGCCCTTTTGGCTGCGCCGTTAAGTCGTTCAAGGCACTCCTATGGGCCATGCAGGAATCCCCGACGCCTAGAAGCGCACCGATTTGATCGCCTACTTGAAATGGAATTACGCCGCCTAGAATACCGGTCTGATTCAGCGTGCGCTAGTCGAGCAAAGTTGTGCACGATTCGCCAAGCGTTTGTGCGCGTTGCGGCAAGCCCGCCGGACCAACGACGCAAATAATGCATCACGAACATAAATTGAGATGCTAGGGGCGGGAGAGTATGGAATTCACTTTGAACGGAAAAACCGTACAACTGGACGACTCTGTGGGGGACAGTCCGCTACTTTGGGTGCTACGCGACGAATTCAAGCTTACAGGAACAAGATTCGGTTGTGGCGCCGGTCTATGTGGAGCATGTACGGTGCATTTGAACGGGAACGCCGTGCGCTCATGCATGATTCCTGCAGCGACAGTCGCCGGAGAAGAGGTCACTACTATCGAAGGGTTGGCGCCTGACGCCGATCATCCCCTCCAAATCGCTTGGATTTCCGAACAAGTGCCCCAATGCTGCTATTGTCAGTCAGGACAGATCATGCAAGCAGCGGCACTGCTCTCCAATAACCCAAAACCCTCCGAGGAGGAGATAACAGAATGGATGAGCGGAAACCTCTGCCGATGCGGTACGTATCAACGAATAAAAAGGGCTGTTCTCCGAGTTGTGAAGGCCGAGGCATGAGTAAATCCTTGACGATTTCACCCTCAAGCAGGAAACTTTCCCGTCGCGAGTTTCTTGTTCGCTCGGGGGCCATCACATGCGCGGTGATGTTTTCCAGCAGTGATATTCTTTCGTCGGCCCGCGCCGCGATCCTGGCAAGCGATAGCGAATCCGAACATTCACCTCACATTTCACCCAACATCTGGGTACGCTTTCTCAGCGACGGAAGTGTCGAGATAGTTTGCCCAGCGCTTGAATTGGGTCAAGGGGCACATACCTCGCTGCCTCGCTTTGTCGCGGAAGAATTAGACATCGACTGGAATGACGCCAAAGTCGTCCAGGCTGGCGTAAATGACGAATTGTATGGAAACCCGTTGGCCTGGAATACTCAGATCACCGCCGCATCCCGCACATGCGTCGGCTATTTCGATGTACTGCGTGTCGCTGGGGCCCAGGCTCGCTACGTGTTGCTCGACGCGGCCAGTCGCCTATGGGCTGTCGAGACCACCACGTTATCGACCGAGCCAGGTATTGTTGTGCACCATGAAAGTGGTCGTCGCATTGCATACCGTGACCTGCTGGAACACGCCAATGTGCCAGACTCATTCCCACGCTTCTTTGCTCTCGACGAACTCCCTCAGCCGCCAGACGACTACTTCGGGGATCCTCCTCCGTCCATTGTCGCCCCCAGGGCCGAAACACATGACGCCGTCCCGCTCAAACACCGCGATAAATATCGGTTGATTGGTACCGATGCGTCCCGGCGTGATATTGAAGAGAAAACGCGAGGCACCGCCTCATACGCCATGGACATACAGCTGCCGGGGATGCTATACGCGGTGGTAGAAACCGGCCCCACACCTTCATCGACCCCTACCGAGGTGGATGACGCGGATGCACTGAAAGTCGCAGGTGTGGAACAAATTCTTCGGCTGCCCTATGGAATCGCTGTTATCGGTTCCAGAATGTCCGCTATAAATAAAGGGCGGCGGAAGCTACGTATCCAGTGGCGATCGGACACTACGGCTCACCCCTACGATAGCAAAGACGTGCTGGATGAGTTCGCTTCCATGGCCCGGAACCCCGCGTTTCCAGCAGTACGAGCGTGGCATCAGGGCGATCGCAACGAGTTGAGCCGTGTCCTAAGCTACCCGGATACTGGCGAGCATTACACGTTCGAGATGACTTCCGAGTTGGTTTATCAGGCTCCCCTTGAACCCCAGAATGCAACCATCGCCGTCGCTGACGACGGCCAGTCCGCACTTGGTTGGGTAGGCACTCAATGGCCCACCGTAGACCTGCAGACCGTAGCTTCCATACTGGAGATTCCACCAGAGAAGTTGACATTGCATGTTCCCTATGTCGGAGGCGGATTCGGCCGCCGTCTCGAACCAGGAGCCATCGTAGACGCCGCGCATATCGCCAAGACCATACGGCGTCCGATTAAGGTCATCTGGACTCGGGAAGACGATCTCAAACGCAATCCATTCAGGCAGGCTCTTGCGTGCAAGATTGAAGCAACGACAACGAAAGATGGCTCCATATGCGCCATCCGTCACCGTATCGTCGCCGACTCGTGGTTGGCCAGACTATTTCCCAACTACTTTGAGCTATACCAACAGACTGATCCAGGTAATTGGGTCGGTGCGCGACATGCCTATGACATTCCACTTCAAGCCATTGACGTCATAACTCCACGTCGTTCCATCCCAATTTGCTATATGCGTGGAATAGGGGTAGCGCAAATAAAGTTCGCACAAGAATCCTTGATCAACCAGATCGCAGCCAGATTAGGCGTAGACGCGATCCAGTATCGCCTAAAACAACTCAGGGCTGAACCCCGCGCTATTAATGTGCTGCAAACGGTCGCCGACATGTCGGACTGGGGCCAACGAGGACCGGCACCCGACAGAAGAGGTAGAGCATTAGGGGTCGCTTATACGCCATACTCCAATGCGCATGTAGCAATGGTGGCCGACGTGTCGATTGATCAAAGCTCGGGCCAAATCCGCGTGCATCAGATCTGGTGCGCGGTTGACGTAGGCATGGCGGTGCAGCCCGATATTGTGATTTCACAGATGGAAGGAGGCATCACACAGGGATTGAGCGTTGCGCTGCTAGAGCGCGTCAACGTTTCCGCTGGAGCCGTGCAGCAGACGAATTTTCATGACTACCCAATATTAAGGTGCACCGATGCGCCCCCTATCACGATCAAGCTTGTTGACCTGGGCGCCCCGATGGCGGGAGTCGGAGAATTGGGAATGATGCAAATAGCCCCTGCGATAAATAACGCGGTAGCACAAATTATTGGCACACACCTGCATGCTCTGCCCATGACTCCTGAGAACGTTTTGGAAGCCCTGCGCGGTAAGGCAACTGACGCATAACATGTGAACGCATTTTTCCTACGTTAAACCCCCTTGGGGCGTGCGCCACCTAATACCTCGCTGGGAAGCAGACCATAGTTACTCTTGAAGGCTTTAGTAAGCTTCGACTGGTCGCTGAACCCTGCAGCATACGCCACATTGGCAACGGTGGTGTATCGGTCGGCGCATTGCAGCGCCTCATATGCGTACTGCAAGCGCAAGTTGCGCACCCAACAGGAAACTGAGTTGCCGGTATCGCGGAACAGCGTATGAAGATACCGTACAGAAATGCCGCAACCTTCGGCGATGGACCTGGGGGAAAGGTCAGGATCGGTAAGATGCTTACGCACATAGGATTCTATTCGAGCAAGATGCGCGTCTTTTACCGCGGAAGATTGTGACTGCAAGGCGTCGGTTTCTGACTGCATACTCAGGACAAGCAGATCGATTAAATGTGACCCCATCTGCGGGTATGCCTCGACGGCGCCCGTACGACATGCGCGCGCCACCAAATGCAGATAATCGCAGAACAAGCGCGCGATACCGGTTTGCATGTCATAGCCCCGTGCTGAGAAGCGCCGCGGGTCGCCCAAGCGCAATCGCACAGCTGCTGCGGGCATCTTCAACACCCACATCGTGCTACTGTCGCCGTAGGCGATATCGTAAGGCTCTTCACCTAGCTCGAGCACGCTTTGGCCAACGGTACAGGTAGCAGTACGCCCAAATTGGCTGAAGGTAACCCTGCCCGATACCGGCACGGTAAGAAGTATCTGGCGCTCTTCTCCGTCGCAGTCTTGTCGCAAGCGCTGGCTTTCCAGGGCATCGGAGTCAATCTTGATTAATGAACTGGTGGTGAAATCCCAGCAATCTATTCGTCCACGAAACGCACCCTTGCTTGCTACCGATAGCCTGAGTTTGAAAAGGGCGTCGCAAATGGCCTGGCTCCAGTAGCCAGATCGATCACTGTCGGGCACATTTTCAGTTGTGTAGAACTTGTGCATGACGGGAAGTCCTTTATGAGCAGCTATGTATATTCGAACATGCTCATACCGCTGTCTATTGTGGGTTATCCCGAGTTCAGCTGTCTTCCGGCTCCAACAAGCCCGCGTCGATTATGCCCAATATCATGGCTTCCAACTCGGGCGTATTTTTCTCTTGCAGCCTTGCAGGAGGTGCCGCACCTTCCAGAACTGCCCTGACGATGCCGGCGTCGTCCTCGGATACAGCAGACAGCCAGCATCTTCTGTCGGGAATAATTACGTTAGGGCCGCTATTGCATGCTGAAAAGCACAAATACTTATGAATATGAACGGCCACGTCGGTGGGCTGCGAGAACTCTGTCTTAAGCGCTTGCACCACACGCTCAGAACCGCGATTTTTACAATCAATGTTGTTGCAAACGTATATTTCCATCGGCACAGCTTGTCTCCGTTTTGTTCTCTGCAGGCGCACGCACTTCACCTGACTCCCAGTCTATGTAGATGGGGTCAAGTTCTCTTGGCATAGAGCGCACAACTTTTGGCTTAATCGTGCATAAAACCTGTGTTTTACATTACTCGCTCTGCCACCTCATCAGGGAAGAGTCGGATCAGGCTTTCTATCGGGGAGACGGGCATTTGTATTAATCCGCACAGCCCTTTCCCTTGGTTGGCCTGGACAATAAGAGGTATTTGATCGATAGCCTTTCTTCGAGCCTTACCGGCCGAAAGCTGACCAACAATCGTGGCCAGCATCCTGGTTTGCATACCACAGGGTGGGCACTGGCCGCATGACGACGCGGCGAAGAAATCGGCGATCTCTTTGAGATCGTTAATTACCGCCTCTACATCCGCATATGCGCGCACCGCGGCGCACCCCAATGAAGAGCCAACGGCTTTCAACGACGGAGCATCAAATGTGCAATGGAAATCCGCCGAACTCAGAAAAGCAGACGATGGTCCTCCTGGCTGAACGGCCACAATCTTGCGACCAGAGCCAAGACCACCGCCAAAATCGTCAATAAGCACTTGTATGCTGATCCCTTGCGGCACCAGTCTTACTCCGCTGCGTACGAACTCTTCCCCAAATGTGCAAAGCGTCGGGCCCAAGCCGGTCGGGCCCATGCTTCTATACATATCGGATCCGGCCAACGCGATATACGGCACGTGAGCCATCGTTTCGGCGTTATGCACCAATGTGGACCTGCCATGCAAACCGCTTTGAATCGGAAAGGGCGGCCGACCGGCAGGCATTGGCGGCATCCCCTCAAGCGCTTTTATAAGGGCAGTTTCTTCACCCACTACATACACATCCGGAACCACGTTAACGTGAATGTTGGGCAGATTGACGACTGTCCGCCGAACGTCGTTTACAGCAGTCCTGATCGCCTGCAGGGCGTCCTGGTTTATTTCGTTCACTGCGAAATGGACATCCGTGGCCCCCACTTCGTGGGCAACACACAGTGCACCATCTACAACCACCCGGGGGTGATGGGTCAGCAGCCAACTGTCCTTGCTGGAGCCTGGCTCGTGCTCTGCGCCATTTACGATCAGGTGCTTGACGGGAGCCTCTTGAAGGCGATGAAGCCGCATCTTGCGATACGACGGAAATCTTGCCCCGCCCTTCCCCTCGAGCCCGGCTTCCTGAACCTGGTCGAGGAGCCACTCTGGGGCCATACGCCTGACTCGGGCCAGAGCGGGGGCGACCCGTTCGGGTATGCCCTGGCTCGAGGCTAGTTCAGTCAAGGCGGATTCATCAAAGATATTTTGCATGGCGAGCAAGCGCCCGGGCGGGCGCAAGGCCCGCCCACCGGGCACTACATGATGTTGGGAGTTTCCGCTTCCATATGAAGCGCCGGCGCGTAATCAGCCAGCTGGCGTGAAAGCGTGGCGGTATCACTATAGAACATGCATGTCTTGATCTGTCCGTTCACCACGTCGACAAACATGCCTTCGAATACCTCGCAACGCTTTCCGGTGATGTCGTTGCCCATCCATATACCATTGCCGTTTCCGGTGGTACGCAGCGCTGCGAAGGCTTTGGCGCCCTCTTCAATCAGGCCGCTTACCTCGAAATGGATATCGGGGATGGCGGCAAATATCATGGAGAACAACTTTGCAACGTCTTTTTTGCTATCCAGCGGTATGGGCGACGCCACATCGATCATGACGCTGTCCTCGGTAAGATAGGTCATCATCTTCTCGATGTCGTGGTTGTTATGGGCAGCGACAAATGCCTGCACTGTTTCCTTGGGACTCATCCGATCTCTCCTCTCGTATGGCGGATAGTTAAGTTGCGGCTTGGTTAGCCGGGAATAAGCGGATTTTTGGTTTTTGGGACCACGCCGGAGTCTCATGTTCGGGCTTCCATACATCCCATGCCATACCATCGGGCACTGTATGGCTGCGATGGATTTCGACTGACAGCGACGCTTCTGACAAGGCCAGCATCAGCGTGAACAGATTCTGTGCTTCCTGCGGCATCTCCTCGCCCTCAATGACTTTTTCATCAATGGCTCGGAAATACTCAAGAATGGCTTCGGCCCGCGGCAACATCGCCGCATAAAACTCATTGATCTCTCTCATGGTGGACTCTTCGCGTTTCTTCAGACGCAACGATTCCGTGGGTAGAGCCCAATGCATAAACGGACTCAAGTCGGAGAATTCTTCGGGCAACTCTTGGTTCATAGTCATCTCGCGTAGTTTTGTCAGAAATAGACCATATCGTTAAGCACTTTCTCTGCGTGCCGGATAAGAACCTCCTGATCCTGGAGGTACATGCGCTTGAACACACCCGAGTCAATGGACTTCTGCGCCCCCAGGGTTGTGTTTCCATCCTCTCGCCACAGGTCGCGCAGACTGTATTTCATGTGTTCGGCCGACCAGCGCGACGTCAGGCCTTTTGCCTCGACGGGCGGAGAGAAATAGCGCGCGTTCCAGCTTGCCTTGTTGTATGCCTTGCCCGGCATCATCTTATGAACGATGTATGCGTTGTGCCCAAGGAACACAAAGTGCATGTTGGGAAAGATGTACAAGTAGTCGAAGAACCAGTTTTCACTACGCCTGGGGTTCACGCCCTTAGCCCATGTCTCAACCGGTGCTATGGCTGCCGCGTCACTCGCGAACGTCCGGCCGACCTTGGCGGCCAAAGCTCCAATGGGCACCACTTTGGACAAGTCGGCGGTGATGTTCGCCCGATTACCATAGAAGCTTCCCGAACCATGCTTTCCTAGTATCTTGAAATCCCACGCATGACGAGACGGCGCATCGTCGCTCTCCATAAAACCAGGCGCCGATCGGCGATGAAGGTACTTCAGGTGATAGCCATCGAGTTGCGAGTCTCGTAATACCGGCCAACTCGTATCAAGGCTTGCCTGATAAGAAACGAGCACGGTCGTTTGCTCAAACGGATAGTCTCCATAACGGTCCTGAATCTCTGAGCCCAGGTAATCCAGCAACGTCTCTTGCGGTTCCGGATCGAGGTTATAGAAGATGAATCCCTTCCAGACATCAACCGCTACCGGAACCAGGTCCGTTTCCATTTTTTCCGGATCAAAGAACATCTCTTTTTCAGTGACGAGCACGTTCTTTCCGTCGAGCCCATACGACCAGCCATGATAGATACAGGTGAAACGCCCTTTGACGTTTCCATACTCTTGCGTAACTACCTGGGTACCGCGGTGCCGGCAGACGTTATGAAAGCCGCGTATTACCCCATCGAGCCCTCGCACGATAATGATTGAGTCGTTGGTTATATCAACGTTCTCGACAAAATAATCACCGGGTTTGGGAATTTCATCGACGCGTTTGCCGGAGGCTATCCAGACCTTCTTGAAGACTTTGTCCCGCATCTTCGAGAAGAACTCAGGCGAACGATATGACTCAATGCTGACAGGCCCAGTTCCAAGTTCCGGATGGTCGAGCGTCCAGCGTGTGTTTTCAAGATCACTTAGTTTCATGGCTGCTCCAGAAGTCCATGGATACCGCGTTAGTGGTATGGACATTCTAGGAACGCAGGCCAACGCGCTCTTGTCACCGCGCGTACGGAAGTTTGCTCTACGGCGCAACTAAGGGAGAAACACTGTTAGCTACTCAGGCAGAAGCAACCTTCCTAATTCTCGAGTAGACGGGACGCCACGGTTGGTAGTTTCACTGATTTTTTTTTCGTACAGGGCGAGGTTTTCAGCGATGGTGATCAGCACCTTTCGTGCGACCAGCACCTCGTTCATTGAAAGCCCATCGATGGCAGCCGCGTTTACCTCTTCCGCCAGAGGAACAAGGTAACTTTTTAGTTGGCGTCCCTTTTCTGTGAGATAGATCTTCAGGACTTTTCTATTGTCATTCTTCCGTTCGCGATGCACATACCCCTGTGACTCCATAGCCTTAAGGGCTGAAAACGCGGTAGGCGAAGATACCCCAGCTAGGTCGCTAAGCTGCCGCAAAGACAGCCCGTCGTGCTCCCATAGCACTCGCAGAAACATCCAATGCCCGAATGCAACGGAATGCTCTATCAAGCGGATCTGCAGGGCACGCTCCATAGCTCTTCGCGCATCTTTAAGCAGATGAGCCAGACGCTCTTCGGGAAACGATTCATGCCATTGATTACGATCCGGGATTTTTCTTCTGTTTTGTTCCACTGTGGCTACCTTTGTCAGGCCTTGGGCACAATTTACGGCTAAGCGCGACTTGAAAACGCAGTCTGATGTCGTTACCTGTACGCGCTGATTCCAATATGGCGAAGCATACTTCCATTGTAGCCCTTGCCCACCGCGCACCATGCAACGGCTCCATACCTTCCCGAACTACGGCCCAGAGCTCGTCTACTACCTCCGCCCTTGGCACACTACTTTTTGGAGTCGCGACAAACGAGCGGCTGCCACCCTGATAAATGTCGAGCCCTTTGGTTGTAAGCTTGATGTCGGCTTTGTCTGCTGACACGAGAATATGCCCAAAATGTTGGTGGTGCGGTGTCGATGCCGGCATCTCCCGACGATAGTCGTCGCCACCGAAGTTGCGAGCCTGTTTCAATCGGGTCTCGCTCGTTTCATCCACCATAGAAAGGGCTCCGCGCGTATAGTCGAACGCCGAAGTCTGCCGTTCATATCCCATTTCGTCCACATGGCCCATCAACTCATTGCTGTTGTAATGCCCGTACCCATTGTAGGTCAGCGAAGCAAATGCACCACCCTGGAACGACAATAGAGCGCTATATGCGCCCTCAGTTGGACGGCTGGAGTCCCACCGCCCCGTATGCGCCCTTACGCTCTCTACCATGCCGCCCATTAAAATTCGAATAGTATCGACTTGATGCGCAGCCTGACTAAATACCACCCCACCGCCTTGAGCGGTATCTAATTCTTCGGGACGGCGAGGGCGATACAGGAAGTTCGTGTAGTTCAGTGCGTGGGCCATACGCACGTCGCCAAAACGGCCCTGGCTAAGGAGGGTGGCCGCATGCAGCACTGGCCCATCGAAGCTGTGCGAGTGACCTACAATGACGGGCACCTGGGTCGTGTCAACAATCTGCACAATGCGAAAACACTCCTCCAATGTAATGGCAAGCGGTTTTTCAACCAGAATCGCCTTGCCAGCCGCGGCGACTATTTCCATTTGCTTTGCATGAAACTGGTGAGGTGAAGCTATGTACACCGCCTCTACCGCCGGGTCGGTGCACAATTCCCCGACAGTGTCGTAGGTCGCACCACCAAGATCATTTCTGAACTGCTCGCACGCTTGTATACGGGGGTCGACTGCCGCAACAAGCCTCACACGTTCGTCTTGAACCCAAGTAGGTAGCATCAGGGTAAACGCGCGTCCTAAACCGATCACTCCCACCCCGATCGCATCATTTCTGTCGCCAGTCTGCATAAAGGTCTTGCCTCATACTTAGATATCTAATACTATTAACCCATACACGACTAGATATCTAATTAAATTGCGCCGAATTAGAAACTTTCTGAAGTCGGCGGGGTGCGCCTAATGCTGACCATAGCTGCCGCACGCGCTATCAGTATGTACATCGACTCCGCAAGGAAACACTCATGACACCAGAAGAAAATGCTTTGCTGACCCGAGTAACGGGTGATGCCCCCATGGGCCAGATGATGCGCCACTATTGGATGCCGATATGCTTGATTGAAGAGGTGGGGGAACCAGACGGTACTCCCGTCAGAGCTCAAGTATTGGGTGAAGAGCTGGTCGTCTTCCGTGATACGGCGGGAAACGTCGGAGTTCTGGCTGAGCACTGCCCGCACCGAGGCGCTTCCCTTGTCTTAGGCCGTAACGAAGAGGGCGGCCTCCGCTGCTTGTATCACGGCTGGAAATTTGATATTCACGGAGACATTCTGGAAATGGTGTCCGAGCCCGCAGGCAACAGAATGGCGGCCGGCATCAAACATCCGGCCTACCCTACTAAAGAATGGGGCGGGGTGGTGTGGGCCTACCTGGGCTCTACCGAAAGCATGCCCGAGTTTCGTCCGCCCCAATGGGCTCCCACTGCCGACACCAAGGTTGCCATCGCAAAAGTGGTCTTGCCATGCAACTGGGCCCAGGTGCTTGAAGGCGCGATCGACTCCGCACATAGCTCCAGCCTGCATTCGTCTGACATGGTGCCTGCAGAAGTCGACGGGGCAAAAGCGACAACCGATTTGTGGCTACGCCCCTCTAACGATAAGGCTCCTCGTCTCCAGATAGAACGCACGTCATACGGGTTCAGATACGCTGCCATACGCACGCCCATTCACGATCCCGACCAGAATGACTATGTTCGCTCTACCGTATTTGTCGCGCCTGCGACGGCGCTCATCCCCCCCAACAATCTCTATAACGTCGCAAATATCAACGTACCCGCCGATGACTTCACGACAGTGTTCTACTTCATCGCCTGGGGCCACCCGTCTCAAACCCCAGACACCGATTCCTGGCGCAAGTTTCTTGGGCAGACTGTCGGTGAAGACCTGGATCATCTCTATCGCCCCTTTAGAAACAAGGAAAACAACTATTGGCAGGATCGCGCTGCCATGAAGACAGGAAACTTTACCGGCATAAAGGGTTTTCCTAACCAAGACGTCGCAATGTGGTGCACGATGGGTGCTATAGCCGACCGGTGTGCCGACCACCTGGGCGCCAGTGACATTGCAGTTGTAGAGTTCCGTAAGCAGATGCTCAAGGCAGTACGTGATTTTCAAAGCACCGGCAAAGTCATCGGTGCCGGAGAAGATGCAATACCCGAAGAAATCTGCTCCTTCCAAACCATGGTGCCCAAGAAGTCGGACTGGAGGGCTTATCACGTGAAGCCGGTCTGGGACCCGAACGCAGAAGCAATTCAACCCCTTTCACAAGCCTAGTGCCCGAGGAGAACAAGTTGGCCAAATTACAGCTGTCTGTTGCCATGGGCGACTACGATCGCACCCGTGCTTTGCTGGACGGCAATGTACAGATCGACGGGGTCGACCCTGTCTATATGACATTGTCACCCGAAGAAACTTTCTTCAGGGCTTTCAGGCATGCCGAATTCGACATCACGGAAATGTCCTTCTCCAGCCATTTGGTAAAGGCCTCAACGGGGCAAAACACTTATGTGGCGATTCCCGTGTTCTTATCACGGGCTTTTCGTCACACCTCGATTTACGTGCGAAAGGACATCATCCAGCGCCCTGAAGACCTGAGAGGACAACGCATTGGGCTGCCCGAGTACCAACTCACCGCAAACGTATGGGCCCGCGCGTTATTGGCCGACGATTACGGTGTGGATGGGGCAAGCGTGACCTGGGTTCGAGGCGGCATCGACCAGCCAGGCCGACCGGAAAAAGCGAAGTTGAATTTGCCCGCCAACATCCGGCTAGAAAATGCACCTGAGGGAGAGACAATTTCTCGCCTGTTGGATCGTGGCGAGATTCAGGGCTTCATAGCCCCTCGCCCGCCAGGACATCCTGCTATTGGCAACCCTGACGTGGGCTGGCTGTTTTCCGATCCGACCAGCGTTGCCAAAGACTACTACCAGCGCACAGGAATATTCCCCATCATGCATGTGGTGGGTATCCGCAAGACGCTGCTTGAGCAGCATCCTTGGCTGGCCAACGCTGTTTACAAGGCCTTCGAACAAGCCAAGCAATTCGCCGTAGACCGATTAAGCGACACATCCGCCACTAAAGTCACGCTGCCATTCGTCGAGGAGCAGCTCAAAGCTGCCAAGTCATTAATGGGCGAAGACTATTGGTCTTACGGTGTGGCTCCCAATATAAAAACGATCGAGGCATTCGCCAAACATCACCATGCCCAGGGCCTGTCACCGCGATTAATGAGCGTTGATGAAATATTTCATCCAGCCACCTATGAAACAACAAAAATATGATCAATTTATAGAAGCGAGGAGCATATGGATATGGAAGCCGACAAGCTTGTAAAACTTTTCCAGGCGGAGTTTGAACTTTGCAAGGTAACGCCTGCACAAAGCGCGATTGTCCTGTCAAGTGACAAAAGCCGCGAAGGCTATGCAGCCGCCGCCCTTCAGGCACTGCTGAATATAGGAGCCAAAGCATTTGAACTTCGTACCGTTACCCCACCGGGGCGCAAGGATGGCTCCGTAGGCAATACACCCGTCGCGGGAAACCGCGTAGCCCTCGAGGCGCTCAAGGCAGCCGATTTTGTGGTTGACCTCGTCTTTCTGTTGCACTCACCCGAGCAGGCCGAGGTACTTGCAGCGGGCACCAGGATTCTATTGGTCGTAGAACCGCCTAGCGTCCTGATGCGGCACCTCCCCACCGAGGAACTTCGTCTGTCCGTAAAGCGGGGCGCGGCAAAGCTCAGGAAGGCTCGTCAACTTCGAGTTACTTCAGAGGCCGGCACGGACCTTCACATGAAGATCGGCGACTATCCCGTAATCGAGCAGTATGGATTCACCGACGAACCGGGACGCTGGGACCATTTCCCCTCTGCTTTCTTTTATACCTGGCCAAATGAGGGCGATACCCATGGGCGCGTCGTACTCAATAAGGGGGATTTGGTCTGGCCCCTAAATAAATATCTGGATGCTCCCGTGACCTTGACTGTGGAAGGCGGCTATATCCGCAAGATTGAAGGAGGTTTGGATGCGGAAATGTTGCGCGACGCCTTCGAGTCGTTCAATGACCCCGAGGCTTATGCGGTAGCGCACATGGGCTGGGGCGTAGACCCGCGCTCCAAATTCGATGCTCTACTTTCGGAACCCAGTAGCGTCGGCAATGACGCGCGGTCTTTCTCTGGAAATGTCCAGTTCTCCACAGGGCCCAACCTGGAAGTGGGTGGCACGCGCGCGACGTTAGGTCACTTCGACATGCCCATGCTGGGATGCACCCTGTTGCTCGACGATCAGCCAGTCGTAATTAACGGGCAAGTAGTGGAAAACTGAGCGAACCGAACAAATGAAAGGAATGGGCCAATTTAATATGTCTCTACGTATTGCTGTTATTGGTGGGGGGCTCGGCGGGGCTACAGCTAGTGTAGCTCTCCAACGTGCGGGCTTCGACGTGCATGTCTACGAACAAGCGTCTGACATCCAGCGTGTCGGGGCGGGCATTCAATTGCAGGCAAACACCATGCGAGTTCTGGCGGCGCTAGGCCTTGACACGCCCATCCGCGATGCTGGTGTTCCAATTTCTCGCTGGCAAAGTCGGGTTTGGGACACTGGTAAGATCATTTTCGAGCCCGAGGGCCTTAGCGACTGGGTCGTAGTGCACCGCGCTGATCTTCTGAATGTCCTTCTGCGCGCTCTAAAACCTGGGACATTTCATTCGCGCAAACGCCTGGAAGGACTGGATCAGAAGAGCGACTCTGTAAGCCTGAAGTTTGCCGATGGAACATCCGCCGATGCGGATATTGTGATAGGGGCTGACGGTATCAATTCTCGCGTTCGAGAAATTCTGTTGGGCCCTGAGAGTCCTCAATATTCCGGATACATCGCCTATCTCTCCATTTTCTCTTCATCATTGGTGCGCGGTCACCATGTGGCACTCGATCAAAGCACTAAATGGTGGTCAGATAAGCGACATTGGGATCCCGAGCATACGCGCTATTTCCTCACTTATCCCCTCAGCCAGGATAGCGACGAGATTTACTTCGTAACGGGTGCCCCACAAGCTGATTGGAATGGGGGGACACACCCCGTTAATGTAGCCAACGACGAAGTCCGAGCCTGTTATGCTGGGTTTCACCCCGAAGTGCTTGCGTTGATTGATGCCGCACCGGCAATCACAAAGTGGCCGGTGTTTGTTCGAAAACCGTTACCCGTGTGGTCGGACGGCCATGCCGTCCTGTTAGGCGACGCCTGCCATCCGATGTCGCCATATATGGGACAAGGAGCAGGCATGGCATTCGAGGACGCAGCGATTCTAACACGTTGTCTTCAGGCTCATCCAACCGATCCTTCCTTTGCCTTCGAGATGTACCGAAAAAACCGTATAGACCGCACTTCGCTGATTCAGAAGGTTTCAAGCGATCACACGTGGCTCGCCTATCCACAAGAGACGGAGTGGGCATTGGGATTTGACGCCGGCGTCTGCGAATTAAGGGAATGAATAAATTACAGGCTGTAGTTGTGACACACATGATATGGAGAGGTGGCTCCGGTTGTTTGGACAGTATTTTGAGATTTTAAGTGGAACGCTCCGGGCACATCATGCTGCCGTTTTAATCGCAGGCAGCATCGCGAAGTATGCCTCATCGGGGGTCTGATCGGCCAAACTGGAGTGAGGGCGCCTCTGGTTGTACAACTGGATATACGCCCCGATGGACTGCCTGGCCTGGCTGACCGAGTCGTAGGCCTTGAGATACACCTCCTCGTACTTGATGCTGCGCCATACCCGTTCGACAAACACGTTGTCGCGCCAGCTTCCCTTGCCATCCATGGATAACCGGATGCCTCGGCTTTGTACCGCTTCAGCGAAGGCGCTGGCTGTGAATTGGCTGCCCTGATCGGTATTGACGATATCAGGCAACCCGTAGCGGGTAAAGGCTTCTTCCAAGGCGTCAACGGCATGCACCGCTTCCAGCGTGATGGCCACCCGATGAGCCAGAACCTTGCGACTGGCCCAGTCTACAACTGCGGTCAGATACATAAAGCCCCGAGCCATCGGGATATAGGTTGTATCCAGCGCCCACACCTGATTGGCCCGATCAATCCGCATATCGCGCAGCAGGTACGGCCAAACCTTGTGCTGGACGTTGCGCCGGCTTGTGTTGGGCTTGCAATACAAAGCTTGTACGCCCATGCGTTTCATCAAGGTGCGCACATGTCGTCGGCCGACCTCATAGCCGTCACGACGCAGCAGTCGCGCCAGCATGCGGGCCCCGGCAAACGGAAATTCCAGATGCAGCTCGTCGATCCGGCGCATCAACATTAGATCTCTATCGCCCACGGGCCGGGCCTGATAATACACGCTCGATCGAGCAATTCCCACCAATTTGGCCTGGCGTGACACCGGCAGTGCATGCGTACGGTCTATCATCGCTTTGCGCTCAGCAATCCCGCCTTGGTGAGCGCGCTTTCTAAAAAATCATTCTCCAGCGTGAGCTGGCCGATCTTGGCATGCAGCACCTTCAGATCGACCGGGGGCTCGTTGTTGCTCTGTCCTGCCGACCCGAATGCGTCCGCCGCCTTCTCCTGCAACTGCCGCTTCCATTCCGTGATCTGGTTCGGATGCACATCAAATTGCTGAGCCAGTTCGGCCAGGGTGCGATCCCCCTTGATCGCCGCCAAGGCCACCTTGGCCTTGAACGCCGCTGAGTGTGTTCGTCTCGTTCTCTTGGTCATCTCTCTGGTTCCTTTACCGGCATTATCGCCGGATCAGGCCCTGAGCTCCCCACTTATCGGACTGTCTGAATTTCCGCCGCCACCTCTGTTCGAAGCTCTTCTTATCCAGTTGTATGAATACCGGCTGCATTCGTGCAACATAATCAGCCCCTTTCTGACACAAGCTGACTATGACTCTACGTTTATCGCTAGGGTCGCCTGCCAGTGTGACCAAACCGCTACGTCGTAAGCGGGCCACTACTCCGCGCATTGTCGCTAGGTCCATAGCCGTAGCCATACCTAAATCCGTAAGACATAAAGGTCCTTCTTCGTGCAATGCGCAAAGGGCTGCTGTTTGCGTCGACGTGATTGTTGGATCCACACTTAGTTCAGCGAAAAGCGCCTGATTCTTCTGATAAAGACGGCGCAATACAGAACCCAGATGCGCCCGATGAACTTTGGCACGTGAGCTTTCCATTGCGTAAGTACCTTTCTTTAGAGGACTGACCGAGAGGCCGCTATACATATTTTACGATGTATACATAGTAATTTTGTCTTGGCCGGCGTTTTTCCCTAGGGGAAATTACTAGTTACGGACAGTATAAGCGATGTATACACTGTGGAAAATTAGATATCTAATTTTCGATTTATATCTTCTTTTAATGTCATTTCCAGCCCTTCTCCCTGTCTCGCCCGAGCTTCTGCTCGACGATATGGGAGACTCTACGCCCTACTACACGAAGAGACTCAGCTATGAAAAAACGTAGTTCGAAATTATCGAGTTTGCTGCTGATCACCACTGCCCTGATGTTCTCTATCAGCGCGAGCGCCGAGATAAAAATTGGTTTTATCGGGCCAATGACGGGTACTCAGGCCGTCCAGGGACTGGGCAATCTGGATGGATTTCGTCTGGGTCTGGACATGAGAGGTGGGAAACTCGGTGGTCAAGAAGTCAAGCTGATCACCGGTGACGATCAATTAAAGCCGGAAGTTGCCGTGCAGGTCGTTAGGCAGTTCATAGGTCGGGACAATGTCGACGCTATTATCGGCCTTGGCTTTTCAAACATACTTATGAGTACTCTGCCGCGTTTGAAGGAATCTGAGAAGGTTTCCATCGCATTGATAGCGGGCCCTTCGCCAATGGCGGGAGCCTCTTGTGCGCCCAATGTATTCTCCGCCGCTCATCAGAACGATGGATATGGAGAGTCGATAGGTAAGATGATGCAAAACCGCGGCTATAAGAATGTGTATCTAATGGCCCCAAATTATCAGGCGGGCAAAGATATGCTAGAAGGATTCAAGCGTTTTTATAAAGGCAACATTGTCGGAGAGGTCTATACACAATTAAGCCAGACCGACTACTCTGCGGAAATCACACAATTACAGGCGGAAAACCCAGATGCGCTTTTTATGTTCTATTCCGGCGGCATGGGGGTCAACTTCACGAAACAGCTTAGTCAGGCGGGGATCACCAAGAAGCTTCCTGTGTACTCCGTGTTCACAGTCGATGGCTCCAATTTGCCTGCTCTGCAAGACACCGCCTTGGGGATCGTTAGCGGCAACATCTATTCTCCAACGCTGGACAATCCCGCGAACAAGAAATTTGTCGCGGAATTTCAGAAGAAGTACGACGAGCTTCCCGATTCATATTCAGCTGTGGGATACGATGCCGCATCGATTCTTGATATCGCGATTGCCTCTCTTGATGGCGATGTATCGGATCAAAAAGCTTTTGCCAAGGCTGTGCACGATGCGGGGGCCAAATTCGAATCTGTTCGCGGGCCGTTCCGCTTCAATAATAACAACATGCCCATCCAGAACTATTACGCCTTTCAGATCGTGAAGGAAGACGGAGAGCTAAAGAGCAAGCTTATCGACACTCCTCTACCTGAGCATCAAGACTCATACCATCAACTCTGCCCTTTGTAGTGCACTGCATCCTGTTCTCATAGCAGGACAACTCCACGAGACGATGATCCATCCGTAGCTGGGCCGGAGTCCGATTTCGGACTCCGGCCCAGTGTTCGCTTGGTCCCGCTTACGACTCAGTATGTGGCGTGCTTCTATTGCAGGCTGGTTGAGGTCAAGTGCGACGTATTGGGCGTAGAACTACATCCAAGAGGGTAATGAATGACTACACTTGTTTTATCGCAGCTGCTCAACGGCGTGCAGTACGGCGTGCTGTTGTTTTTGCTGGCTGCGGGCTTGACGCTGGTTTTCGGCATCATGAGCTTTGTGAACCTGACACACGGCTCGCTGTACATGCTGGGGGCCTACTTCGGGGCCACCGCCTATAACCACACCAGTTCGTTCCTGCTGGCCATCGTGGCGGCAGTGGGCGGATGCATTATCGTGGGCATCATTCTCGAACGAACGGCGGTCTCGCGGCTGTATTCGCGAGACCACCTCGATCATGTGCTGGTGACCTTCGGCCTGCTGCTGTTCTTCAATGAAATGGCGCAGATCATTTGGGGCACCCAGCCCTACTTCCTGCCGGTGCCCTCGTGGCTCGACAGCACGGTCAACCTGTTCGGCATCACCTACCCGTCGTACCGCTTCGCCATCATCATCGCGGGCCTGCTGGCCGCGGTGGGCTCGTACTGGCTCATCCATAAAACGCGCCTGGGCATGCTGATCCGCGCCGGGTCGGTCAACCCGCAGATGATCGGGGCGCTGGGCATCAACATCAAGTTCCTGAACGCGCTGCTGTTCGGCGTGGGCGCCGCGCTGGCCGGCCTGGCCGGCGTCATGGCCGGTCCCATCCTGTCGGTGCAGTCGGGCATGGGCGAGCCGGTGCTGATTACCACGCTGGTGGTCATCGTCATCGGCGGCATCGGTTCGGTCAGCGGCGCCTTCTATGCCGCCCTGGTGGTGGGCATCGTCGACACCCTGGGCCGGGCCTTCCTGCCCATGCTGCTGCGCGAGGTCATGGCGCGCGACATCGCCAATGCCGCGGGGCCGGCCATTGCGTCCATGCTCATTTACGTCTTGATGGCGGTGGTGCTGGCCATCCGTCCGCAAGGGCTGTTTGCGGGAGCCAAGAAATAATGTCCACAAGTCAAAGCAATATCTGGAAGGCCGGCACCATCGTGCCCCTGGCCATTTTTCTGCTGTTCATCCTGGTGCCGGTGTGGGGGCACGTCACCGACCACAATTTCTACGTCGCCTATTTCGCCCGCATCCTCATCTACGCGATCGCCGTGGTGGCGCTGAACCTGGCGCTGGGCTTTGGCGGCCTGGTCAGCCTGGGGCACGCCCTGTTCATGGGGCTGGGGGCCTACAGCGTGGCGCTGCCGGCCTTCTACGGCATCGACAACGGCTGGGTGCACCTGTTCTTCTGCCTGGCCAGCTGCGCCGTGGCGGGGCTTATCACCGGGGCCATCAGCCTGCGCACCTCGGGCATCGGCTTCATCATGATCACGCTGGCCTTTGCCCAGATGGGCTACTTCCTGTTCGTCAGCCTGAAGCAGTACGGGGGCGACGACGGCACCAGCATCTCGCACACCAGCCAGTTCTTCGGGCTCGACCTGGGCGGGGTGTACGAGGTGTACATCGTGTCGCTGGTCCTGCTCATGCTGGCCACGTGGTGGACGGCCCGGCTGCGCGTCTCGCCCTTCGGCATGGTGTTGCGCGGCGCGCGGCAAAATACGCGGCGCGTGCGGGCGGTGGGCTTCCCGGCCAATCACTACTTGCTGGCCTCGTACGTGCTGTCGGCCATGCTGTGCGGGGTGGCCGGCATGCTGCTGGCCAACCTGAACGCCTTCGCCTCGCCCAGCACGCTGTCCTGGATCATCTCCGGCGACCTGGTGGTCATGCTGGTGCTGGGCGGCATCGGCACCGTCTTCGGGCCGATACTGGGCGCGCTGGCCTTCCTGGGCCTGGAAGAAATCCTCAAGATGTTCACCGACCACTGGCTGGCCGTGTTCGGCCTGGTCATCGTGTTCATCGGCCTGCTGGGCAAGGCCGGCATTGCCGGTTTCCTGGATTCATTCAGCCGCCGCAAGGCGGGCGCGGCCCCGGGCGGCGCCAAACAGGCCAAAGGAGCCAAGGCATGAGCGACTATATGCTGCGTACCGAATCGCTGGTCAAGCGCTTTGGCGGCCTGCTGGTCACCGATTCGGTCTCCATCGACGTGCGCCCGGGCGAACTGCACGCCATCATCGGCCCCAATGGGGCGGGCAAGACCACCCTCATCAACCAGCTCTCGGGCGAACTGGCGGCCAACTCGGGCAGCGTGCTGTTTGCCGGCGAAAACGTCACGGCCCTGGGCATCCATCAGCGGGCGCGGCGCGGGCTGCTGCGTTCGTACCAGATCACGTCCATTTTCGAGGGCTTCACCGTGCTCGAAAACACCGTGCTGGCGACCATGGGCGCCAAAGAGCATGCCTTCCGCTTCTGGAAGCCCATGCTGGCCCGCCAAGACCTGGTGCAGATCGCCAGGCAGGCGCTCGAAGTAACCAGCCTGACCGAACTGGCCGACGCGCCGGCGGCCGAACTGGCCTACGGCCAGCGCCGCCAGCTCGAGCTGGCCATGGCGCTGGCGGCCCAGCCCAAGGTGCTGCTGCTCGATGAACCCATGGCGGGCATGAGCGCCCAAGAGTCGGCCGGCGTGGTGGCCCTGCTCAAGCGGCTCAAGGGCACGCATACCATCTTGCTGATCGAGCACGACATGGATGCCGTGTTCGCGCTGGCCGACCGCATTACCGTGCTGGTGTACGGCAAGGCCATGTTCTCGGGCACGCCCGACGAAATTCGCAACCATCCGGAGGTCAAGGCGGTGTACCTGGGCGACGAGGCAATAGGATAAGAAACATGACGACACTACTCGAAGTTCGCGACATCCACGCCTCATACGGCCACGCCCAGGCCCTGTTCGGCGTTTCGTTCGAGGTCAAGGCCGGCGAGGTCGTGACCCTGCTGGGGCGCAACGGCATGGGCCGCTCTACCACCATCAAATGCCTGTTCGGGCTGCTGCCGGTCACCCAGGGCGAGATCATCTTCTGCGACCAGGTGGCCAGCGCCTTGCCCTCGTACAGCATTGCGCGCCTGGGCCTGGGGCTGGTGCCCGAGGGGCGCCAGGTGTTTCCCAACCTTACGGTGGAAGAGAACCTGGTGGCCACGGCGCGGGCGGCCTCGCGCCATGGCGGCACCTCTGAATGGACGCTCAAGCGGGTGTACGATTTTTTCCCCCGCCTGCAAGAGCGCAGCGGCAACCTGGGCGGGCATCTTTCGGGCGGCGAGCAGCAGATGCTGGCCATCGGCCGGGCGCTCATGACCAATCCGCGCCTGCTGGGTAAGCGCCCGGCGAACACCGTCTTGACTTGGGCGTGAGGCTGCTCAATGAGTAAAATCCACTCCTCAGTGTTTTTCGTTGAATAGTCATGCCCG
>NZ_QNRQ01000022.1 GCF_003315175.1 Eoetvoesiella caeni | reverse complement strand
TGGCAGGCACTGGTGCGTTATCTGGACGATGGGCGCATTGAGATCGACAACAATACCGCCGAGCGAGCGTTGCGCGGGGTAGCCCTGGGCAGGAAAAACTACCTGTTTCTGGGATCCGACGCGGGCGGTGAACGCGCGGCCACGATGTACAGCCTACTTGGCACAGCCAAATTGAACGATATCAATCCCCAAGCGTACCTGCGCCACGTCTTGAGCGTGATCGCCGACCATCCGGTGAACCGGGTTGACGAGCTGCTGCCCTGGAACGTCGCGCTTTAAGTACCGGACAGCGGTTGCTCAATTCCACTCTTCGTGCTCAAGAGGGGCTGTTGAAAGATCCCAGATGGTCGAGTGGTATTGCACTTCAAACCACTCTAGGAACATCTTGCGAGTGCGACGCTTGGGCCAAAGTGCCTGGTCAGTGAACCAGCTGTTCAAAAAAGACGCAAACAATACGCTAAAGCGCTGGAGCGCCCATTGCTCGGCCTGCTCAGGCGTGTTAATGATGTCCGGCGATATAAGGTAGACCTCTTGTTCTTGGCGCAGCTCGTCCAAGGCAAGCCCCTCAATCGGTTGTGAATCAACACTCCTGATCCAGTCCAGCGCCGCTTGCTTGGGCACGATGAGAATCAAGTTGCGATTGATGGTGGCGTGATCAACTTCGGGCATGACTATTCAACGAAAAACACTGAGGAGTGGATTTTACTCATTGAGCAGCCTCACGCCCAAGTCAAGACGGTGTTCGCCGGGCGCTTACTGTACAACAAGGCGCTGCTGCTGGATCAGAGAAGGACGCTGTTGCAGGACTGGGCGGACTACCTGAGTGCTGCGGAGGGCAGCGGCACGGCATGGGACGATTTGGCCGGGTGTTGCAGAACAATGGAAAAGGGGCGGCTTTTTCCTTTTCTGAATAGGGTCGTTGTCCCTTGAGTGCCGTTCCCTTGCCATTTGCCTTTGCCGAAGGCTGGGCGCTAGGAATGGGGTAAACAATGGATTAAAGGGGGTAATTTTTATTTTATTGCCTCTTTTTACGATTCGTGTCACCCATTCCTGGTCAGCCATGCCTACCCTCACTATCGACCAAGCTCGCTGCGTCGTTGAATGTGGAAAGTCCAGACGTGTGCTAAGAGTCGGAAGGAACTTCTACTATGTGGCTGCACCTAATAGGATCGTCATATGAGCAGACTCAACCTTGCCATTCGGCCCATGACGCGGCAGGAACTTGATATTGGCGTCGAGTGGGCGGCTGCCGAAGGATGGAATCCAGGCTTGCATGATGCGGATAGCTTTTATGCCGCCGATCCCGATGGGTTCTTGATTGGGCTGCTCGGCGACGAGCCCATAGGGATGATCTCCGCCGTCAAGTACGGTAGCGATTTTGGCTTCATTGGTTTCTACATTGTTCGTCCGGCCTACCGTCGGCAAGGGTATGGTTCGGCTTTGTGGGAGGCGGCCATGCGAGTTTTGGAGGGCCGTTTTACCGGGCTGGACGGCGTGGTCGAACAGCAAGAGAACTACCGTAAAAGCGGGTTTGTACTGGCGTATAACAATGTGCGGTATCAGGGGCTGATCCCTGTTCAGGCTTGGTCGCATGACGAAAGCATAGTTCCTCTGGCAAGCATAGCGTCCGATGAACTGCAGTGCTATGATGCCCAGCTTTTCCCGGCCGGTCGCGAAACATTCCTGGGTAGTTGGATTTCCCAGCAAGGAAGCACGGCCCTGGCATGCCTGCACAAAGGCAGTTTGGCCGGGTATGGCGTGATCAGGCCATGCCGCACGGGCTTCAGGGTGGGGCCGTTATTCGCCAACGAAGGGCGGTTTGCCGAGCGGCTCTTGCGTGCGCTGGCCGCTCGGCTACCGGAAGGCTCGATCATTCAACTTGATATTCCCTCGGTCAATCCCGCCGCCGTGGCATTGGTACAGACTTATGGCATGGCCCGGGTGTTCGAGACGGCGCGCATGTACAGCGGGCCGGCGCCTTCGCTGGCGATAGAATATATGTTCGGGGTTACGACCTTCGAGCTAGGATAGAGGCCGTAAGCTCTGTGGCTTCACTGTCCTTGCGGCATGACTGCCTGGGCAACGTGACTTGCCCCGGTGAATTATTGCGGCGCTGCGACTTGCACCAAAGACCGTCTCGGCCCAAAATGGGACCGTAGGGTTACAGAAGCAGGAGGGTCGCATGCGGGTGCTGGTCATTGGTGGAACTGGCTTTATCGGACGGCATTTGGTGGCTCGTCTGGTCAAGGCGGGGCATGCGGTCAATGTGCCCACGCGGCGCTACCAGAATGGCCGGGACCTGCTGGTTTTCCCAGCGCTTAATCTCCTTGATGCCGACGTCCACGACGACCGCGCGCTTGAAGGGCTGATATCAGAAGCGGACGCGGTCATCAATCTGGCCGGAATACTGCATAGCCGTCCAGGCAAGCCTTACGGGCCGGATTTTGCGCGGGTGCATGTCGAACTGCCCAGGCGCATTGCGGCAACTTGCCGCAAGCTGGGCGTGCGCCGGCTGCTGCATGTCAGCGCATTGGGCGCCAGTGCCAACGGCGCCAGCGGCTATCAGCGCTCCAAGGCGGCCGGTGAAGCGGCCATCTGGGAAGAGTTCCAGTCGTATCCCGACGGAGCCTGCACAATTTTCCGGCCATCGGTGGTTTTTGGCCCCGATGACAATTTCATGAACCGTTTCGCACGGCTGGCGCGGTGGCTGCCGATTATTCCGCTGGCCTGTTCAAAGTCGCGTTTGCAGCCGGTCTATGTTGGCGATGTCGCCGACGCAATTTCACAGGCCTTGGTAAATTCTCTGACCCACGGCCGGGTCTACACGCTGGCGGGGTTTGCCGACTACACTTTGGCGGAATTGGTCGAGCTGGCGGCGAAGTGGTCGGGCCACCCGCGCAGGATATTGCCGCTGCCCATGTTCCTGGGGCGCATGCAAGCCTTTGTATTTGAGTGCATGCCGGGCGAACCCATCATGTCGCGCGACAATCTGGACTCGCTTAAAGTGGACAACATCAGCGATGAGTCCATGGCTCCTGAACTGCGCATCGTCGCCAAGTCGCTGGAATCCATCGCGCCGGCCTATCTGGCCCCAAAGCGCAAGTCCTTGGGCCGGGCGTAAGCCGCGGCGCACGCCAAGCACTGTCCCAAAAGAAATCCCCGCCAGATATCTTAGGCGGGGATCATGGGTACTGTGTTCAGTTCAAGAGCTTTCGCTTAATCAACAGCCTTGACCATGTCTTCGATGACTTTCTTGGCGTCGCCGAACACCATCATGGTTTTGTCCATGTAGAACAGTTCGTTGTCCAGGCCGGCGTAGCCGGCGGCCATCGAACGCTTGTTCACGATAACGGTGCGTGCCTTGTAGGCTTCCAGGATAGGCATGCCGGCAATCGGCGATTGCGGGTCGTTCTTTGCGGCCGGGTTGACCACGTCGTTGGCGCCCAGAACCAGCACCACATCCGTCTGCGAGAACTCGCTGTTGATGTCGTCCATTTCGAAGACTTGGTCGTAGGGCACTTCGGCCTCGGCCAAAAGCACGTTCATGTGCCCGGGCATGCGGCCGGCCACGGGATGGATGGCGTACTTTACAGTTACGCCTTTCTCGGTCAGTTTTTCTGCCAATTCTTTCAGAGCATGCTGGGCCCGTGCCACGGCCAGGCCGTAGCCCGGCACGATAGTGACGGTTTCGGCATTGCTCATGAGGAAAGCGGCATCGTCGGGGCTGCCCGACTTGACGTTGCGCGCCGCCTGGTCGCCGGCCTGGGCGGCCGAGCTGGCGTCGCTGCCGAAGCCGCCCAGAATCACATTGAAGAACGAGCGGTTCATGGCCTTGCACATGATGTACGAAAGAATGGCGCCCGATGAACCCACCAGCGAACCGGCAATGATCAGCATGGGGTTGTTCAGCGAGAACCCGATGCCGGCCGCGGCCCAGCCCGAATAACTGTTCAGCATGGACACCACCACAGGCATGTCGGCGCCGCCGATCGGGATGATGATAAGCACGCCCAGAATAAACGCCAGCACCGTCATGATGATGAAGGGCAGCCATTCTTGCGTACCCATGAACCATAAGCCGCAGGCCAGCATGATCAGGGCCAGGACAAGGTTCAGCATGTGCTGGCCGCCGAAGACGACGGGCGCGCCCTGGAACAGGCGGAACTTGTATTTGCCGGACAGCTTGCCAAAGGCAATGACCGAGCCCGAGAACGTGATGGCGCCCACGAACGTGCCGATGAACAATTCCAGCCTGTTGCCGACGGGCAGCGCCTGGCCTTCGGCCGTAATGTTGAAGGCGTGCGGTTCGGCGACGATGGCAACAGCAATGGCCACCGCGGCAAGACCGATCATGCTGTGCATGAAAGCCACGAGTTCGGGCATCTTGGTCATTTCGACGCGCTGGGCCATTACAGTACCGATGGCGCCGCCGATGACCAGCCCAAGCACGATCCAGCCCAGGCCGGCGATGGCCATGCCTTCGCGGGCCACGCTGACGATAAGCGCGGCGGTGGTCAGCACGGCAATGGCCATGCCTATCATGCCGAACGTATTGCCGCGCCTGGATGTGGTGGGGTGCGACAGGCCCTTAAGCGCCTGGATGAAGCAGATTGAAGCGACCAGGTATAAAAAAGTGACGAGGTTGATGGAGATCATGCCTGGCCTCCTTTAGTGTTTTTCTTTTCTTTTTTCTTGAACATTTCCAGCATCCGGCGTGTGACGAGAAAGCCGCCAAAGACATTGACCGCGGCCAGCGCCACGGCAAAGACGCCCATGGATCGAGCCAGTCCGCCTTCTGTCAGCCCCGCGGCCAGCATGGCGCCCACGATGATGATGGCGGAGATGGCGTTGGTCACCGCCATAAGAGGCGTATGCAGCGCCGGCGTAACGTTCCAGACCACGTGAAAGCCCACGTAGATCGCCAGGACGAAGATAATGAGGTTGAGCAGGGTTGGGTTGACTGCTTCCATCAGGCGCTCCTTAGCAGGTTGCCGTCGCTGCTCATCAGGCAGGCCGCGACGATTTCGTCTTCGCGCTGAATGGCCAACTGGCCTTCGGCGTCGGTAATGAGTTTAAGAAAGTCCAGCACGTTGCGGGCATAAAGGGCCGAGGCATCGGTGGCCACCATGGCCGGCAGGTTGGTGTAGCCGATCAGGCTGACGCCGTGCTTGACCACCACCTTGTCCTTTTCGGAAAGCGGGCAGTTGCCGCCGCGCTCGACCGCAAGGTCGACAATGACCGAGCCCGGTTTCATGGCCTGTACGGTTTCCTCGGACACCAGCGTGGGAGCAGGGCGGCCGGGGATCAGCGCGGTGGTGATGATGATGTCGGCCTGCTTGCATCGTTCGGACACCAGCGCGGCCTGGCGCGCCATCCAGGCGGCGGGCATGGGGCGGGCATAGCCGCCCACGCCTTGGGCGATTTCGCGCTCTTCGTCGGTTTCGAACGGCACATCGATGAATTTGGCGCCCAGGGATTCGATTTGCTCTTTGGCGGCGGGCCGTACGTCAGAGGCCTCGACCACGGCGCCCAGGCGCTTGGCCGTGGCAATGGCCTGCAGGCCGGCCACGCCCGCGCCCAGCACGACTACGCGCGCGGCCTTAAGCGTGCCGGCGGCGGTCATCATCATGGGAAAGAGGCGGCCGTACTGGTTGGCGGCCAGCAGCACCGCCTTGTAGCCGGCCAGGTTGGCTTGCGAAGACAAAACGTCCAGGCTTTGGGCGCGGGTAATGCGCGGCGCGGCCTCCAGGGCAAAGGCGGTGAGCCCCGCCGTGGCCAGCGATTGCAGGCCTTCCGGGTTGAAGGGGTCGAGCATGCCGACCAGGACAGAGCCTGGCTTCATGCTGGTCAGTTCACCCGCGGAGGGAGTGCGTACCTTCAGGACGAGTGCGGCGCTTAGCGCCTGTTCCGCCGTGCCGAGCGTGGCGCCCGCGGCAACATAAGCGTCGTCGGGATAGTGCGCGGCTGCGCCGGCGCCTGTTTCGACAACAACCTGATGTTTTGCACTAATATACTTCTTGACGGTCTCGGGTGTGGCTGCGACACGCGTCTCCCCTTGCAGGCTTTCGCGTGGGATTCCTATTTGCATGTGGTCTTCTCCTTAATCTCGCGCTGTGGCTCTATGCTGCGTTTTAATTTAGTGTTTACTATACTTTAGTTTAGTGGCCGCTACATTTTTATTTTTTCGACTTCCTGGTTTTCGTGTTTTTTGTGTACGATTGGAGCGTAGCCTACATTTGCTTGGATCTTATGTTTTTAAGGTGAGGGCGTCATGGGACTTTTAGATTCAGTCATATCGACCATTCGCGGCGGGCCATCGCCATCCGCTCCTGAACAAGCTTTATTGCTGCCTGTAGTCATAGAATTCGTCAATGCTTATCCTGGCGGCTTGCAAGGCCTTATACAAAAGTTTCAGCGGGAAGGCCTGGCAGAGGTCGTGTCTTCGTGGCTGGGTAGTGGCCCGAACCAGCCTGTGTCGCCGGCCCAGTTGCAGTCGGTCCTGAGCGATGACGAGGTCGAGCATTTGGCAAAAACATCTGGTCAGGCTCCCGACGTATTACTTGGAAATCTCAGCAAGCTGCTGCCGACTTTAGTGGACCATGTTACGCCCGACGGCCAGCTTGGCCAAAACCAGGAACTGGACGTGGACTTGCTTATGGGGTCGGTGTCGGGCGTGCTTAGAAAACTTTAAGACCTTCAGGCCTGGTGCCGGCGAAGGGCGCATTTGCACCGCTCGCCATGCCCCGATGGAATCAGCCCTTGCTGGCCTCAAGGGCCTGGTTGATGTCGGCCGTGATGTCGTCGATGTGTTCAATGCCGATCGACAGCCGGACCATGTCTTCGCCCACGCCCGCCTTTTTCAGTTCTTCGGGGCTTAGCTGGCGATGGGTGGTCGAGGCCGGATGGCAAGCCAGCGATTTGGTGTCGCCGATGTTTACCAGCCGCACGATCAGCTTGAGCGCATCGATGAAGCGGGCGCCGGCCGCGCTGCCGCCCTTGATTCCGAACGACAAAATACTGGCAGGCAAGCCGCCGTCCATGTATTTTTTGGCCAGGGCATGTTCCGGGTGGTCGGGCAGGCCTGCGTATTGCACCCACGATACCTGCGGGTGGTTTTTCAAGAGCTGGGCTACTTTCAGTGCGTTTTCTGTATGCCTTTCCATGCGCAGCGGCAAGGTTTCGATGCCTTGCAGGATAAGGAAGGCATTGAAGGGCGACAGGGCTGCGCCGGTGTTGCGCAAAGGTACGACACGGCAGCGCGCGATGAAGGCGGCGGGGCCGAAGGTTTCGGTATAGACCACGCCGTGGTACGAGGGGTCGGGCTCGTTCAGCATGGGAAAGCGCTGCTTGTGTTCGGTCCAGGGGAATTTGCCCGAGTCGACGATGGCGCCGGCAATGGTAGTGCCGTGGCCGCCCATGTACTTGGTCAGTGCATGAACGACGATGTCGGCGCCGTGTTCAAACGGGCGGCACAAGGCGGGCGAGGCGACAGTGTTGTCGACAATAAGCGGTATGCCGTGCCGGTGCGCGGCGTCGGCAATGGCCTGGATGTCGACCACGTTGCCGGCCGGGTTGCCGATGGTTTCGCAAAATACCGCTTTGGTGTTTTCGTCGATAAGCGCTTCCAGGGCCGCGATATCGTCGTGGGGCGCAAATTTTACGGTCAGGCCCTGGCGCGGGAAGGTATGAGCGAACAGATTGTAAGTACCGCCATAGAGCTTGGCCACCGAGACGATGTTGTCGCCGGCTTGCGCAATGGCTTGAATGGCATAGGTAATGGCCGACATTCGGTAATGGCCGACATTCCGGAAGCCACGGCCAACGCCGCAATGCCGCCCTCGAGCGCCGCCACGCGTTCTTCAAGCACCCCGTTGGTGGGGTTCATAATGCGGGTGTAGATGTTGCCTGGAACTTTCAGGTCGAACAGGTCCGCGCCGTGCTGAGTGCTGTCGAAGGCGTACGAAGTAGTTTGGTAAATGGGAGTGGCAACCGCCTTGGTGGTGGGGTCGGGCTGATAGCCCGCATGTATGGCCAGTGTCTCGATTTTCATGGTTTTTTCTAATAAGGGATGGTCAAGGCAAGCTGCAAGAATAACAAATTGGGCTCGGAGTGCCTACCGTCAAGCAGACTATTGTCTGATTTGGATATAACGATAAGATATAGTCTTGTTACATAAGTACAAAAAAAGGCGCGGGCGGGGCGGGTGTGCCCGTTGGAGTTAGGTTAGCATTCAACAGTACGACGACGGCGGCGATGCCGATTGCTATTTGCTTGGGGTTTGAGGCGGGGAAATGAAAATTTGGTTCAAGAGGATATTGCTGGGCCTGCTGGTGGCGCTTATCGCGGCACTTGCAGCATTTGCCGTTTTTTTGCTTACTTTCAACCCTAATTCATATAAAAGCAAGCTCGAAGACCTCGTCTACAGCAAATACCATCGCACCCTGACCGTGGGCGGCGATATCCAGCTCTCCCTGTTTCCCCGTATTGGTCTTTCCTTGCAGGACATTTCCTTGTCCGACCGGGACAGCAAGAATATTTTCGCGTCGATTGACAGCGCGCGCTTTGCGGTGGCGATCTGGCCGCTGCTGTCCAACCGGTTTGTGGTGGACCATGTGTCGGTGTCGGGGCTTAAGGCCTGGGTAGCGCGCGATAAAGAAGGGGCCTACAACTTCGAGGACCTGACTGCGGGCGCGTCCAGTCCTGCGGTAGATACAGGCGCCCCTGCGGACAGCGGCAGCCAGCCGGGCTCTGTGGTTGCCGTGACTTCGCCGGTGGGGCGTGCCGACCTGCAAATCGATATTGCGGGGCTGGATATCAAAGACGGCGAGATTCACCTGCGGGACGAACGCAAGGGGCATTCGGCGCGCCTGGTCAAGCTGCAGGTCAATACGGGGCGCATGACGCTTGACCAGCCTTTCGATGTTGCGATCCGTGGCAATCTTATCGGCGAGCACCCGGCCAGCGATGCCGCTATCGAAGGCCAGGCTTTATTCAAGTTCGATTCGGTCCAGCGTTCTTATTCGGCGCAAAAATTGAATCTGCAAGTTACGGGACGGCTAGGCGATCTTCAGGCAAAAACCGCCACGCTAAAGGGCAATCTGGCCTATAACGCCATGACGCGGCTTTTGAATGCGGGCAATCTTGAACTGAATGTTCAGGGCGACCTTGGCGGCGAACAGCCCATAAAGGGGCTGGAACTGAGCCTGGTCGTTCCCAAATTGCGCATGGACCGCAGCCGTTCAGAACTGAATATCGAAAAATTGTCGCTGCGCTCCAAAGGCAATTTTCCGACGCAAGCTTTCGATATCGCGCTTGACGCTCCGCAGTTGTCCATCTCTCCGGAAGCCGCCAAAGGCGAGGCCGTGTCCGGCTCGATCAAGCTAAGCGGTTCCAGCGTAATTGGTTTGTCGTTGGGGGCCAGCGGCCTGGGCGGCAATGCCGACAACCTGACTCTTAAAGAGCTCAAGGTCGACGGTGGAATCAAGCAGGACAACCGCATGGTGCGCGTCAACCTGTCGTCGCCGGCGCAATGGGATGCGCTTAAAGGGCAAGGGACATTGTCGGCCATAAAAGGCGACGTGAAAATCGAACACGCGGTCGCGCCGCCGCGCACTTTCGAGTTTCCGCTGATCGGCAGCCTGCATCTGGATTTATTGAAGGATACGCTTAACAGCGAAATCAGCGCCGTGTTGAATGGCCGCCCGCTAAATTTCAATGTGAAGGCTACCGAACTGAACGATCCGAAAGTTCAGTTTGCCTTGCAGTCCGAGGGCCTGGATCTGGACAAGCTCTTCCCGCCCGAGCCACCGGCCAAGCCTGAAGCGAAGCCCGAGGCCAAGGCTGAAGCCAAACCTGAAACCAAACCTGAAACCAAACCGGAAGCGAAGCCCGAAGCTAAACCCGCGGCTAAACCGGACGCCAAGGCTGAAGCAAAGCCGGATGCAAATGCCGCAGGCAAGCCGGCCCAGCCTGAAACCGAAGCCAAGGCTGGCGCCAAGCCGCCGGCCAAGCGCGATGCAGCCCAGAGCGCAGCCAAGCCGGCGGCGCCTGCCGCTGCCCCGTCGGGCGGCAAAGCGGCCGCAAGTTCCGGTGCCAAGGCTGGCGCAGCGACGGCGGCCAATCCCCAAGACAAAGGAGCCGCGGCATCCGCGCCCGAAAAGCCGGCGGCAACAGCGGCGGCACCCGCCGCCAAAGCGCCAGCGGCAGCCCCCCGTGCCGATACGACTCTTGACCTTTCGTTCCTGGACTCGCTGGACCTGACCGGCAGCGTCAAGGTTGGCGAGATCAAAGGCCGGGGGATCGAGGCAAAGAATTTCGGCGTTTCAGTCAAAGCAGCCAAGGGCAAGCTGGAATTGTCCAAGATGACGGCGGATTTATATGGCGGTAAATTGTCCGGGAAGATCAACGCCGACTCGAGCAATGCCATGGCCGGGCAGATTGCCCTGGAAAACGTTGCCGTCGGACCCATGCTTAAAGGACTGACGGGAACTGAACATATCAGCGGCACGGGTACGCTGAAGCTTAACCTGGCCAGCAAGGGCAATACGGTGGCCGCTTTGACGGCGGGCCTGGGCGGGACAGCCCAGGCCTTGGTGCGCGACGGTGCTATCCAGGGCATTGACGTCGAGCGTACCCTGGCGCAGGTTGCCGGTGTATTGCAAAGCCTGATGAACGAGCAGGTGCCGGACTTATCCGGCAAGTTCCAGCCAGGAAGCGAGACGCGCTTCACTTCCCTGGACGCCAACGTGGCGTTTGAACGCGGCATCGGCCAGATCAAAAAGCTGGATCTGAACTCACCGGCCGTACGCGTTACACAAGGCAGTCCGGCTAGTGTCAACCTGATTAACAGCACACTGGACTTGGCCGCCGATGTCCGGATCGTGAATGCCAGCAAAGCGGGGAAAGAGCAGTTCGCCGACTTGCAAGGCGTTACGGTACCGGTCCATATTTCCGGACCCTTCGATGCCTTGAGCTATCAAGTCCAATGGAAGGCAATCAGCGGAAAGCTTGCCAGGCAGGCCATCCAGAACGGTTTGCTGAACCTTATTTCCAAACCGCCGGCATCCGGCGAACAAAATGCCGCACCGACCAAGAGCGACGCCGTCAAGAGCCTGGGCAATGCATTGAAAGGGCTGCTGGGCAAATGAGATCAAGCCAGTATTGCCCCATTGCGGCTTGCGGCCCGCTGCAGGATCCTTCCGCTGCGCCTTATCATTTGCGCTGGCTGGTGGTGGATTCCGAGGGGGCATTGATCACCCAAAAAGATCAGCCGCGGCTTGCCGAGGTGGCGGTAGCCATCAGCTTCGGCTACCTGGCCATACGCGGGCCAGGCATGCTTCGCATGGACATTCCACTGGACGTGATCGAGGACGACGACAGTGTCGTAAGCAAAGCGGTCATTGCCAACCGGCAGGTCAACGTGGTGGACGAGGGCGACCTGGCCGCCGCATGGATATCCAACTTTCTTGGGGTGCCTTGCCGCCTGGTCAAAGTGCATCCGGACGAATCAACGGTAATGTGGCCGAAGCTTTAAGCCGCAGTCGCAATGCGGGTCCGGCGCGCGAATGCCGGGCCGCCGACAGTGGCGGAACTCCTGGCTAACTGTCGACCGCGGCTTTTGTCAGGTGCAGGAATTTATCCATGAGCGTGGGCTGGTCTTCCTGGAAGTCCGGGTCGACGTCTATGCACTCGACCGGACAGACCACCTGGCACTGGGGTTCGCCAAAGTGGCCGACACACTCGGTGCAGCGGGACGGGTCGATGATGTAGTAGTCGGGCCCCATAGAGATGGCTTGATTGGGGCATTGGGGTTCGCAGACATCGCAATTGATGCACTCATCGGTAATACGCAATGCCATGGCCTGACTTCCTGAATATACGCTAACGGGTTCTGCTGACAACTTGCCGGATACCGCGCGGATTGCTTTTGGCAGGCGCGCGGCGGTCCTGTTGGTGTGTGTTCAGTTTAAACCCGTTTGGAGGTATTGGCTAATCAGGACTGTTTTTGTTCTGATTGCTCGCGCAGGCTGGCGGCCTTGCTGTGCAGCCATCGTTCGACCGACGGAAAGACGAATTTACTGACGTCGCCGCCCAGAATGGCGATTTCGCGCACGATGGTGCCCGAGATGAACTGGTATTGATCCGAGGGAGTCATGAATAGCGTTTCGACTTCGGGCAGCAAGTGGCGATTCATGCCGGCCATCTGGAATTCATATTCGAAATCGGACACAGCCCGCAGCCCGCGTACGATGACACGCGCGTTCTGTTCGCGCACGAAGTCTTTCAGCAGACCGGCGAAACTGAGCACTTCTACGTTGGGGTAGTGCCCCAGGACTTCCTGGGCAATTTCCACCCGTTCTTCCACGGAAAAGAAGGGCTTTTTTGCATGGCTGTATGCAACGCCCACCACCACATGGTCGAACAGGCTGGCCGCACGGCGCACCAGGTCTTCGTGGCCTCGGGTCAGGGGGTCGAACGTTCCGGGATAGACGACTGTAATCATGGGTGTTCCGAGTAGTTAGACAGTATTGAAGCAAAAGCTCGGCTCAATAAAAGAAGCTTCCGTTTCCATGTTGGACGCTGCTGATTCTTAAGCGTTTCCTGAATTATTGTCTATTTTTTGCGGCGCAGCAAATTGCAGCAGGCGATAGTGTACATTGCCTGCCCGGCCTTCGCGCAGAGTTTCGAAACTGCCGGGGGGGGAAAACGGAGCTTCGGACTCGGCATAGATAAGCCCTTGAGGCTCCAGCAGGCGGGGCAGCTGGTCCCATATTTGCTCCAGCCAGCCATGGCCAAAGGGCGGGTCGAGCAGAACAAGGTCGAAGCGCGCGGCCTCAAGGCGATGGATGACTGTCTTGGCGTCGCCCGTATGTATGCGAACGTTCGTGGCGTTGAGCTTATTGCGCAGCGCACGCAGGGCGGCGGCGGCTTCCGGATTGGTTTCGACCATTTGCACATGGGCCGCTCCCCGGGAAGCGGCCTCGAACCCAAGGGCCCCGGTGCCGGCGAACAGGTCCAGCACGCGTTTGTCGGAGAAATTGCCGCCCCATAAATGCTGCAGCCAGTTATAAAGGGTTTCCCGGACGCGGTCGGGGGTGGGACGCAGTCCTTCAGCTTCGACCACAGGAATCTGGGTGCGGCGGTAATCACCGCCTACAATACGGATAAGGTGTTTTTTCATGATGGTTCGGAAAGCAATGTCTGGACTACATCAACCAAACTTTCAGGTAGTGTAATCGTATGTCTATGTTCGGTTTCTTTAAAAGAAAAAAAGCTGAGGGCACCGGAGACGCGGCGCCTGTCGCGGACGAGCACGCGGCCGGGCCGGAAGCCGGCGAGGCGGCCCAGGACGCCGCCGAGGTTGCCGCCCGGGTAGAGGCGGAAGTCAAGCAGAAGGCCGAGGCCGAGACGGAAGCAGCGGCCCAGGCCGAAGCCGAGGCCAAGGCACAAGAGACGGCGGCGCGAGCGGCGGCAGAGGCAGCGGCTCAAGAAGCAGCGGCCAAGGCAAAAGCCGAAGCCGAAGCGGCGGCTCGCGCGAAAGCCGAATTACAAGCGCAAGCAGCGGCGGCCCAAGCTCGTAGCGAGGAACTTGCCGCGCGCTCGGCTGCCGCCAATCAAGAAGCCGAAGGCGGCGCCGAAGAGCCTGTGGCCGAATTGTCGGTGCAGCCGGCTTTTGCGCCCGTTCTGCAGCCGGTGCCAGAGCACGAGCCGGAGCCTGCCGCCCCTGCGGCTGTGGACCGCAAGTCGTCGTGGTTATCGCGCCTTAAAACCGGCTTGTCGCGCACAGGCCAAAGCATTGGAGGCCTGTTCGTTGGCGTCAAGGTCGACGAGGCTTTGTTCGAAGAACTCGAAACCGCGCTGATCATGGCCGATGCCGGCATGGAAGCCACCGAGAAGTTGCTGACCGCCTTGCGCGCGAAAGTGCGCAAGGAGCGTATCGAGGACGCCGGCAAGGTCAAGGCCGCACTGCGCGACATTCTTGCCGAGCATCTGGCGCCCTTGGAAAAGAAGTTCAAAATGGGCTATGCCTCGCCCATCGTCGTCATGATCGCCGGCGTGAACGGCGCGGGCAAAACGACGTCCATAGGCAAGCTGGCCTATGCTTTTCAGAGCCAGGGCGAAAAAGTGCTGCTGGCCGCGGGCGATACATTCCGGGCGGCGGCGCGCGAGCAACTCATAGTTTGGGGCGAGCGCAACAATGTTTCCGTCATAGCCCAAGAGGGCGGTGATCCGGCGGCGGTGGCTTTCGACGCCGTCAACGCCGGCCGCGCCCGTGGCGCGGGCATTGTCATGGTCGACACCGCCGGGCGTTTGCCGACGCAGTTGCATCTAATGGAAGAACTGAAAAAAATTCGGCGGGTGATCGGCAAGGCCGACAACGAGGCGCCTCACGAAGTTCTGCTGGTGGTCGACGGCAACACGGGGCAAAACGCATTGGCCCAAATACGGGCCTTTGACGCCGCCATTACCCTTACTGGGCTGGTCGTGACCAAGCTCGACGGCACGGCCAAGGGCGGCACGCTGGCGGCCGTGGCCGCCGGCAGCCAGGGCGTGCGGCCCATACCCGTGTACTGGATAGGAGTGGGCGAGGGCATGGAAGACTTGCAGCCTTTCGTTGCGCGCGAGTTTGCCAGCGCCATGGTCGGCGACTAGTCATGCGGCTGGGCTTTTGGGTGTCCGCGGGATAGTCCGGAAGACGCCTATTTCTTTAAAGGCTTGTGCTCGTCCAGTTTCCTGAAAAGAACCTGAGCCAATGTCTTTCTATGGTCTTGCGCGGCGCGCAGCCAGCCAACGGCAAACCAGAGTTGCGGTTGCGCTTGAACCAAGGGGCGGTAGTAGCCTTCCGCCACATAGTAATCGTTGAGGTCGCCCAGGACGGCCTGGATTTGAGCCAGGCTGGATCGCAGGGGGCGCAGCTCGGGCTTGGCAAGAAGGTGCTCGGCAAAGTCCAGGCAATAGCGCAGGCTTTTGACTTCTTTGCGCACGTCATGCTGTTTATCGATGGGCAGGCTGGTAAATTCCGAACCTGCCTTGGCTATTTTTTTCAGCCAGCCATTAAGACGCTTGGTAAGCACTGGGCGCAGCGCCGGCGCGTCGTCCGACCTTGAATCGCTTGTGGCGCGCACCGGGGCGCCGGCTTCTATTCCGTCAAGTTGAGCGGCAATGAGTTTTGCTTTGTTGGCATCTGCCGCGGTCGGCGTGTTTGCGGGCTCGCCAAGCACAACCAGTTGCCGCAGCAGGCGCAGCAAGGCTGACTGCAAAGGCGCGCCGGCGGCGACGGTTTCGGGGCGGGCATGAGGCTCGGGCTGGGCGCGCGAAGGCTGGTAGGCGGGCAGGCCGGCGTCGATCAGTTGCGGTTCGACTGTCAGTTGAATGATGTCGGCGTCGCGCGAGCCGCCGAATAGGCCAAAGCCCCGGCGCAACTGGGCTTCGGCAGCCGCTTCGGCCGGTTCGACGTGGTGCTTGAACAGCTTCCAGCATGAACGCAGGCGGCGTATTCCAACACGGGCTTGGTGGACATATTCAACATGTGCGGCTTTGCCGGCCAGCGCGGTATCGACGCCGGCTATGTAGGCGGTGTTCTGGATAATCTGGCTCAGGCATTCGTTGGCGCACAACTGATAGGCGGCTGCAATGCCGGTTTTGCCCTTTAGGGCGGGAGTTTTGGCGCGCCGCGCCGGCCACAGGCCGGCCGCCGCGTTTGCTTGTGCTTCGGCCGAGGCGCTTGCCCCTTCGGGCTTGAAGGCGAAGGCCGCCAGGGCGTCGCCGCGCTCGGCCTTGCTGCGCAAGTCCAGGATCAGCCCATAGCGCTCCAGCCATTGCTCGCCCAGATCGAATACGCTTGCTATATCGCCGCTAACCAGCTCGAACTCGACTTCACTGATGGGCAGCTCCAGTCCCCCGGCTAAAACAATCCCCTGGTCGTAGGCAACTTCGACGACGCTGCCGTCCAGCGTGGCCTGCAGTACGAGGCGAGTAACCTTGGTTTCGTAGCGTGGCAGTAAAGGATGCTCCAGGGCGGCCAGGAGGCCCTGGAGGGGCGTGCCGTCGTATAACTGCAAGTCCAGGGTGGGCCCGGGCCTGACATGATTGACTTCAATGCGCGTCAAGGCGTCGGCTCCCGGCGCCTTGACGGTTTGTACCCAGTGGCGTCCTTCTTTGCGCAGGCGCAAGGCAATGCGGGCATGGGCAAGTTCGCGCGTTGCGGTGTCGTAGTAGCATGCATGCAAACTGGTGCGGCGGGCCTTCTGGGCCCGCAGCGCCTTGGCGATAGGCGCGCGCGCAGCCTGGGGCACATGCAGTTTTAATTCGCGTTCGATCATCCGGCCAAGCCCCTACAGAGTCATGGCGCATAGTAGCGCAACAGCGTGCATGCCGCTTATGATTTTTCGCCCATGGTTTTCTTTTGTTTTTGGCAGAAACGCCATGTAAAACGACGTATTCATGGCGTTTCCGGCTGGCTGCGAGAAATGGCGCCAACACCCGATTCAGCCGCAGTTCTGCAGAAGCGCGCCGTTCGGGCGACAATGTCAAGATAATCGCGTGCGGCACGCGTTAAAATGAGCCAACTTTTACTGAGACCAGAGTCATGAGCAACCTTTTGGCAGCAGATGCCCAACGCACTGAAACCTTTGATATTTCGCCGGTTACTGAGATAGTCGCTGAATTGCGCGCGGGGCGCATGGTCATTCTTGTCGACGAAGAAGACCGTGAAAACGAGGGCGACCTGGTCATGGCCGCCGAGTTCGTTACGCCCGACGCCATCAATTTCATGGTGACCCATGCGCGCGGGCTGGTGTGCCTTACTCTTACCGAAGAGCGATGCCGTCAATTGCAATTGCCTCTTATGGCCAGCAATAACGGCGCGCGCTTCGGCACTAATTTCACCATGTCGATCGAAGCGGCCGAAGGCGTCGAAACCGGCATCTCGGCGGCCGATCGCGCCCGCACCATCCAGGTGGCCGTGGCGCGCGACGCCAAGCCGGCCGACATCGTCCAGCCGGGCCATATCTTCCCGGTGCAGGCGGTACGCGGCGGCGTGCTGGTGCGCGCCGGCCATACTGAAGCGGGCTGCGACTTTACCGCACTGGCGGGGCTGACTCCCGCAGCCGTTATTTGCGAGGTGCTCAAGCCGGACGGCACTATGGCCCGCCTGCCCGACCTTAAAATATTTGCGCGCGAGCACGGCCTCAAGATCGGTACCATTGCCGACCTTATTCAGTACCGCAGCGAACACGAGTCCATGGTCGAGCGTGTCGGCGAGCGCCGCATGCAAACACCCTGGGGCGAATTCACTGCCGTGGCGTATCGCGACCTGGCCGCGGGTGCGCCGCATCTGGCGCTGGTGCATGGCACGATCTCGCCCGAAACCGAAACCCTGGTGCGGGTGCACGAACCCACAACCATGCTGGACGTGCTTTCCGCCGACCCCTCCAGCCATAGTTGGACGGTTTCCAATGCACTCAAGGCCATTGCGGCCGCTCCGTCGGGGGTGCTGGTGCTGCTTAACTGCCAAAGCTCGGCCGATCTGCTGTTCGAACAGTTTGCGGCCTGGGGCAAGCCCACCGAGGCGCAGATTCCAGCTGGCAATGAAAGCCGCTTCGATCTGCGCACCTACGGTATTGGCGCGCAAATCATGCGCGATTTGAATGTCGGCCATGCCCGGTTGTTGGCGCGGCCGCGAAAAATGCCCAGCATGGCCGGCTTTTCTTTGACCGTAACGGGTTACGATAGCGAACCTTCGTCCAACGCTTAAAAGGAACTGACTAATGAACCCCTATACCCTGATACCCGACCTTAACGGTGAAGGCCTGCACATTGGGATCGTACGGTCTCGTTTCAACGAAAACATCGGCCTGGCCGAGCTTGACTCGTGCCTGGCGGAACTGGCCGAACTGGGCGTGGACGAGCGCGACATCATGGTGGTAACCGTGCCGGGCGCCCTGGAAATGGGCGTCACCCTGGCGCAAATGGCCGAAACCTTTGAATTCGATGCGTTGATTGCGTTGGGCGCAGTGATTCGCGGCGAAACCTATCACTTTGAACTGGTCAGCAACGAAAGCGCCGCGGCCATCAGCCGGGTGGCGCTGGAAACCGGCATTCCGGTTACCAACGGCGTCCTTACCACCGATACCGACGAGCAAGCCGAGTCGCGCGCCGAAGGCAAGGGCCGTGACTGCGCCCGCGCGGCGGTCGAGATGGCCAACCTGGTGGCTGCGCTCGAGCCCGAATCCGACGACGAAGACGAAGACGACGAAGATTACGAGGATGACGATCTTGACGAAGAGTAAGCCTCAGGGGGCGGGTTCACGCCCCAATCCTCGCAGTGCGCGCCGGCGGGCGCGCGAATTCGCCCTGCAAGGCGTCTATGCCTGGCTGTTGCGGGGCGACGACGGCCTGCAAGAGGCGGGGGCAATCGACGCGCATATTCGCGATGACGAAGAATTCCCCGAGGCTGATGCCACCTGGTTCAAGACGCTGCTTCATGGCGTCCTGAAAGAAGCCCCCGGCTTGCGCGAACGCTTCGAACCCTATATCGACCGTCCTCTGGCCGAACTCTCGCCCATCGAACACGGTATCTTGCTGATTGGCAGCTACGAACTCATTCATCACCTTGAGGTGCCTTACAAAGTCGCCATCAACGAGGCCGTCGAACTGGCCAAGTCGTTTGGCGGCACCGACGGATTCAAGTTCGTCAACGGCGTGCTCGATAAAATGGCCGCCGACGTACGGCCCGCCGAGGTTCAGGCCGGCGCACGCCGCTAAGAGGGCTTATTGGGATACGAATTCGATCTCATCGCCCGGTATTTTTCGCGGCCCGTGCCGGCGCGATTTCTTGGGGTGGGCGATGATTGTGCTTTGCTGCCGCTGGACGCCGGCCAGCAAATGGCCGTCAGCACCGACCTGCTGATCGAAGGCCGCCATTTCTTTCCGGATGTCGATCCCCGCGCACTCGGGCATAAGGCGTTGGCCGTCAATTTGTCGGACCTTGCCGCCATGGGCGCACAGCCTTTGGCCTGCGTCCTGGGCGTGGCCTTGCCCCATGTCGACCATCCCTGGCTGGGGGCTTTTGCCGAGGGCTTCTATGCCCTGGCGGATAAAGCTGCATGCCCCTTGGTGGGGGGCGACACGACGCGCAGCGTATCCGGCATTACCCTGAGCATTACGGTTTTTGGGCAGGTGGACCCGGCCAAGGCATTGCGCCGCGCCGCCGCCCGGAGCGGCGACGATATCTGGGTAACGGGCTGCCTTGGCGCGGCCGATGTCGCGCTACGGCTGCTGCAGCAAACGCTGCCGGCCGATCCCGCCTTGCTGGCGGCCACGCGCCACGCGCTGGAACGCCCGGAGCCGCCGCTGAAGTTCGCACAAAGCCTTGCCGGCGTGGCGCATGCCGCGCTGGATATTTCCGACGGCTTGCTGCAGGACCTGGGCCATATCCTGGCCGCCAGCCGTTGCGGCGCCGAGCTACTGTACGACGCATTGCCGGTGTGTCCGGCCTTGAAGGGCCTGCCCGATGCAGTGCAAGAGGCGGCGGTACTGGGCGGCGGCGACGTGTATGAATTATGTTTTACCGCGTCCGTGGCGCAACGGGAAACGATTTCGGCGCTGGCACGGCAAGCCGGCGTGGCCGCCACGCGTATTGGTTCGATTACGGCGGGACGCGATATTATCGTTGAACGTGCGGATGGCAGCCGCGTTGCCGTGCCCAGCGGTGGTTTCGAACATTTCGATTGAGCTACGGATTTACAGTTGAACGCGGGCTTTCGTCGGTTCAACCTTGGGGCCGCGCCGGCGTCCCGTCATGCAGAATATTCGAGAGTTATTTATGGCAATTTCAGAGTCGGGCGCAAACTCGTCAACACAGGCATTCAGGCCTACCTGGCCGTGGATGCTGCGTTCGCCGCTGCGCATTGTGGCGCTGGGGTTTGGCAGCGGCCTGTTGCGGCCCGGCCCCGGAACCTGGGGTACGGTATTGGCCTGGGCGTTATGGGTGCTTGGGGCGCGTCATTTAGGCGATGCCGTTATCGCCGCAGGGCTGGTGGCGCTATTTGCCTTGGGCTGCTGGTGCTGCCAGCGTACAGGCCAGGACATGGGCGAGCCCGATTCCAGCACCATGGTCTGGGACGAGATGGTGGCTTTCTGGCTGGTACTGTGGTTGACGCCCGATTCGCTGCTCGCTCAAGCTGTGGCTTTTGCGGCATTCCGGTTTTTCGATATTATCAAGCCGCCGCCCATCCGTTATTTCGACAAGCATTTGAAGCATGGCTTCGGCGTTATGTGGGATGATTTATTGGCGGCGGGCTACAGCCTGCTGCTGTTGGCCATTTTAGTCCGCACTGGAGTCCTGTCATGAGCGAATCGACTGTCATACGCGCTGCCGAGCTGGGGCAAAGATTGCTGCGGCGCAATTGGATGCTGGGCTGTGCCGAATCATGCACGGGCGGCCTGCTTAGCGCCGCCGTTACCGATATTCCAGGCTCCAGCCAATGGTTCGACCGAGGCTTTGTCACGTACAGCAATGCCGCCAAAATAGAGCAGTTGCGGGTAGGGCACGACACGCTTGAACGCTTCGGCGCGGTCAGCGAAGAAACCGCCATGGAAATGGCGGCCGGCGTGCTCAGCGTAAGCCAGAAGGCCAACTTTGCCATTTCGACCACGGGTATTGCCGGACCCGACGGCGCAACGCCCGGCAAGCCGGTGGGAATGGTGTGTTTCGGGTTTGCCCAGCGCGCCGGCGAGGGCCTGGTAACCCGGGCTGCCACACGTATTTTCGAAGGCGATCGCCAGCAAGTGCGCGCCGCCTCCGTGGCGTTTGCCCTGGAAACCGCCCTGGCCTTTATCGAGCCGCGTTAATCGCGTCGCGCGTCGCCAAGGCGGCTCGGGCGGCGGCTTCGCGCCAGTCGTCTCCGCCGCTGGCATACAGAATGGCCCGCGATGAATTGATCATCATGCCTGTGCCGCGCTGATTGCTGCCGGCCTTGACCGTGGCCGGGATATCCCCGCCCTGAGCGCCGATGCCGGGCACCAGCAAGGGCATGTCGCCGACGCGTTCGCGCACCTTGGCCAGCTCTTCCGGAAAGGTGGCGCCTACAACCAGCGCGCATTGGCCGTTGGCGTTCCAGCGGTCGGCCACCAGGCCGGCCACATGCAAATATAGCGGCACGCCATCGATTGTTTCAACGAACTGCAGGTCGGAGCCGCCCTTGTTGGAGGTGCGGCATAGAACGATAACGCCTTTCTCTTGCCACGACAGATAGGGTTGAACCGAGTCGTAGCCCATATACGGGTTGACGGTGACGGCGTCGGCCTGGTAGCGCTCGAAGGCCTCCTGGGCGTATTGTTCGGCGGTCGAGCCGATGTCGCCGCGCTTGGCGTCCAGTACTATGGGCAGCTGCGGATATTGTTCGCGCACATAGCGCAGCAGCGCTTCCAGCTGGGCTTCGGCGCCTTGCGAGGCAAAGTAGGCGATTTGCGGCTTGATGCCGCAGACATAGGGGGCCGTGGCATCGACAATGGCGCGGCAAAACTCGTAGATGGCGTCGGGGCGCCCCTGGATCTCTGCCGGGAAGCGCTGCGGATCCGGGTCTAGGCCTATCATCAGCATGGAATTGGAATGGACCCAGGCCTGGTCGAGTTTTTCAGTGAAGGTCATGCTCATAGTCGTGTTGGTATTTGCGGGTAGGGAGTTCGGCGTTTTGTGCTTGGGGGCGCGATATCGTCTAAAGGCTTGCAGTGTGGCCTAGAATAACCGCCAGCCACACCAGGCAAGCCAGAAGAATGGACATCATGACCGCGGCGCTGCCCAGATCCTTGGCGCGTCCGATCAAGGGGTGTTCTTCCAGCGTGATGGCATCGGCCAGGGCCTCGAGCGCCGAATTCACGATCTCAATAATCAATACAAAGAAAACCGCGCCTATCAGCAATAGCTGTTCGGCCAGCGTATTGCCCAGCCAGAAAGCGACCGGCACAAGGATGACGGCAATGGCCAGCTCCTGGCGAAAAGCCGCCTCGTGCTTGAAGGCGGCGCCCAGGCCTTGCAGCGAATAGCGCAAAGCATTGAATAGCCGGGCGAGCCCGCCTTTGCTTTTGTACGGAGAGTGCGTGTCGTTCATGAGGCCTTGAAAGGGAGCGGCAACCGCCGGTTTTGCGATCCGGACGCCGTAGTTGTGCGGATAGCCGGCACGGATAGCCAGCATTGTAATGGACACTGCCGGGAAGGCGGCTCGGCGCCTTGGTGAAAAAAGCCCCGGTCAAAATGTACCGACCCGAAGAAGTTGGATAAACTAGCTTCTTCTCATAAAAGCATAAAAGGAACGTGATGGCTATTCTGACCACCCATGTTGGCAGTCTTCCCCGCGGCGACGAACTTGCGCAGTTGCTGCTTGCGCATGATCACGGCCAAGAAGTCGACGCCGAACACTTCGAGCAAGTCGTCCAGGCGGCTATCGATCATGCCGTGCAGAAGCAGGTTGAAGCCGGTGTAGGCATCATGAGCGATGGCGAGCTCGGCAAGGTCGGCTATGCCACATACATTACAGAGCGGCTTGAAGGCTTCGGCGGCCACGTCGACCGTACACCGGCAAAAGATCTGGCCGACCTCCCCGAGCTAAGAAAGAAGCTGGCCGCCATCATGGGGTCCCAGGAGTTCGTGCGAGCCGCTTGCGTCGGTCCCGTGAAGCTGCGTACGCTTGAACCCTGCCTGGCTGACATCCGCCGCTTCAAGTCGGCTATCGAGCGGCATGGCCGCGGCGGCCGTGGCTTCATGAATGCGGCATCTCCCGGTTTGGTGACCGCGTTCCAGCCGAACCAGCATTACCCCACGCACGAAGCCTATCTGGCCGACCTGGTCGAAGCGATGCGGCCCGAGTACGAAGCCATCGTGGCCGCTGGCTTCGATCTGCAGCTTGATTGTCCCGACCTGGCGATGGCGGCTCACACGGGCTTCCAGAATCTTAGCGAAGCCGAGTTCACCAAGCGTGCCTGGCAGAACGTCGAAGCGCTCAATGCGGCCACCCGCAACATTCCCTCGGAAAAGCTGCGCATGCATGTCTGCTGGGGAAATTACGAAGGCCCGCACCACTGCGACATCGCCCTTGAAAAGGTCATTGACCCGATCCTGGCCGCCAGGCCGTCAACCATCCTGTTCGAGGCCGCGAACCCGCGTCATGAGCACGAGTGGGAAATCTGGCGCGACGCCAAGCTGGCGGATGACAAGATTCTGGCCCCCGGCCTTATCGACAGCTGCTCCAATTATGTCGAGCATCCCGAACTGATCCGGCAGCGGCTTGAGCGTTACGTGGCCTTTGTGGGTCAGGACCGGGTCGTGGCAAGCACCGACTGCGGTTTTGGGACGTTTGCAAACTACGGCAAGATCGACCCGGCTGTAACGTGGATGAAGCTTGCGGTCTTGCGGGACGGCGCTGATCGGGCTTCGCGTCAATAAAAATTGGGGGCTCTTTTTATCCTGGGGCGGCCCGGCGTCCGGCGATAAAAATACCGCTAAAAAAAAGGCCTCCGACGAATCGGAGGCCTTTTTGCTTGGGCTGTTGTTGGCGGGAGCCGGCCGGAGCCGGCGCCCATCTTCATAGGCCGCTGTGCGGATAAGTGGCTTAGAAGCCGCCCATGCCGCCCATACCACCCATGCCGCCCATATCGGGCATACCGCCGCCGGCTGGTTTGTCTTCAACGATTTCGGCCACTGCGACCTCTGTCGTGAGCAACAGGCTGGCAACCGAAGCTGCGTTCTGCAGTGCGGTGCGGGTAACCTTGGTGGGATCCAGCACGCCCTGTTCGACCAGGTCGCCGTACTCGCCGGTAGCGGCGTTGTAGCCGTAGTTGCCCTTGCCGTTTGCGACTTCGTTCACGACAACGCTGGGTTCTGCGCCAGCGTTGGCGACGATAGTGCGCAGGGGAGCTTCAACAGCGCGCAGAATCAGCTTGATGCCTGCTTCCTGGTCGATGTTGTCGCCCTTGACCTTGGCAATGGCAGCCTTGGCGCGGATCAGTGCTACACCGCCGCCAGGAACAATACCTTCTTCAACGGCAGCGCGGGTTGCATGCAGAGCATCTTCAACGCGTGCTTTCTTTTCCTTCATTTCGACTTCGGTGGCAGCGCCAACACGAATCACGGCAACACCGCCAGCCAGCTTGGCCACGCGCTCTTGCAGTTTTTCACGGTCGTAGTCGGAAGTGGCTTCTTCGATCTGAACGCGGATTTGCTTAACGCGCGCTTCGATCGATTTGCTGTCGCCAGCGCCGTCGATGATGATGGTGTTTTCTTTGCCGACTTCAATGCGCTTGGCCTGGCCCAGTTCTTCCAGGGTGGCTTTTTCAAGCGAACCGCCGGTTTCTTCCGAGATGACAGTGCCGCCGGTCAGGATGGCAATGTCTTCCAGCATGGCTTTGCGACGATCGCCAAAGCCAGGAGCCTTGACAGCAGTCGTTTTCAGGATGCCGCGGATGTTGTTCACAACCAAAGTGGCCAGTGCTTCGCCTTCGACGTCTTCAGCTACGATCAGCAGAGGACGGCTGGACTTGGCAACTTGTTCCAGGATCGGCAGCAGGTCGCGGATGTTGCTGACTTTCTTGTCGAAAATCAGGACATACGGATCTTCCAGGACGGAAACTTGCTTGTCCTGGTTGTTGATGAAGTAGGGCGACAGGTAGCCGCGGTCGAATTGCATGCCTTCGACGACGTCCAGCTCGTTGTCCAGCGACTTGCCGTCTTCAACGGTAATAACGCCTTCCTTGCCGACCTTGTCCATTGCGTTGGCAATGATTTCGCCGATCGATGCATCGCTGTTGGCCGAAATGGAACCGACCTGGGCGATTTCCTTGCTGGTGGTGCAAGGCTTGGAGATTTTCTTCAGTTCTTCGATTGCGACAGCAACAGCCTTGTCGATACCGCGCTTCAAGTCCATAGGATTGATGCCGGCGGCAACGTATTTCAGGCCTTCTTCAACGATGGACTGGGCCAACACAGTAGCCGTGGTGGTGCCGTCGCCAGCGTTGTCGGATGTCTTGGAAGCAACTTCCTTGACGAGCTGGGCGCCAATGTTTTCGAACTTGTCTTTCAGTTCGATTTCTTTGGCAACGGAAACGCCGTCTTTAGTAACGGTAGGGGCGCCGAACGAACGCTCGAGCACAACATTGCGACCCTTGGGTCCCAAAGTGGTCTTGACCGCGTTGGCCAGGGTGTTTACGCCACGGACGATGCGCGTGCGTGCGTCGTCGCCGAATAGTACTTGCTTAGCAGCCATTCTTGTATTCCTTAATTCGTTTGTAAATTACTGAATTACCCGTCGGTAAATTACTGAATGACGGCGAGGATTTCGTCCTCGCGGATGACGAGCAGTTCTTCGCCATCGACCTTGACAGCCTGGCCGGCGTATTTGCCGAACAGAACCTTGTCGCCAGCCTTGACGTCAACAGGCAGCAATTTGCCGTCTTCGGCGCGCTTGCCGGGGCCGACGGAAATAACTTCGCCTTGGTCGGGCTTTTCAGCGGCGCTTTCAGGAATAACAATACCCGAAGCGGTTGTACGCTCGTTGTCCAGACGTTTGACGATCACGCGATCGTGCAAAGGACGCAGTGCCATGAAGGAACTCCTGTATCAATAGAAATGGGTCAACATTAACCGTGGGGCGCGGCTGTTAGCACTCTACCCCCTCGAGTGCTAATTATAGGGGCGATACGGAAATCTTCAAGTGGGGGGTGGAGATTGTTACATTTGAGGGGCTCGGACAAGTTGTCGAACTTCACTCAGTTTGAAATTTTCGCCATTCAGTTTGCAGCTGCAAATTACGCCACTCATGTCGAAAATCATTAAGAACTGAATTTCGGTCATGAATTCTGAACTGTTGTGCCGTTAAGCACAACCCTCCCGCGCTTTCAAGCATAATGTTGCCGCCCGCCGAAGGAGGACATATGTGGGCAGGCGCGTTAAAGCATAACTTTGTCAAAGATTCGTTTTTTCAGCATAACGCTTCCGAACGTTGAGCAGAAATTTAACCTCTTTTGCAATGCGCTGTTTGATGTCTGTGCTGGTCACTATCTGGCGATAGCCGGCGACCCGGCACCCGTTGGGCTAAAACCGCAGGCGCAAAAAAGCCGGCCCTGTTTGGCCGGCGTTGACGTTTGCGGGTGCTTTCGCTCAGTAGATGCTTCTTAAGCACTCGGATTGATGGAGAGCTGCGCTCCAACCGACAGTCGTTACGATACCAATTTGAGGCCGCGATATAAGCCCGCGTCGCCAGTTATCTGTCCGGTAAGCTGGAAAAGGAGTTGGTCAATTTCGGACTCTGGCAGATGCAACTGGCGTGCAATGTGGCTGCGAGAGATACGCTCTTGCCATAGTTCTGCTAACACCTTGGGCCAGACCACAGATGATTCCCGTGCAAGACCGTTGGGTTCTTCCGTACGAAAACCGCGGCGTGAAATCTCAATGTTGAAACTTCTATTTTGCCACTCGCTGATTATGCCGAGTTTGTTCAGGCGATACGTTAGTGCGCCAACGGAGACTCCCCAACGCCGTTTTGCGGCAATCACTTCACCAATGGTAGAAACTCGACGAATTCGGGATAGTACATCTTCCGTTGGCATCAAGAACGTGGACGCGAACTGATCAGCTTCGTTTTCGGCTTGCCGACTGTCTTGGGGTGCGCCGTGCTTGTGAAGAACGAGGTGTCCTAATTCGTGTGCAGCATCAAAGCGGCTTCTTTCCGCTGACTTGAATGTATTGAGGAAGACAAAAGCCTGATTATTACGCCAGCATGAGAATGCATCCACGCTCTTCGTATCTTCACACAACGAAAAGATCCTCGCTCCCTTGGCTTCCAACAATCTAATCATGTTCGGGATCGGTTGTAGGCCGAGCCCCCACTTTTCGCGTAGTGCCTGAGCAGCGGCCTCGGGACCAGCTTCCCCTCGCAGATGAGGAATATCTACTTCGGGAAGGTTAAAGCGAGCAGCTACCCAATCATGAAAAATGTATGCAAGTGTCCCCGCAGCTAGTGCTGCGTCACGCTCTTTGGCCGTCATTGATGACAAACTACGGAAGCTCGCCGCGTCTACAGCAAGCTCGTCTACATCCTCACCGAAAAAAAATTCCAAAGGGAAGTTGAGTGCTTTTGAAAGGGACTCTACGGTGCTTTGCTCAGGGCAATTCTCCCCTTTCTCCAGTCGAGTGATCGTGACAGGTGAAACACTCACGGCCTCGGCCAATGCTCTAGCCGTGAACTTCCTCCTTTTCCTCGCGACAGTCAGCCTTCGGGAGTTAAATACGCCGGTCATGATGCTTTTCGCGATACTTTCACTTCAAGTTCCGGCAGTTGGCGATCGTAAGAGAGGTCTGGCGTATCCCATTCGCCTTCCTGTACCAGCATAATTCGCTCGCTGAACCCGTGAAACCGGTCGTCTTGTATCGAAATTGGACAAGATAGCTCGGCGCGAACGTCTAAACCTTCGGCCTGGACGAATAGATACCACACCTTGGCACGCAACTCAGGCGGTAATTCGTTAGATAGCTCAGGAAAAAGCATGCTTTGCCCCATAGCGACCACTCTGGCGGAGCCAGGTCCTTTTCTGGAAGACGGAACCGGGTCGGCGAATGGGTGTCCCGCTAAGTCAGCATTTTGAAAAACGATCTTCAAATTTTTACTTTCATTGAAGACCGATTCAATGTTGTCCCGGCAGACATAGCACTCCCATCCCTTAGATACCAATACGCTGCGCAATCGGAAGGTTCCCTCTATATAGGCCAACATACCGGGAGCGCTCTTAGGATGGAACGGCGTGGCGTTCGCGCGCGCTCCTACAGCAGCTTGGATAACCTGCATCAGGTCATCCTTCGAAACTCCAAGCTGCCCCAACCTGTCGGATACTTCAACTGAGTCGACCAAAACGGGTAACGCCATAGATATTCTCGCATGTTAATTTTTAGTGCCTCATTTGAGCATAAAAAAATTAACATGACAAGGCTGCCTAGAAGGGGATGAATTTATTGAAGGACTCCCGCCTCCAACGCTCTCAAACGTCGTGTTTCTCGCTTAGAAGATAAAGGCTTTGGTAGCGTCCCTGATGTTGCGCGGACGTTCTTGGGCGGGATTGTCGACACCGGCGACGATGGTTTGTTGTCCTGCGTAACCGCTTATGCATTGCGCTCCCCTTGGCTGTACCCTCTCATAAAATGGAGGGGTCAGCGACAAGCGGGGGCGGGACGCGAGGTGCGCGACTATTCAATTACGTGCGGGGCCGAGGCGCCCTGACGAGCGGGACCAACGTCACCGTAGCGCGGCGGGCTAAATAGCGAAACTAGGGTTGGTGCTGACTATGCAGCGTTCAGAACGTATCGCCTGGCTGTGACTGTGCCGTGCAGCCTGGTGGGCCCGGACATTACACTGCGCAGGCGCTCGCCCGCACTGGCTTTTTTGTGAAGGCAGGCTGAGCGATAAAACCGGTTCCAAATTTTTTGTTGATGTTCTGCTACAGCCGCGCGGTGCGCCATAATAACAAGAGCGACTCTCTCGTTGGCCTCGGTGCATATCAAGGGCGGCACTCAAATTGTGTGGCTGCGAAGGGGGCTCCGATATCTGTCTTACTAGCGGATATTGATAACGCAGGAGGCATGGAATGAACGATCGAAAATCGCATGGTGCGACTGCCGTGGTCCCGGAAGGGTACGAAACATGGCTCGACTACGCCGTAACTACGCTCGATGTGAGAACGCCAGAGCTATTAAACGCCTTTGAGGACAAGCCATTTGTTGAGCGTGATGCCATGAGGTCAGCAGCACGCGAGGAGCTTCAAGCGCTTCGGGCCAAAGCGGCCCAGCTCACGGCGCTGCTGGGGCCCGGCGGTGATCACACATAGCGGCAGTGATGGCAGGCGGGGCCGGGGCGCTCTGACGAGTGTGGCCAATGCCACGGTAGCGCGGTGTACTGCATAGCGAAGCTATGTTTGTGCCAAGCATGGAAGCGTTCAGAACGTATCGCCGACTTTGACTTGGCCATGGAGCTTGGTGGGCTCGGACATTATACTTCTGAGGCGCTCGCCCGCACCGGGCTCATTGAGTGACGCGAGCTCAGCGTCGAATCTGGCTCGCAAAGCCGCTAGGCCTTCGGCCTTACCTTGATCTTCGATGAGCTGAGCATATTCAGACGGGGTGAGAATCACTGCCTCAACGTTGCCATCATGGGTCACGGCTATACGGTTTGACTGCGAGAGGGCTAAGGTGACGAAATCCCAGCCTTGCTTTTCTATCTCCGCTGTTGAGATCGATCGCATAATTGCTGCTCCCTATCGTTGCGAGTCTTCACTGCCATAAAACAGACGCGTGATGTCCTCGTCGTGTATTTCGTTAAGCGCGTCAAACCTGCGTTTCGCGACGCCGATCCTTTGGTGAGTCGACATGAAGCTGGATACTAAGTGCCATGCGTCCCTATATTGCTCCAGACCGTCGATGTGGCGCAGGCTGACTTTTTTCCACCCCACAGTGCGCGGCAGCGATCGTACGATTTCAATGGGCAGAACATAGTAATGCGGTGCCATGACTTGCTTGTTGCCGTCTTTGGAGCCTCGATTTAACAACACGACAACCACGAAATCGCAATCGAGGTTTTGAATCAAGAAGGCGCGCGCGCCAGTACTCCAGCGGCTCTTCACTTGAATACGTGCCGATCGGTTGTGCTCGGGGTCGGTGGCTACTAGATCGTATCCGGGCATGTTCGTGTATGTCTTGTACGCAGCAATCCGGTGAATGAGAAGTTGTCCCAGCACGAGAAATTCCGCTCCTTCACTTTCAAGCCGCGTGTCAAGGCGTCCTTCGCTACGTTTTCTCGGCTCGTCGTTCATTCAGTACCTCTTGCAGCGATCCAACCGCGGTGGAGTAAGCATATCACTACACTATCGGACATAAAACGAACAAAGGTCTTCACCTTTTGGTCTTCGCCGCCCGGAATGCAGAGGTTGTAGCTAGGCTGTACCGTCCAATCCGCGAAAAAGCCGTGCTCGGTGAGCTTGGTGTCCTTGAAGGATGCGCCGATGGACATTTCCGGCACCGCCACAATGACCTTCTTGAGACCTTGCTTATGGAGCTTATCCAGGCCGAGAAACATCAGGGCGCGTGACTTCCCGGATGCCGGCGGCGCTTTCAGTAGCAGGTATTGGGCATCACGAGCGTCATAAGCACGGGCCTGCATCTCTCTCATTCCCATGCTGTTTAGATTGGAGCTTTTACCGCTCTGCTTGTAATTGACGGTCAACAGGTTGGCCATTTTCATTCGCTTCTTCGGGGTTTCTTGACAAGCTTTGTGGCTTGCTCTTCGGCAATCAGCTTTTCGTAGCGATTGAATAAGTGCTCCAGACGCTCTGAGGCGTCACGAAACGGTCGGTCGCGGTACAGGGCCTCGACAGCGCGATCCAGCGCCTTGTGGGCTGCCAGAAGCGGGGCGGGCATCTTGTCTGGGTCGTAAAGCTCCCCGAGGGATTTGCCTGGGTAGTCTTCACGAATCAGAAGCACTTCCTCGGCCAAAGATTCAATGTGCTTGCGCATTACTTCCGACGCATCGGGCCAAGGGAATGTGTTGTAGACCAGGGTGGGTGAATATCGGTACCGGCTTTCGAGGCGAAATACCACATCTTTTTCGAGAGCAATATAATCCAGATCGGTTCATATTCGTCCCGCAGGTGTCGTCAGAGCGTAGGAGCTACATTCCTATCGATATTCTCAGCTCTAACAAGATACCAATAGCTCCAAATTTCTTCGTAGAAAATGGAGGGCTGTTTGAATTTGGTATCCTCACCTCAGAAATGCACAGCGACTGGATGCGCGCTGTCGGAGGTCGCCGACCAGCGCTTTCTTGTCCTGCTTTGGAAGTTCATCAAGGCGGGCTGCGTTGATCGCGATCTGTTCCGTGCTTCAAGCGAAGGCGTTCCT
>NZ_QNRQ01000021.1 GCF_003315175.1 Eoetvoesiella caeni | reverse complement strand
CTGATCTATCGTGGATAAGTGCGGCTATCCACAGGGTTTATCCCCAAGATTGGCCGCCAGGAGGGGGCATCGGCCAGAAACGACGCGGCCGCCTTGATCGGGCGGCCAGTGTGCTGCGTGTGGGGGGGTCTGATCTATCGGAGTTTAGCTAAACTTCCCGCCGTTCTTAGGGGCAATGGGCGGCGGGGAGCCAAGCAACAGCAGGCCACCAGTGACGGGCTTCACCTTCGCTTGCGGATAGACGGTCAGCACCTTCTTGAGTGCCGGCACAAACTTCTTCTTGAAGTCCTTGTCTGCATCCTTCCCGGTGTATTCCTGGGCGAACTGCTCCCGCAGGGACTTCCAGTGCAGCGTTACGCCCCTGCCCTCGATGCGGTGCAGTCGGTGAGCCAGCCAGGTGTAAACGTCCAGCGCAAGCGCGGAACCTTTCAGGGCCATCAGGGCGCGATTGTCCAGCGGTACGGCGCTATCCATCAGCGAGTTGAAATAGCCCTCTGATAGAACCATCGTGCCGGGCCAAAGCGATTTCTGCTGCGCGTCGCCATTCGCCAGCCAGGCATCGAACTGTTCGACGGGTTGGCCGTTGTAGGTGCGCCCCTTGAATCCAAGTTGCAGGCGGCAAGCGGCCAGGGCGTGCATTTGACGGCGCAAGGTGGTGTAACGCGCTCCCTGGTCATCCATGCCCATGAGCCGCAAGAACTCGGCCGCGCTGTCACCGATGGGGATTTCCCGCGTGTTGTCGCGCTTGGCGTAGCTGGACACCCAAGCAAGGGCCAGGCGTGGCATGACGCCATAGGGGATAGGTTGCAGCACCGGCCCCCTGCCCTCGTCCAGATAGCCGGCCTGCACATTGACCCAGGCCGCGCCGGACTGCCGCATGAACTCGCGTCCATCGACCTTCGAGCGAGGCAAACCGACCTGGCACAGCACGGCATGGGTGAAAGCCATGTCCTCGCCGCTCGGCGGGTTGGTGGCGATCTCTGCGCCGGCCTCGATCAACTTCTGGTCTTGCTCGGTCAGGATGATGCCGGCCGGGGTGATCTTGGCCCCGGCGCGGGGCTTCCTGGTCTTGTCCCCTGCCTTGGCCTGCGCCTTCACGATCAGGCCGCCCAAAATGTCGCCGATCTGCTGCGCCTCCTGTCCGTCTCGCTTCTTGGTCATGGTGCCGCCCCTTTAGCCGCTAAAATTCAAATGAGTAAATATGCTTTTGAGCGTCAATCCGGCAGACTGGCGACATACTCGGACAGCACATCTTTGATGCTCTTGCCCTGCTTCGTGGCGTAGATTTTCAGCTTTGCGTGCTGTTCGGCGGGTAGCTCGAAATTGACGCGCTTCATGCCGCCGGCGTCGTCGGCCAGGCTGGCAAGGGTCGCGGCCCTTGCCTTGTCGGTGCGTGCGCTCGGGCGGCCGGCGGTGAGTGCGGTTGTGGGCTTGCTCATTTTTTCATTTCCTCAAAAGCTCAATTGAGTTTCTGTTTGATCTCGGCGGCCAGGGCGCGAACCTCGGCCGCTGCATCGCCGTCCGGCTCGGATTCAAGAACGGTCGTGCCAGCGGCGGCGGTGCCGGGATAGCTCACGCGCTGCGTGATGCGGGCATCAAGAATGGGCAGTGCGTAGCCGGCCAGCGCGTCGGCAACCTCGCCGCCAATGCGGGTGCCCTTGATCGCCCTGGATACCACGAAAGCCGCTTGCAGCTTCCCGTCCGTGACTTCGATACGCTGCTTGACCAGCTCCACAAGGTCGGCCGTGGCCCAAATGTCGTAGGGCGATGGCTGCACCGGAATCAGCACGAAGTCGGCCGCCTTGATGGCCGACACGGCCAGGTCGGCCGCCTGGGGCGCTCCGTCGATCACGACGAAATCCACTTTGCGGGCCACGTTCTTCACGTCCCGGTCAATGGTTGGTCGGTCGATGCCGACCACGGTTAGCGGTTGATCTTCCCGCACGGCGGCCCAATCGCGGGCGCTGCCCTGGGGGTCGGAATCGACAAGCAACACGTCCGCGCCGTCGAGTTGCAGGGCGCGGGCTAGGTGCGTGGCGATGGTGGTCTTTCCTGAACCGCCCTTCTGGTTCAGCACGGCAATGACTTTCATGCGCTCTCCTGGTGGTCATGCAAATGATAATTTACTCATTGCATCATAACACAATGAGCGAATGAGTAAAGGTGTTTTCCATCATTTCCCCATGCTTTCCCATAGCGCCCGATAGGCTGCCTCATCGTCGGTCGGCTCGCGGTCGAGCTGTTCCAGCAGCCAGGCCGCGCCGGCGGCCATCGCCTCGTCGTGGTCGAGGTAGCGGCCATCGAGCGCGCCATACATGCCGCCCTGCCTGGTCGTCACTTCCCACGCCTGGCCGTCATGGGTGCGGCACACGGCATAGGCGAAGTAATCCCCCTTGGCGTCCATCTCGTCATGGGCGGCTTGCAGCTCCGGCCGAAGCGGGGGCAGGGGATGGTGTCCGTTTCTCATGCCTTCATGCCCTCCTGGTTGGCGGCCGCCAGCGCGTCGGCCTCGGTCAATGCGTCCTCGCGGAAAGCGCCCATGCGGGCGGCCTCGGCCTGGCTCACTTCGGCCGCCCATATCCGTTTCACCTGGGACGGGCTGCACCCGGCCAGCTCGGCCGTCCTGGTGATGCTGTGGCCGGAGCGGCGCAGGGCGATGACCTGGGCGCGGCGCTTCGGGTCGGCGCGTCGGCCGCGATACTTGCCGGCGTCTTTCGCCAGCTCGATGCCCTGGCGCTGGCGTTCGCGCCTGTCCTCGTAGTCGTCGCGGGCCATCTGCAAGGCCAGGCGCAAAAGCATGGCCTGCACGGCTTCCAGCACGATCTTGGCGACGCCCTCGGCCTCGGCGGCCAGGTCGGATAGATCGACTACGCCAGGGACGGCCAGGCGTGCGCCCTTGGCCTGTATTGACGCAATCAGGCGCTCGGCCTCGGGCAGCGGCAAGCGGCTGATGCGGTCGATCTTCTCGGCAATGACCACCTCGCCGGGCTGTAGGTCGGCAATCATCCGCAGCAGCTCGGGCCGGTCGGCGCGTGCGCCGCTGGCCTTCTCGCGGTAGATGCCGGCGACGTAGTAACCGGCGGCCTTCGCGGCCGTGATGATTCCTTCCTGGCGTTCCAAGTCCTGCGCGTCGGTGCTGACGCGCAGATACACCCGCGCCACCATCGGCGCGGCCGTGGCCTTCTGCTTCATGTCGGTTCCTTTGGGCATACTCAAACGCGCCCATGCTAAACCGACTGGCTCATTTCCGAAAGCGCAACTTATATGCTGTCGTTTTCAGAAGACGGCTGCACTGAACGTCAGAAGCCGACTGCACTATAGCAGCGGAGGGGTTGGATCCATCAGGCAACGACGGGCTGCTGCCGGCCATGAGCCGCCCTTCGCGACGGTCCGCTATGGGAGTTCACATCGCCCAGAAGACGTTCGCCGGCCAAACGACGCGGCTAGGTTGCCCCCGTGCAATCCCCGGGACGAGAGGCTTTGGACCGACGGCGGGGGGACGAATGGCGCGGTTGAGCTGAGGTGGATAGCCGCATCGCCAACTCTCGTCAATCTGCCGAACTGAAGTGAAGTTGAAGTTGTGCCTTCTATTTCATGGAGCCCGGTGTTGCGCTTCGGTCTTGAGCCCACCCTTCAAATCGATGGTCGACGCTGAAAGCGATTGCGCCAACCCCAGCCTCTTATGCACCTGGCGTTGCAACTCAGCTTCGCCATGCAGCCAATTGCGAAAGGCCAATAGCGCCGGGTCCTTCTCGCGTATCGGCCGGTAGGCCAGATACCAGCCTTCGTATTTCCGATCAACGATCGGAAATAGGGTGACGAGGCGGCCCGCTACAAGCGCCTCACTGACATAGGGGAGTTGCGCGACAGCGACTCCCACTCCATCGAGGGCAGCTTGAATCGCCATCACAGAACTCTCAAACGAGACGTGATTAGCCGGCTGTATCGGCGCGCTCAGACCTATCGCTTCGAACAACCAAGTCCATTGTTCGCGCAAGTGGGAGACGACGATCAGAGTTGCCGCGCGGAGATCGCGTGGATGAAGCAGGCTTGCCGCTATTGCGGGCGTGCAGACTGCTACGAGTGTCGACGGAAACAGCTCCTCGGCGGTATAGCCGGGCCAACTGCCCATGCCGCGACGCACAGTACAAGTCCAATCGTCACGCAGCGGAAGCATTGCACCGCCGGTAGCAACCCGTACCTCGACGTCGGGGTGGTTGCGATTGAAGCTGGTCAAGCGCGGGATCAGCCAATGCAAAGCGAGTGTCGGTGCGACCCCAACGGTGAGCACCGGACCTGCCTGCATAGCGACCACTTGCTCGGAGAGCCGAGCGATCGCGTCGAAGGCGTCGGTGAGACCGGGCTGGAATGCCCGGCCCTGATCCGTGAGCTCGAGCCTATTGGCGTGACGGCGGAAGAGCGCGAACCCGAGTGCTTCCTCCAACAGCCGCACCATGTGGCTCACCGCCGTTTGAGTGACATTCAACTCCTCTGCGGCCGCCTTGAAGCTGCCATGCCGTCCAGTCGCTTCGAAGGCCCGCAATCCGTTCAAGGAGGGCATTTGTCGAGTCATTCGCGCACCCAAAAGAAAAGTTGGGGTAACCATGAAGATTTTGCGTTTGCTACGCAGGCTCTTCAGCGATATCTTACTCGGCAAGACGGAGAATTTCTATGCGTAAGCTTGCTCTGATCCAAACTCCAATAGCGGGGTGAGCGGACGGTCGAACAATTGACTCAGCGTCCTGGGAACGTCAAATGACAAAGAGATCGAATCTCATGAAGATCGGTATCGCGGCGGTAGGAGTCCTGTGCATGCTTCAAGCAGGTCCGGCTGTAAGCCAAGAAAAGCATGGCGTGATACCGCATGCGCCGCTGCTGAAGACCGTATTACCCGGCACGAATAATTTGGAGGTCGCAGTCTACGAGACGGAATACGCTCCGGGCGGGATCAACCCGCGACACCTCCATCCGGCGGCGATCACGTTTTATGTCGTGTCAGGTACGGGCGTTTGGCAGGAAGATGGGAAGCCACCGGTAACGCTGCATGCTGGAGAGAGTTTGTTTGTTCCCGCCGGCACGATCCATTCCCACTGGAACCCGAGCACCACGGATCATCTCCGCTTCTTGGAGTTCATCGTAGCAGAGAAGGGCAAGGGGCGTTCTATTCCGGAACCGCTGAAGAAGTGAGGTCTCCGGAGAGCTTGAGCGATCAAAAAGATCACGATTCGCTGGAGTCTGGACAATCCAACGGAATTTCGGTCAACGACACTGAGCACGACGCAGTCAGGCGCCGGCGCGCTATTTTTCTGATTTCTGCGAGTGTTGCACTTATTGTAGTTGGCATTGCGACCCACTGGCTTTTGTCGGCACCCACCAAGAGTCCGCCGACCACGCGCCCATCTGTACCTGTGAGTATTTCCGTCGCAACTCGACAGAACGTGCCCATCAGTCTGACCGGTCTTGGCGCCGTGCAGGCTTCATTGACTGTCGGTATTCGTCCCCAGGTCGATGGCACACTGCAGGAGGTGCTGTTCACCGAAGGGCAGGATGTAAAGAAGGGCGACGTGCTGGCCAAGATAGATCCGCGCTTGTTCAAGGCCGCGCTTGATCAGGCCCGGGGAAAAAAAGCCCAGGATGCTGCGTTGCTCGTTTCCGCCGAGAAAGATCTTACGCGGTACAAGACGTTGGCACTGACTGATGCCATAGCCCGGCAGACGGTCGATCACCAGCAGGCGACGGTCGATCAACTGAAGGCGTCCATTGCCGCCGATGAAGCTGCCATCGACACAGCACAGACACAACTCGACTACACCTCGATCAGGGCGCCAAGCGACGGGCGAATTGGCATTCGCTCGATCGATCCTGGAAACGTGGTGCATGTGTCCGACGCACAACCGATCGTCATCCTGATGCGGATCCGCCCGTCCGCCGTGCTGTTCACACTGCCGGCGCGGTTCCTCGATGATGTGCGCAGCGCTTTAGCCCATGGTCCCGTCGTGGTGACGGCTTTCGACCAAAACAACCGCCAGGAACTGGGCGCAGGAAAACTCCTCCTCATCGACGATGCAATCGATCCCGCTACCGACACCATGCGTCTGAAGGCCATCTTCCCCAATGACGACGAAAGGCTGTGGCCGGGCGAATTCGTCAACGCCCGCTTATCACTCAAGACGCTCGGCAATGTTCTCGTCATTCCATCGGCCGCGGTCCAACGGGGTCCGCAGGGCTTGTTCGCGTGGATCGTAACGCCGAAAGACACGGCTGAACCCCGGCCGATCAAGGTCGGGCCGACGACTGGCGATCTGACGGTGGTCACCTCGGGCCTTAGCGACGGCGAACACGTCGTGACGGACGGACAATTCAAGCTGAAGCGCGATGCACGGGTACAGGTAAGAGTCACGTCACCCCCGTCGCCAACGTCCGAGGGCGCCAGGTGAATCTCTCCGCGCCATTCATCGCACGACCGGTCGCAACGGCACTGCTGATGGCGGCTTTGGCGCTCCTGGGCATTGCCGCGTTCCCGCTCCTGCCGGTCGCCCCCCTGCCGCAGGTCGATTTCCCGACTGTTCAAGTCACCGCAACGCTTGCCGGAGCGAGCGCCGACACGATGGCCTCATCGGTTGCGGCGCCGCTCGAGCGCCAGCTCGGGCAGATCGCGGGCGTTACCCAGATGACGTCGCTCAGCGCGCTGGGCGCGACCTCGATCACAATCCAGTTCGATCTTGATCGCAATATCGACTCGGCGGCGCAGGACGTGCAGGCGGCGATCAACGCCGCAAGCAACAGGTTGCCGCGATCGATGACGACGCCGCCGACCTACAAGAAGCTGAACCCGGCCGACGCCCCCATCCTCGTCCTCTCGGCGAGCTCCGATACAATCCCGCTCACCAGCGTCAACGAATATGCCGACAATTATCTCGCCCAAAAGATCTCGCAAGTACCGGGTGTCGCCCAGGTGTCGCTCGGCGGTGAGCAGAAGCCAGCGATCCGTGTTCAAGTCGATCCGGCAAAGCTCGCTTCGCGCGGGTTGACCCTTGAGGACATACGGCCCGTCCTCGCCAACGCCACGACCGATGCCGCCAAAGGCACGCTCGATACGGGCAAAATGAGCTTCACGATCGCAGCCAACGACCAGATCACCGAGGCAAAACAATTCGATGACGTCGTGCTCGCCTACCGCAATGGCGCCCCGGTCAGGGTGCGCGACGTCGGCGAGGCGGTTTCGGCAGCATCCGATCGAACTGCGGCCGCCTATGACAACAATAAACCCGCGATCCTTCTTACCGTCTATAAGCAGCCCGGCGCCAATGTCATCGACACCGTAGACCGGATCAAGGCCCAACTGCCACGTCTCGCGGCCGATATTCCGCCAGCGATCACAATCCATACTGTTCTCGACCGAACGACCACCATCCGCGCTTCGGTGCGCGATGTCGAGTTTACGCTTGGCCTGACTGTCGGCCTCGTCGTGATGGTGGTCCTGCTATTCCTACGCAATTTGTGGGCGACGCTGATTCCGGGCTTCACGATCGTGCTCGCGCTGCTCGGATCGTTCGCGGCCATGTATGTGCTCAACTTCAGTCTCGACAATTTATCATTGATGGCGCTGACCATAGCCGTCGGCTTCGTGGTCGACGACGCTATCGTGGTCGTCGAGAACATCTATCGTCATATCGAAAGCGGCGCGCCGCCCTTTGAAGCCGCGCTTAACGGCTCTCGAGAGATCGCCTTTACCGTGCTTTCGATCAGCGTGTCGCTGATTGCCGTTTTCATCCCGCTCTTGCTTATGGGTGGGATTGTCGGCCGATTGTTTCGAGAGTTCGCTCTAACCGTGACCGCGGCTATTGCGGTCTCGGCGTTGGTATCGCTCACGCTCGCCCCGATGCTGTGCTCGCGCTTCATGCGGCGGGAGGCACCAGAGGATCATGGCCGCCTCTATCGCGCCCTCGAAACTTGCTTCGACACCATGCAGTCCGGCTATCGGCACACGCTCGACATCGTGCTGCGCCATCAGGTGGTCACCCTCTGTGTTTTCTTCGCTACGGTTGTGCTGGCTGTGGTTATGGCCATCCAGATTCCCAAAGGTTTTTTTCCGATTCAGGACACCAGCCTGATCGGCGGCCTGGCGGAGGCGGCACAGGAAGTCTCGCCCGAGGAGATGAAGCGTCTCGAACGTGTGCTCGGAGAGGTCATCCTCAAGGATCCCGGCGTCGAGGGCGTTGCCTCATGGACGGGCAGCACCGGCGGCAACGGTTTCGCACAGACAGCGAATACCGCTCGGTTTTATATCGTTCTTAAGCCGCGCGACGAGCGCACGCTCACGGCTTCCCAGATTATCGACCGGTTGAGACCGGAGATCGCAAAGGTCCAGGGCGTCAATCTCTCCCTGTCGGCAACACAGGACATCACCGTCGGCGGCCGGTCTTCGCGCGGCAGTTTTCAATATACGTTGCAGAGTGCCGATATCGGCGAGTTGACCACATGGTCACAGAAGATGCTTCAGAAAATGCGCACGCTGCCCCAGCTCGCGGACGTAGCCACAGACCTTCTCGCCGACGCGCCGCTTCTCACGGTCGACATCAACCGAGACCAGGCCTCGCGCTTTGGTATTTCACCGCAGACGATCGACGACACGTTAAACGATGCCTACGGCCAGCGGCAGATCACGCAGTACTTCACCCAGCTCAATACATACCCGATAGTTCTTGAAATCACCCCGGCACTGCAGCGCACGCTTGCATCGCTCGACCGCATCTATGTGAAATCACCGCTGACGGGCGCTACGGTGCCGCTTTCCGCGCTCGTGAGAGTTGATACGGCCAAGGTCGGGTCGCTGTCGGTGACACATCAGGGCCAGTTCCCCGCGGTTACCTTGTCGTTCAATCTCCGACCGGGTGTCGCGCTTGGCCAGGCTGTCAACGCAATCAGCCAAGCGGCACAGGAGATCAACCTGCCTGGCACAGTGACTGGCGCGTTCCAGGGCAATGCGCAAGCGTTCCAGACATCGTTGTCGAGTATGCCTGTGCTGATCATCGCTGCGCTCGTAGTCGTCTATATCATCCTCGGTGTGCTGTACGAGAGCTTCATTCACCCGCTGACGATTCTTTCGACATTACCATCGGCTGGTGTTGGTGCGTTACTTGCATTGTGGGTGGGGCACATAGATCTGTCAGTGATAGGCATCATCGCAATTATCCTATTGATCGGTATCGTCAAGAAGAACGGCATCATGTTGGTCGACTTTGCCATTATTGCTGAGCGTGACCGTCACCTTCCGCCGGTTCAGGCCATTCGCGAGGCGTGCCTCTTGCGCTTCCGCCCTATCCTGATGACGACGGGGGCGGCTTTGCTTGCAGGCGTTCCGCTCGCGCTCGGCAACGGCACCGGCTCGGAACTACGTCAGCCGCTCGGCTACGCGATGATCGGGGGGCTGGCGCTCAGTCAATTGCTCACGCTCTACACAACTCCTGTGATCTATCTGTATCTCGACCGGCTTCAAACTTGGCTGAAACATAGGAAAAGTGCCGAAGTCGATAAAGCCGGAAAGTTACTCGCGGCGAAGATGAAGTGAGAAATTCGGCAGCAAGTGTTCTCGCCCGAATGCTTCACCGGAATGGGAGTCGACCTGGCTGCGAAGCGCCTGGTGGTCGTCAAAGTCGACGCAGCACTTCCGGAAGGGATTCGATCCGATCGTCTCCCACGTGGTCTACCGCGATGCGCCGGGGTGCTTGAACGTAGGCGTCCAGCCATCCCATCTTGAATTTCCAATAGGCGCATAGGAGCCTCGTGTCCAACTCAACTCTATCCGGCCGATCCTGATGACGTCGATCGCGTTCATCCTCGGCGTGCTGCCGCTCGCGATCTCGAGCGGCGCGGGCTCGGCGAGCCAGCGCGCGATCGGCACCGGCGTGATGTTCGGGATGATCTCGGCGACCGTGCTCGCGGTGTTCTTCGTCCCGGTGTTCTTCGTCGTCGTGCGCCGCATCTTCAAGGGCAGCGACCGGCAGCAGGCGCTCTATGCGCACGCGCTGGGCAACGCACCGCCCCCTCCCGCTGCGGCGACGGAGGCCGGCCATGAGTGAGCGCCTCCGCGTCGCGGCCGCGATCGCCGCGGCGCTGTGCCTCGGCGGCTGTGCGAACCTGATTCCGCACTACGAGCGGCCGGCCGCGCCGGTCGCGGCGAACTACCCGCAGGAGACGACGCCGGCGAGCGTGGCCGGCGTGCCGGTCGCCGCCGACATCGAATGGCAGCGCTTCTTCGCCGACCCGCGCCTGCGGCGCCTGATCGAGGTCGCGCTGCAAAACAACCGCGACCTGCGCATCGCGGTGCTGAACATCGAGCAGGCGCGCGCCGCCTATCAGGTGCGCCGGGCCGACGAGCTGCCTTCGGTCGGCGCCGGGGCGGCAGTGCAGCGCCAGCCGGGCAGCACCGGCAAGCTCGTCAACACCTATTCGGTCGGTCTCGCGCTCGCCAGCTACGAGCTCGATCTGTTCGGCCGCGTGCGCAGCCTGAGCCAGGCCGCGCTCGCGCAATACCTCGCGACCGACGAGGCGAGGAAGACCGTGCAGATCAGCCTGATCTCGACCCTCGCGAACACCTACCTGAGCCAGCTCGCCGACGACGAGCTGCTGCGCGTGACGCGCCAGACTCTCGCCACGCGCGAGGATTCGCTGAAGCTCACGAAGCTGAAGTTCGACTACGGCGCCGCGTCCGAGCTCGACTATCGCCAGGCCGAGTCGCTGCTCGAATCGGCGCGCGCGAGCCTGGCGCAGGCGCTGCGCCAGCGTGCGCTCGACGAAGACGCGCTGGTGCTGCTCGCCGGCCAGCCGTTGCCGGCCGATCTGCCGGCGCCGCTCGCGCTGAACGCGCAGCAGCTCTCGACCGATCTGCCGGCCGGGCTGCCGTCGGATCTGCTCGAGCGCCGGCCCGACATCCGCGCGGCCGAGCAGCAGTTGATCTCGGCCAACGCCAACATCGGCGCGGCGCGCGCGGCGTTCTTCCCGCGCATTTCGCTGACCGGCAATTTCGGCACCGCGAGCACCGAGCTGTCGGGCCTGTTCAGGAGCGGCTCGTTCGCCTTCACCGGCACCGGCCAGTTGCTGCAGCCGCTCTTCGACGCCGGGCGCAACCAGGCGAATCTCGAGGTCGCGAAGGCGAACCGCGAGATCGCGGTCGCGCAGTACGAACGGGCGATCCAGAGCGCATTCCGCGAGGTCTCGGACGCGCTCGCCGGCCGCGCGACGTTCGGCGAGCAACTGCGCGCGCAACTGGCGCAGGCCCATGCCGAGGATATTCGCTTCCGGCTCTCCGACCTGCGCTATCGCAACGGCGCAGCGAGCTACCTCGAAGTGCTGGACGCGCAGCGCTCGCTGTTCGCCGCGCAGCAGGCGGTCGTGCAGGTGCAGGCGGCCCAGGTGCAGAACCTCGTGACCTTGTACCGCGTGCTCGGCGGCGGCTGGAAGGAGCCGGCGCCGCAGTGATGCGGTCCGCGCTCGCGTGTTGCCGCAGTGTTGCGCCTCGTGCCTGCCGCACCATGACGCATCGCGCGCGTCGCGCTGCGTGCCCTATCCCGGCTGCGCGGTGACGCTCAGGCGCTCGTCGGCCGAGCGCGGCGCCGGCGGCCAGAAGCAGCACTCGGTCCAGAGCCAGCTCAGCGTCTCGCCGATCACCGACTTCGCGCCGGCGCTGCTCGACCACCAGCGCTGCGGATCGAAGCCGGGCGGCGTTGCGGCGAGCACGCCGACTTCGACCGCCGGGCCGAGCGCGAGCCGATAGACGAGGCGCGAGCGGCGCGCGTGCACGCCGGCCGAATACAGGTCGATAAAGTCGAGCGCGACGCCGGCGCTGCGCGTCCATACACGCACCATCGCCGCACTCAGCCTTCGCAAGCCCGCTGCTCTTCCCTAAAGGTCGCTGCTAGCGTAGACCGGCCAGCGGGAGCACGCTGACCACCACCGGCACGAGCAAGGCTGTGGCAATGCCGTTCAGTCCCATGCCCAACGCGGCGAACGCGCCGGCATGGGGATGGTGCTCCAGTTCACGTGCCATGCCGATGGCATGCGCCGTGACGCCGATGGAGAAGCCGCGCGCGGCTGGATCGCGGATGGCCAGGACGTCCAGCAGGGAGGGCCGGGCCAGGATGGCGCCCGCCACGCCGGTCACTGCCACGGCGAGGGCTGCCAAGGCGGGCACGCCGCCCACACGTTCGGACACAGGGATCGCGATCGGCATGGTGGCGGACTTGGCGGCCAGCGACATCAGCATCTCGAGCGAAGCTCCAAACGACCAGCCGATGGCCACCGCGGAGAGGATCGCGGTGACACAGCCGACCAATAACGCAACCGTGAGCGGAAACCAGATTTGCCGCAAGCGGCCAAGCTGCTCATACAGGGGAATGGCGAGTGCCACCGTCGCTGGCCCGAGCAGAAAGCCGAGCACGCTCGTGCCGCTTGCATAGACGGTGTATGGGATGCGAAAAAGCGCCAGCAGGGCCACCACGAACGAGGCGGCCGTCAGCACCGGGATCAGCAAAGAGAGCGCGCCGCTGCGACGGTAGATCCAAAGCGCCAGCGCGTAGGCTGCCATCGTCACAGGCAACCAGGGCCAGGGCGAGTGCAGCAGCCAGGGAACGTCAAGCATGGCCGGCCCGACTACGGCTCACCGGCGCGCCGGAGCATCCACTGGAGCGTCCAAGCGGTCGCCCCCAACGTCACCCCCGCGCCCACCACGCACACAGCGAACAGAGGCAGCCAGTCGGAACCGACGCGGTCCGCCTGCTCCATCACACCCGCCAGGGCGGGCACCAGCAGCAGGGTCAGGTGTCAACTTCAACTTCAACTTCACCTCGCGCTGGCCCTCGGTGTTGACGCCGACCGCCACTATCACCGCGACGCTGACAATCCGCCCCGCCTCGCGCGTCTTGACGTAGGTGGCGTCGATCCACAGGTACGGCCAGTCGCCCTCGATCGGACGGTTCAGGAACGCGCCGACGCGCTCGTCGAGCTCAGCGGACAGCCGACTGACTTGGCTCTTGGACACGCCGCTCATGCCGAGCGCCTTGACCAGCTCGTCCACCGAGCGGGTGGAGATGCCCTGGACGTAGGCTTCCTGGATCACTGCGGTGAGGGCCTTCTCGGCGGTGCGCCGCGGCTCGAGGAACTCGGGGAAGTAGCTGCCCTGGCGCAGCTTGGGGAACTTCAGCTCAACGCTGCCGGCGCGGGTGTCCCAGCTTCGTTCCCGGTAGCCGTTACGGCTGTTGATGCGCTCGGCGCTCTTCTCGTCGTAGCCGGCGCCGCAGCGCCCCTCGCCGTCGAGCTCCATCAGCCGCTGGGCCATGAACTGCACCACCTGGCGCAGCACGTCGATGTCGGCTCCCTTCTCGGCGAGCTCGGTCAATGCCATAGTGGCGGTGGTTATCGTGTGTTCCCTTCAGATCAAGGTGGATGGATCGCACCTCAAACCTTATCCGGGCTCACGATGGCCACCCCGATCGGGATCGCCGTCGCGATGCGGCAAGCCGCTTCGGGCTACTCCCTACGCGCCTTGCCGCATCCAAAGACTTACACCACTTCGTGAGACATCAACTTGAACGCGGCCTGATCAGGAAAGCCCGCACCCGACGATGGCAGTAGCTGCCTTGTCACGCTCACGCGGAGGCGACGGGTGATTGCCATACGCGCCTAGTCTCCCGCCCATGACAGCTTTGCGACAACTCGGCGTAGGTTGCATACGGCCGCTTGGGGTCGACACCGGTAATCGGATCGTTGCCGCACTGAACAGCGCCCCGTTCCAGGTCGCCTCCATTTATGCGGCTGAACCGAGGGAGAGCAGCTTTACGCCGTCTGGCCGCAGTTCGCCCTTGGGCGACACGTGCCGGTAGAGCGTCTGCCGGGTAATCCCGAGTTCTTCGCAGAGATCGCCCACCTTGGTTTCCGGTTGCCCCATGCTGGCCATCGCCAGGCGTAGCTTGGCGGCGGTCATCTTGAAGGGGCGCCCCCCTTTCCTGCCGCGAGCGCGCGCCGAGATAAGTCCAGCGACTGTTCGCTCGGAAATCAACTCACGCTCGAACTCGGCCAGCGCGGCAAAAATACCGAACACAAGCTTGCCGGCGGCAGTCGTCGTGTCGACCGCCGCACCGTGACCGGTCAGGACCTTCAGGCCCACGCTACGCGCAGTTAGGTCGTGCACGGTGTTGATCAGGTGGCGCAGATCACGGCCAAGCCGATCGAGCTTCCACACGATCAGCGTGTCCCCTTCACGAAGCGCCTTCAGGCAAGCAGCCAACCCTGGGCGATCATCGCGCCTGCCCGAGGCCAGATCCTCGTAAAGGTGCGCAAGGCTCACACCAGCGGCGATGAGCGCATCGCGTTGCAAATTGGTGGACTGGGATCCGTCCGCCTTCGATACCCGCATGTAGCCGATCAGCACCTTTTCACCCGTCACGTATACGTTCGATTATGTGACAGTGTGGGTTGGAAAGTTCTGATCGTCAAATTTTGTCACTTAACCCGTCATTCATACTAAGGAATGCAAAGGGTTCGCGAGGAACATAATGTGACAGAAATTCCGGGGGAATGCCCTCCTGGGCAAACGTGTCGCGCAAGCGATCCAGGGACTCGGGGTCGCGCCGCCCATAAGACGCCAGCGTGAACAGTGAGCGGGCCGTTTCGCAATTATGTCGGGCCTCGGCGATAGCCTCGTTGAGCGCCTTGACCGCCTCCCGCCAGTGATCGACAGGCTCAGGCTTACGTTTCTTCTCGGGCAGGCCATTGGTGAACCCGGTGTGCGGCTCCGACAAGAACAGTGCTCCCAACTCCCCGTGTGGACGCACCACGCTCGATTCGATCAGCTCGATGGCGGTAGCCGCCGCCTCCAGCATTTGTAACTGCACCGCCGGGGCCAGAATCTCGTAGGGACGCCACTGGCTTTGTCCAGCGCGCAGTAGATGGCCGCAGCACGCCCAGACATGGCGAATGCTCCAGACGCAAGGCCCGCACTGCGAGAGTGGCGTGTTCAGCTCATCGAGCAGGGTGCGCAGCAACCGAAACCAGAGGCCGGCATGAATGCGTCGGCGCGGCAGCTCGACGTAACCCGTCGTCAGCGCCTGCCAAGTACGTCGGTCCATTGCCACCATCGCGTCGCTGGCCGTGCGTGGGGCCGCATCGGCGTTTTCCCAGCCGAGAAACTGCCCCGGCACGCCACTATAGGATTCCAGCCAGCAGCCATGTTGCGGGCAGCTCAGCATCAACGGCAATTTCCACGCGAGCAGTATGGCTTGATCCTCCGAGTCGTTCAGGCAAAGCGGGCAGGCGCGGTGAATCGGCTGGCTTGGCAGCCAGGCGCGCCAGCTCGTGATTGATCTCGTCTTGCGGCCGCGTCTCGGCAGCAATAGCGAGAACTGGAACGCATAGGTTTCCAGCGCGTCTGGAATCCGGGAATCGAGGCTGTCCAGCAGCCACGGCACCCAGCCAGCGAAACTCATGCAACGCAGCCGCTCCAGCTCAATGCCGCTGCGCAGGGAGAGGGCCGTCAGCAGCGCCGGAGGTGGCGCAGTATCCAGGTCATCGACCCGGCCGTGACCAAGGTCGTGCTCCAGCAGGTCATACAAGTCCATCTGGTAGCGGGCGGCGACACGCTGGAGCCATGAGGACAAGGCTTCGCCTTCCCTGGGAGCAGGATGCAGCGGCCAGCGTGCTGCCGGTTTCACATCAGTTCCCGCTCGAACTGCCGACGCCGCTCGCCAGGGCCGGTGTAATCGGCCATGCTGAGCGTGCGGTGATTGATCGCTTCTTCACCGCTTTCCAGGGCGGCGACCGCCGCCGCCATCAACAGGTGCGCCAATTCACCAATGGTGCCTTCGCTGCGCGTGAGCAGGTAACGGGCCATATCCGGCGTGGCAATTGGGGAAGGCCGCCGCAGCGGGAGCGACGCGGCAAAACTGGCCAGCAGCGAGCAGCAATCGTCGTTGGCCTCCCACAGCGGCAGCATCATGGGCTCGAAGCGGTTCTCCAACTGGTCGTCCGACCGGATCGCCAGATAGGCGTCGCGCGTGCCGACACCGACCAGCGGGATGCGCAGCTCGTTGCCGAGGAAGCGCAGCAGGTTAAGGAATTCCCGACGGTTGACGCTGTTGCCGGCCAGGACGTTGTGCAGTTCATCGATCACCAACATGCGCACGCCGACCTTGCGCAGCAAGGCCAGCGCCAATTGCTCCATTTCCGGCAGTCGTGGGCGCGGGCGCAAGGGAGCGCCCATCGCGGCGAGCAGTGCGACGTAGAAGCGGATCACCGAAGGCTCGGACGGCATCTGCACGACAAGCACCGGAATGTGCTCCTGGTCGGCGTCGGAGCTGGCCGGATGCGTGCGCCGGAATTTCTCGACGATCATCGACTTGCCGTTGTTGGTCGGGCCGATCAGCAGCAGGTTAGGCATGCGCTGCTTGTTCGGCCACGCATACAAGGTTTCCAGCCGGTTCAACGCCTCGACCGCGCGGGGATAGCCGATCCAGCGGTCGGCGCGAAGGCGCTGGATGCGCTCGTCCGCCGGCAGCCGAGCCAGCCCCTGCACCGCCGGCAGCAGGTGGGATAGGTCGATGATGGGATATTCGTCCACGGCTACCACTCCTCAATCTGGTCGAACGGTTTGGCGGGCGGCAAGTTGTCTGCCTGCGCGGCCGCAACGTCCGTTTCTGGCGGAGTCAGCTTGTCCGGCGGAACCAACGCCTTGAGGTGTTGGCGTCGATCCGCATCGCGCCGCGCCTTGCGCGTGGCCTTCTGTGCGGTGGTCACGATCTCGCGCATCTGCCCGATCATGCGGAACAGCGCCGATTCATCCACCTGCTCGCGCCCTTGCTGCCGCAATTTCGCTAGCGCCTGCCTTTGTTCCCATAGGGTGACAGCCGGGTGCGACAAAGTACGGTAGGGGACTTCCAGGTAATGCTGCCCCTCCGGTTCCAGCACCCAGATGCGGCTTATGTCGCGCGGGTCGCGCCGGATCAGAAAGGACGGCCAGCGCTCACGCCGTGCGATCCACGGCTTGAGCGCGTCGGCGTAGTAGTGAATGTGGTCGATGACGAAGCCGGTGCGGGTCAGCGTGCGGCGGAGGATGGGCAGGAAATCGACCAGAAAGGCAGTGGCGCGGGTGACGACGGCCGGCACACCGATGCGGGCCACCGCCTCGGCCCAGCGCGCTTCCGGCGGCTGAAGCAGACCGTTGTGCACGGAGCCGTGGTAGGTGCCGACCGCCAATGTGAGCCAGCGCTCCAGCTCGCGCAGCGTCAGGGCGGCCTTGTTTTCGGAATCGTAGTCGCCTCGCTGGTCAGGGTTGGAGAAGGTCGTTCCCGGCAGTTCGTCGTGGATCATCTGCATCGCCGTGCCGATGATCCGTTCCACGATGCCGCCGTAGTGCGGCTGCCCGAGCGGGCGATAGTCAAGCCGGATGCCATGCTGCTCGCAGCCTCGGCGTAGCGCTTCGCTCTTGAACTCGGCCGCGTTGTCCAGGTAGAGCAGCCTGGGCTTGCCGCTCATCGGCCACTCCATTTTCACGTTCAGCCCTTCCAGCCAGGGGCGCTTGTCGCAGGCGACATGCGCCAGGCACAGGCCGACCGAGACGGCAGATGGTGCTTCCAGCGTGACGACCATGCCGAGCACGCAGCGGGTGAACACGTCGATGGCGATGGTCAGATACGGGCGGCCAATCGGTTGCCGGTCGCGCTCATCGACCACGATCACGTCGATGACCGTGTGGTCAATCTGTACTTGCTCCAGCGGTGCTGTCACGGCAGGAGGTTCGCCGCCAGCACCTTGCAGGCCGCGGGACGCATCCTGGCCTTCCCGCCGGCGAGTGACCTTGCGCGGATCGAGGCCGGCGATCCTCAATGCCACGGTGTTGCGCGCCGGCACCCGCAGCTTTTGCGTTTTGCAAGTCTGCGCGACCTCGCGGTGGAACGCTGCCAGAGTCCGTTTCTGCTTGGTCAGGAACCGCTTTTGCAGCAACTCGCGGATGATGCGCTCGACCGGCTCCGGCAAGCGCCCCTTGCCTTTGCCACCGCCGGATTGGCCGGGGACCAGGTCCGTCACGAGGCCGCTGCCTTGCCGGGCTCGCCGGATCAGAACGTACACCTGCCGCCGAGACAAGCCCAACGCCTGAGCAGCCATATCGGCCGCTTCGTGCCCGACCGTCTCCGACTGCGCCAACGGGCCGATGATCTCCGCACGACGGCGCGCACGCTCCCAAGCCTTATCAGGCAGAGTGGCCACGCCTTGCTCGGGAATCCGTGGGGTGTCGGTCGTCATGCTCACCTCGCTTTGGTGCACACGAGTATTGAGCATAGTCGAGATTGGTGCAGATCACTTCTGATATTGGACTGTCAGGAGCTGGCTGCACAACAGCCGCTACACTCAATCAACTGGTGCAGTCGTCTTCTGAAAATGACATATGCGCCTGGGTCAATGGCCCGGCCTCAATGCGCCGCCGCTAGGCTAAAAGGGCAGGGTATGGCCGCACTTTTTGGATACACAAACGTGTATCCATGAGATACTGTCGCCTTATGTCGAGCAAAGACGTTGGCCTGCGTATCCGTGTTGAAAGGGAACTCCGAGAGGCGTTCCAAGGGGCCTGTCTGGCTGAAAACCGGAATGCGTCGGAAGTGCTGCGCGAGTTCATGCAGGCGTTCGCCGACAGGCACCAAGGTGGCTTACAACCGGATATGTTCGCGGCACCGGCAGCCAGAAAGCCACGTCAATCAACGAGATCGGGCCCGGGCCCGACGGCAGGAGAAGCAACAGATGACTAAGGCAGTGCAAGCCGCTAAGCGTGGCCGAGGGGTATCCCCGATCTATCTGGACGAGGATGATCAACCAGAGCAATCAAATGTCATCTACATGCGCGGCCGTCGTCGTCGCCGCATTGTCTTTGGCTGGTATGGTGGGAAGTTCTCGCATCTCGATTGGCTGCTGCCGTTGTTGCCGAAGTGCCATCATTATTGCGAACCGTTCGCGGGGTCTGGTGCCGTTCTCATCAATCGTGAGCCTGCACCCGTTGAGACTTACAACGACATAGACGGCGATGTGGTGAACTTCTTTCGGGTTCTTCGTGATCGTCACGAGGAGCTGATTAGGGCCATCGCCTTGACGCCATTTTCCCGCGAGGAGTACCACCGGGCGATTTATGGCAGCACAAACGGTATCAGTGATGTGGAGCGGGCAAGACGGTTTTATATCAAAGCCCGTCAGACCCGCACCGGGCTTGCTCAAACCGCATCCCTTGGCCGTTGGGCAAATTGCAAAGATACAAGCCGGGCGGGTATGTCCGGTGTTGTCTCGCGCTGGCTTGGTGGCGTGGATGCGCTGGACGAAATCGCCCAACGACTTATCCGGGTGCAGATCGAAAACCGCCCCGCCGTTGATGTGATCCGTTTGTATGACAGCCCCAAGACGCTTTTCTATTGTGACCCGCCCTATCTGCATGCCACACGCGGCGACGCTAAGGCTTACGGCTTCGAGATGGACGAGGGCCAGCATCGGGAATTTGCCGAAGTGGTCAATGAGTGCAAAGGCATGGTGGCTGTGTCTGGGTATGACCACCCGCTGATGGACGAGCTATTCAAGCCGGGACGTTGGTTCAAGACCCAAGGCCCGGACAAGACTATTCACTCGACCAAGGGAAAACGGTCAGAAGTCCTTTGGACGAACTACGATCCCAAGAATCAGAAAGGGTTGTTTGAATGAGGGCCGCTGACGCATGGGGTATCAATACCACCCCGACGACATGCACATTTTCCGGGCTGTCGCGGCCACAAAAGCAAAGGGAGTTTCGATGACACCAGAAGAAATATTACAAGGCATCCAGCAGCGGGCCGCCGCTACGTTGAATGCTTCTGTCGTCACTGACCCAGTAATCCGTGAGCGTGTCGATTACGTCTGCCGCTGCATGAGTAACCGAGCAGGGGTGCGGCTGCTCATGTCATGCCTGTTGGGGAAGCTGGACAAGCCGAACGTCGATCCACGCAAGCCCTATACCGAGATTGGGGGGGCTGACAGTTTTTCCGGGCGAACCTATGACGAACGCTACCTGACCAAGTTCATCAACGAACACCGGCTGCCGGTCAATCCGACAACCGCCTTTCTGACCCCGACGCTACGCAATATCGACCATGCACTGACCACCGACCGGGAGCTTGTCGGCAGGCCGCGTGACCTCTACAAAAAGACGCTTGAGCTACTGGAAGATGTGGCCTTGCAGCGCATCCCCGCTGACGTGCTGTTTGTGGAAACCGTGCGCGTTCTGATGCTGCTGCGCGACGAGAAGCTGGCCCGCATGGCTTCACTGTTGGATGCCTTGGATCGTACCGAGGGCGCATTGCCTCTTTCATCGGAGGCCATCGTCACACTAATAAGCCAGCACCTTGCCTGCAAGAACGCCAGCCGCTTGCCGGTGCTGGTTGTCGCAGCCGCCTACGAGGCCGCAGGGGCGCGACTGTCTGAAAGCATGTTGCCCCTGAACTCGCACAATGCCGCCGATCTTCAAACTGGATCATTGGGCGACGTGGAAATCTGTTTGATGGGCGAGGATTCGGTTGTCACCGCCTACGAAATGAAGATGAAGCGTGTCACTCAAGACGACATCGACGCGGCAGTTACCAAGATAGCTAGGTCGCCGAACAAGATTCACAACTACCTGTTTGTCACCACGGATGTGATCGACCCACTTGTGGCCGAGTACGCCGCGACGTTCTACGAGAAAACGGATGGCACCGAGATTGCCATTCTCGATTGCATCGGGTTCTTGCGGCACTTCCTGCACCTGTTCCATCGTATCCGGGCGGATTACCTCAACGCCTACCAGACGCTGGTCTTGAATGAACCGGATTCGGCAGTCAGCCAGACTCTGAAAGAGGCGTTTCTGGCGCTGCGACAGGCCGCAGAAAGCGGCGAGTGATTCAGCATGGGGCAGGTGCGAATATCAAATTGGGCCGCTCAGGACGCGGAGCGGCACTTGCGCCAGTCGTGCAGAGTCATGGCGCGGCTGATTGTCGAGCATGGCCCCTGCCCTCTTGCTAATCTTGAGTTTCGGCCATTTCAGACGTTAGCCAATTCGATCATCAGTCAGCAGCTATCAGCCAAGGCCGCCGACACGATAGAGCGCCGAGTGCAGGCTATCGTACCCGGCTTCACTCCTGCCGAGTTTCTGGCAGTCCAGCCCGAGGCTCTACGGGCTGCCGGGCTTTCATCGGCCAAGGCTCGCTACATCCTTGAACTGGCTCAGCGTGTTAGCGATGGGCGGCTGAACCTAGAGGCAATGCAGGAAGCGCCAGATGCGGACGTTATCGCTGCACTGGTGGATCTTCCCGGCATCGGTCAATGGACGGCGGAAATGTTCCTGATCTTCGGCCTTCGCAGGCCGGACGTTTTGTCTTTGGGGGACGCCGGTTTGCAGCGAGCGGCCCGATTGCTGTTTGGGGATGATGCCGAGCTAGAGCATGTCGGGCAGGTGTGGCAACCTTTTTGTTCGGTAGCATCGTGGTATTTGTGGCGGCATTTGGACGCTTAGTCTCGTTATAGCCTCTGCTGCTTGGCCGTTTCGTCCACCGTCGGACTGCCCTGGTAATTTGGGAGTGCGAAACACGCGACCCGCAGCGCCTCGCCGCGCTGGCGGCGAGTATCAAAGAGAAGGGAAACGCATGAGCGAAAAGAACGTCACCATCAGCGCCGCCATTCCTGCGAACGTGAAGGCCGAAGCGGCCGCCGTCGCGGCAGCGCACGGCATGAGCCTGGCCGCGCTGCTGCGCGAGCTGCTGGCCCGCGTAGCCGCCCGTGACGCCGAAACGCTGGCCTGGCTCGATGAGGCTCGCCGATGACCGACCCGAAAAACCTGGAAAGCTGGCTGCATGAGAAGGCCGGCCCGGCCTATGACGCATTGAAGGCCGACCCGGCCCGCGCCATCACGCCTGACCAGGTGCGCCGCACGCTCGATGAGCTGCTGGCCGAAGCCGAAGCATCCGGCCAGTGTCCATTGCCGCCGGAACAACGCGAATGGGTGGATGCGCCGGCGGTCGGCCGTGAAGTGCTGACGCCCTATGACCCGGCCGAGTGCCTGACCAGTGCCGAGGCCGTGGCCGCATTCCTGGCCGACGCCGAAGCTACGGCCGACCCGGCCTATATCCAGCACGCCTGCGAAGTCGCGGCGCGGGCCAGGGCCATGCACGGCCTGGACGGGTAGGGCTGGCCAGCATCGCCATTTCTGACGGTGCAGGCCCGGAAGCGAAAAGGGCGGCGACCTGGCCGCCCTTGCTGTTCCTGGTTGCCTCTACAAGCCCGCCACGGCCAAGGCGCGGCCGATGGGCACGGCCTGGGTGAATGGCCCGGCGCTGTGGCTCACAAGGCCCACGGCCTCGCCCCGGCCATTGACGACAACGCCGCCGGAGTTGCCGCCCGCTATGGGCGCGTCGATCTGCAACATGCCCGCCGCGCCAATCAGGCCGCCGACCTGGCCGTGACGGCTGACGATGCCCGCGCTCATGGAGAAGTCCAAGCCCTTCGGGGAGCCGATCGCGGCGATGGCCTGGCCTTGGCGTGGCAGGGCGGGGGCCACGCGCACCGGCTGGCCCGGCTCGCCGTCGATCAGCAGCGCGGCCACGTCGCGCACATGGTCGATGCGCGCCACGCGGGCGCTGCGCCATTCCCCGCTTGCCAGCTTCACCCGCACGCCCTCGATGCCGGCCAGGACGTGCGCGGCCGTCAGCGCCGTGCGGCCGTCGCCGACAAGGAAGCCCGCGCCCAGCGTCACCCATTCGCGTTCCTGGTCGGCCTTCGCCCATTCGTGTTGCCAGGCCCGGTAACGGGTCAGCAGCTCGGTTGCCAGGTTGGTTTGAACGCCAGGGACAAGCCATGCCCGGTTACGGCTGCCGTCGCCCTTGGCGCGCTCGATAACGGCCACCATGACAACGGACGGCATCACCTGGCCGGCCACAGCCGCCCAATCGGCGGCGGCAGGGTAGGGGCGGGCGTCCAGCGCCACGCCTTCGCCGGCGGCGCTGCGGGCGCTGTCGGTCTTGGCGTGCGCCTGATGCTTGCTCCACTCGTCGTCATCAAGACGCTTCTGCGCGGCCGCGATGGCGTTCACGTTCGCCTGCGTGGTGGCAAGGGCATAGCCGCCCGAGGCCAGGCCGACACCGGCCAGGACGTAGGCCGCCAGGGCAGCGCGCCGCCAGGATTCAACGCTGCCCATGCTCCGCGCCCTCCTGGTCGTGGTTGAGGCCGCGCATTTGCAGGCGCTGGCCGGTGTCGTCGCCGATCTGCAAAACCTTGATGTGCTGCTCATAGGCCGCCTGGAACATCCAGCCGGCCCCGGCCAGGCCGATGACGGCGGCCGCGAAGGTCACGCGGTATTTCGTTAGCTCGCGGCGGGCGCCGCCGGTAACATTGGTTTCAGCCATGATTTCATCCCTCTGTCGGATGGGGTTGTGGTTAGGCGCCTGGGCCGGTTGCCGCCGCCCTGGCGCCGCCTTTCAGCGGCTAAAGCTGCGGGACTGCTCCCGGTCGCGCGCCGCCTTCTCCTTGAACCGTTCGGCGATCTCGCGGGCGCGGGCCTGCTTCACCTGGTCGCCGTTCTCGTTGTCCCGGTTTAATTCCTTTGCCAGCGTCTTTGCCTGCTGGCCGTTGATCTCGTTCAGCTCGACTTTCTGGCTGGCGTCCAGCTCGAAGCCCTGGCCCTGCTGGCCTTGCTTCTGCTCGGCCTCGATGGCCTGGGACTGCTGCGCGGCCGCCTGGCCGTGGCGTTCCAGCCGCTCAAGATCTTTCGCCTCGCGCCGCTGCTGCGCCTGCTCGATCTGCTTGGCGTAGCCCTGGGCCAGCTCGTCGTTCGTCGGTTCTGTGCTCATGGTGCGTGCTCCTGGTTGGTTGAAAACGGCGCGTCACCGGCTCAAACCGCCGTTGCCGCGTTCCTGCTCGCGCTGCCGCTGCCGGCTGCGCTCGATCTCCTTCGGGTCGCGTGCATACCTGTCGGCAAGCTCGCGCTGCATCTTGTCCAGCTCGACGGCCTGGCGCTCCTTCGGCAGAGCGTTGAACCGCTCGATGCGCTCGCGCAGCTCGGCCGGCAGCTCGCGCCAGGCGCTCGGGTTGCGGTCGGTGTAGCCCGCAAAGCCCGCCTGCCGCTTCACGGCCAGCGCCTTGAACTGGTCGGCCTCTCGCTTGGCGTACATCTCGGCCCGCTTGCGGTCTTGCTCGCTGACCTGGACGGCCGCAGGGCGCTCCGGCTCGGCCTTGGCCTGGGACGGCTGCGCCAGGCCCGCAAAGGCCCTCTGCTGGCCTTCCTGCATGATCGCGGCCGCATGGTGCCGGGGGTCTTTCCCGGCCGCCTGGAACTCCTGGGCGACGGCAAGCTGTGCCTTCGCCACGTCCAGCGCCAAGCCGCCGCCGGCCGCCTCGGCACGCTCGACGCCAGCGCGGAACCCGGCCAGCGGGTCGGGGGCCGGGCGCTCGGCCTGGGGCCGCTGCGGCGCTGCCGGCTGCTCGATCTGCTGCGGCCGCTGCACGGCCGGACGGCCGGCAATGTCGGTCGCGGGCATGAGGTCGGGGCGGCCGTGGCGCTCCAAGCTGCGGCGCATGGCGCGCTGCATCTTCCCGGCCAGCTCGGCCACCTTGGCCCGGCCGCGTTCGAGCCAGCGGCGCATGACGTTCTCGCCGTCGAAGCCGCGCCGGTCGGCAAAGTCCAGCGTGCTTTCCTTCGGCCGCTCGCGGCCCAGCACCTGGGCCAGCTTCCCGGCGGCCAGCTCGGCCGCGCCGCGAACGTGCCAAGTGTTGCGCTCGGCCGTGGTGCCATCCGGCAGGCGCACGGTTTGCGAACCGCCGTGCTCCAAGCCGATGCGGTCGCCGCGCTGCGCGCCGCTGGCGGCAATGGCGCGCTCAAGATCGACGCCCCAAATGGTGTGCCGCTCGCCCTTGTCGTTCTCCAGGGTGGCAAAGTAGCTCGGCCGGTTCTCCGGCTTGTTCTCGTAGGGCGCTGCGCCGTGATCGACCAGCCGCCCGGCCCGCCGGTCGGTGAAGTCGTCCGCCCCGGCAAACAGGGTAGCGGCCTCGCGGTGCCGGGTCATGCCGACATAGGCCAGGCTCCTATCCATGCCGGGGGTCGCCAGCAGGTAAGCCCTATCGACGGTGACGCCCTGGGCCTTGTGAATCGTGACTGCATAGCCGTGATCGACGGCCGCATATTGGGACGCCTGCACCTGGCGCGCTTCGCCGCTGTCCAGCCGAACGGCCAGGCTGCCATCCTCGGCCCGCTCGACGGTGCCAAGGGTGCCGTTCTTCACGCCTAGATCGCGGTCGTTTTTCAGGAACACGATGCGGTCGCCGGCGGCGAACTCGCGGCCGCCGCGCTCGGTCACGAACCGGGCGGAACCGGCCAGCTCGCCGCGCTCCTTCCGGGCATCGCGCACGGCCTGGTTAAGCGCCTGAACGTCCGCATTGGAATGGGCAAGGATGATCTGGCTTCCCTTGCCCTGGTCGCCGACATAGGACGCCGCCAGGGCGTCGCGCGCTGCCTCCCGGCTGCCGTGGATTTGGACGTGGCCGCGCTCGGCGTAGGCCGCCAGGCCATCGGCCACGGAACCCCGCGCAAGCTGCTGGCCGGCCTCGCGCATCCAGGCGTGTTTCTGCCGGCGCACCTCGGTAATTTCGGCCGCTCCGACGTGCTGCACGACGGCACGAAACGCCGCGCCTGCCTCGATGGCGGCAAGCTGCTTGTCATCGCCCAGCAGGACGACTTTTGCCCCGGCCTGCTCGGCGGCTTTCAGCACGCGGCCAAGCTGGCGGCTGCCTATCATGCCCGCCTCGTCGATCACGAGAACATCGCGGGAAGTGAGCTTGTCCTTTCCGTTCTTCCACGCAAATTCAAGACTGGCGAGCGTGCGGCTTTCGATGCCGCTGCCAGCCTGCAATTCGTCGGCCGCCTTGCCTGCCAGCGCCGCGCCTCGCACGTTGAAGCCCTGGGCCTGCCACGCCTCGCGGGCTATCTTCATGGAGAAGGATTTGCCCGTGCCGGCGTCGCCGATGACAACGGCCAGGCTGCCCGGCTTGAGAACGTGCCGGACAGCGTTTTGCTGCTCGGCCGACAGGGTGCCCGCGCCATCAATCGCGGCGTTCGTGATCGGGCCGGAAACGCCATGCCGTCCGGTGCGCGCCAGGCGCTCGGCGCACTCCACCATGCCGCGCTCAGTCTCGATCATTTCGCGGGTGGAGAACTTCGCCGGATCGCGGCCGTTCGCCGGTTCCATCTCGACCAGCAGCGGCGAGTTTTCCAGCTTGGCAAGCAAGCCCTGGAACTGCCCGGCGTCGTCAATGTAGCGGTTCAGCTCGGCGGCAATGTCGCGGCGCGTGAATACGGCCTGCGTCGCCGTGATCTTGTCTAGGATGATCTCCGGCCGCTCGGCGATCTGCCGCGCCTGCTCCTGCCGGTCGGCGTTGTGAATGTCGATGCGGTCGGCTTCCAGGCCGCGCCTATCCATCGCCACGGCGTCGCTGCCGATGTGCTTGGTTGGCGTCAGCTCAACGCCTTGATCCGCATAGCTGCGGTGGTCGATACGGGCGCTGATTCCGGCCCGCTCCAATGCCTCGTTTGTCAGCTCCGCCCACTCGCGGCGGATGTCGGTAATGTCGCCCTGGCTGGTGCCAGGAATGCCCGCCTTCTGCCTGTCCTTGTTCGCCAGCTCGATGACGGCCTTAGCGCCTAGCGCTCCATCCGCGCCAATGGTGCGCGTGGTCGCCAGCATGTGAACGTGGAAATTGCGGTCGTCGCCTTCCCTGTCCGGGGCGTGGATGCACACATCCACGGCCACGCCGTAGCGGTCGGCGATAGCCTGCCCCATGCGCGTTGCAAGCTCGCGCCGGTCGGCTTCGTTCAGCTCGTGCGGCAGGGCCGCCCGCCACTCGCGGGCCACTCGCGCATCCTTGCGCTTCTCGGCGGCCTCGGCGGCATTCCACAAGGCGGCGCGCTCGGGAACCGGAACGCCTGCGGGCGTGACGATCTCGGCCGACAGGACGCCGCCTTTCCGGGTGAAGTCGAACACTTCCCCGGTGCGCTCATCTACCAGCTTCGACGCGGATCGATAGGCGGCAGCAGCCACGGCGCTATGCCCGGCCGCCCGTCCTATCGTGTGCGTGTTCAGATGGTAGATCGCCATTTCTTCCCTTGGCGTTTTAGCCGCTAAAAAGGGGTGCCGGGGTATCCCCGGCCGTATGAGGGTTGCGCAGCAACCCGTAAGTGCGCATTTCGCTTCGCTGCATGACTATACCAGCGCCGTGCCTTCCCCGCCAGCGTCGCAAGGTGCTAACATCACGCGGGCATAACCCGCAATCACGAAAGGAGCTGTAACGATGGCACGAAAGACCCTATCCGAACGCAAGGCCGACAAGCTGGCCGAGCTGAACCGCATCAAGGCTGAACTGGCCGAACTCGAAAGCAAGGCCGCCGAACGCATCGGCAAGATTGCGATTGCCGCCGGTCTTGGCGATCTCGACATCGATGACGCCGCCATGCGGAAGGAGTTTGAGGCTATCGCCTCGAAATTTCGCAAAGGCGAAACCCAGCAAGCTGCTCCGGCTCCGGCAGCGCCTGGCACGAACTGACCGCGATTTGGGACGCCTTCGGATGAACGCCAGGAGAGAGGATGCACGCCGCAAGATTCAGCTTGGCGGCTTGGTCATCAAGTCCGGCATGGCGGACTATCCGGCTTCCGTGATCCTGGGCGCTTTGACCCTCGCGGCCGGCGCGCTCAAAGGGCCGAACGCTGACGCCGCCAAAGCGCGCTTTGAGGCGGCCGGCGATGAGGCTTTTTCCGATGATGGAGAGGACGGCGGCAACCGTTCCTAGCCGTCAATTTCTACCTGACAGAGAGGTGAAGTATGATGGATTTTGAAGCTCTAGCAGCGCGATTGTGGGCCGCCGTGGTGGCGGTGTTTTTCGGCGTGTTCTGCCTGTCTCTGGCGACAACGGCGCACGCCCGCGTTTTCCCCGAATGCAACCCGGCGGCCGAAGCCGGAAAGCTCTACGGCGCGGCCGACGCTGACGCCTGGGTGAAGCGCATTTGTGACGCGCAGGAATCGACCTACCGGACGTGGGAAGCGAACCTGCAAAAGCTCGACATTGGGCAGCAGGATTTGGCGATGGCGACGAACGCCGGAGACTGGAACGCCTACCGCGCCAAGTGGGCCGAATTGCTGCCAGTCTTGAAGGAAATGGAAGCGGCCGCGCTGGCGAGCCGGAACGCCGCTGGCGCGGCGAACATCCTCAGCCTGTACCGCGCCGACCTCGGCCTTTTCTTGCAGAACGCGGGCCTGGGAACGGCGGCGAATCTGGACGAGTTCAGCGCCCGGATTTCCGGCGGCCTGGACGGCGAACGGCCAGCGGCGGCGGCAACGGCTGGCGTCAATGTCGTGCAGCAATCCGTGACGCGGGGCGTTGAGTTCGTGAAGGGGCTGGCGGCTGCGGAAGGCGACAAGGTTCTAGCGGAGTATCGCGGCCAGGTCGAGCAGAAGGCAGCGACGCGCCGGGAGGAGCTTTCCGGCAATACGGCAAGCGGCTATTTCGGCGGGTTCGCCCGGCGCATCACCGAGGTTTGGGGCATCTTCTTCTTCGTCCTGTTCGTGCTGATGCTCGGCGCGGTCGTGGTGGCCGTGAAGCGCAAGCAAAACCCGGTCACGCTGGCTGGCGCGGCCGCCCTCGCCTACCTGCTGCCGGGGTCGGCAATGGTGCTGGCGTTCGTGCTGGTTCCGTTCCTGCCGTCCTGGGCCATGATCGCGGCAACCCTGGTCGGCACCTATGCCATGTATGCGCAAGGCGGCCGCATCTGCGGCGCGCTGGCGTCCAAGCTCGGCGAAGGCTCCACCCTGGGCCATCGGCTGCGCGTCCTGGGGGCCTGGCTGGACAACCTGCGGGCCGGTTTGCAGGGCGAACCGGGCGGCGCTGCCAGCATCGGCGCGGCCGCTGTTCAGGCCGCTTCCGCGCCCGGCGCGCAGCCGGTCACGCATGGGTCGGCCAGGTGGGGCACGGTCGCGGAAATCCGCCAGGCCGGGCACCTGGTCGCGCCCGGCAAGCCCGCCGGTTTCGCCCTGGGCCGGGTGGCCGATGCGCCCGCCGGCCTCGATCAGCGTTTCCGCTTTACCGGCCACGTCGTGACGGTCGCCCCGACCGGCTCCGGCAAGGGCATTGGCGCGGTAATTCCGAACCTCCTTGACTATCCCGGCTCGGCCCTGGTGCTCGACGTGAAGGGCGAAAACGCGGCCGTGACGGCTCGCGCCCGCCGCGAGCTGGGGCATAAGGTTTTCGTGGTCGATCCGTTCGGCGTGACCAAGGGCGAGGCGCACGCCTTCAACCTGCTGGATCGCCTCGATACGAGTGACCCGGAATGCGTCGGTGAATCGGCCGTGCTGGCTGACTGCCTGGTGATTCCAGACCCGAAGGGGCAGGCGCACTTCGACGAGTCGGCCCGGACGCTGCTGCAAGGGCTGATGCTGCACGTTGCCGGCCTGGATGAAGGCCGGCGCAATCTGCCCGAAGTGCGGCGCATCCTGACCGCCGGCGAGGAAGTGCTTTTTGAGACCCTGGCCGAAATGGCCGCCGACGAAAAGGCCGCTTTCGGCCTTCCGGCGCGGGCGGCAAACACCATCATGGGGATGCCCGACCGTGAACGCGGCTCGGTGATTTCCACGGCGCAGAAGAGCACGGCCTTTATGGATGATCCACGGATCGCGGCGGCCGTGTCGCGCTCCGATTTCAACCTGGCGAACATGAAGGCCGAACTGATGACGGTCTACATGGTGCTGCCCGCCAACAAGATCGGCCCCAATGCCCGCTTTGTCCGGGCCTTCATCGGCTCCGTGATCGCGGCCATCACGTCGAGCACCACGCAACCCATGCACCGGGTCGCCTTCCTGCTCGATGAGTTCGGCCAGCTCGGCTACATGAAGCAGATCGAGGACGCGGTTAGCCTGATGCGCGGCTACGGCCTAGCCTTCTGGGTGTTCATCCAGGACTTGAGCCAGTTGAAGGGCGTCTATCCGAAGTGGCAAACCTTCCTGGCGAACAGCGCCAAGTCGTTCTTTGGCACGGACGACTACGACACGGCCAAGTACATCAGCGACAGCCTGGGCAAAGCCACGATTGAGTTTGAGACGGAGAACACCGGCCGCAACAGCGGCGCCGGCGTTTCCGGCGGTGGCGGTTCCCTGAACCGGGGCAAGTCCAGCGGCTCAAGCCAGCAGTTCGCCGGCCGCGAGCTGCTGACGCCGGATGAGGTCATGCGCCTGGGGCCGGAAAAGCCCATCGTGCTGGTGAAGGGCGAATATCCCTACCTGCTCGACCGGCTGAACTACCTGGCCGATCCCGAGTATGCCGGGCGGTTCGATGCGAACCCCTACCATAGCTGACGGGCGCGGCCATGTGGGTTTTCGTCGTCATCGGTTATCTGCTGCTGGTCGGCCTGGCCGCCTGGTTCGGCGGCGGCGCGGTGATGACGGTCGCCGCCGGCGGCTTCGTCCTGGCCGTGGCGCTCTGGCTGCTCGACGGCCTGCTGGCCGATCTGCTGCGCGGGCCGCTGCGGTGGCTCGCCAAGCCCTTCCGGGCGCTGGCCTCGGCCCTGGGCGTTTTGATCGTGCTGCCGTTCGTGCCAGGTATTTTCCTGGGGTCGTTCCTGCTCGAACTGTTCCGCCGGCGGCAGCGCCTGGCGGAACCCGGCCGACCTGCCCCGGCCACTCCGATGCAGGCCGCAGGCCGACGCACGGCGGACGTGATCGACCTAGCGGCCTTCCGGCGGCGGCGCGGCGGCCAGTAGTTTTTCAGCGGCTAAAGCCGCCCCTCAAGTGTCAATATCAGCCCGATTGATGCAATGTTTTTAACATTAAAAACAGTGCATTTCCTATCGTTTCGCCCTGTATTCCCACGGCGGAACCGGCGCAGGATCGCTCCATAGGCCCCGCCGGGCCGCCCTCGCCTCGTCCTGGATCGCGTAGAGGCTCCGGTCGGTCGCATAGCGGTCGAAAACCCATGCCATGCCGCGCCGCACCTGTTCGGCGTTGGCGTCAATGCCCGCGCAGCTCACGCGGCCAATGGTGCGGCCGTAGCGGTCGCGCCCGCCGTCCTCGATGGCGGCATCCCGGCCGTAGCAAAGATCGGAAAGCGATTGCTTCGACCGCTGGCCGAAGGGCTGCCGCTTTTCGGGCGCGTCGATCTCGGCAAGCCGGATACGGTGCTGCTGTCGGCTGGCGTCCAGAATGGTGAGCGTGTCGCCATCGGCGACGGCCACCACCCGGCCGCGCAGCTCGCCGGCGTGGGCGGTTGTCGCCGCCAGGATGACCGCGAACGCGGCCAGCCCTGCCCGCATCACTTGCGCCCCTTCGGCTTGTCCTGGTCGGCCGCCGGCTGGATGCGGGCCAGCAGTGCGGCGTTCTGTTCCTGGTGCGCCGTGAGCTGCCCGGCCAGGCGCGCGGCTTCCTCGCGGACGCCTGCCAGTTCCTCGCGCGCCTGCTCGGCGTCTTGGTGCGCCCTGTCCAGCTCCGTGCGCAGCTCGCCGGCGCGGCGCTCGATCTCCTGGGCGCGGGCCTCGGCGGTGTGCGCCTGTTCCTGGGCGGCGGCCAGTTGGCCGCGCAGCTCGTCGGCTTCGCCGCGTGCGGCCGCTTCGGCGGCCTCGATGGACGCCAGACGGGATTGCAGGGCTTCCACGTCGCCGGCCAGTTTGTCGGCCAGCTCGGTTGCCTCGTTGCGGTCGGCTTCCAGCTCGGCGCGGGCCTTCTCCAGCCCTTCCCGCTCAGCGGCAAGCCGGGCGTTCGCCAGGTCGAGGGCGATTGTCCATAGATCGCTGCCAAGCTCGGCCAGGCGGTCGGCGACGGCCTGGGGCGCAGGCTCGCGTAGGGGCGCGGCCGCCGTGACCTGGCGGGCCTTCCATTCGTTCAGGGCCGGGCTGATCGTCGTATAGCTGCCGCCGGTGATCTTGCGGATGGCCTCAAGCGTCGGGCGCTGACCGCTGGCGGCCAGCTCGTCGGCGGCGGAAAAAATCTGCTCTTTCGTGACTGCCATAGCGGTTGCTCCTGTATGAAATGTAGCGTTGTAGTAGGTTGTATAATACTACTACATACTACAATTTACAAGTCTACAGCGGAATACTACGCGCCGGGCCTGGGTCAGCCCGGCCGGGAGCGCGGCGGGATCGAAATTTGGCCCTGTGCGGGCCGTGGTGGCGTTTTCCGGGGTCGGTAGCACCTTGCCCTACCCTTGCCCGGTTCCGGGCCTCCTGGGCGCTCCTGCGCGGCTTGGCCGTGGTTCCGGGCCTGCCTCGTCTGGAATGACGATGCTGGCCAGCTCGGCCGCTTGGCTGCTGGCCCTTCTCTTGGCGTTCAACCTGCGGCCTTTCCGCCCGCGCTGTCGCTCGATGTGAGGCACGGCCTCGGCAAGCCGCTTTTCCCTGCTAAACCGCTTTTTGCGGCCTTTCAGCGGGCACGGCGCTGGATGAGGGTGCAGGCGGTGGAGTTGCCACCGGCGCGGCGTGCCGCGCCTTGGTAAGCCGCCTGGCCGTAGGCCAGCACGATAGCCGGAGGGGGAGCCGGCGAAGCCGGGGGAACCCCGGAGGGGTGCCCCGCCGAAGGCGCAGGCCGGTGCCGTAGGCGACGGGGCGGAGGGCCGAAGGCCCGGAGGGTAGGCGCGCCCGTAGGGCGCTACGGCGTTTCGGTTCGCGCTGTCGGTTGAGTTTTCCACTGATTTGGCCTGCCAATTACAGGCAAATATTTATAGGAAAACTTAAAGGCTTAACCGTACCGGTTTAGGGGGGGTCTGATCTAACGACCCTGGGGGGGTCTGATCTATCGGAGAAAACAGGGGGTGGGGGGGTCTGATCTATCGGAGCGGGGGGGTCTGATCTATCGTGGATAAGTGCGGCTATCCACAGGGTTTATCCCCAAGATTGGCCGCCAGGAGGGGGCATCGGCCAGAAACGACGCGGCCGCCTT
>NZ_QNRQ01000020.1 GCF_003315175.1 Eoetvoesiella caeni | reverse complement strand
ATCCCTGAAAAGGATGGCATCAACTCAGTAAATTGCCCAGCGTCAACCGGCCAAGATAATTGACGCGCACCGGCCAAGATAGTTGACGCGCGACAGCCCGCGCATCACAAAGCACAGTAAACATACCGCTGCAAGGCGGTCGGGCTTACTTGTTGGGGTCTCTGGGATTCGAAGCCGCAAAATTAAGAACCGTGCGAGCCACAAAAGGAAATAAATACGTTCCCTTTTGCAAGCGAAGTGAAACCTGGTATTTTTAAAACTTGCGATTGATACTATAAATTAGTACCATATGACAAATGAAAGCCAAGCACCGAAAAACGCTGGAACTAATTTTTTCCAGGCCCACTCCCGCCGGAGTGAAGTGGAGCGACGCAGTAGCACTATTCATCGAGCTTGGCGCTGAAGTCACCGAACGAGAAGGCTCCCGCGTTGCCATATTCCTTTTCGGGCAAGTAAATGTAATGCATAGACCACACCCGTCCCCAGATATCGACAAAGGCGCGGTAGCCTCTATTCGCAGATGGCTGGAAGAAAATGGAGTGAAACCATGAAGAACGTAATGACTATTCGCGGCCAGCAAGCGGTAATTACCTACGACCCGGACATTGAAATGCTACGAGGCGAGTTCGTCGGCCTGAACGGCGGCGCAGATTTCTATGCAGCCGATGTAGCCGGGCTGCATCGTGAAGGCGAGCTCTCACTTAACGCCTTTATGGATGAGTGCGCCAAGCGTGGCATTCAACCTCGCAAGAACTTTTCAGGCAAGTTTGTATTGCGGGTCGCCCCCGGAATCCACGAGGCAGCCGTTACAGCCGCCGCGGCTAGCGGTGAAAGCTTGAATCAGTGGGTAGCCGAAGTCATCAAAGAGGCAGCGCACACTTAAAAAAGCCGCACTGAACGGCTAGATTGGGCTGGCGCCCAAGCTATCTACTTTCGTGTTGTCGTTCGTTCTCTTGGAGCGGAACTCTTTTTCGTCATGCGACGCCATTGTAGGCGACGGCTGAGATGGCTATATCCCGTACAACCGGGGGCTTCTTTTTGCGCCCCTCTCGTCAGTTCCCGCCAGGAAGGCTTTCACCATACTTGGCTACTTTACGAGCCGGTAGTGCCCCGAGTTGGCATAACCTCTTTCCGCTTCGCCACAGGTATTTCAATTGGCCTTCGCTCAGTTTCACAGCCCTTTTCCATAGACAAAATAGCTAGGTGGTTATACCTCTGGCGATAGGCATTGATTTCGATTTGCTCGGACTGGCTGAAATCCATAAAAAATAGCGGAACTAGGAACAATGCACCAGTAACGCCAAGTGCTACGTTTTTGCCAGTTTTCTCTGTATCCGGCGCCAGGCGCGCAACTTCAGACGTGATAAATGACATGTCCTGCTCAAGCGCTGCGCAGCTTTTTGCATTATCTCCGTACTGCTGAATCATTACCGGGTTTGCTGCCCTACCCGCGCAACCAGCTAGTGCGGCAACAGACAATAAAGTCACCGCTATGGATATTCTCCTCACAAGCCCATCCCTATTGCATTAGTAATCGAATTGTACTGAATTAAACAAAAAGAAACGGGAAACGGAAACGAGTGCAATTCTAGGATATGTTCGGCGCGTTGATGCTATATGCCACGCACATGACCGGCCGCCGCGCCGTCGGCCAGGAAACGAGCCCCACATTAAAGCGTAGGAATCGCAAGCACTGAAAGACCACACTTACCGAAATGAAGGCAATTCATCCGCAATGGTGCGCTCCATGCGCTCGACCTTTAGCCCCAGCTCAATGATCTGACGCGACAAAGCCAGCATGTTTTTAGTGTGCCTCATGAACACAAGCCTTGCCATCGCGACGGCGTAGGCGCATGAAACTGAAAATATCGACACGCCGAATCCGTACAAATCCAGTTTGGACGGAACCTCGACATAGCGATCGAAATAAACCACTCCAATAGCGCCAATCACGCCCTGAAGTGCGATAAGAAACCACATGAAGCGGGATTGTCTGGGGCGCCTTTTCTCTGTATTGCGGCTGGTTCCTATCTGGCTAAACGCAATGATCAACTGGCCCAGCCCGATCAGCACCGTGATCGCCGCAACAGCCAGCATCAACATTTCAATCTTATTCATTATCCGTGGGCTCCAGCCCGATTTTAAAGACAGGCCGTAGCTTAATCGAATTCCGCCCCGCCGCGTTTTCCTGTTATCCGCAAGCGCATAACGCGTGGTTGCTCAGCCCCCTGCCCTAGGAACTGTGCAGAGGGACCGCCTATCGCAGCGGTACTCGTCGCAGCTCGGGACTCCCCCATATTTCGGACTTCAGGTCAGGACCCGTTGCCGCGCCGAGCACGAACAACGAACGCTTGGAACTCGTGGATGGAAGACCATCGAAATGGTGCGAAAGTATGCGCACCTTGGGCAATCACACCTTGCGCATCACGCCGAAAATGTCACATTTCTGGCACACGCTACGCAAGAAAAAGAAAAAGCCGCGTAAGAGGCGGCTTTAACATACTGATTCTTCACAGGATTTATGGTGGGGCCTGTGGGGCTCGAACCCACGACCAAAAGATTAAGAGTCTTCTGCTCTACCAGCTGAGCTAAAGCCCCCTACCTGGAAAAGACGGTCATTCTAGCACCTTTTTTTCATGGCTGCAGAAAGGCCCGCGCTACCCCAATCAATGTCGCGAACGGCTTCGTTCCGGATACTTTCAGATAGACCGGGCCAGTTCCGCGGCCAAGCCAAGATAGCTGCGGGGGGTCAGTGCCAGCAGGCGGGCTTTGGGTTCGGGCGGCAGGTCGAGGCCATTGATGAATTCGGTCAGCCCTTCCTGGTTGATGCCCTTGCCGCGCGTAAGCGCCTTGAGCTGCTCGTAGGGCTGGGGCAAGCCATAGCGGCGCATTACGGTTTGCACCGGTTCGGCCAGAACTTCCCAGCACCTGTCGATGTCGGCGTCGATGGCGGCCTGGTTCAATTCCAGCTTGTTCAAGCCGCGCAAGCAAGAGTCCCAGGCGACCGCGCAATAGCCAAAGGCAACGCCCAAGTTGCGCAAGACGGTGGAATCGGTAAGGTCGCGCTGCCAGCGGGAAACCGGAAGTTTTTCAGACAAATGGCGCAAGACGGCATTGGCCAGCCCGATATTGCCTTCGGAGTTTTCGAAGTCGATGGGGTTGACTTTGTGCGGCATGGTCGAAGAGCCGACTTCGCCTTCTTTCAAGCGCTGCTTGAAGTAGCCCAGCGAGATGTAGCCCCAGATGTCGCGGTTCAGGTCAAGCAAAATGGTGTTGGCCCGGCCCACGGCGTCGAACAATGCCGCCATCCAGTCGTGCGGTTCGATCTGGATGGAATAGGGATTTTGCTTCAGGCCCAGCCCGGCCAGTACCTTGGCGCTGAATGCGGGCCAGTCGACCTCGGGATAAGCAGAGACGTGGGCGTTGTAATTGCCCGTGGCGCCGTTAAGCTTGGCCAGCGGTTGCACGGCTTCTATAGAAGCGATGGCCAGGTCAAGGCGCGCCGCGACGTTGGCGAACTCTTTGCCCAGCGTCGTTGGGCTGGCCGGCTGGCCATGCGTGCGCGACAACATGGGCTGGTCGGCGAACTGGCGCGCCAGTGTCTTCAGATGAGTGCCGATTTCCGTTAGGCGTGGAATGATGAATTGTGCGCGGGCGCGCGTCAGCATGAGCGCATGCGAGGTGTTGTTGACGTCTTCGGAGGTGCAGGCAAAGTGGATGAACTCGGCCGCACTGGACAGTTCGGCATCGCCAGCCACGCGCTCTTTCAGCCAATATTCCACGGCCTTGACGTCATGATTGGTGGTTTTCTCTATTTCCTTGATGCGGGCGGCATCGGCTTCGCAAAAATTCGCGACCAAACCTTGCAAAAGCGCCGTGGAAGCCGCGGAAAAACGGGGCAGCTCGGGCAAGCCGGCCTGCGACAAACCCAGCAGCCAGGCCACTTCTACCTCGACCCGATGGGCCATGAAGGCCGCCTCGGACAGGGTTTCGCGCAATACCTGCCCTTTGGCGGCGTAACGGCCGTCAAGTGGGGACAAGGCGTTCAAATGACTAAGTTGGTCGGCTATTTGCATCACGGCTCACGTAACTGAAAAATCAGCAGGCATTTTAGCATCGGCACCGCGCGGCACCCGCCAAGCGCCTTAGCCGGAAGGGATGCCCACCTTAGCGAAGCCAATAAACAACACATCGACGCGGGCCGGCATGGCTTGCGCCATTAAGCCTGCGGCGCCTCAACGACCCCCTGATATCCCTGCTATACTTTTCGAGCCAGTAACTTCCTTAGGTTGCCATGAAACTGATTGGTTCGCTGACGAGCCCTTATGTACGCAAAGTGCGTGTCGTAATGGCCGAAAAAAAACTTGAATACGAGCTTATCCTTGAAGATGTCTGGTCCAGCACGACGCAAATCCAGACATTCAATCCTTTAGGCAAAGTCCCCTGTCTGGTCATGGACGACGGAGGCAGCCTTTTCGACTCCCGCGTTATTGTTGAATACCTCGACACCTTGTCGCCGGTAGGCCGCCTTATTCCGCAGGCCAGCCGCGACCGCACCGCAACGCGCTGCTGGGAAGCCATTGCCGACGGCGTGCTTGATGCAGCGGTCTCCATCAATATTGAGAACACCAAACGGGAAGCGGAATTTCGCAGCGAAGCATGGGTGCAGCGCCAAATGGGCAAGATAGCCACTGCGCTGGAATTCATGGACAAAGGCCTTGATCCCCAGGCCTTCTGTATGGGCGTCAACTTCAGCCTGGCCGATGTGGCCGTGGGTTGCGCTCTTTCCTACCTGGATTTGCGCTTTCCGCAACTGGACTGGCGCAAGCAATACAGCAACCTCACCGTACTCGACGAGAAGCTGCAAGCACGGCCCTCGTTCATCAATTCGGCCCCCCCGAAATAAGCCTCGCCCCCAGGGCATCATTCCACTTCCCGGCCACGCAAACGCGCAGATCAAGCGCCGGCCTTGCTTCTATGCTGCCGCCGCAAAGCGCAAGCCTGGGTGTATGGAATTAAATGATGATGCCGCCGCCCAGGCAGATATCGCCGTCATACAAGACGGCCGACTGCCCCGGCGTTACCGCCCACTGTGCCTCGTCAAAGCCTAACGCAAACGCCTCCGGCTCGATCGACAGCAAAGCGCAGGCGGCATCGGACTGGCGATAGCGCGTTTTAGCGGCGTACCGCCCCGGTTCGGGCGCTGCGCCGGCGACCCAGCTTGCGTCCTGGGCCTGAAGCCGCTGCGCCAGCAGCCATGGGTGGTCGTGCCCCTGCACCACGTACAAGGTATTGTTTTCCAGGTCTTTGCGGGCGGTGTACCAGGCGTCGGCAGTGCCATCGTCGCGCTGCTTGCCCTTGATGCCGCCTATGCCCAGTCCCTTGCGTTGCCCCAGCGTATAAAACGACAAACCTTGATGCTCGCCGACCTTCGCGCCTTCGGGGGTTTTTATGGGGCCCGGCTGCGTCGGCAGATAGCGGTTGAGAAACTCACGAAACGGGCGCTCGCCAATAAAACAAATGCCGGTAGAGTCCTTTTTCGCTGCATTGGGCAATTGCAGCGAAGCCGCGATGCGCCGCACTTCAGTCTTGGGAATTTCGCCCAGTGGAAACAAGGTCTTGGAGAGCTGGGCCTGATTCAAGCGATGCAAGAAATAGCTTTGGTCCTTGCTTCGATCCAGGGCTTTAAGCAATTGATACTGCGGCCCATGTGCGGTTTCGACGGCCCGCACCCGTGCATAGTGGCCCGTTGCAATATGTTCGGCGCCCAGCGACATGGCGTGATCAAGGAATGCCTTGAATTTGATTTCTGCATTGCACAGGACGTCGGGATTGGGGGTGCGGCCGGCGGAGTATTCGCGCAGGAAGTCGGCAAAGACGCGGTCTTTATATTCCGCCGCGAAATTCACCGCTTCGATTTCAATGCCAAGAAGATCGGCCACGCTGGCGGCGTCGATCCAGTCCTGCCGCGTCGAGCAATACTCGGAATCATCGTCGTCTTCCCAGTTCTTCATGAACAGGCCCACCACTTCGTAGCCTTGTTCCTTCAAAAGCCAGGCGGTCACCGACGAGTCCACGCCTCCGGACATACCGACGACGACGCGTCCCTTTGATGCTGATAATGTAGTCATGCCGGTATTTTATCTGAACGGGCAAGCGCTTTGAGCGCGCCAGCCGCCACGCGGCACCCTGGCGGTCAAGCCTTGCAGGAGCTTTGCCCAGGCGGCAAGGCTTCTGTACTACTTGCTGGATTGAGGAACTGCGAACCAGCTGGCGCAAGACATTACGCCGGCGGAATCATTTTCCCGGGATTCAAGATATTGTTGGGATCGAAGGCCTGCTTTACTGCATGCATCAGATCAAGCGCATCGCGGCCGTGCTCGGCCAGCATGAATTCCATTTTGTGCAGCCCTATGCCATGCTCGCCGGTGCAAGTGCCCTGCATCTGCAAAGCCCGCGTCACAAGGCTCTGATTGATGCGCTCGGACTCTTGCCACTCCAGCGGGTTGTCGGGGTCCAGCAGCATCAGCACATGGAAATTGCCGTCACCGACGTGGCCCAGGATGGTATATGGGAAACTGGCCCGGTCCAGGTCGGCCGCTGTTTCCAGCACGCAGTCGGCAAGACGCGAAATAGGCACGCATACATCGGTCGTGCTGGAGCGCGAACCTGGCCGCAAATGCAGGCCGGCAAAATACGCGTCATGCCGGGCGGCCCACAGGCGCGACCTGTCTTCGGGATGTTCCGCCCACTCGAACGCCATCCCGCCGTTGGCCGAAGTGATTTCCTGTACTGTTTCGGCCTGCTCGCGCACCCCGCCCGGGCTGCCATGGAACTCGAACAGCAGCAGCGGCGACTCATGCAGGCTTAGCTTGCTGTACGCATTAGTAGCCTTGACGGCCGCCAGGTCCATGAATTCGACACGCGCCACCGGCACGCCCATTTGAATGATTTCAATGACGCTTTGCACGGCGGAATGCAGATCGGGGAAATTGCAGACGGCGGCGGACACCGCTTCGGGCTGAGGGTACAACCGCACCGTAACCTCGGTAATAATGCCCAGCGTGCCTTCGCTGCCCACAAACAAGCGAGTCAGGTCGTAGCCTGCCGACGACTTGCGCGCACGGCCAGCAGTTTGGATAATGCGTCCATCGGCCGTGACCACTTTAAGGCTCATGACGTTTTCCCGCATGGTGCCGTAGCGCACGGCATTAGTGCCCGAGGCACGTGTTGCCGCCATGCCACCAAGAGTGGCGTCAGCGCCCGGATCCAACGGGAAAAACAGGCCGGTGTCACGGATTTCAGCATTAAGCTGTTTGCGCGTTACGCCCGCCTGCACGGTAACCGTCAAGTCTTCGGCATTGACTGCCACGACTCGGTTCATGCCGGTCAGGTCAAGGCTGATGCCACCCTCCACAGCCAGAACATGGCCTTCAAGCGACGAGCCCGCGCCAAAGGCGACAAGCGGCACCTTATGCTCGTTGCAATGGCGCGCAACCCACGCAACCTCTTCCGTTGTAGCGGCATACACGACGCCGTCGGGCAAAGCGGGCGGATAAGGCGACTCGTCGCGGCCATGATGGTCGCGCACGCTGTGCGCCGTGGAAAAGCGGTCGCCAAAATGCGCGCCCAGCGCCTCAAGAAATCCCGCAGGAATCGGGCGGCGCTGGGCTTGATATTGCAAAACGGCATTCAATTGACCATCTCCTTGAAGCGTCCTACCTGGTAACCCGGAACCTGAGAAGGCGAACCAAACAGGACACTGGAACCCGCCATCAGCCCGCAGCACCCCATTTCAAGGGGGTTATCAAGCCGCGGCCGACTGTACGGCCAGCTTGCGGCGATTCCGCACGGCCAGCGCCAGGCGCTCTAGAACCTGAACCGAAGTGTCCCAGTCAATGCAACCATCGGTAATGCTTTGCCCGTAAGTCAACGGTTGGCCGGCAACCAGGTCCTGACGCCCGCCAACGAGATGGCTTTCGACCATGACGCCGCAAATACGCGCTTCGCCGCCTTCCATCTGGCGCGCCACATCGTCCAGGACCAGCGGCTGATTGCGATAGTCTTTGTTGCTGTTGGCGTGGCTGGCATCGATCATGATGCGCTGCGGCAAGCCGGCCTTGGCCAGAACCTGGCATGCCTGCTCGACATTTTCCGCATCGTAATTAGGCACTTTACCGCCGCGCAGGATGACGTGGCAATCGTTGTTTCCGGCTGTCGAGACAATGGCCGAATGCCCGCCCTTGGTAACCGACAGGAAATGATGGGACTGCGACGCCGCTTTGATGGCATCGACCGCAATTTTAACGTCGCCGCCGGTGCCGTTCTTGAATCCCACTGGACACGACAGCCCCGACGCCAGTTCGCGGTGCACCTGGCTTTCGGTGGTGCGTGCCCCAATTGCGCCCCATGAAACCAGGTCGGCGATGTACTGGGGGGTGATCATGTCAAGAAATTCGCAGCCGGCCGGTATGCCCATATTATTGACATCAAGCAGCAATTTGCGCGCCGTGCGCAAGCCAAGATTGATATTGAAACTGCCGTCCAGGCCCGGGTCGTTGATCAGGCCCTTCCAGCCTACTGTCGTGCGGGGCTTTTCGAAGTAAACCCGCATGATGATCTCAAGTTCGTCCTTGTGTTGTTCGCGCAAGGCTTTTAGCCTGTCTGCATACTCGAGTGCGCCGTCGACGTTATGGATGGAGCAAGGCCCAATAACTACTACCAACCTGTCGTCCTGGCCGTGCAAAATATCGTGCACGGCATGCCGCGCCGCATACACGGCGGCCGACGCCTCGCGAGTGCCGGCAAACTCGCGCATGACGTGCGCGGGCGGGCTCAGTTCTTTGATTTCTCGGATACGTAAATCGTCGGTATTGTGTGACACTTGTTGCTCCAGGGTGTGATGCCAACTTAGCAAGCGATATAAAAAAAGCCGCCAAGCTACTAAGCTGGCGGCTTTTTGGGAATTTAGTTTTTACAACGCACTACGTTTCCCTTCCTCCACCAGCGGCTTTGGAAAAGCAAAATAAAAGAAGTAAAACGAATTTACGTTGTGCATAAAGTAAATCCTAGCATAGTTTTCCAATACATCCAAGCCAAAACGCTGGCCTCGCTACCGAAAACAACACCCGCAGCCCTTTGCACCTGGTTGCAATGCAATAAGAGCGCCCCGAGCCCACGCATGCAAATGTATTATGCCGCGCGCGAACGCCGCCATTCAAACGGTGCATTCATTCGCAACGAAGTAATTTGAACTGAAATAATATTATGGGTTATCATTTTTACAGGAACGAATGCCGGAACCGCAGGGAATATCCCACGCAAACCATCCTGAAGAGCTGGCCGATGGCGGGCTTTCTAAAAGGACCTCTCATGAAACACTCCCTCTGGACCACCCTACTTTCCAGTGTTGCCATACTGGCGCTGAACGCCGCCGGCACATCCAGCGCGGCAACTTTGCAACAGATAAAAGACAAGGGCGTCGTGCGTATCGCCATCGCCAATGAAATACCCTACGGATATAGCGGCCTGGACGGCAAGGCTAAAGGCATAGGCCCGGATGTCGCCCAGCAAGTCATGAAACAACTGGGCGTTAAAAAGATTGAATGGTCGACCACGGGTTTCAGTTCGCTTATCCCAGGCTTGAAAGCGCACCGCTTCGATATGGTGGCAGCGGAGATGGCTATCCTGCCCCAGCGCTGCCAACAAGTGCTGTTCTCGGACCCCAATAGTTCCTACGGCGAAGGTTTGTTGGTGGCCAAGGGCAACCCCGACAAACTGCATTCGTTCGAACAATTCAGCCAGGGTCAAGCCAAGGTCGCCATCATGGCGGGCGCCGATCAGCTTGAAATGCTGCAAGCGCTGGGCGTGCCCCAGAGCAATATTCTTACCATTGCAAGCAACGCGGACGCCATCTCGACGGTTTCCACGGGACGCGCCAGCGCCTATGCGGCCACCAGCCTGACCGTGAGCCAGCTAGCTGGGAAGAGCCCTCGCGTTGAAGCCGCCTCCGACTTCTCGGATCCGGTCGTTCATGGCCAGCCTGTACGCAGTTGGGGCGCTTTTGCATTCGCCAAGGATTCCCAGGAACTGCGCGATGCCTTCAATGCCGAGCTGGCCAAGTTCAAAAGCACGCCTGCCTGGCGCAAGATCATGGCGCAATATGGCTTCAGCGACGCCGACATGAAGGCGTCCTTCGACAAGAAGGAAAGCCAATTGTGCGCCCAATAGAAGAAGTGGCGGGCGGCCCGGCGGTAAAGGTAGATAAGACCCCCACGCTTCGCCGCTCGCGCGCCTCGCTGCCCCCCGAGGGGGCGCGTTTACCTTGGGGCGGCCCGGCGGTAAATAAGACCCCCACGCTTCGCCGCTCACGCGCCTCGCTGCCCCCCGAGGGGGCATGTTTACCTTGGGGCGGCCCGGCGGTAAATAAGACCCCCACGCTTCGCCGCTCACGCGCCTCGCTGCCCCCCGAGGGGGCGCGTTTACCTTGGGGCGGCCCGGCGGTAAATAAGACCCCCACGCTTCGCCGCTCGCGCGCCTCGCTGCCCCCCGAGGGGGCGCGTTTACCTTGGGGCGGCCCGGCGGTAAATAAGGCCCCCACGCTTCGCCGCTCGCGCGCCTCGCTGCCCCCCGAGGGGGCGCGTTTACCTTGGGGCGGCCCGGCGGTAAATAAGGCCCCCACGCTTCGCCGCTCGCGCGCCTCGCTGCCCCCCGAGGGGGCGCGTTTACCTTGGGGCGGCCCGGCGGTAAACGGGGCCCCCACGGAGTGCCATTGATGGAGTGGCTGGATTACTTGCCGCCGCTGATGAAAGGGGCTTGGGTGACTGTGCAGTTGGCTGTGTATTCGACTGTGCTGGGCGGGATTTTCTCTTTTGCGTTTGGCATGGGCAAGCTGGCGTCCAATCGCGCATTGCGGGCGTTTTCAATAGCCGTCATCGAGTTCTTCCGCGGCACGTCGCTGCTTGTGCAACTGTTCTGGCTTTACTTTGCCCTGCCCTTGCTGGGCCAAAGCCTTGGTGTCGACTTGCGTCTGCCGCCTGTACTGGCCGGCGTCCTGGCTCTAAGCCTGAATATCGGCGCCTATGGGGCCGAAGTCGTCCGAGGCGCGCTTCAGGCCGTGCCGCGCGAACAGACCGAGGCGGCGCAAGCGCTGGACTTCACACCACGGCAAATCCTGTGGCGCATCCGCCTGCCGCAGGCTGTTCCGGAAATGATGCCCAGCTTTGGCAACCTGGCGGTACAAAACCTGAAAGACACTGCGCTGGTCTCGTTGGTCGGGCTAAGCGACCTGGCATTTCGCGCCGAGCAGATACGCAATATCACCCAGGACAACACCACCATTTATACGCTGCTGTTGCTCATGTATTTCGGCATGGCGCTGGTCCTTACCCTGTGCATGAAACTGCTGGAGCGCTCTGTGGGCCGCTGGCGTTCGGGAGGAACCTGACATGCTGTTCGGCATAAGCTGGAATCTGGACGGCGGCAACTGGCTGTTCGCATGGTCCATACTGCCCATTCTGCTGCGGGGCCTGCTTGTTACGGTGCAGGCCGCGGCGCTGGGCTTTGTGGTGGCCGCCATATTGGGCTTGCTGCTAGCTGCACTGAAAGGCGCGCAATCGCGCTGGGTGTCGTGGCCCGCCAAAGCACTAAGCGAATTCATTCGCGATACGCCGCTATTGGTGCAACTGTTCTTTCTATATTACGTCTTGCCCGATTACGGCATCGTGCTGCCCGCCTTTCTGACCGGGGCGCTGGCCCTGGGTATACAGTACAGCGCTTATACCTCGGAGGTCTATCGGGCAGGCCTGGAATCAGTGCTGAAGGGGCAGGCCGAAGCGGCGCGGGCCCTGGACCTTACTCCACTGCGCATCTTTGCCGTCATTGTCCTGCCGCAAGCCATCCCGCGCATTATCCCCGCATTGGGCAATTACTTGGTTTCCATCATGAAAGATGTGCCGGTGCTATCGGTGGTCTCGGTGCTGGAAATGCTCAATGTCGCCAAAATCATTGGAGACCGCAGCTTCAATTACCTGATTCCCCTCTCCATGGTCGGAGCCCTGTACCTGGTGCTTACCTTGGCCTCATCCGCCGGCGTACGCTACCTGGACAACCGCCTGCCTAAACAAGGACTGCCCCTGCGATGAACGAACCCATTATCAAACTGGAAAAGGTCGTCAAGCGCTTTGGCGACACAACTGTTCTGAACGAACTGGATTTTGAAGTGCAACCGGGCGAGAAAGTCACCATCATCGGCCCTTCCGGTTCGGGCAAATCCACGGTTCTGCGCATACTGATGACCTTGGAGGGCATCGACTCGGGCATGATCTACGTGGCCGGCCAACCCCTTTGGCATGAATATAAGAACGATGCGCTGGTTCCAGCCGGCGAGGCTCATTTGCGCAATATGCGCAAGCACATGGGCATGGTCTTTCAGCAGTTCAATCTTTTTCCGCACATGACGGTGCGCCGCAATATCACCGAAGCGCCGGTCCATGTACTGGGATTGTCCAAGCATGAAGCCCGCCAGCGAGCCGAAGAGTATCTGGAGCTGGTCGGGCTGGCCGACCAGGCCGACAAATTCCCGCGCCAGCTGTCCGGCGGGCAGCAACAGCGCGTCGCCATTGCCCGCGCCCTGGCAATGCGTCCGCGTATTATGTTGTTCGACGAGCCTACATCGGCCCTCGATCCCGAACTGGTAGGCGAAGTATTGAGCGTCATCCAGCGCCTGTCGCAAGAGCATGATCTGACCATGCTGCTGGTGACGCACGAGATGCAATTTGCGCAGCAAATATCCGACCGCGTGTGCTTTTTCGACAAGGGCGTCATCGTCGAACAGGGTACGCCCGAGACGCTGTTTGCCAATCCCGTCGAACCGCGAACCCGTGAGTTCTTGAAAGGCGTGACACTAGAGGCGACTGTCGAGCAAGATGCTTAGTTAGCCCTTGCACGGCCGGTCCATGTCTATCGCAGGGCTCATGACCACAAGAATGCAACGAAGCGCCGCCGCAATCAGGCGACGGCGCTCGAATCCAAGCACATTGAACGCAGCGCCAAACGACGCTATTCCGCGCTCAAGTCGATAGCGCTGCAGCTTCCAGCGGCTCGAGCATTTCGATCCGTTCGCGTGCCGCGATATAGTCGGGACGCGGAGCCAAACCGTACTTGGGCGGGTTGAGCGTGTTTTCCATGCTGTTGTAAACCATGAAAACATTGGCTCGCGGCCAAGGCGAGATATTGCCCGTGGATCCGTGCATGGTGTTGCAGTCGAAAAACACGACCGACCCCGCCTTGCCCGTGACTGTGCGTATTCCGCCGTTCTCGGCCAGCAATTGCAGGCTGATCGCGTCAGGTACACCGTACTCCTGCTTGCGCAAGGACTCTTTGAAGTTTTCATCCGGAGTCTGGCCCTGGCAGGAAATAAACTGCGACTGCGAACCGGGAATCAACATCAACGGGCCGTTGCATTCATTATTGTCGGTCAGCAGTACCGAGCAACTCAAGGCACGCATCGCCGGCATACCGTCCTCGACATGCCAGGTTTCAAAGTCTGAATGCCAATAGAACTCCTTGCCTTTGAAGCCCGGCTTCATGTTGGCCCGCGACTGGTGAATATAAACCTCGGAGCCCAGAATCTGCCTTGCCACATGCAGCAAGCGTGGGTCCCTGGCAAGGCCGGCTATCCGGGCATTGAGTTCGTGCACCCGGAAGATCGACCGCACGGCATCGCTGCCTGGCTCGCGGATAGCCTCATCGCGCCGGGTAACAGCGGGATCGGAACTCATGCTTCGAATCTCATTCAGCAGCGCGTCCGCTTCCTGGGCATCGAACAAGTCTTCCAGCACAATGAACCCATCCCGCTGGTAATCGGCTAGCTGTGTGGCGCTAAGGGCCTGAGCATATTGGCCTTCGCCATAAACCACCGGCTCGCGCCTGCTGATAATGGCTGCGCTCCGGTCTGTGCGCGATACATACGGATCGCTCATGGAGATCTCCATAATATGTACTCCTTCTTATCTGAATCTAGGCTGCACTTTTGTCAGCGGGATAAACCCCCTTGTCATCGTGCACCTCAAAACCCGTGAGCGGCGGATTGAATACGCAAATCACTCGCAGGGGTTTCTCGCCTCCGCGCAACCAGTGTTCGTCGTTTTCGTTCAGCGCATAGACGACACCGGGCCCCAAGGCATACTTTTTTCCGTCGGCAATCGTTTCGATCTCGCCATCGCCCTCGATGCACCAGACAGCTTCGAGGTGATGCTGATAATGGATATGAGTTTGCGTATGAGGAAAAATTATGGTCTCGTGAAACGAAAAGCCCATGCCATCTTTTTGCAGCAGCACACGGCGGCTAAGCCAGTTCTCGGTCTTGATCTCGTGTTCGGTGCCAATCACCTCATTCACATTCTTGACTATCATCGACGCTTTCCTCCAAATTTCAGCACATGGGCACTTGCGCCTTTGGCGGCAAGCACTTCACCTGTACTGCGTTCAATTATTTCCAGGCCCTTTTTCAATTGCTCGTCGCTAATCGTCAAGGCCGGCAAGACTTTCAATACTTCATCATTGGCGCCAGAGGTTTCGATGACAAGTCCGTGCTCAAATGCTTTGTGGGCAATCTGATTGGCCACATCGCTATCGGCCGGCGTTGCCAAACCTTGGATCAACCCGCGTCCGCGTACACTAAGCCCCACTCCCGGATAGCTGTGAACCAGGTTCTCCAGCCAATCACGAACCAGTTCTTCCTTGCGACGGATCTCGTCCGAGAACGCGCTATTGGTCCAGTAGCTGTCCAGCGCTTGCGCAGCCGTGACAAAAGCCAGGTTATTGCCGCGGAAAGTACCGCTGTGCGCGCCCGGCTTCCAGATATCGAGCTCGGGCTTCATCAGCACCAGCGACATCGGCAGGCCGAAACCCGACAAGGACTTGGACAAGGTAATGATGTCGGGGCGAATGCCCGCGGACTCGAAACTGAAGAAGCTGCCGGTGCGGCCGCAGCCCACCTGGATATCGTCAATGATCAAGAGCATGTCGTACTGATGGCACAAGCGCTCCAGGTCCTTGAGCCAGCGCCGCGTTGCGACATTGACCCCGCCTTCGCCTTGCACCGTTTCGACGATGACCGCCGCCGGACGATCCATGCCGCTGCTGGGATCGTCCAGCATGCGTTCAAGGTAAGCAATGGTATTGACGTCGGGTCCCAGATACCCGTCGTACGGCATGAATGTTGTATTTCCCAGCGCCACGCCGGCCGCTTCGCGGAACTTGGCATTGGCGGTCACGGCCAAAGAGCCGCCGCTCACGCCATGGAAGCCATGCGTGAACGAGATGACATTGGGCCGCCCTTTAACTTGCCGCGCAAGCTTGAGCGCCGCCTCGACTGCATTCGTGCCCGTTGGGCCGGTGAACTGCAATTTATAATTCCAGCTGCGCGGCTTGAGCAGCACGCGTTCGACGGTTTCCATGAAATACCGCTTGGCGCCCGTAGCCATATCCAGGCCGTGCACCAATCCATCGGTGTTCAAGTAGTCGATCAGCTTTTCTTTAAGAATGGGATTGTTGTGGCCGTAGTTGAGTGTTCCGGCTCCGCTGAAAAAATCAATGTATTCCTTGCCTGATTCATCAATCAGCACCGATCCCCTGGCCTGACTGAACACAACGGGGAACGACCGGACGTAGCCTCGGACTTCCGACTCCATCCGGTCAAAAATTTTTAAGTCCATCATTTTTACTTCCTCTCTCGTTGATAAGGCAAAGAGCAAAGCCAGGACTTGCTACAGACCAGACTAACCCGCCACCTCCTTGATTGAAAAAATACCGCTGCGCGGTTCGCTGCCCACCGGCGATAAAAAACACCCTCACGCCTCAGAACGGCCCAATACGGATAAGACGCTCGTCTTCGTGAGCGCTTGGCCCGAACAGGCTGCGATCGAACAACAAGCTTTCATGCATTGGTGCGTTCAGGTGCCCGGCCAGGCCCTGGAACATCCTGCGCGAGGACGCATTGTCCGGGCCGACCGTGGTTTCGACATACCTGGCTTGCCGTGCCGCAGGGCGGGCAAGCAGGCTGCGCAACAAATGACCTCCCAGCCCCAAGCCCCGCGCACGCTGGTGCACGGCAACTTGCCAAACGAATAGCACATCGGTTTTTTGGGGGGGAAGATAGGCGGACACAAAGCCATCGAGCTGGCCGCCCCGCAGCGCAACGAGGCAGGTGTCCGCAAAATGCTCGCTAAGAAGCAAATAGGTGTAGACGGAATTTAGGTCCAGCGGCGGGCACTGCTGAATTAACCCATGGACCGCGTGGGCATCGCTGCGTTCGGGGCTGCGTAGAACCACCTGCCCTGGGTTGAGATGTTGAGTTCCCGGCGACGGGGTAATGGAAGAATCGATCGAAGAAATTGATGATGTACTTTCAGTCAAACCGCCAATCCCGATTCTGGTGGCACGGAGCCATCGGGCACCTCTAATATTGGTGAAACAGCCTCTTCGTGCGCCAGCGCCACACCGTCGGACTCCATGAGCCTGACAATGCGTTCCAGCGACAAGGTAATAGTGGCCTGTTCCAGTTCAGGTAGCTCATTGAGCGCGTCCGCCATTTTTTTCTGCATCGGCGAAGGGGTATTTGCAGCCAGATCGACGCCGGCCTGGGTGGCAGAAACAAATACGATTCTGCGATCTTCGCGCCCGCGTTCACGGCGCACCAAGCCTTTGTCTTCAAGGCGGTCCAGGATGCCCACGACAGTGCTGGGACTGACGTGGATTTCACGGCTGATTGCCGTTGCGGTAATGGGCTGGCCGTTGTCGATGACCGCCCGCAGGCATATGAGCTGCGGGGCGGTGATGTTGCTGCATGCGGCCAGTTGCCGCGAGTGCAAGGCAATCGAGCGGGTAATGCGGCGCAAGGCACGCAAAATGCGCAAGTCGTATTGTGTGTTTTCCACTTGATTGTCCATGTAGCGAAAAATTCGGTAATTCAGTTCAACTAAATTGATTTGAACTGAAATCATATGCCCATGAACTAATCGTGTCAACAGTGGTACTGGGCGAATTTGGGTGTTATGGCGGGGAGTTTTTGGGGTGATTGGCTATAGCGGTGGCGAGGAGAAATGCCTTGAGCCTGATAGTTTGTAACAACGGATTACAGGGACATGAATATGCCGATCTTCTCTCTTGATGTCCTGATGCCCTGCTTGATGCTGGCGCCGTCTGCATTGCCGCGGATAGCGGGATAAACACGCCGGTGGCGGGGAAGGCAGGGCGTGCCGGCCCTGGAGACCGGTTCGGCGCGCGGGGCGCCGAACCAGTCACGAGGAGAACAATCAGTCCCCGCCCGCGGCGCCACGTGTAAAGAACCTTCGTCAACAGAACTAGGCCGTGCCGCCCACCGTCAAGCCATCCATGCGGATCGTAGGCATTCCAACGCCCACGGGTACGCTTTGACCTTCTTTCCCGCAAGTGCCCACGCCCGAATCCAGTTGCATATCGTTGCCTATCATGCTGACACGCGTCATTGCTTCAGGGCCGCTGCCGATAAGCGTTGCGCCCTTCACCGGATAGGTTATTTTGCCGTTTTCGATCATATAGGCCTCGGAGGCCGAAAACACGAACTTGCCGCTGGTGATATCAACCTGTCCGCCGCCGAAATTGGCGGCGTACAAGCCCTTTTTCACCGAAGCCAAGACGGCTTCCGGCGCCTCTTTGCCCGACAACATATATGTATTGGTCATGCGCGGCATCGGCAAATGCGCGAACGACTCGCGCCGCCCATTGCCGGTAACAGCCGTTTTCATCAGGCGAGCATTCAGCGAGTCCTGCATATAGCCTTTGAGTATGCCGTCTTCAATCAGCACATTGCGCTGGGTGCGATTGCCTTCGTCGTCGATATTGAGCGACCCGCGGCGATCAGCCAATGTGCCGTCGTCGACCACTGTGACGCCTTTGGAAGCTACCCGCTCGCCAATGCGGCCTGAAAACACACTCGATCCTTTTCGGTTGAAGTCGCCTTCAAGGCCATGCCCCACCGCTTCGTGCAGCAAAATGCCGGGCCAGCCCGAGCCCAGGACGACCGTCATCTCGCCAGCCGGGGCCGGACGGGCCTCTAGATTGACCAAAGCCTCGTGGGTGGCGCGCTGCACATAAGAACGCAGGATATCGTCGGTGAAATAATCCAGGCCCGTGCGGCCGCCGCCGCCCCCATGCCCCATTTCGCGGCGCCCGTCGCGCTCGGCAATAACGGTTAGCGACAAGCGCACCAAAGGACGCACGTCGGCGGCCAGGCGTCCGTCGCTGCCGGCAATCAGCACCACGTCGTACTCCATACCCAGACCCGCCATCACCTGAATGATGTGCGGGTCGGCCGCACGTGCCATTGCCTCAAGGCGCTCGAGTAGCGCAACTTTTTCAGGGGCCGACAAGGTGTTCAACGGGTCGATGGCCGGATACAGCGCATGGGCGGCATCCTTGCCCGGCGTAATGATCTTTTGGCGGCCCGCGCCCTGACGGGCGATGGTGCGCACCGCCCTGGCCGAAGACAGCAAAGCGTCGCTGGACAGAGTGTCAGAATAAGCGAAGGCGGTTTTCTCGCCGCTGAGGGCGCGCACGCCCACGCCCTGGCCGATGGAAAAACTGCCGGTCTTGACTATGCCTTCTTCCAGACTCCAGCCCTCGCTGCGCGTGTACTGAAAATACAAGTCCGCGTAATCGACTTTGTGCGTGAATATTTCACCCAGCGCGCGCGCCATGTCCGACTCGGTCAGCCCCCAGGGGTCCAGCAAAACAGATTTAGCCGTAGCCAGTGCACTAATGGAAGGGTCTGCGATTTTCATAAAAAAGTACCGTATATAAACGTTTACATCGTACGATGCATCAAGGCCGGCAAGGCCTGGCGCACCTCGGCCATTCGTTGTTGGCTGATATTGCCCGCCACGAACCCCGGGCCTTCCGCAAGGTCGGCGACAATATTGCCCCATGGATCAATTAGAACAGAATGTCCCCAGGTGCGCCGGCCGTTTTCATGCTTGCCCCCCTGTGCCGGCGCAAGCACATAGCATTGATTCTCGATAGCCCTTGCGCGCAACAGAACTTCCCAGTGCGCCGACCCTGTCGTATAAGTAAATGCCGCCGGCAAAACAATCAGGCTGACCTCGCCGAAAGCCCGAAACAACTCGGGAAAACGCAGGTCATAACAGATGGACAACCCCACCCTGCCGCAGGGCGTCTCAAAAACCTGGGGGCTGTTTTCACCAGGCCGGATCGATACGGATTCGTCGTAGGACTCATCGCCCTTGGTGAATCCGAACAAATGAATCTTGTCGTAGCGGGCGACGAAGTTGCCTTCGGGGTCATACACCATGCTGGTGTTATATATGCGGTCAGAATCGGGGCTAACAAGGGGCAAGGTGCCCCCCACCAGCCAAACTCCATGCCGCCGAGCCTGCTGGCTTAGAAAATTTTGAATCGGCCCGTCCCCGACAACCTCGCGCAGCGTGACTTTATCGCGATCATGCCGGCCCATCAGGCAAAAATACTCAGGCAAGGCAATTAGTTGGGCTCCATCGGCGGCCGCCTCCGCAATCAGGCTGCCCGCCTGTTTCAGATTTTGCTCCAGCGATGTGGACGAAACGGTTTGGACCGCGGCTACCCGGAAGTCTTCCTTAAGTGCAAGCATGTCAGTTCTATGATTTAAGAGTTAATCGGTCTTTGTATCTGATTGAAATAATAATATGTTTATATTTAAACGGGCGAGAAACAAAACTTTGCAACCCGCGGCATTTCTGTAATACCATTTGCAGTTGCTGCCGATTTTGAATTAATCCGCAATATTATCTTCACCAGTCCTAGCAAGGAATAACGAATGACGCGTGACAATTACGCTGCCCTTCAATTAAAAATCGAAAAAGAAATTACCCGCCTACAAAAACAGGCTAAAGCGCTTCAAGCCAAACAGCGCAATCCTATTATTGCGTCGATTATCCAATCTATGCGTGAATATGACATTAGCCCCGACGAACTGGCTGCCGCCCTGGCCAAAAAGCCAGCCGCCGCGCGCCGCAAAGCCGAAAACAATGCCGAGCCGCCCCAAGCCAGGCGCACCGTACCGCCCAAATATCGCCATCCCGACACTGGCGATACCTGGACCGGCCGAGGCAAAGCGCCGCGCTGGCTGGCCGATGCTCTGGCCCAGGGCAAAACCCGCGACGATTTTCTGATCAATAAATAATCGTCAAAATGCCCGGCATGTACTGCCGGGCATTTTCTTCGTTAACGTTGCCGCTCGTAGCGGATTTCCCGCTGCTGCCCGTTATTGCCCGGAAAGCCGTCGAAAACCGCACGAGTCAAATACGGCATGACATTCAATAGATTATCGTGGGAAGAAGCGCTGACCGCGCTGGATCGATACACCTCGACGCCGTTGCGCGCATTATCCTTGATGATTACGGTCAGCGTATTTTTATATACCTGCACCGGTACGTTCACTACAGGCGGCGAATAAAAAACGCCACCGCCCCAGCCGCCTCCGTAATACCCGCCCCAAGGCCCAAACCCCGGCCCGAAACCATTATAAAAATAAGGATCGGCATATTGCTGAACCCAAGTTTGGGTTACTGGATTGCCATAATCGAAAGACACATTGAATCGCGCTTTCTGGCCCGGCTGCGCTTCTACCAGGCCTGTGCGCCCGATATTGGCGCGTATCATGTCGGAATAGGTTTGATATTCAAGATTACCCGTCTGCCCGGACTCGGGGACAATATGGTAGGTCTTGCCCGCTGCGTCCGGCGGCCATTGTTCAAAACTGGTGACCCGCGCCGACCAAGTCGGGGCCGCGCAACCGGCCAGAATGGCCATGCAGGCCAGCACCATCGCAGCCCGCCAGGACGAAATTAATTTTTGCCCGAAAAAATGCAACATAAGCGCTCCTGCACTTTATATAACGGAATCCGCCGTTCTACATAAGACCATAATGCAAGCCTAAGGTTGCATTATCCTCACAAAAACTCCCCATTGCGCAAACATTACAATAGGGATACTGAATTTTCACGAATCGATCAGGTTTTTGCCATGCGTACTGATACAGCACCCACTATTTCCCGCCACGATTATCAGCCCTACCCCTATCGGCTGCCTCAGGTCGAACTCGTTTTCGATCTGGACGACGTTCAAAGCCGGGTCACCAGCAAGCTTTCGTTCGAGCGTGTCGGGGCCGAAGGCAGCCCCCTGGTCCTGAATGGGGAAGACCTGGCACTGGAATCCGTGGTGCTGAACGGACGCAAGCTGGATGCGGGCGACTACCAGCTCAACGAAGAAACGCTTACAGTTTTCCCGACCGAAGCTGCCATTACCCTTGAAGTTGTAAGCCTATGCAAACCGGCGCAAAATTCTACCCTTATGGGTTTGTATGTGTCGGGCAACAATTTGTTCACACAATGCGAAGCCGAAGGCTTTCGCCGCATTACCTGGTTTCCGGACCGCCCCGACGTCATGTCGCGCTATCGCGTCACCCTGCGCGGCGACAAAGCGCGTTATCCCTTGCTGCTATCCAACGGCAATCTGCTGGAAAGCCAGGATTTACCGGACGGCCGCCACCAGGCCATCTGGGAAGATCCGCACCCCAAGCCCAGCTATTTGTTCGCGCTGGTTGCGGGCGACTTCAGTTGCCGGGAGCAGGCTATCCAGACGGCAAGCGGACGCGATGCCCTGCTCCAGGTCTACAGCGACCGGGGCTCTGAAGACAAAACCGAGTGGGCCCTGGACAGCCTGGCGCGGGCCGTCAAATGGGATGAAACGCGCTTTGGCCTGGAGCTGGATTTGGATCGCTTCATGGTGGTCGCAGCCCGCGACTTCAATATGGGCGCCATGGAAAACAAGGGCCTCAATGTTTTCAATTCGTCCTATGTACTGGCCGACCCCGATACGGCTACCGATGCCAGCTACCATGCCATTGAAGGCGTGATCGGACATGAATACTTCCATAACTGGACAGGCAACCGCGTTACCTGCCGCGACTGGTTCCAGCTTTCGCTAAAAGAAGGCCTTACCGTCTTTCGCGATCAGGAATTTTCTGCCGACATGATGGCCCACGGTTTGACCCAGGGCGAAGCCGCCAGCGCGCGCGCCGTCAAACGCATCGACGACGTCACCGCCCTGCGGACTGCCCAGTTCCCCGAAGACGCTGGCCCCATGGCCCACCCTATCCGCCCCGAAAGCTATCAGGAAATCGGCAACTTCTATACCGCCACGGTCTACGAAAAAGGCGCTGAAGTCATCCGCATGCAGCACACACTGCTTGGCGAAAGCGGATTCCGCGCCGGCATGGACGAATACTTCCGTCGCCACGATGGCTCGGCGGTGACCTGCGACGACTTCGTCAACGCTATGGAGTCCGTCTATATCAAGCAGAATCCCGGCAAAGACCTGAAGGTCTTCCGGCAATGGTATTCGCAAGCCGGCACGCCTCGCGTCAAGGTCGAACTGGACTACAACGCAGCGGCCAAATCCTGCCGCATTACACTAAGCCAGCATTGCGAGCCGGTCGGCATCGAGAAGCTGCGCGAGCCCCAGTCTGAAAAGCCGCCTTTGCTCATCCCGTTCGCTCTGGGCTTGCTGGACGAACACGGCAACGGCATCAGCCTGAAGCACGAAGGCAAGCAGTTGGACACCGTTGTGCTCGAATTGGATACGCGCCGGCAGACGTGGGAATTCGGCAATATTCCCAGCCAGCCCATCCCCTCTTTGCTGCGTAATTTCTCGGCTCCGGTCATTGTCGATTATGCTTACTCGACTGCCCAACTGGCCTTGCTGGCCCAGCACGACAGCGACCCCTTCGCCCGCTGGGAAGCAGGCCAGGAACTGGCCACCCGGCAGTTGCTGAAGCTGGTCGCCGCCATTCAAGCCAAAGCGCCGTTGGACGTCGACCCGGAATTCATCGAATCCTGGCGCGCCGTGCTGCAGGACCAGCAGCTTACGCCCGCCTACCGCAGCCGGGCGCTGACCTTGCCGGGCGAAAAAATCTTGTTGGAGAAAACGCTTCCCATGGATCCGGCAGCCGTAGCCGGCGCCCGCCGCCATCTGCGCGAAACGCTCGGCCGGGAGCTGGCGCCGCTCTGGTTGGAAGCCTTGCATAGCGCCGACTCCGGCACCTCTGCTCCTTACAGTCCGAACGGCCTGCAAGCCGGCCTGCGCTCACTGAAAAACCTGGCGCTGGCGTATCTGGCTGCAGGCAATCATCCGCAAGCAACGGACTTGGCATCCAGGCAATACTATGAAGCGCGCAATATGACCGACCGCATGGGCGGGCTTGCCGCCCTGGTCAACCAGCAAGACGCCTCGGCCGGCGCGCAGGCGCTGCAGCACTTTTACGAGCAATGGCAGCACAATCCGTTGGTCATCGACCGCTGGTTCACCGTCCAGGCCACCGCGCCCTCCACCCGCGTGTCCACCGTGCGCACCCTGATGCAGCACCCGGCATTCACCTTGCGCAATCCCAACCGCGCCCGTTCGCTGATTTTCCAGTTTTGCATGAATAATCTGCAAGGCGCACATACCTCCGAAGGCTACGAGTTCTGGGCCGACCAGGTAATTGCCCTGAACGACATGAATCCCGAAATCGCCGCCCGCCTGGCACGTGCATTCGATAACTGGTCGCGGTATATTCCCGCCAACCGCGAAGCCATTCGCCAAAGCTACGAACGCATCCAACAACACCCCACTCTCTCGCGCAATGTCGCCGAGATCGTGACCAAAGCCTTGAAAATCTAGCAGGAGTCCAACTTGAAACGCAAAACCCTCACGCAATATCTTGTCGAGCAACAGCGCAACGGCAACGCCGTCACCGCCGAACTGCGGCTACTGCTCGAAACTGTGGCGCGCGCCTGCAAAGGCATAGGCCACGCCGTGACCAAGGGCGCCTTGGGCGGCGTGCTGGGCAGCCTGGAAAGCGAGAACGTACAAGGCGAAGTGCAAAAGAAGCTGGACGTGCTGTCCAATGAAATCCTGCTCGAGGCCAATGAATGGGGCGGCAACCTGATGGCCATGGCTTCCGAAGAAATGGAAACCATCCATCGCATTCCCAATGAATACCCCAAAGGCGGCTATCTGCTGCTGTTCGATCCCCTGGATGGCTCATCGAATATCGACGTCAACGTTTCCATCGGCACGATCTTCTCGGTATTGCGCGCCCCCGAGGCGGCCAGCACACGCGAAGTCGAAGAAGCCGATTTCCTGCAACCCGGCACACAGCAGGTCGCCGCCGGCTATGCCGTGTACGGGCCGCAAAGCATGCTGGTGCTGACTGTCGGCAATGGGGTCGTGGGCTTTACCCTGGACCGCGAAATGGGCACCTGGGTACTCACCACCGAAAGCATGACCATCCCGCAAGACACCAGCGAGTTCGCCATCAACATGTCCAATATGCGGCACTGGGAAGGCCCGGTCAAACGCTATATCGACGACTGCCTGGCCGGCGAAACCGGCCCCCTGGCGAAAAACTACAACATGCGCTGGATAGCCTCGATGGTTGCCGACGTACACCGCATCATGACCCGCGGCGGCATCTTCATGTACCCGCGCGACGAGCGTCCCTCAGGCAAAAAAGGCAAGCTGCGCCTGATGTACGAAGCCAACCCCATGAGCTTCATCGTAGAACAAGCCGGCGGCGCGGCCACCGATGGCGAACAGCGCATCCTGGATGCCCAGCCCAACGCCCTGCACCAACGCATCGGCGTCGTCATGGGTTCGAAAAACGAAGTCGAGCGCGTTTCGCGCTATCACATGGAAGACTAGCTTTTTAGCGCCAGGCAAACGCCAAGCCATCCGAACTCCCCGCCCCCCCCCGGCGGGAGCCGGCCTGCGGCGTTAAATTTGCCGAAATCTATCGCTGCCGCATAGCCGTAGTCGAAAAACTTCACTTTCAATGACGGCGCCGGCATCACGATCGCGCAGAATGGCTGGACGACCACCTCGCTGGACAAAGTCCACAACAAGAACTCGCTGTATGGCCCCGTATCGTCCGCCAAGAGCAGCGAAGCCGGACAATGCAACCATGTGTCGGCATCCAGTGCCGCAGTACGGAAAATACAGCCCAAGCAGCGAATTTTTCTCCACTTGGCATCGCTTGGTGATAAAGTAGCCGAGCAGAATTAAACAACCAATAACGAGACAATAAAAATGACAATCGGACGAGTCGTTCCAAGAACCAGTGCTGTCGTTTTTTCCATGCTTTGCTACGCCGGCTGTGCATCGTTGGCATGGGCGGAGCCCCTGGACCTTCCCAAGGTCAAGAATGAAACACTGTCCGCATTGCTGGAGCAGGCCAATGCCGAATACCAGCGCTACGCCGTCCATGCCGACGACTACTTCAAGTTCGACCCTGCCAAGCAGTGGCCCTGCAAGGTCTCAGACGAGCAATTGCGCGACTGGACGGGAACCATCGATTCGGCGGACCAAACGCACAACAAGCCAAAAACTGCCGCCGCGCCAGCCGCCAAGGTTTCGGAATACGGCTATTCGTTTGCAAATACCGCTTTTCATCCAGTCGTTGCAGCCTGTAAAAACGGCAAACCCGATGGAAATATCGAACTGGTCTATGAAAGAGACCGCAAGGCGTGGGGCCCGACATACCAGGGCGCGTCGCGGCAGCAGGGCAAAGTAACGCTGCATGTGGTCGACGGCAAGGCGCAACACACGATCGACCTCCGGACAGCCGTCGATGCACCGGCGGCAAATGACGCGGCCAACAAGAAAAAGCCCGCTATGGCAGCGAAGTCGCCCAGCATAACGGCCAGTGCCGAGCATCTTGAGAAAAGCGGCGTCTCTGCTGCAACCATTCTAAAGATCGACGCGACAAAGCCCATGATGTATTTTTTCAAGCGTCCGGTTGCGGGCAATCGGATCGAAAGAACCGTGTATACCGGCGCGACCCTGACAGCCATCGAAATGCAGGACAAAGCGGGCCGTGCCGATGGCCCTACCCTTACGTATAAAGACGGGCAGGCGCAAAAGAAGTGCTTCAAGCACGGCCAGCCGCTGGCAACGAAAAACTGCAGCTGAAAAAGCTGCGGGCAACGCCAATGGCGCAGCCCGCGGCAAGCAACGGGCAAACGCCCAAGGCGCTTAGGCTGAAGCCGAAACAAGCGCCTTTGCTGCGGTTGGTCAATCCAGCGTCAAGATCGTAGCGCCCCGCGTCTGGCGCCCTGCCAGCGCCGCGTGCGCCTTGCCGGCCTCGTGCAAAGGAAAGCGCTGGCCGATATGCACTTTGATGTTCTTGGCGATAATCATGTCGAACAGTTCGCCGGCCGCCGCGGCCATTTTTTCCTGTGTCGCCACATGGTCGCCCAGCATAGGGCGAGTGACATACAGCGACCCCTTGCTTGCCAGAATACCCAGGCTGACGCCGTCGACCGGACCCGAAGCATTGCCGAAACTGACCATCAGCCCGCGCGGTTGCAGGCAGTCCAGTGAAGTAAGCCAGGTGTCTTTGCCGACGCTGTCGTAGACGACAGGAACCTTGTTTCCCCCGGTGAGCTCCAATACGCGCTCGGCGACGTTCTCGCGCGTGTAGTCGATGACTTCCCAAGCGCCATTGGCCTTGGCCAGGGCCGCCTTTTCGGGGCTGGACGTCGTACCAATAACCTTGACTCCCAGAGCTTTGGCCCACTGGCAGGCAATCAAGCCCACGCCGCCGGCGGCGGCATGGAACAAGATGGTTTCGCCGCCTTGCAGACGATAAGTCTGGCGCAGCAGGTACTGGGCCGTCAGGCCTTTTAGCATGATGGCCGCGCCTTCTTCAAAGCTGATCGCCGAGGGCAACTTGACGACGAAGTTCGCCGGCACGTTGCGGGCTTCGGCATAGGCGCCCAACGGGCTCTGGCCGTAGGCCACGCGGTCGCCAACCTTAAGATGTCGTACATTGGCGCCTACCGCTTCGACGATGCCGGAGGCTTCGCATCCCAGCCCATGGGGCAAGGATTGTTTGTACAAGCCGCTGCGGAAATAGATGTCGATGAAGTTCAAGCCCACGGCCTTCTGCCGGATGGTGACTTCGTCTGTTCCGGGCGGCGGTAAGTCCACCATCGCAAGCTTCATGGCTTCCGGTCCGCCGTTCGCCTCGATGCGTATGGCCTTTACTTGCTGAGTCACAATAAGCTCCTGATTGCTGCTGTGTTAATCAACGACGGCTGGTCAACGAGCCCAGTACCCCGCGCAACAACTGCGTAGCGGTACGCCGCACCATGCTTTTGGCAACTTGTTGAACGACGCCCTCGCGCTTGCCGCCGCGCGGGCCGGTGGACCCGAAAAGAAAGTCGTTGACCGCCCCCATCAGCCCGTCTCCGGCGGGCGCGGCTTCTTTGCCGGCCTGCGGCGCACCGCCTTGCGCCGGCTGCCCGCCGCCCTCGGTGCGCCGCAGCAATACCTCGTAGGCGGATTCGCGGTCGATGGTCTGTTCGTACTTGCCGCCCAACAAAGACGCCGCCCGCAACGCCTGGCGCTCGCTCTCGGTGGCCGGGCCAATGCGGCTGCCGGGAGCCAGCATCCAGGCACGCTGGGTGATCGAAGGCCGTCCCTTGGCGTCAAGCATGGAAACCAGAGCTTCGCCTACTCCAAGCTCGGTAATGGCCGCCTCGATATCCAGGTCCGGATTCGGGCGCATGGTTTGCGCCGCGGTCTTCACGGCCTTCTGGTCGCGCGGCGTAAACGCGCGCAGGGCATGCTGCACACGGTTGCCCAACTGGCCCAACACCGTTTCAGGAATGTCCAGCGGATTCTGGGTTACGAAATAAACCCCTACCCCTTTGGAGCGCACCAGGCGCACTACCTGTTCGATTTTTTCCTGCAAGGCCTTGGGCGCGTCGGCAAACAGCAAATGCGCTTCATCGAAAAAGAAGACGAATTTTGGCTTTTCAAGGTCGCCCACCTCGGGCAAGGTCTCGTACAGGTCGGCCAGCATCCACAGCAGAAAGACAGCATACAGGCGCGGGGACTGCATCAGTTTGTCGGCGGCAAGAATATTGACCATGCCCTGGCCGTTTTCGTTGCAGCGGATCAGGTCGTGCACGCTTAGCATGGGCTCGCCGAAGAACTTGTCGGCGCCCTGGCTTTCCAGTTGCAGCAGGCTGCGCTGAATGGCGCCGATAGAGGCGGAGGAAACATTGCCATAGCGCGTGCGCAACTCGGCGGCGCGATCGGCCACATTCTGCAGCATGGCGCGCAAATCCTTCAGGTCCAGGATAAGCTGGCCTTCGTCGTCCGCCACCTTGAACACCAGCGCCAATACCCCTTCCTGGGTATCGTTGAGTTCAAGCATGCGCGAAAGCAACAGCGGCCCCATGTCGGACACCGTTGCACGCACGGGGTGCCCTTGTTCGCCGAACACGTCCCAAAATGTAACCGGGCAGCCTCCCCATACCGGCTCGGGCAAGCCCAGTTTGGTCAGCCTTTCTTGCAGTTTCGGGCTGGATTGGCCTGCCTGGGAAATGCCGCTCAGGTCGCCCTTGACATCAGCCATGAAGACCGGCGTTCCCAAGCGCGAGAATGCCTGCGCAAGAACCTGCAAAGTTACAGTCTTGCCCGTACCGGTTGCGCCGGTAATGCAGCCATGCCGGTTGGCCAACTCGGGTAAAAAGACGATTTCAGTACTGGAGTTTTTAGCGACAATAATGGGATCGGCCATTTTTTTCCTTTTCGTTGCGCACAATACGACGTATTCCAAGTGTAATTCGATGCTCCCGGCTCTGCACGCGTTAAACTTACGTTCTTTCCCTTAATTTAAGACATTGTTATGGCCGGTCATAGTAAGTGGGCGAATATCCAGCACCGCAAGGGTCGCCAAGATGCCAAACGCGGCAAGCTCTGGACAAAAATCATTCGTGAAATCACCGTCGCCGCGCGCGCGGGCGGAGCCGACCCAGACTCCAACCCGCGTCTGCGCCTGGCCTGGGACAAAGCCACGGCCGCCAATATGCCCAAAGACAACGTCCAGCGCGCCATCACCCGCGGCGCGGGCGGAGCCGACGGCGCCAACTACGAAGAGATCCGCTACGAAGGCTATGGCCCCAACGGCGCGGCTGTCGTAGTGGACTGCATGACCGACAACCGCATGCGCACCGTGGCTGAAGTGCGCCACGCTTTTTCCAAGCATGGCGGCAATATGGGCCAGGAAGGTTCGGTGGCCTTCATGTTCAAGCACTGCGGGCAATTCATTTTCGCCCCGGGCACTTCTGAAGAACAGGTCATGGAAATCGCCCTGGACGCAGGCGCCGACGATATACAAACCGACGACGAGGGCGTCGTCGAAGTCACCTGCCCGCCCACCGATTACGCCGCCGTCAAGGCCGCCTTCGAAAAGGCTGGGCTGGTTCCCGAAGTGCAAGCCATTACCATGAAGCCGCTGAACGAAACCGAACTTACCGGCGATGACGCAATAAAAATGCAAAAAATGCTCGACGTGCTGGAAAGCCTGGACGACGTCCAGGAGGTTTTCACCACCGCCGTCCTTGACGAAGTGGAATAAAGTTTCCAGCTCGTCCCGCGCGGGTTGATCTGCATCAACTCGCTTTTCTTGTCCAAGCTTTAAAGTAACAGTACTAATTACCATCACCACTATGAAACTTCTTGTTATTGGCAACGGCGGTCGCGAACATGCCCTGGCCTGGCGTCTGGCCCAGTCCGAGCGTATTCAGAAAGTGTACGTCGCGCCCGGCAACGGCGGCACCGCCACCACAGCACAGCTCGAAAATGTCGCGCTTACCGATGCCGGCGAACTTATCGCCTTTGCCAAGAAAGAAGGTATCGCCTACACCGTCGTCGGCCCCGAAGCGCCTCTGGCGGCGGGCATTGTCGACGCATTTCGTGCAGCCGGCCTGAAAATATTCGGGCCGACCCAAAAAGCCGCCCAACTGGAAAGCTCCAAGGACTACGCCAAGGCCTTCATGGTTCGCCACCACATTCCGACGGCGACCTACCAGACCTTTACCGACCCAGTCCTGGCCAAGTCCTATATCAGCGAACAAGGCGCGCCCATCGTCGTCAAGGCCGACGGCCTGGCCGCCGGCAAAGGCGTGGTCGTGGCGGCCAGCGTGCAAGAAGCGCACGAGGCCATCGACAAGATGCTGGGCGACGGCTCGCTGGGAGCCGCCGGCGCGCGCGTCGTCATCGAAGAATGCCTGCAGGGCGAAGAAGCCAGCTTCATGGTCATGTGCGACGGCCAGCAGGTATTGGTTCTGGCCACCAGCCAGGACCACAAGCGGCTGCTCGACCACGACCAAGGCCCCAATACAGGCGGCATGGGCGCCTATTCGCCGGCGCCCATCGTTACGCCGACGCTGCACAACCGCATCATGCGCGAAGTCATCCAGCCCACGCTGCAAGGCATGGCCAAAGACGGCCATCCCTACACCGGCTTCCTCTATGCCGGCCTGATGATAGGCGACGGCCCCGATGCCAGCCGCCCGCTCAAGGTGCTTGAATACAACTGCCGCATGGGCGACCCGGAAACCCAGCCCATCATGATGCGTGTCAAAAGCGACCTGACCGAGGTATTCGAGCACGCCGTCAACGGTACGCTCGAGCAGGCCAGCATCACCTGGGACCGGCGTACGGCCCTGGGTGTGGTCATTGCCGCGCAGAACTATCCCGACACGCCGCGTACCGGCGACGCCATTACCGGCCTGGGCAAAAACACCGAGGAATGCGCCGTTTTCCATGCCGGAACCCGGCTAGAGGACGGCGTGGTCAAAACCGCCGGCGGCCGCGTCCTGTGCGTGACCGCACTGGGCGATTCCGTCAAGCGGGCCCAGGCCACGGCCTATCAAACGGTGCAGCGGATTCAGTTCGAAGGCCGCCAATACCGGTCCGATATCGGGTGGCGCGCCCTTTCTTCAGGGGAGACATCTTCCTGACCGGCCGCTAATGCCGGTCTACAGGAGCTAGCCTTATATGGTTGTACCTATTTCTTCCGCTTACGACTACTTTCTGGATTTGCAGACCCGCATCGTGGCCGCGCTTGAACAAGCCGACGGCACGCCCTTCCAGACCGACCACTGGGAACGCGATGAAGGCGGCGGCGGCATCTCGCGCCTGATCGAGGGCGGCCCGCTGTTCGAACGGGCCGGCGTACTGTTCAGCCATGTCAAAGGCAAGACGCTGCCGCCTTCGGCCAGCGCCCATCGCCCGGAGCTTGCCGGCAGGGCATGGGAAGCCATGGGGGTTTCCATGGTGCTGCACCCCCGCAGCCCGTATATTCCGACTGTGCACATGAATGTGCGTCTGTTCGTGGCGCGAGCCCCGGAAAACTCCGATACCGATGACGTATTCTGGTTTGGCGGGGGCCTGGATCTGACGCCCTACTACCCGTTTGAAGAAGACGCCCGCCATTTCCACCAGTCTTGCCACGATGCCCTCGCGCCGTTCGGGCCGGATAAATATCCGGCCTATAAAAAATGGTGCGACGAGTATTTTTTCCTTAAGCACCGCAACGAAACCCGCGGGATTGGCGGCATTTTCTTCGATGACCTGAACGAAGGCGGCTTCGACCACAGCTTCGACCTGGTACGCTCGGTCGGCGACAGCTTCCTGGGCGCCTATATGCCCATCGTCGAGAAACGACGGGCCATGCAATATGGCGAACAGCAGCGCGACTTCCAGGCCTATCGCCGCGGCCGTTACGTTGAGTTCAACCTGGTCTTCGACCGGGGCACCTTGTTCGGACTGCAATCGGGCGGGCGCACCGAATCCATTTTGCTGTCGATGCCGCCCATGGCGGCCTGGCGCTATAACTGGGCCCCGGCTGAAAATACAGCAGAAGCCGAATTAGCCGATTTTTTAAAACCCCGGCAATGGGTATAAAAAGAATCGGCCTGCTGGGCGGCAGCTTCGATCCCGTGCACTTGGTCCATATTGCCCTGGCCGAAACCGCCCGCAAGCATCTGGCCCTGGACGAAGTGCAGCTCATTCCAGCCGCCAATCCATGGCAAAGGCAAGCCTTGGCTGCCAGCCCCGAGCATCGGCTGGCCATGCTGAAACTTGCCATTGCCGCCAAACCCGGCCTGTGCATCAATCCTCTTGAAATCGAACGCGGCGGCAAGACCTACACCATAGACACGCTCGAACAGCTGCCGCAAGGCGCCGAGTACTTCTGGATACTGGGATCCGACCAGCTCGCCAACTTTTGCTCATGGCACCGTTGGCAAGACATCGCACGGCGCGTCCACCTGGCCGTTGCCGAACGCCCGGGCGACGACACCCAGGCGCCTGGCCCGCTGCAACAAATTCTGGAGCAGGCCGGAAAGAGCCTGGTCCATCTTCCATTCGAAGCAAGCCCGGTCTCCGCCTCCGACATCCGCCGCCGGCTGGCGCAGGGACTGGCCGTGGACGGTTTGCTGGACAGCGCCGTAACTCAATATATTCGGCAACATGGCCTTTATCGGGCTACTGCCGCATAGCGTCTCAAGGTATAGTTAAGACTATGGAAATTACAAAACTGCAGCGCCTCGTTCTCGATGCCCTCGAAGACGTCAAGGCACAAGACATCAAAGTCTTCAACACCTCGCACATCACCAGCCTGTTCGACAGGGTGATCATTGCCAGCGGAACCTCCAACCGGCAAACCAGGTCGCTGGCTTCCAGCGTTATCGACACTGTCCGCAAGCACAAAATCCCCATCGTCGCCCACGAAGGCGAAGACACCGGGGAATGGGTGCTGGTGGACCTGGGCGATATTGTCGTGCACTGCATGCAACCGTCGATCCGCCTGTATTACAACCTCGAAGAAATTTGGGGCGACAAACCCGTGCGCGTCAAGCTGCTGCCGCAGTCCACCCAGCCCGTCATTACCGAAACCTACGATTTCGATGACGGCGACAACGACTGAGCCCACTCCCGCCCGACAGGCCGGCGCATGAAGCTTATTGTCATCGCCGTCGGCCAACGCATGCCATCCTGGGTAGAACAGGCGTGGCAAGACTACGCCAAACGGCTTCCCGCCGATTGCGCCCTCGAATTAAAAGAAATCAAGCCGGAACCTCGCACCAGCGGCAAAACCCCTGCCCAGATGATGGCCGCGGAAGCCAAGCGCATCGAGGCGGCCATCCCCGGCCATGCCCTGACCATCGCCCTGGACGAACATGGCAAAGACCTGACCACCATGGCTCTTTCACAAGAATTGGAAGCCTGGCGCTCTGGAGGCCAGGATGTGGTGTTTCTGGTGGGCGGCCCCGATGGCCTGGACGCCGAATTGAAACGCAATTGCCGCAAGCTGATACGGCTTTCTTCATTGACCCTGCCCCACCCCATGGTTCGAGTTGTATTGGCCGAACAACTATACAGGGCGTGGGCTATCATGACTAATCATCCCTACCACCGCGCCTGAAAGGCGTAACGCCGGAGATCTGCCAACCCATGACCACACGCCGCACTAAAATCGTTGCCACACTGGGTCCGGCCAGCTCCACCCCAGCAGTCATTGAAAAGCTCATCCTGGCCGGCATGAATGTAGCCCGCCTTAACTTCTCGCACGGAAGCGCCGACGACCATCGCAAAAGCACGCGCCTGGTACGCGAGTTGGCCGCCAAGCATCACAAGTTTGTAGCCATCATGGGCGATCTGCAAGGGCCCAAAATACGCATTGCCAAGTTCGCGCAGTCGCCCGTCACGCTGGTCGAGGGAGACCGCTTCACGCTTTCCAATACCCACCCGCTGGACGCCGGCGACAACACCATAGTCGGTATCGACTACCCCAGCCTGGTGGCTGATTGCCATCCGGGCGACGAGCTATTGCTGGATGATGGCCGGGTAGTGCTGACGGTCGATGAAGTCGAAGCCCATGCCGTGCACACCACGGTTTCCGTGGGCGGCCCGCTGTCGAACAACAAAGGCATAAATCGGCGTGGCGGCGGCATTTCCGCGCCCAGCCTTACCGACAAGGACAAAGCCGACATCGGCGTCATCGCCGAACTTGACCTCGATTACGTTGCGGTGTCCTTTCCGCGCTACGGCCACGATATCGAAGAAGCACGCAAGCTGGTGCGGGCGGCAGGCAGCAAGGCCTGGATAGTCGCGAAAATCGAACGTGCCGAAGCGGTCAGCGACGACGAAGCGCTGGACTCTCTGATCAAGGCCAGCGACGGCGTCATGGTGGCCCGCGGCGACCTGGGCGTTGAGGTGGGCGACGCGCGGCTGGTGGGCATACAAAAACGCATCATCTTGCATGCGCGCACGCACAACAAGTTTGTCATCACGGCTACCCAGATGATGGAGTCCATGATAAACAGCCCAATCCCCACACGCGCGGAGGTTTCGGACGTTGCCAACGCGGTGCTCGACTACACCGACGCAGTCATGCTCTCGGCCGAAAGCGCCGCGGGGCAATATCCGGTCGAAGCGGTTGCCGCCATGGCCCGCGTCTGCGTGGGCGCCGAGCAGGAGCCCGGCACCACGCGCTCGCAACACCGCGTGGGCGAAACCTTCAATCGGCGCGACGAAACCATAGCCTTGTCGGCCATGTATGCAGCCAATCACTTCCCCGGTGTAAAAGCCATCATCGCGCTGACTGAAAGCGGCCATACGCCGCTTATCATGTCGCGCATACGCTCCGGCGTGCCCATCTACTGCTACACCCGTCATCCGCATACCCAGAATCGCGCCGCCATGTTCCGCGGCGTCTACACCGTGCCCTTCGATGTCAGCAAGCACAACGTGCTGGATGTCAACCACGAAGCCATCAAGCTGCTGAAGGACCAAGGGCTGCTCGAAAAAGGCGACTCGGTCATCCTGACCAAGGGCGAACACGACAACCAGGCCGGCGGCACCAATGATATGCGGATACTGAAGGTCACTTGATCTCGCCGTAAGGCTCAACCGTGCCATTCAGGCGCGGCTTTCAACGACAACATTTCAACAACGCAATACCGGCAACACTGCTTAGCCGACTATTTCACGACCATGCAATTTCACACTAAGATTTATCTGGCATCCGCCAGTCCGCGCCGCCACGAAATTCTTCTGCAGATGGGCGTTGCGCATACCGTGCTGGATGTTCCCGCGCCTCCGGGTGAAGACGAGCCCCGCCTTGCGGGCGAGTCCCCCGCCGATTACGTGCGCCGCACCGCCAAAGAAAAAGCCTTGCGCGCCGTGGCATGGATTTCGACGCAGGCCTTACCCCAGCAACCTGTGCTTGCCGCAGACACTACAGTTTTCATTGGCAACGACATTCTGGGCAAGCCTGTGGATGACGACGACGCAAGGCAAATGCTAAGACGCCTGTCCGGCACGACGCATAGCGTACATACGGCTGTTGTCCTGGCTTGCGGCCAACACCTGGACGAGAAAGTATCGATGACCGACGTGCGCATGAAGCGCCTGTCGGATGCCGAAATCGAAGCCTACTGCGCCACTGGCGAACCCATGGGCAAGGCAGGCAGCTACGGCATACAAGGGCGTGCGGCGCTATTTATCGAGCATATCGCGGGCAGCTACAGCGGGGTTATGGGACTGCCTATATTCGAAACGGGTCAATTGCTGCAGCGCCTGGCCTGAGACTGTTCTTCGCATAGTAAGGCCCGGCGTCTCCATAGGAAAAGCCAATGCCTGGCGCATTGCGGCTCCCGTCATAGGCGGACGCCAGACTCCTGCACCGGGATCTCTTCCTCTACCCCCATGTAGGCAGCCCGCACAGCGGGAGAGTCCAGTAGTTCATCGCTCGGCCCGCTCAGCGCCACTTTCCCGTCCTCCATCACATAGGCGTAGTCCGATAAGTTCAACGCAGCGTGAATGTTCTGCTCTACCAGGCCAATGGTGACACCAGTATCACGGATCCGGGCCAAAATCTCGAACAGCTCATCAACTATGGTCGGTGCCAGGCCCAACGTCGGCTCGTCCAGCAGCAACACACTAGGGTTCGACATAAGGCCTCTGGCCAGCGCCAGCATCTGCTGCTCGCCGCCAGACAGAAACCCCGCGAGGCTATTGCGGCGCTCTTTCAGTCGTGGAAAGAGTTCATACATATGTTCGGCCCTATCTTTCCAGCCGGAACGGGCTTGAGGCAAATAAGCCCCTATCCGCAAAGTATCCGCCACTGTCAAGTCGGGAAACACCATACGGCCTTCCGGCACCAATGACAGGCCAAGCGCCAGGCGTGCCGGAGGAGCCAAGGCGGAAACCGAACGGCCGCCCAGAAGAATTTGACCCTGGCTTGCTGGCAGCAAGCCGGCCAACAATTTCATCAATGTAGTTTTGCCCGCCCCGTTACTTCCAACGAACGCAGTGACTTGACCCGTTTTCAAAGCCACAGACACTTGCTTCAGTATCTGTATCTCTCCGTAGCCGCCACACAGGGCGATAGCTTCAAGCTGCACGGACATTTTTTTGCTCTCCAAGATAAGCCCGGATAACGCGTGGATCGTTGCCCACTTCGGCCGGCGTGCCCTCCATCAGTTGGTGTCCGTCATGCATCACCACAATACGGTCGCTCATGCGCATGAGCACTTTCATTACATGTTCGATAATGATGATGCTAAGGCCATAGTGCTGCTTAAGCTGCTGAATCAAACTCAAAGCCTCGTTCACCTCGGTAGCATTCAAGCCTGCCAACACTTCGTCCAGCAACAGCAACTTCGGATGCGTCGACAACGCACGCGCGATCTCTAGGCGTTTGCGGCCGGCCAATGTCAAGGAAGCAGCGGGCTTGTCGGCCTGAGCGCCCAGGCCCAGTTCATCCAATAACGTCCTACATGTCTTGCGTGCAGCTTGAAGATTCTTTTGCCGACCACTGCCGTACAAAGTTCCAATAAGGCAGTTTTCAAGCACTGTCATGCCCGGAAAAGGCCGGACGATCTGGAAGGTTCTGGCAACTCCCAGACGACAGGCCAGATCAGGGCGAGCCGGCACGAGCTTGCCTTCGAAGTGGATTTGTCCACTAGTGGTCGCCACGTTGCCGGCGATCATCGAAAACAAGGTGGTTTTTCCTGCGCCGTTGGCCCCCATAAGTCCCAGGATTTCGCCCTGTCTCATCGTAAAGTTGACGTCCTGGACCGCAATCACGCCGCCAAAGCGCTTGGACACATGTTGAACACGCAAGAGTTCCGTCATGACTGTCCTTTTGCCGCCCGACGACGGCGCATATCCAGTTTGCCAACAATGCCGTCCGGTGCGAACAACACAAATCCCAGAAGCAAAACGCCCAGCAACACCATATAAAACTCAGGCGCGCGCGACCAAAGAAGTTCGGACAGCAACATGATGAAAGCAGCTCCCAATACCGGGCCAGCGGGACGATCGCTGCCGCCGATAATGGCCATGGTAACGATAGTGAAAGAAGTCATCGGGTTAAACATCTGCATGGGCTCGAAATATGTTGAACGCAGTACCGTCAAGGCTCCCACCATGGCCGGAACCATTGCCGACAGCACAAACGCCAGCAACTTGACCCATGTCGTCGGCACGCCCAATGTCATGGCTGCGGTCTCATCCTCGCGCACGGCCCACAAAGCCATGCCCAGGCGCGAATGCTTCAATACAAAGACCAGCCCCACAGCCAACACCGCCAGCACCAGCATGCCGTAGCTCAGCCATATTACGTCCGGCGCACCAAGCAACAGGCGACCATTGACTCCCAAAGCGGATTCAATGCTGATCACCACGAACTTGAAGAATTCGGCCAGGCCGAACGTCAAGATGACGAAATACGGCCCCCTCACTCGCAAGGCCGGCAAGCCCACCACCAATGCAAACGCCGCAGCCGCCAAAGCCGCCAAGGGCAACACCAGCAATATGGGCAACTGCATCCACAGCAAAGCCATGATGTAGCCGCCCATGCCATAGAACACGGCATGACCCAATGAGATATAGCCAGTCATGCCCGAAAAGGCGACCCAGCTTGCCGTCAAGGCAACCCAGCCAAACAATTGCAGCAAGACCCCCTGCCCATATGTGCCCAGAAAGGCCGGTGCAATGGCGGATGCCAGCAGCAAAGCCAACCAACTGCATATACTGGATATTCGACTGTTCATTACGCCACCTTCTTGCCAAACAAACCCTGAGGGCGCACAAACAGCACCAGGATGAAAATCCCGTACAACAGGATGGACCGATAAGCGGGCGACGTCAGTGCCGAGCCGTAGACCTCAACGCATGCCATCAGCAAGGCTCCGACCACGCTGCCGCCTATAGAGCCCAGGCCACCAAGAATAATGACGAAAAACGCAGCCATCGTAAATGGGAAGCCGGAGAACGGCGTAATGCTTTCGACCATGCTGACCAGCGACCCCGCCAAGGCTGCCAAGGCGAATCCCAAACAGAAAATTACGCGATTGACTTTGTCGGCATAAATGCCGACCAGCGACGACGCATCGCGCTGTTGAATCAATGCGCGTATGGCCAGTCCGGTAATGTGAAAACGAAAAAACAGCATTACAGCAAGCGTAGCAACCGCGCTGACGCCGATAATGACCAGCCGGTTGAGCGAGACGCTGACCGAGCCGATCTGAATGAGCGACTCCATATAACTGTAGCTGCGCGCATTAGGTGAAAGCGCCATGGCGCCCAGGTTTTGCAATATGACCGAAAAAGCAAAGAACACAAGCAAGGAATTTGCCTCGATACGCTGCACCAGTGCAGGCGTGCTGGACAAGCGCTTGATCAGCAACTCGTAGCACAACCACCCCAGCAATGCCGCGACCAGCATGGCTCCGAACATGGATACCAACGGAGAAACCCGGTAAACCGTGAACAGCCAAAAGGCAACGTACGCGCCAAGCATCATGATCTCGCCATGCGCTACATTCAGCAAGCGCATGGCACCGTAGATCAGATTCAAGCCCAGTGCAACCAGGGCATAAATCGACGTCAATGCCAAGGTTGCAATCAAAAGTTCAAGTGAAAACAGCATTTCCATTTTGGACTATTGTTCCCACTTCAGCTTAGGCCTGAATTTGGCAGTTGCCATTTCTGGTGGATGGACGATCTGGACAGCACCATCCTGGAACTGCAGGAACATTGTCGGCGTCGTTACGTTCTGAACGCCTTCAAACTTGATGGGTCCATTGATGGTGGAAAAGGTGTCGGTTGAAATCTCTTTGCGCAATGCATCCTTGTCCAGGCCGGCCTTGGCCACCGCCTGTTCCAGGATTTGGGCGGACACATAGGACAGCACTGCATCCAGATAGTCAGGTGCTTCTCCTGTCTTGGCCTGGTAGGCGTCGAAGAACTCCTTGGCACCGGGCCAGTCCGTCTTGGCCGGCGACCAATGTCCCATCGTTACGATGTTGTCCAGATTCTTTCCAAACATCTTGCTGAAGAATGCTGCTGTCGGCCCTACCAGCAAAAACTGGAACGGCGCCGTAATGCCCTGTTCGCGGGCACCGCGCATGTAAAGAATGGCATCGGGCGGATAAGACAAATTGACGACGGCATCCGGCTGAAGGCGTTTGATCTCCGCCAACGTCGCCGTAATGTCCTTGACGCCAGCGGCATATTGCGTATCCAGCACCACCTCGATACCGGCCTTTTTCAAGGCGGGCAAGAGCTCTTGATCGGTTTTCCATCGGGAAGCCGCTTTGAACGGTGTTGACGGCAACCCTCTTGATACCCAATGTCTTGAACATTTTCACCATTTCAGTGGCGTGGCTGTCGGGCTACCCCGACAATAGCAAAGTGGCTATGCGAACCCCACGGAGACAGCAGCAAGTCCACCTTGTCGTCGGTGATCAATTTTTCGTAGATGGCGGCCACCTTGCCGGCATCGGATTGATCGTCATACACGACGAACTCCACCGGACGCTTCGTACCTGCGACATCCAGGCCTCCTTTCGCATTGACCTGATCTTTCCACAGCTCGTAAGCCGCCCGCGGCCCCGCCGTTGTCGCGGCGAACTCGCCAGTTTGGGAGATTCCCAGGCCAATACGCACCGGGTCTGCCGCAAGACTGTTTGTACTGATCGAAAGCGTCAAAGCCGCGATGGCCAAACGCAACACACCTGTTATTTGTCTCATTCTTCTCTCCTTTTTGGCCATCGCTGCCATGCCAAGTCCAGGGATTCACCCATTGGCAGTCGACTCTAGCCGGTGTTAAATAACTCGAAAACTAAGCTGCGCCAGTTCCAGTAGGGGAATGATTGGCTGCACGGAACACTTGTTCTGCAATCCAGGGGTCGAGCATGGCATTGCGCAAAACCTTAGTGCGAACATCATCCGGCAAGAATGTCACCTCGCCATACAAAATAGACCAACGCTGACAATGTTCGATCAACCCTCTTTCCGCGTTTTCCCAGCGCTCCAATGCCGCAGGAATATCCCGCCTGTCTGTAACCTGTTCGAGATGAACTGCCAAGGCCAGACCGTTTTGCATGGCCATTCCGCCACCCTGTCCCAGATTGGGTGGCTGAGCATGAGCCGCGTCTCCTAGAATCGCGGTACGTCCCGCAGACCATGAATGGCACCTAGTCACACCGTATACGCCCCAACTGATCGGTGATGACCCAATGCGATCGATCAAATGCTTCCACTGCGGAAACGACTCTGTCCACAAGGCTTTATTGACAGGAATGGTCCGTGCTTGCACATCGTCATGAGGGCAAGTCAATGCCAGATAGGTTTCATCCTTACTGACGGGTGTAATCAAGAAGCGGCGGCTGCCATTCCAGCACTCGATATACTTGCCGATATCGTCCGGGCCGAAGTCATTGGGCTCGGCGGGAATCATGGTGCGTAATGCGCCTTCGCTCAATTGCTCGTGCGAGAGCTCCAGCCCCAACGAGGTGCGCACCTTGGACCAGATGCCATCCACGCCAATGGCCAGGTCGGCCTGCACCATCTCATTATTCGCAAACAGCAATTCGCCGCGCGATGTGGCGCTGATGACCTCTGCGCAGGTCTTCACTTTGACGCCGGCCTTCAGGCAGACATCTCGCAAAGCGTCGAGCAATGCGCTGCGCGGCACTGTCAGCAGGCGTTTGTTTGCCTGGATAGGGGCCGACTCAATGATCTCGCCGCGCAGGTCGCGCTGCTCGAAATGCGTTCCTCGGAACGCACCGGCAGTAGCTTGCTCGTATGCCCCCAAGGCCTCCAGCACCCTAAGGCCATTTTCCCAAATGTAAAGCCCTGCACCGACCGCACGCAAAGCGTCCTGGCGCTCATACACCGTTACGTCCCATCCGCGCTGCGCCAAAGCGGCCGCCGTCGCCAAGCCGCCGATCCCGCCTCCGGCAATAGCGGCGTTAAGTTTCTGTGTCATCGTAAAGCCCCTAAACCGCCATAGCCAAAGCCAAATCGCCGCGAACGGAAAGGTCGCGCTTACCTTCTTTTGCGACATACCATTCGCTTAACATGCCGTCCGGGTCCTGCAGAAACACACTGTGCTTCCATGGCAAATTGATTTCTTGCGCGATTTTGACGCCGGCCCTGGCCAATTCGGCCCTGGCGCGATCCAGCGTTTCTTCGTCCTTTAGCTGGAAGGAGGCATGATGATAGGCTGCCGTAGAATCGGGCACCAGCACCAGGTTGTAGTCATAGCCCTCCAGCCGCGCCGCTAAATATACAGCGCCTTCTTCCTCAGCCACGACATGCAAACCGCCAATGCGAGTGTAGAAGTCCACCATTTTTTCGATCTGGGGCGAATGCAGCGTAGCGTGCGTCAAACGCCATGGATGTACCGGTGCCGACTCGACGACGCGCAGCTCTGGATTGCTCTCGTATCGCCCTTCTGTAAAGCCCTCCGCTTGCAGCGGGTCCCAACGGCTGGTAATCAATTCCATAGGGCCATTCAAAACCGTGCGCCAATCCTTGACCGTATCGCAATAGAACTCGTTGTAGTTTCCATCGGGGTCGAACATATAAACGCTGTGCGCAACCTGGTGATCCACGGTAATGTCGGTCTTGATGTCGTCCCGCTTCAAAGAACGAAATGCCTTGATCAGCTCCGCCTCGTTTTCGAGCTCCCAAGCCAGATGATTCAAGCCAGAATTCAACCCTATGGTGCCGGGCAATTGCAGCAACCCATCCCTGCCGTAACGATCCACGCCGTTGGTTTTCTGGATCATGCCTAAATCATGAGGCGTATGACCAGTGCCCAAAAACGTAGCAATCAGATCCGGCTCTGTGAACTCGACCTTCAGGCCGCAAACATCGTTATAGAAACGCTCTGACGTCTGCAAGTCGTCTACCCAAAGATTAACGTGCCCAAGACGTCGAGGCTGAAAATAACGCGGCTCGGACGCCGCCTGCGTAGACTGAACCATTGATTCTTCCTTTACACAAAATCATTTACTGACAATGGAAGTACTGTATGAGCGTCCCATAAACATGTCAATACATATGTAGTGCCATATAATGAGTGAAAACACCTAATCGATGCCTTTCCAAGGGAAAGCACCTAGCCTTTATCGACACGTAACAGCGACGAACGCTATGATTACGATCAAGATCAATCGACAAAAACCGCGTATCCTTGTGCCAAAGCCCACCCCCGGAACGCCTATTAAAGAACAGCTCATCCCTTTGCATTTCTTCTTCCTCCTAGCCTAATAACACCTCACGAACATGTCATTTGACCAGCGCACAAAGACGCTCAGCAGCGATGAAGAAACGACTCGCCTCCCGCTACAAGCGGATAGCTGGAGCCTGCAAAAGAACATCGCCTTTCGTATGGCCTGCATTATTTTTCGGATGGATCAAGAGCTTCGCGACTCTGTCCTGAGAAATCTGGACCTGACCTATGCGCACTTCCGTGTGCTGCAAGTGCTGTTCGAAAAAGACGGGCAGCAAATAGGCGACATTGCCCGCAGCATCGTCATGCGCCAGCCGGTTCTAAGCCGGGTCATAGATCAAATGGAAGTCAGAAAACTAGTGCGACGCAAACAGGACAAGGATGACAGTCGTTATATGCGGGTTTTTCTGACGCCCACGGGAAAACGCCACTATCAACAAGCCTGGCCTGCTGCGCACCAAATCATCGAGGGGGGCCTGGAAGTCGTAACGCACGAAGAGCGCGACCTACTATGCGGCTTGCTTACCCGCATCGACACTCATATGCAGAGGAAATAAAAATGCTGAGGGCCACAACTGTTTAATACATTGCGCCTGGCCATTCAATTACCGAGGCGCGAATTGCCGGTATTGATTCCACTTTGTCTACGAACGCTGCTACAGCCGGCTTTGCACCATTGGCCCAGAAGGATTCAACAGCCATATTCTTCATGCGCAGCAATTCGACTCCCCAGTACAGATCGGCCATGGTGACGTTGTCGCCCACTACCCAATCATCGCCGGACTTCAGTTTGTTTTCAAGGTGGTTGCAGCCGGCTTCGGCTTTATCGTAGGCCGCACGCATCGCCTCTGGCGTGAAAAGCTGCTGGGCGGCGTTGAGCTCCTTCGATCGTTTGGCGGAGTAACCCCTGACAAGATCCGCATCGTCGGCAAATTGCGCCAGGTAATGGTCGCAACGCTCGACTTTACTCATGGCGAATCCAACGCCGTTGCCTTTGCGGCGCGACTCTGGCCTATGGTCTTCGCCCGGCGGCTTGCCGGCCAGCATCTGGTAATTGGGCATGTTATCGACAAAGGCCACTTCGGCGTCGATGGCGTTTTGCAAATGCGCCGGCCGCAAGGCTGCGCCGTCTGCCGCCGTCTGGTCGATATAAAAGCAGATGCGTTTCGAATCGACCAATACCTGCCCGGTCTCCCAGTCGACGAGCGTAGGCACCACAGCTGGATCGCAACCGCCCATTGAAACCGAAGTGCTGCCCGTGTGCTCGGTAACCAGGCCGCCACCTAGCGCGATACATCCCATCAAGCGCAGGCGCACATTGGCAGGCAAATAGGTTTGGCCCTCGAAGATGTTTAACTGGTGTGAACGGTAAGGAATGTTGTGGTGAGCCAGCACAGCGCGCACCTTCTGCGAACAGATTGAATTGGGCGCATGAAAGAGTTCGAATCGGGGCGTCGCTGATTCGCTTATACCCACGATTTCACCAATTGTTCCTAGGCTGTTCCGCAACTCGGCGACAACTTGCTCAAGGGCCTGGGACATGTTTGAGTTCCTATTTCCGGTTTCTACTGGGATGAATTCAACGAGCCAGAGAAATATACCCCTTCTGCACAGAGGCCGTAAGATAGCGAACACCTTCCAGTGATGCCAATATGCCATCGCACGCGAAGCTTGTTCTTGCGTGATGGCTTTTCTGTTTCTACAAAGACAAAACCCCTCAACCGAGTGGGTTGAGGGGTTTTGAGGGATAAGAGCCTGACGATGACCTACTTTCACAGACGTTAATCAACTATCATCGGCGCAAAGGCGTTTCACGGTCC
>NZ_QNRQ01000019.1 GCF_003315175.1 Eoetvoesiella caeni | reverse complement strand
CGCGCGTTCACGTACCTCAGGGGAAAACTTATTGTTCTTGCTCATGGCTCCATTCTCTCAAGAAATGAAGCCTCCTCAAAACCCGGTGTGATTCAGAGCACCCAGTTCGCGATACGACAAGTTTTCAGTGGCTCTGCGGTGAAGAACTTCCAATTTGAACTCGAGCGTATATCGGCGGCGCTGACGAATAAGGCCAGCGGTACCGTGATGCTCGTATGCCGAAACCCAACTTCTGACCATGCTCTCAGCAATGCCATATTTGGCTGCGAGCATTTTGTAGCCCCCTTTGCCGGACTGGTAGTCTTGGACTACCCTACGCTTGAATTTGAGATCATGTTTTCTCATGTGCACTCCAAGGTTGTGTCCAACTCTTGGGGGTCAGTTCAAACCCGGGGCGGTTCAGTTTGTGTTCATTGTGGAGAGTCGCTAATGTTCGTTGGCAGTCATGATGAGCCCCTGAATCCAGTGTTAGCGACGATGGCCATTGACTTGCAGCGAGTGGTGACAGCTGCGCTTTTCCACGATAGTTTTCAAGTTGTTGGGATTCCGGAAAAAGTGCCAGTGAGCTTTTTGCCTAGCGTCTTGATGGCAGGTGCCTTGCCAAGCGAAAGTGTGGAATGTGATCCTGATCCGCGTTTGATTGATGAGATTCGTTCTGCCATTTCTTATGCAAGCCGTTCTGGCGCGAGCGGTATCAGGCGGAAGAGCGAAATCTACGTCGCCCAAAGTTCTAGCTATCGTGTTTGGAAGGGAGATGTTGCAAAGCTAGCAGAGAAAGTAATTGAATTGCGATTTCTAAAGCTAACCTTGCCTCTTTAACGCACATCCCGCCGAATTGCCAACGAAGGCTACGGACATCGACTCTCGGCCACTTCGGCAGATTTCAGTGTTAAAACTAGCAATAGAGATATGGGGCGCGCGAGGGAACAGCCTGTCTGCTCAACTAGGCCCCTTCAACACTTGACCCCGGACAGCCTCGAAGGACCTAGTAGTCGCTACGGAATTTGGAAGATATAAATGAACGACGTCATACGAATAGAGACCACCCATAAACCCAACTTCTGCCCAACATGTGGAAAGGCTGCCGTTGTTGAGGTCGTATATGGTTATCCCAACCCGAGCGACTTCGAAGATGCGGCAGCCGGAACCCTTGTCTTGGGAGGCTGTTGTCTTGGGAGCGATGATCCAGATTGGCGATGTACGAGTTGTGAACAAGACATACATCGCACTGACGAGGGAGGCGAAGATGAAGACACTGACGGTGCCGAGGACTATGTCGCAGGAGTACACCCATGCTATTCGATGACAAAGCAGTCCGTGAGATGCCGTTAGTTTCAGCTAGTCGTATTGAAAGCGAAGGATGGCCTTGCGTGAAATCCGTATTGAGCCAGACCGGTCGTGTAGCCATAACCGAGGATGGGAAAGTTACGGCGTTCGTACTGTCAATTGCTGAATATGAGCAACTACTGCCGGAGGATCGCCCCAAAGACTTGGCTGCGTTGCGGAAGCGATTTGACGCTCGACTTGCGGTGCTTAATGAACCCGGCGCAGGGGATCGCTTGCGTAGCGTCATGGATGCGCCCGTTAAGCCTCGGCTAGAAGGAACGTCGGATGGGACTAAATGCAGTGAGCTTTTAGGTGGCGTATACGTGCTAGGCCGCGTTCCCAGTATGTTTGAGTGGATTCGGCTTATGCGTGAAGGCTTGCCATTTTCTTGCATGGACGCCTTTTGCGATCGTCTTGGATTGTCTTTGCCCCAGCTGATAGACGAGGTAGGTGTCTCGTCAGTAGCAATCGGTGCCAGTCGGCAGTCAGGCAAACTTACGAAAGAACAATCAATCAGGCTATTGCGCATGGCTCGCGTTGTCGAGTATGGCTGCGAGGTTTTCGAATCCGTCGCGGCAACTCGCGACTGGCTTCGTGCGCCTAATATTTCGCTTGGAGATGTGCCCCCAATGTCGCTCTTGGACACGGAATTTGGTGCCGAGCTAGTAAGGCGAGCCATTCGAAACATAGAGTACGGTCTGCCCGTATAGCGGGGGCCGGGCGCTGGCTATTAAATGGTCAACGGCTGCGAACCTCAAAAAAATGCGCTAAAGCACTGGTTCAACATAGGCAACCCGCAGGCCTGACATCCGATCAAGGGCCTCGCGCGACATAACCACAGCGACGGATATTGTGCGCCTCGCATGACTACATCGAACGATTCGGCTTGCCGACAACTCCGCAGGATCTCGTTGCTCATAGTTGCTGTGTTTCAGCAGATTGGCATCCGTACCAGAACGGTGTCTGCACTGCGAGAGTCAGCAATAATCGGTTGTTGCCGTGAGCACGCTGGCGGCCAATGACAGTGAGTCTCTATGTACCTCAACGAAGGCGCGCGACGTCATGGGCATTGGCCGGCGGGGCATCGTTACCCCAGCTGTTACGGATATAAGTCGCTACCGCTGCCACGTCGGTATCGCTCAGTCCATGGAAAGGAGGCATGCCATGAGGGCGCGGGCTGGTCTCGGTGGCCGGCGCATAGCCGCCCTTCAAAATCATTTGCAGGACATTGGTGGGCGAGTGCGCAAGAACAGAAGTATTGCCTACAAGAGGCGGCCAGGCTGGAGCGTCGCCCTCGCCTTTATCTCCATGGCAATGCGCACAATGCTGCTGGTAAACCTTACCGCCGATAGACATAACCGCCTCAGCAGGCGTTGGCGTGGAAGTTGATTCTGAACTCGCAGGAAGCGTCTTTAGATAAGCCGCCACTGCATGAAGGTCTTGGGCGTTCCAGTGCTGCGTACTTTCAGTCACTACCTCGGCCATCGGGCCGGTCGCGGTCCCATGGCGCGAGGCTCCAGTGAGTAGCAACTCCACAATATCGTCAGTCGACCAGTTCCCAAGCCCGCGCTCACCACCGGTGAGCGGCGTCGCATACCAGTTCAGGCCAAGGATACCCCCACCCTCCAAGTCCTTGCGAAGGTTACTGCCGCCCCACCGATTCCGCTCGGTATGACAGGCCGCGCAGTGCCCTGGGCCCTCAACAAGATAGCGTCCCCTATTCCACTGATAGTCCTGTGCCGGGTCGGTCTCTAGCGCTCCATGATCGAAGTACATCGCGCGCCATAGTCGTAGAAGTGGACGCTGATCATAGGGAAAACGTAGTTCATGAGGACGACTGGGTGTGTCAGCTGCGGGCTGCGACATTAAATAGTTATAGATTGCGTCCGTATCGGTTCTTGTCATGCGCGTGTATTGCGGATACGGAAAGGTAGGGTACAGCAGAGTTCCGTCCGGTGCCTTGCCATCGTGCATGGCATTCCAAAAGTCGTCAGCCGACCAATTCCCTATACCGTGCTCTCGGGAGGGCGTGATATTAGGTCCGTACATCGTGCCAAAAGGAGTAGGAATGGGGGGGCCGCCCGCAAAGTCCTTACCATTGGCAACCGTATGGCACCCTGCGCAGTTAGACACGCGCGTGAGGTAGCGACCAGGTTCGAGCTGCTCTTCAGTTAAGACTGGATCCCCTTGGAAAGTCGCAGAAGTGGAGGGGCCGGCGGCGTGAGCGCTTAGGCATCCCAAGAGCACAAGCGTTGAGACGCTGCGGATTAGATCTGGAAGATGAAAACGCGTCATCGAGTACCCTCAACTGAAGAAGAGTCAGAGCCGCACGCGAAGGGCAAGGACCATGTGCCTGACGGCGCGGCGACGTAGAGTTCGGGTACCGGTTGTGAAGCCAGCCAAACACTCACTGCTGCAATGTCCTCGGGCGTAAGTTGGTCTGCGACTTGCGCCATGCAATCCGGTGGAGCGGCATCGCGAAGTCCCGCTCGCCAGCTTCCAAGCTGTGAAACGATGTAATTGTCAAGGGTCATTCAAATTTCCCCATTCATGGTCATTTAATTTTCCCCACCCGGATTGCCGTCATTCGACGGTGGGGGTTTCAGCGGGCCTGACCAGGCCCGCTTTAAGCTTGTCTTTTAGGCGATAAGAATTTCCTCGTATGTTCATGGTGATGGCATGGTGAAGGACCCGATCCAGGATCGCGGTGGCGATCACCCGGTCCCCGAAGACGTCCGCCCAGGCGCCGAAGCTTTGATTGCTGGTTAGGATCATTGGCCCTTTCTCATAGCGTCGGCTTATGAGCTGGAAGAACAGATTGGCGCCTTGACGATCAATGGGCAGGTAACCAATCTCGTCGATGATGAGTAGGCGAGGGACGGTATAGCACTTCAGCTTTTCCTCCAGCCGGCCTTCGCTGGAGGCCTTAGTCAGCGTCGCAATCATGGCCGCCGCAGTGGTGAACAACACACGGTAGCCGGCTTCAATGGCCCTGATCCCCAAACCGACACCCAGATGCGTTTTGCCCACGCCGGGTGGCCCCAAGATGACGATGTTTTCGCCATGCTCGATGTAATGACACGAGGCTAGGATCTCCACCTGCTTGCGATCGATAGAGGGCTGGTAGGTAAAGTCGAAGCTTTCCAGGTCTTTCACGAAGGGGAATTTGGCCAGCGAGGTCCGCATGGTCACGTTCTTGGCTGTCTTGCTGGCAACCTCCTCGCCCAGCAGTTGATCCAGGAAGTCGGCATAAGGCTGCTCGTCGGCTGTCGCCTGTTGCAATAAGGCTTCGAGACGGTCGCGGCTCTTGAACAGACGCAGCTTGGCCATGTGCTCCTGTAGCCGCTCCAGCTGGCCGGCCATCATCTCGCCACCTCTTCATAGACATTCAGATCGCGCACCTCCACTTCCGCCGGCCCCCACCAGAGATTCGGGCTCTGAGCCCCTGACAGACTGAAGCGTTGACGCCTATTGCGCCTTATCGCGCCCGGGCCGTGTTCGGGCAGGATGCGCATCTGATGGCGGCCCGCAAGTAAGGGATGTTCCGCGACGATGTCGTGGCCATAGTGCACGCGAAGCACACCGCCCACGGGGATGATTTGCACTTCCTTGCCGATCAGACCGAAGGGCACCGAGTAACGGTTGCTTCGATAGCTCACCAGATAGTCTTCGGCGACGATGCGCGAGACACTGCGCCGTTCGCTAAAGGGGCCTTGGCCAAGGCTGGGCATAAGGACCTGGGCCTCTGCGGCAAACCGATCAATCGGCCGCTGGTGCGTCGTGCCGTGCACGCGTACATCGGCCACCGTCGCCATCCATTCGTCCATCTGTTCCTGCACATCAACCATGTCGGTAAAGATGCGCCCGGGCAGGAAGTTGCGTTTGACGTATTTCACGCCCGACTCTACCTTGCCCTTGGTCTGCGCCCGATACGGGGCGCACACCCTGGGTTCAAACCCCCAATGCCGGGCAAACTCGCGGAAGGTATCGTTCCAGCGCCAGCCCTGGCCCGGCACCGGCCTGCACACCGTACGCGGCCGATCGTAGAGCAGCTCACGGGTCAGACCGCCGAAGTACTCGAAGGCCGCTTCGTGGCTTTCCAGAAACAACCCCAACTGCTCATTGGCGCAAGCCCGGTAGTAACCCCGTCTGCTGTAGCCCAGGGTCAGCACAAAGATATGCAGCACGACCGGGCGGTGGCGCAGGTAAATACCCGTCTGGCCCCAGTCGACCTGGCTTTGTTGCCCCGGTTCCGTCTCGAAACGGCGTTGGCACAACTCGGCGGCCGTGCGGGCTTGCGCGCGTAACGGCACCACAAAACGCTTGACCGTCTCATAACTGCCCCCGAATTCGCGATCTCGGCACAGCTCCTGATACAAAATACGAGCCGAGTAATCAACGTGCGCCGCGCGCTCACGCAGAAACTGCGCATGCGAGGCCAAGAGCGTATCAGCGCGCTCCGCACGGGCATAGGCCCGCCACGGCTCCTTGAGCAACTTGCGTACCGTCTTGCGATCAATCTCCAGTTGCCTGGCGATCTGCGAATTCGAGAGACCTTGATCGCCCATCCGCCGCACTTCCTCCCAGCGTTCTTTGCTCAGCATCACGGCCTCCACAGGCTTGGCATGAACTGCCATGATGCGCTGGTTCTGATTCATCTGAGTATCCATCTGCTTTAGCTCCAAAAAGCAGGTGGGGAATTTTCAATGACCCCAAGTGGGGATTATTGGGTGACCGATGACAGTAATCGCGGGGTAGCCCTAGCAGCCCTGGGATGCTTGGCTCCATACCGGAAAAAGATGCTCCGTGGCAAGCGGCACAGGCAGGCAGCTCGCGCGATGGATCGCCCAGTTCAGCCAACGTGCGGCCTCGCTCAAGTAAAGCCGCTGAAGCCCTTGCCTGGACTGGCGCGTCATAGGGTAGACGCATATCTGCAAAATACTCAGCTATTTCACTCAGATAGTCCTCTGGCAGCCCATGGAGCAAATGACGCATAGGCTCGTAGTTACGCCTGCCGTCTCGAAAGTTCAGTAACTGAGCTAATAGGTAACCCTTCGGTTTGCCTGCGATACGGGGATAGAAGCCGTCCGGGCCAGCGCGCCCGTGAGAACCATGACACTGGACACAGGCGGCCACCCGCGCTTCCATGGTGTCTGGCACGAGTCGCTCGACCGAACTCGCTTCGCCAGCCAAAGAAAAACCGGCCGGTGCGACCAGCAATAACGCAAACAGGGCTTTTGCCGCCCACATGTGGCGGAATGTCGATGGCAGCCCCAAGGGGCCCTTATGAGTCATTTACCGAACTCCCGGTGCAGGGTGTAGAACAATGGCCAAATTTTCATTAAGCGCCGCCATTCAGTCTAAACTTAATATTTGCTCCGGAATAGTTTCAGATAACGATAAAAATGCCGTATCAGATCGCGCTAACCTAGCGCAGCGTCAAGCCTGACGTGTGTCGGCTAGGATATTTCTTTCGTACTCGTAACGATAAGGATCGCTCCTCAGTTCCCGGCAAGCTCCGCCAGTGCCAACTCCACCAGCCGGCCAAGCGTAGCCAGGGCTGCTTCGCTCCGAGCATCCCAAGCATGGCCGTAATTCAAGCGCAGACAGTTCGAGAACGCCCGTTTCGCGGAGAAGATTGGCCCCGGCGCCACACTGATGCCATGCGACAAGGCTTGTCTATGTATTTCCAAAGCATTGACTCCGTCGGGCATTTCAACCCACAGGAAATAGCCGCCCGCAGGCCGCGTAGCGCGAGTTCCAATGGGAAAATAATGGCCGATAGCTTGTGCGAATACCGTCTGCTGCGTCTGCAAAGCCTTGCGAAGCCGACGTAGGTGTTTGTCGTAGCCGCCTTTTTCCAAGTAATGTGCCAGCGCCATTTGGGTGGGAACTGGACACGCCAAGGTCGTCGTCAATTTTCGACGCGCGACGGTACGCATATAGCGCCCTGGGGCAGCCCAACCTACACGGTATCCCGGTGCCAGACTCTTTGAAAATGAAGAGCAATGCATGACAATTCCGGTTCTATCAAAAGATTTGGCTAAGGCCGGACGTTTATTGCCAAAGTAGAGTTCGCCGTATACGTCATCCTCGATAAGCGGCACCTCATGACGGGCAAGCATTTCTACCAGTGCCTGCTTCTTTTCGTCGGACATCAGACTACCTAGCGGGTTCTGGAAAGTAGTCATGAGCCAACAGGCCTTCGGCCGATGCCGCTCAATGGCCCGTTCCATCGCATCCAATTGAATGCCTTCACGAGGATGCGTGGGCACTTCGACGGCCTCTAGCTGTAATCGCTCAAGCGATTGCAGCGCGGCATAAAAAGTCGGTGTTTCAATCAGGACCGCATCGCCGGGCTGCGTTACTACCTCAAGGCATAGATTCAAGGCCTCAAGGGCGCCATTCGTTATGACAATCTCGTCTGTGTGAACATGTAGGCCACTGGCTAAATATCGCAAAGCGATCTGGCGACGCAAGTCGGCGTATCCCGGTGTCAAATCATCGACAGTGCTCCAGGGATCAAGATTTCTGGCGCTGCTGCCCAAAGCTTGGCTCAGCCGCTCCATCGGGAAAAGTAAAGGGCTGGGGAACGCAGAACCGAATGGCACGACCTCACGGGTCATTACCGACTCGAGCACCTCAAAGACCTTGTCACTAATATCCAGAGAAGCTGCCCCGTCTTCGGGCTCCGATGGCGTGTCCGCCTCAGGCGGTAGAAGGCGGGCCCCATGAGATACGTAGTAACCCGAGCGTTCACGCGCACGAACTAAGCCTTGCGCTTCGAGCAAGTAGTACGCCTGGAACACCGTGGAGGCGCTAACCCCGCGATTCGCAGTGACTTGTCGTACGGACGGCAGTTTCTCCCCCGTCCGAAGTGCTCCAGAGTGGATGGAAGCGGCCAATTCGGCGGCCAAGACTTCATAGAGTTTCATACCCGGCCCCCGTCTAAGTTGAGCTTGACACGGCGCCCCGCCACAACTGATATTGAAAAATTTAGATTCTATATTCTTTGCAGTCTGATCGCGCATTGTAACTGGCCCAGGTAAACACGTACCTAGTGTAGCCAACGAGCTTCATGGGACTTAACTGATACGGTACTTTTCTACATTTCTGATTATTCTTAATTTGAGCCGTAAGGGTTAACCTTTATTCCGTCACAGAGAGGGCAATCGACGAAGCCCTCAGCAATCAAGGAAGGAATTTTATGAATCCGACGGCCTTACTACTGGCTACCTTTATTTTGTCTATTGTGGGTCTCTTCACTTTCATCTGGTCGCTGCGAAAAGGACTGTTTGATGCAGAATCGAGCGGTGCCCGTACGATATTTTCGCAGGGCGAGATAGGTCGTCCGGAAGACCCCGCAGCCGATCAAGCGGAACGTCACGCCTTATCGCAAATTGCAATTGGTAATGTGGCGGCAAATCACGGTGTCCAAACCTCCGCCATCGAAATGGCTGCGCGCGAAGAGGCCGATCGGTCCAGCGCCTTTCCCGCATTCGTTCTTATCGGTTGTGCTGTCGTCTGGTTGATCGTTGCTTCGTTTGCCGGCTTGCTAGCCTCGCTCAAGCTGCACTGGCCGGACTTGCTCACCGACAGCGCATGGCTCAGCTTCGGTCGTCTGCGTACGATGCACTTGAATGGTGTGGCGTATGGCTGGGCGCCTTTAGGCTTGCTTGGGATTTCTATCTGGCTGTTGCCGCGTCTACTGCAAACCAAGCTCCTCGGTGGACGTTTAGTCGTTTTTGGCGCCTTGCTTTGGAACGCCGCGCTGATCGCCGGCATGGGCGGTCTGGCAATTGGCATCAACGCGGGCCTGGAGTGGCTCGAAATACCCTGGCAGATTGGTGCCATGTTCGCCGTGGGTGGCATGCTGGTTGGTCTGCCCATGGCGCTCATGCTGACGCGCCGCAAAGCTAAACATCTGTACGTGTCAGTCTGGTACATGGGCGCGGCGCTGTTCTGGTTTCCGACCTTGTATATCGTTGCCAAGATTCCGGGCGTGCACTTTGGCGTTGAGCAGGCGACCATGAACTGGTGGTATGGCCACAATGTACTGGGTCTGTTTTATACACCGCTATCGATCGCCGCCATCTATTACTTTTTGCCTAAGGTCATTGGCCGCCCGGTGCGGTCCTATAACTTGTCTTTGGTTGGCTTTTGGACGCTCGCTTTCTTTTATGGTCAAGTTGGTGCGCACCACTTGATCGGCGGGCCGATTCCCGAATGGCTCATTACGCTGTCCATTGTTCAAAGCGTGATGATGATCATCCCGGTCGTGGCGTTCTCCATGAACCAGCACCTGACACTCAAAGGCCATTTCAATGCACTGCGTCATTCCATGGTGCTGCGTTTCATCGTGTTTGGCGCCATCATGTACACGCTGGCCTCAGTACAGGGTTCCTTCGAGGCACTGCGCTCGCTCAACGCCATTACACATTTTACCCACTTCACGGTCGCGCACGCGCATCTGGGCATGTATGGGTTCGTGTCGATGGTTATTTTTGGTGGCGTCTATTTTGTTATGCCACGCATCCTCAACACAGCCTGGCCCAAGCCGCAGCTGATCTCGTACCACTTCTGGCTGGTCGTGGGCGGCTATGCCGTATATCTGGTGACACTGAGTATTGGCGGTGTGCTTCAGGGCCTGGCACTGCTCGATCCCGCACGGGGCTTTATGGAGTCTGTCGCCGTCACCATGCCGTGGCTGCAAGGGCGCTCCGTGGGCGGCGCACTCATGACTCTCGGTCATCTTGTCTTCGCTCTGCACGTGGCTCTAATCGTTCTACGCTCCGGCGTGCTGTCCTTCGTCGAGCCTAAAGCGGCGATTAATACCCCGCCCATCGAGCCCACTGTCGCTTAATAGAAACTATGGAAAACGAACTTAAACTTATTATCGGCGCGATGGTGACACTCTCGCTGGCCACGTCTGCCATGATCGTGGTGCCATTTCTCCAGCTCAAGGACGAACCTGCTCCGGCTGAACTTAAACCGTATACGAGTCAGGAACTTCGTGGCCGCCAAGTGTATCAGGCACATGCATGCATCGCATGCCACACCCAGCAGCCCAGCACCACCGGCGCGGGTATTGCCGACGCTAGCCGCGGCTGGGGCCGCGCTTCCGTTGCCGGGGATTACCACTATGATGATCCACCGTTGTTGGGCACGATGCGCACAGGTCCAGACCTATTCAATATTGGCGTGCGTCAGCCCAGTGCCGATTGGCATCTTGGTCACTTGTTTCAACCGCGTGCTTATACCCCTGGTAGCAATATGCCGGCGTACCCGTTCTTGTTTGAAGTCAAAGATGCTGATCGCGTCGCTGAAGGCGAACGAGTGGTCCATCTGCCACCAGGCACCGTAGAAGAAGGAAAGACCGTTGTAGCCAAACCCGAAGCAATGGACTTGGTCGCCTACCTGATCAGTCTAAACCGCAACTACCCTGTCCTTTCCACGGAACAGGCGAATGCACTGCAAGATGACGCGCCCGATCTAGAGCGGAGTCAGCCATAATGAACAAACCAAAGCAAACCAGGGCATCCGAGAGTGCTGACCCGCATGAGCTAAACAACCCTGTTCCCCGTGTGCTGCTCGGCTTGATCGCAGCACTTCTGGTGTGGGCTGTGTACTATATTTTTGTTTCAAGTCCAAACAGCGTCGCTGCTTTGGGCGATCAACGAAACCCCGCTACATTGGTGGCAGCAACCCCGGCCGAGGGTGGGGCTATTGACGGGAAGCAGATTTTCACAGCTGCATGTCAGGCATGTCATCAAGCGACAGGTCAAGGTCTGCCTGGCGTCTTCCCCCCGCTCGCCGGCGTAAACTGGGTGACCGGCGATCCGGAGGTTCTCGCCAGGATTGTTCTGCATGGCATGACTGGCCCCATCACGGTATCTAATACAACCTATAACGGAGCAATGCCCGCCTTTGGTGCCCAGTTCAACGACTCGGAGCTTGCAGCAGTATTGACGTTCATCCGCAATGAATGGGGAAACAATAGCCAAGCTGTGGATGCCTCTTTGGTCGAGAAGGTTCGCAAGGAAACGGAGCAACAGACTCAGCCATGGGCGGGAGAGGACGATCTTCTGAAGGCATCGGCGCCACCTTCAGAATAGGGCATTCAATATGAAATCCGCATACGGACGCTCCAGCCTGGCACTTGTCGGCATACTCTGTTTGGGTCTATTGGCTTTTGCCGGCGTGACATCAGGATTCGCGGCGGTAACGGCCGACAGCGTGCGACGCGTGCAATTAGAACGTGCTCCTCGAACGCTTCCGCCCCTGGAGCTGGTCGATGCGGACGGCGGTGTCTTACCACTCAGCAGCTATGGAACCCCGGCCCCCAAGGTTACCTTTGTGACCCTAGTCTATCTGCAATGCCAGTCCATCTGCCGCACCAGTGTCGCGGGGCAATCATGGATGCAGCATGCCATTCAGTCCAGAGGGCTGGAGGGTAAGGTCCAACTACTGACGCTCAGTTTCGATCCCGCTAACGATACGCCCGATGTCATGGCCGACTATGCGCGCCGCATGGGCGCTGCGCCGGAGCTTTGGCAATTTGCTACCGTTCGAGACCAAGCCGATTTACCTGCGTTGCTAAAACTCTTCGATATCATTATCTTGCCCGACGGGCTTGGGGGCTACTCGCACAACGCGGCATTGTTTTTGATCGATGAAACTGGCCGTCTTTCGAAGGCGTATGACATAGACCGACCTGATCTTGCAATGGCCGATTACCTAGCGGCGGCTCGGGTTGAAACGAGGCGCTGAGAATGTATTGGATCAAGAGAAAAATATTTGGCGAGCGGATTAGCCACTGGGCCGCGCCCGGGATTCTACTTGCCATCTTGGCATTTTTACAGCCTTGGTTGGAAGCCTCGATGACGCGTCATATGGGCCTGGAGTTACCCCTGCTCTTCATTGTCGGGTGGTTCGCGGCAAGAGTCGCCGGCGCCTGTTTGTTTCAAGCGCTGGCGCCATGGAATGCCGCCGGAGTTCCGGCGTTGACCTTCTCAATGATAGCGGTGTCGGTATGGATGGTGCCGTCCGCGCTCGATTATGCCGTGCTCTTGCCTGGTGTAGCGTTGGCCAAGGTAATTAGCATGGTGCTGGCTGGGATGCTGGCCGGCTTGTCGTGGCACCGGACAAACATCATCGTTCAGACTTTTTTCATCATGAACTGGTTTTGGATGACGTTCGTCGTGGGGATGCTCTATCGGGAGGCACCGCAACAGCTTTGCAGCGTCTATCTTGCGGATGAGCAAGCAGATGCTGGTCTGGCCATGATGGGATGGACAGTAATCGGACTATTGCTATGGGCTCCTGGGGTCATCCGCAAGCTTCGGCAGTGGGATAGCGAAGAAAGTCACTTTGAATCGGCCAGGCTTTTATAGACAGTTCGTTGCCTCAGAAAAGTATTGCCGTTCGTAGTTTACCGGCGAAAGGTTCGCGGCATGGCCATGCCGACGAATCGGGTTGTAGAACATTTCGATGTAGTCAAAGATATCTTGGCGTGCCAGCTCCCTGGTTTTATAGATTTTTCGTTTGATGCGTTCGCGCTCGAGCAGCTGAAAAAAGCTTTCTGCCACCGCATTGTCGTGACAGTTGCCTCGACGGCTCATACTCGGCTGCAAATTGTGGGAAGCCAGAAACGCCGCCCATTCATAGCGCGTAAATTGACTGCCCTGGTCGGAATGCACCATGATACTTTGCTTGGGCTTGCGCCTCCATACCGCAGCCAACAAGGCCTGCAAAACCAGGTCTTTGCTCATGCGCGAATCCATTGACCAGCCCACGACTTGGCGAGAGAACAAGTCGACAACAACCGCCAAATACAACCAGCCTTCGTATGTGCGGATACTGCCTTCGGCCAATCGGGAGCGGCGCTCACTAATAACCAAGCGCCCACCGCAAAAATAGGCACGGCGCTTCCGCTGCTCGATAACCTTCTTGATCACGGTTTCGACATGCCGTGCGTCTACGACCTTGGTCGTTGTCCTCATGTTTTCGATAGCGCGGCTAAGTACCTTGCCGTATACCCCGTAACTTCGTACCATTCGGGCACTTATGCGGCAAGCACATACCATCACCGCTTCATTAGAGCACCATGATGCGATGGCACTTGCGACGCCGGAACAAGAAGACGTGGTCGCTAAACGGCCGCTCTGAGCTGGCGGAGGTTTTTCACGCGTGGGTAAACGGATATTTCGTCTGCTGAGTGCTAGTGCGCGCAGAGTGCAGTTTTGAACAATTTAAAAATATTTGACTAGATCATTGCAGAATTTAGTTTTGGCTGGCTAGAAAATTCAAAATAGAATGCACCGTTTTCAGCTAAGTATTTGACTTGATGGGTGGGGCTGTTCGAATTTTAGTGAATTTCGACAACTCAGTTTGCAACTCCAGTGTTGCTTGCCACTGCTAACCTGGGCGGTATTCGACACAGACATGTCTTAGCATTTGGTGTAGGATTAAATCCTATTGTTTTACACGGAGCTTGTCATGCGAACAACTCAGCAAATGAGTATTACTTTGCCCAAAGAAATGGCTGAAATAGTAAAGGCCAAGGTTCGCGCCGGGGAATATGCGTCCGAAAGTGAGGTCATCCGTGATGGCTTACGTATTCTTCAGGCGCGTGATCGAGCCGTGGAAAGTTGGTTGATTGGCCATGTTGGCCCTGTCTTCGATGCGTTAAAGGAAGATCCGACCAGAGCCGTAGCTATCGAGAGCGTGCGTGACCGCCTTGCTGCTGAACATAACAAGACACGATGAACTACCCCGTTGTCTTCGCTCCCGAGGCCGAAGAGCAGGTTGTCGCCTTGTACAACTACATCGCTAAAGCGGCCTCGCCTGACATCGCTAAGCGGTACACCGATGGCATCCTGAGCTATTGCGAGAGCTTTCAAAGCTTCCCCAATCGTGGCTACTTACGCAATGACATACGCCCTGGCTTACGTATCACCCATTACAAGAAGCGGACGATTATTGCGTTTCAGGTGGGCGACGAGCGCGTTTCCGTCTTGGGGGTTTTCTATGGTGGCCAGGACTATGAAACCTTGTTGCACGACGAACCTGAGGACTCGCAGCAGTCGGATTTAGTTATTGATCCTTCATGAGCGGCGTGGCCAAACTCAATGACAATCGACAAAGGAGAAAAATCCATCAAATTCACTCGAAATTTGCAAACTGAACGATGTAAACCTCCGAAAGTTGCAAACTCAAAATACAAGACAGCGGTAAGTCATTGATCTTCCATAAGCCGGATTTGCAAACTCAGCGAAAATCGACACCAGGAAAATTGTAGATCGACAGAGTTTGCTGTCGATCTTCATCCTCTTGCCGTGATTGAACATTGCATCGACACTTTCCCCGCCCGCACCGCTTTTGAGGAGAAGCTGTACGGTGGTGGACCTTCATGACGAATAAATGCAACACGAGATGCCAGGCCGGCCAACTGCTACACCCAAGATACGAGCGAGATTCGAAAATTTTGCTAACCCTTCCCTGTCTTTGCTACTGCACCGACATAGGTGTTGCATACATCTGTAAAAGCTGTGATTCGAACTGCTTGATCACCGGATCGTCACAGCTAAAAGAACCCATGATTTCCTGTATCGCGCTCTGGGTGCGAGCGAAAGGGCTGCCATACCCCATATCACCGAGAGTATTTCCGACGTTTTCAACAGGCCCTTCTGTAGTCTCCTTGAGCGCCGCCGCGAATTCCGGATTTACCCAATAAACGATGTTGGTGTTAGAGACGACGCCATATTGATTGGAAACAGTCCGGACGAACGTTATTGGCACGGCGTCTTTCCGAAGACACCTTTTGTAGGCGCTCCCGTAGCTCTGCGCATATGTCTTGATGGCCGGAATAAGTAGTGTCGCCTGATCCGGTTGCAATGCACTGACAATCATCTGCCAAATCGGGTTATTACCGAAGGCGTCCTTGACGTCGGTAGTAAGTTTGCCAAGGTATTGCTGGTCAAGCGCTCGCACGACGTCACGGTCCCCATGATAGATCGCGTTGAAATAACTACCCATGTGCATGCGAGAAAACGGGCCGTCCAGAGGATTTCCGGGTGGTTTGGAATCGCCGATCTTCTCTCCATCCTTGAGTTCCCGACATTTGATCGGCCCATCACCCAACTCGTTCACGGACAATTTGCTGGCTTCATCGGCAGAGTTCGCGGGCATCAGGACTTCGCCTCGATCTTTGCTGTATTTGATGAGCGCTCGGCAGGCGTATTGACCATTTGCAGGCGGCTCCGGTATCACAACCAGACGCATCTTGCCATCCGGCTGGCGCTGATACATGACATCCGCCTGAGCCAGCATCGATAGCGAAGCCAGACAGAACATTGCCACCGCAGCGAATAACGCGCGGGGCTGCACTGGAAGAAATTCGCGGGGCACGGGCATTGTGCTCTTGACCAGCTTAATCAGCATATCGCTCTCCTTTTGGATAACTCAATTTCACTTAAGGACATGTTTATAGCTGGGCAGTTTGTCCGAGCCACGTTTATTTCTGCTTATGGCGGCCCATTGGATTTGTGATGAGTCCGGTGTCTCGGTGCTGCTGGGTTACTGTGCTCTTGACGTATTGATCCAATGCCTTTAGCAGGTTGCCGGGTTCTGCCATTTGTTGAGTCAAAGCTAGCGAGGCTTTAATTTCATTTTTGGTCATTGTTTGCGGTAGTAAGCCGTGGAGTTCGGTAAGTGATCCGTCGGTCTTGGCCCCGGCGGCGACAGCAAGGTCTAATAGCGCACAGGCGGCCACTCGATTTTCAGGTACGCCTTTGCCGTAAACGAACATGGCGCCGAGGTTACGCTGCGCGCTACTGGAGCCTTGGTCTGCCGCCAGACGGAACCACTTGACGGCCTCCTTGTAGTCCTGCGCTACGCCTTTACCGTTGGCGTATATGACTCCCAGGTTGACTTGCCCCAAATCGTCGCCTTGTTCTGCTGCTAGGCGGAACCACTTCGCGGCTTCCTTATCGTCTCTCGGCACCAACCCCGTGCCCTTGGCCACAAACTCCCCCTCGGGGAACCTCGTGCCGTTGAAGTATAAGAGTGCCAGTTCGCGCTGCGCCGAAGCGGTGCCTTGTTCCGCTGCTAGTCGGAACCATTTGGCGGCCTCCTCATGATCCCTTTTGGAATAGAAATGTCCAAGGCTAACCTGCGCCAAGTCATCACCCTGGTCTGCCGCCAAGCGAAGCCATTTTGTGGCTTGTTCGTCGTCTTGCTGCACGCCGTGGCCACCATCGAGATACATGACTCCCAGGCAGAGCTGCGCGTAACGGTCACCTTGCCTTGCAAGGGGGCTGAGCTCCTGTATCGCCAGGCGATAGTCACCTTTCTGATAGGCCTCGACTCCTTCATGAAGTCCGGCCGACGCTTTGGAGCCTATACAAAGGATTGACAGCAACGCCGCAAATAGAAGGCTTTTCATGAGATTCTCCTGCCTTGGCAATTAGCTACGGGCTTGCCAAAAATAGCGTCATGTTGTCGTTAGGCCTGCACCGATCGAACGGCTCTTGCGCCTCCCGTTAACCCTCTCTCACTCATTACTGGCAAATCGGATGGATGTCTGTCGGAGTGCTGCCGGACGCCTTTGATCGCGCGCGACTAGAGGTTTACAGCGGATATATACAACCGCCGGTCGATCTCTGTATCGTCAATTTACGATGAAGGCGTCCTACGGTCATTGCCCAAACGGGAGAGAAATACGGGGAATTTGTTACGGTAGCTTTGTGATCGGTTTACGATCGATTTGCGGACGGCTTGTCACGCGGTCGTTCACGAACTGGCAAAGGCACTGCAGGGATGGAAATACCTGCTACGCTGCGTGCTACAAGAGCGGCCAGTGCACCCTGCCGGCTGGTACCTGTCTTGGCCAGCGCCTTCTTCAAATGCGTATGCACCGTACCAAGGCCCACACCTAATGCGGCGGCAATGCGCTCTGAGGACTGGCCTTCGCCTATCGCCGTGGCAATTACAGCTTCCGCACGTGTCAGCCCGAACAGCTCGCGCAGTGTCTGGTTAGTGGCCGATGCAGAGATTTCGGGATCGCGGATAAAAATCATCGCTGCGGGTTGCGCAATATCGGCAGGTGCCCAAGTGGCGCGCCACGGCGCAACCAGCAGGGTGATTGGCAATCGGTCCGAACGCGCCACCGCCATTGCCGGGCTCGGCAGATGAACGCGGCCAGCGGCGGTTTGCTCAGCCTCCCGGATCAGCCGCGCTAGCCGGTTGTTCAAACTGGGGTCGTCGATGCCCAGTCGTTGCCCTTGTACGCGGATTTCGAGACTTGACTCCAGCAGCCATTCGGCAGCCCGGTTGGCATAGAGCACGGTACAGGACGCATCGACCACCAGAACCCCGGTTTCAATGCGCTCGAGCGCCTCGAGTGAGGCGCTCTGCGCCAGCTCGCTTTCGCGCAGTCGGTCACCCAGGGCGAGCGCGCGGCGCACATGCGGAAAGAGCGCATACAACTGGCGGCGATCGGCTTCGCCATAGGGATCGGCGGCACGTATCCGGTGTACCCCGAGCACGCCGGTTTCTCCATGACCGCTGGGAAACAGCACACCTACCATGTGGTAGATGTCGAGTCGTCGCGTCCAGTCCTGATAGAAGCCGGTGCGCTCGAACTGCGCGTCGGGCATCAAACTCTGGCTCGTGAATACTTGGCCGGTGTCCAGCAGCGCGGAGCGTTCGACCCATAGGTCGTTGCGATGCCAGTGGTCGGCCCATGATTGCTCCCTCGCCGAAATGCGCAGGTTGTCGGTTACGCTTGTCAGCTGCGGGCCGAGCGGGCCGCCGCAGATCTTGAGTACCACACTGGTAGAGTCAAAGGCCTTCGCGATGGCCGCAGCGATTCCCTGCCATTGGCCGTCATTGAGCACCGCGTCATATAGGAGATTGATTATCGGGCTCAACCGATCTTCCTGTTGCCGCGTTTTCGAGCCCACTGGCGTTTCGCTGAAATTGAGCCGTTTCTGTTGCTGCCCATTTGGCTCATCAAGCCGCTTTTGAAGCTGCTTGCGCTGGCGTAAGGTGAGCAGCGGTATTTCTTCCATCAAGCCGACAAAAGCCTTGGTTTTCATAGCTGCTTCTCCCAGAAGGGCGACTTCTCACTGTACGAATTTTTGATTCAAATTTCAACTTTGACGACGCCGTTTTTGCTTGAGTACGCCTTAATCAATTTGGAGGCTGCACGCGCTTTTTGTGGTCGAGGGATATTTTGGAGATCGGTCCAGATTACCTGACAAGCTTCTATTAAGGCGAGCGAATAACATGAAGGCCTTATACACAGCCGTGATGGCCATATCGTTGGTACTTGTAAGCAGAAACTCGATTGCGGCAGACGCAGCAGGCTTCGTGACCCGGCACGCTCGCCTTTGATGTAAATGAGGTACTTGCCATCAACGGGCAGCCCGATCCAAGGTGAGCGTGTGCACCGATCCACACCAGATCTCCAGTTTTGCATCGAAGAGGCGACCCTGACCCGGCTACCGATCAGGCGAGACGGAACGGTATATATGACACATTTCAACTCGATCGTACTGCTGCGCGATACCCGAACCGTGTGTTCGGTGTAATTGAGGCAACACGCCGGACAAGTTAATTGTCGTTGAATAGAAATTGCCAAACTCGCTGACAATCGACATCAGACAAGTTGTCGAACTTCACTAAGTTTGAAATTTTCGCCATTCAGTTTGCAGCGGTGTCGATTCAGCTTGTTGATTCTTATTGAGCATGGCAATCCTTGTTGCAAGCATCCTATCAATAGCCACGGTACTCGCGCACAGGGAAGCACAGGCGAAACCAGAGTTTTGATGCAATGTGATGCATATATTGATGCAAGCTTAATGCAGAGAACAATGCGAACTACGGTAACGATTGACGATGCGTTATTTGAAAGAGCGCTGCAAGTAGCCGACCCAGGCATTGAGAAAGCCGATTTTATTCGTGTAGCGGTCAAGACGTACTTGCGTGTGTAGTCTGCAAAACAGCTTGCGGCTCTCGGGGGGCTTCTCCAATTCGATGGTATCTTCGCAATTGTCAGACGAAAAAATACGCTCGATTTGGACTCGATACGTTCCATGAACAACCCAGGGGCAGCTATGTCGAATACAGAATTTCCTACAGCAATTGTTGCGTTGGACGCTGCGCCTCGAACGAAGGCCTCAAACTATCCAGAGCCATTCGCATCGCGCATGGCGGGCCGTGAAAGGCGGCCGCTTGGTGAGTTATTCGGTTTATCGAACTTCGGCGTGAATCATACGCGACTCATTCCTGGCGCATGCTCTGCGCTACGCCACGCGCACTCAAAACAAGATGAGTTCGTGTACATATTGGCGGGGCAGCCGACACTTATCACGGATCAAGGCGAGACTGCACTTTCTCCCGGAATGTGTGCCGGTTTCAAGGCGGGCACCGGAAACGGGCATCAACTCGTAAACAGAACGTCCGAAGACGTCATTTATCTTGAGGTGGGCGACCGCATGGCCGGCGATTCCGGCAGCTATCCGGACGACGACTTACAAGCCGTATTGGGCAATGACGGGAAGTGGCAGTTCTTGCATAAGAACGGAACGCCATATTGAAACGCGCTGGCACGACAGTCGCTGTTCGACGTTGAAATTCGCGATGCCGAAGTGGTTCAGCTCGTGCAAGCGCTGACGAACATCATAGGCTTCTCACGAAACTACAAGCGGCCGTTTATCAATGTCGGCGCTGACGTCCCTTAGAGTGAAATGCATGGTGTTGACCTGCCATGGCTTAATGGTGCGCAACGCCCGCGCGCTTAAGCGCATTCCATCTTGGATTGTGATGGCTGTGAGGTGGTGCTGCCAGCCAATATGTCCCTGCCTGCAATTCACAAAGTTCGCGTGTTGCAACAAACAAGCTCGCAGGCATGGAACTAATAAGTTTTCAGTTTGATGAAAGCGGACCAAGCAAAACCACTTTTTATGTTTGTTAACAATCGGCCCGTTTTTTATGTTGCTGTGTTTGTCATTGATGTAAATTTTTATTAGGGATTTCCCGTGCGTATCACGAGTTGCGGCGAATCATTTAAACAGCAATAAAAATTTTTAGAAATAAATTTGCTGTGCGCTCCGCCTAGGATTCATTGGTTCGCTACCCGAAAGATTCAACGGGGTATCGAGCTGAAATCATTTTTAACTATATGTCTGCCCGTCCATGGCAAACGTATTTCGATTTCATGTCGATCTACTTGCCTGCGGGTGTCGATTTTTTTGTGTCTACGACACGACGAAAACAGTGAGGGTCCCTTGGTAAAGAGAATCGCAGTGTGTGGTCTAGGATATGTCGGCCTGCCCGTGGCCGTGGCATTTTCCCGGCGTTTTGACGTCATCGGCTTTGATGTGGACAAGCGCAGAATTGCGCGGCTGAAAGAGGGAGATGACTGGACCGGCGAGATCGAACGCGACGCGTTGCTTGCGTCGCCCATGCGGTTCACTGACCAACTGTCGGACCTGCACGAGTGCGATTTTTTCGTGGTGGCCGTTCCGACGCCTGTCGATGAGAAGAATAATCCCGATTTTTCCTTGTTGGTACGGGCTTGCCAGTCGATAGGCACCGTGCTGCGTCCGGGCTGCATTGTGGTGTTTGAATCGACTGTCCACCCCGGTGCCACGGAAGAAATCTGCGGCCCCGAGCTTGAAAAGGCGTCAGGCCTGCGCTGCGGCATCGACTTCAAGCTGGGTTACAGCCCGGAACGGATCAATCCGGGCGACCGCGAGCATCCGCTCGAGAAAATCGTCAAGATCGTCTCCGGCCAGGATGCGGAGTCGCTGGAAGTCATCGCCGGCGTTTACGAACAGATCATCGACGCGGGCGTGCACCGCGCCTCGTCGATCAAGGTGGCCGAGGCGGCAAAAGTACTGGAGAACACGCAGCGCGACATCAATATCGCCCTCATGAACGAGATGTCGAAGATCTGCGATCTGGTCGGCATCCGCACCTCGGAGGTCCTGGCGGCTGCCGGCACCAAGTGGAACTTCCTGAAGTTCGCGCCGGGCCTGGTGGGCGGCCATTGCATCGGCGTCGATCCATACTACCTGACGTCCAAAGCCCAGGAACTGGGCTATCACCCCGAAGTCATCCTGTCGGGCCGCCGCATCAATGACGGCATGGCGTCGCACGTTGCCTCGCGCGTGGTGCAGACCCTGGCGCGCAACGGCCGCCTGAGCGCGTCGACCGACGTTGGCATCCTGGGCATGACGTTCAAGGAGAACGTCCCCGACATTCGAAACTCGAAGATCGTAGATCTTTACAAGGCTCTTGGCCAATACGGCATTACCCCGGTCGCGTGCGATCCGATGGTCGATCCCGACCAGATGGAGCACGAGTACGGCATCAAGCTCGTCGACCGTGACCAGTTTCGTCACATGGACGTCCTGATCCTGGCTGTGCCTCACGACGAGACCATGGACTCCATCTGGGAAGACTTGCCGCAACTGGTCAAGACGGGCGGCATGGTGTGCGACTTGAAGTCCGTCCTGGACACGAAACGGCTTCCGTCCGACCTCTTGTACTGGACTCTCTAAGTTCAGGCCTGTCATCCATCATTACAGGAGATATCCTAAATGACTGCTTTTACCGTCGCTCCGATAGGGACCTGCCGCATTCACACGCCGCTGCGCGATGTCGTGGGACGCTATCCGATCAAGCTGCAGCTCGGCCGCAACTATGGTTTCGTGCACACGGCCGCCGAAGCGCTTCAGCAGGCGCGGTTCATGTTCGGCCAGGCCGACATTCCCGCCGACGTCCAGCGCCTGGTCTTTCGACCGTCGAATGGCGAGCAGGCTCGCCGCGGCACGCACAAGCCGGCGGACCTGTATATGGTCGAGCTGTCTTCGCGCAAGCTGCTGACCATCGATGGCTTTCCCATCCAGTCCAACTACCTGGTCCGCTATTTCAGCGAGTTCTTCGCCGATCGGGCGCGTACCCGCCAGTTCTGGTCCATGGCCAACGCCGAACGGCTTGCCGAGCGCCGCGCAGTGCTGGACCAGGATCCGGTCTTCAAGAGCCTCAACGCGGACGACGGTGACTTGCTCGCCCGCATCGTCAAGCGCGACCAGACGGACGAGGAGGTCGAGCAGGAAATGCGCCGGCTCGTCGAGCTGCTGGGCAGGGACAAGGTGGTGTTCGTCACGCACGTCAACGCCACGACGCCGGACAACGTGCCTATCGAACAGCGGGCGCAACTGATCGCCGCCGTTACAGCCGCCGCCCAGCGTATCGGCGTGCCTTGCTACGATCCGACGCCGCTGATGAACAAGATCGGCCAGGCCGACGCGATGGAGGACGGCGGGCTGGACCTGACGCACTACACTCCGGTCTTTGCCGAGCGCCTGTATACGGACTGGTACAAGAACTTCATGCGTCCGCGGATGGGCGCTTCCGTCCAGCAGCCCGCCGTGCCCAAGCTTGTCGCCGACGAGAGCGCCGAATGCATCGAAAAGCTCTGGGAGTCTGGCGATCTGCGCGATGCCTCGTGCCGCGTGCGCGAAGTGCTTCGCCGTCATCCCCAACTGCCCGATCACATGCTGCTGCTTGCACGGATACAGGAAGAGCTGGGCGATTACGAGGGTTCGCTGGCGCTACTGGGCGGCACGGATGGCGCCCTGACATCGGGCAGCAAGGCCGAGCAGGTCCTGATGCGAAACGAGTTCAAACTGGGCCGCCATGACGTGGCGTATTCGTTGGCGGCCAGCCTCCTGGGCGACGAGATCGAGACGCCGGAAATCGTCCGGATCGCGGCGGTGTCCGCAGGCCATCTGGGCTACGTGGACGAAAGCCTGGGCATCTGGAAGCAGTTGTTCCGCATCTCTTCGCCCCAGGACGCGACGGCGGTGGAAGCGGCCGACACGGTACTTTCACTGCTGCAGGCTGCGGGCGACATGGCAGCGGCCATCCGCTGGGTCCATGAGGTCCGCGCGGCGCTCCCCGGCTATGGCCGAGGCTTCGCTATGCTGTGGCGCGACCGGCTGCTGGCCGGCGACCGCGACGCGCTGCGCAGCCTGGCTTCGGAGCATCCCTCGTTGGAGGATGCCGACGTCCTGGAGCTGGTCAAGGAAGCCTCGTGGCGAGGTTGCATCATGGCCGCGGCAACATTGGCGACGTCTTGCGGCCTGGCCAAGAGCGAACAGGAAGAAATCGGTGAATGGCTGCGGACGCAGTCTTCGACCTGGGCGGAGGAAGGCAATCGAGCGCTGGAGGAAGGGCGTCTGCGCGACGCCGCCGAGCGCATCTGCGCGCACCGTCTGCTCAATCCCGACGCGTTGGCCGGTGCGCGGGCGCAGCGGGCGTTTGAACGCGCGATGCGCTTGGGCGTTCGTGCCGCGCTGGTGGCCGGCAATCACAAGGAAGTGATCGACCTGACCAACCTGGCCATCGACACCAATGTGAATTTCCCCGAACTGCACTCCATGCGCGGCCGCGCCGCCGATGCGCTGGGGGACAAGAAGACCGCTATGCTGCACCTGCAACAGGCCGCGGCCGGCGAGTCCGCGCCATTCAGCGCCAAGCTGCACTTCGCACGGGTTGCCTTCAACGGTGGCTGGTTCGGCGAAGCCATCGACGCATACAAGGATGTGCTCGCGCATTCGTCCGCCGACCAGAGCGCCCGGGACGAAGCGGAGCGCCAGCTCGGCAGGCTGGGCCCGCGTGCGATCCGCGGTGCCCGCCAGATCCTGTCCCAAGGGGATCATCAGGCCGCCTGGGACCTGCTGGACCGCGTCGCCCAGTCGTGGCCCGAAATGGCGGAAGTGGGTCACGAAAAGCGGCGCATCCTGGCTTATCTGTACGCCGAAGCACGTGCCCTGGAACCGTCGAGCACGACTGAACGCCTGGCCCTGGGCGAGCGCATCGTGAAGCTCGTGCCCGATGATCCCATTGGCCTGCGCCTGGCCGCCGTGGGCGCCATGCGCCTGCACCGCTTCGAGCAGGCCTTGCCTTACTGGAAAAAGCTGCAGGAACGTTCCGAGAACCCGGCACAGTTCGACAATTACATCGAGCGTTGCATGGTGTGGATCGAGAAGCTCAACCGGAGAAAGGCAGCATGAGCCCGGCACTGATTGCCGAGCCGGTGGACGCCACAACCGATCTTCAACAGATCCGGGCGCAGTTGGAAGAAATCGTTGTGGCGTCAGGGCGGGTACAAGTTGCCCAGGAAAATCTGGCTCGGGCGAAGGCGCTGGTCCAAGACCATGCGGAGGATTCGAAGGTCCGCTTCCTTCTTCTTCGATTACAGGAGGCGGCCGGCCTGAACGAGGGCATGGCCGAGCAATGGGCGACGTTGTTGCAGGAATGCCCGGACGATTTCCAGATCGTCCGCTATTGCGCCACGCGCCTCGTGAAGGAACGGCGCCTCGAAGAGGCCATGTCGCTGGTCGATCACCACCTGCCCGAGTCGGCGAGTAATCCGGACCGCTTGTTCGCGCGGGCGAAGCTGCTGAGCGACATCCGAGCGCATGAACAGTCCGACGCGTTGTTCCGCCGGTTGATTTCGCAATATACGGATCGCAACATGCGTGTCGAGTTTGCCAAGCGCCTGCGCAAGCGAGGTCTGCTGGCTGACGCGTATGAAACGATTGCGCCAGTGGCCAAACACCTGGCGCGCGGCAGCAAGGCGGCCGAACTCGCCGAGGCGCTGGCAAGCGACTATGCATTCTACAAACGCTTCGAACCCGAAGAGGCACTGGGAGGAAAGGACGTCCGGATCGTGTCGATGAAACATGCGATCCTGCACTTTCGCGACCGGAAGATCGCTGAACATGCGCCGGACCAGCCCGTCTCCGTGGCACTGGTCACCGGTAGCCTGGGCCCCGGCGGCGCCGAACGGCAATTGACGCGCTTGGCCGGCGAACTGACCCGCATGGCCGAGTCTCCCGACCAGCAGCCTCCAGACATCCTGATGCGGCCCAAGAAAGTCGAAGTGTTGGTCAAGCAGCACACAGAGCCGACGGGTTCGTCCAGCAAACAGGACGATTTTTTCCTTCCCGTCCTGGTCAAGGCGCACATTCCTGTCACGGAGATCAACCGGTTGCCTGCTATCTCAGTGTCTCACCAGTCTGTTCCCGAAGGAAACCTGGCCCGTTTGCTGGAACAACTGCCTCCGCCGGTCCACTATGGCGTGACGCGGCTGGCGCCGGTGCTGCGGGCCAACCCGTTCGACGTGGTGAGCCTATGGCAGGACGGCACCTGCCTGTTCGGCGCGCTGGCGGCGTTGCTGGCGGGCGCTCCGACCATCCACCTGGTGTTCCGCGGCTTGCCGCCGAACATCCGCAAGGACCGTTTCCGGGCAGAGTATCCCGAGCTGTACCAGGCCCTGGCCCAGGTGCCGGGAGTGGTCTTCGTCAGCAACAGCCGCAAGGCAGCGGAAGCATACTCGGAGTGGCTGGACATTCCGATAATGCGTTTTCACATCTTGTACAACGGTGTGCCTGACCTGGCGACCGACGCATCGGCCGCCGAGAAGGAAAAGTGGAAGGCCTTTCACGCCAGCACGGACGACGCCACGGAAACGATCGGCGGCGTATTCCGGCTGGAGCCGGACAAGCGGCCGCAGCTATGGATCAAGCTGGCCGCGCTGTACCTCAAGGAACGCCCGCAGGCGCGCTTTGTCATCGTAGGTGACGGACGCATGCGCGAGAACATCGAGGCGCTGGCGCAAGAGCTGGATGTGACCGACAGGCTGTTGCTGGTGGGCTTGTCGAACCATGTCGGCTATTGGTATTCGCAAATGGATGCCAGCGTGCTGCTGTCGCGCTACGAAGGCTTGCCGAACGTGCTGATCGAGGCACAGTTGCTGGGGGTTCCTGTGATCTCCACGCCGGCCGGCGGCGCGGGTGAGTGCTTCGCGGAGAACGACACGGGCCACCTGCTCAGCGACGTCGATCATCCGGATCTGCATGAGGCATGCGAGAAGGTCACTGCGATGGTGGATAAGGTTCGCAGCAATGAGGACTTGAGAGTGTATAGCCGCGACCGGGCGCAGAAGCTGTTTTCGCTCGAAGCAATGCTCACCAAGTTTCTGAGCATCTGCATGCCTGCCATGACCGAGTCCCAAAACGACGAATACATCGATGTCGCGCCTATGCGCCGGATGCAAGCGTGATTGGCGATTGCTCTTTTTGCCGCCAGGCCGCCCTAAGGCAAAAAGCGCCCCCTTGGGGGGGCAGCAAGCCGAAGGCGCAGAGTGGGGGTTTTTTTGCCGCCAGGCCGCCCTAAGGCAAAAAGCGCCCCCTTGGGGGGCAGCAAGCCGAAGGCGCAGAGTGGGGGTTTTTTGCCGCCAGGCCGCCCTAAGGCAAAAAGCGCCCCCTTGGGGGGCAGCAAGCCGAAGGCGCAGAGTGGGGGTTTTTTTTAAGCTGCTGAAGCTGAAGGATTATGCAAATGAAAGTTCCGGCCCTGAACGCGCGGCGACACACGAGCCTGGTGATGCTGCTGCTTGCCTCACTGGTACTCACGGGGTGCCAACTTCCGCGGTCCGGCCCCATGCTTAGTGAAATGACGGGGGCTCATGATGACAAGGACGTCATCGTGATGCCTGTGTCGCGCGAACTGGCACAGCAGAGCCGGGTGCCCAAGGTGGCCAATTTTCCCGCGCGCTACCGTGACCTTACGCAAGCGGGATTCGATAGCCTGGTACCTGGTGACGGCATCAACATAAAAGTGTGGGAGCGTGGCGGCCTGGGCGTATTCGCGGCAGACCCGTCAGGCGTGAGCGACCTGGGCAACCAGGTAGTCGACCGGTCGGGCTATGTCTCATTCCCCATCATCGGCAAATTCCAGGCCGAGGGCCGGACCCTGGGACAGCTGCATGATGCCGTGATGGCGCGCCTGAGCAAGCTTGTGGTCGGTGCCGACGTCAGCGTGACGCGCGCCGCGGACGCGCACGGACAGATGGTGACGGTGCAGGGAGACCTGACCAAGCCCGGCATGTATCCCATCACGCAGACGTCCCAGCGGTTGAGCAGCGCACTGGCGCAGGCGGCGCCGGTGCAGGATAACCCCGAGCAGTTGATCATCAGCCTGCGTCGCAACAACCAGGTGGCGTCGGTGCGGCTGTCGGATATCTACCGGAACCAGAAAAACGACATTCTGTTGCGCTCGGGCGATGTCATTACCGCCTATGCCTCCAAGGAGTTCCTGACCGTGCTGGGCGCGGCCGGAACTCAAGGGCGCGTGGCCATCAGCAAGCGCAATTACAGTGTGCTGGATGCGCTGGCCGACTCCAGGGGCCTGGACGACAAGCTGGCGGATCCGCGTTCCGTGTTCTTGTTCACGCCCGCCAAGGCCGGGGTGGACGGCAAGCCCGACATGTTGCCCGTGGTCTACCAGTTCGACCTGACGCGTCCGGAGCAGGTGGCGCTGGCGCGCGAATTCACGGTGCATGAAGGCGAGGCGATCTACATTTCGGATGCGCCGTTCACGCAGGTGCAGAAGGTCCTGTCGGCCTTCCGCTTCACGATGAGCGCGGGCTTCAGCGCCACGAAGGCGATCGACAGTGATTCGGGCCCCAGTTCGTCCGTCATAACCGAGTAGCGCGTCGATGAGCAACGAGGACCGGATCAAAGGCTGGCGATCGCGCCGCAAAGACGGCAACTACACGGTAGGGTCCGGCGTTGCCGGCTGGCGGCTGGATCCAGCCGCGCTGTTCGAAGCCAGGGCCACGCCGGCCGTGCTGCTCAAGCCCCTGCTCGCGCGCTTGCAGGGAGAGCCGCACGATTCCGTGGCGGCCCGGCGGGCGGTGTACGAGGCGGTGCAGGCGGAACTGGAAGCGGAGATCGCGCGCAGCGCGGTCGATGAAAACCTGGCCGATTTTTCCCGGCGGCGCCTGCGCCTTATCGTGCGCCTCCTGGAACAGGACGTCCGCGCGGGCGTGGCGGTGTTCGCACCGGACTACATGCCGGCCAAACTGGCCGCCGAGGATGAGCGTCTGGCCGAGGCGCATGCCCGGCGCGCGGAGCGGCGCAGGCAGGACGAGGCGCGCGAAGCGCGGCGCCATGCGTCGCGCAACGACATTGCGCTGGAGATCGAGGTGGCGCCGGACGAAGCGGGCGACCTGGCGATCCTGCAGGACCGCCTGCGGTTCTTGCATGAAGGGCACTCGCCGGACATGGCCGGCAAGGTCCGGCCTGTCGGGCGCACGTTGATGGCGATGTTCATCTACCAGTTGCGCGTGATGCACGGCGAGAGCCGTATTGCATTGGTATGGGCGCTGGTCGGCCCCACGGTGCTGCTGACCTTGATTTCGTCGCTGTATATCCTGATGGGCACGCATTACATTCTGGGCATGGACGTGCAGACGTTCGCACTGTTGGGGGCGACGACCTGGATCATGTTCCGGCAGGTCGTCTTTCGGGGCAGCACGGCGTATGTGTCGGCCCGCGGCCTGCTGAACTTTCAGGGTGTCACGCCGTTGATGTGCGCGCTGGTGCAAGCGCTTATCTATGTGTCAGTGTATCTGGTGGTGTTCGGGGTGTTGATCAGCGCAGGCCACGCGCTCGGCCTCATTACGTTGCCGATAAGCTGGGCCGGTTTCATTCTTTTCGTCGTGCTGATGGGATGTTGCGGCGCGGCGATGGGGGTGTTGTTCGGATCGATCGCGACCTTCTGGCAGTTTTTTCTTCGGCTTGCGCCGATTATCGAGCGGTTCCTGCAGATCTTCGCGGCCGTCTTTTTCGTATCGGAACAGTTGCCGGAGCAATTGCGTCCGTGGATGCTGTGGTCGCCATTCGCGCATGGCATGCAGCTGCTGCGTTCGGCTTATTTCCAGGCTTACCATTCGCATGATGCCAGCCTGGGCTATTTCCTGGCCTCTCTGGTTTTCCTGATGGTGGCCGCCCTGGTGGCCGAGCGCCTGGCCCGCCCCAATGTTCAGCCAATGTGAGGTAGGAAGATGATCCATCTCAATGGCGTTACCGACGAACCCTATGCCTTCGGCAGCAGGCAGCAGTTGCTGGCCAACGCCAATCTTGATATCCCGGCCGGGCGCTACGCCTTGCTGTCGCTCGCGCCGGAAATGCATCGCCAGATTGTGGATGTACTGTGCTGCCTGCGTCCGCCGCGCCAGGGCTTTGTCAAGCATGACGGTAACGTATCCTGGGCGATTGGTCGGCAAGGCTTTATCCGCGGCAAAGCGAATGGTCTGAGCATGATCGATTTCGTCAGCGAGATATACGAAATCGACGCGGAGGCGACGCACGAGCTGGTCGCCGACCTGATCAGCGATCCCAAATGCCTGGCCAAGCCCATGGAGCATTGGCCCCTCTACGCGCGGCAAGAGTTTTCGTTTGCGCTGGCGCTCGCGCCGGCGTTCGACGTCTACGTGGTCGAAGGGAGCATTCCCTTCGAGCCTTGCCGCTTCACCCGCCTCTGGCTCGCCCTGTTCGAAGAGCGGTTGGTGGGCCGGACCCTCATTTTTTCCAGTTACCGCCAGAATCAGTTGGCGGACTACTGCTACAAAGGCTTGATCTATGAACGAAGCGCGCTCCGCATCGACGACGACCTCGACCAGTGCCTCCGCAGGTTCCCCCCGCGACGATCACGAAGCGACTCCGCCACTCGCGCAGACGACTTCGGAGGCGACATCGACGAGGGCCAGCTCGGGTTCTGAAGACGGGTCCGAGATTGAACGCCGCCGCCGCGAGCGGCAGTCGGCGCTGCGCGAGCGTCGCCGCCATCGCTGGATCAACGCGCTTATCGTTGTTGCGCCGGTGGCGCTCGCCCTGGTCTACGTGTGTTTCCTCGCCACGCCGCGCTACGAGGCGGAATCGCGGTTCTTCGTGCAATCGGCGTCCGGCCAGCAAGGCGGCGCGGGCGCGGCGGCCAGCCTGCTCACCACGGGCAATTCGGGCGGCATGCTCGGCGGGTTCGTAGACGGATGGGCGGTCGCCGATTTCCTGAAGTCGCGCGACAGTATGCAGCGGCTCGACGAGAAGGTCGGTCTGCGCCGTTATCTGACAAACTCCGGATGGGATCCATTCAATCGTCTTTCCGAGGATTCCAGCGAGGATGACCTGTACCGGGCCTACAAGGCGTCGGTACAAGTCTCGTTCAACGCGCTGGAGCAGATCGATGTGCTGCGAGTAAGCGCGTTTTCTTCGGATGACGCGGCTACTTTGTCCAAGGCGCTGATCGTCCTGGCCGAGGAATTCGTCAGCGCCATGAATCAGAAGGGCGTCGCCGATAAGCTGAGGGTGAGCGAGGAGTCGGTCAAGCTGGCAGAGAAAAAGGCGCTCGCGGCCCGGGACGTGCTGACGACATGGCGCACGGCGCATGGAAATATTGACCCTACTGCCACGGTGTCGATGCTGTTGAACCTGTCCAGCCAGTTGGAAGGCGAACTCAGCACCGCGCAGATCCACCTGGACAAGATCCGCGCCCTGGGCAACAAGGACCACTTCATGCTCAAGCCCGCCCAGATGCAGGTCGCCGCCCTGAAGAAGCGGCTTGCGTCCCTACGCGCCCGCTTGAGCGGGAAGGGCAATACGGAAGCCTTGCAGCTCAAGTCGTACGAGGCACTGCGCAATGCCCAGTTGTTCGCGGATTCGAACCTGACTCTGGCGCAGCAGTCGTACCAACAGGCGATGACGGACACTTTGCGCTTGCAGCGGTATTTGTCCATCATCGCGCAACCGGTTCCGACGGACCGGCCCAGCAGCCCGCGCGTGGGTATTCTGTTGTTGCAGGCGCTGGCGCTGGGTTTTGTGCTTATGTTCATCGTTCGCGTGGCGATAGCGTTGTTGAGGGGGCTGCGTCATGGTTGAGCTCAGTATTGAAAATAGCCGGCCTGTGGCTGGCGCCGATGCGCAGGATGCCGCCGTCCGCTTGCGCGAAATCATCGGGCAGATCCGTGAAGCGGCCGACCCGGAGCGCGGCATGGCCGCGCTCGAGCCGGCGTTGCGACAGGCCAAGGACGGCTGGCGCGATGTCCGGCGATTGCTGGTTTCGCCCTTCGTGCGCGAGGGCCGGTTCGTGCCCGCTATCGCCGCCCTGGAGGTGCTGATTGCCGTCCATCCCTCGCGCGTTGACGATCGCCGCCTGCTTGCCAGCCTTTTCGGGCGCATGCAGCAATGGGATAGGGCAATTGCCGAGGCGGACGCCGCCGCCGGCATCGAGCCCGGCAACGCGGCATTGCACGCCGTGCGGATTCAATTGCGCGTGCAGGCGGGCCGGGTGGCCGAGGCGGCCGAAGCTGCCCGCGCGACTCGTGCCATGGCCCAAAGCGAGCCAGGCGAAGCACACTCCTGGATGATGGCTTTCGTGCGCAACGGCGATGTGGCCGAGGCCGCGGACATTGCGGCGGCGCTGGATCCGGACAAGCTGCCGAACGAACGCGTGGCGACCATGGCTGTGCGCGCCCTGATGGGGGACGGCCGCAATGCGGCAGCGATCGGGCTAGGCGACGCCGCGCTGAGCGCGGGCCACGATTGCGCGGCGCTGCGCTCGTCGCTTGGTCTCTCGCATCTGCGGCGCGGCACTGAAGAAGATCGCAAGGTGCATGCGGTGGCGCATTTCGAAGCAGGCTTGCAGGCGGCGCCGGCCGACGTGAGGCTGTTGACGCTTTATGGGGAAACCCTGCTGCGCGCTGGCCGCTACCAGGAAGCGGTGGCGCCGCTGGCGCGGGCCATCGAACTGGCGCCGGAACTGGAGCAGACGCGCGCCCTGTATGCCCGCACGCTGCGCTACACCCTGCAGTATGGCGATGCGGCCGATCAGTTGATGAAACTGGTCGAAGGGTCTCCGGACAAGCTGCTGTGGCAGCGGGCCGCCATCGGGGCGCTATCGCAGGCGGGCCGCAAGGAAGAAGCCGAGGCCCTGTTCACGCGATACATCGCCACGCGTGGCGCGCGGCTTCCGGACACGTTCCAGGAAGCCATGGCCCGCATGGAGGAGAAACTGGACACCGCGCCCATCCCGCAGGCGCGCCTGGATTGGGCCTGGTCGCTGCGAGGCGATACGTCCATCGACCGTGCGGCCTGGGAGCGCCGTGCGCGCTGGGGCCATATGGTCGATCATCTGCTGCTAGACTGGCTGGAATGCCGCCAGGAGCGCGCCGAAGAGGCCATGCAGTTGCTGGGCGAACTCGATACCGGCGAGCGCTTCTTTGCGCCGCTGCTGGCGGCCGGGCGCGGCGTCGTGGTCGCCACGGCGCATGTCGGTCCCATGTATGCCGGCCTCATGGCTCTGGAACTGGTCGGCATCCCATCGCGCTGGCTCGCGACGGCGCCCAACAGCGCCAGGAGCAGCTATGCCGAGGCCTTGATTTCAACCGCGGACCAGACCGAGGCGCAGGTCGCCAAGGCCTGCATGCGGGCGCTCGGATCGGGCTATGTGCTGTGCCTGGCCATCGACGGCGCGGCGAATCCGGCGGCGCCGCGAACCAGCTTCGAAGGGCAGGAGGTAACTTACTCCAGTTTCGCGTCACACCTGGCCCATCGCATGGGTGTGCCTTCGGTGTTCTACGCACCTCGCTGGGAAAACGGCCGCGTGGCCTATACGCTGGAGATGCTGCCGGCGGCCAATCCCGACGAGGACGCGCAAGCTTATTCGCAACGCTGGCAGAAGGCGTATTTCGAGCGGCTTCGGGAACACTTGGCCACAGAGCCGGAGAATTTGCGCCTGAGCGGCGGCATCTGGCGCCATGTGACCCCCGCGGATCGGTCCGCGCGGCCATAGGGAGCAAGCCACGATGAAGCTGGGAATGACGACGATGCGCTGGCTGCTTGTCCTGGTCATGTTGTATGGCGGCGTAGCGGCCGCGGATGACGCCTGCAAGAGCCCCGACGAACAGTGCCCGGCCATCGCTTCGCTGCTCCAGCAGCGCGAAGGCTACGGCGCCAGGGCGACGGGCGGAATGGGGGGAAGATTCATCCAGGTCGCGTCCAATGCGGACTCGGGCCCCGGGACGCTGCGCGCCGCACTGGCGCAAGCCAAGAAAGGGCCCGCGTGGATACGCTTCGCGTCCGACATGACGATCGTCCTGAATTCGCAGCTACGCGTGCCGTCGAATGTAACGATCGACGGGCGCGGCAAGCAGGTCACCCTGATTGACGACGGTCTGGGCGTGTATGGAAGCCGGAACGTCATCCTGACGCATCTGACGATAGACGGGCGCTTGAATCGCCTAACGCAAGCCGTGAACGTGGCCAACGGCAGCCGCGACGTGTGGGTCGACCACATGGATCTGTCGCGGATGTCCGACCGCCTGCTCAATGTGAAGAACGGTTCGACCGATGTGACCATCTCGTGGACCAAGTTCCACAACTCGAACAAGGTCATGCTGCTCAACAACATTACTTCGAAGAATCTGTTTCAGAACTATGAACGCGACTCGATCGCGCGCGTGACGCTGCACCACAACTATTTCTTCAACACCGTGCAGCGCAATCCCAGGGCGCAGTTCGGCACATTCCACTTGTTCAACAACCTGGTGGAGAACTGGGATTTCTACGGCATGAGCTTCAGCCTGGAGGCCAAAGCCCTGGTCGAAGGAAACATCTTCAACAACGATTCCCAGCGCAAGTGCGTGGAGCCCGAGTTCTTTCCAACGGTGGAAGGCATCAATGTGAATTACTGCCGCTATATCCCCATCGCGCCCCAACGCAGTGCGCTGGATAACGGCGCATCAGATCGCGAGGCCTACGAGAAACGGAAGTCCCGGCACGGCTACACCCGCGACTACAAGGCCTTTCTGCGGTTGAAAGACAACCTGTATCTTGGCGATGCGAAGCCGGTGCTGCAGGACTACCACCCCGAATTGGTTCCGGAACCCCCGTACCGCTATCGCTATGAAAAGCCGACGCCAGACCTGGCCGAGAAGATACGAAAGTTCGCGGGCAACACGCCTGCGGACATCCGGCAACCTTGAGTTGCCTCTCGATGAAGCTATTGCTGGCCCTAAGGTGCTGAACTTCAGGCCGAGCGGTGATATTTGGCGACAGGCTGTGGGACAGCTTGTTCATCGTCTTCCTGGCCCAGGAATCCGCCGCTTTGATGGCGCCATAGCCGCGCGTAGGTGCCGTTTCTGCTGAGCAATTCGGCGTGGCTGCCTTGTTCGATGATATGTCCGTGGTCCATGACGATCAGGCGGTCCATGGCGGCGATGGTGGAGAGGCGGTGGGCGATGGCAATGACTGTCTTGCCTTCCATGATTTCGTTCAGGCTTTCCTGTATGGCTATTTCCACTTCGGAATCCAAGGCGCTGGTGGCCTCGTCAAGCAGCAGGATGGGCGCATTCTTCAGCATGACCCTGGCAATGGCAATGCGCTGGCGCTGGCCGCCCGAGAGCTTGACTCCGCGTTCGCCCACCTGGGTGTCGTAGCCGGTGCGCCCATGCGGGTCGTTCAGTTGCTCGATGAAGCCGTTGGCCTGGGCGTGCTTGGCCGCGGCGCGGATGTCGGCATCGGTGGCGTCGGGGCGGCCATAGGCTATGTTGTCGCGAATCGAGCGATGCAGCAGGGAAGTGTCCTGGGTGACCATGCCGATGGCATTGCGCAAGCTGTCTTGCGTAACGTGCGCAATGTTCTGGCCGTCGATGCGGATCTGGCCGCTGTCAACGTCGTAAAAGCGCAGCAGCAGATTGACCAGTGTCGATTTGCCTGCGCCGGAGCGGCCGACCAGGCCGATTCTTTCACCAGGCTTGACGGTCAGATTCAGGCCGTCAAGCACTTGGCGTTCGCCGTTGTAGTTGAAAGAAACTCTATCGAAGACCACTTCGCCCTGTGTGATCTGCAGATCTTTGGCGCCGGGCCGGTCCTGCACCTTGGCAGCCTGGGTAAAGGTGGCGATGCCGTCCTGTACCGTGCCGATGTTTTCAAAGAGCGTCGCCATTTGCCACATGATCCAGTGCGACATGGAGTTGACTCGTAACGCCATGGCGGTGACCGCTGCCACGGCGCCGGTGCCGATTTCGCCTGTATGCCACAGTTGCAGGGCGTAGCCTCCCGCAGCCAGGATCAGCGCCACGACCAGCGCCTGATTGACGATCTCGAACTGGCTGACGAGGCGCATCTGACGATAGCCGGTTTCCCTGAAGCCTTCCATGGCGGCACGGGCGAAGTGCGCCTCGCGCCGGGTGTGCGAAAACAGCTTGACGGTAGTGATGTTGGAGTAGGCGTCGGTTACGCGCCCGGTCATGGAAGAGCGGGCATCAGCCTGTTCCTTTCCGACCTTGCCCAGCCGCGGCACAAAATACAGCATGGCTGCTCCGTACAAGACGACCCATCCGATGAAGGGCAGCATGAGGCGCATGTCGAAACCACCCGCCAGCGCGATGATGGCAAGAAGATACACGCCGATGCCCAGCACGATTTCGGAGAAGGTCAGCAGGACTTCGCGCACGGCCAGCGCTGTCTGCATGACTTTGGTCGTGACCCGCCCCGCAAACTCGTTGGCAAAAAAAGACAGGCTTTGCCGCAGCATCAGGCGGTGGAAATTCCAGCGCAGCCGTAGCGGCAAGTTGATGGCCAGCACTTGGTGCTGCACCATTGTGCGCAGGGCCACCAGGCCGATGCTGGCCACCAGCACCAGGCCTATGCCCCAAAGCATGGTGCGCTCTTGCGTGGAGACGGGGTCGCCCGCCTTCCAGGCCGAAAGGAAGTCCACGACCTGGCCAAGGAAGGCGAACAGCCATGCTTCGTAAATCGACACGCTGGCACTGAGCAGCGCCAACAAGGCAATATAGCGGCGCGAACCGCGTGTGCACGCCCATAGAAACGGCATCAGTCCCCCGGGCGGAGCCTGAGGCTCTTCGGGGGGAAATGGTTTTAGCAAACGTTCAAACGAGCGGGGCAAGACAGCCTCCGAAAACAAAAATAGACGGGACCGCACGTGGGCGCCACAGACGGATGGCTCACGGGCGCAGCGACGTCCGTGAGCGATTTCATTCTGGCTTAAAGGATTAAAAAGGCGGCGTCCACCGGGCCGAAATGGATCGGGCAGGCACCATTATCGCTTGCCCTGGGCGGACTCGCCATGCAAGCCGGAGATTCGTGCTTGCGGATGTGGCCGGCCCTGGCATGGACACGGCCGTACGAACTTATGCCGCCTTGAGCGCCGCGGCTACAGAGTCCTTCAGCGATGTGGTCGGGCGGCCGATCAGCTTCGACAGCACCCTGCTGTCGTCGAACAGGGCGCCTTTGGCGGCTTCGGCGTCAAGCAGTGGCAATGCTTCCGGCCAGGGCGCGGGCACGCCTGCGGCCACGAGGGCCGCCGTGTAATCGGCGACGGGCAGATCTTTATACGGAATGTCCTTGCCTGTCTGGCGCGAGATTTCCGCGGCCAGCTCGGCCAGGGTGTAGGCCGAGTCTCCGGCCAGTTCGTACGTTTTGCCTTCGTGGCCAGCGGTAGTCAGCGCAATCACCGCTGCATCGGCATAGTCGGCGCGTGCGGCGGATGCAATCTTGCCTTGTCCTGCGCTGCCGATGAGCGCGCCGTTTGCCACAGCGGGCCCGACCGAGGCGGTGTAGTTTTCTGTGTACCAGCCGTTGCGCAGCAGGGTGATGCTTAGCCCCGAGGATTTCAGGAGCGCCTCGGTTTCGACATGCTCGGGCGCCAGGCCCAGGGTGGAGCTTTCGGCGTGCAGCAAGCTTGTATAGACCACGCGCTTGACGCCGGCCTTTTTGGCGGCCTCGATGACGTTGCGGTGCTGCGCCACGCGTTGGCCGACTTCGCTGCCTGAAATCATCAGAAGCGTGTCGACGCCGGCCAGTGCCTTGTCCAAGGTGTCGGGACGGGTGTAGTCGGCTTCGCGCACCTGCACGCCCAGGTCGGCCGCCTTGGACGAGGTGCGAACAAGCGCGACGATGTCGCTGGCGGGCACTTTGGCGCGCAGCCGTTCGATGACAAGGCGGCCAAGCTGGCCGGAGGCGCCGGTAATTGCGATAGTCATGATATTTTCGATTCGGTAGTGGAGGGAAGTAGTAGTATGATATTCACACTAACTTTTTGGAAGTACGTACATGAAGGTAAGTGCCAAGGTTGATAATCAACGGCCCGCCAAAGACACGCCAACGTTGCTGAACAAGATGCGCCGCGGAGAGCTTCTTGTAGAGGCCTGCCCATCGCGCGAGGTGCTCAAGCATGTCACCAGCCGATGGGGAGTATTGGTGCTGCTGGTGCTGGAAACCCGCGTTCACCGCTTCAGCGAGTTGCGGCGCGCCATCGGCGGCGTCAGTGAAAGGATGCTGGCCCAGACCCTGCAATGGCTGGAGAGCGACGGGCTGGTGGACCGAACCGCTTTCGAAGTGGTGCCTCCCCATGTGGAGTACAGTCTGACGCCCCTTGGCCGCGAGGCCGCCGAGAAAGTAAGAGGTCTTGCGGACTGGATTGAAACAAGCCTTCCCCGCATACTTCAGGCCCAGGATAGCCGCGGCCAAAAACGCACTACCATGGCGCCAAACCCAACGCGCAGTAGTCTGTAGCCCGGTTTCGTTTACGCAACGCATTGCTATTCACGCCGGAAATTTCTTGCTGTGTCCGTTTCGTTGTGCAACGATACGATGTTTTTATTGTTACCAACAATAACTTAAGCATCCATTTGTACTTTTGAACTCAGTCTTGTGCGCAAGATGTGGGCGACGCTGCACTTGGCCCAACTTCCTTGAAGGACTTACGCGCATGAGCCGCATTGATCGCAATGCCCTGAATTCCAGGCCGAATATTTCACAAATCGTTCCAGAGCACACTTATGTGCATGGCAGGCTGCGCCCGGCCGCGCGGCCGACCATGACCGCCCTGGCGCTGGCCATGGCCGGCTTGGTGTCCGCGCCGGCCTGGGCCGCTGGCATCACGATCAATGGCAGCACGCTGTCGGTGAGCAGCGATGCGGATCTGGGCGAGGATTCGGACGGGGTGACGCTGCAAGGCGGCACGCTGGAGGCGACTTCGAGTTTTACGTCGAACCGGGCTTTCGAGCTGGACGGTAACGGATCGATCAATGCCGCTGCCGGGCAGCAACTGACTCTGACCGGCGAGATTTTGGGCTCGGGGGGACTGACGGCGGGGGGCGCGGGCACGCTGGTGCTGATGGGGGTCAACAATTACCAGAAGGGTACGACAATTGCGGGAGGCACGCTGTCGGTGAGCAGCGATGCGAACCTGGGCGAGGTTCCGGGCGGGGATTTGAGCAAGGGCAAGGTGATGCTGCAAGGCGGCACGCTGGAGGCGACTTCGAGCTTCGCATCTGCCCGAGTTTTGATTCTGACCGATGGCGGATCGATCAATGTCGGTGCGGGGCAGCAACTGACTCTGAACGGCGATATACGGGGATTGGACGGCCTGACGGCCGGGGGCGCGGGTACGTTGGTGCTGACAAGGGTCAACAATTACCAGGGGGGCACGACAATTGCGGGAGGCACGCTGTCGGTGAGCAGCGACGCGAACCTGGGCGAGGATTCGGGCGGGGTGACGCTACAAGGCGGCACGCTGAAGGCGACCAGCGGCCTTACCACCCGCCGGGCCATTACTCTGGCGGGCGCGGGGGTGATAGACGCCAGCGGCACCACCGGAACTTCGGACGTGGTGCTTAACGGAGTGATATCCGGGCCAGGCAGCCTGACGCTCACCGGCCCGGGCACCGGCAGTGTAAAGCTGGGCAGCGCCAATACCTATCAAGGCGGCACGAACGTATATACCGACGTGGGCGTGTATGCCACCGGGGCGCTCGGCACGGGCGGAGTGACGGTGCAGGGCGGCGTGGCTGGCGGGGCAGTCGCTTCCATCCTGAGCTTTCAGAACTCTACGAGCGCCGGCAATTTATCCATCCGCAACAACAATGGCGGCCGAACGGCTTTTGAGAACGGTGCGACGGCGGGCAATGCCACGATCACCAATGCAGCCGGAGGCGTGACAGCCTTTTCCGGCGAAGCCAGCGCAGGCAGCGCAGAGATCACCAATCAGTCGGGCGGCAGGCTCTTGATGGCCGGCCAGGCTTCCGCAGCGGGGGCCACGGTGGTAAACGCCGCGGGAGGTGTGGTGGACATTGGCCAAACCAGCGCAGGCGCCGGCATTGGTTCGCTGTCGGGAGCCGGCAATGTGTACCTGGGCGGCAAGCAATTGACGCTGGGAGCCTTGAACAGCAACGACACAATATCGGGTGTAATCGCCGACGGCGGCGATGCGCCCGGCACAGGCGGCAGCCTGATGAAGGCGGGAGCCGGTACGCTGATCCTGAATGGGGTGAACACCTACACCGGCGGAACCACAGTGAATGCCGGTACTCTGAAGGTAGGCGATGCGGACCATCCCTCGGCCGGTATCCTGGGCGATGTGCAGGTCAATACGGGGGGCACGCTGCGCGGCCACGGCAGCATTGCAGGCAATGTGAACAACAACGGCATCGTCCGGCCGGGCGGCTCGATCGGCACGCTGACCATCAGCGGCAACTATACGCAGTCGTCCAGCGGCATGCTGCTGATGGAGATCAGCCCGACGCAGGCCGCGCAACTGAAAGTGGGCGGCACAGCCACCCTGGCCGGGACATTGAGCCTGCTGTACGCGCCGGGCACATACACCAGCACCAGCTATACACTGCTGAGCGCCGCAGCGGTCAACGGCAGCTTCTCCACGGTGACAAGCAATGCGCCGGCGGGATTGGCCCAGGCCTTGGGCAATGGGGCGGATGCGCTGAACCTGAGTTTGACGGGTTCAGGTTCGGTGGTGGTAGCGCCGACGCAGGCGACAATCTTCGGAGCGGTGGGTTCCTCGGCGCTGCGCGCCGCGCAGGACGCCAATGCGGCGCTGCTGGACCGGCTGGCCGGACCTTGCGGCACGGCTGCGGATGCATCCGCAAGCGGCAGTGCGCAATCCTGCCCGCGCCAAGGCAATGGCCTCTGGATCCAGGCGCAAGGCACAGACAGGCACATCGACGGCAATCGCGGTGCGCCGGACGCGCGCGATCGCGGCTATGGCTTCCTGACCGGCGTCGACCACCAATGGAAGGACTGGACGATGGGGGTGGCCGGTGGCTACAGCCATGCCGACGTGACCGAATCGGGCAATGGCTCCAAAGGCACGCTGGACACGCTGCGCATCGCGGGCTATGGGGCGAAGAATCTCGGGGCTTTCACCTTGGCCGGTACGCTGGGCTATGCCTACGGCTTCTCCTCGACAACGCGTTCGTTCGGGTTGCTTGGCAGTGCCAAGGGAGATGGCCACGGCCAGGAGATCACCGCGGGGCTGCAGGCCAGCCGTCCGTGGTCGCTGGGGCCGGTGGTGCTTACGCCGCGGGTGGGCGTGCGTTATGCCTATCTGGACGGCCTGGGCACCGATGAAAGCGGCCCGACGGCACAGAACCTTGGCGTGGCCAACCGGCACCAGCAAAGCCTGCAGCCATATATAGGCGTGACGCTGGACTACCCCTTCACATTGCACAACAACAAGCGGCCAGCCTCGGTGCAACTGCGTGCCGGCTATGCCTACGAGACGCAAAGTACAGGCCGTAACGTTTCCGTTACGGCCGCCGACGGCACTGGCTTCGTGATCGCGGGCACGCGTGATACACGCGGGCTGGTGACGGCGGGGCTGGGTGCGACGCTGCCGATCGGCAAGACGGCCAGCGCGTACGTGCGCTACGATAGCGTGCTGCACAGTGGCAACGTGAATGCGCAGTCGTTGCAAGCGGGGGTAGACTACCAATTTTGAGGCCGGGCGCAATGGACGCGACTTATGATCATTGACAGCGTGAACCATGCCGGCTTTCACAATGGCTTGCGGCAGCCCGATCAGGTGTTGACGATTCGGCTTGAGCACTGTCCGTCCACCATTGACTGGAAGGCGTTCGACGCCTGGCTGTCCGAGAAGTTGGCCATTGTTCTGCAGGCTCGTGTTGAGGAGGCTGCGCTCGACAATCAGGCGATCCGGCTGACGTGGCGCATATTGCAAATTGCGGCGGGGCTGCAGCGTGCCGCGCGTATTCCGGTGTTCGAGCCCGGCCGGATTCTATCCTGCCGTCCGGATGCGGATAAGCCGGGGGCCTGGTTGGGTGTGGTTGCGGTGCCGCGACTGGATTTTATTCCCGCACAGTCCACATACCTCGCCTATAACTGGGCAATATCCTTGGTACTTGAGATGGCCGCGGCGTCCGAGCTGCCCCCCAGGCCCGAGGCGCTTTACTTGCAACTGGAAGAGCGGGTGCTGCAGCCTTTGCGGGCCGCCCTGCCGGCGGGGAAATCGTCGATCCATATGCTTCGAACCGCCCAGGACCGTGGTGTTCCGTGGCGCCATCTGGGCGATTGCGTTTTTCAATTGGGCTGGGGCAAGCACGCATTGCGCATCCGGCGCAGCAAGGTAGAAACGGATTCTCTGATAGGCGCCGAAACCGCCCAGCACAAGTTCCTGGCGGCGCAATGGATGCGCCAGGCGGGATTGCCGGTGCCCGATCACTATCTTGTTCTGGATGAGGCCGGCGCACTGCAGGCGGCGCAAAATCTCGGCGGGCCGCTGGTCTTGAAACCAGTGGATCGCGACCGCGGCGAGGGAGTTACGGTCGACGTTGCCTCTTTGGCGGCGGTAAGCGACGCTTTTCGGTATGCGGCACAGTTTTCCAAGCAAGTGCTGGTCGAGCGCGTCATTCCCGGCGTTTGTCATCGCTTGCTGGTCGTGCGCGGACAGGTGCTGTATACAGTAAAGCGTCAGCCTATTGCCGTTGAGGGCGATGGGCGAATGACCGTCGCACAATGCATCGAGGCAGCCAATGAGCGGCAAAAGGACATGCCGGTTTGGGACCGGCCGCCTCCCTATCCGCTGGACGATCTGGCCAGGGACGCGTTGGGCCGCGCCGGACTGACGATGAGCAGCGTGCTGGGCAAGGGTCACTGGGCCCCGTTGCGCCGGATCGAGTCGACGCAATGGGGCGGACTGGATGTGGACTACTCGACCACACTGCATGCCGATAATGTGGCCATAGCGGTCCGGGCTGCGGCGCTTTTCGGACTGGATATTGCGGGCGTCGATATTATTTCGCCGGATATTACGCGTCCCTGGCACGAGAACGGAGCCGCCATCAATGAGGTCAATCTGGCGCCCCTGCTTGGCGCGAGCCAAAGCTCCCTGGACACCCTGCATGCGCTTATGGGACGGCTGATGGATGGCGACGGCCGTATCCCCCTCGGGGTGGTCGTGGGTGCCCAGAACGCAGCGATACGAGCGCGCGCTCTGCAACAGCAATGGATAGCCAAGGGGCATGCCTGCTATGTCACGAGCCATCAGGAAACGGTGGAGCCAGGCGGGGGCATAATGCCGCTGGCTGCGCAGGGGCTCTTTGCGCGCAGTATGGCGCTGTTAATGAACAAGGACGTCGGCGCATTGATCCTGGTGGCACACACGGATGAGCTCCTTGATACCGGTCTGCCTGTAGATCGTTTCGACCTGGCCGAACGGGTTGCCGGTGAGCTTGTAGCCATAGGCGCCGGAGGCGGAACAGCCAGCGAAAGAACGGACAAGCTCGCAAGCTTGCTGGGTTGCACGAGCATGTTGATCGGTTTGCACGCATCTGCGTAATTATCCCTAGCTAAGGACTGGATGAATCGTGATTTATAAAGCCTACGCTCTTCTGGCACTGACAACGCTCATGTGGGCGGGTAATTCCATTGCGGGCAAACTGGCGGTTGGCCATGCTTCGCCCATGGTGCTGGTGACTGTCCGCTGGGCGCTTGTGATGGTGGCCTTGTATGTATTCAAGCGCGAACGGATTGCCGCGGATTGGCAAGTCATGCGGCAACGGCTGGCTTATCTGCTGTTCCTCGGGGCGCTTGGATTTACGGGGTTCAGCGTTGCCCTTTATTATGCGCTGGTCTACACCACTGCAATCAACGCCAGTATTTTGCAAGGCGGCACACCGCTATTCGTATTTTGCGCCAGCTTTGTCTTGTTTGGCAGCCGGGTAGGACTGGAACAGGCGATAGGCTTCGTGATCTCTTTTGTCGGAGTGATCGTCATTGCGGCACGAGGCGACTTTGACAATGTGATTGCCCTTGACATCAATTTTGGCGATGCGTTAATGCTTGTCGCGATCATTTCCTACGGAATATACACCGCTGCGCTGCGCAGCAAGCCGCGGATGCACTGGACCAGTTTGATGTTCGTTCTATGCCTGGGCGCGACATTGGCTTCCTTGCCTATGCTGGCCCTTGAAATGGCCCGGGGCGCCACCATAGTTCCCGACCTGCAAGGGTGGTCGGCAATTGCCTATATCGTTATTTTCCCGAGTCTTCTGGGGCAGGTGTTTTATATTCGGGCTGTGGAGCTGATTGGCGCGAACCGGGCCGGCCTGTTCATCAACCTGCTGCCCATCTGGGGAGCCATACTGGCTGTTGCCCTGCTGGGCGAGGCGTTCAACCTCTATCATGCAGTGGCCTTGGCAATAATCCTGGCGGGGATCAGCCTTGCCGAATATGGCGGGCGCAAGCTTGGCAAACAAGGATAGTCGTTCGCGATGCCTCTTTAGCGGCACAGTGTGTGGGGGAAGAGCGTTCCGGCAATGAAGAAAGAAAAGATGACTTAAAAGAGACGATGATTGGATTGAGGCGAGCGATGACGAGAAGACACAGCATTGAAGAGTTCGGCCCGGAAAGAGTAAGCAAGAACGACTGCGCGGCCGATGATTTGATATTGCTGGCGGAGGTCGTTGACGCCGGAGGGTTTGGCGCCGCAAGCCTGCGTACGGGTGTGTCGAAATCTCGATTGAGCCGCCGCATTGCTACCCTTGAGGAACAGTTGGGGGTGACCTTGCTGTTGCGCAATTCGCGCAATTTCGAAGTTACTGAAATAGGGCGGCAGCTTTATCAACATGGACGCCGGGTTCGGGCCGAGACGTACGCGGCCACAACCCTTGCCAAGGATAATCAAGGCGAGCCTTATGGGACACTGCGTGTGGCATGCCCGACCGCGCTTGTTTCGGAGTACGTTGGCCGTATTGCGTCGGAGTTCGCCTTGGCCAACCCGCGTGTCCGCATATGTTTGAATACCACTATGGGCACGGCGGCATCGCAAGCCTCGCATGCGGATCTGGTGCTCGTGCCTTCGGTCAAAGGCTTGCCTGATTCGGACATGATAGTGCAAAGGTTGGCGGTCTTTCGCTATGTGTTGGTGGCAACGCCGGCAGTGGCCGAGGCGGCGGGCCGCCCGGTTCATCCGAACGCCCTGGAGGGCGTGGACGCTATTGGCTGGGGCGGTACGGAAGAGTCGGTGCGTTGGCACCTGGAAGGGCCGGGCCAGGAACACGTTGAGGTTGAAACACGAGTACGTTTTTCAAGCGACAACCTGATGGTGATTTGCGAGGCAGCGCTTGCAGGCCTGGGGGTTGCGCGCTTGCCTGAAGCGCTGTGCCGTCCCTACATTGAAAAGGGGCGGCTATGTGTTGTAACGCCGGGGTGGGCGCCTCCTTCCGGGAGTATCCGTATTTTTGTGGGCAAGGCGGTTGAACAACTTTTATCCCCTTGCTTGGGTAAATCGATCGCCGAACATAATGGCAAACTGATTCA
>NZ_QNRQ01000018.1 GCF_003315175.1 Eoetvoesiella caeni | reverse complement strand
ATCCCTGAAAAGGATGGCATCAACTCAGTAAATTGCCCAGCGTCAACCGGCCAAGATAATTGACGCGCACCGGCCAAGATAGTTGACGCGCGACAGGCTGGCCGAGTTTTTCGACAACATCTGACTGTGACATAACTGCTCCCATAGGTCTCCGATAGCACCTATAGGATGCCTGACCGTGTCATGCAGCAAAACTCACTGGAGAGTGCTACAGCAAAGTACGGCAAGGTGGGCTGGACCTTATGGTACCGTGAGGCGCGTCCTTGAAGTTCGAAAAGGCTTGCTGTAGCGTACTCGGTCGCAATAGAAACAGCGAGCATGCCCAGATGTCACCTTCGCCATGCTCAACGAAGGCGAAAAAGTACAGCACACTCGCGCTCTTCCAGAAAAATGGGACTGCACTTGCCGGACGTGCTGCTTGCCCCGTCGCTGGCCATGCAAGAACTTGAATCATGCGGTCTCTCTACTACCTTCTTCTTCGATGCTCAGGACCGCCTGGTGCGTTGCATGTGGGAAGCTGATACTTGCCAGCTCAGCCGCACCGTCTCTCGCCGCTTCACCCTATCGCTCGATCACAGCCAAAATAGGAACTGGCCTATCCCTCGGCCAAACTGACGGGGATTTTGAGATAGCGCACACCGTTGGATTCAGACTCCGGCAAGCGGCCCGCACGAATGTTGACCTGAATGGAAGGCAGCAGCAACGTGGGGGCCGAAAGTGTAGCGTCGCGAGACTGGCGCATCTCGGTGAATGCCTCTGCGCCCACGCCATCGCGCACATGCACGTTGCTCTGGCACTGCTCAGAAACGGTCGATTTCCATTCATACCCGGTGCGCCCCGGCGCCTTGTAGTCGTGGCACATGAACAGGCGCGTCTCTGGCGGCAACGCCAGAAGCCGGCGAATCGACAGGTACAACATGTGTGCGCTACCGCCTGGAAAGTCGGTGCGAGCCGTGCCGTAATCCGGCATGAACAAGGTATCCCCGACGAACACGGCGTCGCCGATACGGTAGGACACGCAGGCAGGCGTATGGCCTGGCGTGTGCATAACCTCTACGGTCAGTGCACCGATATGAAAGGTTTCGCCATCGCGAAACAGTCGGTCGAACTCGCTGCCATCGCCGGAAACATCGTCTAAATTAAACACTGGACGGAAAATCTGCTGCACGTCGCGAATGTGCTCACCAATAGCGACAGGTGCACCTGTGCGAGTTTTGAGGTAAGGCGCTGCGCTCAGATGATCCGCATGCGCATGGGTCTCAAGAATCCATGCTATCTGCAGTTCACGCACATGGGCGGCGGCTAGTATGCGATCAGCCGAGGTGGTGGAAGCCTTGCCACTGCGGTGGTCGTAATCCAGCACCGGATCAATGATGGCGGCTTGGCGGGTGGATGGGTCGGAAACGAGATAGCTCACCGTGTTGGTGATTTCATCGAAGAAGGAGTGAATATCAGCGGCGAGAGGCATAGTTTGTCCGTGCAGGGGTGCAGAGTCTTGAATGTAAATTAGTTTATGCTAAATTAGCAAAATACGAAATAAATTGTGATTGTGACGATGAAAGACAAGCAGTTCCTGCAGGAGGGAGCAGCCCAGGCGGCTGCCATGTTGCGAACCGTCGGCAATGAGCACCGCTTGTTGATTCTCTGCCTACTGATCGAGCATGGGGAAATGACGGTAGGAGCGCTGCATGAATATGTACCCTTGAGCCAATCCGCGCTGTCCCAGCATTTGGCCAAGATGCGCGAGGAAGGCTTGGTGACGTTCCGCCGAGAGGCACAGACACTGCATTACCGGATCGACAACCCGGACGTCGCCACCCTCATTGCCACACTCAAGACTATTTTCTGTCCCTAAACCCGCCCGCTCGGAGTCAATCGTTATGTCCTTAAAACCCATTTCTCCTCAAGCAGCGCGTGATCTTGTGAATCAAGGTGCAATCCTGGTCGACATCCGCGCAGCAGACGAGTACGCGCGCGAGCACATCGCCGCCGCACGCCATGTCCCCATGGATCACCTAAAAAGCGCGGCGCCGCTTGATACCACTGCAGGCGTCATTTTCCACTGCCGGTCCGGCAATCGTACGCGAGTCAATGCCCAAGCACTCAGCGCATGCGCGACCTGCGAGGCTTATGTGCTGGATGGGGGGCTCGATGCCTGGAAGAAGGCCGGGCTTCCCGTGGTGACAGATGCTTCCCAGCCGATGGAGCTGCAGCGCCAGGTGCAGATTACAGCAGGCTCGCTGATCCTGTTGGGCGCCGTGCTCGGCGCCACCGTCTCGCCCTGGTTTCATGCGCTGTCTGCAGCCATCGGCGCAGGCCTGGTGTTTGCAGGCGTATCTGGTTTCTGCGGAATGGCCCGCCTGTTAATGCGTATGCCATGGAATCGTAAGGTTGTGGCCGGTTAAGCTGGATACGGTCGCCTCCAGGCATCTTGCTACCGCGCTCCTGGCTTTCGGAAGTTTCTATGTGACTGGCGCACTGCTCTCGCAAAAGGCTTGAAATCAGCCATTTTTTACCCTGTTGCTCCATTCACCACCTCTTCTAAACCCACGATCCCCCGCCATAAACGCCTCCAGCATGTGCGGGATCAGCGTCACTGTACTCACAGTTTCCCCGTAAGTCTGCGCGTGTAACGCTGCATATCGGTCGAGGTCGGCTTTCAGGCTGGCCGGACATATGAAGATCACCTTGACGGTTTCGGTCTTGGGTAGCGGCCCAAGCCGCAGCTTTCGTACAGTGCTCATTGTGATGCTCCCTTGTTGAAGAACAGCGGCTGGTACGGTCGCAGCACCAGATCGCGGCTGACGATGATCCGCACCGGCAAGCCGGGGCGACCGGTTAAGGTGGGCTGGATGTTCATGTTGCGACGGGTCATTTCCTGGCCGACTTGATTGATGCTGTTCTGGGCGCTGTCGCGTCCGGCGATGATGATGCGGTCGCCGTCCTGCCGGTTTTCCGGAGCGGCCAGCTCGGCGCCGACGCCCAGCAAGGTGGTCAATACAGCGCCACCGACGATGCGATCCCAATGCCAGTCAACGCCATCCTCCAGGCCGGCATAGCCCGCCGGGTCGCTGCCCGCCAGATTGTCCAGCGTAAGCGAGGATGTATCGGGCAGGATGATGCGGTTCCACACGACCTGCACCCGGCTTTGCCCATAGCTGACCTGACTGTTGTAGCGGCCCAGGATGCGCGAGCCTTGGGGAATCAGCAGATGCTGGCCGGTCGCTGAGTCATAGACGGGTTCTGTCATAGTGCCGATGACATCGCCCGGAAGATCGGATTTGATGCCTGTCACCAAGGCGGCTGCGATCACAGTACCGGCCATGACCTGATATGGCGACGCGGGCATTTGCAGGTTGCCGGAATTGCGGGTTTCAGTAGAGCCGGATTGCAGGAATGCCTCTTTCTGGTCTTGCCTGTTCTGTGCAGCAGTAGGGTCAGAGGATTGTGCTGCCGTAGAAGCCGGGCCTGCTGCCAACGGATCAAAGCCGGCCAACGTGTTGTCCATGCCAGGAGCCACAGGCATGGCCTGCGCAGCCGTAGCCGAAGGTTGACCGGACTGCCCCTGGCCATTACGGAAGAACACCGACGAAGCCGCAGCGGCTTCAGCTTCTTTGCGCCGCGCTTCCCGTTCAGCAGCTTCGGCATCAACGCCCGACGGCGCGTAGGTGGCGACCACTGGCTGCTGACTGTTCACGATGGCCGGCCCCAAGTCGCCGGGTAACGGCGGCCCAAGTTCCGGCACATCAGGCGGTACGTCCTGCGACAGCATAGAATAGTCTGCGGGCAAGGCATCGAGCCCTTCCGACTTCGATACTCGGTCCACGTTGTAAAGCTCGGTCTGCTCGCCTGCGCCACGTCGTTGCGGTTGCAGCGACCATATAGTGGCGCCCAAGACCGCCACCGACAGCCCGCCGACCAGCAAGGCCAGCGTGCGCCGGTTCAGTCGCGTGACGGGCCTAGGCTGGGCGCGCAACGCCACCGTCTCAGGTGCCACCTTATCCGCAGCCTTTTGGTCCGCTGGTGACGAAGCCTGATCGGGCGTGTGCTCGGATAATTCTTCCTGACTCATTTCAGTGCCTCCGCGTCACGCTATCGGTGCGCTCAATACGCACCACATCGCCCCGATCACCGCCCAGGCGCAGTTCAGCCGCACCAAAAAGCCGATCCACGATGTAGTACGGCGAGCGGAAGCGATAATTGACCAATTGGCCGTCACCTTCAGCGCCGATCACAAAGAGCGGCGGCAACTCCCCTTGGGAGATGCCAGCCGGAAACTGGATATAGACCTTCTGCCCATCATCAAAGGCCCGCAGCGGCTTCCACGGGGGATTACTGCCGCTGACGGCATAGCGGAAACGTAGATTTTCCAGCGCCAGTCCGGTATCGACGGGCGCACTGGCTTGCGCGGCCTGATTCTGGCGCTGCAAGGCCAGCATCTGATCTTTCGGATACTCCCAGGACACCGACGCCATCCATGTCTTTTCGGTGGAAGTCAGCTCCAGCAGATAGGTGCGGCGGCTGGTGGTGATGACCAGATTCGTTTTCAGGCCGGAGCGAATAGGCTTGACCAGCACGTTCACGCGCAAATCCACACCACTGCCGCTGGAGGTGTCCCCAACGATCCAGCGCACAGTGTCGCCGGCAGCGACCGTGATCAGCTCTTCGCTGGGCTGCAGCGCAATCACCGTCACACGGCCTACGCCGGTATAGACCTGATAAAGCGCGCCGTCGCTATAGGGCCAGACCTGAATGGCATTGACGTAACCTTCACGGGTGGGCGCAACCCGTGCTTCAGCATTGGCACGGGATACCCGCACGGTTTCATCGGCGGGTTCGGGCGTGGGCTTGCCACCCTCCGTCCCCGGCAAGGGTTTCAATTGCGCCGGTAGTGCCAGGGGTTCAGGCACCGCAATCACTTCGACCGGGCTGGGCGGCTCGGGCAGCAGTTCAGCCTGTACCGGCTCATCAAGCGAGATGGCCGGTGGCGGCTTACCCTGTGTAGCGCAGCCGGTTAGGACAAGCAGGGCCAACGGAAAAGCGTAAAAGCGCAAAGACGACATCATCGCTGCACTCCTTCAGAGGAATCGAGTTCACGGCTCCACGACAGGCCATTGACGTAAAGCCCCAGGGGGTTCTTGCGCAAACGCGCTTCGGTGCGCGGCGGCTGATGCACGATGGACACCACCGCCGTCCAACGCTCCAGACCTGCGGATGCGCCATTGACGTAGCGGCGCTCTGTCCAGCGCACGTTGAAGGACGTGTCGCTCGCCCGCACAACACTCGTGATCTGCACCGTCACAGATTCTTTGCCGATGCGGGTAAAGGGATCATTCACCCGTGCGTAGTCATTCAGCACAGCGGCTCCCTTGTCCGTGGTGTAGTCATAGGCATCCAGCCAGTTCTGGCGCACCACGACAGGGTCGATGGAGAGCGAGCGCACCAACGTGATGAAGCGGGCGATATGGTGGGCGGTTTGTGCATCGTTGGGCCGGTACGGCGAAGCCGCCTCCCCAACCGCCCTCACTTGGCCGGCGTTATCCACCTCCACGACATAGGGCGTGACGATGGACTGCATTGAGCGCCACACCAGGCCGCCGGCCATGAGCAGCGCCAGCAGCAGGCAGCCAAAGGCCATCAGCCGCCAGTTCCTGGCCTGTACCCGCGCCGAGCCGATACGGTCGTCCCAGACCTGGGCGGCGGATTGGTAAGGTGTGGCGGGTTGCGGAGATTCGGCATAACGCACCAGCGGTCGTTTGAATCGCATGAGGGTTCCCCTTATGAATCGGAATCACGCAGGCTTGGGCCTTGACCCGCGCCGCCGCCATCGCCGCCGCGCAAGGTGTGCGCGGCCGTCGTCGCGGCCTGGGTTATCTGCTGGCGGCGTTGCAGGCGCTTGGCCCAGGCGGGTTGACCTTGTTTTGGCGAACTGGCGGCACCGTCAGCGGCTTCGCCTGCGGCACTTTGGCCTGCCGGGGAACCCGCCATCGAAGCGCTTTTGACGCCACCGCCTGCGGCGGTAGAACCCGCCTGGAAGGCTGGCCGAGTACTGCCAGTGGCTGATCCAACAGCACGCGCACCGCTACCCGCCAGTCGGGCAGCCCCCGGGGCCATACGTGCGCCCGCCATCACCGCCGCTCCGACTCCCGTAGCGGCAGCGCCCACGGCGGCGGCTGTCCCCGCCGCTCCCAGCGCTGCACCGGCCATGGCACCAGCCCCCAACTGCGGCCCGCCGGAAATCAGCCCCGTGGCGATGCCCGGCCCGAAGATGCCCAGCGCCAGCAAGGCCAGTGAAGCCAGCATGATGACCAGCGCATGGTCGATAGACGGTTCAGACGGATGCACCTGAAAATCCGCAAACAGCCCCGTACCGATGCCGATAATCACTGCCAGCACCAACACCTTCACACCAGAGGACACCACATTGCCCAGCACCTTCTCTGCAAGGAACGAGGTCTTGTTCCATAGCGCAAACGGCACCAGGACAAATCCGGCCAGCGTGGTCAGCTTGAACTCGATCAGCGTGATGAAAAGCTGCACCGCCAGCACAAAAAAGCACAGCATCACCACCAACCAGGCCAGGAACATCACCACGATGGGCGTGAGGTTCACAAACACCTCGGGGAAGCCCGCCATGTCGCTGATCTGCTCCAGAATCGGCGCACCCGCGTCGATGCCGGTCTTGGCCAACCGTCCCGGTTGCAGGAACTCGCCCATGCTCACCGCCGAGCCAGTGGCCGTCAGGCCCAGGCCGGCAAAGGAACGAAAGACGATGCCGGCCAGCCAATTGAAGTTGTTGATGATGTAGGCAAAGGCGCCGACGTAAAGCACCTTGCGCAGCAGCTTGGCGATCACATCATCGCCCTGGCCGGTGGCATGGCTCATGGCCCAGTACAAGCCCGCGAGAGTGATGTCGATCACGATCAACGTGGCCGTCAAGAACGCCACTTCGCCCTGCAACAGCCCAAACCCGGAGTCGATATAGGTGGAAAAGGTGTTCAGAAAGCGGTCAATGACGGTCACATCGTTCATGGCTGGGCTCCGTTCAGTTGCCGTAGAAATCCACAGACTGCGGCGTGTACGGCGTGCCACTGCCCAGGAAACGGCGCGTCACCTCACGGCCACGCTCGGCAGCGGCGGCCTGACGCGCCAGTTCCAACGAGGCGGCACGCTCCTGCGTGATCTGAAGCTGCTGCGCCTGAATGGACTGCTTGGCCTGCAAGGCCAGTAGCTGATTGGTCGCCTGCGCAGCCTGCAAGGCCCCTTGGGCCGACTGGCTCTGACTCACCAGATCGACCAGGACACTTTCATCGTCGCGCAGATTCTGCGACACCTGCGCCTGCATACGCATCGCGGTATGCAGGCCATCAAGCGTATGCTTCCAGCGCGCCTGGGCATCGCGCACCATCTGGTCGCCACTGACAGTGGCGGCATACTGTTCGGGATACAGACGCGCAAACTCCCGATCAAGGTGTTGTACGTCATAGGCCATGCCCTGGGCTTCGGCAATCAGCCGTTCCGTGGTGGCCAGCGTGGTGCGCAGGCGATTCACGACATTGAAATCCAGATTCGCCAGATTGCGCGCCTGATTCATCAGCATCTGCGCTTCGTTCTGAAGCTGGTTGATCTGGTTGTTGATCTGCTCCAGGGTGCGAACGGCGGTGAGCGTGTTCTGGGTGTAGTTGGACGGGTCAAAGACCGTTTTCCAGGCCCAGGCGGGTGAGGCGATGAACAAGGAGGCCGACAGCAAGGCAGAGAGCAAAAGAGAGTGTGTACGAGTTTTCATGACAAGATCTCCTGTGATGAATGGGAAAGCGAAGACGGCGACACAAAGCCGGGAAACTCGGGCAACAGGTCAGCGGCCCAATCCAGGCCGCAATGGCGCAGCCACGCGCCTGCAAAGCCTGGGTTGCCGGCATCCATCAGCACCCGATCCATATCGCGCTGGTCTTGCGGTGTGGACGCGCCCGTAAAGGCCAGTGCCGCTGGCCCCAGGTCCAGGTCGAACAGGCGATTGCCCAGCCGCGACTGGTAGTAGTAATCCCGCTTGGGTTCGGCGGTGGCGACGATTTCGATCTGTCGGCTGTTCAGGCCGAAGCCTCCGTAGATCGTGCGAATCTGCGGTTCGGTCGCCTGCGAGTTGGGCAGAAAAATGCGGCTCGCGCAGCTTTCGATGATGGCGGGCGCGATGCTCGACTCCTTGATATCGGCCAGCGATTGCGTGGCAAAAATCACCGACACGTTTTTCTTGCGCAGGGTCTTCAACCATTGACGGATGCGGGCGGCAAACACCGGGTCATCCAAAAACAGCCAGGATTCGTCAAGAATCAAGAGCGTGGGCGCACCATCAAAACGCTCATCAAAACGGGCGAAGAGATAGCCCAGCACGGCCAGCACCGCCGCGCGGCTGGCCATCAGCTCTTCCATCTCGAAACCCTGCACCTCGGCGCTGCCCAGCCGGTCGTGATCGGCGTCCAGCAGTTTGCCGTGGGCGCCACCCAGCACATAGGGCGCAAGTGCCTGGCGCAGCGCATTCGATTGCAGCAGCACCGACAGGCCCGTCATCGTGCGCTGCTCCACCGGCGCACCAGCCAGACTCCCCAGCGCCGACCAGATGGCCGCCTTCTCATCGGGGCCGACGGCCACGCCTTCATGCCGCAATCGGCCTTCCAGCCATTCGGCTGCCCAGGTGCGGTCGCTTTCGACGTTGATACGCGCCAGCGGCTGAAAGGCAATCTCGCCATCATTGCCCAGGTCGTAATGTTCGCCGCCCAACCCCAGGATGGTCGCGCGCATGGAGCGCCCCATATCGAAGGCCAGAATGCGCGAGCCGCGATAGCGGCGAAATTGCAAAGCGAGGGTTGCCAGCAGCACCGATTTACCCATGCCGGTCGGCCCCACTACCAGGGTATGGCCCACGTCGCCGATGTGCGTCACCAGCCGGAACGGCGTCGCGCCATCGGTACGGGTCACGATCAGCGGCGGGCCATCCAGATGCTTGTTCTGCTGCGGCCCGGCCCACACCGCAGAGACCGGCATCATGTGTGCCAGATTCAATGTAGATACGATGGGCTGGCGCACGTTGGCGTAGGCATTGCCGGGAATGGATGACAACCAAGCATCGACGGCATTCAAGGTCTCGGGAATCGTCACAAAGCCCCGCCCTTGAATCACGCGCTCCACCAGGCGCTGTTTTTCATCGGCGGTGGCCGGGTCGGCATCCAGCACCGTCACCGTGGCGGTGAGGTAGCCAAAGGCCACTTGATCGCTACCCAAGGCCTGCAAGGCGGCATCCGCATCGGTCGCCTTGTTGTCGGCATCGGTATCGACCAGCGGGCTTTCCTGCTGGAAAATAGTTTCGCGCAGTAGCGCCACCACATTCTTGCGCTTGGCAAACCACTGACGGCGCAAGCGGCGCAGTTCTTTTTCCGCCTCGGCCTTGTCCATGCACATAAAACGCGTACTCCAGCGATAGGCAAAACCCAGGCGGTTCAGGTCATCCAACAACCCCGGCCAGGTCGAAGTCGGAAAGCCGCGCACCGACACCACGCGCAGGTGTGCATCGCCCAGCGTGGGAGCCAGGCCACCGACAAGGGGCGAATCGGCCAGCAACGCGTCGATGTGAAACGGCACGTCCGGCACGCCGACGCGATACCGCCGTGTCGAGATGGTCGAATGTAGATAGCTCAAGGTCTGGCTGTCATCCAGCCAGGCGATTTCCGGCATCACGCCATCGAGCAGATCGAAGACACGATCCGTCTCCGCGATAAAGGCTTCCAGGCGTCCGTGCCAATCCACGCCATCGCCGAGCGCGTTCTCATACAAGAGCTTGGCGGCGCGGGCGCGGGATTCTTCTGGCGGCAGGTACACCAGCGTCAGGTGATAGCTGCTCTCGAAGTGGCTGCTGGAGGCTTCAAACGCGGCGCGACGCTCCTCGTCCACCAGCCAGGACAGCGGTTCGGGAAACTCGGAGCGCGGATAATCCGCAGCCGCCCGGCGCTCGGCTTCGATGAACAGCGCCCAGCCTGAACCCAGGCGGCGCAGCGCGTTGTTCAGGCGGGCGGAGGTGGCGATCAGTTCGCCTTGGGTGGCGCTATCCAGATCCGGCCCACGAAAGCGCGCCGTGCGCTGAAACGAACCATCCTTGTTCAGCACCACGCCGGGCGCAATCAACCCGGCCCAGGGCAGCCAGTCGGCCAGCAAGGCGGGCCGTCGACGGTATTCGGCAAGGTTCAGCATGGCATTCCCCTCACACGTCCAGCAACGGCTTGTGTTTGATGTGGCGGGCAAAGACCTGCATGAATTGCGGGTCAACACGCGCCCCCCATACGGCCAGCGAATGGCCGACCATCCACAGCACCACACCCGGTATCCACAGTTGCAGACCCAGCCCGACGGCAGCGGCCAGCGTGCCGTTGGCAATCGCCACGGTGCGCGGCGCACCGCCCATCAAGATCGGCTCGGTCAGCGAGCGATGCAGCGGCACTTCAAACCCAGTGGCGAAGGTGTCAGCGGCGCTCATACGACGGCCCCGCCGGAGAAACTGAAGAACGACAGGAAGAACGAGGACGCGGCAAAGGCGATGGACAGACCAAAGACGATCTGAATCAGCTTACGAAAGCCGCCGCTGGTATCGCCAAAGGCCAGCGCCAGCCCCGTGGCGATAATGATGATGACCGCGACGATGCGCGCGACCGGCCCCTGGATCGACTCCAGAATGGATTGCAGCGGGCCTTCCCAGGGCATGGAGGAGCCGGCGGCCTGCGCCGCACCGGCGGCCAACAGCATCAACGCGGCCAGCAGCAGCCCCTGTCCGGCAGGCCGGGCCAGGCGGCGCAGCCGCGCGAGACGCAAAGGCGGGTTTACAGAAACACGTAAAGCATTAACAAGCGTCATGACAGTTCTCCAGCAGGATCAAGAAACGGGGAAATCGCTGTAGCCGGTGCAGCACCAGCAACAGGCGATCGTGCATAAAGCGGTGCCGCCAAGGCATCCGCCAGGTGATAGCCCGCCGCATCGAACCCGATGACGCGGGCGATGCTGTCCACGCGGCGCTTACGCCCGCGCCCAGCGATATGGATCACGACGTTGACCGCCTCGGCAATCAGCGCTCTGGGCGGGTTCACCGCCACTTCCAGAATCAGTTGTTCCAGGCGCAGCAGTGCGCCCAAGGCGGAACCGGCGTGAATGGTGGCGATGCCGCCGGGGTGGCCGGTTCCCCAGACCTTGATGAGATCCAGGGCTTCGCCGCCGCGCACCTCACCGACCACCACGCGGTCGGGGCGTAGGCGCATGGTGGCGCGCACCAGCTCCTGCATGGACACGACCCCCGCACGGGTGCGCAGCGGCACGTGGTCGCGGGCGGCGCATTGCAGCTCGATGGTGTCTTCCAGCACCAGTACGCGATCGCCCGTGGCGGCGATCTCGGCCAGCAAGGCATTGGCAAGCGTCGTCTTGCCGGTACTGGTGCCCCCAGCAATCAGGATGTTCTGGCGCTCGCGTACCGCAATCCTCAGAAACTCGGCTTGTTCGGCAGCAAGGGTGCCGTCGGCCACATAGCGATCCAGACTAAGGATGCTCACCGCCCGCTTGCGCAGCGCGAAAGCCGGGCCGGGTGCGGCGGGCGGTAAGATGCCCTCGAAGCGTTCGCCGGTTTCGGGTAGTTCGGCGGTCAACAAGGGCTGGCCGCGATGCACTTCCGCACCGACGTGGGCCGCAACCAGACGAATGATGCGCTCACCATCGGCTTCGGACAGTTCAACCCCCAACGGCGTGCGGCCCATAGAGAGCCGATCCACCCAAAGGCTGCGGTCAGGGTTGAGCATGATTTCTACCACATCCGGGTCTTCCAGCGCGGTGGCGATCACTGGTCCCATGGCGGTGCGCAGCATCTGGATACGGCGATCTTGAGACGCCGCAGCGGATGAACGTGGTTCGGGTGTGAACTGCGGGACGGCGCTCATGATGCACGCTCCTGCCTCTCGAATGCGGGTGCCGTGTCGTCCATCCGCACCGGGTCGGGGTGCAGCTCCTCCACCACGTCGCGCACCAGGCTGCGACCACGCAGCAGGTGGCGGCCAAGCTGTTCGACGAATTGCTCGAAACGCGCCTTGCCCTGGGCGCGGGCCGCATCCTGATGGGCTTCAGGCACCGGCGTACTGACCGTCAGGTAATAACGCACAAATAGCGCCAGGGTCTCGATCTGGATGTTCTGGTCTCGCTCCAGGCGCTCGAACTGGCGAGATAGCCGATCCAGACGCTTGGCCATCGCCGCTTCGCGCTGGTCGCCTGCATCGGGCGAAAGCCAGGAGGTCAGGGCGGCAGCCACGATGGAAGACTTGGACACCCCTTTCTTGGCGGCCAACTCGTCCAGGCGCTTGGCGTGTTCCGGGTGGATAAAGAGGTTCAGGCGATATCGGCTCATAGCTGGATTCCGTCATCAGGATCGAGGGCAGCCATGCGCGCCACGCGCTGCATGGCCGGGTCAAGCTGGCTGGGCAGCATGGGTGGCAGGTCGTCGTCATCCAACAGCGACAAGTCGCTGGATGGGTATTCGGGTTCGGGGCTGTAGACAATCACGTCCGCCAGTTCAGGCTGACGACGCGGGCCGCCATCGTCTGCCGTACCGCCTGTGTCTTGGCTCTCCATCGCTTCAGCAGTGGCGGGATCAGCCGGAATCGACAAGCCGCTCCAGTCGTCTGGACGAACTGGCGGCGTATCCGCATAGCGCCCGGCGGCAAGCACGGGCGGGGGCAGCACGCGATGCTTAAAATTGGCATCCCGGTAGTAGCGCAGCTTCTTGGCCTTGATCGGCGCCACGCTGGACACCATCACCACCGCCTCATCCGGCGGAAGCTGCATCACTTCGCCAGGGGTCAACAGGGGCCGCGCCGTTTCCTGGCGCGACACCATCAAGTGACCCAGCCAGGGTGCCAGGCGATGCCCGGCATAGTTGCGCTGGGCGCGCAGTTCGGTGGCCGTACCCAGGGTTTCGGAAATCCGCTTGGCGGTGCGCTCGTCGTTGGTGGCAAAGGTCACGCGCACATGGCAGTTGTCCAGAATGGAATGGTTCTGGCCGTAAGCCTTGTCGATCTGGTTGAGCGACTGTGAGATCAGAAAGCTGCGGATGCCGTAACCGGCCATAAAGGCCAGCGCCGTCTCAAAGAAGTCCAGGCGACCCAGCGCGGGAAACTCATCGAGCATCAGCAGCAGCTTATGGCGGCGCTCGATGCCGTCGGAACCATCCAGCGATTCCGTCAGCCGACGCCCGATCTGGTTCAAAATGACCCGGATCAGCGGCTTGGTGCGTGAAATATCCGAAGGCGGCACCACCAGGTACAGCGATACCGGATGGTCGGAGGCAATCAGGTCGGCAATGCGCCAGTCGCAACGCGAGGTGACTTCGGCCACCGTCGGGTCGCGGTATAGGCCGAGGAAGGACATGGCCGTGCTCAAAACGCCCGAGCGCTCGTTATCCGATTTATTCAGCACTTCGCGAGCGGCGGAGGCCACCACAGGATGCGGCCTGCCTTCTTCCCCCTCCGCGCCCAGGTGCGGCGTCGTCATCATCCGATGCAAGGTCAGCTCGAACGGGCAAGCAGGGTCGGACAGAAAATTCGCCACCCCGCGCAGCGTCTTGTCTTCGCCGGCATAGAGCACGTGCAGGATGGCGCCGACAAGCAGCGCGTGCGAGGTTTTTTCCCAATGATTTCGCTTTTCCAGTGCGCCTTCGGGGTCAACCAAAATATCGGCGATGTTCTGCACGTCGCGCACCTCATGCGCGCCACGCCGGACTTCCAGCAGCGGGTTGTAGCCAGCAGACTGGCTATCTGTGGGGTTAAACAGCAGGCAGTGCGAGAAACGCGCACGCCAGCCGGCAGTGATCTGCCAGTTTTCGCCCTTGATATCGTGAATGACGGCCGAGGCCGGCCAACTCAACAAGGTAGGCACCACCAGGCCCACCCCTTTGCCCGAGCGCGTGGGTGCAAAGGCCAGCACATGCTCCGGCCCTTCGTGGCGTAGGTACTGCCCCTCATGCTGACCCAGGAAAACTCCGACGGGTTGGGTGAGTCCGGCGTCGCGAATGTCACTGATCTCGGCCCAACGGGCCGAACCGTAGGTCGTGACCAGACGGGCCTGGCGCGAGCGCCAGATCGACATGCCGATGGCCACCACCACGGCCACCAGGCCGCTGCCGCCCGCGATCAGGCCGCCTGTGTTGAAGACTTCCGACGCATAGGCATCGAAGAAAAACCACCACTCGAACAATCGCCAAGGGTAATAAATCGGCGTACCGTGAAAATCAAACCAGGGCGAACCCAGGCGTAGCTGATAGCCCAGGGCGGCGGCTGTCCATTGTGTGGCACTCCACACGCCGGCGATCACAATGCCGAATACGACGGCGATCTGCCCGAACAGTACATTCGTCCCTTGCATAGCCTGGCCTCCGTTTTCCCCTGCGTTCAAATCCCCGTGAAAATGCGACACGTACATGTGCCTTCCTTACGAGGATCGGTGCCGGGCCAGTGCCGGTCAAAGACTGTTATCGGGACGAAGGTGATGAAAAAAGCATCGTTTCAGGCTGGGGCGAACACGACAAAAACGCCGCAAGCGTGGGCGCGCTGCGGCGTTTTAGCAAAGAAAAACGGAAATATGTGGCGCGTGGCCGACGATCAGAACTTCGGCGATGTTTCCTGCGGCGTATAAGGCACTTTGCCGTCACCAAAGAAACGTTTATTCGTCGCTTCAGCCACGCAGTTGCACAGCACATCACCCATGTGGGGACGATCTGTCTTGCACTGGCGGCGTAGTTCCCTCAACCGTTCGGGATCAGCGGCCAGTTCCTCCACGGTGGGCGCATCCGGTTGAGGTTTTGGGGGCTCAGATTGGCCGCAAGCAGCCAGCCCCATAACCAGCAACAGTACGGAAAGGTGTTTCATAGCTCGACTTCCTCCTAGGTATCAGGTTCAAGCGGTAGCGTCGGCCTGACGCCTTCGGGTGACTCGATGGCTCGCACCCGTTCAATAAAACGGAAGATGGTTACTGAGGTTTCAGCTTCACGCCGCAACAAGTACGTCGTGAGTATGGGCGAACGGCCTGCAAGGGGTCGTGCCACCACGCCCGGTTCGCGGCTGGACTTGATGTGTGACGCCCCCGCCAGGCCCAGCGCAAAGCCTGCCGACACCAGCGCCATCATCAAATCGAACGAGGCCACCCGCTCTGCAATCAATGGTTCCATATCAGCGCGGCGCAGTACCCGTTCCACTTGCTGCGCATGACCTTCGCATGCCTGCGGGTCACACAGCACAAGGGGATAACGCAGCAACTCATCCAGCGGGATGCGCTTATGCTTAAGCAACGGATGGCGCGCCGGCACCGCCACCCATAGCGGATCACTCCATACCGCATCGGCAGCAATGCCTTCTCCAACTTGATCGGACTGCGCGAACCCTACGTAGTACAGGTCGTCATTCAGCCCCTTGATTTGCTGCGACAGAGACACCTCGAATACGCGGATTTCGACCTCTGGCTCTTCCTCACGGCACAGGGCCAGCAGGCTGGGCAAGCGCGAGGGTGTGATGCCATCGGACAGCGCAATGCGTAATTGACTGTGGAAACCGTTGGCGGCAGCATGGTGACCAGCCAAAGCTCCGTCTACAGCCTGAGTCTGGATCAACCTGTCTATGTCCGTGCCTATGTCGCGGAACCGGATCTTGGGCGCATCGCGCCCGGTACTAAAGTAAAGGTTTCTAACGACTCAACCGACAAAGTGTATGACGGCCAGATCGGTTTCATCTCGCCTCGCGCCGAGTTCACCCCCAAAACAGTAGAAACCACAGACTTGCGCACCGATCTGGTGTACCGCCTGCGTATCGTCATTGATGAAGCCGACAGCGACAAGGGATTGCGCCAAGGCATGCCGGTGACGATAGACGTCGATACCCATACCGACTCCAGCACCCCAACCAGGAAAAACTGACATGCACGCCCGTTCCATCACGGCTGACCCATCGAAAAATGGAAACGCTGCTGTCGTCATCGATTCGCTGGATAAGCATTTCGGCCATGTTCAGGCGCTGCAGGCGTTAAGCGCATCCATCCATTACGGACGCCTGACCGGTCTGGTGGGCCCCGATGGTGCGGGCAAGACGACACTCATGCGTATCTTGACCGGCCTGCTCGAGCCCAATGCGGGGCGGGCCACAGTGGCGGGATACGATGTCGTGCAAGATAACGAAGCGATTCACGTGGTCACCGGCTACATGCCGCAGCGTTTCGGGCTCTACGAAGATTTATCGGTCATGGAGAACATGCGTCTGTACGCGCAACTTCGTGGCATGGATGCCCATCGCAACACCGACCTGTTCGCCGAACTGCTGAATTTCACGCGTCTGGAGCCCTTCACCGAGCGCCTGGCTGGCAAACTTTCCGGCGGCATGAAACAGAAGCTGGGCCTGGCCTGCGCGCTGATGGCGCGACCCAAGGTGTTGCTGCTGGATGAACCCGGCGTAGGCGTCGATCCGGTCAGCCGACAAGACTTGTGGCGCATGGTGCAGGCCCTGACCGATGAGGGCATGGCCGTGGTGTGGTCCACCGCCTATCTGGATGAGGCTGAACGTTGCGAAAGCGTTCTGTTGCTCAATCAAGGGAAGCTGCTGTTCGACGGGCCGCCACAGAGCCTGACGGCGCAGCTTGAGGGCCGCAGCTTTCGCCTGCAAAACGTAGGAGACCAACGTCGGGCGGTGCTGACCCAGGCACTCGATCTGGACGCCGTAAGCGACGGTGTCATTCAGGGGGCGGGCGTACGTATTGTGCTGCGCGCCGGTGCGCAACCTGAAGCCATCCAGACATTGGCCAAGCAGGCGCACGTGACATTAACGCCAGTACCCGCACGGTTTGAAGACGCCTTCATTGACCTGTTAGGCGGCGGCCCAGGCGGCACCTCAGCGCTGGCCGAACGCCTGCCTGTTGTCGAACTCGGTTCCGACATTGCCGTGTCGTGCCGTAATCTTACTAAGCGTTTCGGCAATTTCATCGCCACCGACAACGTCAGTTTCGATGTGCATCAAGGCGAAATTTTCGGCTTGCTTGGCCCCAACGGCGCGGGAAAATCCACCACGTTCAAGATGCTGTGCGGCCTGCTTAGGCCCACCCAGGGCGAGGCCCAGGTGGTGGGGCACGATCTGCGCCGGGCCACTGGCGCGGCCAAAGGTAAGCTGGGGTATATGGCGCAAAAGTTCTCTCTGTACGGTCTGCTTTCGGTGCGCCAGAACCTGGAGTTCTCGGCAGGTGTGTACGGGCTGGAGGGCCAGACGCGGCACGAACGCCTCGAAGAAATGATCGACACCTTCGATTTAGGAAACTGGTTGTCGACCACGCCCGACTCCTTGCCCCTGGGGCTCAAGCAACGGCTGGCATTGGCGTGTGCCTTGATGCACCGCCCACCCGTGCTTTTTCTGGATGAACCGACCTCTGGGGTTGACCCGATCACCCGCCGCGAGTTCTGGACCCACATTAACGGCCTGGCACGCAAGGGCGTGACCATCATGGTCACCACCCACTTCATGGACGAAGCCGAATACTGTGATCGCGTCGCCATGCTTTCACGCGCGCGCCTGATTGCCCTGGACACGCCCGATGCGCTCAAGCAAGGGGCTGCCACCAAAGAAACGCCAGATCCAACCATGGAAGACGCCTTCATCCACCTGGTGGAATCCGCCGAGCAAAACGACGAGGCCGCTGCATGAACATTTCGACGCCTCGATCAAGCGAAACACTTGGGCCCGCCGCGGACCTACGTCGCTTTGACCTGCAACGCTTACGGGCCTTGATTTACAAAGAAAGCCTTCAAGCGTTGCGTGACCCTTCAACACTGCTGATTGCTTTTGTATTGCCTGTGGTCTTGCTCCTTCTGTTTGCCTACGCGGTGTCGCTGGACGCCAAGCAGGTTCGTATCGGTGTCGTGATGGAATCGGAAGGGGCTTCGGCCCAGGCTCTGGCAGCCGCGTTCGCTGCCACCGACTATCTGGATGCGCACTTCGTCCATGATCGCCGGGAAGTCGACAACAAACTGGTGTCGGGCGAACTGCGCGGTTATGTCGTCATCCCGCAAGACTTCGAGCAGCGCATGGCGCTAAGGAATAGCGAACCGCTCGTACAGATCATCACCGACGGCTCGTATCCCAACACCGCCAATTATGTCGAGAACTACTCACGAGGCGTTGTGCAGTCGTGGCGGACCGGGCTCGATGTCGGTGCGCCGCCTCAAGCCGTCGTGCTCGAACCGCGCTACTGGTTCAATGCCGAGCTTGAAAGCCGACGGGCTCTGGTTCCTGGTGCCATCGCCATCGTGATGACCATCATCGGCACGATGCTCACCGCGCTGGTCGTAGCGCGCGAGTGGGAACGCGGCACGATGGAGGCGGTGTTGTCCACCCCAGCTTCCGTGGCCGAAATTCTCATCGGCAAGCTGCTGCCGTATTTCGTGCTTGGCATATTGTCCACGCTGGGTGCAACAGCGCTTGCGGTGTTTGTTTTCAACGTTCCGTTGCGGGGCTCGCTGACCGCATTGATGCTGTTGTCGGCGGTGTTCATGGTGCCGGCGCTAGGGCAGGGTTTGCTCATCTCATCGCTGGCGCGCAATCAGTTCCTCGCGGCACAAATCGCGCTCTTCACAGGTTTTTTGCCGGCCTTCATGCTGTCGGGCTTTCTGTATGAAATCGACGCCATGCCCGCGTGGATCCGGACCATCACACTGCTGGTGCCTGCACGCTACTTTGTTGATTCACTGAAAACCGTATTCCTGGCCGGAGACGTCTGGGCGGTGTTCGTTCCTAACCTGGCAGCCATGGCGGCAATCGGGGTGCTGTTCTTCATGATTGCCAAGCGTGCCACGCGCAAGAACCTGGAGTAACGCCGTGTTCGCCTCCGCATTTTCATTCACCCGCCTGCGCGCCCAGTTCATCAAAGAGGTGCTTAGCGTGCTGCGTGACCCACGCAGCCGCATGGTGGTGTTCGTGCCACCCATCTTGCAACTGCTGGTGTTCGCCTTTGCCGCCACGCTGGAAGTCCGCAATATCGACGTCGCCGTCTACAACCAGGATTCTGGAAGATGGTCGTACGAACTGATCCAGCGTCTGGACAATGCCGACTTCATCACCCATCTGCACCGTATTGACAACCGGCAACAATTGCATACCTTGATCGACCGAGGCGAAGTCATTGCCGCCCTTTCCATACCCGCAGACTTTTCCCGCACGATTGCGGCCGGCGGCAGCGGTATGGCACAAGTATTGGTTGACGGTCGGCGCAGCAACTCAGGACAGATTACGGTCAGCTACCTGTCTACCATCGCGGCTGACGTCGGCGCCACGGTCGTGCCCGAGGCGCAAATACCAATCCCGGTGGTGACCCGCCACTGGTTCAACCCGAACCTGATTTACCGCTGGTTCATCGTGCCCGGCCTTAGCGGCATCCTGGCCCTGTTCAGCGCACTCTTGATCACCTCGCTGTCGATTGCCCGCGAACGCGAATTGGGCACATTCGACCAATTGCTCGTATCGCCGACCTCGACGCCGGAAATCATCATCTCAAAATCGCTGCCAGCCCTGGCCATCGGCACCCTGCTGGGCCTGTTCATGATCAGCGCAGGCGTGTTCCTGTTCGGGATTCCCTTTACAGGCTCCTTTGTCCTGCTGCTGACCAGCCTTGTGCTGTTCATCCTGTCAGTGGTGGGCATCGGCCTGATGATTTCCGCCGTCAGCATGACCCAGCAGCAAGCCATCCTGGGCGCATTTGCTATAGGTGTACCAGCGGTACTGATGTCAGGGTTCGCCACGCCGGTGGAAAACATGCCGTTGTTTCTGCAATGGCTGGCACAGGCTATTCCCCTGACTCACTTCCTGATCATCGTCGAGGGCAGTTTTCTTAAGGCCATGCCGCCTGCTGACATCTTCGCAAGCCTTTGGCCACTAGCGCTTATTGCCTTGGTCACTCTGACGATGTCCACCGTATTCGTCCGAGGACGCTTGCAATGACATTCATGATAACCAGCCATTCGCCTAACAGCGCCCTGTATCGAACTCGCAGCCGCCTGCGCCTTGCCACGCTGACCGCAGCTTGTCTGTTACTGACTGCCTGCGCCACTGTCGGCCCCGATTATCAGGAGCCGCCGGTTGATAGCGGTGAGGGGTGGTCGCTACCACTGGCCAACGCATCCGGTCAAGCGAACCTAAGCAATTGGTGGTCTGAGTTAAACGATCCGGTGCTGGATCGTTTGATTGCCACCGCTCTGACACAAAACCTGGATCTGAGACAAGCAGCAGGCAAGATCGACGAGGCACGCGCCATGCGTGATCGGATTGCGGGTGAGCGGTTGCCTGTTGTCGAAATCGGCGCCAGCGTCAACCGGCAGCGACAAAGTGAAAATGGCCCCTTACCGATCAACTCGATGCCCGGCCTGGACGCCACGCAAACTATTTACGATGCAGGCTTTGACGCAGCGTGGGAGGTCGATCTGTTTGGCGCCAGGCAACGCGCCCTGGAAGGCGCGCACGCACGGCTGCAGGCCACCGAAGCCGAAGCTCAGGGAGTGCGCATACGCATCATCGCAGAAGTGGCAAGGGCATGGTTCACAGCCGTTGGCGCTGAGCACGAACTACGTGTTCAGACATCCACACTGGATACGTTGCAGCAAACACTCGAACTGACCCGCCTGCGACATACGCAAGGAGATGTCTCGGCCACCGATGTCGACGTTGCCTATGCACAGTGGGCCACCGCCAACGCACTTTTACCCGACATCCAGGCGCGCCAACGCGCTGCGATGCTTAGTCTAGGCGTACTGCTAGGTTCACCGCCGGAACGTGAGCTTTATTTGCTTGACGGTCAAATGGGCTCACTCACATTACGAACCTTGCCCATCGGTGAGCGCGCCGACATCCTGCGCCGACGACCCGACGTTCTGGCCGCAGAACGGCACCTGGCTGCAAGCACCGCCGACATTGGCGTTGCAACGGCCGAATTGTTCCCAAAGTTAACAATTGGCTTCGGCGGCGGGTTTCAGGCACTCAGTACAGGAAACTGGTTTGACCCATCCAGTTCTCGCTTCTCCGTCCTGCCGTTGGTGTCCTGGAGGCTGTTCGACGGTGGTCGGGTGCGTGCAGAGATCCGGGCCAGCGAGGCCGCTGCACATCAAGCTGCATGGGCCTATGAGCAGGCCGTACTAACTGCCTTGGGGGATGCCGAACGCACAATAAGCGACTACCACGCAGGGCTTGCGAGCCTGGAACGTCGTACCGCCGCGTTACACGCATCTCGTACCAGTTACGAACGCAGCAGAACGCGCTACGCCGCGGGCGACATAACGCTGATCGAACTGCTGGTTGTTCAGCGCAACTACCACGACGCAGAAAAAGCAGTGGCGCACGCCCAGCTGAACGCAGCCGTACAAATGATTGCTTTGTACAAAGCATTGGGTGGAGGTTGGAATGCACCCGAAAAGCCGGCGTTGACACCTCCATCGGCCGAAGAGCATTACCGCATCTACAAAACCCTAGCTCAAACACAAAAGGAGATTAGCCATGGGAACTAATGTCGGAAATATCGACCGCCTGATACGTATCGTCATTGGCCTTGTGTTGTTAAGTCTGCCATTCTGGCTCGACACACCGTGGCGCTGGCTGGGACTGATAGGAGTCATGCCCTTGGCCACCGGTTTGATCGGCCGCTGCCCAGGATACCGTTTGTTAGGCCGTAACACCTGCTCACGACACAAGCCAGAGTGAGTGTTCAATGAAATTGAGTTTTCTGGGTGCAGCGAGCGAAGTTACTGGCTCATGTTTTTTGGTGGAAACGAACAACACTCGTTTCCTGGTCGACTGCGGCATGGTGCAAGGTGGGCAGGAGGCAGCCGAACGTAATAACAAGCCATTCAAATTCGATCCGACTTCCATTGATTTCGTGTTGCTTACACACGCCCATGTCGACCACTGTGGCTTACTGCCCAAGCTCACCCGCTCTGGCTTCAAAGGGCCAATTTACGCCACGAAGGCAACAACAGATTTACTCAGCGTGATACTCCCCGATAGCGCTCACATTCAAGAAAGCGATGCCAGGTGCAATGCCGTACAACGTGTGCACAAGACAACAGCATCACCAATTTATACCTTGGATGATGCTCGGAAATGCCTTTGTCAAACCAAGCGGGTGGACTACGATCAAAAGTTTTCCCCACATGCAACAGTACAGTGTCGGTTCCGTAATGCCGGGCACATTCTCGGGTCAGCCATTATCGAAATCTGGATCACCGAATACAGTTACCCGACAAAGCTTGTGTTCAGCGGCGACCTTGGCCAACCTGGACGTCAGATCTTACAAGACCCTACTTCAATAAAAAATGCTGACATCCTCGTTATAGAGTCGACATACGGAAACCGTCGACATCAGAGTTTGACTGCGACCGAAAACGACATGGTTTCCATTGTTGAAAACACCCTTTTTGAACGAGGCGGAAACGTCATCATCCCAGCGTTCGCAGTCGGACGCGCTCAACAGATTATCTATCAATTACACCGACTTACTCTCGAGGGGCGACTTCGACCTCCCAAGATATTTGTTGACTCGGCGATGGCGACAGCCGTGACGAGCATTACACGCGAGCATATCGAACTATTTAACGAAGAGGCCAAACATCTCGCAGAATGGCACGCTCTGGAGCACGACTTACCCTATTTACACTTCACTGCCAATGTTAACGAATCCAAAGTACTGAACCGAGTCCGATCCGGCGCCATTATTATCTCTGCAAGCGGCATGTGCGAAGCTGGGCGCATCCGTCACCACTTACATCATAACTTGCCACGGCAAGAATGCAGCGTGATCATCCCTGGGTTCCAGGCCAAGGGCACGCTTGGTAGACGTTTGGTAGACGGTGCAAAACAAGTACGCATACTCGACGAAGATATCCCGGTAAGGGCTTCCATTTTCTCTGTTGATAGTCTTTCAGCACACGCCGACCAAGATGCTCTATTGGCTTGGGCAGCAGCTTTCGAGAGACCACCGGCGCAAACATTTGTCGTACATGGAGAACCCACAGCGTCGCAAACACTGGCTGATACCTTGAGAAAAATTCTCGATTGGCAAGTGACTGTACCCGAACATGGTCATGAGGTACTTTGGCCGAATTTTCTATCTGCCCCTAAAAAACACGTTTAACGCTCTTAGCAGCCATCCAAAACTTCCATCTCTACAAAACCCATAACGACATGCCTTCATAACAAACATTGAGAACTCCATGAACAACTTCTTGAAAACTCACACTTTGCTTAAAACTTTCTTCTCGGTAATTCTGGCTGCGTACACCACGAGTCTTAATGCGCAGACCGAACAAGCCGAAGAACCCATGAGTCTTCGTACCGTAATGGAAAAACTTGGCCATGATATGGAAGCAGTGACTGGCGCAATTTCTAAGGAAGACTGGGCACTAATTGCGGAGCTAGCACCGAAAATTTCCCACCATGCCGAACCACCGATGTTGGAAAAGGTGCAGATTCTCACTTGGCTTGGATCTGATGCGGGAGAATTTCGAAGCTTTGATATGCAGGTTCAGGAGGCGGCTACAGAAATGGGCGAAGCGGCAAAGCAAGCAGATGGTCAAAGAGTTATCGAAGCGTTCTCAAAAACACAACAAAGCTGTTTAGCTTGCCACCAAAATTTCCGTCAGCCGTTCGTTAAGCGATTTTACGGGGAGCGTTAAGAACACGACCCAAATGCATAGAGGCATTGGCCGTGCAGGACACGGGTACCTATTTTTAGCACTCTGGCTTAAAAGCCATCAGACAGAAAGACCCCGGCGCACTCCGAGTTCCCAAGAAGTCCGGCCACCACGCACAGTCACAGCAATTTCCTGCTCCAGCCGCTCCTTGAGTACCGGGCTCCACGGCACTAGGTTGAACCCCATACCATCGACGAGCATGGCGTAACGTCCACTGGCGAGCATGACGCTGCGCCGGTAGATGCCCGCCACGCGCTGCCCGTCTGCCGTCGGTCGGTACTCCAAGCCAGTGTCGGCGGCGATGTCCTTGGCCGCCTGCGCCAGTTCCCGATTGCGCAACGTACCGAGCAGGTTCCGGGCAAGGATCACACGCTGCCCGCGTCGCTGTGCCAACCCCTGTTCTTCAAGAAAGCCAGCCCTTTTCTGCATGGCCTGCTTGGCCTCGCCCCCAAAACCCACATCCCCCAAGCCCTTGCCGCCGCCGATCAGTTGCTGGTCGAGCCAAGTGGCCCCGATCACGCGGGCCTGCCGTTCGATCGGCAGGGGTGATTTCAGTTCCACCGCCACACCACCCACGCGTTGCGCATCATATTGACGACCTTGTTCGGGCAGATCGCCCGGCACTTTCCATAGTCCTTCGGCTACGCGCTCCACAATGCCGGCGCGGCGCAAGGCTTCCAGCCGGCGAACGTGAGATGCGACCACTTCCTGAGGGTAGCGTCCCGCCTTGGCTCGGCCTTGTTCAATCGCCAGATGATGATCAGTGCGGTACAAGCCATCGCTTGCCAGTGTCGCGATGTTGCGGTCGGCAGCCCGGATATCAGCGGAACCCTTCACTTCCACCACCGCACCGGTCGGATAGTTGGCCGGTTCGTCACGCGCATTGAGCGCAACATAGTACGCTTTGCCATCCACGCCGTCGATCACCAGATAGCCCCGGTCGTGCAACTCGTCGGCCAGCCCCTTGGCCGCCACGCGCCCAACGATGGCGCGGCCACCCCCATCGTCGTCTTGGCCCGGCTCGAACACGGCAAGTTCACGTTGTTTTCCGCTCATGGCCCGCTGCATGGTGCGGATGATGTCGCCGCGTTCGCCCAGGGCGCGCAAGGCTTTTTCGGCATCGACATGCATGGCCCAGGTGCCGGGCTGTATTTCGTTGGCCAGCCCCAGGCGCTGCAAGTGTTGCAGACGACCGATCAACAGCAGGCGCTGGCGTTGCAAGGTCGGTTCATTGAAGCGCTGGATATGCACCCGCCCATCCTCGCCGATCTCGCGTCGTAGAGTTCGATCCAAGCTTGTCCACCGCTCCTGTTCCACTTCACGCCGCATGGTCTGCTGGATTTCCCGCTCGGTGCGTGGCCCCAGCCATTCGGTCGCCAGTTCAGAAGCGCGATGACGCAAGCCCTGGGCGATATAGTCACCCGCAATGATGAGGTCTTGGCCGGTATCGTCGCGCCCGCGCACGATCAGGTGAGTATGCGGATTATCGGTATTCCAATGATCCACCGCCACCCAATCCAAGCGCGTCCCCAAGTCTGCTTCCATGCGGTTCACCAGATGTCGGGTGTAAGTGCGCAGGTCATCCAGCTCCGCGCCATCTTCGGGCGAGACGATGAAGCGGAAATGATGCCGGTCGTCTGCGCAGCGTTCCTTGAAGGCATCCAGATCGGCGACGTCCGTCTGTGGCCCATAGGCCTGGCCCGGTTCACCATCACGGCCCGCGCCATCGCGTTCGATGTATCGCAGGTGCTTGGCAAGCGACTGGGGGCTGGCACGTTGCTGATTCACCAGCAGCGTCTTGATGGTCACGCGCCGCGAGAATGGCGTGAGATTGGCGCCTGCGAATCGTGCCGCCGTATGGCCGCGCCCCAGGCGTGCGCCGGGACGCTGGCCAGCGCGTACGCTGCAGCCACCGGCTGTGGAATGGCGCATTGAGGACTTGCCCCCGCTGGCCTTGCCGGTCTGCTTGAGTACCTTGGCAATAAAACCTTGGCCTTGGCCCTTGCTCCGGTTCTTCGGGGCGCTGGGACGCACCCGGAAATCATCATCGCGGCGGTCGCTCATGGCTACGCTCTCTATAAGTTCTGAATGCAGTTGTGGCGTAGCCGGTCGTGTGGAGCACGCGGCCAGCCCCGTCTTGGCGCGGGAATCACGCCCCCAGCGGCACGGCGGCAACGCCGCATCGTGCCGCGCCACCCCCATGTGCAGACTGGCTTTGCGGGCGTCTGGGTGCCGCCCCCTTTTGTCTTGCCTTCCGCCTTTGCTTGTCGCTTTCGCTCCCGGCGTCGGCGGCCCGGTGGCGCAGCGCTGCGGGCAGCCCGCACACCGGCGAACGCGCCGATGGATGCTCCAGGGGCCGCAGACCAGGCGCGTTCGAGACAAGACGCCTGCACGTGGGAGGGCCGCGCCGGAGGTCGCGCGGCGCGCAGTATCCAATACACAGGATTGGCGCCAGCACGGCAGACGCAACGACATGACGGCAGCCCCAAGGAAGACACGCCTGATAGCACGATGACATGCAGCGCGACGTGCATTAAATCGGCGATCGTCATGGCTGCACCTCATGCCAGATCGGATGCGCGATGCCGATCACGGCGGCTGCGCTGATCGGGCCAAAATAGCGGCTGTCGAACGAGGCCGGATTCGTGGCGCTCAACAAGAACAGTTCGCCCGCCATCAATGGCCGGCACTGCGGCCAGGATGCCAGTGGGCGGCCCAGCCGGTCGGTAGGTAGCGCGGCGGCCACCGGTACGCCGTCGATACGTACCTGACCGTCGATGATGCAGACGTGTTGCGGCGCGACCGCGCCCACATGTTTAAGTAGCGGGATATGTCCTGGCAGGTAGCCGCGCTGCGCGGCCAGCGCGGCGGCGTCGGCAGGCAATCGGGTCAGAACGATGCTACCCACTTCCAGCCGATGGGGCAGCGAGCCGGACTGATATTGGAACGGTTCGACGCGATACCAGCCGACTGCCACGCTGTCGGACGGGTTATAGATCAGGCGCGGTAGCGGCTGCATGAAAGCCGTCCAGGCCAGTGCTGCGAGGCCGACGGCGGCGAAGCCCGCTAGCACGATGCGAGCACGCCAGCGTGAGCGAGGTTGCTGCGCAGGGCCAGCAGTGCAAATCCTGCTCATGGCCGCATCCTTCCGGCCAACCAGGCGGCGTGCCGCTCAGCGGTGTAGTCGGGTAGCGGCAAACGAGCCGCCAGCCGATTGGCGAGCGTGCGCCAGTACGCGGGCGAGACGGCGGCGGGGGCAATCCCCCGCGCCTCGATGGCGTCAATACGTTCCAACACCGAACGGACTGGATGATGGCCTTCGACGTGCAGCAGCAGGCGCGCGCCGGGCTGCACGCCGAGGATGCGCTGCGCTGCATCCATCGGTGTGCAGGCCTGCATCACCATAAGTTGCCAGCGCACCGTGCCGTAGTCGTTGGCCTGCCAGCGGACGCGGCAAAGCACCGCGCCCGGCAGAAACACTGCCCAGCGTCGCCAACGGTCCAGCCGCAGCGTATGTGCCGGCTCGCCAAAACGCAGGTAAAGATTGAAGTGGGGTTCGATTGTGGCCAGCGCCACCCATGTCAGCGGTGCGCGGTTGGCCTGCAAGGCAAGCACGGCGGATGGCGGCAGCGATGTCGCCGTCCCCGCGTCAGCGGCAGGCGAAACGGAGGTATTCATGGCGTGTCCTCGTTGCGATGTTCTGGAAACTCGCGCTCCAGCAGACCGCGCAGCAGGTCGGCCACGGTCAGGCCTTGCTTGAAGGCCGACACCTTGATGCGCGCCCGCATGGCGGGTGTGATGTCCAGCGTCAGGCGGGCGGTGTAGCGGTCGCCCTTGTTCAGTGCGCCGGCGTCGCGCTGGCGAATCCATGCCTCGGCGTGTGGATTTGCGGGCGGGCGTGCGCCGATGCCGACGCGCTTGGGCTGTGGTGGACACTTGGCGGTCATGTCGGCCACCGCAGCAGCTCATCGACCAGCGCGGTGATCTCACGCGCCGCCGCACTATCGGGCGCCATTTCGCATGCCAGCCGCCCAGCGGCCACACTGTCGGCAAAGACAATCCGTTGCCGAACCTCGGTCCGCAGCGCCGGCAATAGCTGCTCGGCCAGCGCCTGGCGTGCTTCACGTCCAATGACGGTGGTGCTGACCCGTCGATTGATGACAAAAGCCGCTTGCAAGGCGGGCCGGAACACCTGGGCCTCGCGAATCAGCGCCACCATCTCGGCACTGGCCCACAGGTCGTAGGGGCTAGGCTGCACGGGAATCAGCACGTAATCGGCTGCCAGCAGCGCGGAGCGCGCCAAGGCGGCGATGCGGGGTGGACCATCAATGACAACGTGATCGGCCCGTCTGGCGAGTTCCGGCGCTTCCTGATGCAGCGTTTCGCGGGCCAGGCCCACCGCACTGAACAACCGTGGCAGTCCTTGCTGGCTTCGGCGCTGTGTCCAGTCCAATGATGAACCCTGCGGGTCGGCGTCCAGCAGGATAACGTGCTGACCGCGCAGCGCGAGGTCTCCCGCGATGTGGGTGGCAAGCGTGGTCTTGCCCACACCGCCTTTCTGATTGAGCAAGGCAACGATCATGGCGCTGCCCTCCCGCCTGGAAAACCGGGCTGTTTTCGCCTTGCCAAACGAGCTTGGCTTTTCGGCTGATTTCGCGGTTCAGACCTTCCTGGTTTTTGGCTTTGGGATGTTGCCCATGGATATGGCGCTGCTCTATTAAAAGTTAGAGTAGTTAAGTTAGATAAGTTAAGGGGCGCGCAAAGCCAGCAATGGAGCGGGGTTGCGGCCGTTTTTGTTGCCTGATAGCACGAGGATGTGTTGCCTGATAGCACGAGTGTTCTGTTGCCTGATAGCACGACACTATCCACAGGATACTCACAGCTTATCCACAGATTTATCCCCGTGCCGTGGGCGACACGGGCCGGAAGGTGAGCAATTCGATTCTGTTCTCCGGTATGAGCTCGATGCCCAGGACGTAGCCCGGCAAGGATTGCTTGTTCACCAGGGCGCGCAAGTCGGCGGCAAAGTCGTAGAAACGCGCCACACTGCCCGACTTGCGATACAGGTGTCGAAAGTCGAACTGCCAGCCATCTTCCTGTCTGCCGCCGTGCTTGCGCACGAGACGGTACAGCCAGCGTTCGATACCACCGGTCAGCCGGAAGTACGCCAGGTCGATGGTCAGCACCAGGGCGGCATCCATCACCCCGGCATAGAACCAGTCCGGCAGGACCAGTTCGATACCCAGCGGCTTGCCGCTGGCATCGGCCAATTCCTTCCATTCGTTTATCCAGGAAAAGCGGTGCAGTCGCCGCCCCGTGGTTTCCCGAATGGATGTCGCCACCGTGGTCGATTGCAGACGGTCCAGCGCCGCCTTCAGGCGCTGGTAGTCGCGCAAGCCCGTGCCGCGCCCGATAAAGCGCAGGATTTCGTAGGGACGCACCTGCATCAGCCGTGAGCTGCGAAGGCCCGCATCGCGGGCTTGCACGATCTGGCTGGCGGCCCAGATCAGGATGTCGGCATCCCAGATGGTGGCAATGCCATGCTCGGCCGTGCCCTCCACGCGAATGGTGATGTGGCCGCTGCGAAAGTCGATGGGCGCGATGCGGCGCGACTTCGCCAGCGAAAAGAAGGGATAGGCCATCAAGTCCTGGGCATCGCGCGGCGCCATGTCCTCGCCCGGCAGTGCGCGGAACAACGCCAGTTGTTCGCGCTGCTGCGGTGGTCGTTGCCTCAATGACGGCGAAGGGCTGGACATGGCGAAGGCCACCGGCGAGCCGACGATCAACGGCCATCACGGTAGTCGCCCGCGTGACGCTCGGCGTATTCCGGGTCGGACGTGGCCTCATAGCTGCGCGCATCGGCCCAGGCATCAAGGTCTGCCACGGCATACATGACGCGCCGGCCGAACTTGCGAAACTTCGGTCCGCCGCCGATCACGCGCTGCTTTTCCAGCGTGCGCGGCGACAGGCGCAGATAGTCGGCGGCCTCGTCATTGGTGAGGTAACGTTGGGGTTGCGCGGGCGCAGCGGCGAAAGCAGCGGGAGCGGCGGCAGGCCGTAAAGGTGCGGGTCGCATGGGGTGAACCTCCATCGGTTGAGAACGCCCGGCCACGCAGCGCGGCCGGATGCAGACAGTCTCAACAAAGAGGAGGCGCTTGCTCAGGGACGTTTTGCAGGGGGTGCGAAACGTCCCCCTCATCGAGCCAGTGGCGCTGGAAGCTGCGCCAGTCGGCGATAGCCGCCGCGCATCAGCGCATCGCCGCGACGCACCAGCCGCCGCACGCGGGCGCGCAAGGCGCTGTCGGCGTGCCAGTCCGCCACAACGGCATCCACACCGAACAGTCCTTCGGCCACCTCGCGCAAGGACGCGCCCGCCAGGGTCGCGTCGAGCGCCTGCAAGGTGTGCAGTTCCAGCAATGCAGTTGGTGTGGGCCGAGAACGGGTTGTGGCCACTGGCATGATGTTCGTGGCGGCGGCCAATGCGTCCAGCGTGGCCGCGAATACGCGATAGCGTGCGCTGGGCGTGGCGCTTGCCCGGATGGCGTACAGAAAGGCCATGCCGTCCTCCAGACCCGGAGCCAGTACGAGCCGCATGGCGCAGCCCAGCCGCTGCGCCACCAGCACCAGGCGCTTGCCATCGTGGATCAGATATTTGCGGCCAGGGATATGCCAGAACGCGAAAGCCGCTGCATCAGGCAGCGGGTCGGCATCCAGGTGGAGCTGCACCACAGTATCGTGATCAGAAAGCCAGATCGGGTGAGCATCACGGGCATCTAGCGCTGGGGCTTCCAACAGGTGCAAACCCCAGTGATGCCCCGCGTCCGGGTGGCGATGGCGGCGCAGCCAGTCGAGCCGGTAATCAGGGTTTCTGCGCAGGTACTCCCAGGCCAGCGTCGGGCCGTCCAGATGCAGGATATAGAGATACGCGGCTGGCGGATGCCAGTGATTGGTGGCGAGCGAATCGGCCATGACGCAACCCCCTTTTTTACTCAGCGGGGCGACGGCATAGAAAAACAAACACAACGCAGTTTCAATACGTTAAGATTTAACTACCAATCGCATAAAATGAAACTAAAACCATCAAGCCCGATTGCGTCTTAACCCTTGCGCTGTTGATCTGAATGCGTCGCCCACGCCGCTAAACAATCAGCGTGCAGCACTCATCACCCTGGCGCATTGCGTGCAAAAGATCATGACTATTTAAGTCTGAGCTGCTGCGCTTTTCTGCAAGACTCCTGATTCAGACCGTACCGGTCTTGAATATGACCGAAATAGTCTCAATGCGCCCTGGCTGGATGGACGGCGCGTTTTGATCGCAGCCACCGGTTTCAATCCGTGATCGAACCGTTTTCTTTTGCCAGGCGCACATATTCCGAGAGCGGGCGTACCGCCTGGAAATAGCGGTCACGCATCACGGGTTGCTTGCGTGGGCCGACGATGGAGGCCAAGGCGGAAAGCTGCACCGCTCCCAACTCCGGCATGCCTATCCCCAGGTCGATCAGGCCATAGGCCGTATCGCCATCCATCGGGTCAAGACTGGCCAGCAGCCAGGTCGCATGGGCGTCCGGCGTGAAGATCCGTACAACGGGCAGCGGGTCGATGCGCTGGCCTGTGGCGCGCGCTTGCCCATGCGCAAGCAATTGCGCACGCTCTTCGTTAGTAATGAGTGGATGGATCACATTTTCTCTGCCAAAGCGTAAAGCCGCTGATCTGTCTTTGTGCTTTTGTGCGAAGACCCGCAAGCGGTTTGTCTTGAAGCCGTAAATGCGGGCAATCGTAATGCCATTTGTGCGCAAGGCATGCAAAGCACGATTGGGGTTCTCCGATTTTAAGTTAATACGTCAATACGGATTTCCGTAATGACACAAAAAGAAAATAAAGTTTAGATGAATGAGTTAAAGATAACGTGGTTTTAATTGTGCCGCCAAACGAACCTTCTGTCTATGCAGAAGCGATCCATCCAGCGCGGTCGACCCCTGGGCGCCACCACCTACGATGCCGAATTGGCGCAAGCCTTCGGCATGGCGGTGCGTGCCTTGCGCACGGAGCGCGGCATCGCCCAGGAAATGTTGGCGAATCTGGCCACCATTGAACGCTCCCACTTGGGCAAGATCGAGCGCGGCGAACACACGCCCACCTTGGGCATCATCTTCAAGATCGCCGGCGCGCTCGAATGCAGCACGGCAGTGCTCATGACCCGGACAGAAGCCCAGCTTGCCGAAGGCAAGGTCTCAGAATAAGGTCTGGGGCGGCAACGCCGCCATGGGCCGTCGGGTGCATAGTGCCCCGCCAAAAGGCGGGGCGCGCGGTGGTTTAAGCCGCCTGCGGCTTGCTACGCGTCCACAGGAGATCATGCGTGCCGTCCTCGTTTTCGATCAGGCGGGCGTAGACGGTAGCCGGGAACGTGGGGTCGTCCAGGGTGACGGACAAGTATTCCCGCCCGGCCTCGCTGGTTTTCTTCCACGCCGCGCCGATGTCATTGCCGGCGGCCTGCAGGCGGAAGTCGGGGGATTTACCGTTTTCGCCCTTGTCGTTGGGAACGAGCTTGACCTTGACGTTGAGCGTCAGGGTGCGCAGGGTGCCGGTGTAGCCGTTGTTATCTGCGGTGAAGGTGCCGATGGTAGCCATGGTGATACTCCTTTCAGGAAATCAAGGTCGCGCCAGTGCGTCCTTGTTGTGATCCGGTCGGCGGGGGTGGGCGGGCCGCACCGCGCAAGCGGCCGTAACAGCGTGGAGGGCCGGGAAGCACACAGAATTTGTCCCGCGAGGAATGCGCGTAGCGCAGGGGAAATTGTTTGTGCTGGACGGTTGCGGCCCATCAGCCCAAGGCTTGCCGTCCCCCGCCAGGATTCACGACAAGACAAGGACGTACAGGCCGACCGTCCTGCAAGGAGAGGTGGCGGACTCGGTTTCACCGCATACATGCTCGACCGGTAAGCACCCTGACGCGGGCAAGAACCAAGTTGCCGATGTTGGGCGAAAACATCCCCGCCGCACACTGCGGCGCTGCCTTTGAAGGCGCGGTGTGGAAGTTCCATAAGCTCAGGCTGGGCGGCGTATCGGTGAACCGTCCCTCGTGATGTCCAGACAAACACCTGCCAGCATCGAGGACGACACGCGTGCGTGCAACCTGCGCCAGCCAGTCCAGGCGTAGTCTTACCCGCGCCGCCGTTGGCGGGCGCTATACAGAAGAAGCCGCAAGCACTTGACCCTGCTTATTTAACAACCGCACAGGACCTAACGCCCTGTGCGGTTGTCGGAGCTTTACACCTGCCCCTGCTCGGCCAATGAGGCCGTGCTGGCCGCCGTCACGATGACATGATCGAGCAGCCGTACATCTATCAACGCCAGCGCGTTTTTCAGATGCTTGGTCAGGTTCAGGTCTGCCATGCTTGGCTCAGTTGAACCGGACGGATGGTTATGCGCCATGATGAGCGCGGCGGCATTGAGTCGCAGGGCAGTTTTCACGATCTCGCGGGGATAGACGCTAGCTTGATTCAATGTGCCCGACCCCTGCTCGATGTAGCGAATCGGCTTGAAACGTGAGTCCAGATACAGGAAGGCGGCGCATTCGTGGCCCAGCCCGGCCAGCTTGGCCTGAAAAAACTGCTTTACCTTGGTCGGCTGATCGACCGGCGACGATTGGGAAACCAAGCTTTCCGCAGCGTTACGGCCCGCCGCCAGAATCTGCTCGTCGCTGGCCAGCTTGTAGCGGCCACTGGGACTGCGTACATACAGGGTGCAGGCCTCGTCCATGTTGTCATAGCTCAGTGCGGCGATGGTGTTGTTCATGATGCGCTCCAGTGTTCAGGGCGGAATTGCCCGGAACCCGAAGGCATGGCGCAGCGCAGGTTTCAAGGGTCGAAGACGGCCAGCGGCCGCAAGCGGCGCCCACGGCGACGCGCCGCCCTTGAAAATAAGAACGGCATGACACAATGGCCGGGAGCAAAACAGCCCCCACCGTGTCACTGGGTTTTGCGTTGGAATCCTCTGCGTGCAACGCAGCCAGACTGTAATCGTTGCGGGTCGCGCAACGTTCAAGCGCAGTGCGCAGCGCCCCCGGCGCGAAGGCGTGAGGGATGGAAGCCGAATGGCCGTGACGGCAAAGCCAGCATGGAGCGAAGTCCGACAGCCCGGCGGCGCTGCGCCGGCACGCACGGATTTATCCACAGATTCTGTGAGCAAGCCTGTGCATAAGCCATGAAAATTTTATGACAGCCCTTGTCATTCCGTGCCTTGCGCCTGGATGGGCTGCTATTTGTCCAGCGCAGCGATGGCCGTCCGCCCCCAAGCGCGCTTGTGTCATAGGCTCCGGTCGCCGCTGGCCCCGTGGGCGGCGACCGGCTGATTTGGCTTTTCGCTTTGGCTGTTATCACCGGGCGCGGCGATGCAGCGCCCGGATTTTGCTCACCGTCCCCCATGGCAGAAGGACATGAGGGACGGTGCTAAATGAACCCATAAACCGCCAGCGCCCCGGCTGGAACCGGAGCGCTGGTCACTCGTCGGAGTTATGCTGCGACTACATCAGCCGGTTCAGTGGGCGCGTCGGCATTCTCGACGGTTGCGCCGTCTTCGTCTGCCGCCGCATCCTGCGGGGCTTCCCCCCGGAAGATGGTGGGCATCCAGCCCGTACCCTGCACCAGCCGTTCCGCTTCGCTGGCAATATCGGCCTTCCTCAGCTTCGCCAGCCGGGATACGTGGTCAGGTGCGAACTCGCCCACGGCATCCAGAATCACGGCCTTGGACACATGCTTGAAATAACCTTCGGCGGTCGGCTGCCACCATGCCGCCATGTCCAGCCCCACGGCCTGCGCCAGTACCGCACCCGGTTGCTGCGCCGTAGCGCGGGGTGTGACAATATCCACGCTTGCCGCCGCGCACACTGCCAGCAGCCGCACCAGTTCATCTTGCGACTTTGCCAACAAGACGGCGAACAGGTCGGGGCTGTCCTGGGGCAAGTCCTCGCCTATGGTCTTTTGCAATTCGGCCAGCGCCACGGCGGCGGGGGATTCGGGCCAGTCCGGGGCCAGGCTTTCCAGCCGGTTTTGCTCGGTCAGGCGTATTTCCAGCGGCAAACTATCACGATAGTAATACCCCTTTTGCAAGACCGTCTGCACCATGCCATGCACCACAGCGGCCAGGGTGGTTTGTGGATTCCGGGCCAATTCGATTTGCAGCGCAGCGGTGCGGTGGGCGCTCAAGCGTTGCGCCAGCCGGTCGGACATAGAAGCGGCCTTGGGCTGCGCGTCGTCTTCGTCGTCGTTCGTGTCGTCTTCGCCCCTGAAACCCTGCCGCAGCCGTTCCAAGGTGCGCAGCGCCTTCGCTTCGGCTTCGCGCATCAGACCGCGATGCACGACAATTTCCCCTTGCCGATCGAGCGTGACGATGGCACCGGCAGCGGCTTTGACGTTCGGGGCGTAATCCAGCAAACGATCTTCCAGCGCCTGCAATTGTTCGCCCAGGCTATCGCCTTCGGCCTGCAAGGCGTCGGCCTTTTCCTCGTCGTCATCTTCCAACGCCGCATCGATGGCTTCACCAATGGCCTGCATCTTGGTTTCCAGCTTGTCCATGCGGTCGCTTTCCCGCTTGGTGGGGTTGCGCCGCTCACGCGGGGCGCGCTGGAATGTTTGCAAATCGGCATAGGAGGCGGCGGGTGTGGCATCCACCCATGCCCACCCCTCGGCCTTCACGGTGGCTGCGTGTTCGTCCAGCTTTTGGCGCACCAGCGTTTCCAACAGCGCCGCATCGGTGACATACACGCCGCTATCATCCTGCGCGAACAAATCACGGCGGATGCCGCCGCCTGCGGCTTCGTAGGCATCCAGCCCAACGAAACGCACCAGTGCATGGCCTGCGTCAATCTCCCGCTCGGTCAGCCGATCACGCAAGGCGTGGGGCTGGCGCTGCCATTCGGGCGCATCGTAAAACGCCGCGTCTTGCGCCGCATGATCGTCCGTAATGGCAAGGGCCATCAACTGTTCAAGGTTCACCGCATCAGCGCGGTAATCGGCCAGCAGACGCGGCGAGACGTTCGCCAGCTTCAAGCGCCGCTGCACCACCAGCGGGGTCACACTGAAATCCGCCGCAATGTCTTCGATGGGTCGGCCTTCTTTGACCAGCGCGGCGAACGCTTCAAACTGGTCAGCCGGGTGCATGGCTTCGCGCTGCACGTTCTCGGTCAGGCTCACGGTGCGGGCGCTGGCGTCCGCCACCAGCAGGCATGGAACCTCCCAATCCTTGGCGATGCGGCGCTTCTTCGCCAGCAGCTTGAGCGCCGCCAGCCTGCGGCCACCGGCCACGACCTCGTAATGCTCGCCATTGACGGCGGCGATGACGGTGAGGTTTTGCAGCAACCCCACGCGGGCGATGCTCTCGGCCAGCGCATCAATCGACTGGCCTGCGGTCTTGGTCTTGCGCACGTTGCGCTTTGAAGCGCGAAGCTGCGACAGCGGTACGAGAATCAGGTTTTGCGCCGGGGCGGCGGCTTCGGGCGTAGCGGTGTCGATAACTTGGACTTCGGTGTGGTTGATCGCGTTCATGGTGAACACTCCTTGAGGTTTTACATTGCAGCCATGAAAAGCGCGGCAAGGGTGGCTGCCTGCCCCTGCCACGTAGGGAAATCAGGCTTTCAACTGGCGCATGCCCTCGGCCAGCAGCCACAGGGAACGATTCAGGCGAATGTCGGAATCAATGCCTTGCACCGCTCGGGTGCTTTGACGGCGTCCGTTGGCGCTGCGGCCCCGCAAGCCGCCTTTGGTGAGGTTTTCTTGCAAACGGTTGAAGGTCATCCACAGATCGGGGCGGCGGTCGTCATACCGGCGCGGCATCAGAATCTGGCTTTCGGTGATGGGCGCGGGCTTATCCGGGTCGTCGTATTTCAGGGCCAGCGCTGCGCGGGCGAATACTTCGGCTTCGCCATCACCCAGTGTGATGGCCTGCATGGCCTCGCGGGATTCCTGCACCCGCTCGAAACCCGCCAGCACCTCGTACGCGCCTTCGATCACCTGCCCGGCAATGTCGCCTTTGTGCGGGATGCGCACATCGGCCACCGTGTCGCCGCACACCAGCCCATTGCTGCACACGAAACGAAACGCCCCGGCCAGCATCTGGTAGCTGCTCGTGCCATCGTGCGAGTTCAAGAGAATGATTTCATTGGCGATGCTGTCATTGACCTGATTGGCATGACGCAGGCGAATCAGGTGCTTGGTGTGTTCGCGTCGATCTTCGTTACGCACACGCGTTTGCGTCACCATGAAGGGCTGAAACCCCTCTTTCCGTAGTTCCGTCAGTACCGCCGCCGTAGGAATGTAGCGATAGCGTTCTGAACGGCTTTGGTGTGGCGCATCGGCATAGATGGACGGCACCACGGCCCGGATCTGATCGTCCGACAGCGGGCGGTCGCTGCGAAGCACCGGGGAGTGGGAACCGAAGCGGGATGCAAGCATGATGTTTCTCCTGACAAAGAAAGGGTTTGCTGTTTGCCGCACACCGGATTCCTAGATTCGGAAGCCCAAGGCTTTTGAGCTGTTGTTGTGCGGTCGGCACGAAGAACCCGGTTGGCCTCGTTGCCACCGTCTGTCCTGAGTTCGTCGCCCGCGACGGTCAGGAGCCCACGAACGTGGGCCGTCAAGGAGAGAAGCGTCAGGGGGGTGCGGCCCGCAGGCGAGAGCCGAGGACACGGCCTGGCGCGCCTTGACGGCACGCGGCCACGGGCTACAGTCGCGGACAAGGTGATGAAGTCAGGAAAGGTGGTTGAGCAGGCAACGGCCCGTCTTGGTGTGCAGGCTGCACGCAAGCGCCAGCGCGCAGGCCCGAAGCTGAGAAGCCGGGCCGAAGGCGTCAGCCGAGTAAAGTGAGGTGAGGGAACAATGCAAGCCTTCCGGGAACGAAACCCGACAGGCGGCTCGATACGTAGTCTGACAGCGCGACCGGGTATGCTTTCCTGATTAGGGTTGTCCCTAGCAATTCAACTAAGTTTCACAAAACGAATACATCTGTTGTAAATTGTGACTGGAGAATATGCCTTTAGCCGCGAAGAAATATTAGGAGGGAAAATGACGCGTAAAGCCTTTTACAGCTTTCACTACAAGCCAGACAATTGGAGAGCTGCTCAGGTTAGAAGCATGGGTGTTATTGAGGGAAACAAGCCGGCTTCCGATAACGCTTGGGAAGATGTTAAGGCGGGCGGAGATGATGCAATTCAAGACTGGATTGATGCCCAATTAAAAGGGAAGTCAGTTGCGATCGTTCTCATCGGACAGAATACCGCTGGACGAAAGTGGATCAACTATGAAATAAAAAAAGCATGGGTAGATAATAAGGGAATACTCGGAATCCATATCCATAACCTCAAGGATAGTGATGGAGATCAATCAGAAAAAGGACTCAATCCATTTTCAAAGCTCACCATAAACGGTGTCTCCATGGATAAGATTGTGAAAACTTACAACCCGCCATATTCCACTAGCACTAACGTGTACAGCCATATCAAGGAAAACTTAGAGGACTGGATTGAAAAAGCTATTGAGATTAGAGGAAATTACGCCTAATAAAATCGTCCTAGCCAACAAGGTTTATTCATGACCTCAAGACAGCCTCTTGCCGGGGTGCGAATTCATCTCTCAGGATCTGCTCTAGATGAACGGAAAGAAGAAATATGCTTGTTTGTGAACACGCTCGCCTCACGAATATTTAGCGAGGGAGGCTCGGTAATTCATGGAAGTCACCCATCCTTGTCTAAACCATTAGAAGATGCCGCAAAAGATTTTCTTCAAGCTGGCGGCGAGGTGGGTGCATTAACATTGGTGCGAGCTCAAAAGTTTGCCGAAACAGATGAGCAAATTACAGAAATAGAAATTCAACGCCAATTCGCAGCAGTACAGATAGTTCCCGCCGAGACTGATGGAGTAAGCAATAGTGATTTAACGCCCATGCGAGACTGGATGGCTGAGCGATCGGATGCGGTTGTCTGCGTTGGAGGTAAGTGGTGGGACATAAACAAGGCCAAAGCAGGTGTCCCCACAGAACTCGATGCGATGCTGGAACTCGGAAAACCAGGATTCATTGTTGCGGGATTTGGAGGAGCAATCGCAGGTTATATAAAGGACAACCCGAGCTTGCCTTCGAGGCTACAAAATGGACTATCTGAAGATGCGAATCGTGAAATTGCAAACGATACATCTATTGAACGTATTGTAGAAACGATTGTTACTCAGCTAAAGCTTCTACCGCTAGTGCGACGCAGTGTATCGCGGAGTCGGAATTTTCGAATTCTTGCTCTTGATGGAGGAGGGTTGCGAGGGACGTTCACTGCCGCCGTTTTGGCAAAGTGGGATGATATGCTCAGAGGGGGTGGCGGCAACAATCTAATATCGCATTTCGATTTAGTAGCTGGCACATCCACTGGTGCAATACTTGCGATTGGGCTAGCCCTCGGAATAACTCCACGAGATATACTGAAATTCTACCAAGCACAAGGGCCATTAATTTTCCCAAAAGATAGAAAACTTCGGCATTGGCTGAGATCCAAGCACGAATCTTCCACACTCCGAGATTTACTGTTTAAAGTATATGGTGATAGGAAAATAACTGACTCCTCGTGCTGCAGACTCGTTATCCCTACAGTAAGAGCGAAACATGGGCAGGCTGAAGCTATTGTCACAGCTCATAGCCCAGATAGAACAGCATTTCGTGACATCTCAGCGGTCGAAGCAGCTCTCGCATCGTCAGCTGCTCCTACATATTTTGACGAGTCTGTCTGGGATGGACCGGTTGCTCCTGAATCTTTTCTCGATGGTGGTGTTTGGGCAAACAATCCTATTCTCCCCGCACTGGCAGAGGCTGTTCGTTATCTAAAAATACCACTAGATCGAATAGATGTCTTAAGCGTCGGCACGATGGGTAATGAAAGCGATTTCACGGAATCACTTGGAAAGGGGAAAGCTGGATGGGCGCCCAATAGTGCCGATCTCTTCTTTGCTGCTCAGGAGCATGGAGCACTAGTTCTGGCCGAGGGATTTTTAGGCCCAACGCGCCATCTTCGGATTAATCAACAGACTCCGATAGAAATTAAACTTGACGATGTAGAAGCAATTGAAGAAATGACTGAACGAGGGAATGAGGTGGGTAAGGATTCTTTTGTGTACGTTCGATCTAGATTCTTGGATGGTCAGTTAGCGCCAGCATGGCAAAGGTATTAATTTTTTTGGAGAGCCATAAGGATCGTGTATGAAACGGGACGCTATCGCCCGATTTTTTAAAATTATGTGGCTAAAGTAAACATGCCTTCTCTATATCAACTTGGAATACTTGGAGCTCCAAGTGCCGCTCAGATTTCTGAGCTTGAGAATATCTTGTCCCACGCCGTGGGCATGTTCAATCTTCGGCTGGGTCAAGAGGTGGGATGGGAAATTTGTCCCGAAACATTCAATCCTCAACAACAGCGATCAGCAGCTGCTGTCTTTTTCGGCGGTGAGAATGCACCTCTCGCCAATATTGCAAATCTGTTAGAACGTGGCATACCGTTGCTGCCCGTGGCGTCGGATCTCAGTAGAGTCAGTACCGAAATTCCGGGAATATTGCAACCGCTCAACTGTCTAGTGTATACAGCAGGTGGTGCACAACGCGTTGCGACCGCATTGTTGGAATGTGCTGGCTTACTGCCCCGGCAACGCCGAGTATTCGTCAGCTACCGCCGCGATGAAGCCCGAGAGGCTGCTTTGCAGTTGTTCGACGCTCTGTCTTCGCGGCTCTTCGATGTGTTCCTTGATACACACGGTATTCCTCCTGCAGAAGACTTTCAGACAATGCTATGGCATCGCCTTTGCGATTCTGACGTTCTCTTGATGCTTGATACGCCAAGGTACTTCGAAAGCCGATGGACTAGCGCAGAATTCGGAAGAGCTCTGGCGAAAGGTATCAGCGTTTTGCGGGTAGGCTGGCCAGACGCGACCCCCTCTGCCCGCACGGCAACAGCAAGCCGCGCCGAGCTATTACCTGAGGAAGTTAATCAGGCTACCGGACACATCGCTGATGACGCTGTGGAGCGCATTTGCTTGCAACTTGAGGAAGTCCGAAGCCAAAGCCATGCAGTTCGCTCCATCAATCTTGTAAGCAACATACGCAATGCAGTACAAACTATCGGCGGACAGGTCATTGGAGTGGGAACCCACAAAGCAGTTCATATCCAATTGCCTGATGGTCGGAACGTAGTCGTTTACCCGACGGTCGGTGTTCCCACATCAACAACGCTGCACGACGCATCCAGGAATTCGCCCAATCAATCTGTAGCCGTTGTGTACGATCACATCGGTCTGCATCCTCGTTGGTTGGGGCATTTAGAGTGGTTAGGGCAGCACATCCACTCGGCACGGTGGGTCAAGGCCAGCGAGGCTGGTTGGCAATTTGCAGATTGGGAGGCTTAAAGTATGGGTGCTATTTTTCTCTCCGCCAGCGTGCCACTTGTTGACCGAGGCAAATATCACGAAACTGCCAACCCATTTCTCATCCAATGTGCGGTGCGAGAATTGATCATGGCCGTCATTCGGCAGCACAAGATCGTGTGGGGTGGACATCCAGCTATTACGCCAATGATCTGGAGCATTTGCGAAGACTTAGGCATGGATTACTCGCAATCCGTAGTGCTGTATCAAAGCAAATTCTTTCAGGATCGCTATCCTGAAGAAAACAGGCGTTTCCAGAACGTCGTCCTCACCGAGGCAGTGCCGGATGATAGGGGCGCGAGCTTGCAGTTCATGCGCGAAATAATGCTTTCGCGTGAAGATTTAGTTGCTGCTGTCTTCATCGGCGGGATGGAGGGGGTGGAAGTCGAGCATGAAATTTTCAGGCGATGCCATCCTACGTCTAAAGTGCTGCCGGTGCCTGCACCCGGAGGGGCTGCCCTAAACCTCGCTAAGGAGCATGGATATTTCTCTGACACAGAGCTTGCCGATGTGGACTTTGCGCGCCTCTTTCACGTTCATTTGGTCGCAACTACGGACGGCACGCTTAAATAGTGCTCCGTTCGTCACTGTGCTACAAAAGCCGATTATGAAGTCACAATGCTGCGGAAGGTTTGTAGCGCTCCCACTATCAGCGCGATAGGCTGCGCGCATCCAAAAGTCCGTAGAGATTGCGTAGCGAGGGTGACCTACCTACAAGCGACAATCAGTGAGGCATCCGCTCTCACTAGGACGCAAAACACTTCGTCAACATAGTGATCCTGTTTTTATGGAATGCCCATAAAGATCCGTGATTTGCCCTTGAAACTGCGTTTGCCCACCATAGCTCGGATGCCTCACGCAAATGACGGGCAAGCCATCTGTGATTCGATGAGCGGCTGCGGCAGCATCGTTGCCGATGGCGATAATGCGCGAGGGGCGGAGTAAAACAATAAGCTGCTGCAGCAGCTCTTCGCCAGCTCGCCTTTCGCGGGCATTATGCTGCCGGTTGGTAAATGGATCCCCTGATTCATGCGGATGCAGTGGGAAAACATTCCATAAAAAAATGCGAGCATCAATGTGCTCTAGCATTCCCCATATGACTGCAGCGGTTCGCTCGGCTACAGCATCACCTACTGTCGGCCGTTCTGGGGCCAGATCAATATCCCAACGCTTGGCATGCTGGCTCATGTGAACATCGTCAGTCAGGGCTAGCCCTGTACGGCGACCTCCGCGATATCCTAAATCTCGGCCAATCCAAATCGCATCTACAGGCTTCTCGCTAGCGCAACGTAATAACGCGGAAAGCGCAGCAGCACGACGACGTGGTGCATCTCGACGATCATGAAGTTCGCAGCGATCAGAATAAGGATTAAAGCAGTTCTCGAATTGTAGTGAAGAAACGGCTTCAACGAAGGGGTGAAGTTTCATTGTTCAGACTCAAGTGGCATATATTGTAAAGTACGTTCTTCTCGATTTCCGATGATCCAACCGCCTTGGTTTCTCTTGATGTTACGGAATACAGAATAACCGTCCAAAATGGCCTTTTCCCAAAGTTTTAGTGGACACCTCTCGACCTCGTAGCCACTCACGAACTCACCGATGGTTTTGAGAATTCCAAGAGAAATTTTTTCTTGATTCTCGAAGAAGTTCAGTTCCTTAGCCCTGGAAAAAATCCAAGCCGTAAGCCCTTCTTCAACGACGATTGCCCGACCACTGTCTTGCTCTTCATCGTACTTGGACTGACTCTTTCGCTTGTGTTTGATCAATGCCCGTATCACGGGCGACCAATGCAATATAGCCGCGTATGCGAAATGGAAAACATCATGGAATCGGTAGCCATCTCGGTCAGCGATGTTGTCAGTCAGAGGATCACCTATGAACACACCATTCCATTGAAGATAGCTTTTACCGCTGCCGCGTTGATTGACTCGGATTTTAAAATCTCTAGGAAGCTGCTCTTCAATTCCAAACTCACTATCGAAGTCAAGGTCAATTAGGTCAGCAGGCTGTGGATCTAAGAATGCGCCCCTAGCTTTCCGGAGATTCCCCCGCGCTACGCTCGAAAACATCAACTCCGACGCATGGATAGCATCAAGATAGGCTCGTGCAAATGTAACTACGTCATCGCGCATGGGGCTACTTCCCAGCATGGCAGCGGCGGCTTGGCCTAAGCGTACTAGAGTAACGTCCAACGACGCTGGTGCCGACACTGGCATGGCGATGTAAGCCAGTGCACCTTCAGCGATATCGCTTGCCGCTCCAATGTTCTTGAAGTTTCCGTGATTTGCTGCTTCGGCGAAAACATCCTCAAGGGGTACTCGCATTCGTCGGCAGATTGCAGCTAGATACCAAAGGGTATCGCCAAATTCTTCTTCTGCCGCCCTTCTGAAACCTGGATACGCAGACTCTTCCCGGACATGCTTTTTGGCCGTAGCCATTATTCCACCGACTTCTCCATAAAGCCCTTGAAGGACGGGATTGAAGTCAGTCGGATTCAATACATCCGTAGCTGCAATTTCTGAAGCGTAGTCCGAAAGCAGCAGAGAAGCTTCCTTGTGCATCAGTTACCTCCGAAGCATTAGCCATTCAAATGGAGCGCCCTGATATCCACTCACCCTAAGGCTACGAATCCATCGCTCCAAGTGTACGGTCAGTTCTGGATCGTCGAAAATAGTTCGACCTCTTCCTGTTTTGCATAGGCTTCGGCCTTTCTTGTCTTTTAGCCCTTCCGGGAATTCTGGTCCCTCCCCCCCGAAGTACACGAAGTCATTGCTTATCAGAACCCTATTTACCGCTGTGTCGCGAGTGACATGTTCGGGGTTTAGTAAACCGCTGGGGAGCGAGTGAAAGGAATCACGTTGCTGCCAAGCGACGGCTGGCGAGGTTCGGAAGTAGATATTGTCCCCACAGCTTTGTTTCCGACTACCATTGCGATAAGGTTTTTTGGACTGGAATCGTGGATCCACACTATATTCATCAAATGTCAACGTTTCGGTGACCCGCATCGCGTACACCAGATACCCACCTCGTTGAATACGTCGATCGTTGCTGCCACTGCCGACCACCCAATCACCGATGGCGGCCCTACTACGTATAGGTGGCTTACAAGTTGCCAGTGTGCAGTATTCATAGAACGGATTAGGGGCGAAACCACTGTCGTAACGCACCACGTAAGAGTGGATACGTGTCATCTGCAAGGATGCCTTTTCAGAGGAACCGAGTCACAGGCACCACCATCGGGTTTTTCCCATGTATCTTTTCCGTCGATGGCATCAATGATCGAGTCACCATTCCAGCCGACGAGGGCATCGGCATACTCTCTCAGTGCCTCGGGAATATCGCACTCCTTCTCACCATGCTCCCAGACGCCAACAATACGTTTCCCTTGCTTGGCCGCATACTCGATTTCCCAGTTCACCCAGTTACTATCCTTGGTTTGAGGTGAAACGTAGCAAATAAATACGCCTGCCCAGTTTATGGCTGGGGCCAAAATCTGTGTCTTGATGTAGTGCTCATCCGTAGCATTGTTAAATTTCCCGGTATGAATAGAGGAGTCCCTCACATCCATTCCTTTCGGAGCCAGCAGATCTTTGAGCTTTTTTAGCCCGTCGTCGTCCTTATGGACATGGCTGATAAACACGTTCCGTTTTTCTGCCACCTATCACCTCCATAGACGTGTTGAGCGAGTAAGAGATCGTAACCGAAATTAGATGATTGTGGCAAAAATGTAGGTGAATCCAAGGATGACCCGGAGTCCTTTCTGGACAAGGATGTTGAGGCGCTTTAGCGTTGGGCCAGTTGGCTAAGCCCTGCCTAGCTCCTGCTTGCACATCGTCGATGCAGCGGTAGCAGAACTTTTCATCTTCTGAACCGCCTCGAACAAAGCAGCATCGGACAGCCTGGCTCTGTACAAAAGGCCGATGAACTGCACCCCAAAAGTTGAACGCTATTCCAACCTTTGGAGTACAGTTCACGCCCCCCATCCCTACAGCAGGCCGCGCTCGGCAAACGACACCGTTTCCCGCCCAGCCACAACGACGTGATCCAGCGTATTGACATCGAGCAGCGCCAGTGCCTTCTTGAGATGCGCGGTCAGCGCCTTGTCCGCCGCGCTCGGCTCGGGATTCCCGCTTGGGTGATTATGCGCCACGATCACAGCGGCCGCGTGACGGTTCAACGCCGCCCTGGCGACCTCACGCGGATAGACCGAGGCTTGATTGAGCGTGCCTCGGAACATCTCCACGTATTCGATCAAACGATGCTGCGAATCCAGGAAGAGGACAGCAAACATCTCCACGTCGAAGCCAGCCAGTTTTGCCGTCAGATATTCTTTGACGACCGCTGGCGACGTAAACGCCGTGCCGCGCACCAGTTTCTGGTCAACCGCCTGGCGGGCCGCTTCAAGAATCTGGTCTGTGGTCGCCGGCAGATAGCGCCCCTGCGCGTCATGTACCAGCAAAGCGGAATCGAGAGAGGAAAAGGATGATTGCGACATGATCGTGCTCCGGTTACTCGGGCGGAATTGCCCGGAACCGTGTTCAGCACGGCGCAGCGCAAGCAGTCAGGGGTCGATAGACGGCCACCTGGCCGCAAGCGTGCCGGCACGCGCAGCCCTTTACTGCGCGAACGCCGTGATACGGTGAAGGGAACAGCAAGACCGCCTCCCTCCAATAGCAGACAGTGGAGGTAGGGTCTTCACGGCCATCCGACCTGGAGAGGCACGAAGAGCCATAACGACATCGTGGACCGCATCGGTGTCCGGCTGTCCGGGGCAATGCAGACTCGACGCGAGTAGGTTCATAAGAGTTAAGTAACCCGCTGCTCATTAGCCATAAGTCCGAAAAATAACTACAAATTTCGGATAAACTTGCCAAAAGTCCGAAAAACGCATACAAATGTCGGACATAGGCATTTTTATGAACGATCTCAAAGCGCAAATCCTCGCCCACATCGCCGCAGCCGCTCCCGGCCAAGTCTGGACGCCGACTGATTTTTCTCACCTCGGTAGCCGAAGTGCCATGGACAAGGCGCTTCAGCGCCTGGTTGCGACCGGCGAACTTCGCCGTATCGACCGTGGCCTGTATGACAGGCCCAAGGTGAACAGCCTGACCACGAAGGCAGCGACTCCCGACTATCGTGCCATCGTGGATGCGATCGCCCGCCGCGACCAACTGCGCCTGCTCGTCGATGGCATGACCGCCGCCAACGACCTGGGCCTGACGGACGCCGTGCCCGCGCATGTCACCATCCATACGGATGCACGCCGGCGCACCATCCAGCTCGACAACCTGACCGTCACATTCAAGCTCACCGCACCGAGCCGTCTGTATTGGGCCGGCCGCCCGGCCATGCGTGTCGTACAGGCACTGCATTGGCTAAAGGACACTCTGCCTGCTGACAAGCCCCGCATCATCAAACGATTGACCCAACTGCTCGCCGATACACAAGGCGATGCCATCCGCCAGGATTTGATTTCAGGCTTCAACACACTGCCGGCATGGATGCAGGCCCTCATTCGTGAACTACCGGGTTGCAATCCGCAGATCACAGCACCGACCAACGAGAGAACGAAAGCGGCTTGAAATCTCATGGATCCACTACCATTCTTTCTATTGGCTAGCTATTATTTCGTGACTGCGTATTTCGGGATCAACGTAACCATGCTGCAATACTTGAAATAGCCAATGGCGAACCACTACCCCAACCTGAACTCGGATCGTGCGTTGATCTGGCGAATTGTTCACCTAGAGAATCTCGCATGGATTCTCCAACACGGTTTGCATTGCATGAACTCTACGGTGCGCGATCCCCACTTCGTTACAATCGGCAACTCGGAGTTGATCGGCCGACGTAGCACACGGGTTGTTCCGATCGCACCAGGTGGATGCCTGTCGGACTATGTCCCGTTTTATTTCACTCCGTTTTCTCCTATGATGTATAACATCTATACGGGGCGTGGCGGTGTACCCAAACGTCTGAATCAGGACATATGTATATTGGTATCAAGCGTTCATCGCATCCGGGAAGTGGGGCTAGAGTTTGTTTTTACTGATCGCCATGCCTATACCGCTATGGCTCAGTATTACAATCAGATTGACGACCTTTTTCACATCGATTGGCCTCTGCTACAAGCGAGGAATTTCGCCCGTAACGCCGACGACCCGGAGCAGATTGAACGCTATCAGGCAGAGACCTTGGTACACCAAAGCGTACCGGTACATGGCTTGTTGGGTGTGGTGTGCTATACGGAGGCCATAAAGGTTCAACTTGATACGCAAATCCGAGCACAAGGTTTGCAACTGGCGGTGCATGTAATGCCGCAATGGTACTTCTAATGATTACTTACACGCACGGAAACCTACTGGAAGCAGACGCCGAAGTATTGGTCAATACGGTCAATACTGTAGGGGTGATGGGTAAGGGCATCGCCCTGATGTTCAAAGAGCGCTTCGCCGACAACTACCGTTTGTACGCTGCGGCCTGCAAGGCAAATGAGGTACAAACGGGAAAAATGTTCATTACCGAAGTCAATGAGCTAGCCGGTCCACGCTGGATCGTCAACTTTCCGACCAAACAGCATTGGCGCTCGCCATCGCGCCTGGAGTGGATTGTTGATGGCCTGCAGGACCTGCGCCGGTTCTTGCTTGAGAAGAAGATCAAGTCCATTGCAATTCCTCCGTTGGGAGCAGGTAATGGCGGTTTGGCATGGAGCGAAGTACGCTCCATTATCGAAAAAGAGCTTAGCGATCTAGATTTGGATATCATCGTCTTCGAGCCCACACAAAAATATCAGAATGTAGCCAAACGAACAGGGGTGGAAAAACTCACGCCAGCTCGCGCTCTAATCGCCGAGCTTGTGCGCCGCTATTGGGTTCTAGGCATGGAATGCAGCCTTTTAGAGATACAGAAACTAGCCTGGTTTCTGGAACGCTCCATTGAAAAAGCGGGTTTGCCCTCTCTGGACTTGAGGTTTAAAGCTCATCAATACGGACCTTATGCAGATCGCCTGCGTCACTTGCTTGAAGGCTTGGATGGAAGCTATCTTCACTGTGAAAAACGTATCAGTGATGCTGGACCGCTTGACGTTATTTGGTTTGACGACGAGCGCAAGGACTTTGTCCAAACATACTTGAAGACAGAGGCTAAAGCTTACCTCCCTGCGCTTGAAGAAACAGCCGCTGCCATTGACGGCTTTGAATCCCCTTTTGGCATGGAATTATTGGCAACTGTTGATTGGCTGCTAGCCAAGGAACATGTCACACCCAATGTTCCCGCATTGCGCGAGGGCCTACACCACTGGCAAGGGGGAAAGCATGCCGCCGCGCGTAAAAATCGTTTATTCGATGATCGGGCATTAGGGGTAGCTTTGAACAGGATCGCATCGCATGCGCCTGTAATGACGTAGAAAACCAAGTATGAGTCCCGTATAGCATCGGATGTTGCCTTTATCAGACGTTTACACTTTAAGTCCCCAAGGGTGTGCCCCTAAAAACAAGAAATCCCCAGAACCCTCATGAACACTGGCTTTGCGGTCATCCTGTGATTCCGGCCCCGGCACCAGCTTAAAATACTTAATATTTACAAGTGTTTAGCTGGGTTCAGACCTCTACCCCAAGACTGGGGGATTTTCCAAGATTGCGAGTTAGGTACAGTTTCGGTACAGTGGTGAAGCGTCGAGCATCATCCGGAGCCTGAATGGCCACTATCGTCAAGACTCCTTCCGGTACCTGGAAGGCACTAATCCGCAAAACGGGCTGGCCTACTACCGCCAAAACTTTCCGCACCAAAAGAGACGCCGAAGACTGGGCGCGCCGTACTGAAGATGAAATGGTACGCGGCATGTACATACACCGTGCGCCGGCCGAACGGATGACTCTTGAGGCGGCGCTGAAGCGTTATCTGCGGGAAGTTACCCCGACTAAGCGCGCATCGACCCAAATTGGCGAACATAAAAAGGCCCTGGCGCTGATTAAGCATTTGGGTAAGTATTCCCTGGCTGGCTTGAGCGCTGATATTGTCGCCCAGTACCGTGATGCGCGCCTGGCTGGTGATGAAGACGAGACCGGCAAGCGCGTACCGCGTAGCAATAACACCGTACGCCTGGAGCTAGCCCTACTTGGCCACCTATTCACCATTGCGATCAAGGAATGGGGCATTGGGCTGCCGTTCAATCCCGTGTCTAATATCCGCCGCCCCGCACCTGGTGCCGGGCGTAATCGACGGCTGACACCAGCGGAAAATAAACGGCTACTGATAGCAGTGGATGCCTATTCGAATCCAATGTTTAGCTGGATAGTACGGATCGCGCTGGAAACAGGGATGCGGCTATCGGAGATTGCTGGCGTGCGGGTTGGCCAGGTGGATATGCAAAAGCGAGTTGTGCGACTAGATATCACGAAGAACTCCTCGCCGCGTACTGTGCCACTGACCAAGGCTGCGACAAGCACGTTTCAGGCCGCACTAGATAATCCGATTCGGCCGCCTGAAACTGACCTGGTGTTCTTTGGTGAGCCTGGCCGTGATGGGGTCCGGCGGCCTTATCTGTTTGATAAGGCTTGGAATGATGCAAAGAAAGCTGCCGACCTGGTAGATTTTCGCTTCCATGATCTGCGACATGAAGCGGTTAGCCGACTGGTAGAGGCCGGGCTGTCAGATCAGGAAGTTTCAGCGATCAGCGGGCATAAAAGCATGCAGATGCTGAAGCGGTATACGCATTTGAGGGCTGAGGATTTGGTGGGGAAGTTGGATAAGCTGCAGGGCTGAGCGCCTATTTTCCTTCTATTACTTTCAGTTGGTGCTTGTTATGCATGGACAAACATGGACGTGATTTAAAAGAACCAATTTGACAACCAACCACCACAACTGACTTTCAGATTACCCAAAGCCACAGATTAAAGTATGCTATTACGATGCTAATCCATCACGAACGTGAAAAACTAGTAGAGGCAGTAAAGTTTTTCGCATTAAATACTCGTAAACTGGGAAAGACAAAGCTTTATAAGCTATTGTATTTTCTCGATTTTACCCACTACCGCGACACTGGAAGGCCAGTGACGGGAATGGAGTATTTTGCTTGGCCTATGGGGCCGGTTCCTGTCGAATTTCACAATGAATTAGACAACCCAAGTAAAGACTGGGAAGGGAACTGCTTATTCAAGTCCATTCCTGTTCGTAATGGCAAGGAAATGCTGTCGGTACAAGCACTAAACGAATTTAACCCGTTGCATTTCTCGAAAAGAGAAGTACGAATCATGCAAGAGCTCGCGTCGGAATTTCGTGACGCGACCGCAGACGAAATGGTTGAGCGCACCCACTTGGAGAATCTTCCCTGGCATCAAATTTACGAAGTTGAAAAACGCAAACAGCAACAGATCCCCTATGCAATGTCTTTGCGTAAGCAAGACTTTGAGCACATGGTTGAATCGATAAAAGATCGAAAAGAAATAATAGCTGTGCTGGAGAAGTAAGTTGAGGCCAGGTGTAATACTTCTACATAAAAACTTCGTTTTTTCTGATGGAACGACTAAAGACAAATATTTGATTGTTCTCGGACAAAGCGCAGGGATAGCCATCACGGTCAAAACAACATCCAAAGGCCACAGATACAGAAATGATCACGGCTGCCAGTCTGGCAATTATTATCCGGCCTTTCTTTTAACTGCTGGTTGTTGCTCCCTGCCCTTGAACACTTGGGTATGCCTCAATGAGTTCTATGAGTTACAAGAAACTGAGCTGACTCAGGGAATATCTAATGGAGAAGTTTTTCGGTGTGGATATCTCGATAGTGAACTAACGAAAGACCTTCAATTTTGTGCCACAGGGTGCGACGATATATCCCCCCATCAAGAGTCGATAATTCGCACAAGCTCCTAGCCCTCCGTAATATCTAGCTTCTCGCCGGCAATGGCAGTTGTCAGCCTCAAGTTAACGCATCTGACAGCACATGACAGATCGGGTCTAGATTAATACATCTCAGACAATAATCGTTGTACCGACACAGCGCTGCTGCGTTACCCCATCCACAGGTAATCCCCATGAACGAACCTCTCTCCGAGGTCATCCGTATCCGGGTGACCTCGTCTCATGCTGCCCGATTGGGCGAAGCTGCTGCTCTTTCCGGGCTATCCCTCTCTAACTATATAAGACGGCGACTGTCTGCCGACGACACGCTGCAGGAAGAATTAACCCTGCTACGCCAGATCGTGGCCGACTTGGGACATCTGCGCGATACTCGCCAGGCCACCATCGAAACCGCTCATCTGGTGCGAGCCATGGCCAAGCCTGAACAGATCGCCATCGCTCAGCAGACTCTGCAGCGTCAACGCTGACCCATCCCCGGCCTTTCCACCGCCATCTGCTTTACCCCTTCCCCGGAGACATCTTCATGCAATCCTTTCCCGCCTTGCGGGCAGGGACGCTGGCGCTCGCCTGCGTCCTAGCTCCAGCCACCCATGCTGTCGCTACTGACCTGCTCACCGGTATCCCTCGTCTGGCTTGCGAAGCAACGCTGTGCCTATCCTCCGGCTTGCGACCCAACGAATGCAGCCCATCGCTGGATCATTACTTCGACATCAAAAAATACAGCAAACATGGCCTGGACTGGTCAGCAACAGCCGACGCCAGACGCTCTTTTCTATCTCAATGCCCAGCATCAACCGATCAGGGCATGCCAGAACGCATTGACGCCATCTCACGCGGGGCCGGGAAATGCGACCCAGATTATTTGAACCGTACCTATGCCGATACGGCCTACAAATGGCGTAAGCACGAGTTCGGCGGCGACAGCGGGCAGACCGTTTACGAAGTCCATCCGCTTCCTACTGTCACACTCGATCAATTGCCCACGTATTGTGTCGTTTACAACGATCACTCCTGGACTCATGAGCTGTCTGTGCGCTACGTAGGGAGACCCACCATGGGCGGGCACTGGGTCAAAGTTGAAGATTACGACGCAGCACAAGCCAAATGGGATGCCGATCATGGCGGCATTTGGGCCAGCGGCTGGAATTTCTCTCTAACCGATCCCAGGCATAGGGCCGATCACTGATAGGGGCCACTCCATGATCGCAGAAATTGCTGCCTTGGCCCTTGCCTGCGCACCCAATATTCACCCGATAACGCTACATGCTTTGATCAGTCATGAGTCTCGCGCTCGACAATACGCCATCGGCGTAAACCGCAAGGGCATGCATCTGCAACAACAGCCTCGAACGTTGACGGAAGCCGCCGAAGCAGCTCAACGCCTCATTGATCAAGGTATCGACTTCGATGCCGGTTTAGGGCAGATCAACGTACGAAACTGGGCCTGGCTAAACCTGGACGCCAAAACCGTCTTCGATCCCTGCCGCAATCTGGCAGCTGCCCAGACGGTGCTTGCAGAGTGCTATGCCAGATCATTGTCGCGACACAAGGCCCCACAACAGGCCTTGCGTGCAGCACTGTCCTGCTACAACACCGGAAATTTCACGCGCGGCTTCACCAATGGGTATGTTGGCAAGGTTCTGGCAAAGGCCGACATCAAGGTGCCTGCTTTGACACCCCTGAAAGCAGAAGAGTCTCACCCCACAAGGGATGGCGAATCGCCGAAATCACCGTCAACACAGACTCCAGGCCACGAAGCGCCTGCTCAAGTTGAAGGGACGCCAGACGGCTTCATTGCTAACCCGGTTGTAGACGGCTTTGTACAGACGCACGACAAAGAGTCAGAAACTGACCAAGGCGCAGCGCTCTAACGCCTGCAGGGCCATGCCTCAACCGCTCCATCTTCCTACCACCACCTATGACCCCAACGCCACACGGCGTCCTGGGGCAGGAGTCTTTTCATGTCTCTACTGAAACAATTCAGAATGGCAGCACCCTCCCTACGCATGATTAGCAAACTGGCTACGGCCTGGCTACTGATTAGTATCCATCAGGCTGCACTTGCCCAGTCCATTGGCGGTCTGTCCAGGGCGCAATCCACACTACAGACACTCAAAGACAATCTTGATGTGATTCTGCCCATTGCCGCCGTCATCATCGGCGTCATCATCTTCGTACTGTATTCCGCAGAGGTCATGCGCAAAGATGATGCCATCCGTTGGGGCATCGGAGTTCTGCTCGCGGGATCTGCCGCAGAACTGGTCATGCTGCTCTGGAAGTAAGCCATGGCAGCCAACTCCTATCCCGTCTTCAAGGGACTGGGCCGAAAGGCCACGTTTATGGGTATCCCCACCACGCTGTTGCTCGGAGCCTTCGCCTGCGTAGCGATCATCGCCATGATGGCTGGCTTGGCTTGGTGGGGATTGCTTTTCCTGGTCATACCCGTGCTTGCTGTCCTCACCCGTGATGACGATAAGGCGCTGGACGTGCTCTGGCTTGAATTCAAGACACGGCGTCGCAACCGCAATCAGCGTTTCTGGCGCGGATCCAGCTACGCCCTGCAGGGTTATCACCGGCACCGGCCCTGGCGCCACCTCATCAAATAAAGGAAGATTCCATGACTGCTGCTGCCACCTTAGCTGTGGACGAACGGCGCGTATCGCGTTACCTGCCCTACTCTCATCATGTCACCGATCAAATTATTGCTTGCGACAACCACGAGTACCTGGCCGTTATCAAGGTAGCGGGCCGCACCCCAGACGCCTATGCGCAAGACGAACTGAAAGAATGGATCGAAGCTCTGCATAACGTATTGCGCGGCCTACCCATGGGAACACTTGGTCTGTACTCCCACATCGTCCGTCGCCGAGTAACGGAATATCCCGACAGCACTTTTACCCAGCCATTTGCCAGCCGGTTCGATGCAGCTTATCGGGCGACGTTTGATGCCTCCGGCCTGATGATTAACGACCTGTACCTGACGATACTCATTCACCCGGTTCAGGACCCGATATTGGGCACCTTCGCCAGCCTAGAGAAGGCTGACGCCCAGCGCGTTGCGCTCTGGCAGGCCGAATCCATCGAACGGCTGAACAATATCTTGCGAACCATGACCGCCGGCCTATACCGCTACGATCCTCAGATTCTGGGGATTGTGGATCGCAAGGGTTTTGCCTTTAGCGAAGCCGCAGAGTTTCTGGGGTATCTGCTCTGCGGGGTTCATCGGTCGGTGCCCATCAGTCGGGAACGCTTGCGTGAAACGCTCCCCTTCGCTCGACCGATTTTTGGCCGTCGCGGAGAACTCGGAGAACTGCGCAGTATTGCGAACTCCCGCATTTTCGGCATGATGGAACTGCGCGACTACCCCGAATCGACCAAACCTGGCCACCTGGACCGCTTGGTGAGCCTGCCACATGAATTCGTACTCACCCAATCCTGGGGTAGCCATACAGGGGCAGCCGCCAAAAAATTGGTCAAAAAACACCACAAGCTGCTGGTTGATTCCGGTGACGACTCCACCAGCCAAGTTGCCCAGCTGGCCGACGTCATGGACGACCTAACTTCCGCCCGCCTCGGCCTGGGAGACCATCACGCCACATTACTGGTCTATGGCGACACCGCAGAAGAGGTACGCCAGGCGCTGGCTCAAAGCGCTACAGCACTGGCCGAAGATGCCATTGGCTTCAGACCGCTGGATCGAGCGTTGGAAGCCGGTTTCTGGGCACAACTGCCCGGCAACTGGCACTGGCGGCCGCGCCCCGTACCGATTACCTCACTTAACTTCCTGTGCTTTTCCAGCCTGCACAATCAGCTGATCGGCAAGCCAGTCGGGAACCCCTGGGGACCGGCAGTTACCCTGCTCAAAACCCAAACGGGTAGTCCGTTCTTCTTCAATTTCCATGCCTCGACGGAGGACATGGATGAAACTGGCAAACGACGTCCGGGCAACACCATGATTATCGGCATGACCGGCACGGGCAAGACTGTCCTGCAAGGAATGCTGCTCACTCAAGCCCAGAAGTTCGGCGCGACCTGCGTAGTCTGGGACAAGGATCAGGGCATGCAGGTACTGATCATGGCGCTCGGCGGCCACTACTTCAACATCCACCTTGGCGAAGCAACAGGTTGGAATCCATTCCAAATAGAGCCTACCAAAGGGAATATCGCGTTCATGGTGCGCCTGGTCGTATTCCTGGCCGAACGCAGGGGTGAAACGCTCACCACGCGCCAGCACGCTGACATCACGCAGGCAGTACAGCAGCTGGTCACCCTAATTGACCACGACGCCCGCACACTTTCCACTTTGAATACGTTGCTACCTAACCCGTACAGCGAGGATGAAACCACAAGCACTGTACATGCTCGTTTGGCCCCATGGTGCCAAGGAGGGGAGTACGGCTGGGTATTCGACAACCCTGCTGATAAGCTGAACCTGGCCAATGAAGTAGGTAAGCCCGCTATCTTCGGCTTTGACCTCACCGAGCTGCTGGACGATGACGCGGTACGAGGCGCGGCAACGATGTATCTAAAGCACCGTATTGACGCCCTGCACGATGGCCGGCGCATCATCAATCTGTACGACGAGTGTCAGCACCCATTGAAAGACCTGCACTTTCAGGATGACATGCAGGATGCCAGCCGCACGATTAGGAAGAAAAACGGCGTACTGGCCTTCGCCACCCAAGAGCCGGGAGCCATCATAGATAACCCGGTCGGCCCCTCTCTGGTGCAGCAAACAGCCACCTTAGTCCTGTTGCCCAATCCCAGGGCCAAGGCCCGCGACTACATCGAAGGCTTTGGCCTGACGCCCGCCGAGTTCGAGCTGCTCAAAACCCTGGGCGAGGCCAGCCGCAAGTTCCTCATCAAGCAGGGATCCAGTGTCACGGTCGCCCAACTGGACTTGTCTGGTTGCGAAGACGAACTGCTGGTGTTCTCCGGCAGCCCCGACATGGCCGAGATAGCAGAGCAGGCCGTGGCCCAGGCCGGGCATGACCCTGCTGTCTGGCTACCTGTGTATCTGGACACTGTCAGGCAAAGCCGTCAGATAACCACCACCCCTTAGAAAGGTGAACCATGAAACAAGACACCCTAGATCGGGAGAAACAGCGGGTAGCGCTTGAACACAACTCGCGCCAAGCACAGGCCAAAGACGATCGGCAAGCAGCAAAGGATCAGGAGTTCTATACCCGTCTGGGGCTTACAGACCCTGACACCGACACTCTGGAAGATACCTTTGTAATTTCCATCCATTGTGAACACTGGACGCATCAGGAACTGGAAGCAGGCGAAGCCAACACCCGAGAAACCGAACTTGACTACGTCACGGTCGGTGCGGACGATTTGGTGCGCCATAGCCGAAACTACGGTCTTTCCGAACCATCTTGCACCGATCCCAAGATGAGTCCGGACATCTGGTTCCGCTCCACTTATCCTCGCGAAGATCGTACTTATTTTGAACAAGGTGTACAAAAATATTACAGCCTGCACGTCCATGACGTGAACGGGCATCCACCTGAACCTGCTGATTATCAGCGGATAGCCAACTTGCTCAACGTACGCTTTGATCACCAAGCTTTCCAATTACAGGAAGCAAAGCAGGAGGGCCCAGACCTATGTCTGTAGTGCCTTCCATAAGCAAACGGCCACTCCTTCCAATGAAGCCTTGAGCATGACGATGGGGAACAATTTGAAACCTGACAAACGAGCCTACTGGCGTACAAAGACCCAACACGTCAGCAGCGTGGCCAACATCTAGGCAGCCTTCAAGCATTGCCAAGAGAACTCGGACAACCGTTAACCATAGGAAACCCAATGAATCGACGACATTTCATCACAGCCGCCAGTGCTACTGCTCTGCTGAACTTCCTGACTGGATGCAAAACAGAACCAGGTGGTGAAAAATTTCTTGGGTACTGGAAGTCAGACAAAGGAAATCACCCAGTGCTGGTCCATATCGAGCGTAACGGCGAGAGTTTCCTTTTCCATGAAACAGCATGGAGCATTGTCGGAAAGGTGGGGTATCGAACTCGCACCGTACCGGCTGTCATTAAAGAAGCCGACAATATACTGGTCATAAGCGAGACTGTTCATTTGGCATACGACGAAAAGGAAGATGTGATCGTCTCGGGTCGCATGAAAGCCCATCGCATCACCGAAACACAATACCAAAGCGCTACCAACAAGACGTAACTCTTTCCCGCGCAATCCACAGGCCGGCGTTCGTCGGCCTTCGTGAACATCCTGGAGTCTCATTCATGACACGCTGCAAGTCGTTTGCGGCGGGCATAATCCTGTCCGCCGCATTTGTAAATTCTGCCCATGCCAACGGCATCCCCACCGTCGATGCTGCAACGATCGTCCAATTACAGGAACAACTACTGACCGCCCGCGATCAACTGAAAAACCTGACTGATCAGCTAGCTACCGCCAAAAGTCAGCTAGCAGCCTTCACTCAGTCCAGCGGCTACGGCAACGTCGTCGGCAACGACGATATTCGGAACCAACTGCGCGCAGCCCTGCCATCCAATGCTCAGAGCCTACTAGATCGGTCGGGAGGGTCGAACCTGGATGGCGATGTAGGCCGTATCACGGACGAGGTGATGGCTCACGTGAATTTCCAGGAAGATCGCCAGAAACTGTCCAAGCGCTCTTTGAATATTGAGGCTACATCCAAAGCTATGAGCGAACGGGCCTATGACGCCATGACTCGACGCCTAGCCAACGTCGATGCTTTACAGGACAAGATCAATCAGACAACGAACCCTAAGGAAATCGCTGAGCTACAGGCTCGTATTCAGATAGAGCAAGCGAACATTCTAGCGGAGCAGACCCGGATTCAGCTCGCGTCCCAACAACTAGAAGCCGAGCGCAATCTATTGCAGGCAAGAGCGCAACAGGTGTATGGGGGCTGGTTTGGCAATACCACTAATGCAAGTGATGCGACCAACCCTGCAAAGTGAGGCGGCATCATGTCTAACCTAACTCCTACTGTCACCCCGCCGTCAGCACCCAGCGACATCGCCCAATGGGTCATGACCCAAACAGAAAATGTCCTGAATGACGCCGTGAATGGACCCATGCAGACCCTATTCGAGGCCTTGATGCCAGTCATCGTGGTTGGCCTCACACTTCAATTTGTCGTGTACGCGTTTGCCCTTATGCACGGACAGAGCAATATGACGGTGACTGAGTTCTTTCGCAAAGCAATTCTCGTGGCCATCATTTCGATGATTTTCGGGGTGGGTGGTCTGTACCAGAATGACATCGCCAAAGCTATGGTTGCGCTGCCAGATGATGTAACTGAGCTAGCAATAGGTACTGGCAACGTGGCTCACGAAGTCGACAAACTGCAAAGCGAAACTAGCGAGACGTCCAACACCATGCTAGGTGCTGGTGGAGGTGATTCCATGCTTGGCTTTCTTCCCTCAACCCAGGAAGTCCTCGTCAGCATCTTAGCCACGCTGGTACGCATCAATGCTGCCGTCTTGGGCAGCATCATTATGGTGATCATCGTGGTCTGCAAAGTGGGGATGGCACTCATCGTCGCTGCCGGACCAATTTTTATAGCAGCTACTCTGTTTGAACCCACTAAACCGTTATTCAACAGTTGGATTTCACAGGCCCTTAACTTCGTGTTTCTGGCGCTGCTAGCGGGGCTCATCTTTGGGTTGCTGCTACAGATAAACATTCAGCTTATTCGCATGATCGCAGGCCAAATCAACGCAGGCGATCAGGACATTATGTCTCTCTTCGGAGCCCAAACACTGGTAGGCATCGCCAGCCTCGTAATCATGGTGATGATCCCAGGCCTGGCTGCCGGTCTATCCAACGGCTTCGGTGCTCAACTGGGCGTCGGAACCGCAGCCAAAGGCGCTTTCTCCATCCTGCGGCTGCGCAGCATGTTACGCCTGCGCGCCAAGTAAGCAGGTCTCGTTACCGGCCAACACCAGGCCGATCCAATCTCTTCAAATTCCCCCATCCACCTGCCAGTCGAGCCGGTTAGGAATCCTTTATCCATGAAAAAGATCATCGCCACCCTGGCGCTGGCCGGGCTACTGGCTGGCTGCGCCTTTCATGCTCCCCAGCCGCCACAACCCGCCGATACGCCTCGCGTGCCAGTGAACGCCACGCCGCCGCATTTCAAAGGAGTCTGATTCATGTCTGACCCACTCAAGTCCGAAGACATTGCCGCCTACCTGGAGCAATCGCGCGGCCTGGAGCGCGATCATCTGGGTGAGCTCGTGCGCAGCCGAAAACGCGCCTGGCAGGTAGCCATTGCGTCCGGCCTCATTGCTTTCGCTTCCGTTGCCGCCGTGGCCGGTCTCACGCCGCTCAAGCAGCCGCCCGAAATGTATGTGGTGCGGGTGGATAACGCCACTGGCACCATCGAGCATGTCAGCAGCCTTGGCCAGCCCATGGAAGATTATGGTCAGCGTATCGCCAAGTATTTCCTGAATACCTATGTGCTGAACTGCGAAGGCTATAGCTGGCAAACCATTCAGGAGCAATTCAACACCTGCGCCCTGCTTTCCTCCGCGCCGACTCAGATCCAGTATGGCAAACGATTCGAAGGCCCAGACGCTGTCACGACGCGCCTTGGTGCCCAAAGCTCCGTGGACGTGCAAGTTCATTCCATCACCCTGGGGGCCAACCAGGCTGCCATTGTCCGTTTCACCAAGACGGAGCGGGAAGTCAGCACGGGAAATATCAGCAAGGTCCGGCATCTGATCGCCACCATGGCCTACCAATACACCAACGTTCCCCTCACCGAAGAAGTCGCCCGCCTAAACCCGCTGGGCTTTCAGATCATGCGCTATGACTTGGCTGCCGACCTATCTCGCTGACACCGACAAAGCTCAGAAGGAATCCTTATGTTTGAACATTTCCCCAGTCGGCAGGCGCTGGCTTTGTTTGTCTGCCTGGCCGTTCCTACCAGCGTTTTGGCACTGGAAACACCTCGCAATTCACGGCTTGACCATCGCGTGCGCTATGTGAACTACAACACGGCCAACGTCATCCAGCTCGATGCCGTCATCGGCGTGGCCACTCACATCGTGCTCGAACCCGGCGAGCACTATGTCTATCACGTCTTTGGCGACAGCCAGGCCTATGCGTTTACGCACAAGGACAATCATTTGTTCTTCAAGCCGACAGCAGAAGATGCCAACACCAACCTAATCGTGGTCACCAACCGTCGCGACTACAGCTTTAGGCTCTCATATAGCAGCAGCCACAGCTCACCGGCCCTTTACAAGCTTGTGATCCGTTACCCAGAAACTGAAGCCAAACAACGAACTAAAGCCACTCAGAAGGCGGCCATTGAACGATCCTTGCAAGCCACTGGCGCAGCCTTGAAGTGGCAGTCCTACACCCGCAGCGGCGATGCAGGCATCGCACCCGTGCATGCCTGGGACGATGGCCGTCAGACCTGGCTGCAGTTCGCCCCGCAGGCCGACATTCCCACTGTGTATCGCGTCACACCAGATGGCCAGGAAATCATTACGAATTACCACATGGCAGATGAACGCACCATGGTGCTGCGTCGCACTTCTGCGCTTTGGCATCTTCGCCTGGGCGAGCAAGTGCTGGCCATCTACAACGGCGCCTACGGCACGACAGCCGCACCAGCACATACCGGAACTACATCGCCATCCGTGAAGCGCCGCATCAAAGGTGCCGCTGCCGAACAACCCGCCGCTGTGGCACCCGTACCCACCATACGGATACGCGAAGTCACGCAATGAAGGAACACCCCATGACGGAAAAGGAACAAGGCTCAGATCCAGCAGCAGCCAGGCATCAAGATGATGATTTAGCCCACGATCACCCATCAAACCAACCGCATAGTGAGCTGGAACGGGAGACGGTCGATTTGGACACAACCGGGCACAGTACGCCTAGGGGTGCTCGTGCCTTCCTCTGGCTCACAATATTAATCGCGCTGGCTGTGGCAATCGGCGTGCTCGTAAAGACCTGGAGCCGTGGGCCCCGGGAAAAGGAGGATACCGGGTTGGAGGTCGATCAAAGCGGCATCACCAATCGCCTTAAAGCCCCAAAGGTCGAACGCCCCGCGCCACCACCATCCGTGCCTCAACCGGCCGCTGAACCCGAGGCTGCGCGAAGCTATTACGTTCCGCCACCGATGCCAAGTGCGCCAGCGCCCATCAATGAAGTCGCCCAACGACGACTGGCCAGCCCACTGCAAGCAGGCGGCAACGACCAAAGCGGCGCGACGACAGATCAAGCGAGCGGCAAGCAAGGCCCGTATAGCGATGCTGGCCCCTTAGCTGACAAACTGCGACCGCTAGAGCTTTCCCCTTCCGTTGCAGGCCAACTGGGCGACCGCAATTTTCTACTGACCCAAGGCACCATGATTGACTGCACGTTGCAAACCAAGCTCGTCAGCACCCAGGCCGGGCTGCTGACCTGCTTAGCCACGCACGAGGTCATGAGCGCCAACGGCAAGGTCAAACTGATTGATGCTGGCTCCAAATTCACGGGATACCAGTCCGGCGGCATACAGCAGGGCCAAGCCCGCGCCTTCGTGACCTGGAATCGACTGGAAACCCCTACCGGTGTCATCGTGAATCTAAGCTCGCCCGGAACGGGACCCTTGGGCGAGCCAGGGCTAGACGGCCATATCGACAACCACTTCTGGGACCGCTTTGGCAACGCCATCCTACTTTCCCTGATCGGTGACTTGGGCAACTGGGCATCCAATCAGGGAGAATCGGGCAGCAACAACATCCGTTTTGATAATACGAGCCAAGGCGGCCAGGAGGCCGTCTCCAAGATTCTGGAAAAGTCCCTGGATATACCCCCTACCCTTTACAAAAACCAGGGCGAGCGCATTGGCATCATGGTCGCCCGCGATCTGGATTTCAGCAAAGTCTATGAGCTCGAACCCGTCCCCTGAACCTATTCCCTTTGATCGTGCCATCGCTGTTCGTACATTTCTACGCCCGTTGGCCGTCCACCTGCACGACCCTACCGTGACTGAAATCGCCATCGTGCGCCCTGGTGAGCTCTACACCCGCACGCGCGGAGCCTGGCAGTTGCACGAGTGCGCTCAGCTTTCCTATCCTCACCTGGAGGCCCTGGCTACGGCCTTGGCCGCCTACAACCACATGGCACGCAGCCCCATTCAGTCGGTCGTCCTGCCCGACGGTGAGCGTGGCCAGATCGTGCAGCCTCCGGCCTGCATCGACGGCACGCTGGCCATCAATATCCGAAAACACGCCCAAGTGGCCCTCTCCCTGGAGGAGCTGCAGGCGCAAGGCGCTTTTGAAGCCACCCACGACGCCACCGCCGATTGCGCAGCAGGCGGCCTCTCGAAGACCGACCAGACACTCTTGGCCCTAAAGGCGGCTGGCGACATTCCGCAATTCCTTCATGCCGCTGTCCAAGCACGCAAGAATCTGGTCATTTCCGGGGCGACAGGTTCCGGCAAAACCACCTTTGCCAGATCACTCATCGACCGGGTGTCCATTGATGAACGCCTGGTCACGATTGAAGATGTTCATGAACTCATTCTGCCTAGGCATAGAAACCGTGTTCACCTGATGTATGGCGGAACGCGGGGTCGCGTCTCGGCAACGGCGAGCCTGGCAGCCTGCATGCGCTTGTCGCCAGATAGGATATTCCTGGCCGAGCTGCGCGGCCCTGAAACCTGGGATTACTTGGCGGCATTGAACACCGGCCATCCAGGGTCGGTCACCACCACCCATGCCAATGGGGCGACCGATACGTTTCATCGCTTGGCAGTGCTTATCAAGCAATCGCCTACCGGCGGCAACCTCGACCTGGCAACGATTCAAGCATTTCTGCGCCAGACCGTAGACATCGTGCTGTATTTCGAGCGGTTTCAGCTGAAAGAGCTTTGGTTTGAACCCTCGCGGCAAGTTAGCCGCTGACCCGCCGCTAACGACGCCCTAACAGGCATTTGTCCCAATCCCTTTGACCTGGCTTCCTATTGCCTAGTCATCCCTACCCCTGAATCCGTGTGAGGCACTGCACACGCTCCGGGCAGGCCTTGTATGGGCTCGTCTGGAGTTTTACCCATGACCTCATCGACTCGCCTGCCCTTTCATCGGGACAGCAATCTGCTGCGTCTGTCGGCTGCCATGCAGCGCGCCCAGCAAAAGGCCAACCAAGCCTTGGCCGCCGCCGCAGAAAAGCAAGCAGTCACCCCTGCCCCGTTCATACTACCCGGCATCAATGAAACGGCCCGAGCCATTCCCAACTACATCGCCCGAAGCGCCATCTTTGCGCCGGTTCGCCGGGGCTGGCGCACCCTACACGACGAGACCGTGTTTCTGGAAGGCAGCAACATCCTGCTTAAAGGATCCGGCAAGCAGTTAAGTGAGGATCACGCCGACATCTGGATGCATGCCATGTACTTGCAGACCACGGCCCTGTTGGGCGAAGCGCCAACCATCAACCGGGCGGATTTCCTACGCGGCATGGGCAGACCCACAGGTGGCAGCGCCTATGAATGGCTGCATGAAGGCATGAAAGACCTGGCCCGCTTCTCCCTGTGCATTGAGGCCCGTAGAAAGGATGGCTCGGTCAAATACAGCTATGGTAACCACCCATCGACCCGAGTCCTCGCGATGCTCGGCGGCTTCGATTATGACGAACCCTCCGGCAGTTACACGATCTACGCTGACCCTCGCTGGGCACAGATTTTTAGCAACCGGGAGTACGCCCTGGTGGACTGGACCAAACGCCTGCATATGCGACATGATCTGTCCAAAAGCCTGCAACGCCTGATTGGTACCTCTTCCGACATCCAGCAAAAGTACAGCCTGGACATTCTGAAGCAACGCGCTCAATACACCGGTCGCATGCGTGATTTTCGGACAAGTCTGGAACGTAGTTTGACGGAACTGGAAGCCCTAAAAGTGATCTCAGAGCCACGCATAGAAACCGCAATCAAGGGCCACGAGCAAGCAGTTTGGACACGGCTGGATCGGTAAATATTCCATCGTCATAACATCGCGCAAGTGTTCTTAAAAGCCGATTCTCAGGCTGTGGATAAGTGCTGATTGCCGTCGTCATAGCATCGCGCCTGCATCGTCATAAGATCGCGGCTTATCGTCATAACATCGCGCTTTCTCGTCATAGCATCGCGCATCATTTCTGGAAACCTGCATGAACAGGCGCTTTCCAGCCATCAAAACGCCTTCTACCTTATTTCTACCTTATTACTACCAGCAAGGCCTGTGGATAAGTCCAACCTGCGCTCCACCTGATCGCAACACATTGCCTGCACAACCCACGCCGTTTTGAATTGTCACGTTGGGCAACCGCATCGCGGCTGCATCGGTCTGCAAGTGACCACATCCGCCCTTTCGGACACACCTCACCCTCATCCCCCATCACTGCCCTTCAAGCTGCTGGGCAAAGGAGTCCTCATGCACTCGACCATCGACACCCGGATATTGCACATCGTGCAACAAGCCGCCCACTACGGCATTGGCACCATGAGCCTGGGCGAAGCACTCACTGCCGCCCTGGTGTTGGATCGCAGCGACTGGCTGCGCGAGCGCGGCTACAGCATCGCCCAAGCCCTGGATCGCATCGGCCCACACTGGGCTGCACGCCTCTGCGAAGTCGCCCGGCAATTTCACACTGAAGTGACTCACGCCCGACTCCGGTTTTCCTTCGAGATCGTCCCCCACCACTCGGACTCCGGCGGCTACACCCTGCGCCTGCTGAGTGACGGTCACGAAGTCGGCGGCGGACGTTTCTCCGCACGCGGCAAGTCCGTCCAGTTCGCGGACGAACAGTCTGCCTACGACGAAGCGCTGGCTGCAGGTTGCTCCTGGCTGGCGGACAAGCAGACCCGGGTCTTTCCTGATCTGTCGCACTAAGCGGCACTGTCTCTAACCAAACTCCTGGAAACCTATGTACTCACCCCAACCCGTGTCTCGTTATCGGGCCGTACTTTCTGGCCTTGACCCACGCATCAGCCTTTCAGCCCAACTACGCGCACTGTTTCCAATGATCGAAGCCGAGTTTGCTGCAGGTGTGCCACACGCCGCCGTACTGGAGGATCTGGCCGCTGCAGGTCTGACCGTGCAACGCAGCACCTTCGCTATCACGCTGTACCGCTGGCGTAAAGCCCAGCGAACAGCAGCTGCCAGCCTTCCGTCTTCCACGATGAAACCATCACCCCCTCCTGCTGCACTTGATGCCATCCAAGGCCGACCGCGCAACATCCAGACGCCCGGCGATCTACGCAAAATTCGCGACATGCAGATAGACCTGGAGGCCCTGCGTCGTGAAGGCTTGGCCAGTCGTATGAGACCCTGTGCGGCCAGATTAACACCACGCAGCACAGTTCGCGCCTTCTTGCGAAACGCTTTATCGCCTAGCATAATTTCGGCAGCTACCCCTCCCTGAGCGAATAGGTGGCTAAGTCCAGCCGATCCACCCTTGCGATGCTTTACGTGCACCAACTGCTTAGCAGGGGTCAGGAGGTCGCAGAGTTCTATGGGTGATGTGGTGCGGTTGGTCTTAACAAGTCTCTTGTCCAGCAGAAAATATCCGTACGCTGCAGCCGCTCGAATATTGTAGTCACCCTCAGACTCAATTTTCGATTTACCGTCCTCCTCCCATATTTCAACTGTCGGGAATGGAAGAGTGGATATTGGGACTAAGTCCAATGTCTCAGCGACTCGACCAATAAATGTTGCGTCGACTTCATACCACTTGCCATCAAAGATGATCTTCGTTTTGTCGCCATCGAGGATCTCGAAGTAAATACAACGATATACCGAGTGTTCGGTGATGTCGCCATCGACGTCATGGACAAAAAGTCGATCACGCTTGAGGCCTTCAACGGTTAGATGGGCGAGATCAGGAATGGTATCGATATAGTCGTCCGATTCGATGACGGGGCGCACACCGTTCTTATTCCGAGTAAAGCTGAAGCCTACCGTCTCACGATCACCATATTTTTCTTTAAGCCTATTAAAGACCTGTGCTTGCGTGATTTGATCTTGCAAGTTAAGTAGTCGGCCCGTCTGTTTTGCGACGTTGAGCCAAAACGGATATGAAGCCGAAATTACCGCCCAATGCAAGGGGAGCCACTCCGTTGGTTTTATGTTCTTCGCTAAAGTCAAAGCATCGTCACGAAATGATCGCAGATCCCTTTCTGGCGCAAACCATGAAGCAAGGAGAGAGATAGCCATGCCATATGTCTTTTCGCCCCTGCGGCCTACCCCACCACTTTGCTTCTGTGTGGACAAATAATCATCTAACTCAGAGCGGATTTCTGTTTCGGACAAGCCTGCCAGCATCATCCGGACAGTTAGATCCATCCATTCCTTTTGAATCGTTTGCTTAATACCTAATTTTTCGTGCCTTTGAGCCATTACCTACTCTTTCTCTCAAATTTCACCAAGGGCACGATGACTTCTTCGATGGCTATACCACCGTGACCTACGATAGCCTCTCCTGGGCTGACAAATGCGTCGTGACCACTAGCCACCAGAGGGAAATAGTCCGCTGGCAATCCGACCGGCTGCCACTCGTGAGCAAACGGGAAGGCTCCTGCGACCTGAGCGCGAAGCTCCGGAGTGGGGTATACACGAACACGCTCGCCACGAGTTTCAGCAATTACACCTTCAGATGGGCGGCCTTTGCCGTCGCATTGGATGTTGCCATGATCGGCGGTCAGCCAGACCTCATAGCCGTATTCCAATAGTTGGCCCACCAGCGCAGCCAGGAAACCACCCTGACACCATTGCTTGATTTGGTTGTGCATCCCAGCTGAGCCAAGTTGCATGCCGTGCATGATCTTGTCAACCTTATCCACGACCAGCCCCACCGCCTTGGTTTTTCCAGGATTGATGAGGGAGTCAAGGACGTTGGAAACATCATCGTCCACGCCGGACATGGCGATACCGCTTTGAACCCAGGATCCGGCATCCACTTCAATGCCTTTAGCCTCGACAGGTGTGAGTTTCCCCTCCAGGAACAGGTTGTCGATGTAGACCTTGATGTCCTGATGATCGAACGGCAGGCGATCAGGGCCGGGATATTTGAGGCCGTATTCCGGCGAATCTTCCCGTACTTGGTTGATGCTGCCGAGCCTGGCAAGAAATAATGGCCAGCGTTCCTGCAAAAAGGCGAAAAAGGCGTCATCATCCGGAACTATTTCAGAGAGCGGCCAGGTCTTGAATCCATCGCGGCCTTTAAGTACTTGGATTAGCCGCTCGGCCAGCATTTGCGGTAGTTGAAGTTTGCCGTAATGCAGACGAAGCAAGGCACGAAGCAGCTCTACCTCGTTGGTAATCAGTTCTGCGGCAATGCCAAACACATAACAGAGAATAAAATCCTTAGTCGCGTTATCGCCCATGGGGTCTGGCGGCGACTTACACTGAGCCTCAAAAAGCCTGTCCAACAGGCTGCGATCGAGCTTCTCAATGACAGGATAACTCAGGTTGGGAAAGAGATCTCCCAAATTGAACGTCAACTTCCTGCCCGCCTGTAGCAGGTCGTAAGGCAAGGATTCCAACTCCGCGTTCTGCAAGCGGAGGACCACCACCAGATCGGTGTGCTCACCCCGGTCCCAAATCGAACGGTACTTGGACTCATAGGCGTATCTGAATTCGACCGGGTCACTGAACTCGATCAGGTCGAACCCGCGCCCGCGAAGCTCCAATGCCAGCTTCTCCTCAGTCAGCAGACAATCTGAGTCCGCGACTAGTGTCAACTTGCTGACGTTGGGCACAAAGTCGTTCAGGATGCCTTGCACAACGACATACTGTTGCCATTAGACGAGCTAGGACAGGCAGACCCCAAAACGGCAGGCGAAGCGGCTTACATGCTAGGCAATGGGCAGGGCAAGAGCCGTGCTACTAAAGACGGTGACGCAAGAAGCATAAAGCGTTGGCGGAATATTGTGCTCTCGTCAGGGGAAAAGAGCATGGCTACGATGATGGCACAAGCGGGGCATATTGTTATGGCGGGCCAAGAAGTACGTATGGTGGAAATACCGGCTGATGCCGGATGTAGTTATGGCATATTTGAAAGCATCCATGCTGCTGCGTCATCGCAGATATTTGCAGATCAACTCAAAAGAGCTGTCTCGGAGCACCACGGACACGCTGGCCCTGCGTTTGTAGCGCAATTAGCGGATCCAGAGCTACGGCCAAGACTCATCGAGCAAACCCGTCGTTTGATCAAGCAATTTGTGAATACGAATGTACCTACTCAGTCGGCAGGTCAAGTGGCTCGGGTTGCAGATCGCTTTGGCTTGGTTGCAGCGGCAGGTGAGCTGTGCATTGAACTTGGAATATTGCCTTGGCCCGAGGGTGAAGCCTTCGAGGCGTGTCATAAATGTTTTAAAGCATGGATTGATCTGCGGGGCGGGGTGGGAAACCATGAAGCCGAACAAGCCGTTGCCAAAGTTAGACACTTTATCGAAATGCACGGGGAAAGCCGTTTTACCTTGTTGTCGCCAGGCATTGAAAATAGTGGATACAACAAAACAATTAATCGTGCGGGTTTTCGTCAGCAGGTCGGTGAACAAACCGAGTACTTTATTTTCCCCGAGGTCTACAAGTCCGAAGTATGCTCAGGCCTGAATCCCACGTATGTCACGAAGGTCCTGGTGGAACGCGGATTTTTGGCCACGGCTAAGGATGGCAAGCCGCAAGTTGAAAAGCGGCTTCCAGGGATCGGTAAAACACGTGTTTATCACTTGACGGCGGGTTTTCTTGCTGGTGGTGTCTCCCAATACGAAGAAAAGGAGACGGCTATGCGACAGGCTGAGGTGGTGAATATGGCCGTAAAGTATAGCGTTTAGCTAATGTCTCCTATGTCTCCCATGTCTCATCAAGAAAAGTATATGGCTTGGTTTTTTGATTTCCAGATATCGGTCTGCATTTTTCTGAAAATAAAATTTTGTTAGGCGACACGGGAGACATGGGAGACAATTTGTCGAAAGGCTCACGAACATTAGCTTTGCTAAAAACCCAGGCGAGAATACTTCATGCGACACGAAGGAGACAGGGAGACATGAAAACAACTTGGCCAGATTCTGCGGCACTGAGCGTTGCCCCTGTAAGTTCTAAAAGCCGCGTAGATAGCCTTCGCTGGCTAAAGCTTACAAACATGCTTGCGGTCGTATGCTTGGCCTTGCTGGCATTCAATGCACCGGAAGCCTATGCCTGGGGTGGCCTGCAATCTCAATCCATTAGCGGATTCAGCCGGTACTGCACATACAGCGATGGTGGCGTACTTACCGTTGGTAGTACTGAACTATGCCCCATCAATAATTCCGGCGTTTTCCAGAACCACGGTTCACCCACAATAACAATCGAGAACCGGAATGCTGGCTTCGGGTCATTAACCGATCAGCGCGTCCAAGGTTTCAGTCGATACTGTTCTTACTCGGACGGGGCTGTATTGACCGTTGGGAGCACTGAGCTTTGTCCGTTGACCGATAAGTAAGGTGAAAACTGCGGCTTAGACAGGCCAGTAGATTTTGGTCAAAGGCAGCAATCCCTTGCCTTTGCTATCCATCTCGTCGTAGTGCTCAATAATGCTATATACCAAATCATTTAAGGCCATCAACATCACAGGCTCCTTGGCTCGCTCTGCCTCGTAACGTGCTTCTTTCGAAAAACCACCAGTGCTGACATAAAGTCCTTTATCGCCGCTGCGAAGTCCACCAATAAAGCTACGTATTTCGTTGCTGCCCATTTGCTCAGTGCGATGCTTTACTTCAACCAAGATACGCGGCGACTCGAAGCCCAAGCCATCAGGAGAAGCAACTATGTCCTTACCACCTGAGTTCGACAGTTTGAACCCCTGGTTCGAGATCAAACACCCTGTTCACGCGGGTTTCGGTCTTTTTTGATCTTGATTTTGTAATGGCACGCT
>NZ_QNRQ01000017.1 GCF_003315175.1 Eoetvoesiella caeni | reverse complement strand
CTCATGAAAATACGTGTACATCTCAAAAAATACATGGACACGTATCTTGATGAGATTTAACCGAGACTTCTAGACGGTACAGGGCGGGCCGTTACGATCAAACAGCAATAGGCATATTTCCTCTGCAGACTTAAACACCGCCGCCAATGCTAGCAGCAGAAAGATTGGTCGACTCATATCAGGCAGCGCCAGCCGCTTCAACTCAATATGATAGCGATCGTCGCATATGAAATCCGGCATGAACGCCTTGTCCTGGAACTTGGCGGCAAAGTGTTCCGCCAGCCAAACTCGTGGCAAATGGCTGTAGAGATATCGGGCTAGCTCGTGTTCAAAGTAGCAATAGGTTCCGCTGAAGCTGACCTGCTGCCGACCTAGCCCCATCTCGGTAGCGCGTTTGAGCAGTTGTTCATGAGCGTGAATATAGAGTGGTGGCGCAGGATTTTCCAATATATGGCGCGCTACTTCAAAATAGCGTTGCAGCAACGGGTCAATATTGGCTTGGATCAAACTGTCGCTGGGAAGCACGCCCTGCAATGATGCCGGATTCGAAGCGGAATGCGCGTGTTGCCAATCCAACCTGTGCAGAGGTAAGTGGTGTTTAAGGCAAATGTCGAGTCCGGCGATATGGTGTTGGCGATGCCAGTACGTCATCCGGTGTAAATATAGATCTTCTTCGCGGCACCGGAGGCATAGCCTTAAGGGCGGCTCAGAGGCGATGCTATCACTCTGAAACGGCTTAAAGGCGTAGACATCAATTTTGCTATGTTTCACGGGCGTATGCGTATGAGTCGCACGCCAGTTCTTGTCCAACGCCATGAGGGTGTGGCGAGCACGATACTCCTGCTCCGGCATCCCCGAAAGATGGGACACTATCTGATGAATGTATAGAGGTGTCCACGGGAGTTGGAAGCCGTCGCGGCGTACGTCTTTAGTGCGGCTGACAAAAGCCTTTGCTAGGGAGCCGAATGTCAAACCATGAAGATCGTTCACGGCCCACAGCCGATATAGATGAGTTAGGCCCAATTCGTCCGGGAATGGTTTGAGAATTTGCATGAGGTGATGCTCGCGTAGGCTACGGTGTGAGGGCTCGTCGCCGAATTTGCGTACACAGACTTTTGGTCAGTGGGAGGCGATCCAATTTATTAAGATACGGCTTTATCTGCGGTAGGAGCTGGTACATCTGCTGCATAGTCACGTGTTGGCTCGTATTGGCAGTAGCCAACCCGTCAATCGTTCCGGATAGAAGTTCGACCAGTTCAGTATCGCGCCGGGACCAGTTCACCCGCATACTCGGCTGTTGCTGATACTTCGGTACGAGTGCAAGGCTCTCGGTGAGCCAAGCCTTATCATTGCGGTATAGCCAGGCATAGCATTTTGGCTGCTGCTTTCGAAGCTCCTTAAGGGTCGCGTGGGGGTGCCGCTTTATCGCGCGTAGCCACGTTCGTCGCATCGCTGACAGGCGGAGCGCTGTGTTGGCTTGAAGCCATCGTTCGAATAAGCGCAGATCGGTCTTTAACATTCGCTTGACGGTCTGCACTGATAGGTCGTGTCGATCGGCAATGTATGAAGGCTCCCTTCCACGACGTAAGTCGCTTTTAACGGCGCTTATTGTCTCGCGAGAGAGTTTGGGACGCTTCACTACGGGGAGCCCTTTTTCGCTGGCCCATGCTTGTGCGGTATAAACGGCGATGCCAACTTCTCGTGCCGCACGCGAGAGTGTGTGTCCCTCCTTCTCAACCAGGTGAAGCAGGTTTAACTTGCGCTTCTCAGAGTGGACCACCTGGGGAACCGATCCTACGAGGTGGTGAATCATTTGGTTGGAAGTTGTATTCTGATATGTACGCCAGAACTCCTCCCAACCGTCAAACAACCATAAGATCATAAGAAAATGGCGGAGCGGATGTGTAGGTTGTGCGGTGGGCGAAAAGATCCTACTCATTTGTTGTCGAGCGTCGTGAACGGTACTTGGTATTGGTAAACCCAGGTTGGTGAGCCTCAAGTCGCGGGCGAAACAGTGATATTGAGATGCGGCATCTTCTAGCGCGACCTGCGTCGCCCCTCGCAAGAGTCGACGTTCCAGCAGGGCTTCCCGGTACGTCGCTGCGAGACGTGCAGGGTCGATGTGCTCATCGCTGGGCAATGAGTACGTGGCTAATGCTGCCGCTTCCAATAGATGGAGGCTCCGCTTCGTCGGGGCCCATCGTAAATTTAAATTCGGAGGCTTGAGATCCTCTTCCTGCGGTAGAAACCACAGAAAACGCCCGACCCCGGTGGACTTTTGAGTCGACTCGTGTAGAAGACAATCGTGGGCGGAACACATCCACACACCGGGAAATTGGTGACGTAGATGCCAGTATCCGACGCCCAATCGCTCCCGATCCTCCCGCATGCACGTAGGGCAGGCCTTGAGAGGATGATTGGCTCTGATTCGGCTGGCCGGTAAGCCGAGCCAACTCTTCACTCTGCTTGCGTTACCCGCACTGAGTTCACCAATTATCCGATTCTGCAGCTCTACCGGCCGCCAGGGAAGATAAAAGGGCAGTATCGTGTGCTTGCGAATAACACTCGGCGCCGCCGCACCAAATCGCCCGTGAGTACGTTGTACGAAGACGTTGATGCGCGAAGCAAAATCGTGCTGGGTGCCATATCTGCGGTGACCAAACAGTTGCAAAGCAGTCGCCCCGGATAGTGCGTTTCCCGACACCAAATGGAATCGCGAACACAAGCTGTATAAGGTTTCATCCTCATGCCACGTTGACACGGGCAGAGGAAGATCTAATCCGAGTGAAAGGTTGCTGTTATCGATCATGGGGTTCCGGTCCTTTGCTGACGGGGCCCGGGTTCAGGCGTTGCATGTTCGATTTTCGAAGCTCGTCGGCGGTGAGTTTGGGCCGCGCGAGCTTGCGTGTAGGTTTGGATTGGATAATCGTCGAATCAATAGGCTTCTTTTGACTAACGTGCAAGGCGTCGCGTTGAATCTTTGTGAGAATCTCTTTGCTGCGCGCATGTCGCTGGGCGCTAAGCAATTCTGCGGCGGCGGCCTTTGGCAGAGGAAACGGGCACTCGTATTCACTCGATTTTGTCGAGTACGGACGAAGAATCGCTTCTGCCTGACGGCGACTGGTCGAATACTCGGTGTCGTCATAGGCGCTGCTGATATGGGAGAGTTCCAAGCGGTGTTGCCCCTTTTGCCTGGCTAAGAAGAAGGCACGGGTCAGTAAATGAACCAAAAGTCGCTTCAAGCCCGCAGTGAGTTGGAACAGGGTGGTCTGCTCTGCCTGCAAGTCCAATGACAGGCTCGGGCGCAGAGTTCGCTGCACCGCGCCCAAGTAGCCGAGCCAATCGGCTGAGTCGGGTGTGGACGTGGGTAAGACAAAGGGCTTAGCCAGCAGGCGCTGACGATCTTGTTCGGGACGGTTCTGAAGCAGCCTGCAAAGACTGTAATTGGCGACGAACACGGTTGGTACGCCGATGCTTACTAGCTGATAGAGCAGTTTGGTGACGGCTGTGTTGGCCGAGGCGCTTTGCGTTAGGAATTGCAGCTCGTCGAGAAAAAACAGCGAGACTCCCCTTTTAAAAGCTGTCTTTGCACTTAAAGGGATGACAAGGCCTGGTCTGTCGCTAGCGCCGTTTAATTCTGTTCGTACCAAAGACCCCAGAAGAGCCGAAGCAGTCGCACGCGCTTGCACTTGGACATGCCAATGGGAAAGCGTGCTGACAGGACCATGCACTTCATCCAGCGGCAGCTCGACTGGACCGCCGAGCAGTCGTCGCATGGCGCGTAACACTGACGATTTCCCTACGCCGGCTAGTCCCGTCAGACATACTGGTAGCTTGGGTTCAGCCACATAATCCTGGTAGGGCGTATAGAGACCTGCAAGGTATAGTGCGTCGCTGCGGTATGCCGATTCGCAGTGGGCCTTGGCCATTCTGACTAAATCTTGTAGCAGCAAGATGTCATAAGACGTCGGTAGGTACAACTCACTCAAGGTGTCTCGAACTCGTGTCTCGATCATGTATTCCGGCACGCTTGCCAGGTCTAGAGCTGGAGGCAGTGTCGTGACCCTATCCCTGATGGTGGTGGCGCAATCGAGTCCGTCGAACCGGTGAGCGAGGGCATGCACAAATTTATGAGTCATGCTGTTAGCCCTCCTTGCCTTTGAGTAGGCGTTCGATTTCCTTCTCTTCTTCTCTAATCGCTGCGGGAGACGTTCTAGGAACCGGGCGTGCGGAGGGTTTAGGGTGCCAATCCTTCCCGGTGCGAGCGCCGAATCGGCCGAGATGCTCGACAGTCGTTGCGTGTTTGTCCTGCTTGCGTTCTCTGCCTAGCTGCTTTCTTTTCTCATACTCTTCTGTCAACGTTTCTGCAGTTCTCACTAACTGCGCCTTATCGTCATTCAAGCCTAGTTCTGCTTCGACCTCAATGATCTCGTGCGCCACTTCCACCCAGATGTATCGAACGGAGAAAGGGAACACGTAGGCTCTCAGCCGCTGTGCGCCGACGGAACTAGCGCGATCCAGAATGCCATTTTGACGCAAGGCAGATGAGTCGTAGCGCTGTCCCTTCAGCCAAACACCCGATCGATTAATACTCACTTCTGTGTCGACCAAGAATCGCCTGACTGCATCATCAAAGGAGACGTGGTGGCTGTCATTGCGTGCACGCGAATCGAGGAAATTCCAGACCCCATTAGGCGACGGAAAGGTATCGTGTTGAATCATTTCTGGCGTCAGGCGACTGCTCACGTCCGAAGTTTGATTCTCTGCAAGCAGGCGATGAATTTCGCGAACAACCATCTCGATTACGGTGAGGGTGGACTGTGGCGCACGGGTTGGTCCTTCCAACTTAGTAGTACGTCGTTGGGCTGACTCGACGAGGGCTTTGCTTTGTCCTTGCCCGGATGGAGTAAGCTCTCGAATAATTAAACCCTCGCCGTCGCGCGCATCGTGGTTGCGCTCGCGTTTTACACCGGGTCCACGATCTGTGATGTAGTGCAGGGGTAGGCCTTGTGAGGGCCAATCCGCCTCAGAAATTACAATGTCAAAGAGTTGGCAGAACTTTTTCTTTGGGATAGCGGCACAGAATAGTGCGCTGTGATACGACTGGCTGTCTTCTTTACCGAACGCGAAGCCGATGCCTAACCGCATTCCTGATGTGGAATCAGTCAGGCGCGTTACGACCAAGGGGCGCAGCGACCCATTGCCTTGATAACTCAAAGGCCGATCTTCGCAGTAGTATGCGTCAGCCTCAACACGTTCCAGTAGATTACTAACGGATTCTGTAAAAGTTCCCTGATGCGCTGCTTTGGTACGTCGATACCGTGTGGCGCCCCAGCGCGCCGTTTGAATCGCTTCTACCCCCAACGCTTTGCGAAGCTGATACCGGTATTGATCGTACGTCGGTAACGGCTTCCCATCGGTAGAGACAAGTCGCTTTTGCCCAATCTGCTCGTCAATGTGAACTGCTGCATTGAAGTCTTTATGCATTGCTAGGGCGTAGATCACAGTCAAGGGTCTACCCGGAGCGCGATGGCGCAAGTACGAACTGACGATTTTGGCAATATCTTCGTGGCTGAGGCGAGACCCGCTCAAAGTGCCCCGCGATTTGGACTTGCGGCCCCACTTAACACCGGCCGTACGATCAAGGCGATTCCAGCGCCCGCAGTTGAAGTAATGCGGGAACAGAACGTCCGAGTCGGCACCAAAGCAGGCGTAGGAGAAAAACCAAAACCGCATACGTTGTGCGTTAAAGCCTCGCGTGTGGGCATACCGGTTGAGTTCTTTTTCGGGGTTCGCCGCGCTAAGAATGGAGTCGATGTCCTTGATCAATGGAGCAATTTTTAGAATGCGTTCTTCTTTTCGTTCTACGTGTAGTTTCTTGGCATTAACCCTCTGTAAATCGTGGCTCCTCAAGTTCCGTCCCTTCGCTCCTGCTAAGAACGGAGGGGGTCCTTGAGGCGAGGCGACGGCTACGATCAAGCCGTTGATGAGAGCCTCTTCGAACTCGGCGCGCGGCATTGAACGAAGATGAGCGAGCCAGCGCCCACAGAAAGTGAACAGGACAATTTGAGCCAGTCCGGTAACCCGGTTGCTACGTAAGAAGTAATACGTCAGACCGGGCTCGAGGGCGACATAACCCTCTGGTGCTTCCAAAGCTGTACCTACTTGCATGTTTTTATCGTCCGAAAAGATGTGCGTATTGCACTAAGATGTCGGTGCGTTCCTCGCTGAGTGGTTTATCTACCAGAACTGGCTGGAACAGATCAACCCGCAGGCGCCGCTCCCACACGGCGTGGTACAGCGCGATCAGGCACTGCGAACGGTCGCATTCAAACCGCTCCATCAAGTCTGGAAGTTGCGAAAGTACGGTTGTCTTAGTCCCTACCAACCTTTGGTACGCAAGAACGAGAAGCTCTTGTTTTTCTTGTGTGAGCCCGAAATGTTGTTGCGCGCGAACAAACAGCGTCTGCAAATTGACTAGAACGCTCAAGTTCAGGTCTTCGGCGGCGACGAAGTGTGTGCAAATGTCGACGTCTGCGAAGTACTGGCGTTCGAGCTGGTGACGCATGCTCAGTGCCGGTTGTGTACTTTCTGTTGGCGTTACGGCTTTGCTACTAGGCTGGGCGGTGTCAAAGAAGTCGATACGTCTGGCTTTGACGCTCCAATTGACGCAGTAGGGGCCGTGCTCATCGCGCAGGAATAAGAGCAGATCGCCCAGATAAGGGAAAGCGTGGCGAGTTGGCTCTGCGGCTTTAGTGCGTCCTGCAAGCCACACGACGGGGTGTTTAGAAAGCATCCCCAATTCTTCTGCGACTGTCACAGTGCCGCGTAGCCTCGGTAAAGACATGCGCGCCGCTTGAGGCAGTCCATCTAACGGATGGTTTGCTTCGAATGGGTGGAGCATATGTTGCTCATGGATATCGAAGACCGCCGGGTGATACAGCGCTAGCAGACATACGTGCCGCTCCGCTAGGGACATGAAATGCATTTGCCTGCCGAGCTTGCCGGCATACGCCGTAGACGGCCGGCTGATTTTAGGCGCTTCGTCTCGCGTAGCGAGCATGGCTGGCTCATATTCCGAAAGCCAGCGAGATTTCTGCTGACGCTTCATGATGCGCGTGAACCGTTGTTCACTAATTAGTGCGTTGCGTGCCATACTGATAGGTGGTTCCACATTGAATAGTTTTTAATCAGGGAACCGCATTTGCGCGCTTATAAAAAGCAAAACGCTACCCCCGACTGTGCTTGACAGCACAGCCTGACGGGGGCAGTATGTGCACTAGGTTCCGACGCCTATGTGTGCACATCCGCCAAGCCAGCTACTCGAAAGAGGGCTGGCTTTTGTGCAATTCCCTCCTGTGTTTCGCTTTTCTTTATGTCATCTCGCGCCGCTCCTGTTAAGCCCACGCTATAGACGCTGTGCGCTCTAAGGCATGGTTTGCGTTTTATCCTATACCTAATAGTGCCTTTTGAAAACCTGAAAAAATCTTCTAACTACTTGATTTTCAACGGAAAATTGTTTTGATGGCATAAGGTGGCCGGTAATGCCAACCTCGCCCGGACGTCGCTGATTGATGCGTTGGGGCCTGCCCTAAGGGCCAAGCTGCCGCCATTCAGCGTTGGTCGAGTGATGAACCAGATTTTGCTTACCCTTTCGTCAGCCAAGTGGGTGTGGGACTCGGGGTCGTCGAGATTGCGATTGGATTGGTTGTATGTAGTCATAGCTCAGTAAACTTTGTTGGATCTACTGAACAGCTTACAGAGCGGTGTAGCTGGGCTGCAATGGCAGTGAGCACTTAGTTTGGAAAACTAGGCGTTGGGTCACTTGCTCATGGTCTTTTGCCCTAGCCTATGAAGACTTCGCCAGTCGCACCTGCTCGAGCCTGTATTCCCATAGGAATTCAATGTGGGCCGTCGACTCGGAAAATTTATCGATGGTCGCCTCGTCATCTGTTATTGAGTCGTGCGGCATTTCAATCCCTTCGCGTTTACACCAGGCCCATTCATCTAGCAGAGCGATCAGATTTATCATCCTCGTGGCGGTTCTGCGGGTTACGTGTATGGCTTTGGCCAATTGTGTAGCGGGTATCCGATTAGAGAAATCCGGTAGATTAGCCAAACAGTAAAGCCATTTGGATAGAGGCACACCAGAGTGCTCTAAAAAGGTGCCGGAGCGAACGTTGAATACGTATGGGCCGCCCGAGATTCCTTGCCCCTCGTATCGATGCACGGCGGGACACCTGTAAAAACCCGGTTTGCCACGTCTTCTTTCCTGGTAGAGGCGTTTGTTATTGCACCGCGGGCACTGGACGTCGTTCCTGTTAGGCCAACGATATCTTTCCAAAGTCTGAAGCGCCTTGTCTTCTGCACACATGCCTGGCAATGGCGGTGTGTGAGCTCGTGGTTTTGCTATTCGAGGTGTGGACATAGTCGAGGGCGGCAAACCCAGCTGAGCACCCGCTGGCATCAAATGAAATAGTTAAGGCATGGCGGCTTGAGGATAAGCGCGATAGTGGAGCATATTGAAGATGGTGCCTCAAGCTTTCTTTGGTGTTCCCAATGGTATCCCAGGTGGAGTATTCGGGCGCCTTCGGTGCATTCTCGTGGAGATCTTTTTTACGAGACAGACGGATATTATCCCTTGATTAAGTTCGTAACCGAGAAAGACCTCGTCCAGCTACGCTGCGGCATGTATACGGAGGCGTCAGTCTGTTAGCCGTTAGGCCAAAGAAAAATATATTTTTAACTCCGCAGCCGCCCCACTTCCCAGCGGTCTTTGCGTCAGATAGGATTAACGACATGAGTGTGAAATTGTGTTGTGTGAATCACGCATGCTCGACAGCTCTACACGTTTTTTCTTTACCGTCCCGGGGGCAATCATGAAACGCTACGACATGATTCGAATTAGCAGACCGATCGTCACCCAGATATGGGTGATTGCACGCTCGCGCGCGGACGTCTGATACTACTAGGCAATATATTGTGTATTCAGGCCCCGCCCCAGCGGGGCTTTGTGGTTCTGGGCCCCGCATAGTCAAAACTACGTTCAGAGAGTCCCATGCACAACCACCATCTTCTTGCACCGGCAGATACTGCTTAAGTAACGCCAACTACTAAAGCAGGTTCGGCAAGGCTGCCGTTATCACTTCTCTTTTTTTCTTATCGGAGTACGACATGACCGAGGCCCGCGCTCGTCTTGATTTTTTAACAGTGACTTATCCACGGCTCTTTCCAGTCGGCCCCCTCGCTTGGGGTTTCGAGCACGGTGATGGATGGACAGAACTGATTGCCACCCTATGCGAACGCTTGAACACGATTCTGGAGGCTGATTCAGATGCCAGATTCGGGGTCCGACAGGTGAAAGAAAAGTTCGGCGCGTTGCGCTTTTACTATGAGCTCAAGCAGGCCCGCGATGACACGGTTCGGCTTATACGGCAAGCCGTAGATCTAGCAGAAACCGCGAGCGCAAGCGTCTGTGAGTCCTGTGGTCGGCCGAGCCAGATGCGGCGCGACGACGGCTGGTACACCACCCGTTGTGAGTTGTGCTATCCCAACCCTGCATAGTGAATGCTGAATATCAAGAATAGAGGAATCTGTCATGGACCATGACAAGTACATAGAACAGCTTGCCGCACACCTCGCTCCAGAGGGTCGCTGGCGCCTGCTCGATCATGATGCTGCTGTCGAGCTGCCACCTGACGCACCGCTAGGTAATTTTTTCAATGACGACCTATTTACCTTGCTGTACCGAAGCGAGAATACTTACCCCGCTTCTTTAGCGCAGGTTCGTGAGGATTTATTAACTGTCTCAGGAACGCGGCCGCGTCATGTCCGAGCCACCGCTGCCTTGGCATTGGGCCGTTTCCTCCAAGTCCGTTGTGAACCTAGTGAATTCCAAGTGGGTAGTAGTAGTCCAGTACGGTGGTTTCAGCTAGCCCGCGAGCTTAATAGTGTGGTGGGCGCGGCCGAGGTGGCTAACGCCTTGCTCGCCCAAGAAGGTAAGCGGGTGACTTTGGATTTGAGCATCGATCCGCTGCCAAAGCTCGTGCAAATTAAAGGGACAGATGACGATGATGGGCAACGGCACGTGAAACATCGAGTCGCTCAAGCGTGGTACTTAGGAGCGAGGGTGGGGCTGCGGCACGTACAACGCGGATTCAGTGGCTGGGATGCAGAGTCATTCACTTGTGCGTTAAGTTGTGTGGTCAATTACCTAACATTGCTGCCACCTCGGCACGGGTTTGAATCCCCGCGGCCCCGAGCGGAACGCCGAGAGGCGCTGAAATGGCTCAAGCCGTTTTGGAACAAGCTGATTGTCGCCGCCAGCAGGCAACACGTCGATCCGCAAGCATATCGTGATGCCCTGGTTGAACAGCAGTTAGCCGTACTTGTTTTCTTGGAGCAGGACGAGCCATATAGCGAACAAAGTGGTGCCTGGCGGTCTAGAGCCAAAGCACCAACGCGCACACCGAGAAAGCCTCGCGTCAATGAGATCATCATCGTGCCTGGTGAGATCCCGCCAGCAACTGAACGCTCTGATATGGAATACCTCAAGCGATTCGAGGTGCTGCGCGAGCCGATGGCGTTTAAGGAGTTTCCTTCGGTAGACAAGTTGCAGGCGTTGCACGCAACGCTGCTGGCGGAGTTCCCCTGGGCGCAGGACGCCGTCTCACTCGTTATGAGCGATTTGTTCGCCCGTAAGCGCCATGGCGCGCTTCGCTTAGGCATGGCACCAGTGGTATTGGTGGGTCCGCCGGGTACGGGCAAAACTAGATTCGTGCAGCGGCTAGGGGAGCTGCTGAACACCCCCAATGCGGTGATCAACCTGGCAGGCATGACTGATGTCAAAGTCCTCAAGGGCGTCACGCGTGGCTGGAGTAGTAATCGCACTTCTCGGATGGTGGAGTTTATCCTGCAAACACAGGTGCCCAACCCGCTATTTATTCTGGATGAAATAGATAAAACGCAATGCGCCTACTCGAACGGTGGGGACCCCCAAGACGCGCTACTTGATCTACTAGAGCCAGGTAATGCGCGGCGCTACCACGATGTGTTTCTTTTGACCGAATGCGATTTATCGCATTGCATGTACATCGCGACCAGCAACTCCCTGCAAGCGCTTTCCGAACCGCTCCTCAGTCGCTTGCGTCCGGTGCTGTTTCCTGCACCGGGACCTGAGCACGCGCAAGTGATTTTGAAGGGCGTTGTGCGAGATCTAGAGTTGGCGTGGGGGCTGCCTGCCGGCACCGTCATTGTGTCCGACCACCATGCGCAGCTATTGCAGGGCTTGTCGGCACGTGAAATGCGCCGGGCACTGCTTGAGCTACTGGGGCGGGAGACCGATGCGCAGTTATATGCCCAACATTGACCTGCGCACCTGCTATCAGTCGGGCCTTGACCTGTAGCAGGTGCATATACAGAAGGAAAAGAGTTTATGGCACGTCTACATCTAAAGGTGTCCGCAAATACTTCGGGTCGCGACTTCGTCGTGGGCGACTTACACGGATGCTTAGATCTACTAGACATTGAGCTTGCCCATGTTGGGTTTGATCCAGCAGTCGACAGGCTATTTTCGGTAGGTGATCTAATCGATCGCGGGCCTGATTCAATGGGGTGCCTGCGGCTACTTCACAAGCCGTGGTTCTTCGCTGTGCGGGGTAATCACGAGGGCATGCTTCTGGACTATCTCTATGAGGTTTCGCAGCCATACTCGTGCCGTCAATCAGCTAAGCTTCTTGTCAGTAATGGAGGACGTTGGGTCTTCGCACTGGATAGTGGCGCCCGTGAGGAGCTGCGCGAAGAATTATTTCCCCTCGTTAACGGGCTGCCGTATGTGATCACGGTCGGCGAGGGCCCTGCCCGGTTTCATGTCGCACATGCTGAGATCATGACGGGCAGTACCGATCAGCACAATTGGCTGGACGAGCTGGCAGGTCTGCCTCTGGATTTGTCGCCACGACGTATCCTGACAGACGACGAGCTGACAGAGGAAACTCTGGCAGGAATCTTGGAGCCCCTCCTCTGGGGCAGGCGGTTGTGGAAGAAGATCGATTTGAACGCGTCTAGGGAGGTGTCTACGCCGGCCGGTACGCTGTTGATCAGCCCAAATCCAATGCGTCCGAGCCTTTCACTGACATATGTCGGCCATACCCCTTTGCGTTCCATGATGCTGCATGAGTCGCATATGTTTATTGACCGTGGCGCCTATAAACGTGATGCGTTTTCATGCTTATCGTTGTTGAATCACGAGCAGGTTCATTCGTGGCTATCGTGAGCGGCGCTAAGTCATATGCGCTCGAATTGAAGTTTCGGCGTGAATTCCGCCAACTCTTGCTTCCTAAAAGTGACGAGCCAGTAGCCGGATAACATCACACCTTTTGATCTAGATAAAGGAACAGTTTATGAACCACACTATGCCATCCGATGACTACGATATAGCGGTTGCCAAATTAACTCAGTTAGATGCGCTCTTGCTCAGCATTACCGCCGACGGATTTGATTCATATGAAGGACTCAATCGCAAGCTCAGGCATGACATGCTATGGCTTGCAAGCGATCTAGCTAGCGAAGCGCATGGGCGGATGGTCCGCCACCTGACGGGACCGGCGGAAACGACTGCTTGCTAGCCATTGGGCGACGGCTCGTTCGATCGCTGACAGTCCTGAGAACCTCTCAAGGAGGTTTGCCAGGGGCTTGGTTGTTGGCGTAGCGAAAATAGTGCGTCGATCAACTGTCTCATGTCCCCAATAGGCTAGCGGTCTCGTTATAGTCGCTATTCGGATTGCCAGCGCTTAGACCCTGGTCAAAAACTCAACGCTCTTCCGCCTCAAAGACAGGGCTCTAGGCGCGCCGGATCACATCGGAGCCATACAGTCGGTCGTATAGATTTGGCCGAAGAATCTGAGCATGGAACCGGATGCTCGCGCGCGTATCCCCGTAGTACTTTAATAGATTCCCGTACATCACGGGCAATACTTCGCAAAGGAACTCTTTGGTGACTTTGGGATCCTTTAAAACGCTCAGGGCGTCCCCGAGTTGACCGCCAAACACTGCCGAACGAGGTGAGAAAGTAAGCCCGGTACCTTGCAGATTCTGCCCGGCTTGTTCGGCCATGAGAGCTAGATGTTCGCCTATGTCCTCCCAATCGGCGAGCATGCCGAGAAATGTTTCGACCGTTTGCGGTAGACGGCGCTGTACTTGATAATGCGACAACACGATCTCATGCAGACGCGCCTCTATTTCCCGGTGTTCCAACAAATAGCGAACGAAGGAAACGTCCGCCCATTTCCTTTCCAGAATGTAGTGCAAGTCGCGCACATTGTTGTTCCGCGGCGCAGTATTCTCGCTCTGTAAAATGTGCAAATGCTCATGTGTCAGCACCTCCGCAGCGATCCGGTCAGCTCTGCCATTTATCGTGATCTGAAGATCGTGTTGCGTAAACGGCAAAACATATCCGAGTCCTCGCTTGCGTCGCCCCTCTTGTCGCCAGAACGACAACACTAAGCAGGCGCGTACCACCGGACGTGGAGCGATGTAGCAATGTGGATGTAAAGGGCGATATTGTCCTGCCTTCGTATCAATTTTACGCCTCTCAAGACCGCTGAGTGCCTTGGCTAGTTCGGGTGCCACGGTATTTGGCGATAGCTCCCAAGTCTGCAATAGCTCGCCACTACGTCGCCAGTAGTTTAGCCAAGCTCCGAGGCCCCACACACGCACCACGACGAAGTTGGATGTTGGAGGCTCACACTGAAGTGGTGTCGGCGGGAATTCTCCGAAGTCTTCATGTAACTGTTGCAGCGACGACTTTTCCGTACGTTTATAGAAGTAGCTCAACATAGGCAGTGCACAATGGTTGAATTAGAAGTCGGATAACGGGATCGGCGTTTCGTTCAACTAGTCAAAGGTTTGCCTGAGGCATGTCCCGGAATCAAACCGAGTGATCGGAGTAACCTAGAACCTGATGAAGGCTGTCAGAAGGAGATCTGTTATATGTCAGTGGTAAAGAAGCAAATCGGCGTCTCAAGACTTAAGTACGATGCTCTGGGAAAGGCGAGTGGCGAGCACACTTTTCCATCCGATATGATTGAGTCGGACATGCTTCAAGTAAAGCTGGTTCGCAGCACGCGTGCCCACGCGGACGTCGTGTCGATCGACACTGCCAAAGCCAAGGCTATTCCGGGGGTGGTGGGCGTTTACCTTGCAGTCGACATTCCCGGCAGCAAAAAATTTGGTGTGTTGGCCCCCGATCAATATCATTTATGTGTAGATCGTGTCCGCTACGTCGGCGAGCCCATTGCGGTAATTGCGGCTGAAACCCTTGATGCGGCCAGGAAGGCGGTAGCAGCCGTGCAGGTTGAGTATCGGGATCTGCCGCGTATCGATTTTCCGCCGCAGGAAGGCCTTGAACCCTTGCATGGCAACGGCATCGCTCACGAAATATCAATGGGGTTTGGCGATGTCGAGCAAGAATCCGCAAAGGCGGCCTTGCACACAGAACTGCGCTATAGCACGCCGCGTCAAGAACATGCTTTTCTGGAAACCGAGGCAGGTGCAGCATGGTATGCCGATGACGGCGTGCTGACTTTGTCTGTAGGCGGGCAGGCGCCACATTATGATCACCGCATGGTTATCGAAGCACTGGCGCTCGAGCCAGGAAAAGTTCGAGTGTTGAACCCTATGTCCGGCGGGGCTTTTGGCGGCAAAGAAGATCTCAACGTGCAGTTGCCTCTGGCCCTGGTTACATATAAAACTAAGCGTCCCTGTCGCCTGTTTTACGATCGCGATGAATCGATCAGTTCCAGCGTGAAGCGCCACGCGTTTGATGCGTCGTACAAAGTCAGCGCTACGGCCGACGGGCGGTTGCTTTCTGCAAACATCACCTTATTGGCCGATGCGGGGCCCTATGTTAACTACACGCCGGTTGTCATCTCGCAGTCCGTAGAGCATGGCGCTGGGCCTTACCGCTTTTCTGCAATTTCGATCGACGCAAAAGCGTTGTTCACGAACAACAGCATGGGCTCAGCGTTTCGAGGCGTGGGTGCGCCGCAGGTCCTGGCAGGCGTCGAACAGGTTATAGACGATATAGGCCATCAGGCAGGGCTTTCGCCTTTTGAGGTTAGGCGCCGAAACCTGCTGCGCAAGGGCGACAAGGCCGGTCCAGGCTACCCGATGGCTGAAGAGCCCTTGCTTGCGGGTTTGCTTGACGAGGCCGAGCAAGGAAAATTGTGGCAGACCCGTGACGCGTTCAAACAAGGGGCGCCGGCCTATACGGCGCGCGGTGTTGGGGTCGCCAGCGTGTTTTACAGTTTTGGCCTGGGCTCGGGTGCCGAGGCGGGGGCGTCGGTACGCCTTTCGCGCCAGTCGTCGGGCCGTTACCTGTTAGAGCTAGGCACACCCGATGTGGGCAACGGCAACGCTACATCCTTCAAGATGATAGCGGCTGAATTCCTTGGCTGCGATGCGGATGACGTGGACACGATAGTCGGCGACAGCCAAGGGCCCAGCTCGGGCGGCACCCACGGCTCGCGCACCACCTATGTAGTTGGCAATGCTGTTGCACAGGCTGCCCAAGAGCTTAAGCAGAAAGTGGCGCAAGCCCCCGCTAGCACGGAGCTTTCGGTTGATACCTCGTTTGTGCCAGAGCAAGCAGAGCAGTTTATTTTTGGCATGCCCCATATTGCCTATAACTATATCGTCCAGGTTATGGCGATGGAAGTTGACCTGCTTACCGGCATTGCAACAGTAATCGAGGTTGAGAACTACATCGAAACTGGCCGGGCGATTCACCCTCAGAATATTGAAGGCCAGATAGAGGGTGCGTTTGCACAGGGCCTTGGTTTTGCTCTGTACGAAGACCTAGTTCTGCACGAAGGAACGGTCAAGAACGCGTCGTTCACCAATTATGTCATTCCTACCGTTCGCGATGTGCCGCCAAAGATGACAACCCGGTTGTTCGAGCACCCTGACCTAACAAATCCTTTGGGGGTCAGAGGATTAGGCGAAATCGGATTGCCGGTGGTCCCGGCCAGTGTCGCGAACACGTTGTTTGATGCCATCGGCTGCCGTTTCAACAAGTTTCCCATTCTTCCAGAGCATATCTCGGCGGCACTGAAGGCAAAGGAGTAAGCCAATAATGATTAAGTTATCTGTAAACGGCGAGCGCCGAACCCTCGAGGCGGATCCCCGCAGCATTTTGTTGAATGCCTTGCGAGAAGACCTTGGTCTCACGGGCACGAAATACGGGTGTGGCGAAGGCGAGTGCGGTGCCTGCACGGTTGTCGTTGATGGCAGTACGGTGTGCTCGTGCCTGGTTTTGGCCGGCTCGGTCGAAGGCTGCGAAATTACCACGATTGAAGGCCTTGTCGAAGACCCGTTGGGGGCATCCCTAATCGATAGCTTCGCCCACGAGGGGGCGGTGCAATGCGGGTTTTGCATACCGGGGTTCATTGTGCAAGGATGGCACGGTATTGCATCTGGCGAAATAATCGACGATCAAAGTCTGCGTCATGCCCTGGGTGGCAACCTATGCCGGTGCACCGGCTATACAAAAATAGTTGCGGCCATGGAAAAAAGCCTGGCTCAGCAATTGGTTTCCAGCCGAGTCACTGGCAAACAGGGCCAAGGCGTTGAAACCCAAAAGCGGGAAGGCTATTGGCGTCCTGCAACGCTCAAAGAGCTGCTAGAGGGCTTGGCGAGCATAACGGAGGCATATCATTTTGTGGCGGGTGGTACTGATATTCTGGTGCAGAATGTCGATCACCTGAAAGACCTTCAGCTTATCGACTTGAATGCCATTGTTGAGTTGCTTGGCATCACCGAGTCAGATGGTTTCGTTCGCATTGGTTCGCGGGCAAGTTGGACCGACTTGCAAAAATCGGACCTAGTCGCCCGCCATGCGCCGCTGTTGGCGCAGGCGGCCAAAGAGGTGGGTGCGGGGCAGATTCAAAATCGGGGCACTCTCGCCGGAAACATCGCCAACGCTTCGCCGGCAGCCGATGGCCTCCCTCCTTTGTACGTATATGACGCGCTGGTGGTCTGTGAAAGTGCTCAGGGTGTTCGCCAGATACCGATTGCCGAGTTCGTTTTGGGCCCAGGTCAAACGGCTTTGCAGCCCGGCGAGCTAATCACTGAGATATTGGTTCCGTCTTTTCACGCACGCCAGAACGAGCTCTATTTCTTTGAAAAGCGTGGCCCTCGCAAAGCTCAGACCATTTCGAAGGCGTCAGTGGCCTTTCATCAGTGGACCGGCAGCGACGGCGTAGAAAATGTTCGCATCGCGATTGGGGCGGTGGCCAAAACGGTCTTGCGCGTTCCCGAGGCCGAAAGCCTGCTGGCCCGAGGCGATGACCCCGAAGTGGCTGCTGATGCTGTCAGAAAAGCCGCCCAGCCTATTACCGACATTCGTTCGACTGCGGACTATCGTGAGTGGTTGGTCGGTAGTTTGCTGCTAAGGGGCTTGGCTGACCACGGCGTTTATAAGGCCAAGTAAGCCGGCTTGTGACAAAGGGCATTGACGCCACTGCGTCAATGCCCTTTGTCAATCATATGATACTGCGATCAGGCCACGCCTGAGTGCTTCATACGCGCTTGGCCCTTGATCTACCTATGGCGGACGTGGGCCAAACGTTTCCTGTGGGCGTGATCTCTTGAAACTCAAGCAATTGGCGTAGTGTGGACACAAACGCGTGTTCTTGCTGGGCTGTCATTGAGCTTTTCCAAAGGGCGTCTTGTTCCTCGCCGATGGCCAGGGTCACTTTCAATAGCTTCAGACCCTTGGCGGTAAGAGCCAAGTGGATCGAGCGGCGATCTTCAGGGTGGGGCGTTTTTTTGACGAGTCCTTTGGCCAGCAACCGCGTCGCGCCACGGCTGACCGCAGCCGCGTCAATGCCGATATATGCGGCCAAGTCTTTTGGGGTAGTGGCATCTTCATGATAGATGCTGATCATGATTTGCCATTGCGCAACGGTGACCCCCAGCTTCAGTAGGGAATTTTCGAACTTGCTCAGCACGGAAGCAGACAGGCGGTGCAGCCAGAATGCCAGATGATCGTGCAGACCGCTCTCGGGCGCTGTGGCGGCATCGGCGTTGAATGGCTGGTTGCCAGAGTCTGAAGCCGCTTTCTTCTTGAGTGTCATAGTCGTTGTGTAGTCTGTCTTTTTACCTGCATTGTAGGTGATTGGGCCTGTTGCATTGCTTGTAAGGCGGCAAGGCATCAAGCTCAAATGGCTGAAATGCATTTTCTTATCGCGGGCGGGAAAACCCTAATAGAAGCCAGGATTCTACCCGCGTAAAATTGCATGCCTAGACATTGATGTCTAGCCATGCATGTTAGAGCATCTATTTTATATGGCGTCATAGCGCTGCGAGAGAGGCAAAGAAATGATCCACCACGTACTACGTAAGATGAAGGCGCCAGCGCTGGCGTTAAGCGGTCTGGCTTTGGTCGGAACGGCTGCAGGCACCGCTTTGGCCAACGATAAAGAGGTTGTTGTTGGCTTTGCGGTAGCGCAATCTGGAATGTTCCAGCCTTACGATGCCGAGGGTATAGAGATGGCCAATCTTTATCTCGATGAACTGAACAAGCGTGGTGGGGTTCTGGGCCATAGGGTACGGTCGGTTATTGCGGACACCCGTTCCGATCGCGTCGAGGGTGCTAAGGCGGGCGCATCGGTAGTGTCTCAGGGGGCCAAGCTTGTTGTGGTTACCTGCGACTACGATTTTGGCGCACCGGCCGCCTTGCAGGCGAACCGAAACGAAATAATCGCTGTGTCGCTGTGTGCAGGCGACCCCAAAATGGGGCCTGCTGGCCTGGGGCCGTATGTGTTTAGTGCGGGCATGGCTGGCCAGTCCGAAGGCGTTAAAGCGGCCGACTGGGCGTTTACGCAGCGCGGCTTTAAAACCGCCTATATGCTTACCGACACGCATGTCCAATACAACAGCTCCGTGTGCGCCGGCTTTGAGTGGCAGTGGGAAAAGCTGGGCGGAAAAATGGCCGGCAAAGACACCTTCCGTAACGGCGATCCGTCTGTGGCTTCGCAGGTAACGCGTATGCGTAATGCCATTCGCGACGACAACGTCGATGTTGTCATGCTGTGTACATTATTGCCAGGCGGTGCAACGGCGCTGCGACAAATTCGTGCGGCCGATATCGAGACGCCCATTATCAGCGGCCAAGCCATGTCAGGTACGTTCTGGATGGACTCGGTCCCCAATCTAAGCGATTTCTACACTATCCAGCAGGCTGCGGTTAACGGTGACCCGCGCGAGTCGGTGCAGAAGGTTTCCAAACTGTACGCTGACACTCTGGGCAAAGAGATTACGCAGCCGTCAGTTTTCGGCATCTATGCTTGGCTCGACTTGTGGGTGAAAGCCGTCGAAACTGCCGGCACTTTTGATTCTGATGCTGTACTTAAAGTTATGAATGGCTACACGAACGAACCCACCTTTTTGGGCCCTTACAGCTTTACCCCCGAGCTGCACATTCAGGACGCACCTGAGCAGGTCATTGTCGAAATTCAAGACGGAAAACAGGCCCAGGTAATTTTGACGGAGCAGGGTGAATCTTTGCCCACTAACTTGCTCTATCGCATCTCTAATTAAACATGAACGTGCAGCAATTAGAGCCGGCTGTTTCGGTTAGTGCAAAACCCTCTACCCCTGCTTTGCTCCGGGTAGAGGGGGTAAGCGTACAGTTTGGGGCGCTTGCGGCAATTTCGGATATTAATCTGGGGATGTCCACTGGCGAGGTGTTGGGGTTGATCGGCCCTAACGGCGCCGGCAAAACAACTCTGGTCAACTGCATAAGTGGCTTCCTTAACCCGACCAAAGGCTCTATCAGTCTTAACGATAAACCGGTCGGAAAATGGTCTCCCGAGCAAGCGCGAAAGCTTGGTGTCGCCCGAACCTTTCAAGGTGGACGTTTGTTTGGCGCCCTAACCGTCCTCGAGAATGTCGAAGTCGCGGGGCTGGGGCTGGGAATGAGCCGAAGCCAGGCGCGCACCCAGGCTCAAGAGCTTCTCGGTTGGGTGGGGTTTCGCGGCGATTTGAATGGCAAGGCGGTCGACATTCCCTACGTCGATGAACGCAGGGTCGGAATGGCACGGGCCCTTATCGGCAAGCCTGATTTTCTGTTGCTCGATGAGCCTGCGGCGGGAATGTCGGACGACGAATGCGCCCATCTGGGCAGGCTAATCCAGGAAATCGCCAGTTCGATGTCCTGTGGGGTGCTGTTAATCGAGCACAACATGGGTTTGATCAAAGAGGTGTGCGACTGGACACTGGTCATGAGCAGTGGCTGCGAGCTGGCGGTGGGGCCACCTGAGCAAACACTTAGCGATAAAAAAGTAATCTCGGCTTATCTCGGAGAGGAAGAGTGACTGATTACCTGCTTCGAATTAGCAGCCTAAGCGTTAACTACGGCGCAACTCCGGCTCTACAAGACATTGATCTTGTCGTGCGGCAGGGAGAGGTCGCCTGTGTGGTGGGGCAAAACGGCGCGGGCAAGTCTTCTTTGCTTTCAGCCGTTGCGGGTGCCTTGCCCAACCAGGCTTGCCAGGGGCAGGTTGAGTATCAGGGCAAAAGCATTCTGGGCAGAAAGGCTGAAGACATTGCCCGCATGGGCATCAGTCTGGTGCCCGAAGGCCGTCACGTCTTTTCAGACATGACCGTTAAAGAGAACCTTTTGATCGGCACCTACATGCGGCGTGACCGCAGGAACGTCAAACAAGAGATCGAAACGGTGCTTGAGCTGTTCCCCCGCTTACGTGAGCGTCTTGCCTTCCCCGCAGGTTTGCTGTCGGGGGGCGAGCAACAAATGCTGGTCATAGGCCGAAGCGTGCTTACTAACACCAAGTTCATGCTGATCGACGAGCCTTCCTTGGGGCTGGCGCCGCTGGTTATTGATAACGTGTATCAAGCCTTGCTTGCGCTAAGAAACGAGCGAGGACTGACGCTGCTTATTAATGAGCAAAGCTCAAACCGGGTAATGAAGTACGCCGACACCATCCACGTATTGCGAGGAGGGCGAAAGCGCCTGACCACTACTGTGCAAGAAGTCGGCAATGGCGAAACACTGAAAGCAGCGTATTTTGGTTTGACAAAGACCGACGAAACTGCGGCCGAGGTGATGTGATGCAAACAGTATTGGATGCAGCGAGCTTGGGTAGTTTGTATGCGCTTGTGGCGTTGGGCCTCGGCTTGTTGATGGGCGTACTGCGGCTTATTAACTTTGCGCATGGCGACTTCATCACCATCGGGGCGTACTCGCTGGTATTGCCCACAACAGATGCGGTTACGCGCATGGTGTTCGTGGGCTGGAACTGGGCCGCGATTGCCCTGGTAGTTTGCGCAGTGGTGGTGATTGTGGCCATGGTTTCGGATGCGGTTCTTTTCAAGCCGCTTAGAACCGCCAGCGTTGGCACGCTGCTTATCGCTTCGTTTGCGCTTAGTTATTTCATTCAAAGCGGCATTATGATGATTTACGGTGCCCGGCCAAAGGGTGTTGATCTATGGCCGGCATTGAACCAAAGCATCGTCCTGGGCGATGTACGCATTTCGCTGGTGCAACTGACAACTATCGGCGTGACGGTGCTGTTGCTGGTGGCACTTAGCGTTTTGCTCAAGGGTACGCCTATCGGCTTGCAAATGCGGGCAGCAGCCACCGATTTCAAAATGGCACGCCTGCTTGGGGTCCGAGGTAACCGCGTTATTGGTGCTGCGTTTGCAATCAGCGGCGTGTTGGCGGGAGTGGTGTCGTTGCTGTTCATTGTCCAGACCGGTGCGCTTTCGCCAACGTTGGGCTTGCCCCTGGCCATCTTCGGCTTCATTGCCACGGTGGTCGGAGGAATGGGCAGCTTGGTTGGTGCGGTGGTGGGCGGATTTCTTATCGGTGTAACGATGACGTTATTTCAGACTTTCCTGCCCCCCGAGCTGCGCGATTTCAGAGACGCATTCACCTTTGGCCTGATCGTGCTGATTCTGGTATTTAGGCCTAATGGCCTGTTTCCCTCAAACGCACTGGCAGAACGGGTCTGACATGAACATGCTCAAGAAACTCAATGTCCCATCGATGGCGACGCCGATCAGCCTGATACTGGTCCTGGTGCTGATCGTGGCGCTTACCTATGCCTTGGGGGGCGAGCACCAGCACATTACCGTTACCGAAATGTTGGTACGCATGATCGCCGTCGTAGGTATTTATATCTTTGTCGGCAATTCGGGCTTGCTGTCGTTCGGGCACGTAGGCTTCATGTGTGTGGGCGCGTATACCGCAGCATGGGTAACTGTGGCGCCGCTATGGAAGCAAATGATGTTGTTCGCCTTGCCAGAAGTGCTGCGTACACAGGCTTATGGCTATGAGGTCAGTCTGATCCTGGCGGTACTTATATGCATGGTGCTGGCCTTGGTGTTGGGAGCCGTCATCATGCGCTTGTCGGGTATTGCATCGACCATCACCACGTTTGGTTTTTTGGTGGTGCTGAACAGTGTGTTCTCGAACTGGTCGTCTCTTACGGCGGGTACCAGTTCCATTATCGGCATACCTGTATTCGTCAACCCTTTCTGGGCTGTGCTTGTTGTCGCTGTATGCATTCTTATCGCCTGGCTCTATCAAAGCTCTAGGCACGGTTTAATGTTACGGGCCACCCGCGAAAGCGAGCCGGCGGCCAAGGCTTGTGGCATTTCCATCGTGAAAATGCGGTTGGTTTCATTTGTGCTTAGCGCCGGTATCTGTGGGTTGGCCGGAGCCATGTATGCCCATTTTGTGGGTTTTCTGTCGCCTGACGCTTTGTATCTGGACGCCACTTTTATTTTGCTGGCCATGCTCATTGTCGGGGGTATGCAAAGCCTGACGGGTGCGGTGTTGGGTGCGGTGGTCGTTTCCTTGCTTATCGAGTTGCTGCGATTAGCCGAAGACGGTGTCAGTATCAGTGGCCATCTTCTGGCTTTGCCCAGTGGTTCGCAGCAGTTGGGTCTGGCTGCTCTTTTAGGGCTGGTGCTGTTGTTCAGGCCCGATGGCTTGAGCAAAGGCAAAGAACTGACGGCTTGGCGCGGTCGGGTTGGGCGGTTTTCAAATCGGCGCTCCAAGGTTTTTGTGAATTGAAGATTTAGGTACTGATGCGTATTTCTACGCATCGCAGCCAATTAAATGACTAGGCATTTAAATAGTCGAGTCTGGAGAAAAATGATGATCAATTGGAATGATTTTCAGCAGCTCTGCAAGAGGGAACTGGCGCTGTGCAAGGTTAAGCCTGGAGAAACGGTGATCGTGTTGTCTCAAGGGAGCGACCGCATGGATTATGCCGATGCCTTCGTAACGGCAGCAATTGAGCTGGGAGCCCAAAGCTATAACTTGCGCCTAGGTAATACCGCGTCCGTCTTGAACGGCCCGGGCTTGTCCGAAGTGGGCATCAACCCATTGGCCAACAACCCTGGCGCGATGGAGGCCTTGAAACAGGCCGACTTGGTCGTAGATCTGGTCTTCATGCTTTGGTCCGAAGAGCAGCACGAGATTCAGCGTGCCGGTGCACGCGTGCTGACCTGCATCGAGCCCAAGGGGCTGTTGGCACAAATGTTCCCGACCGAAGACCAACGCCGCCGTGTCGAGTTCAGCTCCGGGTTGATTTCTCAGGCAAAAACCATGCGAATTACCAGCAAGGCCGGCACAGATGTGACCTACCAGTTGGGCGCATTTCCGGTTGTCGAACAATACGGTTATACCGACCAGAAAGGTCGCTGGGATGCCTGGCCGGGCGGCTTTGTATTTACGGCTGGCGCCGTTGATGGCGTGGATGGAACGGTGGTGATTGACGCAGGCGACATCATTGCTGGTCCCTTCCGTAGTTATGTTGACAGCAAGATCGAATTGACGATCGCGGGCGGTCAAATTACTCGGATTGACGGTGGTGTGGATGCTGAGCAAATGAAAGCCTACCTTGACGGTTTCAACGACCCGCGTGCGTATGCCATTTCGCATATTGGCTGGGGCATCAACGAGAACGTGTCCTGGACAAGCATGAAGTCGAATACGCACAGCTATGGCCAAGAGGCTCGAGCCTATTACGGAAATGTGCTGTTTGCCACTGGCCCCAACACCGAGTTGGGCGGCGTTAACGATACGCCTGCCCACATGGACATACCGCTACGTAACTGCACCCTGTATCTCGACGATCAGGCCATCTTGGTCGATGGCGAGTTTGTGCTGCCCGAACTGAAAGTTTCTCGCTGAAATAGCGAAAGGAGAAAGAAATGACTGTGTTAGAAAATATCGATACTTCGTCCTTCCCGCGTCTGGAAGACTTTGATCCTCTGTCTCCTGAGTTTATGAAGAACCCGGCTCCCTTGATTCGCAAGGCGCAGGCAGAAAAGCCGGTGTTCTATCACGAGCCCTTGAAGATGTGGGTTATTACCAAGCACGAAGACATTTGCAATGCAGCTCGCGATTACGAAACCTTTTCGTCGCGTGCGCTGGGTCTGGTACCCCCACCCGATGACTTGGCAGAGCGAGTGCCCGCCAACTTTGATAAAGAGTTTTTTATTGCGATTGACCCCCCGGAGCATACGGGGTCGCGCATGTCGGTGGCGCCGTTCTTTACGCAACGGGCGTCCGAAAAAATGGGCGATCCGACCAGGGAAATAGCCAATCGCCTGATCGATTCGTTCATCGACAAGGGCAAGTGCGATTTCATGAAGGACTATGCCTACCCCCTTTCGCTGGAAGTGATCACACGGATGGTCGGCTTGCCCCCCGAGCGAGCTGCGGATTATCGCCGCTGGACGGCGGATCTATTTAACGTGTTCACGCCCAAGTCGATGGTCAAGCCCATGAGCGATGAAGTTCGTCGCGCGTGCTGGGAGAGCGTGCTCGAGTGTTTCGATTTTTTTAACGCGCTGGTCAGTGATCGCGAGAAGAATCCGCGCGACGACGTTCTGTCCAAGATGTTGCAGGCCAAAGATAAAGAAGGTAACCCGCTGGTGAACCGCTCGCGCATTGTTCGCCACGTTCACGAGCTGATGGCAGCGGGTAATGACACCACGCCCAATCTCATGGCTCGCATGCTGCAATTCTTGGAAGAGTACCCCGATCAACGAGAGCTTTTGCGTAAGCAGCCCGAACTCATGGCTAATGCCGTAGAAGAAACGCTGCGCCTCCGCGGTACCTCTCCTGGGCTGTTCCGAATCACGACCCGTGATGTTGAAATCGGTGGCGCAACCATACCTGCCGGATCCAGTATCTGGCTGTTGTTTGCGGCAGGTGGCCTTGATGACGCCAAGTTCGAGAACCCAGAGGTGTTCGACATAACTCGTAGCAACGCCAAAGAACACTTGTCGTTCGGCCACGGTCGCCACATGTGCCTGGGCAATCCGCTGGCACGTCTCGAAGTTCATATTGGCATGGAAGAGATTCTGCGGCGTATTCCTGGCATCCGCATTGTCAAGGACCAGGAGCTTACGTACTTGCCCACCTTGACCGTTACCGCACTGGAGAGCTTGATGGTGGAGTGGGATCCGGCTGACACCCAGGCGTAAGGCATGCCTGCCATTCGCATAATTATTTATAGAAGTACATGCCATGACAACAGCAATACAGAACCTGATCGTGCATGAGGTTAGCAAGGCTGCCGAAGATGTGCTGGTTTACCAGCTAGCCGCTTCGGGCGGCGCTGACTTGGCTCCTTGGGAGCCAGGTGCACATATCGATATTCATACTCCGTCGGGGCTGATCCGTCAGTACTCGTTGTGCGGGCAGCCTAGCGACCGAAAGCAATATCAGATTGCAGTGCTCATTGAGCGCAACGGTCGCGGTGGATCGATTGAAATCCATGAAAAGCTCACCGTCGGCACAAGCGTCAAAGTGAGTATTCCTAGAAACCATTTTCCTTTGCGGCCGGCGCAAAAGTACATCTTTGTGGGCGGAGGCATTGGCATTACGCCGCTCTTGCCCATGATCGACGCAGCGCAGCAATCGGGCGCAGCATGGAGCCTGGTTTACGGCGGTCGAAATACGGCGTCCATGGCCTTTGCCGACGCACTGGGAAGATTGCACGGCGAAACCGTCACGCTGGTGCCTCAAGACGTCAAGGGCATGATCGATATCAAGCAGATTGTCGAGCAAGCGGAGTCAGACGTTGCAGTCTACGCCTGCGGGCCCGGTGCCATGTTAACTGAGCTCGAAACGCAATTCGAGCAGGCCGGTAAGCGGACACAACTTTTTATTGAACGATTTGGCGTGGACGAGCAGAAGAAGCTGATCGAATCGGCCGGAGAGTCGCAAGGCTTCCAGATAGAGCTGGCCCAAAGAGGGCTCACACTGGATGTTCCAGCGGACAAGACCCTCAAAGAGGTATTGCTGGGCGCCGGCATCGACGTGCCTTTTTCTTGCGAAGAGGGCTACTGCGGCAGCTGTGAAACCAAGGTGCTGGAAGGAGTGCCCGAGCATCATTGCAGTGTCCTGACCGACGAAGAAAAGGAGCAGGGCGAATACATGATGGTGTGTGTAGGGCGCAGCAAGTCTGCAAAACTGGTTTTGGATCTTTAACAATTATTAGGTGAAACATGCATCTGGAAAATCAAGTGGCGATAGTCACGGGTGGGGCACGTGGTATCGGCCTAGAAACCGCCAAGAAGTTCGCATCGCTGGGCGCGCATGCCGTAATCTGGGATCTTGATGAAGCGGGTGCCCGGAACAGCGTCGCCGCTATTGAACAGGCCGGTGGCAAGGCTAGTTCGTACGTGGTCGACCTGACTGACGATAAGGCTGTAAACCAAGCCACCGCCCAGGTGATGAACAACCTGGGCCGCATTGATATCTTGGTAAACAATGCGGGCTACTACCCCCATGCCACGCTGGAGGCCACTAGCGTCGATATGTGGCGCAAGATCATGGCCGTCAATCTGGACAGTGCGTTTTTTTGCTCCCAGGCCGTTTTCCCCCATATGAAAAAAGCTGGGTACGGGCGCGTAGTCAATTTCTCGTCTGCTGTTGTTTACGAGGGAATACCGGGCGTCAGTGCGTATGCCTCGACCAAGGCAGCCCTATTGGGTTTTACGAGGGTTCTGGCCACAGAAGGCGGCGAGTTTGGTATTACGGCCAACTGTGTCGCCCCCGGTCTGATTGAAACAGAAGGCGTGCTCGAAGCCATCGAAGACCTATTCGAGACGGTTATTCAGGTTCAGGCAATCAAGCGTCGTGGTAAGCCCGCTGACATTGCCGAAGCCATCGCCTTCCTGGCTGGCCCCGCAGCCGGCTTCATTACTGGGCAAAATCTAGGTATCAACGGCGGTAGTTCTTACCTATAAGGAGTGAGGTCATGCCTATTCTTAAGTTAAGTAGTGTCATGAGCCCCGATGCGCAAACCATCGAGCGTCTTATTTCGCGCCTCACCGAGGTGGTGGTCGAAGAAATGAAGGTGCCGTTGCAATCGGTCAATGTCATGTTCGAGCATGTCGAGGCCGAGCGCTGGGGGGTGGGTGGTGAAACCCTGAAGCAGATATTCGCGCGAAATTCGGAATCAAACAAATGACTACTGCAGAAAACCTGGCAAAAGAAGAAGCTTTTTTTCTCGAGCGTGGCTTTGGGCAGCCGCTAGGATTCGGCGATAAGCCGGCGCTGATTGTTGTTGACCTGACCAAGGGGTTTACTGACCCCGGCCGACCGCTCGGCTCCGACCTGTCTATCCCGATCGAGGCTACTAATCAGTTGCTGGATGTAGCTCACGAAAAAGGAGTACTGGTGTTGTTGGCCTATGTGCGTTACGACGACCCGAATATGCGCGATGCCGGGCTTTGGGCGATTAAGCAAAAAGGTTCGGCCAGCCTGATGGCTCAGGGCGACGGTCACGTGTACGACGAACGGTTGCGCATCAAAGACACCGATGGGCGTCTGCCCAAAAAATACGCGTCGTGCTTTTTTGGTACTGATATTGTTTCGCGTTTGGTTTCCTCCAACATAGACACCTTGATTATTACCGGTACCTCGACCAGCGGTTGCGTGCGCGCCACGGCAGTTGACGCCGTGCAATCTGGCTTTCGCCCTATGGTGGTGCGTGAAGCGGTTGGCGATCGATCGGTTGCGGCGCACGAGCAAAGTCTATTTGACCTGAACGCAAAGTATGGCGATGTCGTGTCGCTGCAAGACACGCTTAAGTATCTGCGCACTTTGCCCAACGCATAAACTAAGGAATCTATTCGTGAGTAAATTATGCTTATCTGTCGCCATGGGCGACTACGATCGCGTAAGGCCTTTGATGTCAGGCGCCGTGCAAATTGACGGGGTCGACCCCGTCTGTATGACGCTTTCCCCCGAGGAAACGTTCTTTCGTACCTTCCGCCATCAAGAGTTTGACATTGCGGAAATCTCGTTTTCAAGCTATCTAGTAAAACTTGCTCGTGGCGAAAGCGACTACGTTGGAGTGCCGGTATTCTTGTCTCGAACCTTCCGGCATACCTCTATTTACGTGCGCAAAGATCGCATTAAAAAGCCCGAAGACCTGAAAGGTTGCCGTATTGGCATTCCTGAGTATCAGCTTACCGCTTTGGTGTGGGCACGCGCGTTGTTGTGGGATCAGTACGGTGTGTGCCCCGAAGACGTTACCTGGGTATTGGGCGGCATTGAGAAGGCCGATCGCGAAGAAAAAATCACCCTTGATCTGGGCCCGAAAATTCGTCTTGAACAAGCCCCCAAAGGCGAAACTATTTCGTCATTGCTGGACAAAGGACTGATCGACGGCTACATTGCCCCGCGAGCCCCCGTTGGCGCAGCCTTAAGCAACCCCAACGTGGGTTGGCTGTTTGACGACCCGATCGCAGCGGCAAAGGCCTACTACGCTGAAACCAAGATCTTCCCCATTATGCATTTGGTGGGTATTCGTCGCTCGTTGGTTGAACAGCATGCCTGGTTGCCGGCTGCTGTGTTCAAGGCTTTCAACGCTTCGAAAGACGTAGCGCTTGCGGCGCTAACCGATATATCGGCACCAAAAATTACGCTGCCGTTTGTCGAAGAGCAAATACTGGCCGCCCGAAAACTGATGGGCGAAGACTTTTGGTCATATGGTGTCGAGCCTAACCGTCATGTGCTCGAGACCTTGACCCGCCATCATCATCGTCAGGGCTTGTCGCCGCGTCAGATTGAGGTCAGCGAGCTGTTCCATCCATCTACGTACGATAGTTTTAAGATCTAGTTAGCTTCTTGACCTGAGTAACACTGCCGTCAAACGGCCCCGCTACCCGCGCCCCTTTGACGGCTTCTGTCAAAGGGGCGTTCTACGTCAAGCCTTTCTACAGGCAGCGAGTTCGGTGAAAGTCTCGACGCCCCGAGACGCGCTAACATCATGGAATGAGCACCATACCTACCTATACCCCCGAACGCCCCAGCAAGACCGAGCAAATCCAGATCAGAAGCGGTGTGTCGTATCGACTGCGATACTGGCCGGCGCCAGAAGGCACCGAGCCGGGCGTTCCTCCGCTGCTCCTTGCCCACGGCTGGATGGACGTAGGGGCGTCTTTTCAGCGTTTCGTGGATAGTCTGGTCGCATCGCGTGAAGTCATTGCCCTTGACTGGCGGGGTTTCGGTGGCAGCAGCGCTTCGCGCCCCAGCGATAGCTACTGGTTCTACGATTATTACGCTGACCTCGATGCGGTCATCGACCATATTTCGCCGAACGCGCCGATTGACCTTTTGGGTCACAGCATGGGCGGCAATGTGGCGATGATCTATGCAGGAACATGCCCTCAGCGTATCCGGCGGCTGGTCAATGTCGAGGGCTTCGGCCTGGCGCGAACCTTGCCCGCCGACGCGCCGGCCCGGCTGGCTCGCTGGCTATCAGAGCTTAAGAAACCGGTTTCGATCCGAACGTTTGAAAGCGCTCAAGAGGTGGCCCGCCACCTGATGAAGCGCAGCCCCCACATGGAAGAACAGTTCGCGATGTGGCTTGCGGCGGAATGGGCCGAATGCAAAGGGGACGGTCAGGGGCTCAGGTGAATGAGCTTGTCTTGCGGAAAACTACGTTAAAATCCCTTGCCCCAAATGAAGGCACCGTCGGAGCTCCGCGCAGGTACCCACTCGTATTCACTTCGTGATCAGATGCTGTACAGATGGCGTAGGAGCCTGCATATCCGAATAGTGCTGATACCGATGTGAGACCTCGCCCAGATGGTTACGCATCGCTTCAAAAGCGGCTGATGGATCGGCTCGGCAAATCGCATCGACAATTTCGCGGTGGTGTGTGTTTGAGATCGCACGCACATCAGGGTCGACAGAGGGTCTACGAAATTGTCGCCACGCTGCAGTCTTCCGGATTCGATTAATAAGATCGAGCAATTCAGTAAGCAGACTGTTGCGCGTCGCTTCGGCAATGCTCATGTGCAAGACGTAATCCCAGTGCTCATAGTCATCAAGCCGATGCGCTTGTTCGCGCTTACGCAAGCATTCTCGCATCTGCTTTAAGTCCGACGGGCGAGCGGCAATAGCTGCTAGCTCGGCTGTGGCAGGCTCAAGGACATAGCGGACTTCCATCAGTTCGCGCGGGCTTAAACCGGAGACGCTGTCGATTGCCAGAGCTCCGCTTGATGCCAATGCTTGCAATTGAGGCGGCGCTGTTTCCGCGCCGCTATTCAAGAACGTGCCGCGCCCTACGTGCCGCACAACCGTCTTCTCATTTTCAAGAATCGTTAACGCCTTACGTAAAGTGCTGCGACCGGTTCCCAACTGCTCTGCCAAACGCCGTTCAGGTGGCAACTGGCGCCCTCCCTTAGCGTACATCTTCTGGATAAGCGCCCGTAAGGTCACCAAGCACTCAGCTACTGCAGGCTGATCGTTCAGAGGAGGGGCGAGAGGAACTAGGGGTTTGTACTTGTATGCCATAACCAATGAGAACCATTATTGCGATTGGTTGAACCAGTCAGTACATTGCCTCAGAACATACAAACCCGTCAACTCTTGTTATCGATTGTCATGATTATTGATTGCCATGGGCACATTAGCGCCCCTGCTGAATTATGGGCCTACAAAGCCTCCCTTCTTTCCCATCGCGGCTCGCACGGCCGAGGAAAAGTCGTTCTAAGCAACGACGAACTTTTAGAAGCTATGAACCAAGTGGAAATGGCTCCGGCCGGCCACTTGGATATGTTGGAGCGAGTAGGTATAGACGTTCAATTAATATCTCCGCGTCCTTTTCAGATGATGCATTCGCAGAAACCTGCGCGTCTGGTGCATTGGTTTTGCGAAGAAGTCAACACGGTTATCCATCGACAGATATCTCTTAAGCCGAATAAATTCTTCGCTGTTGCCGGCCTACCGCAAGCCGCAGGCGAACCCATAGACAACGTGTTGCCTGAGCTTGAACGTGTACACGCGTTGGGCTTCAAGGGTGTACTACTGAACCCGGATCCTTATGAGAACTCTGGAACCGAGGGCCCCGGGTTGGGCGATAGATACTGGTATCCCCTATACGAAAAGCTTTGTGAGCTAGATATGCCCGCTCATGTTCACGCTACCGGCTCTCACTCTGAGAGGTCACCATACAGCCTGCATTTCATCAACGAAGAGTCCATCGCTGTATACAACCTTGTTAATTCAGATGTGCTTAACGACTTCCCACAGTTAAAGATCGTCGTGTCGCACGGCGGTGGAGCAATTCCCTATCAATTAGGACGGTTCCAATCTGGCGGCATGAGGGCGGGCATCGACTTTCTGGAACGGATGCGCAAGCTGTATTACGACACAGTTCTTTATACGGCCGACGCCTTAGAACTATTGATAAAGACAGTAGGAGTAGATCGGTGCCTGTTCGGTTCGGAATGCCCCGGGGTTGGCTCAACAGTTAACCCGCAGACGGGCCGAACGTTCGACGACATCGGGCGGATCGTCCAAGGGTTTGATTGGTTGAATCCCGCGGAAAAGAAAATGATCTTTGAAGATAACGCCAAGAAGGTGTTCAACCTGGATATCGACTAACCACCGAAAAGCATCTGGAGATAAAAGAATGGCGCAAGTCGTACTTGGAATGGCGACATCCCATGGGCCAATGCTGTCGACGCCTGCCAGCGACTGGGGGCAGAGGATCCCCGCCGACATGGCAAATCAGGCACACAGCTATCGAGGCAACACCTACACTTTCGATGAGCTGATAGCGCTAAGAAAGGACGACGATATTGCGGGCCAAGTAACGCCCTCCGTTTGGGAGGCAAAGCACTCGCGTTGCCAGCTCGCGCTGCAGCAGTTGGCAGACACTTGGGAAAGCGCGCGCCCCGACGTTGCCATCATTTTTGGCAACGATCAGATGGAGCTGTTTAGCGACGAGAATATCCCCGCGTTTGCTGCGTATGTCGGCGAGACTATCTACAACAAAGAGTATGACGCCGGCAAAATGGCTAATCTGCCGATAGGAATACCAATTTCCGTTCCAGGCCATATCCCACCAGGTGGGGCTGAATATTCCGGTTGTCCTGATCTGGCATCACACATTGTCCAGTCTCTGGGCAAAGACGCTTTCGACGTATCGGTTCTAAGAGGCTTCCCGCAGCACCATGCCACAATACCCCACGCTTTCGGGTTTGTTTATCGGCAACTAATGCGTGATCGAGTCATACCGTCGGTTCCTCTGTTTATCAATACCTTCTATGCGCCTAATCAGCCAACGGCTTCTCGGTGTCGTCACTTCGGACAGGCAGTTTTGCACGCGGTGAAATCATGGCCTGAAGACCTGCGCATAGCTCTTATCGCGTCGGGTGGCCTTAGTCATTTCGTCATTGACGAGGCACTCGATAAGGTCGTATTAGATGCCCTAAAAAGTGGGCAAGTCGATGCGTTTGATGCCATTGATGAATCCTTTTATCAATCTGGCTCGTCGGAGATCAAGAACTGGATACCACTAGCCGCCGCAATGGCGGAATTGCAGTGGCCGGCGCGCATTGTCGACTACGTTCCCTGCTATAGATCTGATGCCGGCACAGGTAATGCCATGGGTTTTGTATGCTGGGTGCCGGAGGGAAGCGATGGCTGAGACCCGACTTCCCGTAATCGTCCTGACAGGTTTTCTAGGTAGCGGCAAAACAACTTTACTTAATAGGCTGTTGCGCAATCCAGCTTGGGAAAGGACAGCTGTTCTCGTCAACGAGTTCGGCGAAATCGGTCTGGATCAAGATTTTCTAGAAAACGTCGAAGATAAAACAGTACTTCTGGATAGCGGATGTATTTGTTGCAGCCTTGGGGATAGCTGGGTAGAGACGTTGGTGGGCATGTTGAATCGAGCTCGACGTGGAGCCATGCCATCATTCAAACGTGTAGTAATTGAAACAACAGGACTGGCTGATCCGAGCCCTCTGCTAGCGGCTTTGCAAAACGATGCACGGCTAAACACATCGTTTGCACCGGCAACGACTCTGGTAACGGTAGATTGCTTCTACGGCATGCAACAACTGGACGAGCACTTTGAGAGCGCACGGCAGCTGGCGCAGGCCGATTGCATAGTGATGACCAAGAAGAGCCTGGTTACGCCCGCCGATTTCGCTCTGTTGAAAAAAAGAATCCGGGTGCTCAATCCACATGCCCGGATTACTGAAGCCGACAACACTATCACGCCGCAAACATTAACTGTCGACGGCAGAACCGCTGACGAATGGATCCGGGCCAGCGAAGCCGCTTTCGCGGATCATTTAACCCACGACTATAACGAGGCAACTTCAAATGGCACAAAGACCGCCGTTGCCCACCCTCCCGATCGACGTGTCCGATCACACTCTTTCATAGTCGATGAGCCCCTCGATTGGGAACTGGTCAGTCACTGGCTCGGTACCCTCGCGTACTTTCACGGCAAGAAGATCTTGCGGATCAAAGGTGTGGTTTGGCTTCCAGAAGAGGGTCAGATGCTCGCAATTCATGGAGTTCAAGGACTCTTGCATGAGCCGACACAGTTAACAACTTGGAGAAGCGGCGATCGCCGCTCTAGGTTCGTTTTTATTACAAGCGATCTCGGTCGCGACGTTATAGAGAAGGCGCTAAGCCACGCCCGTCGCGACAAAGAAACGGAAGTAGTTCGTGATGGTTATGAGGTGCCTAGCAAAGGCATACAAGGAGTACAACATGCTTTCCAATGAAGATAACGAAATCCTATGCCGTGTTGGCCAGGGAACGCCAATGGGCGAACTGTTTCGCCGCTTCTGGTTGCCGGCACTATTGAGCTCGGAGTTGCCCGCACCAGACTGCGCCCCCCGAAGACTTCGGATACTTGGCGAGAACCTGGTTGCTTTCCGAGATAGTGAGGGAAAGGTCGGCATTATTTCTGCCTATTGTCCGCACAAGCTCGCACCATTGTATTTTGGTCGCAATGAAGAGAACGGCCTGCGCTGCGTGTACCACGGATGGAAGTTCGACACGATGGGCAAATGTATTGATATTCCGAACCTGCCCTCGAAGTCGAATGTGCAAGCCTTGAAAGACAAAGCTTCCATCACCGCGTATCCGGCACGTGAGGCAGGCGGCATGGTCTGGGTATATATGGGGCCGTCTGACTTGACTCCCGATATGCCGGGTTTTGAATGGTTGGATGTGGAGCCACAACAGAACCACGTGGCTCGCTGGTTACAACGCACCAACTGGGCCCAAGGCATGGAAGGTGAAATAGACAGCTCACACATCAGCTTCCTGCATCGAGAGTTCGGGCAAGCGGGCTGGTTGGATCCCGTAGTTAAGGTCACCGCGCCAATTCCACCAGGAACCACAGATGGGGCGCCGGTTATGACGATTAAGGAAACTCCTTATGGGCTGGTTTACGGCGCACGTCGAAATAACAATTCCGGCTTGTATCTATGGAGAGTCACGCAGTGGTTCGTTCCCATGTACAGCATGATTCCAAACGGCGAGTATCCACGATCCGGGCGGGCTTGGGTGCCCGTGGACGACTACAACGTCATGGTTTTCAACTATACATATCGAGCAGACCGGCCCTTCACCTCTGAAGAGTGGGACTACCTCGAAAGCGGGCCATCCTTTCCGCCGCCAAAAGAAGAAATGGCCGTAGAGCTTGACGATGGCTATGTAATCGACACGTGGGTGCCGCTGGCGCGTAAAGAGAATGACTATGGACTGGATCGCAATCGACAAAAACAAGTGAACTATTCGGGGATCGAGGTCGTGACAGATCAGGATCGAGCCTTGCAAGAGAACATGCCTAGCGCGTTCGGGCTCGGCCCGGGCCGGATTGTAGATCGGTCTCGCGAAATGCTGGTGCCCTCGGATATTCCGGTAATCACTGCCCGTCGCATCTTATTAAAGATGGCCAAGCAGCTACAGCAAGGGATCGAACCGGCAGCGCCTAACGATGGCAGCCTGTATCGAAACTTGTCGTTGTCTGCATTGGCACCAGAGTCCGCGTTCGATGATTTCCTGGCGGCGCAATCGCAGGCAGATTCGGAAGCTACTTAGTATGTCGACTAGCGACGCAGCCATGACTTCACTAGTGGAGGAACCCGCAGCCCCACATCATCCTATTAACTTGGGCATTGCGGGTTTGGGGTTGGCTGGTGCCTTGATGGTGCGAGCAGCGCAATTGGACGGCGGCGTTTCTCTTGTCGCAGCGGCCGATCCGCGCGCTGCGCCTCTAAAGGCGTTCATGCATGATTTCGATGCCAACGGCTATACCAATGTTCAAGATCTTTGCAAAGACGAAGCGGTAGACGTTGTTTATATTGGTACGCCTCATCAATTTCATGCTGAGCATGCCATAGCAGCAGCCGCTGCCGGGAAGCACATCATACTCGAGAAGCCGATGGCGTTAACTCTGGCGGAGTGTGATGCGATCTTGGAGGCGGTTCAACGGTATGGCGTGTGCTTGGTCGTTGGACATACTCACGCCTACGATCCCGGTATCCGAGCTATGCGTCGCGTTATAGCTGCAGGGCACATCGGGCGCGTACGCATGATTACAACGCTCAACTATACAGATTTCATGTATCGCCCACGTCGTCCCGAGGAGTTGGACACGGATGCGGGAGGCGGCATCGTTTTCAATCAAATACCGCATCAGATCGAAATTATTCGCACACTAGGCGGCGGAAAGCTGCGCTCCGTTCGCGCGTCGTGTGGAGTGCTGGATCCAACACGGCCAACAGAAACTATAGCGTCTGCATTTTGGGATTTTAAAGACGGGACGACAGCTACATCGGTGTATAGCGGGGCAGACTTTTTCAATAGCGATGAATTTCACGATTGGGTGGACGAGTCTGGTGCTCCACGCGACCCACAACATGCGTCATCGCGACGAAAACTAAAACACTACGCAGGCCTAAGTGAAAGTGAACAACGTGCGCAGCAGTTTTCTTATGGCGCACTGAAGTTGCCGCTACACGCGCCAATGTACCAGCCGCATTTCGGTATCACCATCCTGACTTGCGAACGGGGCGAAATGAGGTCTTCTCCTTCGGGCTTCACCTTATACGACGAGCACGGTGCCCATAACTTTGCCTTATCACCATCAACCGGGTACGAGGGGATTTTCAACGATCTACGGCTCGCTTTATCCACGGGGAACTCGCCTCGTCACGATGTGCACTGGGGCAAGGCGAGCGCTGAAGCCATGCTTGCGCTACTGCAGTCTGCCCGTGAACGCAAAGAGGTGGCGCTAACCCATCAAACTGCAATGCCACACGATTACTGATTGACGTCAGAACTTTTATAAGGAAGAGACAATGAAGCGAATTTTTAATTCCGCGTTAGTAATTTTCGCCACCGTTTTCGGCGGCCAAGCTCTGGCCTCTGAGCCGCCGCTGAAGATCGGCGTTATCGGTCCTTTCTCGGGCCCCAACTACGAAAGCGGAGGCGCAGCTTTCGATGAAGGAATCAAGGCGTTCCTACATATTCATGGCGATGAGGTTGCCGGACGCAAGGTGCAAATAATACGTCGAGACGTGCCAAGCCCCTCACCCGAAATAGCCAAGCGAGCCGCTACTGAACTAGTAATAAGAGACAAAGTAGACTTTCTTACGGGCGTTATCTTCACGCCCAACGCGGTGGCAATTGGCCAAGTAAGCGCGGGGACCGGAACACCGCTCGTAATCATGAATGCGGCCACGTCCGGAATAATGGAGCGAATCCCGAGTTCAGTTCGAGTCTCTTTTACGCTCGCTCAAGTAACCGGACCCCTGGGGGCGTGGGCCGCGCGCAACGGCAGCAAGCGAGCCTTCACAATTGTGGCTGACTACTCGCCCGGGATCGACGCCGAGAATGCTTTCAGCCGCACTTACGCAGAGGGGGGCGGCGAAGTCCTGGAAAAGCTGCGCGTACCGTTAACCGGGGTTGAATTTAGCCCCTATATACGCCGTATCCAAGATTCGCAGGCAGATGCCGTGTACCTCTTCCTGCCCAGCAGCGATACTGCAAGGTCTTTCCTTAAAACCTTCAAAGATGCAGGCCTGCACGAGAAAGTTCGGGTTCTGGCCGACGGAGGAGTTACGGCTCCCATGAACTTGCCTGCGCTCGGAGACGACGCCGTCGGCCTCATAAGCAGCCATCATTACACCGAGACCCATGCATCGCCCGAGAACGACAAGTTTGTGGAAGCCTACGCAGATGTGAATAACGGCCGCCTGCCAACGTATATCGCAGTAGGTGCCTATGACGCATTAAGCGCTATCTACAAGGTGGTCGAAGCGCAAAAAGGCAAGCTCGCGGTAGATACAACGATGGATCTTCTGCGCAATCTCCAAATGGAGAGCCCGCGCGGGCCCATCCAGATCGACCCGGAGACTCGAGATATTACGCAGAACGTTTATATCCGTCGCGTTGAAAAACGAGACGGGAAGCTAGTGAACGTAGAGTTCGAAACATTGGCGGCGCAAGCGCCTTAAGGATGCAGCATGAATGACTATGTAAAGCGACTACGCAGGCTGGATGCCTGCGCGGTATCAGACGCCTTAGACAAACTCGGTTTAGAAGGTGCCGTAAGCGGATTGGCCCAGTATTCAGGCAATGCCAGCATTGCCGGAAAGGTAATGACTTTCCGTATGGTAGCGCAGGCCGAAGCAGCGCCGCCAAGTGGCGCCCCGAGACACCTCGGGACGACTGCTATCGAGCTTGCCGAATCTGGGGATGTACTTGTTGCAGAGCAGCGAACCGGACTTGAGGCGGCTTGCTGGGGCGGGATACTGACTTTAGGTGCGAAGCTTAAAGGATTGGCCGGCGTAATCGCAGAAGGGCTGGTGCGCGATATCGATGAAGCCATTACCTATGAGTTTCCGATATTCGCACGTGGCGTAACGGCTCGCACAGCGCGAGGACGCATCGCAGAAGCAGAGACAGGCGGAACTATCCACGTGGGGCAGATCCGGGTGCGTGCCGGCGACTACGTGGTCGCTGATCGTAGCGGAGTGGTTTTCGTCTCAGCCGCGAAGGTTGCCGAGGTGCTCGAGGTGGCGGAGACGATCTTTTTGCGCGAAGCAGCTATGGCGAAGGCACTTTTAAACGGCGACCACATCATTGATGTGATGGGGGCTAGTTATGAACATATGCTGCATTCGAGTAGCGGAAAGAATGCGAAGGTGAAAGAATGAAAGACGCAAATGTAGTGCGGGCAAGCCAATTGGACACCGCTACGATCAGCGACGCCCTGGATAAGCACGGGCTGGTGGGCCAATGCTATCGCATTATGCCTAGGTCTAACACATTCCGCATGGCCGGGCGTGCTTGGACTTTGATGTATGGACCAGCCGGGTCGCCGCCCGGTACGGTAGGTGACTATATCGATGACATTGATGAAGACACGGTTATCGTTCTAGACAATAACGGGCGCACCGATGCTACGGTGTGGGGCGACATTCTGACGGAAGCCGCGAGCCGTAAAGGCGTCGCTGGAACTGTGATTAATGGCGTTAACCGTGATGTAGCCCTTTGTATTGAGCTGAATTATCCCATCTATAGCCTCGGAAACTGGATGCGTACGGGAAAGGATCGTGTGCAGGTTGAAGCTACGCAAGTACCCGTAAACATCGGCGATGTCCGTGTGTGTCCGGGCGACCTAGTCCGCGGCGATGCAGACGGCGTAGTCGTCGTGCCACGTGCCTTTGAAGAGCAAGTGTTAGCCAGTGCAGAAGCCATCCAAACCGCAGAAGACGAGATAAGGCACTCGGTACGTGGTGGCCTGTCTCTTCGAGACGCTCGAGCTATGCATGGGTATCACAATTTACAGACTCGGGGGCATGATGAGTGATCCATCTGCGCTTATCGGCAACACAATCAAGCACGACATAATGCGTGTTGAGCGCACTACCATTGAATCTGCGAACGCTATATCTTCCGCCACTTTGCATGAAGCGGCCGACCGCACAGGCGCGTTACCAGCGGCAATTCGAGCGGTAACGACCGGCTTGTCGATATGTGGTCCGGCTCTTACCGTGCATATGCCGGGCGGCGACAATTTGTGGTTGCACAAAGCGATCTATATCGCACAGCCTGGGGACGTTCTTGTTGTTTACACCAGCCGTGTATACGACCACGGATATTGGGGTGAGGTCATGTCAACCGCAGCTAGGATGAGAGGCATCGGCGGGCTCGTAATTGATGGATACGTAAGAGACGCAGACAAGCTTACCGGTATCGGACTGCCCGTTTTTTCGAGAGGCTTCTGCATTCAAGGAACAGGTAAAGATACCGACGGGTTGGGCTGGATAAACGCCCCCATACTAATGGGCCAGACGATTGTCCGCCCTGGGGATTTGGTTGTCGGTGACGCTGATGGGGTTGTCGCGATTCCTCGGGATCATGCGGCCGACGTGGTGTTAAGAGCGCAAGAGCGAGACAGGGATGAAGTTGACACTATCGCTCGACTGCATGAGGGCCACAGCACGCTAGAGCACTACCAGTTTTAGGGGATCAGTTCAAGTCGGGGGGCCGAAAAATACACCTTGAGTGCGGCGCATAAGACCGTACACAGCCCCGTTTACGCCACACTTATAATGTGTAGTAGTCGCGACTTGGTCTGATAGTGGCGGGCAGCATTCGACAGACTTTAATTCAATTCGAAAGCGCTATTCAGTTGGGGGAGGTAGGTCGACAGACTTTGCTTCAGTTTTTCTAAGGATCTGCCTCGAGAGCAAAAATCGACAGACTTTATTTTCACACTTCAATAGAAAACCCATCTGACTAAATTATGCCTAATTTGGATAATTGCTACTATCTAGCTCTCACATGCAGAGCAGAAACCAGTCCGTCATAAGGGCTAGTCGCCGTATCCCAAACATAAATGGCTATGAACAACACATCATCATTATCACTTTTTGTGTTGTGCAGCACTGCAGGTGACATTGGCAATCAGAATAAGCAGGCATCCTAAGGAAAATAGGGGCGCGCTCCAGACGCTATGTGGGGCAAAAGCCGGCAAGAGCAGGCCGGCCGCCAGGCACCATCCGATCAGTGCAATCGCCAGAGTTCCGTCATCAACGAACAAGCGCCCTAATTTTCGCGAAAATTCGATCAGTCCGTTCATGATGCATCATCCATAGATTGAAGTCGATTGCGAGCAAGCTTGACAGAAGCCAGCGCCGCAATAAGCAACGCGGCCGCCAGCGCCAGAATCGCCAGGTCTTCGCCTGGCCAAATCAGCCCGAGTCCTTCCCCAACCCAGAAAATGCCGAATGCCGAAATCAATACGCCAACCGAGAATTTGAGTGCGTTTTCTGGAATGCGAGCCAGTGGCTTTTGCAGCGCTACGCCCAGCGCAATAACGAGGACGCCTGCTAGAGCGGCGCCCACGCTGGCGGGCACAAGCATATTAGCGGTGGCGCCTACAGCAATAACGATGAACACGACTTCGATGCCTTCAAGCAATACCGCTTTGAAGGCGGTGGCCACGGCTAAAGGATCGAGCGAGGATGCCGCCTTTACACTGGTCGCGCGCAACTGGGCCGTTTCTGCATCGAAGGCGGCTTGTTCGTCATGCAGCTTGATGACCCCTGCGGCACGCAGTATGGCTTTACGCAGCCAGCGCATGCCAAACAGCAACAAAAGCACCCCGACAAATAATTGCAGTAGCTTGATAGGTATTTGTCCCAGAAGTGGGCCAAAAACAATAATCATGACAGCGAGCAGAACCACGCCACCGGCCACCCCTGTTAGTGCGGAACGCCAGCCCCTGACTGTACCTACGGCAAGCACGATGGTTAGTGCCTCGACAAATTCCACCAGCGAAGCCAGAAAAGCGGCTAGGACTGAAGGTCCGGCATGGGTCCAAAGCATCATGCTAATCCCCTACGAGCAAATAAAGACAATTGGCCGAGTATTCGTGTTTATTACAACGGCTGCGCCAATTCAGTGACTCAGACAACATGATGCTCATAACGCAGCATATTGCGTCGCCAAAACGATATATTAGAGATATGCATGCAGCGGTAATCAAAGTGATGGCAGTCCCCGATAGCACTTCGAATCGAAAAAATGCAGCCCCGCGATGCCGCAGGCTGTCATCACCCAAGCGATGATATATCCAGAATCGACTTCACCAAGCACCACGGCGCCTTTCATGCCGATGGCGCCAAGTGCTCCTTCCTAGCGGCGCTCCACACTGCTTTGGCCGCGTCCACATTCATCGCCGCAATGGCAAGACCAACAATCAGATCCGGCCACCCCGAAGACCATTGAAGCGTGATCACGCCCGCTAAGATAATGCCGATGTTGGCCAGTACATCGTTGCGCGCCGAAAGGAATGCGGCTCGAGTAAGCGTGCCGCCGTGGTGTCGGAATCGTGCCAACAAGAGCGCACACCCAAAATTCACAACCATTGCGCCCAAACCGGTCAATGACAGCAGCCACGGCTCAGGAGGAGTGGGAACATTAAACTTCTGCCATGCGGTCCACAATAGCGCCAGGACTGGGGCCAGAAGGATGGCGGCCAACAACATGCCAACGCGGGCACGGCTGCGAGGCGACCAGCCAATCGCTAGTGCAATTAATAAATTGACCGACGCGTCTTCCAGGAAATCGATGCTGTCGGCGAACAGCGAGACGGAGCCGATACGCCGTGCCATCGCAAACTCAACGAAAAAGTACGCGAGATTTGCCAAAGCGATGATGATCACCACACGGCGTAAGCCCATATCTGAATACATTGATATTGAAGGTTGCGCGGTACTCGTTTGTTGAGGCTCTGATGATTTCATGAGGGCAGTTGTCTTAGCGGTTCTCGGATTGCGCATCGAAAACTTGATGCGCATAGACATCCAACAGCGTTTCGCAGTCACCCAACCGCTTCTGCGCCTCAGAGGCGAGCGTTGCACCATAAAAATCTAGCTTGCGGATTTTTTCTAGCCAATGCTGCAGTTTTTTAAGATCCGCATCGTTTTCTTCCACCTCGGCGTAAGTAAAATGATTTGCCGCGACCTCCTTGGCAATTTCGTCTTCGAAATCCTTGCATTTGTCCAGAAACTCCTCGTACTGCTCATCCCGGTCGGCTTTGAAGCGCGCGACGACTTTTTCTTCTTGGGAAGGATCTAAGGCGACGGTTTCGAGAATCACGGAATCGCCTTTCATTTCACAGATCTCGTTTTCCAATATCTTGAGTTGGCGAACATGATCATCGTTCTTGGGAAGCAGACATACGCCGTTTTGCAGGTAAATACCGCCCATCCCTTTCAGCTTGCGCCATAATGCCACACGCCTTTTTGGTGGATCAGGGGGGACCTTGTAGGTTAGTAATAGCCAGCTCGTAGTATCCATGGTACGAATATAAAGTAACGATAGTTACTTCTCAAGTGTTTTCATATTTTAGCAACTCTCGCCGTCATGATAATCAGCTTGGATGTACGAAGCATATTTCCGCAGCGTCTGCATGCGGGGAACGGCCATTTAAGCGACAGAAATGAGCGTTGCTGAGCTGCGAGCGCTGTTGGTTGTCTTTGAGAATCCTTAACTATCACCTGATCGTGATTTCAGCGGGTTATCAAAGTTACACCTCAGCCATCCGCGAACATCATTCTGGTTAAGCACCAACAAACATGTATTGGCGCCTCTTTTGAACGCTCCGCGATCAATGAAGAGGTGCGACTCATGCAGCACCATCTGGGTTAATGGCGTATGGCCAACATAGGTTAATGACAATCCCGCGTGCCAAGAATGCTGGCTCATCAACACCTTTCCCGCCGATGTCTCGATTTCCATGGCTTCTTCCGCGTTGATTTTAAGAATAATTCGTCGGCCCCATATGAGCGAAGCCGTCATTTCAGACAGTACCTTGTCGGTCACGTTCGCGTCGGTCAATACTTGCTTAGGCGATTGGTCGACGGGCAACCCAGCAATTGCTGACCAATAGTCCTCTTCAGGGGCGCCCGTCATGAGCTCGGCGTGCGCTACATGGAACATATCGGGGTCCTGGCCTACGGTGATCACATACGGGAGTGCCAGCAACCGGGGCAGAAGGTCGTCTTCCAACTCCGATTTTTCATGCTCGTCTAGGCGGTGCACCCAGCCACCACCGTTGCGGATGAAATCCGGCGCGTTGTGATAGGTCGAACTGCGCTTCTTGTAATAGATGAGCAGCATATCTTCATGATTGCCTACCACGGCGTAAAACCACGGTTCGCGAAGCAATCTCAGGCACCCCATGGAATCGGGACCGCGATCAACTAAATCTCCGACAGAGAATAATCGATCCTTGCTGCGATCAAACTCGATGCGCGTTAACTCGGCTTGTAATAGATCCAGACAGCCGTGCAAATCGCCGACGATGAAGTCACGGCCGATGTCATTAGACGGAAGCAGTTGGTGATACGTGGTCATGATTATTTCCTTCAGCTTGAAGCGTAGCCTATCCAATTGACAGCGCTCAGGCTATTTCAGTTAATGCAAGGTGTAGATGGCGGAATTTGATTCGTCACCAAACAGTCCCAACAGCGCCCGGCGCATTTCACGTGGATTCAGACCACGCAACCGTTCGATATCGCGCGCTGACACGGTCAACGTCCCGACCGGTACGTTCCACTCGCGCTCAAGATCCGTGACGATGCCTTTAACAATGACCTCTGCATGCTCGGAGCCCGGCGTTGGAAAGAGCACCGGCTGCAAGCGTGAGAGCAAGGGTTCTGGCAACGCCAATAACGAATTCGCCGTAGCGATGTACAGGCAATGGGACAGATCGCATTCCGTTAACAAGTAAATATCGTTGTAACGCCGAGCATTGCCCGGCTCCAAGAGATCGAGCAACGCATCATGCGGGCGGCCGCCATTGCCGTGATCATAGGTCTGGGCTTTATCTATTTCATCGAGGACAAAAAGCGGATTGGCCACTTTGACCTGTCCAATGAACTCAATCAAACGCGAAGGCCGATTGCTCGCCCAGCCGCGGGTTACGCCTTTGAGCACTTTGACATCAGACATTCCCGCTAAATTGATCACCGTGTTGGGGGTGCCGAGTAAATCGGAGAGGCGTTGGGCAAACCGTGTTTTTCCGCTTCCCGGGTTGCCGGCCAACAATATGGGCTGCATGCCCAGACGCCTGACGCCGTGGCGTCGCCGAGCCACTAGACCGCTCATGACGACCCTCAGCGCCTCATACGCCCAGGGAAACTCCACCGCGAGCGCATCGCGGATAGCATTCAGGCGCTCGAGGTTGGGCATGGGCGTGAGCGCCACGGGCTTGCGCAATACCTCATATTGCGCGAGATATACCGACTCGCTCTTTTCCGCACTGGGCGTTATGACGCCTGGGATGACGACCATGCTTTCCCCTGTGATGGGTACGGTCGGCGACTGTGACGAGGCTCGCTGACGGTGCTCGAAGGGGTTATTCGATGTGCCCGCTTCCGCCTCGGTCAAAAACAAGCGTACCGCGTCGATTTGCGCGACCAGATACTGGTGGCGCGCATCGTCGTTGTGATCGAGATGGTTGGCAGCCTCAATAAGGCGCTTCCATAGTGGCCAGATCCATTTCATCGCTTCCAGGCGCTCATCGACAGCTCTGGGTTGCAGGCGTACTCGCTGTCCGAGCATGGGCTTGGGCATTAAGGTGAGCCAATTTACGATGCAGGCCAAGGCCGCCTCCAATGTCTCGAGCTGCCAGTATTTGAATCCATTTTGAACATGAGGTAGTGATAAATGGATGCCCCGCAACCAGGCTAGGGTTGTCTCGGCGTCCGATCCGAATCGAGCGGACAATTTGGTCTGTGTCGTGTGTGCAAGTTGAGGAAGCAGATAGGTCGGATAGCCGCACCGCACGATAAGTCTCCTATCGACTAGATGCTCATTGGCGAGTTCCCAGGCACCCAGCACACTATTGAGTTCCACAGCCAGCGAGAACCAGCGCTTCGGTGATGGGCCGTGCTCGTAGTCATACGAAGGATCGTTGGAGCGTTCGCGCACATAACGTCCCAAGGTGACCGCAGCCGCAGCGCGTAAATGGCGTTGCCGCTTTGTATCACTGACCGTCTTCAGATGAGACCGAAGTAATGCCAGCCGGTCAGGCAGAATGTCAGTGTTGCGGCTCAACAAGGTCAAAAGGTCGTCACCGAAGAAGTTATTAAATGGTGCGTGCAATTCGGTTCGGACCGGCTCATTGCCGAAATGCCGTTTAAGACTTTCTTCATCGAGGAATTGGCTCAAGTAGGATTTAAAGTCAGTGACGTCCATGTCATGTCCCCTTTTTTGATATCAATGGATCAGTCGTCATCGCAGGCCCTGCAACGCACTCGCATCCAACCATCTTTAGTAGCCAGTCGGCCCGATGCCCCGCACCGTTCGCAGCAAAATCTACTAGCCTCCTCGGTGGCATTGACCGCCTGGCGAATCGCCGCCGCGGCGGCATCGGGTGCATGGCCGACTCGGTAATAAAAGCGAAGTGTGCCGAACTTTTCCTTGACCTGCAGGATCTCAAACGAGACATCCGGTATGTCGTGGAGGATCGTCTCGATGCGTGACAAAAGAGTGTCGAGTAAATCAGCCCAGCCGGCATGGACCTCGAGTCCAAAGGGCAATGGCCGCCTCGAGAAAAGTCGCAGATGTTTTACAAACAGCTCGTCGAGACGAGCGCTGTCCTCGGCCATGATGAGTCTCCGATAAAATCCAACTGGAATATGAAAAGAAGTGTGGCGGCGCTTAGTCGCTACACGGTGAGCGTCTTTCTAGGAATCGAGAAACTATCCAGAAGGCACCGGGTCTCGCATCGGATGCATTCTTGGCAACATAGAAAACTCGGAATCGTTCAGTATTAGCGAAGCCATAATGCAACAAGCCCCGCTGTGTGGCGGGGCTTGTAAGTGGCATACCTTAAAGTAGCTTCGTCACAGCCCCGCGCACGCGGATCCAATGGCCATCATCACGGTGGTCATACAAGAGGTGGTGGACGTATGCCAGTAGTGGTTCATAATGCGCCTCAAAGTTATTGTGAAAAGCACCTTAAAAGGTGAGGGGCGTTGTCTGCAGTTCCAGACTATCAAAGGTCGATGAGCGCAGCAAGAGAAATGAATAAAAAAGACGAATAAAAAATGCCTGCGTCGTTAAAATGAGACGTGTTAGTTATTGATTTTATTGACGTTTCTCCCTGTAAACTCTCACCTTATTGCCTGTAAAAACTCACCTATATCCTCACGTGGTCCGCGCACTTAACCATTGGTCGTAAGGGCGTGTGTTCAGCGACAATTAACTTGGCCGGTCGGCCAAAGTAGTTGACGCGCGACAGGCGTGTGAACCTCCCCGGGGCGGTTCAGCTTCTTTGAAGACCATGCTGGTAAACAGGCTACCTTCTGATATGGACGACACATGATCGATCTGCCCGAGGAGATTTTGCTCCGCTAGGTTCATAAGCAGAGCGATAACAGCAGCCCGGTCCAAGTGGATTTCGGTGCCATGGAGTTGTACTACCAGCCGCCTACTATCTCGGCGACCATCATCGTAGCCGTCAACCATATGTGTTTATCTGCGAATACTGATCGCGTGCCGTACAACGTCTGGATACCGAAGGCGGTGATGGAGCGCCGAACTAAGCTACAGCTAAGTTTCGCGGCATAACATTTGAATCTGAAGCATTAAACCTACATATTGGTTTAGACAATGGAATGGAGATATAAATGTTACTCAAGAAAGCGGTAAAGGTTACGGTCGCGGGCTTTTTATCGGCTCTGGGCTTGACTGCCTGGGCCAATGCACCAGATGGGGTTACCAGGATGGGCTGGGGTAGCGCGTTCGTTCCAGTTACCCGCGCAATAGCGGTTGCAGAAGGTTATGCTGATGGCAAGGCGACCATGGTAAATCGGCGACTCGAGCGAGGGAAATTGGCCTATATTGTCCGTGTGCAAAATCCTTATGCACACATCGATGCTGTTGTCGATGCCGCCACCGGCACGTTACTGGATTCCAAAACCGTGGCTCGGGAGCTCACCTCCGAAGGTTTATCTATCTGACTCCGCGATAAGGACCTAAAACGTTGAATAACACACCGCGGTGAGCTCTTTTGCCCGGTGCGCGATTGGACTGGTGTTCGGAGAAAACCAATTGATTACAAGCGGAATATTTGGCTGGCTAACCAACAGTCATGAACTCATGGCCTTATTGCAGCAAAATTGGTTATATGGCATCACCTTGGTGGCCACCGTTATTTTTTTGGAAACGGGTCTGGTTATCTTGCCGTTTCTTCCCGGCGACTCACTGCTCTTTGCCGTTGGAGCTTTCTTGGGCATTTCCGGGATTTTTCCGGTTCCGGCGCTGGCTATCTTGATTGCAGCCGCATTCTTCGGAGACCTGATAAATTTCAAGATCGGCAGTTCACGTGTTGGCTCAACCATTATTAAGAAACAGTGGATCCGGCCTGCTCATCTGTCGAAGGCGCGAGGTTTCTTTGAACGGTTCGGAGGAGTGGTCATTATCATGGCCCGCTTCATTCCCGTCGTGAGATCGGTGGCCCCTTTCTTGGCAGGAATGGCTGGCATGAATCCAGCACGGTTCTTGAGCTACAACATAATTGGCGGCATGCTCTGGTGCATCCTTCTTGTGATGGCGGGCTATGGCCTCGGCCAGTTCGTGTGGGTTCAGGCAAATCTCACGCTACTTGCTGGACTAATCATTGCGATCTCTTTGCTTCCCTTGGGCGTACAAGCCTATAGGAAGAGACGATAGCTTACGTGCCTTCCTCAGGAGCGACGACGCAGTCGTGATGAAGTAATGCGGCCTTGCAGTTCAAATATCGCCATGCCGGCAAGCATGGCAAGGACAAAGATCAATGGCTTGCTGCCTTGGGTCAGCGATACCAAGGCAGGGCCTGGGCAGTATCCAGCCAAGCCCCAGCCTACACCGAATGTCAATCCACCCAGCACCAGCCGCTTGTCGATTTGGGTAGCCATTGGCAGGCGTATCTTATCGCCGAGCCATGTTTTGCTGCGGTTCTTGGCAAGCCTAAAGCTAATGCTGGCGACCAAGATGGCGCCGCCCATGACGAACGCCAGCGATGGATCCCAATTGCCGGCCAAGTCCAGAAAGCCGATTACTTTGGAGGGGTTTGCCATGCCGGAGACAATAAGCCCTAAGCCAAACACCAGCCCTGTGATGAACGAAATAATTATTTGCATGGTGCTTTCCTTAGGTGAGCAGGTGACGAACCGCATAGACCGTCATAAACCCGGCAAACATGAAACAGGCCGTGGCCACGATTGAGCGTGGTGAACGGCGGGATAGGCCGCACACTCCATGCCCGCTGGTACAGCCCGCCCCATAGCGCGTACCTAAGCCGACCAATAAACCGGCTGCAATCAAAGTCATTGTGTCAGCGTCAATCTGAACAGAGGGTAGCGGCGCAGCCAGTCTAAAAGCGAACGGCGCAAGCACTATTCCGGCAATAAAAGCGATACGCCAGGCAATATCGCCGTCTGCGGGGCGAAGCAAGCCTCCTACAACCCCGCTAATACCCGCAATTCGCCCATTAAATAGAAGGAAAATTGCTGTCGCCAAGCCTATCAGCAGGCCGCCAGCAAGTGAAGACCATGGGGTAAAGTTGACCCAGTCAATTGTCATTTTCATACCCCTTGCTTCCCTTGCCGTCCTTGCAATAGAGTTCGTACAGAACTTTCATAATGGCTAACGCCTCCATACTCACGATCCTATAAAAGATCTGCTTGCCTTCGCGCCGGGTGCTTACCATCTCCATATTTCGCAAAACCGTCAATTGCTGCGAGAGTGTCGGTTGCTTAATGCCAGTCAGCTCCTCGAGACCACGTACGGAATATTCGTTCTGGCTCATCTGACATAACAGCAAGAGGCGATCTGTATTGGCCAGTACCTTTAATACGCTGCATGCCTCTGAGGCGGACTTATGTAGCGCAGCCAGATCAATGTTTTCGGTCAAAACTGCCATTGCGTTTGTTTCCATTCATTTTTTCTTAATAATATTATAATTGAATATATAAAAATGTATAATATAAACGCATCTTTTATTGCAGAAGAAGTGAACTCTAAACGAAGCAGGAGCACCGACCATGATCTTTCGACAGCTGTTTGAGCCGTTATCCAGCACCTATACGTACTTGCTGGGATGTGAAGAAACCGGCTTAGCGGTCTTGATTGATCCAGTGATTGCATCTTTGGACCGTGATTTAAGAGAAGTGCAACGACTTGGCTTGCAACTTGCCTATAGCATAGAGACGCATATCCATGCTGATCACATTACCGCAGCACTAGAACTGAAAAGAAAAGCTGGCAGCAAGATAGCCGCACCGGCTGCAGAAGGGGTGCTTTGCGCGGACGTAAATCTTGAAGAAGGCAAGCCCTTACAGGTCGGTGGAATTGTGCTCAATCCTTTGCATACCCCCGGTCATACTGCAGGTCATTGTGCTTATGCTCTTAATGACCGGGTGTTCACCGGGGATGCTCTGCTGATCGAAGGCTGCGGGCGGACCGACTTTCAGCAAGGTGATGCCCAGGCGCTCTATTGGAGTGTCCATAAAAAGCTATTTTCGTTGTCGGACGATATCTTGGTTTATCCGGCGCACGATTATAAAGACCGCCATGTATCGACGATTGCCCAGGAAAAAAAGCGTAATCCCCGTCTCGGCAAGAACAAGACGCTGGACGAGTTCAGGGCCATCATGGCAGATCTGAACCTACCCTATCCCAAGTTTATCGATTACGCCGTTCCAGGAAACAAGCAATGCGGTGTGTGCCCAGCCGACTTGCCGGAAAACTTAGGGAAATACTGCAAGCAGATGACAGAAAGTCCACAAGGCTGATAATAAGGTAAAGCATCCTGGGTCGTTTCGAGAAACCTGAACGGTCGTATCGTACTGTCTTGGTGTGAACGATTAGAACGGGATAGGCTTGGCGATGACAACGCCCACAAAAAACACCTTGCAGCAAATACCGGCTGGCGTATGGGTACTCGGCTTTGTCAGCATGCTCATGGACATTTCTTCCGAAATGATCCATAGCCTGCTGCCGTTGTTCATGATCACGACCTTGGGAGCTAGTGCGTTGGCGGTCGGCTTGGTGGAAGGCTTAGCTGAATCCACAGCGCTGATTGTCAAAGTATTTTCGGGTGCCTTGAGCGATTACCTCGGCAAGCGCAAAGGGTTGGCCGTATTTGGCTACGCAATGGGCGCACTGACCAAGCCCCTCTTTGCTATGGCACCTACGGTCGGCATTGTGTTTACTGCACGCTTGCTGGATCGGGTGGGCAAAGGCATACGCGGTGCACCACGCGACGCCTTGGTCGCAGATATTGCACCACCGCATCTGCGTGGCGCAACGTTTGGCCTGCGTCAGTCCCTCGACACCATCGGGGTCTTCCTGGGGCCCTTACTGGCGGTCGGTTTGATGCTGCTATGGGCCGATGACTTCCGATCCGTATTCTGGGTGGCCGTGATTCGGGGCCTGATGTCCTTGCGCCAGCGCTAGGCGGATTCCTCGTTCAAGATTATGGTTTTTCGATGATTTTTAGCGTCTCGGCGGTTGTTGGTATCGTCGCTTTGTTGCTCAGCCTTTTTTTACCCAAAGACAGGGTTAAGGCGGATGCCTTGGAGGATGATGACGATGACATTTTGGCACGTTCGACCCGCTTTCAAAACAACAATGACACCGCCGTCGTAGTGGCTATGCCAATGATGCACGGCTGATCTACTCGACAATATTCCGATTCGATTCAGCCAATGCGTCGACTTCAAAACGGCCATAATGCAGCGCAAGTATGGGTAATACGATCAGGTTCAGTAGCGTAGAGGTGGCAAGCCCACCTAGAATCACAATGGCCATAGGTCCTTCGATTTCATTGCCGGCCGCGCCGCTCGTAAGCGCCAGCGGCAGAAGTGCGAATGCAGTCACGAGCGCTGTCATTAAAATGGGTATCAGGCGTTCGGCCGCGCCACGCACAGCCGTCTGCATACACCAGGGCATCCGGTCGACGTGCACGAGGTGTTCATAGTGGCTTATCAGCATGATCGAGTTTCGCAGGGAAATGCCGAACAGCGTCACGAAGCCCACCATGCCTCCCAGCGAAAGGTCGCCACCGGTGAGCGCTACGCTCAACACTCCACCCACCAGCGCAAACGGCAGGTTCGCCATGACCAGCGCGATACTGCGCTGGTTTTTCAACGCGAGAAAGAGCAACAGCGCGATGCCGACGCCGGCCATGGCGCCATAGACCAGCAAATCGTGCAGCGATTGGCTGCGCGCTTCGCTTTCTCCCGCAAATACCGCATACGTTCCCTTGGGCATAGTGATTTCGCGGTTCACACGCGCCTGCGCTTCGCGAACGAAATCGCTCACGGCACGCCCGCCAACGCTGACCGATACCGTCTGCATACGCCGGCCTCCATCGTGCGAGATCTGGTAGCGGCTCGATACTTGGCGCAGGCTCGCGAGATCCCGCAATGGCACGGCAAGGCCGTCGGGATTGCGCAGCATGAGCGAGCCAATCTGGCCGATGTCCGTGCGGGCCGCTGGTGACAGGACTACAGCGATATCGTAGCTGCGATTGCCCTCATAGGCCTGTGCCACGGTCGTCCCCTGATAAGCGCTTTGGATCGTATTGAGAACATCGATGGATCTGAAGCCCCAGCGGCTCAATTGATCCGGTTTGAGCCTGACGGCCAGCTCCGGAATACCTGGGGGGGACTCGACGCGAACGCTCGTCGCTCCATCGATCTTGCCCATCAACTGTGCAATTTCCAGTGCCTTGCGATCGATGACATCGAGGTTGTCGCCAAATACATTGACCACAACGGGTGCGGTCGAGCCGGAAATCGTCTCGTCGATGCGTTCAACGAGGAATGTATTGACCGAGGTGGAGATGCCCGGGAAGCTCGCAAGTTCGTTACGGATGCGCTGTAGGGTGGCGTCTTGCTTACTGGCGTTCATCGGTTTTAGATCGACCTCGAATTCACTGAGTTGTACGCCTACCGGATCGACCACTTCGTCGGCGCGGCCTGCACGCTGCGCTACCAGGCGCACGCCCCGGATCTGCATCAGTGTTCGGGAGACCTGGGCGCCGATGCGCATTGACTCGGCCAGGGACGAGCCTGGCGCAAGACCCATATGAACAATGTAGTGTCCTTCCCGCAGCTCCGGGATGAAGTTGCCGCGCAAAAATGGCAATACCGACAACGACACGAGACATAGGATAGCGACAAGAATCATGATGGTCCGAGCGCGCCGCTCCACTTTTATCAATAGAGTGCTGTAGTGTGTTTTCAGCCACGCCAACAACCGCGGCTCGTGAGGCGGGGGCGGCTTCTTGGTCAGTAGTGCGAGCGCCATCGCAGGGGTGAGAGTCAGTGCTACCGAAAGGGATGCCAGTACCGCAAGAATGTAGGCGATACCCAGCGGTGCGAAGAGTTTTCCGGCGACACCCGAGAGCGACAAGATCGGCAAGAAGATCAGGATGACAATGAATGTCGCAAACACGACCGCGCTGCGCACTTCGAGCGAGGCGTGCAACACGACTCGGAATGCGGGAAGCGGTTCGGGTAATTTGCGATTTTCCCGCAGTCGCCGATAAATGTTTTCGACGTCGATAATGGCGTCGTCAACCACTTCACCCAAGGCGATCGCCAGTCCGCCAAGAGTCATCGTGTTGAGCGTGACGCCCAAGGCATTGAGAACGATCACCGCAACCAGCAGCGAGAGTGGAATGGCAACGGCGGAAATGACCGCGGTCCTGACATTGAGCAGGAAAAGAAACAGGATTGCTATAACGAGTAGGCCGCCGATCAGCAGGGCCGTGCGTAAATGGTTGGTTGCTTCCACGATGAAGTTCGCCGGGCGAAAGACGTCCGGCTCCAGATCGACGTCTTGCCTGGCGAGCACAGGCTTGAGCGTGGCGAGCGTGCGTTCCAGCCGGTTCGTGACGGTCAGCGTATTGGTTCCATACTGGCTTTCCAGCACGATCATGACACCGGGTTTGCCCATGATGGATGCGGCGCCTACCGCGGGCGCAGGCGCGTACGCCACCGTAGCGACGTCACCCAGTCGAATACCCGCGCCGTGGCTCCAACGCAGCACGATCCCGGCCAACGCCTTGGGCGTCGTGATCTGGCCATCGGTACTGATCGTGATGCGCTGGTTCGCATTCTCGATAAAACCCGCGCCGCGTACACCGGTCGATGTTCTCGCCGCAGCGATGACCTCTTGGATTGAGAGGCCATAGTGCGCCAATTTATCTGGATCGACCTGAATCTGCAGTTGCCGTGTATGGCCGCCGAATACGATCGCATCGGCGACGCCCGGCACGCTCAACAATTGCGGTTTCACCATCCATTGGGCAATATCATGCAGCTCCATCAAGGACTGTGTCTTCGATGTCAGGCCGACGGTCAGGACGACGCTCGTCGCGGTCGTGAGTGGCAGCATCTTGGGTGGCAGCACACCGACCGGCAAAGTTGCGGCGACGGCGTTCATGCGCTCGGACACCAGTTGCCGGGCCTGCAAGACATTCGAATGGTCACCAAACACCATGGTGATGGCGGATAAGCCCTGCAAGGAATTGGATCTCATGGACTGTACGCCGACCGTCCCGCTCAATGCGGCTTCAATCGGGCGGGTCACCAGCGTTTCGACTTGTTCGCTGGATAACCCTGGTGCCTCCGTCTGGATAACGGTCATGGGAGGCGCGAATTCGGGGAAGACGCCCAACTTCACATGCGTCAGGGTATACAGGCCATAGGCACTCACCAGGATGGCGAGTGCGTAAATGACTCCGCGAAACCGCAGCGAAAAGCGGATGATCGTGTTTAGCATGAGAAGTTATCGTGCTCGTGGATGGATACCCTGGTCAGCCATCGCATTCCGGCGGGTCTTTGCACTGGGTTGCAATGTCCTGCGGGCGCAGCTCTTCAGACAGCAGCAGTTGGGCGCCACGGATGACGACTTCTTCGCCCGCACGAAACCCGCTCGTCACGACGAATCCGCCATCCACAGCCGGCGCCGATGGCAGATAGCGGCGGGTAAATTGATCGGCAGCCGTCTTCACATAGGCCCATTGCTGTCCGCCGTACCATATGACAGCGCTTTCGGGGATCAGCAGGCCTTGTCTGCTCTTGCCCTTTAGCGGTATGTGGGCCGTTGTGCGGGTGCCGACCGGTAGGATGCTATCGGCTGCGTAGAAATAGGGACTGCCCTGGATCGATGGGTCGCTTTGCGGCGAAGCCGATAGTTTGTGGGCGGCAATGAGCCGGCCATCTGGGCTATCGACGGAGATCTGCGTAGGTGCTGATACGCCGTCTTTCGCGGGTAGTGTGACCAGCAACACCTCGCTGCGGCCTCCCATCAATCGTTGAAGCAGATCGGATCCAGGCGCCGCTGACGCGTTGGCCAGTGCAGTGCCGAATTGCTGCCTCAAGGTTGCATCAAGAACGTTTTGCGCGGCCTCGGCCGCCTGCTGCTTGGCCTGATCCGTGAGCATGACCGCCCTGGCGTCCTGCAGGCTTTTTTGCGAAATGTTGCGATTGTCGTGGAACAGCACGTAGTCGCGCTGGTACTGGGCGCGCGACGCATCGGCTTGCGCCCGCGCGCTTTGGCGACTGGAGCGAGCCGCCACTATGCGGTTGTGCAAATCGAAGAGCGGCTGCAAGTCGATCACTGTCGTGTAGGCGGTAGTCTCCGGCTGGAGCGTCGAGGTTGTGAGGGGCACCACGGCCATATGGCTTGCGCGCTGCACGTCAATGGAGACCAAAACGACGGTTTCGCCGTTCAAGGTGTGTACGCGCGGCGCCTGGGCTAAAGGAGCCGATGTGGCGGTCGGCGTGGCGCTCATCGTGTAATAGATGTACCCGCCGCCGGCGGTCGCCAGCACAGCCGAGGCGATAAGCAAGAGCGCTATTTTGTATTTCATCGTGGTGTCTCTTTCTGCGGTAAGGTCCAGTTCGGCGTGCTCGGCGACAGAGGCCGCTGCATGGCGTCTTCGAGTGCGCCTGCCGCCTGCTGCGCCGCCACCACATCGTTCAGGTGGGCGATAGCGATGGTTTGGTAGTCTGCTTTCGCCTGGGCGAGCGCCGGGCGATCGATCATGCCGGAATCGAAACTCGCGGCTTGGCTCATCAACTGCTTCTGAGCGGTGGACAGGCGCACAGCGGATAGACGTAATGTATTAAGACTTGTCCGGTAATGAGCGAGTGCGTGATCAAGATCATTAATAATCTTGTCCTGCAATGCGGCCGTATTGGCGGCTGCCTCAGTTCTTTTCGCTTCGGCTTGGGCGATTCCGCCTTTGTTCCGATCAAAGACCGGCAGTGTGATCCCGGCCAACCCGAATCCGATCTTATTGGTTCCTGTATCGTAGGTATAGCCTAAGCCGATATGAATATTCGGGTATTGCTTGGCGATTTCCAGTTGCAGTGCACCTTCGGCCGCCTCGTACTTGGCCAGCGAGCCCAGCAGGTCTGCACGATTGAAGATTGCCGCGCGGCGCGCCTGTGCGGGCGGCGGGGCCGCGCCTGTGCGTTCGAACTCATCAAGATTGAGTTGAACTGATTCGAGCGGGCCGATTGGAAGGCCCATGACGCTTGCAAGCCTAGCTCGCGCATCTTGCGATGCGCTTTTTGCGGTGGTGAGATCGGCTTGCGTCTGTGTCAGGACTAACACGATCAGGTTTATGTCGGGCTCTGCAGTTTGTCCGACTGCCTCCCGTTTTTTCATCATGTCGAGAATTTGCTGCTGCATCGCCACTTTTTGCGTCAGAAGCACAATTTGTTTCCGTGCCGCAAACAGGTTGAGCAACGCATCCCGAACCTGGCTGTGTATCTTCCACGCTTCGTGACGGATATTTACGCGTGCCGCTTCGGACAGATGCGATGCCTGATCGATGCGGTAACCGCGTTTGTGCGCAGTCTCGATCGGGATGTCAAGGCCCAGGCCCGTGGTGTAGGGGCGGCCCGGTCCTGGATTGACCGTGGAGTACTGGAACGGCAGTTGCAGCACTGGATTCGGGATGGCGCCCGCGACCTCGATGCCCGCCTTGGACGTGCCCCACTGCGCCCGCGCAATATCGAGCGCCGGGCTGTAATAGTAGGCGGCGAGGGTGAGCATTTCCCGGTTCCAGCGCGGTAGTGGCCAGGGTTTTATAGGGTGGCCGACCTGTCGCGCAAGATAGGCTCGCAAAGCGTCGTCCGCAAGCGTGCGTTGTTCGAAGTTTTTGGCAAGCTGCGTTGGCGTGATGGGCTGGGGCTGATAACTTGCGCATCCTGTCAGTACGACACAGGCAAGCATCAACGGTCGGAACAGATGGGCATTCATTCGTGTCTGGGCGCCTTGCTCGGGCGTATTTTGGGCATCGCGCCAAACTGACGCGATGGCATACAAGGATACTAATCGGGTGCCCGTGAAGCGCATGTCAAGACAATGTCAATTTTTTGTGAAGACTGAGTGATCGAGTCTTTTGCGCGACTTGTTGCTGCACGAATGCCTCTCTTTTACTTTTATCGGGATCGCGTGCTTGAATTCAAGCAGAAAATTTATAAATAGTTGCAAATCTCACGCGGCCGTTTCACAGTTTTCTCAGGTTAATCGGTAGACTTTACTGATGGCCCACGTAGTTGGCCGAGTGCGTATGGATTTGGAGCCGGGGAAAAAGTGAAGCGACTTGGTGTTTTGGTAATGGCTGGAATTGCAGCCACGTGCGTGCCCGGCGCGGCTTCTGCCCATGTGCATGTGGGCGTATTTCTTGGTATTCCCCTTCCTGTGATTCGGCCTCCGGTAATCGTCTACCACGGACCACCTCCGGTAGGGTATCGAGCGCCGCCCGTAGTTTATGGGCCACCGGTTGTTTACGGCTACCCGCGCTATGACGAGCGGGAATATCCTCACTGGCGCGATAGAGACTGGGAGAGAGAATCGAGGCGCCATCACCAGGACGATGACGATGACGACGATTAACGAGGTGCCTGCGGCACCCTCAGAGACACACATGTGCCTTTGCCGGGCGTGCTATCGATTTCAATGGACCACTGATAGCGGTCGCTAATCTTCTTCACAATCGCCAAGCCAATGCCAAACGTACGACCGGCTTCCGGTGTCAGCCTTGCCTGGTAGAAACGCTCGAATACATGCGCTAGATCGTGCTGCGATATGCCGCAGCCCGTGTCTACGATCCTCAAGCAGCTGTCTACATAGCTGAAGCTGATGCGCCCGCACACGGTGTGCCTGACCGCATTGTCGATGAGATTGGACAATACGATGGCCAGCGCTGAGCGGTTGACCTCGACTCGCAGGCCACTCTCGATGTCAATTGAAAGCGTGATGCCTCTGGTAGTCAGACGGTCAGCAAATGGGTCTAGTGCGTCCTTGATCGCGCCAATCAGGCTTATCGGTCCCACATTAGCCGACGACTCTTCCCGTGCAAGCAAAAGCAAGATATTGATTAGTTCGATCATGTGGTCGACCGCGCGATCAATCTGCCGCAGACGCGCTGCAGACTTTGTGTCCATGGCCGCATTCTGGGCGAGGAGCTCGCAACTAGTCTTGATTGAAGTAAGCGGTGTGCGAAATTCGTGGCTCACGTTGCTTGTGAATTCCTTCTCTCGTTGAATCATTTGACCCATTCGATGGTGATAGTCGTTGAATGCGTCGACCAGGTCGGCCACCTCTGCTTCGTCGTATTTGCCAGGATTCAGTGGCGTCGATGCGCCTAGCCTGGCCGCCTTCACCTGGCGTGCGAGTCCGGCGACTTGGCGCACCAGGATGCCTGACAATCCAAACGCCAGCCAGATCGTCAACAGTGCGAATAAGCCTGTTCCCGCCATTAGTGCATTAATCGTTTTTTTGAAATGCTTCTCATAAGTGCTGAAGTCGTAGACCCTATATACTCGCGCCTGGTCGAAAGAGGCGATGGCCACATGAATTTCCTGCCCGCTCAGCCTTATTTCATGTATGCCATTTTGCAGGTCTTTAACGGAAGCAGGTAGAGTAATGTGCGTTCGGCCTTCTTGCGATACACGCCCGCCGAGTTGTCGGTCAAACGGAGGTACGAGCGTCGGATCCATACGGTAGCTTTGGATCAGGCTTGCCATATCATCGGCAATCAACGCGGTGATGAACTTCTCTTCCTGTATTTCGACAAGCGTCTTCACACCTAGTGCTTGAGAGACAAGTAATAGAATCGTCAATGCGGAAAAGACGAGCGCTACCTTGAAGCGCAGACTATGGTAGGGACGCACTGTTCATCACAAATCGATAGCCTAGGCCGTGTAAAGTTTCGATAAGATTATCTTCACCGTTTATGGTCAGGGCGTGGCGCAACGTATAAATATGCGAGCGCAGGGTATCGCTGTCTCGCAGATGCTCGCCCCATACCTCGGTTTCAAGCTCCGCGCGGCCAAACACCCGGTTGGGCGACTGCATCAAAACGCGTAGAAGGTGCAAGCATTTCGGCGGCAGCTTGATGGGGCGGCCGGCTCGCTCAACACTTAGTGTGGCTAAGTCGAAGCGCACATCGGCGCAACACAGGGCGGCTTGTGCTACCTTGCCTTTGTAGCGTTTGATGAGAGCGCCAAGCCGTGCTCCCACCTCCTTAAGTGAAAACGGTTTGATCAGGTAATCATCGGCTCCTTGCAGAAAGCCCTCAAGTTTGTCGTCTAAAGTATCTTTCGCGGTCAGAATCAATATTGGCGTATCCTGACGCGCCTCCTGTCTTAGTTTGCGGCAAATGGTCAAGCCGTCAATGCCCGGCAGCGACAGATCGAGCAGAATTGCGTCCCAGCGTTGGGTGGTGGCAAGGTGCAAGCCCATTACGCCATTGGATGCCGTGTCGACCTCATAGCCTGCGCTTTCCAGGTAGTCGTAGAGGTTGGTTGCGATGTCCGAGTCATCCTCAATAATCAATACCTTTATTGAACGATATTCGAACTGAATGGGTGCGGATGACGTAGCGGGCATGCTAACAGGCAAGGTAGTGAATTATGGAGAAATTGCGGGGCCATCGATTGCAGTATAACGGCTTTGAACACCATGCAGGAACATGAGCTGCGGGCGCATGGCGTGCTGCGCAAGTCTGTGGCGGTTGCCTGCGGGCAGGCCCGTTGGTGAGTCATCGGTCGGCTCCAGGCTTATGGCGAGAGTGAATTCAGGCGTCAAACGGATTTGGTTCAGACTGGTCAACGTGCCGGCGCCGCTAAATTAAATGGCGTCACGATAAGGTCCCGATTATCAGAACCAAAGCGGGCAGGTGAAATTGCCTCACATAGACCTATACGAAAGAAACAAGTATGTGGATGTACCGACTCTTGGTCAATTAAAGATATTTTTGTTGTTTCTGCTGCCAATAGGTATGCGTTGCCGTTAGACAGAGCGCGAGCCACGCAAGGCCTTCCGCAAGGGCAGCCAGGACATCGCTCAGATAATGAGCGCCCAGATACAGTCGGCTAAAGGCGACAAGAGTGATAAGGGCAAATGCCAAAAGAGCCGTCCATACACGTAAGCTCCATGAATCTGTTTTGGTAATAATCAATGCGGCGAGCATCCCATAAAACAAGGTACTAGCCGCTGTATGGCCGCTCGGAAAACTGTAGCTAGTAAGGCTTACTAAAGGATGATCAAAGACGGGACGCGTACGCTGAAATGCTTGCTTCATCAAGACATTGACCAGCATGCCGCCTGGTACCGCCAAGACCAAATTCAGCAACCAGTACCAATACCGTTTCGCTATGAGGATTGCGGCAAACACCATGGTCATTATGGTGATTGCCATGGTGTCGTGCAGCATGGACATCATTTGCATACTGTGCGTCAACCATGGCGCCGCATGCGCATGCAACCAGTGCGCGATATGCATGTCCATGACGGTGATCGGGTCGCCAGTCACCACATCTTCTGCGATACCACCGAATAGCCAACTTGCTGCAATAAGAATGCCGGCTCCCACAGACAGCCGTAACCCCAAATAGCCGTTGGGAGAAAGCCTCGCCCTAATAAACGCCAGTTGCGGCTCAAAGCGACGACATAACGCCGCAATGCGCGGTCGCAGCAAAAATCGAGACCATGCCGACCGCAGCGCATCTTCATGGCGCATTGCCCAGCGCCACAACCATATCAAGCCTAATACAAATGCCAGGATACCGCCCAGGATAGCGCTTGCCTTTCCTATCCACCCAGCCGCGAGCTGCCAACTTGCGCCTAGAAAGTATCCAAGCAGTGTTACGGCGACCGACCACAGCAGCCCACCCATCACGTTATAGGGCAGAAAGCGTCGATATGGCATCTTGGACGAGCCGGCCAAGAAAGGCACCAACGCTCGGGCAAATCCGACAAATCGTCCGAGAAAAACCGCCTTGCCCCCATGCCGCGTGAAGAAAACGTCTGCTCTTGCGATGCGTGTTTCAGTGAGCCCGAAACGTGCCCCATAATGCAGCAGCGCTGGCCGGCCCAGGTATCTGCCCATTTCATAACCCAGGCTATCGCCCAGAGCCGCGCCAACCGCGATCACCATAATCAATACATCGAGGTCAAAAACTCCTTGTGCCGCTAAGAAGCCTGCAACCAGAACCAGGCTTTCCCCAGGTACTATCACGCCCAGAAAAGCAGCGGATTCCAATGTGGCTCCCACAAAAATGACCAAATAACCCCAATGCCCCGCCCGGGTGACAAGCTCGATAAGGTAATTCAGCATGGTGGACCCTGATATTTGTTGTTAATGCTCAGTTTCAGCTAAGTCAGACTCCGTATTCTCCATCCTAACGCAACTTTCTGCGTACTTTTATTTGGAGAATGACCATGTCCCGTTATACGAAAAGCGTCCTTGCCGCTGCCATTTTAGCTTCGGCCTCCGCTGTAGGCTATGCCGCCACAAGCGCCACCAGCCTTGAAAACGATGCCCTAGCGATTAGCAAGGCGAAAATTTCGCTCACGCAGGCCATTACGGCGGCCGAGCAACATGTCAACGGCAAGGCGGTTCACGCCGAGTACGAAGATACCAAAAGTGGCTGGGCCTACGATGTGGAAGTAGCAAGCGGTACTAAGGTCTACGACGTAAAAGTCGATGCCGACAAAGGTACCGTGATCTCGTCTACCCAAGACAAGGTCGACCAGGATGACAGCCACGACAAGAAAGACTAAATCGGGGCTGGATCACCGCCGCATATAACCGCATGCCGGCGGTGATCCAATCTGGAGGCCTTCGTGGAAAATATCAATCAAGCACTCTTTTTGCTTCTGAACGCTCCCCAACACCCAAGCATGGCGTTGGTAATGCTCGCTCAAGGGTTGGCGGACTACGCCATATGGATCGTCCCCGCGGTCCTGATATTGGGTTGGTTACGAGGAAACGAAAGCATACGCCGTCTGATGCTGGAGGCGACGGCATCGGGATTGGCCGCGCTACTGATTAATCAGATGATTGGCTTGGTGTGGCAGCACCCCAGGCCCTTTATGATGGGATTAGGCCATACCCTATTGTCACATGTGGCTGACTCATCGTTTCCAAGTGACCATCTGACCTTACTGTGGGCTGTCTCGTTCAGCTTTCTGATGCATCGCCGCACACGTGCTGCCGGTGCGACCCTAGCTTTGCTGGGATTGCCCATTGCCTGGGCCCGTATCTATCTTGGGGTTCATTTTCCTCTTGATATGGCTGGAGCCGCAATGGTCGCGGGATTTAGCGCCTGGTTGTGTGCACGAGAGGGGTATCGATTGGTAGAGCCTGCGTTGCGTTTGATTACGGCCGTCTACCGAGTGCTCTTTGCGCCGTTCATCCGCCGCGGTTGGATGAAGCAATAGTGCTGTCTGAACCTCAGTCTGGCGGCGCGTGGGGTAGTGACTTCCGGGCCAGCCATACTCCTACTTTATGCGAGTCGTCATGAATTTATCTATAAGCCCAACCACCCGGTCAATGCTTAATAAAGTTCCCGAAATCACCATCTACTTCTGGATCATCAAGATCTTGGCGACCACGGTAGGAGAAACAGCCGCCGATTTTTTGAATGTTAATTTGCATTTGGGTTTAACGGGCACTTCCATCGTTATGGGAATGTTGTTGCTAGCTTTTCTCGTTGTTCAGATTCGTGCTAACAAATACGTTCCCTGGATTTACTGGCTCACGGTCGTCTTGCTCAGTATTTTTGGAACACTGCTGACCGATAACCTTGTCGATAATTTTGGCGTAACGCTGCAAACCACTACAACGCTATTTAGCGTGGCTCTAATCGCGACGTTCGTTTGTTGGTATGTCAGCGAAAAAACGCTTTCGATCCATTCAATATTTACGACCAAGCGTGAGCTCTTTTACTGGGCGGCCATCCTCTTTACGTTTGCCTTGGGCACGGCAGCCGGCGACCTTGCTGCCGAAGGACTACAACTGGGTTACGCCCCATCGGCCTTGATTTTTGGTGGACTAATCGCCGTGGTGACCATTGCGTACTACGTCTTTAAAGCCAATGCTGTCGCCGCGTTCTGGATCGCTTATATCCTGACGCGTCCGTTTGGTGCTTCTTGCGGCGATTTTCTATCTCAACCCACGGCCAATGGAGGCTTGGGTCTGGGAACAATCGGAACAAGTGCGCTTTTTCTTTTGACCATTCTCGCCCTTGTGGGGTATTTGACCGTTACCCGCAGAAATGAAGCTTGCGCTCGTGGCGACATAGCTTAAGTATTTTTTGCCTAAGTGTGGCGGGCACCAAGGTTGTTTCTTGCAGGCTATCGGCCGCCACTTTCCTCTTACAGATGGATAATGAACAATGAACAAGCTCGCACCCATTACGCTGCTATTTTGGATCATGAAGATAGCGGCCACCACGCTAGGAGAAACCTCCGGCGACTTGCTCTCCATAACGTTGAATTTAGGTTACGCAGTCAGTTCCCTTGTCCTGTTCGGCTTTTTTCTGCTTACGGTCATTCCTCAACTACTTGCCAAAAAATACCACCCTGTCCTGTACTGGAGCGTGATTCTCTCAACCACTATGGTGGGCACGACCATTTCAGACTATATGGATCGCACGCTGCAACTGGGCTATCTTCAAGGGTCCGCTATTCTGCTTGGGATATTACTCGCGATTTTCGCGTTCTGGCGTATGAGCGGCCAGCCGCTGGCGGTGGATAAAATCAAATCATCCAAGACCGAACTGCTGTATTGGATCGCTATCCTGTGCTCCAATACCTTGGGTACGGCATTGGGCGACTTCTTCGCCGACACGTCGGGTCTGGGATTTGCGGGAGGCGCTTTGCTCATCGGTGGACTGCTCGTTCTTTTGGCGCTGGCTGCTTTCTACACCCGGTTTTCCAAAGTAGCTATATTCTGGTTTGCCTTTGTGCTTACACGGCCCTTTGGTGCTACCTTCGGCGATTTGTTTACCAAGCCGTTGGAAAGTGGTGGCTTGGGCGTCGGCACCATCAACTCGTCGCTTATTCTGGTGGCTCTTCTGGGATCGTGTATCGTTTATGCAACCTGGCAACATTATCGTGGGTCGGCGCAACGTGCGCATATCCGGTAAATGGCTTGAACCTACCTTTCAGACACTGAAGGCGAAGCAATGCGCGTGCTCCTAGTCGAAGACGACCGGATGATCGGCGAAGCAGTGGAGCAGGCGCTTAAAGACGCCACCTATGCAGTGGACTGGGTTCGCAGTGGGACCGACGCCCTGACTACGCTGCGGGCACAAAGCTATGGCCTTGTGTTGCTTGACCTCGGGCTGCCTGGCAAAGATGGTCTGGAGGTGCTGCGCTTGATACGCGCCCAAGAGAACCCCGTTCCCGTATTGATCGTTACGGCGCGCGACAGCCTGGACGATCGCCTGCGAGGCCTGGACGGTGGCGCGGACGATTACATATTAAAGCCGTTCGAGATGGCCGAGTTGTTGGCAAGAATGCGCACTGTCTCTCGCCGCAAGGGTGGCGTGTCCGGCCCCACACTGTCCAATGGAGTACTTACCCTGGATCCCGTCACCCGAGAGGTGGGGCTAAACGGCACGACCAGTCATTTGTCCGCACGAGAATATTCCCTATTGCATGCCTTGATGATTCGTCCTGGGGCCATTTTGTCACGGGTGGAATTGGAAGATCGCCTATACGGCTGGAACGAAGAAGTCGAAAGTAACGCGGTGGAATTCCTGATCCACTCCCTTCGCAAGAAGCTGGGCAAGGATGTCATTAAGAACGTTAGGGGCATGGGATGGATGGTCTCCAAGGCAAAGTAAAGCAATCGTTGCAGCTTCGGCTTTCGGTCTGGCTCTCGACGGTCATTCTGGGTATCGCGATTGCCGCTGGCGTATTCTCTTTCGCTTCCGCTTTTCATGAAGCGAACGAATTGCAAGATGATCAGCTGCGGCAAATGGCAGCGCTAATCCACCGCTATCCACTGCCTATCAGCCAGGCTCCGCTGCCTCAAGAGGTACCCGATACCGATCCTGAATCGCGGATTGTTGTGCAAGCGCTGCCTGAGCGCAATGCGCCCTTGGCCGTATCACGAGATTCCGCACTCGCCTTGCCTGCAAATCTGCCCGATGGCATCCAGACGTTGCGCGTACACGATGAAGCATGGCGATTGTTTGTAGCCACATCTACCGCCGGCTCTCGGGTGGCGATAGGCCAACGCACGACCGCACGAGACGAAATCGCCCGTGACAGCGCATTAAGAACGCTTTTGCCGTTTGTGATTCTTGTTCCCATCCTGTTGTTGTTAGTGGGCGTATTGATTCGTCAAATGTTCAAACCCGTAAAGCAACTGGCATCAGAACTCAGTCAGCGCTCAGAGCAGGATTTGACCGCACTCAGCGAAGCCCACATTCCCTCGGAAATTCGTCCCTTTGTCAGCGAAATTAATCAGCTATTGTTTCGCGTTGAGCAATCGGTCGCGCTGCAGCGCCGTTTTGTGGCCGACGCGGCCCACGAGCTTCGTTCACCACTGACGGCGCTTTCTCTTCAGGCCGAGCTGCTGGGCGCCGCCGATATGTCGGCTCAGGCAAAGCAAAGGCTCGGGGTATTACAGAATGGCTTGCGGCGAGCACGGGCGTTGCTGGAACAACTACTGGCATTGGCCCGCGCCCAAGAGTTGGATGACCGACAAGTCGGCGAGGTGTCTCTTGACCACGTTTTTCGCCAAGTGCTCGAAGATTTAATCCCCTTGGCTCAGGCCAAGCATATCGACCTGGGCGTGATTGGCGATGCCAGCGCCGTGGTATGGGCATCCGAAATTGACTTGAAAATTTTGGTCAAGAATATCGTCGAAAACGCCATCAGGTACACCCCTGAAGGTGGACGAGTCGATTTGTCCGTCCATAGCGCTGACAGTCACGTAGTCCTGCAGGTAGATGACACAGGTCCGGGCATTCCCAAGGAAGAGCGTACGCGGGTGTTCGATCCATTTTATCGCGTGCTGGGCAATGACGAGGTGGGCTCCGGTCTGGGACTGTCCATTGTTGCGGCGATTGCGGCACGCATGGGCGCAGAGGTAACGCTGGACCGCTCAGGAGGCGAAGAGCCGACCGCAGGCTTACGCGTCAGAGTGGTGTTTCGCCGTATTGCGGCAAATCCGTCAATCTAAGCCTGTCCTAAGTGTGCAGCCATATCGTGGTGTACATCAGCCTCGAACGGCTAGAAAATTCACTGCGAGAATAAATAATGCCTTTTTCAAAAACACTATCGCGCACTCCCTTTCCTTTATGGGCAAAAGCCGTAAGTTTGGGTCTTTATCAACTAGCTCACAACAATGCTGTGTCAGACGGTTTGCTGTTTTTGAAGGGCTGGCGGGAACATCCGGCCAAGGTGGGCGCGATTTTGCCCTCTGGGCCTGCGTTATGTGCTGCCATTACGCGTGAAATCAGTTCGGCGCACGCCCCTATTCTTGAGCTGGGGTGTAGTACGGGCGTTTTTACGCAAAAAATCATTGAACGTGGCGTCTTGCCTCAGGACTTGGTATTAGTCGAAGTTGATCCGTTTTTTGCGAGTAATTTGCACGCTAAATTTCCCCGGGCCCAAGTGTTATGTATCGATGCATGCCGGCTCTACCTTATGCCCATAGGTTTGAATAACACAACAGGGGCGGCAGTCTGTGGCCTGCCGCTGCGGAACATGTCAGTAAAACAGCAATTTCGCATACTGCAAGGAGCATTCGGTGCGCTACGGGAAAATGGCGCCCTATATCTTTTTTCTTATGGCTGGCGCAGTCCGATTCCGCTGCGCTTGCTGGACAGACTCGGACTGCGAGCACACAAACTGGATACGGTACTCTTGAATGTTCCGCCAGCCAGAATCTGGAAAATCGTCAGACACCAGGAAATTTACCCAGGATTCGGGAACGCCGACAGTGATTAAGTCATTGAAAAATAGATAGGAAAAGAAGGCGATCACACCATAGTTATTTTTCCGAAATCGCAGATGAGTGCTTTTATACCCACGGAATTCAAATGAAAATGACATCCTCGATATCCCAAGGAGATCGCGTAATCGTCCGCTATAACAAGCCCGCGATTTTTATGCACTGGGCGATTTTCTTGTTGGTAGTGATCGCCTATGTGGCGATCAACGTGCGCGGTCCCAAAGGCAGCGACACACGTGAATTCTGGACCGGGATACATGTGTGGGCTGGGCTTTTCGTGCTGAGTCTGTCGCTCGCACGGGTGGGCTGGCGACTAACCCACACCCCACCGCCAGATGAACCCGGTTCAGCCTTGATGAGTTTTCTCGCCAAAGCGGCGCATATCGCTCTTTATGCATTCATCATCGTGCAGCCCTTGCTTGGGATCTTGATCTTCAATTTGGAAGGGCACCCGGTAATCCTGATGGGCTCGGGCTGGTCCTTTTCGGTGGTCGGCGCCAACGCGGCGCTTGCTCCACTAGCTAAGGATACTCATGAGCTACTGGGGAATATCTTCTATTACGTAATTGGCCTGCATGCTCTGGCTGCCTTGTGGCATCACTATATATTGCATGACAATACTCTGCGGAAAATGCTCTGAGCATGAAGCAAAGTTGGGAATCACATACAGATCAGTGCAATGGCGCTGATATGTATGCCGCCGCGTCTGACGAGAAAAATCCATGACCAGACATGTCTCATACCGATGTGGCTATCAACATAAGCGTGATTCACGTTGCAATAAAAGCTCCTTCGCAATCGTATCGGGTATTATTGATAACTAATATTTTATTAAACCGTGGCTTTAGGAAGTGCGATCTCAAAAACCATTTGTCCATCCTCATCTTTTGCAGTAATGGTGCCGCCATGTGTATCAATAATCGATTTGACAATGGCTAGACCTAACCCAGCTCCGTCGCCTTTACGTTGGCGTGAAGGATCCGCACGGTAAAACCGGTCAAACAATCTTGGAAGATGTTCGGGATCGATCGTCAATCCCGGGTTCTCAACACGAATAACAATCGTGTCGTTGCTGTTAACCACCAGGCAAACTGTGACCGCCTGCCCCGAAGGGGTATAGCGTATGGCATTGGATAAAAGATTACTCAGCGCGCGGCGAATCATCAATCTATCGCCTTGAACACATAAGGCTGGACCTTTGCGTATCAATGAAACGGACCGTTCTTCGGCCCACGCTTCGAAGTAGTCAAAGAGCGCCTGCACTTCAGTGACCAGGTTCACGCTGACCAGTTCCGGTTTGAGCTGATTATTATCGGCCTGCGCCAAAAACAGCATATCGCCGACCATTTTGGCCATGCGCTCGTACTCTTCCAGGTTCGAGTACAGGATTTCGCGATACTGTTCAAGGCTACGCGCTTGCGAGAGAGCCACTTCCGTCTGCGTTTTCAGATTCGTTATGGGCGTGCGCAGCTCGTGGGCGATATCAGCCGAAAAATTCGAGAGGCGTTGAAAACCCTCTTCGATGCGATCTAGCATGTCGTTAAATGACACGGCCAGCTCAGTTAATTCCACCGGAACCGTACTAGGAACAAGCCTAATAAATAGCTGGTCGGATTTGATTCGACGGATTTCGCGGCTGATACGCCGTATCGGCGCATGCCCTTGATACACAGCAAGCCATGTCGCCAGAATCGCAATCAGGCAGGCTGCCATGGTAATAATTCTTAAGTAACTGCGAAAGCTTTCAAGGTAGTGCAAATGAAAATTGATGCCAGTGGCGACAGCTAAGGTTAAAGGCTCGCCATCCTGAAGGCCTTTCTGCATTTGCTGCACGACAGCGCCTCTGTATGTCTGCCCCTTATCGCGCCAGATCGTCACCGAATTGATATCAATCCGGTCCACAGAGGAAGCCAAACGCGCAAAACTATCGAGGTTGGAATTCGGGGTCGCATAAATCACATTTCCATGAATGTCCGATACACGAAATTGCGCATTATGGTGACCTGATACCGCAGCGGCCAGCCGATGCTTCAGCGCATCTGGTTCTTGACTGGCTGGCGGTCCGGAGAGAGACTGCGTCAGTGATTGAACGACGGCATTAAGCTCATCGACATCCTGCTGAACAAAGTGGCTATTAATGGATCGTTCGACCATCCATCCAAACGTAAGAAGCACCACTGTTATGACCGCTCCAATGGATACGGTCAGGCGAAGGGCTAGGGACGCGGGGCGGCGTGCCACTCTACTCAGCTCGCGCTGCTGACATCAAGCATATATCCCATGCCGCGAACGGTATGAATAAGCTTTGGTTCAAAGGCGTCGTCGATTTTGGCGCGCAGGCGCCGAATCGCGACGTCAATGACGTTGGTGTCGCTGTCAAAATTCATGTCCCACACCTGGGAGGCAATCAGGGAACGCGGTAACACCTCGCCTTGGCGGCGCACCAACAGCTCCAGAAGTGCGAACTCTTTGTTTGTCAGGTTAATGCGTACCTCTTGTCGCCTCGCCCGCCGACGCGGAATGTCCAGCACGAGGTCGGCCACCTGTAATTGATCATTAAAGACCGGCGTGGTTCCTCGGCGCAATAACGTACGCACCCGTGCGAGCAGTTCAGAGAAAGCAAAAGGTTTAATCAAGTAATCGTCAGCGCCCAGCTCCAAACCTTTAACCCGGTCCTCCACGCTATCGCGTGCCGTCAAAAACAATACCGGTGTAGCTGATTTCGCTTCGCGCAACGCTTGAACAATACGCCAGCCATCAACATCGGGCAGCATGACATCCAGGATGATCAGATCATAAGGTTCTGTTAGCGCAAGATGGTGCCCATCCAATCCCGTTCGGGCCAGATCAACCATAAAACCGGATTCCATCAGACCTTGACGCACATACTCGCCGGTTTTTATCTCATCTTCAACGACGAGCAGTTTCATGGGATCGCTCCTGCGAATTTCTTCTGTTTTGTGTCCATAACAGGGCACGTGCCGAGCCAGCACGATCAGCACTCACCGCCAACTCTACCTACCTCATGCTGACACGAGCATGACGGTTTGATTACAAAATTGTAATTGAACTAAGCCTAATCCAATTTCCTTTAGTGCGTTGAGCGATAGCATGGCCAGTGTTGAATTGAAAGATCGGGTAGGCGGCATAGCGGTTGCTGCGTACAGGAGCTGGTTTATTTTTTAAATAACCGTCTTCTATTAGCTTGTATTAATCCTTGGAGAGAACTATGCCTCATGAACAGTATCAATCTTGCATCGACGCCTGCTATGCATGTGCCACGGCGTGTGACCACTGTGCGACCTCATGCCTGGACGAGTCAGATGTAAAAACCATGGCGCGTTGCATTCAGCTTGATATGGATTGCGCACAAATCTGTCGTTTAGCGGCCAGCTATATGGCGCGCGGCAGTGAATTTGCCCAGACGATTTGTCAAGTATGTGCAGACATCTGCGAGGCTTGCGCCCAAGAATGTGCCAAGCATCAGATGGATCATTGTCAGCGCTGTGCTGAAGCTTGCCAAAAGTGCGCACAAGCGTGCAGGCAAATGGCCTGAAGAATGGGCTATTGATAACGATCTGCCCTCTTGAAATAAAAGAGAACGCAGAAATGAAAAAGCCAGGGCCAGCCGCTTAGCAGCCTTTGGCTCTTTAAGATTTGAGCACAGGTGTATAGCCAACTTCTCGAATGGCGCGCTCGAGAGCACCTGAACCGGATACTCCATCAACGCGTACTAAATGTTGGGGAAGATCAATGTGAACAGAGGCTGTTGGGGCGGTTTCTTTAACCACACGAGTAATCGTATCCACGCAGTGGCCACACGTCATGTCTTTCACTTCGAATTCAATCATTACGCTCTCCTAAAACAAGGCATCATAACGACACTGTAGACCTTGCTGCTACGGCAATGTCAAGCTTGCGCGAAGCAGTATTTACCAGCTCTGGCTGAAATGCGGTTCCAGTTTTTAGAGCCGAGCAAGAGGCGCGCCGTTTCTGGTTTTGTTCTGGTAACAAGAAATTGCATCGTCACCATCGAAGTTTTGACCCAACATGACAAACATGTAATGAGCGGGTAATCGAATTGACAGCAACGGGCCACTACAGTGGATTACCCGCTGTTCATTCTACCTGCTCGATAGGTCTGAAGTCACCTGGCTTTTTGAAGGAACGATGATGAAATGTGATATGAAAACAATGATCAAGACAGGCCTTGGCCTAGGCGTAGTCGTTGCCGTCGCGTACGCGACCTTACCCGTTGCCCGTGAGTGGATCGCGGCCAGCGCGCCGTTCCTGTTCTTCCTAATATGTCCTCTCATGATGGTGTTCATGATGAAAGGCATGCAGTCGTGCGACAAAGAGCAAAGCGTCGAAAAGGATCAAGCCGATAAAGCGCCCTCCAAACCACTGACCGGACAAATACAGCTCAAAGACTAGTTGACTGGTTGCGCTCAATCTTGCTCGAGCGCAGGTTATGGCTGGCTACACTTGAATTATCGGATATCACATGTTTCGTTCTAAAACGATTTTCACCGCAATGGCGACAACAGTATTTGCCTCGTTATTGGCGTTTGGTGGATTTACCGCAGCTACAGCCGGCACTAAACCATCTGCGACAACACAAGCGACGAAGGAAATAACCGGGTCAGCGCCGATTCAACTCATGCACGTGCACGGGCTTGCCTATAGCGTAGACGGTAAACAGCTGCTTATCCCGAGCCATCATGGCATCGCAGTCTATTCCGATGGCCAATGGTCCAAGATGGCGGGACCTGAACATGACTACATGGGTTTCTCGGCCACACGCGGGGCTTTTTACAGCAGCGGACATCCGGCAGCGGGCTCGACCCTGGTCAATCCCTTCGGTCTTATCAAAAGTATTGATGCAGGAAAAACGTGGCGGCAGTTGGGGCTGGAAGGCGAGTCCGATTTCCATACGTTGGCTACCAGCTACGAGACCCATGCGATCTACGTTCTGAATTATCGTCCCAATACGCGGATGCCCCAGCCCGGCTTGTATGCGACCCAAACGGACGGCATGACATGGACTCAGGCAGCAGTCAATGGCCTAAAGACGAAAGTTAACGCCTTGGCCGTGCATCCCAGCAATGCCAGCATCGTCGCCGCGGGTGCCGCCGACGGGTTGTACCTGTCGCATGATGCAGGCAATCATTTTGCGCTTCGGGTTGCGGACACGCGGGTGTTAGCCCAGTGGTTCGACTTGGATGGCGAGCACCTTTGGGTTAGCAGTTACGCGAACTCTCCCTTGCTAAGCCGCATGAGCCTGAAGGATGGCGGGGCTAGTGAAAAAATCACGCTTCCCGCGCTAAACGAAGACGCGGTCGCCTTCATTGCTCAAAACCCAGCCCACCACGAAGAGCTTGCTATCGCCACCTTCAAACGCAGTGCTTATGTCACTCGAGATAGCGGTGCAACATGGATGCAAATCGCTGACGGTGGCGCGACGCGCGATAAATAAGGTCCGATATTCTGTCTTTTGACATCCATATATCGTCAAGCAGGCTAGACACCTCATGAGTAACAAGCTGATAAAAATCATCGTGATCGCGCTGGCAGTGATTGGCCTCATTGCCGTTTTTGCTTTCCTCGGCATGGGAGCCATGATGTTTTGGATGATGGGAACCTGATGTGAATCTGAGTCGATTCATTGCCACCGCGCTCTTGCTGGTATCTTCGCTGGCGTATGGCGCAAGCCACGAGCCGGTCAAGGCAACAGCCCTTGGCACCAGTAGCACGCAACCGAACGCCTCCCCTTCATCAAAAGGCCTTTTCAGATCCATAACGGATGTTTTTGGGGACTCGTCCTCGATGCCGGATTTGTTGCCACCCGAGAAAGCGTTTCAGATTTCGATCACAGCGCGAGATTTCGACACGCTTGTCGCCACACTGACTCCCGCCAAGGACTACTACCTATACCGAAGCCGCATCGCGTTCAGCCTACCCGAC
>NZ_QNRQ01000016.1 GCF_003315175.1 Eoetvoesiella caeni | reverse complement strand
ATACGGGTCACAAATCGGCTAAAAGAAGCAACCTCGATTCACTGGCATGGCATCCTCTTACCCTTTCAGATGGACGGGGTGCCTGGGATCAGTTTTCCCGGCATTGCCCCAGGCGAAACGTTCACCTACCGCTTCAAGGTCGAGCAAAACGGTACGTATTGGTATCACTCCCATTCGGGAATGCAGGAAGCAACGGGCATGATCGGCGCCATTGTGATTGAGCCCGCTCAAACCGACCCGGTTCGGGCTGACCGCGAGTATGTGGTTCAGCTTTCGGACTGGACTGATGAAGATCCTATGCGCGTGCTCGCCAAGCTGAAAATGCAGGGCGACTACTACAACTATAACCAACCCACCGTGGTCGATTTCTTCCAGGACGCATCGCGCGATGGCCTGAAAGCGGCGATCGACAAGCGCAAGATGTGGAACGAAATGCGCATGAGCCCGACCGATCTGAACGATTTGTCGTCCAATGTGCTCACCTACTTGATGAATGGCACGACGCCAGCGGGCAACTGGACGGGATTATTTCGGCCGGGCGAACGCGTTCGCTTGCGCTTTATTAACGGCTCGGGCCACAGCTTTTATGATGTGCGCATCCCCGGCTTGAAAATGACTATCGTGCAGGCCGATGGGCAAAACGTTGAGCCGGTCACAGTCGATGAATTTCGCTTTGGATCGGGCGAGACGTACGACGTCATTGTCGAACCCAAAGACGAGGCCTACACCATTTTCGCCCAATCCATGGACCGCACCGGCTATGCGCGTGGCACCTTGAGCACGCGTGCCGGCCTTGTGGCGGCAGTTCCTCAGCTTGATAAGCCCGAGTGGCTGACCATGGTTGACATGATGGGCGCTATGGGTGGTGGTATGGCCGGGATGGCAGGCATGGATCACGGCGGTTCGAGCCAGCCTGCCATGGCAGGCATGGGCGCGGGCGGTATGGCGGGCATGGACCACGGATCAATGGCAGGGATGAGTCAGGCCAACATGGCCGGCATGGATCATAGCGCCATGAGTAGTAAGGATAAAGCAAGCACTAAAGTCCGCCACGCGAGAACCGAATACGGCCCGAGCACCGATATGCACGTTAACACGCCGCGCACCAATCTGGACGACCCCGGCATTGGGCTGCGCAACAACGGTCGGCGCGTACTCACCTTGGCCGATCTGCATACCATTGGCGGACCGATAGATCCGCGCGGGGCCGAGCGCGAGATCGAGCTGCACCTGACCGGCAATATGGAGCGCTATACCTGGTCGTTTGACGGGGTGGAGTTCGGCAAATCGACACCCGTGCATTTTCGCTACGGCGAGCGAGTCAGGGTTATTTTGCACAATGACACCATGATGACGCACCCGATGCACTTGCACGGTATGTGGAGCGAGCTGGAAACGCCCGATGGCGCCTTCCAGGCTCGCCGCCACACGATTCCCGTGCAACCGGCCCAACGCATCAGCTTTCTCGTGACCGCCGATGCGCTCGGACGCTGGGCCTGGCACTGTCACTTGATGCTGCATATGGATATGGGCATGTTCCGAGAAGTGGTGGTGGCATGAGTGCGAGTAACGAGAAAAAGGAAATCCGAACCATGAATACCCCTATAAAGAAACGCATTCTTGCACTCGCTATCGCAACGCTAGGCGCTACCCCGCTTTTTGCCTACGCCCAAGCGCATGACGCCCATAGTGGCCATACCGCCATGTCGGCCAGCTCGGCTTCCGCCGTCGATGCAGCCAGCATGCCTGGCATGGATCACAGCAAAATGAATATGCCAGGCATGGATCATGGCGCGATGAATATGGGTGTTCAAGATTCCGGGGCGATGAACACGAACTCAACCAGCGCGCCTAAGCCTCCAGAGGCCATGCCCGGTATGAATCATGGTCAAGACAACACAGCGCCAACGGCCCCTGCTCACGATATGGGTGCAATGGGTCAGGGCAGTGGCGAGATGGATCATGGCACCATGCAAATGCAAGGCGGAACTGCGCCGCCGGATGCGCGCGATCCCAACGCCTATTCGGATGGTTATACGCTGGACTCAGGTAAGTATTCCTTGGGGCCAGCGCAGCGTCTGCGGATGTCCGACGAGCACAATTTTGGCTCCGTGTGGTTCGATCGGCTTGAGTATGTCAGAGCCGGTAGCAATGAGGGGCTCGCCTATGAAGGACAAGCCTGGTATGGCGGAACCTACAACCGCGCCGTATTGAAGGCAGAAGGCGAAGTGGCAAACGGCAAACTTCAGGAGTCCCAAACAGAGTTGCTGTGGGGACACGCGATTTCTACCTTCTGGGATACCCAGTTGGGGATTCGTTTCGATCACGGCCAAGGAGTTCCCAACAGAAAATGGCTAGCGTTTGGTGTGCAGGGCCTGGCGCCTTATTGGTTTGACATTGACGCTACAGCTTATGTCGGCCCCAGTGGTCGAACCGCATTGAGCTTAAGCGCGGAATACGACTTGTTGATCACGCAAAGACTGGTATTGCAGCCCCGCGTAGAAGTTAATTTCTATGGCAAGCGCGATGAGGCCCGCGAAATCGGTAGCGGCCTGTCGGATGGCACGGCCGGCCTGCGCCTTAAATACCAAGTGACGCGTCAGTTCGTCCCTTACGTCGGAGTGGAATGGACAGGTAAATTTGGCCAAACGGCCACCTTTGCACGAGATGCCGGCGAACGTGCGCGCGAGACGCGCTTTGTCGCCGGCTTGAGCTTCCGATTCTAATCGTTGTACCCGAGAACATCTTTTGCCTGGTGCTCTCATCCCTTTAACTTGTCTAAGAGAGCTTTTAATGAAGAAAACACTATCCATATTGCTATTAAGTATGTTGCCCGCCCTAGCACTAGCCGCTGGGAGTCATGGTGGGGGTCATGAGATGAAAAATGGCACCATGATGCAAGGCCATGATATGTCCAGCATGAACAAAGGCGACTCGGCTGCGGGACAACCGGGCGATGCCGCCAAGGTCACACGTACAATTGAGCTCGTCATGGACGACACCATGCGTTTCACTCCAAGCCAGTTCAATGTCAAGCCTGGCGAGACGGTCCGTTTTTTCATGAAGAACAACGGCAAGATTCCTCATGAAATGGTGATCGGCTCGGTCGCTGAACTCAAAGAGCATGCAGCCATGATGCAAAAAATGCCGGAGATGAAACATGCGGAACCGAATATGATCACGGTCAATCCTGGTCAAAAAGGCGGTCTTGTCTGGCAGTTTCCTCAGGCCACCGGAACTGTTGACTTTGCCTGCCTGGTACCAGGGCACATGGAAGCCGGTATGGTCGGTAAAGTAAAAGTCGGATAAGGCGACATAAAGGCGGCGCCTAATGGCCTGATTACTCATCCACCTCGTGATGGATTACCAGGCACAGTGGCTACAAATGCGTTTCCCCCAAAGCGGCAGCACTGCGTAGGCAATGCTGCCAATACTTACTTCCCATACCAACCAGAGTCGATCTGGCCACAAAAGGCGAACCACGCGCGAGCACCAGCCAACTATTTCCTATATGACATGCATACGATATTAAAAAGCCTGTTCCTCATCGTCGGTTACCTTGTGGCGAATACCGCCGTAGCATCGGAGGTCAGGCAGACCTCTATCATCGAAGGCCCCGTTCACACGCTCGGCAAACACTCTCATAAAGCAACCCCTCGAATCGAGAGCTTGCGCAAGATGTTTCTTTACACGCCACTGATCCAACTCGCGCGTATCAATTCAGCCTTTGGTTACCGACTTCATCCCGTATCGGGCAAGTGGGCAGGCCATCAAGGTCTTGATTACCCTGCCCCAAAAGGCACCCCCATCCGTGCAACGGCTCAAGGGACAATCTCTTTCATTGGCGTCCAAAATGGATATGGCAAAGTGATTTTCATAGAGCACGATAATGATTATTCCACTGTCTATGCACATCAAAGCCGTTTTAAGAAAGATCTAAGAAAAGGTGTCAACATAGAAAAGGGACAAATCATTGGCTATGTCGGTTCAACTGGAACATCCAGTGGCCCCCATTTGCATTACGAACTGCGCGTCAACAATCAACCGGTAGACCCCATCCAAGAAAAACGGCAACTGGCGTCCTACGTCCAAAGATGAGGCTACATTGTGCCGCCCGAATAGCGGTAGCCTGCAAATTACATTGATTGATCGTGCAACAAACTGAGCGGGGATAGTTCCAATGACAATAGCGGTGAAAAAAGCAGGCGTGATTATCGGTGCGCTTGGTTTGCTTGGCGCTCGGCGCCGGATTGTTTATGCATGACCCCTTGATGGACTCAAGGCCGGCATTTATTGATCCTGCTGATCAAGAACTCGTAGCAAAGGGCAAAGAAATCTACGCCACTAACTGCGCATCCTGCCATGGCGCGAAGCTGGAGGGCCAGCCTGACTGGCGGGTACGTCAGGCTAATGGTCGCTTGCCTGCGCCGCCGCATGATGAAACCGGGCACACTTGGCACCATCCAGATGCCGTTTTAGTTGACATCATTAAAAATGGTCTGGTTCCTGGCGTAACAGCGCCACCCGGATATGTGAGCGATATGCCAGCCTATAACAAATTGCTGACCGATCACGACATTCGGGCTGTGCTCACTTATATCAAGAGCACTTGGTCCAAGCAGGCGTTAGCTGCTCAAAAAGAAATCACGCAGCAACGGCCTCAGTAACTTATTGGGCGCGATAGCCTTTCATTTTGCCTTACGCAACCGCAATGCATTGGTCACCACCGAAGCCGAACTTAAGCTCATCGCCAGGGCGGCAAACATGGGCGAGAGCAGCAGCCCTGTCCACGGATACAACACACCCGCCGCCAGCGGCACGCCCAAGGCGTTATAAACAAAGGCAAATCCCAGATTTTGCTTCATATTCGCGATGGTCGCGTCAGACAAATGACGGGCAATCGAGATCCCTCGCAAATCGCCTTTCACCAGCGTGACCTGGGCGCTGTTCATGGCGACATCGGTGCCGGTGCCCATCGCAATGCCCACATCGGCTTTTGCCAACGCGGGCGCATCGTTAATGCCATCGCCCGCCATCGCCACAATATGCCCTTGGTCTTGAAGCTTAGTGACAAGGTCGAGCTTATCGGCCGGCTTTACCTCACCATGGAATTCATCAATACCCAGGCGCTGCGCCACAGCCTTGGCTGTCGATACCCCATCACCCGTGGCCATGATGACCCGGATTCCGGCGGCCTTCAGTTCGTCCACGGCTTCTTTGGTGCTGGCTTTGATAGGGTCTGACACGGCAAGCAGGCCCAGAAGGTCGCCATTCGTTGCAAGATACATGACGCTCGCGCCTTGCACACGCAGGCTATCTGCCTTTTCGCTCAGTATCGCCACATCGACACCTTCTTGCTGCATCAGCGCAGTATTACCGAGCGCCAGGCGTTTGCCCTCGACTGTGCCGCGAACACCAATCCCGGAGCCCGACTCGAACTCCTCTACTGTAGCCAATGCAATGCCCTGCTCTCGTGCGGCATTAACGATAGCGTCGGCCAGCGGGTGCTCGCTACCTTGATCCAGGCTGGCGGCCAGGCGCAATACCTCGTTGGCGCTACCGCCTTGGACGGGAACCGCTTGCTCAAACGTGGGTCGTCCTTCGGTCAAAGTTCCGGTCTTATCGACGATCAGGGTATCGACCTTACGGAAGTTTTCAATGGCTGCGGCATCTCGGAACAAGACGCCGTGCGTCGCACCACGGCCAGTGGCGACCATAATAGACATGGGTGTCGCCAGGCCTAGCGCGCACGGACAGGCAATGATCAGCACGGCCACCGCATTGATCAGACCATACACCCAGCTGGGCTGTGGCCCCCAGAATCCCCACACGAAAAACGTAATCACAGCTATGGCAACCACCGCCATGACAAAATAGCCCGCCACGTGATCGGCCATGCGTTGCATCGGGGCTCGGGAGCGCTGCGCTTGGGCGACGAGCTGCACGATTTGGGACAGCACCGTGGCTGCACCTACTTTCTCGGCGCGTATTACCAGGGCACCCGATGTATTCATGGTTGCCCCAATGACTTTATCGCCCACGCGTTTACTGACGGGTAGCGGCTCACCGGTGAGCATGGATTCATCCACGGAGCTTGCACCCTCCTCCACCGCCCCATCCACCGGTACTTTTTCGCCCGGACGCACACGCAAGCGATCGCCTTCGTGAACATGGGTAAGCGGCACATCTTCTTCAGTACCATCAGGCAAGATACGGCGTGCCGTCTTCGGGGCTAATCCCATTAGCGACTTGATGGCCGCCGAGGTCTGCGAGCGGGCTTTCAACTCAAGGATTTGTCCGAAAAGCGTCAATGAAATAATGACCACGGCGGCTTCGAAATACACCGCGATGCGCCCCATGGACAAGAACGTATCGGGAAAAACCTCAGGTGTAACAGTCGCCACCACGCTGTAGATGAAGGCGGCTGATGTTCCTAACCCGATTAAGGTCCACATGTTGGGGCTACGGTTGATGACCGATTGCACTCCCCGTACGAAAAACGGCCAGCCAGCCCAGAGTACGACTGGCAAGGAAAGTACCAGCTCGACCCAGCTTTGAGTAGCCATGCCAAACCAGCCCAATTGGTGGCCGAACATGGCTAGAGCCGTAACAATCAAGGTAAGCGGTAAGGTCCACCAGAACCGGCGGCTAAAGTCAGCCAGCTCGGGATTATCATCGTCGAGTGTAGGCATAAGCGGCTCGAGCCCCATCCCGCACTTGGGACAGTTTCCTGGATGAACTTGACGTATCTCAGGATGCATCGGACAGGTATAGATCGTGCCCGGTGCCGCTACCTCAGAGTGTTGGTTGCCTGGTTGGTTTTTAGAGAGATACTTGGCCGGGTCGGCGCTGAATTTAGTTTGGCAGCCAGTGCTGCAAAAATAATACGGCTGGCCCTCATGCTCAAGATGGTGCGGCGATTGTTCGGTCACCGACATTCCGCACACGGGGTCTTTTAACACCGGGGCCCAGGCCGTAGCCCGTTTAGTGTGGCTATCGTCAACTTCCGTTGATCCGCTGCTTAAGTCACCAGATTGGCCGTGATATGTTTGTTCGTGGTCGTGTGGTGTCATGACGTAGCCGCTTTCCCATTTAGTTTTGGACTACGCTGACCTCTCACCATCCCAAAATAGCGTAGAACCCGAGTTCGCAACGGATGGTAGGCGTATTGATCATGCCACACTTTAATGATTACGAACCTGACTGTTTGCCGTCAGTTTCATTACATTTTTGTTAACTTCTTGTCATTCGACGATAGAAGCTGGATGGGAGAGCCGTATTGAGCCTCGACTCATTTAAGATAAGAACGCAGAACGCCAATCACTTGCTCCAGATCCTCAGCCCGCTGTTTCGGAGACACTTCGTCCGAACCCAGGTGCTCGCGAATATGTTCTTCCAAAACCTCAAGCCAGTAAGCTATATTCCGATGGTAGTCTGCTGTGGGTTCGAAGGCGACGTGAACCTGGAAGCGATCAGGTTAGCATCGATCAAGCAGCAGCTGATATCCCTCAAGACTGTTGGCCACGGTCATTGACAGACGCTTGCCAGACGGCAGCAGGATCAGTGCGTCGTGCTTGTTCTTTGCAATGTCGAGCGCCACTAAAGCAATTTGCTTGTTACTCTGAGTTGAGTCATTCATCACCTGTCCTTCAATGTTGTTAGTCGGTCTCGACAGTATTGACGAAAAGCGACTGACTTTTAAAGACTTACTCAGAAGGTACTACGGCCCGGAATACGTCAGCTCAGCACTAATGCAATGGGCAGAAAAACATCATATTAAATTGCAGTTTATCCAGCCAGGCAAGCCCCAGCAGAATGCGTATATCGAGCGGTACAACCGCACTGTGCGCTATGACTGGCTGGCGCATCACCTGTTTGACTCTGTGTCTGATGTCCAGGACTTCGCAACACATTGGTTATGGACATACAATCACGAACGGCCAAATATGGCCTTAGGCGGCATTACACCGATACAAAAAATGGCCTTGGCCGCTTAACCTCTACTTTTAACGACCGTTAAAAAAGGGGAGGATTACCCGCCTGCTATAGTTGACCCTCCGGGTAGCTAAAAGCTAACAAATTAAGGACGTTATGCGGCTAAAGGATTTCTTTCGCCTGGTTAAATGCTCTGTTAGCGGCTGGCAGGATGACTACGCCTCCAGCATGGGCGCAGCGATTGCATTTTATACAGTTTTCTCGATTGCTCCGCTTATTATCATCGTCATCGCGGTGGCCGGCTTCGTCTGGGGCGAAGATGCCGTTCGTGGAGAGATTCTTCACCAATTAAGCGGCATAGTTGGTAGGGACGCAGCGGCTGGTGTCCAAAGCATGATAAAAAGCGCCAGCCAGCCTGCCCAAGGCCTTACCGCCACTATAGTTAGTGCTGTCATCCTGATCTGGGGTTCGACTCAGGTTTTTGCCGAACTGCAAAGCGCCCTGGACAGAATCTGGAAAGTGCCGGCAGAGGTAAGGAGGTCGGGCATATTCAATACATTACGCAGTCGGGTACTATCGTTTGGAGTGGTGCTGGGACTGGCTTTCCTTCTGCTTGTTTCGTTAATCGTCAGCGCCGGGCTGGCTGCGCTGGGACAATGGACAGGCGGGTTTTTCCCTGGTTGGGAACTCGTTCTGCAGTGCTTGAACACACTGGCTTCTGTCGTGGTCACGACCGTACTGTTTGCTATGATTTTTAAGTTTATGCCTCAGGCAAAAATTGCATGGCACGATGTTTGGGTGGGTGCGCTGGTTACCGCCGTTCTGTTCGAGGTTGGCAAAGTTTTAATCGGGATGTATGTTGGGAAAAGTTCGGCAATATCAGCACTAACAGCGGCAGGCTCATTGGTTGTAGTGCTGATTTGGGTTTATTACGCGGCACAGGTTTTTCTGCTGGGCGCGGAGTTCACGTGGTTCTACGCTAATCATTATGGATCCCGTCGGCCCGAAAACGACAAGCAAGGGAACAAGCTTGCTTAGAGCATGCTGATTTGTTTCTTACTGCCTATTGCCAAATGGGCTAGCAAAAAGGCGCGGGCTCATCTCATCTGAACTGAACCCCAAAAATTGGAATGGCCGTCCAACTTTTGGGGTTCAGTTCACAATTAAGCGGACACTTATCCTCTCTTATTCAAGCCGCCTCCTCAATGTGTGTTTACCGGATGCATACGAACCATAGAGAAAGTCCGAATATACGAGTGTAATCTTTACCTAATGTCATACTCATTGAAGGCCTGGCAAATCGGGAGCGTCCATGTAGGGGGGGTTACCATGCCACGCGTTGGCTATGGTCGTACAATCACGAACGGCCCAATATGGGCTTAGGCGGTTACCATGGCACTAAAGGGAGAAATTGTCCTTTCTTTTCACTATAATACAAGACATTCACAGCCTGTCAGACCACTGAGATTCGTTGTTTTTAGAGCCATCTTTTAGCTCGTAAAGCTATTCGTTCTCTTGCGCTATTAACACTGACCTTGCCGAAACTCTTACTTAAGTATTTCCCTGGGACAAGAGTTGAATTGTGATTCGGAGAACAAATGAACGGTATGAGAGAGCTTAGGGACGAACCTAACCTGAAAGCTGAAGTACTCCAATCTATATATAAAAAATTAATGACTGGCCTGGAAACCAGCCGGACGCTAGTAGTGCTCTACGACGAGCATGATGTTGTGCGTTATGCGAATCCTGCTTTTCGCAAAGTGTTCATGCACGGCCTCAACAAGGCATCCAGTTTCGAATCGATTATCCGCACGAACCATGAAGCTGGAACCGGCGTGCTAATTCGGGGCCACGAAATTGATAGCTACTTGGCCTTTGCACGCGAACATCGCCGCACCACGCCACACCGTAAACTTTCAGTAGACCTTGTCGATGGACGCAGGCTCTGGATCACGGAAACATTATTGGAAGACAGCTGGCTGCTTAGCGAGGCAATGGATACCACGGCCATGAAACAGGCAGAAACCTCGCTACGCGTTTCTCGTGATGTTGCTCTCGTAGCCTCGCAGACCGACTTCCTGACCAAGCTTCCAAACCGTCGAAGTTGCTTTACTTTTCTAGAACGAGCACTGACTTTCGCTCAGGCCAATAACAAGGAACTGAGCGTAGCCATGCTCGACTTAGATTATTTCAAAACAGTAAACGACAGCTTTGGCCACAACGCAGGCGATACGACTCTGTGCCGTTTTGCCAATATACTGCGCAGCAACGTTCGCACATCCGATCTAGTCGCCCGTATTGGAGGCGAAGAATTTATGATAGTCTGGCCTGGCGCCACACTACCGTTTGCATTAGACGTTTTGAAACGTTTGCAGGAAAGCACAATCGATGTCGAGCTGCCAGGGCATCCAACCAAACTCAGAATCACTTTTTCAGCGGGCGTGACTCAAACCAAACCTGAAGATACTGCACATAGCTTAGTCAGCCGCGCAGACAAATATCTGTATATCGCCAAGGCGCATGGGCGCAATACAATTAAAGCCGACGAGGATTAAAGCTGCCTACTGGCGACACGCTCTCGATTTGGCGCATAGATGTTCCGGCACACATAAAACGGGTAATCTCTACAAAAATCAACCATTAAAAATGGAACTTTTCTGCTAGTATATTAGTTAAACTTAACACAACAAAATTGTGTAAATCACAGTCAGGCAACCCGAATTGCACGGGACACCTATGTTTGCGTGGCTATTTTCAATCGCAATGAGGCTCCTTATTTCAGACTCAGATTTTAAACGCGTCACAGCCGTCACTGCAACGAATGCAAAAAGCGACCTCCCGTTGGGCTAAAAGATGAACCTAGCAGATCATCCAGCCTGTCGACTGTTTACCGAAGCCGAAAACCTGACTCAGATCACACCCTACTACGAAGAAGGGCGTAATGTCCTATGGATGATGCTGGACGCGCAGCCCCGTCCTTGTTTCAATCCAGAACTCCTGCAAGATATCTCTCGGCTTGGCCACGCTGCGCGCAGCTCTGGCTTACCTATCGACTTCTGGATTACAGGTTCGACGGTTCCACAAGTGTTTAACGTAGGTGGCGATCTACATCTGTTTACCTCGCACATCCGTGCGGGGGAGCGACAAGCCTTACTTGCCTACGCGCGCGCCTGCGTCGATGCAGTTTACGAAGCCATGACAGGGTTCGGCACCGGCGCTATTTCGATCGCCATGATCGAAGGCACAGCATTGGGCGGAGGCTTCGAGGCGGCGCTGGCACACCATTATGTGCTGGCCCAGAAGGACGCGAGAATGGGCTTTCCCGAAATCGCGTTCAACCTTTTCCCCGGCATGGGAGCCTACTCATTAGTAGCGCGAAAATCACATATGCGGCTAGCGGAAGAATTAATCAGCACCGGAGAATCCCACACCGCGGAATGGCACCTAGACAAAGGTCTCATCAACCAAGTCTTTGAAAAGGGCGATGGCTATATTTCGGTGCGCACACTAATTGATGTCATACGGCCCAAGCTCAACGGTATCCGAGCCATGCTTCGCACTAGACAGCGCGTGCTGCAGATAGACAGGGCCGAGCTGATGGAAATCACCGAAGACTGGGCACAGGCGGCTTTCTCGCTGGAAGAAAAAGACTTGCTGTATATGGAAAGGTTGATCATGCTGCAGAACCGCCACGCAAGCAAAATACAGAGCGTAAGCTAGATTTTTTAAGTCTGGTATCGTGACAGCCGAGGCAAACTAGCGGACTAAATGGCAAGGGACCTTGTGGCAATGCCATACTAGCACCTGACTAATTAAGCGACCCGAAGCAAGCTACAGAAATCACAGCCTAACACCCCGAAAACTTCGTTAGGCAACCAGTCTAAGCCTCTTGCCTTTGTTATTAAGCCACTCTTCGAACTCTTTGACGGGCATCGGACGCCCGTACAAATAGCCCTGAAAGTAGTCAACGCCCGCATCCTTAAGAAATTCGGCTTCGCCTTCAGCTTCGACGCCTTCGGCGACCACTTCTAAATTCAGTTGCTTTGCCACGGCGATCATGGCACGCACTAAGGTTTGTGACGTAGCATTCTGGTCGATCGAGCTGATGAAGCTCTGATCCAGCTTGATTACATCAAGAGGCAAGCGAGCCAATTGCGATAGTGATGAATAGCCAGTGCCGAAATCGTCCAGTTGAACCTTGGCGCCCAACTCGCGGAACTGGCGAATTATAGCGTGCGCCGATATTTCATCGTCAATCAAACAGCTTTCAGTCAATTCAATGTCAAGCAGACATTGAGATTGACCAGACTGACGTATGACATCAGAAAAATCCTGGATGAGAGTAGAACTAGTAAGCTGGCGAGCAGAAAGATTGATAGCGATGCGAATGTCTAGTTTTTGTGCCTTCCAGGCAGCAGCCTGCTTGGCTGCTTCGCGCATGACCCATCGCCCCAGAGGAACGATGAATCCGGACTCTTCAGCATATGAAATAAAATCAAGCGGAGGAATACGACCGCGATCCGGCGAATCCCATCGCAACAAGGCTTCGACACTATGAACTTCGCCGGTCTTAACACACAGCTTGGGTTGGTAATATAGTTTTAGCTGCCCGTCCGCTTCGAGAGCTTTGCGTAAATTGACATCCAGCCAAATGTACTCGGCGACTTTATTGTCCATCTCGGGGGAGAAAACCCGATAGGTACGCTTACCAGCGTCTTTGGCAACGTACATAGCGGTGTCGGCACAACGAACAAGCTGCTCAAGAGTGTCACCGTGGTCTGGAAAGAGCGCAATACCGATAGAACAACTGGTATAGGCCTCGATTAGGCCAAGATTAATGGGTGCCCTAAGCCGATCGATAATTCTCCGGGCTACATTTTCCATCAGTTCGACAGTAGCCTCTCGCACGAGCACCAGGAAAGCCGCGCCGCCCGTGCGAGCGACCACATCGCCGTCCCGCATCGATGCCTCTAGATTTAGTGCTACTGCCTGAATAAGACTGTCGCCAATAACGTGGCCATAATGGTCATTGACTTGCTTGAAGTTATCCAAGTCGAGAAACAAAACACCAAAGCGGCTGCCGGCAGTCAAAGCTTCGGCTATTTGTTCGTAGATGGCATGACGATTAGACAGACCGGTCAGGGTGTCAATCGTCGCTAACTTCAACAATTTAGCCTGAGCCTTGCGTTCTTCGGTCACATCGGTACCAGAGCAAACTAAGTAGCGCTCGTCTGGGCCACTGCCACTTTGCACAAACTTATTACGCCACAATATGCGGCGCTCTCCGTTTATGGTGTTAATTGCGCGCTCGGCCTCATACGACGCCGAATTACGGAAAAACTCGTTGAGATTACTTCGTGAAGCTTCGCGTTCACCGGCAACCATAAACGCGTGCGCGCTTTTACCAATGACATCTTTTTCGCGCAACCCAGTGACTTCTTCACACAGTCGGTTGAACCGCAGAATATTAAAATTGTGGTCGATAATAACCACCAACGAATTGACTTCAGAGATGACCTGCTCGGCAAACTCCAACCCCTGCGAGAGATCTTTGGCAACGGCCGAGGTATCCATATAATTGGATGCCGTGCCTGTCCAAGAGTAAGCACCGCTCTTCTTGCCAACCAAACTTAATTTTTGGGGTTCGCCGAAAAGCGTGATGTCAATTTCAGCATGAGAGGTCACGCCAGTGAAGGCGCGGATTTCGTTGGCCTGTTGTGGCTGCAACGCAACCGCCAGGTTCGGAACTCCTTTGACACCAGCCAATTGCAGCGCGTTACTGTCAGCAGATAGCTGCCAGTAAGGGCTTCTGGTACCAAAATAGGCAAACAGTAGCGATTCGGTTGAGTCAACAAGCATAGCAAACCTCTTTTTTATCATCGACTAGGCTGATCACACTGCCTTCTTGATAAAGCAAAGCTGTTCTGATCCTCTCAAAAACGCCAGCCACGGAACTGTCAAGCGGTGTAAGCAGTTAGTCAGTATAAAATGGCCTGATGTTATTGACCACACATTGCTTCTGTATAAAGCACAAGAGACGAAATTGACGCAGGGCAATAATGTAAATATTTACCTAATTCTATAACAATTTAGGGCGAATTACTCGAAGTAGGATTAATCTTCCTTCACAAAGCGAACAGCTTTTTTTTTGCAGTTGCTACCAAAGTAAACAGGCCAAAATAAACCCCAGCTTTTCGAACACGCACCGTTAATATAAAACAACAGTTTCTAAGCAAACACTGCCCAGCGGCGACCCAGTAAGCGACGTTTCAATTTGTCCGGTTTACAGATATTATCCGCCAATTAAGCGGATCGCCGACCTATTTGGGCCAACCCTGATCTTCATCACGCCCAACTGCCAGGGGCCACTTGCCAGCGCCATGCGTCGTCGCACATCTCTTTGATGCTCTTGCTGGCGCGCCAGCCCAGCTTGCGTTCTGCCTGCGTCGTATCGGCCCAACATGCCGCAATATCGCCGGCACGACGGCCGACAATATCGTAAGCGATGGGTTTGGAACTAGCCTGCTCGAAGGCATGTACCATCTCCAGCACCGAATAGCCTTTACCGGTGCCTAGGTTCACGGTCAAAAGCTCGTCCTGCATTTGTTCGCAATAACGCAGAGCTGCCACATGACCTTGCGCCAGGTCAGTGACGTGAATGTAGTCGCGCACCCCGGTACCGTCAGCCGTGTTGTAATCGCCCCCAAATATCTGCAGGCGGGGCCGCGCACCCACCGCTACCTGGGCCACATAGGGCATTAGGTTATTAGGAGTACCCTGTGGCGCCTCGCCTATCAGGCCGCTGGGATGCGCCCCAACGGGGTTGAAGTAACGCAAACGTGCAATGCGCCAGTCGCCCTCGGCCTTGTAAAGGCTTTCCAGTATATCCTCGACCACCAGCTTGGTATGCCCATAGGGATTCGTTGCGGAGCGCGGATGGTCTTCGGTTAACGGCAACCTCTGTGGGTCACCGTAAACTGTAGCCGAAGACGAAAAAACAAATACTTTGACGCCCGCCTGCTTCATGACAGTCAGCAGTTGCACGCTACCATTGACGTTATTGTCGTAGTACTGGAGCGGCTGCTGGTTGGATTCGCCGACGGCTTTGAGACCGGCAAAATGCATAACAGCTGCGATTCGATTGCTCTGGAAGACTGCAGCCAAGGCCTTACTGTCACGGATGTCGGCCTTAACAAATCCGGGTTCAGTACCCGTAATTTTTTTAATTCGCGACAATACCTCAAGCCGGCTATTGCATAGATTATCCAGGATCAAAACCCGATAACCCGCTTGCTGCAACGCAACTGTCGTGTGGCTACCAATGAACCCGCTTCCTCCCGTCACCAATATCGTTGAATTCATGAGATAGAATTTCCTTTTTACATAAATGCGGGTTGCGCCCACTTGAAGCTCAAATTATGCTTGCCATCTGTCTGCAAGCAGGGCCAAAATATCGCCAAGCGCCATCAGCCAATATTAACGTTCACTGCACGAATAGCGCACCGAGTCATCAAGATCGACCGACAAAATCAATGTCTGCATACGCATCAGGTTGGCTTTTCGGCATAATTCATCTCGTGCGCCATGCGTGTTTATTTGATAACGGCGTGCGTACTCCGCGTTAAACACTGGCTTACCTGCATCGATGAAAACTGAATAGACAGCACACTCGTTATACTCAAAACATTGCTCATTGACAGCAAAATCGAAATACGGCATCAAAGCGGCAGCGTTGGGCAAATCATTTTTTAAACCGACGAGCAGCCCGCGCGCATGTGCTGACGCAGCTAAAAACCGATTGAAATCCATCTGGGCATGGCTATCCAGCTTGAATCCCGAACGATGCATGTAAGCATCGACATTGTCTGGCTCTACGCCATCACAACCTTTAATTTTTGCCAGGTCCAGACGTTCAATCATAATCTGGCGTACAGCGGTCGAACGAGTATCCAGCCACCGCTCGCCAGCCCAGCCGTTCAGAGCAGCCCCAATATCTTTCGACGCGAACCGTTTAAAGTCCGGGCGCCAGCTCTCAACACTGCCGGCCGAAAAGTAGCAGACTACCCGCTGTCCTTTGGATTTGAGCTCGGCAATCGTGTTTTGCGACACATCAAAGAGGTCGATATCGTAAACAGTTGCAGCGTACGCTGTATTTAGCTTGCCAGATAACTGCCATTGCCAGGTATCCCCTAAAGCCGGCACCCATTGAGATCTGGCGAGAGCCTGAACCGGCGCACCTGCACTTATGAGATTCGGTGTGCTGGGCGGATTGCTACATGCACCTAAAAGGCAGAAAGACGCCAGCAAACAAAACAAGGGCACATGGTTTATGTATGGCATAGGGGGTCGCAAACGTTGTTTCGGTAGCGCACCCAATATCCTATTCTAAGATAATGGGACTAAGTGTTTGCAAACGGCCGTCACCCACATAAGGAATCAGATTCAATTCCCCGATGCGTCTCACTGTATCGCGAGAACATTGGAGGTCTTCAGGCGGACAATAATCAATTGCAATGACAGGCAGCTTATATTTCGTCGTTACGTTGTTAACCTGGGCCAGCAGCCACACACGCGCGTCACTTGGGACATCGATATATTTGCCATTTGCCTCACTCCAACCCTTGAATAGCGACTCGAAAGCAACTGCGTAGATATCGTTGTGTACCGCTGGCAATAACTCGAAGCCTCGGTTCAGTATCAACACCGCTGTCGGAAAACGACGATGGATAGCTCGTATAACTGCAACTAACCCTTTGCGTGCCTGCTCTCGCTGCTCGTCGCTCTTCACCACCAATTGGTAAGAGTCAAGTGTATCAAGGAAAAAGCCTCGATAGCCCTTCTTCCATAACGGCGCAACCACATTGTCAACAAAGAACTTGGGCCAGCCCGGCGCACTTTGATCAATGACCTCTGAATGCCATTCGGCATTATGGCCAATAACCCACGACTTTGGGATGGCTGAATAATAGCTGCGCGAACTGGCGACCTCACCCACGCTGATATAGGCAATCCATTGAGTCTTCTTGTCTCGAGCAGCGGCAGGCACAAAGCCGCTATCGGGCTCCAGCACCGCAAACTGAAACTGTTGCAACGACTTGACGTCGGGCGCGGCTCCATAATAAAAGGCTATATTTCGCAATGGCTGCTGGGCCCAGGCGGGCGCCACACCAAAGCTGTATGTCATGGCCAGCCCAAACAACACACGCAAGCTATCGCGGATGCAACTAAACAAAGATGTATACCGCATGCACGACAACCTTATGTATTCACGAACTTTTCTGCAACATATACGTATCGTATTCCAGGTCATCAAAGCGCCGGTCCAGTAGATACGTACCAAGCAATACCACTAGCAGTAATGCACCTGCAAAACCGTAACCATAAACATTAGGACCTATGACCTGGGTAATCCAAGTGAATAAACCATTGAGCACTACAAACGTAGCAGTCAGCACCAAGACAATAAGACGCTTATCAAGGTAAAAGAAAATATTGAGAATGCCCAAGAAAAGAACCTGCAAGCTTGCTGCAATAACATCGATATGCAACAACGGTAAATACAACGTTGAAATACCGATCAGGCGCAACAACTTGTCGCCGAACGCGAAAATCAGCAATACCACAACGGCCTGAATCTTGAGAATTTCGTACAAACCGATTCGGGCACTACGCACCATGTTATTGCGCATATTGCGTATCTGTGCAAGTGTGTCGCCAGTGCGAACAGCCCGGTAGTAACCATCGTAGTGATCCACAAAATCCGTTTCAAGCCGTAGTAAAAAAACAGCCATGCCAGGAATAATGCATATATAAGCGATAAACACCGGGACATCGTAGATGACCGATGCGCGCAATGGCCCGATCACGTTCTGACCTGTCCCCGAAAACCAGAACATGAACTTGTCGAGCCACACGCCCAGATTGAACAACAAACCCACAAAAATCAAAGTGGGGTACGCAAAGCGCCGGTCGAATACTTCCCAGGAGATGTAATCGTCGGAATCGTAATTTCGATGGATAAGACTGGCCAGCCCAATCAGCAGTACAAGGTGCCCGAATACAAAACCACCAAGCAAACCTTCCAGGCCGAAACGGTTAAGCGCCACAGCGAAAACTACCGTTACGGAATAGCCAATGAAAAACGTCAGGATGATAGCTCTGTACTGCTTTATGCTGGTCAGAAAGATAACGCAAATCCAGATATTACTAACAATAACAAACCCGACCAACATCAGCATTCGGTACATAACCGATTCATGTTGGAATGTAGTCAATGCTAGTACCAGCCCCAATACACCCGTCACTACCGTAGCAACAAGCGTCACCGCGTTATAGCTAGGCAAAACACGGTCGGGTTTTTTCTCGAACAGACGATCCGAAATAAAACGCGTAAACGAAAGTTGAAGCGCACCCGTAACAATAAGACTAGCTGCTATCAGGTAAGTCACAGATACCTGGAACTGCACTATACGCGTTGGCGGCTCAACAACTGACAAACTCAGTACGCCAATAAGCAAAATGCCAAATATCGACAGGATCAGCGGCCCTGCACTAATAACCCCGGCGTAGAGGTACGCTGACAGCGTGCTTGAGAGACTCTCACGCTTCAGTATCTTGCGTAATTCAAACCCTATGCCAGCCATTACTGATCTCCTTGAGCACTTTCAACAGTCTGGCTGCTCATCAGACTTTCATAGATCTTGCGATAACTGTCCTTCATGCGCACGTCTGTATAGTAGCGTTCGACTCGCGCTATACCTGTCTGCTGAGCGGCTTGCCACATGTCTGTGTTTTCGAATAATTCGAGCATGGCCTTTGCCAGATGCTCTGGGCTTGCAATTTGCACTACCGATCCGGCGCTCCCTAAAGCCTTGTCATCGGCATCGACACCTTCGATCAGTTCGCGACACGATCCAACATCGGTTGTCACAACTGGCACGCCCGCGGCAAACGCTTCTAGTACCACCAACGGAAGCGCCTCGCTAATCGAGCTGAGGGCAACCAGCCCAATTTCGGGCAACAGCTCGTCAACCTTTCTAAAGCCTAAGAACTTCAAGTTACTCCCAACACCGAGGCTACTCACCAACTCGTGGCATTCACGGACGTACTCTGGGTCTTCTGTTTCTGGACCGACGATCCACCCTTGAACCGCGGGTAGCTTGCGACTGACGATAAAAATGGCGCGGATGAAAGTCTTGATGTCCTTGATAGGTACAACCCGCCCAATGAGTGCTACGACAGGTGGCACGCTGGCAGCCCGTTGCGCGCGCAACGCGGCGAAGCGAGATACATCAATACCATTAGGGATACATTGCGTCTTCTCTTCGGGCGCCCCGTCGCGATGCTGTCGCCGGCGATTGGCTTCGTACAAGGAGACGATATCGTCAGCGGCTTCGTAACAAACCTTGCCCATCACTTCGAAGAAACGCACCCACAGATCTTGAAAATAGCTGACCTGAGAAATATCCTTTTCAAAGAGGCCACGATTATCGCGAATCCATTCGCTTTGAAGCAGATCGATCTTGCGTTCCTTCGTGTAAATGCCGTGCTCGGACACCAGCAAAGGACGGGCAGTACGAAAACGCAGTAGTGCACCAAGAAAACCAGCATAGCCTGTGGATACGGTGTGATACATTTTGACCGGGATCAAGTTTTCGCTGATACGCGCAAGCTGCCACAGAGGCTTATGCATTATGCGTATCGTCCAAAAATAATCCGTGAACGACGGATCCGTACAGAATTTCTCGTAGTTTTCCGTAATTGAATCCCAAGAGCTCTTGCTGTTCAAGAACTGCTGTTCGCTAATGGCGCCGCCATCAGCCATCATCGGAATGATCTCCCGCATCAGCTTACCGATGGCACCAAGGCTTTTGTCGTTGCGAAAGGAGTCATGCATCGCTGCCACGCGCTCGAAAGCCGGCCGATTGCCTTCACTAGCCCGTACTAGCGTCGGAGCAGACGACTCATGAATGTAGTGCTCTTCGAAATGCACGACGTTATCGGGCAGTTCATAACGCGGCTTGCCATAATCCTGGCGCCGACTACCAATAAACACGACAGCAAAAGTTATCTCGGGAAATGACCGAATCATTTGATTGACCCATGATGACACCCCTCCCGATACGTACGGAAACGTGCCTTCTAGCAACAGAGCGATATCAGCTGATTTCGCCTGGCGGTTCAGATTCGTATTCATTTAGACCAGTAGTTCACAGTAGACTGCAGTGTTGGTGACAAGGTGCCGTTATCCAAAGGACGCAGTATTTCACCCAGCCGACTGTAGTCGTGTTGCAGAAACGCTACTTCACCCAACCAGGGCAACAAGCGTTCGACAGGAAATTGATTAAACAGCGCTCGCTGGAGGTACTCTTTGGCCTCGTTCGGCTTATTGCGCAATAGCGCACAACGTCCGAGCAAATAATACATGGAAGCCAATGTGTCATTCTGGGTGACTGCCTCGCGAGCATAGTGTTCGACCCGTTCGAGAGTGTAGTTGTAGACTTCACCTTGCACGAGGTTCTGATAAATCAGCTCCCAATACAATTCGGCAAGACGAGCATTGATATCCGCTTGTTCCGTAATAGTGACTGCTTCGGGCATTTGCTCTTGTGCCATAAAGATCTGCTGCATGATCTTTTTTTCTGCATTGTCGACTACGCCATACGCCAGCAAGCGAATTTCCTCGTCGGGATCAGACAGCAAGTCGCGCAACATGCCTCCAGTGATGTGAGGCGGCAGCGTTCTCATCGCAACCATCGCTGCCACACGGTCATCAGATGCTCCCTCATGGTTGTCAAGGCGAGCACGCAGCCGAGCTCCCGCTCCGTGTTTCACCCGAGAAGCCAGATAAGTAACAAATTTTGGAGCCTCAACCCAATATGAATCCGCCGGACTGTCGGCCCGAGGGAATACCATCGCTACTACAATGAGGCTCAGGAATAGAAGCGGACCCGCAACAGGAAGAAACAAGCTGATTGCAAAAATGTGGATGAACGCCCCGCCCCGAGGGTGGTGATAATGCGAAGGCATGGCGCTCAAAACAAAGAACGCCATTACAAACGCCGCGACTATTTGCCACAGGAAAAACACCAAGACTGGGTCAAGCGAACCAACGGGTGCCCAAAGCGTACGTACAGCTAACGCCTGTGTAAAGCACGCTAATAAGGCAAGGACGCAAGCGAACAGGAGTCTAAGCACGATAACCACACCGCTCTAGTATTCCTTCCAACCCGTAGGTCGCGAGATTGGCATCGATAGCCCCAATGTGCACCGCCACATGCGCCTCTGTTAGATTCGTATCGAACTGCTTGCGGAACTCGTCCTCAAGTCTCAATAGATACCCGCTAATGCCATTTTCATCCGTCAACGGCATGAGGGTAATAAGGACTTGTGCGTGCTCCGTATTGAAAGTCCATCGCAAATCTAGCGCTCGGTGTTGCCGCAATACTTGGTTTAACAACGACTCTGCTAGTGGTTCGTGCGGGAATACCAATGCAACAAGTGAAGAAGGTACCCCGCTAATCTGCTGCATATGGCCAAGACGCCCAATCTCAAGCGCGAACTCGTACGGACATTGACTTACGCCGGCCTGCACAGACGTCACGATTTCCTGCTGCTCAATGCTGTCCGCATAATAGCTAAGCAGCACCAGCAACAACTGCAGATTGTCAAAATTCAGCGAGAGAAAAGGCATTAACCGAACTACCAGAATACCCATTAGCTCTTGCGATGCCGAAATGATGGGGACACACGCGAGGTACGCGCTTTCTTCGTTATCTATATGACGCAAATGAACCAAAACACGTTGTTCCAAGCACTCCCGAACAAGAGGGTCATCGGCATCGAGAGCGAAGCTTTCGCCCACCGACGCAACAACTCTAAACTTGGGCCCGTTGCCAGACACACAAAATACAGATGCCGCCCCAAGCTGACAACTACGAGCCGCGAACTCAAGCATGGACTGAGCGTTGGGGAGCGTCTCGTCTTGGGCATTCGACACAGGCAGATCACGCAAATACCGCACAGCATCGCGCAAGGTCGAAGGCTGGGTCAGCAACGTTCTTTCTAAATTTTGGTGAGAAATACGCAGCAGATAATGATTATTGGTCAAGGACGCCAGACGATCATCCAGATAGTCCTGCGCACTTTGCATGCGCTTCATACGGTTGGCCCATACATCACAAAAATGCCCTGTAATCACGAGTTGCGCGAATCCACCGACAAAAAGCATAGTTGGAAACTCGGCATCGCCACTAGTGCCATAGAGCAATGCCCACGCCACGGCAATGCACAAACCCGCCAGCACACCCAACGATGCTCCGTAACGCACCGCAAAGACCGTAGCAGCCAGCCAAATCCACGGGAAACCGATGCCCAACAAAATCGGATCGGCGGGTCGGATCGCGTAACATATGCCGACAATCACGACCATGCCGATGACGACTTCAAGGATCGCACTCGGGCGGGCCGCTGCCGGAGCAAGCATACGACCGTACCGCCCAATCCGTCCCATAGAATCAGTTTTTCGAGCTTTGGACACAGCCTGTTGCTTTAACGTAGCGGATTGCACGGCAGTCTATCCTTATCGTGACGTCAATGGTGACAGTAGTTGCCGAATCAGCGTCTGGCCCACACCGGCGACACTAGAACGGCTCCAACCGCTGCGACTACCGGTAGCACTCCAAACCACTGCTCCGCTTTTTAGATCGATCAGGTTGAAGGTCAGGCCTGCAACGGGCTCGCCATCCACACCTACTTTATAGCGCCACTCTTGGACCGAACCGCCCAGAGCATACTGCGCGCCGCTCTTGCGTGCCCAGTCCAGAGCCTGGGCCTGGTTATGGTCCGCACCACCAATCAAAGAGTCAGCAGCATCGTCATTCGGATATTGCTGCACCACCAATCCTTTCTGGTGCAAAATGCTTTGCGCAATGCTTTGGGCACGCTGACCTGCGTCGGGCGTTTCGGTATAGTTGGCAATAGGCAATACCGCCAGTTGGTCGGCTTTTGCCAGCATGGGTGCATTACTGCTGACGTCCAGCGTCGAACAACCTGCCAGCACCGTCAACAAAGCAACACAACCCCACCGACACAGTTTACTTAGACCTAAATTTTTCATGTTCTTGCTCCGGTTTCCGTTAAATAACAATCAATGTGAGTGCCGTGTTCTGTGCGCAGCCACGGCTTAATAAAATAATCGATACGACAAACCTATTTGCGACACGCGCTGGCCACTGCCTCTTGCTGCAGACTCATGAACATAGAAAATTCGCAAGTGATCATTGCCCAGTACGGGCCCGCTTAAGCCCAGGTTTACTTGTGGACCCCAGCCCTGGTTACTATCATGCACATAACCAACATCCACAAAAGGCCGCCAAGGTCGCGAATATGTGTTGCGGTCATCCGTGCCCAACCCCACCATCAGCCCGTACTGCGTATAGTTTTGCGGCATAAACTCAGTCGCGGACGGGATTTCTCCCGGCGGCAAGAGTGAGCCCAGCGAAGAAATCACATTATTGCTTACACCATAAATGCCACGGCTACCCACAACGCGGATGTTCCAGTCTGGAAACTCCGAACGAACCCGGTAGCCTATCGCGCCTGACAAGTCGTATCCACGGCCCATATATGCACGGTCCTGGGCATGATAACGGTTAACTTCGAAAGCGCTCTGTACAAACCAGCGCGACTCGGGGTTCCAGTCCATACCGACGCGCGCGAGATCCTTTGTGGCACCGACCTGCATCTGCGGAGTCAAATCAGTGAACTGGTTGATGCCTACGGCAAAGCTAGTAGTCAAGGGACCACGGCGATCAAACTCGCCTTGTAATAGCCCCGTATAGAAGGACTTGACTGCATTTCGATTACCGACAGTTAGCGACATAGCGCGGTCTATGGTCTTGTCGCTTAGTGTCAGGTTGAACTCACGGTCGTGCGCCGGGACCCACGCCAATTGATCTGTATCTGTCGTTTGCTGGTTGCGTTGCACAGCTTCGAAATTCAGACCTATGCGACTAGTTAGTTTGAGGCCGCCTGCTACCGAGCTTTGAACGTAACGCAGGGGAGTAGACCAAGAACCCATTACGTCAGCCCCAACGTACGGACGATCGCGCATTAATGTCTCTACCATGGTCGCGTGCAGATCATCATTATCGGGCGCACCCTGCGCCGCATGAAACGCTACTGTTTCACCCTCGCTTGTGCGGCCCGTTTGAACCAAAGCGGCAATACGGTTGGTAGTGGAAACGCGGCCTTGTTGAGAATCGAGTACGCGGGCCAGCGTTTCTTTATCATTGGATGCAAGGGCTAAAGCTATCTCAGCATCGGCAGGCCGCAACAGACGATTTGCATATTCGCGTGCTAACCAAGCGCGGCCCAGATCGTTATACTCACCGCTAACAGCCCAGGCCATTACCGTGGATTTGGCGACGGCATTGATATAGCGTTCACGCTCGAGGTGCTTACTCGCAATCGAGCCCACAACCGGCTTAGTACTAGGCGTAGCGAACACCTCATTGAGTGTAGGCAAGCCGGGATTATCGGCCAAGATAGAATTGGCTACCGCAGCCGCCCCAGGCTTGCTCCCTTCCTGCTTCAGCATGTCGACGAGCAAAGCGCGGGAATAAGTCCCATTGGCGAACGTCTGACTTAAGGTTACGCGAGCCGCGATCAGATCAAGACTATCAGCGGAATTCAGGCGCTGTCCTTTATCTCCCTTCTTCAACTTAACGCCCAATCCTGAAACGTCGCCAAGCTGACCAGTCGTCGCCTTATGCTGCAAAATACTCCAGCTCTTGCGGCGAAGATCCCAAGCCTGGCTCGTATTGCCCGAGGCCTCTTCAGCATCGGCCAGCGACATCAACCAGAGAGGATCATCACCGGATTGCACACGTTGCTGGCGCAAATACACAAGGGCTCGCGCGGGGTGCCCAATACGCAGTTCCGCAGCGGCAAACGCGCCCCAGTAACCCGAATTGATCTTGGCAATGGAGCGCCACTTCGTAACAGCTTTATTTAGTTCTTCGTCAGTCCCAAAATCAACCAGGGCCCACAAATAAGTTATGCGGGTTTCATCATCGGCATCCGGCAATAACACAGCACGCCGTAAATCAATCAACGCAGCATCCCAGCGCTGAGTATGCAGATAATATTCTGCGCGTGCGGCCAAAAGTGCGGCCGAGTTATGGAACTGTGCCTGTTGTTCCGGGGTAAGGCTTGCCAGCAAGGTATGAATGCGCGGCCAAGCGTCCGCAGCGGTATAGTATTGCATTGCAAAAGCCAGAGCGGCACTAGAGCTGTCCTTGCGAAACTGCATCTCGGCAACCCTGCCCGCGTCAATCGGATGAGCCTGATAAAAATAGGTCATCGCCGTCAGGTCCGGCGCATCAGACTGCCCAGTCGCCAGCAAATGCTTGTAAGCGAACTCAGCATCCTTGTCGTTTTGAGTTTGACGCGCTAGCTCGGCGTACAAACGCCAATAAGGTGCCGCTTCAGCGTCGTCGCCGACTTTGCTTCGGACATCGCGCAAGACTGCCAAAGCTTCGGCCATATTACCTTGCTGATACTCGAGACTGGCCACATGCGTCGCATAAACGGAACTGGCGGGGTAAGCCACCAAAAGCTTCCGATATGCCTGCAATGCGATCTTGTCGTCGCCGGATCGATCGGCAAGTGCCGCGTAACGCTCTAGCAGGGGACGGCGCACCGCGCCCTTGGCCCGACTGTTGAGATAAGCCATGCCCGCCTCGGGCTGCCCCAGGCGCTCGTAGGCCGCTACTACCTTGTCTTGCAGCGGCAGGTTACCGGGGGAACGATCTGCCGCATGGATAAGGGCGGCAAGATAGGCCTGGTCGTTATCAAGCTGCGGCGCAAGCTTCAGCACATTTTCCCAAGCTTCGTCGCTGCCTGACTCCTTGGCAAACTGCAACCAATACTTCAGTGCTACGTCAGGGTGCTTGTTCCATTGGGCAATCTGGGCCAGCCGCCGCGTCCATATGAGCGGATCGAGATGGTGTTCCAGAGCGCTGCGAGCCAACTTCTCAGCTTCGTTGAGCTGGTTACTTTCAACAAAGGCCTGGAACGCCAGATCATAATCGCTGCTTTTAGTGGCCGTGTCTGTTGCTCCCTCTTTCACTTCGGTCTGCGCGACAAGACGCATGCCTGTCTGGTCAGTAGCCTTGAGAAGAGCGTTGTCCCGAACCAACTTTTTGTAGAGCTGAAGACGATCCAGTTTAGCCAAAGCGACATGATTGGCCGCAGCATAAGCCGCATAATCCGCATATCCTGAGTATTGGTTGATATCGTGGCGGCTTTGATCTGCGTACTTAATTAGATTCCGCGCGTAAAGCCCCATCAGCTCTCTGTTGCTTGCTTGTCGAGCTACATTGATCAAATAGCGCAAGGTTTCAGGATCTTTGGCAAGATCGCCCGCCCTCTTCTCTCCTTCGCTGCTGGCACGACCTACCTGATCCCCCGAGACCAACGCCTTAAGCCCGGCGATAAAATTACGCCGCTTGTCTACGAGCGTCGAAGCCGTATCTTGCGCGGCGAAATATGCCTTAGCCGCCTCGTCGTATGCCTGCCGACCCAGTGCGGCTTCTCCAAGCTGCTCTTGCCACTTCGAAGCATTACTCACATCGGTCGACGCCAATGCCTGGTAATAATGCTCTTTGACTGATTCTGCTCCGGCTTGCCCCGCCATTTTTGCAAGTTGGGTCATAGCGGGAATATCCCACTTATACTCGGTCGTTTGCTTGAGCACATCGACATAATGCGTCATCCCCTGGCCACGTCCTGGATTATCAGGTGGAAACCTGTATGCCAGTTGCTCAGCGACTACTGTGTCCAGCCAAAGCACCTTTTGCTGCGTCTTTGCCGTACCCTTTCCTTTCAGCCCGTCGACAACGCGCTGGGCAGACTCCCAGTGTCCTAACTGCATGTATCGGCCCAGCAGAGAGTTCAGCCCGGCTTCGGAATCCGTCGCATTGCGCTCGCTATCAGCCTCAGTATGCTTCCAGGCTACAAGATAAGCTTGGTCGTCATCCAATTGCGGAGCTAGTGTAAGCACGTTACTCCAGGCCTGGCCGCTACCCGAGGACTGCGCATACAACTGCCAGTACTTTAGTGCTTCGTCTGGGTGGTTATTCCATTGAGCCACTTCAGCCAGACGCCGTGTCCATACCGGAGGATCCATATGCGCTGCCAGCGCTTTACGTGCCACCTGCTCGGCATCGTCCAACTGGCCGCTTTCAACAAATGCAGTGAAAACAAGCTCGTATTCTGCATGTGTATCTGTACGCACGCCATGGGCTTCAACAGTTGGCTTGACCGCTGTCGGCGATTTTTCCTGCGTGGCGACCATTTGCGCCAGATAGCGCGTCCTGGGTAGCGCGTCCTGATACAAAGGGATAGGCACTGCACTGGCGCGTGGCCCGGCCGCCATAAGACTTGCCCGGTGCACAGTAGCCATGCTCAAAGGCAGAACCTGTATCAAAGCACGCGCATACCGGCTAACCAAGTCAGTACGATTAGCCTGTCGAGCCAGGTCAAGGAGATAACGTAAAGTCTGAGGATCACGAGCTAGGTCTGCGTCTATACGCTTCGCGCCTTCACTGCATGCACGATCAACCAGATTTCCCGATTCGAGCGCCTTCAGTGCCTCTATAAAATAATGACGTCTGGCGTCCAAAGTATGCGAAGCATCATAGGCCGAAAAATAAGCGAGGGCAGCGTCGTCATAGGCCTGATGCGCCAACGCAACTTCACCTATTTTTTCGAGCCACGGTGCCGAATTCCCAGCGTCCGTGGCGGCTAGCTTGCGGTAATAGTCAGTCATTACCTCTTTCGCCCCGATCTGACGGGCCATTTCGGCGAATGATTTCATCGCGGAAACGTTCCAGGTGTACTGTGAGGTTTCTTCCAGCACCTGGGTAAAACGAGCCACCCTTTCCGCCCTGCGCGGATCGTCTGGCGAGACCTCATAAGTCATCTGTTCAGTCGCAGCAACTTTGATCAACAAAGCTTGCTCGCGGGCCTTGCCGTCCTTAGCCAGTTGCTCGAGCCTGTCCGCCACCTGAATTGCCTGCTGCCACCTGCCAAGCTTGACGTACTGAGTCGCCAGCAGATTCATATACTCTGGCGAGCTGGGTTGCGCACGCAGTGAGGCCTCCAAATAGGCCACCGACAACTCAGAAGCAGGTTGCGACGAAAGGCTACGTGCAAGCCCGTCGCCACGTGGATAAGCTGTCGCCAAAGCCACCACAATTCCGAGCCCGATCACCACAGAAAACCTCAAAGGGCATAATCGTTCGCGATCGTTATTCACAATTCACCTTGACCAAATGATAGGCAACAGGTTTAGCAGCGTTGCCGCTAACGTTCAACTGCAATGCTCCTGTCTTGCCTGTCGCTACAGCAGATTTTCCATCAATGCTGACCTTGCACCCCAATGCATCGTTGAGCTTCATAAAAGGCTTGTAATAGCCTCCAAACTCAAATTGCATTCCTTTGTCTGTGCGCTCGAACTGACGTACAAAACCGGACGCTTCAGCTATATATGGAACAGACTTAGTCTGCGCTGGAACAATGGTGAAAGACGCCTGGTCCCCACCCATATGAATATATAAGCCACCCGGGCCCGGCAAGTACCCGGACACATTTGACGCCGAAGACAGATCAGGAACGCCTGCGCCAGACCACCGCAACTCACGCAGGTTCTGGCCCGACCTGACGATCCAGCGATTGCCCTCACGCGCAATAGCTACGCTGCGCCAATCCAACACCTTTTTGATGTATTCCGTGGTGAAAATAGGAAATACAGCTTGCTTCAGAACGTCATCGAAGATGGTATGCAACGCCTTAAGGGACGCCGTCTTCGTGCCAGAATAAAAATGATAGTAAATATCAATGGCCTTGAACCGAATCGGCTTGTTGGTCATCTCAAAAGTTTCGAGTACGCGGTCGAAACCATAGAAAGGTCCTTGCCAGTCGTCCGTGTACACATTTTCATTCATGATCGAGGCATAAACCTGATACTCATCGGGCTCGTTCCCCTTGGCCACGCCGTAGGGCGCAATATTTGTCCAACTATTCTTGCTCTTGGTTATAACGGTGTCGCCACCATTGATATTTAGCACCCCTGCCTGGGCAGCACGGCGCAGCGCTATTTTGGGTGCCGCCGCGTCTCCGGGCCAAAACACAGACAGCACAGATTTTCCGGGCGGTGCAAGACGCTGGTTGATATAGTCAATCGTGCCTTTGATCTCGCGATTTACATCGAACTCGTAGTGCGGAATATCCAGGGAAAACGCATCGTCCCCACCCCATTCGGGATTCGGCTTTCCCGCCATGCGTTTGCCCGTCTGCTCGTCGATCTGCTCTAGATTGAAGGGATGAGAAAAAGTGTGTGATGCAATTTCAACATTGGGCAGCGCGAACATCTTACGGGCAATAGGCTCTAGTATGGGCGCCAGCTTAGGGTACATTCCCGCAGCACCCATTTCACCTTCAATAACAGATAGCTGCATGGGAATTTTATAGCGCGTGAAAATCTGATCGTATAAGATCTCCCCGCTGTACTTACCGGTTGAACCCGAAAATTCACCACGCGAGGCAAACCCATCTCCGTCGACGTGCGTGAACAGCAGACGGCGCCCGTTTTCAGTGGTCACGTCCGGAACGGGCATCATGGGCAAGGCCAGCGCCTGCTGCAAGAACTGGATGGGCTGAATTGCCCAGCGGTCTTGTCCGAGAGCACCAAGACTGAATACGGAATAGGGGTTAAGCGAAAACCCGCCCCACGGAGTCAACCCAGCCGCATCGTAGATATATTGATTCGCTTTCAGCCGAAGCAGCGATTTCCCCGAAGAATCGACGCGTATCCCTACAGCATCCCGGATATCGGCGTTGGGCATAACCTCAAACCCCATCATCGACGACTTGCCTACCACTTGTGGCGCACTACCCACCGGCGCCGTACCCGGCACAACCTCAAGACTCAAGGTTCTGGCCGTCTGCGTGTCGATAGGAAAGCCAAACTGACCGAATACAGCCACGCGTGTGCCCTCGCGAATCCGCGCCAGCAGCCATTGGCTCCAGACACCCGAATTACGCACGGCGCGATCCACGGACACGACAATACCCGCGTAGCGATCATTGGTAATCCCACTGGGAAGCCTGCCGTTAATATTTGCGTACTGAATGTCGTAGCCCAGATAATTAAGCGGCATTGCAATACTGTGCACACCAACTGTCTCGTCGAGTGGCTGCCCCGCACCCACAACTTGTACCAACAATATCTTGCGCGGCATGACCTCAATCCGGCCAATGCCCACGGTTGCCATGCCTGGAGCAGTGACAAAAGGGATGACTCCATCAGAAATAAGCTGGCTGGCGGTTTGACGCCGACACTGCTTGTCATTGACGGCGCAGTAGTCAATGGCAACGACGGGAAGTCCTGTACTAGCCTGTAAAGTCTTGACCTGCTGCAGCACGCTAGCACGTAAAGAATCAGGCACCATGGCCAAGAATGATCCTGAGCCTCTAGGCTGGTAATACAGTGAATCGACTACGGAGGCATAAAGATCTTGCGCACGTACCTGAGCCAGCTCCAGATGGTTGCGCAACATGAGGCGGATCTGCGGATACTCAGTGTGAATCGCCTGCATTACTTGCTGCAGCCACTGATCAGACTTCGCTGTGGCCTCGCCAAGGGTGGAACCATCATCCAGCAACAGCCCACGATAGCCCTTGTTCCACAAAGGGGTTACCAACTGGCTAACGATTTCGCCAGCGGACTTAGTGCCTGCCTGAGCGTGCAGATCTAAACGTGCGAACCAAGCCGTATGCGGCGCGAGATCGGCCTTGGGCAGGGCCACTTGCGTAGGGTCGACGACGACGATGTCGAACGCCTGCAGCTCATCTATAGGCAGATCATCCTGATAATAAAAAGCCACATTAGGCGGATTTTGCGCGTTTGCGCTGGGAGCTGCCGCCTGCGCTGACCCGCAGAACAGCAGTACTGCTAACATCGTAGCAACCCCCGCCACGACAGGACTAATTGCGTGACGAAATGTACTGCACAAATGAGAACCTACTTTAAAGAAGTAGGTCCCCTCCGGGGGCCTCACTTCACGTTTACCTGTCTCCCGCCACAACTTCATATTTGATTGATCTCGGTTACAATTAACGATTAGAATTTATTCTTATATGTAACTACTTTGTCTGTAGCAATACCACAACACCAACTAATACATTACCCGCTTTTTAGACACTGTACATGGTGTAACGAACGTCACACCATCTAAAGAAAAGCCAATCAAATTCCATGAAAAGCGCTGTAGTAAGCAATTAAACGGAAGACTATTTCCCTTACAAGACAATAAGCTGCATGTATTAAGCCAGAAAACTGAAGCCATATATATTGTGACACAAATAACATCCTTTTCACAATGTAAATTCATTGCGTGGCGTCAGAAAGTTGCGGACTTGAGGGGAATCTCCTGCCTGCTGAGACGCCGCCTCAATCAGACGATTCCACAGCGGTTTGATCCAGGCCAATGCACAGCCAAATGCCTCCCTATCCCAGCCACTGAATCGGCGTCGTATCGAGTTCGCCCTTGCCGAATCGACCACTGTTCTCCTCGCGTACCTTGCACCTATCGCGTTTTTCAGTTACGGCAGCATTTGGGTTTCTTCATTTTGATATTTCGAGTATTATTGATTAATGGAAACGAAAAATATAGTCCGAGCGCTCGCCGCCATCGCTCACGAATCTCGATTGCAAGCATATCGCTACCTGGTACAAGCGGGGCCTGCGGGGTTAGCTGCCGGCCACCTGTCGGAGCTGGTGGGGATTCCACCCTCTTCGCTTTCCTTTCACCTGAAGGAACTGGTCAACGCCGGATTGTTATCGTCCCGTCAAGAGGGCCGCTTCGTTTTTTATTCAGCCGAATACGCAGTCATGAATTCGCTTCTGGCTTACCTCTCCGAGAACTGCTGTGGTGGGAACCCATGCACGCCCGTAAGCGTCGGTTCTTGTATTGCCACCGAGAGAACCCGCGACTAGCCCTTAATTGATGTACCCGCCCGCTTAGGGCACCTTCCCGTTTGTCGTAAAGAGAGATCCAACGTGCTTGCTGCACTATTAATTTTTATTGTCACCATTATTTTGGTTATTTGGCAGCCACGCGGCTTGAACATTGGCTGGAGCGCCTCAATCGGTGCTGTGCTGGCACTGGTTTTTGGTGTAGTCAGTCTGGGCGACATCCCCGTTGTTTGGCACATTGTCTGGAACGCTACCGGCACGTTCGTGGCGATCATCATTATCAGTTTGCTCTTGGATGAAGCCGGTTTTTTCGAATGGACGGCGCTGCACGTAGCAAGATGGGGCGGCGGACGTGGTCGGCTGTTATTCGCGCTGATTGTTTTGTTGGGAGCGACGGTTTCCGCGTTCTTTGCCAATGACGGTGCTGCCTTGATTCTGACGCCTATTGTCATGGCCATGCTATTAGCGTTAGGGTTCACTCCCGCCGCTACACTGGCCTTCGTCATGGCGGCAGGCTTTATAGCCGACACGGGCAGTCTTCCTCTTATTGTGTCCAATCTCGTCAATATCGTTTCAGCAGATTTTTTCGATATCAGCTTCGCCCGATATGCCGCGGTCATGGTTCCGGTCAACTTTGTTTCCGTTGCGGCTACCTTGCTGGTTCTGTTGCTGTATTTTCATCGCAGTATCCCGGTTCATTACGACGACAATCAGCTCAAGCAGCCCAAAGCGGCGATTCGCGACCTTGCGACCTTTCGCGCCGGCTGGGTAGTACTGGGGCTGCTGCTGATCAGCTTTTTTACCCTTGAAGGGGTTGGCGTACCGATCAGTGCCATCGCCGCCCTGGGTGCACTGGCGCTGCTCATTGTCGCAGGCCGCGGACATGTGATCAGCACACGCAAAGTCGTACGCGAAGCACCCTGGCCTATCGTGATTTTCTCTCTAGGCATGTACTTGGTTGTTTATGGGCTGCGCAATGCTGGACTGACGGAAATGATAGCCGGCTTGCTCGATTATTTGGCCAGCCATGGTTTGTGGGCGGCTACTTTGGGCACCGGCGTGCTGACCGCCCTGCTCTCGTCCATCATGAATAATTTGCCTACTGTTCTGGTCGGAGCGCTTTCCATTGATGCCAGTCAGGCAACAGGTGTAATCAAGGAAGCCATGATCTATGCCAATATCATTGGTAGCGACCTTGGGCCCAAGATCACCCCCATCGGCAGCCTTGCCACACTCCTGTGGCTACACGTGCTGGCGCGCAAGGGAATGACTATCACGTGGGGATACTACTTCAAAGTGGGTATCGTGCTGACTTTGCCCGTCTTGCTCGTTACCTTGGCGGCACTTGCCGTGCGCTTGGGCGCGTTATAAACGACTTATACATGGTGTGCTTGGCCGGAGCCATGCGGCGGCTACTGCTGCCCCACCTTGGTGTACTCCAATTTAAGTTAGGAAGGATTGGCTTCTTTCGCCAACTGCCGCCGGCGTTGCCAGAAGGGCTCATCAGACCAGCGGGGCTGGATACCATAATAGAAGTCGCGTTGCGACAAGTACGTTTGCCAGAGTTGGTGCTGTTGCTCATCGTATTGATGAATGTACTCATTGCGGCTGTCCAATCCCACTGTGCCCTGCGGACAGTCTGTCAGCGCGTAGTGGATCATATGTCCGGCGTGGCTGGCAGTTCTGAGCGCTTTGTCGATGCCTTGCGACGACAGTGGATCATAGGCTTGCGCCGCATCGCCCACCGCCATCCAGGCGTCACCGCAGAAATCTTGTAATCGTTGGCTATTGGCCGGTGCGCCACGGATTGTCCCGCAAGGATGATAACCCCTGGCTTTGAGCAATGGCGTGATATGCGTCGAGTCGTCCAGCAACTGATCAAAGCCTTCCCTACGCGCAGCCATTCTCGCCGCTGGGAGATCCTTGTCGGAATGAAAAACCACCAATCGCCTGCTTTGGTTGTCTTCAGTTCCTGGCAAGCGGTTGCTATACCACCAGCCGTGTGGACCGGCCTCGATCCGGGTATAGCGGTCATCATCGTCGCCGGCGCAGGAAAACCATTGTGCGTAGGCGAACAGGCGGTCGTCGTTGTCGACGGTCTGGACATTGAGCGTTCTGGCCACGACCGATCGCCGACCGGAACAGTCGACCAAATAACGGGCGCGATACTGCCGCGTCTGTGTTTCCGAGGCTAGCGTCAATTGCCAATTGAAAGTATTGTCAGCGATGCGCGCGCAGGACTGGAAGCGGACACCCTTGAGCAAGGTCACACCGGCTGCAAGCGCACTTAAGCGCAGGGCCTCGTCGAAAGCCAAACGTTCGACACACAGGCCGAACCCGGTCGACGTGAAGAAAAAATCCGCGATATCGGCCTGTTCGGTCGCCCATAGAGAAACGTTGCCGGCCGTTCTGAAAAGGCCGGGAAGTTGCTGTTCTGGATCTTCAGGGTCGCCCAGGAAGTGTTTGACCAGACCGATAGAGGTTGGTGGCAGCGATTCACCCAGCTTGAAGCTAGTAGATACCCGCTCTTCCACCAAAAGCACACGCTGGCCAAACCTGGCCAGCGTAATCGCGGTTGCGGCTCCCGCTGGCCCCGCACCGACGATAACAACGTCCCATGTTGGCTCGGCCAGGTCGGGCAGGGTCGATGGCACGAGTTATTTGTCTTTGGCGGGTGGCCGGTTCAATGCGGGATCACGTTCTTGTTCGACGAATACGATCTGGCCGTTGTCTTTCAGGAAACTGCCATCCTCGGTCTTGATTGGAAGCACCATTCCCAGTTTCGACCAAGCAAAAGCCATTTGGTTGTAACCATCGGTGGACGATAGCGGTTCACCGTCAGCATCGTATCCGCGGAACCATTCCTTATAGGTTCTGGTCTTGTCTTTTGCATCATACTCAAAAACGATGTCTGGCCGTTGTGTCGGCCACCATGCATTGTTGCACGACCAGAAGTCGCCCTGCCACGGACTAGACATATAGGCAGCAACAGAGCCCGGCTCAATGCCTTTATTCACGCGAAACGCCTCGGCGAAATTCTCGCGATAGATGATCAAGTAGGGGAACTCGATACCCGGGTGAAAGCCACCACCGATGGTCGGTTCGAGCGCCGAGCTGTCGAGGGCATGCGGCTGCTGGGCCAATGGCAATTGCTCTAGGGAGACGGGTTTTGGCGGAACACCGACCTCAAAGTTTCCGTCTGCCCACTCCTTCAGATGATTCAACTGCAAGTCGGTCAAGCTCAGGAATTGATCCGGGAAATTGTTGCCCAGTTGCTTATTCTGCGCCGGTTTGCCCCCCGTGCCCCACAGCTTGGGCATCTTGGTGTCGTCCTCGGAGCGTTGAAACTCTTCGTTTTTCCAACTGATTGGCCGCTGCGGGGGGGCGGGCAACAACGAATCGACCAGCCGCCCGTTCTTGCCGGGTGCACGCCGCATCAGACCATAGATCATCTGTCTTATCGGCTTGCTTTGTTCTGCTGGATCGGCCAACGCCGCTATGTACCCTGGGCTGAGCAAGTTGCCTGGCTGCTTCGGACCATGGGCAAGGTTCTTTGTCTTGCCCATGACACCCGAAGCCTCGGCGCTTACCCAGCCGTAGTTCACCGCGTTGGCAAACACCGGATAGACATCGCGGTAGAAATTCGTCTTCTGCTTGGCGTAGGGGTAAGCTTCGGGAAACGCCTCGTAGACGCGATCCAGAATCGACACCACATGGTACATGTGGGGAGCAAACTTCGGTGGTGCGGTGACGATCCATGCCCCTGCCCGCGGGTTCCTCGTGCCTTCGTCCGTGGCCGATTTCACGTTGTCGCGTGTGCTCAAGACAGTGCCGTCCTTGAGCGTGACCGTGACGTCGATTTCACCGCCGCAGGTATCGTCCCACCAGCCTGGAATGTTGAAATAGGCAAACTGGTTCGTCAATGGGTTTTTACCGTTGTCGGGACCGTTCGGAGGGTTGACCGTTTCACTTGGGTTCGACAACGCAACCTTCGGTGTCGTGACACATTCGCCTTTCCCCGGCGCGGGAACGAACAGCAGACGGTCTTTGGAATCGAGGCGAAGCTGCCCCAGCTCGATATCCTTGGCGGCTTTATAAGTGACCTCGACCTCTTTCGAAGAGTCCTTAGGCGTGAAACCCTCGAAACGCAATTGGCCTGGCAACGTGCCTTTTTCAATGCCAGTGAAAATATCACCCTTCATGACAACCGGTCCGGCCTGTCCGGAGGCAATCGTATGCACACCGGGATCGATGATTAACTTATCACGTTCAATTGGCTTCTTGCCGGGCTGGACGGACGGGTTTCGCAACTCGTCAGGGTCAAACAGATACGCACCCTGAAACGCATAATTTGCCGCTTTCATGTTCCTGACATGAACCCGCCAATGTACGGATTGGACCAGGCCAGAATCCGACGTGAGCTCTGCGACGACCTTGTCGTTGGCATCATAGGCATACACCCGATACCGCTGCGCCTGGCGTTTCAATCGCGCCCCGCTGTCGCGGTAGGTTCCACCGTTCGGCCCCGGTCCATCGCTACCGCCCGGATCGACCACGACCCCCGGCGCTTCGGGACCGATGTAAAACTCGTCACTGTCTCCCATACGGGCAATGCCGATACCGGGGTGGATGCGTATGCTCTTGATATTCTCGGACACGGCTCAACTCCTTTACAAATTGTCTTTATTAACTCGGCGCTGAAAGGTTATCTTGGCCATAGATATCCAAGTGTTTTCACCCCTGGAAATCGATAATCTACAGACGGAAGACGATGCGAAGCCCAGGTTGCTCAGAGAGAACCCACGATCTTCCAGTCGAGCAAGTCTGTAGAAGTGACCGCGTACCGGTTGCCAAAATGTTCGATGTTGGCGTGGGTCAGTTGGCCTGATTGGGTATGACTCTGTACCGAGAAGCCCCCGCCGAAGCTGGCCTTGATCGATTTCTCGATGTGCGAATCGGCAACTGAAGCCGCTGCGTTGTTCGCGCTTTGCCCTTTCGCCGCGCTGGCGATACCGGGAACCAACAAAACGCAGGCCGCTGCGCACCCCTTGACGAAATCTCTACGCTTGATGTTCATGTTCATGCTCCATAGCCCCTTGGTTCTAGCGCACCTGGGTTCCAGCGCTCCGTCTTGCAAATTATTATACAGATTAAGTTATCGTGAAACGGGATTTATTCGGAATCCGGGAGCGCAGCTTTGAGCTGCAGCGCTATCGCGCCAGTGGCCTCAACCTCATGCTGTATTCCAGGGCTGGCAGCGTAATTTCAAAGGCGATTAGATTTTCCAATGACGACGCACTAATTGATCCGCCATGAGCCTCAACAATGGATTTAACTATCACCAAGCCAAGCCCGGCGCCCTCGCCGCTGCGGCTTTTATTCTAATATTGGTAGCTTGGTTTGGAACGCTCCACCCATTCGCGCCGATGTGAGCTTGGCAACATTTTCTGTAAAATAAAAAGGGGTAAACTGAATGGTAACCGTGGTGAAAACGACGGTAGTGGTAGCCGGTGTAGTTGGTCTATTGGCGCTGGGTGTTGGCACAGCACTGTATGGGATGTTCACCGATTTGGCTAGCGCGTATGTTGATCCTTCAGATCAAACACTGGTAGCACTTGGGAAAAAAGTGTATGCCAATAATTGTGCCGCTTGTCACGGCGCCCAGTTAGAAGGTCAGCCTGATTGGCGGACTCGTCAAGCGAACGGACGCTTGCCCGCCCCACCGCACGATGAAACCGGGCATACCTGGCATCATCCAGACGCTGTTTTAATTGCCATTACTAAAAACGGTCTGGTGCCTGGCGTAACAGCGCCTCCAGGGTATGTCAGCGATATGCCAGCCTACGGCAAATTGCTTTCGGATCACGATATCCTGGCTGTGCTGGCTTACATCAAAAGTTCCTGGCCTTCCAAAGCGCTGGCCGCTCAAAAGGAAATAACCCAGCAAACACCGCAGTAGTACGGCCAGCTCCCCATTTAAGATAAGAACGCAGAACGCCAATCACTTGCTCCAGATACTCTGCACTCTGTTTCAGAGACCTCAGCCGCATGGCATCAATGTTTATGTTGATGATGGGCGTCTGGAAAGTGCCCATGGTTATGAATTAGCGGTTCATGACGATGCCTATGGCTATGTGCTGTACCGGGCGCTACGGGCGCATCGTGCGAATGCTGATGATGCTCATCATGCGTATGTTGATGTTGGTGTTCCAGTTCCTCGTGCACATGGACATGGCCATGGCGTTCGGTCAGGTGCAACCAAATGCCAATTGCCATCAATCCGCCAGCGACAAGTAAGGGCACAGTTACGGGCTCACCCAATGCAATAGCCAGAACAGCACCAAAAAATGGTGCGACCGAAAAGTACGCTCCAGTCCGCGCCGTACCCAGATGGCGCAGACTGACGACGAACAACGCCAAGCTTACGCCATACGCCAAAAAGCCCACCATCATGGCGCCTGCCAGACTTGGCCATGCGGGCAACGAGGCGCCCAAAATAAAAGCTAAAGTTAAATTCACGACGCCGGCCACAAGCCCTTTTACCGAGGCGATCCACGTGGCATCCGTAAGTGAAACCTTACGCGTCAGATTATTGTCAATGCCCCAGGCAAGGCAGGCTCCTAGCACCGCCAATGCGGGCCAAAGACCGGCGAAGCGCGCTTCGCCTGGCCAGCTCAATACCAGCGCGCCGGCGACGATGGCCACCATGCCCAACGCAATGCGATGATCAAAATTTTCTCTGAAAACAAACCACGCCAATAGCGCCGTAAACAACCCTTCGGCATTCAGCAGCAAGGAAGCGCCTGATGCTGGCATCCCTGTCAGGCCAAGCATAAGCAATACTGGGCCGATGATACCGCCTGATATGATCGCCCCGGTCAACCAAGGTACCTCGTGGCGAGACAGGTGAACGGCTGGCGCACGGCTCAGAAGGCGATAGAGCGTGAGTCCAATACCGGAACCCAGATAGAGCAGGCCTGCCAATAACCAGGGGCTCACATGTTCAAGCAATAATTTAGCTAGCGGCGTTCCCGCTCCGAACAGCAGCGCCGCGAGCAACGCTGGCATGACGCCCGGCTGGCGTAGACCTTGCGTACATTTGAGAGTAGACATGTGTAGCACACTATACTTAAGTACGGAGATAAGCTTACGCTCATGATGTCGCCCATGGAAGGCCACCCACACAATCAAAATACATGGGGCTATTTTGACCCAGGATTTCATTGATCCAGTATAGGCTCACTGTCGGCGCACTACCAAGATTCATTGCAACTTAGCTAGCGCCCTGATCCACTTCATGGCTCATGGCGGCCGCCGCCAATTCCGCAAGCAGTGGTGGCTCGGCTTCCTTACGCTCGCTATACCGGCTAGTGAGATAATCAGACCGATCACGAATAATGAGTGTGAACTTGTAAAGCTCTTCCATGACATCAACCAGCCGCTCGTAATACGCCGAAGGCTTCATTCTGCCCTTCTCGTCGAACTCCTGAAACGCCTTGGCTACCGACGATTGATTGGGGATAGTGACCATCCGCATCCATCGCCCCAAAACACGCAGGGCGTTGAGGGCATTGAACGATTGAGAGCCGCCTGATACCTGCATGACGGCCAGCGTTCGCCCTTGCGTTGGACGAACACTCCCTATTTCAAGCGGGAGCCAATCAATTTGTGATTTGAAAACTCCGGTCAATGTGCCATGCCGCTCGGGGCTGCACCACACCTGGCCCTCCGACCACTCCGAGAGCTTGCGCAGCTCCTGAACTTTGGGATGGTCAGCGTTGACACTGTCGACCATGGGCAAGCCGTGTGGGTCGAACACACGCGTCTCTGCCCCAAAGTGTTGAAGCAAGCGCTCGGCTTCCAACGTAAGCAATCGGCTATAGGATGTTTCACGTAACGAGCCATACAGCAGCAAAATACGAGGCGGATGCGTCGATATCTTGGGCGGCTCCAACTTCTCCGTAGTTGGGATATCCAAATGTGCAGCGCTGATGTTGGGGAGCTGAGAAAGTTTATCCATTAAATTGCCACCCTGCGGCCTTGTTTGTCGATAACCAGCTCACCATCCTCTTTGGCAAATGGGCCTTTCTGCGTTAAAAGCAGGATATCCAGCACCAACTCCGAAGGCCGGCACAGACGCACACCGCTGGGCGTAACCACAAACGGCCGGTTAATAAGAATGGGGTTGACCAGCATGGCATCGAGCAGCTCGTCATCGGACACAGCCGGATTATTCAGACCTAACTCAGTGTATGGAGTTCCTTTTTCTCGGATCGCTTGCCGGACGGTTAATCCCGCGCCTGAGATCAAGTCCTTTAGCTCTTTGTGGGACGGTGGATTATCTAAATACTCGATAATGGTGGGCTCTACGCCGGCATTACGAATCAAGCCCAAGGTATTGCGAGAGGTTCCGCACTTTGGATTGTGATAAATGGTGATATTCATGATGAAAACCTCTGCTTAAATTTTTACTTCGTACCAATGCTGGGATCGGTTCACGATATTGACCACCAACAGCATGACCGGGACCTCAATCAGAACGCCCACTACCGTAGCCAAAGCCGCTCCAGATTGGAAACCAAACAGGCTGATCGCCGTGGCAACGGCCAGCTCAAAGAAATTGGACGCGCCGATCAAGCTGGACGGGCCGGCCACACAATGCGGCACGCCCAGCTTGCGATTAAGCAGATAGGCTAGGCCGGAATTAAAAAACACTTGAATCAGTATCGGCACCGCCAGCAGGGCAATAATCAGCGGTTGCTTCACGATGGACTCGCCCTGGAAGGCAAAGAGCAAGACTAAGGTCAGCAACAGCGCGGCAATGGAGTACGGCCCCAGGCTTGATACAACCAGTTCGAAGGCGGCTTGCCCTTTTGCCAAGAGCGCCTTGCGTATCCGCTGCGCCAGGATGACAGGAACGATGATGTACAGACCGACCGAGGTCATCAAGGTGTCCCACGGCACGGTGATGGATGCCAGCCCCAGCAGCAATGCCACCAGCGGCGCGAACGCGACAATCATGATGGCGTCATTCAGAGCGACTTGCGACAGCGTGAAATACGGATCGCCTTTGCAAAGCTGGCTCCATACAAAAACCATAGCGGTGCAGGGCGCGGCGGCCAGCAAGATCAAGCCAGCGATATAGCTATCAATCTGATCTGCAGGCAGCCAATCGGCAAAGAGATGGCGAATAAACAGCCAACCCAGAAATGCCATGGAAAAGGGTTTGACCAGCCAGTTAATGCCCAGGGTGACCCCAATGCCGCGCCACTGACTCTTGATCTGCCCCAGCGCGCCGAAGTCGATCTTGATGAGCATGGGGATGATCATGACCCAGATCAAAATACCTACGGGGATATTGACTTTGGCTACTTCAAGGCCCGCAATGCTTTGAAAGAGCTCGGGCAAAGCTTGACCTAAAAAGATACCGACCACAATACAAAGAGCTACCCAAATGGTCAGATAGCGTTCAAAAAACCCGATACTCGGTGCCACCCCGTCGGCTAGGGCCGCGGTAGAAGACGAAGACATAAAGCAATTCCGTGTAAAAATGCGGCCGCCAGGCTGTAGTCAACCCAAGCTTGGCTTCTGGTAAGCCCTGGCTAATCTATATCGCGACTATCGAAGGGTCGCCAATCTTTCTGATTTCCTGCTGGATAGCTACGTTATCCAGCTTATGCAAGGGCAAACTGATAAATGCATGCATCCGTGTTGCCATCTGTCTGAAGACTTTGTCAAAGGCAGCACGTTTTTCGTCATCAGTCCCTTCCACTGCGGCAGGATCTTGAAATGACCAATGAGCGGACGCGGGATGCCCAGGCCAAATGGGGCATACCTCCCCTGCCGCGTTATCGCAAACCGTGATAATAAAATCCATATGGGGTGCATCCGCTCGGGCAAATTCGTCCCAGTTCTTGCTACGCAGCTTATCCGCGGGGTAACCGGTCTTTTGTACTTTTTCAAAGGCCAATGGGTTCACCGTCCCCCCTGGCTGACTGCCGGCGCTATAGCCTTTGAACCTGCCATTGCCAAGCGTGGTTACCAAAGCTTCCGCCATAATGCTACGCGCCGAATTACCCGTGCACAAAAACAGGACGTTATACGTTTTTTCAGTCATTGCGATCTCTTGGCTTAGCAACAGCTCATAATTAAAGTGGGATGTACTGAAAGCGACACTGCACACGAGGGAAAATCGCCATAATCAGTGGTTTAGCAGCGAAAACGTGTATTGCAGGCGCCTCACGATGGAAGTACCTCGTTAGAGCACGCAGGAATACAAACCGGCGTACACGGATTTCCACCGCAACAGTTTTCGGTCAGAAAACCCAATACACCATTCATCGTTTCAAAATTTGCCGAATAGATAAGCGAACGTCCTTCACGGGTTTGCGTGATTAAATTAGCGTAGGTCAGTTCTTTCAAATGGAACGACAACGAAGATGGCGCCAGTGCCAACGCTTCAGCAATTTTGGTCGCGGCTAAGCCTTGTGGCCCCGCCTGCACAAGCAGTCGAAACACAGCAAGACGAGACTCTTGAGCAAGCGCTGATAAAGCCAAAATGATGTTCTTTGTTTCCATTATTCAATAATATTGGAATTATGGAAAATAGACAAGGAAAATTTAGATTACGGTGGTTAGCATCGAAACTGCTACCGTTAATTGGGGTCGCCTCAGAAAACGGAAAATAAAGCACGCTAAGCCGGTTGCAGCGGTCGTAGCGGCCTGAATTTGCCCGCGCCGATCTTGGCGCTGCTGCGCCAGAGGTAATCTCCGGTCAGGTTGATGTGCTCCCAGCCCAGTGGCGACAGGTACTGCAACAGCGCCTCATCGACGGCATGGCCGTTGCCACGCAAGGCATGCGCTGCGCGCTCCAGGTAGACCGTGTTCCACAACACGACAGCCGCCGTCACCAAGTTGAGGCCGCTGGCACGGTAGCGCTGCTGCTCAAAGCTGCGGTCACGGATTTCGCCCAGCCGGTTGAAGAACACCGCCCTGGCCAGCGCGTTGCGGGCTTCGCCCTTGTTCAGCCCGGCATGGACGCGGCGGCGCAGCTCGACGCTTTGCAGCCAGTCCAAGATGAACAGCGTGCGCTCGATGCGCCCCAGCTCGCGCAAGGCTACGGCCAAGCCATTCTGGCGCGGATAGCTGCCGAGCTTGCGCAACATCAGCGAGGCCGTCACCGTGCCCTGTTTGATCGAGGTGGCCAGCCGCAGGATTTCATCCCAATGGGCGCGGACATGCTTGATGTTGAGCGTGCCACCAATCATCGGCTTGAGGGCATCATAGGTGGTTTCGCCCTTGGGAATGTAGAGCTTGGTGTCGCCCAGGTCGCGGATGCGCGGCGCGAAACGGAAGCCCAACAGGTGCATCAAGGCGAAGACGTGATCGGTGAAGCCCGCCGTGTCTGTGTAGTGTTCCTCGATGCGCAGGTCGGACTCGTGGTACAGCAGACCATCGAGCACGTAGGTCGAGTCGCGCACGCCGACATTGACCACCTTAGTATGAAACGGCGCGTACTGGTCGGAGATGTGGGTGTAGAACGTCCGCCCTGGGCTGCTGCCATATTTTGGATTGATGTGTCCGGTGCTCTCGGCCTTGCTCCCTGTTCGGAAGTTCTGGCCGTCCGACGATGACGTAGTGCCATCGCCCCAATGCCCGGCGAACGGGTGCCGGAACTGGGCGTTCACCAGTTCGGCCAGCGCCGCCCCGTAGGTTTCGTCACGGGTATGCCAGGCTTGCAGCCAGGCGAGCTTGGCGTAGGTCGTTCCGGGGCAGGACTCGGCCATTTTCGTCAGCCCCAGGTTGATCGCGTCGGCCAGGATCGTGGTCAGCAACAGGTTCTTGTCCTTGGCCAGATCGCCCGATTTCAGGTGCGTGAAGTGGCGGGTGAAGCCCGTCCATTCATCGACTTCAAGCAGCAATTCTGTGATCTTGACGTGCGGCAGGATCATGGCCGTCTGGTCGATCAACGCTTGCGCAGTGTCCGGCACCGCCGCATCGAGCGGCGTGATTTTCAGGCCCGACTCTGTGAGGATGGCGTCCGGCAGATCGTTCGCCGCCGCCATGCGGTTGACCGTGGCGAGCTGCGCTTCCAGCAGCTCCAAGCGCTCGCTCAGGTACTGGTCGCAGTCGGTGGCCACGGCCAGCGGTAATTCACTGGACTGCTTGAGGCTGGCGAACTTCGCGGGCGGCACCAGGTAGTCCTCGAAGTCCTTGAACTGGCGCGAACCCTGCACCCAGATGTCGCCCGAGCGCAGGGAGTTCTTGAGTTCCGACAGGGCGCACAGTTCGTAGTAGCGCCGGTCGATTCCGGTGTCGGTCATTACCAGCTTCTGCCAGCGCGGCTTGATGAAGCCGGTCGGCGCATCGGCGGGCACCTTGCGGGCGTTGTCGGTGTTCATACCGCGCAGCACCTCAATGGCGTCGAGAACGTCCTTGGCAGCGGGCGCGGCCCGCAGCTTGAGCACGTCGAGGAATTCCGGCGCGTAGCGGCGCAAGGTGGAGTAACTCTCGCCGATGCGGTGCAGGAAATCGAAGTCATCGGGCTGCGCGAGCTTTTGCGCCTCGGTGACGCTCACAGCGAACGCATCCCAAGACATGACGGCCTCGATGGCGGCGAATGGGTCGCCGCCCGATTGTTTGGCGTCGATCAGCGCCTGGCCGATGCGCCCGTACAGGCGCACCTTGGCGTTGATGGCTTTGCCCGATGCCTGGAACTGCTGCTGATGCTTGTTCTTGGCGGCGTTGAACAGCTTGCCCAGGATGCGGTCGTGCAGGTCGATAATTTCGTCGGTGACGGTGGCCATGCCCTCAATGGCCACCGTCACCAAAGTAGCGTAGCGCCGCTGAGGCTCGAACTTGGCCAAGTCGGCGGGTGTCATCTGGCCGCCCTCGCGGGCGATCTTGAGCAGCCGGTTTTGATGAACCAGCCGCTCGATGCCGGTAGGCAGATCGAGCGCCTGCCAGGCTTTGAGGCGTTCGATGTGTTCCAGCATGTGGCGCGAGTTCGGTTTGACGGGCGACTGGCGCAACCAGGCCAGCCAGGTCGTCTTGCCGTTGTCTCGGCGTTTCAGCAGATCGTCGAGGCGGCGGCGATGCCCGGTCGTCAGCGGCTCGTACAGGGCTTCGTGGATGCGCCGGTTGGCGCGGGTGATGGCCTCGGCACTGGCACGCTCGATGGCGTTGAGTGCGGGCAAGATGATCGACTGCTGCCGCAAATGTTCGATCAAGGCATCGGCCAGTACGATGCCCTTGTCGGTCTGCATGGCCAGACCCGTCAATGTGTGAACGGCCTGCCGGTAGTGACTCATGGTGAACGGCTGGAAGCCGAACACAGTTTGCAGCTCGACGAGATGTTCGCGCCGAGTCTGTTCCCGCCGCTGCCCGTAATCGTTCCAGCTTTCAACACCGACCTTGAGCTGGTCGGCGACCAGTTTCAGCAAGGGCGGGAACGGCGGCTGATCGACGCCAAGGACAATGCCCGGAAAGCGGAGGTAGCATAGCTGCACCGCGAAGCCCAGCCGATTCGCAGGCCCGCGCCGCTGCCGGATGATCGAAAGGTCACTATCACTGAGTGAGTAATGCCGGATTAAATCGTCCTTGGTGTTCGGCAACGCCAGCAGGCTATCCCGCTCGGTGGCGGACAGAATGGAACGACGTGGCATGCTAATGATCCGTTCTCAAGTATTGATACAGGGTCTCCCGACTGACGCCAAACTCGCGGGCCAGCTTCGCCTTCTGCTCACCAGCGTTCGCGCGCTGACGCAGTTCGGCCGCACGCTCTGGCGATAGCGCTTTCTTGCGGCCCCGGTAGGCACCGCGCTGCTTGGCGAGCGCGATGCCCTCACGCTGCCTTTCGCGGATCAGGGCGCGCTCGAATTCGGCGAATGCACCCATCACGGACAGCATCAGATTCGCCATCGGCGAGTCCTCGCCGGTGAAGGTCAGGCATTCCTTGACGAACTCGATGCGTACGCCGCGCTTGGTGAGCATTTGCACCAGACGGCGCAAGTCATCGAGGTTGCGCGCCAGGCGATCCATGCTGTGCACCACCACGGTATCGCCTTCGCGCACGAAGGTCAGCAGCGTGTCGAGCCGCGGGCGCCGCGTATCTTTGCCCGAAGCCTTGTCGGTGAACACCTTGTCCACCTGGCTCTGTTCTAGCTGGCGTTCTGGGTTTTGGTCGAAGCTACTGACCCGCACGTACCCGATGCGTTGACCTTTCATGTGCGTCTCCTGCGCTAATGTGTCAAGAAAGAATCTATGAGCCTTTATTGAGTGTGTCAATAAAGGCTCAATAGGACTACATCCTTGTCATTTTCAGAAGACGACTGCACCAATTGTCAGGAGTCGATAACACTACATCGGCGAGAGCGAAAACTTCCCGGCTCAGTGCGAGCTAAGTCTGCCTGCGTACCTTCTCCACTGTGCAAATCCCTGCACTCTTCTGGAGAAGCATCATGTACCGCTATACCAAACTTTCCCTTCTGGCCGTCGCCATCGCTGCAACCGGCGCGGTCGCCTACGCCGCCAATGGCGGTATGGAAAACGACGCACTGGCAATCAGCAAGGCCAAGATTCCCCTCACACAGGCGGTCACCGTCGCCGAGCAGCACGCCAATGGCAAGGCGTCACGCGCCGAGTACGAGAACTCGAAGCAAGGCTGGGTCTACGACGTGGAAGTCGTCAGCGGGGCCAAGGTCTTCGATGTCCGGGTCGATGCCGACAAGGGCACGGTCATCTCGTCTGCCGAGGACAAGGCGGATCACGATGATGACCACGACAAGCGGGACTGACTCCCGACAGTATGGCCGGATCGTTTCCCTCGGAGGCGATCCGGCCCGGAGACCTCATGGAATCACTCAACCATACATTTTTTCTCTGGCTCAACGCACCGGAGCATCCCAGTGCTTTGGCTCTGACGTTGGCCACCTTCTTGGCCGAACAGCTCATCTGGGCGGTTCCACTCCTGATCGGCATCGGCTGGCTTCGCGGCGGCGAGCCTACCCGCAAGACGATGCTCGTTGCTAGCGCATCGGGATTGCTGGGCCTGCTCATCAACCAGATCATCGGCCTGGCTTGGTTGCATCCCCGACCTTTCATGATCGGCCTGGGTCACACCCTCATCCCTCATGTTGCCGATTCGTCTTTCCCAAGCGATCACCTGACGCTGTGGTGGGCGGTTGCCTTCAGCCTCGCGCTGCAACGAGGCCCACGAATTGCAGGCGTGACTTTGGCTTTGCTGGGCGTTCCCATTGCCTGGGCGCGCATCTACCTTGGAGTGCACTTCCCATTCGACATGCTCGGGGCCATCGCCGTTGCTGCAATCTGTGCCTGGCTGACGTTACGTGAAGCACACTGGTATCTATTGCCAAGTTATCAACTTGCCACCGGAATCCATCGGCGGCTTTTCAGCGGGTTGATCGCGCTTGGATGGGTGCGCGAGTGAGCCTATGGGCGGGCTAAGTCAGCATGTTCAAACTGCTGGCAAACCATTTCACCCCCGGCAGGAGAACACCATGAACAAATTGCCCACGAGCAGCACCACTGGCTGGCTCAATAAAGTCCCGGAAGTCGCGCTGTCGTTCTGGATCATCAAGATCATGTCCACCACGGTGGGCGAGACGGGAGCCGATTTCCTGGCGGTCAACGCAGGGTGGGGGCAAGGCGTGACTCGAACCGTCATGGCTGCCCTGTTGGCGGCCGCCTTGTTCATGCAGTTGCGCACCCGACGCTATACCCCTTGGATTTACTGGCTGACGGTGGTACTGGTCAGCGTGGTCGGCACCCAGATCACCGATCTGCTGACCGATGGCCTTGGCGTCAGCCTGTACATCAGCACCTCGGCGTTCGCCGTTGCGCTCGCCGCGATCTTCTTCGTCTGGTATCGGATCGAGCGCACCCTGTCCATTCACGACATTGTGACGCGCAGCCGGGAGCTGTTCTATTGGGCTGCCATCCTCTGCACGTTCGCGCTGGGCACGGCTGCTGGCGATTTGGCGACCGAGGCGTTGGGCTTGGGCTTTACCTGGGGCGCGGTGGCGTTCGGTGTGCTGATTGGCATCACCTATACCGCCTGGCGCATGGGCGGCAACGCCGTTCTGACCTTCTGGATCGCCTACATATTGACCCGCCCCTTCGGGGCCGCACTCGGCGACTTGCTGACTCAGGCCAAGACCTATGGCGGCCTTGGCATGGGTGCCATGTGGACAAGCGCCTTGTTCCTCACGGTGATCGTCATGCTGGTGGCCGTCGCGCAGATCGGCATGAATGGACGCCGCTCGGCCCAGCTCGTCGAATAACCATCTTCGCTCTACACAAGGAGAAAAACATGCTCATAAAGCACTCAATCGCTCGCCCTGTTGCCGCCATTTCGGCCGCCGTGCTCGTGGTCCTCGCGGCTGGTTGTTCCAAATCTGCCGATCAGAACAACGCAAGCTCGGCATCAACTACACCGGCCCAGACTGTCTCGGCCTTGCAAGTCAAAACTGCATCCAAGCTGGGCGACCTGTCGGCCTTCCGCAGCATCGCCACCGATGTCGCCGCCATCGTTGACAAGGGCGATCTGCCTGCTGCCAAGTCACGCATCAAGGACTTGGAAGTCGCATGGGATTCGGCCGAAGCCGGACTCAAACCGCGCGCGGCAGATGACTGGCATCTGCTCGACAAGGCCATCGACAAGTCGCTTGCGACGCTTCGCGCAGACACGCCAAGCCAGGCTGACTGCAAGGCTGCGATGGATGCCCTGCTGAAAACCTTTAACACGCTCGAAGGAAAGTGAGCGCGCCCCATGAAAACATCCACTGAACACGCGCTGGCCAAGGTGCCCGAAGTCACGCTGGGCTTCTGGCTCATCAAGATTGCCGCCACGACGCTCGGTGAAACTGGCGGTGATGCGGTTTCGATGTCCATGAACCTGGGCTACCTGGTCGGTACAGCCATCTTCGCGGCGATCTTCCTGGCTGCCGTCGTCGCGCAGGTCAAGGCCAAAGGCTTCCATCCCTTCCTGTACTGGACAACCATCATCGCCACGACCACGGTCGGCACGACATCGGCCGATTTTGCGGATCGATCGCTGGGAATCGGGTACGCTGGAGGTTCGAGCTTGCTGCTGGCCTTGCTGCTCGGCTCGCTCTTCGTCTGGCATCGCACCCTCGGCTCCGTGTCGGTGAGCACGGTCAGCTCGCCCAAGGCAGAAGCCTTCTACTGGCTGACGATCATGTTCTCCCAAACGCTGGGCACCGCGTTAGGCGACTGGACAGCCGACACGGCGGGCTTGGGCTACACGGGTGCGGCCGTCGTGTTCGGCGGGCTGCTCGCGCTGGTCGTGGCAGCCTACTACTGGACGAGCGTGTCCCGCACGCTGCTGTTCTGGGCGGCGTTCATCCTGACTCGCCCGCTGGGTGCCGTGGTCGGGGATTTTCTGGACAAGCCACTGAGCGCGGGTGGTCTGGCGTTGAGCCGCTATTCGGCATCGGCCGCACTGTTGGCCTTCATGCTGACTGCGATCCTGCTGTTCAGGCAGAGAGCAGCCAGGACGGCACATTGAACAACGATTGAACGGAGGGGGAATGCGGGTATTGCTTGTCGAAGACGATCCCATGATCGGTGACGCGATCCAGGGCGCATTGAAGGATGCGTCCTACGCCGCCGACTGGGTGAAGGACGGGCAGACGGCGCTCACCACGCTGGGCTGCCAGCATTACGACCTGGTGCTACTCGACCTCGGTCTGCCCGGAAAGGATGGGCTGGAGGTGCTGGCCAGCATCCGAGCCAAGGACAACCCGGTTCCCCTGCTCATCATCACGGCTCGCGATGGTCTGGATGATCGCCTGCGCGGCCTGGATGGCGGGGCCGACGACTATGTGTCCAAGCCCTTTCAGATGGCGGAACTGCTGGCCCGGATGCGCGCCGTCCTGAGGCGCAAAGGTGGCACGGCAGCTCCCGTGCTCAGCAACGGCGTGGTGACGCTCGACCCGGCCACCAAAGAGGCTTGTGCCAATGATGGCCCCCAAGTGCAACTGTCCAACCGCGAGTTCTCGTTACTGCAAGCCTTGCTGGTTCGGCCTGGTGCCATCCTTTCGCGCAGCGAACTGGAGGATCGCATCTATGGCTGGGGGGAAGAAGTCGAAAGCAATGCCGTCGAATATCTGATCCACGCACTGCGGCGCAAGCTCGGTGGCGAGGTCATCAAGAACGTCAGGGGGGTCGGATGGATGGTCTCAAAAGGCGCTTGAACGAATCAGTTCAGCTCAAGCTGTCCTTCACCTTGTCGCTGGTCATCCTCGTGGTGGCCGTTGTGGCGGGCGTATTCTCGTTCCTGTCCGCCTTCGATGAAGCGCACGAACTACAGGACGATGTACTGCGCCAGGTGGCGCAGCTCATGGATCGCCAGCGCTTGTTGCCTGCCGTGCCAACCACCGATATCCGTCTCAAGGATGTCGATGAAGAGTCGCGCGTGATCGTCCAGCGCTTGGGTGAGGTCAGTCCCTCTACGGTAGGCGTGGATGCAGGAGGCGTGCTCCCGCTCCCGGCGACCTTGGCGGATGGATTGCACACGCTGGAAGTTGGTGGCGAGACGTTTCGCGTGCTGGTCAAGACCACGGCGAGCGGCGAACGCATTGCTGTGGCTCAGGAGTCCGGTTTCCGCAATGAAATTGCCCGCGACGGGGCACTGCGCACGGTGATGCCTTTCTTGATTCTCGTGCCGGTGCTGCTGTTGATCGTTGCTGACCTGGTGCGCAAGATGTTCCAGCCCATCGCGGCGCTGTCCAAGGAAATAGACCAGCGGGCAGAGCAGGAACTGCATCCCGTCGAAGACCGCCACCTTCCGGTCGAGGTACGTCCGTTTGCCGTGGCGATCAATCGCCTGCTCGCTCGTGTCAGCCAGTCGATGGAATCTCAGCGCCGCTTTGTGGCGGATGCCGCGCACGAGCTACGTTCGCCGCTGACAGCCATGTCGCTGCAAGCAGAACGGCTCGCGGAAGCGGAAATGTCCAGCGTGGCGCGCGAACGGCTGACGGTTTTGCGCCAAGGGATCGAGCGCGGCCGCAGCCTGCTCGATCAACTCTTGACCTTGGCCAAGGCACAGTCGGCCACCGACCTGCCGAAGTCGCCTGTATCTGTCCAGAGCATCTACCGCCGCGTGCTGGAAGACCTCATGCCGCTGGCCGAGGCCAAGCACATCGACATCGGTGTCGAAGGCGCGCTGGACGCCGAAGTGTGGGCAAGCGAGCTGGACATGATCGCTGTGGTCAAGAACCTAGTCGATAACGCCATCCGCTACACGCCAGAGGGAGGGCGTGTTGATCTTTCTGTGGGTGTTTCGGAAGGGAAGGTCGTACTACGTATTCAGGACAGTGGGCCTGGCATTCCGTTGGCTGAACGGGATCGAGTGTTTGATCCCTTCTACCGCACGCTGGGGAGCGAGCAGATCGGCTCGGGTCTGGGACTATCCATTGTCCAGACGATTGCCAATCGCATCGGTGCTGAAATCCGCCTCGACTTCTCAGATCAAGAGAAGCAAACTGGCTTAAATGTTGCCGTTATCGCTCCCATGCGGTAGCGGTTTGAGAAACGCGGAGGCAGGCTAAATGGTTAATTCGGCGGGGTGGTTTTATTGGGCTTTGCTGTCCGCTATCCTTGCGGCACTGACGGCTATTTTTGCCAAGGTTGGCATTCAGGGAGTTGATTCCGATCTGGCCACCTTGATCCGCACGGCCATCATCATCGTCGTCCTGTCGGCGTTTGTTGCCTACACGGGGAAATGGACCAACCCCTTGGAGTTATCACCCAAGACATGGCTTTTTCTCGGGCTGTCCGGCTTGGCGACAGGGGCATCGTGGGTCTGCTACTTCCGCGCACTCAAGATTGGCGATGCATCCAAGGTTGCGCCAGTGGATAAACTCAGTCTTGTCCTGGTGGCGGTATTTGCTTTCGCCTTTTTGGGCGAACGCCCGTCACTGAGGGAGTGGTCCGGCATTTCGATGGTCGCCGGAGGCGTTCTGTTATTGGCGTTCAAGTGATAACAGGTAGGACATACTGACTCAACCAGTCGTCACGATTCGTCTACAGTAACCGCTGTCCTGCCATCAAACTTGACTGAGCAGTTTCTCGCCATCAAGGCGCAACTCGCCCTTCGGCGAAATGTGCCGATACAAGGTCTGTCTTGTGATGCCCAGTTCCTGACATAGATCGCCGACCTTGGTTTCGGGCTGCCCCATAGCGGCCATCGCCAGCCGCAACTTGGCGGCAGTCATCTTGAAGGGCCGGCCGCCCTTCCTACCGCGCGCCCTCGCCGAAGCCAATCCTGCAATCGTGCGCTCGGTAATCAGTTCGCGCTCGAACTCGGCCAGCGCGGCGAAGATGCCGAAGACCAACTTGCCGGCGGCCGTCGTGGTGTCAATGGCTGCACCGTGCCCAGTCAACACTTTCAGACCGATGCCTCGCCCGGTCAGGTCATGCACGGTGTTGATGAGATGCCGCAGATCGCGCCCGAGCCGGTCAAGTTTCCACACCATCAACGTATCCCCCGGTCGTAGCGCCTTCAGGCAGCTCAACAGGCCGGGACGATCCTCGCGTTTGCCCGACGCTTGATCCTCGTAGAGATGGGCCGGATCGACGCCGGCAGCGATCAGTGCATCACGCTGCAAGTCGGTGGCCTGTGAGCCGTCTGCTTTCGATACCCGCATGTAGCCAATCAGCATCTTGCACCTGTCACATATACGTTCGATTATGTGACAGTGTGCACCGGAAAGTTCTGGTCGTCAAAATTTGTCACTTAACCCGTCATTCTGTCTAAGACATGCAAAGGGTCCATCAGCCTCGTAATGTGACAGAAATTCCGGGGGAATGCCTTCCTTTGCAAAGGTGGCGCGCAACTGTTCCAGGGAAGCGGGATCGCGCCGACCATAGGAAGCCAACGCGAACAGCGAGCGTGCCGTCTCGGGGTCGTGCCGGGCTTCAATGATCGCCTCACTGATAGCTTGGACCGCCCGTTGCCAGTGATTGACGGGTTCGGGCTTCGGCGGTTTCGCCGGCAGACCACTGGTGAACCCGGTTTGGGGCTCGGACCAGAACAGCTTTGCATGCTCGCCTGGCGGGCTGATATCCCTCACCTCGATCAAGCTGATTGCCGTTGCCGCCGCCTCCAGCATCTGCAACCGTATTGCCGGGTTCAGGGTTTCATACGGTCGCCACAGACTTTGCCCAGCACGCAGCGGATGCCCGCAGCCTTGCCAGACTTGGCGGAGATACCCCGCGTAGGTTCCGCACGCCGAAAGCGGGGTGTTCAGCTCATCGAGCAGCGTGCGTAGCAGTCGAAACCACAATCCAGCGTGGATGCGTCGGCACGGCAGTTCCACATGGCCGGTCGTCAGTGCCTGCCAGGTACGCCGGTCCATCACTGCAATCGCGTCGCTGGCGGTGCGCGACGCAGTGTCGGCGTTCTCCCAGCCGAGAAACCGCCCAGGCACGCCCCAATAGGATTCTAGCCAGCAGCCATGCAGCGGGCAGCTCAGCATCAGGGGCAGCTTCCATGCAAGCAGTACGGCTTGGTTTGCCGGGTCGTTCAGACAGAGAGGACAGGCGCGATGTATCGGCTGGCTGGGCAGCCAGGCACGCCAGCTCGTGATGGATCGCGTCCTACGGCGGAGTTTCGGCAGCAGCACCGAGAGCTGGAACGCATAGGTTTCCAATGCGTCTGGAATCTGATCATCAAGGCTGTCCAGTAGCCAAGGCACCCAGCCGGCGAAACTCATGCAACGCAGCCGGTCCGGCTCGATGCCGCTCCGCTGGGAGAGCATCGCCAACAGCGCCAGTGGTGGCGCGGTATCCAGGTCATCAACCTGAGCGTGACCAAGATCGTGCTCCAGCAGCTCGGACACCTCCATGTGATAGCAAAGGGCCACGCGGTTGAGCCACGAAGACAAGGCTTCGCCTTCTCTGGGGGCCGGATGCAGTGGCCAGCGTGGCGCTGGCTTCACATCAGTTCCCGCTCGAATTGCCGCCGCCGCTCGCTGGGACCGGTGTAATCGGCCATGCTCAGCGTGCGATGGTTGATCGCTTCCTCGCCGCTCTCCACGGCGACGATGGCCGCCGCCATCAGCAAGTGCGCCAGTTCGCCGATGGTGCCCTCGCTGCGTGTGAGCAGGTAGCGGGCCATGTCCAGCGTGGCAATCGACGAGGGTCGCCGCAGTGGAAGCGAAGCGGCGAAACTGGCCAGCAGTGAGCAGCAATCGTGATTGGCCTCCCATACCGGCAGCATCATCGGCTCGAAGCGATTTTCCAACTGGTCATCGGAGCGGATGGCCAGGTAGGCGTCGCGCGTGCCGACCCCGACCAGTGGGATGCGCAGTTCATTGCCGAGGAAGCGCAGGAGATTGAGGAATTCCCGGCGATTGACGCTGTTACCGGCCAGGACGTTGTGCAACTCGTCGATCACCAGCATGCGCACGCCGACCTTGCGCAGCAGTGCCAGCGCCAGTTGTTCCATTTCTGGCAGCCGTGGGCGCGGTCGCAATGGCGCACCCATCGCCGCGAGCAGCGCGACGTAGAAGCGGATTACCGACGGTTCGGATGGCATCTGCACGACCAGTACCGGAATGTGCTCCTGGTCGGCGTCGGCTCTGGCCGGATGCGTGCGCCGGAACTTCTCGACGATCATCGACTTGCCGTTGTTGGTCGGGCCGACCAGCAGCAGGTTGGGCATGCGTTGCTTGTTTGGCCACGTATACAGGATTTCCAGCCGGTTCAGCGCCTCGACTGCTCGCGGATAGCCGATCCAGCGGTCGGCGCGAAGGCGATGGATGCGTTCGTCCGCCGGGAGACGGGCCAAGCCCTGGGCCGCCGGCAGCAGGTGGGACAAGTCGATGATGGGATATTCTTCCACGGCTACCACTCCTCAATCTGGTCGAACGGTTTGGCCGGCGGCTGGTTGTCTGCCTGCTGCCCATCCATGTCAGCGCCCGGTGGTGGCGTGGTTTTGACAGGCGTTGCCGTTGCCTTGAGATGCTGGCGTCGATCCGCGTCGCGCCGCGCCTTGCGCGTAGCCTTCTGCGCGGTGGTAACGATTTCGCGCATCTGGCCGATCATGCGGAACAACGCCGACTCATCCACCTGTTCGCGCCCTTGCTGCCGCAATTTCGCCAGCGCCTGTCGTTGTTCCCAGAGGGTGACAGCCGGGTGCGACAAGGTACGGTAGGGAATTTCCAGGTAGTGCTGCCCCTCTGGTTCCAGCACCCATATGCGGCTGATGTCGCGCGGGTCGCGCCGGATCAGGAACGCAGGCAAGCGGTCCCGCCGAGCTATCCACGGCTTGAGCGCATCGGCGTAGTAGTGGATGTGGTCGATGACGAAGCCGGTGCGGGTCAGCGTGCGGCGGATGATGGGCAGAAAATCGACCAGAAAAGCCGTAGCGCGAGTGATGACGGTTGGCACGCCGGTCCGCGTGATAGCTTCGGCCCAGCGCGCGGCCGGCGGTTGGAGCAGGCCGTTGTGCACGGAGCCGTGATAGGTGCCGACCGCCAATGTGAGCCAGCGCTCCAGCTCGCGCAGTGTCAGGGCGGCCATCTTCTCGGAGGCGTATTCCCCGCGCTGGTCAGGATTGGAGAAGGTCGTCCCCGGCAATTCGTCGTGGATCATCTGCATCGCCGTGCCGATGATCCGTTCCACGATACCGCCGTAGTGCGGCTGCCCGAGCGGGCGATAGTCCAACCGGATGCCATGCTGCTCGCAGCCACGGCGCAGCGCCTCGCTCTTGAACTCAGCCGCGTTGTCCAAGTAGAGCAGTCTGGGCTTGCCGCTCATCGGCCAATCCATCTCTACGTTCAACCCTTCCAACCAAGGGCGCTTGTCGCAGGCGGCATGCACCAAGCACAAGCCGACCGAGACGGCGGACGGGGCTTCCAGCGTAACGACCATGCCAACCACGCAGCGGGTGAATACGTCGATGGCGAGGGTCAGGTATGGACGGCCAATCGGTTGCCGGTCGCGCTCGTCCACCACGATCAGGTCGATGACTGTGTGGTCGATCTGCACCTGCTCCAGCGGCGCGGAGACGGGTGGCGGAACACCACCAACACCTTGCAGGTCGCGGGCGGCATCTTGTCCTTCCCGGCGGTGAGTGACCTCGCGCGGATCGAGGCCGGCGATCCGCAGAGCCACCGTGTTGCGCGCCGGCACCCGCAGCTTTTGCAGCTTGCACGCCCGCACAACTTCGCGGTGGAACGCCGCCAAGCTACGCTTCTGCTTGGTCAGGAAGCGCTTTTGCAGTAACTCGCGGATGATTCGTTCGACCGACTCCGGCAAGCGGCCTTTACCTTTGCCACCGCTCGACTGCCCAAGAGCCAAGTCAGTGACCAGCCCCGATCCTAGCCGGGCACGGCGGATCAGGACGTAGACCTGCCGCCGGGACAGCCCCAATGCCTGGGCTGCCGCGTCGGCCGCTTCATGCCCAACCGTCTCCGACTGCGCCAACGGCCCAATGATCTCCGCGCGACGACGCGCACGCTCCCATGCCTGTTCTGGCAGGGTGGCCACGCCGTGCTCGGTAATCGGTGCGGTATCGGTCGCCATGCTCATCTCGCTTTGGTGCATACGAGTATTGAGCATAGACGAGTTTCGTGCAGAGGAGTCCTGATATCTGGCTGTCAGGAGCCGTATGCACAAGAGGCTTCAAACCGCGCTGAATGGTGCAGTCGTCTTCTGAAAATGACAATCCTGACGCATGTCGGACGCAATGCCTGACGCCTAGTTAGGGTATAGGTCAACTGGACAACGTGAACAGGCCAACGGCTTGGCGCACGATTTCCTTGTGCTTTCAGCTCGCTGCTGGCAACTTAACGGCCAGCACGTCGATTTTTTCGATGACGGGCGCATGAGCCAGCAGTTCAGACGCTTGTGCCATCAGTGCAGCGGCGATCGGCCCGGCCAGATGCGCGTCACGGCCCGCCTCGTCGGCGAAGGCGTCGAAGATGCCAAACGTCGACGGCGTGATCTTGAGCGCGAACCAGAGCGTGGTACCGGCCTCCCGCATGGCCAGCGGCAGTGCGCTCTTGAGAAATGCTTCGACGGCGGCTTCCTTGCCAGGTTTTGCGACCAGTGTGGCGCGAATAGCAAGCTTGACCATGATGTGTGTTCCTTGAGAGTTGTTGATGGAGGAACAAATCTTAGGCTCGAGCGGTAGCGGAGTATAGTGGCGGAATCGCCATTAATGATATATTATCCGCCATGCTCATCTATGTATTTGCCCTCAATGGGGTATTCGATATTGGCCTTGCGTCGCTGCTGGACGTCATCGGTACCGCCAACGAGTTGGGGCAGCGCGAGCAGTCTTCGTTGCAGCTAGACATGCGCCTAGTGGGAGTGCGCCAAGAGGTGCACACGGCGCAGGGGTTGAGCGTTCCCGTCACGCGGGTGACGGCCTTGCCCAGGCCCGATGTCGTGCTGCTCCCCGCACTGGGCAGCAAAATGCCGCAGCCTTTGTTAGCGGCGTTGACGCGTCCCGACGTCATCGAGGCTGGCACCTGGCTGCGGCAATGGGCCGCAGCAGGCGTGCATATTGGAGCCGCCTGCACCAGCACCTTCGTGCTGGCCGAAACCGGGCTGCTCGACGGACAAAGCGCGACCACATCCTGGTGGCTATCAGCGCTGTTTCATCAGCGCTATCCGCTGGTGGCGCTCGACGAATCACGGATGCTGGTTAATTCGCCCGGTTTCACCACGGCAGGCGCGGCGCTGGCCCATCTCGATCTGGGGCTGGGCGTGGTGCGTGGCCAGAGCCCAACGTTGGCCGCGCTATGCGCGCGCTACCTGCTAATCGAGCCGCGCGCGTCGCAAGCAGTGTTCATGATTGCCGATCAGGTAGCGCATGCCGACCCGATCGTCGAGCGCTTCGAACAGTGGGCCAGAGAGCGACTGGCCCTGGGCTTTTCGATGAGCGATGCCGCCCGCTCCGTGGGCAGCAGCGAACGGACGCTGGGACGGCGCCTGCAGGCCGTGCTGGGCAAGTCGCCGTTGACGTATTTCCAAGACTTGCGCGTGGAGCGCGCGGTGCACTTATTGCAGACGACCGAGGAAAGTATCGAGCGCATCGCCGGCTTGGTCGGCTATTCCGACGGCACGACCTTGCGCACCTTGTTGCGTCGCAAACTAGGTCGCGGCGTGCGTGCGCTGCGCGAGCGACATGGCTAAATAGCGCAGCTAAGCACAAAGCACGTCACGGCCCAGCGCAAATCCGGCTTAACGTGCTTTATTTTCCGTTTTCTGAGACGACCCCTGGATGCGGAGCTGGATGTCGACGCCGCCGCCGTCCTGTTCATCGGCACCATCCAGGGCTTGGTCATGCAGTCTCTGTTAGTCGGCGACGTAGCTGGCATCCGACGCGACGCGCCGGGGGTATTTGCCATCTACCGCCGCGGTATCAAAAGCAGCACATAAAACATCCGTCTGCTTCGCAAGTGCCACGACGATCCGTAAACTTTTCAAAAGAACCGGGAGCAATAACTATGACAGTACACAGTCAGCGTCATATCTGGATGCGTGTGATTTCCCTGATTGTCATCGGCTTCGGCCTGCTGACCATCAAAGAAGGCGGCGCTGTCTTGTTCTTTGACGGCGTCTCACGCGCCGCAGCCGGAAACTATGTGCCATTCGTGCTCTGGTTCAACTTTCTGGCGGGTTTTTTCTACATCATCGCCGGGGTCGGACTGTGGCTGCGCCGACGCTGGTCAATGATGCTGTCCACCGCCATTGCCGCAGCAACCGCGCTGACGTTTGCGGCGTTTGGCGTATTTTTGTATTTCGGCGGCACCTGGGAACTACGCACACTCATCGCGATGAGCACACGCACCCTCGTGTGGGCAGGTATTGCACTTGCAGCATGGCGCCTGCTGGCACCCCCTGTTTCCGAAGTCCCCGCGCAATGAACCTCAGTTCACTCGATTCGGCCCGAAAAGCAGCCCAGGAACATCAAAACCCCAACTATACCGAACCAGCCTTTCGACTCGGAATTCACCCATGAGCCCCCAAAAAACTCCCACCCACAAGGTCCGCTGGATCGTGATAGTTCTCGCTGTCCTCGCGGCGGGCGCCGCGTGGTTATGGACGCAGCGTACGCCGCCTGACCATGACCTGTTGCGTCTGTACGGCAACGTCGACATCCGCGAAGTACAACTGGCCTTTCGCCAGCCCGGACGCGTAGCGCAAATGACCTTCGATGAAGGCGATACTGTCAGCGCCGGCGCTCGCATGGCGCTGCTGGATGCACAGCCCTATCGGGACGCGCTGGCGGCCACCGAAGCCTCGGTACAGGTAGCGCAGGCGGAACTGAACAGGCTACGTCGTGGTCTGCGCCCGCAAGAAATCGCCCAGGCGCAGGCGGCAGTCAACCAGGCATCGGCTGCCGCCCGCGACGCCGAGCGCAATTATCGGCGCCAAAGCGGTCTGCTCGCATCCGGCGCCAGCAGCCAACGAACGGTCGATGCCGCGCGCGCTGCCAGAGATCAAGCGGTTGCCGTAGTCAAGGCGGCTGAAGCCGCACTGTCGCAAGCCGAGGAAGGCTTTCGTAGCGAAGACATCGCCGCCGGCGAAGCCAAACTGGCTGTGGCGAGCGCATCGCGGGCACAGGCCGCCACTGCCCTGGCCGATACTGAATTGACGGCGCCAAGCAACGGCACCGTGATTGCACGTGTGCGCGAACCCGGCAGCATGGTCGCCAACCAAAGCACGGTATATAGCTTGAGCCTTGACGCGCCGGTATACGTGCGCGCTTATGTCGGCGAACCGGATCTGGGTCGCATCGCTCCCGGGACGCATGTGCGCGTGCGCAACGATTCTTCCGACAAGGTCTATCAAGGCCAGATCGGCTTCATCTCGCCGCGCGCCGAGTTCACGCCCAAGACAGTAGAGACCACGGATCTTCGCACCGACCTGGTTTACCGCTTGCGGATCGTGATTGACAACGCCGATGCCGACACTGGACTGCGTCAGGGCATGCCGGTGACCATCGAGGTCGATACCGGGACTGTTGCTGGCACCCACGAAAAGGGTTCTTGATATGCCCAACAACACCCCTACGTCACCTACAAACGGCGATGTTGCTGTCGTCATCGACAATGTGGACAAGCATTTTGGCGACGTACACGCCTTGCGATCCTTGAGCGCTCGCATCCACTACGGGCGCCTCACCGGCCTGGTCGGACCGGATGGCGCCGGCAAGACGACCCTGATGCGCATCCTCACCGGCCTGTTGGCGCCGAACGCTGGTCGCGTCACCCTGGCAGGTTTCGACGTCGTGGACGACAACGATGCCATTCACGTTGCGAGCGGCTACATGCCGCAGCGATTTGGCCTGTACGAAGATTTGTCGGTGATGGAAAACATGCGTCTGTATGCACGCTTGCGCGGTATGGATGCCAATCAGCACACTGACCTGTTCGCCGAACTGCTCGATTTCACCCGCCTTGGTCCATTTACCAAGCGCTTGGCCGGAAAGCTGTCCGGCGGCATGAAACAAAAACTGGGCCTGGCCTGCGCCCTGATGGCGCGCCCGAAAGTGCTGTTGCTGGATGAGCCCAGCGTCGGTGTCGATCCGGTCAGCCGCCAGGATCTGTGGCGCATGGTGCAGGCGCTGACCGACGAGGGCATGGCCGTGGTTTGGTCCACCGCCTATCTCGACGAGGCCGAACGCTGCGACAGCGTACTGTTGCTCAACGAGGGTCAGCTTGCTTACGACGGTCCGCCAGCCAGATTGACCGGGCGTCTTCAGGATCGCAGCTTTCGCCTGGAGGACGTTGGCGAGCAGCGCCGTGCAGTGCTCGCCGAGGCGCTGAATCTCGACAGCATCGGCGATGGTGTCATCCAAGGTGCCGGCGTGCGTGTGGTGCTGCGAGCCGACTCCAACGTCGGACAGGTCCAGACGCTGGCCGATCGGGTTGATGCGCGCCTGGCTGCAGTGCCGCCCCGCTTCGAGGATGCCTTCATCGATCTGCTGGGTGGCGGCCCCGGCGGCACATCGGCGCTGGCCGAGCGCCTATCGCCGGTAGAACTCGATTCGAATATTGCCGTTTCCTGCCGCAACCTGACCAAACGCTTCGGTGATTTCACCGCCACCGACAACGTCAGTTTCGAGGTGAATAAAGGCGAAATCTTCGGGCTGCTCGGCCCCAATGGAGCGGGCAAATCAACCACCTTCAAGATGTTGTGCGGGCTGCTCAAACCCACCCATGGGGAAGCGCATGTGGTGGGTCTGGACCTGCGTCGGGCCACCGGCGCGGCCAAAGCCCAGCTTGGCTATATGGCGCAGAAGTTCTCGCTCTATGGCTTGCTGTCGGTGCGACAAAACCTGGAGTTCTCCGCAGGCGTGTACGGACTGGAAGGCGCCACGCGGCGTACGCGCATCGACGAGATGATAGCTACTTTCGATCTTGAATCTTGGTTGTCCGCAGCGCCCGACTCGCTGCCATTGGGCTTCAAACAACGCCTGGCGCTGGCCTGCGCGGTCATGCATCGCCCGCCTGTGCTGTTTCTGGATGAGCCGACATCAGGCGTGGATCCCATCACGCGGCGCGAGTTCTGGACTCACATCAATGGTCTCGCCCGCAAGGGCGTAACGATAATGGTCACGACCCATTTCATGGACGAGGCCGAGTACTGCGACCGGGTGGCCATGCTATACCGCGCCCGGTTGATTGCTTTGGATACACCCGATGCGCTCAAGCGCGATACAGTCAGCGAGGCCCGGCCCGATCCGACCATGGAAGATACGTTCATCCATTTGGTCGAGTCCGCTGACCTGGCCGACGAAGCCCGCATCAAGGCGGCGGCATGAGCGACCTGAACAACTTGTACCGCGCCAATCAGATGTCTGCCGCCGCCATGCGGCGCTTCGATCCGCAGCGTTTGTGGGCTCTGGTGCTCAAGGAAAGTCTGCAGGCGATACGCGATCCGTCCACGCTGCTGATTGCTTTCGTATTGCCGGTGGTGTTGCTGTTTCTGTTTGCCTATGCGGTTTCGCTGGATGTGCGCGACGTGCGCATCGGCGTGGTGCTGGAGTCGCCATCGGCGCCTGCCCAGGAGCTCGCCGCCGCTTTTGCCGGTACCCGCTATCTGGACGTGACGTTTGCGCAGGATAGGCGCGAAGTGGCCGAGCAAGTCGTATCGGGCAAGCTGCGCGGATTCGTGGTGATCCCGCAGGACTTTGAGCAAAGGCTTGCCAGGCGTGACGGTGAGCCGCTGATCCAGGTCATCACCGATGGTTCGCAACCCAATACCGCGAACTACGTTGCCAACTACGCACAAGGGGTCGTGCAGACCTGGCGCGCCGGGCTGGGTGCCGAAGCACCTTCCACCGCCGTGGTGCTGGAGCCGCGCTACTGGTTCAACGCCGAACTGGAAAGCCGCCGCTCGCTCGTGCCCGGTGCTATCGCCATCGTCATGACCATCATCGGCACCATGCTCACCGCGCTGGTGGTGGCGCGCGAATGGGAACGCGGCACCATGGAGGCGGTGTTGTCCACCCCCGCTTCGGTGGTGGAAATCCTGATTGGCAAGCTGCTGCCTTATTTCGTGCTCGGCATGCTGTCCACGCTAGGCGCTGCGGCGCTGGCGGTGTTTGTATTTGATGTGCCGCTGCGCGGATCATTGGCCGCGCTTCTGCTACTCTCTGCCGTGTTCATGGTGCCCGCGCTGGGCCAGGGTTTGCTGATCTCCTCGGTTACCCGAAACCAGTTTCTGGCAGCGCAGATTGCGCTGTTCTCCGGTTTTTTGCCCGCCTTCATGCTCTCGGGCTTCCTGTACGAGATTGACGCCATGCCGTGGCCGATCCAGATCCTCACCTGGTTCGTTCCTGCACGTTATTTCGTCTCTTCCTTGAAAACGGTATTTCTGGCCGGCGACATCTGGGCGGCGTTCCTGCCAAATCTGTTGGCTATGGCGGCCATCGGCGTGTTCTTTTTTGTGCTGGCCAAGCGCGCCACGCGTAAGAATCTGGAGTAGACGCTATGTCACACCTATCCAGCGCCTTCTCCTTCACCCGGCTGCGCGCTCAGATCATCAAAGAAGTGCTTAGCATCCTGCGCGATCCGCGCAGCCGAATGGTCGTGTTTGTACCACCCCTGCTGCAGCTGTTGGTGTTCGCCTTCGCAGCCACGCTGGAAGTGCGTAATGTCGATATTGCCGTGCACAACCAGGATGCGGGCCGTTGGTCGCACGAACTGGTGACACGCCTGGACCGCGCCGAATTCATCAACCAGATCCACCACGTGGCCAACAACCAGGAACTGCGCAGCTTGATCGACCGGAGCAAAGTGATTGCCGCGCTCGATATTCCCATGGATTTCTCCCGTGCCATCGCTGCCGGTGACAGTGGTCAGGTGCAGGTATTGATCGATGGCCGGCGCAGCAATTCAGGCCAGATTACGGTCAGCTATCTGTCGGCTATTGCCGCCGAGGTCGGCGCCCAGATAAACCCCGAGATTATGCCTGCGGCGCCGCTAGTGGTACGCAACTGGTTCAATCCCAATCTGATTTACCGCTGGTTTATCGTGCCCGGCCTCTCCGGCATCCTGGCTCTTTTTAGCGCCTTGCTCATTACCTCTCTGTCGATTGCTCGCGAACGCGAGCTGGGCACCTTCGACCAGCTATTGGTTTCGCCCACCTCGACGCCTGAGATCATTATTTCCAAATCATTACCGGCACTGGCCATCGGCACGATGCTGGGCTTAATGATGATCGCCGCAGCCATCGTACTGTTTCAGATTCCTTTTAGCGGTTCGTTCTGGCTGCTTTTGATGAGTCTGGTGCTATTCATCCTTTCCGTGGTGGGTATCGGCTTGATGATTTCTGCTATCAGCGCGACCCAGCAGCAAGCCATACTTGGCGGTTTTGCCATCGGCGTGCCTGCCGTGCTGATGTCGGGCTTTGCGACACCGGTGGAAAACATGCCGACGCTGCTGCAATGGCTGGCCCAGGCCATTCCATTGACCCATTTCCTGATCATCGTACAGGGCAGCTTCCTCAAGGCGTTGCCGCTGGGCGATATCCTCGCCAGTCTCTGGCCGCTGGCGATCATCGCTCTGGTATCACTCACGATGGCCACTGTTTTCGTTCGAGAGCGTTTGCAATGACACACACTGACCCAACCGCCAGGGCTTGCGCATTACATCAAGCGATCCGGCGCTTGCGCCCCGTCGCGCTACTGCTGGCTAGCGTATTTCTGACAGCTTGTGCGGTCGGGCCCGACTATTACGCGCCACCGCCAGTTACCACTGGTGATGGCTGGAGCCAGGCCGACACGGTCACATCGGCACCGACGGATCTAGCACGCTGGTGGTCAACGCTAGGTGACCCGGTGCTCGAGCGCCTGATTGACACCGCATTGGCCGCCAACCTCGATCTGCGGGTTGCAGCAGCGCGCATCGACGAAGCACGCGCACTGCGCGATCGGGTCGCTGGTGAGCAGCTCCCTGTCGCAGGCGCGAGTGCCAGCGTTAACCGACGTAGGCAAAGCGAGAACGGCCCCTTACCAGTTGGTTCTATGCCCGGCCTCGAAGCCACTCAAACGATTTACGACGCGGGCTTCGATGCGGCCTGGGAGGCCGATCTGTTTGGTGCCAAACAGCGCGCGCTGGAGGGCGCCGATGCGCAGCTGCAGGCAGCCGAAGCCGATGCGCAGGGGGTACGCATGCGTATCGTGGCCGAGGTCGCCCGTGCTTGGTTCACCGCCGCCGGTGCTGAACAGGAATTGCAAACCCAACAAGCCATGCTGAAAACCCTGGAGCACACACTCAAACTGGTGCGTAAGCGCCAAGCGCTAGGCGATGCGTCCACTTCGGATGTGGACGCGGCCTATGCACAATGGGCCGCTGCCAATGCCACGCTGCCGGGCATTCAGGCTCGTCAGCGTGCTGCTGTGTTGAGTCTGGGCGTGCTGTTGGGCGCACCGCCGGAGCGTGAACTGGCGCTGCTGAATACTGTCGCAACGCCGTTTACTTTATTGCCCTTGCCGGTGGGCGAGCGTGCCGATGTGCTGCGTCGCCGACCCGATGTGCTCGCCGCCGAGCGACGCCTGGCAGCCAGCACGGCCGACATTGGCGTTGCCACCGCCGAGCTATTTCCGAAGCTGTCGATCGGTGTTGGCGGTGGTTTCCAGGCACTAGCCACCGGTGATTGGTTCAGTTCCTCTAGCACACGATTCTCCGTCCTGCCTCTGATTTCCTGGCGACTTTTCGACGGAGGCCGCGTACGCGCCGAGATTCGTGCCCGCGAAGCGACGGGGCAACAAGCCGCACTGGCCTATGAGCAGGCCGTATTAACAGCGCTTGGCGATGCTGAACGCGCACTGAGTGACTATCGCGCCGGTCTGGATACGCTGGACCGGCGCCAAATGACGGTGGAGGCTACCCGCCGTAGCTACGGTCATGCCAAGGCGCGCTATGCGGCTGGCGACATTGCGTTGGTTGAGCTGCTGGCTGCCGAACGCGTGCTGCACGAGGCCGAAACCGCAAACGTGCATGCCCACACGACGGCCGCCGTGCAACTGGTCGCGCTTTACAAGGCGCTTGGCGGCGGCTGGGATGCCCCGACTGCTGATTTTCCCGCGTAATGGGGGCACATCGTCCTGCTTGGCATTTGAGGCTTACTCAAGCAGCGTCAGAGTGTGTTGTGCGATGACCCATTCCTCGTTGGTCGGTTCCACGGCCACGCGCACCCGGCTATCGGGCGTGGAAATCAGTGTGGCATTGCTGGCATTAGTGTCCTTGTCGAGCTCGACACCCAGAAAAGCGAGATCATGGCATACGCGCTCGCGTACAAACGCATTGTGTTCGCCGACGCCGGCGGTAAAAACCAGCAGATCCAGCCCGCCCAGCACTGCCGTCAAGGCGCCAATCTCGCGAACAATACGACGTACGTAAAGCGCCAGGGAAAGCTGTGCTCGCAGGCCCGTTTCACCGGGGTCGTTTTCATGTTGTACGATCACGCGCGGTTCGGATGAGAGACCCGACACACCCAGCAGTCCAGATTGATGGTAAAGCATGTGGCCGACTTCCTGCAGCGAGAGTTTATCGATCTCCATCAGGTACAGCACCGCACCCGGATCAAGTGCGCCCGTGCGGGTACCCATCATCAGGCCGTCCAAGGCAGAGAAACCCATGGTTGTCGCCACGCTTTGAAGTCCTTGTATTGCGCACAGGCTAGCGCCACTGCCCAGGTGTGCAACAATCACCCGGCCCTGAGCAAGATCGCCGTATCGCTCGGGCAAGGCATAGGTCATGTATTCGTAGGAAAGTCCATGAAAGCCATAGCGGCGCAAGCCCTGCTTCCAGACTGAATACGGCAGTGGCAAGACTTGTTCCACTAACGGCAGATCATAGTGAAAGGCAGTGTCAAAGCAGGCGACCTGCGGCAGGTCGGGGTGCTGAGCGAGCAATATACCCATGGCTTCCAGCGGAAACGGCTGGTGCAAAGGGGCCAAGGGAATATAGCTGCGCAAATCCTCGATGACGTCTGCCGTAACCAGGGTCGGCGCAAAATAGCGTTTTCCGCCATGCACCACGCGATGCGCCACCGCAACAATACGACGGCCTTGCAGTCTTTGAGCCACCTGCTCGCGGATCAACTGCAAGGCGGCGGTGTACGGATGTTCGGCATCCAGCTCGACGCGGCGGACCGGCACACCGGTTTCGCCATAGTCCGGCGTCGGCCCGCCAATGCCCTGAACCTTGCCATTCCACAAGGGCAGGCGCGTCAGCGCCTCGGAGCGTGCATCGAACAGCGCGAACTTGATGCTGGAGGAGCCGCAATTAAGGACGAGGATCAAATCGCTGGACATAAGCAAGCCCTATACGGTGAGGTCAGACGGCGGTATAGCCACCATCCACGACCAAGGCGCTGCCGACCAAGCCGAGGATCGAAGACATATTGACGATGGCGCCGCCTCCGGACTTGAGCATGGCGGGAATCTGAAAGCGCAAGCCATACTGCACGCCACTCAGATTGACATCGATGACGCGTCGCCACTCTTCTGGAGACAGCTCGCCAGATGGTTTTGATGCACCGCCGATGCCCGAACCAGCACCAGTCACCAGGACGCTGTCGCCTTTGAAGTTGAGTTTCATCGGAAAGTCCTCTAATAAGAAATAATAAAATCGATCAAGGGGGTGTACTGCGGTAGCGATGCGCCAGCAGCAGGGCGATGGCACAAGAGACCAGGCGTGTCTGGCTGGAATCGGCCCGACTGGTCAGCACGATGGGCACGCGCGCGCCCATGACGATGCCGGCGCTGTCGGCCTGCCCAAGAAACTCCAACTGCTTGGCCAGCATATTGCCACTCTCCAAGTCAGGCACAACCAGAATATCGGCCTGGCCCGCAACCGCCGAACGGATCCCCTTGACCCGAGCGGCATCTGGCGAGACGGCATTGTCCAGAGCCAACGGTCCATCAAGTAAACCGCCTTTGATTTGGCCGCGATCAGCCATTTTGCATAATGCCGCCGCATCCAGCGTCGATTGCATACGTGGATTGATGGTTTCCACCGCTGCAAGAATCGCTACCTTGGGCTCAGCCACGCCTAAAGCATGCGCCAAACTAATGGCATTACGCACAATATCGGCTTTGTCTTCCAGTGTGGGCGCGACATTGACGGCGGCATCCGTAATGATGAATGGACGCGGATAGGCAGCGGTTTCCATCACATAGCAGTGGGTGATGCGGCGTTCAGTACGCAGGCCCGCGCAGGGAGAAAGGATCGCGCTCAGGAATTCCTCGGTATGCAGGCTGCCCTTCATCAGGGTCTCGACCTCCCCCTTGCCCGCCATCTCTGCGGCGACGGCAGCGGCCGCGTGGCTGTGCGGCACATCGATGATCTCGCAGCCGGCAAGGTCGATGCCGGCCTCTTTTGCGATGGCGCGCAATTTGGCCTGAGGCGCCACCAACACCGGCACAATGATGCCGGCGTTGCGGGCATCGATCGCGCCGGACAGGCTGAGAGCATCACACGGGTGCGCCACCGCCATACGAACAGCCTGCATATTGCGTACATGCTCGATAAGGCGTTGAACGCCGCGTATCGTATTGGCCGACATGGTGCCGGATTGGGACGAGCGTGAGTCCGTGTCGATCATAATATTGCTTTCGTTTTACGCGATAGAGAAGGGCTGCATGTACCGTCTAGGATGTTATTGCATATGCTGGCCGCCATTCATAGAGACTTTACTCCCGGTCATAAAAGCGGCAGCATCGCTAGCAATGAATGTCACCAACGCCGCAATCTCGGCGGGCTCACCCAGACGACCCACAGGGATTCCGCTGACGATTCGCTGCAAGGTCTCTTCGGGAACCGCCGCCACCATCTCGGTGGCAAGATAACCTGGCGCGACGGTATTTACCGTAACGCCTTTGCGCGCAACCTCTTGCGCAAGCGCCATGGTAAAGCCGTGTACGCCCGCCTTGGCTGCTGAATAGTTGGTCTGGCCGAACTGTCCCTTGCTACCGTTGATCGACGAAATATTGATAATGCGGCCCCAGCCCCGTTCCATCATGGCCTCGACGAAAGGCTTGGTGACATTGAACATGGAGTCCAGATTGGTGCGAAGCACCAAGTCCCAGTTGGCTTTATCAAGTTTGCGCAGAGTGGCGTCTCGGGTAATGCCCGCATTATTAACAAGAATGTCTATTTGTCGCCCATCGGCATGGATCTTGCGGGCCAATTCCTGCACGGACTCATAGACGGAAACATCCACACCATAGGCTGAAAAGCGAATGCCTTGCGCGGCGAGTCCTTTAACCCAATCAGCAGCCTTGCGATTGCCCGGCGTATGCGTGATGATCACTTCGTAGCCAGCATCATATAGTGCCCGGGCAATCGCCTCGCCCAGACCCCGATTACCGCCGGTCACCAGTGCGGTGCGCTTTTGGTCGCTCATATGATCATTCCCTATTCCGCAGTCTTTTTCTGCTTTGCAGCCGGAGCTGATTTACCAGCCAACGACATACTGCTTAGCAACCATGGAGCGAAATTTGCACTGCTGCCCAAAAGCTGGGTCACTCCCTTCTGCCAATCCTGAAGAGCCTGCTGGAGACCAGCCGTAAGCTCCGTCTGGTTTTTAATGGCTATTTCGTTCATTGTTTGCGTGCTGCTCATACCAGTCTGGAACAAGCGCTCAACTGTATCAGCGGGTAGCGTCACAAACGACTGCAAATCCACCGCCTGCGACAAACCTTCAATTTCAGCCTCAGTCTTCGCCATGGCATCGGTATTGCGTTGCTGCGCGGCCTCCAGCCAACGTTGCCTGTTGTCTTGCAATAATTGCATGATGCGCAGCTGTAACTCGAGATTGGTTTTATAGAGATTAACGGAAAAGTTTTCGGTGCTCATTATGACCTCCTTGGTCTAGTAAACCTTGATTGAATACAAAGTCGGCTCATCCGACGGGCGAACCGTGTCTACGCCGGCCAGCCATTATGTGCACCCTGACCCCTATCTTTCCATGACGTAGGTGCCAGGCGCATCAGCGATCTGTGCATACCCCACTGCTTTTGCTCCCATAGGCGGTGGCGCCACGCGCCCAGAAGAGCGCCTGGAAAGCCACTTTTGCCAGCTTGGCCACCACGAGCCCTCTTGAAGCGGCGTGTCAGCACGCCAGCGCTGCGGATCGGTATAGCGCTCGCCGGCCTTGCGCGTGGATATCTGGAAGCTGCGCCGGGGACGACCCGGTTCGCTCACCACCCCCGCGTTGTGCCCCCCGCTGGTAAGCACAAAACTTACGTCGCTACCGCTGCTCAATTGATGGATCTTGTAGGCAGACCGCCAGGGCGTTACGTGATCGCGGACGGTACCGACGGCAAAAATCGGTGTGCGGATATCACCGGGCACCGCCGGCCGGCCGTCGACCTCGTAGCGCCCCTCGGAGAAGTCATTATTAAGGTACAGACGCCTGAGATATTCGCTGTGCATGCGAAACGGCAGACGCGTGGCATCGGCGTTCCAAGCCATCAGGTCGAATAGGACCTGACGCTCGCCCAGCAGGTATTCGCGCATGCGGCGCGACCAGATCAGGTCGTTCGAATTGAGCAGCTGGAAGGCGCCCGCCATCTGCTCGCCATCCAGATAGCCTTTGTCCCACATGAGCGATTCCAGCCAGGCAAGCTGACTCTCGTCTATGAACAGCGACAGCTCGCCAGGTTCACGAAAGTCGACTCCCGCTGCCAGCAGCGTGAGGCTGCGCAGCCTCTCATCGCCGTCGCGCGCCATGGCGGCAGCCGCAATTGAGAGCAGCGTTCCGCCCAGACAGTATCCGACCGCGTCCACCTTTTGTTCCGGCACGATCGCCGTGACGGCATCGAGCGCCTCCATGACTCCGAGCCGCCGGTAGTCTTCCATGCCCAGATTACGGTCGGCATAGCCGGGATTCTTCCAGGAAACGATGAACACCGTGTGCCCCTGGTCAACGAGGTACTTGACCATCGAATTGTGTGGTGACAGGTCGAGAATATAATACTTCATGATCCACGAAGGGATGATCAGTATTGGTGTGGCGTGCACCTTGGGCGTTGTGGGGGCATACTGAATCAGTTCGATCAGGCGATTGCGATAAACCACCTTGCCCGGCGTGACAGCCACGTCCTTACCAACCTCGAAAGCTTCGGTGCCGAAAGGCGGCTCATCCAAATTATGGCGCCGCGCATCTTCAAGGAAGTTCATTGCCCCGCGCCAAAGATTTGCGCCACCTGTACGTGCGGTTGCCTGCAAGACCTCGGGGTTAGTCCATGGAAAGTTGACCGGCGACCACATATCGAGCCACTGACGACCGGCAAAAGTGACCAGGTCTTCGTGATGGCGCGATACACCGCGCACGCCCGTCGTTGCGTTGTGCCACCATTGCTGCTGCAGCAGAAAACCCTGATGGATCAGGTTAAAGGGCCATTGCTGCCAGGCAGGGTCAGCAAAGCGGCGATCTTGCTCCAGAGGTTCGACACAGTTTAAGCAATGAGGCGTGGCCGTTGCACGTAGCGCATATTGGGTGAAGCGCTGCTGCTTGTCCAGCGCCTTGTCGAACAGGCTGCGCTGCTTGCCCGGCGATATCGCAAGATGGATTACCCAGTCATGCCACGCCATCAGGCCTGCCGTTGGCGACAACCCGCGCGTGACGCGCGCCAGTGCCGTGTGCGTCAGGGAGTCGAGAGCATCGGGAAGTTTGTTTACCGTTGGTTCAGGCGTGTTAATTGCGATTGTGTCGGCCATCTCAGTATTACCCCCGTAAGTAAGTAATACACTACTTACTTTAATTGCTTGAAGCAAGCTCAAAAGTAGGTTTGGCAGTGCTTCCGTTTGATATTTCGCAAAGAACGAGTTAATAGAAGCGTTACGATATCGCCAAGTCGATTATTGTTATGTCGCAATTTTTTCAAAAATGCGATCGAGTATCATCAAACATTGCTCTAGCAGCCATAACTGTTAATTTCCACCCGAAGGGGTAGAGAAGAAACCAAGAAAGGTACGTTTATGCTTTATGTCGACATTCCGACCCGGAACGAATTTACTCTACTCGCCGATAAGCGTGCCGATGCCTGCGTTTCAATATATTTGAAAACAACCCCCGTCACACAGAACGCTCAGGCATCCCGGATCCAAATGGGAAACCTTATCAAAGAGGCACAAGCGCAGCTTGAGGAAACCGCGTTCGATAAAAGGCGGTTGGGTGCGCTGCTGGATGGCCTCAACGATCTTCTGGATGATGACAAGTTCTGGCGCTTCCAGGCTAACAGTCTGGCCGTTTTCGCCACACCGGACAGTATTCGCACTTATAGGCTTGCAAACGATCTGGTTTCCATGGCGCAGGTCGCCGACCGGTATCACCTCAAGCCATTGTTTCGTGCGATCACCTTCCCACATTCAGCGTTCATTCTGGCGCTATCGGAAAATGCCGTGCGTCTGCTCGAAATGAACGCCGATCTGCCTGCCGTCGAGCTCAAGGTGCCGGGGCTGCCCAAGGATGTAGCGTCGTCGGTAGGTCGAGCCCCGAACAATGAACGCGTTTTCAGCGGTCGCATCCGAGGTATGGAAGGCCATAACGTCCGGCTCCAGCAGTATGTTCGTGAAGTAGACGCAGCACTACGGCCCATCCTGGCTGGCCGCGAAACTTCGCTGGTGCTGGCCGCAACGGGGAGGCTCGCGGATGTATTCAAGCAAATCTGCTCTTATTCGAACCTATTGCCTGAGACGATCGCGGAAAGTCCCGATCATCTGACCGAAGCCGAACTGACTGCAAGGACGCGGCCGGTTCTCGATAACGCTTACGTCCAGCAAATTACGGACATAAAAGCACTGTTTGAAAAGCGTGCAGGAGAACGCCGCACCACAACAGACATTTCTGACGCAGCACGCGCGGCGACGTTCGGCGCGATCCAGACACTTCTGGTTAATATCGATTCCGTTGTTGCCGGTTTTGTCGATGATGAAACGGGCGCAGTATCGTTCGCGGATAAAGATGATGCCAAGGCTTATGGCGTGATTGATGAGATCACCGCTCGGGCATTCTCCAGTGGTGCGGTGGTTCTGGGTGTCAGAAAGGAAGATATACCCGGTGGCCATGATCTTGCAGCAATTCTGCGCTACCCGCACTGACAACCAGCGAACACAAGGGGCGGCGCCGCGCCGCCCCTTGTGTCGACTCCGAAAGGAAGAGCCCTATGTCAATCAAGACCATACTGGTCGCCCTTGCTCTTGAAGACGACAGCCAACGTGTTGCCGACCGTGCCATTCAACTAGCCAAGCAGCATAAGGCGCAGCTCGTTGCCGTGCACGTTGTCGAAAACCCACCTCTTCACGATGCCAGCCTGCCGCCCTTAATCGACCTGGTCGCGCTTGTTGGCATGCTCGTGGATCAGAACGCACGTCAGCTTCAATCCCTACTTGAGACGGCAGACAAGCCGGCGATCACGCACGTGGAAGCTGGAAAGCCTCATGACATCATTGAAAACTTGGCCACGTCACATAAAGCTGATTTAATTGTTATCGGTCCGGGTGCCGCCAAAGGTTTGCGCGAGAGGGTGTTCGGCTCTACAGCCGATCGCGTGGTCAGATGCGCTCCTTGTCCTGTGCTCGTCGTGCGCAAGGAAGCTGGTGCGCCCTATAGCCATATCGCAGTTGGAGTGGACTTTTCGGACCATGCTCAAGCGGCTGCGCTGTGGGCTTCCCGCTTGTCACCCATGGCTTCGCGTGAGCTTATCCATGTCTTCGACATTCCGCTCGCATTCGAGTTGGCCATGCTCAAGGCAAACACTTCCCAAACCGAAATCGACCGCTACCGTGATGCAAAGGCCAAAACCGCACGCCGGCAGGTCATAAAAATGTTCGGTGAAAATGGTCGATTGCCGAAGGCGGCGCGTGTCAGAATCATCCAGGGAGATGCCTCCATCACGCTGATCCGTGCCTCGCGTCGAAGGGCAACAGACCTTGTGATCCTCGGTACACAAGGCGAAAACGCAATAGCTCAACACTTGCTTGGAAGTGTCGCACGAAAGGTTCTCACCAATGCAAGATGCGACGTTCTGGTGGTTCCCTCTGCTGCAATACAAGATACAAGCTGCTAAGTACGATCGTGTATGCGATCAACACAGTGAATTACGGACTCAGGCGGAGGAAGAACTGTTCCCGTGTCAGAACATTGGTGAGTCCTTTGATGCAGATCAGCCAGACAACAGTGCCGTCGTGTCATTGCGAGCCGCGAACCACTAGCTCGTAGGCTCGCAACGCCTGTCATGTGCCCGTTGCTGGGCAACTAGTCTGACACAGGGGTACAGCGACATTCCGGCATCAATGTGGGGAATTTAGTTCCAAAAGTGCTAGACGCCAAGTTATTTGGCGATAAAAATCGAACTAAACTCCCCACCTGACAACATAATCAACATTAATATTTACGTATAATCTACTGATTTAACGGTATTTTCATATTATGAGATGTGGGGAGTTCACTTCAGCGCGCTATTTGGTTATGCCCCCCCTTCTTCATGCCGCTAAAAACTCAAATTGGACGGAGGCCGGTTTCAAGCTGAGCGTAGCCGCCGAACCTGGCCCTAGCGGCCTCGCTGAGATGAGCCGAATATCACCGGGAAAACACCATCGCCAACGGCGAAAATAGCTTTGTATGCATCCGGCTTCAGGATGATCGCCTCGGCCGTGTAAAAACAACTACGCGCACCGCTCTTACGTAAGTGATCCACCAAGCACATCCTTTCGGCGTTGCGTTGAATAAGCCAAGATGGCCTCTGTTCAATTTTGAGGGCACATGCAGATGTCGAAAGGAAGGCAGTACTGGTCGGATCACTTGGCGGCGATCGCCGCTGAGGGTATCCCCGCCAAGGCGTATGCCAGGCGCGAAGGCTTGTCGGTGTCGGCGCTGTATTACTGGCGCAAACGCTTGAAGTCAGAAGCCTCATCGTCGGCGGTGGCATTGCCGGCGGCGCCGCAACCGAGCCGACAGTTCGTGCCGGTGCAGATCAGCGATGCCGATGCGCGCGTGCCGTGTTCACTCATTCTGGCCCCGGGGGTGCGCCTGGAGCTGGCGCAGTTGCCCAGTGCGCAGTGGTTGGCCGCGCTGGGCGCGGCGGTCTCGCGCCAGGTGCGCTGATGCATCCGGGCAGCCGCATTGGCTCGGTGTATCTGTGCCGCCAGCCGGTGGACTTCAGAAAGCAGATCGATGGGCTGGCCGTTCTAGTCGAGCACGAATTGCAGATGAATCCGTTTGGCGATGCGCTGTTCGTGTTCGTGAACCGGGCGCGCAACAAGATCAAGGCGTTGTACTGGCACCGCAATGGCTTTTGCCTATGGCAAAAGCGCCTGGAAAAGCAGCGCTTTGCGTGGCCCGATCCGGCCTCGAGTCAGGTCGTACACACGCTGACGCTGCAAGAGTTTGAATGGTTGCTCGAAGGCTTTGATTTATGGGTTAATAAGCCGCATAAAACCTTGAATTACCAGGCCGTTTCATAGGGTAATCGGGTAAAATGACGGCATGCCGATTCCGTCTGCCCAGCGCGCCAACACGCCATTCAAGCTTAAGCTTCCCGCGATCAACGCGCCGGCCGCTTTGCCGGCGACGCAGGACGAATTACAGGCCTTACTGCAAGCCGAACGAGCGCGCATGGCCGCGCAGTTCGAACAAGAAATCGCTCGTCACTTATCGACCGAATTCGATCAACGGGTGGCCACCGAGGTGGCCCGCCAAGTTCAGAGGCTGCTTGAAGAGGCGCGTCTGGCGCGCCACAGAATGTTCGGCGCCAGCAGCGAGACCCATCTTGGCCAGGGGCTGCTTTTTAACGAGGCCGAGGCGCTGGCCGCGCCGGATCTGGGCGAGGATGCCGATGAACAGGACGACACCGAGAACGGCGCCGCCCGTATGCGATCCTCGGGGCGTGGCAAACGCCGTGCGTTGCCACCGCAATTGCCGCGCGTGGACATCGTCATCGATGTGCCGCAAGAACAACGTCTGTGCGCCTGCGGCAAGCACATGGTCAAGATTGGTGAAGAAGTCAGCGAGCAGCTGAACATCATTCCCATGCAAGTGCAGGTGCTTCGCACGGTTCGCCCGCGCTACGCCTGTCCGGGCAAGGATGCCGCGCCGGTCATTGCGCCCATGCCGCCCGCCGCCTTGCCGCGCAGCAACTTTAGCGCCGGATTCCTGGCCATGTTGCTGACCGTCAAATATGTGGACGGTCTGCCGCTGAACCGCTTCGCCCGTGTGCTTGAGCGCAGCGGCGTGGATATCCCGCGCCAGACGCTGGCCCGCTGCGCCATCAACGCGGCCAAGGCCTTGCAGCCCTTGCATAACCTGGCCCGCGACGTCTTGCTCGACTCGCCCGTCATCCACATGGATGAAACGACTGTGCAGGTGCTCAAAGAGCCCGATAAAGATCCCACCTCCCAAAGCTATATGTGGGTGCAGCGCGGTGGTCCGCCGGGCAAACCCGTGATCCTGTACGATTACGATCCGAGCCGCTCCGGGCAGGTGCCGCTGCGCCTGCTCGAAGGCTGGCGTGGGTATCTGATGACCGACGGTTACGACGGCTACAACCTGGCGGTGCGCGAAGGCGGCATCGAGCATTTGATTTGCGCCGCGCACGCGCGCCGCAAATTCGTCGAAGCTAAGCGCGCACAGCCCAAGGGCAAACGGGGTCGTGCCGATCAGGCCATCGAGTTCTTCGCCCGCCTGTACCGTATCGAACGAGAAATGACGGACGCCACTGACGAGCAACGGTTGCGGGCGCGCCAGGAGCGTAGCCTGCCCGTGCTAGCCGCGCTGCGCGAATGGCTGGATGCGACCCTGCCGGTGGTGGCGCCCAAGACCACGTTGGGCGAGGCGCTCGCGTATCTGAGCAAATACTGGTCGCGCCTGGTGCGCTATACCGAGCGCGGCGATCTGCCCGTGGACAACAATGCCGTCGAGAATTGCATCCGTCCCTTTGTTGTGGGAAGAAAAGGCTGGCTGTTCAGCGATACACCCGCTGGCGCGCACGCCAGCGCCGTGATCTATTCCTTGGTCGAGACCGCCAAAGCGAACGGACTGGAGCCATATACCTGGCTTAAACGCGTGCTGACATGCCTGCCGGCGGCTAAAACGGTCGAAGAAGTGGAGGCGCTATTGCCGTGGAATCTGCATGCCCATGATTTAGCCACGGAACTGGCGATCTGAGCCCTGTGGTTCGTGGATCGCTTACAGCGTGTCGGCACGTTCGTTGTTGGTAAAACGCACCCAGCTTGCGCGGCTGTAGCCCAGCGTGGCCACAAATGCAATCAAGGGGTCGCGCCCGCG
>NZ_QNRQ01000015.1 GCF_003315175.1 Eoetvoesiella caeni | reverse complement strand
AATGGTGGTTTGCAGGTGTGGTTTCAAGACGTTCAATCCAATTCCCCTCAGTCGAGGGGTAAAGATAACGTCCTGCCAGGAAACCGCCGAGACCGCAAAACGCGGGAATTATGCCGCGATTAGGCCCCGATCAGGTGGGGGAATTTGAGGTGGCCAAAGGTGGAGGAGTTTGGGTGGCCAACAGGGGGCTTTTGTTTTTTCAGAGCCGCTGCATGACCCGGCGCGTCAGCAGGCTCATGAAATCTTGCTGTTGGCCCGCGACTATATACACAAATACGACGCCGTTGATTTTGCGATAGACGATGCGGTGATGCGAAGTGAGTACGCCCAGGTAATCGGTAATTCCTACTTCGGCGAGTTCCGGCACCGGCTGGCCCGAGCGCTTGCCTGCTTCGATTTGATCGAGCAGATTGAAGATTTCGTTCTCGGCTTTCGCAGACAGTTCAAGACCCCATTGCTTGAGCATATAGCGCTGCAGTGCAAGCAAGTCTTCCTGAGCGTCGGGCAGAATAATAATAGCCACGGGGCAGGCCAGCTACGTTCTCTCGGCTTTGAGCGTCTGGCGAAATGCCTGGGCGCTTGTGCCTTTCCCGCTCAATCGGTCTTTTTCACCCAACGCCAGAATCTTCAGCAGGGCGATCAGCTCTTCTTTTGCTTCGTAGCGTTCTATGTTTTCCAATACCATGCTGGCTTCGCCGTTTTGCGTAATGATGAAAGGGCTGCCGTCGCACTCCAACTCCTCCGCCATTTTGGCCGCATTATTTTTTAGATAAGAGATGGATCGGATCTTGTCGCTTAATTGCATGATGGCCTCCCGTAGTTCACCATCCAAATTTATGCCTGAATTTGTCCGTTGTCAACATGGCCTTCGGCCAAGCGGCTACGATGAGAATTAGGGCGCGGGGTTCGGGTATCGCTGATGAATGGCCTGGATGGCCTCCATGACCTCTTCCGGTAGCGCAACCTCGACGCTGTCAATGTTTTCTTTCAACTGGTCAAGACGGGTTGCGCCCATCAGGCTGCTGATGACGAAAGGCTGCTGGTTTACGAACGCCAGGGCCATGGTTGCGGGCGACAAGCCCGAATCGCGGGCCAGTTGCACATACTCGGCCGCAGCGCGTTCGGCCTGGGGCTTCATGTAGCGGTCAAAACGCGTGAACAGCGTCATGCGGGCGCCCTCTGGGCGGGCTCCGTTCAGATACTTGCCCGCCAGTACACCCATGCCCAACGGCGAGTAGGCCAGCAGCCCCAAGCCTTCCAGGTGGCTGAACTCCGACAGGCCGTTCTCGTAGCTGCGGTTGAGCAGGCTGTAAGGGTTTTGAATGGATGCGATGCGGGGCAGGTTTCGCGTTTCGGCGAGCTTCAGGTATTGCGCCACGCCCCAAGGTGTTTCGTTGGACACCCCGATATGGCGTACCTTGCCGGCTTTGACGAAGTCTTGCAGCACTTCCAGGGTTTCCTCGATGGGCACCGTGTAGGCATCGTCCTTCCAGGGATAGGCGGGACGGCCGAATGTGGTTGTGGTGCGATCCGGCCAGTGCAACTGGTACAGGTCAAGATAATCGGTTTGCATGCGCTTCAGGCTGGCGTCCAGCGCTTCGGTCATGTTCTTGCGATCCAGATGCGTCTGGCCGCTACGAATATGGCCAGGGCGTTTCGGGTCGGTGGCGGGGCCAGAGACCTTGCTGGTCAGCACAATGTCCTTGCGTCGCCCCGTTTTGGCCAGCCAAGTGCCGACATACGTTTCTGTGCGGCCTTGTGTCTCGGGCTTGGGGGGCACCGGATACATTTCGGCGGCATCCACCAGGTTTACCCCGCGCGACAAGGCGTAATCGATCTGCTCGTGGGCCTCGGATTCGGTGTTTTGTTCGCCCCAGGTCATAGTGCCCAGGCCGATGAGACTGACCTTGAGGTCTGTGTGGCCAAGTTTGCGGTATTTCAAGGTTGTAGCGCTCCGACTGAATGGTTTCTGCCAGGGCCGGCTGGCATGCCGACGATGGATTCGATGTTAACACCGTGATTGGGATGTCGCCGGTTGCCTGACGGTGCGCCTGCCGTTGATCCGGCGCGTAGTACGGTCATCCGCTTTGTGGCAGCCCTAACTTTTTCTTGCGAATACCAGTATTGCTTATTATAATAGTTAGCTAACTAACTATATATGCCACGATCAATATGACACAGCCTGCCGGCGTCCCGTCTGACGCGACTCTTATGGAAATAACGACGACACTGACGCGGATGGCGCGAATTTATCGCGCGGCAGCGGATCAGTCGTTGGCGGAACTGGGCCTTTCGCAGGCGACGGCTTGGCCGATCGTCATTATTGGCCGGCTGGGCGAGGGCGTGCGTCAACGCATATTGGCTGAAGAACTGGGTATCGAGGCGCCTTCGCTGGTGCGACTGCTCGATCAGCTGGAAGCCAGTGGGCTGGTGCAGCGCAAGGACGATGTCGAGGATCGCCGGGTCAAAACGCTTCATCTGACACCGGCAGGAAGCCACGTCGGCGAGAAAGTCGAAAATTTATTAGTTGGATTCCGGCGGCGCCTGTTCGCCGATATCGACAGCTAGGACGCCGATGCGTTCTTGCGGGTCTTCGCAGCATTAAAGAGCCAACTGGCATGCGTCGCCATTGATCGGCCAAACAAAGAAGGCGGCGTATGAAATGGGTGAGTGCCGACGAGGCGCTCTTCTCGATCAAATGTTACCTAAGCGCCATGTTGGCGCTTTACTTGGCCTACGCGATCGGTCTTCCTCGGCCATTCTGGTCGATGATGACGGCATACGTTGTTGTTACTCAGCCATGGGTGGGTAGTGTGCGATCCAAAGCGCTCTATCGCTTGGGCGGGACATTTCTTGGATCGGCTGCCGCGGTTTTCATGGTCCCTCAGTTGATCAATGCACCGATATTGCTGAGCGCCGCCATGGCGTTGTGGGTCGGGGGCTGCCTTTATCTATCGCTGCTCGATCGCACCCCTCGTTCATACGTGTTCATGCTGGCGGGCTACACGGCGGCGCTGGTCGGATTTCCCGGTGTTGCCGACCCCGGCAATATTCTTAATACTGCTGTCGCGCGGGTGGAAGAGATCGGCTTGGGCATTATTTGTGCGACCGTTGTTCATAGTGTGATCTTTCCTCGGGGGATTGGATCAGTTGTGCTGGCCCGGCTGGATAAAACGGGGGCTGAGGCAAGGGCCTGGATTCAGGACGTATTGAAGGGAACCGACGTCGGCACGCGTGATAAAGATCAACGCACGCTAGCCAACGACATCACGCAATTGCGCTTGCTGTCCACTCACGTGCCATTTGATCCAGGCAATATCCGCTGGACCGCGCCTGCGTTGCGGGTCGTGCAAGAGCGAATCGTAGCCCTGACTCCTTGTGTGTCTGCAGTGGAGGATCGCCTGCGTGCTTTGCATGACTGCGGCCATGAACTGCCAACCGCCGTAAAAGACATTTTGCGTGATGTATCTGAATGGATCGGCGCGGGTGCTGATGCAGCTCCTTCGCAGGCGGCTCAACTGCGTGGCTCTATTGAGCGCTTATCGCCCGTCATGCATCCGGATTCAGAATGGACAGACATGCTCATGATGAGCTTGACGGCTCGCCTCCGGGAGCTTGTGGATACCTACGCCGAGTGTCTGATATTGCGTAAGGATATTGAAGATGGTTTGCAAGGCATATCTAAACGGCCTCGGCGTCGCGATGAGGCTGCCGCTGGATTGCATCGCGATCCCGGCTTGGCGCTCTTGTCGGCATTCGCAGCGGCGATCGCGATTTTCGTGTGCTGCGCCTTTTGGATCTTGACCGCCTGGACCGGTGGATCAGCGGCAGTGATGATGGCCGCGGTTTTCTGCTGTTTCTTTGCGACCATGGACAATCCGGTTCCGATGATTCGGCAATTCCTGATCTATACAGCCCTTTCGATGCCACTATCAGCGCTCTACCTGCTAGGCATTATGCCCGCCTTGCATTCCTTCGAAATGCTTGCGCTGGCGATCTTTCCTGCGGTGTTTTTTCTTTCGGCGCTGACGTTGCGGCCCGCGATGGCGCTCAAGGCCGCGGCCCTGCTGTTTGGCGTTCTAGGCTCCCTGGCTTTGCAAGACACCAACAGTCTAAACCTGGTGTCGTTCATTGACAGCATGCTCGGGCAGCTTGCAGGCACCGCTGTCGCGGCGATCGTGACCGCTATTTTTCGTACGATCAGTGCAGACAGGGCTGCGCGCCGCATCCAGGCGGCCAACTGGAGGGATTTGGCAACGCTTGCCGTCGCCGCCCACAAGCCAGACGCACGGGCTTATACAAGTCGCATGCTCGACCGCATTGGCCTGTTGCAGCCGCGGCTGGCGCTTGCCACGCGTCGCGACGACCTGGTAGCTACGGATGCTTTGTTAGACCTGCGCATTGGAAACGATATTGCAGGTTTGCAACGTGCTCGCCGGCATCTTCCCATCGCCGACGGAGCCATCCAGCATATGCTGCATAGCCTGGCGCAGCGTTTTGGCGGTCGTTTGCCGAACAAAGCGGAGGATCATGCTTCGCCTTTGTTGTCGCAACTGGACGGTGCCTTATCGAATGTGGCGAACGGACCTGCCGTCGCGGCAAGTAACCGGGCCATTGTGGCGCTGGTGGGTATTCGCCGGGGCTTATTCCCCAATGCTTCTGACTACCAGCCACGCCTGGCTACAGCGGAGGTACAGGCAATATGATCGGCGAATTGAGTATTTATGGTGTTTACGTACCGTGGCTGCTGGTTTTCGCCATATTGACGTTACTTTTTTCCAAACTGGCGCGCGGTGTTTTGGGGCGTGTGGGTTTTTACCGACTGGTATGGCACCCGGCGTTCTTTGACCTAGCCTTGTATGTCGTCCTGCTCTATGTGGTCTGGACCTTTTCTCCTTTGATTTTAATGGTTTAACAACATGAAATTTCCCAATGCCTGGCGCCCGGCGGCTATCGGCAGATTCGCTGTCACGGCAATTGCCCTGGCGGCGGCGGTCTATGCTGGCTGGCGGCTATGGGTTCACTACGAGATCGATCCATGGACGCGTGATGGCCGAGTCAAGGCTTACGTGGTGCAGGTAGCACCCGACGTTTCGGGTCTGATCACCGCCGTGCCGGTTCACGACAACCAGGACGTGAAAGCCGGCGATGTGCTTTTCGAAATCGACCGTGCTCGCTTCCAGCTTGCCTACGACCTGGCCCGAGCGCAGGTGCGCTTGCAACAAGTGGCACACGATCAAGCGCAACGCGAGGCTCGCCGCAACCGTTCGCTGGGACAACTGGTGGCGGCCGAGGCGCAGGAACAAAGCCAAAGCAAAGTGCAGCAGGCCGACGCCGGGTTGGCACAGGCCGAGGTGCAGTTGAACATTGCCAAGCTTAGTCTGGAACGGAGCCGCGTCGTTGCGGCCACCGACGGACGGGTAACCAATCTGGACCTGCGCGTGGGTGCTTATGCCATGACGGGCAGGCCTGTCATGGCCCTGATTGATGCGCAGTCGTTCTACGTTGAGGGTTATTTCGAAGAAACCAAGCTTCCCAATATCCACGAGGGTGACGGCGTCACCGTGATGCTGATGGGCGATTCGCACCGGATCCACGGCCATGTGGAAAGTATTGCGCTGGGTATTGCCGAACGGGAGCGCAGCGTTGGCTCCGACATGCTTCCGAACGTGAACCCGACCTTCAGTTGGGTACGGCTCGCGCAGCGTGTTCCTGTGCGCATAAAGCTTGGCGAAATTCCTGAGGGCGTACGCCTCGTAGCGGGCCAGACTGCGACCGTATCGATCGACATGCCTTTATGAAAACTGCAAACATACTCGCACCTCTGTTAGCTCTTGCGCTAGCCGGATGCGCCGCTGTTGGCCCAGATTACCACGTCCCGGATTCGGCTGTGGTAAATCGGAAAGCCACACAAGCGCCCTTTGCAGGTGCGCAGGAAGGCGCGGTCTATCGTCCGCAATCTCTGCCGGACAAATGGTGGCGGCTATATGAAGACCCGGTTCTCGACTCCCTGATTGCGAAGTCGCTGGCGGCCAATACGGATCTGCGGGTAGCGGCGGCCAATCTCGAACGCGCCCAGGCCGTCATCCAAGGTGTCCAAGCGCAGCAGAAACCCACCGTCGGGGTCAATGCCTCGCCCACATATGGCCATGTGTCGGGCCTGCAGGAATTGCAGCCCAACGTGTCACCCCCTGATCAGTGGTCCTATTCGGGCGGGATAAGTGTTGCATATCAATTGGACCTTTTCGGTCAGATTCGTCGGGCGGTGCAGGCGGCGCAGGGCGATGCGCAGGCCGCGCAGGCGGCGTATGACGCGGCGCGAGTGACCGTAGCGGCTGAAACTGCCCGAGCCTACGCGGACATGTGCTCGGCCGGCATGCAGTTGGCTTCGGCCCAACAGTCGGTGGACTTGCAGCGCGAATCACTGAGCGTCGTACAGCGATTGCAGCAGGCGGGTCGTGGTACGACGCTGGATGTGACGCGTGCCCGCAGCCAGTTGCAGCAGTTGCAGGCCAGTTTGCCGCCGTTCCAGGCGCAGCAGCGTACCGCGCTATACCGGCTGGCCGCCTTAACGGGCGAGGTGCCATCGGCTCTGCCGGCATCCATGCTTCAGTGCAGAGCACCGCCGCGCTTGACTCGGACAATTCCGGTTGGCGATGGAGCTGCTTTGCTGCGTCGTCGCCCCGACATTCGCGAGGCCGAACGCAATCTTGCCGCCGCCACGGCACGCATCGGCATCGCCACGGCTGACCTGTATCCCAAAATCACATTAGGCCTGTCCGGTGGATCGGCGGGCCCTGCCGACCTCATTGGCGACCGCAGCACCTTCAGTTGGAGTATCGGCCCCTTGATCTCATGGACTATTCCCAATAGTGGCGCTGCTCAGTCACGCATTGCCCAGGCCGAGGCCACCACCAAGGGCGCGCTGGCCAAGTTTGACGCGACAGTGTTAAACGCACTACGCGAAACCGAAAGCGCGTTGGTGGTGTATGCACGCCAGCTCGACCGTGATGCTTCTTTGAAAGCCGCTCGGGATCTGAGCGTCGAAGCAGCGGCTCAGGCGCGCAAGTTATACCAGTATGGGAAAACAGATTACCTGACGGTGCTCGACTCCGAACGTACTCTGTCCAACAATACCAGCGCGCTAGCTGCTTCACAGGCGCAATTAGCCACCGATCAAATCAATATTTTTCTCGCTCTAGGTGGAGGTTGGGAATGAAGCTTTGGGGGCAGGTCCTGGAAGACCTGACCCCATTTTTTTACAAGCCCGACGCCGTGCTAACCGTGGCTTCCGGCGCCCCGTCCACGCTGCCGCAGCTTGAGTTGTACAAGCGCGGATACACCGGAACCATCTACCAGACACAGGCTGTTGCCGATAACGACTATCTGCGCGTCGGCGGCAAGGCGGTAGAGGGAACGTTTATACCAGTTTCCCCTGTTCTGGTCGTTCAGCAATTGCCCGACAGCAAGGCGGTCCGGACCTCTAGGCAAGGATTATCTGGGTTACGATCAGCGTCGGCTCGATACGCAAATGCGTCGCTTGCGCCGGAAAGATTTTATGATCCCATTGTGATCCGGCCCCCGGCAAGACCCGCGGAGCCCCGGAAATGAACCAGACTACTTAAGGTACATCGTGCCAGAAATCGAAGCCTCATCCAAGCAAACAGAATCCGCGGCCTTGTCCGCACATCAGCAGCGCGGCAATATTGCGCGATTGACGGTAGCGCAGGCGCTGGCGGGCGCGAATTCAGTGGTGGTGTACGCCACGGGCGCCATCATCGGCCACATGCTGGCGCCGGACAAAACCCTGGCAACCCTGCCGATTTCCATTTTCGTGGTCGGCATGGCTGCTTGCATCCTGCCGGCCGGCGCCATTGCGCGGCGTTACGGGCGGCGCATGGCATTTCTTGCAGGTACCGGTTGCGGCGTCCTGGTGGGCTTGCTCGGGGCACTTGCCGTCATGCTGGGCTCGTTCTGGCTGTTCTGCCTGGCTACGTTCTTTGGCGGGGCCTATGCCGCCGTCGTGCTCTCGTTCCGCTTTGCCGCGGCCGACGGCGTCAGCGCCGGCATGAGGCCGCGCGCACTGTCGTTCGTGATGGGCGGCGGAGTGGTTGCCGGCGTCGTGGGGCCGCAGCTCGTTACTCACACGATGTATCTGTGGCCGGCCCACATGTTTGCGGCTACCTTTGTTGCCCAGGCTGTCGTGGCCGCGCTTTCCGCACTTGTGCTTATGGGAGTGAAGCTGCCGATGCCTACGGCGGCGGAAATCGCCGGCGGAAGGCCGCTGGGCGTCATCGCGCGCCAGCCGCTTTTTGTCACCGCGGTTATTTGCGGTGCGGTTTCGTATATGCTGATGAACTTCCTGATGACGGCGGCCCCGCTGGCGATGCAGCTGTGCGGCCATTCCCAGGAAAGCTCCAATCTGGGCCTTCAGTGGCATGTTATAGCCATGTACGGTCCCAGCTTCTTCACCGGCCGGCTCATCACCCGCTTCGGTGCCGGGAAAGTGGTGATGGCAGGACTCTTGCTTACCGGCTTGTCTGCCGCGGTTGGGTTGATGGGTATTGACGTGGCCCATTTCTGGCTTACGCTTGTCCTGCTTGGCGTAGGTTGGAATTTCGGCTTCGTTGGCGCTTCTGCGCTGGTGCTGGAATGCCATCGCCCCGAAGAGAAAACGCGGGTTCAGTCGTTCAATGACTTTATTGTTTTCGGCACGATGGCAATAGGCTCTTTTGCTTCGGGCGGGCTGTTGGCGGCGTATGACTGGGACATGGTGCTTTGGGTGTCTTTTGTTCCGCTTGTGCTGGCTGTGGTCGTGCTGGCGGCGGCCGCGATGAGCCAGAAGCGGGCCGTGGCGGCGCGTTGACACGCGGCCGCCAGGCCTGCCTGCTACCCATGCTGGCCGGCCGTTTGCGCGGGCGGTTGAAACCCGCGCAAGCGCAATGCGTTGCCCAGGACAAAGACGCTTGAAAGCGCCATGGCGCCGGCTGCGAAGATCGGCGACAGCAGAATGCCCCAGGCCGGATAAAGCACGCCCGCTGCCACCGGGATCAGGGCGGTGTTGTAGGCAAAGGCCCAGAACAGGTTCTGGCGGATGTTGCCGATCGTTGCCCGCGACAGCGCGATGGCGGCGGCTACACCAGCAAGGCTGCCCGACATCAGCACCACGTCGGCCGCTTCGATGGCAATGTCCGTGCCGGTGCCCACCGCCAGTCCGACGTCGGCTTCAGCCAGCGCGGGCGCGTCGTTGATGCCGTCGCCCACGAATGCCAGCCGTCCGTGCTCGGCTTTGAGCCTGCGTACCGCCTCGACCTTGCCTTCCGGCAAGACCTCGGCGATCACTTCGTCGATGCCGAGCTGACGCGCAATGGCCTCTGCCGTGCGGCGGTTGTCGCCTGTGATCATCGCCACCTTCAAGCCAAGGCTGTGCAGCGCGGCGATGGCCGCCGGCGTCGTTTCCTTGATGGGGTCGGCAACTGCAACAATTGCCGCCAGCCGGCCGCCGATGGCGGCATATAGCGGCGACTTGCCTTCATTGCCCAGCCGTTCGGCGGTTGCCGCGAAAATGCCGACATCAAGGCCCAGTTTTTGCATATAGCGGTCCGCTCCGACTTCAACCGGCTGCCCATCCACGTGGGCTTTTACGCCAAAGCCGGTGACTGATTCAAAGTTCGTGATGTCCGGAATGGGGATTCCTTCGTTGCCGGCGGCCTGGGTGATGGCGCGCGCGATAGGGTGTTCGGATTTTGCCTCGACGGCCGCGATGCGGCCAAGCACATCCCGGCGCTCGAAGCCGTCGGCGATTTCCAGGTCGGTCAGCGTCGGGCGGCCTTCGGTCAGTGTGCCGGTCTTGTCCACGGCGACGACCTTGGCGTCCCTCAGCAGTTGCAGCGCTTCGCCTTTGCGGAAAAGAACGCCAAGCTCTGCGCCGCGCCCCGTGCCTACCATGATGGAGGTTGGCGTCGCCAGCCCCATGGCGCAAGGGCAGGCGATAATGAGAACGGCCACGGCATTGACCAATGCAAAGGTCAGCGCGGGCTGGGGGCCGAAGACCAGCCAGACCAGGAAGGTCAATGCGGCGGCAATCATGACTGCGGGCACGAACCACATGGTGACTTTGTCCACCAGCGCCTGGATGGGCAGCTTGGATCCTTGCGCCTGTTCGACCATGCGGATGATTTGCGAAAGCACGGTTGCGCCGCCCACCGCCGTTGCGCGAAAAGACAATGCGCCATTCTGGTTGACGGTGCCTCCGACCACTTTGCTGTCTACCGTCTTTGCAACTGGAACGGGCTCGCCGGTGATCATGGACTCGTCGATATAACTTTGGCCTTGCGTGACTTCGCCGTCGACCGGAATGCGTTCCCCGGGGCGCACTTCAACAATGTCGCCGGCTGCGACATCGGCGATCGGTATTTCCAGCACGGTACCGTTGCGCTGGATACGCGCGGTTTTCGGCTGCAAGCCCACCAGCCGCTTGATGGCCTGCGACGTGCGGCCCTTGGCGCGCGCTTCCAGAAAGCGGCCAAGCAGGATCAGCGTGACAATGACGGCCGCCGCTTCGTAATACACATTGACGGTGCCCGCCGGCAGCAATGCAGGCGCGAAGGTCGCGACCAGCGAATAGGCATAGGCGGCGAAGGTGCCGACCGCAACCAGCGAATTCATGTCGGGTGCAAGACGAAAAAGCGCGGGAACGCCCTGGCGGTAAAAACGGAAGCCCGGTATAGCCAATACCAGCGTCGTCAGTGCAAACTGGATGTACCAGTTCCATTGCATGCCGATGGTGCGCAGGACCAGTTCGTGCACGCCCGGAACAAGGTGCGAACCCATTTCCAGCACAAACACCGGCAGCGTAAGGACGGCCGCAAGTGCCAGGTCGCGCTTGAGCGCCGCGCGTTCAGCATCTTTGCGTTCGTTCGCAGCCTCGTCGCCGGCGGAAGCGCCGGCGTCAACCGCTTGCGCTTCATAACCCGCGGCGGCGATGGCGGCCGCCAGCGCGCTTGGGTCGGCATTGCCGCGCACATGGGCGCGTTCGGTTGCCAGGTTTACCGTGGCCTCGGCAACGCCGGGGACAGCCTTCAGCGCTTTCTCGACCCGGCCCACGCACGAGGCGCAAGTCATGCCCTGGACCGCAAGATCGACGGTGGCGGCCGGCACCCCATAGCCCGCGGCCTCAATAGCGCCCACAAGCGCCTGGCGGTCGACGGGGCCGTGCAGCTTGATGTCGGCCCGTTCAGTGGCCAGGTTGACGTTGACCGAGTCGACGCCTTCGATCTTGCCCAGGGCTTTTTCGACGCGCCCCACGCACGATGCGCACGTCATGCCCTCGACTGGCAGGCTGATTGTGGCGGCGGCCGAGGCGCGCATTTGTTGAGTCAGGGCATTCATATCCCATCTCCTTGTAGTCAATTCAAACCGATAAAGAAGAGGATAGAGCTTCCCATGATTGGAAGGTCAAGCTTAATATTTGGCGTTGATTAATTCGGGACTGCATGGGGCTTGTCAGCCATGCGGGGCGCATAGGCAGCAAGGGAATACTGCGATGCCGGCGCCTACGAAGCCTGCCCCGCGCTGAGGCTGGGCTGCGCCGGCTGCCAGGCGCTGCGTTCTATGTTGCGTGTAATGAAGTCGGCGCCGCTAAGGACGAACAGCAGGCAAAGCGCAACCAATCCCACGATGGCAACCAGGCGCAGCAACGGGATACTGTGGCGCAGGTGCATGAAAAACAAGGCCACCAGCGCAGTCTTGGCCATGGCGATGACAATGTTCAGTATTGCATTGGCCGCGCCCAGCGGCACAAGCGAGCTTGCCGTGGTGGCGGCCAGCAGGGCCATCAAGGCGGCCCAGACGAGTACCAGCGGCTTCATGGCCGCCTCCGCATCAAGCGCGCGCAGGCCGCGCGCCGTTCGTTTGCGGTATGGAGATGTCTGTTCATGATGCTCTGCCCGCCAGATAAAGCGCCGGATACAGAAATATCCAGATAATGTCGACAAAATGCCAGTACAGCCCGGTTATCTCCAGCCTTCGCACGGCCTTGTGGCCGGGCTCGCGTTGCAGGTAGCTGCGGCAGTACAGCACCAACCCTATGCCTATGATCAGATGCAGCGCATGCAGCAGGGTCGAGAAAAAATAAACGAAGTAGAACAATTGCGCAGCCGCCTGGTTGGCGGCGCCTTCCAGGTGGAAGCTCGGCCCGGGAACCAGGTGCTCATGCCAATCCTGCCGGTACTCGTAGCCTTTGATCAGCAAGAAGGCCAGGCCCAGCAGCACGACGGCGTTCAGTGCGCGGCGTGCCTGTTCGCGCGCGCCGCGCTCGGCAAGCAATAGCGCGATGGCCACGCCCAGGCTGCTGGTCAGCAGCACGGCTGTGTTGACGGTGCCGCACAGCAGGCTGGTGCTTCTGCTGGCCGTGGCGAACGCCTGCGACCATGTATAGCGGCCGTACAGATAAGCAAAGAATACAGGGCCGAAGAACATGATCTCCGAACCCAGGAATACCCACATGCCCAGCCGGGCACGGGCATCGACGTACGCCTCCGGGCGCTCGGCAGCCTGCGCATTCATTGATGAATACCTCGATGCGGCGTGTAGTCGTAGGGTTCGGCCGAGCCGTCCGGCTGCCGGTCGAAATTATGCTGCGGCGGGGGCGACGATGTTTGCCATTCCAGGCCGGTAGCCCGCCAGGGATTGTCGGGAGCGCGCTCTCCGTGCCGCAGCGACCACAGCAGGTAGCCAAGCGGCAGCAGATAACCTATGGCCAGCACGACCGCGCCGCTTGACGACAGTATGTTGAGCAGCTGGAATTGTTCAGGATAGGTATGGTAGCGCCGAGGCATGCCGTCATAGCCCAGCAGGTATTGCGGAAAGAACGTCAGGTTGAAGCCGGCAAAGATAATAAGCGCCGCCACGCGCGCCCACGACTCGGCGTACATCCGGCCGGTGATCTTGGGCCACCAGTAGTGCATGGCGCCCAGGTAGGCCATGACGGACCCGCCCACCATGATGTAGTGGAAATGCGCCACCACAAAATAGGTGTCGGTTACATGCACATCTATCGACAAAGAAGCCAGGAATAGCCCGGTCAGGCCGCCCGCCATGAAAAGTATGACGAAGCCCAGCGCATAAAGCATGGGCGCGGAGAAAGTAATGGAACCTTTGTACAGGGTGGCCGTCCAGTTGAAAACCTTGATGGCCGAGGGCACGGCCACCACAAAGCTAAGAACCGAGAACACCATGTTGGCGTATACCGACTGGCCGCTGACGAACATATGGTGGCCCCATACCAGGAAGCTCACGACAGCGATGCCCACGATGGCAAAGGCCATGAACTTATAGCCGAATACGCGCTTGCGGGCGAAGCAGGGAATGATCTCGCTGGCTACTCCCATGGCCGGCAGGATCATGATGTATACGGCCGGATGCGAATAGAACCAGAACAGATGCTGGAACAGCAGCGGGTCGCCGCCCAGGGCGGGGTTGAAAAAGCCGATATGGAAAATGCGTTCGGCGGCCAGCAGCAGCAGGGTAATGGCCAGCACGGGTGTGGCCAGCACCAGTATCACGCTTGTCGCGTAAATGGCCCACACGAAAAGCGGCAGCTTGAACCAACCCATGCCCGGGGCGCGCAGCGTATGCACGGTGACGATGAAGTTGAGCCCGGTAAGAATGGACGAGAAGCCCACGACAAGAACGCCTGCCAAGGTCAGGATGACATGGGTATTGGAGAAGATTGAAGAATAGGGTGTATAGAAAGTCCAGCCCGTATCCACGCCGCCCAGCAGCATGGCTGCAATAGTGAACAGGCCGCCGCCCGCATACAGGTACCAGCTAAGCAGGTTCAAGTTCGGAAAAGCCAGGTCGCGCGCGCCTATCATCAGCGGCAGCACGAAATTGCCGAACACCGACGGTATCGACGGAATCAGGAACATCCATACCATGATGACGCCGTGGGCGGTGAACAGCCTGTCGTAGGTGTCGGCGTCCACGACGTCGGCAACGGGCGTAAACAGCTCCAGCCGGATCAGCCCGGCGGCAACGGCGCCAATGAAGAAAAATGCCGTGATCGACAAGGCATACAGAATGGCGATGCGCTTGTGGTCGCGGCTGCTTATCCACGACCACAGCGAATATCCATCATGTAGATAGCTCGACGCGGCAACGGCCGGACCGCCGCCGCCCGCGCTTGCGGCGGCATCCGCAGCATTTGCGCTCATGGTCGCTCTCCCATCAACTGATCAGGGCCCAGCGAGCGGATATATTCGATGATTGCCATGATCTCCTCTTCATTGAGCTGGTTCTTGAACGAAGGCATGATCGCGTCGTAGCCCGCAACGATCGCCTTCTGGGGCTCCATGATGGAATCCCGCACATAGGTTTCGTCGGCCACCAGGCTGCTGCCGTCGGAAAGATGCACGCGCCGGCCCAGCAGGCCCGAGAGTTCGGGCGCATGTACGGTAGAAGCCGCCGCATGGCAACCCATGCACCCATGTTGGCGGAACAAGGCAAAGCCTTGCTGGGCAAGGCCGGCCTCGCCCGCGCCATCTTGTTCCCAGCGCGTGTAGTCTTCCGGTTCCATGGCAATGATCCGTCCTTTCATTTCGGAATGCTCCGTGCCGCAATACTCGGCGCAAAGCAATAAATATTTCCCCGGCCTGTCGGCCTGGAACCAGATAGTGCTGTAGCGCCCCGGCACCACATCGCGCTTGTTGCGAAAGGCGGGCACAAAAAAACTGTGAATGACGTCTTGCGAAGTCATGATCAGCTTGACCGGGGTGTCGACGGGAATATGAAGCTCGTTGATTTCACGTCGCCCGTTGGGATGCTCAACCGTCCACACCCATTGCTTGGCAACGATGAATATCTGCATGGCATTGTCGGGTGCGCGGGCTTGCACCGCATAGTCACGCGCGGCCCACGCAAACAGCCAAAGAAAGACCAGCAGCGGCGCAATAGTCCATGCGGCTTCCAGGCCCCAGGCATGCGAGGGCGGCTTGCTGCGATCAGCCTGTGCGTTGCGCCGGTAGCGATAGCAGAACACGATGATCAGCGTAATGAAAATAGCGGCGATCAGCCCCGAGAATCCGACCAGAACCAGATAAAGCGTATCCGTGGCGCGCGCGGCGGCGGTGGCCGATTGGGGCAGCAATGTAAGGCCTTGGTTCATGAGGGCCTCCGCGCGCGGCCCTGTGCCTGCAATTCTTGGCCATCCGGGCGCCGGGGGCCCGGCCGGGTAGCGGAGCGCCGGCGCGCACGCCAGATGCCGGCCGCCAGCAGCAGTATGGTAAGGAGGCCGACGATCCTCGCCAGCGTCATGGCCGCGAAGGTATAGCGTCCGGCCAGCGGATCGTAATGGCTGCACAACAGCAGCACCTGTTCCGCCAGGCTGCCGACACGCTCGTCCGAAGCTTCGATCAGCGCCAGGCGAACGTCGCGGCGATCGAAACGCAAGCCGGAAAAGTAGCGCGATATCCTGCCGGCGGGCGTGGCCACGAGAAAGCCGGCGGGGTGAGTGAACTGGTCGCTGGGCTGGTCGTATTCATACTGGAATCCCGCCGTGCGGGCGACGCGTTCAATCTGGTCTTGCCGGCCTGTCAGCAAATGCAGCTTGGCGGCATTGTCGTCGGCGCTTCGATATGCCTTGAGCTTGCTTGCGGCGTCGGCCGGGGTTTCGCGCGGGTCTATGCCTATGCCGACCACGGCATAGGGCAGGCCGGCATCCTGTATTGCCTGCAGCACGCCATCCATGACGGTGCTGCACAGTCGCGGGCAATGGTAGTAGCCAAATACCATGACAACCGGCGTATTGCCGAAATACTCACCCAGCCGCGTGGCATGTCCTTGTGCATCCGTGAATGTCGCCCGCAGGGGCAGCATGGCGCCCAGGTTCTGGCTGAACTCAAGGGCAGTAGCGCCCACAGCCGCGTTGCAGGCGCAGAACATGGCAAGGGCCAATAGCCGCTTCATCATGAAGTCCTCGTGCGCGCGTTCATGGCTTTTCCTTTGCTTGCCCGGCGCGGCGGGGCAGCGGCCCCGGCTGGGGACCCCGTGCTGCGGCACTTTCCGCTTCGCCCTTTGGGCGGGAGGCCGCGCCGTCGGCTGCCTGCAATGCGCGTGCCGCGGCATCCTTGCCGGTTTGCCTGCTTTCTTCGGCTTGCAGCCCCATGAGCCAGGCTTCGCGTTCGCTTGCCGCCCGCCCGTCCGGCTGCGCCAGCGCCTGCATGGCCAACTCAATGGGAATGTGTGCCACGCCTTGTTTTTCGTCCACCCACGAATAGCCGTCGGCGATCTTTGCCTTTTGCGCCAGATAAGCCTGCAGTGCGGGCTGGGGCGTTGTTTCCAGGGCCGGCGCCGCGCCTTGTAATTGGCTGGGAGGCGGCCAATTGGGAATATCGCGAACATTCCATATTGATGTAAGCACCGACACCGCCGCCAACACCAGCGCGATCACGACCACAAGCAATGCCAGCAAGGGCAGGACGCGCCGCATGGGCGCCTCGTTTGAATAAGCCTGTTTCTGCGTCATTCGCCCTCCTGAACTTGTGTTGCGGCTATCGGCCTTTGGCGCATGCGATGTTCGCCCGGCAGCGGCATGGTCCGCAGCAGGGCGGCCATGCCGGCCAGTGCCAGGGGCGCCATCCATAAGGCGTGCCAGGTCAGTCCGGGCACGGACGGCAGCGTGACCCACACAGACTCCGCCCATCCCAGCATGCACAGGGCCATGGCCAGGCCACGCAAGCGCTGGCGATTCTGCTTGACGCTACGGAACAATAAAAGAAACAGCGGCGCAAAGAAGCCGGCCATAACCAGCGTTCCCCCAAGCCAGACCCAGCCTGTTTGAAGGCGCGGCACATACCATGCAATTTCGTTGGGCAGGTTTTCGGCCCATATGATCAGGAACTGTACGAAGCCCACATAGGCCCACATCAGCACATACATCAGCAGCAGGTTGCCCCAGTCGCGTCCCATTTCGGCGAGGAAGATGGTCTTGTCCTTGTATGGGGCCACGGGGCCGGCGTGTCCCGCGTTGCGCTGGCCTGGCGTCGTTTGCCATTGGCCGGGAGCGCTTGCACCCAGGACTCCCAGCGCAAATCCCAGCTTCATCTGCATGGCGACGGCGATCAGGCCGAAGCCGCTGGAATACCATTGCGGCATCAAGGACTGGACCAGATCGACGCTGGCCAGGCTGACGGTAAGGCCATAGACAAAAAGGCAGAATGCGCTTCCGCCTTTGCGCCGCTTGCCGGGCTGCGGCCTTTCGTACTGTTCATCAGCCGATGCGGCCGCGCGTCCTCTGACCGAGTCTATTTCCCGGGCGGTCCAGTAGGCTTCGCGGCGGGCCGACATCAGCGCCGTCGCCTGCCACAGTGCGGCATAGACCAGCAGGCGAACGGTGACGAAGGGGGGCGATAGCCATGCTGCCTTGAATGCGGGGGCCTCGGCTTGCGGCGTCCACCCCGGCTGGGCCCAGGGGTAGAACGTCCAGGCGGCGACAACAAGCGGAAGCATCAAGGCAAGAAGCATGGGCATGGCGGCTGCGACCCGGCGCCATATCGGCCGCAGCGGCAGCCCCCAGGCGCCGCCGGTCAAATCGTGCAGCCATAGATTGGCTTGCGAGCCCAGTACCGCCCCGGCGCAGGTCCACCATGCGGCCAGCCAGCAGGCATAGTAGGCCTGCCTGTCCACAAAGGCGCCAAGGCAGAACAACGCAATGGCAATCGCGCCGGCAAGCAGCCAGTTTGCGCTGTGCCAATTGTTGAAGCGCGTCATGGGTGGCCTCCTTTCGGGCCGGCAGGCGCCGCCGCGGTGTCGCTGCCCGATGCGCTGCCTTGGGCGCCGTCGCCTGAACCGGTGCTTGTTGATGCGGGCTCGTTGCCTGCCGGCGTGCCGGCCTGAACGGCCAGGGCCTTCCTGGCCTGTGCCGCCACGGCGGCCGGCAGGTGGTCCAGCTTTGCATGCTGGCTAAGCTGCAGCGCCCGCACATAGGCCACGATGGCCCAGCGCTCGGAAGGGCTGAGGCGGTCGGCATATGAAGCCATGACGCCATAGCCGTTGGAGATGACTGTGTAGATGTAGCGGTCGGGCACACCGCGCAGGCGGTCGCCATGATATGAAGGCGGTGCGGGAAAACCGCGCTGCACGATGCGCCCGTCGCCATCGCCCACCGCGCTGTGGCAAGGCATGCAATAAATATTGAAGCGCTCGCGTCCGTGTGCCAGCAGTTGCTCGTTCAGCGGATAGGGCTGCGTCAGCGCCGCGCTATCGCGCGCCTCGCGTTCGGCCTCTTGCGCCCCAAGGCGTCCGCTGGACGAGCCCGGGCGAGCGCCGCGCGCATACACGACTGTCCCGGGTGGAGGCGTGCGGGACCCCGAACCGTCCGGGAACATTTCGCTGGAGCGATAGGCCTTGCCCCTGGGTTGGTCGTACATATTGTGCAGCATCCGCTCGCAACCCGGCAGCTGCAGCAATAGCGGCAGTGCCAGCGCAAGGGCCGCATGCCGCCGCTTCACGACCACACCTCGACGGGTGTCTGGGCGCCCAATTGCGTGAGCACACGCGTCCAATGCTCGGTGTTGATCTTGTCTGTTCCGGCCGGCCCCGAGCGTACGCAAAGAAAGTACCGGTCCCGCGTGGCCAGCCCGAAATGGGGGGTGTTGAACACGGGATGGTAAATGCGCGGCAGGCCGTTGCTTAGCAGCATGCCGAAAACAGCGGCCAGCGCGGCGCACAGCACCGCCATTTCGAAAGTGACAGGTATGAACATGGGCCAGCTGTTGAGCGGGCGGCCGCCAATGTTCTCCGGAAATGAAACGACGGCCGCATACCACTGCATGAAAAATCCGCCCAGTCCGCCGACCAGGCCGCCCGCCAGGGTAATCAGCGGTATGCGGCTGGGCGGCAGTGCCAGCGCCTCGGTCAGCCCTTCCACGGCATAAGGCGCAAAGGCTTCCAGGCGCAAGTCCGGGTTCTCCCGGCGCAGCGTGCGAATTGCGTCGAGCAGGGCCTCGGGCGTTTCGAAGCGGCCCATGACGCCATAAAGCAGCGGCTTCATCGCGGTTCCTCCTCGGCGGTTTCCTGGACCAGTCCGCGCATTTCGGCCATGGAAATCATCGGCAGGTAGCGGATGAACATCAGGAACAGCCAGACAAACATGGCGATGGAGGAGAACAGGAAGGTCCAGTCCCAAAAAGAAGGTATGAAGATGCCCCACGAAGACGGAAGGAAGTCCTGATGCAGGCTTTGCACCACGATCAGAAAGCGCTCCATCCACATGCCGGCGTTGATGAGCAGGCTGATGACCAGCAGCGCCGGCACGCTGCGTCTAGCGCGCCGCCACCATAGCGCTTGCGGCAGCAGGACATTGCAGAAGATGTAGGCCCAGTAAACCGGCGCATAGGCGCCCGTGAACCGGTCCTGAGTCATATGGATTTCGTAGATGTCGCCGCTGTAGTAGGCCGTGAATATTTCCGAGGCATAGCCGTAGGCCACGAAAAGACTGCAGGCCAGCATGACCTTGGCGGCAAGGTCCAGATGGCGCAGGGTAATGAAGTCTTGCAGCTTGAAATAATGGCGCAGCGGAATGGCCAGCGTGATGACCATGGCGAATCCCGAGAACAGTGCGCCGGCCACGAAGTAAGGAGGAAAAATGGTGGAGTGGTATCCCGGCGTATTGCCGATCGAAAAATCCAGCGACACCACCGTGTGCACCGAAACCACCAAAGGCGTGGCCAGGCCCGCCAGCAAAAGGTATGCGGACTCATAGTGCTGCCAGTGGCGCGCATCGCCGCGCCAGCCCAGGGCCAACAAACCATAGGCCAGCCGCTTGCCATGGCTCTTGGCCTTGTCGCGCAGCGACGCCAGGTCCGGAATCAGGCCCACGTACCAAAAAAGCAGGGACACCAGCAAATAGGTGGAGATGGCGAAGATGTCCCAAACCAGGGGGCTGCGCCATTGCGGCCATAGCTCCATGCGGTTGGGGTAAGGCAAAAGCCAGTAGGCAAACCACGGGCGCCCAAGATGCAGTATGGGAAACAGCCCGGCAATGCCGGCCGCGAACAGCGTCATGGCTTCGGCATAGCGATTGATGGACGTGCGCCAGCGCTGGCGCAGCAGCAGGAGGATGGCTGAAATGAAAGTGCCCGCATGGCCTATGCCTATCCACCACACGAAGTTGCCCAGGGCAAAACCCCATGCCACCGGAATGTTGACGCCGAACAGGCCTACGCCGCGCATGAACAGCCAGGTGCTGGCCGCCAGCAGCACAAGCACGCCGGTAAAGCTGATAAGCAAGGCGCTGCGCCAGCGCCAGTGCGCCTGCCAGCCATGCGTCCAGGGCCCGCGCCGCGCCAGGACGATGCCGGTGATCTTGTCCGTGACGCTGCCGGCGGTCCAGCCCGCGCCCAGTTCCGGCGAGCCGGGCGACACGGCGGCGTCCATGTCGTGCTCAGCCATCGTCGCCCTCCAGATGCGCGGCAGCGTCGTCCAGCCGGGCCAGATAAGAGGTTCGTGGGCGTGTGTTCAACTCTTCCAGCACTGCATAGTTGCGCGGCGTGTCCCGGCTGCGGCTGACCCGGCTGGCAGGATCGTTGAGATTGCCGAACACAATGGCGCCGGTGGGGCATGTGGCCTCGCAGGCTGTTACTACTTCGCCGTCTTGTATGGGCCGGCCCGCCTTTTGCGCCTGGATGCGCGCATGCGATATGCGCTGTACGCAATAGGTGCACTTTTCCATGACGCCGCGCTGGCGCACGGTGACGTCGGGATTGGCGTGGGCGGCGGAGCTTGGGTCTGTTTGCGAGTATTGGAAGAAGTTGAAGTGCCGAACCTTGTATGGGCAGTTGTTGGAGCAGAAGCGCGTGCCTACGCAGCGGTTGTAGACCTGCACATTAAGACCCTCGCTGTCGTGCATGGTGGCGCCCACGGGGCACACGACTTCGCAAGGGGCGTTTTCGCAATGCTGGCACGCCATCGGCTGGAATTGGGTGCGGTTGCCTGTTTCTTCGCGGTAAAGGTCTACGCGTATCCAGTGCATCTCGCGGCCCAGCGAGACTTGTTCCGGTCCCACCACGGGAATGTTGTTCTCGGCCTGGCAGGCAATGGTGCAGGCATTGCAGCCGATGCAGGCATCCAGGTCCACCGTCATGCCCCAGGCATAGCTTTCGTACTCATGCTTGTCATACAGAGAAGCGGCGGGCCGGCGGGCCTGGTGTTCGCGCATTTGCCCATCCGCCGTCGGCATTGGCTCCGCGCCTTCCGGTTTGGGCGCTTTAGCAGCGGCCGCACCATCCGCGTTACCGCCGATGTCGGCGACGCGCACGGGGTGGCGCCCATGCAGGCTCATCTCATGCTGGGTGCGGGAGAAATCATGATGTTCGCCGGTTGCCAGAATGCTGACGGCACGGGTGCGCTGCGGCACGCCGTCGCGCATGTCTTGCAGTACATAGGCATCGTAGCCATGGCCCAGAGCAACGCTGCCGGCATGGGGCCTGCCATAGCCCAACGCCAGGGTGATGACGCCGTCCGCCTGTCCGGGCATGATCCAGACAGGCGCCAGCAGCCGCACTTGCCCATCTTCCGACGACAAAGACACGACGTCGCCTTGCCGCAAGTCATGGCCGTGCGCGGTCGCAGGGCTGATCAGGGCGGCGTTGTCCCATGTAATCTTGGAATAGGGCCGCGGCAGTTCCTGCAGCCAGGCATTGTTGGCAAACTGCCCGGCGACCAGGTTGCTGTCGTTCGCAAGAACGGCAACCAGCGGCGTGCGCTGTGCGGCAGCCGTGGCTACTTCGAGCTGGCCGGTTGCGAACGCGGCATCGACAGGAACCAGGGATTGCAAGACAGGGGCAGGTTCGACAATGCCGCGGCGCAGCGCTGCCTGCCATTGGCTTTCGAATGCTTCGTTGCTTTCGTTCTTCCAGATGGATTTCCATGTGGCCCGCACGCAGTCATGCGCGCTGCGCGTCTGTCCTGTTCCCAGTACATTCATGAACACATGTGGCGAACGCCCGCCGTAAAGCGGCGCAATTACAGGCTGCACGATGCTGGCCGTGCCGTCATGGCTGCGCGCATCGCTCCACGCTTCCAGTTCGTGCGTCATGGGCATATGCCAGGTGGCGCGGCGCGCGGTTTCGTCGCGATACAGGCCCATGTGAAACGAACGTCGTACTTTGCCAAGCGCCTGCGAGAACGCCAGCACGCCGGGCGTGTCGTATACAGGATTCACGTCCAGCATGACCAGAGCGTCGACCGCGCCGTCGTTCATGGCCGAGACAAGTTCTGCAAGGCCGGCAGGATGGCCGCGGCCTTGATCCCCGCCGGCAAAGCCTGTGCGTGCTTCCGCTTGCGGCGGGGTTGCCTGGGGCAGCGCGAATACAGTCTTGCCGATATTGCCAAGCAGCATGTTGATGCGCCAAGCCAATAGATGGGCCCTTTCCGACAGGCTGGCGCCGGGCGCAATGACGCTGCGGCCGCGGGCCTCCAGCAATTGCTTCAACACACCATCAGTCCAGGACGAGGCGCGCGAAGAAGCCTGCATGGTGCCGGGCTTCGCCTCGCTACGTTCATGTGCGCCATTCGCATCTGCCTTTGGCGCAGCTGCATCCGCCGTGCCGGCTGCGGACGGAGCATCACCATGCGGATCTTGCCTCTCTTCGTTGGCATTTGCGGCCTCAAGCCGCAATACAATCGTTTCCAGCATGCTCTCCATGTCCGCCGGCGAAACCGCCAGGCGGCTGTCAGCTAGCGCTCCGCACAGGCCGGGGGTGCTTTCCAGCGCATACATGCGGGCCCGCGCGGTTTGCTTGCGCGCCTGCATGAAGTCATGCGCATTGCGCACGCCGTCGCTGCCCGGCCCGAATAACTCGGCGTCCACGCTTAGCACCACGCGGGCCTGGTCCAGGCGATAGACCGTACGCGCCGGTTGGCCGAACACGCGCTGCATGGCGGCTGCGCGCGGGCCGCTGTCCGATGGATCATGCACATGCCAGCGCGCGGCGGGGAAAGCGGCCAGTATGCTGCCGATCTGGCCCAGCAAAGTGGGCGAGGACACCGGTCCGGTCAGCAAGCGCAATCCGGCTCCGCCGCTATTGGCTTGCTCCTGCCTGACTTGCGCAAGCGCTTCCAGCAGCTCGGGCCACGTAGACAGCTGTTGCGAGTTCGTGATCCCGCGCGACCGCTCCGGATCCCACAGTGTCAGTACGGCAGCCTGGGTTTGTGCGTCGGCCGCGCCCATGCTGGCCGGATGGGCGCTATTGCCTTCTATCTTGATCGGCCGGCCGGACTCGGTTTCCACCAGCACTCCCACGCCGTAGCCTCCGCGCAGCAGCGTGCTGGCATAGAAGACCGGGTCGCCCGGCACCATGCCTTCCGGCATATTCACGTACGGCATGATTTTTTCTGGCGGCCGCTGGCTGCATCCGGTGCCGGCAAGCGCCGCCGCGGCCGCCATTATTTTCAGCGCACGCCGCCGCCCCGGGTCCGGGACTTCGGACGCATTCTTCGTTGCTTCTGCATGCAGGTCGATATCGAGGGGAATAACGGAAGGGCGTCTCATGTTTCTCCCGGTCATCGATGGCAAGTTGAACAGGACGTCATGCGAGGCGTGTCCTCCAGCTGCAGCAGGCGCAATAACTGCGCCCGCTCGGCATCGCTCAGCTTGGGCAGAGTGCGCATGGCGGTGACATGATCCAGCGGAACCACTTGCTTGGAAGGGTCCCTATGGCAGTCCAGGCACCATTGCATGTCCAGCGACTCCTGCCGCACCAGCACCGGCATCTGGTCCACACGGCCATGGCAGCTTACGCATGCCACGCCTTTATTGACGTGGATGCTGTGATTGAAGAATACGAAGTCCGGCAGGTCGTACACACGGTTCCACTGTATGGGCTTGCCGCTGCGCATGCTTTCATGCAGGGGGGCAAGCGTTGGAGAGTCGCGGAACAACTGGGAATGGCAGGTCAGGCAAATGCCGGTGGAAGGCATGCCGGCCGAAGCCGATGTCTGAACCGAGGTATGGCAATAGCGGCAGTCTATGCCGTCGTCGCCCACATGGTGTTTATGGCTGAACGGAATGGGCTGTTCCACCGCAACGCCGGGCTCGACCGGCGAGGTCGTTTGCCAGACCATGCCCACTATCGTCAGCAGCAATAGCCCAACCGGCACCAGCAGTATCAGTTTGACGAGCAGGATTTGGGATCGTTCCAGAAGCTGAGGCATGCCGCAGCCTTCAGTGCAGGAAATGCGTAAGCAGATGCTTGCAATGCGGGCCGTACTTTCGTGCCGTCTCGCGCAACCCGATCTTGGCTTTCACCGGCGGCGCATGCTCGCGGCAGCGATCTTGCAGCCGCACGAATACAAGCCGAATTTTCTTCTCTGTAGCCATTGGCGTCTTCCGAGCTTGGGGAAACTTCATGCCTTACAGCAAGGCACATACCCGAACACGGCGCACAATGGGCGTGGCATGCGCCGATGCGGCTTACAAAGACATGCAAAATTTACGTTTTAAGCGGCTTGTCAGTCTGTCGCCGAACGCGTCATGGGCAGCGCGCGGTCCGCATGCTCTTGGCACCAAAAAAAGAGCCTCGTGCAATACGAGGCTCTTCGTGCGTCGACAAGTAGTCGACAACCATTACGGCGATTACTTCAGGGCGCACTCGGCGTGATAGGCGTCCTGATGGTTGGGCAAAGGTTTGGCAATGGTCTTCAGTGAAACGCGGCCCTTGTCGTCTTTGGCGACCTCGAAAGCGTACATGTCCTGAATCGGGAAATGGTTGTTGCCGAATTTGAAATTGCCCCGCACCGACTTGAAGTCGGCGGCCTTCAGGGCTTTGCGGAATGCGTCTTTATCGTCGGCCTTGCCGCCGGTTTTGCGCAGCGCGCTATCGATGAGCAGGGCAGAGTCATAAGCCTGTGCAGCGTACTGCGACGGGATGCGGCCGTATTTCTTTTCAAAGTCCGCAACGAATTTCTTGCTGACGGGATTGTCGAAGTCCGGGCCCCAGAAGGTACCGGAAATGACGCCCAGGGCCGTGTCCTTGAGGGCGGGCAGGGTGGTGCCGTCCACGGTGGAAGCGCTAAGCAAAGGCTGTTTGCCCAACATGCCCGCCTGGTGGAACTGCTTGATGAAGTTCACGCCCATGCCGCCCGGGTAGAACACATAGACGGCATCGGGGGCCGCCGCCTGCAACTGGGCGATTTCGGCGGAGTAGTCGGGCTGGTTGATTTGCGTGTAGACCTCGCCGACCACCTTGCCCTTGAAAAGACGCTTGAAGCCGGCCAGCTGGTCTTTGCCCGACTGGTAGTTCGGGGCCATCAGGTAGACGTTCTTGTAGCCCTTCTGGTTGGCGTATGCGCCGACGACTTCGGCCTGGTTGTCGTTTTGCCAAGAGGTGAAAAAGAAATTGTCATTGCACTGCTTGCCGGCGAGTGGAGCCGGGCCGGCGTTAGAACTGATCAAGAATGTGCCGGCTTCGGCCACCGGCTTGGCGATAGCCATCAGCACGTTGGAAAAGGTTATGCCTGTAATGATGTCGACATGTTCTTTTTCGACCAGCTTGCGTGCGTTCTGAACACCCAGGTCCGGCTTGAGCTGGTCGTCTTCCTTGACGATTTCGGTTTTCGTGTCTCCGAGCTTGCCGCCCAATTGGTCTACCGCCAGCATGAAGCCGTCGTACTGGTCTTGCCCCAGGGCGGCGGCCGGTCCCGACAAAGTGGCCATAAAACCAATCTTTACATCGGCCTGCGCAGCGGAAATTCCGCCAAAAGCCAGAGCCAAAGCCACAACACCACCCGACAACTGCAATTTTTTCTTCATAACGTCTCCTTTTATGGTTAAAGCACTTTACGGCAATGTACATGGTCTTGTTATACGTGATAACCAGTGTTTGCCCGGAGTGATATGAGATTTGGCTATCGTTTGCGGTATGTAGGGTGCCGGCAGACGGCCCAGGCGCAGGCAAGAACGGGTAGGCCCAAGCCTGTCCAGGCAAGGGCGTCCAATCCGTTGTCGCCCAACAAGCAGGCGATCAACTTACCGCAAATTCCCCGTATGCCCAAGTGAATAGCGCCCCGGCTGCGGCCAGACCGTCAGTCCATGGGGCTGGCGTCCCACTTTGACCTGCTCCACCGCACCGGTGTCGGTATCGAAACGATAGACAACGTTGTCGTACCTTCCCGATAGCCACAGGTATTTCCCGTCGGCGCTGACATTGCCCATGTCGGGGCTGCCGCCGCCGGCGATCGGCCAGTTCTTGGTAACGGTTCGTGTGGCAAAGTCAATGACCGAGACGCTTCCTTTGCCGCCCGGCTTGCCGCGTATCTTGTTGGTTCCGCGGTTGGCGGCATACAGGCTTTTGCCGTCGCGGCTTGGGTACAGGCCGTGTGCGCCGATGCCTGTTTCAATAAAGCCTATTTGCTTGAAGGTCTCGCCGTCGACGATATGCACGCCGTCAGCCATCATGTCGGCCACGAAAAACACCTTCCCGTCGGGCGAGGCCCGCACGTCCTGGGGCATTCCCGGCGTGGTGCATATCTCGGCCGCGGGGTCGACCGGGTCGGGCACCAAACGCGGCTTCTTGCCGGGAGAGGCGATCAGCGCCAGCACTTCGGGGCGTTTGTAGTACTTGCTAAGCTTGAGGTTGCCGATGACTTTGCGGTTGACCAGGTCGATCTTGATGATCGAGCCGTTGAACTCGCAGGTGAACAGCGCGAACTTGCCGTCGATGGAGAAGTCGGCGTGATTGACCCCTTTGCAGTCAGGAGTTGCAATGGAGTACTGCAGCGCCATGGTGGACGGATCGCGAAAATCCAGGCGCTTGTAATCTTCCGCCACCACAATGGCGGACTTGCCGTCCGGCGACCAATAAAGATTGTAGGGGTCGTCAACCGGGATGGATTTTCCGGGCTTCCCGGTTTTTGGGTCGATCGGCGTCAAACTGCCGGTGCGCTGGCCTTCGGCGTTGTTGGCCACCCACAGGGTGCTCAAGTCCCAGCTCGGCACGACGTGCTGGGGATTGAGCCCAACCTTGAAGGTGTCGACGACCTTAAGCGTGGCGGGGTCGATGACGGACACCGTATTGTCTGTATGGTTGGGCACGTATACCCGTTCCAGCGCGCCGGCGGTAGCAGGGCTCATGTGGCCGGAGGCTGTCTCGCTATATAGATTGTTGCGATCGACGACCGGCGGCATGCCGGCTACCTCGGTCCAGGCTGGGGCCTGCGTGGCCGGGACCTGCGCGGCCGGGACCGGAGGCTCGGGCTCGGTGGCGGGGTGGGTCTGGGCCACGGCCCATAATGCGCCCGAGCCCGAGACGGCAAACAAGGCGGCAGCCGCCGCATGACGATACTTAAGCATAAGAAGTCTTCAACCTTTGGTCCGCACCGAAGATGTCGTTGTATAAAAGATAAGGAATTCAGCGCTGCTCATTCTGGGCGCTGCGAATCGCAGCCACGGTTTTTGCAACGATCAAATCAACGCCCAGTTGCCCCAGCGCCGCGCTGGAAGCCCTGGGATCGCCGTCAACGCCCGCAGCCTTTCCTTCCCGCGCCGCGCGCGCTGTGTTTTCTTGTTCGACCAAGCCGGCATCGAGGGCCATCGTCAGCGACGTGTCGGCAAGGCCGGCGTGCACGCCAATCTGCTTGTCGGTATAGCCTTTGTCCCGCAGGATTTTTGGAAAATCGATGTCTGCGGCCTTGTAGTATTCGGCTATATAGTGCGCACGGGTGCGTGTTCCAGCCCATTCGCGGTTCAGGCGCGTGGCGACCGCCTTCAACTGGGACTGATAACCGCCGTGGTCGCCTATCAGGACAATATCGGTAAAGCCGTGCTGCCTGAAACTTCGGGCGGCCGAACTCAACAGGCTTTTGAAGGTGTCGTCCGATATGGAAATGGTGCCCGCAAACCGCATGTGCGCGGCGGGCGGCGTAATCGAGCCTTCAGGAACATAGGCGATTACCGGCGCCACCAGTGCATTTCCCAGAGCCGTCGCGATTTTTCCCGCCAATACCCTGGCGCGCGCATTGTGTTTTCCAAGGGCGATGTGCGGGCCGCTTTGCTCGGTGCCGCCCACGGGGATAATGATGGTGGTCTTGCCCGCGCGCAAATCGTCGCGCACTTCGGTCCAGGTCAGGTTTTCAAGAAACACGCCGCCTGCTTTCGACCAGGCGGGCTGGCTTGGCGCCGCCGCCCATAAAGCCAGGGCCATGATGGCCGCACGCAAAAATGGGCTCCGGTGAAGCACAAAGGTCACGGCGTTTTTGCAGAACGAGTAAGGGTCGGGCGTCGGCAAGGTGTTCACATTTATCTAAAAAGCCCGCAGAGCCTTGATAAAAAGCAGGGAGACGCTGCGGTCCAACATAATCTTGCCTTGAACGTACTCGTTTTTTACACCGGAAATCGACCGTCGTTTTAGACGTCCTCAGTTTCGATATTATGAATACTTTTTGAAACAGCGCGTTATTTTTTCGCGCTGGATCGCTGACCGGGTCGGTACAAAGAAAGGCCGCCCAAGCACGTGCCAAACCCGCCGTATCGGCGCCGATGGCCGCGCTGCGCGTTGGACAGGGTTCCGCAATTTACGCCGTAAGATGTAACTGTTGTAGACGCGCGACACATTGCGCAGTAGAATGCCCTCTACGTTTGTTGTTTTTATACCGCAACATGTGTTGCCTTGCTCCTCGGCCATGCTCGACATGGCTTGTTTTTTGGCAGGCAAATTCATAAGGCCGCTTTGCAGTGGCCCGGCCGTTCGGCCGAATCAACACCAGCCTTCGGGCTGCGATACACCGCCAGCCGGCATCGATCGGCGGCACACTGCACCCGCTGCAATAAATTCAGACCGTCAAGGTCTTTTGCTGCGCGCTGCGAAGGGCACCCGTTCGTGTTCTTTATTTTCTTCGGCTTGTCCGGCCCCGACGGGGTTGTCCAGGCCGGGCGCAGCCGTGGCCAATTGCAAGCCGGTGCTTTGCGGGGCTATGCCTCCCGCCGCCTTCGGGCGTGAACGGCATCAATGTTGTTTATCGCTTATTTCACTACGAACCAGACAGATAACACGCTCTTGAAGGATTATTGACGCATGCACGAGACGGCACTATTTCAGCTATCTACGTCTACCACCATACTGCTGCTGGCCGGCTTTTATCTGGCCACTTTCCTGATGTCCTTGATAATCGGCAAAAGGCACGAGAATGTCGATGGCTATATGGTTTCGAACAATGCCATCGGCTTTGGGCTTTCAGCGGCCAGCATGATCGCAACCTGGATCTGGGCCGCCTCTTTCTACGCCAGCGCCAGCGCGGGATACAAGTTCGGGATATCGGGCCCTATCCATTACGGCCTGTGGGGCGCGCTGATGATACTTTTCATTTATCCCTTCGGCATGCGCTTTCGCAAGCTGGCGCCCAAGGCGCATACGCTGGCCGAGATCATGTATGCACGCCACGGCAAGTCCAGCCAGATGATACTGGCCATATCCAATATTATCGGCAGCTGTATCAGCCTGATGGTCAACTTCACGGCGGCCGGAGCCCTGGTTTCGGTACTTAGCCCGTTAAGTTTCATACAAGGCGTTCTGATAGCCGGCGTGGGCGTGTTGTCGTATACGATCTGGTCGGGATTCCGGGCGTCGGTGCTGACCGATTTTGCCCAGCTCATAGCCATGATCATTGCCGCCGTCGTAATCATTCCGTTGATTTTCTTCAACCTGGGCGGCCCGGACATGCTGGCGGCGAATATGCCCAATCTTAGCCTGGCGCAAAGCGATTTCTTTTCCACCGAAGCATTCTTGCAGCAAGGCGCGCCATATCTGGTTGCCGTGCTGGCGTATGCCATCGGCAACCAGACGATCGCCCAGCGGCTTTTTGCGGTGCGCGAAGACTTGATTCGGCCGACGTTCATTACCGCCACGGTGGGCTACGGCGCTATTGTGATCGGCCTAGGCATGCTGGGCTTGCTGGCGCTGTTCATCGGCCTCAAGCCGCTGGACGGCAATATGAACAACATCATTCCGCAGATGGCCTCCACCTACTTGCCGCCGTTCGCCATCGGCCTGTTTTTTGTGCTGGTTATCGGCTCGCTGTCATCGACGGCGGACGCCGACCTTTGTGCCTTGTCCGCCATTGTCATGACCGATATCTACGGCAAGAGCCTGGCGCGCGGAACCCCCAATCCCAAGCGCATGCTGTTCTGGGGCCGTTTTACCATGGTTGCGGCGACGATGCTGGGCGTGGTCTTTGCAAGTCTGCGCCTGGATATCCTGATGATGCTGGTGTTTGTCGGCGCTTTATGGGGCGCCATTGTGTTCCCGGTCATCATGAGCTTTTACTGGGACAGGATCACCAATAAGGCATTCACGCTGGCTGTAGGCAGCGCGGTGGCAATGTTTGTCGTTGCACGCTTCGAACTGCTGCCCATGACGGGCGCCATTGCCGTGGTGTTCGAATTATTCGCCACGGTGGGCGTGGGCGTTGTGGCCGGCCTGATGGCTTTCGGCTTTTTCGGCAAGAAAGTTGGCGCGATTTGCGGCTTGCTGGCGGCGGCGGCCATGTTGCCCTACAGCATCGGGTTCTTGCGCGACTACGCGGTACTGCTTAGTGCCCTGACTTCGTATGGCGTCAGCGCAATAGTGTGCGTGACGGTAAGCCTGCGCAGCAACCAGCGCTTCGATTTCGACTTGCTTGACGAGCGCGTCGTGTCGTTCCAGCGCAGCACCGCGGCGCTGGCCCGCACGTAAATTTTCAAGGAGTAAAAATGACTGTTTTTGGTTTGACTGCTTATATTCTGGTTTGGCCCGTTCTTTCGGCCGTTGTCTTGTTATTGTTGCTGGCCGCCTTTGCCAAGGACGTCCTGGATGCGCGCAAAAACGGCGGGGACATGCTGTAACGAGGGCCTTCAAGGAACAGGAAAGCCTTGAGGCCCGGGGCAGGCAGGCTTCAAGGCGACCGGTCCTTGAGATTACGATTAACAGTAGGCGCTATGTTTCAACGGCTGATAAAAATTGTTTGAAGAGGTTCCGGCCAGAGGGCCGGGATCCATCTTCCACCACAAAATAGCTTTTTGACACCTTTTGGCGCTTGCGCGGATTGTAACTGCGAGTCAATATAGGCACACCGATTCTTCGGTGTTACCTTTATGAGGTGTTATATGCGCATTTCGACTCGTGGTTTAGTTCTTGCCGCCATACTCAGCGGAGCCATGGCAGTGCCTGCCCTGGCACAGACGTCGGCCCAAAGCGGCTCTACCGCAACTGCACCGGCAAAATCAACGCCTTCAAAAGCTCAAACAGAACAGCAGCAGCGCATGGTCAAGTGCAATGCCGACGCCAAGGGTAAAAAAGGCGACGAACGCAAGACCTTCATGAGTTCCTGCCTGAAGGGCGAAACAGCCGCCAACGGCAAGGCCCTTACCTCATCCCAGCAACGCATGAAAGACTGCAACGCCCAGGCCGCCACGCAAAACCTGTCCGGCGACAAACGCAAAACCTTCATGAGCACCTGCTTAAAAGCCAAGTAATTGGTTTCGCGCCGTTTTCGGCGCAAAGCCTGCCGGGTCGCGCCGAAGGCGGCGCAAAGCCCGCCGGGGTCGCGCTGCCTTCGGCGCAAAGCCCTCCGGGGCAGTGCCGTTTTCGGCGCAAAGCCCTCCGGGGCAGTGCCGTTTTCGGCGCAAAGCCCCCTTAGCCTCTCGGCAAGCGGCGGGGCGCGGTGATCCTTGTTAATATCTTGGGTTTACCGACTGTCACATCAGAGAAGCCCTATGCCGCAATACCGTTCCCGTACCTCGACCCACGGCCGCAACATGGCTGGCGCGCGCGCTCTTTGGCGCGCTACCGGCATGAAAGACGGCGATTTCAATAAGCCCATCATTGCCGTCGTCAACTCTTTTACCCAGTTCGTACCGGGCCATGTCCACTTGAAGGACATGGGACAGTTGGTGGCGCGCCACATCGAGGCGGCGGGCGGTGTGGCCAAGGAATTCAACACGATCGCCGTCGACGACGGGATTGCCATGGGCCACGGCGGGATGCTGTATTCGTTGCCGTCGCGAGAACTCATCGCCGATTCGGTCGAGTACATGGTCAATGCCCACTGCGCCGATGCCATGGTGTGCATTTCGAACTGCGACAAAATCACCCCGGGCATGCTGATGGCGGCCATGCGGCTTAACATTCCCGTGGTGTTCGTTTCCGGCGGCCCGATGGAAGCGGGCAAAGTCATTGACCCCGGCACCAAGAAAATCCTGATGAAGCTGGACCTGGTCGACGCCATGGTCAAGGCGGCGGACTCCAGCGTCAGCGACGCCGAGGTTGACCAGATCGAGCGCAGCGCCTGTCCTACCTGCGGCTCATGTTCCGGAATGTTCACCGCCAACTCCATGAACTGCCTGACCGAAGCATTGGGCCTGGCCTTGCCTGGCAACGGCACGGTGCTTGCCACCCATGCGCGCCGCAAAGGCTTGTTCGAAGAGGCCGGCCGCCTGATTGTGGACTTGTGCAAGCGCTACTACGAAGAGGACGATGAATCCGTCTTGCCGCGCAGCATTGCCAGCGTCGCAGCGTTCGAAAATGCCATGACATTGGATGTTGCCATGGGCGGGTCCACCAATACGGTTCTGCACCTGCTTGCGGCGGCACAGGAAGCCGAGGTCGAATTCACCATGTCGGACATCGACCGCATTTCGCGGCGCGTTCCGTGCCTGTGCAAGGTCGCGCCCGCCACCGACAAATACCATATGGAAGATGTGCACCGCGCGGGCGGCATCATGGCCATTCTGGGCGAGTTGGCGCGCGCCAATCTGCTCAATCTGGATGTCGGCAACGTGCATAGCGGCACCCTGGGCCAGGCCATTGCGACCTGGGACGTGGGCGGCTCGCCGGTCAGCGACGAGATCAACACCTTCTATAAAGCCTCGCCCGGCGGCATACCCACCCAGGTGGCCTTCAGCCAGGACCGGCAATACAGCACCCTGGACCTGGATCGCCAAAACGGCTGCATCCGCTCCAAAGAACACGCTTATTCGCAAGATGGCGGCCTTGCCGTACTTTACGGCAACCTGGCTCCCAATGGCTGCATCGTCAAGACGGCGGGCGTGGACGACAGCATCCTGACCTTTACCGGCATCGCCCGGGTTTACGAAAGCCAGGAAGATTCTGTAGCAGGCATACTCAACGGCCAGGTCAAGGCAGGCGACGTCGTCATCATCCGCTACGAAGGCCCCAAGGGCGGTCCCGGCATGCAGGAGATGCTCTATCCCACTTCCTACCTGAAGTCCAAAGGCCTGGGCGCCAGTTCAGCCTTGCTGACCGACGGCCGCTTTTCGGGCGGGTCTTCGGGGCTTGTCATAGGCCACGCCTCGCCCGAGGCGGCCGAAGGCGGCAATATCGGCCTGGTCAACGATGGCGACACGATTGAAATCGACATTCCCAATCGTACGATCAACCTCGCGATCAGCGACCAGGAACTGGCCGACCGCCGTGCCGCCATGGAGGCGCGCGGCGAACAGGCCTGGCAGCCTTTGAATCGCGAGCGCGTCGTTTCGCAAGCGTTGAAAGCCTATGCAGCCCTGGCCACTTCCGCGGACCGCGGCGCCGTGCGCGATGTCAGCCAACTGAGCAAACGCCGCTAGGCGCGCGACAGTTCTTTCAGCGAAAAAGGGCTGGTTTCGGCCCCTTTTTTCGCCTCGCGGCGGCGCTGCATCCGATATGGCCGGCATTGCAGCCATCGCCGACGGGACGCCCGTTGCTTGTCCGCGGCAATCACCCTGTTCTCAATCCGGTTGAAAATACCGGGGGTCGGTGCGACACTGTGCCCTTATCCCGGGAGAAATGCATGACCACGACAAAGCGCTTACGCTCTGCCCATATTACTCAAGGCGCGGCACGGGCGCCCAATCGCTCCATGTACTACGCGCTGGGCTACAAAGAAGAAGACTTCGCCAAGCCCATGGTGGGCGTGGCCAACGGGCACAGCACTATTACGCCTTGCAACAGCGGCTTGCAGCGCCTGGCCGATGCAGCCATCGAGGCCATCGAGCAAAACGGCGGCAACGCCCAGGTATTCGGCACCCCTACGATTTCCGACGGCATGGCCATGGGTACCGAGGGCATGAAGTATTCGCTGGTCTCGCGCGAAGTCATCGCCGACTGCGTTGAAACCTGTGTGCAGGGCCAGTGGATGGACGGCGTGCTGGTTATCGGCGGCTGCGATAAAAACATGCCGGGCGGCATGATGGGCATGCTGCGCGCCAATGTGCCTTCCATCTATGTGTATGGCGGCACCATACTTCCAGGCCGTTTGCATGGCAAAGACCTGAATATCGTCAGCGTGTTCGAGGCCGTGGGCGAAAACGCCGCGGGGCGCATGAGCGCTTCCGAACTCAAGCAGATCGAGCTGCATGCCATTCCGGGGCCGGGTTCCTGCGGCGGCATGTATACCGCCAACACCATGAGCTCCGCTTTCGAAGCCATGGGCATGAGCCTGCCGTATTCCTCCACCATGGCCAATGTGCACGACGAAAAGGTCGCCTCGGCGGCCGAGTCGGCGCGGGTTCTTCTGAAGGCCATCGAACTGGACTTGAAGCCGCGCGACATCGTCACGCGCCAGTCTCTTGAAAACGCCGTCAGCGTTGTCATGGCTACCGGCGGTTCCACCAATGCCGTGCTGCATATCCTGGCCATTGCCCATGCCGCCGAAGTCGAATGGAGCATCGACGATTTCGAGCGTGTACGCCGCAAGGTGCCGGTCATTTGCGACCTGAAACCCAGCGGGCATTACCTGGCTGTCGACTTCCATCGCGCCGGCGGCGTGCCCCAGGTCATGAAGCTGCTGCTCAATGCCGGCCTGCTCAACGGCGACTGCATGACAATCACCGGCAAGACCATGGCGCAAACCCTGGCCGATATTCCCGATGTCCCACCAGCGGATCAAACCATTATCCGTCCTCTGGACAAAGCGCTGTACAAAGAAGGCCATCTGGCCATACTTAAAGGCAATCTGTCTCCCGAAGGCTGTGTAGCCAAGATCACAGGGCTGAAGAATCCCGTCATGACCGGGCCGGCACGCGTATTCGACGACGAGGAAAGTGCACTGGCCGCCATTCTGAAGGGGCAGATCAAGGCGGGAGACGTCATGGTCTTGCGCTATCTGGGCCCCAAAGGCGGGCCGGGCATGCCCGAAATGCTGGCCCCCACCAGCGCGCTTATCGGCGCGGGGTTGGGCGATTCGGTGGGCCTTATTACCGACGGGCGTTTTTCCGGCGGCACCTGGGGCATGGTGGTCGGTCACGTGGCGCCCGAGGCGGCGGTGGGCGGTTATATTGCGCTGGTTCACGAGGGCGATTCCATTACCATCGACGCGCATCAACACTTGCTTCAGTTGAATGTGCCCGAAGACGAAATTGCCGTCCGGCGCAAGGCCTGGAAGGCGCCCGCGCCGCGCTATACCCGCGGCGTGCAGGCCAAGTTCGCTTTCAATTGTTCAACCGCCAGCACGGGCGCTGTCCTGGATAATTTCTAGGACTTTCCGACCCAGGTGCTCTGAGTCAAATCCCCACTTGCCGGCTATCCTGGCAGGGGGCAGCCGGTAGGGTTTGGTCAGAGGGCCTGCCTGGCGCATGGTTTGCAAAATGCATTCTGTGGGGTGCATTTGGCAATGGCGGGGCGGGTTCTTGCAAAAGGATCCGCCCCGGTTTGTTGTTGGGGCGGCCTTGCAGTTGCTTCAGCGTAAACGGCATCAAGCGCGGTGTCCGGCTTTTAGCGCCCCCATTTCAGCGGCGCCCGGCCGCAGCGTTCGCCGCAGCAGCATGATGACGATCAGCAAGTTCAGCAGGTTCCAGCCTATGCCATTAAGAAACGCCGCCTGATACGAGCCCGTCAGGTCGTAGACTTTGCCCGACATCCAGCCGCCCAGGGCCATGCCCAACATGGTGGCCATGATGACGGTGCCGGTTCGGGCACCCGCCTCTTTGGGCGAAAAGTGTTCGCGCACGATGATCGCGTACGAAGGCACGATGCCGCCCTGGAACAGGCCGAAAAGCGCCGCAATAATATAAAGGGAAACCAGCCCGTCGAAAGGCAGGAACAGAAACAGGGCCAGCATTTGCAGGCCGGAGCCCAGCAGCAAGGTGCGCAGCCCGCCGATGCGGTCGCAGATGACACCCGACACCAGCCGGCTGACGATGCCGCAGACCAGCATGAGGGACAGCATTTCGGCCCCGCGCGCCACACCGTAGCCCAGGTCGGAGCAATAGGCTACGATATGTACCTGGGGCATTGCCATGGCAACGCAGCACCCTATCCCTGCAATGCTAAGCAGCAATTGCGCCGTGCCGGGTGAGAACCCGAAAGGGCGCGACGATTGCGTTGCGGCGCTGGCCGGGCCGTTTGCGGCCAACGGCTGGTGCATGGGCTGGGAAGGGGGCCGGCGGCGCATCAGCAAGGCCAGCCCAGCCATGGCCAAAAAGCTGAAAAGCCCCATGTACAGATAAGTTTGCCGCCAGCCGATTTCATAAACGAAGTGCTGCACTATGGGCGGCCAGATGGCGCCGCTGACATAATTGCCGCTGGCGCATACGGCCACGGCGATGCCGCGCCGGCGAATGAACCACATGGATGTATCGGCAATGAGCGGCGCGAATGTGGCCGAGCTGCCGATCAGGCCGATAAGCGCGCCATGAACCAGCGTAAACATCCAGATATTGCCCGAGGCCGCCGCCGCGGCGTAGCCTAACCCCATGCCCACCGCCCCAATAAGCAGTGGCAGCATGATGCCGTAGCGGTCGGACAGCCAGCCCATGAACATGCCGCCCAAGCCGAAACCTATCATCATGACCGTGTAAGGCAACGAGGCATCGGCGCGGTCCACGCCGAAGTCGGCCTGGACCGACGGCAGCACTACGGCAATTACATACATGCCGCTGCTTCCCAGGGTAATCAAGGCCAAGGTGACGATCAGGCGAAATACCGCGTAGGGCGAATCGGGAAGCGACTGGAGTTTTGTAGTCATGAAAGCTTGGTCTCGTGCATATTTTTATCCCATCGTTGTATTTTCGAAGAGACGGGCGTGGGCATGAGTATGACGCCGAAGCCGAGCCGGACGCAACCGTCGGGCGCAAAGATCGGCGCTCTGGCCGCAAATGCGTGGATGCAAGGCATTGGCTGAAAGAAGGCCTTGAAGCGGAAACGCCCTGGTTGTAGAACCAGGGCGTTTACCGGAAAAGCAGGCGGCGGGGCCGCGCGCCCCGTGCGTGTTCAGAACGGGTAGTGGCGCGGTGTGGTTTGGATGGACATCCAGCGCAGCTCGGTAAAGGCTTCGATGCCGGCCTTGCCGCCGAAACGCCCGAAGCCGCTGTCCTTGACGCCGCCGAACGGCATTTGAGCCTCGTCGTGCACGGTGGGGCCGTTGATATGGCAGATGCCGGACTCAATGCGCTTGGCCACCTGCATTGCGCGGGCAATGTCCTTGCCGAATACCGCGGACGCCAGGCCGTAGGCATTGTCGTTGGCCACGGCAATGGCTTCTTCCACACCTTTGACGCGCACAATGCCTTTGACCGGGCCGAAGGATTCTTCGCTGTATATCTTCATGGACGGCGTGACGTGGTCAAGCAGCGTGGCAGGAATCAGCGTGTTCTCGGCCTTGTTGCCGCACAGCAGCTTGGCGCCTTGCGCCAGTGCGTCGTCGATAAGATCGTTGCAGCGGTGGACGGTGCTCATGTCTACGACGGAGCCCAGGACGGCGGGGCCTTTGCGCGGATCGCCCAAGGGCAGGCTTTTGGCTTTTGCGGTCAGGCGGGCAACGAATTCGTCGGCGATTTTTTCGTCGACAATAATGCGTTCGGTCGACATGCAAATTTGCCCCGAATTGGCGAAGGCGCCGAAGGCGGCGGCGTCGACTGCCTGGTCAAGGTCGGCGTCGTCAAGAATGACCAGCGGCGCTTTGCCGCCCAGTTCCAGCACAACGGGTTTGAGATATTTGGCGCAAGCGCTGGCAATGATGCGGCCAACGCGGGTAGAGCCGGTGAAGTTCACGCGGCGCACGGCCGGGTGGGCGATCATGGCCTCGACCAGCGAGCCGGCATCGGCCGGGGCGTTGGTGATGAAATTGACCACGCCTTCGGGCAGGCCGGCGTCCTGGAAGGCTTCGATGATAAGGCCGTGCGTGGCTGGGCAGATCTCTGAGCCTTTCAGCACCACCGTATTGCCGCAGGCCAGCGGCGTGGCAATGGCGCGCACACCCAGGATGATGGGGGCGTTCCATGGTGCCATGCCCAGCACCACACCGGCTGGCTGGCGCATGCCCATGGCCAGGTTGCCGGGCACGTCCGAAGGAATGACTTCGCCGCTGACTTGTGTGGTCAGCGCGGCGGCTTCGAGCAGGGTGCTGGCGCCCAACTGTACATTGAAGCCCGCCCACATGGCCGAAGAGCCGGTTTCTCCGGCCATGGCGGCAATGAAGGCGTCGGCCTTGGCCTGCAGGGCCTGCGAGGCTTTGATAAGCAATGCCCGGCGCTCGTTGGGTCCCATGGCCGACCAGATGGGAAAGGCCTTGGATGCGGCTTCGACTGCTGCAATGGCGTCGTCAACGGTGGCGGCTGGGGCGGTTGTGGCCACGCTGCCGTCAAGAGGGTTTTTCCGCTCGAATGTAGCGCCGTTGCTGGCTTGTTTTTTTTGGCCGTTGATCAACAATGAAATGGCAGTCATGGAAAACTCCGTTAAGTTGTTATGGAATAAGTGTTACGGTTGACAGGGCCGTGTTCAGGCAGTATTTCTTTGCCCGTGGCTTCCGGCTTCAAGAGGTTTGCAGGCGGCCTGCAAGGCGGTTTGCGCTTGCGTGCGTTGCCCCAGACACATGCTGCAATAATAGGTGCATTGCGTTCGGGTTCAATAAGGAGCATACCCCATGAGTAATCAGATTTTAGCATCTTCGGCCGGGTCCTTTAAGCTGGGCGGAGATATTGCCATCCACCGCCTTGGCTTTGGCGCAATGCGCATTACCGGCAAGGGAATATGGGGCGAGCCGGCCGACCGCAAAGAGGCTTTGCGCGTGTTGCGGGCATTGCCCGAGCTGGGCGTGAACTTTATCGACACCGCCGACAGCTATGGGCCTTTTGTCAGCGAAGACTTGCTGCGCGAGGCGCTGCATCCGTTTTCGGGCATGGTCGTGGCCACCAAGGGCGGTCTTACCCGCCACGGCCCCGATCTGTGGAAGCCGGTAGGGCGGCCGGAGTATCTGCGCCAATGCGTGCTTATGAGCTTGCGCCGACTGGGGCGCGAGCAAATCGACTTGTGGCAGTTGCATCGTATCGATGCGCAAGTGCCGCGCGAAGAGCAGTTCGATTGCATTGGGCAAATGCAAAAAGAAGGCTTGATCCGCCATGTCGGGCTTAGCGAAATAAACGTTGAAGACATCGAGGCCGCGGCGCCGTACTTCAAGGTTGCCACGGTGCAAAACCGCTATAACCTTATCGATCGCACCAGCGAAGCCGTGCTTGAGTATTGCGAAAAGCACGGTGTCGGCTTCATTCCCTGGCATCCGCTGGCGGCCGGCGTGCTGGCCAAGCCGGGCTCGCTGCTGGACGGCATCGCCAAGACCCACGGCGTTTCGCAGGGGCAGCTTGCCCTGGCCTGGGTGCTGGCGCGCAGCCCCGTCATGCTGCCCATTCCCGGCACCTCGCGCCTTGCCCACTTGCAGGAAAATGTCGCCGGCGCGGCAGTGCGTTTGTCCAAAGAAGAATTCGCCGCGCTGGACCGCGAGGGGCGGGAAGAATTCGAGCGCAATGGCATTCGCTGACGGCATGCCGCATAGGGCTTTATAATTGCGCCTTATGCTAATTGGAATGTGTACATGATATTTGCGACACGCAGCCAGCTTGGCCGCTGGGGCGGCTTCATGGCTGTTGCCTCGGCCCTTGGCCTTTGTTTTTCGGCCAGTTCGCTGCCCACGCCGCTGTATCCCTTGTACCAGACCGCATGGGGCATCCAGCCCAGCGCCCTGAGCTATATTTTTACGGCCTACATGATAGGCGTGCTGCCCTCGCTTATTTGCTTTGGGCGCCTGTCCGATACGCTGGGGCGTTTTCGTATCGTCATGATTTCTTTGTCGATGCTGATGCTGGGCTTGTTCTTGTCGGCAATTGCCAGCGGCATTACGCTGCTGATTATTGCGCGCTTCATTATCGGTTTCGGCAATGGGCTGCTTACGACCACCAGCGTCGTGGCGCTGGCCGAGGCTCATCCAAAGCGCGACCGGCATGTGGCTGCGGTTACGACTTCCATGGCCATCAGCGTTGCCTTCGGTTTGGGGCCGGTAATCGGCGGCTCTTTGGCCCAGATCGGCATTGCGCCCTTGATCCTGCCGTATATCGTGGTGTTTGCGGCCGCCCTTCTTAATATGCTGCTGGTATTGAAGTACCGGACCTTGCTGATGGGCCCGTATATACGTGCGCCGCTGTCCATCAGCCCGCAACTGGCCCTGCCGGGCGCGGCGCGGCGCGGCACCTTTTTCCTGGCTTGCGGCTCGGGCTTTGCCACGTTCGCGGTGGGCAGCCTGTTTGCCTCGATGGTGCCGTCCTTGCTGCGGACGGCCTTGCCCTGGAAGGGGCCATTGGTGGTAGGCCTGGCATTCTTGCTGATGGCTTCGGCCTGCGTGACCATCCAATTGACCCAGCGCAACGTCCACCCTTTCAGGGGAATGGTGCTGGGCATGCTGGGCTTCATCATTGCGGTGACATTGCTGGTGGCGGGCTTGGCGGTTCATAACGTGGTTGTGCTTGCGGTGGGTATGCTGTCGGTTGGCGTGGGGCAAGGCTATGCTTTCATGAGCTCGGCTGTCATTGCGGGAATCAGCGCCGATGAAGGCAGGCGCACGGCCAATATGTCCACGTATTTTCTGGCTGCCTATATGGGGGCTACCGCGCCTATCATCGCGGTGGGCTTGTTGGCGGACAGCATTGGCCTGGAGCCGGCCATTTATGTTTATTCGGCGCTTATCGGCTGCCTGATGCTGGCCCTGGCCATATTGGCCTGGCCGCGCCAGGCAGATCCGCTGCGCGGGTGAACCCATGCAGCGGCTGCACGAAGAACGCTTAGCCGCCCATGATGTGGCGGTCGTGGATAAGCTTGCCGAAGCGCTCAGTGTCTTCGTGTGCTTTATCGCCGAACTCTTTCGGGGTCATGGGCGCGGGTTCGCCGCCCATATTAAGCAGGCGGTCGCGGAAGGCATCCGAGCGCACGACCTTGTTGATTTCGGTATTTAGCTTTTCGATGATGGCCGCCGGAGTGCCGGTGGGCGCATAGAATCCGAAATAAGTGTCGGCCGTGAAGTCCTTCAGCCCCACTTCGTCCAGCGTGGGTACATCGGGAAACAACGGCGAACGTTTCATGCTGCCGATAGCCAGCAGCCGCAGCTTGCCCGCCTTGACGTTTTGCAGGCCGATGCCCGGATCGAACATGAAATCGATCTGGCCGCCCATCAGGTCCTGCATGGCAGGGGCGGCGCCGCGGTAGGGCACGTGCACGGCGTCGACCTGGGCCTTTTCCTTGAACAGCTCACCGGCCAGGTGCGGGGAAGAGCCGTTGCCCGGCGAGCCGTAGGAAAGCTTGCCAGGATTGGCCTTGAGATAGGCGATGAATTCTTTGGCGTCCTTGACGGGCAGGTCGGGCTTGACTTCAAGATAGACCAATACCCGGGCCGCGGCGGCGACAGGGGTCAGGTCCTTGACCGGATCGAAGGTCATTTTCGGGTAGATGGCGGGATTGATGGACACCATGCCGCCCGATGTCATCAAAAGCGTATAGCCGTCCGCGGGCGAACGCACGGCGGCTTCGCCGCCGATATTGCCGCCGGCACCCGCCTTGTTCTCAACGACAAAAGGTTGGCCCATGGTTTCAGACAGGCTCATGGTGATGCTGCGTGCCACTTGATCAGCAACGCCGCCCGGCGGGAAGTTGATGATGACCTTGACCGGCTTGGTGGGATAGTTTTGCGCCTGGGCGATGCCGATGCCGCCCAGGCAGCCGGCCAGAACCAGCCCTAGGGCAAGGGCGCGGCGTTGAAATAGACTCCGGGGAAGTGACTGGATTATGTTCATGTTTGTCTCCATGCGTGAAAGCTGTTGTTGTAATTTCAGTTAGGCCACGTCGATTTCCAGCAAGACCGGGCCGTCCGACTGCAGCCCGGTGCGCAAGGCATCGTGCAGCGCGGCGGCGTCGTCCACGTGGACGGCTTTGCAGCCCATGCCCTTGGCCAGCGCCACAAAGTCGATGCCCGGCAGGCTGCATCCTTCAAGCTGGCTGCCCGGTTCAAAGCCAAAGGTTGGCGCGAATTCTTCAAGCGCCGCATAGCGGCCGTTTTTTACGATGATGAACGTGATGGGCAGCTTGAGCTGGACTGCGTTCCAGAGCGCCTGGAATGTATACAGGCTGGAGCCGTCGCCAATAAGGCTGATGATGCGCCGGCCGGGCTTGCCCAGCGCTACTCCGATGGTGGCCGCCATGCCGTAGCCCAGGCCGCCGCTGGCCATGGTGTAGAAGGTTTCGCTTAGATAAATCGGCATGTAGCGATGCATGACGGGGCGCGCGCTGGGGGCTTCTTCGACAATGATGGAATCGCGCGCACGGACTTCGTCCAGGGTTTGCAGCAGATAGGCAACCGACATGGGGCTGGAGGGTTCGGCGCGGGCAGGCTGGCGCCTGGCCTCGGGCAAGGGGCGGGCGGGCGGAGCGGGGCGGTTCAGCAAGGCCTGGACTCCAAGGTCGGTGCTGCATATCAGCGAGGTGCCGTTCGGCGTCCAGGCTGCGATGTTTGCGTCGTCGACCATTTGGAACAAAGATGCGCCTTCGGGAATATGCGGGCCCGTGCCTTCAACGTGGTAGGTGAAGGCTGGTGCGCCCAGCACCAGAATAAGATCGTGGCCGCCCAGCAGCGCAACGATTTTTTCGCGCTCGGCGGGCAGGTAGCCCGCAAAGAGGCGATGGTCGCCTGGAAAGCCGGCGCGCGAACACATGGGCGCGGTCCAGACCCGGGCGTTGTGGCGCTCGGCCAATTGCAGCACGCTGTCCCAGGCGCTGTCGCGGTCGACGCCCGAGCCCACGACGAAGGCCGGACGCTGGCAGGCGTCAAGCGCTGCCCCCATGTGTTCCAATACTTTGGGTTCGGGGGCGATGGCGGTACTGACCATGCGCGGCTCGACATAGCTGCAGGGCCGCGCCCAGTCGTCGGCGGGAATGGAAACCAGCACCGGCCCGCAAGGCTGCTGCATGGCCATATAGTAGGCGCGTGCAAGAGCCTGCGGAACGTCTTCGGCGCGCGCTGGTTCGATGCTGTATTTTACGTAGGGCTTGGGCAGTTCGGCGGCATTGGCCGAAGACAGGAAAGGGTCGTAGGGCAGGATGGCGCGAGCCTGCTGGCCGGCCGTAATGACCAGCGGCGTGCCATTTTTGTAGGCGGTAAAAATGGCGCCCATGGCGTTGCCTACGCCGGCGGCGGAGTGCAGGTTGATGAAGGCGGCGTTGCGCGTGGCCTGGGCATAGCCGTCGGCCATGCCGACGACAACCGCTTCCTGCAGCCCAAGCTGATAGCGGAAGTCGGGCGGGAAGTCCAGGAACAGCGGCAACTCGGTAGAGCCGGGGTTGCCGAATATGGTGGTCATGTTGAAGTCGCGCAACAGCTGGATGACGGCGTGGCGAACGGTGGGGCGGCTGGTCTCGGAAGAGGTGGCAGTAGCGGGGCGGGCCGGTTTAACTGGCGACTTGGACATAGGTGTTCCTGTGATTCCTGTGTTCGCTGCGGGCCGGCGCTGTTATCGGCGGCTGCAACGTGGTGAAATACCCGACTTGGCGAGTATCCTGCTGGTATTGCGTAAAACTGGCATGCGTTCCAGGCTGCTTATGCCTGAAACCGCATGTTGCGGAAGGAACCGGAGCAGCGAGAATGCCAACATGGGTCAGCGTCAATTATCTGGTGTCTTTAAATATAATCCAATACAATAAACCTAATATCTAATATTATTATTATGAATATTAAAGACGTCGATCTCAACCTGCTTCGCCTTTTCGACGCGGTCTATCGCATGCGTGGCGTCAGCCGTGCGGCCGAGGTACTGCACATGAGCCAGCCCGCGGCCAGCCAGGGTCTGGCGCGGCTGCGTGTCTTGCTGCGCGACCCCCTGTTTGTACGCGCCGGGGGCGGGGTGCGGCCCACGCCGCGCGCCGACAGGCTGGCGCTTGCCGTGCAAAGCGCCCTGGGCACGCTTGACCAGGCGCTTAACGAGTCCAGCATTTTCGACCCGCAGGAATCCCGTCGCACATTTCGCATTCACATGAGCGACATCGGCGAAGGCCGCTTTCTTCCTGAGATCCTGGTGGCGCTGCGCGAAAGAGCGCCCGGCGTGCGCATCGAAACGCGCCCCGTGGCGGCGGCCGATATTGCCGATGCGCTTGACAGCGGGCGCATCGATTTCGCCTTCGGCTTCTTGCCCAACATCAAAGAAACACAATCCGAAAGGCTGCTGAACGACCGTTACGTGGTCCTGATGCGCGAAGGCCATCCTTACTTGCAGCGCCGCGGCAGCCGGGTCACTTTGGGCGACTTGCACAAGCTGGATTTCGTTGCGGTGCGCACCCATACGAATATTCTGCGCATTTTGCAATTGCTCAACCTGGAAGACAGGCTGCGCCTGACAACCGAGCATTTCGTGGTGCTGCCCGCCATAGTGCGCGCCACCGACCTGTGCGTGGTCATGCCGCGCAATATTGCGCGTAATTTTGCCCAGGGCGGCGGCTACGCCATTATCGAGCCCGAATTCCCGCTACGCGATTTTGTGGTGTCTTTGCACTGGAGCCGCCGATTCGAGAGCGACCCGGGCAATCGTTGGTTTCGCCAATTGGCCGTTGAACTCTTTGCCGAAAAGCCCTGATATCCGTATTCCGACCTGGTAGGAAAGCCTGTAACTAAGGGTTTCTACTCATAATTATTTTCTGTAAAAATCTCAAAATTAAGATTAATATCTAAAATTATACGAATCCGGCTTCAAAAATATGTCCGCCGGAGACAAGGCAACTCTCGAGCATCTTCAAAGGAGCGATGAAAAGTGGAAGCTAGAACAATACCGGCGGCAAGTGCCTCCGCCAACCCTGCCGAGGTAACCAGCTATAGCTGGAAAGCGCTTACCGGCTCCGCCCTGGGCTACGCTATGGACGGGTTCGACTTACTGATTCTTGGTTTCATGCTGGCCGCCATTTCGGCCGACCTCCATTTGGGGCCGGGCGAAGCTGGTTCGCTGGTTACCTGGACGCTTATAGGCGCCGTTGCCGGCGGTATTATTTTCGGTGCGTTAAGCGATTATTACGGACGCATCCGCGTTCTTACCTGGACTATCGTCCTGTTTGCGGTCTTTACCGGCCTGTGCGCTTTTGCGCAGGGCTACTGGGATCTGCTTATCTACCGAACCATTGCCGGCATAGGCTTGGGCGGCGAGTTCGGCATCGGCATGGCCCTGGCTGCCGAAGCCTGGCCGGCCCGGCATCGCGCACGCGTGTCCTCGTATGTGGCTTTGGGCTGGCAGGCCGGCGTTTTGGCCGCCGCGCTGGTTACGCCTTTCTTGCTGCCGCATATCGGCTGGCGCGGCATGTTCCTGGTCGGTGTGATCCCCGCGTTGGTTGCCTGGTTCGTCCGTAGCCACCTGCATGAGCCCGAAGTCTTTGTGCGCAGCATCGAGAACAAAGGCAAAAGCAGGGCGTTCAAGCTGCTGGTCAAGGACGTCAAGACCACCAAGGTCAGCGTCGGCATCGCTATTTTGTGTTCGGTCCAGAACTTCGGCTACTACGGCATCATGATCTGGATGCCCAGCTATCTGGCCAAGCAAATGGGTTTCAACCTGACCAAGTCGGCCATGTGGACCTCGGTAACCATTATCGGCATGGCCATCGGCATCTGGGTGTTCGGCCACTTGGCCGACCGCATCGGCCGCAAGCCCAGCTTCCTGCTGTTCCAGGCCGGTGCAGTCGTTATGGTGCTGGTGTACTCGCAACTGACCGACCCCATCACCATGCTGTGGGCCGGCGCCTTGATGGGTGTATTCGTCAACGGCATGCTGGGCGGCTACGGCGCCTTGATGTCGGAAGCCTATCCCACTGAAGCGCGCGCCACTGCACAGAACACACTGTTCAATATCGGCCGCGCAGTCGGGGGCTTTGGTCCGGTGGTCGTGGGCGGCCTGGCTGTCATGTATTCCTTCCAGACGGCCATTGCCTTGTTGGCAGCCATTTATGTCATTGACATGATCGCAACAATATTCCTTATCCCCGAACTCAAGGGCGTGGAACTGGAATAACGCAGTATTGGTTTGGCGCCGGAGGGCTTTGCCTTCCGGCTGTTGTTTTATTGAATGAGGAACCTCCATGACCGATAACGCCTGTTTTCATCGGAATGCGGAGAACGTGGCATCTCACCGGTGCGAAGTAGTCGAACACCGCTGGGTGAATGATCGCTACAAATACATACGTCTTTCGGCCCAGTCCGACTTGGCCGGCGTCACCAAGCCGGGCCAGTTTTATCAACTCAAATGCCCTGTCACCGACGAGCAGCAGCCTTTTTTGCTGCGCCCCATGAGCGTATACGGGGTCGGTCCGGAGCCGGGCACCATCGAATTCCTGTACAACGTGACGGGCGTGGGCACGGCCGCCATGGCCAGCCTGAACGTCGGCGACCACATGGACATCGTCGGGCCCCTGGGCAACACCTTTGTCCTGGAGCCGCAGTACAAGCGCATTCTGGTATTGGCCCGCGGTGTGGGCCTGGCCACCATGGCGCCGCTATTACAGTACGCCGCCGCGGCCGGCATAGGCATTACCGCGATCATGTCGGCGCGCGAGCCCAAGGACTTGATGCGCGAGGAATTCCTGCGCGGCGCTCCGGCGCAAGTGCATTGCGTGTACGACAGCGACGGCACGTCCTCGGTCGAAGCGGTCGAGGCGCTGGTGCGCCGCCTGCTGGACCAGGAGCACTACGACGTTGTCTATACCTGCGGCTCGCACCGCCTGCTGATGCTGCTTCAACGCGTGCTGGCCGACTACCCGCAAACGCGCGGCGAGGTCGCCATGGAACAGCGCATGGCTTGCGGCATGGGCGTTTGCCTTTCCTGTGTGCGCATGTTCGACATAGAAGGCGACAAGCAATTCTTGCGCGTCTGCCGCGAAGGTCCGGTATTTTCCATACGCGATGTGGTTGGGGAGGTGGAGTTTGGCTAATTTGAAAGTCAAGGTTGGCGAGCTGAGTCTGCGCAACCCGGTCATGCCCGCGTCGGGCTGTTTTGCCATCGAGTATTCCGAAGCCCTCGATTTCAATAACCTGGGCGCCCTGGTAATTAAAAGCGTTTCGCCCAAAAGCCGTGCGGGCAATCCTACGCCGCGCGTCGCCGAGACGCCCAGCGGCATGCTCAATTCCATCGGCATTCCCAGCAAGGGCCTGGCCTATTACCGCAGCAAAGTGCTGCCGCCGTATACCCAGTTCGATACGCCTGTGGTTGTGTCCATTTCGGCCGACACGGTCGACGAGTTCGCCCAGGCGGTTGCTGAAATGTCGCTGCCCGAAGTCGCCGTCATCGAAGCCAATATCTCGTGCCCCAATCTCGAGGCCGACGGCATGGCGTTCGCCATGGACCCCGAGACCACCTATAAAGCGGTCAGCGCCATCCGGCGCAGCACGAATCATCCATTCTGGGCCAAGTTGACGCCCAATGCGTCGCATGTGGCGGCTGTGGCCAAAGCGGCCGAAGAGGCCGGTGCCGACGCCATCGTCATGGGCAATACCGTCTTGGGCATGTCTATCGACGTGCGTACCCGCAAGCCCAAGCTGGGCAACGTCATGGGCGGGCTCTCGGGGCCGGCCATCAAGCCCATCGCCCTGCGCATGGTGCATCAGTGCTATCGCAGCGTGCGCATACCGATCATTGGCTGCGGCGGCATCTGCACCGCCGAGGACGTGGTTGAATTCATGCTGGCGGGCGCCAGCGCCGTGCAGGTCGGGACGGCTTCGTTCGTCGACCCGGGCATCATGCAGAAAATCATCGATGGCTTGACGGCTTATTGCGAGGAAATGGGTGTTCAAAGCATCCATGAGCTCACCGGCCAGGTCAAACTCGATCGCCAGTTGTCCGATCGCTGGCTGCGCTTCGCCCAGCAGTCGGGCTGAATTCCGGCTTCGCGCCCGGCGCCTGCCAGTGGCGCGAAGGCTGTTACTTCACTTTTACCAGCGACCATCATGAATCTTCTTCAGTTCCGATCCCTGGCCGAAAAAATCTTCGCCGACGTGCGCGAGCTGACGTTCGATGGCGTGGGCGTAACGCGCGAAAGCTTCGGGCGCGGCGAATCGGCAGCCGGCGACTATCTGCGCGACCTGGCTTTGTCCGAAGGGCTTGAAGTGCAAGCCGACCGCGCCGCCAACCTGCTTTTCCGCCGGCCAGGCGCTGCGGCCGATGGCCCCGCCGTCTGGGTCGGCTCGCATATCGATTCCGTGCCGCAGGGCGGCAATTACGACGGCTTGGCCGGCGTCGTGGCCGGGCTGCTGTGCATGATCGCCCGCCAGCGCGAAGGCAGCACCGAGGCCCTGCCGCTGGAGACCATTGCCTTCCGGGGCGAAGAAAGCGCCTGGTTCGGCAAAGCCTATATGGGCTCGAGCGCCTTGTTGGGCAAGCTTACGCCGGCCGATCTGGAACTGACCCAGCGCGCCACCGGCGACACGCTGGCCAATTACATGGAAAAAGCCGGGGCCGATGTCGCGGCCATACGCGCGGGCGAAGTGCTGTTCGACAAGTCTCGCATCAAGGCTTACCTTGAACTGCACATCGAGCAGGGACCCGTGATGGTGGCGCGCGAATTGCCGCTGGCGGTGGTTTCGGGCATACGCGGCAATGTGAGGCACAACCATGTGGCCTGCCTGGGCGATGCGCAGCACTCGGGCGTGGTGCCGCGCTGGCTGCGCCACGATGCCATGTTTGCCGTGGCCGACCTGATCATGCGGCTGGACGAACACTGGCGCGTACTGCTCGAAAGAGGCACCGACCTGGTCGTGACCACGGGCATGGTCAACACCGATCCGGCCGAGCATTCCATCTCGCGAATCCCCGGTCGGGTAAACTTCAGCCTTGAAGCCCGCAGCAAAAGCACCGATACGCTCGAAGCCTTTTATCAATTAATGCATGCCGAATGCGCGGCGATAAGCCGCGAGCGCGGGGTGCGCTTCGAGTTCGACCGCCGTTTGCTCAGCGACCCGGCCACCATGGACGAGGGCATCTGCAAGGTATTGTCAAATGCGTGCGCCGCACAGGATGTCCCCTACGAGGTGATTCCCAGCGGCGCCGGCCATGACGCCTCGTTGTTTGCCAACGCCGGTATTCCCAGCGGAATGTTGTTTGTGCGTAACCAGAACGGTTCGCACAATCCCCATGAAGCAATGGAAATCGACGATTTCATGCTGGGTGTGCAGGTCCTGAGCGATACGCTGGACGAGCTGCCGCGGGCCCGGACCTGAATGTCCGGACAAAACCCGACAATACCTAGTCAACAAGAGGCCATATGACATTGTTTCGCACCGAGCACGACCTATTGGGGTATCGAGAGGTTCCTGCCGACGTGTATTACGGCGTTCATACATTGCGCGCAAAAGAGAACTTCCAGATTTCCGGCATTACCGTTTCGACGTACCCGGAACTTATTTTTTCCCTGGCGGCCGTCAAGCAGGCCGCCGCCGAGGCAAACCACGCGCTGGGCCTTTTGCCGGAACAGAAATACCAGGCCATTGCGGCTGCCTGCGAGGAAGTGCGCAAGGGCGCATTGCACGACCAGTTCGTCGTCGATGTGATCCAGGGCGGGGCCGGAACGTCCACCAACATGAATGCCAACGAGGTCATCTGCAACCGGGCGCTTGAAATCCTGGGGCATCAAAAAGGCGAATACCAGTATTTGCACCCGAACGAAGATGTCAACATGGCCCAGAGCACCAACGACGTCTATCCTACCGCCATACGCATTGCCACCTGCCTGGGCGTGCATCGCCTGCTGCAAGCCATGGATCATTTGCGCGCGGAATTCGCCGCCAAGGCGGTCGAGTTTGCCGGCCTGCTTAAAATCGGCCGCACCCAGTTGCAGGACGCCGTGCCCATGACCTTGGGCCAAGAATTCTCTACCTATGCCTTGATGCTGGAAGAGGACATGGAGCGCCTGCGCCGGGCCGAGCTATTGATTCGCGAGATCAACCTGGGCGCGACCGCCATCGGCACGGGCATTACGTCGCACCCGGCCTATGCGGCCAAGGCCCTGGCCGCGCTTAGAACAATTACCGGCATCGACTTGTCTACCGCACCGAACCTGATCGAAGCGACCCAGGACTGCGGCGACTTCGTGCAGCTGTCGGGCGTGCTCAAGCGCATTGCCGTCAAGTTGTCGAAAATATGCAACGACTTGCGCCTGCTGTCCAGCGGCCCGCGCGCCGGCTTCGGCGAGATCAACTTGCCCGCCATGCAGGCGGGCTCTTCCATAATGCCGGGCAAGGTCAATCCCGTTATCCCCGAAGTCGTGAATCAGATTGCCTTCGAAGTATTCGGCAACGACCTGACGGTAACTTTTGCGGCCGAGGGCGGGCAATTGCAACTCAACGCTTTCGAGCCCATTATTGCCAGCGCCTTGTTCCGCAGCTTCAAGTACCTGACGAACGGCTGCGACACGCTGGCCGAGCTTTGCATCAAAGGCATTACCGCCAACCCGGCCAAGCTGCTGGCGAACATGGAAAACTCGATCGCGCTGGTTACGGCCCTGAATCCTTATATCGGCTACGAAGCCGCCACATCGGTGGCCAGCGAAGCCTATGCCAACGGCACGAGCGTGCGCGAAGTCGTGCTGGCGCGCAAGTTGATGACGCCGGTGCAGCTTGACCAGGCGCTGCGCCACGAAGTCCTGACCCAGCCGTGGGCCTACAACATCGAGCATTTAACGTCTGAACCGCCTGCAACGCCGTCTACGGAGAAACTCTGATCATGACCGAATCGTATATACCGGATGCATGCGCCCGGGCTGTCGCTACGGCGCTGCTGGATACAGGCTGCGTGGCAGCGCGCACCGACGAGCCTTTTCGACTGCCTTCGGGCTGGGCCAGTCCTGTATATATCGATTGCCGCCGCCTTATTTCCTTTCCGCAAGTGCGCCGCGACTTCATCGCCAAGGGCTTGCAGTTGCTGCGCGACCGAAAAGTGGTGCCCGGCGTGGCCTCGGTGGCGGGCGGGGAAGCCAGCGGTATAGCGCTGGCCGCCTGGATGGCTGAAGCGCTGGATCTGCCGTTGCAATATGTGCGTAAAAAGCAGGCGGGCCAAAGCCGTATCGTCGGGGTGCTTAAACCGGGCGACAAGGTGCTGCTGGTGGACGACATGATGGCGGCGGGGCAGTCCAAAGTTGGATTCTGCAAGGCGCTGACGGCCGCCGGGGCCAAGGTCGAAGACCTGTTCGTCATCTTCAACTACGGCGCGTTCCCTCCGCACCCGGCACTGGAGGCGCTCAATGTGCGCGTTCATGCTCTGGCAACCTGGCATGACGTTCTGGCCGTTGCCCGCGAGCGCGGCGACTTGAATCCACGGGCGCTTGAAGAACTGGCCGAATTTCTGGAGGACCCTGCGCGCTGGTCGCGGGATCATGGCGGGATTGGCGCCATGGGCGCGGAAAGATAATTCTTGAGCGCACTTGGGGCGATTAACCGCGGGGACTGCAAGAACAATGAACGCCGGTGTTGATATCTTTAAATCGTCGATCGATTACGCCGCTCTGGGCGACCGCTTGCGTGCTTATCGCGTCGGCGCCTCGTTGCAGGCCGAAGAAGTCGCCGAGCGCCTTGGCGTTTCCCGGGCGGCGGTGTACCGCATGGAAAAGGGCGAGATCGTCAAGATCGAGATGCTTGAAAGGCTGGCCCAGCTGCTGGGTACTTCGATGGCATCGCTGCTGGGTGTCGAGGTCGAATACTACGCCAACGCCTGGGGCTTTTTCGAGCGCATGCATCAGATCGAGCGCGCATCGGACCGAATTTTCGCCCATTTTGAGCCTATCTCCCTGTTATTGACTTCCGACGGCTATCTGGACCATTTGCGTACCATGCTGCTCGAGGCCACGCCGGCCCAGGTCGGCGGAGTGCTCAAGTCCAAGGAGGTCGATGAGATCATTCGCCTGATTATCGAGCGCAAGCATTCGTTCGAAGCGCGCCACCCGCATGTGCTAAGCCTGATCGGCCTGCGCGAGCTCGAGCACTTCATGCAAGTCGGCCTGGTGGGGCGCACCGACTTGCCGGCCAGCGTGCGGGCCGAACGCCAGAAGGCCGCCCGCCATGAGGTAAGTCGCATGGCCGACCTTATGGAAAGCGAGCCCTTGAATGTGCAAATTGGCCTGGTCGACGATTCCATGCCTTCCTCCACGTACCAGATTTTTGTCGGCGCCAAGCACAAGATATTGGCAGTCAGTCCTTTTCACATGGGCGAACTGCCTAATGTGCGCAATGGCATTGCCACCATCACGGCGGCGCCCGAAGCGGTGAAGGTATACGAAGGGATGATAGCCAGGCTCTGGTCCAACGCTTATAAAGGCAAGATCGGCGCTTCGCGCTTGCGGGCATTGTTGGCGCGGTATTAGGTGCTGGTGTGTCAGGCCCCCGGCTTGAACGGCCGCGGTGCCGATGGGGGCGTCCGCCCATGCTTTGGTTTGGCGGCGCTAACGGCTTGTGTTACTGTGTTTTTTTGGGTATTTCGATACCATTAGGGATTGCCTTGCAAGTCCGCTTTAGGGGCTTGTCGGCAATTCAATTTCGTTTCGATGTGGAGCTGTCGCGAAAATGACGTTTAAAGAAATATCACAACGTTTTGAACACTCGGAATCCGGTAGCGATTCTTTCAAGTTTTTCTATAAAGACGTGTTCGAATTGATGAAGGCCGACCCGCTTAATGCAGGCCTGTATTTTGTTGTGGGCGTTGCGGCGCAAACCTACGTCATCAAATACGAAGACCAGGCGGTCGATCCTGAATTCGCGGACCGCGCCAAGGCAACGCTGGAAGGCTTCAACAATCGCCTGCTCGAGGCCCTTGATAAAAACCCCGAAGAACGCCTGCGGATTCTGGGCGAGGTGGCCGTCGACTACGAATGGAAGGTCGACGCGTTCTAAGCAATTTGCGCTATGGGGCGTCCTGCATGAACGGTTCAAGCAATTGCCGCGCAAACTCAAGGTCCTCTTCGGCAACCAGTAAAGTACATTCATTAAGAGCGGTCGAGAACGAGCCGGGGTACATCGCACTGAAGGCTGCGCCTTGCATAATATAGCGGACGCTATGGGCGTCCAGAAGCGCGGCTATGACCGTAGCCTCGCTGGTTGATTGCGGTGTGTATAGCGGCGTCATGCAGACCCTCCTGTGTTCACTACCCGGCTTTACGAAACGTGAAATTGATGCGCTGACTGCCCAATACGGGATGCGGTCTGTCTTTCAGCGGCAATACGCCGTGGTAGCGCATCCTGTCCTGGCCGCCCCACACAACGGCGTCGCCGTGCAGCAAAGGTATGCGGGCGGCTTTGTCCCCGCGCGCATGGCCGCCGAAAAGAAACACGGCCGGCATGCCCAGCGATACGGAAACTATGGGCGCGCTGAAGTCGCGTTCGTTCTTGTCCTGATGCAGCGACATGCGCGCACCGGGCACATAGCGATTGATAAGGCAGGCATCCGGCACGAATCCGGAAAAACCCGCAGCCGCTGCCGCTTCGCGGGCCAGGCCCATGAATGCGTCGGGCATGTCCGGCCAGGGCTGCCCTGTTTGCGGGTCAAGCGTTGTGTAGCGATAGCCTTGCAGGTCGGTCGTCCATCCCAAAGTGCCGCAGTTCGTCAGCGCGACCGACATCCGGAAGCCGCCCGGCGTTGTCATGTGGCGAAACGGCGCGCGCCGCTCCAGCTCGGTGATGGCGGCGATCAGCTCGGCCGATTGCGCCAGCGCAAAGCCCCGCAACACAAAAGCGCCAGGTCCTATTGCTTCAAGGCCTGTGGTGGTGCTTTCGCAAGGGAAGAGGTCCAGTGTCATATCAAGGAGCGGCTTGGGCCGGGTGGCGTCGGCGTTCGGCACAAGAAATTGACTGCCGCAGCCTTAAGCACAGGCGGTGCAGTCGGTGCCGGACGCCAGGCCAGCCTTTCAGGCTTCCAGTTTCGCGTCCATGGTAATGGTGGCATTCAACACTTTAGAGACGGGGCAGCCCGCCTTGGCGTGAGCCGCGATTTCCTGGAACCGGCCGTTTTCGATGCCGGGGACCTTGGCCGTAACCGTTAGATGGCTTGCCGTAATCTGGAAGCCGCCGGCGTTCGAGACCAAGGTAACTTCAGCCTGCGTGTCGATCTTGTCGGGCGTAAAGCCCGCTTCGCCCAGCATCAATGAAAACGCCATGGAAAAGCAGCCCGCATGCGCCGCCGCGATCAACTCTTCGGGATTGGTGCCCTTGCCGTTCTCGAAGCGCGACTTGAACCCGTATGGCGCTTCGTTCAATACGCCTGTTTCAGTGGAAATGGTGCCGCCGCCTTCCTTGATGCTGCCTTGCCAGACTGCCGATGCTTTCTTGCCCATGTCAGCTCCTTAGTAGTGAAGTGCTTCGTTCGTACAGTGTAAGACGACTGGCGTGCCGGCGGTACTGTGCGTTGGATCTTCAGTGCGATTTTTCGCGTGCTTTCATTTCGTCCAGGCAGGATTGCAGCAGCGCCCGGGCCTGATCAGCGCTCATTTGTACGCCTGAAAATATATTTCTGTACATAATCGGCGCGACGTAGCGGTCCATGATGGTGTCCGCATCCGGCGCCTTTTCGCCGCGCTGTTCGGCGCGGCTCAGCATGGTTTGAATTTGTTCGCGCGTGTATACCGCGCAGGGGCTTTCCCATTCGTTGTTTATGGCGGATGCCAGTACAGCACGCACCATTGCCTTGCCTGGCTCGGATGTCATCTCGTCGAAAAACTGTTCTCCCCAGGCATGCAAGTCAGTGCCGACGGAGCCGGTATCGGCGGGCTCGGCGTCCGGCCGCAGGCGTTCCAGGGCGACATCGGCCAAGAGTTCGGACAAATCGCCCCAGCGCCGATAAATCGTCGACGGGGTAACGCCTGCCCTGGCCGCAATCATGGGCACGGTAAGGTTGGACCGTCCGACTTCGGCGGCCAATTCGCGTACAGCTTTATGTACGGACTCCTGGACGCGGGCGCTACGCCCGCCAGGGCGGATGCATTCTCGAACACTCATGGCATTACGTTAACACAAATTATTTGCGTTAAGGAATTTTTAGGCGCACAATTCTTTAAAGCAAATTCTTTGCGTTTATGGAAAAGTGAAATGGCTACTAATCGATTCTCTCTCGCCTCCCGGGCCCAAATGCGTCAGTCTGTGCAATTGAGCCGGCCGGCGGCACTTTGGTTGCAAGCGCTGATCCTGGTCACTTTCATGGCGGCGTCCAGCGCGCCGACGCCGCTGTATAGCATCTATCGTGGCCAGTGGGGATTTTCTGCCATGACGCTGACAGTGGTTTTCGGCATCTATGCCATTTTTCTGTTGCTGGCGCTGCTTGTCCTTGGGTCGGTATCGGACCATATCGGTCGCCGGCCTGTCATTGTCGGCGCGTTGCTGCTTAATGCCGCCTCGATGGTCGTCTTCATCACGGCAAGCTCAGTTCCCCTGTTGATTGTGGCCCGTCTGATACAGGGAATCGCCACAGGCGCGGCGACCAGTGTGCTGGCGGCCGGGCTGATGGATCTTGACAACAAGCGCAGCCCAATGATCAATAGCGTGGCGCCCATGGTCGGCCTTGCCGTGGGGGCATTGGGTGCCAGCATTCTTGTTCAGTTTGCGCCGGCGCCCCTTCAGTTGGTGTATGCCGTGTTGCTGGTTGTGCTGATTGGCCTGGCGCTGGTGGCATGCTTCCTGCCCGAAACGGCAGTTGGCCGCCCTGGAGTTTGGGCGGCAATGCTGCCCACCGTCACAGTGCCCCGCAGCGCTTGGCGCGGATTGTTGGCGATTGCCCCCATGAACGTCGCTGCGTGGGCGCTGGGCGGCTTTTACTTCTCGCTGGGGCCGACCTTGATAGCGCAAGTAACGGGTCTGCACGCTCCGGTGATCGGAGGCTTGATGGTTTTCGTATTGACCATGGCGGCGGCAGCTTCCGTATTGCTGCTTCGTTCATGGGAACCGCAGCGCATGCTGGCAGTGGGCGCCGCGACCTTGATGCTTGGCGTTGCGATTACCTTGGGCGGCGTGGACAGCAGTGCGGCACTATTATTCTTTGTGGGCACTCTTTTGTCGGGAATCGGTTTTGGCCTTGGGTTCCTGGGCGCCTTGCGCCGCCTGCTGCCAATGGCGCAGCCCCATGAACGTGCGGGCTTGATGGCCGCTTTCTACATCATGAGCTATCTGGCTTTCTGCCTGCCCGCTATTCTTGCTGGCGTTCTTGCCAATGCCCTGGGCCTGACCGCGGCCAGCAATTATTACGGGATGGCGCTTATTGTTCTGACGGCTGCAGCCCTGGCCGGCAGCAAGCCATTCCGACTCGGTGCCGGCTATGGACGCAAGCGTTGTTCCTCGTAGTAAAGATCGTCGCGTGCCCGGCGCAGGCTGTAGTCCAGGTCGCGCAACTGACGTCGTAGCGAGTCACGAGTCTTGTCGTCCTTTGCTCTATCGAGGTTGTATTGCTTGGAGCGCTGCTCGGATGTGAGGTTCTCGACTCGGCGTTGGGCCTCGTAGACGCGGTAGCCGGCCCGATACCGGTCCAGGAAAGCGCGTTCAAGTTCCGGCGGGCACGAGTTGCGGTATGTGTGGCCGTACCGTCCCTGTTCCAGCCCATTCGCCGGGGTGCAGTATTGCCTGATGCCTATGGCGCGGCCGGCCTCGTAGCTGCGTGCGTCGGGGGTAACGCCGACCTTGCCGCAAGCTTCCCGGTGCTCTTCAAGGTACGAGCGCGGCTGGCCATTCTGGCCATCACGCATGCCCTGTTCACGCCAGTTGGCCGTGCGGCATTCTTCGGGCGACATGCTGGCGCAGCCCGCCAGCAGGCCAAGGAAGCCGCTCAGCGCAAGCCAGCGGAATAGGGTAAGCGATTGATTTGCGATGCGCACATGTGTCCGGGGTTGCAATATTCAGCAACATTATATGAGCATGCCATTAAAAAACTCCAGCCCCCGGTCCTTTGGCATGACGCGATCATGCGGGACCTTGTGTCAGGTCGCGGTTGCCGTGCATGGAGCGGTAAGGCGAAGGACTTCGTCCACCAACGCATCGGCAAATTGTTCGTCATTGATATGGCAATCGAACTTCGATAGCGTCACCCATGACGGCAAGTTGGCGGCCAGGGCTTCATACAGCACCGGGCACAACGAAGGGTCGTGCAGGTGGCCTTCGGGGCTGTCGTGGTGCGAGAACCCCTTCAAGGGCACGAAGAACGAAACTGGGCCTTTGGCGTCGGCGATCAGGCCCGCCAGGTGCCTGGCCAGGTTGCCAAGCTCGGGCGCTTCGGTGCGTACGGCGGTCAAGGCCAGGTTGTGCTTGTGATAGCGCTTGCCCGGAAACTGCTTTTCAGCCATTTCGATGGGGCCGGCTACCATGAAGTCCGCATTGCCCGGAGCGAACAGGACCGGGATGCCCTTTTTCAATGCGGCCTTGGACCGATCCGGCCCCGCGCTGCACAGGCCATTGTTCAGGAAGTCGTTGTGCTCGACCAGCGAGGAATCTATGACGGCGACGACATTGCGTTCGCTGACGATTTGGTCCAGCGCCATCCCGCCCGTGCCCAGCGTATGGAACACCATGACTTCGTAGCCTTTTTCCTCCAGTGCCTTGCGTACCCGCACCGTGCAGCGGTCGATGGTGCCCAGCGTGCCCATGGCAATCAGCGGCTTGGGTTCTGTCTTTATTGGCGAATACTCTTTGGCCATGGCGGCGGCGGCGATGGCCGCGTTGCGGAATACGTCGCGGGTAATGCTGTTCAGGCCGGCGATGTCGCACACCGGGTTGAACATGATGATGTCCTTGGCCCTGACGAAAGGCAGCGTGAATCCAGAGGCCATCGTGGAAACCAGCACCTTCGGCATTCCATAGGGGAAGGCCTGCATGACCACGCTGCCCAGCGAACTGCCCATGGAGCCGCCAAGCGCGACGATGCCGCTGATGGGTGTCCTTGCGTGAAGATCCAGGGCGCATTTGACCGCGCCCTGGGTCATGACTTCCTGGCATTTGCCTTCATGGTTCAGGTCGCGGACTTCTTGAATTGTTTTTCCGGCGCCGCCGGCAACCTGCTCGGGTGTGATCTCGGCCGCAGGCATCACCGACTTGCGGATGCTGGGGTCCAGATGGACGACTTCGACCCCATGCGACTCCAGCGTTTGCCGCAGGAACTGCGCCTCGACTGCTTTGGTGTCGAGAGTAACTATCATAAGGACTTTGGGTTTGCTGCTCATTTTTTTGTCTCCTTCGGGTTGTTCTAATTACTGCTTGCGCTTGGCAGGAATCTTGGGGTCAGCGCAGTATCTCCAGCAGTTGTTCTACTCCCGCCAGCGATAAATGCGGCTGCTGGCCGGGCGCCAGTTTTTCAATTTCGGATATGGACGCCAGGCCGCTGTGGACGGCGATGGAAAGCGCGCCTTCTTGCAAAGCCATGGCATGTTCAAGCGTAAGGTCGTCGCCCACTATCGCGATTTGCGCAGCGTCCATGTTCAATAAGGAGCGGGCAAGCTCGAAGGCATGAGGCGATGGCTTGCCCACGATCGACACCGGAGCGTTGGTGACGCTTTGCACCGCGGCGGTGATGGCATGCGAAATGCCGATCGAACGGCCTTCTTTGGTAGCCAGAAATGGCGCGGTGGACACGGTGTAAAGCTTGGCTCCGCCCCAGACGGCCTGGGCGGCCGCTTCTATGTCGGCAAGGCGGAACTCGGGATACCAGCCGATGAACACCGCGTCGACATCGTTGGCTTTTTCGGGGGACACCACGACATCGAAGCCGGCGTCGGCCAGCGGCTGCCAGACGCCAGGCGTGCCCAGCACCAGGATGCGCTTGTATTTTTCTTGCTGGAACAGCGAAACGGCGACCCTTGGGGGCGTGATTGCGCGCGATGCGTCGATGTGGATCCCCGCTTGCCCCAACGCCGCGGACAGCTGGGCAGGCGTCTTGGTGGAACCGTTGGTGAAAGCAACGAATGGAATATTGCGTTGGGTCAGAAGGTCGATGAGCTCGATTGCGCCGGGCAGGGCCTGGTAGCCGTTCAGCAGCCGGTCGCCAAGCGCCAGCGTGCCGTCGATATCGAAAATGAAGCCGCGAACGCCTTCGATATGGCGGGCGGTGGATGGTCGGTTCATTTTGAATCTCCGGTGGCGGGGCTGGCGCTGTGCAGTGTCATTAAGAAACCGTCTTTTTCAATGCGGGCGTGGGCAATGTCCGGGCGACGGGACAGTTCTTCCAGGAGCTTTTCGGCGGGGCTCAGGATGGGGTTGTAGCTTTGGCGGCATGGGCCCGCGGCGACCATGGCGTCCACCTGCTCGGCGGGCATGACGGCGCGCAGCAGGAATTCTTCATCGGAAAGGCCGGGGCCGAAGCGCTTGCGCAATTCATTCAATGGCGGCATGGGAGCCTGCGCCGCAAGTTCTTTTGCGCGGGGCAATTGCTCGATGCGGTCGCGGACGTCGGGGTCCATGGGGGCGGGGGGAGTGCCGAAGCGGCCTATGACATAGCGAATGACCTCGTCCGGTACGTTGGCGTAGCGGTGGGGCGCCAGCACGTTCATCACGGCCATGGTGCCCACGACCTGCGAAAACGGCGTCACCATAATCGGGTAGCCCAGCTCGCCGCGTACGCGCTCGACCTCTTCGTAGACTTCGGGCAGGCGATGTTCCTGGCGCATTTCGCGCAATTGGCGCCGCATGGTGCCTATCATGCCGCCGGGAAGCTGATGGCCGAAATAGCGCGAATCATATTCCTGGGGCACACCCACAGGAAGGCCTTCGGCGCCGGCCAGCGTGGTGAAATACTTGCTGACGCGGGCCGCGGCCTCCATGTCCAGGCCGGTGGAAACGCCTTGGCCTTGCAGGTTGCTGACCACGTTTTCCACCGCGGGCTGGCTGGTGCCGTTGCCCAGCGGCCGTGCGGCCGTGTGCAATGCGTCCACGCCCAGCGACGGCGCTTCGGCATAGGTGAACGGAGCCAGGCCGATGGTGCAATGCGAATGCAGTTCCAGCGGCTTGCCGCCGGCCGCAAGCCGCAGCTGGGGCAGTAGCGTGCGGGCCCGGTCCAGCGTAAGCAGGCCGCCCGGGTCCTTCAGGTAAATGCGATCTATAGCGGCTTCCGCGGCAAGCGTCCTGGCCATCGCCGCAAAAAACTCGTCGTCGTGAATCGGGCTGACGGTGTAAACCAAGGCGCCGACGATCTCCGATGCGCCGGCCTTTTTGATGGCCCGGCAGTTCTCGATAACAGCCGTGGCATTGTTCATGGGGTCCATTACCATGAAGCGCTCGATGCCGTTGTTTACCAGCAAGCGGTACGACAGAGCCATGAGTTCGGGATGCGCGGTTTCCCACGAAATGAAACGCATGCCGGTGGAAAGAAAGCTCAGTTGTGTTCGCGGCGTGTGCGCTTTCATCAGCCTTAGGCGTTCCCAGGGGTTTTCTTTATGGAACCGGACCGTTACCGCCATATGCGTGCTGGTACTGAAATCCAGCGCATGGTAGCCGACTTGGTCCAGCAGCGGCGCCACTTGCAGCATCATTGCTGTTCGCAGGCCCGTGGCGCCCCACAGGCTTTGATTGCCGTCCCGCAATGTGGTGTCGATAAACTGCAATGAAGAGTGCGTCATGTTGGGCTCGTTTCCTTGTGTTCGGCGTCTGCCGCGGCACTTTGCGCCAGGTAGCGTCCCAGAAAACCCGTATCTACGCCGCCAGCTGAAAATTCCGGTGTGCGCAGGATGGCCTGGTGAAGACGGATATTGGTCTTGACGCCGCCGATGCGAACTTTGGCCAGGGCGTCGAGCAGGCGTCGGCGCGCTTCATCGCGCGTGTCCGCCACCGCAATGATCTTGGCCACCATGGAATCATAGAAAGGCGGCACCATGGTTCCTGCTTCGATATAGGTGTCGATACGCAGGCCGTCCATGGCGGGAAATTGCACCTCGTTGATTCTGCCGGGACAAGGCTGGAAATCGTTTTCAACATCCTCGGCATTGATGCGGCATTCGATGGCATGGCCTTTCATGTGGATGTCTTGCTGCGACAGCCGCAATGAATTTCCCTGGGCTATGTGCAGCTGTTCGGCCACGATATCCAGGCCGGTTATCAATTCGGTTACGGGGTGTTCTACCTGAATGCGCGCGTTCATTTCAAGAAAATAGAACTGCTTGCGCTGCACGTCGATCAAGAATTCGACGGTGCCGGCGCTGCGATAGCCGATATGTTGCGCAAAACGTACCGCGGCCGCCTGCACCTCGCGGCGCATGTCGTCGGGAAAGTCCGGAGCGGGAGCTTCTTCTATCAGCTTCTGATAGCGCCGCTGGACCGAGCAGTCGCGGTCGCCAAGATGGACGACTTGCTTGCCGTCGCCCAGGATTTGGACTTCGATGTGCCGGCCCTGGGTCACGAAGCATTCGATATAGACGCGTCCATCGCCGAACGCGGCCAAAGCTTCTGCGCTGGCAAGATCGAACAGCTTGCTCAGTTCTTCGCGCGTGTTGGCGCGCTTCAGGCCGCGCCCGCCGCCTCCGCCCACCGCCTTGATAAGCACGGGGAAGCCGATTTCATCGGCCGCTTGCAAGGCTTGTCCAAGCGACTCTACCGGCCCGCCCGGAGTGATGGGCACCTTGGCCATTTGTGCGATCTCGCGCGCTTGCAGCTTGTTGCCCATTCTTTCTATCTGTTCGGCCGTGGGCCCGATGAACACCAGGCCGTTGTCTTCGCATGCACGGGCAAACTCCGAGCGTTCTGAAAGAAACCCATAGCCTGGATGTATGGCTTGCGCGCCGGTACTCAGGGCGGCTTGAACCAGCGTGCCGATTTTCAGATAACTGTCGGCGGCGCGGCCTGGGCCTATGCACACGGTGCGATCGGCCATCCTGGCCCCCATGCTGTCGCGGTCCGCGGTGGAGACCGCCAGCACGGACTCAATGTCCAGCCGCTTCAGGCTGCGGATGATGCGCAGCGCGATCTCGCCGCGGTTGGCAACCAGGACGCGCCGAATCTTCGTGGTGCCGCTGTCTGTTTGAGCTTTGTCCATGGCCGGGGTTTTCATTCAGGCTGGGCGAACGCGCAGCAGTACTTGGTCGTATTCGACCAGGTCGCCGTCTTTGGCCAGTATTTCGACGACTTCGCCCGAGATGTCCGCAGCGACCGAGTTCATAAGCTTCATGACTTCGATAATGCCGATGATGGTGTGAGACGAAACTTTGCTTCCTATCGAGACAAAAGGCGCAGCGCCCGGTTTGGGCGAACAGTAGAAGGCGCCCAGCATGGGTGCGCGGATTTCCAGCAGCGCTGCATCGGAGAGCGTTGTATTGGAAGCGGGCGGGTGCTGAGCCGGCTTGGAGGTTGGCGCGTCGTCTTGTCGATCTGGTTTCGCGGCGGGAGGCGACAGTGCTGCGCTTTCTTGCCCAGCCGCGCCGGCGGGAAGGGCGCCGTTGGCGAATCCGTGGCGCTTCAAGTCCAGCTTGATGCCGTCCGCTTCCAGGTGCAGTTCATCGAAGTGCGAAGTGTTGAGCAACTGGATGATGCGCTGGACGTCTTCATAGTTGAGGCTCATGGCTAAGATTCCAATATTCCCTTGCAGGGTTTGATGCCGCGGTTCTGATCGTTGCATTGAGTGTTGCTCAGGCGCAGCGGCAAATGCTAGTATCATTCGATTGGTTTTCATCTGGTGAAAAGCTGTGAGGATATGCGCGAATACAAAGTAAAGACGATTCGAGCGCTGGACCGGGGCCTGGAGGTCTTGGGCTATTTGCATACAGCGCGCAACGCCAGTCTGCACGACCTTTACCTGGCCACCGGCCTGCCCAAGGCAACATTGACTCGGATACTGGCCACGCTGAAAGAGCGCGGGCTGGTGTGGCAGCGGCTTGCCGATGGCGCATTCATGGCCAGCCATACCTATCAGCCGCGTCCGCCGCAAATCAACGATGAAAACTTCCTCGTCGAGGTCGCCTCCCCGATTCTTGGCCGCCTATGCCAAAAGGTGAACTGGCCTTCCATTCTTGCCGTACCGCGCCTTGACCACATGGAGGTCATCGAAACCAACAGCCCCAAGTCGTATTTTTCGCATATCCCGCTGGGGCCGGTCGGCTTTCGAATCAATATGCTGCGCTCGGCCACGGGGCGCGCCTATATTGCTTTCTGCAGCGAAGCCGAGCGCAAGGCTGTATTGCTGCGCCTGGCCGCGAGCAACGAACATGGCAATTTCATGGCGAACCAGCCCGAGCTTGTGCAGCGGATTCTGGACGACACCCGCCGCAAGGGTTATGGTGTGCGCGCAGACGACTTCGGCGGCCACTTCGACAAGACCCGCCGCGAATCGGACGACCAGCGCGACTCGATAGCCGTGCCGGTGTGGGCTGGCGACGAAGTCGTCGCCATCATCAACCTGACATGGATGCACAAGGTGGCCACAGTGCCTCAGATAGTCAAGAAACACCTGCCCCAGCTGGTACAGGCTTCCAAAGAAATCTCCGCCAGGCTGATGCGGCAGGCATAGCGTGGCTTTTCAACCGAGCTCTAGCCCGATTTGTGCCGGAAGGCTTAATCAGGGCATGATTACGGTATTGCACATAAAATTTGATCCAAAATAAGGACGGAACGACAGCATGGCTCAGGCTCGAAACAGCAAGTACGATTTTGACCTCTTTACGATTGGCGCGGGTTCGGGGGGCGTTGCGGGGTCGCGCCGCGCCGCGGCTTATGGGGCGAAGGTCGGTATCTGCGAGAACAGCCGGGTGGGCGGCACATGCGTCATCCGGGGCTGCGTTCCAAAAAAGTTGCTGGTGTATGGCGCGCAGGTTGCCGACGAAATTGCCGATGCGCGCGGCTACGGCTGGGATATTGGTCAGGCTACATTCAGCTGGCCCACTCTTATTGCCAACAAGAATCGCGAAATCGACCGTCTTAATGGCATTTATATCAAGATGCTGGCCGATGCGGGCGTCGAGCTGATTACCGGCGAAGGCCGCATGGTCGACGCCCATACCGTGGACATCGGCGGGCGCAGGGTAACCGCCGAACGCATCCTGATAGCGACCGGGGGCCATCCTGTCATGCCCGATACACCGGGCATCGAGCATGCCATTACGTCCAACGAGGCCCTGGAGCTTGCCGAGCTGCCCAAGCGTGTCGTAGTGGTAGGCGCCGGTTATATTGCGGTGGAATTTGCCGGTATTTTCCTGACGCTGGGCGCCGAGGTTACCCTGGTATTGCGCGGCGACATACCGCTTAGGGGGTTCGACATGGACGTGCGCCAGCATTTGGCGCAGGAACTGACCGAGCGCGGCATGCGCATCCTTAACGGTACGCTGGTTGAAAGCATAGCGAAGGCCGCCGGCGGCCTGCATGTCACGCTTAATGACGGCCAGGTAATTTCCTGCGATCAGATCTTGTATGCCACTGGCCGTGTGCCTAATACCCGCAACCTGGGCTTGCAGGAAGTGGGCGTCAAAACCGACGATGTCGGGGCTGTGCTGGTCGACGAGTGGTCGCGTACGTCGGTAGAAAACATTTATGCGGTAGGCGACGTCACCGACAAGCATAACCTGACGCCCGTCGCGATTGCCGAAGCGCGGGCCCTGGCCGAGACCTTGTATAACGACAACCCCACAAAATTCGACCCTCACCTCATTTCGACGGCGGTGTTCAGCCAGCCTCCCGTGGCAACGGTCGGTCTGGCCGAGCATCAGGCTCGCGAAGGCGGCAAGCCGGTCGATATCTACCGAAGCATATTCCGCCCCATGCACAACACGCTAAGCGGGCGCAAGGAAAAAACCCTTATGAAGCTCGTGGTCGACCGCGAAAGCGACCGCGTGCTTGGCTGCCACATGGTCGGCCCGGACGCCGCCGAGATCATGCAAGGCCTTGCCATTGCGATGCAGTGTGGCGCCACCAAAAAGCAGTTCGACCGTACCGTGGGCATACACCCCACCGCGGCCGAAGAGTTCGTAACCATGCGGGATAAGGTGGCCGACCCCGCGTCGTAGCCATCGCGCAAAACTCGCCCCGAGCGGGCCGCTCTGGCCCAGGGATTCATTCCCTGGGGTGTATGGGTCCCATGAAAAACGACGAAGAGCCCCGGCAAGAAGGCCGGTCCTCTTCATGACGCTGGAGTCTTCAATGAATCGTCTTGTCCTTCGTGCCGCCAAGGCGGCTGCCATTCTCGCGGCATTGGCCGCGATGCCCGCCTTCGCCCATGTGACGCTCGAAACGAAGCAAGCGCCTGTCGGCAGCTACTACAAAGCCGTTTTTCGCGTACCGCACGGTTGCGCCGGGTCGCCCACCTTGAAAGTGCGGGTACGTGTTCCCGAGGGCGTCATTTCGATCAAGCCGCAGCCCAAGCCCGGCTGGACGCTTGAAACCATCAAGGGCTCGTATGCGCAACCGTATACTGTCCATGGCGCACAGATCACATCCGGCGTGAAGGAAGTCAGTTGGAGCGGCAAGCTGCTGGACGACAACTACGATGAGTTCGTATTTCAGGCCTACTTGGCCGAACCCACCTTGAAGCCGGGCCAGGTCCTTTACTTTCCGGTGGTGCAGGAGTGCGAGAAAGGGGTAGAGCGCTGGATAGAAACCGCCAGCCCCAGCGACAAGCCCGCGCCCAGCCTGAAGTTGCTGCCCAAGCCATAGCCGGCCGGATGGCCCAGCTTGGCTTTGTTCACTGACCGGACCTCATACAACGTCATGCATACCTGCCCGTCGTTGCTTGCTGAATGCCATTATGGGCGGAGCGGGTCTTGATGATTCTGGGAATTTTCGGCTTGCGGCCTTGCCGGCGTGCCGGGCTGTTCATGGGACAGGTCCTTCTTTTGTTGTCTCTGCTGGCCGTCGGGCGCGCGGCGCATGCGCATGCCGCGCTGGTCGCTGCGGCACCGGCCGACGGCATCGTGCTTGCAGCCATGCCGCCACAGGCTGTATTGACTTTTGACGAACCGGTATCGCCGCTGGTCTTTCGCCTGGTCTTGCCCAATGGTACGTCGCAAGTCCTGGGTCATGTCAGGGCAGTCGATAATAAATTGCGCATCGATTTGCCTATGCAGCGCCAGACAGGCACCTATGCGCTAAGTTGGCGCGTAATTTCGGCAGACGGCCACCCGGTGGGCGGAGCCGTTGTGTTCTCGCTGGGCGTTGCCGGCGCCGCTCCGGCCATCGAGCCCGGCAGTACGTTGATAGTGCGCCAGTCCGCTATCTGGCTGGCCAGGCTGGCTTTGTATATCGGCCTGTTCTTTGGAGTGGGCGCAGCCCTGTTCCGGGCTTGCTCGCCGCTCGGCGCAAACAGCCCGGTCTGTTGCGCGCGGATGGCGATAGGCCTTGGCCTGATTGCCATCCCGGTTTCATTGGCGCTGCAAGGGCTGGACGCCTTGAATGCGTCGTGGTCCGCCCTGGCTGGCGCGCAGGTCTGGCTTACCGCGCTGGGCACCACGTATTCGATCACACTGGCGCTGGCGCTCTTGGCCTTGCTGGCGGCGTGGGATGCGTTGCTGACCAGCGCAAGCCCGGGCCGCATTCGCCTGGGCGCCATTACGGCTGTTGTACTGCTGGGGGCGGCCTTTGCCGCCAGCGGCCATGCCAGCGTGGCTCCGCCGCAGTGGCTGGCCCGCCCCGCCGTGTGGCTGCATGTCGTTGCCGTGACGGCATGGCTGGGAGCGCTTATTCCTTTGCTTGGCCTGGTCCGCAACAACGGCGTCCAACTGCTGCCTGCGTTGACTCGGTTCTCGTATCATATTCGCTGGGTGGTGGCTGTATTGCTGGCCAGCGGGCTGCTGCTGGCCGTCTTGCAGCTTGATCATGTGACAGCGTTGTGGCGCACCGCGTATGGGCAGATACTATTGTGCAAGCTGGCGCTGGTGGCCGCTTTGTTCTTGTTGGCTGCCTGGAACCGTTATCGCCTGACTGCTGCGGTGCTTGAAGGCAAAGAGGCGGCACGTCGGGCGTTGGGCCGCATTATCACGGCCGAGATTGTCCTGGCTTTGTGCGTGCTGGGCGTAGTCGCGCTGTGGCGTTTTACGCCGCCTGCGCGCGTCATGTCCGCTGGCGCGCCGGTGGTGGTTTCCGCCCATCTTCATGGTGCGTCGGCCATGGTCCAGGCCGTGTATGCGCAAGCCGCCGGATCCGGCCAGGCGGGAACATTGCAATTGACACTTACCGATGCGCAGTCGGCCCCCTTGCTGCCCATTGCCGTCGATGTGTCTTTCTTGAATGCTTCAAGCGGCATGGAGCCCTTGCTGCGCCGGGCGACTCAGGTCGGGCCGGGCCATTGGGAAGTGCGCTCGCTGCGCTTGCCCAAGCTGCAGCACTGGACTTTGCGGCTGGACATATTCATTTCCGATTTCGACCGGATTCAACTGGAAGGGCAACTGGCGCTTCCTTAGGGTGGAAATCCGCGGGATTTGAGGATTATGATTATCGAACCCGGGGAATGTGATGGCGCCCCGGTTCGATTCATATCGTCTGGACGAACCCATGGAAAAGGACAACGAATGACTTACGAACTTTGGTACTGGAATGGCATCCCTGGTCGGGGCGAGTTTGTTCGGCTGGCGCTTGAAGCGGCGAAGACACCTTATAGGGATTGCACACGTGAACCCGGTGCGGGCCAAGAGCGGCTGCTTGAAGACATGAACCGCGTGCGCGAATACCCGCCGTTTGCGCCGCCTTACCTGGTGGTGGACCGCATGGTCATTTCCCAAACAGCCAACATCTTGCTGTTTCTGGGCGAAAAGCACAGCCTTGCTCCGGCCGATACCGCCGGCCGCTTGTGGGTGAACCAAATTCAGCTGACCATCGCCGACATGGTGGTTGAAGCGCACGACGTTCATCACCCCATTGCGTCCAGCCTGCACTACGAAGAGCAAAAGGCCGAATCCCTGCGTCGCGCGCAAGTCTTTCGCGAGACCCGTATTCCCAAGTTCCTGCATTATTTTGAACGCGTGCTGATCCCGCATGAAGGCTGGCTTACCGCCGGCACACACTGGTCTTATGCGGATTTGTCTTTGTTCCAATTGGTGGACGGCCTGCTGCATGCCTTCCCCAAGCGCATGGCCGCAGTGATTTCCGACTATCCATGCCTGTCGGGCTTGCACAAGCGGGTAGGGGCCTTGCCCGAGCTGCAAGACTATTTCGCCAGTCCCCGCCGCCTGCCATTCGGCGATGGCATGTTCCGCTATTATCCTGAGCTGGACGGCGAGTAGGCGGCAGGTCACTGCTTGGAATGCGGTAATGAGGTTAAGGCGCCGCGGTGGTTGGTTCACAGGCTTCTTCCAGTCATGTAAGCCTCGCGGCGCTTGTCCCCCGCGCTCCATGCGGGCGTAGGTTTTTGTGGCTTGCCCTGACAAAACCTCACAATACCCCTGGAGCTGCTTTGTTACTCTGGTTTTTCAATCACCTCTGGGAGCAGCATTATGATTTCGAAGAAATTCCTGTGTGCGTTGATGATCTTGGGTTGCGGCGGTCTTGTCGCATGTTCCACGCCTACCGAAATTACCACCCGGGACGGCCAGAAGATCATGACGGCGGACAAACCCGAAATCAATCGGCAGGATGGCTTTATCACGTACGATAAAGACGGCCGGAAAGTCAAGATGAACTCGTCCGACGTCCAGAGCATCGAAGAGGTCAAGTAAAAAGAAAGAGCCCAGCGGCTGCTTCGCATTGCAGGCAGTCGCTGTTCGCATAGCATGCCGCCGGCTGGTTTTGAAACCGCAAAACGTTTATGCGCGGGCGGCATTGCGCTTGCGGGGCGGATGGTAGATAACCAGCATTTCAAGAGAGTCCGTGCCGGTGTTTCGAAAAGAGTGCGACTGACCTGCCGCGATCGGGCTTACCGAGCCGGCGCGTACTTGCGTGACCTCGCCTTCGACCGTTACCTCGCCGCTGCCGGACAACACGTAAAACACATGGGCCCAGGGCTCTACATGTGCCGGCGAAGAGCCTCCCGCGCCTACGGTCGTCAGTTCAATGCTGTAGGCGTCGTTGGTGAATTCAGGCGGCACAACTGTTTTATAGCCGGCTTGGCGGATGAACAAGCCGGTGAGCGGAGTCCATTCAACATCGTCGACATGCCAGGTTATGGGCGCCGCCTTCTGCGCGGCCGGATGGGCGTCTTGCTTGGTGGGTGCGTTCATCTTTCATCTCTCTAGTGTAAAAACGGTTTATGGCGCTGCTGCGCCGGCAGGCTTGTGGCCGGCGGCCGGCTACAGCCTGCCTTCCAGCCACTTTATAATGCGCAGAACCGGCTATCAATATTGATTAAAATAATCAACACACATGGGTATTTGCAAGATTGCTGGGAATGTCGCCGGGCGGCGCCTTGGCGCTGTGGACATTAAGCAGATCCGCGGGATGGATTGCACATGCGCTGGAGCAACGCACGCAGGGATTCATGCTTCGTCCGCGAGCCCGTTTTGTCGGCGCAGAGCCCATTGATGCATGAAAGTATGTGCATTACAGCGTTGCGCTTGGTGGCCAGGCCTTTATGGCAAAGCTGCCGCGGCAGCGCGCTTTGGGTTCTATGCGCAGGCCTCCAGCGCTTTGGAAATCTGCCGCCGTGTTTCGTCGACTAAATAGTCCAGAAAGATATTGGTGCGCTGGGGAATGAACTTTCGGCTGGGCAGGGCGGCATACATGGCCAGGCGCCCCGTAATCCACGGAGCCAGCACGCGCACCAGGCGCCCTTCAGTCAGGTAAGGCGCTACGACGTCCAGCGACACCGAGGTAATTCCCCCCCCGTCCAGCGCGGCTTGCAGCAAGGTATCGGTGTGGTTGGCCAGCAGAACAGGCGTGATCTCCACTTCGGCCATCTTCTTGGGTTTGTCGGTGCGCCACATATTCCAATAACGGGGATGAGCCGTGGGCGTTTTCAGCTTAAGGCAGTCGTGCCGCGCCAAGTCGGCCGGCACTTGCGGCGCACCGCGCCGACTTAAGTAGTCGGGCGAGGCGGCCAGGATGGTCTCCGCTTCCACAATCTTGCGTGCCACGACGTCGGCATTGAAGCCGGCATCGGCGCCCAGCAGCGTGATGTCGAAATCTTCGATGGGAGGTTCTTTGGCTGTTTCGACCTCGATATCCAGCAGGATTTTGGGGTAGGACTGATGGAATTTTCCCAGCAGCGGGCCAATCACGTGGCTGGCCAAAACAGGCGGCGCATGCACGCGTAGCACGCCCGCCAATTCCTGGGTCTGCGAACTAGTGACGGCTTCGGCCTCGTCGATGTCTTGCAGGATATTGCGCACACGCTGCAGGTAAGTACGGCCCGCGTCGGTCAAAGCCAGCCGCCGCGTGGTCCGTTGCAGCAGCCGGGTGCCCAGGTGTTCTTCCAGGTCGGCGACCAGACGGGTTACGACGGGCGCCGATATATCGAGGGCGCGCGCCGCGGCCGCAAAGCCGCCCTCATCGACGACACGTTCAAAAGCGCGCATTGAAAGTAATCGGTCCATTAGGTGCCTTTGGAAACGTATTGCAGCCCTGGCTTCGGCTGAAAGCTTTTACTGCGTGGCTTCAAGCCGCTGCCTACCAGCCGGGGCCAGGGAATTGGTATTGTTTCTATTTTAGAAACACTATATGGATTATTTTGATATTTATCAACTCCATAAGAAATTATATAGTTCATCCCATATTCTCTCTTTCAGGAGCTTCAGATGATCAAGATTCGCAAATCAGCAGACCGGGGCCGCGCCGACCATGGCTGGCTGCGCAGCCACCACACGTTTTCGTTCGGAAGCTATTTCGACATTGCGCACCAGGGCCACGGCAATTTGCTGGTGATCAACGATGACACCATCGCGCCCAGCAAAGGCTTCGGTACCCACGGCCACCGCGATATGGAAATTATCAGCTATGTGCTGGAGGGCGAACTGGCTCACAAAGACAGCATGGGCAACGGCACGGCCGAATCGGCCAACGCAGGCGTGGTGCGCCCCGGAGATGTGCAGCGCATGAGCGCGGGCACCGGCGTGCAGCACAGCGAATTCAACAACCTGGCTGATCGCAACACGCATTTTTTGCAAATATGGATCAAACCTAAGTTGACCGGCATCAGGCCAGGATACGAGCAAAAGCATTTCACCGCGGAACAGAAGCGGGGCCGCCTGGTTCTGGTAGCGTCCGCCACCGGAGCCGACGGGTCCGTCGGCATGAACGCCGACGCGGCGATCGAAGCCGGCCTGTTCGACGGCGCTGAGTCGTATTCCAAGACGCTGGACACCGCGCGGCAGACCTATGTGCATCTGGCTCGCGGCGAATTGACCGTGAACGGATTACCGCTTTCAGGCGGTGACGGCGCGTTGCTGGACGGCGAGGCCGAATTGACGCTGAGCGGCGGCCGTGACGCCGAAGTGCTGGTCTTCGACATTACGCGCGACTGATTTTTTTATAACCCCGTTTTAAATACCACCACTCTTTTTAGGAAACAAAGCAATGACCGACTCTTACAAATCCACGCTGTCCCTGATAGGCCGCATTTTGCTGGCTCTGATGTTCATTACTTCGGGCTTCGGCAAGCTGGCCGATCTTCAGGGCACCGCCGCCTACGTGGCCAGCGGCGGCCTGCCGTTCCCTATAGCGTTGGCCTTGCTGGCCGGGCTGCTGGAACTGTTCGGCGGCATCGCGTTGGTTATTGGCTTCAGGGTAAGGCTTGCCGGCGTCCTGCTTGGCTTGTTCACCCTTGTCGCCAGCGTGGCCTTCCATGCCTATTGGGCGGCTCCTGCGGACCAGCAGTTTGTGACTCAACTGCTTTTCATGAAGAACCTCTCGGTTGCCGGCGGCCTGTTCCTGATCTCGGCACTGGGTGCGGGCCCCTTGAGCCTGGACGCGGCAAGGCTTAAACGCTAACACGTGAGTTTGCGGGGCTTCATACGATAGAATCATCGTATTGGACCACCGAACTTGATCGGGCAATCGCACGGGGCCAGCCGCGCCTTTGCCCGATTCGGCCGTTACTATGGCAAACGTAAAGAACCACGTATGAATAACACCCCACGCAGTTTTCGCATTGGCGCCGTTACGGTAACGGTTTTGGTCGAGTCCTCCGGCCCCTTATTGCATCCGGCCGAACTTTACCCCGACTCCACGCCAGAGATAATCGCAGCCCAAGGCAATTGGCTGAGGCCGCATCTGTACGACGCAGCAAGCGACCGGCTAGTGCTGGCGATGCAAAGCTTTCTGTTGCACAGCGGCGGCAAGACCATTCTGGTGGACACCTGCGTTGGCGACTGCAAGCGGCGCGTGCGCAGCGACTTCGACCGTGCCGAATGGGGCTGGCTGTCGCGGCTTCAAGAAGCGGGCGTTGCGCCCGAACAGATCGACATCGTGCTTTCAACGCACCTGCATGTCGACCATGTCGGCTGGCATACCCGCTTGGTCGACGGCAATTGGGTGCCTACTTTCCCCAATGCGCGCTACCTATTCGTAAAGCCCGAATACGCCTACTGGCGCAGCGAAGTGGGCAAGACCGCGCTGGAGCGCACCGGCGACTACATCGAAGACAGCGTGCAGCCCGTGTTCGACGCCGGCCTGGCCGACTTGGTCGAGCCCGACCACCGCATTGACGCCAGTCTGCGCCTGGTGCCCACGCCGGGCCATACGCCCGGGCATGCCTGTGTTGAAATCAACAGCGAAGGGCAGGGCGCCATGATTACCGGCGACTTGCTTCATCACCCGCTGCAGTGCTGCTTCCCGCAATGGAGCACGCGTTTTTGCACCGACTCGGAACAAGCTCGCGCCACGCGCCTGGCGTTCATGGCCAAGCATGCAGAGCAGGGCACTTTGCTGTTCCCGTCGCACTTTCCCGCGCCAACCGCCGGGCGCCTAAGCCGCGCCGATGCCGATGGCAACCTCAGCTACACATATAGCTTCGTGGACTTTTAGTCGTTCGGTTCGAAATCGCCGCTGCCCAACTCGGTGACGCCGTCGGTGGGCATATTCAGCGATTGGCGCACCGCGCTGGTAATCTTGTCGCGCCCACGCTCGAAAGCGTCGAGCAGTTCGCTGCCTGTTGCGCCTTGCGCGCCGAAGAATTGTTGCAACGCGTCGGCTGAAATCTCATAGCGCCGCTTCTCATCGTTGTTGTTCCAGACGAAGCGGATATACCCTTCTTCGTACTTGGCCTCGGTCATCTTGGCAAATTCGCTCATGGCAACTCCCAAACGGTTTGATGGCAGGTAGTCCTATAGTAATGCCCTAAAGGGTGCGCGAAAACCCGTCGAATGAAAGCTGCTGTTACCGGCCTGCGTTTTGGCACAAGGCTTGCTGGCTATGTTGACTTGCGCCTTGCAAAGTTCCGCGCAAGGCAACGCCAATATGGAGGTCAAATGAAGACGCCCGATCCAAAAGCTGATGCGCCCCGGCAAGGGCAGACGCCAGACCCAAACGCCGGCGCACCGCGGCCAGCGCATCAGTCCAGCGACGACGAACGCAAGCCCACCATGGACACGCCGCCTCCGGGGCAGCCACGCGCCAAGCCGTCTTTTGACAAAGGCGTTGCAGCTGCCAACAGGGACGCCGCCAGCGGCCAGCGTCCCGGCCAAGGCGATTCCGCCGCCGTACACGCCGAAGGAACAGCCGACACTTCCGAAGCTGAGCGCGTCAAGCACCAGAAACCTGTAGACGATGCGGGTTCGACCGGTTAAAGGCATTCTTGCCAATTTCTGCCAAAACACCTAAGCTATCGTCATGGGAACCATGAACATCTCTTTACCGGACAGCTTGAAAGCGTATGTGGACGATCAGATCGCCCAGCGTGGTTTTGGCACGCATAGCGAATATGTTCGGGAACTGATCCGCAAAGATCAGGATCGAAGTCAATTGCGCAATCTTTTGCTGGAAGGCGCGGCGTCGCCTCTTGGCGAGCCCGTACGCACGGCGTATTTCGACGAACTGCGTGACCGTGTGCGCCGTCATTACTCCAGAAAGTGACGCACAAGCCAGTTATTGCGCGGGCGCGGGCCATACAAGATGTGCAAGACGCACTGACCTACTATCTGGCTGAAGCATCCGAAAAAGTCGCCATGGGCTTTTTGGATGAGTTGGAACAAGCCTATGCGCATCTTTCGCGCTTTCCCGAGACGGGTTCGAGCCGCTATGCCTATGAACTGAACCTGCCCGGCTTGTGTGCATGGCCAATAAGTTCCTATCCTTATGTGGTCTTTTATATGCTGGCGGCAGATCATATTGACGTTTGGCGCGTATTGCATGCGAAACGTGATATTCCTTCGTGGCTGTCCAACGTTGGCAGCCCAAATTCATAGGCATTGCGTCCAGGATCTGCATGTTTATGCTGCCCAGGTCACACGGGGCACAATGGAAAGCCATGTGCCCCGCATACAAAACTGCAGTTCTGCGTTTTATTTACTGACTAGAGGCTCGGGCACCCGGCTGGCCCGGCCATAGCCCTTTATCACCGCGGGCGCGGTTTCTTTTGCGTAGAACACCGCTACTATGGTTGCCAGCGCAATGGCTATCATCAGCAGCGAAACCGACCACGTGCTGCCGCCCGATACGCCAACCATGGCGGCTGCGGCCACGGGAACAAGGCCTCCGCCAATCGGCGCTGCCAATTGATACCCCAGCGAAGCACCGCTATAGCGCAGGTTGGACGGGAACATCTCGCTAAGAAAGCTGGCCTGCACGCCATACATGATGCCGTGGCCCACCGACATACCGACGACGAACGCCAGAATCACCATGGACGGGTCTTTGGTTTCAATGCCCCAGAAGATCGGGAAGGCCAGCGCTATGGCCGCCAGGCATCCCAGCATATACACTGGGCGGCGCCCTATGCGGTCTGAAAGCGCGCCGAAGAGCGGAATCGTGATCAGCTCCACCGCCGCGCCCAGTGCAATCGCGCCCAGCACCAGCGTTCGCGGCAGCCCCAGGTTGGTCACCGCATAACTCAAGCCGAAAATCGTTATCACATAGATCCACGAGATCTCGGTGATCCGCGCCCCAAGCCCTATGAGCAGGTCCTTTGGGTGGCGCCGCACTGTTTCAAGAACTGGAAAACGTTCGATCTTGCCTTCACGCACGTTTTGCTTGAAGTCGGGTGTTTCGTCAATGTGCAGCCGAATATAGGTTCCAATCGCTACCAGCAGGGCACTGGCCAAGAACGGAATCCTCCAGCCCCATGCCATGAATTGTGCTTCGTTCAAGTAGGCCAAGGCAAAGAACGACACGGTGCCCAGCGCCATACCCAGCGGAAAGCCTATCTGCACGATGCTGCCATAGAAGCCGCGCCTGTTCGGGGGCGAATGCTCGATCGCCATCAGCACTGCGCCGCCCCATTCACCGCCGACGGCAATGCCTTGCACCAGCCGGCACACCACCAAAAGAATCGGCGCGGCAATCCCAATGGTTTCGTAGGTGGGAAGCAGGCCGATAAGCATGGTGGCAACGCCCATGCTGACCAGCGTAAGAATAAGCATGGACTTGCGCCCCAGCCTGTCGCCAAAGTGGCTGAGAATAATCGCCCCGAGCGGGCGCGCAAAGAATCCTACACCGATGGTACCGATGGAAAGCAGTTTGCCGACCAGCGGATCGTGGGTCGGAAAGAACAAGGTATTGAGGACCAGCGATGCCGCAGTGGCATAAATAAGAAAGTCGTACCATTCGATAGTTGTGCCAATGGCGCTGGCGGCCACGACTTTGCGCATTGAAACTGCTTGGCCAGAAGTTTGCGTTTCCGGTTGAGTAATCATCATTTGTCTCCTATGTGCTTCAGTAAAAGTCACGCTGGATTGCTGATTGCTGCTTGTTGAAACGAACTGCGGTGCCGGCGAAAAAATCAATCTGCGCTAGCCTGTACTTCTTTTCGTGTAATTCAGCCTGATGGTTGAATCCGGCGGACCTGCGGCACGGGAGTCACTGCTTGGCCTCGAAGGTTTTTGGCTGGTGCTGCGTCTGGATCTGCTTTTTGTCTTCGATGTCGTAGCCGGCGCTATTGCGAAAAATGTTGGGCTTGCGGTAGATCGCAAGAATCGTGCAACCTTCGGCGCTATGCGTCTCGTGCATCGAACCGGGAACCCGGTACACATATTCGCCCGCGCGGCAGATGCCGTCGTGATCGGAGAACGAGCCCTCGATGACGTAGCTTTGCTCTATTTCCGGATGCTTGTGAAAGGGCAGGGTGGTGCCCGGAGCCCAGCGCAGCAGGCAGGTCAGTTCCCCTGCGGCCTTGTTCTCGTACAGCACCTTGATTTCGACGCCTTCAAATTGGGACGGCTTCCATTCCATATCTTGCGGCCTGACATAGACGGAACCGCCCTGGGTGGGCTCGAGTTGGCCGGTAAGACGCTCTGAAAAATGTTCAGTGGCTTGGTCGGACATAAGAAACTCCCTAGGTGTGCAACATTGTGGATTCAGTGCATGCTGGATAAACCGCCGTTTGTGCGGATAACACAAGGCAGCGAATCTTGACCCGCATTAAGACAAATAGTAGGATTGAGTTGCCTAAAAGACAACTAAGGGATTTCACCTACCGGCCATCAGGCTATCTGGAAAAAAGGACATGCAATGCAATTGACATATCTGCTTTACCCTGGGGTGGAGCCAATAGATCTAGCCCCATTAGGTGTATTCTCCATGGGCCGAAGAATCGTCCCCGAGCTTTCTTACCGTACCGTTGCTGTGGGCAACAATGCAATAAAGTTGTCCAATGGTTTAAATTTGTTGCCTGATATGGCTCTGGAGGAAGTCGACACGGTGGATGTGCTGATGGTACCTGGCGGACCGGGTTGGAAGGATGCGGCGCAGGACGCCGACTTGATCGCCTTCATACGCAAATGGGCGCCGTCCGCCACGCTATGTTCCTTGTGCACCGGGTCGATGATTCTGGCTGCGGCGGGCGTGCTCGACGGCTTGGCGGCGACCACCAAATGCGTCGTGGTGCCGCCTGAAGAGTCGCCGCTGGAAGAGCTCGGCCGGGAATACCCGGATGTGCGCAGTACCCATGCGCTGCTGGTGGACAATGGCTCGATCATTACCGGCGGCGGGGTGTCGCTTTGCATCGACACGACGTTCTATCTGATAGCCAAGCGCTACGGCGAAGCGGCCGCGCAGGAAATTGCGCGGATCATGGAATACAAGGCGGCTTACGCCGCCAATGTGGCACGGCTGCCGATTGTTGCCGGCGACACATTGTCGGAGCTGAAGGGCCGCAAACGACAAGATCGCTGATGACGCTCAAGAATCGGCGGGAGGCGGTTTGCTAGAATAGCCCTTGCGTCTTGCGAAAGGGCCTGTTCCGGCGCCGTAGCCGGCGCATTCGAACATGAGTCGTAGCTGAAACCGCAATATGAAAAAAAATAGCGAGCCCAAAACTCGGGATGAAGAGGACGCCGGCCCCATGTCGCCTGTCGTGCTGCAGGATCTTGGTAAAAGGCTGCGCAAGCATCGCCTGGCGGCAGGCCTGACCCTGGAGAAGCTGGCCGGCCTCAGCGGCTTCAACAAAGGCTATTTGTCGCGCATCGAGAACGGCAAGAAAGTACCTCCCATTGCCACTTTGGCGCGTCTGGCGGGCCCGCTGGGCATCGAGGTGGCAAGCCTGTTGTCCGAGCCGGGCGGCCGCAAGTCCGCCTGGCGCGGCGTCAGCGTCGTCCGCCATGGCGAGAAGCGGCCCACTATTCTGGGCGGCAGCGCTTTTGGCTACGACTATTTCGCCCTGAGCAACGCCGGCACCTCGCAAGTGCTGCAGGCTTTCCTGTTTTCGTTTCCCGAGGCCATAGACAAATACGTTTTCTTCGAGCACGAGGGCGAGGAGATCCTCCATGTCTTGACCGGCCGCATCGAGTGGCAGGTGGGCATGCACAAGTACGAACTCGGTCCCGGCGACACGGTGCACTTCGACGCAAGAATGCCGCATCGCGGCCATAGTCTGTCGGGCGGCGCAACAGCCCTGGTCGTCATGTATTCGCCGACCGGCACCAATGACAGCCTGGCGTAAGCAATCGGTAAAAGGCTGTTTACGCGGTAGGTTGTCAAGAACGATTGGTCTAAAATAAGCCATTAAGGTCGACCGGCCGCCATTGGGATCCCGCCATGGACCGCGAAAGCGCATTGCCCTTGGGCAAAAACGAAAAGGATGTTCCTCCCGACTGCCTGGACTTTCCCGTGGTGGGCATTGGCGCGTCCGCTGGCGGGATACAAGCCCTCGTTCAACTTTTCGAGGGCATGCCGCGCGACAGCGGCATGGCGTTCGTGGTTGTCGTGCATTTATCGCCCAAGCACGAAAGCCATGTCGACCAAATACTTCAGCGCGCCACGCGGATGCCGGTGGTCCAGGTCAGCGCTACTGTGCCTATCGAGAAAGGCCACGTGTATGTCATCTCGCCCGCAATGAGCCTGAAAATGAGTGACGGCCATTTGCAGGCGGTCGCCGGCCAATCTCGCGACAGCCCTGGTGTGATCGACGTATTTTTTCGAACGCTGGCCGACGCGCACGGAAGCCGTGCGGTTGCAATCGTCCTGTCGGGCACTGGCGCCGACGGTTCCCTGGGGATGGCGCGCATAAAAGAGCAGGGTGGCGTCAATCTGGTCCAGATTCCCAAAGAGGCCCAGTTCGACGGAATGCCATGCAGCGCCATCGAAAGCAATGTGGTCGACTTCGTGTTGCCCGTAGCCGATATGCCGCAGAAGCTGCTTGACCTTTGGCACAATGCCGACCGTATCGAGCTACCTAAAGGCGAAGACAGTTCCGTTCCCGCAAAGGCCCCCGCAAACTGGAGAAAGGCGCAAGAGGCCGAGGCGGCGCTGGTCGAAGTCCTGAAGCTGCTGTCGGTAAGTACCGGGCACGACTTCAAGCACTACAAGCGCGCAACGGTGCTTCGCCGCATCGAAAGACGCATGCAGGTCAATGGCGTCAGCGACATACCTCAATACCTGGCGCGCCTGCGGCAAAAGCCCGACGAAACCAAGGCATTGCTGGCCGACATGCTTATTGGCATTACGAACTTCTTTCGGGATCGCGAGGCTTTCGAGGCTTTGGAACGCGAAGTCATGCCCGCTGTCTTCGAACAGGCCCGCGGCGAAGGCCAGAAAGAAATACGGGTCTGGACAGTGGCCTGCTCCACCGGCGAAGAGGCTTACTCTGTAGCAATGGTAATGGCCGACGAGGCGCTGCGCCGGCAGTCAGGCGCAAGACTGCAGGTTTTCGCCACAGATGTGGACGAGCAGGCCATAGCCGAGGCCCGCCGAGGCGTATATCCCGAGGCCATCGTCACCGATGTGCCTCCGGCCTACCTGCGGCAATTTTTCAGTAAAGAGGCAAACCAGTACCACATAATAAAAAGAATTCGGGATATGGTCGTATTTGCTTCGCACAATATCTTAAGAGACCCGCCGTTTTCGCGTCTTCAACTAATAACGTGCCGGAATCTATTGATTTACCTTGACCGGCGCGCGCAGCAGCAGGTCTTGCGCCTGTTCCATTCGGTGCTGAACCCGGGTGGTTACCTGTTTCTCGGAACATCGGAAACAGTGGATGCGGCGGACAAGCTGTTCACGACAGTGGACAAGAAAAATCGTATCTATAGGGCTGCTCCGGTCGCCCGTGCGCTCCCCTCGCCTTTGATTGCCATGGGAAAAGGCATAACGCGCACCCCTCCTCCCCATATTCCGGACCGCCCCTTGCACGACGACAAGCCCGCCACATATTCTGCCCTGCATCAATTCGCCCTCGAAAAGTATGGGCCGCCTACGGTGCTTATGGACCAAAGCTTCCGCATGGTCCATGTGTCCCAGCGCGCCGGGCAATTCTTGCGCCATGTAAGCGGCGAACCTTCGCATAGCCTGTTGGCGCTTATCAAGCCCGAATTACGGGTAGACCTGCAGACGGCGGTACTGGAGGCCATAGAAACGGGCCGTCCGGTTCAAAGCCGCCGCCTGCCTTCGAAAGAAGCGCAGCGCGAAGTCAAGATTACCGTTTCGCCGTTTACCGTCGAGGGCACCGACGAACAATTATTGCTGGTAGTCTTCGAAGAATTCGCGTTATCGTCCATCCCACCCGCCGAAGTTCCGGCCGGCATGTCCAGCGACGCCATCATCAATCGGCTGGAAGCGGATAACCAGGCGTTGGGAAAACAGCTGCAGCATACGATTGAACGCTTTACACGCACTACCGACGAACTGAAGACCTCGAATGAGGAATTCCAGGCTATCAACGAAGAGCTGCGTTCGGCCACTGAAGAGTTGGAAACCAGCAAAGAAGAGCTCGAATCCATCAACGAAGAGCTCATCACCGTCAACGACGAGCTCAAGACCAAGGTCGAAGAAACCGGCAAAATCAACAGCGATTTGCAGAATTTGATTTCATCGAGCGATATCGCCACGATATTCGTAGATAGAAACATGAGGGTGAAGTGGTTTACCCCCAAAGCCGTTACGTTGTTCAGCCTGATCAACGAAGACCGGGGCCGCACGCTAAGCGACATTACGCACCGCCTTGATTATCCGACAATGATCGCCGACGCCAAGGAGTCTTTCGGCGCATTGCGCCACATTGAACACGAGGTGCGCAGCGTCGACAACCATTGGTACCTGGCCAAGATCCTGCCGTATCGCACAACTGAAGACCGGATAGAAGGGGCTGTGCTCAATTTCGTGGACATCACCGCCCGCAAGGTCGCCGAGCAACGCCTGCACGAAGGGCTGGAGCGCCTGCGTCTGGTGGCCGAAAGCACCAAGGACTACGCCATTATCACCATGGACGAAGCGGGGCATATTACCGGCTGGAACCTGGCGGCTGAAGTGATATTCGGGTATACGGCCAGCGAAGTCCAGGGGCAGTCGCTGGATCTCATATTCACGCCCGAGGACCGCGCAGAAGGCATACCCGCGCGCGAACTCCAGACCGCTCGCGAATACGGCCATGGGCAAGACGAGCGCTGGCATTTGCGCAAGGACGGTTCCCGGTTCTTTTGCAGCGGCGTCATATTCCCGATGATCGACGGCGCGCTGCGCGGCTATGCAAAAATCGCCCGCGACCTGACCGAGAAGCGCATCGAAGAAGAAGAACGGGAACTGAATCTGGAACGCTCCAAAGCCAACAATTTGTTGAAGGACGAATTCCTTGCGATCATGTCGCACGAGCTTCGCCACCCTTTGAACCTGATCGAGCTGAACATGGAGTTTCTGTCGCGCACGCCGGAATTGAAGGGTTCGCACAAGGCGATAAAAGCTATCGAAGCAGTCCACCGCTCGGTGCGCAGCCAGTCGCAAATCATCGCGGATTTGCTCGACTTTTCCCGCGTACAGACTGGCAAGCTGAAGCTCGAACGTTCGTTGATACGGCTGGCTCCGTCGGTACGCTCTATCGTCGAAGCAGTCAGCGCCCAGGCCTTGCAGGAACACATCACACTGCGGACCAAAGGCCTCGAAGAGGACGGCGAAGACGCGCTGATCGTGGACGGCGACGCGATGCGCATTGAACAAATTGTCTGGAACCTGTTGAACAACGCCGTCAAGTTCACGCCTTCCGGGGGAACCATTACCGTCGCCTTGGCGCGCGAACGCAATGAAGCCCGTCTTGACGTGACCGACACCGGCATCGGCATAGCCGCCGACTCGCTGGAAAAAGTATTCACTATGTTCGGCCAGATCGAGCGGCAAGTCGGCCGGCGCCGCCAACATGGGCTGGGCATAGGCCTGGCGCTGGTCGACCAACTGGCCCGGGCGCATGGCGGCCGGGTATCGGCCGCTTCCAAAGGCGAAGGCCATGGATCGACGTTCAGCCTTTGGCTGCCTTTGGCAGACGGCGCCGATCAAGAGGACTCTAAAGAATCCATGCAAATGTCTATGAAAAGGCTACAAGGGCTACGGGTGTTGCTTGTTGACGACTCCGAAGAAATTCTGGAAATGCTTGGCACCTTGTGCGAAATGGAAGGCGTCGATGTGGCTACCGCCCTGCATGGGCAGGCGGCGCTTGACCTGCTGGCAGAAAAGGATTTCGACATTCTTATTTCGGATATCGGCATGCCCGCCATGGACGGATATGAGTTGTTAAAGAGGCTGCGCAAAAGCGCACGCAACGCGGACATCCCGGCCGTAGCATTGTCCGGATACGGAAGAAGCGAGAAAGCGGCGGCGGCAGGTTTCACCGAGCAGTTGTACAAGCCGGTTCCAATGAACGAACTGCTCGACATGCTGGCCGCGCTGGCCGAAAAGAAAAAGTGAAGCGCCTTTTTCAGCCGATGCTTTTTTGTGATGCAGGTTGTGCCGTGCCCGTCAGATATTGAAGGCCGCATAAACGGCCGCGTCCAATTCTTGCCTGGATACAGGTCAACGCCGTTTGCGCGGCTTGGGTTCGACGCCCACGCGAGGGTCGCGCGCCAGCACCAGGGCCGTCATTCTTTCGGCAATGGCTTCAAAGTCTGGATGCTCTTGCGCAATGTAAAGCCACTTGCCCAGCACGGGGTGCGGGCCTAGGGCCGGCATCTCTTCTATAAGCGGCGCGTGGCGTTCGTGCGACGTGCATACCAGCAGGCCGCTCCAGGGTGCGCCGCGGTCGGCGATGACCAGGCACAGCAGGCCGTCGATGTAGGCGGCATTGCAGCCGAACATCCGGGTTTCGATATAGCTCGAATCGCGCTCCAGAGCCTCGAATATCCAGGCCAGCGCGTGGCGGCGGCGGGCGTGTGGCGCGGTTTGGAAGATAGACTCTGGATTGACCATATGCGCCTCAGGCCAGGCTGCGGACCTTCGCCTCGAGTTCGGCCTTCAGGCCTTCGGGCATGGGCAGGCGGCGTGCAAGCTCGTCCAGATAGGCTCGTTCCATATAGCTTTGCTCGTCGATGACAAGCAGGCTGGCCAGATAGACCTCGGCGGCGATTTCAGGAGTGCTGGCAAGCGCAGCGGCATCGGCCGGGTCTACGGGCTTGGCCAACTGGGCTTCGAACCACGCCAGGTCTTGCGGGTGGCTGCTGAGCTTGGCGATCTCTGCGTCCAGCAGTTGCCGTTCTTCCACGCCAATATGTCCGTCGGCTTTCGAGGCGGCAATCATGGCTGCAAGGATAATGCGTGAATGTTCTTCCAGTTGGCTTGCCGGCAGGGCGGGTGGTGAATTGGCCGGAGCGGCCGCCGCATTTTGCCCCGCCGCTGCAGCCGGTTGGCCGGAAGACTGTTGTTGCCAGTCCTGATAAGTCTTGAGCGCCAAAGCGCCCAGCGCCGCCGCACCGCCGTAGGCGGCAAACTTGCCGCCCATTTTGCGCATTTTCTTATTGCCCAGCAACAGCCCCAATGCGCCGCCCGCCAATGCGCCGCCGCCAAAGCCTCCTAGCTTGGAAGCCAAGCCGTCGTTTTGCTTGACGCCGGAAGCGGCGCCCTGGACCAGGCCCTGGCCGGATTGAAGGACTTGTTGCAATAACTGCTGAATGGACATAGATAAGACCTTGAGTAAAGTAATTACATAATGTAAACCGCAGGGCCGTACCGGCTGCGTTCACGACATGTATTGCAGACCATGGCGCCGGCAATAGGTTCCCCCATTGCACGCTGCCGGTAGTATTATCGCAGCCATGCCAGAACACGAACCGCCAGCCAGACCCCGTTGTGCCCGCTGTGCAAGGCCGGCGTCGCATTGTCTGTGCGCCTATATTACCGTGGTGCCGAACCGCACTCGTATCTTGATACTGCAGCATCCGGACGAAAAAAAGCACCCCCTGAATACAGCACGGCTGGCCGTGTTGGGATTGCAGCGCGCCGAATTGCTGGTTGGCGAACATTTTCCGCAACTAAGCGGGATTATTGCGGCGGCTGGCTCCGCCAGCCTGTTGTTCCCGGCCAAGGATGGGGCCCAGTTGCAGCCGCTGGCCGCCACCCCGCAGGGCATGCCGGCACTGCTTATCGTGCCAGACGGCACCTGGCGCAAGGCGCGCAAGATCGTTTATGCGAACCCCGTGCTCGGCGCTTTGCCGCATATCAGCCTGCCCGCGGGTGAACCTTCCCGATACCGTGTGCGCAAAGCGCGCGAACCGGCCGCGGTGTCCACCATAGAGGCCATAGTCCGTACATTGTCCATACTGGAGCCCGAGCATGATTTCGAGCCGGTGCTGAAGCCGTTCGAAGTTCTTGTCGAACAGCAGATCGAGGCCATGGGCGCGCAACTATACCAGCGTCATTATCCGGCTTGAAGGGCACGCGGCCTCCGCGCGGCTGCGCCCAAGGCAAGAAGCAAGAAGCAAAAAAGCCCGGCCGCAAACTTGGATTCTTGCGGCCGGGCTTGCTGCCGTGCGGCTACGCTAGCGGTCGGCTGGCTTGAAGCCGTTGCGGTTGGGCATTTCTACCTTGGCCAGCGAGTCCTGGTCCAGGGTGGCGTCTTGCGGAACAATATTCGCCTTGGACAATATATACGCCGTAACCGCGTAAACGTCGTCGTTGGACATGCTGTTGGGCGAGGTGAACGGCATGGCCCGCTTGATATAGTCGAACAAGGTTGTTGCGTAGGGCCAGTAGCTTTCCACTGTTTTAATGGCTGGTCCGGAGTCGGTCTTCTTGGCCAGCGTGCCGCGCCCGCCGATAAGCCGGTCGCCTATGCCGCCCTCCAGTTTGGCTCCGTGGCAGGCAAGGCACTGCTGCATGTAGATTTTTTCGCCTTGCATCACTGTGCCCGAGCCCTTGGGCAAGCCGCGGCCGTCGGGCAAGGGCGAAACGAATTGCTTGAGATCGTCTGCACTGGCGTTGCTGCCGAACCCATAATGATGGGGGGATTCCGTTGCGGCGGATGCCGAGGGCGCGCCGGAGGTTTGCGCCCAAGCGGCGCCGCCCGCACAGGCCAGGCCCGCCGCCAGGGCAACAAGCGTTTGCTTAGTAATGATGGACATTTGACACCTCCCCGCTGGCAGCGACTTTCCAACTTTGAATACCGTTCAGGTGGTAAACCGACGACAGGCCGCGCTCGTCGACCAGCGCCTTGATGGTGGGCTGGACATAGCCCGTGTCATCAGTGCAGCGGCTTTGCAATATGGCTTCTTTGCCGTCCCATTCCCAGGGCAGGGTGAAGCGGGTGTGGCAAATAGGCAATACCGGCCCGTGCAGCGTCGCATCGCGCCAACTCTTTCCGCCGTCGACTGATACCTCGACGCGCTTTATCGAGCCGCGCCCCGACCAGGCCAGGCCGGAGATCTCGTAGAAGCCGGGCTTTTGCAGCAGCATTTCGCCGGATGGGTAGGTAATGACCGACTTGGCCTCCATCAGGAAGGAAAACTGCAGCGCGGTGCCGTCCGGCATCAGGTCCGTGTATTTCGAGGTTTCTTCGCGCGTCATGAAAGGCATGTCGGAAACCTCCAGGCGGCGCAGCCACTTGATCGACATATTGCCTTCATACCCCGACACGAACAGGCGTATTGGATAGCCTTGTTCCGGCCGGATCGCTTCGCCGTTCTGGCCATAGGCCAGCAAGCAGTCCTTCATGGCTTTTTCAATGGGAATGCTGCGCGTCATGACGGCCGCGTCGCCGCCTTCAGCCAGCAGCCATTTGGCCCCGGGCTTCAGCCCCGCCTCATTAAGGATGGTGGACAAGGGTACGCCGACCCATTCAGAAGTGGATGTAAGGCCATGAGTGCCCTGCACCGTTTTAAGCGTGGGCTTTGCCCATTCGGTAAGGCCGTTGCCCGAGCACTCCAGGAACATCAGCCGCGACAGCGCCGGAAAGCGCTTGAGGTCGGCCATGGAGAACTTCTTGGCCTGCTTGACCATGCCGTGCACATATAGCATGTGCTTGGACGGGTCGATGGTGGCTATGCCGCCATGATGCCGTTCGTAGTGCAGGCCCGAGGGCGTGACCATGCCTATGCTGTTTTGCAGGGGGGTGAAGCTCCAGGAGGATTCGGTGGTCTTGGTGGGGTAGCGCGTACGTACTTCGGTTTCGAACTGGGAGCGCAAGCCGTAGCCGCCATCGTCGACCGCCACGCCAACCCCCTGGACCTTGGTGGCGTCGGGCGGAACCGTACGTTCCTTGGCGCCGGGGGTCGCCGCGGCGGCCATGCCAGGCACGCCGGCGGTGCCAACGGCCGCCATGGCGCCCAGCATGAACCGCCTGCGGGCGGGCGCGGCCTGCGCCTGAGCTTGCGGTTCCGAGCCCCGATAGTAGGGCGAAGCGGGGTCGCGCTGTTCTGCCTCCAGAAATTGGCGTTCCTGCTCTTGCAGGGCTTCGGGGCTATGGGGTTTGGGTAAGGCGGGGTCACTGCTTGCTAAGTTTTTCATACACCGCTCCGTAAAGTACAACCGGCTGACAAGTGGAAAAAAGCGTTGATCAGTGCAGTCCTGCGTGGCAGGATGCGTTGCCGTGCGCAACGCATACCGCAAATAGTACAGATGTGATGCAAGTAACTCAAGCAGATCCGCTGAACAGCGGTAGGGCGGTATCGTCGCTTTGGGCTCGATGCCGGCGCGGTGGCGCCAGCCTATGCTAAATTGCAGCGGGGCTCCAAGCGCGACGGGGTCCCAGGTACTCCGTTGGCCCGGAGCGATATCTATGGAAGCGGCAGCCATCATCCTGGCAAGGTTCACATATCTTTTACATAGGAAGCGGTATGCAACGACTCGAATCGGATAGCGGGCAGCCTTCACGGTATGCACCATTCAGGCATGTGCACTCAGCCACTTGCGGCTGCCAGTGTGCAAGCCCCGTGGTCCGGGCGCTGCATCGGCGCGTGTCTGCTGATCTGACGCGCCGTATGTTTCTTGGTGGCATGGCGGCCGCGGTATTGCCATTCCTGGGCTTTAAATCAGACAGCGCGTTTGCGCAGCAGGCAAAAGAATCTAAGCGCCCAATACTTCTGACCAACCTGCGCTTATTCGACGGAATCACAAGCGTCGTGCAGAAGGGCAGGAATATTCGGATAGAGGGCAACAAAGTCGTCGATCTTCCAGCAGCGGGCGAGCTCCCGGGCGACGTGGAGATCATCGACTGCGGCGGGCGGCTGGCCATGCCGGGGCTGATAGACGCGCATTGGCATTCAACCTTGTGCGGTCTGTCGCAAATGCAGGCGATGACGGCGGACGTGCCCTATATTCATTTGTTGGCCGCACACGAAGCGCAGCGCACCTTGATGCGCGGATTCACCACCACGCGCGACGCGGGCGGTCCCAGCTTTGCGCTGAAGCGGGCGATCGATGAAGGCATCGCCCACGGGCCGCGCATCTATCCGTCGGGCGCCATGATCACGCAAACCTCGGGCCATGGCGATTTCCGGATGCGCTACGAGATTCCGCGCGCTGATGGCGACATCACGCATACCATGCGCGCCGGCATGTCGTCGATAGCCGACGGCGAATCCGAAGTGCTGCGCCGGGCGCGTGAAGAACTGATGCTGGGGGCGTCCCAGATAAAGTTGATGGGGGGAGGAGGCGTGACCTCGCCCTATGATCCTCTGGACAGCGTGCAATTCACCGAGGCGGAACTGCGCGCAGGCGTGGCCGCGGCAAGCGACTGGGGCACCTATGTGATGGTGCACGTCTATACCGCCAAAGGCATTGAGCGGGCGGTTCGGGCCGGCGTGCAGTCCATCGAACATGGGCAACTGGCCGACGAAGAAGTCGTCCGTATGATGGCGGACAAAGGCATCTGGTGGAGCTTGCAGCCCTTCCTGGCGGATGAGGACGCGAACAAGCTGGCTGATCCGGCAGCCAGGGCGAATCAAGTGCGAGTGGCCGAAGGAACGGTGAGGGCCTATGAAATGGCCCAGAAGTTCAACGTGCAGACTGCCTGGGGCACCGATATTCTGTTTACTCCCCAGAACCTGCCGCATCAGGGGCGCATGCTGGCCAAGCTGACACGTTTTTACCAACCGCTTGATTTATTGCGGATGGCCACCGGCCAGAATGGCCAGTTGCTGATGATGTCGGGATTGCGCAATCCGTATGAGGGCGCATTGGGCACCATTGCTGCCGGTTCGCTGGCCGATATCCTGATAGCCGACGGGGATCCTGCGGTGAACCTTGATTTTCTGACCGATCCGGACGCGAATCTTCGCTTGATCATGAAAGACGGCAAGATATACAAAAGCACACTGGCTTGATTGTATTGCTCGACCCGCACATCTCGTGCGCCGGGCGGTAGTCTTCAGCCTAACGAGGCCGCTGCATTTTGCGGGCGCTCGAAAAACGCCTGGTTGTCGGCCATGGACCTGGCCGCTACGCGCAGCAATGCCGCTTCCTGGCGCGACTCGCGGGCAAGCTGCGTGGCCGCCAGTTCAAGAGCCCGCACGACACGTTGCGGTTCTTGCCGGACATTGCTTATGCGCCGCAGCGTGGCTTGAAGGCGCCGGGCCGTCGCGGGCGTTATGTCGGGTTCGTGCAGCAACTGCTGCGCTCGCAAGGCGACGTCGCCCAGGTCCAATACGGCCAGGCTGCCGCCCAATGCCGAGATCCTGTGTTCGCCGGCTTTATCGATCCAGCGCACCAGCTTCAGCAGGCGGTGGTAAAGCCTTCTGCGCAAGACCTCCTGGCGGGCCGGCGCGATATGGTCGGAAGCCATGCCTTGCAGTTCACGCAGCATCACGCCTATGAGCGTGTTCATGCGGTTTCTGGCGGTGGGCGGGTAGATAAGCCGGAAGGCCACATAGGCCACCACCGGCGCAAGCAAGACCGCGATGGCATTGCCCAGCGAGCCCGCGAATGTGCCGCTTAAAGGGTAAACCGGCTGCAGCAGAATCAGCATGATCATGTTGTAGTCATAGCTGCTTGCCATCGTGCGCCGGTACCCGGCCACCAGACCGCCGGAAAGAATGAAGGGCATCATCAGCAAGACCATGCCAAGCTCGCTTTGAGCGAAAGGCCAGACCAGCCAGTGGCAAGCCAGGGCGGCAATCACGCCCAGCACCTGGCCCCTAAGGACCACGGTACGCATCATCTTTGCGGGATTGTCGAAGGCCGAGAAGATCGAGATCATCACCGAGGCGCCGATCATCATGTAAGGGCCGCCGCTCCAGCCTGTCGTCACCCAGATCAAGCCGATGATAAGAATGGTGACGGCCGCACGCAGCATGGCTTGCGCGGCACCAACCCAGTCCAGGTGCAGCACGGCGGCACGGGGGCGGACCGGTGTTTGCGTATCGGGGGCGCTGAACAAGCCTTCCAGCGCCGCCTGCAAATTGCGTAGCGCATCGTTCAATGAGGTCTGGCCGGCCGAGAGCTCGATCGCCCGCGCCATGGCCGAAGGCGTCGACGGCAAAGGATCGGACGAGCGCAGCGCAAGCGCGGCCCGCTTCAATTGGGCCGCCAGGACTTCGTCGGGCTGAACGGTCTGGTTGCGTTTCAGCCAAAGCAGCGCCGAGACCTGCGACGACAGCATCGCGCGTAACGGGCGTATTGACTGGCGCGCCCGCACCGAGCCCGTGCCCAGCGGGTCCAGCGACTCGTCGATGTCGGCAATTTCCGACAGCATGGCCTCGGTTGCATGCGCCGGCTGTGCTGGTTCGCCGCTAAGCCTTTTTGCCATATGGTCGAGAATATCGCCCGAAAGCTGCCGCAGTCTTTCGGCAACGGGCACAGTTGTTTGCCATTGCGCATAGAACCAGCCCACAGCCAGGGCCGCCACGACCCCAAGCAGGGCCGTCAGCAAGCGGTCTGCGCCCAGGCTGAACAGATGGTCGGGGCTGGGTGTGCCCAGCATTGCCACCATGACGGCCGAGTAACCCGCCAGCATCGTGCCGTAGGACACGAAGCTGCGCTGTAAATTCCCCAGGCCCGAACAAAGCCCCAGCCAGACAGCCAGGCCAATGACCAGCCACCAAGGCTGCTGGCCCACCAGGGCAACCAGCAGCACGCCCACAAGCGTGCCGACGATGGTTCCGAGAATACGGAAAAAGCTCTTCTCCATCATGTGGTCGCGCACAGGCATCGAGGCCGCCCATACCGTCATCCCCGCCCAATGCGGATGCTCCAGCCCCAGCAGCCATGCCACCAGCACCGCCAGGCAGCAGGCCAGCGCGGTACGCAACGTAAATTGCAGCCGCGCGGTGTCGAACCCCCATCTGGCAAGCAATGGCGCAAGCTTCATGGCTTGCCGTCCTTGCCGTCGAGGATAGGCTGAATGCGCTTGCCGATAAGGTCAAAGGCCTTCAGTATGGACTCGATGTCGCCATCGCCAAGATCGGCCAGAATCTCGGTCTCGACTCGGACCAGGATCTTGCGGATCTGCGCCACCGATGCGCGCCCCGCGTCCGTAAGAAAAATCAGCTTGGCGCGGCGGTCCGTTTCGTCGGAGCGCCTTTCGATCAACCCGCCTTCCTGCAGGATATCCAGCAGCCGCACCAGGCTTGGTTCACGCAGCCCCAGCCGCAAAGCCAGGTCTTTTTGCTGAATGCCGTCGCCGGCGTCATGCAGGCGAACCAAAGGCGCCCAGGTGGCGTCGGTCAGGCCGGTCCGCGCCAGGCTGTAGTCCAGCGCCCGCCGCCAGCGCCGGGCCAGTTCAACGAATTGAACACCGAAACGTTCGCGGGCAGGGGAAGGGCGTCGGGTGCGGGACATTGGGTTTGCCTCAATATAGTTAGTATCCTAATTATATCAAGTGCATGACGCTGCGTCCATCAGTTGACCGCGGTCAGGCTAAATTCGCTGTGTCGTACACTCACAGTTTCGACCGCAACGGGCAAGCCACGCTTCATGGATTCAAGGATAAGGACTGTAGTACCGGTATACGCATCGCTTGTCATGATCTGGGCGCTGACCCCTCTGGCCATTGTCTGGAGCGTTGCGGAGATCCCCAAGTTCTGGTCGCTAGTGCTGCGCTTCTGCTTGGCCGCGCCAATTATCGCCGTCGTCTTGGCGACACTTAGAGTCAAGCTGCCCCTTACCCCAACAGCCTTGCACAGCTACCTGGCGGGCTCCTTCAGCCTTATCGTTTCGCAAACCTTTACCTACCAGGCTACCAGCTATCTTTCGTCGGGCATGATAGCGCTGATGTTCGGCTTTGCGCCTGTCGTGGCCGGCCTGATAGCCTACATCCTGTACAGGCAAAGGCTTTCGGGCATCCAGTGGCTGGGAATGGCGATAGCCATTCTGGGCCTGTACATGAACACCATGGCCGACGGGCAAGCCAGGCCGGACCTTATTGGACTGGTACTGATGTTTTGCGCCATCTTGACCTATGCCGCATCCATCTTCTGGGTGAAGCATATCAACGCCCGCATCGCGCCCATCGCGCAAGCCTCGGGTTCGATATTCGTGTCGGCGACCATAGCCCTGTGCTTTCTGCCGTTCATCTGGGCGGACATTCCCCATGCCATGCCCGGGCCAAGATCGATGCTGGCCATCGGCTACCTGGTGCTGGCCTCTTCGGTGGTGGGCATGTTCTGCTACTTCAAGCTTATGCAAAACGTCTCGGCCACCACGCTTTCGCTTGCAACCGTGCTGACGCCCATGCTTGCCATAGGCTTTGGCATCTTGCTTAACGACGAACCATTCCGCATCAATATCATCATCGGCACCGTGCTGGTGATTACGGGGCTATTGTTTTATTTTTATCGCGACCTTCAAAAGCTTTTCGTGTCGTGACTCATCCTGCTGTGCAGGCCGCCATTTACAGCTTGGCCATCGGCCGCTAATGGTTCAACGCGCCGAATTTCTGGACATATATATCGCGGGCCCAGTCGATGAAGACGCGAACGCGCGGCGAGAGTTGGCGATGGAACGGATAGAGGGCGCAGACGGGTAAATCGGGGCAAGCCCATTCTGTCAAAACCCGGACCAGCCTGCCAGCTGCCAGGTGCTCTTCCAACCGGAAACGCGGCACCTGGATCAGCCCACAGCCAGCCAGGGCAGCGCTTGTATAGCATTCGGCATCATTGACGGACATCCAGCCGCTGGCCTTGAACTCCTGAACGCTTCCGTCTACCGTGACTGAAAACGGATAGCGGTAATCGCTGCCGCGAGAAAAAAAGCCGATGCCCTGATGCCGCTCCAGGTCGCGCGGATGCTGCGGCGTTCCGTAGCGCGCCAGGTATTCGGGACTGGCGCATATGATTTGCGGCATGTTGGCCAATTTTTTGACGATAAGCGATGAATCACGCGGTTGGCCGGCGCGAACCACACAATCGACATCTTCTTTGATCAAGTCGACCAGGCGGTCACCGCTGCTGATAACGACATCGATTTGCGGGTAGTTCTTCCTGAATTCGCCGATGCGCGGCAGAATGATTGCAGTTGCGTGGGCTCCATGTAAATCCAGCCGCAGCGTCCCGCGGGGACTGGCGACATGGGTGCTTAAGGATGTCTCCGCGTCTTCCAGTTCCGCCAAGACCCGCTTGCTGCGTTCGTAGAACGCCTGTCCGTCCAGCGTGGGCTTGACCTGGCGCGTGGTGCGATCCAATAGGCGAGCCCCCAGCCGTTTCTCTAACTGCTTGATGGCATGCGTTGCCGTTGCGCGCGGAACATTCAGCACACTTGCCGCTTGGGTAAAGCTGCCAAGCTCGACGATGCGGGTAAAGAGCTGCAAAGCATCGAAACGGTCCATGGCAACCCAATTGTTGATGATTATTGAATTAAGAAGCCAATTTCACATCATTTATTCATAAATCGTCAAGTGTCATCATATCTTCCTGTCATCTCTTCTCTATAGGAGTCAACATGAACGCTCGCAATCCTTCTTCGATACCGTCATCTGTGCCGACCGCCATCGTCACCGGAGCCGCCAGAGGTATCGGCCGCGCCATTTCGCTACGCCTGGCCGCTGACGGCTTCAAAGTCGTTGTGAATTATTCCGGCAATTCCGCCAAGGCCCAGGAGGTTGTTGCTGCCATCCATGCCGAGGGCGGGCAGGCCATTGCGGTGCAGGCGGACGTGTCCAAAACCGAAGACGTGCAACGGCTATTTTCGACGGCGCTCGACGCCTTCGGAACCATCAATGCCGTCGTGCACAGCGCCGGCATAATGCCCTTGGCGCCGATAGCGCCTGAAAGCATCGAAGCCTTCGACCGCAGCATTGCTACCAATTTGCGTGGTGCATTCCTGGTGTTGGGCCATGCCGGACGGCACGTGGCGGCGGGCGGACGGATCGTCGCCATTTCGACAAGCGTGATCGCCAAATCCTTTCCTCAGTACGGGGCCTATATCGCCTCCAAGGCTGGTGTAGAGGGCCTAGTGCGCGTGTTGGCCAACGAACTGCGGGGCCGGGACATCACTGTCAATGCGGTAGCGCCGGGCCCGGTTGCCACGGAGTTGTTTCTGGAAGGCAAAACCGAAGAGCAGATCTTGCAGATGGCAAACATGGTCCCGCTGGAGCGCCTGGGGCAGCCCGACGATATCGCCCGCGTCGTGTCGTTCCTGCTAAGCGACGATGGCGCGTGGGTCAATGCCCAGGTGGTCCGCGCCAATGGCGGGTTTGCTTGAGTACGCAGTGCAGACCCGGTTCGAAGCAAAGCTGCGCCGCCGGCGAAATCCAGACCTTCAAAAGCTTTCCGTGTCGTGACTCATCCAGCTATGCAGGCCTTCGACCCAAGTTTCCGCGGGAAGGCCCAGCGTTGCGCGTATTTCCGCGGCGCGCGCATACAAGTCGTCAAAATCCACCGACGGCGACTGCTTGAATGCAATGGCCACCATGTTGCCGTCATGCACTTCAGGCAGCCACGCCACCGCGTCGAAGGCATTCGCCATCATCTGGATATGATGCAGATGATCCGGCCAGTCGCAATACAAATTCACCGTCATCATCCCCTTGGCGGTCAGGCAGTTGGCGCAGGCGGCATAGAACGCGTCGGTGCTTAGCAAGGGGCCTTTGGCCTGCGCATCGTACAAATCAACTTGCAGAACGTCGATTGAACGCCGCCGCGAGAAGTCCATTACATAATCCAGGGCATTCATGTTCAGCACGCTTAGGCGCTCATCATCAGGCGGCAGCGCGAAGTGGCTGCGGCAGACGTCGACGACTTCGGCATCAAGCTCGACCGCGGTGACCTTGGCCGGCGCCAGGCGGCGGTAGCAGAACTTCGTCAGCGCCGCCGCGCCCAGGCCCAGTTGCGCAATATGCGCGGCTTCGCCGCGAAACAGCAGCCACATCATCATTTGCTGGACATACTCCAGTTCAATATCGTCCGGCTGGTCGATGCGCATGGCGCCCTGTACGGCAGCCGAGCCAAAATGCAGCGTGCGCACGCCGTCGTTGTCAAGGGTGTTCAGCATGATTTCAATGAAAGAATCGGAAGTGTCTCAAGGTGTTTGTCGATTGCCTCTCTTACGGCGCCATCAATCGGCAAGTGCATTTTCTCGCTGGTCCAGCGTTGCAAGAACAGGGCAATGGTTTCTTGTGTGGTGTTCATGACATTGGTTAATGTGCGCCGCGACGTTCTATGAACGCATCAGCGCTAATATGAAAGCGCTCGACCAAGGCGGCAATCTGACGTGTGTTGGGCATTCTGCGGCCTGCCAGAATTTCGGATATCACACTTTGCCTACCTTCCGCGTTCGCACGGGAACTTACGTTCTCTGCAAGGTCAATAGTAACAATATCCCGCAGGGGGTTTAGACTTTAACCAAGGTAGAGCGACGCCAACAGATTCGGTTGAATTTGAATAATTGAGGAGCAATTATGAAAGTCTATGAAGCCATTGCCCGCGGATTGTCGGACCTGGGTTGTACGGAGCTGTTTGGAGTGCTTGGAGACGGTTGTGTGTACGTCATCGACAGCTTTCGCCGTGACTGCAACGGGCATTATGTAGCGGCAGTTCATGAGGGCGGTGCCGTGTTGATGGCACAAGGTTGGGCGCGTGTGGCCGGGAAGGTTGGTGTGGCTGCGGTTACCCACGGTCCCGGGTTGACGAACACCATCACGGCGCTGGTCGAAGGCGTCAAGGCAGGCACCTCCATGGTGCTGCTTGTCGGTGATACCCCGGTGATCGACCGCGAACACGCCCAGAACGTAAACCAGCCGGGGCTGGTGGCAGAGACGGGCGCAGGCTTCGAGATGCTGCGCGGCCCAGAAACCGTGGCCGAGGATTTGGCGCGTGCGTTTTATCGCGCGCACTGCGAGCATCGACCAATCGTGTTCAACATGCCGGTGGAGTTCCAATGGCAGGAAGTCGAATACCAGAAACCCTACCTGCGTCTGCCCGAGACGCGCAGCGCCATTGCAAGCAGCAAGGACATGGACGACGCCATCGGCATCATCGCCTCGTCGCACCTGCCGGTCGTTATCGCCGGGCGCGGGGTGAACGACCCGGAAGCCGAGGCTGCAGTATTGCGTTTTGCGCGTCGCATCGAGGCGCCAGTGGCAACCTCGGCGCGTGGAAAAGGTCTTTTTAACGATGATCCATTCCACCTCGGTATCTCCGGAACCGTTGCCCATGAGGTGGCACTGGACGTCATTGGCCGCAGCGACTGCTTGATCGCGTTTGGCGCCAGCCTGAACAAATACACATCGGGAGAGCGGGGCCTGACCCGCGGCAAGCGCATTATCCAGATCAACCCGCTGGCGAGCGAACTCGGACGCTGGACGCCAGTGACCGTCGGCCTGGTCGGTGATCCTGGCTTGACGGCCGATGCCATGGTCAAGTGGTTGGACGAAGCCGAGATCCCTGGCTCTGGCGCGCGCAGCGATCACCTGCTCGAGGAACTCAAGACCTATCACAAGAACGCGCAGAAGAAACTCGTGCGTTCGACGCCAGCCGGAACCGTCGACCTTTACGAGGTGGCCTTCGCACTGGAAGAGGCGCTGCCGAAGGACCGTGTGTTCGTCACCGGCTCCGGGCGTTTCATGTTCGCGTTCTGGAACGTGATTTCGGTGCCGAATCCGCGCTCTTATGTCGACGGCAACGGCTTCTCCTCCATCGGTCTTGGCGAGGCCACTGCCATGGGCGCCGCCAGAGCGGCCGGAGACCGGCCGACCCTGCTTGTAACCGGTGATGGCGGCTTCATGCTTAGCGGCCTTAGCGAACTGGCCACTGCCGTGGCCGAGCAGCTGGACCTGGTGGTGATCGTCGCCAACGATGGCAGCTACGGCGCAGAGCACATTGCCCTGACCATGCACAACATGGACCCGGGCATATCGCTGCTGCCGTCGCGTGATTTCGCACGCATCGCCGAGGCTTTCGGCTGCAATGCGTTGACCGTGACCAGCAGCGCCGAACTGCAGGCCGCGATGGCCGCTGTGGCCGCGCGCGACCGCAAGCGGCCATTGGTAATAGACGTCAAGATCGACGCCGCGTCCGTATATGGTGGGACCGCCATAGCGCGCCCGTAGCGCTGCACACATACCTGCGAGAAGCGCATATCAACCCCCTCACCGAGGCCAGATAACGACTACCTTGCCGCAGGACGATGGCACGTATAATGCTGGCCTATGAATCCTTCTACCCTTATTGGTATCGTCGCAAGCGTGCTCCTGCTGGGTGCGGTGCTGGTCTTTTCCGCCGAGGACGCCAGCACGTTCGTCGACATGCCCAGCCTGGGCATTGTGGTGATTGGCACCCTGGCGGCAACCTTCATCAGTTATCCGCTTAGGGAAGTGCTGCGCGTCTTCCGCTTGATTGGAACCGTGCTGCGCAACGAACGTCTGCATACCGAGCAGGATATCGACGACCTCATTTCCATTTCCCGGCTATGGATGAATGACGACATCCGCAAGGTCGAGAGCGCATTGGAAAACGTTTCCAATCCCTTCCTTAAAACCGGCGTGCAGTTGGTTATCGACAATGCGCCCGAACAAGACATCGTTGATCTTATGCAATGGCGCGTATCTCGGCTGCGTGCCCGGGAGCGCGCGGAAGCGCAACTGTTTCGGACAATGGCCGGCTTTGCGCCAGCGTTCGGCATGCTGGGAACGCTGGTGGGGCTGGTGAATCTGCTTTTCCTGCTGGGGGACGGCGATATGGCCGCCATCGGCCAGCAGATGGCGCTGGCCTTGATGACGACCTTCTACGGTATTTTGTTCGCCAACTTGCTTCTGAAGCCTGTGGCGGTCAAGCTAGAACGGCGCACCGAACAGCGCGTGATCGTCATGAGCATGATCATGCAAGGCATTTCCATGATGTGCAAAAAACGTAGCCCTTCCTTAATGCGCGCGACCCTGAACTCCTTCATGGAAGAGCATGAAGACGACATCAACGACCACCAGGGCAGGCGGGCCAAACAGCAACAGACCCAGCCGGCAAGAATGGCGCGGGCAGGGCTCCGATCGAAGCCCAAGGCCAAGTCGCAGACCAGGCAAGCATGAGCGTGCTGCATCAGAACAAGTGGTATGTCGAGCCGGTGCCCGATGAAGAAACCGAAGGTTGGTTATTAAACTACCTGGATTTGATTACCTTGTTGCTGGTGCTGCTTGTGGTTATGCTGGCTTTATCGGGGCAGGCGACCAAACAGCCACCTGCATTGGCGACATCCAGCCAGCTACCGGCTCATGACGGTTCATTGCCGGGCGAGCCCGCACCCGACGTTCTTCAGGCTATTCCAGCGCCCGAGACGCCGGTGCACGCTACGCCTGCCATCGATTCACTGACCCCGGCGTCCTTTGAAGACGACTCATTGCCGGCCGTAGTTGCGAATACCGAGTTGGGACCGCCGACCTCGGCGCCTAGCTTGGCCGACCCAGATGTCCAGCAAGCCACTCCTTTCGTCGATCCACCCTCTTACTTCCTGGCCGCGACAGACTCAGATGCCGTCTTGTCGCAGGTCATAGAAGTTGCGGGAAGCGCGCCGGCACCCATCGCTTCGACGCCCGCCGCACCCGAGCCGGCGACGGAAGGTATGGACTTGCTGGCATTGCCCGAACTAGGCGACGACATCGAGATCATCCGCAAGAAGGAATCCATCAGCTTTCGGATCAACAGCGAGATCCTGTACAGCTCCGCCAAAGCCGACCTTAGCCTGGAAGGCCTTGCAGTTCTGCAGAAGCTCCTTCCCGTACTTAAAAGCACCGAGTATTCCATTACCGTCGAAGGCCATACCGACGCCTTGCCTATACGCAGAGGGCAATATCCTTCCAATTGGGAGCTGTCGGGCGCCCGGGCCGGCAGAGTGGTTCGATACCTGGTGGCCAACGGCGTACAGAGCACGCGCCTGAGCGCCATTGGCTATGCCGATACCCGGGCTCTGGCCAGTAACAACACCGAGCAAGGCCGAGCAAGCAATCGGCGTGTGGAAATTGTTCTGGAACAGCCGGCAAAGCCCGCGGCACATTAATGGGGTAGGGCTTTGATTTGGCGTGGTGCCGCTAATTCCTGTATGCCACCCAGCCTTTGAATGTAAAGGCGGCGTAGTAAAGTTCCACCTGAGAGAACCCCGCCTCGTGCAGGGCCGAGACGTCCTGCTCGGGCGAAAGGACAGGCAATCGCTCCTTCATGGCCTGGATATTCAGACCGGGCTGCACGCCGCCGATCTCAAACGCTGCGGCATAGGCAGCGAAGCGCGCGAGCCACTTGTCTTTGCCCGCGTCATCGTTTGGGAAGCTGTGGTGGACGGTCACGAGAGGAGCGCCGGGTTTGAGCCGCCGATATAACTCTTTCAAAGTGCGAGCCCGCTCTTCCTGCGCAAGGAAGTGCAGCGTCAGAAGGCAGGTCGCACCATCGAAAGGACCTTCGGGCGCGTCTTCGATATAGCCTTCGTGAAGCCTGATGCGGTCTGCGAAGTCGCTCGCGGTGATGCGTGCTTGATCGAGCATCTGCGTGGAAGGATCAACGCCGTCGAAGTGCCAGCCTGGATGCATTCCGGCTAGGGCACGCAGTTCCAGTCCGCCGCCAGCGCCCAAAACGAGCACGCGGCCATCGGCCGGCACCTTCTCCGCAAGCAGTAAACCCACCATCCGATGGAGATCGTGCAGGCCGGGCACATTGCGTTCCGCCATTTTCGCGTAGGAATCGATGGTCTTTGGATCAGAGAAGGGCGACATTCTGGTTTCCCGTCACACGCTTGCGTCAGGCCACACCAGCGAACGGTGCAGTTGCATGCCGGCCATCGCCCCATTCGGCGGGCAGCCTGGCTTGGTGGACCGACATCGGGCCCTGACAAGCAGCAGGGCCGCGGCCATTCCCGCATAGCTGCCTTCGATAACGATTACATCATAGAACATGGTCAATTCCTTTTTGCGTTTCGGCTCTGCTCATGCCGCCGTGCAAAATCAGCGGCCAGATCGGCGAGGGTGATCTCCGAGAACCGCGCCAGCAACAGAGCCTCGGCGTCGGCAAATGCATTTTCAAGTGCTGCATTCACGGACTGCTCCACCAGGCAGCCCGGTGACTCGTTGCGGTTGCCAATGGCAAAGATGGCTGGTTCGCCTAGGGCCTCGTGCAACTGGCGAAGGGTAATGGTTGACAGGTCCGCGTTGATGCGCCATCCGCCGGCATGGCCGCGATCCGATGTCACCAGCCCCGCCTTTCGTAAATACGCCATCGTGCGTCGAACGACGACCGGGTTGGTGCCTAGACACTGGGCCAAGGCGTCGGAGGTCATGGCCCCATCTTGCTCGGCCATATGGAGCAAAGCGTGCAGGACGGATGAAAGACGGCTATCACGTTTCATGTAACTTATGATGTTCTATTTGGTGTTGGTTGTCAAGTCGCGCGACTGGGCGAGCATAACCATACGCTGAGCCTAGCTCAGGTCCAGACTGCCACGACAACGCTCGGGTACCGTTATCGTGTTGTTGGTGAATTCGTATGTGTCATTAGTTAAGCCAGTTTATTAACGAGTCTCCTGATTAACGGTCGTCAAAAGCTCTGCTAGGGTGATGCACGATATCCGCATCCTCAGTGGGTCAGTATTACATCGGCGCATAACATTTATATGCATGATGAACTCTGTGGCTGGGAAGTGGCTGGAAAGGTAAGTATCGTCTTGATTATCTAGACGATACGGCGATTATCAAACATATTCGCCGCATTTAATGCGGTGTTTGTGACGCGCTTTCACCATCAATTCTCCACCGGAAAGGTGCTGCTGAGCTTGCGCCTGGTGCACTTAATGTAGTAACATGTCTACATTTTCCGTGTTCGCCGAGGTGCCGCTATGACTGTCACGACCATATCAAGCCGCGAGTTCAACCAAGGGGCGAGTGAGGCAAAGCGAGCCGCTAATAATGGGCCGGTGTTCATCACTGATCGAGGTCGGCCGGCTCATGTGCTTATGAGCATCGAGCTTTACCAGCGTATTACCGGAAGCCACAAGAAGATTGCTGATTTGCTGGCAATGCCGGGTATCGCTGACGCTGATTTTGAGACACCTCGCTCGCGTGACCTTGCGAAACCCGTGGACTTCTCCTGATGTTCCTTCTTGATACCAATGTGGTCTCGGAGCTGCGCAAAATTCGCCTTGGCCGAGCCGATAAAAATGTGGCGCAGTGGGCCGACAGTGTTGATGCCGTAGATCTCTACTTGTCGGCAATCACCGTGCAGGAGCTAGAACTCGGCGTATTACTGGTTGAGCGTCGCGACTCCGCACAAGGTGCTATTTTTCGGACCTGGCTCGAGAGCCATGTTTTGCCAGCCTTCGCCGGTCGCATCCTGCCGGTTGATACGGCAGTCGCGCAGCGTTGCGCAGCGCTTCATGTACCAGACCCAGGTCCAGCTATGGATAGCTTGATTGCCGCAACAGCACTCGTTCATGGCATGATTTTAGTAACGCGAAACGTGGCTGATTTTCAATCATCTGGGGTGACGATTCTCAATCCATGGGCGGTACGATAGAGACCAACGTCCCAATGAATAAAAACGAGCAGGGAGCCGTAAGCTGGCTTAGGGCATCTTCCCAACCCGATGAGGGGGCGTTGACCGCGAAGAGCTGGCACACAGATAGCCGAGGCTGCGCGGCAGCGTGCCGCGTCGGCTCTTTTGGAACCGGATTGCCTGAAGTGGTGGACAGGACTGTCGGCATATCAACTGCTTTGTGATGCAAGGGGGAGCGTCGCAATAGTCAGAAAGCGGTCAGCTTCGCTGAAGCTGTTTTGGAACGTAGCTCTATTCGGAAACCGTTCGGCCTTTAGCGCGACTTCAGTTCTTGCCCATGCGCTTGAGGGTTGCTACTTGGCGACGAGAAAGATCACTTTGTTCAAGCTTTTTAACCAGGTAGCATATGTGCCGATTCTTTATTTCTTGGTAATCAAGGGTCAGCAGAAATTCATAGGCTTCTCCCTCATTAGAAACGAGCGAGTCGATGTCGTGCGCTACATCCATATCATGAACACAATATTTCTTGATATGGTTACTCAGCTCTGGAGAATCGTGAAACCATTCGCCGTGGGAGTGATACTTTCTGAACATGAATTGCAGTTCATTTTCGGTCTTTTTATTTCCGGGACATGCGCCAATAAATACCAACCTGTCTGGCGACCCAGTTTGAAGAGCTCTTATTCGACTATGGAGGAAACCCGTCGTAAAACCGATTTTTATACGTCGAGTTTGCTCGCCCTGGACAAAGTAAATCATGGTTCGTGTGCCTGAGTTAAGTGTTGTGGCAAGTAATATAGTTGAATCACACCGGGTTTTGAGGAGGCTTCATTTCTTGAGAGAATGGAGCCATGAGCAAGAACAATAAGTTTTCCCCTGAGGTACGTGAACGCGCG
>NZ_QNRQ01000014.1 GCF_003315175.1 Eoetvoesiella caeni | reverse complement strand
GTGCTTTATTTTCCGTTTTCTGAGACGACCACAGATCAGAAAAGACTGTGCAGCCGACTCTTGATATTCCGTGCAGTCACCTTCTGAAAATGACATTTACCTTCGTGAAAGCCGCTCTCTGGTGTTAATATCGGCGTCAAGTTTTCAATGTCCCGGATGCGTCCATGAATCAACGCATAGGATACGCCCGCGTATCAACCGATGATCAGCACCTTGACCTGCAGCGCGACGCGCTCCAGCAGGCTGGGTGTGGCGTGATCTATGAAGAAGCGGCCAGTGGCAAGAATACGGCTCGCCCCGAGCTTGAGCAGTGCCGCAAGGCGCTGCGGGCAGGGGACACCCTGGTGGTGTGGCGGCTGGATCGGCTCGGGCGCAGCCTGCCAGACCTTGTGCAGATCGTGACCGATCTTGAGCAGCGCAGCATCGGCTTTGAAAGTTTGACAGAAAAGATCGAAACCGGCAGCGCGGCGGGCAAGCTTATTTTTCATGTGTTCGCAGCACTGGCCGAATTTGAGCGCGGTTTGATCCGAGAGCGGACGCAAGCCGGGTTGGCGGCCGCTCGTGCCCGTGGCCGCGCCGGTGGCCGCAAGCCGAAGCTGGATGAACAGCAGGTTAGAGAGATCAAAGCCCTGCTGCGTGACCCCCATATTCAGGTGGCTGACGTGGCCCGTCGCTATGGCGTATCTCGAACCACGATTTACAAGCATTGCGGCGTCGTACAACCACGCCATCAATAGCGAAGAAACAAAAGAGGGAAAGCATTTCCGTGTCCAGACTGACTGATTTGATTGCCAAGGCAAAAGCCAAAGATTCGGCCCTGGGGGCTGAGTTGGATCGAGAGTTCAAGATTCTCTCTTCGCGCCTTCCCTTCGGCTTGAACTTCGAGCGGCATAGCCCCGAAGCGGTTGAACTGCCGCTGCGCCCGATACGCAAGGGCGACAAGGTGCGCGTGCTGTCGGAACGTGGCACAACCCAAAAGGGCGATCAGCGGCTGTGGCAGGTGAAGTCGATCCACAAGGCGAAGAAAACGGCTGACTTGGAGCTGCTGGATGCGACAGAGGTCGAAATGCAGACCGTGGCGCTGGGGGATTTGGTGGTGGTAGCCCAGTTCCGCGACATCATCTATCCCGGCCTGGTCAGCACCGGTAAAGTGCAGCGTGGTGGCGACAAGCCGTGCCACACCGTCATCAACGGTGAGAACTACCACGCTCTCAAAGCGCTGACCTATACCCACCGGGGAAAGGTGGACGTCATCTATATCGACCCGCCGTATAACACCGGGGCGAAGGACTGGAAGTATAACAACGACTATGTGGAGGGCGACGACCAATATCGTCACAGCAAATGGCTGGCGATGATGGAGCGCCGCTTGCTGGTAGCGAAAGAATTGTTGAATCCGGCGGATTCAGTGTTGATCGTAACTATTGATGAAAAGGAGTATCTGCGGCTTGGGTTGCTTTTAGAACAGGTATTCCCAGAAGCTAGAACCCAAATGGTTAGTGTTTCAATCAACCCAGCAGCGGTTGCTCGTGCAGGGTATTTCGGCAGATCCGACGAGTATTATTTTTTCGTGATGCTGGGGCGAAGTGGGGTCAAACCAATTCGCCTTTCTGACGAGTGGATCACGACAAAGGGCCGAACTCATAAAGGTGACATTCGATGGGATTTACTTCGAAAATCTGGATCAAGTCCAACTCGAGACGGGCACCCTGAAACTTTCTACCCTTTTTTTGTTTATGAAGATGGGAAATCGTTCCATAGCGTTGGTGAACCAATTGGGGTAGGTGCGAATCGTCACGACACGGTAGCTCCCGATGGAACGATAGCTGTTTGGCCCATCCGCAAAAACGGAACAGAGGGACGTTGGCGGCTTAAGCCATCCACTGTGAGAGAAGTTTTGTCGTCCGGAGGGCTTCGACTTGGAGAACTGAAGGGTGAAACAACTCCCGTATATTACCTGGCAGAGGGCGAGCGTTCGAAAATTGAGAACGGAACTTATGAGGTGCTTGGGCGTCGCGACGACGGATCGGTAATTACTTCGACACTAGAAACGACAGATCGCGTTACCGTACCTGGCTCTCAATGGCGTATTGGTTCACATGATGCGACACAATACGGCACGAGGTTGCTGCTGAATTTTCTTCCTTATCGCAGATTTCCATTTCCAAAGTCGCTCTATGCGGTTGAAGATGCACTACGTTTCTTTGTCTCTGACAAATCGGAGGCTGTTATTCTCGACTTCTTTTCTGGTTCTGGAACCACTGCGCACGCTGTAATGCGGCTTAACAAGCAAGACGGCGGGCAGCGCCAATGCATCAGTGTGACTAACAACGAAGTTGCCGCTGACGAACAGAAAAAGTTGCGCGAAGCAGGTTGGCGTCCCGGCGATGCCGAGTGGGAAAAGTGGGGCATCTGCGACTACATCACCAAACCTCGCGTTGCCGCTGCCATCACGGGCAAGACACCCGACGGCGAACCCATCAAGGGCGACTACAAATTCACCGATGAATTTCCGATGGCTGAAGGCTTCGAGGAAAACGCAGAGTTCTTCACGCTGACCTATGAGACGCCGGTATCGGTCAATTACAACCTGGCGTTCAACCGGATTGCGCCGTTGCTGTGGCTGCGAGCAGGAGCGCAGGGCAGTCGCATAGACAAGCTGCCCGACAATGGGTGGGCGGTGGCCAATACTTATGGCTTGCTCAGCAATGTGGATGCGGCCACACCCTTTATCAAGGCGCTGGCTAAGGCCGATGGAGTACGCATTGCCTATATCGTCACCGATGATGACCGCCGCTTCCAGGCGATTGCCAAGCGGTTGCCCGATGGCGTCGAGCCGGTGCGCTTGTACGAATCGTATCTGACCAATTTCAGCTTCACTAACGGAGAGTAACGGATGAAGTTCACGCTCAAAGACTACCAGCGCGACGCCGTCCGCGACTCCCTGAATAACCTGGGCAAGGCCCGCCGCCTGTGGCATAACGAATCCGACCGAACGGCGTTTTCGCTTACAGCGGTGACTGGTGCGGGTAAGACCGTGATGGCCGCTGCCACATTCGAGGCGCTGTTTCACGGTGATGATGAGTTCAGCTTTGATGCCGACCCCGGCGCGGTGGTGATCTGGTTCAGCGACGACCCTTCGCTGAACGAACAGACCCGCTTTCGCTTTATCGAGGCGAGTGACCGCATCAACTACACCGACCTGGTGGTGGTGGAAAACACCTTCAACAGACCGAAATTCCAGGCGGGGAAAATTTACTTCCTCAATACCCAGAAGCTCAGCAAGAACAGCTTGCTGGTGCGTGGCCATGATCCTGAAGAAATGGCCGCCAAGCTGGACAGCACCTTCGCGGACATGCGGCCCGACCTGCGGGCATACACGATTTGGGACACTATTCAGAACACCATTGAAGACCCGGATTTGACGCTTTATCTGGTGCTGGATGAGGCGCACCGTGGTATGGGTGTGCAGACAGCAGCCAGCCAGAACGCCAAAAGCACGATTGTGCAGCGGCTCATCAATGGCGTGGGCAGCGTGCCCGGTGTTCCTGCTGTCTGGGGTATTTCAGCCACGGTGGAGCGGTTCAACAAAGCGATTGAGTCGGCAGGCAAACACATCAAGCTGCCCAATGTGGAAGTTGATGCGTCCAAGGTGCAAGAGTCCGGCCTGATCAAGGACACCATCCTGCTGGATATTCCAGACAATGCGGGCGATTTCGATACCGTGCTGGTGCGGCGTGCGACCGATAAATTGAAGGAATCCAGTCTTGCCTGGGGCGCTTATTCCAAGCAGCAACAGGAAGCTCAGCTTGTCGTGCCATTGATGGTTTTGCAGGTGCCCAACACGCCTGACCCCGATGAAATCGGGCGGGCGCTGGATACCATTTTCGAGCGCTACCCTGAGCTGCCCTCTGCCAGCGTGGCGCACGTTTTTGGGGATCACACCACACAGCGCTTCGGTAACCGCGATGTGCCCTACATCGAGCCGCAGCGAGTTCAAGAATCGGCCTGGGTGCGGGTGCTGATTGCCAAGGATGCGATCAGCACCGGCTGGGATTGCCCGCGTGCCGAGGTCATGGTGTCGTTCCGTGCGGCCAGCGACAAGACGCACATCACTCAGTTGCTGGGTCGCCTGGTACGTTCGCCGCTGGCCCGCCGTATTCCTGGCAACGACCGCCTGAACGCAGTGGACTGCTTGCTGCCGAAATTCAATCGCAAGGCCGTGGAGCAGGTGGTCGATGAGCTGACAACTGGCAACGAGGCGGCAACGCCTGGGCGCGTGTTGATCGACTACATGGAGGTGCAGCCGAACCCTGCTGTCGCGCCTGCCGTGTGGGAAGCATTCGAGGCGTTGCCGTCACAAACGCGGCCGCAACGTGGTGCCAGGCCTGCGGTCAGGTTGACTTCGTTGGCACACGAATTGGCGTCCGACGATATTCTGTCCGGCGCGGGCAGACTGGCACACGCCGAGATGCACGCAGCCTTGGATTCGTTTCAGGCCGACAACGAAGCCAAGATCAAGGCCAAGCGGCAGTCCGTGTTAGTTGTGGACGGGAAAACCGTGAAAGCAGACATGCTGGGACAGGGCCGGAGCCTGGAACAGTTCTGGGAAGATGCCGATATGGCGGTGATCGACGATGCCTACCGCCGTGCGGCGCGCATCTTCAGCCCGGCGATTGCTCATTCGTATGTCGACCATCTGGCGAGCCAGGAAGCCGACCGGAACGAAGACCCGGAAGGCTTTCTTGAGGCCATCATGGAGGCCCGCGTAACCGTTGCTGGTTTGGGGCTGGTGATGGAGGCGCAGGCCTATTTTGATGCTGAGGCCGATAAGCTAGCGAAGGACTGGTTGACTCGGTATGGGGCGCAGATCAAGGCGCTCAGCGATGATCGACGAGAGTCGTACAGGCAGATCATCGAAATGAGCACGGAGCCGCAGGACGTGGGCTTGCTCAAGCCTGAAGCTCGTTATGAGGCAACCAAGGCGAACGAAAACGGCAAGGTGAGAGTGCTCCCAGTCTGGGATGACCACTTGCTATGCAACGATGCCGGCAAATACCCCGCTGAACTGAATGACTGGGAGCGGACGGTAGTCGAGACTGAATCGGCAAGGCCGGGGTTCTCGTTCTGGTATCGCAACCCGCAGCAGCCTGGGCAGGCTTCGCTGGGTATTGCCTATGAGAAATCGGGGCAGTACGGCATTGTTCGCCCCGACTTTCTGTTCTTTGCCACGCAGGGGGATGGCTCTCTCGCCGTCGATCTGGTTGACCCGCACGGCCTGCATCTGAGTGACGCGCTTGCCAAGCTGCAAGGCTTGGCGCTGTACGCTGCCAACCATGCTGATGCCTATCGCAGGATCGAGTCGATTGCACAGGTGAAGGGTAGCGACAAGCTGCGGGTACTCGATTTGAAACGGCAGGACGTGCGGGATGCGATTGCCGTGGGCCAGGATGCAGAGCTGCTGTTCAGCAGTGGGCTGGCAGATGACTATCAGTGATTGTCCAAGCGCAGTGACGAATCAGATCAGCGACTATCGGAGCGGCAGCGTATGAAGAGGGACAGCACAAGCGAGCCGTTTTTCATCACCGAGGAAGTCGGGGCCGAGATGGCCGCCGCTGGCTATGAGTTCGAGCCGCCGCCCATTGCCTGCTGGGGGCGTCTGCGTGATGTGCTGGAGGGTATGAGCGATGCCGAGCTGGCATTGCAGCCGGGTGAGATCGCCGACCAGGACCGCGAGCGCCGTCAGAGCTGCGTGAGTTAGTTAAGCGGTTTGTTTTCGTCAATGGGGGTGAATTTATTAACTCAATACGGTCCAACGATCTACGCCTTGTAGATGACCTCGTTGATTTCATCCGAGGTCCCGGGTTCGTGCTCGATTTTTCCGACACGAGTTTTGCGGATTTTTTTGCCTCGGAGCTAAGGGTCAATATTGACGATCCCAAATACGCGGCTAATGGTGGCTCCAAGGGGAAGCGGCTGCGCTATTTCCTACAGAACTGTGACGATGCCACTGCCGTTTGCATACTTACAGCTCTCTGGGAGCACCGCTCCGACTATCTTGCCCGCAGCGGCAGCAAGGATCCAGTAATCAATGCGCAGTCGCGCTATCAAGGCTTGATTAATCGTCTCTCCGGTGGTGCGGCTCCGAAGCCAACCCAATCCCAGCTCCAACCCACCGTCGATCGTCAGAAGATCGCCACCATTAAGGCCGAGCTGCTACAGGTCTCCTCGCTCAGTGCTCAGGCCCGTGGTTTTGCCTTCGAGGGTTTTCTCAAGGGGATGTTCGACGCATTCGGTTTGGCCGCTCAGGAGCCGTTCCGCCTTCGCGGTGAGCAAATCGACGGCAGCTTCCAACTCGGCAGCGAGACCTATCTGCTGGAAGCCAAATGGCATAGTCAGCCAATTGGCGTCGCCGATTTGCACACGTTCCACGGCAAGATTGAACAGAAGGCCGCCTGGACGCGGGGCCTGTTCGTGAGCAACAGCGGCTTCTCGAATGATGGCCTCATCGCCTTCGGCCGAGGCAAGCGCGTTATCTGTATGGACGGCCTCGATCTCTATGAGTTGCTCGACCGCGAGATACCGCTCAACCAAGTTCTTGAACAGAAGGTGCGCAGAGCAGCCGAAACCGGCATGCCCTTTCTTCGCGTTCGCGACCTTTTTCCGAGCTAAGGAGGAGGGCATGGTCCAATTCAATGATTGGTGCGACTCGGCAGACACGCCATTAGGCAATCATCATGTTCGCGTCATGACAGGCCGGCCAGCGGACACTGCGACCGGCATTCAGGTGACGGCTAGGGCTATCCCCGCCCACTACGCCACCGAGGAGCGCATCGCCGCCGCGTTTGCGAGGTTGGGCAAGGCCGCAGCTGCTCAGATGATCACCGATCTACTCCCGCAAACGCCGCAGATCCGATCGGGTGACCTCGGCGAGATCTACGCTACAGAATGGATCGACGCGCACAGCGGTTATCGCGCGCCTATCAAACGGTTGCGCTGGAAGGATCACCGCAACATGGCGATGCGCGGCGACGACGTCATCGGCATGCTTCTCGATCCGGCAACACAGCGCCTCTGTTTCCTGAAAACAGAGGCCAAGAGCCGCATCAACCTGCGTGCTCAAACGCTGGAGGAGGCGCGGGGCGGCCTGGATAAGGATGGCGGCCTTCCCTCGTCGCATGCATTATCCTTTATCTCAGCCAGACTGATGGAACTAGGCACCGACGCACCGCTCGTCGACGCCATCGACGAGGCGCTCTATCGGCACGGTATCCCGCCCGAGAGCGTGAAACATCTCCTCTTCACGTTCTCCGGAAACTCCCCGCAGGCGCTGCTGACGCAGGCGCTGCAGGCCTATCCTGGTCCGATTGGACAATTGGGTATCGGTCTGTACGTCGACGGCCATGCCGCCTTTGTCGGGGCCGTCTACGATCGAGTCATAGCCGATGCCAACCACCCCTGATTCGATCACAGGCGCTATAACGGACGCCGCGGCGGCAGGCTTTCGCGGCAGGCTCATTGCGCGGGGTCAGGCACGCGCAATGATCTGGCGTGACGGTGTTCTTCCACTTGGTGCGCCAGCCTTCTCGCCGCAACTGAGCTTCGACCTTCACAGTTACGCCTATGGCTTGCTTGGGCTCGGGCTACGCCTTCTAGAGCTCGATGGTGACCCGAACCAGGCACGGATCGCATCCGAACAGGCGGCGACAGCCCTTGAGTCGGTTATGGCCAACAGCAATCGCGACGAAGCTGACCGCGATTTCCATTTCGTCATGGCAGCGGCCAGCTATCACTTGGCGCACCTTTCCGCCCGGGCCTATTCCCTCCTCGCAATCGCGGCCGACGAGGCGAATTTCTCGCCGATCGAACAGGCGCTCGCCCTGTTGATGCGCCGAGACATCAATGCGCTGCGTGCACGCGTGTATGCCTTCCGCCTCGATGGCCGAGGATCGGACGCGGCCATTACGGCGCTCCTCCAGCAGCGCCTCGCCGAGCCCGTCGCTGTCGATGCGCCGGAACGAGACGGAAAGGACTTTCTTTTCGAAGGCCTGGATCTCGCGCTGACAGACGCTTTCTTCGGCGCCTTTTCGATGTTCCTGCTCGCCCTGGATCGCGGCGAACGTGCTCTTCTCGACCGGGCGATCGCCCAGCTTCGCGAGAATCTCGACATCTGCGGGGAGCTGAATCTTCTGCCTCAATGGTGGGTGAACCGGATCGCTATCCATCTACTTTCCGATCTCTGGTCGAACACCTTCCACGAAAAGGTCCCACTGTTTCCCGCCGGAGGTGCTGCCCCTTCATGGTCCCACCTCCGCGAACTCTTCATCGCCTTGCTCGCTCGACGCCCAAGGGCCGAGGTCGACCTATGGCCGTCACAGACCGAGGCGGCATCGCGCGCTGTCGATCAAACCGACAACCTTGTCGTTTCACTGCCGACCAGTGCCGGGAAGACCCGCATCGCTGAGCTGTCCATCTTGAGATGTTTAGCCGGCGGGCGGCGCGTCATATTCGTGACCCCGCTTCGCGCCTTGTCGGCGCAAACTGAAAACACGCTCCAGCGCACGTTCGGGCCGCTTGGCAAGACCATTTCCGCCCTCTACGGCAGCATCGGCGTGTCCGGCTTCGACGAGGATGCCATTCGCGAGCGTGACATCGTCGTCGCGACCCCCGAGAAGCTCGATTTCGCCTTGAGGAACGATCCATCGCTGCTCGACGATGTGGGCCTGCTCGTGTTCGACGAAGGCCATATGATCGGGCCTGGCGAGCGCGAAGTTCGATATGAGGTTCAGATTCAGCGCCTCTTGCGTCGTCAGGATGCCGATCAACGCCGCATCGTCTGTCTGTCGGCAATTCTTCCCGACGGCGATCAAATGGAAGACTTCTCTGCGTGGCTACGGCGAGATCAACCGGGAAGTCCCATCAAGAACGATTGGCGCCCGACGCGCTTGCGGTTCGGCGAAGTAACCTGGAACGCGCCGACAGCGCGCCTCAATCTTCGCGTCGGCGAGGAAAGACCCTTCGTGCCCCGATTTCTCACCGGCACCGCGCCGCCGCTGTTCGTGCCGCCGAAGAGGCTTCGCACCCGGCTCTTCCCGGACAATCAGCAGGAATTGAGCCTTGCTACCGCATGGCGCCTCGTCAGCGACGGCCAGACCGTGCTGATCTATTGTCCAGAGCGCCGCAGCGTTGAACCGTTCGCCAAGGTCATCGTTGACTTGCACTCGCGCGGCGCACTCGCATCCTTGCTCACGGTTGATCCAGCCACCTTGCAGACCGCCGTCGCGCTAGGTGAAGAATGGCTTGGGCCGGACAGCGACATCCTGAAATGCCTTCGGCTTGGTGTGGCGCTTCATCATGGCGCCTTGCCGACCGCTTATCGCAAGGAAGTCGAGCGCCTTCTGCGTGACGGTGTGCTCAAGGTCACGATCTCATCGCCGACCCTGGCGCAGGGGCTCAACCTTTCGGCGACCGCAGTCGTCATGCACTCGCTCTACCGACACGGTGAGAAGATCAAGGTTTCGGAGTTCAAGAACGTCATCGGCCGCGCAGGCCGGGCCTACGTCGATGTAGAAGGCCTTGTCCTCTATCCCATCTTTGAAGATACGAGGAACAGGAAACACGACAAATGGGTCGGGTTGATCGAGGACTTCGGCGCCCGCGAGATGGAAAGCGGGCTCATCCAGCTCATCTTCTCGCTGCTGAGCCGCATGCACGCCCGCCTCGGTGGCAACCTCGACCAGTTGATCGACTATGTCGTCAACAATGCCGCGGCGTGGACTTTCCCCGAGGTCGCCGGCGAAGACGCCAACAAGCGCGAGCGGGCGCTGAAAGAGTGGGAGCGTCATATGGCAACGCTCGACACCGCCATTCTCAGTCTCATCGGCGAGGCCGACGTGCCCGATGACCAGATCGAGGCCGCGCTCGACAACATCCTTCAATCTTCGCTCTGGCAACGCCGCCTGCTTCGCGTCGACGACGCATCGCGCGCAGCCTATCGCACCACACTGCTTACTCGAAGCCGGCATATCTGGGCGAATTCGACTGCCGCTACACGACGCGGCTACTTTCTGGCCGGGCTTGGCCTTGAAGCTGGACATGCGCTGGACGCAATTGCGCCAGAGGCGAACGACCTTCTTATACAGGCCAACGCAGCCCTCGTGGCATCGGACCATGAGGCGGCAATCGCTGCGATCACAGGTATCGCCGAACGCGTGTTCGCCTTCTACCCGTTTGAGCCGGACCCACTCCCAGCGAATTGGCGCGAAGTCCTCAGATATTGGCTGCTCGGGCAGCCGTTGGCAGCGATCATCGCCGGAGAGGAGACTGATGCATTGCAGTTTATTGAGGGCGGCCTAGTTTATCGCCTTCCCTGGGCCATGGAGGCCTTACGGGTCCGTGCCGCCGCTAACGGCGATGTCGTTGGCATGTTCGCACAAGCGTTGGACGACTATGAACTCGGCCTGGCTGTTCCGGCTGTCGAAACGGGGACGATGAACCGCTCCGCCTCGATTCTGATCCAAGCGGGTTTTAATTCACGGCTGGCGGCCATCAAAGCTGTCACCGACACGGCCGCCACCCTCACGACCGGTGCAGAATTGCGCGACTGGCTGCGTTCACCCGGCCTCGCGGTCTGGTCGGCGCAACCAAACTGGCCAACGGCCGAGACTCGGGCCATATGGCTCGCATTCATCCAGGAGTTTGCTCCGTCAGACAACCAGACCTGGGCGCGGCGAGATTATCTTGGAAACGTCCAGTGGTTCTCTGTACCGGCGCCTCCCGGAACACCAGTCAGCCTTTTTCATTGGAACGGACAGCCGCTAGTGCTGGCACCTGACGGGCACGCGATTGGTCTGCTACAACACCCACTCAACCCGAATCGGCGAGGTGTTGTTCGAGCGACGGTCGCTATGAATAACGGCCAGCTTGATCTGAGCTATCTGGGCCCCGATGATTTGTGGCGAGGCTAGGGTTGCAGATGGCGAATCACCTACATACCTGGGCGAATGTGGGTGTACAAATTACCGCTCTGACGGCTTGAATTCTCTCAATATGGTATTTTTTATGGTATCTGGCGCATCAAATGACTCAACATACTGACTTGTAAGGATATTTTTTTGTGATTAATAATAGAGTGGGAATGATTGATCTTGGGAACGGCTTCACCACCTTCCTTGTGATCCATTCCACCTACAAGTGCACCGGCGATCATCTCAGTTCAGATGGCCGGAATACAGTTCGCTCGGCAATAGCACTTCGCAGCCTTCTCCAGTAGGATTCTTACGCGGGTGGCAGCCACGATCTCGACCCGATGCATGCCTTTGTATGTTGCTTGGCAGCTAAAGTAGCGAGCAATCAATCTCTTGAGATGAGCGCCGCCAGGCACCTTAATGATCATTCAGCTTCTCCTATTCGCTAGAATGCTGTGATTCGTTATGCCGGAGTACTCGCTAACAAGTATGCCGACTTCAGTCATTGTCCGAGAACCGTCCGTAAATTCACAGCCAATGGTCTCGCGTAGACCGCTCCAGATTTTTTGAAAATAGCAGAAGATAGGTAAATTTATGCCTAGATTGCCGTATTTTGCACGAAGTTGACTATCGACAGACTTTATTCTCTTTCGACAGACTTTATTTTCACTCTTCACTATCGTATTAAATTATCCCTAATATTAGGCAATCAAAGACTCCGTCACAGCCTAGGCCGCGCTCACTCCACCGTCACACTCTTAGCCAAATTCCTCGGCTTATCCACGTCCGTACCCCGCACACACGCCGTGTGATACGCCAGCAACTGCAGCGGTATGGTGTGCAGAATCGGGGATAGCTTGCCGTAGTGTTCGGGCATGCGGATGACATGCATTCCTTCGGTGCCCACAATCTTGGTGTCGGCGTCGGCGAACACATAAAGCTCGCCGCCGCGCGCCTGCACTTCCTGCATATTGGACTTGAGTTTTTCCAGCAGTTCGTCGCGGGGGGCGATGGTTACTACGGGCATGTGCTCGGTGACCAGGGCCAGGGGGCCGTGCTTGAGCTCGCCGGCGGGATAGGCTTCGGCGTGGATGTAGCTGATTTCTTTGAGCTTTAGCGCGCCTTCGAGGGCTATTGGGTAATGCATGCCGCGGCCCAGGAATAAGGCGTTTTCTTTGCTGGCGAAGCGGTCGGCCCAGGCGATGATTTGCGGCTCCAGTGCCAACACGGCGCCGATGGCTACGGGCAGGTGGCGCAAGGCTTTCAGGGCTTCGGCTTCTTGCTCGTCGGTCATGCGGCCTTTGACTTGGGCCAGGGCCAGGGTCAGCAGGAACAGGGCTGTCAGTTGGGTGGTGAAGGCTTTGGTGGAGGCAACGCCGATTTCAACGCCGGCACGGGTAATGTAATTGAGCTTGCATTCGCGCACCATGGCGCTGGTGGCAGAGTTGCAGATGGTCAGGGTGTTTTCCATGCCAAGGCTGCGCGCATGTTTGAGCGCGGCCAGGGTGTCGGCGGTTTCGCCCGATTGGGAAATGGTAACGACCAGGGAGCGAGGGTTCGGCACGCTGTCGCGGTAGCGGTATTCGCTGGCGATTTCGACGTTGACCGGTATTTTGGCGATGGATTCGATCCAATAGCGCGCGGTCAGGCCGGCGTAGTAGCTGGTGCCGCAAGCCAGGATCAAAACGTTGTCGATATCGTTGAATACTTTGTAGGCGGCGTCGCCGAACAGTTCGGGCGTAATGCTTTCGATATCCAGCAGGGTGTCGCCCACGGCACGCGGTTGCTCGAAGATTTCTTTTTGCATGTAGTGGCGGTATGGGCCCAATTCGGCCGCGCCCGAGTATGCATGTACGACGTGCGCCTCGCGCTCTACCGGCCGGCCGGTGCTGTCGGTTATCCAGACGCGCGCAAGCTGCAGATCGACGACGTCGCCGTCTTCAAGGTAAATGATTTTATCGGTGGTGCCGGCCAGCGCCATGGCGTCCGAGGCCAGGAAGTTTTCGTTGCTGCCCAGGCCCACAACCAAAGGCGAGCCCTGGCGCGCACCCACGACGCGGTGCGGTTCGTCCTGGCAGAACACGGCGATGGCGTAGGCGCCATGCAAGCGCTTGCGGGCCTGCTGGACGGCTTCGAACAGGTCGCCGGCATACAGGTGGTCGACCAAGTGCGCGATGACTTCGGTGTCGGTCTGGCTTTCGAATATGTAGCCGGCGGCCTGCAATTCGGTGCGAAGTTCTTCGTAGTTCTCGATAATGCCGTTATGCACGAGGGCAATACGCGCCTGGCCGCGGCTTTGGCCGGAGAAGTGCGGGTGGGCATTATGCGTGGCGGGTGCACCATGAGTGGCCCAGCGTGTATGCGCAATGCCGGTAAAACCTGCCAGGCCGTCCTGCTGGACTTCGCGTTCCAGTTCAGCCACCCGCTGGGTGCTGCGGGCGCGGCGCAAGGCGCCGTCGGCGTATACGGCGACGCCGCATGAGTCGTAACCCCGGTATTCCAGCCGTTTAAGACCCTCAAGCAGAATGGGGGTAACGTCGCGTTGCGCCACAGCGCCAACAATGCCGCACATAGAAAAGCTCCTTATTTGTAGACTTAAGTATTGTGCTCAACAAACAAGGAAATTAGATTTCTTAATTGCAAGACATATGTATTTTTATTTCACAAAATATGAAATAATAAAATTAATTTCATATTTATTATTATTTTTATAATTAAATTCAAAACCATTGAACACAGTCCGCAACAAAGTTGCGCCGCAAAAATCACCGCATCAGCCAAATAAAGCATTTATATAACCGAAAGGGACTTCCAGCCCATGATCAAGCCCCCACAACTACCTATTGTCCTGGACGACCTGGATCACCGCATTCTTGACCAGTTACAGTCCAACTGCGCGCTAACCAATCTTGAACTGGCGCAACGCGTGCACGCGTCGACCCCAACCAGCTTGCGCCGCGTGCGGCGTCTTGTGGACGAGGGCGTGATTGAAAAACAGGTCGCCATCCTTAACCCGGAAAAGGTCGGCAATACTTTGACGGCCATCGTTGAAATTACGCTAGACGTTCAAACCGCCGAACACCTGGATGAGTTCGAAGCCGGTGTTGCGGCGGAGCCTGCTATCTTGCAGTGCTATCGCGTATCTCCAGGCCCGGATTTTGTGCTGATAGCTCAGCTAGTGGATATGCCGGCCTATCATGCCATGGCCCATCGCGTATTTACCTCGAAGGCCAATGTACGCAATGTACGCACTTTCTTTTCCGTACACCGCAGCAAGTTCGAAACCCGCACGATTGTGGCTAAGTAATTCCATTTCTAATTAAACGGAACGCATTCCGGCGACCACGAGCATGGCCGAGTGCACTGGATCAATCTATCCTCATCCGGGTGGCCATTTCATTCATCACCGTATGGACAATGGCACGCACGCCCCGGCTTTCGCCCGCCAATGTACTACCCAGTTCAGGCCTTGCTGCCACAAGCTGCGCGTTTTGCATGATCATTTCATCGTACAGTTTGCCGGCTTCTACCAAAACCCGTTCCCGCATGGTGAGCAGTAAACGTCGGGCCGTACCCGCCGCCAGCCCCAAAACCTGCCCAGCTTCCACCAAAATTAGCGCGTTAAGCTCGGCAAACCGATTTGCCGCCAGAATCGGCCAAGCAAGCTGGGTGTGCGCTGGCCAACCGTCTTGCTCAAAGGCGCGTGATTCATAACACGCCACACTTAACAAGTCATAATGCGGGGCAAGCTCAATACCTTTGTTTGTCACTAAAAAACTCAGGTTTTTCAAGTGGGCATCGCTATTGCCGACCAGCACATTAAATACCAGCCACTGATACAAGCGGGTTCGCGCAACCGCACTACTGCGACACAGGGCAGCCAAACACGCCAGCGACTCAACGCTGCCCTGCGCATACTTGAAACTACGGTCCAGGCCAAGCAACTGACAGGCGTCGATGACATGGCGTCGCTGCCAGCCCGCCTCATTGGCCGACCGGTCAAAGCGCTCAATAAGGTAGACCGGTTCCGGAACGTAGCGGCGATAGACCTTGGGCACCTGCAGCCCAAGCCGAGCTGCCAACACCATAACGAACCACTCGTTGACCGCTGAGTGCGGATAGTCCTCCCCGGGATGGTCGGGCTTAAGAATATGCGTGGACGGTTGGGCGCCATAGGGTTCAAACAGGGCCTCGGCATCGAGCACCACCGCCAACTTATGCTGGGCGCCGGCCAACGACATGCGCTTGATGGCTGCTTGGGTAAGCGGCACGTTAGGCAGGTTGCGAATCCGTGCCGACAGATCCGCATCAGGCAACGCCCTCAGTCCGCCCACGCCTTGCACGACCGACCCCTCAGGCAACAAAGTGATGGATCCGGCAGATTCCGCGCCGTAATAAGCCAGCAACCCCATGGCATCGGCCGTCTCAATCTTGGCGTCCTTGGCCAGCAGTGTGCGTTGGCCTTCTTCAGGCAGCAGATTATCAAAGTACCATTGGACTGGCCGCTCCGACGCGCCATCGACGAGCGGTTCCCCTTGCAAAGGCAAGTGCGGACTGAGGGCAAATCGGTCAGGATGATGTAGCCACGCCTGCGCGTACTGGAAAGACCACACGCCGCTGGCGTCGCGCAACGCGCCAACCAGGGCGTTGTTGATGTAGGCCCCTAACTGGCCGCTCATGAGCGCCTCCGTTGCCCGGTGGAGAGTTCCGGACGCAAGGTCACGTGGTCCGGCACGTCGACGGTGACCTGGATTCCCAAACCGTCCAGCACCTGAAAAAGCTTAGACCAGGTGACCGACGCATCGCCACGCTCTATCTTGCCCAGAAAATTTTCGCTGACCCCAATACTGCCGGCCGTGTCGTCCTGACGCATACCTTGGGCCTTGCGGACGGCGCGCACAATAGGCCCGAGCGCGGATGCATGATCAATGGGTAATTTCATCTTAAATCCTCAGGTTTATGAGGATTATGACCTATTTTTGCTATTTTTAACAGAAAACCGCTCGCCCGTGAGGATTTTGATTAAAACACCACGTTGGCGCCGTGAATCCTTGCGATCATGCGGATGACGCCTCACACGCCCAGGCCGCGCTGGCGTCCCGGAGACGCGCGCCGCGTGCTCAATCTGCTGGGCCGGATGGCCAAACGTGGCCGTCTCTAGCCAGCGAAAGTGGCATTGTGCCAACCCTCTGGAAACTCGGAACTAGTCGCCCGCCATGGCGCCAAGCCGCGCATACACATCAAGATAGCGCCGCGCCATGCCTGCGGCGTCGTGTTCGCGCAGTACATAAGCCTGCGCCTTGGCGGTCATGTCTTTGCACAACTCGGTGTCGTCCAATACCCGCGCCATCGCCTCGGCCAGGCCTTGCGCATCACCCACCTTGCACAGTAAACCTCGCCCCTCAGCCAGCAGTTCGGGCAAGCCGCCAGCCGCGGTAGCCACGACGGGAACGCCGTACAGAAAGGCGTCCAGCACGCTGCTGCCCAAGGCCTCTTCGCGCGAGCTCAAGACGAACACATCCATCAAGCGGTACAGGTCTTCAACCTGTTCTTGAAAGCCTGCAAAAACATAGTGCTGCGCAAGGCCCAGCTCTTGCACCAACGAATGCGCCTGAGCTTGAACATCGCCACCAGCCCCAAGATGCAGGAACACGAAGTCGTCACGCGTACGGCGCAAAATATCGATAGCCCGGATCAAAGTGCAGGGGTCTTTTTCTCGACTCATGGCGGCTGCGGTGGCAATGACGCGCTTACCTTGTAAAGCCTGCGTTTGTGCAAAGGTGCTTGCATGCTGCAAGTCGACAGGCCGCTGAACTACCGCGCTAGGAATTAGCGTAACCGCCAGGCCCAGGCTGCGTGGCTGGGCTGCAGCTGCCGCGCTGATCGCGACGAAAGCGTCGGCCTGCCGCCACTTCCAAAGGGTTTTACGCAAACGCTTGGGCGGCACGGTAAACGCCGTGCGGCGCGTAAACACGACCGGTCGGCGCAAACAGACTTTAAGCACGGCCAGCCAGGTAAGCGTATTGGCGGTTTGCGCATGCAACACGTTAAAGCGGCGCCCGTGGCACAACAAGAAAAGCAGCAAGCCGCCCGCCCCGCCCACCTCGTGGACCTTGAAGCCTTCAGCCGCGGCGGCTTTGGCCAAGGCTTCGCCCCGGCGCGCCACCAATTCCACTTGATGCCGCGCGCCTCGGAACTGCTGCATGCACAGCAAGGTCTGGCGTTCGCCGCCGCGCCAGCCTCGTTCGATATTCAATTGCAGGATACGCATGGCGACCTAAAGCTCCGTATCCGGGACAGGACTGAAATAACGCACGACATTGATGGCCAGCGCAGCCACTGCCAGCATGACGCCCACCATGATGCCCAGCACGGCGCCATGAGTGGTGCTGGCGTGAAAAGCCAGGGCGGTCAGTGCGGTGCCCAGGCCCTGGCCGAAAACCCGTGTCGTGGCCTGCAGCCCGCCCGCCGCACCGCTGCGCTTGCGCGGAGCCCCCAGCAACATTGCGCGGTTATTGGGGCTTTGAAAAAAGCCGAATCCCACGCCGCCAAGCAGCATGGAAGCGCCAACCCAGACAAAACCGGTATCTTGCGGCATCAAAACAACCCACAACAAGCCCACGGTAGTGCAGGCGGCCCCAATGCCGCACAGCACCGAAACCTGATGCTTGTCGGCCAGACGGCCGGCAACCGGCGCCATGACTGCCGTACCTACCGACCAGGCCCCAAGCAAGATGCCGACGTCGGCGTATGAATACCCCAGGACATTCAGAAAATAGAAAGGCAGCGCCACAAATGCGGCCATTGCCGAGGCGAACGAACAGCAAGACGCAGCCACGGCATAAGCCACCGGCGTAATGCGCAGTAAGTCCACAGGCACCATGGGCGCGGTCTGGCTGCGCGAACGATGAACCAGAACAACTGCCGCCAGCCCCGCAACCAACAAGCTGCCCAACGCCTTCAAAGGCGCGTCGGTCAAGGTATCCAGCCCAATAATAGCCAGCCCAAACATAAGCATGCTAAGCAGGCAAGCCCACCAATCGAAGCGATGCTTGCTGCGGGGCCCTTCGGGCAGGAAACGAATGCCAAAGTACGACAAGATGCACAAGGGCACGTGGATCGCGAATATCCAGGGCCAGGACGAAACCTGCAGAACAAATGCCCCTATGGTCGGCCCTAGAACCGCCATCGAACCTACCATCAAAGAGTTCAGGCTGATGCCAAAACCCAGTTTGTTCATGGGGTAGATATTGCGCAGCAGCCCGCCGAACAGGCACATCAACATCGACGAACCAAGGCCCTGTACGATCCGCGCAGTCAGCAGCACTGGAAACGATGAAGCCAAAGCGCAAGCCACCGCCCCAAGCATGAATACAGTAAGCCCCAGCGCGAACACACGGCGAAACCCGACGCGCTCGGCGACAGCGGAAAACGGCAATAGGGTTATGACCACCGTCAGACTATTGGCGATCATCACCCACATGACCAGGCCCGGCGCAATGTGCAGGTCTTTGGCGATAGCCGGCAAAGCCACATTGACCATCGTGGCATCCAGCGATGCCACGGTCAGAACCACCATCAGGGTGGCAACCGCCCAATGGCGCCGCGGCACCTCAAGCCCGTCGGGCATCGAAGCTTTTGCGCTGGAGGCGGGCTGGGTCGTCTGCACGCTATTTTTTCTTGATGGGGCGCGTCCAGCCGGTAATGGTCTTCTGAACTGTGCGCGAAATAGTCAGTTGACCGGCTGGCGCGTCTTTGGTCAGTGTCGTGCCCGCGCCAAGAGTCGCACCGCGGCCTACAGTAACAGGCGCCACCAATTGCGAGTCCGAGCCGATGAAGGCGTCGTCCTCGATAATCGTCTGGAATTTGTTCACGCCGTCGTAGTTGCACGTAATGGTGCCCGCGCCGATATTCACCCGCGCTCCGATCCGGGCATCGCCGATATAGGCCAGGTGGTTGGCTTTGGCGCCCTTGCCCAGCCGGCTTTTCTTGATTTCAACGAAATTGCCCACATGCGCCTGGTCGCCGATATCGGCGCCGGGACGCAAGCGTGCGTACGGGCCAATGCGCGCGCCCTCGCCCACCACCGCGTCCTGGATGTGGCTGAACGCTTCGATATGCGTACCGGCGCCAATGCGCGCATCTTTTACGACGCAATGCGGCCCAACGCGCACGCCATCGGCCAGCTCGACCCGGCCTTCGAATACGCAGCCGGCATCGATGAATACGTCGCGGCCGCATTCAAGGACTCCGCGCAGATCGAACCGCGCCGGATCTGCCAGAGTCACGCCCAGCTCAAGCTGGCGGCGCGCCAGTTCGCCCTGCCAGATGCGTTCCAGCTGCGCCTGCTGCACACGGCTGTTGACGCCCAGGGTTTCCCAACCTGCATCGGCTTGCGCCGCATTGACCGGCACGCCGTCCTTGACAGCCAGGCCCACCACGTCGGTCAGATAGTATTCGCCCTGGGCATTGTTGTTGTCGATGCGCGCCAGCCAATCTTTAAGGCGGGACGTAGGCGCAACCAGAATGCCGGTATTGACCTCGGCGATTTCGCGCTCGGTGTCGCTGGCATCTTTGTGCTCGACAATGCGCACGACGTGACCCTTGTCGTTGCGCACGATGCGGCCATAGCCGGACGGGTCGGCCAAGGTCTCGGTCAGTACGGCCATGCCACCGGCCCGGGCCTGCAGCAAGCGGCTTAATGTCTTGGGTTGCACCATGGGCACGTCGCCATACAACACCAGCGTGGCGTCGTCGGCGCTGCCTTCAAGCAATTCCGGCACAGCCTGCTGCACGGCATGCCCGGTGCCCTGTTGCGGGCTTTGCAAGACGAATTGCAGGCCGTCGTAATGGGAAAAAGCCTCCTGCACATGCTCGGCGCCATGGCCGACAACGACCACCACGCGATCGGGCTGCAACTGCTGGGCATTGTCCAATACATGAGCCAGCATGGGCTTGCCGGCAATAGGGTGCAGCACTTTGGGCAAGTCGGACTGCATGCGCTTGCCCAGACCAGCCGCCAAAATCACAATATTCAGCATTTGAATCGTTTATCTAATTAGAGAGAAAGAAACGACGGGAACCGTCCCGTCGCCATACCCGTGCGGTAGATCTGAAAAGGCGGACCGCACCGCCATGCCTTGACGTGGTGTCGCCCGCTGCTACGATGAGCGCGTTTTGGCGGCCGTACGGCTTTTGCGGGGCGCGGCTTTGGATGCCGGCGCGGCGCGCTTCACGGCCTTCTTTGCCACTGGCGATTTTACGGCAGATTCGGCGGGCCTGGCGGCGCTTCCGGCCGCGGCAACCGCCTGGGCCGCCTGCTCGGCCAAAGGCGCAGCGGCGGCCTGCACGGCTTCGGCGCCCTGCATGGTGGCCGCGGCCAGGGTATTGAACTGGTTTTGCAGCATATTCCACCAGCCTTGGGCGGGATCGCCGTGCTCTATGCCGGGCAGGGGCTCCTTGGCATGGGCGGCGGACTCGTCCGTGTCATGCATGGTCTTGATCTTGGCCTGCCCCGATGGCTTGATTCCCAGCGCCACTTCCAGCGGCGAGGGATTGCCCGCGCCGCCCTCTTCCGGAGCCGACGTTGCGACAAAGGCTTTGAGCGTTGCAATGGTTGCACGCTGGACTTCCAGACCTTGAATGGTGCTGGCCAACATGGTGGAGCTCATGCGCAGCCAATTTTCGACCGCCCGCATATCGGCAATGCGCTTATCCAGCTCGTCGATGTCCATGGGCAGGCCCAGACTTTGGGGCGAGAGCGCGCCCGAGCCCGCCAGGCCTTGCCAAGCCTGGCGCATCATTTCCATGCTGGTCAATATCGGATTCTGCCCCATCTCGCCGCCCTGTCCAAAACCGGGCAAGACAAAGGGATTCGTGTTTTGCGTCGTCATGTTGGCTCCGATGGTAAGTATAAGAGTGAGGAACAAAATCTCGCGAATGATGGTGTAAGCTTAAACTGAACTTCGCCTTACCGTCTAATCGCCATGCAAAACTCTTATACGCTCGCCCAGATGGAAGCCGCCATTAACTATTGGCGAACGCGCTCGCCCTCGCAAGGCGAGGAAATGCGCCTGTGCCCGCAGGCCGGCGCGTTGGCGGAGCCGTACGCGCTTATGATTTTCAATGGCCAGCCCGCCATCGAACTCAGCGCCCTGCCGCCCGCCGCGCGGCAAGCGCTGGAAGACTGGCATCAGGCCCTTGGGCACGCCTAAGCAGGCAATCAAGCACGACCAGTTCCGCTTCAAGCGTGAACTGCCCTGTGTGCGCCAATTCCCACGCCTCGCCGACGGACACGTTGGTTATTTCACTGACTTCGCCGTCCTTGTTGGCCGGCACGACCTTGTCGTCCAGCACACACTCGCTGACCAACAGATTTTCGACCTGATAGCCTTCAGGCAAGCGCCGATGCATACGTAAAATGGTGTGCAGCGCTGAGCGCGCGGCCATATCCGCCGGCGTCAACCCCGCTTCTTCATTGCTTTCACGCAACAACGAGTCGTCAAGGCCTTCGCCAGCCACTGCCAGGCCGCCCACCAGGGTATCCCACATGCCAGGGTCGGTGGACTTGGTGAGCGCGCGCCGTGCAACCCAAAGCCGGCCATCCGGCGTCCACGCATTAAGATGCACGGCCGTGGTAAGCAGCCCCAAGGGGCGCAATGCGGCGCGCTCGATAACCCCCAGGCGCCGCCCTTCGCCCACCACGTCCAGCAACTCGCCGCGCCAGCCGCGCAGACAGCCGGCATCGCGCAGAATCTGCGCAAGGTTTTCAAGGACTTTATTCAGGGATAAACGCTTCGAAGTGACGGGGCCGACATGCACGGCTTCGGGCTCGAGGTCGACGCCGGGCGCCCCTGCAAGCGCCTTCGTGGCCTTGGCCGTGATCCAGCCGGAGACCCGTCCGGACACCGTGAGAGGCCGCGAACCCAAGGGCGGAAGCTGCTGAGCGCGGGCTATAAGTTGTTGATAACGCTTGTCTATGGCGCCAAGCAATGCGGGATCATGGGCGGACTTCATGGCGCGATTGTAAAGTAAAGAGAAAGCAATCGCGCGGCGTTACACTGAAGCACCAAGGCTCGCGGAATAGTTATTAACCCACTGAAGTTGCATGTTCGTTATAATTCTGCGGTCTCTTAGTCATTAACTCGAGCAGGTAGTTTGAGGCACTTGTCGTTTTAAGCCTGCCGTCCAATCACATTGTGTATTCTCCAAAGTTTTCTTAGTCGCCTTGCGATTAAAGTCAATTTTTGGTGAAGTCGCACCGTATTTCGAGGTCAGCATGAAGAAGTTGAGAGGGGTATTGGGGACTGGCTCATTGCTCTTTGCAAGCGCCGTCGGGGCGCAAGTACAAGATATGCCCGGTGGCCCAAAAGTCAATCAGCTAAATCTCCCCCAAGGAGTCACACCAATCGCCCACGACATTATGTGGCTGCATTGGATGATACTCATTATCTGTACCGTCATTTTTATTGGCGTGTTCGGGGTAATGCTGTATTCCATCATCCGGCACCGCAAGTCGCGCGGGGCAGTCGCGTCCAAGTTCCACGAGCATTTGGGCATCGAGGTGGCGTGGACCATCATCCCCTTCCTTATCGTTATTGGCATGGCCTTGCCGGCCACGCGCACCGTGGTCGCAATGAAGGACACGTCCAGTTCCGACCTGACCGTCAAAGTTACCGGCTACCAATGGAAATGGGGCTACGAGTACATTGACGGGCCGGCTGCGGGCGTCAATTTCATCTCGACCCTGTCCACTCCGAATGAACAGATCACCGGCGCCGAGCCGCGCGGCCAGTTCTACCTTATGGAAGTGGACAACGAACTGGTTGTGCCCGTCGACAAGAAAGTGCGTATTGTCCTGACCGCCGCGGACGTCATCCACGCATGGATGGTTCCCGACTTCGGCGTCAAGCAAGACGCAGTGCCCGGCTTCCTGCGCGACACCTGGTTCCGTGCTGAAAAAATCGGCACCTACCGCGGTCAGTGCGCCGAGCTGTGCGGCAAAAACCATGCCTTCATGCCCATCGTCGTCAAGGTCGTATCGCAGGCCGACTACGAAAAATGGGCTGCCGAGAAGAAAAAGGCCATGGCCGGCGCTGCCGACGACCCCACCAAGACCATGTCCAAGGAAGACTTGATGGCTCGCGGCGAAAAAGTCTTCGCCAGCAACTGCGTGGCTTGCCACCAGGCCAACGGCAAAGGGTTGCCCAATACGTTCCCGGCACTGGATGGCGACGTGAAGTACGTGCTCGCCCCCATGAAAGGACAGATTCTCACCGTGCTGAATGGCCACCCGGGCACCGCCATGGCGGCGTTCCGCGACCAACTGAACGATGTTGAAATCGCTTCGGTCATCACCTACACGCGCAATGCCTGGGGCAATGCGGGCAAGGGGCCTGATCCGATCGTCCAGCCGTCCAACGTCACCGCGCTGCGCTAAATTGATTAGCGCTCGGGTCAAGAAAATTCACAAGTTTTTGTCGGGGCTGGCCGCATGCGCCACCCCGGTCAAGTAGGAAGGAGTCCATCATGAGCAGTGTTACTGCCGATCACGTCCCGGCCACTCAAGGGCACGATGATCACGCCCACGAAATGCCGCACGGTTGGCGGCGTTGGCTGTTTGCCACCAACCACAAAGATATCGGGACGATGTATCTCATCTTCTCGTTCCTGATGCTGCTGGAAGGCGGCACACTGGCCTTGCTGCTGCGCACCGAGCTCTTCGAGCCGGGCCTGCAGTTTTTCCAGCCTGAACTGTTCAACCAGTTCACCACCATGCACGGCCTGATCATGATTTTCGGGGCCATCATGCCGGCCTTCGTAGGCTTTGCCAACTGGATGATCCCGCTGCAAATCGGCGCGTCCGACATGGCGTTCGCCCGCATGAACAACTTCAGCTTCTGGCTGCTGCCCGTGGGTGCCATTCTGTTCACGGCATCGTTCTTCGTGCCCGGCGGCGCAACCGCCTCGGGCTGGACAATGTACGCACCGCTGTCCCTGCAAATGGGCATCGGCATGGACTTCGCCATCTTCGGTGTGCATATCCTGGGTGCCTCGTCCATCATGGGCGCGATCAACATCATCGTGACCATCCTGAACATGCGCGCCCCCGGCCTGACCCTGATGAGAATGTCGCTGTTCTGCTGGTGCTGGCTTATTACGGCCTACCTGCTCATCGCCGTCATGCCCGTGCTGGCCGCAGCCGTAACCATGCTGCTTACCGACCGTCACTTCGGCACCGCGTTCTTCAATGCGGCCGCAGGCGGCGACCCGGTCCTGTACCAGCACGTGTTCTGGTTCTTCGGGCACCCCGAGGTCTACATCATGATTTTGCCGGCCTTCGGCATTGTCTCGGCCATTGTTCCCACGTTTGCACGTAAAAGGCTGTTTGGCTATACATCCATGGTGTACGCCGTGGCTGCCATTGCCATCCTGTCCTTCCTGGTCTGGGCCCACCACATGTTTGCCACAGGCATGCCCACCACCGGCCAGCTGTACTTCATGTACGCCACCATGCTTATCTCCATCCCCACCGGGGTGAAGGTGTTCAACTGGGTGGCCACCATGTGGCGCGGTTCGATGACCTTCGAAACACCCATGCTGTTCGCGATCGGCTTTATCTTCGTGTTCACGATTGGCGGCTTCACCGGCCTTATCGTCGCCCTGGCGCCTATCGACATCGCGGTACACGACACCTATTACGTGGTGGCGCACTTCCACTACGTGCTGGTGGCCGGTTCGCTGTTCGCCTTGTTCGGCGGCGCGTACTACTGGCTGCCGAAATGGACTGGCCGCATGTACGACGAGCGCCTGGGTAAATGGCACTTCTGGTCGACCATGATCTCGTTCAACGTTACCTTCTTCCCCATGCACTTCCTGGGGTTGGCGGGTATGCCACGCCGCTATGCCGACTATGCCGCACAGTTCACCGACTTCCACCAGGTGGCCACGATAGGCGCATTCTGGTTCGGTCTGTCGCAACTGATCTTCATGTATGTCGTCCTGAAGGCCTACGCCGGCCGCGGTGAACCCGCGCCCGCCAAGCCCTGGGAAGGCGCCGAAGGCCTCGAATGGGAAGTGCCTTCGCCTGCACCGTTCCATACTTTCGTCGTCCCGCCAGTTGTTAAGTAATAGCTGCTCATGACACCAGAACAACGCCGCCGCAACCGCAGAACAGGAATCATCCTGGCCATTATCGTCATTGGGATCATGGCCTGGGTCTTCCTGCGCGGCAGCGCCGTCCTGAATTAACCGAGGTCACCATGAGCGACGACATACGTAAACTTTCGCAGCGCAAGCTAAGCTTTCTGCAAACCCTCAAGGCGGTTGCCTGGGGGTTCTTCGGAGTGCGCAAGAAATCAGGACACCAGGAAGACGTTGCAAAGCTGAATCCGGTTCATCTTATTATTGCGGCTATCATTGCCACGTTAGTGTTTGTCGTCGGACTCGTCATGATTGCGCGTTGGTTCATCGGCCAGGCGGTCTAAACAGACTAAAATCGTACAGTTCAATAAATTCGTTTCAGGAGATCAACATGAGTGCAAGTCACTCGGCTCACGGCAGCGAGGCACCTTACTACTACGTGCCGTCCCACTCGGTTCATCCGGTTCGCGCCAGTGTGTCTTTGCTTATTACGCTACTCGGCGCCGCGTTGTGGATCAACAGCATCTACATCGGCCATTGGATGTTCCTGGTCGGCATTCTTTCGCTTTTCGTCACGCTGTATTTCTGGTTCGGCGATGCCATTCGCGAATCCGAAGACGGCATGAACAGCCTGCGCGTCGATCACTCGTACCGCTGGAGCATGGCCTGGTTCATTTTCTCGGAAGTCATGTTTTTCGCGGCGTTCTTCGGTTCGCTGTGGTACACCCGCGAAGTCACCACGCCCTGGCTCAGCAACCTGGACCACCAGACGCTGCTATGGCCTAATTTTTCCGGCACCTGGCCAAATCTGGGACCAGCAGGCGTTGTCAATGCGTTCCAAACCGTAGGCCCCTTCTGGCTGCCCACGATCAACACCGCATTGCTGCTTACCTCGGGCCTGACCCTTACCGTCGCTCACCACGCCATACGCGTCAACAATCGCGGCAAGACCATATTCTGGCTGGCGCTTACTGTTCTGCTGGGCTTTGCGTTCGTGGCTTGCCAAGCCTACGAATACCATCATGCCTACACTGAACTGAACCTGCGCTTCGACTCGGGCGCCTTCGGCTCGTTGTTCTACATGCTGACCGGTTTCCATGGCTTCCACGTTATTCTGGGCGCCACGTTCCTGACCGTCATTTTGCTGCGTGTAATCAAAGGCCACTTCACCGCCGACAGCCATTTCGGCTTTGAAGGCGCGGCATGGTACTGGCACTTCGTCGACGTGGTCTGGCTGGGCTTGTACCTGTTCGTCTACTGGTTCTGATTCCATCCGATATCCAGGAATGGAGTAACACGCCACCAAGGCTGGCCTGCATGCCTTATGCGAAAGGCCAGCCCAGGCAACCCAAAAGGCTGGCCTTGCTGGCCTTTTTTCTGGCTGCCGCCAACGACAGCCACCTTGCCCGGTAAAGAACTATGGTTTGCAACCAGGCAAGTGTGCTGCTTGGTTAGTTCGCGCGTTCGAATTAACCAAATAGCACACTAACGCGGCCCAAAGCCGGTGCTTTGAATCCAGCCCATGTGATGTGCGAACAGCACAAACAGGAACAGGGCAATCGACAGCCCCACCCTCCAGGTCAATGCGTTGACCGTACGGTTGGTCCGGCCTTTGTCCCGCATTAGATAAACAAGCGCCGACGCCAGGCTCGCCAGGATGCCCAGAAACGCCAGGATGACGATAATACGCATTAACGATCTCCGGTAAAACCCGCAATTTTACAGACATGGCCAAACCACACTCCACTTTACGCACGTTGATCACGCTGGCATTGCTTGGCGTGCTGGCTGTTGCGTGCGCAATGATGGGCAACTGGCAGCTACGCCGGGCCGCCGAGCGCGATGCCATAATGCAGACCATCGAGGCCGGGCGCAAGGCGGCGCCGCTGAAGCTGGATGCCGCCACACCGGACGGCGAACTGGTGCAATGGCGCCAAGCCGCAACCCATGGCGTGTGGCTGCATGACTTCACCGTACTCCTGGACAACCGCAATTTCAAGGGAAAGCCCGGCTTCTGGGTTGCCACGCCCCTGCTTATCGACCCGGCCACGCGCACGGCTGTGCTGGTGCTGCGCGGCTGGCTGCCCCGCCCCATCCTGCCCGGCGAGTCCCTGCCCCCGCTGCCCCGCCCCGAAGGCATGCAGCAGGTGCAGGGCCAGATAGTAAGCCATGTACCCCGGATGTTCGAGCTTTGGTCCCTGAGCGGCAAGGCGGCCAGCGCCTTGCCCAAGCTTCCTTTGCCCGATAAAACGCCGCCACGGGTGCAAAATCTTCCTCTGCAAGACCTGGCAAGCGCGACTGGCTTAAAATTACTGCCGGCCGTCCTGGAACAAACCGGCGGGGCCGACGGCGACACCGAACCTTTTGTCCAGGAATGGCCCCAGCCTTCGACCGACTCCGATCAAAACCGCGGCTACGCGCTGCAATGGTTCGGTTTTGCCTGTATTGCCGCCATAGCGGCCCTGGTAGTCGCCTGGCGCGCTTTGCGCCGGCGCACGCAGCCGGCCCGCTGAACCACCGAATTTAACTGTCGACACCCAAGGATTGATTGTGGTCAACACCAACACTACCCCGCCCAAGCCGCGCTCCATCAAGCCGCTGATCTGGATCTTGATTGCCTGCCTGGCCCCTGTGGTCATGGCGTTTCTGGCGTACTACGTGCCGGCGCTGGGTTTGCGCCCTGAAGGGAATACCAATTACGGCCAGTTGATAATTCCGCAGCGCAGCCTGCCCGCGGCCGAAACACTGGGCCTGAAGACCCTGGATGGGCAGCCTTTCGACCTGCAAAGCCTTAAGGGCAAGTGGGTATTGGTTTCAGCCGACCAGGGCGCCTGCCCCGAAACCTGCGTAACCAAGCTGTTTATCCTGCGCAATTCGCACGCAAGCCAGGGCAAGAACGTCGAACGCCTGACACGCGTCTGGCTGGTTACCGACGACGCCCCCATCTCGGAGCAAATCATGGAAGCCTACAAAGGCACCATCGTTCTGCGCGCGGACCCGGTAAAACTGGCGGGCTACCTGACCCCTGGCGCCGATGCGCAAGGCGCGGCCGCCGCGCTGGCCAAGCCCATGTGGATCATCGACCCGCTGGGCAACCTGATGATTCAGTACCCCGAGAATTCCGATCCGGTTTCAGTGCGCAAGGACATCAGCAAACTGATCTACAACTCGCGCATTGGCTAAGCAATTATGATCGACCGTATCACGGCCCGCTATCGCAAGCTGGTTTTCCTTACCTGGTTTTTAACGCTGGATCTCATCATGTTCGGCGCCTTCGTGCGCCTGACCGATTCCGGCCTGGGCTGTCCCGACTGGCCCGGCTGCTACGGCAAAGCAACGCCGTTCGGCGCCTCGAACCATATCGCGCAGGCGCTTGAAGCCATGCCGTATGGCGCGGTCAGCTTGTCCAAGGCATGGATCGAAATGGTCCATCGCTACGCCGGTTCACTGCTGGGCATGCTGATCATTGCCATCGTGTACATGGCATGGCGCTACCGCACGGTATTGGGCAATACCCCTAAACTGGCCGTCTTTACGCTGGTGGCGGTATGCGTGCAAGGCGCCTTCGGGGCCTGGACGGTCACGCACAAGCTCATGCCTATCATCGTCACGACGCATTTGCTTGGCGGTATGGGCCTGCTGGCCTTGATGACCTGGCTGGCTGCGCGCGAAAAAGAACATCCGCCAACAAATCCCGCGGTACATACGCTGTTGCCCTGGGCCGCCGTGGGGCTGGCTTTACTGTTTGTCCAGATTGCACTGGGCGGCTGGGTCAGTACCAACTACGCGGCGCTGGCCTGCATGGACTTCCCCACCTGCCACGGCGAACTGCTGCCCCCCATGGATTTCCATGGCGGCTACTCGCTTATTCGCGGCCTGGGCCTGCTGCCTTCGGGCGAAGCCATTTCGCAATACGCCCTGACCGCCATCCACTGGACCCATCGCAATTTTGCCTTTGTCGTATTTGTTTACATGGGCGCGCTGGGATTCCGGCTGCGAGGCGAACCGGGTTTACAATCACCAGCAACGCTACTGCTTTTACTGCTGCTGGCGCAACTGATCACAGGCCTGACTACGATATTTTTCCAGTGGCCCCTGCTGATTGCCGTCATGCATAACGGCGGCGCGGCCGGCCTGGTTCTTATCACCGTGACAATCATGGTGCGCCTGGCGCGCGCCGACGGGTCTAAAATACCGACATGACTACCGCTACCGCCCCGCAACCCAATCTTTTGCGCCAATACTTGGTGCTGACCAAACCGCGCGTAACCCAACTGGCCGTATTTTGCGCCATTATCGGCATGTTCCTGGCCAGTCCCGGCCTGCCGGATATGCATTTGGTGGTGGCGGGCACGTTGGGCATCTGGCTGCTGGCGGCGGCGGCTTTTGCGATAAATTGCCTTATCGAGCAGGAAATCGACGCCAAGATGCTGCGCACGGCGCGGCGCGCCACGGCGCGGGGCACTATCAGCAATACCCAGGTAATTCTGCTTTCAGGGCTGCTGGGCGGGCTGGGCATGGTCGTACTGTACAACTGGGTCAATCCGCTGACCATGTGGCTGACGCTTGCCACCTTCATTGGCTACGCCATTATCTACACCATCATCCTCAAGCCGCTGACTCCTCAGAACATCGTCATCGGCGGCCTGTCGGGCGCCATGCCGCCCGCGCTGGGTTGGGCCACCATCGCCAACTCGGTGCCGGCCCAGGCCTGGGTGCTGGTGCTGATCATCTTCATCTGGACCCCGCCGCACTTCTGGGCATTGGCCCTGTATCGCAACCACGACTACGAAAAGTCCGGCCTGCCCATGCTGCCCGTGACGCACGGCAAGCAATTCACCCGCTTGCACATTCTGCTTTACAGCATTGTGCTGTTTGCCGCGACGCTGCTGCCCTTCATGGTGCGCATGAGCGGCTTTCCATATCTTGCGGCGGCCATTGTGCTTAGCGGCCTATTCCTGTGGTACGCATGGTGCCTGTACAAGGAATACAGCGACGAGCTGGCGCGCAAGCTGTTCCGCTACTCCATCCTGTATCTTTCCTTGCTTTTCGGGGCATTGCTGCTGGACCACTGGATAGCCCTCATTTAGGAATTCAACTATGTTTCAGTTCGAACCCAAGCGCCGTGCTTTGCTCACAGCCGCCGCGGCCACTGCTGTATTGACGCTGGCCGCCTGCGGCAAAGAAAAGAAACTGGCCATCAAGGGCAGCGACATCAGCGGCACGCATTTGGGCAGCGAAATGGCCATGGTCGACCAGGACGGCAAGCTGCGCACGCTGGCCGACTACAAGAACAAGATTCCCGTTGTGTTTTTCGGCTTTACCCACTGCCCCGATGTCTGCCCCACCGCATTGGCGCAACTGGCCCAGGCCATGGAGCTGCTTAAGGACGATGCCTCGAAGGTTCAGGCCATCATGATCACGGTCGACCCCGCACGCGACACCCCCGAGGTAATCGGACGCTACGTCAAGGCCTTCAACCCCAGCTTTACAGGGCTTTCGGGGTCGCCGGAACAATTGGCCAAGACCGCCAAGTCGTTCCGGGCTTTCTACGCGAAAGCGCCGGGCCCCAACCCGGACGAATACTCCATGGACCACAGCTCGTCGTTCTATATCCTGGACCAACAAGGCGAAGCCCGCATACTGCTGCCCGGCAACGCCTCGGCGCAGACCATTGCCGACGACATCAAGCAGTTGCTGTAGCAGGCCGTAAAGGGCGTGATTGCCGCAATGGCACCGTGCCCGCCTGCCCCTCCGGCAAAAGGCCGCCGCGGCGCGCTCGCCGCCCCCCCATGACAGCGTCAGCCGTCGCCCAGCGAGCCTTGCGGACGACGCGATAAATCGGGCAAAGGCTCGTGCTGGCGTTCGCCCGACTCGAACTGGCGCCAGACTTCCAGCGCCCTCATGCGCTGCTTGGCGACCAGTTCGATTTTTTCGCGCAGCGCGGGGTCGCGTTCGAGCATTTCATTGAATTCGCGCGTTTGCAGCATCAGCAATTGGCTATACGAGAGCGACCGGACGCGCGCTTCGAAGTCGTAGCCGTCGAAGAGGGAAATTTCTCCGAAGAACTCGCCGCTGCCCAGTTCAATGGTGCTGCCGTCCGGCAAGTCGACCACCACGGCGCCCGACGCCACAAAATACATGGCGCGCGAACGCCCGGCCTGCATGCTGACTTCTTGGCCGGGAACCGCCAGGCGGGGCTTGAGCAGTTTGGCGATGGCGTGCAAGGTTTCGGGCGCCAACCCTTCGAATACCGGCACGCGCTTGATCAGGTCGTCGGCGCTCATGGCGATGTCGATGGCGGGGCGCTTTTCGATATAGGCCCAGCGATGCTCGATCTGCTTGATCAAGTCGGCATAGACTTCGCCGCTGATCAGGAATTGCGAAAGCATGTCGCGATAACGCATGCGCTCCAGCACCCGGGCGGTACGCCCCAGATAAGACTCTTGCAGCCACAGCGCAAACGAAAGGGTATTGCAGATTAAGCGCTTGCAAGGCGCCGTCCAGCCGCTCCAGCCGCTGTCTGTGCGCCTGCACGATCACGCCGGTCGCCTCGTTTCCCAGCAATGGAGGCAGCTCGCGCTCGGCGAAGACGATAAGATGCTGCGCCTCGGACCGCTTGCTCATGAGGCTCATGAAGCGATTGGCGATTTCGCGGGCCAGCCAGCCCTGTATGCCGAACAGGTAGTACAGTCGCAGGGCAGTTCTGAAGGAAAGCGAATAATGCATGTCGGTGACTATGGCGGCTTCAAACCCGGCCAGCCCGCCGGCCCGCACCGCATCGCTCATGCGTTCGGCGCGCGCCAACAGGTTTTCGGCGATGCGCCAGTCGACGATCTGCGTCTTGAGCATCTCGAAGAACATTTCTTCTTCTCGCGCCGCCACAATGGCCAGCCCCACAGCCACCCGCTCGTCCTGAGTCAACTGACGTATCTGTCCGTCGTTGGCGCTGGCCAGCGTTGTATTGAAAACCGCGCGGATGCGGCTGTTGGCTTCGGCACCGATATTTTCGTTGCGCGCGATCTCGTCGGTTTTCTCCTGCAGCCCCTCCAGCGCCACAATCAAGGCCTGGTTGCGAATGGTGCGCTCAATGGGCGACAACTGATTAAGGCGCAGACGGCGTATAAGCGGGCGCAGCGTAACCCCATTGATGAACAAAGTCATCAGGACAAAGCCTGTTGTTGCCACCGCAATGAACTGGCGCGCTTCGTAAGGCACGTTCTGCTGTTCGGTTACCGCCAGCGCCAAAGCCAGGGACACGGCGCCGCGCAAGCCGCCCCACCACATGACAATGCGGTAAGAGCGGCTTACCCCAGTGCCCAGGCCTGTTCGGCCCAAAAGCGGCAACACGCCGAACACCATGACCGCACGCGCGCCCAGCGTCACGACAAACAGCAAAGCCACCAGCAAAGCCTCTTCCCAGGTTGCATCGGTCATCATGCGGGGGATAAGCATGGCCGCAAACACGAAAATCAGCGAGTTGGCCCAGAACCCGAACTGAGCCCAGGAGTGCTCGAGCTGCTCGAATGTCGTCGGCGACATGCGCGTGCGGCCCGACGAGCCCACCACCAGCCCCGCGACCACGGTGGCGACGACGCCCGACACGGCAAAGTAATGCTCGGATACGAAGAAGGTCAGGTAAGCCAGCGCGACGGTCAGCGTAACTTCGGCCATGGGCCAGCCGCGCAGCAATATGAACAGCCCGCAGGCCAGGCGCCCCATGAGAAAGCCCGCCACGCCCCCGCCCATGAAGCTGAATAGGAAACTGGAAAAGATGGCGCTGACTGAAACCTCGGTGCTGCCGCTGTACAGCATGGTCAACAAGACCGAGTACAAGGCTATGGAGGCCGCATCGTTGAACAGAGACTCGCCCTCTACCAACGTAGTCAGGCGCTTGGGCGCGCCCACATTGCGAAATATGCCCACGACCGCCGCAGGGTCGGTGGTGGCGACAATGGCCCCCAGCATCAGGCAGACTATCAGGCCGTAGTCGGAAACCGCACTGATGGAGAAGCCCACCGCCACGGTGCAAACGACGACGGCCACCACGGCCATCATGAGTATCGGGCCGATATCGTCAAGCAAGCGCCTTACATTGGTCGCCAGCGAGGTCTCGAACAGCAGGACCGGCAGAAAAACGAACAGGAAGGTTTCAGACGAAACTTCAAAATGCTGGAGCGAATCCAGGAAGTCGGACATAAGGGCCGGCGCCCAACTATGCACGTGAATAACGATGCCCAGGACGAAGCCGACAATGGCTAGGAGCACCGAATACGGCAAGCTTAGCCGGCCGGCCAAGGCAGGCATGAAGCAGATCAGCGCCAACAGGCCCGCCAATCCGAAAACAAGAAACCCTACATCCATCGTTACCCTCGTAGATGGTCTGGACCACGGGCCAAAGCGCGAGCGCGGCACGCAACAAAAGAGGCGTGGACGACGGCTCTTTGGGAACCGAAGCCTCTTTGACACGTGGCGAAGAAGCTACGCACTGAAGACGGGATCTTTACAGCTTTGGAAGATGGCGCAGGCGGCCGCGCCTTGTGTAGGATACACTTTTTTATCCGCGCTTTTGCATTGATTCTGTTGCGGTAGCCCGACGGCAAAAGATACCCACACGCGGCGCCGCTATGCGACTTGCTGCCCCACGCCCGGTCGCCCTTACGCCGTTGCGCTTCACTTCATTCGCTGTGATCAACGTATGGCGGGACTTGCACCCGCAGGAGTGCGCCCATGCTGGGCGCACATAAAAAATGGGACACCGTCGAGGTGTCCCATAAACATCCGCTTCAAAAGGGAGGGGATTGAGGAGAAGCAGAAGCGGACGAATGAACAACAAATACAACCGAAGTTGCACCAGTCTCATCGCTCATGATGTTTAGTCAAAGCGTCCGGCAATAAGTTCTGCTTTTGATTGGCTATTTTGTATTTAGATGTAATTTGGCGCTGGTGCTGAAGCTGTCGGGCATGGCGGTCGGGTCGGCGTGACGCGGACCGTCGCTGCTTTTTAGCTTGTGCCGGCTGGGCGGCGCCCGGCCCGATAGCTGCCGCCTGCCCGGCCGCAGCTGGGGGATGGCTTAAGCAGCCAGGGCCTGGCGCATTTTTTTGAACGCGGCGGCTTCGATCTGGCGTATGCGTTCGGCCGACACGCCGAATTCGGCGGCCAAGTCGTGCAGCGTGGCGCCGCCTTCGTCTTGCAGCCAGCGCGCCTGAACGATGCGCCTGGAACGAGGGTCGAGCAGTTCAAGGGCGTCTTCCAGGCCCGACCCGTGCAGCGTGTCGACGGCACGGCGCTCGAGCACACTGGTGGGTTCTTGCGCGTCGTCCGACAAGTACGAAATAGGCGAGTAGGTGTCTTCGTCGTCTTGCGGGCTTTCAAGAGCCATTTCGTGGCCCGACATGCGCACTTCCATCTCGCTGACGTCCTCGGGGCGAACGTTGAGCTCGCTGGCGATTTCGCTGATTTGCTCGCGGTCGAGTGTCTGGCCGTCGGGGCGCATGCGGCGCAAATTGAAGAATAGCTTGCGCTGCGCCTTGGTGGTGGCCACTTTGACCATGCGCCAGTTGCGCACGACGTATTCGTGGATTTCGGCTTTGATCCAGTGCACGGCAAACGAAACCAGCCTCACGCCGCGGTCGGGGTCGAAGCGCTTGACGGCCTTCATGAGGCCTACATTGCCCTCTTGGATCAGGTCGGCATGAGCCAGGCCGTAACCCAGATATTGCCGCGAAATGGAAACCACCAGGCGCAAATGGGACAAAATAAGCTGACGCGCCGCATCGAGGTCGGTGTCGTCACGCACTTTTTTTCCGAGTTCGACCTCTTGCTCTTGCGTCAGCATCGGCAGGCGGTGGACTGCGCTGATATAGGCTTCAATAGTGCCTAGCGCGCCCGGATTGGCAATAGCCGCCGCCAACGCATTGTTGGATAAGGCTAAAGAGTGCGTACTGGTTGTCATCGTTTAAGGTAGTCCTTTAATAGATAAACCACTATAACAAAAATTGGCACTCAGGTTAAGAGAGTGCTAATAATCAGACCCGATCCATCACGAAAAGTTCAGTCACACGAAAGGCAATGAGTGTGCATGCCTTTATGACACGATAGCCCCAACCAAAGAAGCGCTGCCACCATTATTTTATTTCAATCCGTTGCAAGCCTGCGATGCGGCACATAACGCACCTGATAATCATTCCCATTTCCTGTAGAATTGGCGTCCTGTTACGACAGCTCCTCTTCAATTCGACACCGGGAAATGAAGTCCACCACCAAAACACACCGCCGTACTCGTTGGCTTAAAACCCTGCATCAATGGCACTGGATGAGCTCCGCACTGAGCCTCGTCGGACTGATCCTGTTCGCGGCAACCGGGATCACCTTGAATAATGCGGCGTGGTTCGAATCCAAGCCGACGGTTATTACGCGGCAAGCGGATCTGCCGGGCGAGATCCTGCAAATATTGGCTCCGGCTTCGACTTCGGCCAAAAAGGCCGCACTGCCAGCCCAGGCGGAAGCGTGGCTGGACTCGCAATTGGGCATCCACATAAACGGACGCACGGCCGAGTTCTCCAGCGATGAAGTCTACGTCTCGCTGCCTGAGCCCGGCGGCGACGCCTGGCTGGCCATCGACCGGGCCAGCGGCGAAGTGACCTATGAGCGCAGTCGCCGAGGCTGGATCGCCTACCTGAACGATCTGCACAAAGGACGCAATACCGGCGTCATCTGGAGCTGGTTCATCGATATTTTTGCGGCCGCCTGCCTGATTTTCGGCCTAAGCGGCCTGTTGCTGCTTAAGCTGCATTCCAAGAACCGGATCTCAACATGGCCCATGGTGGGCCTGGGATTGTTCGTTCCTTTCGTTCTGTTGCTGCTTTTCAGCCACTAGGGCCTGTTAATACTCGTCAAGGAATCGCGAAGCCATGAAACATCTGTTCAAGACCACAATTGCCTGCTCTTTGGCTGGTCTGCTGGGCGCGCCCGCCCTGGCGGCCGAAATGAGCGTCCAGGTTGCCATTCCCCGGCTGGACGCCACGGAATACCACCGCCCTTATATCGCGGTCTGGCTGGAAAGCGCAGACAAACAGACCCTGCGCGACGTTGCCGTCTGGTACGAGCAGGAAAAGGCCGGCGGCGAAGAGGGCAAGAAATACCTCAAGGATTTACGGCAATGGTGGCGCGTCAGCGGGCGCAGCCAAGGTACGCCGGCCGACGGCATAAGCGGCGCAACGCGCGCGGCGGGCGTGCAAACCATACGCGTGGACGACAAAATCCTGGCCGGCCTGCCTGCGGGGAAATATGAACTGGCGGTCGAGGCGGCACGCGAAAAAGGCGGACGGGAACTGCTGCGCCTTCCTTTGGCATGGCCGCCCGCCAAAACGGAAACGGTTACCGCCCAGGGCCAGCATGAATTGGGAGCCGTCAACGTCAAGCTTGCCCCTTGAACCGTGCGGCGTCCCGCCTGCGATACGCTTTCAAAACCTTGCGGTTTCAGGCCCATGAAACCATTTCGCTTTTAACCAGGCTGCCGGATTCGAGCCGTCTTTCACCATAAGGCCGCAGAACACAGCTGGCCGCCTTGCTGATTTCCCTTGGAGTCTTGTCTATGAAACGTTTCGCCCCCCAATTGTTTGCCCTGGCCCTGGCTTTGCCCTTAGGCGCGCAAGCCCATGACGCCTGGATAGTGCCCTCGTCCACAGTGCTTTCGGGCGACGCCGCCTGGGTGACGGTGGATGGCGCCATCGGCAACGACAAGTTTTATTTCAATCACCACTCCTTGTCGCTGAAGCCGCTGCAAATTACCGCCCCGGGCGAGAAGTCCATCGAAGCGGAAAATCAAAGCACCGGCAAGCTGCGCAGCAGTTTCGACGTACACCTGACCGATGACGGCACCTACCGCATTGCGCTGGTCAGCCAAGGCGTGATGGCTCGCTGGAAGGAAGACGGCAAAATGAAGCGCTGGTTCGGCGCAAGCGGCGATTTCAGTAAAAACGTGCCGGCCAAGGCCGAAGAGTTGCAAGTGCAAGAACGTGCCAGCCGCGTGGAAACCTTTGTAACCAAGGGCAAACCCAGTCCTGTGGCGAAAGTCGACCAGGGCATTGGGCTGATTCCGCTTACCCACCCCAATGACTTGTTCTCGGGCGAGAAAGCCAGCTTCATTTTCACCATAGACGGCAAGCCCGCGGCCCAGACCGCCGTGGAAATCGTGCCGGCAGGCAGCCGCTACCGCGACACGCTGAACACCATCGAACTTAAAACCAACGACAAGGGCGAGTTCAGCGTTACCTGGCCGCAACCCGGCCTTTATTGGCTGCACGCCGCAAGCGAAGACCAGAAGGTTTCGGTCCCCAACGCCAGCAAGCGCAGCCTGTCGTACTCGGCCACGCTTGAAGTCTTGCCGCAGTAGCCAAGCGTTCGGCCACCCGGCTTGACCATGTCTTCCAATTTACCTGACCACCCCGCTTTCCAGTCAGAAGCCCCCGCGGGAACGACGTGGGGGCTTATCGACGGCACGAGCATGGGTACGAGCTGGACGGTGAAATACCTTGGCGCAAGCAGCGACGCCGCACGCCAAGAACTGGCCAATGCCGTGCAGCGCGCCCTGGATGGCATCGTCGAACAAATGAGCACCTGGGAATCGGACAGCATAATCAGTACGCTGAACCGGGCAGAGGCTGGCTGGTACCAGGTGCCCCCGGCATTTTTCTATGTGTTGCGCCACGCCCTGGAGCTGGCGGAGCTCTCTGGCGGCGCCTATGATCCTACACTGGGGCGGCTTACCGACTTGTGGGGATTCGGAGCCAACGGCCGGATCGAACAGCCGCCCAGCCAGGACGAGGTCAACTCAGCGCTTGCGCTATGCGGCTGGCGACTGACTGCACTGAACCATGAACACCAAGGCGTCTGGCAGCCCGGCGGCCTGCAATTCGATCTTTCCTCCATTGCCAAGGGCTACGGCGTGGACGAAATTGCCCGGGTGCTGGACCAGCACGGCGTTCTTCACTACCTGGCTGAATTGGGCGGCGAGCTGAAAACACGTGGTTTCAATGCGCGCGGCACGCACTGGGAAGTGGATATCGAGGCCCCCGACCAAAGCGGCGCCAATCTGCCTGTATTGCTGGCCGACTGCGCCCTGGCCACCTCGGGCGACTACCGCCGCTGCTTCGAGCACGGCGGCCAGCGCTATGCCCACACCCTGGATCCGCGCACCGGCCAGCCGCTACGGCACTGTCTGGAGTCGGTCAGCGTCGTGCACGAACAATGCATGATGGCCGACGGCCTGGCTACCGCGCTGCTCTGTATGGGCACTGAAAAAGGCCTGGCCTATGCGCGCCGGAACAGCATTGCTGCTGCGTTCATTGCCCGCGCCGAGCGCGGCCTGGCCGTCGAGATGACCGATAAATTCAGGGATCTGGCGGAATCAGGGCTTTCGCAGGGGTAGTCCGGCACAATCCGGCGACGGCAAAAGGCGGGCCGGCCGTAAAACAAAGTATTCAATGCTTGATGATGGCGCGCAGCATGTCGACCAGGCGGTCGGCGTGGTCGGGGTCGAGCTTTTCAAGAATACGATGCTGGTGCTGCATGGCGCTTTCGCACAGCCCGCTAATTAGCTTTGTACCCTTGGGGGTAATGGTGACGAGCGTCTGGCGCCGGTCGGCGCGTGCCGTTTGCATGGTAAGCAGGCCTTCGGATTCCAGCCGCGGCAATACCTTGCTTAGCGTAGGCTGCTTGGTCACCGCCAGTTCGGCCAACGCCCCCACGGTTTCGCCCTCGCCCTCGATAAGGCTGCCCAGCACCCGCCATTCGGTGACCGTCAGTCCGGCATTGCGCACTTCCACATGGAATTCTTCAGAAATGCGGTGGCTCGCCAAAGCAAGCACCGATGCCAGATAGCGATGTACGAAACGGGGTTGCCCAGCTTTTTGCATATTCCTTCCTGAACCTGGCCTGGCGGCGCGACATAATGGCCGGTGCTTTGGCGCGCGTCCAAAACCCTGCTGCGGTGCATCATAAAAAAAGGGCAATGAGCACGGAAAAAATCGTAGTTCATTTGCACAAAAGCGTCAATGTAGTGGTTTGCCCTGATATGCAATTGACTGTTCCATAAGTTAAATTTCAACAATATATGAATATTCATGTTTCTCATTGACAAAGGAATCCTTCACTCCTAAAGTATTTGAAGGAAACAAAAATATTCTAATCCCGACGTGCATCGCCGCACGCGCGGGACAAGCCCGATTCTCGGCGAAATTGCAGTAGGTCAGCAGGAGATTTGCCATGGCAGAGCGCTCATTCAAGAAAGAAGTTCAACAGTTAAGGATCGGAGAAGGGGAAGAATTCCGCGGTGAAGGCATACTTGCCGTCACCAAGGCCCTCTTGCAGTCCGGGGTCAGCTATGTCGGGGGCTACCAGGGTTCGCCGATTTCCAACCTCATGGATGTGCTGGCCGACGCTCAGGACATCCTGGAAGAATTGGGCGTGCACTTCGAGACCAGCGCTTCGGAAGCCACCGCCGCCGCCATGCTGGCCGCCTCGGTCATGTACCCAATACGCGGCGCCGTCACCTGGAAGTCCACGGTCGGCACCAACGTGGCGTCCGACGCGCTGGCCAACCTGGCATCGGGCGGCGTCACCGGCGGCGCGCTGATCATCGTCGGCGAAGACTACGGCGAAGGCTCGTCCATCATGCAAGAGCGCACGCATGCATTCGCCATGAAGTCCCAGGTCTGGCTGATAGACCCGCGCCCCAATCTTGAAAGCATGGTCAAGGCTGTCGAAGACAGCTTTCAGCTGTCCGAGGCCAGCAATACGCCGGTCATTCTGCAATTGCGCATCCGCAGTTGCCACGTGCACGGCCGCTTCACCGCCGAAGCCAACAAGCGCCCCCAATACACTCTGTCCGAAGCCATGGCCAACCCGGTGCGCGACGTCAGCCGCATCGTGCTGCCGCCCGCCTCTTTCCTGCACGAGCAGGAAAAGGTCAAAGAACGCTGGCCGGCCGCTGTGGAATTCATCAAAGAAAAGAAACTCAACGAGTTCTTCGACGGCGACCTGAAGGACATGGGCCTTATCTTGCAGGGCGGCCTGTATAACGGCGTCATCCGCGCCCTGCAACTGTTGGGGCTGGCCGACCACTTCGGCAACAGCCGCATCCCCTTGTATGTAATGAATGTCACCTACCCGGTCGTCGACGACGAAGTCATCGAATTCTGCCGGGACAAGAAAGCCGTAATGCTGCTTGAAGAGGGCCAGCCCAACTTCATCGAGCAAAACATGAACACCATCCTGCGCCACGCCGGAATCTCCACCGTATTGGCGGGCAAGGGTTTGCTGCCCATGGCGGGCGACTACACCACCGTGGTCGTGCGCGACGGCCTGCAGAAATTCCTTGAAGTACACCAGCCCGACGTGCTGCCCACCATGGAACCGGCAGGCTATCTGCTGCCCAAGAAGCCCTCGGTACGCCCGGCGGCAACGGCGGCCGCGAGCGCCGCGGCGCCTGCCAAGCCATTGCAGGTCAGCGAGGTTTCACGCAGCATTCCGGCCGTCGCCGCCGCCCCGGCGGTCAATGGCCAGGCCGCCGTCGCCCAGGCGCTGATTTCCGAAGCCTTGATCGAAGAGCATGAAATCGGCGAACCAGGCACACAACTGGGCGCCGCCAACACTGTCGCCGACGTTGTCCTCGATTCCCGCCCGGATGCCGGCACCGCCGTCGAGGCCGCCGAACAGCCCCTGACTTTCCACGAGCACGTCAAGAGCCTTGGCACTGTCGTCCCTGCGCGTCCGCCAGGTTTCTGTACCGGCTGTCCCGAACGGCCCATCTTCGCGGCCATGTCCCTGGCCCAGGAAAAGCTCGGCCAGCATCACATTTCTTGCGACATCGGCTGCCACTTGTTTTCCATTTTGCCGCCTTTCAACCTGGGCGCCACCACCATGGGCTATGGCCTGGGCGCGGCCAGCGCAGCCGCCTTCAACGTTCCGTCCTCCAAGCGCACGGTATCGTTCATGGGCGACGGCGGCTTCTGGCACAACGGCCTGTCTTCGGGCATAGGCAACGCCGTGTTCAACAAATACGACGGCGTCATCATTATTGTCGACAACTACTACTCTGCGGCAACCGGGGGGCAGGACATCCTGTCGTCGCGCGCCGATAACAAGCGTCGCGTCACCAACAACCCCATCGAAGACGCCGTCAAGGGCGTGGGCGCCAAATGGGTGCGCACGCTGGACCGCACCTACGACGTCACCAAGATGCAAGCCACCATCGAAGAGGCCCTGACCACCAAGGAAACCGGCCCCAAGATCATCATTGCGCAGTCCGAATGCATGCTGAACAAGCAGCGCCGCGTCAAGCCGCTGTTCAACAAGGCGGTCAAAGAAGGCAAGCGCCTGGTCAAAGAACGCTTTGGCGTCGATCCCGACGTCTGCACCGGCGACCACGCCTGTATCCGCCTTTCGGGCTGCCCTTCGCTTACCATCAAAGAAAGCGCCGATCCGCTGCGCGAAGACCCTATTGCCTATGTCGACAACACCTGCGTAGGCTGCGGCAACTGCGGCGAAGTCTCGCACGCGGCCGTTCTATGCCCGTCGTTCTACCGCGCCGACATCGTGAACAACCCCAGCAAATGGGACCTGTTCATGGCCAAGGTTCGCCGTAGCGTCATCGGCTACCTGCAAACCCGCCGCGGCAATCGCCAAGCCCAGTACTCTTTGTAAACGAACGCACACTATGGCTAATACAACGCAATTTAACGCCGGCACCCCCATCAAGATAGCAATCATGGCCATGGGCGGCCAAGGCGGAGGGGTACTCGCCGACTGGACCGTCGACCTGGCCGAACACGCCGGCTGGTGGGCCCAGACCACATCCGTACCGGGCGTGGCCCAACGTACCGGCGCCACCATTTATTATGTCGAGCTCATGCCCGGCGCCGCCGTCGAAGCCGCTGGCCGGGCGCCGACGCTGGCCATGATGCCCACGCCCGGCGACGTCGACCTTGCCGTGGCCGCCGAACTCATGGAAGCCGGGCGCGCGATCCAGCGCGGCCTGGTCACCCCCGACCGCACCACCCTTATTTCTTCTTCGCACCGCGCTTATGCGGTCTCCGAAAAAGCCGCGCCCGGCAACGGCATCGGCGACTCGAACAAAGTCATTGAAGTAGGCAACGAAGCATCCAAGCGCTTCATCTGCAGCGACTTGCAGGCTCTGGCGGACCAGGCGGGCAGCGTTATCAGCGCCAGCATGTTCGGCGCCATGGCCGGCAGCGGCGCCTTGCCGTTTACGCGCGAACAATTCGAAGAAACCATACGCCGCAGCGGCAAGGGCGTAAACCCCAGCCTGAAGGCCTTCGACCTTGGCTTCCAGTCCGCCGCCAACGCGCCGGTAACCGCCAGCAAAATCGACTTCAGCAAGCCCGTAACCGAAATTCCCGAGACCGCCTCGCACCCGAAGGTGCGGGCTTTGCTCGACGACATCAAGACGAATTTTCCTGCCCCGGCGCAGCCCATGCTGGTGGCCGGCCTGCGCCGCACGCTGGACTTCCAGGACCTGCGCTACGCTCAGGAATATATGGAGCACATGCGCAATATCCATAAGCTGGACAGCCAGTTCGGGGGTTTGGCCAAGTCGTGGGCGCTGACCACCGCCGCCGCGCGCTACGTGGCAGTAGCCATGGCGTACGACGACGTCATCCGGGTAGCCGACCTTAAAACCCGCGGCACGCGCTTCGACCGTGTGCGCGATGAAGTCCTGGCCAAGCCCAACCAGCTGGTCTACACCACCGAATACATGCACCCCCAGGTAGCCGAAATCTGCGGCCTCATGCCGGCTGCGCTGGGCCGCTGGATGCAAGACTCCAAAAGCATCAGCAACTTCATCAATATTTTCTGCCGCAAAGGCCGCTTCCTGCAAAGCGGGACGCTGTCCGGCTTCTTGATGCTATATGTGCTTGGCGGCGTACGGCGCTTCCGGCGCGGAACGCTAAGGCATCAAGTCGAGGCCAAGTCCCTGCAGCAGTATCTGCAACTGATCGAGCGCACCGTGCGCCAGGACTACGACCTGGCCGTCGAAGTGGTGAACTGCCGCCGCCTGGTCAAGGGCTATAGCGACACACACGAACGCGGCAACAGCAAATACCAGCGTCTACTGCGGGCAGCGGCCGATCTTCCCGGCCAGGCCAATGCGGCAACGCGGTTGAAGCTTTTGCGCGACGCCGCCCTGGCCGACCCGGAAGGAACACAACTGGACAAAATGCTTGCGCAAACGGCCCAACCGGCGGCAGCCTGACGTCAACTCTTAAGCTGTAGGTATCCGAATGAACTACCGCAACAATCCGAAAGCCGTTCAGGCGCTGATACGCCCGACCGAGGTGCACAAAGACATTTTCGTCGATGACGAGGTCTTCGAGCTTGAAATGGAGCATTTGTTTGCCAACACCTGGGTCTATGTCGGCCACGGCAGCCAAATTCCCAACCCCGGCGACTTCTACACCACGACGGTCGGCGACCAGCCGGTCGTCATGGTGCGGGACAACGACGGCACGGTCAAGGTTCTGAACAACCGCTGCCCGCACAAAGGCGTTGAAGTTGCGGCTCCCGGATGCGGCAACACCGGCAAGTTCTTCCGCTGCCCCTACCATGCATGGACATTCCGGCTTGACGGAAGCTTGCTGGCCCTGCCGCTAAAGCGCGGCTACGACCCGCAGGTGTTCAGCGAATGCGAAGCCAGCCACGGCATGGCCGCAGTCGAGAACGTACGCGACTACCACGACTTCATCTTCTGCCGCCTGAACCCCGTGGGGCAAAGCTTTGAAGAATTCTTCGGCGAGTCGCTGTCCACCATCGACAACATGATCGCGCGCTCGCCGCAGGGCAAGCTGGAAATCGCCGGCGAACCGCTGCGCTACATGCACGAGTGCAATTGGAAAATGCTGGTCGACAACCAGACCGACACCTGCCACCCCATGGTGGCGCATGAATCGTCGGCGGGCACAGCCGTGCATATCTGGGAAAGCTCCGGCAAGGAAGGCCCCACGCCCATGGCCGTCGAGCAGTTCGCACCGTTCATTTCCTCGTACGAGTTCTTCGAAGACATGGGCATCCAGGTCTGGGAAAACGGCCATGGCCACACGGGCGTCAAAAACTCCATCCATGCCGCGTACTCACCAATACCGGGCTACATGGAAGCCATGCATGCCGCCTACGGCGAAGAGCGCACCAAGCAGATACTGGGCGACGTACGCCACAACACCACCTACTTCCCCAATATCATGGTCAAGGGGCCCATCCAGACCTTGCGCATTTTCAAGCCCGTAGCCGCCGACAAGACTTTGGTGGAGTCCTGGGCCTTTCGCCTGGTGGGCGCGCCCGACAAGCTGCTGGAGCGCACCCTGATGTACAACCGGCTCATCAATTCGCCCACTTCCATCGTCGGCCACGACGACCTGGAGGTCTACCAGCGCGCCCAGGCGGGCCTGATGTCACGCGGCCGCGAATGGGTGAACGTAGCGCGCCTGTACGACCCCACAGAAAGCCAGCGCAAAAATGAAGCCACCAATGGCACCAACGAATGGCAAATGCGCAACCAATACCAGGCATGGGGCCGCTATATGACAGCATCGATGACGGAGGCCGTATGAGCGGTTTCAACGACCAGCAACTGAGCAATTTCATCTACGCCGAAGCCCGGCTTCTGGACGAGCTGCGCTTTGAGCAATGGCTTGAACTGTTTACCGCCGACGCGCATTACTGGATGCCCCTGACGCACGGCCAGACCGACCCGTTGCTGCAAGGCTCGCTTATGTACGAAGACCTGCTGCTGCTCAAGGTCCGTGTTGAACGCCTGGCCGGCAAGCGAACCTATTCGCAGCAGCCCAAAAGCCGCTGCCACCACTTGCTGGCACGGCCTGAAATCGAAACCGCCCATCCCGAGCACCAGCCTGAAAAAGGCCAGTATGTAGTGCGCACGGCATTTCACTATGTTGAAACCCGCCTGGAACAGCAGTGGCTGTATGCTGGCTGGGCCACGCACCAGCTCGTCACACAGGACGGCGCGCTGCGCATCCGCCAGAAACGGGTCGACCTGGTCAACTGCGACGCCACCCTGCCCGGCATCCAACTCTTCATGTAAGGGGCATACATTGTCCGCAACGGTATACCAAGCTTTTTCCCAGTCCGCCCGGCAATGGCCGGAAAACTCCTTTCTATGCATAGTTCCCGAAACTGCCCAGGTCTACGGAATCCCGTCCGGTGAAATCGGCTATGCGCAAATGCACGAACGCATCGAAGCACTGAAAAACGCCTACCAGGCCGCGGGCTACGGCCATGGGCACCGCGCCGGCCTGCTGCTGGAAAACCGCCCCGCCTTCTTTCTGCATTGGTTCGCCCTGAATGCCCTGGGCGTTTCCGTAGTGCCCATCAACGCCGACCTTCGCTCGGCCGAGCTGGAGTATCTGGTCGGCCATTCCGAAATCAGCATCGCCGTAGCGCTGCCCAGCCATCAAGCTGTGCTGCAAGCCGCTGCCAAGGCGGTAAGCAGCCCCCTGGCCATTATCGGCCCCGACGACGCCCCCGTGCCGGCTGCCGCCCCTGCGCCCCTGGCCAGCCAACCCGTCGGTACGGCAACCGAATGCGCGCTGCTGTATACCTCGGGCACCACAGGGCGGCCCAAGGGCTGCATCCTGACCAACGAATATTTCCTGCACACCGGCAACTGGTATGCCAATGTAGGCGGCATGGCTACACTGCGCCCCGGCGTCGAGCGCATGCTGACGCCTTTGCCGCTGGTGCATATGAATGCCATGGCATGCTCGACCATGGGCATGGTTATCACCGGCGGCTGCCTGATTCCGCTGGACCGCTTCCATCCCAGAACCTGGTGGGACACGGTGCGCGAGTCACGCGCGACCGTCGTACATTACCTGGGCGTCATGCCCGCCATACTCATGAAGGCCGCCCCTACCGACCAAGACAGCCGCCATAACGTGCGCTTCGGTTTCGGCGCTGGCATAGACCGCAGCCTGCATGCGCCGTTCGAACAGCGTTTTGGCCTGCCCTTGCTGGAAGCCTGGGCCATGACCGAGACCGGCTCGGGCGCCGTGGTCATTGCCAACCACGAACCGCGTTATATCGGCACCAGTTGCTTCGGCAAAGAAGAGCCCGATGTTCTGGTCAAGTTGGTCGGCGACGACGGCCAGCCCGCGGGCACGAACGAGCCGGGCGAATTGCTGGTCAAGCATGCCGGCGCAAATCCGCGCTTCGGCTTTTTCTCGGGTTATCTCAAGGACGAAGCGGCAACGCAAGAAGCCTGGCAGGACGGCTGGTTCCATACCGGCGACATCGTCATGCGCAACGAGCACGGCCACCTCGTCTTTATCGACCGCAAGAAGAATGTCATTCGGCGCAGCGGCGAAAACATTTCGGCGGTGGAAGTGGAAAGCGTGCTGCTGCAACACCCCGCCGTCAAGGCCGCCGCCGTGGCGGCCGTGCCCGACGAAGTGCGCGGCGACGAAGTGCTGGCATGCATCGTGTGCACCACCATGCCCGACACGGCGGCCATGGCCGACCTGGCGCAGGACATCGTCAAATGGAGCCTGGCGCGCCTGGCCTATTACAAGGTGCCCGGCTACGTGGCGTTTGTCGAAGCCCTGCCGCTTACGGCCACCAACAAGATCCAGCGCGGCGAACTCAAGGCCAAGGCTCCGACGCTGGTCGGAACAAAGGCCTGCATCGACACCTGCGCCATGAAGAAAAGACAGGACGTCGCATGACACGCCGCCGAGCCAGTTACGACGGCGTCGTTGCTACCCTGCCGGTTACGGTTCCTTATGTGCGGTACTCCATCAACAGCGCGCATTGGTGGTTGGGCAAGGCGTTGGGCGCGCTGGTGCGCGGCTCGGGCCTGCAAAAGAACGAGATCGACGGCATGTGCGTTTCAAGCTTTACGCTGGCGCCGGATTCGGCCGTGGGACTGACCCAGCACCTGGGCATGGCTCCGCGCTGGCTCGACCATATTCCCACCGGCGGCGCCAGCGGCGTCATGGCCCTGCGCCGCGCCGCGCGGGCTGTGCAGGCCGGCGACGCCGATGTGGTTGCCTGCCTGTCGGGCGACACCAATCATGTCGACTCGTTCCGCCAGACGATCAGCCAGTTCTCGCGCTTTGCGCAGGACGCAGTCTATCCATACGGCGCCGGCGGACCCAACGCCAGCTTCGCGCTTCTGACTCATAACTACATGCGCGAAACCGGCGCCACCCGCGAAGACTTCGGCAAGCTGTGCGTGGCCCAGCGCGAAAATGCGCTGCGCCATCCCAATGCCCTCATGAAAAAACCGCTGTCGCTGCAGCAGTACATGGATGCCAAACTCATTACCGACCCCATCCATCTGTTCGACTGCGTCATGCCTTGCGCGGGCGCCGATGCGTTCCTGGTGATGCGCGAAGAAAAGGCGCAACAGCTTGGACTGCCGTTCGTCCGCATCCTGTCCACCATCGAACGCCACAACGCCTGGGCTGACGATCCCATACAAATCAGGGGCGGCTGGACCATGGACAAAGACGATCTTTATGAACAAGCCGGCATCGGCCCGCGCGACATCGACTTCATGCAAGCCTACGACGACTACCCGGTCATCAACTTCCTGCAGATCGAAGACCTGGGACTGTGCGAAAAAGGCGCTGCGCCGCAATTCGTGCGCGACAACAGCTTTACCGTCGACGGCACGCTGCCCTTCAACACCAACGGCGGCCAGCTTTCGGTAGGCCAGGCCGGCGCGGCCGGCGGCTACCTGGGGCTGGTGGAAGCCCTGCGCCAGCTAACCGACACGGCGGGCGGCACGCAAGTAAAGGACGCCAATATCGGGCTGGTCAGCGGCTTTGGCATTATCAATTACGACCGTGGAATATGCACCGCCGCGGCGCTACTGGCGCGAGGTACAGCATGACCCAGCCTTTGTCCCGCCCGCCCAAGAAAAACCCGGTGGCGCGCACGCGCCAGCCCACGCAGCCGCCTGCCGCACGCAGCCGCCGCGCCCTGGGGCTGACCGCCGCGGCCGCCGCAGGCCGGTTCGACCTGCAAGTGTGCCAGGAATGCCAAGCGGTTCAGTACCCGCCGCGCGAGGTCTGCCACCAATGCCTGTCCGACCGGTTGCGCTGGCAGCCCGTGGCCGCGCGCGGCACGTTGCTGGCATCGACCACTTTGCATCACAGCAACGACCTGTATTTCCGCGAAAGGCTGCCCTGGCGCATCGGCACGGTCATGCTGGAGTCCGGCCCGCGCGCCATCGCCCATGTCCATGGCGACTGCGAAGTCGGCCAGCCCGTCGCGCTGGCGCTCAAGCTGGACCGCAGCGGCCAGGCCGTCATGATCGCCCTACCCCCAAAGGCTACGCCCAATATGGAAGACGACAAAGTCCTGCGCGAAACCTCGTGCGACCCCAAGCTGCGGCGTGCCCTCGTCACGGATGGCAAATCGGAAGTGGGCATGGCTGTGGTCCAGGCTCTGCTCGATGCCGGCGCCACAACAGTATTTGCGGGCGATCCCGACATCTGGAAGAAAAACCAGGCGTTCGATGCGCTATGCCAGGACCCTCGTGTCCTGCCGCAAGCGCTGGACGTCACAGACACCGACTCGGTCGAGCGCCTGTCGCGCTCTATCGGCGGCAAGGTGGATATCCTGGTCAACACGGCCGACTACGCCCGCTCGGGCGGCATTTTGCACAGCCGCGACCTGCTGAAGGCGCATGATGCCCTGAACGTGAATTGCCTGGGCCTGATGCGCCTGGCCCAGCACTTCGGCCCCGCCATGGCGGGGCGCGCCTCGGACGGCGTCAACAGCGCGGTTGCCTGGGTCAACTCTTTATCCATTTATGCCCAGCTTAATTTGCCGGCACGCGGCATGTGGTCGGCCTCGCAAGCGGCCGCGCTATCGGCCAGCCAGTGCCTGCGCAATGAATTGCGCCCCGCCGGCATACGCGTTATCCATGTATTTTCCGGCCCTATCGATTACGAATGGGAGCAACTGACTCCGCCGCCCCGCGTCAGCCCGGCCGTGCTGGCCAAAGCCATTGTGCGCGCGTTGCGCGATGGAGTCGAAGAAGCCTATGTCGGCGATGTGGCCCAGGAGTTTCTGGCCCGCATGCAGGACAACCCCAAAGGACTCGAGCGCGAGCTAGGCAGCCAAGCCTGAGCCCGCCCGCCGCCATATTGGCCTGGCCCGATGCCCGGGCCGGCTTTCGGAGCAAGAATGAGCACAAGCGTATTAACCCAATTCATGGCGGAGCTGCTAAGCGGCAAAATTCGCATCGTCGACCTGACCGAAACGCTGGCCCCTGAATTCCCCACCATCGTCATGCCGCCGGAATTCGGCCAGGCCTGGCCGTTTCGCATTGAAGAGATCTCGCGCTACGACGAACGCGGACCCGCCTGGTACTGGAATAATTTTTCCATGTCCGAGCACACCGGCACACACTTCGATGCGCCTGTGCACTGGGTTTCAGGCAAAGACCTGCCCGACAATACGGTCGACTCGATTCCCCTGGAATCGTTTATTGCCGACGCCTGCGTCATCGACTGCTCGGCCGAATGCCGCGACAACCCGGACTTCCTGCTGACCATCGACTTCGTCGAGCAATGGGAAGCCAAGCACGGCAAGATACCCGCGCGTTCCTGGGTCTTCATGCGCACCGACTGGTCGCAGCGCGACAAGCCCGGCGACTACCTGAACATGCAGGACGACGGCGCCCATTCGCCCGGGCCCGATGCGCAAGTCGTGCCCTGGATGATCAAAGAGCGCGATGCACATGGCTTTGGCACCGAGTCGGTGGGCACCGATGCCGGCCAGGCCCAGCACCTGGACCCGCCCTATCCCTGCCACTACTTCATGCATGGCAACAACCGCTACGGCCTGCAATGCATGACCAATCTGCACAAGCTGCCGCCCAAGGGCAGCGTCATCTTTTCGGCGCCGCTGAAAATACGCAGCGGCTCGGGCAGCCCCTTGCGCGTACTGGCGCTTGTGCCCAATACTGTCTCGTAACGAGCTTAACGATTACCGCAGGGAGTCCATATTTTGTCTACATCCCACACAGCCATCGTCACGGGCGGCAGCGCCGGCATCGGGGCCGAAATCAGCCGCCAATTGCTGGCTGCGGGCTATACCGTCGTTTCAATGGCGCGCCGCGACCCCGACTTCACGCATGCAAACCTGCACTCGGTCAAGGTCGACCTGCTCGATGCGACAGCCACCAAAGAAGCCGCGGATCAGGTCGCCGGCCAGTTCAAGGTTTCCCACCTTATTCATAACGCTGGCGTGATCTGGCCCCATCTGCTTGAAGACGTGGGGCTGGACGAGCTGCAGGGCCTGACCCAGATTCACCTGGGCTCGGCCATTACGCTGGCCCAGGCCTGCCTGCCCCACATGAAAGAACAGAACTTCGGGCGCATTGTGCTGATGTCTTCGCGCGGCGCCCTGGGCCTGCAAACCCGCACCGCGTATTCGGCGACCAAGTCGGGCATGATAGGCATGGCCCGCACCTGGGCGCTGGAACTGGCGCCCAAGGGCATTACCGTAAACGTCGTCGCGCCCGGACCTATCCAGACCGATATGTTCTACGATGTGGTCGAGGCGGGCAGCGACCGCGAAGCCAATATCGCCAAGGGCATTCCCGTTCAACGCCTGGGCCGCGCCGACGATGTGGCGCGCGCGGTGATGTTTTTCTCGGACCCGGCCAATAGTTTCGTTACCGGCCAGACCCTGTATGTATGCGGTGGCGCCAGCATCGGCTCTATCACTATTTAACCCTGTGCCGAACGAGCTGTTTAGTGTTTAGTGGACTTGAATGCACAAACTTGCCAAACAGCACACCGAGACACAACAACTGTCGTACTTTTATTAGTTATTTGCTACTTTCCGCCAACACCTATTAAAAAGAGCATGTACCATGAATATTAAAAAAATCACGATTGCACTCGCTGTTTTATCGGCTTTCAGCGCTGCGCCGGCCCTGTCTCAAGCGCAAGTAAAAATCGGCGTGGTAACGTCGTCTACCGGCCCCACCGCGCTTATCGGCATTTCGCAGCGCAACACTGTTGCGCTGATGCCCACCAAAGTCGGCGACCTTACGGTCCAGTACATTTCCCTGGATGACGCCAGCGATGTCACGCAGTCGGTCACCAACTTCAAGAAGCTGATTACCGACGACAAGGTCGATGCGCTGATTGGACCGTCGGGCTCGCCCAACGCCATGAGCGTCATTCAGTTTGCGGCGGAATCGGGCACGCCCATGCTGGCGCCGGTGGGCACGGCCTCGGTGGTGCTGCCCATGACGCCGGAAAAGAAGTGGGTGTTCAAGACCACGCAAAATACGGACATTATTGCCGATGCGCTAATCAAGCATATGGTCAAGACCGGGGTGAAAACGCTTGGCTTTATTGGCCTGAACGATGCGTTCGGCGAGGACTGGCTGAAGGTCATGAGCGGTCTTGCGGCCAAGAACAACATCAAGATCGTGGTGACCGAGCGCTATCAGCGTTCGGACAGTTCGGTAACAGGCCAGTCCTTGAAGATTCTGGCGGCCAAGCCGGATGCGGTGTTGATTGCGGGTACGGGCGCCGCTGCGGTCTTGCCCGAGGTAACGCTGGTGAAGCAGGGCTACAAGGGCACGTACTATCAGACTCATGGTGCTGCGCTGCCGGCGTTCTTGAAGCTGGGCGGCAAGGATGTGGACGGTACGGTTCTGGCAGCCAGCTTGATGCTGGTGATGGACGAAATTCCGGACAGCAATCCGTCGAAGAAGGTGGCCGCGGACTATATTGCACGCTATGAGGCGATGTACAAGGAGAAGCCTGCTACGTTCGGCGCGAATGTGTATGACGCCGGTCTGTTGCTTGAGAAGGCTATTCCGGTTGCGGCGGCAAAGGCGAAGCCGGGCACGAAGGAGTTCCGCAGCGCTTTGCGCGATGCGCTCGAGCAGACCAAGGAGTTGGTGGCTACGCAGGGGGTCTATAACATGACGCCCGAGGACCATAGCGGTTTCGACGAGCGTGGCCGTGAGTTGCTGACGGTCAAGGACGGGCATTGGCGTTTGTTGAAATAAACGGCGGTTTTTTTTGAGTTCTTGAGCGGCCGGCGGGCCATGCGCCGCCCCGCTCAGGTCGCTGCGGCCACAGCACAGCTGTGGCTACCCGCGCCAGCAGCCATTTTCGGGCGCTCGCAGAACTCACGCGAACGGGCAGCCCCCGGCTGCCCGTAAACGCCGCGTTCGAACAGCTGCTCGCTTGCACCCCGAAAATGGCTGCTGGCGCGGCTTGCTCCAACTTCGCTGCCCGGCGCATGGCCCGCCGGCTTGGCGTTTTGGGATTACGTCGCTCCGTAACCTCCGCCTCCCGCAGTTTCCATTTCGAAGTTGTGCTGCCGAAACAGACGATTGCGTTTTAGCTTATATCCGCCCGGAGTATGTTGCGCTATACTCCTGGGTAGTATCAAACATCTTGGGCAGACCGGTCGACGATCTGTTCTTATATTGCTTTTGGGGCCGGCATTGAAGGTGCTGGTTGACCTGTTCCCTCTATTTTTAAGGACCAAACCATGAAATCACGCGCAGCGGTAGCTTTTGCGGCCGGAAAGCCTCTGGAAATTGTTGAAATCGATGTGGAACCACCTCGTAAAGGCGAGGTTCTTGTCAAAATCACTCATACCGGCGTTTGCCACACCGACGCTTTCACGTTGTCGGGCGAAGACCCTGAAGGCGTGTTTCCTGCTGTTCTGGGCCATGAAGGCGCGGGGATCGTGGTCGAGGTTGGCGAGGGTGTCACCAGCGTGAAACCGGGCGACCATGTCATTCCGCTATACACCGCCGAATGCGGCGAGTGCCTGTTCTGCAAGTCGGGCAAGACGAATTTGTGTGTGGCCGTTCGCGCAACGCAAGGCAAGGGCCTGATGCCCGACGGCACTACGCGTTTCTCCTATAAGGGGCAGCCGATCTACCACTATATGGGATGTTCGACTTTCAGCGAATACACGGTGGTGGCCGAAGTGTCGCTGGCCAAGATCAATCCCGACGCCAATCCTGAACATGTCTGCCTGCTGGGCTGCGGCGTTACGACGGGTATTGGCGCGGTACACAATACGGCCAAGGTTCAGCCGGGCGATAGCGTTGCGGTGTTCGGGCTGGGCGGCATCGGCCTGGCTGTTATCCAGGGTGCGCGCCAGGCCAAGGCCGGCCGCATTTTCGCCATCGACACCAACCCGTCCAAGTTTGAACTGGCCAAGACTTTTGGCGCAACCGACTGCATCAACCCGAAAGACCACGACAAGCCCATCCAGCAGGTCATTGTCGAAATGACTGAATGGGGCGTCGACCATTCGTTCGAGTGCATCGGCAATGTCAACGTCATGCGCGCCGCGCTGGAATGCGCGCACCGGGGCTGGGGCCAGTCGGTTGTTATCGGCGTAGCAGGCGCGGGCCAGGAAATCTCCACCCGTCCGTTCCAGCTCGTTACCGGCCGCCGTTGGCTGGGTACGGCCTTCGGCGGGGTGAAGGGGCGTTCGCAGTTGCCCGGCATGGTGGAAGACGCCATGAAGGGCGACATCGATCTTGCTCCGTTCGTCACGCACACGCGCGACCTGGAAGGCATCAACGAGGCGTTCGACCTGATGCACGAAGGTAAATCCATACGCACAGTCATCAACTATTAACGGCACCTGATGCCTTACTCGCCGGAAGACAAAAAGCGCGTCATCACGCGCTTGAGCCGCATCAAGGGCCAGGCCGAAGCCCTTGCGCGGGCTGTCGAGGAAGGGACCGACTGCAGCGCCCTGCTGCAGCAAATCGCCGCGCTTCGAGGCGCGGCGAATGGTTTGATGGCCGAAGTCCTGGACAGCCATCTTCGCGAGTTGTTCGGCAGCTCTAGCAACGCAACGCGTCCTGCGGTCATTGATCCCGATGCGGAAATCGACGCGCTGATGAAGATGCTGCGTACTTATCTGAAGTAGCCGGCGCACAAGTCGCTGTGCTACTAAAAGCCTTGCGCGTCGCTTGCTCAAATCCAAGGCAATTGCCTTGGATTTGACTCAGGCTGCTCCGTAGCCGCCGCCGCCCGGCGTTTCTATTTCGAACATGTCGCCCGCCTGCAATTCGGCCTGGTCGGCGTGAGCCAATTCTTCGACCTTGCCGTTGCCACGGATTACCCTGGACTTGCCCAGGGCTCCGGGCTGGCCGCCCGCGGCGCCGAAGGCGGGGTGGATCCAGCCGTTGGACAGGGTAGAGACTGTCATGGGTTCCAGGAAGCGCAGGCTGCGGACACCGCCGTTGCCGCCGTGCCAGCGGCCGGCGCCGCCGGAATTCTGGCGAATTATGTAGCGTTCCAGGCGCACGGGGAAACGCAATTCCAGGACTTCGGGATCGGTCATGCGCGAGTTGGTCATTTGGGTTTGCACGACGGAAGTACCGTTGAAGCCGCCGACCAGCTTGCCCTGGGCGTCGAAGCGCCCGCCCGCGCCGGAGCCGCCCGAAATGGTTTCGTAGTACTGATACTGGGCGTTGCCGAAAGTCAGGTTGTTCATGGTGGGCTGGCTGCCGGCCATGACGCCCAGGGCGCCGTACAGGGCGTTGGTGACGCAGCTGGAGGTTTCGACGTTGCCCGCGACCACGGCCGCGGGGTAGCTGGGGTTCAGCATGGAATCCTGGGGCACGACAAGCTTAAGCGGCTTGAGCCCGCCGGCGTTGATCGGGATGTCGGCTTCCACCATGGTGCGAAAGACATATAGCACCGCGGCGGTCGTGACGGCGCGCGGTGCATTGAAGTTGTTCGGCAGTTGCGCCGAGGTGCCGGTGAAGTCCAGCGTGGCGCTGCGCGTTTCATGGTCGACTTTCAGCTTGACCTGGATGCGCGCGCCGTTGTCGAGCAGTTGCGTAAATTCGCCATCGTGCAGGGTAGCGATGACGCGGCGCACGGATTCTTCGGCGTTGTCCTGAACATGCCGCATATAGGCATGCACGACATCCAGGCCAAAGGCATCCACCATTTTCAACAGTTCTTCGCGGCCTTTTTCGTTGGCGGCTATCTGGGCGCGCAGGTCCGCGAGGTTCTGGTCGATATTGCGCGCGGGGTAGCGCGCACCGGCCAGCAATTGGCGCATGCTGTCTTCTTGCATGCGGCCGTTTTCCACCAGGCGGAAGTTGGTGATCAACACGCCTTCGTCTTCTATGGTCCTGGAGTCGGAAGGCATGGAACCCGGAGTCAGGCCGCCGATGTCGGCATGATGGCCGCGCGAGCCCACATAGAACAGGATGTCCCGGCCGGCCTGGTCGAATACAGGTGTCACGACGGTGACGTCGGGCAGGTGGGTGCCGCCTGCGTAAGGGTTGTTCAGCACGTAGACGTCGCCGGGCCGCAGGCTGCCGGCGTTGTCCTGGATGATAGCCTGCACGCTGGCACTCATCGAGCCCAGGTGCACGGGAATGTGCGGGGCGTTGGCCACCAGCTCGCCCGATGAATCAAAGATGGCGCATGAGAAATCCAGGCGCTCTTTGATGTTGACAGAGTGCGCGGTGTTTTGCAGCCGATAGCCCATTTGCTCGGCAATCGACATGAAGAGGTTGTTGAAGATTTCAAGCATGACGGGATCGGCGTCGGTGCCCACGGCGAACCGTTGCGGCCGGGGTACTGCGCGTTCCAGCAGCATGTCGCCGCGTGCCGTTACCGTGGCGCGCCAGCCATCGTCGACCAGCGTGGTGGCATTGGCGTCGGTAATCATGGCGGGGCCGGCAATGACGTCGTCCGCGCGCAGGTCGGCGCTGCGATACAGGGGGCATGTGCGCCACTCGTCGGCCACGCGCATGCGCACGCTGTCGGCCGCTTCAGGACCGCCCGGCCGGGCGGACCCGTTGCCTTCGGAAAAGGCCTGGAAGATCTGCCCGGACTCATCCGCGATAGCTTCGGCCACAACGGATTCTATAACGAGGCCGCGCTCGGGCATCAAAAACGAGAAGCGCTGCAAATAGGCTTTTTCAAACGCCTTAAGCATGGCTTGCGTGCCGTCCAGTGCCACGGGCAAGGCGGTATCGGTGCCGGCATAGCGCAAGTGCACGATGTTCTTTATCTGGATGATGTCCGCCGGAATTTCCTGCGCCAGCAGATCGGCGCGCGCAATGCCCGCCAGCTCTTCGAGAGTGCGGCGCGCGGCGGTCTCGCCATCGGCGTCCCAGGGTAACTCGACGGAGCGTTCGCGCATGGCGGTCGAGGCGGCCAGCCCCATGCCGTAGGCGGACAGCACGCCGGCCAGCGGATGCACCAGCACGCGGGGCATGGAAAGTTCGTCGGCGACGCGGCAGGCATGCTGGCCGCCCGCTCCGCCAAAGGTAATCAGGGTATAGCGGGTAATGTCGTAGCCGCGCTGTACGGAAATCTGCTTGATGGCGTTGGCCATATTGGCCACGGCAATATCCAGGAATCCTTGGGCCAATTGCTCGCCCGATACGTCGCGTCCGGTAGCGGCAGAAACTTCTTGCGCCAGCTCGGCAAACCGCGCCTGCACGACTTCAAGGTCCAGAGACTGGTCGGCGTTCGGTCCGAAGACCTCGGGAAAATGATGGGCCTGTATCCGGCCCAGCATCAGGTTGGCGTCGGTCACCGTAAGCGGCCCGCCGCGCCGGTAGCAGGCTGGCCCCGGGTTGGCGCCGGCCGATTCAGGCCCGACGCGCAGTCGAGCGCCGTCGAAGTGCAGGATGGAACCGCCGCCCGCCGCCACCGTATGGATGCTCATCATGGGCGCGCGCAAGCGCACGCCGGCCACCAGGGTATCGAAGGCGCGCTCGTATTCGCCGGCAAAATGCGACACGTCGGTTGACGTGCCGCCCATGTCGAAACCGATGACGCGGTCCAGCCCGGCCGACTGCGCAATGCCCGCCATGCCCACAATACCGCCCGCGGGCCCGGACAGGACGGAATCCTTGCCCTGGAATGTCTGCGCGTCGGTCAGGCCGCCGCTGGATTGCATGAATTGCAGGCGCACGCCCGGCAAGGCGGCCGCAACGTGGTCGACATAGCGGCGCAGCACCGGCGACAGGTAGGCATCGACGACCGTAGTGTCGCCGCGCGCAACGTAGCGAATCAAGGGCGACACTTCGTGCGAGGCGCAAACCTGCGTATAGCCCAGTTCGCGGGCCAGGCCGGCCAGCCTGGCCTCGTGTTCGCCGTTGCGATAGCTGTGCATCAGAACGATGGCAACAGCGGTAAAGCCGCGCCCCCGGGCTTGCTGCAAAGCCACGCGGGCTCCGGCCTCGTCCAGCGGCATGACCACCGAGCCATCGGCGGCCAGGCGCTCGTCGACTTCAATGGCTTCTTCGTGCAAGAGTTCGGGCAGCACAATTTCACGATCGAACAGGCGCGGACGGTTCTGGTAGGCAATGCGCAGCGCGTCGCGAAAACCGCGCGTCACGACCAGCAGCACGCGCTCGCCCTTGCGTTCCAGCAAGGCGTTGGTTGCGACGGTGGTTCCCATCTTGACGACGTCGATCAATTCGGCAGGCACGGCCTCGCCGGCCTTGACGCCCAGCAACTGGCGTATGCCCTGCACCGCAGCGTCGGGATATTGCTCGGGATTTTCGGACAGCAGCTTGGCTGTTACCAACCGCCCATCGGGGCGGCGCGCCACGACATCGGTAAAGGTGCCGCCGCGATCGACCCAGAACTGCCAGCGTCCTTCGTCGGCACGGGCCACGCCCGTTGCGGCGCTCATAGCGACGATGCCGCGCGTGCGGCCTGATCGTACAAGCCTGAAAGCAGGCGTAGGCGCTCGGCCACGTCGGACAGGGCTTCGCTGTTGGCTAGCTCGCCCTCGACGCCGGGAAACAGGCAACGCTCGCGCACTTCACGAAAGCGCTCCAGCAATTCGTTGCTGCTTTCGGTAGTGCGATAAAACACTTCCTTGCCGACTTTTTCGCTCATGACCAACTTCATTTTCAATAGCTTTTTAAGTGAATAGCTGATCACGTAGCTGTCTTCGTAATTCAGCGTAAAACAGATGTCGGCCAGCCGCTTGTGCCGTTTACGATGATGCACATGATGCAGCACCAGGATGTCGGTCAAGCCCAGGTCGGGTTCGCCGGCGGCGCGCATGCAGCGCACTACCCAGCGTCCGAAGGCGTTGTTGGCCACGATAAGGCCGAACTCCAGCTCGGACAGGCTGGGGTACTGCCCCGCCGCCAGGTGGGCCGATGACAGAATGCGCAAACGCCCGTTCGGCGCAGCCTTTTCAGAGGTCATCGTCGTCCTCCTGGCCTCCCAAGCGTTCTTTGACCGGCGCAATCTGCGAAATAAGATCGCGGATGCGAGCCTTGTTCGCCAATGGCGCGACCGTGTGCGTTGCACCGGGCTGCATGCGGGCCATGCAGGCATAGACGACCTTGCCGTCCAGCAACACCATACATTCTTTACAGGCGTTGGCGTTGATGCATGAATAGCGCACAGCCAGCGTATCGTCCAGGTTCTCGCGCACCCATCGCAGTCCATCCAGCAATGAATCGGCGGCGCCGACCGGCAGTTCGTAGCGCTGCACCCGAGTTGCGCCAGCGCCCACCCCGCGCTGCACATCCAGGCAAATCATGGTGGGTTTGTCTTCGGTGCTCATGCCTGTCCTCCTTGCTCAGTACCCGCCAGCGCAAGCTCCGCCTCGGCTTGGGCCGACAGGCGCTCGACGGGCTGCGTTGCCAATGTCCATTTGCCGTCCTTCCATGACAGGGTCTGGTTCAGCGTCCAGGCTTCGTCCAGCCCCGGGTAATCTTCGCGCTGGTGCGCACCCCGGCTTTCCGTGCGCGACAGCGCGCTGCGCGCGACGGCTTCGGCCACCATCAGCATATTGCGCAGGTCCAGCGCATCCAGGCGCACCGGGTCTTGCGGCCCAGTCCCGCCTTGCAGCTTGTCGCCCACCTCTTCGCGCAGTTGCCCGATTTCAACCAGCGCCTGTTCCAGGCCCTGCTGGTTGCGGAAAGGTCCCACATGGATTTGCATGATTTCCTGCAAGCGCGCGATCAGGTGCGCCACATTGACATGGTCTTCGGATGCGGACGGTTCGGTCGCCAGCATTGCCAGTACGGGCTCGGCCAGCGTAGCAGCGCTTTGGACGTCGGCCGTTGCCGCCGTGCCCGCATAAGCCGCCGCCGAGCGGCCGGCCTGCAGGCCGAAGCTGATGGCCTCGGTAATGGCATTGCCCGACAGGCGATTGGCGCCATTGGCTCCGCCCACGGCTTCGCCCGCGGCATAAAGGCCCGGCACATCGGTGCTCATATCGACATCAACGCGTATGCCGCCCATGTGGTAGTGGGCAATGGGTGCGACCTCTATGGGGTTCTTGGTAAGGTCGATGCCATTGGCCGCCAGCTTATCGATGATGGGGCCAAAGGCTTGGCGCAGCGTGGCTTCCGGCACATGCTGGAAGCTTAAATAGGCGCCGCCGGCGGGTGTGCCGCGGCCGGCCTCGACCTCTTTCAAAATAGCGTAAGTGGCCGCGTCGCGGGTAACGGTATAGCCTTGGTCTTCCGAGGCATGGCCGTATTTTTCAACAAACTCTTCGCCCAGTCCGTTCAACAGGCGCCCGCCCAGCTTGTAGCGGAAAGGATCCCACATGATGGGGTCAAAGCCCACCAGGCGCGGCGCCAGGTGGCCGATAGGGAAAAACTGCACAAACTCCATGTCGATAAGATGCGCGCCGGCACGCAAGGCAAGCGCGTAGCCGTCGCCGCCCATGTTCAGCGAAGCGCTGTTGCGCTTGTACAGCCGGGTCAGCCCGCCTGTTGCAATGATGACTGCGCCGGCTCGTATCACCATGCGCTCGCCGGTGGTCAAATGCACGGCAACCGCGCCCACCGCCCGGCCGGCTTCAACCAGCAGGTCGACCACCAGAATGTCGCCCAGGCGCTGTATGCGCGCGTCGTGCGCCACTTGCGTGCGCAAGGTCTTGGCAACCGCCGGCCCGGTGTTCAGGTAATCGACATACACACAGCGCGCGCGGTCATGCCCGGGCGCATGCGCCTGGGTCAGATGGCCGTCGGCCCGCGCCCAGCCCACTCCCCAACTGTCCATCAAACGGATGGCGTCGACGCCCGACTCGCACAGCAGCCTGGCCAGCGGTTCGCTGCACAGGCCGCGGCCGGCTTTCAGGGTGTCGGCATAGTGGTAGCGCCAATCGTCCGGAGTTTGTTCGCCCAGGGCGACGGCCACGGTCATCTGCGCCATGATGGTTGCACCGCCGCGCCCCACCAGGCTGCGGTCGGTCATGATGACCCGGCTTCCGGCCTTGGCGGCGGCTATTGCCGCGCTCATGCCGGCGCCGCCGGCACCTATCACCAGCACATCGGTTTCTTCGTTCAGTATGTTTTCAGCGTTCATGCTGCCCCCAAATACGCTTTCTGCACCATGGGGTCGGCGGCCAGGTCGGCGGCCGATCCCTTTAAAATGACATGGCCGTGCTGCAGCACATAGGCCCGATCGGCCAGCTCCAGCGCTATCCGCGCATTCTGCTCGACCAGCAATATGGTCTGGCCCGCTGCTTTCCAGCGGAACAGCACCTCATAGACCATGTCCACGAATTTCGGCGACAAACCCATGGAAGGCTCGTCGATGCAAATCAGTTTGCCGCGCCGCAGCCAGGCCCGGCCCAGCGCCAGCATCTGCTGCTCGCCGCCCGACAAAGTGCCCGCCGCCTGCTTGCGCCTTTCGGCCAGGCGCGGAAACGACAGGAAGACCTCTTCCAGGTCTTTGGCGATCTGTTCTTTTTCATGGCGGCGCGGGTACGCGCCCATCAGCAGGTTTTCAAGCACCGACATTTCCGGAAAAATACGGCGCCCTTCGGGCACGCTGGCCACACCCAGGTCGATGACATCGGGGGCGGCAAGCCGGTGTATCGGGCGCCCTTCCAGCTCGATGCGCCCGCTGGACGGCGTAACAAGTCCCAGCACCGACTTAAGCGTGGTGGACTTTCCCGAGGCGTTGCCGCCCAGCACGGATACCACTTCGCCCGCCTGTACATACAAGCTTACGCCGAACAGCGCCTGCACGGCACCGTAGTGCACGTCGATATTCTCCACAAGCAGAAAAGGTGTGTCCTTAGCCAAGATGCGCATCCGATGAGTTGGGGCGCCGCCGCTGGCGGCCCAGATAAGCTTCGACCACTTCGGGATGATCCAGGGCATGGTCGGGATCGCCCTGAGCCAGCACCCGGCCCTGATTCAGCACAATGACACGGTCGGCCACCCTGCGAACCAAAGAAAGCTTGTGCTCCACAACCAGTATGCCCAGATTGGGCCGCATGCGACGCAGGGCCAGCAAAAGCTCGGTGAGTTCGCCGGTTTCGGTGGGGTTCATGCCAGCCGCGGGCTCGTCCAGCAAAAGGAAGTCGGGTTGCCCCGCCAGCACCCTGGCGATCTCGAGCCGGCGCCGATTTGCATAAGACAGGCTGAACGCCGGCTGGTCCTTGCGCGGCCAAAGCCTGTCGCCGAAAAGCTGCAAGGTTTCGCGCGCAATGGCTTCCTGGCGTTCAATTCTGTGGCGCCAGCCCGATGTATTGAACATGGTCGCCAGCACTTCGTGCGCGGCGTTTGCCAGGATCTTGCCGTGCCCGCCGCTAAGCAGGTTGGCCTGCGTGCCCAGCATCACGCTGTCCCAGACCGACAGGGCCGGAAAAACGCGCGAAGTTTGAAAGCTGCGGCCCACGCCCAGCCGGGCAATGCGCTCAGGCGGCAGCCGATCTATGCGCCGCCCGTTCAAAAAGATACGTCCGCTGGAAATGCGGTCGACACCGCTGATAAGCTGAATAAGAGTCGACTTGCCGGCGCCGTTGGGCCCGACCAAAGCCAGGGTCTCGCCAGGTTCCAGGGCCAGGCTTACGCAGTCGACAGCCGTCACACCGCTGAAATGCCGGGATACGTCCTGAACCGCCAATCCGTTTATTTGCCCGGCCATCAGCGCGCCCCCAGAAGGCCGTACGGACGCCAGCGCAGCATGATCAGCAGGATAACGCCGTACAAAATCATGCGCCACTCGGCAAATGACCTGAGCAGCTCGGGCACGATGGCCAGCACAAAACCGGCCAGAGCCGCGCCCGTCAAATTGCCCAGCCCGCCCAGCACCGCCATGGTAAGCACCAGCATTGATACCTGCACGTTGAAGCTGTCGGGACTGATGACGCTTTGCACATAGGCGAACAGTCCGCCGGCGGAGCCGGCCAGCGCGCCCGAAACGGCAAAGCCCAGCAACATATAGCGTCGCACGGGCAGGCCGGCCGCGTGCGCTGCCAGGCGGTCTTCACGCATGCCGCGCCACACCCGGCCTATGCCCGAATTGACCAGCCGTTGGGCCAGGAACAGGCCTACGGCCACGACCAGCGCCACCAGCCAGTATTTCTGCCCTATGGTCGCCAGGCGCAGGCCGCCCAGCCATTCGAATTGCGGCGCGGGAATGTTCAGAAATCCCATGGGGCCGCGGGTCACCGGCAGCCAGGTCATGAACACCAGGAAACCGATCTGGCCTATCGCCAGCGTACCCAGCGCCGCCGTGTGGCCGCTTAGCTTGTATAGCGGCAGCGCGGAAATCGTGGCCACCAGGGCGGTGACAATCGCCGCGGCCGGCAGTACCAATTCGGCCGGCCAGCCGTAGGTATGGGCCAGCACCGCTACTGTGTAGGCGCCGACGCCATAGAAAGCGGCATGCCCGATGGACAGCACGCCCATCGCCCCCGATACCAATGAGACGCTGGCCGAAAGCATGGCAAAAATCATGGCGTACACCACCGCCTGCAAAAAGTAGCCGTTCTGCGTCACGAGCGGCAACAGCGACAGGACTGCGCCGCAGACCAGGAAGCCCCACGGGGGTATCTCCCAGATGGGATGGCTGGCGCGCTGGCTGGAAGCCGAAGCCAGCAGGCTGGTGCTGGGCATGGGTCCGGAGGCGCCCGAGGCACCGCCCAGCGCATCCAGGCGTCGGTCGCCCAACAGGCCTTGCGGACGAAAAAGCAGGAACACCAAAAGCAAAGAAAAAGCAGCCAGGTCGCGAAAGCCTTCACCCAGATAGGCGCTGGCCAGCGTTTCCACCACGCCCAGCAGCATGCCGCCCAGCACAGCGCCCGGAATGCTGGTCAAGCCGCCCAGCAACGCCGCCGAAAACCCCTTCAGGCTGAACGGCATGCCCATTTGCGGAAACACGCTCTTGAAGTACAAGGCCACCAGAATTCCGCTGATAGCGCCCAGCGTGCCGGCCAGCGCAAAAGCCAGTCGCCGTACATCCCCGGTGCGCACGCCCATCTGCGCTGCCGCGTCGCGGTCTTGCGCCGTAGCCCGTACGGTGCGCCCCATCCACGAGCTGGCAAGAAACCAGGTCAAGGCCAGGGCCGTCAAACCACCAAACACGAAGATAAGCAGGTCCGTACTGGTGAAGTAAGCATTGCCAATGAAAAACGTGACCTCGTCGAAAGGCAAAGGAAAAGCCTGTCCTTCCGGCGACCAGATGATTTCCGCCAACTGGTCCACAATCAAGGCGATGGCCAGGGTTGAGAGCACGGGCGCAATATAAGGCCCGTTTTCAAGCGGGCGCAGGGCCACGCCCTCAAGCACCATGCCCAGCAGGGTAACCAGCGCAATGGAGCCGATGGCCGCCACCCATAAGGGCAGGCCCAGAAGAGTGACGCCGCTGAATGCAAAAAAAGCGCCCAGCATGAACAAGGCGCCCTGCGCGAAGTTGATCAGGTTGGACACACCGAAGACCAGGCTGAAACCCAGTGCAATCAGTGCATACACCTGTCCGATGGCCAGGCCATTGAGTATCTGGCTAAAAAATAATTCGATCATAAGATGGCCATGGCGAGGCGACACCTGAATCGGTGCGGCCTCGCCATATATGGCGTTATAGTGAGCTCGCTCCATTCCCAGATCAAGCGTGAACGCGAAGGTGAAGCGCAGACATTACTTTTGTAAGGCAAGCGAAACCGACAAAGTGCACGCTTGATATGGGGATGGAGCTATTTAAGCAACTGGAACTGGCCGTTCTTCACGACAATGAAAACAGGATCTTTGTGCACATTGCCGTTTTCGTATTTGGTCACGCCGGTAACCCCGGTGTATGCCGGCCCATTGGCCAGTTCGTCGCGCACGGCATCGCCGGTAAGCGGCTTGCCGGATTTAATTACGCGGCGGATCGCTTCTGTGCCAACGCCCGCTGCGTCATAGGCCAAGGCCGAGAACAGATCGGGCAGGCGACCGTACTTGGCCTTGTAAGCATCGGTAAACTCTTTGTACCTGGGATCTTGCGCAATAAACAAGGTATGCAAAACCGTCCCCTCAGCCGCCTTGCCGGCCAGCTCGATGAACTTGGGCGAAGTCAAAGGAATGCCGCCGCCAACCGGGATGGTCTCGCCGGCCTGGCGCAACTGCTGAATGAAAATGGATGCTTCCTGATACGGCAGGGCCAGGAATACGCCTTCGGGCTTGAGCGCCCGGATCTTGCTGATAAAGGGGCGGAAGTCCCGGGCGCCTGGCTGTACGCTTTCCAGCAGCAGTACCTTGCCGCCGTTCTTTTTAATAATGTCGGAAGTCGCCTTGCCGGTATAAACGCCCCAATCGTCTTGCGAGTAGGGGATCACTACCGACTTGGCTTTGAGCTTGTCCTGGATGGTAGCCGCGTTGTATTGCGCCAGAATATCGTCGGTATTGTTTTGACGAAACTGATATTTGCTTTGTTTGGTGAAATCAGGATGAGATGACGTTGGGCTGATCTGCGGGATCTTGGCCTCGGCAAAAATAGGCGCGGCTGCCATCGACGACGTTGTCGACCACGAACCTATGGCCAGCACCACTGGCGTCGCAACCAGCTTGCGTGCCACAGAGGCCGCTTCCTGCGGCGAGTTCCTGTCGTCTTCAACGATCAAATTGATGGGATGGCCTTCAATGCCGCCCTGGGCCTTGATTTTGTCCAGATACAGCTCGACGCCATTCTTGGAGCTTGCACCGTATTCGGCGAAGTTGCCCGACATGTGCGAAAAGAAACCCACATTGATGGGGTCGGCAGCCTGAACCGGCGCAGCCATGAACACAGGCAGCAAGGCGGCCAGTAACGTCGATCGGATTAAACGCATAGTGAATAGCCCTCGAAAAACTCAAACTGGAAACTGTCGCATATCGTCAGCCTTTGCAAACCAGCACGACGGCGACATGGAAAAGCCGGGAGACCCGGCCAGCTTTTTACTTTTTGTCTGGTACTAATATTAACGTTTAGCTAATAATTTACTAACGTATTATATGTAATAAGTAAATTTGTAAATCGTATGGCGGCTCAGTGCGTACCGCCGCAGGTTCAGCGCGGAGTTGCCATGATCAGTATGGGACCATTTTCAATTCGGGTTGTCATTGTTGTCGTCGCGGCCATGGCAGCATGGCTTATCACGCGGCTCGTTGCCAGGCAACTGCCGGATTCCGGCGCCAAGACTGCGAGCGGCGTGATTCTTGATGCTCTGTTCATTGGCCTGATTACCGCGCGAATAGCATTCGTGCTTGTCTGGTGGAAGGATTACCTGGCTAACCCGCTTGCCATGCTGGCCGTGGGGGATGGTGGCTTTTATGTGACGGCCGGGGTGTTAGCGTCTATTTCGTGGGTTTGGTGGAAAACGCGTTCGAAGCAACTGCTGCGCAAGCCGGTCTATGCAGGCATCTTGGCCGGATTGCTAGCTTGGGGGGCCGCAAATGGCACTCTGGCGTTCTTGCAGCGTTCCGCGCCCTCATTGCCGGTACTTCAGTTAAGCACTATCGACTCGCAACCCATAGCGCTTACCCGCTTTGCCGGCCAGCCTGTCGTGGTAAATCTGTGGGCGACATGGTGCCCCCCATGTCGCCGCGAAATGCCTGTGTTCGTGAAGGCCCAGGCGGAATATCCGAATATTGCCTTCGTCCTGATCAATCAAGGAGAAACCGCACAAGTAATTAAAAACTATCTTGATGCGCAGGGGTTGAAGCTACAGCATATCCTGCTGGATCCGGCATCCCTTGTCATGCAGGAAATAGGGTCACGCGGCTTGCCCACGACGCTGTTTTTCGACGCCAAAGGCCGAATGGTGCATTCGCACATGGGCGAGCTCACTATGCCAGGCCTCAAAAGCACTCTAAACAGTCACTTCGGTCAATAGTCGCGCTCGACCAAAAACCGGCAATTGCGTAAACCATGATAAAGAACAAACTGCCCCGCCCATGGAGTGCCCAAAAATGCCCATCTGCGACGGCTGAGCCTTGATCTGTTTGATATTGCTTGTCTTACCACAAGCGTCATAGATATGCGCAATGCCAATGTATTGAACGAGCCATATGCTCATTCCTTGGCAGGGGTATTGCTTAGCTCAGCATCTGAATCAATTAAAACCTTCATGAGCCGCATAAACTCTTCGCGCTCTTCGGCCGTAAGGGGAGCTAAAAATCGCGTCTGCGAACGCAGCATGGCGGGTATTACAGCCCCCAGCATTTCAACGCCCTTTTCTGTGGGCGTAATTAGACGTGCCCGTCGATCATGCGGCGCGACCTTACGGGTGACCAACCCTCGCGCTTCCAGACGATCGATGACACCGCCAATAGTCGCGGTGTCCGACCCGACACTGCTTGCCAAAGTCTTTTGATCAATGCCTGGATGGTTGCAGATCGTTTGCAAGGAAGAATACTGTACCGGGGTGACATTGAGGCTGCTCACCTCCTGGGTATACATAGCGACTGCTAATTGATGAACTCGCCGGGCGTAATGCCCAGGTAGCGTCCGCAGGTCCAAATTAGTGGACTTGGCAATCGTTACGTCGTCATTCATTAGGGCGGCTCTCACTTTTCAGTCTGTCTCACAGAAGGATTTTCGAACAATCATTGTAGTTGGGTATTGACAACCTTCTTACTTTATTAGACCGTATACATATAGTATCTATACATACTATATAATTTCACTACGGCAACGGCCGATTAAACCCATGGAGGAGACTTTATGAATAAGAGACAAACCATTGCAGCCCTGTGTATCAGTACTATTGCTTTGAGTACCGCACTGCCTGTAACCGCCCTAGCCCAAAACAATACTGTGAAAGTGGGCCTCATCCTTTCGTTGACGGGACCATTCGCTTCTACCGGCAAGCAACTCGAGGAAGGGGCACGCCTGTACATCGCGCAGCACGGTGACACAGTGGCTGGGAAGAAAATCGAGCTCGTAATCAAAGACGACACCGGTGCGCCCGACCACGCGAGACGCATTGCCCAGGAACTTGTCGTCAAAGAAAAAGCGCAGGTACTAGGCGGTTTCGCGCTGACGCCGCTAGCCCTAGCAGCAGCTCCAGTGGCAACCCAAAGCAAAACGCCCTCGATCGTAATGGTGGCGGCAACTTCCCGCGTAATCGACGCCTCTCCTTATTTCGTACGCAGCAGCTTCACTCTTCCGCAAGTCACCATCGGCGTTGCTCAGTGGGCTCCCAAGAATGGAATTAAGAACGTGGTTACGCTGGTTAGCGACTATGGGCCGGGGATTGACGCCGAAGGCTCTTTTACGAAACAGTTCGAGATGAGCGGAGGCAAAGTTACGGAAGCTATCCGTGTTCCCATGCAAAACCCGGACTTTGCTCCCTTCCTACTACGCGTAAGGGACTTAAAACCTGACGCCGTATTCGTGTTTCTTCCCGCTGGTGTCGGGGTGCAGTTCATGAAGTGGGTATTCCGGTTGATCGTGACCGCCGATTCCGGCATCGTGACCGGTCAGTCCGGGCATCGTGACCACCGATTCCGATGATCGTGACCACCCGCCGTCATGGCAGGCGGGAACAGGCGCAAGTTTGATTGTACTTGGAGGGCTTTTTGGCTCTGAAGCGGGGCCGGATTGGCGGCTAGACGGCGCTTAGCCGCCGCCGGTTTCGGTCACTTGTGCACGACCTGCCGCGCGTAACGATTCGCCCTTAAGTACGATGCGGTGCGCCTGTGGCAGCAGTCGGTCGAGCATGGCGTCAGCCAGGGCCGGGTCGCCAAGCCAGGCATGCCAGTGCTCGACCGGCAACTGGCTGGTCACCAGGGTGGCCCGGCCGCCGACCCGGTCATCCAGGATTTCCATCAGCGCCTCCCGGGTCAGGGCATCGAGCCCGACCAGCCCCCAATCGTCGAGCACGATGACGTCGGTTTTAGCCAGTTGCAGCAGCCACTTGGTGTAGGAGCCGGCGGCGCGCAGTGTGCGCAGTTCCTCGGCCAGGCGCGGCACGCGCAGATAGCGCACACTGTGGCCTTGCCGGCAGGCGTACTGGGCCAAGGCGCAGGCCAGCCAGGTCTTGCCGCAGCCGGTGGCGCCGGTCAGGATGATAGTCTGCCCGGTCTGAGACCAGCCGCTGAGCGCCAAACTGGTGAAGCGGCTGCGCTCAATGCCCCGACTGGGCCGGGCATCGAAGTCCTCGATGGCCGCCTGGGGATATTTGAGGCGGGCCTGATGTAGGAGCCGCGTGCTGCGCCGTTCATGGCGGTGGTCGCACTCATGCTGTACGAGCAAAGCCAGACGCTGTTCGAAGGACAGTTCGCTGCTGGCAGGCTGTTCGCTCTGGCGCTGCAAGGCGTCGGCCATGCCAGTGAGCTTGAGTGCACGCAATTGCGCGATGGTTTGTTGATGAAGCATATAGATTCCTTGTAGAGACTTAGTGATATGAACGGGCACCGCGCAGATGTTCATGTTCAGGGCTTTGCCAGTCGGCAGAGCTGGACGGCGCCAAGCGGTCGCGGCCATTGACCAGGATCTCGCGCACGGTGCGGTAGTAGTAGGACTGCAGCGACAGGGCCAAGGCGCAGGCGGCCTCCAGACGCGCCTTGCCATAGCGTTTGGCTAACGAGAGCAAGCCCAGGGCGGAGCGATAGCCATGCTCGGGATGCTTGTAGCGTTGCAGCAATTGCTCGATCAGCGTGCCGGTGGCTATGCCAATGGTCAGCCCCCAGTCGATCAGTCGCTGCGGTGTCCACTGGCGATGCGCCCGATGTGCGGCGGGCATATGGGCGTCCACGGTGGTGAAGCCACCGGCAAGGTGACTGCGCACATGCATGGCGACGCGGTTGCCCCGATGCAGCATCTCCACGGTGTGAGCGGTGATGCGGGCATCGAGCGCCACGCCTACCAAGGCGTGCGGCACACTGTAGCGATGACGTTCGAACTCGACGTGGTAATCGACATGTACACGTACCGTCTTGAATCGGGCGTACTCATAGCGCTGCGTGGGCAACGGACTCAGCGCCGGGGCATCAAGCTGGGCGAAGACGCTGGCCCGGCTGCCGGGCAGCTTCTGGAACGCCCGTTCATTGAGCTCACCAAGCAAGGGGCGGATCGCCCGGTTGGCCGCACCCAGATCGCTCAGCCGTGTGTGACGCAGACGCGCCAGAATCCAGCGCTCAACGACCTGGACGGCGGACTCCACGCTGGCCTTGTCTTGAGGGGCATAAGGGCGTGCTGGCAAGATCGAGCAGCTGTAGTGATTGGCGAAGTCCAGCACCGTGTCGCTGGCGCGTGGTTCGTAGCGGTCTGGGCTGGCAATGACGGCGCGGGCGTTATCGGGCACGATCAGTTGCGGCACACCGCCCATGAAGTGCAGCGCGCCAGCCATGCCGGCGATCCAGTCCGACGTCTTCTGACCAGGCAGAGCCTGGGCATAGGTGTAGTGCGAGGCACCCATGGCCGAGACGAACAGGTGCGCTCGCGAGCCGTCGGTCAGCGCCAGCGTGGGTCCGGCAAAGTCAACGAACAGCTTCTCGCCGGCTCGGTGCACCTGGCGCATCGAGCGTTTGAGCGTCTTGGCATACTGCCGGTAGCGTTCGCAGAACTGACTGTATTGCAGCGTGCGCCGGCCCAGATAGTTTGCTTGGTATTCCTGCCAGAGCAGCATGAGGGTCACGCCCTTGCGCGAGAGCTCGCGGTGCAGCGTGGCGAAGTCGGGAAGGACAGGGGCAACTGCGTTGAAGCGCGCGGGAAACAGGCGATGCTCAAGAGCCGTTTCGTCCAGCGGTTCGATGGTGGCCCAATCCAGGCCGGCCGCCGCAGCGGCGTGGGTGTACTTGGCGACAACGCCCTTGGAGACGCCCAGTGCCTGGGCGCACTGTCGCTGGGAATGCCCCAGGCAAAGCGTGTGATGAAGAATGGATTTAATCATGCGCGTACTCAGTAACGGCGGCGGCATGTGGGCTCCCAAAAAGCTTCACACACTACCGCAAGGTTGAGGTCAACGCGCTTGTTCCCGCCGGCTACAGCGGCGGTGGTCACGATCATCGGAATCGGTGGTCACGCACCCGGAATGGGTGGTCACGATGCCGGAATGGAAGAAATCACTCCCTCAGAGCGGGGTGGTCACGATCACCGGAATCGGTGGTCATAATCATCGGAATACGCAATGAAGCAGTTCTCCGATCGCGGACTCGCCGACGCGGGTATCAAATTGCTCGCGACAGGAGATGTGACTGAAGACGACATCTTGAAAGATATGGGCGATAGCGCCCTTGGAGTGGTGACATCTCATCATTACTCCGCGGCCCACCCATCGATCGTCAATGAAAAATTCGTGGAAGCCTTCAAGAAAGCCTACGGTGGACAGCGGCCAAACTATATGGCTGTTGCCGCCTACGACGGTATGCGCATCCTTTATAACGCTTTGGAAGCTACGAACGGCGCAACTGGAGATGCACTTCTTGAGGCAATGAAGGGGCAGAAATTCGAATGTCCCCGAGGCCCAGTCGAGATAGATGCTCAAACACGCGATATTGTGCAAAACGTCTATATCCGTCGAGTAGAAAAAAAAGATGGGGAGCTTTACAACGTTGAGTTCGATGCCCTTAAGGCGGTGCGGAACCCAGGGAACTAGCACGCAAGCAAAGATAAAGGAGAGTTAAATGAACTGGCTTAAGAACGCCTGGTATGTCGCGGGATTCAACTACGAGCTGGACGACGGTAAAGTGGTGGCTCGGCGCTTTCTAGGCACTGCGGTAGTAATGATGCGCCATTCAGATGGGCGGATTGCGGCATTGAAAGACATGTGCCCACACAGACTGATGCCGCTTTCTGCTGGAAGGCGGGTCGGCGATGAGCTGGAGTGCGGTTACCATGGCTTGCGTTTCGACGTTCTGGGGGCCTGCACATTGGTGCCCGGCCAAACGAACATCCCCAAGCAAGCATGTGTCAGCAGCTACCCACTTGCCGAACGGCACGGGCTGCTCTGGATATGGATGGGAGATGCCGAGCGCGCTGACCATGGCTTGATCCCAGATATTCGCTGGAACGACCATCCCGAATGGACCCCATCTCGTGGATATCACCATGTGGATGCGGACTTTCGTCTTTCGGTGGACAACCTCATGGATCTGGGCCATGAAAGCTGGGTTCACTTGCAAACGATCGGGCAAGGCGAGGAAGAGTGCATTCCGAACTACCCAGTAAAAGTGACAGTCGCGGATGAGGGCGTGGTGCAAGCGCACCGCGAAATGCCGAACATCGACGCGCCCCCCTTTTTCGCCATGGTGCTCGACCATGACGGTCGCATCAACAGATGGCAAACCGCGATCAGCCTTGCGCCTTCCATATGCATGACAGACTTTGGCGTATATCCTGTTGGGACATCGCCAGACAACGCATACCGCAGTCACGTCCTGCATCTGCTTACGCCAGAAACGGAAACCACCACGCATTATTTTTGGTCGGTTGCGCGGAACCGCCGTCTAAATGATGAGGCACTTACGCAAAGTATCTGTAAAGCTATCGCTCAGACGTTCGACGAAGATGCCGTTGTACTCGCGATTCAACAGAAGCAGATCGAGACACACGGCGGGCCAATTCCCAGGTTGGCATTGAGAGTGGACGAGGCGCCCATTCGAACCCGCCGCCTGTTGGAGTCTTTGATCAAGCAAGAGAGCGAAGACCCAAGCTTCGTATATCGCCCGGCATTGATGATTGAAGATACAACGCCCGAACTTGCAATGGGCTAGTTGCATAGACTCTCATTAGGCTAAAAAAACAGGCTGCCCCCGCAAGGGACAGCCTGTTCGCCTATGCAAAAACCCACCTGATTGAATCGCATTATTCCCCTTCCCCTGGTCAAAGATAACGCCGGGTCGACGGCCCGGCTTTGGCCACCTGCCCAGGAACCTCGTGCTTCACGATATCTGGCAATACTCTTGCCATGTCCAGCAGGCTTTCCAGATCGACCTCGGTTTCGTAGCCCATTGCTTGAAACATATGAACCATGTCTTCCGTGCAAATGTTTCCGCTAGCTCCTGGTGCGAACGGGCACCCTCCCAGCCCACCCAACGAAGCGTCAAAGTGAGTAATTCCCGCTTGAAGTGCTGCTACCGCATTCGCCAAACCCATGCCACGCGTATTGTGAAAATGCGCTGTAAACCGGATAGAGGGCCAACGACTCTGCACTTGCCAGCATATTTCATTTACTTGCTTCGGATTCGCCATACCTGTTGTATCGCAAAGGGACACCCCTTGAAAGCCCAGGTCGGAAAACTGTTGGACGGTATCCAGCACTCGCGATACAGGCACATCTCCTTCGAACGGGCACCCAAACGCCGTGGCCAACGAGACGTTCAAAAACGCCTGCCCATCAACCTGCTTTGCTATCTGTGACAGCTGGTCCATCGACTGTTCCGGAGTCATCCGCAAATTGGCCAGATTATGGCTTGGGCTGGCGGACATCACGACATTGATTTCATCTACGTTGCAGAACAACGCCCGCTCGCAACCCCGCACATTCGGAACTAAAGCCGCATAGCGCACACCAGGCACACGATCGATTTGACCCATTACAGCTTCCGCATCAGCCAGCATCGGGATAGCTTTGGGAGATGTAAACGACGTGACCTCAATCATCGATATCCCAGTTCGGCTCAAAGCGTTGATCAGAGCAATTTTCTGCTCCGTAGGAATGAATTCCGCTTCCATCTGAAACCCGTCTCGAGTGCACACTTCCTGAATATATAAACGGGAGGCTTTAGGAAAAACCATGCTGTATCTCACCAGATAAGTTCAAACCAAACCGGAAACACGCAACTGCACCAGTTGCTCTGCCGTAACGCCTATCGACTTGAGCACCTCTTGGGTATGCTGCCCCAGGCTGGGTCCAAGCCAATTCGTCTTCCCTGGGGTCGCACTTAGTTTTGGAACAATGCCAGGCAACGTGATCGACTCTCCGCCTGGCAGTTCAAACTTCTGCAGCATTTCGCGCGCCTGATAATGCTCATCGTTTACGATATCCTCGGCGGTATAAACCCGCCCGCAAGGTACCGAAGCGGCATTCATCACTTCAAGTATGGTCTCCAACCCGTGTTGGGCAGTCCACTCTGAAATTGCGTTATCCAACATGGCTGCGTTTTGCACTCGTCCATCATTGCGGGCAAGCTTTGGGTCTTCCCCCAAGTCCTTACGCCCTATAGCCGCCATCAACCGTTTGAATATGCTATCGCCATTACCGGCAATCACCACATACCGGCCATCCCTGCAAACATAGGTATTCGACGGGGTAATGCCCGGCAACGCGGTACCGGTACGTTCACGCACATCTCCTGTCATGGAGTATTCTGGAACTAGACTCTCCATTACGGCGAACACTGCCTCATACAGCGCTACGTCGATATACTGCCCTTTGCCTGCGTTGACTTTCAAATGATGCATGGCCATCAGGGCACCCACCACACCATATAAAGATGCAAGGGTATCGCCCAGGCTGACACCCACTCTTACAGGTGCCCGATCCTGGTAGCCAGTGACATAACGCAAACCACCCATGCACTCTGCGATGGCTGCAAACCCAGGCCGTTGACTAGCCGGGCCGGTCTGCCCGTATCCTGAAATGCGTACCATGATCAAGTTCGGGTTCATGCTGGAAAGCCTGTCCCAGCCCAACCCCCATTTTTCAAGAGTTCCGGAGCGAAAATTCTCGATCACGATATCGGCTTCGGAAGCCAATTTACGAGCTATTTCCTGGCCTTCCTCCGACCTTAAGTCGAGCGTAACCGATTTTTTATTACGGCTTTGTGTGTACCACCAAAGCGATGTACCGTCGTACAGGGTACGCCACTTGCGCAACGGGTCGCCCTCTTTCGGTGGTTCAATCTTTATGACGTCCGCGCCAAACTGTGCCAATAAGGCGCTGGCATAGGGTCCCGCTATCAACGATCCCAACTCCAGCACTTTGACACCTTTCAGGGCCATCTCCTGCCCCTGAGCCATCTCCACCATCATCTACTCCTGTGTATGCCCAAACGTTCCATAGCCATCTGCAAAGGCGCAGCCCCCTTAGCAATCCCAGCTCAGTAAAACAACCTCACTAAAAAAAGCGCCAGGGACGGAAATGCAATCAACAAGGCTAGGCGGACGATATCTGCGCCGATAAAGGGCAGTAATCCCCTAAAAATTGTTGAAAGAGAAATGTCGGGAACAGTGGCCTTAAGAATGAAAGCATTCAAACCGATCGGGGGAGTGATCATGCCGATTTCAATCACGATAACGGTATAAATGCCAAACCAGATCGGATCGATACCCGCGCTTATGGCTACCGGGTAGAAAATTGGCACCGTAAGCAGCAGCATCGACATGCTCTCAAGCAGGCAGCCCAACACCAGATAAATCAAGGTGATGACGATAATGACTTCAAGCGCGTTAAGGTTAAGCGCAGTGACAAACCCGGATAGCGCCTGAGGAAACTGAGCGATATTGACAAAATTACCGAACAGTATTGCCCCCACCAGCACCATAAGGAGCAAGGCTGTTGTGCGTGCACTGTCCAGCAGCGTACTGGCCAGCACCTTGAAGGTTAGAGCGCGCCGCAAAAGAGCGATTACGAAGGCACCAAAGGCACCGATTCCGGCAGCTTCGGTAGAGGTAAAGATACCGCCATATATGCCGCCCAAAACGATGACAAACAACAGCAGAAGCGTCCATACTTTCGACAATGCCTCAAGCCGTTCGCGCCACGAAAACCATCGCCCCTGGGGGCCTGCTTCGGGTTTCATATAAACGATGAAGCGCACAGCCGCTATATACAGCAGTATGCCCAAAATACCAGGAACCAAGCCTGCCGCAAAAAGCGCCGCAATATTGTTTTCCGTGATTATGCCGTACAGAATGAGAACAACGCTGGGCGGAATCAATATACCAATCGTGCCTCCCGCCGCCACAGCCCCCGAAGCTAGTCCATCGGAATAGCCGTATTGCCGCATTTGAGGTATGGCGACTTTGCTCATGGTGGAGACTGTAGCAAGACTGGAGCCACACACCGCACTGAAACCACCACAAGCGGCAATGGTCGCCATGGCCAGCCCCCCCTTCTTGTGCCCTAGACAAGCATTGGCCGCTGCGTAAAGATCGTCGGACATTCGCGCATGGCTAATAAAATTTCCCATCAATATGAACAGGGGCAAAATCGATAATTGATACGACAAGGTCGTGTCGTAGAGCACCTGACCGACCATGGCTAAACCAGCGTCGACTGACGTCAGCACCATGAACCCAAGAGCCCCCACCAGACTCATTCCAAAAGCGATAGGGATACCCGAAAAAAGCATCAAAAAAAGCAATACGAAGAAAGCACCGACGATCATTGAGTGGCTCCGCTACTATCAAACTGGAAGGTATTGGCCAAAGCCAGATACAGGGAATACAAAGTAGAGACAGCGGCCATCGCCGTCATAAGATAAGCAATCCAGCTGTAAGGTATATGCAGAAACCTGGAGACATCTCCGTACATCGCCATTTCGTTGGCTTGTATGCCTAAACGCCATGTCATGACGCCTTGCACAACAACCATCAACAAATTGATCACTAGCTCCTTCACTGTTTTGGCTGCCCCATTAAACCAACCATCAAATAGTGAGACGGTGATGTGTCCATTTTCCATGGTAACCAAAGGCAGTGCGAAGAAAACCACAAAGGCAAGTAACACCTCAGTCAGCTCATAAGCACCGTTTACCGGATGATTGAAAAAATAGCGGCCGACCACATCAATGAACGTCAACAACATCATCAGCATAAGAAGCGTCGCAGCGCTCCCCCCAAGACCTAACGGAATAATTTTCAGCAAGAAATACTTGAATGTCTCATTTTTTTTCTTCATATGCGCTCGATTAATGGTCGAATGGGTTCCAGATTGACAAATACCACGTCAGAAGCTCGCGCTGACTACCGATGCCAAGCTTTTGATACGCCCGAGTCCTGTACGTTTTAACGGTTTCTTCGCCAACATCCAGATCAATGGCAATGCCCGAGTGGCACATCCCGTAAATAATACGCGCGCAAACTTCCCTTTCGCGTGATGTTATTCGTCTGTCTGTTTCAAGACAGCTTTCGATTTCTGATACCGATGCCTGCAACGCCCTAGCAGGTCGATAATTTTGGGCTTCCCAGTGCTTGGCAACAATTGAAATAAGTGGGCCGCTGATGTGCAAGAGGCTATTGATCTCGTCACATGAATATCTGCCGCGCGACTCGCCCCTTAAGAGATTGAGGCTGTAGCCCACCGACTTTCGAACACCGCTAAGAACAATCTTGTCGCCAAGGCCCCCATACAGCTTTTCGCGGAAAATCTGCGAAAGCCCATCAAAATTGACTTTGATGAACTGCTGGCCCTCTCTCTTTAGACCTTTACGTATATGAGCTATCGAAGGGTCGAAACGCCACAGGCCGGTCGTGGTATAGCGAGCAACACGTTCGGCGGCCAAATCACTGCCATCGTGGCTGATCGCAGCGATAACAGAAAGGGATGAGTCATTAAGCTGAAACAAACTGGTGTGGTCAACTTGGCAAACGCGGTCAAGGCAGGTGAGCAGTCGGATAAAGAATTCTTTACTTCCAATGCTGTCAATCAACGACTCCCAGGATTGATTATTAAGTCCGTTCGGGCGCGCAAGAGCGACCGGAGACACCGGAGACCCTCTTCTTTCTCGGGGTCGTTGAAACAAAAGATTCTCTACACAGTTAGCATCGTGCACAAAAGGCGATGGGGTATCAAAACAGCTAAACGTAGTCATGGTTGTCTCCTGTCCATTCGTTGTTGTAGTTGAATTACGAATGTATTTATTAATACTACAACAATCGCTGGGAGGGAGCTTTGCCTTGCCGCCAGACCAAGATTCGCTATATGCCCGCCAGCCGAGCGCGCCACCCCTATTTATGCCGTGGCAAGCAGGTCGGCTGTATCCGTGGTTGCGAAGCTTCATCGAGAAATCCAGTGTAGAGCTGCGCCAGCTTTGCCATGTAAACAGGTGTAGAGGTCTCCTATAAAAGAATCAAATGTCAACCAGCTTGCGGGACATCACCCAGTCATCAATAAGGGACGCGGCCTGATCCAATAGCTCAGGCTGCCCTTTGTAATAATGGGTAGCACCTTCGATGACATGCATAGTCTTGTCCTGCGCCACAGCGGCATTGAACATCATTATGGGATGAGGCTGTGGGACGGCGTCATCCGCCTCGTTCTCTATCACCAACAACGGTTTCGAAATCTGTGCGATGCAAGCAAGGCCATCCGCATTCGTATCATCGATCGACCATTGCGACAACCACGACCTCAACGTCGAGAAACGTCCTAGCCCCACCGGGCCATTATTGGCAGTTTCAGGATTACCCATATAGCACCATCCAGGCCGTCGGCCATTGGGGTCAAGGGCCGGGTCAAGGAATCGGGGCTCGGCCATAGTGCGATGAGTCACAAAACCACGCTCCATTTCCAAGGTGTTACGGCGTCTCAGATCATCCAGGGTCTCAAGTACCCTTTGGCGTATCTTGCGCATACGGCTCAGTTGGGCAGCTCGATATTGCGAAAGATAGGCGTTTGAGTAAGGCGGACGGTTGGGGTTACGCGGGTCGTAAATATCTAGATCAAGGATGCGATCGTCCGGATTGTTTTCATCTTTTACCGATGGATCAATCATCTCCGAGAGCATGCGCGCACGGGAGATATGAGCAGCCTGAAAAACGACGGCATCCGCGGGGATCAGCCCCGCACCAATAATGTCGATAGCATCACCCGCAGGAGTCTCTGTAATGCTGGGATGCTCGGCCTGCGACTGGTAGAACGTAGTCAACGACCCGCCACCACTCCAGCCCATCAGAACAACTTTCTCGTACCCCCACTTTTGCTTGGCTTCGCGGATATAAGCACCAAGGTCAATGATCACCTTTTCCATAATAAGAGCGGCATCATTCTTGGCAAACCTGCTTCCCGCGCACAGGACATGGAACCCCATTTGCGCCAGCTTCCGAGGCATCGGAAGCAACTGAAGGGTTGAGGATGGATGCATGAACACCATAAGCGTCCTGGAAGGCTCATTCTCAGGTTTCATCAAAATGCCTTCCAAATTAACGGTACCATGACTGCCCGAAAACCCATATGTCTCTACAAAAGACGACGTTTCGTCAAAGGCAATATGAATCCATTCGCTGACGACCGTACGCTGTATGTCCATCAAAAAGCCTCCTTATGAAATTAGTCCGGTTTTGAAGTCGCCTCTTGGCCAACCCCACTACGCCCGGCTCGTTTGATTTTGGTCCATTCATCCAAGGACGCTCGTGCATTTGCGCGTGCCTCGTCCAGATACTGAGGCGTTTCGGAACGAATGGTAAATTCCAGACGTACCCCATTAGGATCGAAAAAATAGATGGAATGGACGAAATGATGATCGACGATGCCAATTACATCGACCCCTTGGTCTTCCAGCCGTTGCCTCATAACCAGCAGCTCTTCGCGCGAGTCAACCTCCATCGCGAAATGAGGAATCCATATGGGCATGTCTGGGTGCAAAGTGTTGCCCTTGCCATCGTTCACATCGAAAAAGGCAATATATGAGCCATCGCGGAATTCGAAAAAAATGTGTACATAAGGCATACACTCGCGAGTGGACGGTACGATGTCGGCACTGATAATGTGTGCAAGCGGCAAACCCAGAATGTCTTCGTAAAAATGGCGGGTCTCCTCGGCGTCGACACAGCGCCAAGCGACATGATGAAGCCCCTTCACAGAAATTGTCATAGTAATGCGTCCTTTAGCTGAAAATATTGGAAGAAGCCTTTGCCTCCCTCAGTTGGCTTTGTAGCGGCCGACCTCCTCGCGCACCATCTTGAGAGCGGCCTCGCCATCGACACCACGCTCAGCCATGGTCGCGATCCATTTCGTCCGGGCACCCTCCATCTTGGCCTTCAGCTTTTCCAAGGCAGCCCCCTGAATCTGTATATGCTGGCCACCATGCTCCTCAAACTGCTTAATACCATATGCGCGCTTTTCATCCCATACCTTGCCCATGCGCTTGGCAAAAGCCTCTCCGGACAACGCAGTAATCGCTTGCTGATCCTGTGACGAAAGCCTGTCCCAAGACTTCTGATTCATGACCAGAAAGAAGCTAGCGTTATAAAACCCGCCATCGACCGTCGTTCTGTGATGCAGATAGTCAGTCATTTTCATTTGAGGGATGCTGTCGGTAGTCAGGAAACTCCCGTCTACCACACCGGATGAAACCAACTCGAAAATCTGTGACACCGGCGCCGCAACGGCGACCCCTCCCCCCTGCTTCATCAGGTCGGATGTGATCGGGCCAACAACCCGGATCTTTAGGTTCTTCAGATCGTCCAGGCTGTTAATAACCTTATCTTTGGTAAACAACTCACCAGGAGGTTGTACATGCAACGACAAAAGCTTGACTCCAGCGTACTCGTTCAACTTGCCGAAGAATGCATTATGCGTGCGCCAATAAGCCACCGACAGTGCTTCGGCGGTGTTGCTCAGAAATGGCAACTCCACGCTTTCACTAGACGGAAAACGACCAGGCGTATAGCCCTGGGTACTCCAGGTGATGTCGGCCACGCCCTGCCTGGCCAAATCAAATTGACGCGCAGGCGGCCCGAGCGACGACGTTGTAACCTGAATACGCACCCGCCCTTCGGTTGCGGCAGCGATATCGTCGGCCCAAGGCTTGATGACATCGGTAATGACAAAATGGCTGGGAGGCAACCAGTTATTTAGCTGCAAAACCGTTTGAGCCTGAACCCCAAACACCGGTGCGGCCAATATCAGGCCCGCCACATATTTTCCAATTCCAAGCAACTTCATCGAGCTTCTCCTGTGTGAATTTAAGCTATCCCTAACGAACTCATGCTAAAGGCATTGCACGGTGATAACGGCTGCCAAGAAAAAGCAACGGGTCTCCGCCACGGTTATTGAACCGAAGAATTTCACCGATGAAAATCATATGGTCGCCACCGTCAATGCTATTCCGTAGACGGCACTCGAAACTGGCGACGCAATCCGAAATCACAGGCACCCCATTGATACCTGGCTCCCAGTCGACATTACGAAACTTGTCAGCCAGGGGACGGGCAAACTGGCTGGAAATGTCAGCCTGTTCCGCAGTCAGTATATTTACAGCGAAATAGCCAGCTTCTTCGAAAGACTCGCGGTTAGGCGATTTTTTTGCGAGACTCCAAAGAACCAACGGCGGCTCCAGTGAGACCGATGAAAACGAGTTCGCAGTCAATCCGACTACTCGACGCGCAGGCGCCATCGTCGTCATAACAGCCACCCCAGTTGCAAACATACCCAACGCAGCACGTAATGTTGTCGGGCAGATCTGATCGAAGGCGTCTTGAGCTTCAGACGGGCTCAACCCTCCGTGCATCAGACCACCCCGCTCGCACTTTGCAATTCGTTCTGGGCTATACGATGGTGCACTCGCGGCATGACTTCCTCAGCGAACAACCTCATTGAGCGATGAACTTTTTCTTTGGGAAGATGGCCGAAATTATGAAGCGTCATGATATGCGACACACCCATGTTGTACAGTTCCACAACTTTGTCTGCAATAGTGTCCGGCGTACCGAACAAAGAGAGCCCACTGGCAATAATGTCGTCGTAAGTCTGGCTTTTTGCATACAATCGTGTTCTGACGTAAAGGTCAAAACTATCGGCCGCCGCCTCACGTATTTCGTCCTCAGATTCGGCAACATGCGTGTGGAACACAAACGCGGTATCACCCGGCCCGGCGGGCTTGCCACCCTCTTGCCTGCCACGCTGAAATTCACCAGCCAATTCGCCAAGCTCGCTCCAGCAATCCAGAGTGCCGTATGGGACACACATCATATTGTGTCCTTTAAGACCAACGTGGTAAGCGGCTTCCTTCCTGAGAATGGCGACGGCTATAGGGGGGTGGGGCTGTTGTATCGGCAGCACGTTCAACTGGACACCATTGACCTGGTTGAACTTGCCCTGGTAGCTCAATCGTTCGCCTTGGAGCAAGCGTGTGACGATCTCCAGATTTTCGTCAAATCGCTCGCGCTTTTCGGCACCGTTGATCCCATAACCATCAAACTCATGCTTCAGATACCCCGACCCCACTCCTAGAAAAACCCGCCCATTGGACAGAATGTCAGCCATGGCATAGTTTTCGGCCACCGTCAGGGGATTATGAAATGTCAGAAGTGAAATGGCCGACCCCAAACGAATACGGCGAGTCTGAGCTGCAAGGTGGGCCATCATGATTGCCGGGTTCGGAACCGTACCGTACTCGTGAAAATGATGCTCCGCAACAAAGAATGTGTCGTAACCCAGATCGTCAGCCAACTTCGCCTGGCCAATCACTTCGGCATATAGCTGCTCAAGGGTTCTTGCATGCTCGGGATACTTTTCAGTAGGATAATGATCCTGCACTGAAAACATCGAATACCGTATATTTGCGTCCTTGGCCACTTAGGCCTCCTTATCCGTGTTAAGTCAACTGTCTTCACTGTAAGGGACCCAGCGCAACTTGTATGTCCCCGTGCCAGGGGACGTGAACTGACGGTGTGGGGCCTGACTCAGAGCATATCGCGCAAAGGCAATTACTTGGACAACGCATCAAGCTCAAATTAAAAGGCCTGAGCCCGGTGCAATACCGAACTCAGGCCTTAAGCCCTTAACCGCCAACTGTTCAACTTTTAGGCTCAGACCAACAAAAGGGCAGCCTGCTTATCAATACGAATCAAACGCGGAAACTACTTTGCCTTCAGGCGTTCGGCGTGAAAGCCGACGTGGTCTTCCATGAAGGTGGAGATAAAGTAGTAGCCATGGTCGTAGCCTTCGTGGCGGCGCAGTGTCAGCGGCTGGCCGGCCGCGGCGCAGGCGGCTTCGAACTCGTGCGGATGCAGCTGTTCGGCCAGGAAGTTGTCGGCCAGGCCCTGGTCTACCAAAATGCCTTCAGGGAATGGGCACTTGGACTTGGCCATCAGCAGCGAGGCATCGTGGCCGGCCCAGTCTTCCGGATTGCTGCCCAGATACCCGCCCAGCGCCTTATGCCCCCATGGGCACTTGGATGGAGCGGCAATCGGCGCAAATGCCGATACCGAACGGTATTTGCCGGGATGGCGCTGCGCCAGCACCAAAGCGCCGTGGCCGCCCATGGAGTGCCCGAAAATGCCCGCCCGACCCGCATCGCCTGGCAAAGTGGTGGTGGCGATTTCATGGAGCTCGCCCGCCACGTAGCTTTCCATGCGGTAATGCTTGCTCCAGGGCTCTTGCGTCGCGTCCAGATAAAACCCGGCGCCGGTGCCCATGTCCCAGCCATCGTCCTCGCCCGGCACGCCGGCCCCACGGGGGCTGGTGTCAGGCGCAACCAGCATGATGCCGTGCTGGGCCGCAAGGCGCTGGGCGCCGCCCTTGATCATGAAGGTCTCTTCCGTGCAGGTCAGGCCCGCCAGGTAAAACAAGACGGGAATGCGCCCAGCCTTTGCCGTGCCCGCGGTGGCGGTGTCGGGGATGAACACTGAAAATCGCATGGGCAGGCCAATAGTGCTTGAATCGTGTTTATAAAAACGCTGCACGCCGCCAAAGCAGCGGTGCTCGCTCAACAACTCTAGTTCGTGCGCCATCAGGCCTCCTTGAATGAACCGATTACAGACAAAACAGCCGCCTTATTAATTAATAAGCGGCATGGATAAATTTTCGACTGAGCAGCCACTACATTAGCATGCCGTGACCGGCTTGGCCCTGGCTTTGCTATGCTAGCCGTTTGCAACGCGATACCCTAACATTACTCGCCGATGCATCGCAACCGACTACAAGCAACCCGACTATGGCCCGACTGCCGCGCCTTTACGCCCCGGACATTCCGCAGCTTGCGCAAGTAAATTTCGCGCACCCGCTGGCACTGCCTTCAGACCCGACCCCCGCGGCCAAGCTGGACAACCTGGCCCTGTGGCTGCGGGAAATCGTACACGAACAGCATGCGACCGTGCACGGCTGGGTGCTGCTTAACGACCGGCTGACGCTGCTTGCCACGCCGGCGGCCACCAACAGCCTGGCCCGGCTGATCCAGGCCTTCGGCCGGCGTTATGCGTCGCGCCTGCAGCATGGGCGCGTCTTTGCAAGCCGCTACCGCAGCGCGCTGATTCAGCCCGGGCAATGGATATTGCCGACCCTGGTCTGGCTGGACCAGTTGCCGGTGCAATTGGGATATGTAGATAAAGCCGAAGCCTGGCCCTGGTCTTCCGCCAGTTACCACACCGGCACGGCGCACGACCCGCATTCGCTGGTAACCGACCACCCCGACTACTGGAGCGACGGCAATACGCCTTTCGAACGTCAAGCCAAGTTTCGCCAGCGCCTGGGTCAAGGGCTGGCGCCGGCCGAAGCCATTCAGATCGAGCGCGCCCTGTTCGGCCAATGGGCGCTGGGCAAGCCCGCCTTCCTGGCCGAACTCCACGCCCAGGCCAGCCGGCGCCTGACGCCCGCTACGCGCGGCCGCCCCAAGAAAGCGCAGGCCGTTGAACCGCAAGACAAAACGGCAACGTCGTCCTAAGCGCCCACCTGCCGCAAATCCTGCCGCGCGGGCTGCAATTGCTGCACGCGCGCAAAGAAACCGAGATGCTCTGAACCAGTCCCGCGCTCAATAGGCCATTTGACGCAGTAGCCGGCAAAGCGGGATAACCTGTTCGGAGCATCCCTACTTCGCCCTGGCGCCCGCGTCCGCTTTGCGGCATTTTGTGGCGTTTTTCCCATAATCCGCAATGGCCGCGCCCCACTTTTTTATATGCGCAAAAACGCCGCCGCGCCTGGGTCGGCGCGGCATGATATTAAATTTATTTACAGGTTTTTTTATAATAATCAATGATTTAAACATGTCCCCATTATAATTGAATAGAAATATATGTCAATTAAATTAGGGACGCACCCCAATATAATTTTGTTGCACCACAAAAAAAACCGCAGTATCGTCGATTCCTGACCATACGCAACGCTTCTTCTGCGCGCACATCTGCGGAGCCCCACATGCCTGAAACCATAGCCCCATTCTCCGTCCCGGAGACTGTCATCGATGCGTCCCGCATCGGCCTGCCGGCAGCCCAAGGGTTGTACAACCCCCAAAATGAACACGACGCCTGCGGCGTAGGTTTTGTTGCCCATATCAAGGGCCGCAAAAGCCACTCCATCATTCAGCAAGGCCTGAAAATCCTGGAGAACCTGGACCATCGGGGCGCGGTCGGTGCGGACGAGCTGATGGGCGACGGCGCCGGAATCCTCATACAGATTCCCGACGCCCTGTATCGTGAGGACATGGCCGCAAAAGGCGTCACCTTGCCCGCCCCCGACGAATACGGCGTGGCCATGGTCTTTCTGCCTAAGGAAACCGCCTCGCGGCTGGCCTGTCAGCAAGAGCTCGAGCGCGCCGTGCGCGACGAGGGCCAGGTAGTCCTGGGCTGGCGCGATGTGCCCGTGGACTCAGAAATGCCCATGTCGCCCACCGTCCGTGCCGTCGAACCCGTCATCCGCCAGCTATTCATCGGACGCGGCCCGGACATCATGGTGCCCGACGCCCTTGAACGCAAACTCTATGTCATTCGCAAAACAGCCAGCCACGCCATCCAGCGCATGAATCTGGCTCACGGCCAAGAGTATTTCGTACCGTCCATTTCCGTGCGCACTGTCGTCTACAAGGGCTTGCTGCTGGCCGGCCAGGTCGGCCGCTACTACCGCGACCTGGCCGACACGCGTGCCGTCTCGGCGCTGTCGCTGGTACACCAGCGCTTCTCGACCAACACTTTCCCGGCATGGCCGCTGGCCCACCCCTACCGCCTCATCGCCCACAACGGCGAGATCAACACCGTCAAGGGCAATTTCAATTGGCTGCGCGCGCGTGAAGGCATGATGCAGTCAGCCGTGCTGGGCGACGACCTGCCCAAGCTATACCCTATCGTCTACGAAGGCCAGTCCGACACCGCCACCTTCGACAACTGCCTGGAACTGCTGGTCATGTCGGGCTATTCGCTGGCCCACGCCATGATGATGATGATTCCCGAAGCCTGGGAACAGCACGCCACCATGGACGAAAACCGCCGCGCCTTCTATGAATACCATGCCGCCATGATGGAGCCGTGGGACGGCCCCGCGGCCATCGCCTTCACCGACGGCCGGCAAATCGGCGCCCTGCTTGATCGCAATGGCTTGCGCCCAGCGCGCTACCTGGTTACCGACGACGACCTCGTCGTCCTGGCTTCCGAAGCCGGCACGCTTTCCATTCCCGAACACCGTATCGTCAAGAAGTGGCGCCTGCAGCCGGGCAAGATGTTTCTTATCGACCTGCAGCAGGGACGCATTGTGGACGACGACGAAATCAAGTCGCAGTTGTCCAATGCCCGCCCCTACCGCCAATGGATCGAACGCCTGCGCATCAAGCTGGAGTCGCTGCCCGCGCCCACGGCGGCAACGCCGATGGCCGCGCCTGCGCATTCGCTGCTACAGCGCCAGCAAGCCTTCGGCTGGACCCAGGAAGACTTCAAGTTCATTTTGAATCCGATGGCTTTCAACGGCGAAGAGTCCACCGGCTCGATGGGCAACGATGCGCCGCTGACCGTGCTGTCCAACAAGGCCAAGCCCTTCTACAATTATTTCCGCCAATTGTTCGCGCAGGTTACCAACCCGCCTATCGACCCGATCCGCGAACAGCTCGTCATGTCGCTGGTGTCGTTCATCGGGCCCAAGCCCAACCTGCTGGACATCAACAACGTCAATCCGCCGCTGCGCCTGGAGATCAGCCAGCCCGTGCTGGACTTCGCCGCCATGGCGCAAATCCGCAATATCGAGCAAATCACCGCCGACAAATTCCGCAGCTTCGAGCTTGACATCACCTACCCCATGGCATGGGGCCCGGACGGCATCGAAGCCTGCCTGGCCTCGCTGTGCTCGAATGCGGCCGATGCGGTGCAAAGCGGCTACAACATCCTTATCATTACCGACCGCAACACCACCAGCGAACGGGTTGCCATCCCAGCGCTGCTGGCCATCTCGGCCATTCACCTGCACCTGATCCGCCAGGGCCTGCGCACCAAGACCGGCCTAATCGTGGAAAGCGGTTCGGTACGCGAAGTACACCACTTTGCCCTGCTGGGCGGCTACGGCGCAGAAGCCATCCATCCTTATCTTGCCCTGGAGTCCCTGGCCCAGCAAGAAAACCCCGAAAAGGCCACAAAGAACTACATCAAGGCCATCGGCAAAGGGCTTAACAAGGTCATGTCCAAAATGGGCATCTCGACCTACATGTCGTACACCGGCGCCCAGATATTCGAAGCCGTCGGCCTGAATTCGGCGCTGATCAATCAATACTTCACCGGCACCGCCAGCAATATCCAGGGCATAGGCATATTCGAGGTTGCCGAAGAAGCGCTGCGCCAGCACCAGGCCGCCTTCAGCAACGACCCGGTGTTGCGCGACGCGCTGGACGCCGGCGGCGACTATGCCTTCCGCATACGCGGCGAAGAGCATATGTGGAACCCGGACTCCATCGCCAAGCTGCAGCACGCCACCCGTGCCAACAACTACAGCACGTACAAGGAGTACGCGCAGCTTATCAACGACCAAACGAAGCGCCACATGACCTTGCGCGGCCTGTTCGAGTTCAAGCTGGACCCGGCCCGCGCCATCCCGCTAAGCGAAGTGGAATCGGCCAAGGACATCGTCAAGCGCTTCGCCACCGGCGCCATGTCGCTGGGCTCCATCTCCACCGAAGCCCATTCGGTGCTGGCCGTGGCCATGAACCGCATCGGCGGCAAATCGAATACGGGTGAAGGCGGCGAAGACGAATTACGCTACCGCGAAGAAATGCGCGCGGGCAAAAGCACCATCAAGAAAGGCGACACGCTGGCTTCTTTCCTGGGCGCCGACCGGATCGAAGCCAATGTACCGCTGCAAGCCGGCGACTCGCTGCGCTCTCGCATCAAGCAGGTGGCGTCGGGCCGCTTCGGCGTTTCGGCCGAATACCTGAGCAGCGCCGACCAGATCCAGATCAAAATGGCCCAGGGCGCCAAACCGGGCGAAGGCGGCCAGCTTCCCGGCCATAAGGTGTCGGAATATATCGCCAAACTGCGTTACTCCGTACCTGGCGTCGGCCTTATTTCGCCCCCGCCGCATCACGACATCTATTCCATTGAGGACCTGGCGCAGCTGATCCACGACCTTAAAAACGCCAACCCGCGCGCATCGATCTCGGTCAAGCTGGTTTCGGAAGTCGGCGTAGGCACGGTAGCCACCGGCGTGGCCAAGGCCAAGGCCGACCACGTGGTAATTGCCGGCCATGACGGCGGCACCGGCGCCTCGCCCATCTCGTCCATCAAGCATGCGGGCACGCCCTGGGAACTGGGCCTGGCCGAAACCCAGCAAACGCTTTTGCTCAATAATTTGCGCAGCCGCATCCGCGTCCAGGCCGACGGCCAGATGAAAACCGGCCGCGATGTAGCCATCGGCGCATTGCTGGGCGCCGACGAGTTCGGCTTTGCCACCGCGCCACTGGTGGTGGAAGGCTGCATCATGATGCGCAAATGCCACCTCAACACCTGCCCCGTGGGCGTTGCCACGCAAGATCCGGAATTGCGCAAAAAATTCCAGGGCAAGCCCGAGCATGTCGTGAACTACTTCTTCTTCGTTGCCGAAGAAGTGCGTGAAATCATGGCGCAGCTTGGCATACGCAAGTTCGACGACCTGGTTGGGCGCGTCGACCTGCTCGATATGCGCCAAGGGCTGTCGCACTGGAAGGCCAAGGGACTGGACTTCAGCCGCGTCTTCCATCAAATTGACACCACCTCGCCGCTGCGCCAGACCGAAGGCCAGGACCACGGGCTGGAACACGCGCTGGACCACTTGCTTATCGAGCGCAGCAAGGCCGCCATCGAACGCGGCGAGAAGGTCTCGTTCATCACCCCCGTGCGCAACCGCAACCGCACCATAGGCACCATGCTTTCCGGCGTCGTGGCTTCGCGCTATGGGCACGACGGACTACCCGACGACACCATCCACATCCAGTGCAACGGAGCGGCCGGGCAAAGCTTTGGCGCGTTCCTTGCGCACGGCATCACGCTGGACCTGGTTGGCGAAGGCAACGACTATGTCGGCAAGGGCTTGTCGGGCGGACGGCTTATCGTGCGCTCGCCCAATGACTTCCGCGGTTTCGGGCCCGACCACATCATTGCCGGTAATACCGTGCTGTACGGCGCCCTGGCCGGCGAGGCCTATCTTAACGGCGCCGTCGGCGAACGCTTTGCTGTGCGCAATTCCGGCGCCACCGCGGTAGTGGAAGGCACCGGCGACCACGGTTGCGAATACATGACCGGCGGAACCATCGTCGTGCTGGGCGAAACCGGGCGCAACTTTGCCGCCGGCATGTCGGGCGGCGTGGCCTACGTATGGGACCCGCATAAAGTCTTTCGCGACCGCTGCAATCTGGCCATGGTCGAACTCGAGCCCGTGCTCAGCCACGCCGAACAGATCGAAGCCAACCAGATGCAAACCTGGCATAGCCAGGGCGGCGAACGCGCAACGGACGATACCATTTTGCGCCGCCTGGTCGAAGACCACTACCGCTACACAGGCAGTTTCCGTTCGCGCGACCTGCTCAACGACTGGCCGCTGGCACGCAGCGCCTTCGTCAAGGTCATGCCTATCGAATACCGTCGGGCCCTTGGCGAACTATGGCGCGCCACCAACCCCGAAACACTTGCCGCCTGAGGAAAAGAAATGGGCAAAATCACCGGTTTTATCGAATTTGAACGCGTCAAGGAAGCGTATGAGGCGCCCTTGCAGCGCCTCAAGCACTGGAAAGAATTCATCCAGCCCCTTACCAACGAAGAGGCCAAGATACAGGGCGCGCGCTGCATGGATTGCGGCATTCCCTTTTGCAGCAACGGCTGCCCGGTCAACAACATCATTCCCGACTGGAACGACCTGGTCTACCGTCAGGACTGGCACGCCGCGCTTGACGTACTGCACTCGACCAACAACTTCCCCGAATTCACGGGACGGATCTGCCCCGCCCCTTGCGAGGCGGCCTGTACCCTCAACATCAATGACGACGCGGTAGGCATCAAGTCCATCGAGCACGCCATTATCGACAAAGGCTGGGATAACGGCTGGGTCGTCCCTCAACTGCCGGCGCGCAAGACCGGCAAGAAGGTGGCCGTGGTCGGCTCCGGGCCGGCGGGCCTGGCCTGCGCCCAGCAATTAGCCCGTGCCGGCCATGCCGTTACGGTCTTTGAAAAAAGCAACCGGATCGGCGGGCTGCTGCGCTATGGCATTCCCGATTTCAAGCTGGACAAATCCCATATCGACCGCCGCCTGGCCCAGATGGAAGCTGAAGGCGTCGAGTTCTGCCCCTCCACCTATGTCGGCGCAGCCGTTGATGCCGAGGAAGGCCTGACCGTGCGCACGCCCGAATCGCTGCAGGAAGAATTCGACGCCGTCGTCCTGACCGGCGGCGCCGAAACGCCGCGCGACCTGCCCGTACCCGGACGCGAACTGCGCGGCGTACATTTCGCCATGGAGTTCCTGAGCCAGCAAAACAAGGCCAATGCGGGGGACCGCGTCGCCAAGCAGATCAGCGCCAAAGGCAAGCACGTCATAGTCATCGGCGGGGGCGACACAGGCTCGGACTGCATCGGCACCAGCAACCGCCAGGGTGCCGCCTCGGTAACCCAGTTCGAGCTGATGTCCAAGCTGCCCGAAACCGAAGACAAGGCGCTGACCTGGCCCTACTGGCCCGCCAAGCTGCGCACCTCGTCCTCGCAGGAAGAAGGCGCCGAGCGGGACTGGGCGGTTTCGACCACGGCACTGCAAGGCAAGAACGGCAAAGTCGAAAAGCTCACCGCCGTGCGCATCGAGTGGTTCAAGGACAAAGCCACCGGACAAATGAAAATGCGCGAAGTCGAAGGCTCGCAGTTCGACCTGCCCGCCGACCTGGTGCTGCTGGCCATGGGCTTTACCGCCCCGGTCAAGACCGTGCTCAGCGCCTTCGGCGTAGAAATGGACGCGCGCGGCAATGCGCGGGCCAACACCGACGATTACACGACCAGCGTAAACAAAGTATTCGCCGCCGGCGACATGCGCCGGGGACAGTCATTGGTAGTCTGGGCCATACGCGAAGGACGCCAATGCGCCCGGTCCGTGGATGAGTTCCTGACGGGGTCCAGCACACTGCCTCGGTAGTCGCCAGACGCCGGTACAGTCAATCTGGCCGGCTGTTTGCATGCTCGCGACGGGCTTGCAGGCAGCCGGCCAGTATTCTTAGACGTGCAAGAAGCCCGCGGTGCTGCCGATGTAAACGCGCGCCTGCTCAGCCCGGGCGATCAAGCCTAATGAAGAGCCAAATCGCTAAAAAACCACGGTAACGGGCAATTACTTGCCCAGGCAACTAGTCGCGATACAATGCAGGGCTAATCACTAGGCATTTCCCTGTATGAACCCTGAAGCATCCTCTGCTGCAGATTCGCTATTGCTGTTCAAAGACGTCACGCTGGGCTACGGCGACTTTACCGTCCTTGCCGGCATCGACATCGATGTCCGCCGCGGCCAGGTCGTTGCAATGATGGGCGGATCCGGCTCGGGCAAGACTACGCTGCTGCGCGCTGCCACCGGTCAAATCCTGCCCAAGCAGGGCACCGTTACGGCTTTCGGCGAAAACATCGCGGCGGCCGACAACAACAAGTTGCGTGCACTGCGCCAACGCATGGGCGTGCTGTTCCAGCAAGGCGCGCTGTTTACCGACCTGAACGTGTTCGAGAACGTAGCCTTTCCTTTGCGCGAACATACCCAGGTCTCCGAGGCCCAGATTATTGAACGCGTGCTCGACAAGCTCAATGCCGTCGGGCTGCGCGCGGCCGCGCATCTAAGCATTTCGGAAATTTCGGGCGGAATGGCGCGCCGCGTGGCGCTGGCGCGTGCCATCGTGCTTGAGCCCGAGCTCATTCTGTACGACGAACCGTTCGCCGGGCTGGACCCTATTTCCCTGGGAATTACCGCGCAACTTATACGCGGCCTTACCGATACGCTGAATTGCGCCTCGGTGCTGATTACCCACGACGTGGCCGAGTCCTTCGCTATTGCCGACCAGGTTTATATGGTGGGGCAAGGCAAGCTGCTGGCCCACGGCCGGCCCGACGACCTGTCGAGCTCGGCCGATCCCTACATTCGGCAATTCCTGAATGGCGAGCCCGACGGCCCCATCGCCTTCCACTACCCCGAAACACCTGCATTCACTGCGTGGCTGCAGCGGCAAGGAGGAAAGCCATGAGCACGCTCGTACGCGGCATAGGCTCGCTGGGACGACTGGCGATCAACACTATTTACCAGCTTGGCGCATTTACACGCCTGCTGGGCAGCATCCTGGCCCGCAGCGGACTGGTCTTCAAGCGGCCGGGGCTGGTGGCGCAGCAAATTCACTTTATCGGCAACTACTCGCTGCTGATCATTGCCGTTTCAGGCCTGTTCGTCGGTTTTGTGCTGGGCCTGCAGGGCTATTACACTCTTAACCGCTACGGTTCCGAAGAGGCCCTGGGCCTTTTGGTGGCCTTGTCGCTGACCCGTGAATTGGGCCCGGTCGTCACCGCCCTGCTCTTTGCCGGGCGCGCCGGCACCTCGCTGACCGCCGAAATAGGCCTTATGAAAGCCGGTGAGCAGCTGGCCGCAATGGAAGTCATGGCGGTCGACCCCATCCGCCGCGTTCTCGTACCCCGCTTCTGGGGCGGCGTCATCGCCATGCCCGTGCTGGCGGCTGTGTTCTCCATGGTGGGCATCATAGGCGGATGGATAGTCGGCGTCGTGCTCATCGGCATCGATCCGGGCACTTTCTGGTCGCAGATGCAGGCCGGCGTCGACGTATTCAAAGATATTCTCAATGGCGTACTGAAAAGCCTGATTTTCGGCATTGCCGTAACGCTCATAGCCCTGTTCGAGGGCTGGAACGCCAAGCCGACGCCTGAAGGGGTGTCCCGGGCCACCACGCGCACCGTCGTAAGCGGCGCCCTGGCGGTGCTGGGCCTGGATTTCCTGCTTACGGCCTTGATGTTCAGCAACTAATGATTAAGACGGAATAACCATGACGCGCGAAAAAACCGATTTCTGGGTTGGCCTATTTGTTCTGCTGGGCTTGGTGGCCCTGGTGTTTCTTGCCCTGCGGGCCGGCAACCTGAGCTCATTCTCGTTGGCCCCAACCTACGAGGTGCAGGCTCATTTCGACAATCTGGGCGGCCTTAAGGTGCGCGCCCCGGTCAAAAGCAGCGGCGTCGTCGTAGGCCGCGTAACAGGCATCTCGTTCGACAATACCACTTATCGGGCGGTCGTTACGCTTAGCCTGGAAGCACAATATAAATTTCCGGACGATTCGTCCGCCTCGATTCTGACCTCGGGCCTGCTGGGCGAGCAATACATTGGCATCACCCCCGGCGGCGACGATAAAATGCTGGCTCAGGACAGCACCATTCAATACACTCAAAGCGCGGTCGTGCTTGAAGAGTTGATCAGCAAATTCTTGTATAGCTCGGCCGACAAAGAAGGAACCGCCAGCAGCGGCACGCCTGCCGCCGAGCCGCACAAGCCCTGAATTGTTGCGGCATGTAATAATGCCTATCGACATAAAATTCCGGCGACACAAAGCGCCCCGCATGTATTTCGTTTCAATCATCGCAAGTAAAACAATATGCCCCTGGACACAACAAGTTCGACACGCAAACGTACCGCCCGGTTGATTCCGGCCCTGGCCGCCGCAACGCTGGCAGCCGGCTGTGCCAGCGTGCCACACCCCAACCCCAACGATCCCCTTGAAAGCTACAACCGCGGCATGTATGCATTCAACGACAAGGTCGACCGGGCCGTCTTCAAGCCCATCGCACAGGGCTACGAAGCTGTCACGCCCAAGCCGGTACGCACCTGCGTGCATAATGTCTTCAACAACCTGGCCGATGCCTGGTCGTCGATCAACAGCTTCCTGCAAGGCCGCGGCCACGACGGCATAAACAGCCTGGGCCGGGTCCTGTTCAACTCCACCATGGGGCTGGGCGGCTGTATCGACGTGGCCTCCATGAACGGCTCAAAGCGCATCGTCAACGATTTCGGCGTAACGCTGGGCGTATGGGGCTTCGGCCCCGGGCCTTATATCGTCTTCCCGTTCTGGGGTTCGACCACGCTGCGCGACGGCACGGCTTCGCTGGCCGGGCTGGCGGTCGACGCGTCGATGTATACGCCGGTGTTCGCCATCGACAACGTACCGCTGCGCAACTCCATCATCGCCCTGAGCCTGATCGACATGCGCGCCAGCCTGCTTAGCGCCGACCAGCTCGTCAATGACATTGCCCTGGATCGCTACAGCTTCATCCGCGACGCCTACCTGCAGCGCCGCAAGGCCTTGGTCCGCGGCTTGCACTCGACCGGCGACGGAACCCTGCCGGACTACTCCAGCGAGCTGCCCGACTATTCCGATAACGGCGACGCCCCCGCGGCGCCCGCCAAATCAGGAAATTAATCAGGAACCATCTTTATGCAACGCTCATTATTTTCTTTTTGTTCCGTCAAACCGCTGCGCTGGCTGGCTGCCGGCCTGCTAAGCCTGGGCCTGGCGGGTACCGCCGCAGCCGATACGCCGGTCGACACCAAGGCCGCGCCCAACGACTTCGTCAGCGTGGTGGCCAACAATGCGCTTAATGCGCTCAAGGCCGAGCCCGCCGCCAAGGCCGGCGACCTGCAGCGCATCAACGCCCTGGTCAATCAGTACGTCCTGCCTTACGTCGACCTGGAAAAGACCACCCGCCTGGCCGCCGGCCGCTATTGGCGCCAGGCCAGCCCGCAGCAGCAAAAAGACCTTACCGAGGCCTTCAAGGGCACGCTGATCCGCACGTACAGCGGCGCGCTGTCCCGGGTTGACGACGTTTCCGCGTTGACCCTGGCGCCATTCCGGGGCGATGCCAATGCCGACGACGTCGTCGTGCGCTCGACCCTGTCGCAGCGCAACGGGCCGCCTGTCGGCGTCGACTACCGCCTGGAAAAGACGGCCAACGGCTGGAAAATCTACGACCTGAACGTTGAAGGCATCTGGCTGATCCAGAACTACCGCAACCAGTTTGCCGAGCAAATCAACCAGAACGGCATCGACGGCCTTATCAAAGCCCTGAACTCCCGCAACAAATAAGCGAAGCGCCAACGCTGTAGTGTGCAACCCGCCAAGACCTGGCCCATGCCGATACGGCGTCCAGGGAAGTTCTGAATAAGCCGAGCGGTTAGCAGGCGCTGCGGTGACTTGTTCAGAGCCTCCCCAAGCATTCGCACATATAATGACAAGCTTGGCCCAATCAGGGGCCAGGCTTTTTGCATATTATGTCCGCGCTCACCTTAAATCACATATCCAAGACCTATCAATCCCAACAATCTCTGTGGAAGAGGCTGCTGGACCCCGGCGCCAAAAGCAGCCAGGGCTTCAGGGCGTTGAACGATGTCAGCCTGAGCGTCGAGCACGGAGAGTTCTTCGGGCTGCTCGGGCCCAACGGAGCCGGCAAAACTTCGCTGATCTCCATACTGGCCGGCCTGGCCCAGGCCACATCCGGCACGGCCAGCGTCTGCGGCTACGATGTCATCACCGACTACAAAATGGCGCGCCGCTCTTTGGGCGTCGTGCCCCAAGAGCTGGTCTACGATCCGTTTTTTACCGTGCGCGAAACCCTGCGCCTGCAATCGGGCTACTTCGGGCTGCGCAACAATGACGACTGGATAGACGAAATCCTGGCCAATCTGGGGTTGACCGACAAGGCCGACACCAATATGCGCTCGCTGTCGGGCGGCATGAAGCGCCGTGTGCTGGTGGCCCAGGCCCTGGTGCACCGCCCTCCCGTCATTATCCTGGACGAGCCCACCGCGGGCGTGGACGTCGACCTGCGCCGCACGCTGTGGGAATTCATCACCCGCCTGAACACGCAGGGCCACACCGTCTTGCTGACCACCCACTATCTCGAAGAAGCCGAAGCCCTGTGCGGCCGCATCGCCATGCTCAAGCAGGGCAGCCTGGTGGCGCTGGACACCACCCAGGCCCTGTTGGCCCGTGTCGGCGGCACCGACCTCGAGGACGCCTTCGTGCGCATCATGAACAGCGACGAAATCATGGGAGAAACAGCATGAACACGCAAGTCGTACAGCCTCGCAGCGATATCGGGTCGGGCTTTCCCACCCTGCTGCACAAAGAGCTCATGCGCTTCTGGAAGGTGGGTTTTCAAACCATTGCCGCACCCGTGCTGACCGCCCTGTTGTATTTATTGGTGTTCGCCCATGTGCTTGAAGGCAGGGTCCAGGTATACGGCACCATTCCGTATACCGCCTTCCTGATACCCGGGCTCATGATGATGAGCATGCTGCAAAATGCGTTTGCCAATCCCTCGTCGTCCCTGATCCAAAGCCGGATCACCGGCAACCTGGTTTTCGTTCTGCTGCCCCCGCTTTCGCACCGGCAGATTTTCTGGGCCTACCTGCTGGCTGCGGTGGCCCGCGGTTTGTCGGTGGGCGCATGCGTCTGGCTGGTTGCATTGTTCTTCATACCGCTGGCGCCGGCCAATCTTGCCTGGATACTGGTCTTTGCCGTGCTGTCCTGCGGCATCATGGCCACATTGGGTATGATTGCAGGCTTGTGGGCCGAGAAATTCGACCAGCTCGCCGCGTTCCAGAACTTTCTTATTATGCCGGCCACGTTTTTGTCAGGCGTGTTCTATTCCATACACAGCCTGCCCGGTTTCTGGCAGGAAGTGTCGCGCTGGAACCCCATTTTCTACACCATAGACGGCTTCCGCTACGGCTTCTTCACGGTTTCCGACGTTTCGCCCTGGCAAAGTCTGGCCGTGGTCGCCGGCGTTTTCGCCGTACTGTGTCTTCTAACCCAGCGTCTTTTAGCCTCGGGCTACAAACTGCGAAACTGAATGTGAACGATATGCTGCCTACTCCCGAACAAGTGCGTCAATACATTGCCGAAAGCCTTAACTGCGAACACATCGAAGTGCAGGGCGACGGCTCTCATTTCGAAGCCATCATCGTCAGCCCCGCCTTCGAGGGCAAGCGCCTGATCGCCCGGCACCAATTGGTCTACTCCTCGCTTGGCGAACGCATGAAAAGCGAAATACACGCGCTGTCCATGCGCACCCTTACCCCTGCCGAATACGAAGCCAATCCGAATGGATAAACTGCTTATCACCGGCGGCAACCGCCTGAATGGCGAGATTACCGTCTCGGGCGCAAAAAATGCCGCCCTGCCCATTTTGTGCGCAAGCCTGCTTACCGCCGACCCCATTTCGCTGGACAATGTTCCGGCACTGAAAGACATCGGCACCACGCAGCGCCTGCTGGGCCAAATGGGCGTGCGGATCACCCAGGACGGCGAAAACTCCGTAACCCTGGATGCCCGCCATGTGCACACCCTTGAAGCGCCCTACGACCTGGTCAAGACCATGCGCGCTTCCATCCTGGTGCTGGGCCCCTTGCTAACGCGCTTCGGCCAGGCCCGGGTCAGCCTGCCGGGCGGCTGCGCCATCGGCCAGCGCCCGGTGGACCAGCATATCAAGGGCCTGGCCGCGCTTGGCGCGGAGATCAGCATCGAGCACGGTTTTGTCGTTGCCAAGGCCAGCCGCCTGAAAGGCGCCGTCATCCGCACCGATATGGTCACCGTAACCGGCACTGAAAACCTCATGATGGCGGCCGTGCTGGCCGAAGGCCAGACCGTACTGGAAAACGCCGCGCGCGAGCCCGAAATCACCGACCTGGCCGAGCTGCTCATCAAAATGGGCGCCCGCATCCAGGGCCATGGCACCGACCGCATCGTCATCGACGGCGTCGAGGCGCTGCACGGCGCCCGGCACACCATCGTGGCCGACCGCATCGAGGCCGGCACCTTCCTGTGCGCGGTAGGCGCCACCGGCGGCGAGATCGTCCTGCGCAATGCCGCGCCCGACACCATGGGCGCCATCCTGGACAAGCTCCAGGAAGCCGGCATGAGCATCGAATGCGGCAGCGACTGGATACGCGGGTCAATGAACCAGCGCCCCAAGGCGGTGGGCTTTCGCACCTACGAATACCCCGCCTTCCCCACCGACATGCAAGCCCAGGTCATGGCCTTGAACACCATCGCCGAAGGCACGGCCGTCATTGTCGAGAACATCTTTGAAAACCGCTATATGCACGTGCAGGAACTGGGCCGCATGGGCGCAAAAATCGACATCGACGGCCATACCGCGGTGGTCACCGGCACATCGAAGCTGTCGGGTGCCACCGTCATGGCCACCGATTTGCGCGCCTCGGCAAGCCTGGTCATTGCCGGCCTGGCCGCAATCGGCGACACCACCATAGAGCGCATCTACCACCTTGATCGCGGCTACGAACGCATGGAACACAAGCTGCGCTCGGTGGGCGCAAACATTCAACGCATAGCACGAGAACAAGCATGAGCCCCGCCAGCCTCGACAAACCCCTTACGCTAGCCCTGTCCAAAGGACGGATTTTCGAAGAAACCTTGCCCCTGCTGGCCGCGGCCGGCGTGCATGTCACCGAAAATCCCGAAAGCTCGCGCAAGCTCATCCTGCCTACCAGCGACCCCGGCCTGCAGCTCATTATCGTACGCGCCTCCGATGTGCCCACCTATGTGCAGTACGGAGCGGCGGACTTCGGCATTGCGGGCAAGGACGTGCTGTTCGAGCACGCCGCGCAGAATGCCGGCGGCTTGTACCAGCCCATCGACCTGAACATCGCCAAATGCCGGCTCTGCGTTGCCGTGCGCGAAGGCTTCGACTACGAAGCCGCCGTATCGCAGGGCTCGCGCCTGCGCATCGCCACCAAATACGTCCAGGCCGCGCGCGAGCACTTCGCCCGCAAAGGCGTGTATGTCGATTTGATCAAGCTGTACGGGTCCATGGAACTGGCGCCCTTGGTGGGCCTGGCCGATGCCATCGTCGACCTGGTCTCCACCGGCAACACCCTGAAAGCCAACCATCTGGTGGCGGTGGAAGACATTGTCCAGATCTCGTCGCGCCTGATCGTCAACCAGGCGTCGCTGAAAACCCGCGCAAAGGCGCTGCAGCCGCTTATCGACGCCTTCGCGCAAGCGTCGGCGGCCTAGTGTGCAGCAGCAGCCAGGCAAGCCGCATGCTAGGATGTTCGGGTATACACTCTTTACTTCGACCCGTACCTGTTTCTGTGTTTTATGGCCTTGATTAAACGCTTAGATTCCCGCTCCGGCGATTTCGCGCGCACGCTGCGCAACCTGCTGGCTTTCGATGCCTCCGAAGACGAGGCCATCGAACGCGTCAGCGCCGATATCCTGAAGGATATCCAGCAACGCGGCGACGATGCCTTGCTGGACTATACCCAGCGCTTCGACCATGTGCAGGCGCAGTCGGTGGCCGCCCTGGAAATCCCGAAAAGCGACTGGCTGGCCGCCCTGGAAAGCCTGCCGGCCGAACAGCGCGCCGCACTTGAGTCGGCGGCCCAGCGGGTTCGCAACTACCACGAGCACCAGCGCAGCGAAACCTGGACCTACACGGAAGCCGACGGCACCGTGCTGGGCCAAAAAGTAACCCCCCTGGACCGCGTCGGCCTGTATGTGCCGGGCGGCAAGGCCGCATACCCGTCCTCGGTGCTGATGAACGCCATTCCGGCCAAGGTCGCCGGGGTTGCCCAAGTCGTCATGGTCACGCCCACCGTCAACAATGTGCGCAACCCCCTGGTGCTGGCCGCGGCGGCCATTGCCGGCGTGGATAGCGCCTGGGCCATCGGCGGCGCCCAGGCTGTGGGCGCACTGGCCTACGGCACGCAAACCATTGCCGCCGTCGACAAAATCGTCGGCCCTGGCAATGCCTACGTGGCCAGCGCCAAGCGCCGCGTATTCGGCACCGTCGGCATCGACATGATCGCCGGCCCCAGCGAAATCCTTATCATCGCCGACGGCACCACGCCGCCCGACTGGATCGCCATGGACCTGTTTTCACAGGCCGAGCACGACGAGCTGGCGCAGTCCATACTGCTCTGTCCCGACGCGGACTATCTCGACCAGGTAGAAGCCGCCATCGAACGCCTGCTGCCGACCATGCCGCGCGCCGACATCATCCGCGCCAGCCTGGGCGGCCGCGGCGCGCTCATTCTGGTTGCCGACCTGGACCAGGCCTGCGCCATCGCCAACGATATCGCCCCCGAACACCTGGAAATTTCCACCGAACAGCCCGAACTCTGGGCCGAAAAAATCCGCCACGCGGGCGCCATTTTCATGGGCCGTTTCAGCTCGGAAGCCCTGGGCGACTATTGCGCCGGACCCAATCACGTACTGCCCACTTCACGCACTGCGCGGTTTTCCTCGCCGCTGGGCGTGTATGATTTCCAGAAGCGCTCCAGCCTGATCAAGGTTTCGCAAGCCGGCGCGCAAACACTGGGACGCGTCGCCGCCACTCTTGCCCATGGCGAAGGCCTGCAAGCCCATGCAGCCAGCGCGCAGTACCGCATCACCCCAAAAAACTAAGCACCGCACATTTCGTACGGCCATCCCTAACCAAGATTATCCGGAACGCGTCGCCACCGTGCTGCAACAACAGCCGCCAGACGCTTTACCGGCACTGAACTAGATTATCGAGTCCCTGCCATGCGTACCGCCGACATTACCCGCAACACCAACGAAACCCGTATCCGGGTGGCCATCAACATCGACGGCACAGGCCGCCAGTCCATCAATACGGGCGTTCCCTTTCTGGACCACATGCTGGACCAGATCGCACGCCATGGGCTCATCGACCTGGACATCCAGTGCGACGGCGACACCCATATCGACGACCACCATACGGTGGAAGACGTCGGCATCACGCTGGGCCAGGCTTTTGCCGCCGCTGTCGGCGACAAAGCCGGGCTGCGCCGCTACGGGCATTCGTACGTGCCGCTGGACGAAGCGCTGTCGCGTGTCGTGATAGACTTTTCCGGGCGCCCGGGGCTGGAATACCATATTCCGTTCACCCGTTCGCATATCGGCCGCTTCGATGTCGACCTGACCCGCGAATTCTTCCAGGGCTTCGTCAACCATGCCCTGGTCACGGTACATATCGACAACCTGCGCGGCACGAATTCGCACCACCAGTGCGAAACCGTCTTCAAGGCATTCGGCCGCGCGCTGCGCATGGCCATCGAACACGACCCACGCAACGAGGGCGTCGTGCCTTCGACCAAGGGCGTCCTCTAACTTTCCACCTTTGTGTTTTACGCAACGTGAATACTATCGCCATCGTTGATTACGGCATGGGCAACTTCCATTCGGTGGCCCGCGCCCTGCATGCCGCCGCGCCCGACGCCGACATACGCATTTGCAACAAGGCCCACGAAATCCAGAACGCCTCGCGCGTGGTGTTTCCGGGCCAGGGCGCCATGCCCGACTGCATCCGCACCCTGAACGAATCGGGCCTGCGCGAAGCCGTGCTGGACGCCGCCCGCAACAAACCGCTGCTGGGCGTATGCGTGGGCGAGCAAATGCTGTTCACCCGCAGCGACGAAGGCGACACCGAGTGCCTGGACATCTTCCCCGGGCAGGTCCGGCGCTTTGCCGGGCCCCAGTATGCCTCGGCCGCCAACCCGGGCCAGGACACTGAACTGCTCAAGGTGCCGCACATGGGCTGGAACCGGGTGCAGCAGACCCGCCCCCACGCGCTTTGGGAAGGCATTCCCGACAACACCCATTTTTATTTCGTGCACAGTTACTATGTACAGCCCGCCGATGCGGCTTTGATAGCAGGACAAGCCCATTACGGAGTAAGCTTTACCTGTGCGGTGGCAGCCGATAACATCTTCGCCGTGCAGTTCCACCCTGAAAAAAGCGCCGACCCGGGTTTGCGCCTGTATAGCAACTTTGTCAGCTGGAACCCCTAAGCTTCGATCCGCACTTTCACTTTTCAATTTTTGCCTTAACGAACCATGCTCCTCATCCCCGCTATCGACCTCAAAGACGGACAATGCGTGCGCCTGCGCCAGGGCGACCTGGACGACGCCACCATTTTTTCGGAAGACCCCGCCGCAATGGCTGCTCAATGGGTAGAGCAAGGCGCAAGGCGCCTGCATTTGGTGGACCTGAACGGCGCCGTAGCCGGCACGCCGAAAAACCAGGCCGCCATCAAATCCATACTCCAGGCCCTGAACGATGAAATCCCCGTGCAGATCGGCGGCGGCATCCGCGACCTGAACACCATAGAAAAATACCTGGACATCGGGCTGACCTATGTCATTATCGGCACCGCCGCCGTTAAAGACCCAGGCTTCTTGCGCGATGCCTGCAGCGCCTTCCCGGGCAACATCATCGTGGGCCTGGATGCGCGCGAAGGCAAGGTCGCCACCGACGGCTGGAGCAAGCTCACGCGCCACGACGTCTACGACATTGCCCGCAAATTCGAAGACTACGGCTGCGAAGCCATCATCTACACCGATATCGGCCGCGACGGCATGCTTTCTGGTGTCAACATCGAAGCCACGGTCAAGCTCGCGCAGCACGTCAACATCCCGATCATCGCTTCGGGCGGCGTCACCGACCTTTCCGATATTCGCGCACTGTGCGAAGTCGAAGAAGAAGGCATCGAAGGCGCCATTCTGGGCCGCAGCATCTACGAAGGCACTTTGGATTTTGCCGCGGCTCAGGATCTGGCCGACGAACTGGGCACCGACGCTTTATGACAACACCGTCCACCCAGAACGACAACACCCTGACCCGGCGCATCATTCCTTGTCTGGATGTGACCGCCGGCCGGGTGGTCAAAGGCGTCAACTTCGTCGACCTGGTCGACGCCGGCGACCCCGTGGAAATCGCGCAGCGCTACAACGAGCAAGGCGCCGATGAGCTTACCTTTCTGGACATCACTGCCACCAGCGACAACCGCGACCTTATCCTGCCCATCATCGAAGCCGTCGCCTCCGAAATCTTCATCCCCCTGACTGTCGGCGGGGGTGTGCGGCAAGTGGCCGACATCCAGCGCTTGCTGAATGCCGGCGCCGACAAGGTCTCCATCAACAGCGCCGCCATTGCCAACCCTGAACTGGTCAAGGCCGCCGCCGACTACCACGGCTCGCAATGCATCGTGGTCGCCATCGACGCGCGCCGCACCTCGCAGCCCGGCGAACCGGCCAAATGGGAAATTTTCACTCACGGCGGACGCAAGGCCACTGGCCTGGACGCCATCGAATGGGCCAAAAAAATGGCCAGCTACGGCGCCGGCGAAATCCTGTTGACATCCATGGACCGCGACGGCACCAAAGCCGGCTTCGACCTGGAGCTGACTCGCGCAGTATCCGATGCCGTGCCTGTGCCTGTCATCGCCTCGGGCGGCGTGGGCAATCTGCAGCACCTGGCCGACGGAGTTACCACCGGCCGGGCCAATGCCGTGCTGGCCGCCAGCATATTCCACTATGGCGAGTACACCGTGCACCAGGCCAAAGAATTCATGGCAGCGCAAGGCATCAAGGTAAGACTATGAGTTCGAACTGGCTCGACGCCGTGGCTTTCGACGCCGACGGACTGCTTCCCGCCATCGCCCAAGACCATCGAACGGGGCGCGTGCTGATGGTGGCCTGGATGAACGCCGATGCGTTGACCGAAACCGCCGCCACGCGCCGCGCCGTGTATTGGTCGCGTTCGCGCCAAAGGCTATGGCGCAAAGGCGAAGAGTCCGGACACCAGCAGATCGTGCACGACATCCGCCTGGATTGCGATGGCGACGTCATTTTGCTGACGGTGGAACAAAAAGGCGGCATTGCCTGTCATACTGGCAGGGAAAGCTGCTTTTTCCGGCGTCTGGACGGCGCTGCCGACCAGGCCGAATGGGTCGTCACCGACCCCGTCCTCAAAGACCCCAAGCAAATCTACAAATGACCAAGCTCCTTCCTTCCGAATCGGACATCCTCTACCGGCTGGCCGACACGCTCGAATCGCGCCTTCCCCAGAACGGCGGCGATCCGTCCTCGTCGTATTCGGCCAAATTGCTGGCTCGCGGGCCCGACGCTTTCCTGAAGAAAATCGGCGAAGAAGCCACCGAGCTCGTCATGGCGGCCAAAGACAATGCAGCGGATCGCATCGTCTACGAGATGGCGGACCTCTGGTTCCACAGCCTGGTTGCGCTGGCGCATTACAAGCTGCGCCCCGAAGATGTACTGCGCGAACTGGCCCGGCGCGAAGGCACCTCGGGCCTGGCCGAAAAGGCCGCGCGCAACGAGGCCAAATAGCGCACCGCGCCGGCCCCGAAGCTGGCACGGAAACGCCAGCACAATTCCCCCCGGTTGGGTAGAATGATGTCAATTGTGCGGCACCCGCCGCCTAACGGAGAACATAATGGGTAGTTTCAGCATCTGGCACTGGCTTATCGTCCTGGTCATCGTCGCGCTTATCTTCGGCACGAAAAAACTGCGCAATATGGGCGAAGACCTGGGCGGCGCCGTCAAGGGCTTCAAGAAAGGCATGGCCGACGCAAACGGAGAAGCCGCCAAAAAGCCCGAATCAGTCACTGAGCGTGTCGCCGACAGCGACACCATCGATGTGCAAGCCAAAGAAAAGAAAGACGTCTAAAATCCCCGCGCGGAATCCGTCTTTCTTAAACGCCCCGCTCCTTAAGACGCAGGGCGCACTCCCACTCAAGGGCTCAGGTATTCATGTTTGATGTCAGTTTTAGCGAACTCATCCTGATCGGGGTCGTGGCTCTGGTCGTGATCGGTCCAGAACGCTTGCCCAAGGTTGCGCGTACCGTCGGCCACCTTCTGGGCCGCGCGCAACGTTACGTCAACGACGTCAAGTCCGATATTCAGCGCGAAATGAACGACCACGACCTGGGCGACCTGAAGGGCCAGATCGAAGACGCCGCCAAGTCGGTCAAGGCCTCGGTTGAAGACGCCGGCAATACCATCCGCGACCCGCTGGCCCAGGCTCAGGAAGCGCTTAAAAACGCCAACTCGGCGGTTCAAGACAGTTTCAAGCTTGAAGGCACGGCGGCACCCGAGGCTACCCCGGCAACACCCAGCCACGAACCCGCGGCCCAAACCGCGGCTTCGGCCGACCCAGACACGCTTCCCCTGCCCGGTTTCGACGGCCCCGCCCCGGACCCCAAAGACGCAGTTAAACCACCTACCGGGACCCACACGTGACGCAGGCAGACCTTAACGACAGCGCCCCCCAGGACAGCTTCATCTCTCATCTCATCGAGCTGCGCACACGCCTGCTCAAGGCTGTAGCGGCCGTCCTGGCTGTGTTTGTGGTCTTGTTCATTTACCCGGGCGCCTCGCACATCTACGACTTCCTGGCCCAGCCCATGCTGGCATCGCTGCCTTCGGGCACCCGCATGATCGCCACCGGCGTCATCACGCCTTTCATGGTGCCGATCAAGGTCACCATGATGGCGGCTTTCGTCATTGCGCTGCCCGTCGTGCTGTACCAGGCCTGGGCCTTCGTGGCGCCAGGCTTGTATAAACACGAAAAGCGCCTGGCCCTGCCGCTGATCATGTCCAGCACCCTGTTGTTTCTGCTGGGCATGGCGTTTTGTTACTTTGTGGTGTTTCGCACGGTTTTCCACTTTATTGCCACGTTCGCGCCGCAGTCGATCACCCCCGCACCTGACATCGAAGCCTACCTCAGCTTTGTCATGACAATGTTCATTGCCTTCGGCGTTACCTTCGAAGTGCCGGTCGTGGTGATTTTGCTGGTGAAGACAGGCCTGGTTACCGTTGCCAAGCTCAAGTCCGTGCGCGGCTATGTCATAGTCGGCGCCTTCATCATCGCCGCCGTCGTCACGCCGCCCGACGTCATGAGCCAGTTCATGCTGGCCTTGCCGCTGTGCCTGCTTTTCGAGCTGGGCATTATCGTTGCCAGCCTGATCACGAAAAAACCGTCGCCCATCCCGGATGACGAAGCGGCCAACGAAATCACGCCCTCCGACAGCTAGGCGTCATTTCCGGCGCAAGCGCGAAGGCCAGGGAACAGGCGTTACACGGCACGCTATGGCCAAGGCCCAACGCCAGCCGGCCTAGCGTCCTCGCGCTTGGGGCCGTATGATGCGCGGCCGCGTCCCTATCTTGACGTTAAGCTGCAAGCGCTTGCCGGCGCGCAGCACGCTCAAGCCCACGGTCTTGCCCGGTTCCAGCGGGGCGATTTGATTCAGGAAACCCTGGCTGTCTTCCACGGCCTGGTCGTTCAGTTTGAGCACAATGTCGCCCACCCTGACGCCGGCCTTCCAGGCTGGGCCGTCGCGCAAGACATCGGCCACGATAACGCCGTCGCTTTGTTTAAGCCGGAATGCGCGGGCCAGCTCGGGAGTGATGTCCTGCGGCTCCAGCCCCAGCCAGCCGCGCTTCACCGAACCCGTCGCGATGATCTGCTCCATGATCGTATGCGCCGTCTTGGCCGGTATGGCGAACCCGATGCCCAGCGAACCGCCCGACTCCGAGTAAATGGCGGTATTAATGCCGACCAGCCGCCCCGAAGCATCGACCAGCGCCCCGCCCGAATTGCCCGGGTTGATGGCGGCATCGGTTTGAATGAAGTTTTCGTAAGTATTGATGCCCAGCCGGTTGCGGCCCAGGGCCGACACGATTCCCAACGTTGTGGTTTGCCCGACCCCGAACGGATTGCCGATGGCCAGCACGACGTCGCCCACCTTGAGTTCATGGTTGCCGTTAAACGTAATGCTGGACAGGTTGGGCAATTGAATCTTCAGGACCGCCAGATCGCTGTCGGGATCGGCGCCCACGACTTCGGCCTTGGCCTGGCGCCCGTCGTACAAGGCGACTTGAACCGCATCGGCCGCCTCGATAACATGGTAGTTGGTCAGGATGTAGCCGTCGCCGCGTACAATCACCCCCGACCCCAGCGTGGTCGCCTTCTTGCGCCGGCTCAACCCGGGAATGTCGCCAAACAGCCGCTCAAGATCGGGGTCGTTAAGCAGCGGCGCAAGCGGTTCGCGCACCTGCTTGGTGGTGTACACGTTGACCACCGCGGGCGCCACCCGCGCCACAGCGGCTGCATACGACAGCGTGGCATCGCGCGTCGGTGCCGGCTTGACCGGAGCCTGCGGACGCGTTCCCAGCCAGTCGGGGCGCAAGGTGGTCACAATAAACAATGCCGCAAGGCATATCGTGACGCTCTGGGCGAACAATAACCAAAATCGATGCATAGGACTCAAGGCAAAAATGAATCAGGTTTCCACACACGAACTTGCCAACTGGCTGGACGCCACTTTGCAACCCCACCGTTTCCGGGATTACTGCCCCAATGGCCTGCAAGTCGAAGGCAAGGACTCAATACGCCACATTATCACCGGAGTCACCGCCTCCCAGGCGCTGCTCGAAACCGCCGTGGCGCGCGGCGCCGACGCCGTCCTGGTGCATCATGGCTGGTTCTGGAAGAACGAAGACCCGTGCATACGCGGCCCCAAGCGCCGCCGGCTGGCCCTGGCGCTGCAAAGCCAGCTTAACCTGTTTGCCTACCACCTGCCCCTGGACGCACACCCCAGCCTGGGCAATAACGCGCAATTGGGCCGTGTGCTGGGTTTCGAGCCCGAGCGCGATAGCGACGGCAACCCCGTTACTTGCGGGCCCGACGGGCTGGTCTGGCTGGGCCGCTGCACGGACGCCAATACGCTGAGTGAACTGGGCGCATTGATTTGCAATCGCTTACATCGCGAACCGCTGGTTGTTGGCAATCTACAACAAACCCTGGGCCGCGTGGCCTGGTGCACGGGCGGGGCCCAAAGCATGATGCAGTCGGCCATAGACGCCGGCGCCCAGGTCTACATTACGGGGGAAGCTTCAGAACCCACCTTCCACTTGGCCCAGGAAACTGGCTGCGGCTTTATCGCCGCCGGCCACCATGCCACCGAGCGTTATGGCGTCCAGGCCCTGGGCGAGGCCATCGCGCGCGAATTCAACGTACGCGTAGAGTTCGTGGACCTGGACAACCCGATATAAAGCGACTGCGCTTCTTCACCGCCTTGACTGCCGTTCCCGGGCAGCCTGGCCGTACGAGCCGGCCGCCGCCGGACGCGGCACGGTCATGGCCGTGCCGCCCGGCACTTTACTTTTTAAGCAGGTCGCGGATTTCGCGCAGCAACAAGACGTCGTCCGGCGTAGGCGCGGGCTCGGCGGCGGTTTGCGTTACCAGCTTATTGCGCGCTTTATTCGCCAGCTTGACCATGAAGAACACGACCAGGGCCAGCAGGATGAAGTTGATCAGGATGGTCACAAAATTGCCCCAGCCCAATACATTGGCGCCGGCCTTGGTCAGGGCTTCGTAGGTGCGCGGGCCCGCATAATTGGCCGGTTCCTTCAAGACCCAGAACAAATTGCTAAAATCCACCTGCCCGCCAAGAATGAAGCTGATGAACGGCATAATGACATCCTTGACCAGCGAGTCGATAATCTTGCCGAAAGCCGCGCCGATAATCACGCCAACGGCCAGATCTATCATGTTGCCCTTGACTGCAAACTCCTGGAATTCGCTAAAGAAACCTTTTACTTTGCTCATGTCTTTATCCTTTAGTCTTTCACCCAACGGCGGGCTATCGGTATAATACGCGGTTAGAAGAAGATTCAATACATTAAATACATTGAATGACATGCCCACGTCGGCATCAACAAGGATAGAAGATGAGTCAGGATAATTCGACGATCGATGGCGCAGTTGCGGTTGATCCCAACCAGCCGCCCGATCCCTCGCGCCGCTTTTGGGTCGGCACTGCCTGTGCAGTCGGTGGTGTTGCGGGCGTTGCCACGGCCGTTCCTTTTGTGGGGTCGTTTGCCCCCTCGGCCAAAGCGCGCGCAGCCGGCGCTCCTGTCGAAGTCGACCTCAGCACCATTCCCGCGGGCGAAATGCGCACCGTCGAATGGCGCGGCAAGCCGGTCTGGGTCTTGCATCGCACGCCCAAGCAGCTCGAAGACATAAAAAAAGACGACGCGCTGGTTGCCGACCCCAACTCCGACCGCCCGGGCTATACCCCTCCCTACGCAAAAAACGAGTACCGCTCGCGCAAGCCCGAACACCTTGTCGTGGTCGGCATTTGCACGCATTTGGGCTGTTCCCCAACACCCCATCTGGCCGCTGTCGACGGCCCCGGCCTGCCCTCCCCCTGGGAAGGCGGGTTTCTTTGCCCCTGCCACGGTTCCATCTTCGACTTGGCTGGCCGCGTTTATAAAAACAAACCCGCGCCCGACAACCTCGAAGTACCGCCCTACCAGTACTCCGCCGACGGCACGCACATCACCATTGGCGTCGACGAAGACAACAAGGCTTGAGCCGACAAACCGAATAACATAAGCCACACAGCTAGATAGAATAAAGGAACCGTTTCCATGGCAGGCGAGAAAACCGTCGAAACGACAGGACTTTTAGGATGGATCGACAAGCGCTTCCCGCTTACGTCCCTCTTCAAAGAACACATGTCGGAATACTACGCACCCAAGAATTTCAATTTTTGGTATTTCTTTGGATCATTGGCGCTGCTGGTGCTGGTCATCCAGATCGTGACCGGCATCTTCCTGGTCATGAACTACAAGCCCGATGGCAATCTTGCGTTCGACTCCGTCGAATACATCATGCGCGAAGTGCCGTGGGGTTGGCTGATCCGCTACATGCACTCAACCGGCGCGTCCATGTTCTTCGTGGTGGTCTACCTGCACATGCTGCGCGGCCTGTTCTACGGCTCGTACCGCAAGCCGCGCGAACTCGTGTGGGTGTTCGGCATGGCCATCTTCCTGTGCCTGATGGGCGAAGCCTTCATGGGCTATCTGCTGCCATGGGGCCAGATGTCGTACTGGGGCGCCCAGGTTATCGTCAACCTGTTCTCGGCCATTCCTTTCATCGGCCCTGAGCTCTCGCTCTGGATCCGCGGCGACTACGTCGTCTCCGATGCCACGCTCAACCGCTTCTTTGCTTTCCATGTCATTGCCATTCCGCTGATTCTTATCGGCCTGGTCGTGGCTCATATCATTGCGCTGCACGAAGTGGGTTCCAACAACCCGGACGGCGTCGAAATCAAGGACGGCCCCAAAGACGCCAACGGCCATCCTGTCGACGGCATCCCTTTCCACCCCTATTACTCGGTGCACGACATCATGGGCGTGGCGGGCTTTCTTATCGTCTTTGCCGCCATTATTTTCTTCGGCCCTGAAATGGGCGGGTACTTCCTGGAATACAACAACTTCATTCCAGCCGACTCGCTGACCACTCCATCGCATATCGCCCCGGTCTGGTACTTCACGCCGTTCTACTCCATGTTGCGCGCCATCACGGCCGACTTCACCTGGGTTCTGGCGGCTTGTTCGCTGATCGCGGCCGTTGCCATGTTCTTCAAGGGCAATCTGCGCGGCGTGTGGCGCCTGGCCGTACCCGTCATCCTTATCCTGGTTGCCGTGCTGCTGCGCACGCTGGACGCCAAATTCTGGGGTGTCGTGGCCATGGGCGGCTCGGTCGTCATCCTGTTCTTCCTGCCTTGGCTGGACTATTCGCCGGTGCGCTCCATCCGCTACCGTCCTTCCTGGCACAAGTTCCTGTATGCGATTTTCATCGTTGTCTTCTTGATCCTTGGTTTCCTGGGCACGCAAGCGCCTACGCCAACCTACAACCTGATGAGCCAGATCGGTACCCTGATCTACTTCGGCTTCTTCTTGCTGATGCCAGTCTGGAGCCGCCTGGGCACGTTCAAACCAGTGCCCGAACGGATCACGTTTCACGCTCATTAAGCCAACAAGACACACGGAATGATCATGATTAAAAAGCTGCTTGGTGCCATTGCGTTATCCCTTACCTGCTCGGTTGCCCTGGCATCGGGCGGGGGATATCCCCTTGACAAGGCACCCAACCGAATCAACGACATGGCGTCCCTGCAAAATGGCGCCAAGCTATTCGTCAACTATTGCCTTAGCTGCCATAGCGCTAACTCCATGCGCTACAACAAGCTTACGGAAATCGGCCTGACCGACGAAGAAATCAAAAAGAACCTGCTGTTCACCACGGACAAGGTCGGCGACCTCATGACCATCGCCATGCGCCGCCCCGACAGCAAAAAATGGTTCGGCACCACACCGCCCGACCTGTCGGTCATTGCACGCGCCAAGTCCACCAACTTCGGCCCGTCCGGCGTCGACTACATCTATACGTTCCTGCGTACTTTCTATCGCGACACCAGCAAGAAAACCGGCTGGGACAATGCCACGTTCCCGAACGTGGACATGCCCAACGTGCTGTGGCAGTTGCAGGGTCCGCAAACGTATAGTCATGTATCCATCGCCGAACACGAAGGCGAAAAGGGCGAGGTCTGGACACGCACCAGCACCAACTTCGACGCCGACGGCTACTCCGAAACCAAGACCGAAACGCTGCAAAACTACCGCGGCCACGCAGTCAGCCAATCCAGCTTCAAGAACCTTGCAGGAAGCACCGGCGCCTTCGACAACAATGTCGCCGACCTTAGCAACTTCCTGGGCTGGATGGCCGAACCGGTACAATTGCTGCGCAAGAAAATAGGCGTTTGGGTATTGCTGTTCCTGGGCCTGTTCCTTATCGTGGCATGGCGCTTGAACGCAGCCTTCTGGAAAGATATAAAGTAAGCTATAGCAATACACGGCAGCCCGCGTCGGCTGTCAATCAGGAAATAGGCGTAGCAAATACGCCTATTTCCCTTTTCTGAGCAGCGCTTTTTTGCTCGTGTTTTCATTCAATGATGGGAAACCTCGCCATGATGGTGCTCTACTCCGGAACAACCTGCCCCTTTTCACAACGCTGCCGTTTCGTGTTGTTCGAAAAAGGCATGGACTTTGAAATCCGCGATATCGACCTGTACAACAAGCCCGAAGACATTGCTGTCATGAACCCGTATGGGCAAGTTCCCATCCTGGTCGAGCGCGATCTGATTCTGTACGAATCCAATATCATCAACGAGTATATCGACGAGCGTTTTCCGCACCCGCAGCTCATGCCCGCAGACCCCGTCATGCGGGCGCGCACGCGCCTGTTCCTGTACAACTTCGAAAAAGAGCTCTTTGTTCACGTCTCCGCACTTGAAAATCGCAGCAATCCCGACGAAAAAGTACTCGAGAACGCACGCCAGAACATCCGCGACCGTCTCTCGCAGCTGGCTCCGCTGCTGCTCAAGAACAAGTTCATGCTGGGCGAAGAATTCTCCATGCTGGACGTGGCTGTGGCCCCGCTGCTTTGGCGCCTGGACCACTACGGTATCGAGCTGCCCAAAAATGCCGCGCCCATCCAGAAGTATGCTGAACGCATCTTCTCGCGGCCGGCCTACATCGAAGCGCTGACACCTTCCGAAAAAGTCATGCGCCGTTAAACTGCCAAACCTAACCACCAGGACGGCCTTAACCGGCCGTCCTTACAATCGCCGATGTCAGAATCTTCAACCAAGCCCTACCTGATCCGAGCGTTGCACGAATGGTGCACCGACAATGGCTACACCCCCCATATCGTCGTCACCGTCGACGCCAACACGGTTGTGCCGCGCGCCCATATCCACGACGGGCAAATCACGCTGAACGTCGGCACGCTCGCCACCAACTGCTTGGTTCTGGGCAACGACTACATAGAATTCCAGGCTCGCTTCAGCGGGGTCACCGAACACATTTATGTGCCTGTGGCGGCCGTATCGGCCATCTATGCGCGCGAAACCGGCGCCGGCATGGGCTTTGAAGTCCACGACTCGAACGCCTATCCAGGCGGCGAAACCGAATCCGCAACCGAACCGCCGGCCGAAAACAAACCCGCCGGCAAGTCCGACAACAACGATTCCCCCGACGACGAACCAAAGCGGCCGCGCCTGACCATCGTCAAGTAATCCCCGCTTGGGCAAAACGCCGCTTGGCCGGCGCAAAGCGAAAATATCGAAAACCTAGTAGAATAGCGCCGTTGCCGGTTTAGCTCAGTTGGTAGAGCAGCGCACTTGTAATGCGAAGGTCGAGGGTTCAACTCCTTTAACCGGCACCAGTATTCATGCGGTTCTCCGCAGCAAATGGCCACCTTTCAGGGTGGCCATTTGGTTTTTGAGCCAATTATGCTCCACCGCTTTGCCTATACCTAGTTTTCCAGGAGAACTTAGGTATGGCAACAATCAAAAACGCGGTGAATTTCAATTTCAGGCTCGGATCCGCACCAAGGACCACGCCCCCCCCCCCAAACAAAGACCTTCGAACGATTGACGGACGCCCGTGCTTGGGTTGCGGCGGTTGAAACTGAAATGCGGCGGCTCTACCCCGTAAAGAGGGGACGGGCACTCATCACACTCGGTTAATCACCCCGTTCCAACCGCACAGGGCCAAGACCCGCATGCGGTAATTCTCAAAGTTCCTAAAGCCAAACGCTCGGCGTGAAATCATTTTCATCTTCGTATGGAAACCCTCCGTG
>NZ_QNRQ01000013.1 GCF_003315175.1 Eoetvoesiella caeni | reverse complement strand
CGCGGGCGCGACCCCTTGATTGCATTTGTGGCCACGCTGGGCTACAGCCGCGCAAGCTGGGTGCGTTTTACCAACAACGAACGTGCCGACACGCTCAGCACCTGCTTGGCGCAAGCATTTGTGTATTTCGGCGGTGTGCCCCAGCATGTCTTGTTCGACAACGCGGGCACGATCGTCATCGAACGCGATGCCTATGGCGAAGGTCAGCACCGCTGGCATGGCCAGATGCTGGCGCTCGCAGATACGTATGGCTTCGCCCCTCGTTTGTGCCGTCCTTATCGGGCCAAGACCAAGGGCAAAGTCGAGCGCTTCAACGGCTATTTGAAGGGCAGTTTCTGCGTGCCGCTGGCCGCGACCTTGCGCCAGGCCGGGCTGCGTCTGGATGTCGAAGCGGCCAATGCCCACGTCGGGCGCTGGCTCACTGAAGTGGCCAACAGCCGTATCCATGGCACAACGGGCGAACGTCCCGATCGGCGCATGATCTCCGAGCACAGTGCGTTGCTGCCGTTGCCAGAATTGCATCGACCGACCCTGCTTCCGATAGACGTGAATCGGCATCAGCGGGTTATGCCGCTTGAGAGTCTGCAACATCCTTTGTCGGTCTATAACGCCTTACTGGAGGCCCGAGCATGAATCTGCAGCAAGAACGAATCACGATGCTCTGTGATGGGCTCAAGCTGGATCGCATCGGGGCCGAATGGCCCGCCGTGGCGCAATGGGCTGCGACTCAGGAGTCCAGCCATGGCGACTTCCTAGAGAAGGTGCTGGGCGTTGAGAACGAGGCCCGTCTTGAACGTCAGCGCACGGCCTTGATGAAGCTGGCGACCTTACCTTCCGTCAAGACGATGGAGCAATACGACTTTGCTTTTGCTAGTGGGGCGCCCCGAGCGCAAATCCAGGAACTGGCCGCACTGACCTTCATTGAGCGCGCCGAGAACGTCGTGTTCCTGGGGCCCAGCGGTGTGGGCAAGAGTCACCTGGCCCAAGCCTTGGCTTACCGCGCGGTGATGGCAGGCATCAAGACCCGATTCATTACCGCAGCGGACTTGATGCTGCAGCTCGCCACGGCCCACAAGCAGGATCGGCTAAAGCATTATCTTAACCGCGCTGTCATTGGGCCGCGCCTCTTGATCATTGATGAGATTGGCTATTTACCCTTCGGGCGCGAGGAAGCAAATTTATTCTTTAACGTGGTCGCCAAGCGCTATGAACGCGGCAGCATTATCCTGACCAGCAATCTGCCCTTCGGGCAGTGGTCTGCAGCCTTCGCCGACGACCAGACCTTAACGGCCGCTATGCTCGATCGACTGCTGCACCATGCGCACATTGTTCAGATCGCGGGAGAAAGTTACCGGCTTAAAGATAAACGCAAGGCCGGCCAAATAAAGGCAAAGGCTTAGAAAAATTGGAGGCCCGGGTGGGTCAGTTTTACTCCGGCCAAAAAGCCGGAAAGTGGGTCAGTTTTAAACCGGCGTTGACAGCTATCCGCTTTGGCGGCTAGCGTCATGGTCGCATGTTCGATAAGCGGAGCGTCTACATACTCGTTGTTGAAAAACTTGATTACCCACTGCTCACCGTCGATATTGATGAGCGCCTTGGGCTTAGCCCCCCCCAAAGGGCTACCGCCACCTTGGATGATTTTGGCTTCAAGCGCTGTCAAGGCCTCGCCGGCCTCTACCTTGGCCACAACCTCGCTAAGAGCCTGAGCCTGTTCCAGCCGTGGCAACGGCCCACCTGTCCGAGGGAGGTAATCGGTGGCTGAGGTGGAAACGCCGAGGGCTCCAAAGCGGTCATCACCGGCGTAATAGAGCAACTCCATCAGCGACACTCGCTTTGGTTTGTCGACAAAGCGGATAACTTTTTCACCCCAACGGTCCGGGCGGGCGTCGTCGATGGCTCCGACCGCGCGTGCGGCATTGACGCTCAATCGCCCCGCAGGCAAGAGTTCGATGTCCACCAGGGGAAGGTCTTCGCTAAGTGCGAAACCGCTAGCCAGCCACCCGGCATCGTAGTGCAGGGATACTCCTTTACCTGCCGCGACCAATTTCAACACCCCAACGTAGCGGGGTTCGTCATTTCCTAAATACCAAAGGAATAAGTCATCAAAGCGCATGTCAGTCTTTCGCAGGGTTCGTTACCACGGCGCGCAATCGGGCATCAGCGGAAGCTTGTGCTCGAGCTTGACCCAGTTGCACCGCTTCGCGCACGTTCATCTCCAGAGCACCTTGGTCGTGCTCCGGGGCTGCTAATTGGCCCAATTCTCCATCCCGGTTGATAAGCCACAAGGCACTGGCCAGTATGCCTATGCTCACGCCGGGGTCCCCGGCTTCCAGCCGCTGCAAGGTGGAGACCGTGACACCTAGGCGCTTAGCCCAGCTACGAAGGGACTCTTTTCTACGTAGACGAGCCACCGCTAGGTCGGCACCAAGCTTTTGGATGGCACCGAGCGTGGCGGGGGGCAGTTGTTGCAGGGCTTTTGTAGGCTTTGACATATCGATAGATTAGCACAAAACATATTGTTTTGTACCGTTATATAGATACATTTATATAGAAGCGGGCCTGTGGCTACTGTGCGCCTCATTAAAAAAATGGGGAGCTTTAGCAGAACGAAGCAAACAGGAGTTTTGTTGTATCAATTAATCACACCGTTCCAACCGCATAAGGCCAAGACCCGTATGCTGTCAGTCGATCAGGGGCGCGAACACTTGGCGCAGAAGCGTCGCAGCCCCACAGCCAAAGGCAAGACGTAGCCCCGCCCTATTAAAGAAAGTGAGCCTTAGAAGCCATACCGAAAATTCGCCCCAAAAAAAACTCACAGAATTTCGATATTTATAGTTAGAATATTTAACAATAAATAACAACGAGACATATTATGGCTATCGTTCAGCTCAGTGCTGGCCCGCAACGCTCTGTCGCACTCGACAACCAAGGCGCGGCCTGGGGATGGGGGGCTTTCAAAACCGCCTATCCCGGCTTGCAAGACGCGCTTCCCGCCGAATTATGCTTTACGAACAAGACCGAAATCGGCCACCGTCGATATGCTCAGCCCTATGCGCAGATGCTCAATCCGGGTACGCCCTTTCGCTTTATCGCCGACGGTAGCACTCACATATTGGGGGCTTGCGAAACCGGGGCCTTGCTGGCCTGTCGGCCGGTAATTGCGCCAGAGCATGGGGCAGCCCACCAGACGGTTCAGGCCATACCCAAGGGAATAAGGCAGTTGGCCACCATGCAGACCGTCAGTCTGGCCGTACTGGAAAACGGCGATGTCTGGTCCTGGGGTTTCAATCACCAGGGACAGCTTGGCCGGCCGGCGCAGCCGGCACAGAACCCTGCGGCAGCACTGGACGGCCTGCCTGCAATCGCCAGCCTGGCCTGCGGCTCGGCGCACGCCCTGGCCTTGGATGAGTCCGGCAGCGTCTGGAGCTGGGGCGCCAATCAGGCCGGCCAGTTGGGACATGGAACGCTCAAATCCTGCAATCGGCCGGCCAAAGTGGAGTTGCCTGAATCCATCACCGCCATCGCTGCGGGCGACACGCACAGCATGGCCCTGGATGCGACGGGCCAGTTATGGGCCTGGGGCTCCAATAATCATGGCCAAACGGGCAGCGCCGATGGCGCTTATTTCACTGATCCAGTCATGATCCAAACCGATTTCCCTGTACGGCAGATCGACGGCGGCCTGTTTTACACGGCGGCTCTATCGGAACAGGGCGAAGTCTTTGTCTGGGGCTGGAATGGCCTGGGACAAACCGGTTTGTCGCAGCCGCATTCGTCCCCGCAAGCCGTACAGATTGCCGGCTTGCCGCCGGTCACCACCCTGGCCGCCGGAGCAGGCCATGTGCTGGCCAGCGATGGCCTGACTGTATTTGCCTGGGGCGACAATCGCAGCGCCGCCTGCGGGCGGGCAGCTCAGGACACCGTGGTTCTAACCCCTAACTCCATCCGCCTGGCCTGAGGATACAAGCATGAATACGCGCGACCGACTCTGCACCGATCAACCGCTGGTAGCCACCACCGGCCCTGCAGATCCTAAACGCCGCGATGTCTTGCGCTGGTCGCTGGGCCTGTCCGCGGGGCTGGTACTACCGCCCCTGGCGGGTTGCGACAGCGGTGATGGCAACAGCGCGGCGGCCACGCCAGACACCCTGCCCGAAGCCTCGCGAATCTATGCCCAAAACGGCCTCATCGACATAGAGCTGGTGGGCGCTTATGGCAACAGAAACGTGCAATTCGCGGCGAGCGCACAGAATACCTACCCCGGCACATCCCGGGCGCGCAGCGCCTACCTGCGCAGCTATAACAGCGGTATTCTGGCCCCTACCCTGTGCCTGAACGCGGGCGATACCTTGCGTATTCTGCTGAAAAACAGGCTGCCCGGAAACGATGCCAAGTACTCGTCGTTAAGCTATCTTAATTACCAGAACAGCACCAACCTGCATTTTCATGGCATGCATGTGGACCCGAAGGAAATCCGCCCCGGGGTTTATGGCGACTATATGGTGGACAGCCCCGACGCAGGGGTGAAGCCGGGAGCTGACCGCCAGCATGAAATCACCTTGCCAACCAACCATTCCAACGGCATTTACTGGTATCACCCGCATCTGCATGGGTCTACCACCACACAGGTGCTCAATGGCATGTTCGGGGCTATTCTTGTCTCTACCCCCCGCAATGATTTCGACCTGTCCAAGGACATCCGCGAAAGAGTCATCTTCGTGCATCGTCTGAACCTTACCAAGGAAGGCCACAGCGACAACCTGTACGAATATGAAGACGACAATAACAGCGCCTTCGTGCTCAATGGGGCTTATCAGCCCACTATTGTCATGCGTCCGGGGGAAATCCAGAACTGGCATTTTCTTAATTCAGACGTCTTCTATCCCTTCAGCCCGGTGCTGGACGACCATACCCTGTGGTACTACGCCCGCGATGGGAATGTCTTTGCCCGCCAATACCGCCCTATCAACGCCGACACCGTTGCCAAAATAGACGGCCGCTTTTGGCCGGGCAGCGTCATGTACCCGGGCAATCGCGATTCCATGCTGGTGCAGGCCAGCAAAACCCCTGGCACGTATTACCTGCGCGCTGCCAAGGCACCGTCAAGCACGGACCCTGAAATCGTGGCACGCATCGTCGTTGAAGGCAGCCCGGTCGAAATGGATCTGCCCAGCCCGAACCGACTGCCTTTGTATAACAACTACCAGCCCATCACCGATGCCGAGCTCGCCCAGAATGGCGGCAAGACTCGGGCGGTTATCCTGGCTATCCTCGACAAGGACAATCCCCTGCTTGTACAGCCCATCCCCGCGGGTGAAGAATGGTTTGTCCCGGAAAAAGACAACTCGGGCCTGACTAATTTTGTGTTTTCCACCGGCAACGAAGGCACCAAACTAGCCCCGTTCCAGTCCGCACTGGCTGCAACGCAGACCGTGGCGCTCAACGCTGTGGAGGAGTGGACTCTGTACAACATGAATGGCTACCCGCACCCGTTCCATATTCATATCAATGACTGCTATGTCATCAAGGTCAATGGCGAAGACATTGAACCCTACTGGTGCGACACCATTCCATTGGCACCCAACGGCACGCAAAATAAGCCCACATCCATCACATTCCGTAGCCGCTTCACCGACTTTACCGGCAAGTTTGTCTGGCACTGCCATGCCCTTGACCACGAGGACATGGGTATGATGGAACTGGTCGAGGTGCTTGCCTGACCCCCCTGCCCCTGCGGCGCGGACGTCGGGAAATGCCAATGCAAGTTCATCGATGCCTGCCGTTTCGGTGTTGAAATGCTTAGGCTTCAGCTCTTCTCGGGCATTGCAGAAGAATGGTGGCTTGTGATCAACCATTGTTTTCCGTCCCACTTGTAGGTGTAGGTATAGCGGGCCTTGACCTGAGCGCCGGTAGTGCCAAAGGTGAACGTATACAACCCAGCGTCGACCGCGGTGTTGCACCCGATGTCGATGAATCTTGAATCGATCTTCCCGACTGGCTTGTTTTCAAGGAAATGGTGGAAGTAGTCTTCCTTCTCGGCCGCGGTGAGTCGGGGTTTGTTCGAAACGGTGGGAAGAAGAATGGAGCGCGCGGCGTAATTGATGACAACTGCGTGCGGGTCGCCGGTTTGCAGCGACTGATTCCATCGGTCAAACAAGGCCGAGATTTCTTGCTCGGAGGTTGCCTTGCAAACCTCCGTATGCGCTGGCCCGGATCCCGATTTCGGCGGGACCGAGGTACAGCCTGCTAGAGCCAGGCCAAGGGCTGCCGACAATACGACAATGTTCCTCATTTGGGGTCCTTTAGTAATAGTGGTCGAAAAAGAGAAAGAACGCCGCAAATATATCTGAAGAGGGAACATATGTATATGGACTTCGGCGCGCCGTCGGTCAAGGCACACGGCGCGAGACTCAATTGTCCACTGCCCATACGGGCGTCTGGCCGAATCAGGCTTGGCTAGCCGCCTCCTGACAGCCCTGGCCGACTGGGCCGTTTGGCCTACCGATCTTTTCGTTTGTATCGCCTAGAATGATCGTACAGTCGGCGCGGGCGAAGCGTATTGCCGCCGATTTGCTCCAGGGCCGTCGGCCTTTGCGGCAAGTCGAAGGATCGCCGCCGTGTTTCTCCGCCATCCAAGGGAACGATAATGAAGAATTTCAATAAATGGCTTCGTTACCTTGCCGTTTTTATTGGCGGCTGCACATCTATGGCCGCATACGCCCAGGCCCCCGACTTGAGCGGTACCTGGGTAGGCCAAACGGTGTGCCCGGTAGGGCCCGTGGAATTCACCATCGAAATACAAGGCAAAGAAGCGAAGCTGACCTACGACGGATATGGCCCCCAAAAGCTGTACGCCGCCAACGTGCCGATGAAGGTGACATATCGCAGTTCCGATATGTACGTGCACTTTGCCGGGCCCAGCCAAGGCGCTGATTTTGGCAGCTCCGCCGGAAATCTGGCTGCCGACGGCAGCATAAAGAATGTGATGGGCATCAAGGTAAACGGCCAGTATTGCAACACCTCAAGGCTGACCAAAAAAGCGGCTGCCGGCGAGTTTGCCAAAGCGCCGGACTTCAATGCAAAGGGGTTAAGCCACGAGAACCTTGTAACGCTGCTTATGCAGGGCAGTTTTGCAGCCATCAACACTGCTGCCAGCTCGTCAATGTTCAACAGCCTGTATGGCTCGTATCTCAATGCATATGCGCAACAGTGCGCTGCCGACACCAAAACGCGACCGAAAGACTTTGTCGAAATGACAGACCTGCAATGTGTTCAAGAAGGCATCACGACCACCTACTATCGAAACGGGACTTTTTCTGAAAGCGCCCCGTATTGCACACAATGGAAGGACGTGCCCAGCGGCTTGTTTGCCGACCCGAAGATGTGGGAAGTAAAGAAAAAGCTGGACGCCGTGTTTCTGCGCGATACCTACAAACATCTGTTCGCTGCCACCAAAGGCCTTGGCCTGGGGCTTGGTGTCGGTGCCGCCGGAGCCGCCGGAGCCGCCATGCCCAATCCTAGGCAAATAGCGGAAGCTGCGGCGACCCGCGCCAAAGACATGCAGGCCCTGATCGAAATGAATGGCTGCAATAGCCCGGGACTGATGCGATTCCAGGAGAATCTTCGACTTTATGCCATGAATCGGCCATTCGGCATCCGCCCCGACGGCTCGACCGCGCCCCCCATACCAATACCCGCAACCGGAACGACGTTTGAAGACCCGAACTACGTGGCGCTGCTCGAGGAATTGATCAAAGGCGAGGCGCGGTCATGGCAGATAAATAAATATGTACTCAAGAGCATCGCCGACCCCAGCGTCGCGTCCAGAGACGATCAGGGCCGACCGCTGGAGGTAGCCGCCAAATATAGGTTCGGCGGCATGGACGGCGTCAGGACGGGCTCTATGAGAGTGACCTTTATTGAAGGATATCCAGAGTGCCTGTATTTTTCGGATCAGCCCGATTCCTGCCGGGCTCCCGACAAGATGGTGGTGGCCCAATATGTGCATGGTGCCTTCTTGCCGCAAAACGTTTCGGTCGCGACGCCGGCATCAGACCCGGTTGCACAGGAAAAGAGGCGGATGGAGCGCGAAGCTGCTCGCAGAAAGCTGATGCGATAGGCGTGGAGCTGTTCACCGGCATGTTGGCTGCAAGCAAGCTTGCTCAGAGACCATTATCGCCATGCCATGAAGCTGCGCAAGTTCCAAAGGCCGCCGGGAATCGGCCGGCCTTTGGACTTCACCATCAATACAGACTGTAGGTGCGTGCGCAGGTTTTGTTCATGTTGGCCTGAATGACTGCCTCGTCCTTCGTGTCGGTTATGCCGTCACGATATTCGGGGGTCAGGAAGTCGTAGACGCTGGACAAGCCCCAGTCGTGCGCGATTTTCCTCCAGTTGTTCAGGTCTTGCGCGTTGACGACGCCGTCGATGTTGCCGTCGCCCGGGCAAGGGGGATTGGAAGCCAGCATGTCGTCGAGCTTGGCGCGCAAGTCTTTGCGGATGGCCTCAATCTGGGCGTTCGCGGCAGGCAGCAGGTTGCGGTCCGACGTATCAAGCAGCGGCGTTGGCGCAACTTGGTTGACTTCGTACAGCTCTTCGCTGGTGATTTTCTTCTGGCCGCCGGAGGCCGGGTCGAAGTCCACGCTGGTATTGAGCACCAGCTTGTAGCGGTCGTTACGAATGGCCACGGACGACTCGGGCACCAGGTTAAGGTGGTCCTGGCGGGGAGTTGCGTTGTAGCGCGCCTGGTTTACATCGGCGCATGTTGCGTAGCCCGCGCCGGGAGGAGTGGTGGGTATCACCGACGCATCGGTGTAGTCCTTGCCCCAATATATGCCCAGGTTGTCTTCGCATACGCTTTTGGATGTCGGGATGACCGTGCACGCCGTGCTCATCACGCAAGGCCCGTTTCGCCCGCCGTTGGCCTGCTCGTTCAGGCCGCCCATGGTGAAGTTGATGGTACGCAGGCTGCCCTGGCCAGGATCGGTCAGGTAAGGCAAAATGCCGACCGAATCGATGGTATGCGGCACTTCTTTATGCGCGTCCAGGCCAGCCAGTTCGCCAAAGAACTGGAACAGGTCGACCATGTTGACCATATGGTCGACTTCACGATCTGGCTGGATAACCTGCGGACCGGCAATGATCAGCGGGTCCCACACGCCGGTCTGGTATGCCGAACCCTTGGCCCGCGAAGGATCGAAAGGCAGTTTGACTGCGGCCGCCAAAGAACCGTTGTCGCCGACAATGGCGATGACGGTATTCGATGCTTTGGGATCGTAGTTCAGGCTGCCGTCTTCGTTGTACTTGGCAATGCCGGTCTTGACCAGCAGGCGGCCGAACTCTGTGTCCATGGCCTCGATCATGCGGTCCTGGATGATGCGCTGGTCTAAGGGGCCGCCCTGCGCGCTGGTGCAACTCAGTTCATCCAGCGGACTTATGCCCTTGGGCGGCAGCGGCACCAGCCGTTTGGGGGGCTGTTGCCAGGGCGTATGTGCCGAACTGTAGCTGACTGTGGCCATCCAGGGCTTGCCCGCCGGGCGGGACTTGATCCAGTCGATGGCGGCATCGGTTTCGATGGTAGTGCGATAACCGCGGGCTCGTGGGTCCGACAGCTTCACAATTTCAGTCTGGCCGTCCTTGATGATTACCAGTGGCGAGACGTAGTAGGCGTTCTCGATATTGAAATTAAGATACGACGGCAACGTCGTGCTGCAAGTCTCGTTGGGAACCAGAAGACCGCCTTTCTCGATGCATTGCACGCCTACCACGTCCTCGGCAAGCGATGTGCGCGTCATGTCCGTGCAACTGCCATTGGCCTGATAGCAAGCGCCGGTTTCGGTGCCACCCAGTTTGGGGCCGGGGATGAAACCGCACATGTGCGTGCCGGCCTTATCGTATCCGCCCACCGTCTTGTCGTTCGAGCCGGGCAGCCCGCCAACCCAGCCGTAGAAGTAATCCCACCCAAGCACGCTGGGCATGGAATCTTTGGCCTGGTTATTCTCCGGCCCGCCCAGGTGGAACTTGCCGAACAGCCCGCTTTCGTACCCGGCCCGCTTCAGCAGCTTGGGCGCGGTGATGTCGTATGGCGATAAATGAGCCGTGGCAAGGTCCTGGGGGCCGATTGCCTGATTGATTCCAGTGCGCAACGGATACCGGCCGACAAACATGGCCGCGCGGCCGGGAGAGCATTCGGGCATGGACCATGTATTGCGAAAGCGTACGCCGGCGTGGGCGACGGCGTTTATATTCGGCAGAATGGGATACATGTCGCCGCCATAGCCGAAGACCTTCATCTGGTCGATGCCGACGTCGTCCATGATGACGAACAAGATATTGGGCCCTTGGGCACTGTCGCGGGAGTCCCCCCCACCGCTATCGCACCCCCCAAGAACGAGAGCAGCCAAACCCGCCGCCCAAAAAGCTGGAACTGTCTTCTTCAAAATTATCTCCAGTATGGCGGCATCGCGGCACAACTGCTAAGTCGCCGTTCAAGTCGTCCAAAAGCGTAACAGATTTTCTCTGGCGCGGGGAACTAAACTTTTACACTTCTTGACATTTGGCCGCGGCCGAAGAAGTTTCGCCATTGCAGCGAGGCTTGAAGTTTTGCCTGACGCATGCCCGGGACCGGGCGGCCGGCGGCGGCCCAAAGCGCCCTCTGGCGTTCAAGCGGCGCTTTTGCGCGGAACGATGAACAGCACCAGCAAAAAAGTAAGCACCGCAATCCACGTCATGCCCTGGTAGACATGATGGGTGGCAAGATCGAACGCGGAGGTCAGGTAGTTCTGCCCCGCAGCGCCTAAAGTATTGGCTTGCAAAACGCCGATGACGTCGTCCACGTGAGGCAGTTTGCCGGCCAGACCCGACGGCGCGTTGTGCAGCTCGCTACGCATGGTTGTGTTGAAGATGGCGCCGACCATGGCCGCGCCCAGACTTTGGCCCAGATAGCGCGACCACATATTGGCGCTGGTGGCCACGCCCCGTTCGTGCCAGGGCACTATGGATTGCACCCCAACCATCAAGGGCGTCGATACCATGCCAAAGCCCGCGCCTATCAGTATCTGGTCGGCGATCACCAGCCAGACGGACGGAGCGCTGGGCAGCATGGTAAAGCCCACGACGCCTGCAATCATCAGCAAGGCTCCGATCAGTGCCGTATCGCGAAAGCCGATGCGCAAGTACAAACCGCCCGAATACGACGAAGCCGCTACCCAGCCCACGCTCATGCTGGCCAGGACCAGGCCGGCCGAAATGGCCTCAAGCCCCAGTACCGACTGCGCGAACACCGGCAAATAGCTGTTCGGGGCCATCATGACCAAGCCCATGCCGACCGCGCCCAGGTTGGAGCCCAGCAAGGCCCTGCGGCGCCAGACCCATCCAGGCATGATGGGTTCGGCCGCAACGTTTTCGCGCCAGACTGTCGCTGCGACCAGCAACGCGGCCGCGCCAAAAGCGCTTAGGCTTTGCCATGACGACCAGGCCCATGAATTGCCGCCCTGCAACAGGGCGAATACTACGGCGGATCCCGCCAGCATCATGAGTATGGCGCCTGGATAATCGATGGCATGGCGATGTTCGGCAACCTGCTCATGCAGATACCGGCTGATCAGCACCAGCGCAGCGGCGCCGATGGGAAGATTAATAAGAAAAACCCAATGCCAAGTGGCGTACTCCGCAAATGCGCCGCCCAGGGTAGGCCCCAAGATGGCGGCCACCCCCCAGACGCTGGACAGCCAGCCCTGCACGCGGGCCCGCTCGCGCACTGAATACAGATCGCCAGCAAGGGTGTTCACCGTGGCCATGATGGAGCCAGCCCCCAGGCCTTGCAGCCCCCGGAAAATAATTAGCGGAATCATGGCCCACGCAACGGCGCACAAAGCGGACCCGGCAAGAAATAGCAAAGTGCCGCCGATAAGGACTGGTTTGCGGCCGTACATGTCGGCCAATTTGCCATAAATAGGAATGGTGACGGTCTGGGCCAGCAGATAAATGGAAAACAACCAGCTGAACCGGTTAAAGCCGCCCAGGTCGCCGACGATTTGCGGAACGGCGGTTGCCACGATGGCGATGTCCATCGCAGCCAGCGTCATGGTGAGCATCAGCGCCGCCAGTATCCATCCGCGATGGGCGGGCACAGCCCGATCGTCGGTTTCTGTTGAGTCTGGGGTCTGACTTTGGTTCATGATGTCTGCCATTATTTTTCGCCATATTAGCAAACGGCGCCGGGGCAAGAACAGGCCCGCCATGCCGACGGCCGCTCGCCCCTGCCGAAGCCCCGCTTCCGCTGCTGTACACTTTTCGTTTTGCTTCCCGGACCGGATGCGTTGCCATGCTGCTTACCCTGTTGAACATTGTCCTGCCTGTCATCGCCATGGCGGGCATTGGATTTCTGTTTGGCCGCAGGCAAGGTTATGAACCCGACATGAGCTTTGTAAACCATGCCAATGTCATGGTGTTCTGTCCTGCGCTGGTGCTATCGGTCATGATCGAATACCCGGTCGACCTGGTCCAGAGCTGGCCCTTGGCCGTTGCGGGTGTGCTGATCATCATCGTCCCGGGCTTGTTGCTGGGCCTGCTCAGCCCGTTCTTCAAAATGCCGCGCGCGGCATTGACCGTGCCCGGCATGTTCCGCAATACAGGCAATGTGGGCATACCCTTGATGATGCTGGCCTACGGCAAGAGCCAGCTAGGCGCCATTATTGTGCTGTTCGTGCTGTCGAATGTCCTGCAGTTTTCGCTCGGGCTATTCCTGCTGTCGCGCCGCAGCAGCCGTTGGCTGTGGCTGCGCAATCCCAATGTCTGGGCTGCCCTGCTGGGCCTGCTGGTGGCGCCTTACCGCGACTACCTGCCGCCATTCGTTCGCACCACGGCCGACCTGGCCGGCCAAATCGCCATTCCGCTTATGTTGTTCAGCCTGGGCGTGCGCATGTCGCGCGACCGCCTTGCAGGGATAGGGCCGGCCTTGCGCATCAATCTGCTGTATCTGCTTGTCGCCGCGTTGACACTGCCGCTGGTCTTGTGGCTGTTGCCCCTGACGCCCGAATGGGCGCGCCTGGTCGTGCTGTCGGCCATGCTGCCGCCGGCGGTGCTCAATTATTTATTATGCGAGCAGTACAACGTCGAGCCCAGAACCGTCGCCAACGTAGTCCTGTTGGGCAACCTGATCTCTGTGCTGACGATACCGCTGGTAGTGTGGGCGACGCTGGCGTGGATTTGAGTCGCTAAAGCCCAGCCAGCTTCGTCTAGCCGCCGATCATGCGACGCAGCACGTCCTCGTCGCCAGGACGTCGGCGGTGGACTATGGCCATGACGATATGGCCCACTATGGTCGCAAGCAGAAGCCATCCGAGCCACCCATGGAAAAGATTGGCCGGCGCCATCAGCCATTCGATCTTGCCACCCTCGAAGCCGGACATAAGCGGCAAGCCGAAGGGCGAGAACGCCTTCCCGGAACCATATTGCCTGACCAGCGCCAGTATCGGAATGATGAAAATCAAAGCGTACATGGCCAGATGCCCGACCTTGGCCGCCGTACTCAACGACCCAGGCCGATTGCCGGAGTTGGAAAAAAACCAAAGAGCGCGGATGATGACAAGCGACAGAAGCAGCAAGCCCAGAGGTTTATGCGTGGCCCAAAGGAACTCGTCCAGCGGCGAATCTTCGGCCAGCACCCTTGCGGCGGCCGTCGCGAACTGCCAGGCTATCAGCAAGGTCATACCCCAATGCAAACAACGGCTGACCGTGCCATAGCGTTCGTTGGAATCTCTCAAGCTCATCTAATAGGTTCCTTTCTTCAAAAGTTGTGTACCCGCAGCATAGTTTGCCACACCGCACTCACGCATCAAGGCCTCGCCGCCCATACAAGGTTGGTTCCGCGGGATTGCAGCCTTAGTCGGCCTTGATATATTTCGATCGCCCCGCCAGCAGCCCCGACCATGCGGCACCGCAGATAAGCAGAACGAAGAACACCGCTACTGCGTTCCAATTGCCGGTGTAGTCATGCAACACGCCGATAATAAGCGGCGCTACGGCTGCAAGCGTATAGCCGACCCCTTGCGCCATGCCCGACAACGAGGCGGCAATCTGCGGACTGGGCGAGCGCAAGACCAGCAAGGCCATCGCTATGCTGAACATGCCGCCAAAGCCCAGGCCGAAGATAGTAGACCACCAGTACACCGACGTGATTTCTCCGTACAGCATTCCCATGAACCCCACAAAGACCAGGATCATCATCGCCAAAATAGCCGGACGCTGGTCGCGGCCACGAGTGGCTAGCCATGGCCCGGCCAAGGAAGTGGAAAGTTGCACCGTCATCATGGCTGCCAGCACGAATCCCGCCTTCACAGGCGTCAGTCCGCGGTCGATAAGTATCAACGGCAGCCAGCCGAATATGCAGTAGGCGATGGCGCCCTGCGCGCCCATGAATAAAGTCACCTGCCATGCCAGCCAATTGCCGCGCAGCCTGGGCACGGCCGCATGCACACGGTTGCGCGGGTGCTCGCCGCCTGCCGTTTGCGGCCACCATATCGCGGCCGCAATGATTACCGGAGCCAGCCAGAAGGCAAGCGCCCAGCGCCAGTCGCTGCCCGGAAGCTGCGCCAGCGGCACAGTGACAGCGGCGGCTATGGCGGCGCCCAACGCCAACGCCGTCGTATACAAACCCATCATTATTCCGGCCTGGACCGGAAAGTGCATTTTTATGATGCTGGGCAAGAGCACCATGACAACGCTGATGCTGAAACCCGCTACCAGCGTGCCGGCAAACAAACCGAATACGCCCAAAATACTGCGCAAGCCGATTCCAACAACCAGTATCAACAAGCTAAGCAGTATCAGCCGCTCGGCCGACTGGTAGCGCAAAAGCCTGGGAGCCAGCGGCGCGAACGCGCCAAAGCATAAAACAGGCAGCGTAATCAGCGCGCCAAGCGCCACCGCCGACAAGTCCAGACCAAGCTGGATGGAATCTATCAACGGCCCCACGGCAAGCAGCGCCGGCCGCAGATTCATGCCAACGAACACAATCGCCAGAACCAAGATCAGCCTGGATGTGGCGGCGGTTTTGCGAGGTGGCGGATTGGACGTGGACGACGGCTGGGCTTCGGGCGGATTTGTCTGCATATCGTTGAGTGGCTGCTAAACACCGTGGGGTTTTTATAGTCGCAGTGTGCCACAAATCGTCTCATACGGCGGCCATAAAGTCGTCCGTTGGTAAAGCGGCCCCGACAGGCATAAAATCAAGCAATGCGCTCCAACAAGGAGATACGTCATGCGTGATTTCATATTTAGTGCCGCCGCTACGTGGACTTCCCGCAAAGTGGCTTCGATTTCAGCAACCGCCCTTCTGATGCTGGGCGGCGCACTGGCCGCGGGCGCGGCCTACGCCCAGTTGCCGCCAAGCCAGCATTACAACCAGGTCGAATATGTAAGCGGCGGCATTGGCATCGACGAGTCGACGGCCTTCAAGCAGGCGATGCCGCAGTATCCGCTAGCCCTGACTTTTGCCTCCAACATAGCCGAACCGGGCGCCTACGTCGCCGACGTGCAGGTCGTCATACGCAATGAAAAAGGCGACACCGTGTTGCAGGCCCAGTCCAACGGCCCCTACTTCCTGGCCAAGCTGCCGGCAGGCGAATACAAGATAGCGGCCACCTACAAAGGCAAGACCATAACGCGCAGCGCCAAGGTCGGCGCAAAAGGATCGACCCGAGCGATGTTCGAGTGGCAGTGAGCCAAGGCCCCGAGCCAGAGACAGCCGAAACAAGCCGGGCACGGTGCCCGTTTTCGCTATCCCTCTTGCACCCTGGCCATGGCGCTGCGACTAAACCAAGATGCCCCTTCCCAGATAGACTACGGCACGCCCTCCACCCTGCTCCTACAACAAGGCTTCATCAAGCAGCTCGACCCAATGGCGCACGGGCGTGCGGCCTGCGCTGGCCAGGTGCATCTGGCAGCCGATGTTGGCGGTGGCGATCACGTCGGGCTTGCCGCTCTCCAGGGCATCCAGCTTGTTGTCGCGCAGCTGGCGGGAAAGCGCAGGCTGGGTGATGGAATAAGTGCCAGCCGAGCCGCAGCACAAGTGGGCGTCGGCTACCGGACTCAAGTGAAACCCCAGGCGCCGCAACGTCTGCTCGGCCAGGGTTCCCAGTTTCTGCGCGTGCTGCATAGTGCAGGGGCAATGAAAGGCCACCGTCTTGCCGATATTGGCGTTCAGGGCTTGCAGCGGTTCGCTGCCAAGAACTTCAACCAAGTCCACGGCCAGTTCGCTGACGCGCTTTGCTTTTTCCGCATACAAGGGATCGCCACGCAGCAGTTTGCCGTATTCCTTTACAAAGGCCCCGCAGCCGCTGGCGGTCTGGACTATGGCCTGCGCTCCCGCTTCTATGGCGGGCCACCACGCATCGATATTCCGGCGCGCACGTTCCAGGCCTTTTTCCTGGGCATCCAGGTGGTAGTCCGTCGCGCCGCAACATCCGGCGCGCGGCGCATCGACCACTGTAATCCCAAGTTTATCCAGGACGCGGGCCGCCGCCGCATTGGTGTTGGGCGACAGGCTTGGCTGCACGCAGCCCTCCAGCATCAGCATGCGCCGCGCATGCCGCGCGACGGGCCTGGGCTTGGGCGTTGCGGGCTTGGCCGGAATCTTGCGCTGCACAGTATTGGGCAGCCAGGGCCGGGCCGACTGGCCTATTTTCAGCAGAGCGCCGAAGACCGAGCGCCTGGGGATCACCAGCCTCAGGCCACCGCGCAAAAGGCGTTGACCGAAAGGCCGGCGTACTTGCGCTGCGATCTGTTCGCGCCCGATATCCAGCAGGGAATGAAAATCCACGCCGGACGGACAAGTGGTTTCGCAGTTGCGGCAGCTTAGGCAGCGGTCCAGGTGCGACTGCGTCTTCTCGGTTGCGTGCTCTCCCTCCAGAAAACTTTTGATCAGGTAGATCCGGCCGCGCGGACCGTCGAGCTCGTCGCCCAGGATTTGATAGGTGGGACAGGTGGCATTGCAAAAGCCGCAATGTACGCAAGAGCGCAGGATGGCTTCGGCCTCTTTGCCGCGCGCCAGTGCCTTGACCGTGTCCGTAAGATTGGTTTGCATTACTTTCCCTTAAAGATCGGCATACATGCGCCCAGGATTGAATATCCCGCACGGATCCATCTTGGCTTTCAATTGCTGATGAAAGCGCAGCAAGGCCGGGCCAAGCGGGTGCAACGACTCCACTCCCGGTACGGGCGTGAAACAGCTGGCATGACCGCCTGCCTTCTCGGCCATTTCCCGCAGCGCCGACGCCGGTTCGTCGCTCTTGACCCATCGCTGGGCGCCGCCCCAGTCGAACAGGGTGTCTTGCGGCCAGCCTTGGACCGTGGCCAGGGCGGGCACTGACAGCCGCCACAACGGCCGCTCGCCGCCGAAGAAGTCAAGGCGCTGCTCTCTAAGTTCTTCCCAAATGGACGGGTCGGCCTCTTCGCCGCCCGCCAGGGCCAGCGCCTCGCGCACCGAACCCTCTCCGCCTTCGAAGCGTATATATAGCCTTCCCTGAGTATGGAAGGCGCCTGTCACGGGCACCGCCGCACGGCGCCATGCCGAAAGCTTAAGCAGCGCCTCGGCGGCCGAGAGTTCCAGGCTGACGCTATGGCTGGCGCGCGGCCTGGGCAGGACCTTGAGCGAAACTTCGGTCAGTATGCCCAGGCAGCCGAAGCTGCCCGCCATAAGCCGCGACACATCATAGCCGGCAACGTTCTTCATGACCTCGCCGCCAAAGCGCAAAGATTTGGCCTGCCCGGTGATAAGCCGGCAGCCCAGGACGAAGTCGCGCACGGAGCCCGCCCAAGGCCGCCGCGGGCCCGCCAATCCGCTTGCGACCATGCCGCCGACCGTAGCCGCGCCGTTGAAGACGGGGGGCTCGCAAGGCAGCATCTGGTTCTGGGCCGCCAGCAGCGCGTTGAGGTCGGTGACCGGCGTACCGGACCGGACCGTGATGGCCAACTCGGTTGGGTCATAGCTGACCACGCCCCGGTGCGACCGCAGGTCGATCTCTTCACCAGTGATGCGCCTGCCCAGAAAGGCCTTGCTGTCGCCGCCGCGGATTCGCAGAGGGACTCGATTCCGCAGCGCCGCCGCAACTTGTTCGATCAGGCTGCCGCTATCGTCCATGGACGCGATCGTAGTATTCATCAGAACCGCTCCAGCTCTGGAAAAGGAAGTTGCCCTGCATGAATATGCATAGCCCCGAACTCAGCGCAGCGCTGCAGGGTCGGAATGTTCTTGCCCGGATTCAGCAGCCGCTTGGGGTCGAACGCCGCCTTGATTGCGTGGAAAAACTCCAGCTCGTCGCTATTGAATTGCGTGCACATCTGGTTGATTTTCTCGCGCCCAACGCCATGTTCGCCTGTAATTGTGCCGCCCACCTCGACGCACAACTCCAGGATCTTTGCGCCGATAGCTTCGGCCTTTTCGAGCTCGCCCGGTGTATTGGCATCGAACAGGATCAAGGGATGCATATTGCCGTCGCCGGCATGGAACACGTTGGCCACCCGCAGCCCAAAAGACGCGGACAATTCGGCAATGCGCTTCAGCACTCGCGGCAATTCGCGGCGCGGTATCGTGCCGTCCATGCAGTAGTAGTCGGGCGAGATGCGCCCCACGGCCGGAAAGGCATTCTTGCGCCCCAGCCAGAAACGCTGGCGCTCGGCTTCGTCCTTGGCCACCCGGACCTGCGTGGCCCCCGCCGCCAATAGAATCGCTTCGACGCGCTGGGAATCTTCGGCAACATCAAGCTGGGCGCCATCCAGCTCGCACAGCAGGATGGCCGCGGCCTCCACCGGATAGCCAGCGTGAATGAAGTCTTCCGCCGCACGAATGGCCAGGTTGTCCATCATCTCCAGGCCAGCCGGAATTATTCCCGCGCCCAGAATTTGCGCCACGGCCCCACCGGCCTTTTCGACATCGTCGAAACTGGCCAACATGACTTTTGCGCTATGGGGACTTGCCAGCAATCGCACGGTAATCTCGACGACAATGCCCAGCATCCCTTCGGACCCGGTAAACAGCGCCAGCAGATCGAAGCCCTGACAGTCCAGGGCTTCAGAGCCCAAGGTCAGGAGTTCGCCGTCGATAGTCAGGACCTTGATCTGAAGTATGTTGTGCAGAGTCAGGCCGTACTTCAGGCAATGTACGCCGCCGGCGTTCTCGGCAACATTGCCGCCAATGGAACAAGCGATCTGCGAGGATGGGTCGGGAGCGTAGTACAGCCCATGGGGCGCGGCCGCCTGCGAAATCGCCAAGTTGCGCACACCGGGCTGCACCGTCGCAGTGCCGGCATCCGCGTCCAAGGCCAAAATCCGATTGAAGCGCGCCATCACCAGCAAAATTCCCTTCTCCAGTGGAAGCGCGCCCCCCGATAATCCTGTTCCCGCCCCGCGGGCCACTATCGGAATACCTTGGTCCCAGGCAAACTTCAATAGCGTCCGGACCTGCTCGACGGTGTCGGGAAGAACAACCAGCATCGGCGTTGTTCGATACATGGACAGACCGTCGCACTCATAGGGCCGCAACTCTTCGGCCTCGTGCAGAATTCGCACGCCGGGCAGCAATTCGCGCAATTGCGACAGTGCGCCAGCACGATCGACTGCCGGCAATACGCCGTCAACGCGTTCATCATAAAGAATGCTCATGGGTGTTCCCTGTTGCGCCGCCAATTCCGCCACGGCGGCATGTATGCATGGCCTGCAGCAACGCGATATTCCATCATCGGGCCGGGCTTGTCCATACGCCGATAAACTGGTCAGGCCAGTTTATTGCCAAGGCAGTGAAACACCGCGTAGAATTCGAAGGCTTTATATAGCCATACATCGCCTACCTTTGCTCGCATGAATATCATTGAAACTACTGGTCATACCAGTAATATGACGGCATGAAAAACAACACCGAAGCGCAAAAGCGGCAAGTGGCCGACGTCGTGGCTGAACGCATAGAGCGCCTGATTATCGACAATGTCCTGAAGGCGGGCCAATCGCTTCCGTCCGAACGGCGCCTGACCGAAAAATTCGGCGTGTCGCGGTCCGCCGTGCGCGAAGGGCTCAAGCTTTTGCGGGCACGCGGCCTGATCGAAACATCGCAAGGCAAAGGATCGATCGTCGCCAACCTGATGGCCAGGCCCATGCAGGCGCCCATGATGCACTTGTTAAGCTCGCAGCCCCGCGCCTTGTACGACCTGCTGGAAGTACGCGAACTGCTGGAAGGCGAGTCCGCCAGGCTGGCCGCTCAGCGGGGCACCAAGGCGGACTTCATCCTGATTACCCGCCGCTATGAAGAGCTGGTGGCCGCGCATGGCCAAGAAACCAGCGCCCTGGCGCTTGCCCGGCTGGATCATGCGTTTCATCTGGCCATATGCGAAGCGTCGCACAACCCGGTGCTGGTGCACACATTGAACTCGCTCAACGACCTGCTGCTAAGCTCCGTCTTCGCCTCGGTCAACAATCTCTATCACCGCAAGGCGCAAAAGCAGCAGATCGACCGCCAGCATGCGCGGCTGTTCAATGCGGTCATAGGCCAGCTTCCCGACCAGGCCCACAAAGCGGCCGTCAACCATATTCGCAGCGTACGCGCCAACCTCAAAGAGATCGAGCAGGAAGAACAACGGCTAGTCCGCGCCACGCTGCGGCTTGACGGCTGGGATTGAGCCGGTGCTTTCCGTGGACGCAAGCGACATCGTTAAAGCGCCATCACGCGGAACGAGAGTTCCAAAGCATAAACCTATCTGCCACGCGGCACTTCGCCACAATCCATACTATATAGGTATGAATTTGCCTCCATATAGCATTAGACGCCACAAAACTTCGCCACCATAATTTCAACACAAGAAAAAACCACTGCTTAAAGTATAGATAGCGTCTTAGGAGACAAATATGAGCTACCTGAAAAATGCCTGGTACGTTGCCGCCCTGGCGAACGAGGTCGATGCTACGGAATTCTTCCATAGAAAAATTCTAGACACCTCAATCCTCATTTACAGAAAGGAAGATGGGCAAGCCGTAGCGTTACATGACCGCTGCCCTCACCGATTCGCACCTTTGCACCTAGGCAAGCGCCTGGGCGATGACGTGGTCTGTCTGTACCACGCTTTGCGTTTCGATTGCAGTGGAAAGTGCACCCACAACCCACATGGACAAGGCCATATTCCAAAAGCCGCCCAGGTCAAAAGCTTTCCACTAGTAGAACGATTCGGGTTCCTGTGGATATGGATGGGTGACGAAGCAGCCGACCTCGACATGCTGCCCGATTTCGGCGAACTCGAAACAGGTCACCCCAATAGCGTTGGCTATACCTATATGCACATGAACGCCAACTACGAGCTCATCATCGATAATGTCATGGACTTGAGTCATATCGACCATGTTCATGGAGAAATCATCACTACCCGCGGCCAACTATCGCCACAAGTTCCGCAGATCAAAGAAAAAGAAAAAGCAATCTCTGCCCGCTGGGAGTGGAAGCAGACCCCGGCCATGATGATATTCGCCAATTTCTTGCCCGAGCCAAAAGAAGAGGCTCGCCACTATTTCGACATTACGTGGACGCCTCCAGCCAACATCCAGTTATCGGTGGGCGCGGTTCAGGGCGATAAGAGCCTCGACGAATGTATCGGGCAATACGACCTGCACACCACAACTCCGGAAACAGAGAACAGCACGCATTATTTCTTTGCGACAAGACGCAACCATAACGTCGAAGACGCCGAATACAACGCCATGAAGATCAAGGCGATGCATGAAGCCTTCATCACAGAAGACGGACCCATTATTCAAGCAGTTCAGGATGAAATGGGCACGAACGACTTCTTCGGCCTGAACCCTGTGCTTATGTCGAATGACGTAGCCCCCGTCAAAGTGCGCAGGCTCTTGAAGAAATTAATAGACGAAGAAGCAACAAGGAAAGATGACACCCGAGCCCCAAGGGTAGTCAACGGCTAATACATTACCGAGAAAATTTTCCCATAACCTATGAGTGAGAACGCGCGCCAACGGCGCGCGTTCTCATTTGGAATACATCATACGGGTAGAACATAGGGGCCGGAATTACCTACTAAACGCTCTGCTTGCGCTGAAAACAGCATTGCTCCATAAGCATAAACTCTCGCACAATATGCATTTCTTTGCATATTCACTTAAAAGCATATATCATTCAGCCTCTGAAGACGATGCGCGCGCTATAGGTTGCCGGCATCGACGTTACGACGCAAAGGATTCACCATGCCCCAAAAGCCCAAGAAGGCCAAAACGGCGCCCGTTGGCGACAAGCCGCGACGAAAAGGTGCCAGTAGCGCGCCGATCGAGATCAACGCCATCCAGGTGGAAACACTGAAAGACCTGCGCAAAGCAACCCGGCACACGCAGGAAGACCTGGCTATTGCGCTGGGCGTGGGCCAGGGCACTATTTCACGGATCGAAAAGCGGAACGACATGCTGGTTTCAACTTTGCAGCACTACATCGAAAGCGTCGGCGGCACCCTGCACATCCTTGCCACGTTTCCAAACCGCTCGCCGCTTATCGTCGAGCACTTGGGTGAAAAAGCTGTTTCGCAGCCCAAGAACCACTTTGCAAAATCCATCGGCTCCAGCCGTCAGCCAGTTTCCTGATTCACGATGCACACCATACCGACACCCTATTACCTCATCAACAAGTCCGCGCTGCTGCGTAATCTTGAAACCATCAGCTATATCCGCCGGCACTCCGGCGCCAAAGTCCTGCTGGCGCTGAAGTGCTTCGCCGCCTGGTCGGTGTTCGACCTGATGCGCGAGCATATGGACGGCACTACCTCTTCTTCGCTGTACGAAGTCAAGCTGGGCTGCCAAAAGTTCGGCGGCGAAACCCACGCCTACAGCGTCGCCTATGCCGACCACGAAATCGAAGAAGTCGTGGCGCACTGCGACAAAATCATTTTCAATTCGGTCAGCCAGCTCGAACGATTCGCATCGTTTGCCCAGGGCAAACCCGTGGGCTTACGCCTAAACCCCGGCGTCAGTTGCGCCGGCTTCGACCTGGCCGATCCTGCCCGAGCCTACAGCAGGCTGGGCGAAGGCGACCCCGAGCGCATTCTGTCGGTAATCGACCGGCTGGATGGCGTCATGATCCACAACAACTGCGAAAACAACGAATTCGAGCGCTTCGACGACCTGCTCGAACAAGTAGAACAGCGCTACGGCCATATCCTGAAGCAGCTGAAGTGGGTCAGCCTGGGCGGCGGCATCAGCTTTACCAAGCAGGGCTATCCCGTAGACGCCTTGTGCGAGCGCCTGCGCCGATTTGCACAAGACTACGGCGTGCAGGTCTACCTTGAGCCGGGCGAGGCCGCCGTGCGCCACAGCACCACGCTGGAAGTCAGCGTCCTGGACGTTGGATTCAACGGCAAGCACCTGGCCGTGGTGGACAGCTCGACCGAAGCCCATATGCTGGACCTGCTTATTTACCGCGAAACGGCACCTATCGGCAGCAATACCGGCGAGCATCAATATATGATTTGCGGCAAGACCTGCCTGGCGGGCGACATCTTCGGCGAAGCCCGCTTTGCCAAGCCCCTGGAAGTCGGCGACCGCATTTCAATCGGCGATGCCGCCGGCTACACCATGGTCAAGAAGAATTGGTTCAACGGCGTCCATATGCCGTCCATAGCCGTCAAAGAAACCGATGGCTCCGTGCGCGTCGTGCGCGAATTTTCCTTTGACGATTACGTCAACAGTCTGTCCTGACAGCACTGCTCCTGTTCTAGAATCTTGGGGGGTTATCCAATGAAACGCAATGTTCTGATTATCGGCGCCGGCGGCGTAGCTCATGTCGCGGCGCATAAATGCGCCCAGAACAACATCCTGCTTGGCGACATCCATATTGCATCGCGCACGCTATCAAAATGCCAGGCCATTATTGCCTCCATCAAGCAAAAAGGCAGTCAATGCGGCCCCGGCCGTCTACAGGCCCATGCACTGGACGCCATGGACGTCGAAGCCACCAAGGCCCTCATCCGCGCAACCAAAAGCCAGATCGTCATCAATGTGGGCTCTCCCTTTCTGAACATGTCGGTCCTGGCGGCATGCATCGAAACCGGCGCGGCGTATCTGGATACTGCCATCCATGAAGATCCCGACAAGGTGTGCGAGGCTCCGCCCTGGTATGAAAACCACGAATGGAAGCGCCGCGAGGCCTGCCGCCAAGCCGGCGTAACGGCCATCCTGGGCGTGGGCTTCGACCCAGGAGTCGTCAACGCCTACGGACGCTACGCGCTGGACACGTACTTCGACAGCGTGGACTCGATCGATATCATCGACATCAACGCCGGCGGCCATGGCCGCTACTTCGCCACCAACTTCGACCCCGAAATCAATTTTCGCGAGTTCACCTCAACGGTATGGTCATGGGAGAAAAGCCAGTGGAAAGCCAATGCCATGTTCGAGCGAAGCCAGGACTGGGACATGCCCGTCGTGGGCACCAACACCACTTACCTGACGGGGCATGATGAACTGCACTCCATGTCGAAGAATCTGGGCGTGCCTAACATCCGCTTCTGGATGGGCTTTGGCGACCACTACATCAATGTCTTCACCGTGCTGAAGAACCTGGGCCTGCTGTCCGAAAAGCCCGTTCGCACCGCTGAAGGCCTGGAAGTCGTACCGCTCAAGGTCGTCAAGGCCGTCCTGCCCGATCCCGCCTCGCTCGCCCCCAACTACACCGGTAAAACCTGCATTGGCGACCTGGTCAAGGGCAAGAAAAACGGCAAACCGCATGAAGTCCTTATCTACAATATTTGCGACCACGAACAAAGCTACGCAGAAGTCGGCAGCCAGGCCATTTCGTACACCGCCGGCGTACCCGTTGTTGCTGCGGCCATGCTGATAGCCGATGGCGCCTGGGATATACGCCGCATGGCAAACGTGGAAGAGTTGGATCCGAAGCCCTTCATTGAGCTTATGAATCGCATCGGGCTCGTAACCCGCATTCGCGACTCGCGCGGCGACCGTGTCCTGCAACCGCACGACGAGTCCGCAACAGTCTCCAAAACGCGCAGCATGCCGATCAGCTCAATAGCGCCCACGCCAACCGACCACGAACTACCGCAACAGGTTGACGCCAGCCTCAAAACCCGCCTGGACGCGGACCTGCCGCTTAGACACGCTTGAACAACGGACTGCGCGTCTGGCTGGCATCGGCCGCCGAAAGGAATTTTTCTGTATAGATGTCATTTTCAAACAGGCGGCCCTGCATCAGGGTACTGATGCAGGCCTCGATCATGGCGGGCGGGCCGCACAGATACGCTTTGTTTCCTGCAAAACAGCCGTCGAAATGCGCTTTGGCCGCTTCGTGGGCATAGCCGCGCGCGCCAGCCCAACCATCCTCCGCCTCTGAGTCCGAAATGACCGGGATATAAGTGAAATGCGGGTGTTTTTCCGCCAGTTCGCGAAACTCCTGATCGTAGTACAACTCAGCCTTGCTGCGCTGACCGTAGATCAGGGTAATGGGGTCGCGGCACTCTGAGGCCAGCAACTCAAGAATCATGGAGCGCGGGCTGGACAAGCCCGACCCGCCGGCAATGAACACCATGGGTTTAGCCGCGGAACGGCGCACAAAGAATCGGCCATAAGGCCCGGCTATGGTGATCTCCACACCCACGCTCAACTGCTCGTGCAACCATGTGGTTGCGGCGCCCCCCGGCACCAAACGGACATTAAGCTCGATCTCGCTGGCATCGCCTTGAAGCCCCGGTGGATTGGCAATCGAAAATGCACGGCTTTCGCCCAACCCCGGAATATGCACCTGCACGTACTGACCAGCCTGATAATGTATCGGTGCATCGAGCTTGAAATGCAGCGCTTTGATAGTGGGCGTAAGCTGTTCAATACGCGTGCAAATACCTTTGAAATCACGCACTGGGATAACTTCTGCGTCGGGCTCGTCGTCAATATCCGCCTCGATGGAAACATCCGACATCAAGGTGGCGCAACAAGCCAGCGTCATGCCGTCTTCGCGCTCCATATCCATTAGCGCAAAGGTATTCGCCTGCCCATTATCGACTTCGCCTTCCAGTACCTGAACCTTGCAAGTACCGCATAAGCCGTGGCCACAGGCATGGGGAATATAAATACCCTGTCGCAGCGCCGCGTCAAGCACGGTCTGGCCTTCTTCCACGTCAATTGTCGCGCCCAATGGTTCAAGTGTCAGTTGGTAAGTCATGATGTTTACTCTTAGGGTTCAACCACCCCACCGTTCGCAGCGGACTTCTTTGCCGCGCACGGTGGATGAAACGTAGATCTTGATGTCAGTTCAGCTGCACGAGCCACCGATGCCTGTCAGGCCCGAGGTGCGAAAACGAATCACCGCCTTGTGCCCCAAACCGTTGGCTTCCAGCGATTTAGCCGGATCGGGCATCCACTGTTGCCCCGACTTGAACCATTGAACATGGTCCCAGTCGATTTTGGAGAAATCGGGATGCATTCCATAAACACCCGGCAGGACCTTCTCGACCAAGTCGCCGAACAGCATGTCGGACGGCATAGGCATGGCCACAGGCGAACAAAACAGCAAATGATCTTCCCAGCCCAGGAAAAGCAACGGATGGGGGAAGTTGGCTCGCGCATCGCGAGCCGGAAACTCATAGGGCTTGAGGGCTTTCACACTCATAGGGATTCTCCTTCAGGGGCTGCCGAGCCGGGCAATGGGTCGCCGCGCCAGGTGGCGAAATTCTTCTGGTCCTCCGACCCTTCGAACTCCATATTGTCACGTCCCTTTTCAAGCCGATACCAGTCAAGCACTGCGCCCAGCGGGTCGAAATCGGGCGCAGTCGGATCGACGTCCGGGCTGAAGCAATGGCCCTGGTAGATCTGATGTACAGGCAGCCAGGACTGCATGTATTTTTCAGGCTCGTGATCGAAAATATGCTTGCAGCCATCACTGCAAAAATGATATTTGTCGCCTTTGTAGTCGGACTCGCGATAACAAATCTTGGTTGGGTCTCCAGGCTCGGTAAAGGCCATAGGAATCTGGCAAACGGTGCAAAGCATGGGCAAGGCATTGTTATAGAAGCGCCGGCCTGCCTGCTGCTCTTGACGCAAATACTCCAGGCGCGGGCGGTAGTGCTTGTCGAAACTATCCGGGTACTTTTCTGAAAGCCATTGCATTTCGCTTTCTTCGGGAACCCACGTATGGAAAGCCGCAGCTTGGGTGTAGTTATAGAAAATATTCCAGGCTTGATGGCTGATATGGTCCTTGGCCTCGCAAGCTTGTTTCCAACCTTGCGGCTCACGAATGCCGTAACGGGCCAGATCCCGAAACAGCGCCCCGCCATTCTCTTCCGCATACATTTCCCAAGCTTCCCGCCAGCTCATCACGCGCTTGGGCAGCATGTAATCCTGCATCATGGCCACCAGAGTCAGCACGCGGAACCCCCGCCAGAACCATTTATCTATCCAGCCCTGAACGATAGGCACGTTGGCTGGGTCCTGCTCCAGCATGAACTTGATGCATTCGATACCCAATGTCATGTGGCGCGACTCGTCGCTTTGAGCCGAAAAGCCAAAAGTTACGGTGGACATATCGCCGTTGTGCGCCGCGCCCGACATGAAGGGCACGAAAAGCAGGTTGGTCAGCACGTACTCAAACGAAAAGCTCACTGCGGCAAGGAACTCGAAGGGTCCCGCAGTCAGGCCATCCTCGAAGAACGACTTGGGCACCGACAAATACCAAAGACGATCGAACCAATGGCTGGAGCTATGCAGGCCATTGAAGTACTTGTTGTAGTTGGACAAAGCATGAGTTTCGGTCTGGAAATGCCGCAACTCGTCGATGGCTTGCAACTGCGCCGCAACCCGCGCTCCGGCGCCTGTAAAATGGCGCCCTGCATGGGCGAAACCGCGATGCGCGTAGTACTCCAGCGGCACCACCCCTTGGATGAACAGCTTGAGCGCGTTGATGTAGCGTGCATCGCTTACGCCTAGCTGGCCGTTGTTCTGGGCAAAAGCTTCGATCACGGCGTAAAGCTTCTTTTCCTTTTCTCCTTGATACTTCCAGTAAGCATCCATGGTCAAGCGAAACGGGTCTTCCCATTTGTCCCAATCGTGAATCTTGATACCTTCGTAAGTATCGTAGGGAAACACCTTGTCCATTGGCTGGTAGGTGGTGTCCCAAGCCAAATCACGCGTCATGACGCGGTAGCGATCTTTCAGACCGAGTTTTTTCTTGCGAACGGTAGCGTCCATGCTGTCTCCTTTATGCTTCTATGAATCAAAATCCAGGCAAAAATCTTGGGCAAACCCTAGGCGTGCCAAGTCAATGAAAACTCATCATCGCTTTCATCAACGTTGCCTGATAGCGTTACGAGGTTGATCTGAATTTGCTGCAAGTCGTAGGGCCGTCCAGTTAGCTCTTCAATGCTTGCTCGACGGATCACAAGGCGATGAGGGGAGTCGATCTTTACAAGCCCTGGCGAATAAACAGCCTCGGCTTGCAGGTTATCGGCCAAAATTGCATCCACGACAGCACGCGACTCTTCGTTGTCCTGGAAGGCTATAAAGACCTTGGATACAGGGGTGTTCATCAGCTTGTCTCCTAATATGGCTTTTCGTCGTGAGCGACGGAGTTTTTTTGTGAATCAAAGGGGCAGGCCCAGCTTTTGAGCACGGACATCAAGGTTCTCGCGCAGCTCGGCCAGTATGGACTCGCCTTGCTCGCCCAACGCATACGCGGCCACTGGCGCCAAGGCTTCCCATACCGACGTCAAGTGCGACACATACCAAGCGCCCAGCTGCTCCCGATTGCTTTCGCTTTCGGCTGCGCATACCTTCAGGACGGCATCAATCCAACTTGCCGATTCGGCATGCCACTCTGGCATGAAGGTAGTAAGCATGGCCACTGCCGTGCCTCCTTGCACCGTCAGCCAGTCATCCACAAAGTGCGTGAAGATCAGTGGATAAAGCAGGCCATCCAATACCAAGCCTTGCGCAATGAATAGCTCCATAGGGTCTTGCTTGACCAGCAAACCCTCAACGTAACTGCGCAGCGGTTGCCACTGCGCTTTCTCCATCCAATCGCTCTTGCCGGCCTCAAGCACATCGGGCTCTCCAAGAATCAATCCCAGGCGCGTCAAGAATTGCGCCGCCGCCAGATGATCCAGCGCATGCATAAGCGCCGGAGCCGTCAACGGCGTGCCGTAACCACGCGAGGTGATCTGACAGTTGTTCATGTTTCCTGCCCAGGCCACATGGCGCAAAGGCATCAGCACGTCGCAAGCTTTGGCACGCAACGTATCCGGCATCCTGTCGATCAGCCCGCGCGACTCGACAAACTGGTAATTGGCTTCCATCGCCTCTTGCTGGCGCGCACGGGTCATGGTCCAGGTCGCGTAATAAAACTGACGTGGGTCGCGCAACAGGTTCCAATCGGTCATCGCGATGACCGTTCGGCCTGTGTCGAACAGTTCAAACTCGGGTTCCCAGGTCGGACGGTAGTGAAAATGGTGAGTGGACTGAACGCCCAGCGTCGCTTCCTGATAACGCGAAGCGGGCTTGCTGTCGCCCGTATATGCGGCAACGCGCGTGAAGGTTTGGCGTTGCGGCTGAATTTGGCGTGCCTGTAAATCAATATTCATGGACCTGTCTCCTGATCATGGGCTTATCTATTTATTGCGGACGGCGCTGCGCTGCGAGCGCTGCCGACTAGTACTCGGAAGGTTGAATCGACTGCGCTTTACAAAAATCCAGGAAGTCCTCTTCAGTCATCATGAGCTCCACCGCCAGCTCCGGCCAGCCAATCGAAAATTCAAATTCAATAAAGCCGTTATCGCGCTTGGACAACACTCGCACCTGGCGCCGCGCCATGACTGCCGCAGATGCCGGCTGAGGCTCAAAAATTGGTTTCAGAGGGGACATGAGGCGAACTCCTATTCTTGGCTTTAGTGTCTTCCTACCCACATATATGCAAACACCATGCCAGCTTTTGCATACAGCTTAAAAATAGCGACAAACCTAGGGTTTACCTGAGATTAAATTTGGACTTTCACATCTAGACTACGGGTTAATACCCAACAAAAGTCATCACGGCACTCCGTCATCTTTTGTGTTTTTTTAAGGGCCTTGCTGAAATGATCAAGCCGCTTTTAACCTATTGCTCATATAAGCAACTGTCCCGCTTTATCTAGTGCCAAAATCTGGTTTTTATTCTTGTAAAACCCTCGATAATATTGAAATGCCTGCAACCGTTCCCCCCATACCGTCAGACGCTGATTTGCGTCGACTACTGCATTTTTCCACCGACGACGGCCTGATCTGGCTGGGCGAGCAACGCATGCTGCTGCTGCATCTGGCCTCGCTGCAAGCCATACGTCGCGAGCTGATCTCGTCGGTAGGTGTGGAACACTCACGCAGGTTGCTGATGCGCGCTGGATACGCCGCCGGCATGCGCGACGGCCCCCTCGCGCGCCAAGTGCGTCCCGACGCCTCCTTGTTCGACGCCTTCGCGGTAGGCCCGCAACTTCATATGCTGGAAGGAGCGGTACGGGTTACGCCGCTTACCTTCGAAGTCGATGAAGCCGCCGGCACCCTGAATACACGCATTCGCTGGGACGACAGTTGGGAAGCTCAAGCACATGCACGAGAAAATTCCGGAACAACCGGCGAACCCGTATGCTGGATGTTGCTGGGCTACGCTTCGGGTTACACCAGTGCTTTCTTCCAAAGGCCTACGCTCTACCGCGAAGTCCAATGCGTAGCATGCGGCGCACCACACTGTGAAATCGAAGGCCGCTTTCGCGAACAATGGCCCGACGGCGATGCCATGGCGCATGACTACAGCGAAGACCCCATGCTGGTACGTCTGGAACAGCTGCACTCACAAGTGCAGGCTCTGCGCAGTGAAAGCCAACCCGAAGACGATGAAGGGCCGTTGATAGGTCACAGTAAATCCTTCAAGGAAACCATCAGCCTTCTGCAAAAGGCCGCCCCCACCCAGGTAAGCGTTCTTCTAACCGGCGAAACAGGTGTGGGCAAAGAGCGGTTTGCCCGCGCCCTCCACTCCATGAGCCCGCGCGCCGGCAAGCCCTTCGTCGCCGTCAATTGCGCAGCCCTGCCCTCCGAACTGATCGAAAGCGAACTTTTCGGCGCTGAAAAAGGTGCCTACACCGGCGCCACCGCTACACGTATTGGACGCTTCGAGCGCGCCCACGGCGGCACCTTGATGCTTGACGAACTCGGAGAGCTGCCAATGCCCGCGCAGGCCAAGCTCTTGCGGGTTCTGCAAACAGGAGAAATCGAACGTCTGGGCGGCCACGAAGCCAGGAAGGTGGACGTACGCATCATTGCGGCCACCAACGTAAACCTGGAGCAGGCCATAGAGCAAGGACGCTTTCGAGCCGATCTTCTATATCGGCTCAATGTGTACCCTATCCGCATTCCCGCATTGCGCGAGCGCGTCGACGATATCGAGCCGCTGGCACATCACCTGCTGCAACGCTTCATCGGCTTGCACGGCAAGCAAGTAGCCGGACTAAGCGACCGGGCAATAGCGGCGCTACGCAGCCATCACTGGCCCGGCAATGTCCGGGAACTCGAAAACCTTATCGAACGAGGATTGATACTTACTCCGCACGGCCAGCAGATCGATGCGTCGGTCTTGTTTCCACATCTTGAGACAGAACCGGGCCAATCAACCCAAGTGAACGCAAACGGCCAGTTGCAAACCAAGAGGCATACCGACCCTACCTTGGCAGCCTCCGTACTGGAAAGCATGCAACGCAACGGCTTGTCGTTCGACGATCTGGAAATTGCACTCTTGCGTCAAGCCGTCGAACAAGCCGATGGCAGCCTAGCCGCGGCGGCGCGCAATATAGGGCTGACACGTGCGCAATTAAGCTACCGGCTTACCCAACGGCACCACAAACATGACGAGTAATCAGTCTGTCTCGATGCTCTCCGCTAGTCGCCGAGCCTGCGCTGGACAGGAAGTATTTCGAAGCCCAGCTTGCGGTGCAAATAGCCCCACACACCCTGCCGAAAGAACAGGGTCATGACAATGGCGATAATTCCAAGGCCCATAAGATACCAAGTGCCATAATCGCTGAAGAACTTGTTCAGGGCCCAGAACACCAAAGATCCAATAATAGGCCCTTCGATCCGGCCTATACCGCCGATCATGACAATAAAAATAGCAAAAGCCGTCCAGTTCACATCGAAAGCCGCGTCGGGGCTTATGCGCAGATTACTCACAAAGTAAAGTGCACCCGCCAACCCACAGCCAAAGGCGGCCACCAAATACACCGCCAACTTCATGCGGCCTACAGCTATTCCCTGGCTTTCGGCCGCTGCTTCATTATCCCGAATAGCCAACAATGCCAAACCCTCCTTGCTGCGCAGGAACAAGTAGATAATTGCGATGGAAGCCACTACACATGCTAAAGCCACCCAATACGTCGTGCTTTCACGCACCCATCGGTCCATTCCGCGCATAGCGGTCAGGCTGGTTCCAGAGCCTCCGCCCACGGCAGGAACATTCGCAATGGTCAAACGAATAACTTCGGAAATAACCCAGGTTCCTATCGCGAAATAACCGCCATGCAGGCGAAATGCCAACTGCGAAACCGGCAAGGCAATCAATGCCGTTGCAATAGCGGCCAACGGAATGGTCACGAAGGGATTAATGCCCAGAAAGGTGCTCATGCTTAACATGGCATAACCACCCAGCCCAAAAAACGCCTGCTGTCCTACCGAAACCATACCGCCATAGCCCGCCAACAAGTTCCACATCATTGCGAAGATGAAATAACAAGCGATCTCAACGAATTCGCGCATCCAGGAGGACTCACCCCAAAATGGCAGGCTGGCGGCAATCAAGCACAAGAGTGCGCCAACACCAAGGCTGGCCTGGCTGCCCTTGGTACCGCGGATCACATGAATACTCATTGCTTCAGCCTTTAGTCTTCGGAAAAAGGCCATTTGGCCGTACAAACAGAACGACGAGAAACACCAAATGCCCTAGCCATATCCCCCAAGCCGGATCCACCTTGAAGCCGATTTGCTGCGTCAGGCCAAGCACCATAGCGCCAACGAATGTGCCCCAGAACGAGCCCATTCCGCCAATGATGACGGACTCAAAGGCAAACAACAGCAACTGCGGGCCGTCGGCAGGCGATACCGTAGTACGCAAGCTTTGAAAGAACCCGGCCAAAGCAATCAGGGAAAATGCCAGGCCTGTGGCAATTGCGAAAATTGTCCTTGCATTCAACCCCATAAGCTCTGCGACCTCTTTATCGTCGGAAACAGCACGAAATGCCCGGCCCAGAGATGTTTTATCAAACAGCATCTGCATTCCGAAGGTACAAAGCGCCGCGGCGGCGAAGATTATCAGCGGCAGCGTACCTACCGCAAACTGCTCTCCAAAATGAATGCTTTGAATATTCAACCCGCCCGAAGCCAAAGAACGCGGATCGGCAGAAAACGCCTCTAGAAGCCCATTCTGAATGACAATCGCCAGGCCGAATGTCACAACCAGAGAAGGCAGCGGATCTTTGTCCAACGCCCGGCTTAAAATCCCCCTCTGCACCAGATAACCAACAACAAACGCCAGCGGAATCAATACCGCGCCGGTTGCCAAAATGCTCATGCCCAACATCGGCGCCACCACAATCGCCGTAAAGCCGCCTAGAACAATCAGGTCTCCCTGGGCAATATTGGTCAGGCGCATCACGCCAAACATCAGCGACAAGCCTAGGGCGAAAAGGCAGTACAGCCCTCCCAGCAACAGTCCTTGAACTAGAGTTTCAATCATGAACAGACCCCAAAATACGCATGGCTGATCTGCTCCCGGGTCAGATCCCCACTAGCGCCTTCCAGAGAAACCCGCCCTTCCTGAAAGCAATAAATACGCCGGGAAACTGTTTGCGCCATAACCACATCCTGCTCAACAATGACTACGCTCATCCCCTCGGTAACGACAAGCGGCAATGAGTCGTAGATTTCCTTGATGACGACAGGTGCAAGACCAAGCGATAGCTCGTCGCACAACAAGACTTCTGGATTGCTCATCAGGGCGCGCCCTATTGCCACCAGCTGTTGCTGACCGCCAGAAAGCGAGGTTGACGGATGTTTGGCTTTTTCTGCCAGAATGGGAAATAGCTTGTACAGCCTTTGTAAATTCCAAGGCCCCGATCGGCGCGCAAATGCTCCCATCAAAAGGTTTTCTTCGACAGTCAGGCTGGGAAAGAGCCGGCGTCCTTCAGGAACCAGCGCCAGCCCTTTACGAACGATTTCGCCAGGGGGCAGTCCGCCTATCGGCTTGCCATGCAAGCACACCGAATTGGCCGGAACCTTGACCAGCCCGGTCAGCGCCTTCATGAACGTGCTTTTGCCAGCGCCATTAGCGCCAATAATCGCAACCAGCTCGCCTTTGGCCAACTGGAAATCAATGCCGAACAAAGCTTGCGAATCGCCATAGCTGGCTTGTAGCCCCGAGGTTTCCATGATGTTGCCGCTCATGCGTCTATCCCCATATACACGCGCCGCACTTCGGGATTACTCATGACCTCGGCTGGCACCCCTTCGGCAAGCTTGGCCCCAAAATTAATCACCAGCAAGCGATCGGCTATCGACATCAAGGCATGCACCACATGCTCGATCCAGATCATGGTCGTACCTTCAGCCTTGATGCGCCTTAGCTCGTCGACCAGTTCCATGGCTTCGTGCTCGGTCAACCCGCCGGCAATCTCGTCCAGCAACAACAGCTTTGGCTGAGTGGCCAACGCTCTGGCAAGTTCCAGGCGCTTGCGATTAAGCAAGGTCAGGCCTCCTGCCGGCTTATTGGCATAAACGCGCAAGCCTGTGTCGTCCAGCACCTGGGCAGCCAGATCCCAAGCTTTGCGCTCTGGCAGTCGGGCTCCGAAACATGCGGCAGTGACCAGGTTTTCGAAGACGGTCATATTGCTGAAGGGTTGCGGTATTTGATAACTGCGGCCTATCCCCGCCCGGCATCGTTGATGCGGACGCAAGTGCGCAATCGGCCCACCGTCAAAAAGGATAGTTCCGGAATCCAGCCTGGCATCGCCGGAGATCAAATTGAAAAGCGTCGTTTTGCCGGCCCCGTTCGGCCCCAATATCCCCAGAATTTCGCCTTCTTTCACAGAAAACGAAACCTCTTGCGTTACCCGAAGCGCGCCGTAGCTCTTGCTGACGTTATCCAGCGCAAGCAATATTGGGGTATCGTCCAGCCGTGCTTGCGAGACGTCCTGTTTATCCATTATGGTTTTTTGCTGCATACACCCACCAGGGCGGGCCACAGTCACTGCCGCATGCCCTTACCGCCCATTGACGTTTCCAGAAATTTCGCCAACCTGGTGCCCCGTTTGGTACACCAGGTCATGCTTGGGACACTAAGCGTACTTAATTGCTTCCAGTTCGGCCTGGCGTGCAATATTAGGTGCCAGACTATTCTCGACGATAACGAGATCCAGCCCTTTGCTGCCCTTTTTCCACTGGCCGGAAACCAACGGCGTTTTGCTGATATTGGGAACAGGGCCAGTCTTGAAATCGATAGGACCAACAATAGTGTCCAGATGGGTCGCTACGATAGCGTCGCGAATTGCCTTGGGGTCCTTGCCCCCGGCCCGTTTAAGGGTGTCGATAGCGACCTCGAAGAGAGAATGCTTGAACCCCACAGGCATGGTCCATGGCTTGCCCGTGGCGGCGGTATAGGCGTCCGCAAGCTGGCGTGAAGTCTGCCCGGTAAGACTGGAGTTGAATGGGTGGGCAGGACTCCACCAAACCTCGACTGTCAGGCCGTCGGCGCGGTCGCCAAATGCGGCGACCGCCGCTGGAAACTCGGTGGCCTTGGCCACGGTAACGATTTTGGGACGGAAATCCTTTTGACCGGCCTGATTCCAGAAGTTGGCAAAGTCCGGCGGGGGCAGCACGCCTGTGACGATATCGACGTTGCCATTGCGAAACAGGGAGATGAACGAAGAGAAGTCGTTGATCGGCGTCTGGAAGCGCCCCCTGTCAATGGTTTTGAAACCTTTGGCCGCCAACACCGGGGGGAATCCCATTTTTTCATTACCCCAAGCATTGCCGTCTTCGTCATTGGGCCACAAGGCCCCCACCGCTTTGCTCGTGGGAATCTGCGACCACAGGCTGCTGTACGAACCGATGACGTCTTCCAGGCCCCAGAAAAAATGGTAAGTCCAATCGAAGCCCTTTTTGGGGTCGCCCTTTCTGCCGAAAAAATGCGGCTGCCATGGAGTATCGTTGGTAATGCACGGCACGCCGTTAAGCTCGCACTGATCCGCCACCGGATTGGTTGTAGCTGGCGTGTTTGCAGCCACCACCAGGTCGACCTTGTCGCGCAATATCAGTTCGGCCGCTGCCGAACTGGCACGGTTGGGATTGGACTGCGAATCCTTGTACACGATCTCGACAGCGTATTTTTTTCCGCCTGATACGATCCCACCCGCAACCGCCTTTTTTACTTGCTCGAGGGTGAATTTGTCGGGCTCGGCGAACACGGCCAAGGGCCCCGTTACCGGGCTGACGAAACCGATTTTAAAAGTATCCTTGCCCGCGGCGCGAACCCAAGGGGCTCCAAGAGTGGCAGCCGAGGCGGCCGTGGCAAGCACACCCGTCTTTAGCAACGTGCGTCGCTTTTGATCGACAGTCATTGTTTGTCTCCAGTGTTTTATGTTTTGTATTCGATGCTCTTTGAGTCGCATGTTCCGCCACACTGATGCAAGCGTCCAATATCTTTTTTATCTGCAACGATACCCTGGAGGTATGCATGAAATTACGCATTGCATTGAAGACTCCACCACAGGGCCGGGTTACTGCCAACGCCGCATAGGCGCCTACAACGACCCGCTCGGGCGGATTAGCCCACAATAAACGCCAAATTTTTCAAACTAGGGTAAACCATAGGTTGCTTATTTGACAAATTCTAAGCAATTGATTTTGCTGAATAAAAATCACACCATACCTTTGTGGTACAGGTTGATACGCATTTAGTATTGGAAAGGATATAGGTCCGGCCCTAATCTCTTCTACAGGCCGCACTGCTACCCAATCCTGCCCAGAGCTCGGTTGTTATCCGCGCGGCATCATCCGCCAGTATTACCTAATTAATGGCAAGTCATATCTCAGCGACTGCCGTCATTCATTTTTCCCGAAGGAGACACCATGAGCGTCAAAATATTCGATTCCTCGGAAGTTCAAGACTTCCTGCGTCTGGCCTCGGGCCTGGACGGCAAAGCCGGTAGCGCACGCGCCAAAGAAATTATTCACCGCATTGTGTCCGATCTGTACAAGGCCATTGAAGATCTTAATATTACGTCTGACGAATACTGGGCTGGAGTTGCCTATCTGAATACCCTCGGCGCGCGCGGCGAAGCAGGTTTGCTCTCGCCAGGCCTAGGCTTTGACCGTTACTTCGACATGCGCATGGACGCCGAAGACGAGAGCCAGGGTGCTAAAACAGGTACACCCCGTACTATTGAAGGCCCACTGTATGTTTCCGGCGCCCCGGTAGAACAGGGCTTTGCGCGCCTGGACGATGGCAGCGACCCCAATGGTCATACCTTGATCATGCACGGCACTGTGCGTGGTGCCGATGGCGCGCCCATGCCTGGAGCCAAGGTCGAAGTCTGGCACTGTAATACCAAAGGCTTTTACTCGCATTTCGACCCCACCGGCGAGCAAACGCCTTTCAATATGCGCCGCACCATCATTGCCGATGCCAAAGGCCAGTACCGCTTCCAAAGCATTGTTCCCCACGGATATGGCTGCCCGCCCGATGGTCCGACTCAGCAATTACTGAATCTGCTGGGCCGCCACGGCAATCGTCCTGCACACATTCACTTCTTTGTCACGGCTGACGGGCATCGCAAGCTGACCACCCAGATAAATATCGATGGCGACCCGCTGCTCAACGACGACTTCGCCTACGCAACACGGGAAGGCCTTGTGCCACCACTGTTCGAACGCACAGACGAAGCCAGCATCAAGGCTAACGGACTAAGCGGCCCATTTGCTGAAATCGAATTTGACCTGACCCTCAGCGCGCTGATCGATGGCGAAGACACCCAAATCGTTGACCGCCCCCGCCTGGCTGTAGCCTGAGCGCATCCAGAGGCCTGAATTGTCCAAACAAGACATCCAGACAAGGGCAGAACGTGACATTCTGCCCGCCTTGCCAAACAGCACCCACGACCTTGCACGCCTTCGAGTGCTGAACTCAGGCCAGGACACGCCCGTAGTGACCGTCATTGGAAAATTCAACCATGGCAAAAGCCGGTTGCTTAATGAGCTGATCGGCAACGATACCTTTGCAGTCGCCGACAAACGGGAAACTACAGCACTTGCAGAACATCTGCATGATGATGTGCGTTGGCTGGATGCCCCGGGCCTGGACGCGGATGTCGGCAGCGAGGATGACCGGCTAGCCGTGCAAGCCGCCTGGCTGCAATCGGACATCCGCCTTGTTGTCCATGCGGCAAAAGAAGGTGAGCTGGACACAGCCGAACGCTGTCTGCTGCATGAACTCCATGCTGACGGCAAAAACACACAACGCCAGACCCTGCTGATACTTTCGCAGGCCGACCAGCTTGCGGATGACACCCAGCTGAAAAAAGTCAGCGAAGCTATTCTGACGCAAGCACCCGGCATGACCTTGAACATCGTGTCATCCACTCGTCATCGCAAAGGCGTACAAGAAGGCAAGGCCCTGCTGGTAAATAAAAGCGGAATTCCTGCCCTGAAGACGGCGCTGGGCGCAGCGCTTAAACGTGTGCCGCAAGCCCGGGCCCACGAAAAGCAAATGCTGCTGGACACGATCCGGCTCGAACTACGGCACCTTAGCGATGCTTATGCCGGCACACTGGCCGACCTGCACAGCAAGCAACGGCAGCAACGGCAGCGCTTTGACCAAGACATCATCGACGCACTTGGCAAAGTCGAACAGGACATGCAAAAAACGCTGGAGGTATCGGGTACCGATCACTCCCTCATTCCCGACGCCGCCGAAGATCGTTTCAAACTCACCGCAGGGAAGCTCGAACGCGCGCGACTTCAGATCGCTTATTCACAAGCATGCATCTATCTGAATGGCACCCTGACCCGTCATGGCGTGTTTGAACTGCCATCAGAACAGCAAACTGCCGCCGCAAGCCTGAACTCGGTCATGGTGGCCGTCCTGGGCGTGTCGGTCAAGTATCGCAAAGACCTTAACAACATCTTCTGCACCGCATCCGGGCAGGCAACATTGCACCGCCAGTTCGCCCGCTACTTCGAAATCTCAACCGACCGAAAGACCTTGCTTGCTCAAATCACCAACGCAGAACATAACGTTGCAACCACTGATAAAGCCTGGGCTGCATTGCATGAACTGGAAACAATCACGCAAACATGACTGCAAACCACGAGCAACGCTTTATTGCAGCGATCGAAGGACTTGAACTCTCGCACCGCGACATCAGTGAAATCCTGAGCGGCCTGGAAAACTGGCTTGCGCACCTAACCGACGACCTGGCTACGCATTCATTATCCTGCGCAATATGGCAACAACACAGCCCACTGGCTAAACATGTGCTCGCCATCAACGCCGGTTTGCAGACAAGCATGCAGGACTGGACCCGGCAATGGGAAGCTTTGGAGCCCGCACACGAACTGGCCGATACATTCAACGATAAAGTCATGTTGCTGGTATTCGGCAAGTTCAACGCGGGCAAAAGCTCGTTTTGCAACTTTCTGGCTGAACGCATGGCGGTGCATGGTAAGGCACTGCGCTACTTCCGCATAAGTAATGGTTGCATCACCGAAGTTGCCGACGCCTTCAAAGAGGGAGCAACCGAAACCACGGCACAGGCGCAAGGCATCATTCTGGGCGAGACACTTGTCTTGCTTGATACGCCGGGGCTGCATTCGATAACCCTTGAAAATTCCGCAATTACTCAGCGCATTACGGACAGCGCCGATGGCGTCCTGTGGCTAAGCAGTTCCACCTCGCCTGGACAGGTTCAGGAACTGGACGAACTGGCCCGTGAACTGCACCGGAACAAACCGCTGCTGCCTCTCGTGACGCGAAGCGACGTTATCGACGAAGACGAAGTCGACGGGAAAATCCAGAAAATATTGCGTAACAAAACCACGGAAAATCGCAGCTTGCAGGAAAATGACGTAAGCGTGCGGGCACTGGAAAAGCTTGTCTCCATGGGGCTGGACCCGTCCTTGCTAAAGCAGCCGATTTCCATTTCGACCCATGTCGCACGCACCCAGGGGCAAACCGCCCAAGCCATGGAAGAAGCCGGATTTGAGCGGCTTTATGCCGCCTTGAAAGACACCCTTGAACCTGCACTGCTGTACAAGCAAAGAAAGCCTGCCGAAACACTGCTTCACCATCTTGAAGAAAATGTACTGCATACCCTTAATTCTAAGATACTGCCCTGCCTGAGAAGGCTGGATAATGCCCTGGAATCAGAACAGGCGTCGCTTGAATATAAAAAGAAACGCATCATTACGACTGCGTGGCGTACGGTTATCCCGGCATTGCCCGAGTTGCTGGAAAGGCATGCCTCAGCCCGCGACACAGAAGCCGTATGCAGGACAGTAACGCAATTGCTGCAAGATGCCGTCAAGCACACAATAAAGCATGAGCTGTCCGACTACGATTTGAACCTGGATTTTTCAACGATAAAAATCCCGCTCGACCACGATGTCAGCTATGAAGAGATAACCGTTGACATCGGCACGCCAACCGACCACAACCCCACTGACGAATCCACGACAGAGTTAGCGACTCAAACTCATGGCATTGGCATCAGCCACGATCGCCTGTATGCAGCGCTGCATACGACTGTGCAAACCATCCTGGAAAACCTAGCGGACAATGTCATGGAAAAATGCCGCTCCCATATCGTACAGATCGCGTCAGAGAGCAAGCGCCTGCAAGACTTGCTTACGGCGCAGACGCTGCATCTTGAGGCGATCAAACAAGCATTGCGAACCTGACGATTAGCGATCGTCTTCACGAATTGATGATGGGTGGCGGCAAAGCGCCTCGACTTTCATTTCCATGTAGGGGTATAAGGGAAGGGCCAGCAACAAGTTATGCAGCTCTTCATTACTCTCGACATCAAAAATGCTTACGTTGGCATACTGACCAGCCACGCGCCAGATATGCCGCCATTTTCCGGACTTTTGCAAATTCTGCGAGTATTCCTTTTCCTGCTTTTTTATGGCGTCCATGACCGCTGGGTCGGCATCCAGCGGAATATTCACAACCATTTCTACTTTGAACAGCATAGTTGTTCCTTCTTGATATCTAAAACTTGCGCGTATAAAAAGCCAACTTCTCTTCGTCCAGCTCTATTCCTAATCCAGGCCCTGTCGGCAGCTTCAGCGAAAAGTCGCTGTAATCAAGAGGCGTCTTGAGAATTTCGTCCTTCAACAATAGAGGGCCGAACATTTCACTGCCCCACTCAAGATTGCCGATAGTTGAAAATAGGTGCGCAGCGGCAATAGTGGAAACCGAGCCTTCCAGCATAGTGCCGCCGTACAACGATATATCCGCTGCCTCGGCTATCGAGATCAGGTCGCGGGCCGCCTGCAAACCTCCGGCCTGTTCAATCTTGATGGCAAAGACATTGGCGCAGTGGTCGGCAGCCAACCGGAAGCCGTCCTGCGGTCCGCGCAAAGCCTCATCGGCCATAATGGGCACGCGCCCAAGCGCGGTAAGCCGGGCCATGCCAGCAAGATTTTTATAGTGAATAGGCTGCTCTACAAGCTCGATCCCAACATCAGCCAAAGCCTGCAAGTAACGCACCGCCTGTGTTTCGGTCCAACCCTGATTGATATCGACGCGAATGCCGATATCGTCGCCCAAGGCATTTTTTATGCTGGCGATATGCTTCAGGTCCTCTTTGGGCGAACGCAAGCCTATCTTCAGCTTGAAAATATTATGGCGCCGCAAATCAAGCATTTTTTGTGCCTCGGCAATATCGAACTGCGTATCGCCGCTGGCCAAGGTCCACGCCACAGGGATCGAATCGTGAACCCGGCCGCCAAACAGGTCGCTGACCGACACGCCCAGGCGCTTGGCCTGCGCGTCGTACAAAGCGGTTTCAATTGCCGACTTGGCGAAATGATTGTCTTTGATGTTTTTACAGACCAGCTGGCGCAGTTCGGCAAGCCGATTGGCCGGCTTGCCCAGCAACAAAGGCCGGAAGTAGGCGTCGATATTGGTCTTGATGCTTTCGGGGCTTTCGCCGCCGTAGTTCAAGCCGCCGATTGTCGTCGCTTCTCCGATGCCTTCCACGCCATCTGAAGCCTGTATCCGCACAAGCACCATCGATTGGGCACCCATAGTGGCTACAGACAATTTATGCGGACGGATAGTTGGAATATCAACGATCAAACAGTTGATATCATTGATAATTGGCCCCATGGACTTCCCGACATATAGTTAGTGATTGATATCAGAAAGTATAGGAATCGGACCCAGCAGCGTCCAATATCATTTGTAGCCGATTCAATACCTTTTTAGTATTAATTAAGCAACAGCCGCAGACGGATGCGTGGTGCGCAGAAGCAATGCAGCCTGCCATTCATTTACGTCTGGTAATAAGCAATAACCGTTCTTTTAGCCATATCGATAACATTGCGAAGAAACGGCGAATTGTTCCCTTTGGCCCAACTGATCATGATGGGAGAAGTGAAATTGGGTGCGCTAAAGGCAATAAAATCGATATCGTCTCTTTGCATGCATTGCACCGAACCCGGCACGAGAGTAATGCCCAGCCCCGCAGCCACCAAGCCTATCGCTGTTTGCATCTCATTTGCCTCGAACGCAACGGTAAGGCTATGGCCAAACCGTTCGAACAAGCCCGTGACATGATCAGCGTAGCTAGGCCTGGGTTTCGCCGGATACAAGACAAACGGCTCACGAACGATGTCGTCCACGCCTACTGACGAACGTCCGGACAAGACATGGTTCTTGGGCACGACAAGAACCATCGGCTCCTCTACCAGCACCAGCCTCTCGATGTCGGGGTCGTCCAGCAATATCCGCCCAAAGCCGATATCGATATGGCCGCTTTTCAGGGCCTTGAATTGCTGCAGCGTTGTCATTTCGCTGAGGCCTATTTCGACCTGTTCGCTCAACGCATTCACATTGCGTATCAGTGTGGGCCCAAAACCGTACAACATAGAGGGAACAAAACCGATGCCAAACCATTGCTTTCGCTTTTCAGCGATACGCCGCGTGGCGATGGCGATGTCTTCCAGACGAGTCGAGAACTGAACTGTTTTATCGAAAAAAAACTTGCCCGCGTCGGTCAATCGGATCGACCTGCCCAAACGCTCGAACAGATCGGCGCCCAACTCTTCCTCGAGTTGCCGGATTTGGCGGCTTAAGGGCGGCTGCGCAATATGAAGCCGCAAGGCCGCTTTCGTAAAGCTCAGCTCTTCAGCCACACATTGGAAATACCGGATTTGCCGCAACTCCATTTGCCCGCCCTCTTTAGAAAACCCGCTATACGGGAAGCTTATCGTAATACCCGCACAACGCCGCTTATATGGCCTTGCCCAGCCCATTCACCCTATCGCGATTAGGCCATAAAACCAATAACCCCGCCATAAAAAGAAGACTAAAGTAAAAGTTTGTCCCACGGGTTGAAGGGAGTCCAACATGACCTTTATTGACCGTAAAACCGTTATTGGCGGCTTGCTTGCGCTACTTTTACCATTTGCCGCAACGCATGCGCAGTCTGGCGATCTGCTCAAAAGCACGGACTCCCACACTCTGCCCGGCGGCAGTGCACTGGGAGGCATTGGCAACCCCATGCCCGGCAAGGCGCCCAGCACAACCAATATCAATAATATCGCCGGTGTGCTGGAATATTGCGTTCAGAACAAATACCTCAGCGGCGATGAGGCCGAGTCCATTGAAGGCTCCCTGAAAGGCAAACTTTCCGGCATGCCGCCTTCCTCTAACACTCCCTATTCTGAAAGCGCTTATATCGATGGCGCTTATGCCGATGGCGTGAAGGGGATTTTGCACGGAAAAGACGGAAAACCCGTCAATTTGGCCGGAAAAGGATTGAAGGCGGCCGCCACCAAGCAGATTTGCGACACGGTGCTGTCGACGGCAAAATCCATGCTGTAAATTGGAGCAGTCCAGAGCCGGCCAAAAAACTTCGTCTCGGGAAAGACGGAGAATACTTTAGCCCGCCCGGCCCGCCAGCCAGCGCAACACGCCCCGCCCAGCCACCCGCCCGCTGGCGAAGCTGGCCGTCAGCAGATAACCGCCCGTAGGCGCTTCCCAGTCCAGCATTTCACCGGCGCAAAACACGCCGGGCAAAGGCCGCAGCATCAAGTCCTGGTTCAATGCGTCGAACCGTACGCCGCCAGCCGTGCTGATGGCTTCGGCCAGTGGCCGCAGGCCATCAAGACGCACCGGCAGGCGCTTGATGCCCGCCGCCAATGCCTGCGGATCGTCGAATGCGGCCTTGGGCAGGCATTCGTGCAGCAATGCGGTCTTGACGCCGCGCAAGCCCAGGCGGCTGCTTAGATGGCTGGACCAGGAGCGGGCGCCGCGCGGGCGGGCCGCCTCGGCCTGCACTTGCGCCAAGTTGCGGTCTGGCAGCAAATCTATATATAGCGTCGCGGAGCCCTCGGCCAGAAAGGTATCGCGCAAGCGGGCCGACCAGGCGTAAATCAGCCCGCCTTCAAGGCCGCCCGCCGTTACCATGCATTCGCCCCGGCGCATGTCGAAGCCGTCCTGCGGCGCCATGGCGATGGCTTTGAGCGGCTGGCCCGCGAACCGCTCTGAAAAATAGCTGGACCACCCGGCCAGAAAGCCGCAATTGGCGGGACGCAAGGGTGCAATACCAACTCCGTGCGCTTCGAGCAGGCCTTGCCATGCGCCATCCGAGCCCAGGCGCGGCCAACTGGCGCCGCCCAGGGCCAGGACCACGGCATCGGGGCGGGCATTAACCCTCCCCTGCGGGGTATCAAACAACAAAGCGCCGTCGTCGGCCCAGCCGCGCCATACATGGCGCGTATGAAACTGCACTCCCGCCGCACGCAAGCGGCGCAGCCATGCGCGCAGCAAGGGCGCGGCCTTCATCTCTTTGGGAAACACCCGGCCAGATGAGCCGACAAAGGTTTCGACGCCCAGGTCCTGGGCCCACTGGCGCAACCCTGCCGCGTCGAGCTGATCCAGCCAGGATGAGACCTGCGACCGGCGGTCGCCAAAGCGCGACCGGAACGCTTCGGGCGGCTCGCTGTGAGTCAAGTTCAGTCCGCCGCGTCCGGCCAGGAGGAATTTACGGCCCACCGATGGCATGGCGTCGTAAACAGCAACGCGCACGCCGGCCTTGGCCAGCTCTTCGGCCGCCATCAAACCGGCCGGGCCCGCCCCGATGACGGCTACGATATTAGAGGGCATGAGATGAAATCATTGAACAGGCTGCTCCGGAAAAGTGCCACGGTAGCACAGGCGGAACTTAAAGTTTCATAACGCCCACCGTACACCCGCAGGCGAAGTCGGGAATAGGCTCGTAGCACCAGATTTCCCCTTTGGCCCCGCCAGCCGCGCCGGCGGCGGCAATGTAGGTGCGGATTTCATAGCCGCCCTGGCCGCCGTCCCGATAAGTGGCTTCATCCGTATAGTCGATAAGCTCGTCGCGATTGTTGTCGGCCCAGCGGCGCAGGAATTCGCGATCCCATTCTTCATTGATCAGGCCGGTGTCCGGCGTGCACGGCCAATGGGAAATGCCGCCTGTACCGATTACCGCGACGCGCTCGGGCATTTTTTCGGCGGCGCTGCGTATGGCCTGGCCCAGCGCATAAACGCGGTGCAGGGGCGCAAGCGGCGGGTTCTGGCAATTGATGTTGATAGGGATGACAGGCAAGTCGTAGTCCGGCGTCAGGTGGTGCAACGGCACCATGATGCCGTGGTCGAACTTCCATTCTTCGCAATAGCTTAAATCCACCTCTTGCATCATGCCCTTGAACAGGCGCAAAGAGACATCGCGATTGCCGGGCACCCGAGTATGCGGAATACGCAGCCATTCAGGATCTTCGATAGGGCCTTCGTAATGGTCGGCCATGCCTACCGCAAAAGCCGGCATATTGTTCATGAAGAAGTTCGCGAAATGCTCGGCCGCGATGACCACAAGAACATCGGGCTTTGCATCGCGCAAGGCCTGGCGCATCCGTGCATAGCTTTGCAATAGGCGTTCGCGCTTGTGCGGCTCGGCGCGTTCCGTACGCGCGGTAATGCCGGGGCCATGGCTGCAAACCCCACAAAAAACAATACTCATAGACCTTCCTCTTTGATTGCGTAAATGCCTTCGCGCACTGCGCCGTAGTTGGCCAGGCCTTCGCGCATGGCGTCCAGATAGGCATTCCATTCGTACCCCCAGGCAGCGGCAAAATGCATCAGCAACTGTCCATTGACGCCCAGCACGTACAACAGGCCTATATCTGGCTTGCTCAGGGCGCCGCGCTCTTCCTGGTTTAACTCGTAGGCATCCATGAAGGCGTCGGGCTTTGCCTTGAAAGCCTCCATGCCGTCGCGGCTGCGATTGACTTCGTAAATGAGCTTTTGCACCGCGTACAGAGTCATGCCGTCACCTTGTCCAGCAGAATATGATCCGGCAAGTCGTAGGCACGTACTGTGCGCTCACGGCCTACGACCTTCTGCACTGCGGGACGCGCGGCTATGCGCTCGGCCAGAGCCCGGTAACGCGGCCGCTCGGGCAATTCACAATGTATGCGTTCGTCGTAGCTCCAAAGATAAAAGACGAACAGGTAGGCATCCACCACTGTAAATGTTTCCCCCGTGGCATAGGTGTTGGCCGGGTCCAGGCGAGACTCGATCAGGGACAAGTATTTGGCCAAATTCTTGCCGCCCTGCTGCTGCACCTGCGCCATGGCGGCCTGGTCTTCCCCGCCATAAGTCTGGGGACGGAAGATAGAACGGTAGGAGACGTGCAGGCTGCTGGATATGAGGTTCATCCATTCGTGGGCACGCGCCCGGGCAAGGGTGCCGGGCCGCGGCATCAACTGGCGTTCTGGAACCAGGTCCGCAATATAGGTGAGTATGGCCTGGGATTCGGTCAGCGGCTGGCCGTCGATTGCCAGCGTGGGCACGGTGCCGCCCGAATTGAGCCGCAGGTATTCGGCATTGCGATTTTCTTGATTCCGGATATTGACCGACACCGCCTCGTAAGCGATGCCTGACTCTTCCAGCGCAATGTGCGAGGCCAGCGAACAGGCTTTAGGGCTGAAATACAGTGCCAGCTTGGGCGGAAATGTCGGGGACAAAGACCGGTCGGACATGGTGGTTCCTTGATGGTTGATGGGTAATTCGCGGCATGGCTTGCGCCTATAAGCCGAAGCTTTGCGCGAGTCATCGCGGGGCTGCAATTTGCATTAAAATCATCAAGCAACACAGCAACTTAGCCTGCAACCGCGTCAAAGCATCATAAACTGCGGCGCAGCATAATGTATGTCCTCTTAACTAAGGACAAAACACCGATACGCCTGGCGTCCCGTTTGGACAGCAGCGAATCCGGCAGAACACTACTACAAGATGGAGCCCCGACATGCGGATATGGAAGACCAGTCCACAGTCGCAGAAATTTCCGATATCGCAATCCGGCCTGTTCCAGTTGCTGGCGGCCATTACCAACGACGACCCCAAGATGCTGCCGCAGGCCATTCTTGACCTTGTGCGCTCCGAGGTCGACATGCTTAATTGCGCGTTGTTCCTGCTGCCCGCCACAGGCCAGCCCTTGCTGCTGGGGCATGCCGAGTCCCGTCTATTTGGTGCTCCCAAGGCTTCCGGCGCCTATGTTGAACAGTATTACCAAAGGGACATCGCCCTGCAGGAAGTTGTGCGCCACAACAACTCAGCATCGATGTCCAGGTCCACCATCCTGCTGCACCAAAGCGCTCACGACATCGTTGACCCCGCCTACCGCACTGCCTGCTACGACGCTGCCGGCACCACGCAACGCTTCGGCATATTTCGCCAGCTTAAAGACAACAACAATCTATTTATCGGCATTTACCGCTCGGCCAGCGTACAGGCGCTTTCCCCGGCCGACCTGCACTATCTTGAGTTGCTGGCCGACTGCCTGGGCGAGGCCGCCGTGCAACGCTATAGCGTCATGCCGCAAGCCTATTCGCTTAGTGCCAATAAGCTCGACCTGATCCAGAGCGAACTGAAAGCCAAGCTCAGCAAGCGCGAATACGACCTGATCCTGCATATCGCCCGAGGCCTGACCATTCCGGCCGCCTCCAGGGCCATGGGCATAAAAGCCGCCTCCGCCATCACCTATCGCAACCGGGGCTTTGCCAAACTGAACATCCGAACCCAGCAGGAACTGTTTGCCAAGCTCATAGAACGTGTCGAAGCAGCGCCTGACTTCAACATGAAGACAGCATCCATGTAGCTGCTGGTTTCATCCGGTAGCCACCGCTAAAAGCGCCAAAACTCCACAGGTTGCTACAATTGCGCAAATAGACATTTTTGCCGCAGGGCCGCCCCAAGGCAAAAGGCGTCCCCTCGGGGGATGAGACCGGACATAGGGCAGTCCCTGCGGACTGCCCTATGCCTGTCGAATCGGAGCGGCTTGCAAGCCGCGACGTGGGCAGCGAACCGCGCAGCGGTGAAGCGTGGGGGCATTTAATTTTTTTTTGGAATAACGAGACGATGGGATTTGAACAACTTGCCGAACTCAAGCGCGAGCTTACCGCAAGGGCCGAGCAAGAACGCAAGCAGACGCGGGAAAAACAAAAAGGCAAAGCGTCTGCACGCCCGGACGCCCGCAAGAACGCCCATAAAGATGCCCGCAAGGACACACGCAAAGATGCTGCGCCGGTCGATCCTGTCGTCATTACGATTTCTCGCCTGCAAAAACAGTTTCCAAAAGCGTTTCCCAAAAAGCCCGAGCCCAAAGTGCCGCTCAAGCTGGGTATACACAAAGAACTGCACACACAGGCCGAGGCGCTTAAGCTGACTCCCGAAGAAATTACGCTGGCGGTAAAAACCTGGTGCCAGGGCAGCCGCTACTGGGCCTGCATGGTGGAAGATGCGCCACGTGTGGACCTGGCCGGCGAACCCGCCGGCACGGTAACCGCTGCCGAGGCCCAGTTTGCAAAAAAATTGGCTGCACGCCGGCGCACCAACGCGGCAAGATCGCGTAAAAACACCGCGCCCCAGGCAGCGGATGCTACGACCCCAGCAGTTGCGCAAGCCGCGGACTCCACCACGGGCGCCGTCGAGCTTAACGAACGGCAAGACGATCTGCCGGCATCGAACGCCGTTGCCACGGCTGCAGTTGCAGGCAGTCCCGACCAGCAAGAAAAGCATGAGCCGGCTGGCGTCACCACGCCCGCTACGCAAGATCCCTCTGCACCGACGACGCACGAAGCCTGAAGGGCTGGTGCACCGTAGCCGAACCAGCAGTTCCCTACGTTCTAGCCAGCCTGCTGCGATACCGCGGCGGGCTGCTCGAACCGGCGCTCGTATTTTTGCGCCATGACGGCGCACACCATCAATTGAATTTGATGGAACACCATCAGCGGTAACAGGGCCGGCCCCACGGCAGCACTGGCAAACAGCACTTGCGCCATCGGCACCCCTGTGGCCAGGCTTTTCTTCGAGCCGCAAAACACAATAGTGATCTCGTCTTCTTTGTTGAAGCCAAGGCGGCACGCCAGATGCATCGTGGCATAAAGCGCCAGGGCCAGCAGTACACAACACACCAGCACCAATACCGCCAGTTCGCGCAGCGACACAGTCTTCCATAGCCCGCCTATGACCGACGCGCTAAAGGCGGTATACACCACCAGCAAGATCGAGCTTTGGTCGACGGTCTTGAGCCAATTCCGATTGCGGTCCATCCACTTGCCTATCCAGGGACGCATCAGATGGCCGGCGACGAAGGGCAGCAATAGCTGAACGCTGATATGCAAAATAGCGTCCAGCGTAGAGATAGAGGCGCCGGTGGCTCCCAGCAGCCAGCCCACCAGCAAGGGCGTGACCACAATGCCGATAAGGCTGGAGGCCGACGCGCTGCATACCGCGGCCGGAATGTTGCCGCGCGCGATAGAGGTAAATGCAATGGCCGACTGCACCGTGCCGGGCAGCGCACATAAATATAGAACGCCCACATACAAGGACGCGCCCAGCAACGGCTGCAATACCGGCTTCAGCGCCCAGCCCACTATCGGGAACATAATGAAAGTGCAGGAAAAAACCAGCAGGTGCAGGCGCCAGTGCATGGCCCCTGCGATGATGGCCTCGCGCGACAATTTGGCGCCGTGCATGAAGAACAGCAGGGCAATGGCCAGGATGGTTATCCAGTCGAATATTACCGCTCCCACCCCGTGGGCGGGCACCAGCGTGGCGGCCAGAACGACCGCAATAAGAGTCAAAGTGAACTTATCGAATAAATAGCGTAATTCAGACATGATTCCAGGGGATTGCATAGAACGGAAGCCTACGTTAACGTGTCGGCGTACTTCCGTCTAACGATATACAGCCACGAACTATCTTCGACCGGACAAAACATCCGCGTTGCGCCGAGATCTGGCCGAGCTTAAAGCCTTGCCTCGTCCCGTCTACGGCCACGCCGAAGGCTTGCCCAACAAGCCTTTGAGCTATCGGCACAGCCATCCCTGGGTGCAACTGTCGTACGCGGCACGCGGGGTCGTGCATGTCCATACCTCCAACGGTTTGTTCGTTGCGCCTCCGCAACGCGCCATCTGGATTCCCGCCGGCATCCAGCACCAGGTGTATTGTTCAGCCGACACGCAGATCAACAGCCTGTACATTGCCTCGGAAGCCGCCAGCCGGCACAACGCCACATGCAAGGTACTGGGCGTGACCCCTTTGCTGCGCGAACTGATCCGCAGCTTCGGCAGCCTGCCGGTGGAGTATGACGAGAGCGGCCCGGACGGACGGCTGGTGCGGGTGCTGCTGGATCAACTGAGTTGCGCGCCGGTTACCGGGCTGATGCTGCCCTTGCCCAATGACCCACGCTTGCGCAAGCTATGCGACGCCTTGCAGGCCCGCCCGGATTCGCAAGAAAGCCTGAATCGCTGGGCGGTGCGCCTGGATGTTTCCGAACGCACGCTAAGCCGCCTGTTTACCCTGCAAACCGGGCTGACCTTTCGGCTATGGCGCCAGCGCTTGCGGCTGCTTAGCGCCCTGCCGCTGCTGGAACGCGGAGAGCGCGTCACCGACGCCGCCCTGGCCTGTGGCTACGACAGCCTTTCGGCATTCATTGCGGCATTCGGCGAACAGTTCGGTACGACGCCGGGCGAGTTCTTCAGTCGGTCTTCGCCTGGCCCTGGGCCCACTTCTTGACGGCAGCCAAGGTGTTCTTGACATGGTCGTCAGGTTCCATGCTGGTGTACTCGTAGTAGATTTTATGGTCTGGAGTAATGACGTAGGAAATACGATCGGCCATATTCGGCTTGAACGCCATTTGGGCGTCGTAAGCCTTGATGACCGCAGTATTGGGGTCGGCCGCGACAGCGAATTTGCTGCGGCACTCGCTTACCGAGAACTCTTTGAGTTTTTCGATATTGTCGGCGGAAACGCCCAATACCGTTGCGCCGTATTGCTTGTATTCGTCGACCGCATCGGCAAAGTTATGGGCTTCGATGGTGCAGCCTTTGGTAAAGGCGGCCGGATAAAAATACAAGACGACCGGCCCCTTTTTGAGGGCTTCGTCCAGGAAGAAGTCGGACACATTGCCGCCCAGCGAAGCCTGGATGGAAAAGCTGGGCGCCGTGCTGCCGACTTCCAGTGCGGCATGCGCCGAGTATGGCACAACCAGGAACAGTACTAAGGCACACAACCTGCGCAACACGGACATCAATGGCAACTTCATGATTTCACCTCGAACGTCGAGTGCTTTTGGCCGCAGGGGCGAAGCTTGCGGCCGAAAGCACAACCGGTTTAGTGCTTCAGATTCGCACTGAAACTGGCCTGCAGGCTGGACAATTCCGCTGGCAGGCGATTTTTAAGCTTGTCGAACCATTCGGCCCGCGAACCCAGTTCTTTGCTCCATGCGGTCGAGTCGATGGCCGTGATCTGCGCAAATTTGTCGGCGCCGAAATCCAGCCCATCCCAGGTTATATCCTGGTAGCGGGGCGTGATGCCGAACAGGTTTTCCTGGCCTTGCGCCGTACCGCCAATGCGCTCGAGCATCCACTTCAGGATGCGCATGTTCTCGCCGAAGCCGGGCCAGACGAACTTGCCCTGTTCGTCGGTCTGGAACCAGTTGACGCAAAAAATACGCGGCAAGGTCGCGCCCTGGGCTTGCAACTGCTGCCCCAGCGTAAGCCAGTGCTTGAAGTAAGAGCTCATGTTGTAGCCGCAGAACGGCAACATGGCGAATGGGTCGCGGCGCACCACGCCTTGCGCGCCGACGGCCGCCGCCGTGGTTTCGGAGCCCAGCGTGGCTGCCATATAGACGCCTTCCACCCAGTTCCTGGCTTCTGTTACCAGCGGCACGGTATCGGAACGCCGCCCGCCGAAAATGAAGGCGTCGATGGCCACGCCGGCGGGGTTGTCCCATTCTGGGTCGACCACGGGGTTTTGTTCGGCGGCCACCGTAAAGCGGGCATTGGGGTGGGCGGCCTTGCGGCCTGAGTCGGGCGTCCAGTCGTTGCCCTGCCAGTCAATGCAGTGCGCGGGCGCCGGACCCATGCCTTCCCACCAGACATCGCCATCGTCGGTCAGCGCAACATTGGTGAAGATGACATTTTCTTTCAGCGAGGCCATGCAGTTGTAGTTGGTTTTTTCGCTGGTGCCGGGGGCCACGCCGAAGTAGCCGGCCTCGGGGTTGATGGCGTACAAGCGGCCGTCCTTGCCGGGCTTGATCCAGGCGATGTCGTCGCCAATGGTCGTGACCTTCCAGCCCGGCAAGGATGCGGGCGGAATCAACATGGCGAAATTGGTCTTGCCGCAAGCCGATGGAAACGCCGCCGCCACATGCATTTTTTTACCTTGGGGCGAGGTAACGCCCAGAATAAGCATGTGTTCGGCCATCCAGCCTTCTTCGTGCCCCATGTTGGAGGCAATGCGCAACGCAAAGCATTTTTTGCCCAGCAGGGCGTTGCCGCCATAGCCCGAACCGAAAGACCAGATTTCGCGGGTTTCCGGGTAATGGACAATATATTTGGTGTCGTTGCATGGCCAGGCCACATCGGCCTCGCCGGGCTGCAAGGGTTTGCCGACCGAATGCACGCAGGGCACGAACTTGCCGTCTGCGCCCAGCACGTCATAGACCTTGCGGCCCATGCGCGTCATGATGCGCATATTGGCCACGACATAAGGCGAGTCGGAAATTTCGACGCCTATATGCGCAATGGGCGAACCCAGCGGGCCCATCGAAAACGGAATCACGTACATAGTGCGCCCGCGCATGCAGCCGTCGAACAAGCCATTCAGGGTTTCCCGCATTTGAGCCGGATCCATCCAATTGTTGGTAGGCCCGGCGTCTTCTTCTTTTTCGCAGCAAATAAAGGTGCGGCCTTCTACCCGCGCCACGTCGCTGGGCGCCGAGCAGGCCAGGTACGAATTGGGCCGCTTGGCCGGGTTGAGCCGGCGCATGGTGCCCGCCTGGACCATTTGTTCGCACAACCTGTCGTATTCTTCCTGCGAACCGTCGCACCATTCGATACGGTCGGGCTGCGTCAACGCCGCCACCTCGGCCACCCAGGACTTCAGCCCTTCGTGCTTGACCCATTCGGGAGCGTTCAATTCGGGAATGGACTTTTGACTGGTTGTTGCGTTCATTGGTTTCAATCTCCTTAATGGCTCTGGGGACGCACGCGCGCATGCCGGGCCTGATGCTTTTTCTTGGAAAAAAGTGGTCTTCAGGCCATTTTATCGACTTTCTCGTTCTGTGGACTGAATTTGAAAAGTAACAGTCAGTGCGTCAATATTTTCGACAGAAACAACTTGGCCCTGTCCGACAACTCTTCCGGACGCTCGAAAAATTCGTCTTTCGAACAATCCTCGACGATAGCTCCTTCGTCCATGAAGATCACACGATCCGCCACCTTGCGGGCAAAGCCCATTTCGTGGGTGACGACCATCATGGTCATTCCTTCTTTGGCCAGGTCCACCATGACGTCCAGCACTTCATTCACCATTTCAGGGTCCAAAGCAGAGGTTGGCTCGTCGAACAGCATGGCAATGGGGTCCATCGCCAGCGCTCGCGCAATGGCAACGCGCTGCTGCTGGCCGCCGGAGAGCTGCCCGGGGAATTTGTCCATGTGGGCGCTGAGGCCCACGCGCTCGAGCAGGCTGCGCCCCCGCTGGTTCGCCTCGTCCGCTGTACGGCCCAGCACTTTGACCTGAGCCAGCTCCAGATTGCGCATCACCGACAAATGCGGAAACAGCTCGAAATGCTGGAACACCATGCCGATGCGTGCGCGCAGCTGCGGCAAGTTGGTCTTGCGCGCGCCGACCGAAACGCCGTCGATCAGGATTTCGCCTTTCTGGAATGGTTCGAGGGCATTGGCGGTTTTGATAAGGGTGGACTTGCCCGACCCCGAAGGGCCGCAGACCACGACGACCTGACCGGCGTTGATCGAGATCGAGCAATCGTTCAATACCTGGAATGAGCCGTACCACTTGCTGACATTCTTGAATTCAATCACAAATAAACCTTTTGCCTAGTCACGCGCCAGCCGCATTGCTGCGCCGCTCCAGCATCTTGACCGAGCGGGATGCCGCATAGGAAATAAGAAAATAAACCACGGCGGCGAAAACAAACATTTCCACCAGCCGCCCGTCGCGCTGGGCGACATTATTGGCCGCGCCCAGGAAATCGGTGAGCGAAAGCACATAGACCAGCGATGTGTCCTGAAATATGACGATGACCTGCGTCAACAGCAGCGGCGTCATCTTGCGAAAGGCCTGGGGCAAGACCACATAACTCATTACCTGGCGAAAGCTCAGGCCGACGGCATAGCCGGCGTCCAGCTGCCCGCGTGGAACCGACTGGATGCCGGCCCGGACAATTTCGCAAAAATAAGCCGCTTCGAACAAGGTAAACGTAATCAGGGCCGACGTAAACCCGCCGACCGCAATAGGCCGTCCGGCCTGGGTCAGCCATCCCACAATATAAGGAACCAGGAAATAGAACCAAAAGATAATAAGGATAAGGGGCAGCGCCCGCATCAAATTGACGTAGCCGCCCGCAACCGCCGAAACAGCGCGGTTCGACGACAAGCGCATGATGGCCAGCAAGGTACCCAGAATGATCGCGCCTATCGTGGACAACACCGTAAGCTTGAGCGTAAACATCAGCCCAACCGTGAAAAGATACGGCGCTGTGCGGATGATTATTTCGAAATCGAAACCGTGCATGGCGCCCCCCTACCTTGGCTGGCCAATGAAACCCGGCACGCTCAGCCGTTTTTCAAGATAGCGCATCAGCAGCACCACCACGATGTTGATGGCCACATACAAAACAGTGGCGGCCGCAAACGACTCGAAGATCTGGAAAGTGAACTCTTGCATGGAACGCGCCGCGCCGGTGATTTCAAGCAAGCCTATGGTGAACGCCACCGACGAATTCTTGATGAGATTCAAGGCCTCGGAGGCCATCGGCGGCAAGATCATGCGCACGGTCAAAGGCAGCAGCACATAACGATAGACTTGCCGCCGGGTCAGGCCCAGCGCCGTGGCGGCCATCGGCTGCCCCGCCGGCAAAGCCCGTATGCCCGCCTGGATCTGTACGGCAATACGGGACGACGTAAATAAGCCCAGGCACACTGCGGCTGTCCAGAATGTGCTCCAGGCGGGGTCCGCCGTCTTGATGAATTCGCCCAAACGAGCCGGCACGACTTCGGGAAACACGAAATACCACAAGAACATTTGGACCAGCAGTGGCACATTGCGAAAAAGCTCGACATAGCCTGCGCAGAATCTTTCCACCCAGGCGTTGCCGGTGGTCCCGAGTACACCGACGATTCCCCCGACAAGCAATGCGATGCACCAAGCCACAATTGAAACGCCCACCGTCCAGTACAGGCCTTGTATCAAGGTCCCCATATAGGTGTGGACTCCGTCTGGCGCCATTTCCCAGAACACCATCCAATTCCAGTTGTAGTTCATGTGCAAGACCTCGATGCTACGGAACAAACGTCACCAGGGCCGCCTGGCCGCCCTGATCTGAACGAATCCCTACTTGTACGCGGCGGGATCGGGCGAGTCCGTCGGGTTGGCGAAAACCCGCTTCAATTCTTCGGACATCGGCAGGTTCAGATTGATATTCTTGGGCGGAATGGCCTGCATGAACCATTTGTTGTAGAGCTTTTCGACAGTGCCATCCTTCATCATGGCTTTTACCGCGTTGTCGACGGCCTCTTTGAATTGGGGATCGTTCTTGGGTTCGATGATTCCATAGGGCTCCAGCGTATAAGCGTTTGCGCTGATCATCCATTCGTCTGGATTGCGCGAGCTGGCCGCCAGTCCGGCCAGAAGCACATCATCCATGAAGAATGCGACCGCCCGCCCACTGCCAACCATCAAGAAAGCTTCGGCATGATCTTTGGCCGGAATAATCCGCATGCCCAGGTTTTTCTCGGCATTGACCTGGGTAAGCCAGCGTATATTCGAAGTGCCCGCGGTCGAAACCACGGTTTTACCCTTGAAATCGTCCAGGTCCTTCACGTTGGATTTCTTCAAGGCGGCAAAACGCGTTGCCGTCACGAACATCGTTGGCGCGAAAGACACCTGCTTCTGGCGAGCTTCGTTATTGGTTGCCGAGCCGCAGGCAAGATCGACAGTGCCGTTGGCCACCAAAGGAATCCGTGTCGAGGACGTCACGGGAACGAGCTTGGTTTTAAGCTGAGGCAAGCCCAACTGCTTTTTCAGCGCGTCCACGACGCCACGGCAGATATCCATGGAATAGCCGATAGGCTGCTGCTTGTCATCCAGGTAGGAAAAAGGGATCGATGAGTCGCGAAAGCCCAGGGCGACCTCGCCCGTGGTTTTGATTCGATCAAGCCGCCCCTCGGCCCGTACCGTGCCGGCAACGGCCACCGCCATGACGATCGACGCCAAAAAAGAAAACAGTAACTTCTGGATCATGCTTATCTCCTTATGAATTTTCGAGCCCTGGCCGGTCAGCCGCCCATGGCCACGCCTTCTCGCCTGGGGTCCGCACCGGCGCTCAAGCCGGAGCGGTCGATCACAATAGCCTGCACGCCGCTGGGAAATTCCTGTATGACGACATCATGGCCCATTGCTTCCAGCGGCTTGGCCAAAACAGCCAGTGCCGTGCTTTTTTCAAGTTCCGTGCGCTTGTTGCGGCTGCCGAAATTCGGCAGGGAAATCGCATCTTGGACGCTCATGTTCCAGTCAAGAACCGCCACCAGGGTTTTGGCAACGTAATTGATGATGACATTCCCCCCCGGGGAACCCAGCGCCATATAAGGCTCATTGTCCCGAAAAACAATGATCGGCGCCATGGTGCTGCGCGGGCGCTTGCCGGGCTGCACCCGATTGGCAACCGGTCGGCCCTCGGCGTCGACCGGATCGCGCGAAAAGTCGGTAAGCTGATTATTCAGCAGAAAGCCCCGAACAAAAATCTTACTGCCAAATGCGGCTTCGATGCTTGTTGTCATCGACACCACGTCGCCCGCGGCATCGACTGCAACAAGATGGCTGGTTGACGGAATCTCAAGCGCGTTATCGCGGCCAAGCGAACGCAGCATGCCCATGGGGTCGCCGGGCGCAGCCGTGCCCATGCTGCGATCGGGCCGAATCAACGCAAAGCGCGACGCCAAGTAGGCGGGGCTGATCAAGGCCTGGACCGGCACATCGACAAAGTCGGGGTCGGCTACATAGTAGTCACGGTCGGCGTATGCCAGGCGGCCCGCTTCGGAAAAATAGTGCACGGCCCGCAAACCGGCCGGCTTGAAGGTTTCCATCGGGACATGCTGCAAGACGCCCAGAAGCTCCAGGACGCCCAAGGTGCCCGAACTGGGTGGCGGCATGCCGCAAATACGATAAAGGCGGTAATTGCCGCAAAGCGGCTCGCGCTGCAGGGCCCGGTAATTGGCCAGATCCGCAAGAGTCATGTCCCCGGGAGTGGGGTGGCCGCGCACCGCCGCGACGATATCGCCGGCGATGTCTCCGCGGTAGAACGCATCAGCGCCCTGTTGAGCCACCTGGCGCAATACCTTGGCCAGATCGGGATTCTTCAACAAATGGCCCACGGGCCAAGGCTGGCCGGCCGGGTCGAAGAAATAGGCTGCGGCGGCCTGCTGCAGCGCCAACTCAGGACTATTGCGCAGCATAGCGTGCATGCGCGGCGAAACCCGGAAACCTTCTTCCGCCAGCCGTATTGCAGGCTGGAACAAGGCGGCCCAGGGCAGCTTGCCATGCTGCTTGTGCGCCATCTCCAGCGCACGCAGCACACCAGGCACTCCCACCGCCAAACCGCTGTTGACCGCCGCTCTATACGGCAAAGGCTTGCCATCGGCCATGAAGCGTCCCGGCATGGCGGCGGCAGGTGCCGTCTCGCGTCCGTCGTAGGCTGTCAGTGTTTTATGCGCCTTGTCGTAATACACGGCGAACGCGCCGCCGCCGATGCCCGAAGACTGCGGTTCAACCAAAGTCAGCACCATCTGCGCAGCAATGATCGCGTCCAGCGCGCTTCCGCCTTGACGCAGCATTTCGTAGCCGGCGCGCGTTGCATGCGGATTGGCGGTCGCCACCATGAAATGCTTGGCATGGACCTCGCTTTTCTGCGTATAGCCGCTGCCGCTTTCGGGGTTCCGGTCTTCGTCGGGCAGCCCGGCCTGCTTGCCGTAAGCCGCGGCGCCGATGCTCAAAAGCCCTGCCATCGCGAGCGCATACAACCATTTCGCGTTCGTTCGTATCAGCAAAAAGTCCCTCCATATTAGATGCGACCTTACCGCATTATGCCGCCCACCCCAAATTCTACCATCCAACCTAGCATTTTCCCCGACGGCAAAGTCTTGTCACAAAATCGCTAACAGTGCACACTGTCTCATCCTCTTTACTTTCTGCCTTATTATTCTATAATTACTGCATGTTGGTAATTACGTAATAAAATAAACGCAAATTTACTGTACTGAGGAATTCGTTCACTATCACAGTAACTCCATGGAGAGACAATGAAACACCTTATCAAAACAGTTCTCGCGTCGGCCTGCCTGGCCACCGCCGCAGCCAGCCTGGTAGCTGCGCCGGCCGCGGCCGCCGAACCATTCAAAATCGGGCTTATCGTTCCCATGACAGGGCCTTTTGCCTCTACCGGCAAGCAAATCGACACGGCCGTCAAACTGTATATGCAGCAACATGGCGACATGGTCGATGGCCGTAAAATCGAAGTCATCCTGCGCGACGATGGCGGCTTGGCTCCCGAAACCACCAAGCGCATTGCGCAAGAAATGGTGGTCCAGGACAAAGTAAACGTGCTGGCCGGATTCGGCTTGACCCCGCTGGCCTTCGCCGCGGCGCCTGTTGCCACCCAGGCCAAAGTACCTATGGTTGTAATGGCTGCCGCCACGTCATCCATTGTGAAAAAATCGCCGTACATCGTCCGTACATCGCAGACTTTGCCCCAAGTCACAGCGCCGCTTGGCGACTGGGCCGCCAAAAACCCCAAGATCAAGACAGCCATTACGCTGATCACCGATTACGGTCCTGGCCACGATGCTGAAAAAGTCTTTATCAAGCACTTCACGGATGGCGGCGGCAAAATCCTTGAAAGCATTCGCGTTCCGCTGCAGAACCCCGACTTCGGCCCCTTCCTGCAACGCGTTCGCGACGCCAAGCCCAACGCCGTATTCGTCTTCGTACCTTCGGGTCCAGGCAGCGCGCTTATGAAGCAATTCGCTGAAAAGCATCTGACCGATGCCGGCATCCAACTTATCGGCACCGGCGACGTGCTTGACGACGACTTGCTGCCCAGCATGGGCAACGAAGCACTAGGCGTGGTTACTTCGCAGCACTACTCGGCCGCGCACAAGTCGCCCGAAAACAAAGCCTATGTAGCAGCGTTCGAAAAGCTGACCAACAACAAGATGCGCCCGAACTTCATGTCGGTCGGCGGCTATGACGGCATGCACCTTATTTACGCAGCCCTGAAAAAAGCAGGTCCCGACGCCACCGGCGACCAGCTGCTGGCAGCCATGAAGGGCATGAGCTGGACCAGCCCGCGCGGACCGGTCAGCATCGACCCCGAAACTCGCGACATTGTCCAGAACATCTATATCCGCAAAGCGGAAAAGGTCGACGGCCAGATCTATAACGTCGAGTTCGAAACCGTCCCCAACGTCAAGGATCCCGGAGTCTGATCCCGGCTTGACCGGACTCGCGGCGGCGCACCGCTTTCAAGCATGCGCCGCCACGAATCCACGCATTTCCTGGAGAGCAGTATGAGCAAGCTATCGGCACAGCTGGACCATCTTGGCGTCGACAGCCCCAATCCTGAAAAGCTGGCATCCTTTTACGCAAGCGCAATGCAAATGCGCACGACGCCCTTCGACGGCGGCGGCATTATGTGCGAAGGACGCGAGCGTCGCATGGCATTCACGCCGGGCCAGGCAAAAAACCTGCGCTATGCTGCCCTTCAACTGCCCTCCGCCGCCGCGCTGCAAGCGTTGCGGCAGCACATACAAAAAAGCGGAACGGCCATCGATCCCTCGCCTTCCCCCTTTTTCGACGACAAGGCCTTTTCGGTGCTCGACCCCGACGGTAATCGCATCGTCCTGGGACACGACCCGCAAGACCGCAAGCGCCACCCGGGCCTGCCCGCCCGCTTGCAGCACCTGGCCTTCGGCACCACCGGCATCGACGCCATGCTGGCCTTTTACCAGGACGTTCTGGGCCTGCGTATCAGCGATAACGTTTACGCCGACGACAACAGCCTGCGCTCGTCTTTTTTACGAGCCGGCAACGAACATCACATCGTCGCCATTTTTGTGGCGCCGCAGAATTCCTTCGATCACCATTGCTACGAAGCCGGCGACTGGGGCCTTATACGCGACTGGGCCGACGAGCTTTCCACACACGATATCCCGCTCGATTGGGGCCCAGGCCGCCACGGCCCCGGCAACAACCTGTTCTTCATGATTCGCGACCCGGACAACAATTGGCTGGAAATTTCCGCCGAACTTGAAATCGTCCAGGAAGACCGCGTCACCGGCAGTTGGATACACCAGGAAAAAACCCTTAATAGCTGGGGCAAGGCTTACTTGCGCAGCTGAATTCCGCCACACCAGGAACATACTCATGCGTCTTTTATCTTTTGTCGGCCGCAACGGCCAATCGGGCTATGGCGCCCAGCTGAACGATCAGCGTATTGCCAACCTTAGCGCCATTCTTGGCCACCGCTACCCCGACTTGAAGTCGCTGCTGGCCAGCGGGCTGGACGACGCCAAGGCCGCCGTGGCCATCGCGCCCGTTCTATCGCGGCACGAAGTCCACTTGCTTGCGGTCATTCCCAATCCCGAAAAAATCATCTGCGTCGGCCTCAACTACGTAACCCACCGCACAGAAACCGGCCGCCCCGTCGAAGAGCATCCTTCCATCTTCACGCGCTTTGCCGCCTCGCAGATCGCCGACGGCGATCCCATCATTCGGCCCCACGTTTCCACCACACTGGACTACGAAGGCGAGCTGGCCATCGTCATCGGCCGCCCCGGACGCTACATTCCGGCCGAACGCGCACACGAACACGTGGCCGGCTATGCCTGCTACAACGACGCCACCTTGCGCGACTGGCAGCGCCATTCGCACCAGTTCACCCCCGGCAAGAACTTTGTCGGCACAGGCGCCTTCGGCCCAGCGCTGGTTACCTCGGACGAAGTCCCGAATATCGAAGCGCAAACGCTGACTACCCGGCTTAACGGCGAAGTCATGCAGCAGGCCAAGATTTCCGACATGATCTTCTCTATTGGCGAGATCATTGCCTACGTTTCGTCGTTCACTCCGCTGGAACCGGGCGACGTCATCGCCACCGGCACCCCGGGCGGCGTGGGCGCCAAGCGCCAGCCGCCTGTCTGGATGAAGCCGGGCGACCTGGTCGAAGTCGAGATCACGCAAGTCGGCATTTTGCGCAACCCCATCGCCGACGAAATAGCCTGAGCTTTGCCGGCGCGGGCAAATCACAATGACCACAGAACGCAGCAGTTCAATCGAGCGCATGCTGGCCATCCCCCGGCTGTTCACCGAAGAGCGGCCGGTATGGAGCGTGGAAGAAGTTGCCAACGAACTGCGGCTTTCGATCAGTACCGCCTATCGCTACTTCCAAAGCCTTATCAAGTTCGAGTATCTCGATGAAATTCCCAACCGGGGTTATTGCCTGGGGCCGGCTTTCATCGAATTCGACCGCATTATCCGGGTCACCGACCCACTCTCGCATGCGGCCGGCCCCATTATTTCCAGCCTGGCTCCCGCCATGCCTTTGGGAACATCGCTCATTCTGTGCCAGGTCTATCAAAAAAAGGTCATGTGCATCCATCACGAAACGGTGGGGCCTGCCGGCGAAGGCATCAGCTATCAACGCGGCAAGCCTATGCCCTTCTACCGCGGCGCGACCTCGAAAGTAATACTTGCGCATATGCCGTGGCGCCAGCAAAAACGCGAATATGAAAGCCATACCCAGGAACTGCAGCAGGCCGGGCTGGGCAACGACTGGAAGTCGTTCAGCGTGGGCTTGCGCAATATCCGCAAGCGCGGCTACTGCGTTTCGCGCGGGGAAGTCGACCTTGGACGCATGGGCATTGCGGCGCCGATCTTCAGCGGCAACGGCCATGTCAGCCATAGCCTGAGCGCCGTCGCATGGCAGGACCAGATAGACCAGGCCAGCGAAGACCGCTTGGTCACCAGCATCGTCATGGCCGCGGCACGAATCTCGGAAGCCATGGCACGCGCGAACGGCAGCCCTGAAGCCGCTGCCCCAAAGCAAAAACCCTAGCTCCATGCCCAGATCAAGCCCGAACGCGAAGGCAAAACGCAGGCCTCATTCTTTTGCGCCGGCTGCGTATGCTCCAGGCACGCTCGATATGGAATGGAAGCACCCCGGCAACACCGTTGGAGAAAACAACAAATGTCCCAAACAGGCATTACGCCCGTAACAATAGTCGGCGCCGGCCCCGTGGGCCTGATGCTGGCCAACCTGCTGTGCGTCTATGACATTCCGGTCGTCCTGATCGAACGGAACCTGGATACCGTCAAGGCGCCGCGCGCCGTGTCGATAGACGATGAGTCCCTGCGTTCGCTGCAAGTGGCGGGGCTGGCCGACCGCACGCGCGGCATATGCGCCATGGACTATGGTTCGGTCTATCTGGGCCCCGACCGCCGGCCGTTTGCCTCGGTCTCGCCCAGCACCGCAGAATACGGCCATCCGCGGCGCAGCGCCTTTGCCCAGCCGGAACTGGAAGCGCTGCTTGCCGATTCGCTGCGGCGCTATCCGCATTTGACAGCCCGCTTCGGCCACGAGGTCCTGGCGCTGGAACAGGACGACAACGGCGTCGTACTGGATGTTGCCGGCCCCGATGGCAAGCGTTACCAGCACCGCAGCCGCTACGTCGCGGCCTGCGACGGCGGCCGCAGCCCCATCAGGCACATGCTGGACATCAGCATGAAGGGCTATACCTACGAAGAAAAATGGCTGATCATCGACCTGAAAGGCACGCGCGACAACTTTCGCCAGACGCGCGTCTATTGCGACCCGCGCCGCCCCGGCATCAACCTGCCCGGCCCCAACGGCACGCGCCGCTTCGAATTCATGCTGCTGCAGGGCGAAACCGACGAAGAAGTCACCGCAGCTGAATTCGTCGGCAAGCTATTGCGCGACCATGGGCCCGACGACGGCATCGAGATCGTGCGCAAACAGGTGTATACCTTCCACGCCCGCATGGTCACCGAATGGAAGAAAGGCTCGGTATTCCTGCTGGGCGATGCCGCGCACCTGACGCCGCCCTTTGCCGGCCAGGGGCTTAACAGCGGCCTGCGCGACGCCTCCAACCTTGCCTGGAAGCTTGCCGCCGTCGTGCGCGGCCAGATCACGCCTTCGGTCCTGGACAGCTACGGCCAGGAGCGCGCCGAGCATGCCTGGCAATTGATAGAAATGGCCATCAAGCTCGGACGCATCATGATGCCCGACACGATGACCAAAGCCCGCTTGATCCAGGCCGGCTTCCGGGCACTGCGGCTGGCGCCGCCGGTCAATGACTACATTACCCAGATGCGCTACAAGCCCAAGCCGCGCTTCTCGCAGGGCTTTATCGTGCCTGACGGCGGCAAGCTGCGCACCACTCAGGTCGGGCGCATGCTGGCGCAACCCAATATCGAAACGGAAAACCGCAGCACCCGCCGCCTGGACACGATACTTGGCACCGGCTTCGCGCTGATCGCTTTCAGCCAGGACCCCGCTACCGCGTTCGAGGGCTTGCCCGAATTGCCTTTCGAAGATCGCCTGGACCTGCAACGCGTCTGCATTACGCCGCGCTATTACAACGTTTTCCCTGCCGCGCCCAATGCCGCCACTGTACGCGACATGAACGGCGACTTCGAGCGCAACTGCCCCGGGGCGCGCGACCGCTGGCTACTGGTTCGCCCCGACCGCTACGTCATGGCCAGCATACCGCGGCACAGTCCCCAGGATACGGTGCAGGCGCTAAGCCGGCTATTGCAAGCTTAGTTCCGCGCAACGGGAAGGACGAACGGCCGCTGTCCTTCCGCAAATTAGTAAGCCTCATTGACAATATAGTCAGGCAGCTTTACCATCTTCGGCAAGACAGAACGAGGGTGCCGCCGCGCGGCGGCGGTTCCCGCGACTCTTTCTTTCATACCACTCCGGAGACAAAGAATGAAAATCATCCATAAACTTAGCATTGGCGCGACTCTGTTCGCCCTGGGCCTGGGCAGCGCGGCGCATGCCGCCGAAACCTTGAAGATAGGCATGGTGCTGCCTATGTCGGGGCCTTTTTCTGCCTACGGCCAGCAAATCCTGAACGGCGCACGCCTATATCTTGGCCAGAACGGCAACAAGCTGGGCGACCGCCCTGTCGAACTCCTGGTCAAAGACGACACGGGCGTTGCGCCCGAAATCAGCAAGCGCGCCGCGCAGGAATTCCTGGTCCAGGACAAGGTGGCCATTCTGGCCGGCTTCGGTTTGACGCCTTCCGCCTTTGCGGTCGCTCCGCTTTCGGCGACCGCCAAGGTGCCCATGGTGGTCATGAATGCCGCCACCTCTTCGATCACGACCAAGTCGCCGTACATCGTGCGCACGTCCATGACTCTGCCGCAGACCACGGCGCCGATCGCCACCTGGGCCGCCAGCAACGGAATCAAGAAAGTCTATACCGTCGTCGCCGACTTCGGCCCTGGCCACGATGCCGAAAAGCAGTTCGTCAAGACGTTTACGGCGGCCGGCGGCGAGATCATCGGCCAAGTGCGCACTCCGGTGGCCAACCCCGACTTTGCTCCCTTTCTTCAAAAAATCAAGGACTCCAAGCCCGATGCCGTGTTCCTGTTCGTGCCCGCTGGCGAACAAGGCGTCGCCTTTCTTAAGGGATACAAGGAACGCGGCCTGGATACTGCAGGCATCCGGCTGATCTCCACCGGCGACCTGACCGACGAGGACGTCATCGATGCCATGGGCCAAGCCGCCGTGGGCGTCGTCACCTCCATGCACTATGCCGAGGCTCACGACTCCGCGCTCAACAAGGCGTATACCGACTCGTACTACAAGGCTTATCCCAAAAAACGCCCCAACTTCATGTCGATGGCCGGCTACGACGGCATGCACCTGATAGACGCCGTATTGAAGAAAACAGGCGGCGATGCCAGCGGCGACAAGTTCATCGAAGCGGCCAAAGGCCTGAAGCTGGACAGCCCGCGCGGCGCCATTTCCATCGACCCGGCAACGCGCGATATTGTGCAGACCATATATATACGCAAGGTGGAACGCGTTGGCGGCAAACTGCAGAACGTTGAATTCGACCACATCCCCGACTTCAAGGATCCGGGCAAGCAGCAATAGAAATTCGTAGCTGGATTGAACGCAAAAGGGGCCGGATTCCTTGGGGACTGGCCCCTGTCTCTTGGCAATGATAAAGTTCGCAAAGACCGGCTTTACTCGTCATACGGCCAAAATACTGAATAAGCGAACGCATGGAAAACACCCCCGCCAAGAAAAGTGCCCGGCCAGTCCGGCGCCGGGCGCGCACGGCGCTGCCGGCCGGCGAACACAGCGACAGCCAATCATGGCGCAAGCACAACATAGGCCGCCTGCTTAACAACGCCATCACCCGGTTTGAAAGCCGCATCCTGCAACAGATGGACGAAGCCGGCTACAGCGGGTTCTCGCTTAGCCACATCACGATCACGCGCAATCTGGATATCGAAGGCACGCGGGCGACCGACCTTGCCAGGCGTGCCGGCATCACCAAGCAATCCGTGGGCGAACTTATCGCCCAGCTGGAAGCGGGCGGTGTCGTCGAACGCAAACCGGACCCCAACGACAAGCGCTCCCGCATCGTGTTCTTCACGCCCTTGGGCATTGAATGGCTGAATGCCTTTCGCACCGCACTGCAACAGGCCGAAGCGGAAATGGAAGAAGAGCTTGGCTTGCAGCGCCTGAAGCAGCTCAGGCAGGCGCTGGCCGACTACGGCGAAACATAAATTCCATTGACAATTTAGTCAGGCAAACTTACCATTAACGCATTCCCATCATCAGCCTTCCCGGAGTGCACCATGTTACCCAGCCAAACTTCCGTCCTTATTGCGGGCGGCGGCCCTTGCGGCTTGATGCTGGCCAACGAGCTTGGCCGGCGCGGCATACAAGCCATTCTCGTCGACGAAAAGTCCAGTACCGCCTTCAATCCCCAGGCCAACGCCACGCAGGCGCGCACCATGGAACACTTTCGCCGCCTGGGTTTTGCCGACGCAATACGCCATCTTGGCCTGCCCGGCAACTTCCCCACCGACATCGCCTATTCCACCCGCTATGCCGCACATGAACTGGCTCGCTTCAAGCTGCCATCGGCCCAAGAGGCCGTGGAAAAAATCCATTCATTGTCGGGTTCATGGAGCGCGGCCGAACTGCCTCACCGCGTTTCGCAGAAATTCGTCGAAGCTGAACTGCGCCGGCAGGCCGAAAAGCTGCCCGGGATTTCCATCAACTACGGCTGGAGAATGACCGGCTTTCGCGATCTGGGCAACGCGGTCTCGGTGGATGTGGAATGCGTTGCCGACGGCACCCGCCAGACTATCGAAGCCGCCTATCTGGTCGGCGCCGACGGCCCCCGCAGCCTGGTGCGCGAACGGCTGGGCCTGCGCTATGGCGGCGAAACAGGCATTGCCCGCGACTTCATGGGCGGGCGCATGTACGCCATCTATGCCCGTGTACCCGACTTCTACCGCACTGTGCCGCATCCGCCCGCCTGGATGAATGTATGCTTCAACCCCGAGCGGCGCGCCTTCATGGCCACCGTCGACGGCAAGAGCGAGTTTGCCTTCCACACCCAGTTGAAACCGCATGAGCGCGAAGAGGACATTACCGACCAGCAAGCCCGGGAAATGTTCCAGGCCGCGGTAGGCGTGCCGGTCGAGGTCGAGATACTGTCCCGTGGATCATGGACGGCCGGCCATTCGCTGGTTGCCGAACACTTCCAGAAGGGCCGGGTATTCCTGGGCGGCGACGCCGTGCACCTGTTCACACCCACGGGCGGCCTGGGCTACAACACCGCGGTGGAAGACGCCGTCAACCTGGGCTGGAAACTGGCGGCGGTCATAAAAGGAATCGCTGCGCCCCAACTGCTGGATACCTATGAAGCGGAACGCCGGCCGCTGGGCCTGCGCAACACAGCCTATGCGCGCCAGTTCGCCGACTCGCTGGGCCTGTTCAAGCCCGCAGGCAATATCGAAGAGGACAGCCCCGAGGGCGCCGCCGAACGTGAAAAAGCCGGCGCCTACCTGGCCGCCCATGGCAGGGCCGAGTTCAACATTCCCGGCGTAACCTTTGGCGGCCGCTACGATGGCTCGCCGGCCATTGTTCCGGACGGCACCACGCCGCCGCCCGACGCCGCCAACGAGTACATCCCCACCGCCACTCCAGGGGGACGCCCGCCCCACATGTGGCTGGGCGACGGCCGCTCTTTATACGATATGTTCGGCTTTGAATGGACCTTGCTTTGTACCGGGCCGGATGCCGGCCCGGGCAGCCAGGCGTTTATCGACGAGGCCGGCCGCAGGGGGATCGAGCTTAAGGTCGTCCATGTGCCCCAGGCGCACCAACTTTATGAAGCCGATTACGCACTGATACGCCCCGACCAGATCGTTGCATGGCGCGGCGACTCCTGCTCGCCGGCGCAGCAAGTTTTCAGCCAAATACTGGGTATGGCCAATACGGATTCCCAAGCGGCGCCCGCACAAGGCACAATAGCCTGACCCGCCCTTTTATTCCACCCATGTTCATGGAGGTTTTATGCTGGATTTAAATAAAGACAACATCACCCAGGTTGTCCTTGAACGATTTGCCAATACGCCAGATCCCAGGCTCAAAGAAATAATGAGCAGCCTGATCCAGCACCTGCATGGTTTTGCCCGCGACGTAAAACTGACCGAACAAGAGTGGGCCCAAGCCATCGACTTCCTGACGCGGGTAGGCCACATTACCGACGACAAACGCCAGGAATTCATCTTGCTGTCGGACACGCTGGGCCTGTCCATGCTGACGGTAGCCATAAACAACGACAAGCCCGAAGGCTGTACGGAATCCACTGTGTTCGGGCCCTTTTATGTGTCCAACGCGCCCGAATACGCCTTGGGCGACGATGTCGCCAACGGAGCCAACGGCACACCGTGCTTCGTGAAAGGAAGCGTCAAGGGCCTGGACGGGGAACCGGTTGCCGGCGCCTCTATAGAAGTGTGGCAGTCCGACGACGACGGATCGTACGACGTTCAAAAGCCCCATCTGGACAGCATGCAAGGCCGCGGCGTCCTGCACACGGACTCCGAAGGCAACTATTACTTTCGCTCTATCGTGGCCGTGCCCTATCCCATACCGGACGACGGCCCCGTCGGCCAAATGCTGAATCTCACCAACAACCACCCGTGGCGGCCCGCCCACCTGCATTTCATGATCAAGGCCGACGGCTACGAAACACTGGTAACGCACGTTTTTCGCCGCGATAGCCGCTACCTGGATTCGGACGTGGTGTTCGGGGTGCGCAAGTCGCTGGTGGTGGACTGGGTAGAACAAGCCGACGGCACTTACCTGCTGGAATATGATTTTGTACTGAACCCCAGCAACAGCTAAACTGATTTGCATCACTGAAGGATGACGCCATGAACCACGACTTTATATACGAAGCGCTTCCAACCCGGGTCATTTTCGGCCAGGGAAAACTGCAAAGCCTTCCACACGAGGTCGAGCGGCTTGGCGCACGCCGGGTTCTGGTGCTGTCCACGCCGCAACAAGAACCGTGGGCCCAGAACGTCTCTGAATTATTGGGTTCCGTCTCGGCCGGCATCTACAGCAACGCCACCATGCACACGCCCGTCGAGATATCAGAACAGGCGGTTGCGCAGGTCCAGCGCCTGGAAGCCGACTGCGTCGTGGCGCTGGGCGGCGGCTCGACCACGGGCCTGGGCAAGGCCATTGCCCTGCGCACGGGCTTGCCTCAAATTGCCGTACCCACCACCTATGCCGGTTCCGAAATGACCCCCATCCTGGGCGAAACTGAAAACGGCGTGAAGACCACCAAGCGGCTACCCGTCATCTTGCCCAAAACCGTCATTTACGACGTCGACTTGTCGCTGACCCTGCCGGCCGCCCTTTCCGCCACCAGCGGCCTGAACGCCATGGCGCACGCCGTGGAAGCCCTGTATGCGCAAGACCGCAACCCGGTTACGTCCATCATGGCCGAAGAAGGCCTTGCCGCCTTCGCCCGCGCCCTGCCCACCATCACGCAGTCGCCCAAAGATCTTGAAGCGCGCTCCGACGCCCTGTACGGCGCATGGCTTTGCGGCATTTGCCTGGCTTCGGCCGGCATGGCCCTGCACCACAAGCTATGCCACGTGCTGGGCGGCGCGTTCGACCTGCCCCATGCCCAAACCCATGCCGTCATGCTGCCGCACACGGCGGCCTACAACAGCAAGGCGGCCGCCGACGCCATGCAACGCATAGCGCGCGCGCTGAATGCGCCCGATGCCGCGCAAGGCCTTTGGGACCTTGCCGGCAAACTGGGCGCACCGCGCTCCCTCAAAGAACTGGGCATGCCCGAAACCGGCATTGAGCTGGCCACCGAACTGGCCCTGAAAAACCCCTACTGGAATCCCAGGCCGCTGGAAGCCGATGGCATCCGCAAGCTGCTGGCCCGGGCCTGGGCCGGCGAAGCGCCAAGCCTTTAAGCACATCCCGTCAAGCCTAAAAAATCGGCCGCACAAAATTGTGCGGCCGAGCGTTAAACAGAGGGCAATGCCGGCCCTTGCGCGCCGGCAAGGTGGCGGCAAAGGCTGCGTTGCGCCGCCCTTATTTCATCTTGCATTCCTGATGATAGACGTCCTTGTGCATCGCCAGCGGCGTGCCGATTTGCTGCATGGCCACGCCATTGCCGTCCTTCACCGCTTTGAAAGCATAGAAGTTTTCGATCGGCATATTATTGTTATTGAACTGGAACGGCCCCCGCACCGACTTGAATTCGCTGCCCGCCGCCTTGACCGCGGCGGCAAATGCCGCGTTGTCGCTTAGTTTGTCGCCCACCTTGGCAATGGCAACGTTCAGGATGCTGGCGGCGTCATAGCCGGTGGCCGCGTAAAGGCTGGGCGTGCGCTTGTACTTGGCCTGGAAGGCCTGCACGAATTCCTTGCTTTCGGGAATGTCCAGCGAAGCGTCCCACATGGCTCCGGCAACCACGCCCGCCGCCAGGCCTTTCAGGGCCGGCAGCGTCGTGCCGTCCACCGTAAAGACGGACAATACGGGCAGCTTGTCCAGCATGCCGGCCTGGTTCATTTGCTTTACAAAATTGATGCCCAGACCGCCAGGGTAGAACACAAAAACCGCGTCGGCGCCCGAGGCCTGCAACTGCGAAATCTCGGTTGAATAGTCGGTTTGACTAAGAGGCGTGTATATCTCGTTTACCACCGTGCCTTTATAGAAGCGCTTGAACCCGGCCAGCATTTCTTTGCCCGCCTGGTAATTCGGCGCCATCAAAAACACCTTGCCGTATTTTTGTTGTTCGGCATAGACGCCCATGGATTCCGCGGGCCCGTCGCTTTCCCAGGCGGCTGAAAAGAAATTGGGCTTGCAGCCCGCGCCCGCCAAAGCCTCCGGCCCGGAATTGGTAGCAATGGCAACCTTGCCCGACTTGGATATTTGTGGCCATACGGCCATCAGGACATTGGTGAACCCCAACCCCACGATGGCGTCGACATGATCTCTGTCCAGCAGTTTCCTGACGGCTTGCAAGCCGACCTCGGGCTTGACCTGGTCGTCCTCTTTGATGACGGTGGTGGCTTGCCCGCCCAGCTTGCCCTGGTACTTTTCGACGGCCAGCATAAAGCCGTCGTACTGGTCCTGGCCCAGGCTGGCCGCGGGGCCGGACATCGGGCCGGTAAAGCCGATTTTCACGTCGGCCATTGCGGGCGCCGCAAGTATGGCCAAGGCCACGGCGCTTGCCACACTCAGCGTCAATTTCTTGATTTTCATTTTTGTCTCCAGTCGTGATTCGAGTCGATTAAGAGTAATCAGCCCGCAAAAGGAACTGCATCGATCAAAACAAACCCGACCATGCAGGGCTTGTCGCTTCTGTTGCTCCACGCATGGTTCGTGCCTCGCTGGACAAGAACATCTCCTGCAACCATACGGGTTTCATCCTCGTCCAGAACCGCCCAAATTTCGCCCTCGAGCACAAACGCATAATCGACGGAATGCGTGCAATGCATTGCTTCATGCCGCGCCCCGCTTTCATGGATGGCGTCGGCACCCGATTCCCCCAAGGACGAAAAGGCATTGTTGCGCTCCCACTTTCCTACATAATCTTTATCGGGGGGAAACTGCACGACCCGAAAAACCGAACCGGATTTAGGCGGCGCCAGTTCAATCTTTCCCGAACAAGCGTCGTCGGTTCCCTGGTTGCTGGCGGGCGCTTCGTATGTTTTCCAGATATCGGTTACGCCGAAATCGGAAACCCCCGCCAAGGACATCGAGTGCGGAGAAGCCGCATCCGAAACAATAATGGACTTGCCGTTTGAGTCATGGCCTGTCACGATCCGGCGAACCGGCCTGATGGTTTTATCGCTGCCCACGTTGGCTCCTGAAAAATTGCGTTCCAAGTCGAAATTTGTCGACGCCATGTCTGTCGACAACACTGTCGAACGCTTATACGTTGATATCTGCTGAAATTAAAGTCGGTTCCGCCTGCGCACTGCTATGACAAGGGCACGGCGTACGCAAAAAACTTGACTGACCATATGAAAGGTAAGTTGGGTGTAAAAGCCAAGCCGGTGTGCCGGCTTGGCTTTCACCTTCCGGCGAACTACAGGGGACGCAGTCCCATGATTTCGCGGGCTTCGGCGGGCGTTGCCGGCTCGAAACCCAGCTCGCGGATAACGCGAACGAAGCGTTCGACCAGCATGACGTTGGTAGCCAGCACGCCTTGTTCGTAATACAGGTTGTCTTCAAGGCCCACCCGTGCGTGGCCGCCCAGCAATACCGCGTGTACGGCTGCCGGCAACTGCGCGGGCCCGATGGCGCTGACGTTGAACACGGTATCCTGCGGCAGATGTTCGACCATCATTTGCAGAATCTTCGGGGTGTAGGGAAGCGCGCCCTGGAAGGCTCCGACGCCCAACACGATATTGATGAAGTAAGGAGCCTTGTCCAGCCCTGCCTTGATGGCGCCGCCGACGTCCTTGATGATGTCTTCCAGGCTGAACACTTCCCATTCGGGCTTGATGCCCCGGGCCATCATCCCTTCGGCCAGCGTACGGATGCGCGTAGGCGTCGTCGGCACAAGGATTTCCTTGTCGCCGAAAGTCGCGCAAATGGTCTGGGCGTCGAGCGTGCACATTTCGGCGCCTGGCGCTTCCATGCCTTTCAGGCGTTCGTCGAAATTGATTTCCCACAGCCCATTATTAAGCTGGTGGACCATGTCGCCGTTGATGCCGCCGCCTGTCGAGTTATTGAGCACGATGTCGCACTTGGCGCGAATGAGCTCGTTCATTTGCGTGTACACCTTCGGGTCGCAGGTGGCCTCGTCGTCGCTGGCGCGGCGCGCATGCAGCGCCACGACGCTTGCTCCGGCGTTGTAGCAACGGTAGACGTCGTCGGCGATTTCAGCCGGCTGCGTCGGCAGATTGGGGTTTTGCTTTTTGCTGGCCATCCCGCCTGTGGGGGCCACGGTAACGATTACTTTGCGTTTGCTCATTGTCTGTCTCCTGGGTCTGCCGCATAGCGGTCAGCAAATAGTTCAACATCATCGTAGCGGCCTGGGCGCCAACTGAATAATACGCTCAGGCTATATGCGTTATTCATTTTTCGATGTGCCAGGCACACCGCTTTTACTTCGCCGCTTCCGGGTGCAGGGCCTCGTATGCGGCGGCAAGACCGGGGTCCCGCTTGCGCATTTCCGCATGGTCGACCCTGCCCGTACGCGTCATATAACTATAGGCGAACTCCACCGGACTTAGCTTTGGAACGAGTTCGTCCATTTTTTCGTACCACTCAATGCTGGTATTGGCCGCCTGCCATATTTTTTTCATGGGCGGAAGACGCATTTCCTGGAATCGCTGCAGCGCGGCTGGAATATCGCCGCCCTTCTCTTTGAATGCCTTGAACAGCGCCACGGCATCTTCCATGGCAAGCCGGGTGCCCGAGCCGATGGAAAAATGCGCCGTGCGCAGCGCATCGCCAAGCAATACGACATTGCCGTTGCTCCAGCGCTCGTTCCAGATCACCGGGAAATTGCGCCAATAGGAATGGTTGCTGATGATCGGATGGCCTTCCAGGTCTTTGGCGAACACCTCTTCGCAATACTTGACGGTATCTTCGGGGCTCATGGTCTCGAAGCCGGCGCGTTTCCATGTTGCCTCTTCGACTTCCACCAGAAAGGTGCTCATGTCGGGCTTATAGCGGTAATGGTGGGCGCAGAATACGCCGGCGCCGGTTTCGCGAAAGGTAAGGGTCAGGCTGTTGAACGCTTTGGTGGTGCCGTACCAAATGAATTTATTGGGCCGCCAGTCGGTGGTGGTGCCGAATGCCGCTTCGTTTTCGGTGCGTATCCAGGAAGCCGCGCCGTTCGCGCCCACGACCAAGTCCGCCGCGCCAAGCTGCTCCAGGCTATTGATTTCAGTATCGAAGACTATGTTGACGCCCAGTTGCTCGACATAGGCATACAGCAGGGTCAATAGCTCGAGCCGGCCAATAGAGGCAAAACCATTGCCCGCAATCGGAATCCTGGTGTCGTTATGGACGATGGTGATCTCGGGCCAGTTTTCCAGGTGCGGATTCAAGTACTCGTACAACGCTTCGTCGTCGCCCTTCAGGAATTCCAGCGCGCGATCCGAAAACACCACTCCGAAACCCCAGGTGGCGCCGCGCGGATTGCGTTCATACAAGGTAATCTCATGGCTGGGATCAAGCTGCTTCATCAGCGCCGCAAAATACAGTCCGCCTGGACCGGCTCCAACAATCTTTATCTTCATTACCTTGTCTCGCTTGCGTGTAAATTAGAAAGCCACACGTAATGATAGGCGACCGGCGGTTATATGGATAATGTTCACATGATATAGTCGCTATTCATATTTTGTTTAATCGTTCGCCATGGATCTACGCTTACTTGAATATATGCTGCGAGTCGCCGAGCTTGGCAGCATCAACAAAGCCGCCGTCGATCTGCACTTGTCGCAACCGACCTTGTCGCGCCATATCGTTGCGCTAGAGCACGAAATGGGCACGAAGCTTTTTACCCGCAACCAAGGCGGCGTTACCCTGACCGAGCCGGGCAAGCTTTTGGCCGACAGGGCGCGCCCCTTGCTGCGCCAGCATGCCATCCTGAAAGAACAGGTGGGCGAAATGGCCGCGGGCCAATTGGCGATCGGGGTGCCGCCTTCCTGGCAACGGGTGTTTACCTCGCCGTTTGTAAAGACCCTGGTGGCGCAGTACCCCGAAATCAAATTAAGGGTGCACGAAGGCGTCAGCAATATCCTGCGCGACCATCTGCTGGCGGGGATCCTGGATTTATGCGTCATCCCGTTCGACCCCTCGCCGCCAACCGGATTCCGGCAAACGCCGCTGGTGCGGGAACCGCTGATTCTCATGGGCTGCGCCGACAAGAACCTGAATTCGTCGCAGGCCATCCCGCTTTCGTATCTGAACGGCGAAAAACTGGTTCTGCCGGGCCGCCCCAATGTTCTTAGCTCGCAAGTTGAACATATGCTCAAGCGCAAGGGCATGGTCTTCAAAGTGGCCGTGGAAACAGACACCCTGGGGCTATGCCTGGACTTGGCCAGGGAAGGCATCGGCTACACCATCATGCCGGCATGCACGCTGCACGACCACGCCCACATTACCGACACCATGAGCTGGGCCCCCATTCAAGGCCTGTACCTGACCTGGGCGCTGAACGAAAGCCTGGCCCGGTCTCATTCGCAGGCGGTGCACGAGGGCCGCAAAGTAGCCCTCAAGACCCTGGCCGCCTCGCTCGAAGCCAAAGTCTGGTTTGGCGCGGAAGGCATGAGCGGGCTTTTGCACGCAAGCGACTAAGCAAAAGCCCCACCCCAAAATGGGCAGAGCCGGCCCGAAACACGCCGGCCGGGCCGGCTTCATTTCAAGACATCGTGCACTTGGCCGCGTGCGGGTCGGCGTAATCCTTCAGCACGTTGGGCGCGACCATTTCGAATGCAATGGCTCCGTCAGCGTCCTTGGCTATGCGAAAGATATGATAGCTTTGCACCGGGTAGTTGTTGTTGCCGAAACGGAAGTCGCCGCGCACAGAGTCGAACTTGGCATTCTTTATAGCCTTGGACAAGGCCTTGCGGTCCGAGACATCGCCTTTCAGGGAAGCCACGGCGGCGTCCAGCAAAATGGCCGCGTCATAACTGAATGCGGCATAGGCCGAGGGCGAGCGCTTGTACTTCTCTTTGAAGGCGGCTACAAACTGCTTCGACTGCGGGTTGGTCATGCCCGGCGTCCAGGTATCGCCGGCGATGGCTCCGACCGCGGCATCGCCCATGGCGTCGGCCGACCCGCCCTCGATGGAGTTGGCCGAATAAAGCGGAAACTTGTCGCTAAGCCCCGCCTGCTTGTACTGGCGCACAAAACCCACGGCCAGCGCCCCGGGGTAGAACATAAAAACGGCTTCGGGCTTGGACGCGCTGACCTGGGTCAGCTCGGCCGAAAAGTCCAGCTGGCTTAGCGGCGTATATAGCTCGTTGACGATTTCACCTTTATAGAACTGCTTGAGCCCCGCAATCTTGTCCTTGCCGCCCACAAAATTGGGGGTCAAGGTACTGATGCGCTTGATTCCCTTGTCGTTCAAGTATTTGCCCACGGCTTCGGCCGGCATATCGCTTTGCCAGGAAGTAATGAACAAATTCGGCTTGCACAGCGCGCCGGCGGTTGGCGAAGGCCCCGCAACAGTGCCAATGAACGACACGTCCGTCGCGGCGATTTTGGGTTGCAAAGACATCAACACATTCGCAAACGTCAGCCCCACCACCACATCCACGTCTTCGCGCTCGACCAATTTGGAAAGCCCGCTTTGCGCAGCTTCGGGCTTTTGCTGGTCGTCCTCCGCAAAGAGCACGGCCTTGGCGCCGCCCAGCTTGCCCGAAAGCTGCTCCAGGGCCAGCTTGAATCCATCCAGCTGGTCCTGGCCGACCGCGGCCGAGGGGCCCGACAGCGTGCCAAGAAAGCCGACTTTGACATCGGCCGCCGCCAAGGACGGCAGCGCCGCCATCAACGCCAGCGTCATTGCTCCGAATCCAATTTCCTTTTTCATTGTCTTCCTCTTTTTGTGTGATTGATGAAACAAGCCTCCGCCTCCGCCTTGCCGGCCCCAAAACCCGCCTGGGCCGGCGCGCGGCCTACCGCCGCGGGACGTCAAACAATTCTGGTTTCAAGCTGCCCCAGTCCGTGTATGCCCACCCGCATGACATCGCCGCGCTTCAGGAATATGCCCGACTCCATGCCCACCCCCGCCGGCGTCCCCGTCAACAGAACATCGCCCGGCAGTAGATCCAGCCTATGGCTTAAATAGCTGATCTGGTCCGCCACACTGTATAAATGGTTGCTGGTATTGGAGTCCTGCTTGACTTCGCCGTTCAGCCAAAGCCTGATGCCAAGGTTCTCCGGCGAATCGACAAACTCGGCAGGCGTAATGAACGGCCCCATCGGGCATGCCCCGGTAAAGCACTTGTGGCCTATCCAGTCGAAACGGAAGGGCGAGCTTTCATCGACCTGGTCGCGCTTCAGGTTGTCGCGCGCCGACAGATCGTTCGCGCAGGAGTAGCCCGCGACGTAGTCGAGCGCATCGGCCACGGCTACCCGCGCGGCACGCCGGCCGATAACGACGGCCAGTTCGGCTTCCCAGTCCAGCATATGCGTGTGCGCCGGCATCGGAACATCTTGCTTGTGGCCGGCCAGCGTGGCCTGCCCGGCCTTGATGAAATGCCAGGGTTGCACACCCTCGGCCTTGGGATCCAGCACCAGCTTCATATTGAATGCGCGGCTCATGGCTTCGACGTGGTCGCGATAATTCGCTCCTGCCGCGTAAATGACGCCGCAACGCGTCAGTGGCGCCAGAAAGCGCATGTCGTCCGCAACCAGCGTCTGGACCGCAGCGTTCTGCGCAACGTCCTTGGCCAACTGACGCAACACAGTGCTTGCCTCGTCCCAGTCGCGCAGCAAGTCGTCGACGCACAGCCATTGCGCCCGTTCCGGCGGCAACAAGCGGCGCAGGTCGTACATGGCCTCGCCAACCAGAATCCCCGGGCGCGCAGTGCCCCCGGGTTCACAATACGTGAACACTTGATACTTCATCGGTGATATTTCCTGAGTAGTTGCGCCCTGCCCTGTCAGTACCGCAGTACTAACCGGGCGGAACACTATCGAAGCACATATGACTGGTCGGAAAAGCGCACTGACAAGGTCATGCCACCTTCCATCAGCACCCATTTTTTAATCTCGGCCGTATAGACGCCATGGCGAATGAAAGGGTCGTCGGCCAGGATTTTGCGCACCTGCGCTTCGGAGCTGGCCCGAAAAATGGACATCCCCCCCAAGGCGCCCGGCACCCCGCCCGCGGCGACGAACGGGCCGGAGGCGAACAGCTCGCCGCGCTGTTCGCACTGCGTGGCCCACTTGAGATGGTCGGCGAGATTTTCCGAGAACCCCGAAAGGTCGGCAGGTATGCGCAAGGCCACGAACAAGGGCTTGCCCAGCATTTTGACCATCATGGCCTGTGCATTGGCTGGCAGACTCATGTCAGGGCTCCTCGAAATTGACGACGAAATCTTCCGGAGGCGGGGTCGTTGCCCAGACCATCACAACTTTTTCCGGCGGCACGTTCAAGGGCACCCAATCGCTGTCGTCCTCGGGTATCACGTCGATGTCCCAGAAGTATTCGGCCATGCTGCCCCAGGGGTCGCGTATGTAGTGGAAGTAGTTCGAACCGCCTATGTGGCGCCCCAGTCCGAAGCCGTCCTTGTAGCCGGCGCGCAAAAGCGTCTGGGCTCCGATCTCGATCTCGTCGAGGTCGGCCACTTCGAAACTGATATGGTGCAAGCCGGTATGCGAGCTTTTGGCAAACGCCACCAGATGATGGTCGCCGCCGGCCGACCCATGCAGAAATGCCAGAATATCCATGCACCGGTCGGACATCCGCAAGCCAAGAACGTTGGTATAGAACTCCACCGAAGCATTGACGTCGGGCGAGAACTTGATCAAATGCCCAAGGCGCAGCGGCACCGCTTTCTTATTGACACTGCTGGGATCGCAGGCCCGCCCGACCCGCCGATAGCGGCCATGCGCATTGATTTCCGAAGGCAGAACGTCAGAGACCGGCGCCGGCTCGGCAATTTGTACATTTATCCAGTCGCCGTGCGGGTCCTGGAACCAGATGCCGCCAAACGGCACATCGAACGGCGCGGCAACCACCGGCACGGCGGCCTTTTCCAGGCGACGCTTAAGTTCGGCCATGCCTGTTTCATTGGTGCCGAACGCGGCGTAGGCAAGCTTTTTCTTTTCGCCTTGCATCAGCCGCACCTGGTCCTGGTCGCGCCCTGGGCAACGGAACACAAGGTCGCGCCCCGAGGCGACGGCATGAAGCCCGAACAATTCGTAGAAGGCGCGCCCCACTTCCAGATCGGGGACTATAAGGCCAATATGCAGGAGTGAACGTATCATAAAACCCTTCTTGATCTTGAGTAAAAGAACTGTGTCGGCCGCAATGGATGGGCGCTACACCTTTGAACGCGGGCAGGCCGGCTGGCAAACCAGATGGCCTGCCCGTTCAAGGCCTGGAGCCGGCTTCGATCAGCTTGATCACCGCCGCAATATCTTCGTCGCCCATGCCGCTGGCAAGCGCCCGCTCGAAATACGGCGAGGCCGTTGAAAACAAAGGCGTTGCGCAGCCGAGTTCGTCGGCCATTTCCCGGCCCAGATGAAGATATTTTTCCAGCGTGCTGAATGGGCCCGGCGCGGGAGAGAACGCACGCGAGGCCATCATGGGCGCACGCACGCCGAACATGGCCGAACCGCCCGCGCCCTTTTGTATGACTTCCGCAACCAGCGCCGGATCGAAGCCCGCCTTCGCTCCCATGTTCATGGCCTCGGCCGCGGCGAGCGTGTGAATGGCCAGCAGGTAGTTGGCTATCAGCTTCATGGATACGGCCTTGCCGTACTCGCCCAAATGAAACAAGTTGGGGCTGATGGCCTGCAATATGGACGTACAGGCGCTTAATACCGTTGGGTCGCCGCCGACGTACACGGCGGCCTTGCGGTTGGCCACCATGGGCGGCGAACCGCTTATTTCGGCCTCTAGTACTTTTGCGCCCAGGGCGGCGATTTTTGCGGCCTGCTCGAGCTTGAAGGCCTTTCGGTAAGTGCCCATTTCCACAACGATATGCCGCGGCCCCAGCGCTTTGCGCATGCCGTTGTCGCCTTCCAGCACCTGTTGCGAAGCGGTCTCGGACGGCAAGCACAGGAGTATGACATCGGCCTCTTGCACCACCGCCTCGGGCGATTCCAGGGGGTTGCCGCCCAGCCGCGCGAACTCTTCAAGATCGTGCCGCCGGTAGCCCACTACCCGAAATCCGGCCTGGAGCAAATTGGCCGCAACGGGAATGCCCAATTGCCCAATACCTATAAGCCCCACTATCTGGCTCTGTTCGGCCACACTGCCTCCTTATGTCTTTTGTATTTTTTCTTATTCTATCGGCGGCGACACCTTTAAACTATGGCAATTCATTAATAGCAATGTATTAATAGAATTAATACTTGGCGCATTCGGATGCGCCTGCCGATGCTGGCGCCTGGGCGGGCGCGCTATGCGCCGGCAACGCCGTCGCACGCCGCAACAATCAGTTCACGCAGCCAGATATTGGCGGGGTCGCGATGAAAGCGATCATGCCAGTACAAGGGATCTCGAATGGCGGCAGTTCAAGCGGAATGGGCTTGATGATAAGGGGATAGTGTTCGGACAGGGTCTGGGCCAGGTCCACCGGCGCGCACCAGACCAGGTCGGAAGAAATAATCAGATGCGGCGCCGAAAGATACTGCGGCAGACGTATCTTGATTTGGTTGCGGGCCCCCGCGTCGATAAGCGCACGCTCGATGACCAGGTGGCCGCTGCCCGAATACTCCACCAGAAGGTGGTCCAGATCGCGCAGCATTTCCCGGGTAAGCCGCCGCTTGGCCAACGGATGCTGCGCCCGCATGACGCAGACATAGTGCTGCACAAAAAGGGATCGGCGGTGAATGGATGTCTCGAGAGACGGCAAAAAACCCAGCGCCAGGTCCATGCGCCCGCTGGCCAGGCCGCCTATAGTGTCCTCGATGGGCTGAAACGCCGTGCGCAGCCGCACCGACGGTGCCTCATGTGCGACTTTACGGAATATTTTTGGAAAGCAGACGACCTCGCCCACGTCCCGCGTGCGTATGGTGAACTGGCGGCGCGATGTGGCGGGATCGAACGGAGTGTGCGTGTTCGAGGCCGTGCGTATCATGGCCAATGCCGTCAGAAGCTGGTGCGAAACCCCAACGGCGTAGGGTGTCGGTTCCATGCGCCGCCCCACCTGGGCAAACATCTTGTCGTTGTGCTCTTGCCGCAATCTTTTCAGGGCGCTGCTAACCGCCGCCTGGGTCAGGCCCAGGTTCTCGGCCGCCAACGTAACAGAGCGATCACGCCACATTGCTTCAAACACATACAGCAGATTCAAGTCTTTCATGTGTTCTGGTGCCCTGCCTTAGAGGCGAAAGCGCGAGCGCGATGCACTCTGTGTGGCTGGCTGAGTCAGCCACACAGCACACTACACGCCCAGATACTGATGCATGACACGAGGATCGGCGCGCAAGTCGTCCGAGTTGCCGTCCCAGACGACCCGGCCTTTTTCCAGCACATAGTGGCGGTCGGCGAACTCGAGCAGCGCGCCCACGTTCTTGTCGATCACGATCTGCGACAGGCCTTCGGCCTTGAGCGCGGTCAGCGACTGCCAGATCTCGGCCCGGATCAGCGGCGCCAGGCCCTCGGTGGCCTCGTCCAGCACCAGCAGGCGCGGGTTGGTCATGAGCGCGCGCCCAATGGCCAGCATCTGCTGCTCGCCGCCCGAGAGCTGCGCGCCCAGGTTGGTGCGGCGCTCTTTGAGGCGCGGAAAGAACTGGTACACGCGTTGTAAGGTCCAGGGCTGGGCGCTGGCGCCGGCCGCCTGGGGGCGGGCCGTGGCCACCAGGTTCTCTTCCACGGTCAGGTTGGGAAACACCTGCCGGCCCTCGGGCACCAGCCCCAGGCCCAGGCGCGCAATGCTGTACGAGGGCAAGGCGCTGGTAATCTGGCCGCCGAAGGCGATCTGGCCGTGCCCGACCGGCAGCAGCCCGAACAGGCACTTGATGGTGGTCGAGCGGCCCATGCCGTTGCGCCCCAGCAAGGTCACGACCTGGCCTTGCTGGACCTGGAACGAGACGCCGAACAAGGCCTGGGCGCGGCCGTAGGAGGCGTGAATATCGTGAACATCGAGTAATGCGGTCATCGTCTTTTCCTTACACCTTGGCCTCGTCGCCCAGATACACCGCCCGCACTTCGGGGTCGTTGCGGATCTGGTCCGGGGTGCCCGAAAACAGGGCTTTGCCGTACACCAGCACGGTAATGCGGTCGGCCAGCGCAAAGACCGCGTCCATATCGTGCTCGATCAGCAAGATGGAGTACGTGCCCTTGAGTTTCTTGAGCAACTGCACCACGCCGGCCGACTCCTGCACGCTCATGCCGGCCATGGGCTCGTCCAGCAGCAGCACCTGGGGCTGGGCGGCCAGCGCCATGGCCAGCTCCAGCTGGCGCCGCTCGCCGTAGGCCAGCTCGGAGGCCAGCGTATCGGCCCGGGCCAGCAGGTTCGTGACGCCCAGGGCCTCGCGCGCGATGGCGACCAGGTCTTCGCGCGCCAGCATGGGCTTCCAGAACTGAAAGGCATGGCCCTTGGCGCCCATGGCGGCAAAGACGGTGTTCTCCAGGACCGTGAAGTCTTCGAACACGGAGGTGATCTGGTACGAGCGCAGCAAGCCGCGCCGCGCGCGCTGGTGGATGGGCAAGGCGGTGACGCGCTGGCCGCTGAACAGGACCTCGCCCGCGTCGGCCTGCAGCTCGCCCGAGAGCTGGTTGATCAGCGTGGTCTTGCCGGCGCCGTTGGGGCCGATGATGGCGTGCAGTTCGCCGGGGCGCACGTCGATGGACACCGAGTCGGTGACCAGCAGCCCGCCAAAGCGCTTGGTCAGGGTGGTGGTTTGAAGCAGGGATCCGGTCATGGTGCGGCCTCCTTGTGCGCGGCCTGGGCCGCTTTGCCAAAACGCGCCTGGCTTACCGACTGCAGCAAGCCGACCAGGCCGGCCTTGCCCATCAGCCCGATCACTACGATGGCCAGGCCGAACACCGCCATCCAGTGGTCGGTGATCGACTTCATGATTTCTTCAAGCCCCATGAAGGCCATGGCGCCCAGCAAGGGGCCAAACACCGTGCCCATGCCGCCCAGCACGATCATGACCACCAGGTCGCCCGAGACAATCCAGGACAAGGTGCTGGGCGAGGCAAAGGCGGTTAAATTGGCGAGCAGCATGCCGGCGATGCCGCACAAGATGGCCGAGATCACATAGGCGGTCAGCAGGTACTTGCGGGCGGGCAAGCCCACGGCGTTGACGCGCCGGGCGTTTTGCCGGGCGCCGCGCAAGGCCATGCCAAAGGGGGCCACGCGCAGGCGCGCCATCCACCAGGTGGCCAGCACCAGCACCACAAAGGCGGTGATGTACAGCGCGTACACGCCGCCCAGGTCCAGCCCAAAAAAGCGGCTGGTGTGTTCGATGCCGGTGCCGTCGTCGCCGCCGTACTGCTTCAGGCTTACGAACAGGAAGTAGCCCATTTGGGCGAACGCCAGGGTAATCATGATAAAGCCGATGCCCGAGGTGCGCAGGCTGATGGCGCCGGTGATGTAGCCCACGATGCCGCAGGCCACGATGCACACCAGCAGGTGCACCCAGCCGCTGTCGATGCCGTAGAAGGCGGGCAGCGCCACGCTGTAGGCGCCCAGGCCGAAGAACAGCGCATGGCCCAGGCTGATCAGGCCGCCATAGCCCAGGGCCAGGTTCAGCGCCAACGCCGCGATGGCGTAGATGATCATGCGCGCAAAGAACGCCACATAAAAGGTCTCGCCGGCCCAATAGCCCCACGCGGGCACCAGGGCCAGCAAGACCAGCAGCAACAGCGGCACCCAGGTCGAGGCGCCCCACTTGGTGGTGATACGAGCCATTATTTCTTTCCTCCGACAAACAGGCCTTGCGGCCGAATGGCCAGCACCACGGCCATCAGCACGTAGATCAGCATGGAGGCGATGGCCGGGCCGGCGGCGTTGGCCAGGTCCCGGGCCATGAATTCGCGCAACAGCGTGGGCAAGAAGGCGCGCCCCAGGGTATCGGCCACGCCCACGACCAGCGCGGCGTAGAAGGCGCCGCTGACCGAGCCGATGCCGCCGATGACGATGACCACCAGTGTGGTGATGAGCACGGGCTCGCCCATGCCCGACTGCACCGACAGGATGGGCCCCGCCATGGCCCCGGCCAGGCCGGCCAGCACCGCGCCCAGGGCAAACAGCAGCGCATTGAGCAGCTTGATGTTCACACCCAGCGCGCCGACCATTTGCGGGTTCACGGAGCCGGCGCGTATCAGCATGCCCAGCCGTGTTTTATGAATGAGCCAGTGCGCGCCCACCGCCACCAGCAGGCCGACCACGATAATGGCGATGCGGTACGACGGATAGGTCATGCCCAGGATGCTGACGGTGCTGTCCAGCCAGGACGGCACGGGCAGGAACAGGGGCTGAGTGCCCCACAGGATCTGCACCATTTCGTTGAAGAACAGCACCATGCCGAAGGTAACCAGCACGTGGTCCAGGTGATCGCGCCGGTACAGGCGCGAGACGGCCACGCGTTCCAGGATGACGCCGACCACCAGGCAGCCGACCAAAGCGCCCAGCACGGCCAGCACGAACGAGTTGGTCAAATTGAACGTGGTGGCGGCAAAGTAAGCGCCCAGCATGTACAAGGAGCCATGCGCCAAGTTCACAAAGCTCATGATGCCAAACACCAGCGTCAGCCCCGCGGCCAGCAAAAACAACAGAACACCGTACTGCAAACCATTGAGCAATTGCGACAGGATTAGTGTCAGGCTCATAAACTACCCTCCTCGTTGTATGTCTTTAATCTTCTGGTGGACAGGGTTTACCCGCTCTTTTTTATCGGCAGGGTGACACAGCACCTGCCAGGTCGTCATGATATTGGAGTCGTGCCTTGATCAACCGCAGCGGCAAATCGGCAACAGCCGCCAATACCGTATGTTTGGCACAGCCTCCCATACTAAATGACGGTCATCTCAAGTCAAGAAAAATCTGGGCATAGTGGCTACTCGCATCGTGAATAGCCATGCCGCATCGTCGAAATAGTAGATGAAAACGCCATGGCCTTAAAAGCGCTTTATGGTTATACATGACGACCGATTGGGAATAGCTCGATAGCCGGACCGCCTTTTTCGGGGCGTCCCGGCTGGCCGGCGCGGCTCATGCCGCGTCCAGCTCTACCCAAACCCGGCCGCCTTCGATTTTCACGGGGTAGCTGCGAATGTCTTCGGTCAGTGGCTCGCACAAAGCCTTGCCGCTGCGCACGTCGAAGCGTCCCTGGTGCAGCGGGCATTCAATTTCGAAGCCTTCAAGGAAACCGTCGCACAGGCGCGCATGGCCGTGCGTACAGATATTGTCGGTGACGAAAAACTCGCCTTCCACGCTGTAGATGGCCAATTGCTTGCCGGCCGCGTCCACGCCGATTACGTCGTCCTCGGGCACGTCTTCCGATGCCAGCACGTCTATCCAGTTAGTTGCCATATTGCTTTCTTCGCTCGTATCAAATGGGGTAAATAATGGAATTGGGGATCATCTCGGAATCGTAGATGCAATGCCGCGACTCGAATTTCAGCCCTTCAGGGGTAACCCGTATACGGTCGATATAGCGGCCCACATTAAAGACCGTCGACTCGCCGTCGTATTTGGTCCGAAACACCGCATAGTTGGCCTCGGCCTCGATCAGGTCGCCTTCATGCGATATGACGCGCGGCGCGCCGACCACGTGGCGCTGATAATAAGGATCATGGAAGAGCGTTTCGCGTATGCCGTAGGCGCGGTCTTTAAGCATCTTGCGGCTGATGAACCACATGGTCGACAACGGAAAGCCCCGCTCATGGTTCTCGCGCGGCTGCAATTTATATTCGCAGTCTTCCAGGAAGTACTCCGTCCAGCCGTCCCAATCGTACCTGTCTACCGTCGCCGCGTAATCGGCATACAGCTTGGTCAATTCAAAATAAGTCTGAAATTCCATTTCTCTAGCCCTCCATGACTTTGCGCCAGTAATCGTACATGCCGCGTATCAGCGTCTCGGTCACCATATGCTCGGTGTTCTCGGCAGTGTGGCCGCCTAGCTCGGCCAAAGCACGGTGATAAGGCTTTTGCTCGAAACCGTCTTGCGAGAACTCGATGACTTCGCCGTCGTCGGCCGACACGAATCCCGCGGGCCCGAACAGGTTCGCCTGCACCAGGCGGCGCTGCGTCATTTCGGGCGTGTCGTCCTCAAAGCCGAAGTGCGTCCACACAAAGTCGAAGCTGCCGTTGCCATTGGGCTGGATATGGCGGGTGGACACGCTATTGACTTGCTGCTGGAAAATCACGCTGGGGAAGATAGTAAGCATGACGGCGGTGGGCTCGCCCCACCAGTCTTCGTGCACGATGTCCAGCAAACGCTTGTCCTGGATTTCCATGCCCTCTTTGAAGCTGGTTACGCCGCTGGTCACTTCGTTTTTATTGCCGCTGTTGCCGCGCGTGGAAATCATGGCCGCATGCCGGAACTTGTCGTCCATGCGCAGCGCCGATTTATTGTCGGCACGCCACAGGCCGTAAGTAATGAACCACGTATGCAGCAGGCCCGGGTGATAAGGGTCTTTGATATTTTCCTGCATCAGCTTCCAGTTGCCCGGAATGCACTGGCGGTTGTAGCCCAGAATGGTCAGCTTGCGGCCATTGAACAGGCGGTCGAAATAGCCAAGGATCTCTGGCCCAATGTAGTCTTCAAAGCTTTCGACCTCGTGGTCGAACGAAGCAAACACCACCCCGCCGCGCACCGCCACCTTCAGCTTGTTCAGGCCGTTCTCGCTGGTCTTGAAATCCTTGGGGAAGCCGCCCAGCACCTTGCCGTTTTGCTTCACGCCGCGCAAGAAAGGCACGCCCTGCAAGTCGCCCTTCAGGCTGTAGTTCCATTGGTGATAAGGGCACACCAATTCTTTTTTATTGCCATGGCGCTCGCGGCAAAACTGCATGCCGCGGTGCGCACAGACGTTTTCAACAACGTTGATGCCACCTTCCAGGTCGCGCGTCAGGATCACCGAACGTTCGCCGATAAGCGTGCGCTTGAAGTCGCCCGGATTCGGTATCTCGGCCTCCAGGCCTACATAACACCAATGCCCGTGATAGAACAGCCGTTCCAGTTCTTTCTTGTACACATCTTCGTCGGTGTAGGCCCAGAACGGAATACGGCTGGTGCCCTCTTCCCGCCACGTCGGGTCTTTGGGAAATACAACAGGAATGTCGCTCATGACTCGTCTCCTTGCTTTGAACTTTTGCCCCCGCGGGCGAAACCTGGCTTATGTTGCACTGGCGTAAAACGCGTCCGCGTATATATGTTCGGCCGGCAAACCCTTGCCCGTCAGCAGCATGACCGCCGCCTCGACCATGGGCGGCGCACCGCAGACATAAGCGCGAAACCCTTCCAGGCCTTGCCAGTCCTGCGCCACCGCGTCCGTCACCAACCCCGAGCGCAGGCCAGCCTTGACAGGGCCCGACGCCACCACAAAATGAACCTTCACTTGACTATACTGCGAGGCCATTTGCGCAAGCACGTCGGCCTTGTAGATATCCTGGGCTGAACGCACGCCGAAATAAATATGAATCGGATTGCCCATGCCGCCGGCCAGCGCGCCGCGCACAATCGATAGCACCGGCGCCAGGCCAGTGCCGCCCGCAATACACAAAATAGGCCCTTCATGCTTGCGGCGCAAGTACGCCGTGCCCAAAGGACCGCTGATGCGCACCGCATCGCCCTCTTTAAGTTCGCTGTTCACATAGCCGCTGACGCGCCCGTCCGGCACAACCCGCACATGAAATTCCAGTTCGCCGTCCTCCGCCAGGCCGGCCATCGAATACGGGCGAATATGATCCGGACTGAATTGCAGCGTAGCGTACTGCCCAGGGGAATACTCCAACGGCTTGGAAGGCTTGAGGCGCACGCACTTGATATCGTGCGTCATATCCTGCACCGCAACGACCTTCGCCTTGATAATGCGTGCCGGATGCGTCACCACCTCGTCCGGCTCGGGGATTTCCACCGTACAGGCCTCGGTCAGCACGCTCATGCACGCCAGCACGTAAGCGCCATCGTTCAGCCCCGTGCGCTTGATCTCGCGGCCCGACTCCAGCACCTGGCCATCAAGAACCTTGCAGCGGCACGTGCCGCAACGGCCCGCCATGCAGCTATACGAAATAGGCACATCGTTCGAGCGCAAAACTTCAAGCAGGTTCGCGCCGGATTCCACCGACAACTTCTGGTCCAGCGGCTGAACTAATAATTCCATGATTCGCCCCGTCTGCGGCTGAAGCCCTCAGACCATTTGCTTGATTAAAACTGGGCTTAGTATAGGCAAGCGAATATAATTGATAAATAGAATACGGTGAATTCAATGTATAGACGCCGTGAATATCACTGTCACTGCCTCCATTCCCTTGACCAGCACCTGCCTTTCAGAATCGACCGCCTTGCAACAGCAATGCCGGTCCGCAGCATTACCGCCAGGCGTGACATTGGAAGGGGATCAAAAGGACTACAGCCATGGACCTAAAAGACATCGATCTGAATCTGCTCGTCATCTACCATCACTTGCTGATGGAGCGCAGCGTTTCCGGCGCCGCCGCCAAACTCGGCCTGACCCAGCCCACCGTCAGCAACGCCCTGAAGCGGCTGCGCACCCTGCTGGGCGACGAACTATTCCTGCGAACCTCCCGCGGCATGGAGCCCACCCCCTATGCCAGCCAGCTGGCCGAACCCATCGCCTACGCACTCAGCACCATACACAACACCCTGAACCAGCAAACCACCTTCGACCCCACCACCAGCGACCGCAAATTCGTCCTTGGCATGACCGACCTGGGAGAAATCGAACTTCTGCCCAAACTCATGCAACGGCTTGAAAACATCGCCCCCGGCGTAACCCTGAGCACCGTGCGCAGCAATTCCGACAGCCTGCGCAACGAAATGGAGGCCGGCCACGTAGACCTGGCCATAGGCCTGCTGCCCCAGCTCAAGACCGGCTTCTTCCAACAGCGGCTCTTCATGCAAAGCTACGTCTGCCTTTTTCGCACAGGCCACCCCTTGGCCAAAGGAAAAATAACCCAACGCCAATTTTTCGACGCCGACCACGCCGTAGTCGTATCCGCCGGAACCGGCCACGCGCAAATAGACGACATCATCGAAAGCAAAGGACCAGGCCGCCGCATCCGCCTGCTGGTACCCCACTTCGTCGCGGTAGGTCACATCCTCGCCGCCACCGACATGATCTCCACCGTCCCCGAACTCTACGCCCGCCGCTACGCCGAACCCTTCAAACTAAGCTACGCACCCCATCCCATAACCCTGCCAAAAATCGGCATCAACCTGTTCTGGCACGCCAAATACCACAAAGAGCCAGGCAACCAATGGCTGCGCAACATCATCTTCAACCTGTTCTCCACCCCATCCAGCTAACCCGGAACGCCGCCTTCGTCGCAACCCGACGGTGGGCACCGCCACATCGCAAGCAAGCCGATTTAGTCCAACTGGTTTTGAAGTTGAAGCACGCGGCGCCGCAGCGCCCATGGCCGGCTACCCACACCCCACCCCGCCTCCAGGCCGTTTTAGCCCAGCCGGTTTTGCGAAGCTAAAACAAGTCGCGCCGCCTGCCGTTTTCGAAAGCAAGCGAGCATCTGTATGAGTACCGCATTCAAGAAAGTTAGAAGCGACATCCAAAGCCCCCCGCCGCCCGATGACCAGCCGCAGCCCAAACCCGCCCCTAGGCCGGTCCGCCCAGCCGGTTTTGCGAAGTTGGAGCAAGCCGCGGTGCCTGCCGTTTTCGGGATGCAAGCAAGCATCAGTATGAGTACCGCATTCAAGAAAGTTAGAAGCGACACCCAAAGCCCCCCCGCCGCCCCATGACCAGCCGCAGCCCAAACCCGTCCCTAGGTCGTTTTAGCCCAGCCGGTTTTGTGAAGTTGGAGCAAGCCGCGCTGCCTGCCGTTTTCGGGGTGCAAGTGAGCAGCTGTTTGAGCGCGGCGTTTATGGGCAGCCGGGGGCTGCCCATTCGCGCGAGTTTTGCGAACGCCCGAAAACGGCTGGCGGCGCGGGTAGCCTCGGCGCAGCCGAGGCCGCAGCGACCTGAGCAAAATCGGCTGGGCTAAAACGGCCGATTAAGAACTCAAACCAGCAACCGAGGCAAAACACCACAGCCGCTCAAGAACTCAAGAACTCAAGAACTCAAGAACTCAATCAACCTTAACGCTAGCCAGCTTCTTATTCAAAGCGTCCAAAGGCAAAGCCCCATTCACCCGTGACCCATCCGCAAAAAAGATGGCCGGCGTCCCCTGCACCCTAAGCTTGCGGCCAAAAGCCAAAAGCTCGTCGATAGGCGTATCGCACTGAGCCTCCGCCGGCGTCTTCGCATTCACCATCCAGTCCCGCCACGTCGCCGCCTTATCCTTCGCGCACCAAATATTGCGCGCCTTCACATTCGAATCAGGCGAAAGAATCGGGAACAACAACGTATAAATCGTAATATTGTCCACACTTTCCAGCGTACGATGCAGCTGCTTGCAATACCCGCAATTAGGATCTTCGAACACCGCAATCTTGCGCTCGCCATTGCCCCGAACCTGCTTGATAGCCTTATCCAGCGGCAAAGAATCAAAAGGAACCTCGGACAGCTTCGCCAAACGCTGCGCAGTCAAATCCACCCGCGCACGCGCATCGATCAGCGAACCCTGCAAAACATAATTGGCGTCAATATCCGTATACATCAAGTCGGATTCCACCTGAACCTCGAACAGCCCAGGAAGCGGAGTAGGATTCACCGCCGCGACCTTGATACCCTCGAAACGATGCTCGAACGCCTGCTTCACCTGCGCCAGCGTCTCGGGCGTCACAGGCTGCGCCGCAGCCGCCTGCTGTGTAGACACAACCGCCGGAGCCGACGTTTGCGCCACCGCGGCCCCCATGCCAGCCGCCAGAATACCGCCAGCAAAAGCCGCTAAAAACAAACCCGAAAAAGGCCGGACCATAGTGAAACCTTTGAATTTTGAATGCCCGATTATAAAGGCAGCGATCAAGCCCCGCTTGCCGCGCCGCAAGCGTCGTCAGCCGCCCGACGCCCCGCTGATAAGAAAACGCTTGAGCATGGGCAGCTTGTCCACCAGCCGCATGCCCACATTGCGCGCCAGCACCACCGGCGCCGCTTGCGACGCAAACAGACGATACAGCCCGTCTGTAGCCAAACCCATGGCCATCACAGCCTCGGCACGCGCGCGGCGATAACGGTTAAGCACCCGCGGCTCGCCTATCCCGCGATAAGGCTCGCAGTCGCGCACCACATCGATCAGCTTCTCCACATCGCCCAAACCCAGATTCAAACCCTGGCCGGCCAAAGGATGAACGCGGTGAGCCGCATCGCCGACCAAGGCAACGCCCGCCGCCACCATGCCGCTTTTTTCCAGGAACAGCGGAAAGCCCAGCAAAGGACTGCGCACCGTCAAGCGTCCCAGCCGTCCACCGGTTGCCTCCAGCAGACGCAGCTCGAGCGCCGCGTTGCGTTCGTTCTCGGGCATGGACTGCAACTGGGCGGCATGCGCCTCGGGCATCGACCACACCATGGAAACCTGGTGCCCTTGCGCCGTGTCCGGCAGGGGCAGCAAAGCCAGCACACCGTCGGCGGTAAACCATTGCAACGCCGTATTCTGGTGAGGATACTGCGCAGTCAAATGCACAACCAGGCCAGTATCGGAATACGCTTTCGACTCATGGCTAATGCCTGCGGCCGCACGCACCGGGGAGTTTGCCCCGTCGGCGCCCACCAGCAAATCGGCTTCCAGCCGCTTGCCCGATTCGGTGATCGCCACGCCCGCTTGCAGCTCGCGGAACTTGTCCGCCTGCCGGCTTATCCCGAACACCTGCACCGCCTGCCGCAAAACGCGCTCCAGTTCGCTGGACTCGACTATCCAGGCCAGTATCGGAAGCGCCGCCTGCCAGGCGCGCAAAACAACTTTCCCGCTGGCATCGCCATAAACCTCCATGGCTTCGACCGGCGTCAGCCGCGACGCATCCATCATGGCCCAGACGCCCAGCCCCTCCAGAAACTGCTGGCTGGCGGGCGAAATAGCATAAACACGCGGGCAATATTCGTCGTCGCGGACTGGCGGCACGGGCATGTCGGGCCCCAGCAGCGTGACCTGGCCTCCCGCCTTGGTCAGGCCCAGCGCGGCGGCCAGGCCGACAATACCGGTACCGCATACGACAATGCGCCGGGTGTTCATCGCGCTGACGGCGTGCCGCCCTGTTTCGGCCACAACACCCACATTTCGCCTTGCTGCTTCATGCGGCCGGCTTGGGCGCCGGCGTCATCGCCAAAGCCCCAGTAGTAATCAGTGCGCGCGGCGCCGCGGATTGCCGCGCCCGTATCCTGGGCGAACACCAGGTGCTGCAAAGGCTTGTTCGAAGCCGGGTACTGGGTGGACAGGAACAAAGGCGTGCCCAACGGCACGAAAGTGGTGTCCACGGCAACGGAGCGCTGCCCGATCAAAGGAATGCCGTAGGCACCTTTAGGGCCAAGCTCGACATCGGTAATCGGCTCTTCCGAAAAAAACACCATGGCTGGATTGGCGTTAAGCATTTCTTGCACGCGGGCGGGATTTTGCCGCGCCCATGCCTTGATGTTTTGCATTGACGCTTGCGACAGCGGCAGCAGGCCCTTGTCGGCCAGCCATTTGCCGATCGATGCATAGGGGCGGCCGTTGTGGTCGGCATAGGCCAGGCGCACGACTTCGCCGCCCGGCAGCTGCGCGCGGCCCGAGCCCTGGATTTGCAGGAAAAACGCCTCGACGGGATCGTCGGCCCAGACTATGACAGGGGGCTGATTCGGCGAAGCGGCGATTTGCGCCCGCGTGTCGTAAGGCACCACGCGCTTGCCGTTAAGCTTGCCGCGTATCCGCTTGCCGGCCAGCTCGGGGTACACCGAACCCAGGTCAATGGTGAGCAAATCGGCGGGCGCCGCATATAAGGGCCACTGGTAGGCACCCTGGCGTGTACGCGATGCCCGGATCAAGGGCTCGTAATAGCCCGTGACGGTATTTTTGGCCGGATGCCCGCCGGCGTCCAGCAGGCGCCATGGCTGCAACTGCGCCTGCAAGAATTGACGCACCTGAGCCGGGTCGGGATTGCTTGAAGGAATGCCCGACTGCTGCGCCGCCAGGCAAACCGGCTGCCACGCGCGCGGCGTGGCCCGAGCCTGCATTGCCAGCGAACCCGACACAGGCCGCATCAGACCCTTGCAATTATTGATGAACGCTTTCCATACCGAATGCAGGTCGTCGTTTTGCCAGCCCGGCAGCGTCGCCCAATTGACCGCCTGGAACTTGCCGGCCAAAACACGCGGCGCCGTATCGCGCATGGCGCTCAGGGCCGGCACCCGCAGGGGCTGTTCCGCTATGTTTTCGGCGGCCGGGCCGCCGGGGACCACTGCCGTTTCAGGTTGGGGAGGCACACTGCTGCACGCCGCCAGGACAGCAAGCAGCGTGCAGGAAAGCAGGATTTTCTTCATGGACTTCAATTTATGAAAGATGGTTTCATATCAATGTAAAGTGCGCGGCATCGCCAACACGAACTCTCCGATGGGCACCTCGAAAGGAATGCCATTATCCCCCACGCAATGATAGGTACCCCGCATTGTGCCGATAGGCGTGGACAATGGGCAACCACTGGTGTATTCAAATGTTTCGCCCGGCCCCAGCAAAGGCTGCTGGCCGACGACTCCCAGCCCGCGCACTTCTTGAACCTTTTGCTGGCCGTCGGTGATGATCCAGTGGCGGCTGATGACCTGGGCCGGATGCTGGCCGTTATTAGTAATGCAAACCGTGTAGGCAAACACAAACTGCTGTTCGCCCGGGTCGGATTGCTCGGGCAGATACTGCGGCGTTACGGTTACTGACAAGTCGTACGGCTTCATGTGAACCCCGTCAAAACAGACTACGTTTACTCGATCGAGTCTTTAATCTGCAATAATGATTTTTTAAAACATAGTTTACGTCCATGACCACATCCGCCCCCACCCGCATAGCCCCAAGCCTGTTGGCCGCCGACTTCGCCCGCCTGGGCGACGAAGTGCGCGACGTAGTCGCCGCCGGGGCCGACTGGATACACTTCGATGTCATGGACAACCACTATGTTCCCAACCTGACCATGGGGCCCATGGTGTGCGAAGCCCTGCGCCCGCATACCCAGGTGCCTATCGATGTTCACCTGATGGTCGAGCCCGTCGACGCTATTATCCCGCAATTCGCCAAGGCCGGCGCCGACATCATTACCTTTCACCCCGAGGCGTCCCGGCACCCCGACCGCACACTGGGCCTGATCAAAGAGCACGGCTGCAAGGCCGGCCTGGTCTTCAACCCCGCCAGCTCGCTGGACTGGATGGATTACGTCATGGACAAGCTCGACGTCGTGCTCCTTATGTCGGTCAATCCGGGCTTCGGCGGCCAAAGCTTCATTCCGGCCACCTTGACCAAGCTGGCGCAAGCCCGCAAGAAAATCGACGCCTGGGTCAGCCAGGGAGGCCAGCCCATTGCCCTGGAAGTGGACGGCGGCGTCAAGGTCGACAACATCGCCGCCATACGCGCGGCGGGCGCCGACACCTTCGTGGCCGGCTCGGCCATATTCGGACAAAAAAGCTACCAGGAAGTCATCAGCGCCATGCGCAGCGAAATCGTGCGCGGCGAATCCATTTCCGTGTAAGGCCATTTGCATTTTTCGGAACATGTCCCGAAGCGGCCCGCGGCCACTTGTTCCCCTAGACAATACTTGCCATTCACCGCCATGACGTTTTCCGCCGTACTCCTGGACCTTGACGGTACTTTGCTCAATACCGTTCCCGACCTGACGCTTGCCGTCAACGCCATGCGGGCCGATATCAACCTGGCCCCGCTGCCGCTGGAAACCATTGCCACCTACGTCGGCAAAGGCGTACGCCAACTGATAGTGCGCAGCCTCCAAGGCGACGGCATCGAACCGGACCATGATCTGGTCGAACGCTGCCGTGACCTGTTCAATAGGCATTACCATCCCGTCAATGGCCTGCATGCCACGCTTTATCCGGGCGTCATAGAAGGACTCGATGCCTTCCGGCGCCTGGGCCTGAAACTGGCCGTCGTTACCAACAAACCCACTGAATTCACGCTGCCGCTGCTTGAGCGCACTGGGCTGGCTCCTTATTTCGAACAGGTCGTTTGCGGCGACACCTGCGCCCGGCACAAGCCCGACCCCATGCCGCTGCTGCACGCTTGCGGCCTGCTGCAAGTGCCGCCCGCGCAAACCGTAATGGTGGGCGATTCGATCAACGACGCACAGGCGGCCCGGGCGGCCGGCATGGCGGTGCTGGCGGTACCCTACGGCTATAACGAAGGCCTGGATGTGCAAAATCTGAAAGTCGATGATATAGTTATGTCCATTGATGCCGCCGCGCAATGGATCAGTGCCCGTGGAACCAGTCCGGTTCCCGCCTGAACCCAAAGCCTTCGGCAAACCAAAAAAACCAATACCATGACCTCTGCCCTGTATTACTACACAACACCCCGCGCTACCTGGCGCTGGTGGCGCTTGTGTTCTGGGTGGCGGTAATTCCTCCCGGCATTTAAGACTCCGTCTTTTCCTGCCGACTGCATTACCAAACAGCTAAGCCCGGAACCATAAACACCATGGCCGGGCTTTTTTGATGACTGTCCGGCCTCGTGCACCAACAAAGCCCACCGAGACCTCCATGACAGAAATCGAATTCAACGCACTCGCCGCACAAGGGTACAACCGCATCCCCCTGATGGCGGAAACCTATGCCGATCTCGACACCCCGCTTTCCATCTACCTGAAGCTGGCTCACGGCGGCCCCGAAGGCGGGCGCAACAGCTGCCTGCTGGAGTCGGTAGTCGGCGGCGAACGGTTCGGCCGCTATTCCTTCATAGGCCTGCCCGCCAAAACCGTCATCCGCGCCAGCGGCACGCTGACCGAAGTCGTCCACCAGGGCCAGGTCGTTGAAACCCATGAGGGCGATCCGCTAAGCTTCATCGAGGCCTATCAAAAGCGCTTCAAAGTAGCCTTGCGCCCCGGCATGCCCCGCTTTGCGGGCGGCCTGGCCGGCTATTTCGGCTACGACACCGTGCGCCACATGGAGCCCAAGCTGGGCCCTGCCGTAAAGCCCTTCCCCTCGGGCCAGGACGAAGGCACGCCCGACATCATGCTGCTGCATGTCGACGAACTGGTGGTGGTCGACAATCTGGCCGGGCGCACTTACCTGGTGGTGTATGCTGACCCGCAGCAGCCCGAAAGCTATGCCGGCGCACGGCGGCGCATCAAAGAGCTGCGCGAGAAGCTACGCATGCCTGTGGTCATTCCCTATGCCTACGCCAGCCTGCAAACCGAAAGCCGGCGCGACTTCAAGAAAGAAGACTACATTGCCGCCGTCCTCAAGGCCAAGGAATACATCGCCGCGGGCGACCTGATGCAAGTGCAGATCGGCCAAGTCATCGCCAAGCCTTACCGCGACTCGCCGCTTTCGCTGTACCGCTCGCTGCGTTCTCTCAACCCTTCGCCCTATATGTACTACTGGAACTTCGACAGCTTCCATGTGGTGGGCTCTTCGCCGGAGATCCTGGTGCGCCAGGAAAAAACGGCCGCCGACGGCACCGACGAACAAACCGTGGTGACCATCCGGCCCCTGGCCGGCACTCGCAAGCGCGGCGCCACCCCGGCCGAAGACGCCGCATTGGCTGCCGAGCTGCAGGCCGATCCCAAAGAGCGCGCCGAACACGTCATGCTGATCGACCTGGCACGCAACGATGTGGGCCGGGTTGCGCAGACCGGCTCCGTCAAAGTCACCGACACCATGAGCATCGAGCGCTATTCGCATGTGCAGCACCTGGTTTCGAATGTCAGCGGCGTGCTGGACGAAGGCATGAGCAATATGGATGTGCTGCGCGCCACCTTCCCGGCCGGCACCTTGACGGGCGCGCCCAAAGTGCGCGCCATGGAGCTTATCGACGAGCTTGAGCCCGTGCGCCGCGGCATCTACGGCGGCGCGGCGGGCTACCTTAGCTACAACGGCGAAATGGACGTTGCCATCGCCATCCGCACCGGCATCGTCAAGGACGGCATGCTTTACGTCCAGGCGGCGGCCGGTATTGTGGCCGACTCCGACCCCGAAAAAGAATGGCAGGAAACCGAGGCCAAGGCGCGCGCCGTGCTGCGCGCCGCCGAAAAAGTCCAGTTCGGCCTTGACGAACCCATTTAATCAACTCCGTTTCCAGATCAAGCGTGAACGCGAAGGTGAAGCGCAGACATTACTCTTGTAAGGCAAGCGAAGCCGACAAAGTGCACGTTTGATATGGGAATGGAATAAAGTCGGAGACCACTATGCTGCTAATGCTCGATAACTACGACTCCTTTACCTACAACCTGGTTCAGTATTTCGGCGAACTGGGCGAACAGGTCAAGGTACTGCGTAACGACCAGACCAGCGTCGATGAAATCGCCGCGCTAAAGCCCGCCCGTATCTGCATCTCGCCCGGTCCGCGCACGCCCTCCGAGGCCGGGATTTCGATTGAGCTGATCCGGGCCTTTGCCGGGCAAGTGCCTATCCTGGGCGTATGCCTGGGCCATCAAGCCATAGGCGCGGCCTACGGCGGCAAAATCGTCCGGGCCAAAACCCAGATGCACGGCAAGACCTCGGCCATCACGCATACCGGCGCAGACGTTTTCAAGGACTTGCCCTCGCCCTACACCGTTACGCGCTACCACTCTTTGGTAATAGAGCGCCAATCCCTGCCCGACTGCCTGGCCATAACCGCCGAAAGCGACGACGGCGAGATCATGGGCGTACGGCATAAATCGCTGCCGGTCTACGGCGTGCAGTTCCACCCTGAATCCATCCTGAGCGAGCACGGCCACTCGTTGCTGCGTAATTTTCTGACCCTTTAAGAACAGGAATAAATCATCATGACTTCCGCCATTACCCCCACCGAAGCCCTGGCCCGATGTATCGAGCACCGCGAAATTTTCCACGACGAGATGCTGCACCTGATGCGCATGCTGATGCGCGGCGAGCTTTCCCCGCAAATCGCCACCGCCCTGATCATGGGCTTGCGCGTCAAAAAGGAAACGATCGGAGAAATCACCGCGGCCGCGCAGGTCATGCGCGAATTTGCCCTGCAGGTCACTACCCCCTACCCCGATGAATTGCTTGACATGTGCGGCACCGGCGGCGACGGCTCGCATACCTTCAATATTTCGACCGCGTCCATGTTTGTGGCCGCGGCCGCCGGCGTCAAGGTCGCCAAACATGGCGGCCGCAGCGCCTCGTCCTCTTCGGGCAGCGCCGACGTCGTCGAAGCCCTGGGCGTGAACATCAACCTGACGCCCGAGCAGATTACCGAGAGCATCACGCAAACCGGCATCGGCTTCATGTTTGCCCCGGCCCACCACGCCGCCATGAAGAACGTGGCCGCCATCCGCAAGGAATTGGCCGTAAAGACCATTTTCAATATCCTGGGCCCCCTGACCAACCCCGCCAACGCGGCCAATCAGCTCATGGGCGTGTTCCATTCCGACCTGGTCGGCATCCAGGTTCGCGCCATGGAGCGCCTGGGTTCCAAGCACGTTCTCATCGTGCACGGCAAGGACGGCATGGACGAAGCCTCTTTGGGCGCGCCGACCCTGGTGGGCGAGCTCAAGGACGGCACAATCCGCGAATATGAAATCCACCCCGAAGACTTCGGCATGTCCATGATGTCGAACCGTTCAATCAAGGTGAGCAATCGCGACGAGTCGGCTACACTGATCAAGCAGGCGCTGGAGAACGTTCCCGGCGCCGCACGAGACATTGTGGCGCTCAATGCGGGCCTGGCCATTTATGCCGGCAACAAGGCCGATTCCATACGTGAAGGCCTGAACCAGGCATTCGAGCTCATTTCCAACGGAGCTGCGCGAGCCAAGCTCGACGAGTTCTGCACCTACACACAAAAATTGCGACCATGAACGACATACTGAAAAAAATACTCGACACCAAAAAGGTAGAGGTTGCCACCGCCCGCCAGATGCGCAGCGAGGCCGACCTGCTGCGCGAAGCCAAGAACCGCAAGGACGTGCGCGGCTTTATCCGGGCCATTGAAGACAAGATCGCGCAGGGCAAGCCGGGCGTCATTGCCGAGATAAAAAAAGCTTCGCCCTCCAAGGGCGTGATTCGCGAAAATTTCAACCCGACCGAGATTGCCACCTCGTACGCCGCCCACGGCGCGGCCTGCCTGTCGGTGCTTACCGATGTGCAGTTCTTCCAGGGTTCGTACGACTACTTGCGCCAGGCCCGCGCCGCCTGCGCCTTGCCGGTGCTGCGCAAAGACTTCATCATCGACCCTTATCAAATCGTACATGCGCGCGCGCTGGGGGCCGACTGCATCTTGCTGATCGCCGCGGCGCTTGGCAAGAACCAAATGCTCGAACTGGAAAACCTTTCTATCGAACTGGGCATGGACGTGCTGGTTGAAGTGCACGACAGCCAGGAGCTGGAAGTTGCACTGCAACTCAAGACCAAGCTTCTGGGCATCAACAACCGCAATTTGCGTACGTTCGAGACCTCTTTGCAGAACACCATCGACATGCTGCCGCTGGTTCCGCAAGGCAAGCTGGTTGTCACTGAAAGCGCCATCGTTAGCCGCGAAGATGTGGCGCTTATGCGCTCGCATAACGTCAATGCCTTCCTGGTGGGCGAACGCTTCATGCGGGCGGACGAGCCAGGCCAGGCCTTGCAAGAGCTATTCTATTAAGCAGGCTATCTTCATGCACTCTGCCAATTGCCCTTTATGCCAAGACCAGGACGCGCACAATGTACTTTGGCGCAACGACAAGCTGCGCGTCATCGACGCCGGCGAACCGGACTTTCCCGGATTCACGCGCGTTATCTGGAACGAACACGCGGCTGAAATGACCGATCTGGCTCCACAAGACCGCAGCCATATCATGGACATTGTCTGGCTGGTGGAAAGCGTCATGCGCCACGAGATCATGCCGGCCAAGGTCAACATCGCCCAGTTGGGCAATTACGTACCGCACGTCCACTGGCATGTCATTCCGCGCTGGCCGCTGGACAGCCGCTACCCGGACGCCATCTGGGCCGCCCCGCACGAGCGCAGCCCGGAACAACAACTGGCCTGGGATGTATTCCGCGAGCAGCAATGGAATCTGCAAACCGACTACCATGCCGCCTTGCGCAGCGCGCTCGATTCACTGGGATGATCCCACGGCAACACAGTCTATTTACGGGGATGGGAATGGCCAATTCCAACAGCGCTCTCAATGTGTTTCGCGACGACTTGGCGCACTGTGTACAACAGCTTCCGAAAATATGGCAAGACGCGTTCAATACGCCCAGCGCACAAGCGGCACTGACGCGCCTGCGCGTTTTTCTGGCCGAACAGCTGGAGGCTGGCGCCGAGATCTACCCCGCCACCCCGTTTCGGGCCCTGCATACGCTGAATCCTGATACCGTCAAAGTCATTATTCTTGGACAAGACCCATACCATGGGGCAAATCAGGCGCAGGGCCTGGCGTTCTCCGTGCCCGATATTTGCCCCTGCCCGCCCAGCCTGCGCAATATTTTCAAAGAGCTGGCCCTGGAATACCCAGACAGCTATACACCGCAAACACACGAATTATCGCGCTGGGCGGAACAAGGAGTATTGCTGCTTAACACCGTGCTGACAGTCCAGTCCGGCTTGCCCGCGTCGCACGCAAAAAAAGGCTGGGAGTCCATCACCGACGCCATCATCGCGAACGTCGCCAATTCACCCCAGCCCAAGGTCTTCATGTTGTGGGGCGCTCACGCCCAGTCCAAGCAGGTTCTGATACCCACTGGCCCAGGCAGGCCCCCAAGCCTGATACTGACATCCAACCACCCTTCCCCCTTGTCCGCGCAACGCCCCCCCAAGCCGTTTATTGGTTGCGGACACTTCATGCAAGCCAATGATTGGCTGGCGCGGCACGGTGTATCGGGCATAGACTGGCTTGGCGACGATCAATAAATGTGGCCTCGTTACAACATAGTACTTTCCCTAATCGGGGAAAACTGCTTATAATTGCTGCACTGCATTTTCAATGCGTCGACATTTTCATACAGCACATGCTGTGTTCTAGCAGTTGACTGATACTTCAGCACCCATGTCGAACGCCATCGCTCCCTGACCCCCGAGCCTTTTCAGTTGTCCATGTGCCACGCACATGGCTGCACGTAAGGTTGATTGGTCGGCACGATGCTCCAATCAACCAGCGCATGAGCTCACTACTCACGCCTTGCGCTAGTGCACGCCGTTTTCTACGGCAAAGGATCACGCATGTCTTTTGAAAACCTGGGTCTTGACCCCGCTCTGTTGTCGGCCATTACCAAGACCGGTTTCACCACCCCCACCCCAGTTCAGTTGGCTGCCATTCCCAAAGCCTTGAAAGGCCAGGATCTTATGGTTTCGGCGCAAACCGGCAGCGGCAAAACCGCCGCCTTCATGCTGCCCGCCCTGAACCGCATTTCCGGCATGCCCGCCAACAAGGGCACCGGCGTGCAAGTACTGGTGCTGACGCCCACCCGCGAACTGGCTATGCAAGTAGCCGACGCCACCAAAGCCTACGGCTCGCATCTTAAAGACCTGCGTATTGCCGTTGTTGTCGGCGGCATGCCTTATGGCGCGCAGCTAAAAGCCCTGTCGCGCCGCGTCGACGTGCTTGTTGCCACGCCCGGCCGTCTTATCGACCACCTGCAGGCGCGCCGCGTCAATCTTTCTACCGTACACACTTTGGTGCTGGACGAAGCCGACCGCATGCTGGACATGGGCTTTATCGAAGATATTGAAACCATCGTCTCCAGCACGCCCGAAAGCCGCCAGACGCTGTTGTTCTCGGCCACGCTGGACGGCTCGATTGCCCGCCTGGCCGGCAAGATGATGCGCGAACCCGAGCAGATTGAAGTTTCGGGCCACAAACAGAAACACACCAACATTACGCAAAGCCTGCTGTACGCGGACGACAACGGCCACAAGATGCGTTTGCTCGACCACCTGCTGCGCGACACCAACCTGGACCAAGCTATTGTCTTTACCGCCACCAAGCGCGGCGCGGACGATCTGGCAGACCGCCTGTCCGATCAGGGCTTTTCGGCCGCCGCGCTGCATGGCGACATGAACCAGCGCCAGCGCACACGTACGCTTGGCCTGATGCAAAAACGCCAGTTGCGCATTCTGGTTGCCACCGACGTTGCCGCCCGCGGTATCGACGTGCAAGGCATCAGCCATGCCATCAACTACGACCTGCCCATGCAGCCCGAAGACTACACCCACCGCATCGGCCGTACCGGCCGTGCCGGCAACAGCGGTTTGGCCTTCACGTTGGCCGTTCATTCCGAACGCCACAAGATTCGCCGCATCGAACACTTCATCGGCCAGCCCATTCCTTCGAACGTTATCGAAGGCCTGGAACCCAAGAAGACAGTGCGCCCGACCTACACCGACCGTAAGGGCGGGAACGGCGGCGGCAAGAGCTTCGGCGGCGGCGCAGGCCGTGGCGGATACGCCGGTGGCGGCAAACCCAGCTACGGGCGCAAGCCCAACGGCGGGTTCGGCGACAAGCCGGCCTATGCGGGCAGCAAGCCGCGCTTTGGCGACAAGCCGGCCTTTGAAGGCCGCCCCGCCAGCGGCGAGCGCTTCAACGACGAGCGTCCTGCACGCTCGCGCTTTGAAGACCGCGGCAGCTTTGCCGGCCGCAGCGACGACCGCGGTGGATTCGCCGGTCGCAACGAAGAGCGCGGCGGTTTTGCTGGTCGCAGCGAAGAACGTGGTGGGTTTGCCAGCCGCAACGAAGATCGCGGTACCGGTGGCTACAAGGGCCGCAGCAGCTTCGGCGACCGTGCATCCGCCCCGCGCAGCGACCGTCCTGCATCGGCCAAGCCTTTTGGCGACCGCGCCCCGCGCGCAGACCGCCCCGCATTCGGCGACAAGCCCCGCAGCTCGTTCAGCGACCGTCCTTCGGCCCCCCGCGGCGACTTCGCCCGCAAGGCACCCGCCAAGTTCGGCGACCGCCCTGCCCGCCCCAGCTTCGGCGCCAAGCCGACTGGCAACCGCAGCGACGTAAACGCCTCGTAAGCTAATACGCAGCAAGCAAAAGGCCGCCTTCGGGCGGCCTTTTGCATTAGGCCCGCCACACGTCTTTTCGCCTTTGGCATCTAGCCGATCCGATTTGCTTGCACACTTGTTGACCTTGCGCATGCGAGATTGCCCCACTGGATCGCCCGCTCGTCGCTCTTGCCCCATCCCGTGCCGCTTTGCCCACCGTCTCATTAGCCTTGCGCCTATACTCTGGGTGCGTACCCGCTTTATTTGATGACCCAGTGCCGCACGGCCACATTGCAATACCATGCCTTCTCCATTCGCCGCTATGAAGCAACTTGCCAATAAACCCCTGTTTCTGACTGCCATACTGGCGATCCCTTTGTGGGCGGTTTTCGGAAACTTCCTGGTCGGCGTCATGGTGGCGCTATTCGCCGCTTTCTTTATAGCCATGTGCCGTTCGCTATATGTGCTGAAGCAATCCCAAAATTCAAGGCAGTCCAAAGAAGACAACACGAAGCCGTAAGGCCGGATTGGGCAGCGGCCATGACTGTGCCGCAACACTGCCGCGACGCCTTGATCGCTTTCGCTGCGCTTGCTCGCTGCGCCCAAGCCTCTTGAAACAGCCGGCTGATAAACTATGCCTTGACACGCATGCAGGCACACGGCCTGCATGCATACCGATTGCGATCCCTCCATGTCTTCCCGTACCTCCATACCCACCGGCTTGCCGTCACTTGACCCCGATTCCACCGCGCACGCCAAAGCTGTAGAGCGCTATTTGGTGGAACAAATAGAACAAGCTCCATGGGGATTCATGCCGTTCGAGCAATGGATGAGTTTGGCGCTTTACGCGCCTGGTCTGGGGTATTACGCCGCCGGCAATACGAAGTTTGGGGGCGCGAGTTTGGGCGCAGCACCCCAGCCGCCTGACGGCGACTTCACCACGGCCCAACCAACTAGGAAGAGTTTGGGTTCAGTAGTGCAGCCGCCTGACGGCGACTTCACTACTGCCCCCGAACTAACACCATTGTTTGCCCGGGTGGTGGGGGGGCAGGTGGGGCAGGTGTTGCGGGCTTGCGGGTCGCTGCGGGTGCTGGAGTTTGGTGCCGGGTCGGGGGCTATGGCGGCGGGGCTTATTCCTGCGCTGCGCGAACAGGGCATTGAGCCCGAGTATCAAATACTTGAAGTGTCGGCCGATTTGCGGGCTCGCCAGCAGCAGCGCTTGGAACAGTTCGGTTCGGCCGTGACCTGGCTGGACGAACTGCCCACCAGTTTTGTGGGCTGCGTGCTGGCCAATGAAGTGCTCGACGCCATGCCGGTAACGCTGTTTCGCTGGGACGATACCGGCAATGTGCTGGAACTGGGCGTTACCCTGGGCCACAGTCATACTCAGGAAGACGACATCAGCCTGCGCCACCGCCGCGCCGGCGGCGTTGAAGCCAGCCAGGGGCATGCCCACCTGGAAGACGGCTTGAACACAGACAATGCAACGCCCTTCCTGCTTGCCGAGCGCCTTGCCCGGCCCGAACTGGCGCAGGCCGTGGCAAAACGCATGCCGCCATTGCCTGAATACCAGTCCGAAATCAATCTGCAGGCCGAGGCCTGGGTGCGGCAACTGGGGTCCTGGCTTGAAAAAGGGGCTGCCCTGCTGATCGACTACGGCTTCCCCCAAGGCGAGTACTACCACCCCCAGCGCACCGCCGGCACGCTGATGTGCCACTTCAGGCATCACGCGCACACCCAGCCGCTGATCTATCCGGGCCTGCAAGACATCACCGCCCACGTCGACTTCACCGCCATGGCCGACGCCGCGCTGGAAGGCGGGCTGGACGTGCTGGGCTACACCTCGCAGGCGCGCTTCCTGATGAACGCCGGCCTGCCCGAATTGCTGGCCCAGCTTGATCCCGAAGATATCGCCAACTACGCCCCCACGGTTTCAGCCGTACAAAAACTTATCTCGGAAGCCGAAATGGGCGAACTGTTCAAGGTGCTGGCCATTGGCAAAGATATCGATGTCCCGCTGATAGGCTTTGCCAGCGGCGACCGCCGACATAGGCTTTAGGTTCGCCCCCAAAGAGCTGCGAAGAAACTCAGGCCGCCTGGCCGGACTTCATCACTCATCCCAAGGGTTAATTACAGTAACCCCACATTCGGTGAAGTCCTTGACGTTGCGCGTAGCCAGGCTTGCACCCCTGGACTTGGCCACTGCGGCAATCATCGCGTCGAACTGGCTAATGGGTTTGCCCATTACCTTGCGGCCCGCGGCAATTTCCGCATAAACGTCCGCCGCATCGTTGTCGAAACTCAAAACCTGCCCCGCCAGGTCTTTATCAAAGATGGCTTGCACCGCATCCAACAACAGCGACTTGCGCTGGCCATCTGGCAATAAGCGAATTCCATAGAAAAGCTCACCGCGCGTAACCGTGGTGGTGAACAGTGCAGAACGCGGCTGTGCAGCCAACCATGCCAAAGCACGCGCATCGGGTTCAGGGCGCAGAGCCTCCGACAGGACATTCGTGTCCAGAATGATCACGAACCGAGTTCCAAAGGATCACGGATGGCTTCACGCTTGGGAAGTTTAAGATCAATGCCCCCAAAAGGCTTTACGCGAGCCCGAATCGCCTCTACCAATGAAGGCGTGCGTACCGGCTCTACAGAAAGCGCCGCACGCAAGATATTCCGTGCCTCGTCTTCCATTGAATGGCCGTGAATCGCTGCCTGCACACGCAGTCTGGCTTTAAGTTGATCATCGATGTTACGGATAGTCATAGTCGCCACGGAGCACCTCCTTTAATCATTGACTGCATTTTAATCATTGACTTACGCCTAAGCAAGACTGGGCCGACCTTAGGTAACCGCTTTCGATGCTAAAGTTGGCCTGAAAATAAAATAAAAGGGGTATGAGGATGAGCGATCGTAAAGCCGTCGACGGCCTGGCATTCGGGTTGATGGCGATCTTGTGCATGATCTGGGGATTCCAGCAAATCGCCATCAAGGCGGCGGCTGTCGATATTTCCCCCATCATGCAAATCGGCCTGCGCTCGGGCATGGCCGCGGTCCTGGTTTGGCTGCTGATGCTGTGGCGGCGCGAACCGCTTGCCCTGCACGACGGCACATGGCGCCCCGGCCTGCTTATTGGCTTGATGTTTGCGCTGGAGTTCCTGCTGTTGGGCGAAGGCCTGCGCTACACCACGGCTTCGCACATGGCGGTTTTTTTATACACCGCGCCATTCTTCGCAGCCATCGGGCTGCACTGGAAGCTGCCCGAAGAAAAACTGGCGCTGGCGCAATGGCTGGGAATAGGATTGGCCTTCGTGGGCGTTGTGATTGCATTTTTCGGGCCCGATGCCAAAATCGCCACCAAAGAAGCGCCCAATGTTCTGCTCGGCGACTTCCTGGGGCTATTGGCCGGCGCGGCATGGGGCGCCACAACGGTCGTCATTCGATGCACCCGCTTGTCCAATAACTCCGTGACCAAGACCTTGCTGTACCAGTTGGTCGCCGCCTTCATCGTGCTGATGATCGCAGCGGTAATGCTTGGACAAACCTCCATCAGCTTCACGCCCCTGGCCTGGAGCAGCGTGCTGTTCCAGGCGGTCATCGTCTCGTTCGCCACGTTTCTTGCCTGGTTCTGGCTATTGCGCAATTACCTGGCCTCGCGCCTGGGTGTCTTCTCTTTCATGACGCCCCTGTTCGGCATTGTCTTTGGCGTCTGGCTGCTGGACGAACCCTTGGACGCCAGCTTTCTTACCGGCGCGGGGTTCGTGACCGCGGGCATCATCCTGGTCAGCGGCCATGACTGGCTGCGCCAAACCTTGAGCCGCGCACAGAAAGGCTAAATAGAAGCCCGCCCGATACCGGTTTCCTTGAGCGTCGACAAAATAGGTCCGAACACCGTCCCGGTTTCAGGCAAAGGCATGAAAGCGATTGCCCGGGCCTCTTCTTTAGACAGCCCTATGCCGTGCAGGACCACGTACATCATTTCTTCAACATGATTTTCAATGCTGGGCTCGGTCAGTATGGTCTCCAGGCCGAAGAAAATCGAACCCAAAATAATGTCCCGGACAACAACGGCATTGGGAACGGCAAAGCGCTTGGCTTGCACGCCGGTTTCTATGTCGCGCGTCAAGTAAGTGTCCAGCAGCTTTCCGCGCACCGCGTGGCGAGAGCCGATCCGCGCCAGAAACATGCCCCATATCGGATAGCGGCATGCCATGCCGACATATAGGCGCGTGCCGGTACAGATTCGCACAGCTGGGTCATCGAACTTCAATACTTCGGCATCGACGACCGCCAGGACCTCGTCGCTCATGGCGCCGGTCAGAGCGGCCAGCAATTCGCCGGTTGTACGGAAATAATTGTAAAAAGTACCGCGCGCTACTCCCGCGGCTGCAATGAAGTCTTCAATAACAGGAAGATCGGGACCTTTTTCGGCAAAAACCGCCAACGCGCTTTTCATCAACAAGGCGCGAGTTTTCTCTCGCCGGGCGAGCCCGGCTCGGGTGCGGTGGTCTTCCAATTTCACGGTCAATTTACTTTAAGTAATGAAAACTGGAATTGTACTGCGCGCAAATCACGCCCCCCCCCCTCGATTCCTCTTCTGCCTCACAGGCCGGCCTATTAGCCCGGCGAACGTCGCAACAGTCCGGCCCCTGCAGCAGCTTGCAACATGGTGCGACACCACTCAACCGCTATTGCCAGCCCTCTAAACCTAGTATTTCTACCATATTGACACAAGTGTCACTATGTTAAAGAATTTCATAATGACAATATCGTCAATATACCGGCAACCTGCACACGACGCTATCGACCCGAACAAAGCAGGACCCCAGGAGCATGCAATGAACGAAGACACACAAACAATCTACGACGTTTTGCAAATAGGCTACGGACCTGTCAGTCAGGTAATGGCCTTGACGCTGGCCCGGCAAGGACATTCGGTCTGCGTATTTGAACTGTGGGCCAAGCGCTTCCCGCTGCCCCGGGCAGTGTGCATCGACCACGAAATGTACCGGATGCTGTCGGCCATCGGCTTGCGCGATCAGCTTCCTACTGTCAGCCACCCTGCTCCGCAGTACCGCTGGTTCAATGCCGAATGGAAGGAGCTATTGCATATCGACTGGTCGGCTGAGTCCATTTCGGGCGGCTCCGAAGTCAACTTCATCCACCAGCCCACCCTGGAAGGCATGTTCGACGCGACCGTCGGCTGCTACCGGGAAGTCGAGCTGAACCTGGGCTGGGAAGTCATTGAAATCCGGCAGACTGCCGACTACGCGGAGGTCCTTGCCCGCGAAGTTTCAACAGGCAACACCCGCAGCGTACGCGCCAAGTACCTGGTCGGCGTTGACGGCGCCAACAGCCTGGCCCGCAAAACCATAGGATCGACACAAGAGGACCTGGGCTTTGAGGCCGACTGGCTGGTTATCGACATCCTGCCCAATGAAGGCGTCGAGCTGGACATCCCCCCTGCCGCCCAATACTGCAATCCAGCCCGCCCTACAACGATAGTTCCAGCCGGCATACGCGATGGCCGCTACTACCGGCGCTGGGAATTCATGCGCTTGCCCAACGAGTCGCGCGAATCCCTTGAAACCGAAGAAATGGCGTGGCAGCTGCTGGAGCCCTGGGTAAAACCTGATCAGGCCGTCATTCAGCGCGCCAAAGTCTATAACTTTCGCTCGTTGATTGCGCACAACTGGCGCGACGGCCGCATTCTATTGGCCGGCGACGCGGCGCACGTCATGCCTCCGTTCATGGGACAAGGCATGTGCGCCGGCCTGCGCGACGACTGGAACCTGGCCTGGAAGCTGGATCTGGTTTTGCGCGGCCAAGCCAGCGACAGCCTGCTTGACACCTACCAGACCGAACGCCGGCCTCATGCCAAGGACGTCATCGAACTTTCCATGTACCTGGGCAAGGTCATTTGCATTCCCGACCCGGCCAAAGCCGCCGAACGCGACAAGGCATTCTTTGACGGCACTGTCGCGCCTCCGCCGCCCTTCCCTTCTTTGGTTGACGGCATTCTGTACGGCGCGGCAAGCGGCGGTATCCGGCCGTCGGCCGGTCTGTTAAGCCCGCATGGAACCATACGCTACCAGAACCGGACCGGCCGGTTCGACGATTTGGTAGGCCTGGGATTTGTGCTGGTGCTGCGCGGCACGGATGAAGCGCAAGCCGTATCTGCCACCAACCTGAGCTTCCTGGAAAAACTCAACACCAAGGTCGTACACCTGGCATCGGACGACACAGCCACAGGAAGCTTCGTCGACCTTGACGGCAAATTCACCAGCTACATGGATCAACATGGACTCTGCGCCATGCTGGTGCGTCCGGATTTCTATCTTTACGGCGGCGTAAGCAGCAAGGCGCAGATTGCCGATCTCGTCCAAAACCTGGCCGCCGACTTGAAACGCCACGAAGTGCTCGCAACAGCGGACATCGAATAAGAAGCGAATTACGGGTTTAGCCGAAAACGGGGCCGGTATGCAAAAGCCGGTACTCCAAGAAATCAAAAGCAATGCCAAGACTATGGCAGTAAACCACAGCAAGGAGACATGCATGACATACACAACAGACAGGCTGAATCAAACACGGCGCACTCTCATCAAAGCATCCGCCCTGGGCGGCGCGCTTGGCTTGGCCGGCATTGGCACTTTGGCTTTCGCCAAGGCCGGCCGTGCGATAAAAATAGGCTATGTAACCCCGCAAACCGGCCCCCTGGCTGGCTTTGGCGAAGTAGACCGGTTCGTTCTGAATGAAATTGCCGCAATGCTCAAGACCGGCGTAACCATTAACGGCGTCAGCCACCCTATCGAAGTCATCATCAAGGACAGCCAGTCCAGCCCCAATCGGGCCTCTGAGGTAGCGGCCGAACTGATATTGAAAAACAAAGTCGACCTCATGGTGGTCGGTTCGACGCCCGAGAATTCCAACCCGGTATCGGACCAATGCGAGCTGAACGAAATACCTTGCATCTCCACCACCACGCCATGGCAACCCTGGTACTTTACCCGCGGCGGCACTCCGCAAAAAGGCTTCGACTGGACCTACCATTACTTCTGGGGCCTGGAGGACATTATTGCCGTCTTCTCCAATATGTGGAAAAGCATCGAAACCAATAAAGTCATCGGCCTGCTTTGCGCCAACGATGCCGACGGCAACGCCTGGGCTGACCCGAAACTGGGCATAGGCCCACCGCTGCAAAAAATGGGCTTTACCGTCGTCGACGCGGGCCGCTTCCAGCCCGGCCAGACCGATTTCACGGCACTGCTCTCGGAATACAAAAAAGCCAATGTCGAAATCATTGCCGGGGTGCCGACGCCGCCCGACTTCAAGAATTTCTGGACTCAAGCCAAACAGCAGGGCTTTCATCCTAAAGTCGTCACCGTCGGCAAAGCGCTGGCATTCCCCTCCGCGGTCGAGGCGCTGGGCAATGAAGGCGATGGCCTTACGCAAGAATGCTGGTGGAGCCCCAATCGTCCATTCAAATCATCATTGACAGGACAAAGCGCGCAGGAATTGGCCAAGGCCTATGAAACCGCAAGCAAGCGGCAATGGAGCCAGCCGCTGGGCTATGCCCACTCGCTCTTCGAAGTGGCCATCGATGTCTTGAAGCGCACCAAGGATCTGGATTCCGCCGAGTCCATACGCGACGCCATACCCCAGACCAACCTGGACACGGTCATCGGCCATGTGCAATGGGGCGGCGGGCCAGTCAAGAACGTTGCCAAGACTCCGCTGGTCGGCGGCCAATGGGTCAAAGGCGCAGATCACCCCTACGACTTGCTGGTGGTCAACAACGAAACGGCGCCCAACATTCCCACCCAGGCAAAAACCAAACCGCTTAGCTAACCGCCGGACGACTCCATCCGCCCCTGATGCGGGCCGGATGGAAGGACATCATCATGACCCAACTTCTATCGGTCGAGAACGTCTCCAAGGCATTCGGCCAGCTCAAAGTCACCGACAAACTCAGTTTCCAGCTCGCTCAGGGAGAAGCTCTGGGCATACTCGGTCCCAACGGCGCGGGGAAGACCACGCTGTTCAATCTGATCAGCGGCGACATCAAGGCAGACTCGGGCCGCATATCGCTAAAAGGCATTGACATCACCCACCAGCCGGCACACCGGCGCTGCCGGCAAGGCATAGGCCGCTCATACCAAATTGCGCTGCCCTTTGGCGGCATGACGGTCTTCGAAAACCTGCTGGTTGCCGCAAGCTTCGGAGCAGGCCGTTCAGGGACAAGCGCCAACGATATTTGCATGGCCATCCTGGCGCAGACAGGCTTGCTCGACAAGGCAAACCGCCTGGCCGGAACCCTTACCTTGCTCGACCGCAAGAGGCTGGAGCTGGCCCGCGCGCTGGCCACCCAACCGCAAGTGCTGCTGTTGGACGAGATCGCGGGCGGGCTGACCGAACAAGAGGCGTTGCAGCTTATTGAAATGGTCAACGGCATTCGCCGGCAAGGCGTCTCCATCATCTGGATCGAACATGTCGTGCACGCTCTAATGGCCGTCGCCACGCGACTGATGGTCATTGATTTCGGCCGGAAACTGGCCGATGGCGATCCCCAGGCGGTCATGAACAGTCCCGACGTCAAACGCGTTTATATGGGAATAGAGGCTTAATATGCTTAATGCCCAGAATCTTGAGGCCTTTTACGGCGACTTCCAGGCGCTGTTCGGCATCGACTTTTCTGTACAAGAAGGCGAATCGGTTGCCATCATCGGCGCCAATGGCGCAGGAAAATCAACCTTCCTGAAGTCGGTTTGCGGACAAATCAAAGTCCAGCCCCACGCCGTGCAGTTCGGCGGCCAGCCTATCGGCGGAGCTCATCCTTACGACATCGTAGCCATGGGCATCGCCATGGTTCCGGAAGGCCGGCGGCTGTTTCCCAGCCTTACGGTCGAAGAAAACCTGATAGCCGGCACACTCTCCAAACGCACCGGCTCGTGGAATCTTCGACGCGTATATGAGCTTTTCCCCAGCCTGCACGAAAAGAGAAATAACCCCGCAATGACGTTGTCGGGCGGCCAACAACAAATGGCGGCCATCGGCCGCGCCTTGATGTCCAATCCACGGCTCTTGATATGCGACGAAATCTCGCTCGGGCTGGCGCCGGTCATTGTCAAGGATATTTATTCCGCTCTGCCCAGCATCATCGCTGACGGCATATCGGTCTTGATCGTCGAGCAGGATATCGACACAGCCAAGCGCATGACAGATCGGCTGTACTGCTTCATGCACGGCAAAGTCGCGCTATGCGGTCCATCGGCGGGCCTGAGCAAAAAGCAAATATCAGACGCCTACTTCGGTCTTTCGACGGCAGGAGACACACATGCTTGAATGGGCCAACACCCTGCTGCAGGGCATACTGACCGGAGGCGTATATGCGCTGTTCGCCATCGGGCTTTCGCTGGCCTACGGCGTGATGAAGCTGGTCAACATCGCCCATGGCGACTTCATCGCGCTTGCCGCCTATATTGCCTTGCTTGCCATGAGCGGCACCGGCTTGAATCCTTTTATAATCCTGCCCTTTGTCGTTGTCGTCATGTTCGGGCTGGGCTATCTGCTGCAACGAACCACGCTTAACCGGGCGCTGGGACATGACATCCTGCCCCCTTTGCTGATCACCTTCGGCATGTCCGTCATCATCCAGAACGGCCTGCTGGAACTTTTCTCGGCCGATGCCAAGGTCCTGCCCATCGGCGACCTGGCCACCGCCAGCTTGAATGTGGCCGACGAAATCACTCTTGGGGTATTTCCCCTTATTACCTTTATTACCGCCATAGCCATTACCGCGGGCCTGTCGCAGCTATTCAAAAAAACCACGCTGGGAATCGCCCTGCGGGCGACCTCCGACGACCAGGGAACCGCCCGCCTGATGGGCATCAAAGACCTGCACATTTACGGCCTGGCCATGGGTATTGCATTTGCCGTCATGGCCGTGGGCGGCGTCTTCATGGGCATGAAAAACTCCTTCACACCCGACGTGGGGCCGCAATTCCTGATCTATGCCTTCGAGTCGGTCGTCATCGGCGGCATGGGGTCGATCTGGGGCACATTCGCAGGCGCCCTGTTGCTGGGCGTGGCGCAAGGGCTGGGCTACATGATAGGCCCGGGGTGGGGCCTGCTGACCGGGCATCTGGTGTTTTTGGCCGTCTTGCTGTTCAAGCCCAACGGCCTGTTCTCGAGGACATCATAATGAAATCACCTATCAACTACGTCGTCGAACGCAAAACCAGAGCCAGCCAAACAGGCATGCTCATTGCCCTGCTCGGCAGCGCCTTGTTGGTCTCACTGCCCTTTTGGGCCGAAGCCAGCCTGCTGCGATTTCTGGTGGAAGCCATGTGCTACCTGGTTCTCGCACAGATGTGGAATTTGCTGGCCGGATACGGCGGCCTGATCTCGATCGGCCAACAGGCTTTTGTCGGCATCGGCGCCTACGGTTTGTTTCTAGCCGCCAACCATCTGGGCATAAATCCTTTCATTTCCATTTTTCTGGGCGGCCTCATAGCCGCCATCATTGCCGTCCCTACCGCCGCCGTCGTCTTTCGCCTAAAAGGCGGATACTTCGCGGTCGGTACTTGGGTAGTGGCCGAAGTCTACCGCCTGGGTGCCTCCAACATCACCTTACTGGGCGGCGGATCGGGACAAAGCCTGACCGCCATGCGCGGCATCCCCAAAGCCACCCGGGAATCGGTCACCTTCTGGATCGCCGTGGCCATTACTATCGGCTTCATAGGATTAATGTATTGGCTGCTGCGTTCACGCTTCGGCATGGCTTTGACCGCCATCCGCGACAGCGAAGCGGCATCGGAAAGCCAGGGCATCAACGTCAACAAAGTCAAATTCTACGTCTTTATCCTGGCTGCCTTCGGCACAGGCCTGGTCGGAGCTCTGTATTACCTGAATGCGCTACGTATTTCCCCAACGGCCGCATTCGACCTGAACTGGGTCGTCTTCCCCATTTTCATCGTCGTTATCGGCGGCATAGGCACCATTGAAGGACCCATTATCGGCACACTGGTATTTTTCGGCATGCGCAGCCTGCTGGCCGATTACGGCAGCTGGTACCTGATGGTGCTGGGGCTGGTGGCCATCGTCATCATGATGAAATGGCCCAAAGGCATCTGGGGAACCATACAGCAGCGCTACAACCTGCGTTTTTTTCCAGTGCAGCGGCGCGTGGTGCTGACGGATCAAAGCCTCAAGCCAGACTCGACAATGCCCGCAGCCGAGCCTCTTTCAAAGCCGCTTTGATCTGTTCCGGCCGACCCTGTTGCGCCTTGGCGATGGCGCCGGCATCCACCGAGCGCACGGCATCCAGCCGGGTGCGCCATAGCTCGGTGTCGAGTTGGCCTACGCAGGCGGCCGTCCGCAAAAGGTCCATATAGCGGTCGGGTTTGCGCAGGCCGTCGCAGCGTTCAATCAAGTCCAACTGCGCGGCTGCGCCTGCCGGTGCCGCGCCGCTATCGGCGGACTGGACCTCGGCGGCCGGCAGGGCCGCTACAACCTGCGGCAGCAAGCGCGCGTAGTCGATGCATTCGCTTGAAGCGCGCACACGCCGGCCTACGTCCTCGGGTTGAGTCGAGAGGCGGCACAGCAGCGCAAAACGTCCCGCCAGGCTAAGGCCGCAACGCACGCCGCAAGCCAGTTGCTGTGCTATTTCGTCGTTGAACACCAGGCCGGGCATCACGCGTTCCAGCGCGCCGGCCTTCTGCAAGACTTCGAACATGCGGCCGGGCTGGGCCGCGTCAAGGCCTTTGGTGACTTCGCGCCATACACGCTCGGGCACGAGGGCGTCCACTTCGCCATCCTCCACCAGGCGGCGCGCCAATTCCATGGTTTCGGGCGCAACCGAGAAGTCATGAAAGCGCGCGGCAAACCTGGCCAGGCGCAGCAGGCGCACAGGGTCTTCCACAAAAGCATCGCCGACATGGCGCAAAACCTTGGCCTTTACATCGGCCTGGCCGCCCAGCGGATCGATAAGCCGGCCGTCGGGTGCGCGGGCAATGGCGTTGACAGTAAGGTCGCGCCGCTTCAGGTCCTCTTCCAGCGTAACGTCCACGCCCGTATAAAACGTGAACCCCTGGTAGCCGCGCCCGGACTTGCGTTCGGTGCGGGCCAGCGCATATTCTTCTTTGGTTTGGGGATGCAAGAAAACGGGAAAGTCGCCACCTACCGGTATGAAGCCGCGCTTGGACATGGATTCGGGCGTGGCGCCCACCACGACCCAGTCGCGGTCGCCTGCGGGCAGGCCCAGCAAGGCGTCGCGCACAGCGCCGCCCACGACATAGACATCCAGCCCTTGCGTTGCCGCATCGCCGTCCGAAGGCACGATGGCCACGCCGCGCGCCTAAGGCAAGGCCACGCGCGTTGCGGGCTCGGGCGAAATGGTTCCCAACCGCTTTTTAAGCGACTGCGGCTGGCCGCTGAACAGCATGTCGTAATACACGGCGTTGGAAAGCACATGCTTCACGTACAGGCGCGTTTCAGTGAACGGGATGGTTTCGGCGAAAATTGCGCCTTCTACGGGGCCGCTGAGCTTGGAGCGCCACTGCACCGACCGCCCCGGCCCCGCGTTATAGCCAGCCGTGGCCAGCACCTGCGAACCGTTCAACTGCCCCAGCACCATGCTTAGATAATTCGTGCCTAAAACAGTGTTGGTGTCGAAGTCGTTGACCGATGAGGGTGAAAAGTCTTTCATGCCCAGCTTGCGCGCTACCCAGCGCGCCGTGGCGGGCATCAACTGCATAAGCCCGGACGCGCCAACGTGCGAGCGCGCATCAGTGATGAACCGCGACTCTTGCCGTATAAGCCCATAAACCCAAGCCGGATCCAGGGCGATCAATTTCGCTTTCTCGGTGACCCGGCCTTCGAAAGGCGCAATAAAACGCTGGCGGAAATCGATTTCCGTCTTGGTTTTCAAGGAGGTGTTCACCACACGGTCGAAAATCTGCTCTTGCCTGGCCATTTCGGCCGCAGCCAGCAACTGGCGGTCGTTCATGCCGCGCAGGCTGAAGTTCCATTCAGGCACGGCTTCGGGGCGCCAGCCCAGGTCGAACAAACGTACGGCGCGCTGCAAGCCCGCATTGGAACGCGCTTGCGCCAGTTCGGCCGCAGTGACCGGCGCCGGGGCGGGCGGCATGGGAATACTGCGTCCAAGTTCTTCGTTGGCTAACTGGCCATAGAAGTCGAATTCGCCGGCAATGGATTCGAAGTGCTTTTTGGCGGCCTCGCCGCGCCCTTGCGCGGCCATGGCACGGCCATGCCAATACACCCAAACCGGTTCGGCTTGCTGGGCCGCCGACATTTTCTGGATGGTCTTGGCTACCCAGGCCCAGTCGATCTTGCCCTGGCGCAATTCGGAACGGACCTGCCAGGCATGGTTGTAGTCGGTCATGGGCGCATTGCCCGAACGGCGATACCAATTGATGGCTTGCGATTCGACATTCAGCGCCGAAACCAGGCCGAACTGCCCCCACACCCATTGCATATTGGCCTTGGGCAGGCTGGCTGCCCAGGTGCTTTCTATGTAGGCGGCGGCATCGTTGCGGTCGTCGCTGCGTGCCAGGCGCGACAAGGCCAAAGTAACCAGCTCGGTCTGCTCGCGCGTTTTAGGCGCCGACTGCTTGGCCAGCCATGCCTTGGGCGACTTCATGAGCGCCGCGTACGAAGTCATTTCGCCGGCGCTGAACATCAATGCCGCAATGCGTTGCGCATTGCCTGTTTTATTGGTTTCAAGCGTAGCGCGCAGCAAAGGCTCTAGCTGCTTCCAGCCCACGATATTACGGTCGACAAGCTCATTAAGCAGGCTCCAGCATGCGCTGGCTGGCTGGAAAGCGTCCATGGCCTGGTCGGCGCTAACTACCTGGCCGGTCATGTGCTGCGCCATAAGGCGCGAACAATCCACCTGCGCATTACTGTTGATGACCGGACCCAAGCGATTGACGGTAGCGTAATCCCCCGCGCGCGCGGCGGCATTGATCCAGTCGGCCTTGACCCGGTCGGCCAGGTAGTCGTCTTGGTTGGTGGCCATGAACTGCTGCAATTGCGCCGTAGGCACCGGCACGGTGGGGTCTTGCACCTGCTGGCGCAACAGCCAGTATTCGGCGTACTGGCCCAGCAACGGATCGGCCTTGGCTTGCGGCACCAGGCTGGCCAGCAGCGACCATTGCTTTTTCTGCATGGCTTCGCGCGCCTGCGTCAGCGTCTGCACCGCCTGCGGCGACGGTGGCGGGTACACCACGCCGGGCTTGGAGGCGGCAACCGGCACGGTGGGAACCAAGGTGTTCTGTACCAGCGCCGGCGCGTCGGCCGCTATCGTCGGCTTGGGCACGGGCGGCTCGGCGCCTGCGCCCGCGCAACCGACCAACCCGACCGATAACGCCATCCATATGCCGGCGTGGCGCAAGGTGCCCATGCCCATGCCGGAAAGATTCCCCGTTTTCTGATACCGTTGACTGTGCTTCATTAACATTGTGCCCCGCAGATATCCACCATGACCAACAGTATAGATAATAAAACAGCGCCTTTACGCGCGCGATTAAAAGAACTTCGTAACGCGCAGGACCCGGCCGACCGCCGCAGGGGCGCGCTGCTGATACGCGGGCGCCTGTTTACCTGGCTTGCAACCATGCGTGCGCAATGCCTGGAGTCTGGCCAGACCGCACCTCAACATATTGCCGCCTTCTGGTCCATGGACGACGAACCCGAGCTGCAGCCCCTGCTGGCCCAATGGGTCGAAGACGACGGAATAGATATTTCCCTGCCGGTAGTTGCCCAGCCCGACAGCCCGCTGCAGTTTCGCCTATGGACGCCCGAGACACCTATGCATGCAGGAGCGTACGGCATCCAGGAACCCCAAGGGCCAGCCGCGCCCCTGCCCGATGTCGTCCTGGTTCCCACCCTGGGCTATACCCGCCAGGGCGACCGCGTCGGCTACGGCAAAGGCTATTACGACCGCACCCTGGCCGCGCTCAAGAAGCAAAACCACAAGTTCACCACCATAGGCATAGCCTGGGCTTGCGGCGACCTGAGCGAAGAAAACTACATCCCGGCCGCCCACGACATCAAGCTGGACTCCATCCTGACCGACAAAGGCTGGGCCGTGCCCGCGCCCAAGCTGGTATAAAAGCCCCCACGCTACGCCCCTTACGCGGCTTGCTGCCCCTTCACCCTACATCCCGCTGCCAGGCTGTTTTAGCCCGGCTAATTTTGTGAAGTTGGAGCAAGCCATTTCGATGCTTGTTTTCAGGGTACAAGCGAACAGCTGTGTGAGCGCGACGTTTACGGATAGCCGGGGGCTATCCGTTTGCGCGAGTTCTGTGAGCGCCTGAAAACAAGCGTTGAAATGGGAAGCCACGGCGCAGCCGGGGCCGCAGCGACCTGAGCAAAATTAGCCGGGCTAAAACAGCCGTTTAAAAACGAACAGCCGTTTAAGAACGCGAAAACCGGGCAAGCAACTGCCCCAAAGCATCCCCTACCTCGTAAGCGCCTTCGAAATCGACATAGTGACGTCGGCGTTATTCAGCGTGTAGAAATGCAAGCCAGGGGCGCCCTGGTCGAGCAAGTTCTGGCACAGCCGAGTAATAACGTCGATGCCGAACGCCTTGATGGACGCCTTGTCGTCGCCGAATTCAGCCAGGCGCTGGCGTATCCAGCGCGGGATTTCAGCCCCGCACATGTCCGAAAAGCGCACCAACTGCGAATGATTGGTAATGGGCATAATGCCCGGCACGATGGGCAGGCTAACGCCTTTGGCATGCGCCCTGCCCACGAAATCGAAGTATGCGTCGGCGTTGAAAAAATATTGCGTGATAGCGCTGTTGGCGCCCGCGTTGACCTTGGCCACGAAATGCTCCAGGTCGTTGGCGGCAGTATCAGCCTGCGGATGCTTTTCTGGATAAGCAGCCACCTCTATCTGAAACCAGTCCCCGCTGTGTTCACGAATGAAACGCACCAGGTCGCTGGCGTAATGCAAGTCGCCCCGGTCTGCGCCCATGCCCGAAGGCACATCGCCCCGCAACGCCACAATGCGGCGTACACCCTGCTGGCGATAGCCGTCCAGGATTTCAGCCAGCATGGCGCGGGTAGCGCCTATGCAGGACAAATGCGGCGCGGCGTCGAAACCCAGGTTCTGCATCATGCGCACCGTATCGACCGTGCCCGAGCGGGTCGAGCCGCCGGCACCGAACGTAACACTGACGTACTCTGGCTGCAAGGCCAGCAACTGCTTGGCCGAGCGCACCAGTTTTTCCTGGGCGGCGATATCGCGCGGAGGAAAGAATTCTAAACTTATTGCCTTTGCTTTACCGTTTGTTGTCATTTAAGCAATTAACCTGGATAACAGCCCTGAAACGATGCTGTAGATGAAGGCGCCCAACAATGCCCACCAGAACCCGTTGACCTGGAAGCCCTTCAGGACAGAACCGGCAAACCAGAACACCAGTGCATTAAGCACCAGCAAGAACAAGCCCAGCGTGACTATCGTAATAGGCAGCGTCAAAAGAACAAGAAGAGGCTTGACCAATGTATTGAGCAGCCCCAGCACCAGGGCGGCAATCAGCGCCGACCCGAAGGAGGCCACCGTAATGCCCGGCAAAATATAAGCCACGATCAACAGAGCAACGGCGTTCAGAATCCAAATCAGCAGCAGTTCCATGGTCTATCTCTCCTAGTGATTGCACCGCGGCAAAGGAAAGGCGAAAACCGCCCATCCCGCCGCAGCATTAAACAACGCTTAGATCAATAACGATAGGTTTCGGGCTTGTAAGGACCCGACACAGGCACATTAATGTAATTGGCCTGATCCGGACGCAGCTGGCTCAAGTTGACGCCAAGTTTCTTCAAGTGCAGGCGCGCCACTTTTTCGTCCAGATGCTTGGGCAGCACATAGACCTTGCCCGTTTCATAAGCTTCGCCGCGAGTGTAAAGCTCGATCTGAGCGATGGTCTGGTTGGTGAACGACGCCGACATCACAAACGAAGGATGGCCGGTTGCGCAACCCAGGTTAACCAGGCGGCCCTTGGCCAGCAGGATCACGCGCTTGCCGTCCGGGAAAATGATGTGGTCGACTTGCGGCTTGATCTCTTCCCATTGCAGGTCTTCGACCGAAGCAACGTCGATTTCGTTGTCGAAGTGGCCGATATTGCAGACAATGGCCTGGTCTTTCATGGCGTACAGGTGGTCGCGCGTAATCACGTGGTAGTTGCCGGTAGCGGTAACGAAGATGTCGGCCTTGTCGGCGGCCTCTTCCATCGTCACGACCCGGAAGCCCTCCATCGAGGCTTGCAGTGCGCAAATAGGATCGACTTCAGTAACCCAGACCTGGGCGCGCAGTGCGGCCAGCGCCTGGGCGCAACCCTTGCCCACATCGCCAAAACCGGCGACCACGGCAATCTTGCCGGCAACCATCACGTCGGTGGCGCGCTTGATACCGTCGACCAGCGACTCGCGGCAGCCGTACAGATTGTCGAACTTGGACTTGGTGACGGAGTCGTTGACGTTGATGGCGGGGAAAGCCAGTTCGCCCTTTTTCGACATCTGATACAGACGATGCACGCCTGTGGTGGTTTCTTCAGTGACGCCCTTGATCTGAGCCAGGCGCACGGAATACCACTTGGGGTCGCGTGCCAGCGTAGCCTTGATGGAAGCGAACAAAACGCGCTCTTCTTCGCTGGTGGGCTTGGCCAGCACGGAAAGATCTTTTTCCGCCTTGGTGCCCAGGTGCAGCAAAGTCGTGGCATCGCCGCCGTCGTCCAGAATCATGTTGGCCTGTTCGCCGGGCCATTCAAAAATCTGGTGCGTGTAGTTCCAGTAGTCTTCCAGGGTTTCGCCCTTAATGGCGAACACGGGTGTGCCCGAAGCGGCAATAGCTGCGGCAGCATGGTCTTGGGTGGAAAAAATATTGCACGAAGCCCAGCGCACTTCAGCGCCCAGCGCAACCAGCGTCTCGATGAGCACGGCGGTCTGGATAGTCATGTGCAGGCTGCCTGCAATGCGGGCGCCTTTCAGGGGCTGAGTAGCGGCGTACTCTTCGCGCGTGGCCATCAAGCCGGGCATTTCGGTTTCGGCGATCGCGATTTCGCGGCGGCCCCAGCCTGCCAGGGCGATATCGGCAATTTTGTAGTCAGAGAAGTTTGTGTCGGCAACAGTGTTCATGGTGGTGTCCCAATAAACCTGCGCGAGCGGAAGCGGTAACGGTTTTGCCCACCTTCGCCTGCACGCAGGAGATGATGAGCGCCGTTGAAACAAAAACTGTCCTGAGCCTGGCGGGCGGTGGCGCGTGGCCTACCTGTGTCCCGGTGCAGCGCTCCTCAGGAAAGCACAAATTGTAGCGTAATTCCGCAAGGAAATTCCGGCGCGCCCAGGCATTGGCCTGGCCAAGCAATTAAGCGCGAACAGCAAGGACACTTAGAAGCCGGGGCAGCGTTGCCGTGGCGGATACCCTGCCCTAAAGCCGTCGCCGGCGTTAGCGGCGTGGATAGCCCTGTGACTTGATGCGGGCCCAGATGGACAGTTTTTCTTCTTCAGACAAAAAAACCCAATTGGCCACTTCCATTGTGGTGCGCCCGCAACCCCGGCAAATCTCGTCATAAAGCGTAGAGCAAACCGCCACGCACGGCGAGTCGCTGGGCAGCAGACTGCGGCTTTGATCGCTGGTAAGGTCGGAAGCGTCTTTCATGGTTGCTTATATTAACCCCTGGCAGGCGTCCTGTGTGGTCTGCTGCCAACGAATCCGACAAACAGCAAACAGGCCGCCATGAAAAGCATAGCGGCCTGCAAACAACACTTCGCGTGCGTCGGCCCCGATGGGCACGGCGCCGCGGCAATCATCACCGCATTATTCTGCGGCGTGCTGCTTACGCCGTTTTTCTCAGTGCGGCGGCCTTGTCGGTCGCTTCCCAGGTGAATTCCGGCTCGGCGCGGCCAAAGTGGCCATAGGCGGCCGTCTTGGCGTAGATGGGACGCAGCAGGTCCAGCATATTGATGATGCCCTTGGGACGCAGGTCGAAATGCTCGCGCACCAGCATGGCGATCTTGTCGTCGCCGATGACGCCGGTGTTTTCAGTGTTGACCGTGATATTGATGGGCTCGGCCACGCCAATGGCATAGCTGATCTGCACCTGGCACTTGCGCGCAAGGCCGGCAGCCACAATGTTCTTGGCCACATAACGCGCGGCATAGGCGGCCGAACGGTCCACCTTGGAAGGATCCTTGCCCGAGAATGCGCCGCCGCCGTGGGGGCATGCGCCGCCGTAGGTGTCGACAATGATCTTGCGCCCTGTCAGGCCGCAATCGCCCTGCGGGCCGCCAATGACGAACACGCCAGTGGGGTTGACCAGGAACTTGGTCTTGGGCGTGATCAGGCCTTCAGCGAAGCTGGGCTTGATAATTTGCTCGATGACTTCAACGCGGATGTCGGCTTGCGAAATCTCGGGCGCGTGCTGGGTGGACAGCACCACGGTATCTACTTCGACCGGCTTGCCATCGACATAGCGGAAGGTGACTTGCGACTTGGCGTCGGGACGCAGCCAAGGCAGGCGGCCGTCCTTGCGCAATTCGCTTTGGCGCTGCACCAGGCGGTGTGCGTACCAGATAGGCGCTGGCATCAAGTCGGGGGTTTCATCGCAGGCATAGCCGAACATCAGGCCCTGGTCGCCGGCGCCCTGGTCCATGTTTTCTTCAGGATTGCGGTCGACGCCCTGGGCGATGTCGGGCGACTGCTTGTCGTACGCAACCAGAACCGCGCAGCCTTTGTAGTCGATGCCGTATTCGGTATTGTCGTAGCCGATGCGCTTGATGGTGTCGCGCGCTACCTGGATGTAGTCGACATTGGCCGTGGTGGTGATTTCACCGGCCAGGACCACCAGGCCGGTGTTGCACAGCGTTTCGGCGGCAACACGGGCGTGCGGGTCTTGCGTAAAAATTGCGTCGAGGATGGAATCGGAGATTTGGTCGGAGACCTTGTCGGGATGGCCTTCGGAGACCGATTCGGAAGTGAAGAGAAAATCGTTATTTACCACAGCGATACGTCCTTTAAGCTGGATTCCAGCCAATGAGGTTGAACGAAACGCGTTGCACCTCGGGACATAAATGCCATGTAATGCGGGGCGCGACGCTTTAGCAGTTTTAGGCAGCGCCGCAGCTTAAGCACGGTACTGTCATCGCTCCGCAAGTTGTCGGTTTAACTCAGCGATACTTTCCATTTTAAGCGAAAATACCCTTTAATGCTTTTTAATACTGCTTTTCGCTTAGACAAATTGCTGCTTTATACATTTTTTATTTGACGTCGGGCTTGAACGAATCTTCTCTTGTGTTCCCTTTTATTCTATTGCCCGGCAAGCGCATTACCGCGCAATAGATGGCTGATAAATGGTTATTCCATGCTTTTAACCTTGTTTCGCCTGCTTGCCTGGCTGCCACTGCCCGTGTTGCATGGTGTGGGCCGTATCGGCGGGCGCATCGCCTACGCCTGGCCCGGCAAGTATCGCCGGCGCCTGCGCGCCAACGCTATCCAGGCCGGCTATCCGCAAGCGTCTTTTGCGCGCCGTGCCGCCGCCCAGGCCGGAGCCATGGTCATGGAAATGCCCAAAGTCTGGCTGCGCAACGAACAAAGCCTGGAGAAAGTCGTTTCCAGCGACAACGCCGTCGTCGAAGCCGCGCTGGCTGAAGGGCGCGGCATTCTTTACCTGACGCCGCACCTGGGCTGCTTCGAGATCACTGCGCGCTATCTGACGCGCCACGGCCCCATCACAGTCATGTTCCGCCCGCCGCGCAAAGCCGTTCTGGCGCCCGTCATGGACGCCGCGCGCAACACTTCGGCGCTGCGCGCCGTGCCGGCCACCATGCAGGGCGTACGCGAATTCGTACGCGCCCTCAAGCGCGGCGAAGCGGTCGGCATGCTGCCCGACCAGGCGCCCGGCCAGGGCGACGGCGTCTGGGCGCCATTTTTCGGCCGCCCCGCCTACACCATGACTCTGCCCGGCAAACTGGCGGCCCAAACCGGCGTTGCCATTATCCTGACCGCCGGCGAACGCCTGCCCTTGGGGCGCGGCTGGCGCGTACACTACCTGCGCCTGCCCGAACCCCTGCCAACCGACCCACTGGCCCAGGCAACCCTTATAAATCAAACCATGGAAGCCCTGATACGCCGCTTTCCCACGCAGTATCTATGGAGCTACAACCGCTACAAGACGCCGGCCGGAGCCCCGCCCCCGCCCGCCGACACCAGACCGACACATGAAATTCAGTAAAGAACGCCTCCTGACAGCAGTCTTCTCTTATTTCGGCCGCTGCCCCACGCCCACGCGCCTGCGCTGGGCCCGCGTGCTGGGCTGGCTTACCCCCAGGCTGCTGCGCTCGCGCGCCCACATCGTGCGCACCAATCTGGCCCTGTGCTTTCCCGATCTCTCCGAAAAAGAGCGCCAGGCCATCCTGGCCCGCCACTTCCGGTTGCTGGCCCTGTCCGTGCTGGACCGCGGCGTCATCTGGTTCGCCCCGCCCGAACGCCTGCTCGAAACCGTCCAGATCACCGGCATGGATCACCTGCACACCCTCATCGCCGCCAAGCGCCCCGTCATCATGCTGGCCCCGCACTTCATCGCCCTGGACGCCGCCGCTTCCCGCGTTACCTATTCCCTGGACGCCGCCGCCACCATCTATTCACAACAAAGCGACCCCGACTTCGACGCCATGATGCGCAAAGGCCGCAGCCGCTTCAACACCATCTACCTGATCAGCCGGCGCGAAGGCGTGCGCGGCCTCATCCGCCTGCTGCGCAAGGGCGTGCCGCTTTACTACCTGCCCGACATGGACTTCGGCCGCGAAGGCGCCGTCTTCGTGCCTTTCTTCGGCGTCCAGGCCGCCACCCTGCTCGCCACCGCCCAGATCGCCAAAAACTGGGACGCCGCCGTCGTCCCCATCGTCAGCCGCCTGGACCCCGAAACCGGCCAATACCAAGTACAAGTCCTACCCGCCCTGGAAGACTTCCCCGGCGAACAATCCCTGGAAGACGCCACCGCGCGCCTCAACCAGCTGATCGAATCCTGGGTCCGCCCCGACCCCGCCCAATACTACTGGGTCCACCGCCGCTTCAAAACCCGCCCCGAAGGCGAGCCCAGGCCGTATTAGGCAGAACACCTAGGACAGCCGGACGGTCAAATAGGGGCAGGTATTACCAATCGCACCCACCACGCCGCCGCCAGGCTGTTTTAGCTCCGCTAATTTTGTGAAGTTGGAGCAAGCCATTTCGACGCTTGTTTTCAGGGTGCAAGCGAACAGCTGTGTGAGCGCGACGTTTACGGGCAGCCAGTGGCTGCCCGTTTGCGCGAGTTCTGTGAGCGCCTGAAAACAAGCATTGAAATGGGAAGCCTCGGCGCAGCCGGGGCCGCAGCGACCTGAGCAAAATTAGCGGAGCTAAAACGGCCGCTTAAGAACTAAAAAAAGCGATCCAAGTGAAAAACAGCTCCGGCGCCGCCCGCCTGGACGAAGAAGATGCGGAAACAAGCACGCCGTGCCGGAACCGCGCACCTGCCCCCAGCCGGCGTCAAAAGAACCCACACGGAATTTGCGTTCAAGACCACGGTCAACGTTAGCAAACACCAGCGAAACAACAACAAAACAACCCAATAAACCCCGCCCCCTGTTAAGCTTATAGAATCGCGCAAGCTAGCAAAAGCAGCGCATCACCACACCGCACCATGATCTGGAACTTCACCAAAATGCACGGCGCAGGCAACGACTTCGTCGTCCTGGACGGCGTGCGACAAGCCATAGAAATGACGCCCGAGCGCGCCAGAGCCCTCGCCGACCGGCATTTCGGCGTCGGCGCCGACCAGCTCCTGGTCGTTGAAAACCCACTGCACCCCGAAGCCGACTTCCGCTACCGCGTCTTCAACGCCGACGGCGGCGAAGTCGAACACTGCGGCAACGGCGCCCGCTGTTTCGTCCGCTTCGTCCACGACCAAGGCCTGTCCCGGCGCAACCCCTTGCGCGCCGAAATCTGCACCGGCCTGATCACCCTGTTCGAATCCGAATCCGGCGAAGTCGCCGTCGACATGGGCTCGACCCGCTACGACCCCGCCGCCGTCCACTTCGACACCCAGGGCTTGCAATCGCACACAAAGGGCCAGGACACCCTGTGGCAACTGCCCCTGCCTGACGGCAGCACGCCCGAACTGTCCCTCGTCGCCATTTCCAATCCGCACGCCGTCCAGATCGTGACCGACATAGAAACCGCCCCCGTGGCGCAAACCGGCCCCCTGATAGAATCGAACCCTCGCTTTGCCCAGCGCGTCAATGCCGGCTTCATGCAAGTGCTCGACCGCCACAGCATCAAGCTGCGCGTCTTCGAGCGCGGCGCCGGCGAAACCCTGGCCTGCGGCACCGGCGCCTGCGCGGCCACCGTCGCCGGCATACGCCAAGGCTTGCTCGACAGCCCCGTCCTGGTCCATACTCGCGGGGGCCCGCTCAACATAGAATGGGACGGCACAGCCCTGCGCATGAGCGGCCCCGCCGTTTCCGTATTCTCGGGCCAGATCGACATCGACGCCCTGACTCATTCATTCAACTCCAAGGACGCAAACCACCCATGAGCGCCAGCCTTACCGCCGAAGACATTGCCGCTTTCCTCACCGAGAACCCAGACTTCTTCCAGCGGCACGCCGACCTGTTCGCCAGCCTGCGCATACCGCATCCCAACGAAACACGCGCCATTTCGCTGGGCGAGCGGCAAATCCTGACTTTGCGGACCAAGGCCAAAGAACTCGAATGGAAGCTCTCCAGCCTTGTGCACAACGCCTCGGGCAACGAAAAAATCAGCAAGACGCTTACCTCCTGGTGCGGCCGCATGCTGGCCGAACCCGACCCCCAAAAACTGCCCGGCCATATCGTACGCAGCCTTAGCGACCTGTTCGACCTTCCCGCCATTGCCTTGCGGCTCTGGGATTTACCGGCGCTGGCCAGCGACGACGAATTCAGCCAGGATGTCACCGACAACATCCGGCAATACGCGCAAGCCTTGGCAAAACCCTATTGCGGCCCCCTGCAAGACCAGGAAGCCGCAACCTGGCTGGGCAGCAAGCCGGCTTCGCTGGCCATCGTGGCGCTTAAACCACACAATCGCAACCAGCCTTTCGGCTTGCTGGTACTGGGTTCCGACGATCCCGAGCGCTTCACCGCGGACATGGGCACGACCTTTCTTGAAACCATCAACGAACTGGCCAGCGCCAGCCTGTCGCGCCTGGACAGCACCGAAGACGACGAACCTGAACGGGCCTGAACAGCCCGTCAACACCGGCCAAGGAGCCGCAAGGCCATGAAGAATCCGACCGGCCCAGGCGCCGGGCATAGCGTTCATGTCGATACGCGCAAAACCGGCAATGCCGAACAAACCGATTCTTCACGGCTTCCCGCCCCGATGGAGCAGTGGCTGGCCCATTTGCAAACCCATCTGCGCTATTCGCCCCACACCCTGCAAGGCTACCGCCAGGACCTGCGCCATTTGGTGCAACTGCAAGCCGACACACCCTTGGACGGTTTTACTGAAAGCCATATCCGCCAGGCCATTGCCCGGCTGCATGGCCAAGGGCTCAAGCCGCGCAGCCTGGCACGGGCGCTGGCCGCCTGGCGAGGTTTTTTTCAATGGTGGGCGCCAGTCGCCGGCATGGACAGCAACCCGGCCATGGGCGTACGCGCCCCGAAAGTACCGCGCAGCCTGCCCAAGGCCCTGTCGGTGGAACAAGCCCAGGTGCTGCTGGACCGGCCCGGGCTGCCCGCACCCAAGTCCCCGGTTGAATGCCGCGACCAGGCCATGTTCGAAGTCTTGTATTCCAGCGGCCTGCGCCTGGCCGAGCTTGTCAGCCTGGACTGGCGCTACACCCGCCAGGACGGGTACGAGTCGCAAAGCTGGATCCTGCTGGACCAGGCCGAAGCCACCGTGCGCGGCAAGGGCAACAAAACGCGCAGCGTCCCCTTGGGCGCCAAAGCCGTACAGGCCGTAAGCCGCTGGCTTGAAGAACGCCCTCGTTTCGCTTCCGCAATAGGCCAGGACGGACCGGACGCTCTTGACTCATCCGCCGCCCTGTTCCTGGGCACGCGCGGCAAGCGCATCTCGCCGCGCGTAGTGCAGTTGCAACTGAACAAACTGGCTGCTCTGACAGGCCTGCCCGTGCACGTACATCCGCACAGCCTGCGCCACAGCTTTGCCAGCCACATGCTGCAATCAGCCCAGGACCTGCGCGCCGTCCAGGAAATGCTGGGGCATGCCAATATTTCCACCACGCAAATCTATACCCGCCTGGACTTCCAGCATCTGGCCAAAGCCTACGACCAGGCCCATCCGCGCGCCGCGCGCAAAACAAAATAAAAAGCGGCAAAGCACGGCCTTGCTAGGGAAGCGGAATCAAGGCTTGGCGCCTTCGCCCGGCTTCAATGCATAGATCAGTTGACCCGCATTCCACTTGAACATGCCCAAGTAAGTTCCCGCCGGCTTGTCCGGCTGGTCCAGGGCGTCGGAATACAGGCTGCCGCCCAGCTTGGCATCCGTTTCACGTGCAATCTGCTTGATCAGCTTGGGATTGCTGACGTTTTCCAGGAACACCGCCGGACTGTGCGTGGCCTTTACCTGCTTGATCAACAGCGCCAGTCCTTTCGCCGACGGCTCGGCGTCGCTGGAAATGCCCATGGCCGAGATAAACTGCACGCCATAGTCGCGGGCAAAATAGCCGAAAGCGTCGTGCGAAGTGACCACCTTGCGCCGGTCTGAAGGAATAGTCGCCAGCACCTGGCGGATCTCTTCGTCCAGCTTTTTCATTTCCGAGATATACAGCTCGGCGCGGGCGCGATAATCCTCAGCATTGGCGGGATCGGCCTTGATCAGGGCGCTGGCAATATTGCGCGCATAAATCATGCCGTTGCCCAAGCTTTGCCATGCGTGCGGATCGATCTCGCCTGGATGGGCCTCGTCAAGATGGCCGCCTGTTTTGCCGTGGCCGTGGCTCTCGGCCACGCTGGCAAGTTCTGCTTCGCTAAGTTGGCGAACGGTAACACCTCGGGAAGCGACCACCTCGGTTCCCTTGAAGCCCGAGGCTTTCTCCAGCCGCGGCAGCCAGCCTTCGAAATTCAGGCCATTGACCACCAGCAACTGCGCCTGAGCCAATGCCTTGGCATCGCTGGGCCTGGGCTCGAATGAATGCACATTGCCGTTAGGCCCCACGATAGTCGTAAGAGCGATGTGGTCGCCCCCGATCTGTCCGACCATGTCGCCCAATATCGAGAAACTGGCCACCACATTAAGCGGCGCTTTGGCCGCAGCCGCGGCGCCAGCCGCCGGACTTGCCGGCAAACCAGCCACTGTCGCCAGGACCAAAGCCGCCAAGCTCCGCGCAAAAGCGGACTGCTTTATCTTCTTTAACATAATGTCACCCAAAAGAAGCGTTGATTGAAACCGCGTTGCGCAGCAAACAATACCGATGGATACCTCCCGAGTTCGACAGTTGAAGCCGCAACTCATTGATTTATAAGGAGACGGTCGTAAACCGCTCCACTACAAATTGGCGTAGGGTTGACGAGCGGCG
>NZ_QNRQ01000012.1:35176-139185 GCF_003315175.1 Eoetvoesiella caeni | reverse complement strand
GTGCAGATGACTTCTGATATTGCGTGGTCAGGAGCCGACTGCACACCTGGCGTTACGCCCCGTCAATTGGTGCAGTCGTCTTCTGAAAATGACAGCATGCGGGCAATCCGCGTTTCTCCTTCGGCACCGGCAAGCTGGGTGATTTGGCTGGTTTTGCCAGTGCAGTGCTGCTGGCCCTGATCGCTTTGCTGATTGGCTGGGAAAGCCTTATACGGCTCACCCAACCGATTCATATCGATTTCAATCAGGCGATTGCGGTGGCCGTCGTGGGGCTGGTTGTCAATCTGGTGTGCGCCTGGCTGCTGAAAGATGATCACGCGCATCATGGACATCAGCACCACGGCCACCATCATGGTCACAGCCATGTTCATCATCATAGTCACGATGACCATCACACGCCGGGCAAAGGCCGCGACAACAACCTGCGTGCTGCCTACTTGCATGTGCTGGCCGATGCGCTGACTTCAGTGTTGGCTATTGCCGCGCTGCTCGTGGGGAGCGGCTACGGTTGGACATGGGCCGATCCGGCCATGGGGGTTGTCGGCGCGCTGGTGATCGTCCGTTGGTCATGGGGGCTGATTCGCGACTCCGGCAGTGTGTTGCTTGACGCCACAACTGAAAGTGGACAAGTGCAGCAGGAAATCCGGGAAGTGCTGGAGCCAGCAGGCGACCAGATAACGGATCTGCATGTCTGGCAGGTTGGCCCCGGCCATTTTGCGGCCATCATCTCGTTGATCGCCCGCAAACCTCAGGAATCCGAGGACTACAAGGCACTGCTGGCACCGATCCACGAGCTGTCGCATGTCACGGTCGAAGTGCAGCGCGTAGCAAATTCTTCCGCGTAACTCTTTGAGCGGTCGAGACTGGAACGTGTCGGCAAAAGCATCGCTGCGTGCTCGACCAAGTTGCAGGCGGCTTTGACATCAATCGACAAATAGCAGCCCATCCAGGCGCAAGGCACGGAATGACAAGGGCTGTCATAAAGTCTTCATCTCTTATGCACAGGCTTGCTCACAGAATCTGTGGATAAATCCGTGCGTGTCGGCGCGCGCGCCGCCGGGCTTTCGGGCTGCGCCCCGTGCCGGCTTCGCCATCACGGCCATTCGGCTTCAATCCCTCACGCCTTCGCGCCGGGGCGCTGCGCGCTTCGCTTGCACGTGCGCGATCCGCAACGATTAACGTCTGGCTGCGTTTCACGCAGAGGGTGCCAACGCAACACCGAGTGACACGGTGGGGGCTGTCTTGCTTCCGGTCATTGTGTCATGCCGTTCTTATTTTCAAGGGCGGCGCGTCGCCGTGGGCGCCGCTTGCGGCCGCTGGCCGTCTTCGACCCTTGAAACCTGCGCTGCGCCATGCCTTCGGGTTCCGGGCAATCCCGCCCTGAACACTGGAGCGCATCATGAACAACACCATCGCCGCACTGAGCTATGACAACATGGACGAGGCATGCACCCTGTATGTACGCAGTCCCAGTGGCCGCTACAAGCTGGCCAGCGACGAGCAGATTCTGGCGGCGGGCCGTACCGCTGCGGAAAGTCTGGTTTCCCAATCTTCGCCGGTCGATCAGCCGACCAAGGTGAAGCAGTTTTTTCAGGCCAAACTGGCCGGGCTGGGCCACGAATGTGCTGCCTTCCTGTATCTGGACTCACGTTTCAAGCCGATTCGTTATATCGAACAGGGGCCGGGTACGTTGAGCCAGGCCAGCGTCTATCCCCGCGAGATCGTCAAGACGGCGCTACGCCTGAACGCTGCCGCGCTCATCATGGCGCATAACCATCCATCGGGTTCAACCGAGCCAAGCATGGCGGACCTGAACCTGACTAAGCATCTGAAAAACGCGCTGGCGCTGATAGACGTACGGCTGCTTGATCATGTCATCGTGACGGCGGCCAGCACGGTTTCACTGGCAGAGCAGGGGCAGATGTAAAGCCCCGACAACCGCACAGGGCGCAATGTCCTGTGCGGTTGTCAGATAAGCAGGCTCAAGTGCTTGCGGCTTCTTCTATATGGCGCCCCGCCACAGGCGGTGCAGGCAAAGCTACTCCTTGGCTTGCTGGCGCAGGTTGCACGCAAGCGTGCAGTCCTCGATGCTGGCGGTTGTTTGTCTGGACATCACGAGGGGCGGTTCACCAACATGCCGCCCAGCCTGGCTTATGAAGCTTCCACACCACATTTTCAAAGGCAGCGCCGCAGCGTGCGGCGGGGAGGTTTTCGCCCCACATCGGCAGCCTGGTTCTTGCCCGCATCAGGGCGCTGGCCGGTCGAGCGTATATGCGGTGAAACCGAGTTCGCCATCTCTCCTTGCAGGACGGTCGGCCTGTACGTCCTTGTCTTGTCGTGAATCCTGGCGGGGGACGGCTGCGCCTTGGGCTATGGGCCGCAACCGTCCAGCACAAACAATTTCCCCTGCGCTGCGCGCATTCCTCGCGAGGCAAATTCTGTGTGCTTTCCGGCCCTCCACGCTGTTACGGCCGCTGGTGCGGTGCAGCCCGCCCACCCCCGCCGACCGGATCACAACAAGGACGCACTGGCGCGACCTTGAATTCCTGAAAGGAGTATCACCATGGCTACTATCGGCGCCTTCACTGCAGATACCAACGGCTACACCGGCACCTTGCGCACCCTGACGCTGAACGTCAAAGTCAAGCTGGTTCCCAACGACAAGGGCGAAAACGACAAAGCCCCCGACTTCCGCCTGCAGGCCGCCGGCAATGACATCGGCGCGGCGTGGAAGAAAACCAGCGAGGCCGGGCGGGAATACCTGTCGGTGACGCTGGACGACCCCTCGTTTCCGGCCACCGTCTATGCCCGCCTGATCGAAGGCGAGGACGGCACGCATGACCTACTGTGGACGCGCAGCAAGCCGCAAGCGGCTTAAGCCATCGCGCCCCGCCTTTTGGCGGGGCGTATCCACTCAAAGGCCGATGACGGCACAGCCCCACAGGCCTTATGGTTAGACCTTACCTTCGGTAAGCTGGGTTTCTGTCTGGGTCATGAGCACTGCCGTGCTGCATTCCAGCGCGTCGGCGATCTTGAAGATAATCGCCAGCGTAGGCATGTGCTCGCCACGCTCGATTTTGCCCAGGTGGGAGCGTTCGATGCCCGCGAGGTTCGCCAGCATTTCCTGGGCGATACCGCGTTCCGTGCGCAGCGCACGCACCGCACTGCCGAAGGCCTGGGCCAGTTCGGCATCAAAGGTGGTGGCGCCGGATGGCCGGCCGCGCTGTACGGGTCGCTTCTGCATAGACAGAAGCGTCGTTTAGCGGAGCAATTAAAACCACGTTATATTTAACTCATTGATTGGAATTTCGTCTTTTCTTGTGTAATTAATGAAATCCGTAAGTGTGGATTCCCTTAAAAGCGGAGAATCACAATCGTGCTTTTCATGGCTTGCGCATAAACGGCATTACGATTGCCCGCTTTTACGGATTCGAGAAAAACCGCTTTCGGGACTTTGTACGAACGCGCAAAGATAAATCGGCGGCTTTACGCTTTGGTAGAACACACGTGAACCATCCACTCATCACCGACGAAGAGCACGCACAATTGCTCGCCCACGGCCAGGCACGCGCCGCAGGCCAGCACATCGACCCGCTGCCCGTGGTGCGGATCTTCACGCCAGACGCCCATGCGACCTGGCTACTGGTTAGCCTTGACCCGCAAGATGGCGATACGGCCTATGGCCTGATCGACTTGGGGATAGGCATGCCGGAGCTGGGAACGGTGCAACTTTCCGCCTTGACGTCCATCGTCGGCCCGCGTAAGCAGCCCGTGATGCGTGACCGCTATTTCCAGGCTGTGCGTCCGTTATCGGAATATACTCGCCTAGCGCAAGAAAACGGTTCGATCACGGATTGAAATCAGTGGCTGCGATCAAAACGCGCAGTCCATCTAATCAGGGCGCATCGAGACTATTTCAGTCATATTCAAGATCGGTACGGTCCGAATCTTGGGCCTTGCATAAATATACGATGGTTCAGACTTAAACAGTCATGATCTTTTGCACGATATGCGCCAGGGTGAGGGATGCTACTTACTGATTTTTCAGTGGCGTCGACATCGCATTCTGATTGCCAGCGCAAGGGTTAAGACCCAATCGGACTTGATATTTTCAGTTTCATTTGATGCGATTGGTAGTTGAATATTAACGCATTGAAACTGCGCTGTGTGCATTTTGCGATGAGGCGGCCCTGCTGAATAAAAAGGGGGTTTGCGTCATGGCTGATTCGCACACCAGACACTGGCATCCGACCGCCGCGTATTTGTATGTTCTGCATCTGGACGGCCCGGCACTCGCTTGGGAATACCTGCGCCGCCATCCTGATTACCGGCAAGACTGGGTATGCCGTCCCCAACGGCCAGACGCTGCGCAGCACTGGGGGCTGCGCTTGCTGGAAGACCCCGCCTTGGATGCGCGCGATGCGCATCCTATCTGGTTCCCCGATGCTCAGGGCGTTCATCTTTACCCGGATGCCGACCCCATGCCGGAGGCCACGCTGTTCACGCTCTGGCGCATCCCGGGCGACAAATCTTTAATGCACGATGGCGTGCGCCTGGTGCTGCGGGTGCGCTGGCCGGGCGGCTGCCTGCGGCTTGCGCTCGCCCCTGGCCTGGCCGATGGCATGGCTTACGTCTATGCCATGCGCGCCGGCGCCGACCTTCTGGCGCACGCGCAAGCGCTCACGCTGGAAATGAGCAAGCTGGCCCTGGCCAGCAACGCCATTCCCATTGCCGTCGTGCGGCCCCGGCCCGCCTTGTCGGCCTTGCAGGAGCTGCACACCTTGCAGGCGCTCGATGCCACCCTGGCGGGGGCATCTTTGCGCGACATCGCCGAAGGGCTGTTTGGCCCCAAAACAGTGGTCCGCGATTGGCATGCCGACGGCGCTTTACGCGCCCGCATGCGTCGCCTGGTGCGCCGGGGCGACACGCTGATGCGTGGCGGCTACCGCCGCCTGGCACAGCTTCCCGCGCCGGTACAGGGACGTTCTTCACCCCCTGCAAAACGTCCCTGAGCAGGTCGCCCGACTTTGTTGAGACTGTCTGCATCCGGCCCCGCTATGGGGCCGGGCGCTCTCAACCGATGGAGGCTCACCCTATGCGACCCGCACCCTTACGGCCTGCCGCCGTTCCCGCCACTGCGCCCGCGCAGCCCCAACGCTACCTCACCAACGACGAAGCCGCCGATTACCTGCGGTTGTCGCCGCGCACGCTGGAAAAGCAGCGCGTGATCGGCGGTGGCCCGAAGTTTCGCAAGTTCGGACGGCGCGTCATGTACGCCGTGGCTGATCTGGATGCCTGGGCCGATGCGCGCAGCTATGGGGCCACGTCCGACCCGGAGTATGCCGAACGCCATGTGGGTGATTATCGTGACGGCCGCTGATCGTTCGCCCGCTGCCGGCCATCAAAATGTCTCGTCCGTCCGCCGCGCAGCGACCGCCGCAGCAGGAGCAGCTTGCGCTGTTCCGTGCCTTACCCGGCGACATGGCGCCACGCGATGCGCAGGACTTGATGGCCTATCCCTTCTTCTCGCTGGCAAAGTCGAGGCGGGTTGCGCCCATCGACTTTCGCAATGGGAACGTCACCATCCGTGTGGAAGGCACCGCCGAACATGGCATTGCCACGATCTGGGATGCCGACATCCTGATCTGGGCCGCGTCGCAGATTGTGCAGGCACGCGATGCCGGCATCACGCCTTCGCGCTGGATACGCGCTACACCCTACGAAATCCTGCGCTTTATCGGGCGCGGCACCTCCTTGCGCGACTACCAGCGTCTGAAAGCGGCGCTCGACCGGCTGCAATCGACCAGCGTGGCAACGTCCATCCGCGAAACCACGGGGCGGCGGCTGCATCGGTTTTCGTGGATCAACGAGTGGAAGGAACTGGCCGACGCCGGCGGCAAGCCGCTGGGCATCGAACTGATCTTGCCGGACTGGTTCTATGCGGGCGTGCTCGATGCAGCCCTGGTGCTGACCATCGACCCGGCGTACTTCCGGCTCACGGGCGGTATCGAACGCTGGCTGTACCGCCTAGTGCGCAAGCACGGCGGCAAGCAGCCGGAGGGCTGGCAATTCGATTTCCGTTACCTGCACCAGAAGTCCGGCAGTACCGCCAAGCCCGCCGACTTTGCCTGCGATCTGCGCACCCTGGTCGCCAAGCAATCATTGCCCGGCTACGTGTTGGGGATCGAGCTGCTGCCGAACGAAGGCCGCGAACGGCTGACCTTCCGACCGGTGCCGCCCACAGCACGGGGATAAGTCTGTGGAAAAGCTGTGAATATCCTGTGAATAGTGTCGTGCTATCAGGCGTGTCCGGTATCGTGCTATCGGGCGTGGGACTATCGTGCTATCAGGCGTGCCAATCGGCTGCAAAGCCTTGCCAACACTGGGTTTGCGCGCCCCTTAACTTATCTAACTTAACTACTCTAACGATTGATAAAGACTCGCCACCACGATGGATAGATTCTGAAAAGGGAAACACCCGGCAGTTTGAAGGACGTAATCAGCCGAAGAACCAAACCCGTTTGGCAAGGCAAAAACAGCCCGGTTTTCCTGGTGGGAGGGCTGCGCCATGATCGTTGCCTTGCTCAATCAGAAAGGAGGCGTGGGCAAGACCACGCTGGCCACCCACATCGCCGGAGAACTCGCGCTGCGCGGTCAGCAGGTCATTCTGCTGGATGCCGACCCGCAGGGGTCTTCACTGGACTGGACACAGCGCAGAAGCCAGCAAGGCTTGCCACGGCTGTTCAGTGCCGTGGGCCTGGCGCGCGAAACACTGCATCAGGAAGCGCCGGAACTCGCCAGGCGGGCCGATCACGTGGTCATTGATGGCCCACCCCGCATCGCCGCCTTGGCGCGCTCCGCGCTGCTGGCAGCCGATTACGTGCTGATTCCTGTGCAACCCAGCCCCTATGACTTGTGGGCCAGCGCCGAGATGGTGGCGCTGGTCCGCGAGGCCCAGGTGTTCCGGCCTGCGTTGCAAGCGGCCTTTGTCATCAACCGGCGGGTCAGCACCACGGTGATCGGACGCGAAGCCCGTCGGGCGCTGGCCGAGCAGCCGCTGCCGGCGCTGCGCGCCGAGGTTCGCCAGCGAATCGTCTTTGCCGACAGCGTGGCCGCCGGGAGGTTGGCACGCGAAACGGCACCCGACAGCGCGGCGGCGCGTGAAATCACCGCGTTGGTCGATGAACTGCTGCGGTGGCCGGCATGAGCACGAAACCCGCACGGCCCAAGCGCGTAGGCATTGGTGCGCGTCCGCCCGCGAACCCGCACGCTGAAGCGTGGATTCGTCAGGGCGACGCTGAAGCGCTGAACAAGGGTGATCTCTACACCGCTCGTCTGACGCTGGACATTACCCCCGCCCTGCGGGCGCGCATCAAGGTATCGGCCTTCACGCAAGGCGTGACTGTGGCCGAGCTGCTGCGCGGTCTGCTGGAAAGGGAGTTTCCAGATCCTCGCAAAAAGGACACGCCATGAATCGCTTTGTTTCGCCTGCTGGTGCGGCCACGGCGGCATCACTGCCGCCCTCCGCCGCGCTTGCCCTTCACGCTAACCGCGCACCGTTGACGCGGGTGGCGCTGGCCACAATCGAACCCCATTTCAATCTTTACCTGCGTTTTGGTGAACCGGCACACACGCTGCGGTTGGACCGCTGGCGGCGCTGGGCGGTGTTTCTGCCGGGCGCGGTGCTGTGCCGTATTCGCTGGCAAGCCAATGACTACGGCACGGTGCGCTGGCAGCTGATGGTGATGCAGGCTTGCACACCGCTGGACGCGGCGCAGCGCATCCCCGGCGTGCAGCCGGGTGCGCGCCTGTTGCTGCACGTTGAAGGCCATCATTCCGTCCGTTCTGTGCTGCAACGCATGGATGCCATCGAGTCACTGGGCATCGCGCCCGCCGCCGTCTCGCCAGCGTACTGGCGCACGCTCGCCAATCGGCTGGCGGCGCGCCAGCCGTTGCCTGACTATACCGCCGAGCGGCATGCCGCCTGGCTGGCCGGGCGGGCCTTGTCATGACGCCGGTTGCCACGCTCAATAAGGCCGCTGGAGCCGGGCCGTATCCTCGTTCGCGCCTGCGCGCTCGCATCGTGCTGACGGGCTTCGCTACCGTTGGCCTCGCTGCACTGGCCTGGGCGGCTTTTTTGCCTCGGTTGCCGCGCCTGATCTACAACCCGTCCGACAGTGTGGCGGTAGGCTGGTATCGCGTCGAACCGCTCCAACATCATTCTGGCTCGTTGTCTCGTCGGCTACGCGTGGGCAGCATCGTTCTGACCCGATTGCCTGCCGACGCGGCGACGTTAGCCGCGCAGCGCGGCTACCTGCCCGCACACATTCCGTTGCTTAAACGTGTGGGCGCGGTCGCGCCGCAACACGTCTGCATCGTGGCCGGTCAGGTGCGCATCGACGGCGTGCCGGTGGCCGCCGTGCTGTCTGCCGACCGGCTGGGGCGTCCGTTGCCGTTCTGGCCGCAGTGCCGGCCATTGATGGCGGCCGAACTGTTCCTGTTGAGCACCACGAATCCGGCCTCGTTCGACAGCCGCTATTTTGGCCCGGTCAGCGTAGCCGCCGTGATCGGCATCGCGCACCCGGTCTGGCATGAGGTGCAGCCATGAAGGCCGCCGACTCAATGCACGTCGCGCTGCATGTCATCGTGCTATCAGGCGTGTCTTCCTTGGGGCTGCCGTCATGTCGCCGTATCTGCTGTGCGGGTGCCAATTCTGAGCATTGGACACTTTGCGCCGTGCAACCTCCGGCGCAGCCGTCCCACGTGCAGGCATCTTGCCTCGAACGCGCCTGGCCTGCGACCCCTGGCGCGTCCATCGGCGCGTTCGCCGGTGTGCGGGCTGCCCATGCAGCAGTGCCACCGGGCCGCCGACGCCGGGAGCGAAAGCGACAGACAAAGGCGGAAGGCAAGACAAAAGGGGTCGGCACCCAGCCGCCCGCAAAGCCAGTCTGCACATGGGGGTGGCGCGGCACGATACGGCGTTGCCGTCGTGCCGCTGGGGGCGCGTGGCCCGCGCCAAGACAGGGCTGGCCGCGTGCTTCGCACGACCGGCTACGCCGCAGCTTCAGCCAGAACTTGCAGGGAGCGCAGGCATGACCGACCGCCACGATGATGATTTCCGGGTGCGCCCCAGCGCTCCGAAGAACCGGGGCAAGGGCCAAGGCCAAGGTTTTATTTCCAAGGTGCTCAAGCAGACCGGCAAGGCCAGCGGGGGCAAGTCCTCAATGCGCCATTCCGCCGCCGGTGGCCGCAGCGCACGCGCTGGCCAGCGTCCCGGCGCACGCCTGGGGCGCGGCCATACGGCAGTGCGTTTTTCTGGCGCCAATCTCACGCCATTCTCGCGGCGGGTGACCATCAAGACCCTGCTGGTCAACCAGCGTAACGCCAGCCCGCAATCGCTCGCCAAGCACCTGCGCTACATCGAGCGTGACGGTGCGGGCCGCGGTGGCGAACCAGGCCAAGCCTACGGGCCACAGACGGATGTTGCCGATCTGGGGGCTTTCAAGGAACGCTGTGCCGAGGATCGGCACCATTTCCGCTTCATCGTTTCCCCGGAGGACGGCGCTGAACTGGATGACTTGTGCACCTACACCCGGCATCTGGTGAACCGCATGGAAGCCGACCTGGGTACGCGTTTGGATTGGGTGGCGGTGGATCACTGGAATACCGATAATCCGCACACTCACCTGATCGTGCGCGGGCATGACGATACCGGCCAAGACCTCATCATCGCGGGCGACTACATCGCTCAGGGCTTGCGTCATCGCGCTTCTGAGCTGGCGACCGAATGGCTGGGGCCACGCACCGAGCGGGAAATCCAGCAGACCATGCAGCGCGAAGTGGAACAGGAACGGTGGACGGGCCTGGACCGCACTCTGCAACGTGAGATCGGCGAGGATGGCAGGGTGCATATCCAACGCTTCAATGAGCCGAACTTGCAACGCCAGCGTCTGCTGCTGATCGGTCGCCTGCAACGCTTGCAGCGCCTCGGGCTGGCCGACGAAATACAGCCCGGCTCCTGGGCCATGCACACCGATGCCGAAGAAACCTTGCGTACCCTGGGCGAACGCGGCGACATCATCCGCACCATGCAGCGAGCCATGAGCGGAAAACAACGCGAACTTGTCGTATTCGAGCCGGGCCAAGGTGGCGATGGAGGTGGCTGCGCCATCGTCGGGCGCGTGGCGGCCAAGGGGCTGGATGATGAGCTGCGCGACCGGGGCTATCTGGTGATCGACGGCGTGGATGGCAAGGCCCATTATGTTGCGCTGAACGCCCGCGACGAACCGGCCAACTATCCAACCGGCGCGGTGGTGGAAGTGAAGGGTTTCGCCGACATCCGGGGGGCTGACCGCAACATCGTGGAACTGGCCAGCGACGGTCTGTATCGGACCGATCATCATCTTGCCATTGAGCAAGGTCGGGTCAAGGCTGGACGCGACCCGCAGGAAGTGGTCGCGTCGCACGTCCGTCGGCTGGAAGCCTTGCGCCGAGCTGGCATCGTGGAACGCGTTGCCGAAGGACTATGGAAAGTGCCGGGCGATCTGCCCGAACAAGGTCGCCAATACGATGCGCAACGCCTGGGTGGTGTGGCGGTGGAACTGAAATCGCACCTGCAGATTGAACGGCAAGCCCGCGTGATCGGGGCTACCTGGCTCGATCAGCAACTGATCGGGGGTGGCAAGGGGTTGGAGGATGGGGGCTTCGGGGGCGAGGTTAAACAGGCCATGCAGCAGCGCGCCGATTTCCTTGAAGAACAGGGGCTGGCTCAGCGGCGTGGACAGCGCGTGCTTCTTGCCCGAAATCTGCTGGGCACGCTACGTAACCGGGAACTGACTCAGGCGGCTAGGGACATTGCCACAGAAACAGGCCTGGAGCATCGCCCAGCGAAGGACGGGCAGCGCGTGGCCGGTATCTACAGGCGCAATATCATGCTTGCCAGCGGGCGCTACGCGATGCTGGACGACGGCATGGGCTTCTCGCTGGTGCCGTGGCGACCGGTGATCGAGCAGCGGCTGGGCCAGCAGGTCGCTGCAACAGTGAATGGCGGTAGGGTGTCATGGGAGATTGGGCGACAGCGAAGCCCTTCCGTTTGAAGTTTACTTTGTGATTAGTCATCCGCCTCAGTGATTAACCATTCCCTGAATGCCGCTAATCTGGGCAGATTGGCGCATTCGGGCCTGTAAACGATGTAATAAGACACATTCAACGCAAAGCTGATGTCAGGGAATAGCCTCACCAGGCGCCCGCTCGACAGATCGTCGCGGGCCATGATACTGCGTGCGAGCGCGATGCCATGCCCCTCAATAGCTGCCTGCAGCACGGCTGCAGAATTATTGATCTGCATGCCGCGACGGATCGTTGCTGTGTCACTAACTCCGGCTTTCTTCATCCACTCCTCCCAGGTCGGGAAGCCCGAATGGCCGGCCATCGTCAAGTCATGGATAAGTGTTTCGCGAATTAGATCACCTGGCTTTCGTAGTTGCCTGCGCTGACGCAGCAGCTCAGGGGAGCATACGGGAAAAGCCTCTTCATCCATGAGCTTGTCGGCCTTCAGGCCCGGCCAGTCCCCCATGCCGTAGCGCACGCCGATATCGATGCGCTGGGCTATGAAGTCCACCGATTTGTGATTGGTGTCCAAGCGCACGTCGATGTCCGGACAAGCTGTCTGGAATCGATCTATCCGCGGCAGCAGCCACTTAGCGGCGAATGCCGGGCTGACCGTCACGGTGAGCACCTCGCTGGTTGATCCCTCTTGTAGCCGTTCCATGCCTAGCGCCAGCCGGTCGAAACCGGCCCGGATGTCTGGCAACGCACGTTCAGCCATCTCGGTCGGGCTCAGCCGAGCCCTCCCGCTGTTGACCCGCACGAACAGCGGCGTACCCAGCCAGTCTTCCAGCGTGCGCACGAGTTGGCCCACGGCTGCCGGCGTGACGTTCAGTTCAGCCGCTGCTGCGGAAAAGCTTTGGTGGCGGGCGCTGGCTTCAAATGCCCGCAAGGCGTTCAGGTGGACAGGCGACTTCATAGCGATAAAGTTTGGGTATACGGATTTAATGGTTGATGGGGCACCTTCACCCCATCAATCTGATACCACCCTCAGATGGTTGATAGATCGACTCCGTAGTTGAGTTCCTCTGCGAAGTCCGGCAGTCCGTAACCGATGGTTTTCTTGTAGAAAGGAGAGACCTTCGCAGTCGGTGCCTTCTTCTTGTGCTTCGTGGTGTAGAGCATTCGTGCCCGCATCACCTCGAAGGAGTAACCGCGCCCTTCACGGTTCTTGTCCTTGGCCAGTCGGTTGATGGACTCCGTGTAAGCGTTGGTGACGGGCATGTCCTTCTCGAAGTAGGTCATGGTCTCTTCGCGCCAGTTTCCCACTGCCCTGACCAGATCGCTCCAGACTTCCTTTTGGCCCTTCGGGATGGTGGCTATCCACTCGTCCAGGGCGGCTTCTGCCTGGAGCCGTGTGGTGGCGTCCCAGATGCCGTAGAAGCGCTCCTTGTGCTCGTAGGCGGCCAGCAGTTGCGGGAACGCGCCTGTCCAGGTCTCCATGATGAGGCGCTCCCGGTCTGAGACTTCGTGAGCGCGTTTCAGCAGGATTTTCCGGTCTCCCTTGAGAGTCCGGCTCTGGGACGGTTTCAGCTCCTTTCTGAGGCCCTTGCGCACTTTCTCTAGGGCATCGTTGGCCATGCGCACCACATGGAACTTATCGACCACGATACGGGCCTGGGGCAGCACAGCCTTGACCGCTGCCCGGTAGGGGTTCCACATGTCCATGCTGACGATCTCGACCTTCTGCCGGTCTTTCAGCTTCATCAGGTAGTTGGTCACCACGTCCTGGCGGCGGGTGGCCAGCAGGTCGAGCAGGGTTCGCTCCTCAATGTTGGTCAGAATGCAGCGGTAGCGCTTGTTCAGGTATAGCTCGTCAATGCCCAGGATGCGGGGCGTCTCGAAGCGGTGCCAGCGCCCCAGGAACTCGGCGCGGGCGTTGAAGATGTCGCGCACCGTCTTCTAGTCCAGGCCGGTCTGTGCCGCCACAAAGGTGTAGGGGTGGTTGAAGGATTCCTTCTCCACGTACTCATGCAGCCGCAGTGTCATACGGAATCCGTCCACCATCTCCGGTAGCTGGGGCCTGAATGTTGTCTTGCAGGCCCGGCAGGTGTATCGGCGGCGGACCACCCAGAGAGTGACCCGCTTGCCGTGGATGGGCAGATCACGATAGGGAACGTCACGCTTGCCGAACCGTACGAACTCACCCTGCACGCCGCATTCCTCGCAGGCGATGGGATCGGGCACGTCCACCTGGAAGTGCATTTCGTCGTCGGTTGATTTGCAGCCCAGTACTTGGTATTGCGGCAGGTGAAGGATGTTGCCGGGAAGTTCGGTCATGGTGTTGTATAGGCGTAGGTGTCAGTCAGATCCATCCGGCTCGGCATTGGTGTTTGCTTTTTTACCCAACAAGCTGCTGGAAACGAAAAGTAAGGCACCGAGGACAATTGCAATATCAGCCAGGTTGAAGGCCGGCCAATGCCAGTCTCGCCAATAGAAATCAAAGGAATCCACAACATAGCCGCGAAAGACCCGGTCAATCAGATTGCCCATGGCGCCACCGAGGATAAGACTGTAAGCGATGGCTTCTCCTTTATGACGATTTTCAAGGATCAGCTTGATCAGAAAAATCGAGACCACTACCGCGATTCCGATAAAAAAGTAGCGCTGCCAGCCTCCACCATTCGCAAAAAGACTGAATGCGGCACCGGTGTTCCATAGGTGCACCCAGTTAAAGAACGGGGTCACCGAAACATACTCGCCATAGGCCATTGATTGCTGCACCAGCCACTTTACAGCCTGATCAGACGCTGCCAGCAGGCCCGATATGGACAATAGGGCATACGGCGAGAGCTTTTTGCCAATAATGAGCATTATTTAACCCTTCAACGCCAAAATGCGTCTGGCACCGTTAAGTACAATGCCCCCCGCGATGGTGCCGATAATCAGATCCGGATAATTGGAACCGGTCCACGCGACCAGGGCGCCGGCGGTGATGACCCCCAGGTTGATCACCACGTCGTTGGCCGAGAATATCCAGCTTGCCTTCATGTGCGCCCCGCCTTCCCGATGTTTGGATATGAGCAGCAGACAACTGGTATTGGCAATCAATGCGACGAATGCGATAGCCATCATCACCAGCGATTCAGGCTCACTACCGAATACAAAGCGTCTCACCACCTCTACGAGCACGCCCACAGCCAAGATCAGTTGCAGTACACCAGCAAGATGCGCGGCACGTACCTGCATTTTCACGCTATGTCCAACCGCATAAAGGGCAAGCCCATACACCGCCGCATCGGCAAAATTGTCCAGGGATTCTCCAATCAGGCCGGTGGACTGGGCGATCAGACCGGCAGTCATTTCCACCACGAACAGAAGTGCATTGATGCCGAGCAACCAGCGCAGGGTCCCGGATTCTTGCTTAGCAGAAGCTGCCGAAAACTCGGCGGCCTTGATGGTCTCCGGATTTGCAGCGACGGTTTCCTGAAGCGAGGCGCCTAGCCCCAAGGTCTTCAGTTTCGAGGTGACGGGCTCGACCTCGCCGTCATGCACGACCTTCAGCCGGCGGTTCGACAAGTCGAAGGACAGCGCCCGAATCTCCTCAAAGCCGTTCAGGGCTAGGCGAATCATTCGTTCTTCTGATGGACAGTCCATCTTCGGCACGGCATAAACACTGACCCATCTCCCTGGCGCCTCGGAGGAGGCCTGTATATCGGTATCCGCTGCGGACGTTGCATCACCGCCACAGGCGCCACCACAGGATTTGCTCATGATACGACTCCACTTGAACAATGTTGTGGTACCATTTAGAACTATAAAGCTACTATAAGGTCAATAGAGTAAAGAATCCGTTGGGGAGGAGGCTGATGCGCATTGGTCAGTTGGCGCAGTTGGTAGGGGTCGAAACACAGACGATCCGCTTCTATGAACAGCAGGGCTTGTTGCCGCCGCCTGATCGGCAGGACAACGGTTACCGTGTCTATACCGAGAAGCATGGTGAGGGGCTGGCCTTCATCCGTCGCTGCAGAATCCTGGGCCTGTCACTGGCTGAGATTCACGAACTACAGAGCTATCAGGACGACCCTCATCAGCCTTGTACCGCCGTCAACGCCTTGCTCGATGATCACATCTCTCATGTGCGGTCGCAGATAACCGCTCTGCAAGCGCTTGAGAAACAACTCGTTTCACTGAGAGCGAGTTGCAACGATGACCGGGAAGTTGAGGCGTGCGGGGTTCTTGCTGGAATTAGCGAAGGAAACATGCACCAGCAGTAGGTGAAGCATCAACCAGATAATCCGATGAGATGCCGGTCTGTCTCACTCTCATGCTAAGGTAAGATCAACCATTTAATCCGCTTACCCTAAAGTTTTTCTTTCAATGAGTGATACTTTATCTCATTCGCCCTCTATGCGGAATATGCCAACAATATGGCTCTAAGGTTTACTGGGAAGTGCATTCATGACGCTCACACGTCGTTCTTTTTTGGCCGGGACTTTGCTGGCAGGCGGTTCGCTGTGGGCGGCTTCATCTTTATGGAGGCCATCTGCTGCCGCAGAGTCAAGGCAATTGAAAATTCCCGAACTGATTGATGCTCGCGACAAAAGTCAGTCGGTAGTCCTTAAAGCGCAGATTGGCAAAACATCCTTTTTCCCTGGACGAGAGAGCGTGACGCTAGGCTACAACGGCAGCTATCTTGGCCCGACGCTGCGTGTCCATCGTGGCGACGACGTCGAGATGGTGGTCACGAATGCTTTGGGCGAGGATACGACGGTCCACTGGCATGGCCTGCTCATTCCGGGAGAGCTTGACGGCGGTCCTCATCAGACCATCCGTTCGGGCTCGACGTGGCGACCGGTGCTTCCCATTCGTCAACCGGCGGCGACGCTCTGGTACCACTCGCATATCCATGGCCGGACAGGAGAACAAGTCTATGCAGGGCTTGCGGGCCTGCTGATTGTGAGCGATGACGATGAACGGGCGCTCGGCTTGCCATCGGAATATGGTGTGGATGACCTGCCCTTGATACTGCAGGATCGACAATTCGAGAACGGTACTCTCGTACTGCCTCAGGGCATGATGTCGGTCATGCATGGACGTCGAGGCGACACGCTGATGGTCAATGGAACCGTCAACCCGACAGCCCGCGTGCCTCGTGGCCTGGTTCGCTTACGCTTGGTGAACGGCTCCAATGCCAGGGAATACGATCTCGCATTCGCGGATGATCGGCCCTTTCACTGGATTGCTTCCGAAGGCGGCTTGCTTGACAAGCCGGTCGAGCTTCGCACCCTACGACTTGCGCCGGGAGAGCGTGCGGAAATTCTGGCTGACTTTTCGGATGGCCGGCCAGCGACACTTGAAACCGGTCCGGACGGCAACCTTCCAATGATGATGGGCATGATGACCGCTGCCGCAAACCTGGGGAGAATTGGACGGGAGACGGTTGTTCGATTCGAACCTCAGGGCAAGCCGGCGCTTGAATCCAAAGTGCCTGACAGATTGCATGCTTATGAGCGGCTGGATGAGGTCAAGGCGGTTCGGCGGCGACGTTTTGTCATGAACATGGGCATGGGAGGGATGATGCGCGGCGGGCCTTCCATGGGAGGCATGATGCGGGGGGGAATGGGAATGCTCGGCATCAATGGCCGTACTTTCGACATGGGTCGGGTTGACGAACAGGTCCGCCTTGGCGACATCGAGGTTTGGGAGGTTTCTGGCGACATGATGGCACATCCGTTCCACATCCATGGCGTTCACTTCGAGGTGTTAAGCCGTAATGGTTCGGCCCCCGGGATTCGTGATCAGGGACTGAGGGACACCGTCGTCGCCCAGGGGCCGGTCGAACTTCTGGTGAAGTTCACGCAGACGGCGATGGCATCTCCCTTCATGTACCACTGCCATATCCTTGAACACGAAGACAACGGGATGATGGGGCAATTTTCTGTAAGTTGATGCCCATGGTCATGCGCTTGTCCTAAGCTCCCCGCCCGGCAAACAAGCCCAGAAGAGAAGTTTCGTTAGGCTTCAACACGTTTGCGCGGACAGTCGCACCTCGAAGGCAGTCTCTTGCTGGGTTGAAGACGCTGTAATTCGGCCTGCATGTGCCTCGAATATGGATTTGGCAATCGCCAATCCCAGGCCGGCTCCTTCCGAAGAACGCTGACGTGAGGCGTCGGGGCGATAGAAGCGCTCGAATATGTGAGGCAAGTGCTCCGGCGGGATCCGGGGGCCGGGGTTCACTATCCGAACCTTCACAGATTTCCCATTGCCTTCAAGGTGAACCGAGATGGTCCTTCCCTGCGGTGTATAGCGGATGGCGTTAGACAGCAAGTTGCTCAAAGCGCGCCGGATCATAAGCGTGTCACCTAGCGTGCATACTCGCTCGCTGATCAATTCCAGAGAGACCCCACGTTCTTCGGCCCACGCGCCGAAGTAATCGAAAAGCGTGCGTATCTCTGCGTCGAGATCGATTGTGACAAGTTCGGGTTTAAGTAAATGATTGTCGGCTTGCGCCAGGAAGAGCATGTCGCCTACCATCTTGGCCATGCGCTCATACTCTTCCAGGTTGGAATACAAGATTTCCCGGTATTGATCGACACTGCGCGCTTGCGAAAGCGCTACTTCGGTCTGTGTCTTTATATTGGTGATTGGCGTGCGCAACTCGTGCGCAATGTCTCCCGAAAATTCCGATAAGCGCTTGAAGACCTCTTCAAGGCGGTGGAGCATTTCATTGAAAGACAGTGTCAATTCAACCAATTCGGCGGGAACGCCGTCGGGGTCCAGGCGTATGTGCAACTGATCTGACTTGATTCTTCCCATCTCGCGGCTGATCCGCCGTATTGGTGCGTGGCCTTGATACACCGCTATCCAGGTAGCCAAAATGGCAATCAAGCAGGCGCCGATTATGATCAGTCGAAGATAGCCGCGAAAGCTTTCGAGGTAGTGCAAATGGAAATTGATGCCGGTTGCCACGGCAATGGTCAGTGGCCCGATCTTGGGCAGGCTTTCGGACTCCATTCTTAACAGAGCACCCCTGAATGTTTCGCCCTGATCCTGCCATGTGCCGACGGTGTCAATGGAAATTCGCTCGACGGGGCGCGCAATGCCTGCAAATCTTGCCAGGTCTGAGCCGGGTGTCGAATAAATGACCGAGCCGGTGGACGTTGAAATCCGGTACTGTGCGTTGTGGTGGCCCGAGACGGCATTCGCCAAACGATCTCGAAATGCTTCAGGGCTTTCGTTGGCCGGGGCGGTGGCGAGCGTGTGCTTCAACGCTTGAACCACTGCGTTCAACTCGTCTACATCCTGCTGAATGAAATGGTTATTGATAGACCGCTCGATCATCCAGCCGAAGCAGAGCAGAACGATCGTGATCACTGCCCCAATAGAGACCGTCAGCCGTAAAGCGAGAGACGCGGGTCGTCGCTTCATCGTCAAGCAGAAGGCGTGACGTCCAGCATATAACCCATGCCTCGGACGGTATGAATCAGCTTGGGCTCGTAATCGTCATCAATCTTGGCCCTAAGTCGGCGGATGGCAACGTCAATGACGTTGGTGTCGCTATCAAAGTTCATATCCCACACCTGCGATGCAATCAAAGAGCGCGGCAGCACTTCGCTCTGGCGACGGACCAGCAACTCCAATAGCGCAAACTCCTTATTGGTCAGGTCGATGCGCACACCATCACGCTGCGCCCGTCGGCGAGGAATGTCGAGCGTTAGATTGGCCACCTGAAGCTGGTCGTTAAATACCGGGGCTGCACTGCGCCGCAATAGAGTCCGCACCCGAGCCAAGAGTTCAGAAAAGGCAAATGGCTTTACCAGATAGTCGTCAGCGCCCAGCTCCAGGCCTTTGACGCGATCCTCTACGCTGTCGCGCGCTGTAAGAAAGAGGACAGGCGTCGCAGACTTTGCCTCTCGCAATGCCTGAACAATACGCCAGCCTTCAACATCGGGCAGCATGACATCTAGAATGATCAAGTCGTAGGATCCGGTCAAAGCCAAGTGATGGCCGTCTAATCCATTCCGCGCAAGGTCGACGATAAATCCGGACTCGGTGAGGCCTTGTTTAACGTAATCGCCGGTCTTGACTTCGTCTTCAACGAGAAGCAGTTTCATGGCTGTCTTCTTCAGGTTCTTGGTCGTGGTTCGTGGAAAAAATCGCCGTGGACGTCATCGCTTTGCAGTCGCAATATTCGTCTCCATCGGAAAGACGAGAGAATCACCGTGCTGGAAGGTTTGCACAGCTCCCTGCGTCTCGTCTTTTATGGCGTTCATGAGGACGGCGCGTTCGATCGGCGCCATTCGCGTGAAGGCCGGCACGGACGTGGCTGCTCCGGCTATTGACATGTCGACGAACCGCTTGGCGTCTGGCAAGCGGATGTCCAGCGCTGATGTACGTACTTCGACATCCTGAAACCCTGCGGACTCAAGTAATCGGTACAGCGCGTCGGAGTCGGATAGCGAGAAAGCGATGTCGACATCCGTGACGGCGATATTGAGATGGCGCGCAGTTGCGATGAACAGAGCCTCGTACAAAGGATGACGATGAAGCGACTGCCAAACGCTGATGCCAACCCTTCCAGATTCGCGCAGGACACGGCGCATTCCGTGTAGCGCCTCAGCACGATCGGAAAAAAACTGGAGTCCTTGCTGGCAGAGCACGAGATCGAACTCCTGCTCACGAAGTTCGAGATTTGTTGCATCGCCCTCGCGCCAATCTATGGTGGCGCCTTGGGGCACAGGTTGCGCCATGCCGACGGCTAGCATTTCGGCGTTTACATCCAATGCAACGATGTGCCCGCTTTCACCAACGAGCGGGGCAACTTGTCGAGCAACGCTGCCTGTGCCGCAGGCGAGATCCAACACGCGTTCCCCGGGTTGCGGCGCAACATGCGCCAGCAGCACGCGCGTCCACGGATCCGCAATGTTGCGGCCAAGATAATTCTCATAAGTTTCTGCTGGACTAAGGGCGGGCTGAAGGCTCATAGGGATAAATCGGGGGATCGATGGACGAAGGAAGCTCACAGTCTAGAGTACGCTTGCCGACAACTACATGACGCGAAGATTACAAATATGTAATGATGAAATTGTTGCAGCTTGTTGGAATAGCGGTGACGCAGCTAAAGATGCCGCTGGGGCCTAGGGGTTGCTGGTTCTCGTGTGGCGGCGTGATGCCGCCTCACGATTCACCTTCAATTTTCATTCCAATGGAGATAAATATGGCCCATGAAAAATTTCAATTATGCATCGACGCATGTTATGCCTGCGCGACAGAGTGCGAACATTGCTCGGTCTCGTGCCTACAGGAACAAGACGTAAAAAGCATGACTCGGTGCATAAAGCTGGACATGGATTGTGCACAGATTTGTCGCGTGGCAGCCAGCTACATGGCACGAGGCAGTGAATTCGCCCAGGCGATTTGTCGAGTGTGCGCAGAGATCTGCGAAGCATGCGGCGAAGAATGTGCAAAACATTCAATGGATCATTGCCAACGTTGCGCGGAAGCTTGCCGTAGGTGCGCCGAAGAATGCAGGCGGATGGCCCAGGTGGCCTGAGGAATCCGCGAATCGCTGCGGTTGTTCTTCAAGGATAGCGCAACCGCAGCCGGTAAGATCAGAACGCATTAATGCGCTGCCGCTGCTATGGCTGGCGCTCGGGGGTGTAACCGGCCTCACGAATGGCGCGCTCGACCGCGTCTATGTCTGTAACGCCTTCCACGGCTACTCGACGTGCGGAGAGGTCCACCTCAATGTCCGCCTGCGGAGTGGCGGCGATTATTGCGGCTCGTATAGTGCCCGCGCAGTGACCGCAAGTCATGTCATTTACCTGAAAATTGACCATTGACGTGCCTTCTCTTTGTTCGTGGTTGAATACCCGTACGATAAACCTTCCCATCATGGCAAGGTCAACACAAGACGTACTCGTATTTTCCGGCCTTTGTAAAAATTCCGACTCGTCTCCGATTGGGACGCATCCACCGCAAGCATTGACAACCTTGCCGAGCACACGGACACAAACTATTTCATTCGTCCGCGCCTGCGATAGATGACAAATATGTAATCGGCCCGCAACGCGTCCGACAGGGTCACCCGACTACAGTTCTTCTAATGGTCGCACCACGTTGGCCATGCTGAGAGTTCAGCGTAACTCGCACAAGGAGAACACTATGAAATGCGATATCAAGATGATGCTGAAAGCGGGGGTTGGCTTGGCCGCTGTGGTCGCTGTTGCCTATGCCACTTTTCCCGCCGCCCGTGAGTTGATCACTGCCTTGGCGCCAGCATTGTTCTTCCTGATTTGTCCCGTGATGATGTTCTTCATGATGAAAGGCATGCAGTCTTGCCACAAAGAACAAGACGTCAGGAACCCCGAAGCACGACGGGCGCCGCAACCCGATACGAAAAACATTCTTGATGAACGGCATTGAAGAGGCCGGTTCGTCGACGGTTGTTTAACAGAGTCCAACATGCCTTTTGGGCCGTTCCTGCGCCCAAAACCACCTGCTTCCATTCTGGAGATGAAAATGCAGAAGTTCCGCGTTAGCTTGATTACAGTTGTTCTTGCCGCGACCATAGGAGTGGCGAATGCAGCTTCGCTAGCCAATGGAGTCGTTTATAGCGCTAATGAGGGCGATGGCTCCATCAGCGTGATCACACTAAGTTCGGGCGAAGTCCGTACGGTGGATATACCCGTGGTGCCCCATAACGTCCAAATATCGCCCAATGGAAAACTTCTCCTAGCCGTTGGCACGCCTTCCAGTGGCCATGGAGGCCATGGTGGCGAAAAGAGCGAGCCAACGGCTTCAGCCGCCACGCACGGCCACGGCAGTCAGGCGGGCCTGGTGCTTTTGGATGCAAACCAGCCAGGGGAACTAATCGCGACGCTGCCCTCCGGCGACCATCCTGCCCATGTCGTCACCAGCAAGAGCGGCGACCTTGCCTATATAACCAATGCTGATACGAATCGGGTAACGGTAGTCGATATCAGCCGGAAAGCGGTTGTCGCCGAAATTCCTACCGGCAGTTATCCTCATGGTTTGCGTCTCAGCCCGGATGGGCGTGAGCTATACGTAGCGAACGTTACTGACAATAGCGTGTCAGTAATCGACGCGGAGAATCTGAAAGAATCTGCACGTATCCCTGTGGGTAAAGCGCCGGTTCAGGTGGCTTTTACACCCGATGGGGCACAGGTCTATGTGTCTCTGCGTGATGAGAATAGTGTCGCGGTCATCGATACGAGCACTCGGAAAGTCGCCGGTAATATCCAAGTGGGGCGCAACCCGATCCAGATTTTTTCCACGCCCGACGGCAGCAAAATGTACGTGGCCAATCAAGGCAGTGACAGCAATCCCGATAATACGGTGTCGGTAATCGATATCGGGACACAGCGCGTTGTCGATACGGTAACGACGGATATGGGCGCGCACGGGGTGGTGGCGAGCGATGATGGCAAGTTGGTGTTCATTACGAACAACAAGGCCGATACCGTGAGCGCCATCGACACGAGCACGCAGGCAGTTGTCGGGACCTATAAGGTCGGCCCTGCTCCAAACGGCATCACTTATCGCGCCCTCCCATAAGGCGTAATCTACCGGTCAGCTACTACGGGACGTCGGTAGCTGACCCGCGGGCCTGGTCAGCCTGCTGTTTTTTTCGTGCGTGTTCGATACTCTCCGAAACCACTCTTGCTGCATCCGAATCAGGTGGAAGCACTTCCAGTAGTCGACCCCAGTAATTAATGGCCGCAGGATAGTCTTCACGTTGCATGGCCGCCGCACCAGCAAGTGTTAGGGGCATCGGTGCCTCAGGGCTGAGCGACAAGGCGCGCTCAAGCAACCGGGTCGGTTCTCCCTCAAAGCCCGAGCTTCGTGTTCGTGCAAGTGTCTCCGCATATTCTGCCAATGCCAATGGATCGGTCTGGACGAGATTGTTGGCATTTGAGAATGCGTTGGCAGCTTCTTCGTATCGTCCAAAATGGCGGTAAGAGCGAGCCAACATGAGCCAGCCTGTCGAATCGTCGGGATTCTGTTTGAGTCGCTGCTCCAGAGAAGCTACCATGGCCTGCACATCCGCTTGCGTGATCACACTGGTGCCTGGAGCCGACGACGGGCTTATCGCGGCAGGATTTCCTAAGTACAGATAGGTCAGCGTCGCCGCGATAGGCAGCACAATGGCAAGCGCTATGGCGGCGTGCCTGCTTCCGGCGTTGGTAGCTGAACCCGCTTTCGATGATTCCGCTTCGTCCAAAGCGCGTCGTTGCAAGTCGGCTCTGGCCTCAGCCAAATCATTGGCCGAAATAGTGCCATGGGCGTGGTCCCGCTCAAGCTCGGCCCATTGGTCGCGCAGCACGGCGGTATTCACGCCGCCGTGCTCTACGCGGTTCACCTGCTTAGGACCTCGCCAAAGGACCGCACAGAGCCACAGAGTGGCACCGCCGATTAGCAAGGCTGCGATGATGATAAAGGGAAAATTCATAGTCAATCCGGGATATTGTTGAGCTTCAGCAGCGCCTCGGCCCGTTTGCGTTCTTCGTCGCTTAGTAATCTGTCAGTCATGCTGCGCATGCGGTGTCGTAGTGTCAGTGTGAGCACAAGTAAGCCGAATACAAGAAGCAGCAAGGGCCCGAACCAAAGCAGTATTGTTGTGGCCTGCAATGGCGGTCGATAGAGGATGAAATCACCGTAACGATCAACCATATATGCCCTGATTTCCTGATCAGTTTGACCCGCGTGGATTTGTTCGCGTATTTGTTGGCGTAAGTCCACGGCAAGATCGGCGCGGGAGGCGGCGATAGACTCGTTCTGGCATACCAGGCACCGCAACTCTGAGGCAATGTTAAGCATTCGCTCTTCCGCCGCGCGGTCCGCTGCCCAGACTGGTGCGGAGATCACAGCGCACAACAGGATAAGCCACCATCGTTTCATCGGTTGAGCTCCCGTATCAGCGGTAAAAGCGTATCGCGTGCAGTCTTTTCATCCACAGCGCCAATATGCTTGTAGCGAATGAATCCGGCCTTATCGATGACGAAGGTTTCCGGAACCCCGTACACGCCGTAGTTGATGCCTACGCGTCCGTCTGTATCCGATGCAGAGACGATATATCCGTTGCCATAGCGTTCGAGCCAAGCAATCGCTTCGTCGCGTTTATCCTTGTAATTGAGGCCTACAATAGGGACGCTTCGTGCCAGATCTGTAATGACTGGGTGCTCTTGAAGACAGGCATAACACCACGAGGCCCAGATGTTCAACAGCCAAACTTGGCCTTTCATTTGTTCCGGGGAGAACGTCTTCTCAGGTGCTGCGAGCTGAGGCAGAGTAAACCCGGGTGCGGGCTTATCGATAAAGGGTGATGGTACTTCGCTGGGTTTAAGGGTCAGGCCCAAAGCCAGAAAACCGATTAAGACAAGGAACCCAAGGAGAGGCCATAAGAAACGATTCATGGCGATGTCCTCTGTGATGGCGCGGCCGTCCGTCGATTACGCCGCTTGAGCCGATAACGGCGATCACTAATGGCCAACAGTCCGCCAAGAGCCATGAGGATGCACCCAGCCCAAATCCAATCCACGAAAGGCTTGTAGTAAACGCGCACACTCCAGGCGCCGTCGCCAAGCGGTTCTCCGAGTGCTGCGTAGACGTGGCGCAACCCGTTTGCATCAATGGCCGCTTCGGTCATCGGCATCGGCGAGGATGTGTACGTGCGCTTCTCAGGATGCAAGGTGCGCAGCACCTGGCCGTTTCGTGAAAGCTCGATGTCGCCCACTTCTGCCATGTAGTTGGGACCTTGGGCATTTCGGACCCCCAAAAAGGTAAGGTCATAGCCACCTGCGCTCACGGAGTCTCCCGGCATCATGCGGATGTCCTGTTCGGTCTCGTAACCTGTCACAAGCGTGACGCCAACGACGAATACAGCGATGCCCAGATGTGCCATGTGCATGCCCAGCCAACTACGCGGCTGCGCCAGCAAACCGCTACGCGTGGCACGCATGCGCTCAAGAACGCCCGTAAGCACTGAGGCAGCGATCCAGGCCGCCAGCGTAATGCCAAGTGCAATGAAGATCGACCAGCGACCCAGTAGAAATGGGGTGACCAAGCCGACCACGAGTGCAACGACTGCTGGAAGGCGTAGGTGTTTGGCCATTGCGCCGAGTTTTGCGGTCTTCCAGTTGGCGACCGGCCCCACGGCTATTAGGATAAGCGCGGGTATCATCAACGGGATGAAGACTGCATTGAAGTATGGTGGCCCCACAGAGAGCTTACCCAGGCCCAGCGCGTCAATGAACAGCGGATACAGGGTCCCGAGAAGGACAGCGCCGGTGGCAACTGCAAGTACTACGTTATTTACCAGTAGCAGTGATTCCCTTGATATTGCCGCGAACCGCCCCCCCATCCCGACTTTCGGAGCGCGTAGCGCGAATAGAAATAGGGATGAGCCAACGACCACAGCAAACAGCATTAGTATGAATACGCCTCGGCGGGGATCTGTGGCAAATGTGTGTACCGATGTCAGTACGCCCGAGCGCACGAGGAAAGCACCGAGCAGGGAGAACGAAAACGTGCTGATGGCAAGCAAGACCGTCCAGTTCTTGAAGCTTGCCCGCTTTTCAGTCACCGCCAAAGAATGAATCAGGGCTGTGCCGACCAGCCAGGGGATAAACGAAGAGTTTTCGACAGGGTCCCAGAACCACCATCCCCCCCAACCTAGCTCGTAATAGGCCCACCAACTTCCGAGCGCTATCCCCAGTGTTAAGAACAGCCATGCAGCGGTAGCCCAAGGGCGGGACCAACGCGCCCAGGTTGAATCGAGCTGGCCCGCCAGCAACGCCGCGATCGCAAACGCGAAGGCTACAGAGAAACCGACGTATCCCATGTAGAGTAATGGCGGGTGGAAGATCAGGCCGACATCCTGTAAAAGAGGGTTCAAATCCAAACCGTCGATAGGGGCTGGCGTGAGTCGTTCGAACGGGTTGGAAGTCAGCAGCACAAATAGCAAGAATCCGACGGTAACCAATCCGAGGACGCCGAGTACGCGGGCGACCATAGCGTCAGGCAGCAGTCTTGAAAATCGACTGACCGCGTAAGCCCAACCTGTTTGCATCAGCATCCAGAGCAAGAGCGAGCCTTCATGCCCGCCCCAGACGGCCGATATCCTGTACATCAGAGGCAACTGCGAATTGGAGTTCTCTGCGACGTAAGCAACAGAGAAGTCCTTCGCAATAAACGCCCAGGTCAGGCTTGCGAAGCTTACGACCACCAACAGGAACTGGGCACGCGCCGCGGGCCGTGCAAAGGCGATCCAGGCAGCATGACCTTGCGCTGCTCCAATGAGGCCTAAGCCGCCTTGAGCGAGCGCGATGAATAGGGTGGCGATCAGGGAAAAATGGCCAATTTCCGGAATCATCTTCGTCAAGGCCTCTCATTCATGGTCTTGCCAGCCTGGTCCAGCGCATGTTGCGCTTCAGACGGCATATAGTTCTCGTCGTGCTTAGCAAGAACTTCGTCGGCATGGAACAGGCCGTTTTTGTCGAGCTTCCCTTGTGCCACCACGCCTTTGCCTTCGCTGAACAGGTCGGGCAGGATACCCGAGTAGCTGACGGGAATCGTCTTGGCCGTGTCAGTGACGACAAACTGCACGATGAGTCCGTCGCTTTGACGCTGCACGCTGCCGGTCTGCACCATGCCTCCGACACGGAACGTACGCGCCTCGGGCGCTTCGCCCGCACTGACTTGCGTTGGAGTGAAAAAGAAAACCAGATTGCTTTGAAACGCGTTAAGTACGAGTGCGGTAGCAATGCCAATTGCGGCCAAGCCGCCGGTAATGAGGGCGATCCGCTTATGTCGAGGTTTCATCTGAATGCTCCTTTCGCAAAGTTAATTCGCGCTTCACGTGCGATAGCGCTGCTTTGCGGCGCCCGCGAAGAAAAAACCATTCGGCACAAAGCGCGGCCGCGCTGACCAGGACCGATCCCCAGACATATGTGCTATAGCCTCCCATGGCAAAGAATTCTCCAGGACTTGTCCAGTTCATCGTTTCACCTCTTTCAATTGATACAGCCAGTCGGCATGCTGCTCGCGCTCAAGGATGATGCAGCGGACTCGCGCCAATGTGATGGCCATTGAATACAGCCAGGCAGCGAAGACCATGAGCAGCATGCCCACGAGCATGATCGTCGCCATGGAAGGTGCCTTGGTCAGCGAGACGGAAGCTCCTTGATGCAGCGTGTTCCACCATTGCACCGAGAAGTAAATGATTGGAATATTGACTACGCCGACGAGTGCGAGCACCGCCCCCGCCTTGTCTGCGCGGCGCGGCTCGTCGATGGCAGATTGGAGCGCCATAAACCCAATATATAAAAAGAGAAGAATGAGTTCGGACGTTAGACGCGCATCCCATACCCACCAGGTTCCCCACATTGGCCTGCCCCACAATGCGCCTGTCCAGAGCGACAGAAAGGTGAATATTGCGCCTGTAGGTGCGAGCGCCGATGCCATCATGGCTGAAAGCCGGCTATTGAACGCCAAGCCGACTGCAGCCCAGAAAGCCATGGCCAGGTAGATCAACATGGACATCCACGAGACGGGCACATGCAAAAAGATAATGCGGTAGCCCTCGCCTTGCTGCGCGTCAGTAGGCGCCACGAAAAAGCCCACATACATCCCTGCAATCGCCAGCATGGTTGCCATCGCGGCAAGCCAGGGAATGAGCTTTCCCGCAAGCGGGTAAAACGTTTTGGGTGATGAGAATTTGAACCAGTTAATCATTCGTTCGCTCAATATTCCAAGGCAACGCGTAGCGCGGCCGTCGCCGCCCACGGTGCAAAAAAGCCAGCTAGCACCAGGAGAGCAGCCAGTATGGAAAGGTGTGCCGACGCGCCGAGACCCGAGGCAATTGCCTCGACTGACCCTGCGCCAAAAATCAGGACAGGCACGTAAAGTGGAAGCACGAGTACGGCTACGAGAACACCACCTCCGCGAACACCGAGCGTCAATCCCGCACCAATTGCGCCAATAAGGCTCAGAACGGGAGTGCCGACGGCCAGCGACACCGTCAGGATCAGCAGCGACGGCATAGGAAGATCGAATTGCAACGCCAATACCGGGGCTATTACAGTCAGGGGCAAACCAGACAGCAGCCAATGCGCTAACACCTTTCCAACGACCAGCATGCTCAATGGGGTCGGTGAAAGAGCCATCTGTTCGAGCGTGCCATCGGCGTGATCCTGTTCAAACAGCCTGTTGAGCGACAGCATGCTTGCCAGCAGCGCCGAAACCCACAGAATTCCGGGCGCAATCTGGCGCAGTGTTTCGCGTTCAGCGCCCACACCCAATGGGATCAAGCTGACCACGATGACAAAGAAGAAGAGAGGCGTGAGGGTGTCAGACTTGCGTCGTAGGGCGAGCTTCAAGTCTCGATGTACTACCACATACATGGGATGGCGATTAAATGGGCTCTTCATGCGCTCATCCTGATACTGTGGCTCGTGCCCGCCAACGACAGATGCTGGTGGCTCGTCAGGACAACCATCCCGCCATCTAGCAAATGTTGATCAATCACATCAGCCAACCATTGACAGCCGGCCGTATCCAGTGCTGTCAACGGTTCGTCGAGGATCCAGAGGCTGCTTTGTTGGAGCAGCAGCCGAGCCAGGCTAGCTCGGCGTTTTTGACCCTGGGACAATCCTCGTACTGGAAGGCTTTCTCGCCCCGCTAAACCGACTTCTTTCAGAGCGTCGGACACAAGAGCGGGGGTTGTGGATATACCGGCCAACGCAGCGATGATCAATAGGTTTTCCATGGCATTCAGGTCTTCTTTCAGGCCCAGGCCGTGACCGCAATACAACATATCGCGCTGATACTCGCCCAGCTGCTCGTCGAGGAGGCGGCCGTTCCAGCGAATAGCGCCTTCAGCTGATGCAGTCAATCCGGCCAGCATGCGTAGGAGGGTGGTTTTGCCGCTGCCGTTTTCACCTCGCACGAGCAGGCACTCGCCTGCCCGAACCTGAAAACTCAAGCGGTTAAACAGACGGCGCTCTCCGCGCACGCCCACGAGATTAATTGCTTCAAGCACTGGATACCGTTGCTCGCTCTAATGTTGATTGCCACGGGTGCCGGGGCACCCTGGAATAGCGCTGATCGATCAAATTCCTTCGACCGATGGATGAGGCGCTGCTTTAGAGACTGACTGCGAGCACGCTGGACGTAACGCGATCTGGCGTAGTTAAGCCGGATGGAGCAAGAGAAAACCGAATAGCGGCGAGTCAGCTCAAATGAGCGAAAGCCATTGAGGCCGTTCAGGCCGTTCGGCAAGGATAGGCAGGCTTAGCTGCGCCTCATGGGAGCGAAGCGCAAGATCGGAAGTCGATGGCGGAACCAGGTGTTGATCGGATGAAGTAAGCGTGGTAGTAGTCTGGCCATTACAAGAATGATCAGACTGATCCATAACCTTGGGCGCTTGAGTAACAGATTCTTGACGCTCTATGGCCGGAATGGACGACTCTTCTTTGTCGTTATCACAGTCGATCCCAACGCATACCTGCTCCACTTGCTGGCAATAAATCCCGACTACGCCCCAGGACGCCTGGAGCGGCAGTATGGCCAGCAGAATAAGGAGGAGGAACTTTTTCATCGCAGCAGCATTGTATCGAACCCGCCTGCATCTCGCAAAATGCTCAGAAGTTTCTTACCACAGCTGCGGCCTACAAGCACTGCAGGCTCCCTCGCATGACAAAAGTGTAATCTCTAGGTCATGCGACTGACAGCATGTGCGGTCTATATTGATTGGTTTCCATTAACCCGTATGGTTGGTAGCTGGTGAAAGCAGTTCGTTTAATCGTAGCGGCGCTTACGTTGCTACTGGCTGGGCTAACTGGTTTTAGCCACGCATATGCCGTTGGCTCCGTTCCAGCAGCATCGGTTGCTCCAGCCTTGGCCGCCGCTTCATCAGGCGGTGTATTGGGTTCTCTTCGGGGATTGTTCGGCGGCGCACCTAAAGAGCAAGAGTTGCTACCGCCGGAAGAAGCGTTTCAGGTGGCCGTTTCTGCTCAGAATCGGGACACCTTGGTTGCCACATTAACAGCTGCCCAAGGTTATTATCTATACCGTGATCGTATTGCATTCCATATTGAGAATTCGCAAGATGTGACGATTGCGGACGTATCGCTGCCGAAAGGAAAGCTCAAGGATGATCCCACGTTCGGGCCGGTCGAGGTTTATTACGATTCGATAGAGGCCCTGATCACGTTGAATCGCCAGGCAAGTGATAAACCGGAGTTGGTGCGTTTGCGCGCATCTTTCCAGGGTTGTAACGATCCAACAGGGGTTTGCTATCCGCCAATGGAGCAAACCCTCACGATTTCGCTGGCAAATTCGGCTGCGCCCGTAGTTTCGATTCAGCCTGCTGTTGAGCAACAGTCGATTGACGAAAGTGGTACGGCGCCCAATCAAGCTGCCAGGAAGTCGGTTTCTGACACAAGTTTGGTGCGGGACCTGTTCGCGCAAGGCAACACTTGGGCGCTGCTCGCGGCATTCTTCGGTTTTGGCCTGGTTCTAGCTTTTACCCCCTGCATGCTGCCCATGATTCCCATCCTGTCCGGCATGATTATTGGTCAGGGTGACAAGCTTAGCCGTCGGCATGCATTCGGCCTGTCACTGGTGTACGTCTTAGCAATGGCAGTGACATACGCCCTGGCCGGCGTGGCGGCCGGCATGGCCGGTACCATGTTGGCGGCGTATCTGCAAAACCCGTGGGTTCTGGGAAGCTTTGCAGCCGTCTTTGTGCTGCTCGCGCTTTCGATGTTCGGATTTTACCAGTTGCAAATACCTGCCTCCATACAGACTCGATTGGCTGGCGCGGCAAATCGCCGGGGCGGAGGTAAGGTCGTAAGCGTGTTTTTGATGGGAGTGCTCTCGGCTGTCATCGTGGGGCCGTGCGTTGCAGCGCCGCTTGCGGGGGCATTGCTTTACATCGGACAAACCGAAGATGTGGTACTGGGCGGTTTAGCTCTATTCACGATGGCCATAGGGATGGGCGTACCCCTCTTGATTTTTGGGACGACAGCAGGGGCACTGCTGCCCAAAGCGGGTCCATGGATGAGATCGGTACAGCATTTCTTTGGTGTCACCATGCTCGCTGTCGCCATTTACCTCATTTCCCCGGTAGTCCCAGCCGTCGTTCATATGATTTTGTGGGCCGTTTTGCTCATCATTTCGGCCATGTACTTGAAGGCGCTGGATCCGCTGCCCGCAACCTCGCCCGGGGCTGTTCGCTTTGGAAAGGGTGTCGGAATAATCGCCTTGACACTGGGTTTGGCAATTTTTGTCGGCGCATTATCGGGGAGCCGCGACATCCTGCAGCCCTTGAGCGCCTTCGTGAGCTCGAGCGCGTCAATCGACCAGGAAGGCTCTGATGGCGCGTTTCAGTTTCAGAAAATCACAAGTCTTGCTGAGCTTGATGCGCAATTGCAAGCTGCCGATGGCCGCTATGTGATGCTGGACTTCTGGGCGGATTGGTGCGTGTCGTGCAAGGAAATGGAGCTATTTACATTCACCGATTCGAAAGTTAGGGACAGGCTGAAGGATGTCATTTTGCTCAAGGCTGATGTGACGGCCAATAATGCGGCCGATCAAGCGCTGCTCAAGCGTTTTGGGCTTTTCGGCCCGCCTGGGATTATCTTCTTCGACAGGCAGGGCGAGGAAATCGACTTTCAAGTCGTCGGCTTTCAGTCAGCAAAGAAGTTTCTGCGCTCATTGGATACGGCAATTCCGCTGTGAGAGCCCTGCGCAATGTTCTTTGATTACAAAAATGTAATTCTGCCGTCACGCGCCAGACAGCCGTACTTGATTAAAGTTAAGAAGTGGTTCGTCGCGTAGGCATCGGATCGCTAAAAAAAGCCCAAATCACAATTTGACCTCAAAAGGATTGCCTCGCGTGAAACGCCGCACTACGCTCGCTATTCCCGTACCACTTATGCCCCGTCGCCGCTTTGTTCAAGGGTTGGCTGCTGGCGGTGTGCTTCTTGGCCTGTCGCCTTATGCCCGAGCCCTGGGAATGCAGTCAAACCCAACGAGCACGGGTTCCGCGCAGCTCCTGACTGGAACCGAATTTAATCTGGAAATCGGCGAGTCCCCCGTCAACTTCACGGGTAGTCCCCGCATGGCAACCACCGTGAATGGCTCGCTTCCTGCACCGACCCTACGGTGGCGCGAGGGCGACACGGTAACCATCAGGGTGAAGAACCGCCTGAAAGAGGCTACCTCCATCCATTGGCACGGCATCATCCTGCCCTTTGAAATGGACGGTGTGCCAGGAATCAGCTTTACGGGCATACCGCCTGGGGAAACCTTCACCTACCGCTTCAAGGTGCAGCAGAACGGCACCTATTGGTACCACTCGCATTCGGGCATGCAGGAAGCCACCGGCGTTTACGGGGCAATCATCATCGACCCTGCGGAAACGGACCCCATACGCGCCGACCGCGAGTATGTTGTTCAGCTGTCCGATTGGACCGACGAAGACCCTATGCGAGTGCTCGCCAAACTGAAGATGCAAGGCGACTATTACAACTATAACCAGCCCACGGCAGTGGATTTCTTCCGAGATGTCTCTGACATGGGACTGAAAGCGGCCGTGGACAAGCGCAAGATGTGGAATGAAATGCGCATGAGTCCCACGGACCTTGCCGACCTGTCGGCCGATGTCCTCACTTACCTGATGAACGGCACCACGCCGGCCGGGAACTGGACGGGGCTGTTTCGGCCTGGCGAGCGCGTCCGCCTTCGGTTCATCAATGGGGCGGCGAACACCTTCTACGACGTGCGGATTCCAGGCCTTGGCTTAACGGTCGTGCAAGCCGACGGCGTCAATATCGAGCCAGTCACCGTCGATGAGTTCCGTTTCGGGCCCGGCGAAACCTATGACGTATTGGTGCAGCCCAAAGACGATGCTTACACAGTTTATGCGCAAGCGATGGATCGTACAGGCTATGCGCGCGGCACCTTAGCCACGCATGCCGGCCTGGAGGCGCCCGTACCGGCGTTAGACCCCGTGCAATGGCTGGACATGGCTGACATGATGGGGGCAATGGGCGGCGGCATGGCGGGCATGAGTCATGGCGCAGCGGGCCATGCCTCCATGGGTGGTATGAATCACGGCAGCGGCATGGGCCATGGCAGTATGCCCGGGATGAGCCATGGAAATATGACCGGAATGAACCATGGCGACATGCAAGGGATGAACCACGCAAGCATGGCTGGCGCGGGGCACGGCGCAATGGGCGCAGGCAGTGCCAGCACCCAAGTGCGTCATGCCCGAACCGAGTACGGCGCCAGCACCGACATGCGGGTCGATATGCCGCGCACCAATCTGGACGATCCCGGTATCGGCTTACGCAATAGCGGACGGCGCGTCCTCACGCTGGCGGATTTGCACACGATGGGCGGGCCGATGGATCCACGCGGTGCAGAGCGTGAAATCGAGCTTCATCTGACAGGGAATATGGAACGTTACACGTGGTCATTCGATGGCGTGGAGTTCGGTCAATCGACACCGGTTCATTTTCGTTACGGAGAGCGGGTCAGGGTCATTTTGCACAACGACACCATGATGACGCATCCCATGCACTTACACGGGATGTGGAGCGAACTCGAAACGCCTGACGGACAGTTTCAAGCGCGTCGCCACACGATTCCCGTGCAGCCCGCCCAGCGTATCAGTTTTCTCGTGACAGCCGACGCTCTCGGACGATGGGCCTGGCACTGCCATCTGATGTTGCACATGGATATGGGGATGTTTCGCGAAGTGGTGGTGGCATGAACTCAATAAACGAGAAAAAGGGAATTCTGGCCGTGAATACTCGTATAAGAAAACGTATTCTTGGGGTCGCCATCGCAACGCTCGGTGCAACGCCGCTTTTTGCCAACGCCCAAGCGCATGATGCTCATAGCAGCCATACCGCCATGCCGGCCAGCTCGGCTCCTGCCGGTGCAGCAAACATGCCTGGCATGGCTCACAGCAAAATGAATATGCCTGGCATGGGCCATGACACGATGAAAATGAAGTCAACCGCTGCGCCTAAGCCAGCAGATGGCATGCCCGGTATGAACCATGGCCAAGCTAACACAGCGCCAACTGCTCCTGCTCACGATATGGGAGCAATGGATATGGGCGGTGGTGAAATGGACCATGGCGACATGCAAATGCAAGGCGGATCGGCGCCACCCGATGCCCGCGATCCGAATGCCTACTCGGATGGCTACGTGCGTAATGCGGGCAAGTATGCCTTGCCGCCGTCAGAGGCGCTGATTATGTCGGACGCGCATAACTTTGGTTCCGTTTACTTTGACCGCCTGGAGTACGTCAAGGCGCGGGGGGAGGAATGGGCGGCCTATGAGGGCGAAGCATGGTATGGCAGCACCTATAACCGCGCGGTGATCAAGGCAGAGGGTGAAATCGCGAGTGGCAAACTGCAGGAATCCAAGACGCAGTTACTTTGGCGTCATGCGGTGTCAACCTTTTGGGATACGGAATTGGGCGTGCGTTTCGATCATGGCCACGGTGCGCCGAACCGGGAATGGTTGGCATTTGGTGTTAAAGGGCTTGCGCCTTACTGGTTTGATGTAGACGCCACCGCTTATGTGGGCCCCAGTGGACGTACTGCTTTGGGGTTGAAGGCGGAGTACGACATCTTGCTTACCCAGAAGCTCTACCTTCAGCCGAGCGTAGAGGTTAATTTCTATGGCAAGAACGACGAACGCCGGGGTATCGGCAGCGGTCTGTCGGACGGCACGGCGGGCTTGCGCCTAAAGTACGAAGTCACTCGTCAGTTTGTACCCTACATTGGCGTAGAGTGGTCCAGCAAATTCGGGAAGACGGCGGATTACGCGCGTGCAGAAGGCGCAGCCAAGCAAGAAACCCGTTTTGTCGCGGGGTTGAGTTTCCGGTTTTGAAGCCGGCTTTTTCTCACATAGGTGGCCGGAAACCGCTGCCACACACAATTTAAATGAGTCCTTTTGATGAAGAAATCCCTATCCATTTTGGCTTTGAGCGTGCTACCCACCATCGCATTAGCGGCAGGCAACCATGGCGGTGGTCATGGCATGCCCTCGCACGGCATGCCAGGCCATGATATGTCCACAATGTCGAATGCACCTTCCCCTATTGGCCAACCCGGTGACCCGGCCAAGGTGACTCGCACGATCGAACTGACGATGGACGATACCATGCGATTTACACCCAGTGATATCAAGGTTAATGCAGGCGAGACGGTTCGTTTCTTCATTAAAAACACTGGGAAAATTTCGCACGAAATGGTGATTGGGTCGCTTGCCGATTTAAAGGCTCACGCTGCCGAGATGCAAAAGATGCCAGGGATGAAGCATGCGGAACCGAACATGATTACGCTTGCACCGGGTAAGATTGGTGGCTTGGTGTGGCAGTTCGACCAGGCTGGCACTGTTGATTTTGCTTGCTTGATCCCAGGGCATATGGAGGCCGGGATGGTTGGCAAGGTAAAGGTCGATTAACACAGCGCCGATATGTCAAAAAAGCGGTTCATCCTTGGGGCTGTCGGCGTCTTGGTCGCAGGGGCTGCTGCCTTGTTGTATTACGGGGGGCGCGATGCGGGGCCGGCATTTATCGATCCTGCTGATCATATGCTCGTGGTGACGGGCAAGGCGATCTACGCGAATAATTGCGCCGCATGCCACGGGGAGGCGCTGCAAGGGCAGCCGAATTGGCGCCAGCGCCTTCCCAATGGAAGGCTGCCTGCGCCGCCTCACGACAAGACCGGCCATACGTGGCACCACCCGGATGCGATGCTCTTTGATATGGTCAAGAATGGCTTGGTGCCAGGTAAAACGGCGCCTCCGGGCTATGAGAGCGACATGCCTGCATATGCGGGAATCCTGACCGATGAGGAGATCGTTGCTGTACTGGCCTATATCAAAAGCGATTGGCCGCCTAAAGTGCTGCAGGCACAAAAAGAAGTGACGTTGCAGCGGCGCCAATAGCGCTAGCGGCCGTCGCCCTGCGTCCGACGCTAGTTTTATATGGAGTTTTTTATGCGAGTTTTGTTTGCTGCGGTCGCCCTCATGACCGCAACTTCGTTTTCCCACGCCGCTGGGAATGCCATTACCGTTTACCAGGATCCGAATTGTGGGTGTTGCTCCGGCTGGGTCGATCATATGCGTGATGCCGGCTTTGAAGTCAACGCCATCAAGACGGGTAGTATGGTTTCAATCAAGCAGAAGCTGGGCGTACCCATGACGCTAAGTTCATGCCACACCGCCGTAGTCGAGGGTACAGGTCAGATTATCGAGGGTCATGTGCCGGTGAGCGCGGTGAACAAGCTGTTGGCAGACTCATCAGTGAGAGGTGTTTCGGCACCAGGCATGCCTTTGAATGCGCCAGGGATGGGCGAGCTTGATGGAAACCTTGTTACGGTTGACTTCGCCGGCAAGCCTTTCTCCAGAGATTAGGTGTCGCCCGATACGGGGTCTGTGGCGGATGTCGTTTTTTCAGTAGAAAAAGGCTGACCGTTCTCTCCCTTCGCCAGCTTGCGGTATAGGAGCCGCAGGCAAAAAAGTATCTTTAAGAGAAACATTTGAATTATGCCGCAGCGTAAAGTTTCATCCTTTATTCCTGGGTATAAACTGAAAAACTCGTTTCGAATTGTCGGCATGATCGTCTTTTCGATGGCTTCACTTGCCGTCTTCAACGTAAAGGCAGAGGCATCGAGTTTCTCCATTATTGCTGAACAGTTTAAGCTTCCCGCTGTATCAGGCACGATTGCCAAAACGCCCAGACTAGAGAAGTTGCGTGAAGCGTTTTTCTCTGAGCCAATTAGTGCGGCGAAGGCCAAGGTCAGTTCTCCCTTTGGGTTGCGCTTTCATCCCGCTCAAAGCAAACAGAAGCATCACGATGGCATCGATTATTCGGCCCCCAAAGGAACACCGATCCGAGCAGCCGCTGACGGTACTGTAGCGTTTGTTGGCCGCAAGAACGGTTACGGAAAGGTTGTCATCATTGAACACTCGGCGGGTTTCTCAACGCTTTACGCGCATCAGAGTCGATTCGCCCGAAATCTGAAGAAGGGATCGGTGGTTCCTCAGGGAGAGACGGTCGGCTATGTGGGTGCGACCGGAACAGCCACTGGCAACCATTTACACTACGAGGTTTGGCTGAACAATGAACCGATCGACCCGTCAAGTGCAAACCAGCTGTACGCTGGCAATGATCCGATTTACGGCACAGACGTTCAGCGACAGTTGTTGCTTACGCAGGCGGAATTTCCACCCATTGAACGAGTGTTAGTCGGCAAGGATTAACACTCGTTCAATTCATACCGATGTTCGTAGCCGGAGGGTGTTGAAGACCACTGCCGCTGACCCCAAACTCATTGCCAGTGCCGAAAATATTGGCGAAAGCAAAAGCCCGGTGAACGGGTACAGCACTCCTGTTGCAAGCGGTATGCCGAGCGCGTTGTAGCCGAGTGACAGGGTACTACTGAGTTTTATTCCACGCTTCTCGGGCAGGCGCGGTGAGTTCTTACCAGCTCTAAGGTAGCCTCAAAGCGGGGCTATCGGCAGCAACTTCGAAAACTTTCAACATCTGCGACAGACCTGACTCTTCTGCTGCGGACAGCGGCGCAAAGTCGCGTGTACGCTCGATAGCGTACGCGATCTCTCGGATGCGGGCTGGATTGTCACGGGCCAGCAACTGGGGAAGGGTCACAATTGCGGCCACCTCGTCAAGCCGCATGATGTTGGCTTGGCGGCGCACCGTATGACGGAAAGAAGCCATGTCAAAGCCACGGTGGCAGTCTGGCTGATGTAGTTCGAGCATCAGGTTCGCGCGCCGCTCATCGATCGAACTACAAAAGCGGTGAATATAAATCAGGGCTCGGATGCCTGCCTCGACCGCGCCGCCTTCGGCGAGCTCGGCACGTAGCTTTGCGAGCTTCTGCTGAACCAAGGTATCGTGATCAACTGAAGTGCAAGGCACCGCGCGGGCTGGCTCATCACTACCTGTCTGTCCAGCGAGAATGCGCATCCAGGGCGAGTCGTAAATCCATTCAAAAGCCCGCTCATAGCCCGAATCCCGCATATCTCGCCACTGGTCGAGCGTCTGGGTAATGGCTTTCGACACAATCCGCTGCATCTGGAGAAAAGGATTGTCCTCATCAATCGTTACGCGCTGCTCGCGAACTTTGATTGCTGCTTCAGCAATTTGTGGTGCCAACGGATTGTGGTCCGACCACCATTCGTAAGAGACCCTCAACGGATGCATGGCCTGTAACCACTGCGCCGCCTGCGGCGTAAATGTGTGACGTACCCATGGTTGCAAAAATTGGCGGTACAGCCCTAAATTTATCTTCGAGAGTTGCGCCACAGCGTTGAAGCGCCGGTCGCTCTCTGGATCCGGCTGAACAATCTCACGCACACTGGCCACATTAGTTGGCTCAATTGATAGCTCAAAGTTATTGATAGGTGCCACAACATTTCTCTGTGCGGGCTCTGTGATCGTTGCGCGATATATGCCTGCGGGTAACACGTCGATCAAGTCAATATTGGTAGTGAATTTGTGATGTTCTTTACGGCTGACCGCGCCGGACACGAATATGCCCAGATGGCCGACGCTCTCATGCGTGGCATAGATAATGGTTTGGTCGTGGGTTAATACGTCTTCATCGTCACCGTATAAGTCAGTAATCCAACCTAAAGCCTGTGGTGGCGGTGTGATGTTGTCACCATAGGAGCAGAAGACTACGATCGGCGAGCGAATGTTGCGTAGATCGATGCGTACACCATCCGAGGTATGCAGCTCAGCGGTGGCGAGACGGTTGCCGATGAAAAGATTGTCAACGATGTACTGCATTTCAACATCATTGAGGTAGACGTATCCACCCCAGTATTTCTCGAAGTCCAGGTAGCGAGGCGCCTCTGTGTCGACGTTTGCGTACAGATGGTGTTGCTTGTTCCAGAGCGTATTGGCTGGATTGAGATTCTCGAAGTTTTGCACCAACCACGCGCCGTCGAAGCGGCCGGCGCCCATGTCGCTAGACATTGCAGTTAGCCAGCTGCCACCAAGCAGCCCGGCGGTATAGCGCATGGGGTCACGGCCGCGCCAGCCCGCCCAGTAGGAAAGCGGTGCTCCGGCGACAATGATCGGTCCGAACAGCTCTGGTCGAATGGACGCGGTCATCAGAATTTGCCATCCGGCTTGGCAATTGCCAATGACGGCTGGCTTGCCTTCTGGGCACGGGTGCAATTCAATTATTCTTTCAAGGAAGGCCGCTTCGGCCTGCATCACGTCTTCGATCGTTTGCCCCTCTATGGGGTCGGGCAGAAAGCCAATGAAATAGCAAGGGTGACCAGCGTCTATTATCACGCCGATCTCGCTATCGACTTTGAAGCCTCCGATGCCCGGACCGTGGCCAGCGCGAGGATCAATCACGACGAAGGGTCGTTTCATATGATCTGCCGGCTTGTCGTGAGGCGGCACTATCCGTACCAGCCAATAGTTCACTGGGCGGGGCAAGTCTTTGCCGGACATCACCACTTCGGAAAGGAAATTCAGAACATTTGGAACGCGCTCAGCCAGATGCGCTTGATACTGGTTGCCGCGTTGGCGTATGACGTCTGCGTAAAGGATACCGCGTTGCCAGGTGTCAACTGCATACTCTGCCAGAGTAGCAAGGTGTGGCAGTTTGGCAGTATCGGTTTTTGGCTTGGCCGTGTCGCGGCCTTTACCCTGCGAGTTGTTCCGTGTTTCCGCGTTCATATTGGCTCCCTCCCGTGCGCCAGCGCAGTTTGTTAACAGAAAGCCGCGATTATGGGGAAGTAGTGGTTGCTGCGGGCATTCTGTCCATCATCATTTGCATCATGGCCTGCATCATGTCCATCCGCTTCAGCATCATCTCGTGATCTGCGCCGGACGGTGCTGCCGACGGGCTTTTCTCAGCTTGAGAGTGAGCGTTTCCCATCATTCCCGTACCATGCATGCCAGCCGATGCCATACCCATTAGCTGCATGCCTTCTTTCATCAAATCGAGGTGCTCGGACATGAGGGCACTACGTTCTTCAGGTGTGGCTTTCTGAATATTTTCATGAAAGGCGTGCATGGCCTTCATATGGGTATCCATTTTCTGCTTCAGAAGCGCCGGATCTGCCACTATCGATTTTTCAGAAACCGAAGTTTCATTGTTGCCTGCTCCCGCTGGGTGGTGTGCGTTATGCCCGTCCGTCGTTTGAGCCCACGACAGCGCGCTGGCCGAACTCAGAATAATGGTGGACGCAACTAAACGGATCCTTCTCATGATGACGCTCCTTATGTGAAAGTGACCACGAGCATGGTCATTGCATTCACTATACTGAGGAGGAACTGTCGAAACGATGTCGCGGACATTACAAAACAGCAATGTCTGCGACGCTCAAGCATTATTCAAGTGTTGGCACCGTCGCGACTGGTGGTCAGACGGACTTGCGCAGTCTTAGTGCGTTGAAGACCACCGACGCTGAACTCAAACTCATTGCCAGTGCCGCAAACATTGGCGAAAGTAGCAGCCCCGTGAGGGGATAGAGCACGCCGGCGGCCAACGGTACGCCGAGCGCGTTGTAGACGAACGCGAAACCTAGATTTTGCTTCATGTTCGCAATCGTTTTCTCGGACAGATCACGGGCGATTGAAATGCCGCGCAAGTCGCCCTTGACCAAAGTCACTTGGGCGCTGTTCATCGCTACATCGGTGCCGGTGCCCATTGCAATGCCCACATCGGCTTTCGCCAATGCCGGTGCATCGTTAATGCCGTCTCCCGCCATGGCGACGACGCGTCCTTCGGCCTGAAGCCTGGTCACCAAGTCCAGCTTGTCGGCCGGCTTTACTTCTCCGTGTACTTCATCAATGCCCAGCTGCTTGGCAACGGAGTGGGCTGTAGCGATGCCGTCGCCAGTTGCCATGATGACCCGAATGCCGGCGTGCTGAAGATCGCGTACTGCCTGTGGCGTGCTTTGCTTGATTGGGTCGGAGACCGCCAGCAGACCTGTCAATTTTCCCTCTGCGGCCAGGAACATGACGCTCGCGCCCTTTGCGCGCAATTGCTCCGCCGTTTGCGTCATGACTGAGACATCAACACCTTCTTGTTGCATCAAGGCGGTGTTACCCAGGACGAGCCGCTTTCCATCAACGTGGCCGCGAACGCCAATGCCGCTACCCGATTCGAAATCTTCAACCGCACTGAGTGTTAAGCCGCGCTCATGTGCAGCCTGGACAATGGCGTGAGCAAGCGGATGTTCGCTGCCTTGATCCAGGCTGGCCGCCAAGTGCAGCACTTCATCTGCAGTTGCTTCATTCGCTGGCACTGCTTGTTCGAACGTCGGGCGGCCTTCGGTCAAAGTGCCTGTTTTGTCGACGATCAGGGTATCGACCTTGCGGAAATTCTCGATGGCTGCCGCATCACGAAACAGCACACCCTGTGTAGCACCGCGTCCTGTCGCCACCATGATGGACATGGGTGTAGCCAACCCCAGTGCACATGGGCAAGCGATGATCAGCACGGCAACCGCGTTGATCAAGCCGTACACCCAACTTGGTTGCGGCCCGATCAGGCCCCAAGTGATCAATGTGGCGACTGCGATGATGACCACCGCTACCACGAAGTAGCCGGCAACGACGTCGGCCATCCGTTGCATAGGCGCCCGCGAGCGCTGGGCTTGTGCCACAAGTTGAACGATTTGCGAAAGAACCGTCGCCGAGCCCACTTTTTCGGCGCGGATCACGAGTGAGCCGGAAGTGTTCATTGTCGCGCCGATCACCTTGTCACCGGGGCGTTTGCTTACGGGCAGCGGTTCACCCGTCAGCATCGACTCGTCCAGCGAGCTGCTGCCCTCTTCGACAGTGCCGTCAACCGGTACTTTCTCGCCGGGCCGCACGCGAAGGCGATCACCCTCGTGGACATGGGTCAACGGCACATCTTCTTCGGAGCCATCGGCGTTGATGCGCCGTGCCGTCTTGGGTGCCAGGCCAAGCAGCGACTTGATGGCCGCCGACGTTTGCGAGCGCGCCCGCAGCTCAAGAATCTGACCAAACAGCGTCAACGAGATGATGACGACCGCCGCTTCAAAGTAGACGGCAATCCGTCCCATGGACATGAAGGTGTCTGGGAAGACGTCGGGTGTCACCGTGGCCACAACGCTATAGACGTATGCAGCTGCCGTTCCGAGGCCAATGAGCGTCCACATGTTGGGGCTGCGGTTGATAACCGACTGCCAACCGCGAATGAAGAAAGGTTGGCCGGCCCAGAGCACAACGGGTGTCGATAGCACCAGTTCGATCCATGTTTGTGCCGACATGCTGAACCACCCGAGTTGTGGTCCGAACATGGCGAGAACCGTAACGATAATGGTGAAGGGCAACGTCCACCAGAATCTACGCGAGAAATCCCTGAGCTCCGGGTTATCGTCATCGAGACTAGGCAGTAACGGCTCAAGCGCCATGCCGCATTTGGGGCAACTGCCCGGACGATTCTGGCGAATTTCAGGATGCATGGGACATGTATATATAGTTCCCGGTGCAACGCTCTGTTCAAGGTCTTTATCGTCTCGGCCCGATGCGGGCGTCAGAAACTGTTCTGGTGCTTTATTGAATGTGCCCATGCATTTGGCACTACAAAAATGAAAGTGCCTTCGCTTGTATTCGACGTGATAGGGCGAGTCTTTTGACACTTGCATACCACACACGGGATCTGTAAGGGCAGCGTTGTGACTGGGCGGATGCGCATCGTTGTGCTCGTGTTCGGGAGACAGATTTTTATTGCTCATGATGCCAATGCCTTCTGTTGCGAGATGAAATTATGGAACGCAGCGTCCAGGGATCAAGCTTATGCAATTTCATCATGCCATAGTCGGGTCTCTTTCCCCTGACATTCTGATTACTAGTCCATTACATTTGTGTAATCTTTATGTAAAGGAATTATCTTCTGGTAATTTGCAAGGAAATCACATCAATCAGTAGTACTCGTCATCTATATCGGAAGCGGTTTTGCCGATAAATGCGAGAGGGGGCGACTGTGACTTTTCCTGTTAGAGGATGTGCTAATGGTACACGGCAGCATTTTTTGTTTCTAATACTAGCGTTTTCGCTAAATGCCGTCCTTAGGCGCCTAAGTTCTGAAGCGAGGCTCGATGGAACTCCGCCACCTTCGTTGTTTTCTTGCAGTTGCAGAAGAACTGCATTTCGCACGTGCCGCCGAGCGACTACATATTGAACAGTCGCCGTTGTCGCGGACGATTAAGGAGCTAGAGGAAGATCTTGGGGCGAAACTGTTTGTGCGTACAACCCGCAGTACGCGCTTAACCCGTGCCGGCCATGAGTTTCTGCTGCATGTGCGACGCATTCTGCCAATGGTGCAGCAGGCCAGGGACAGTACACAGGCGGTAGCAAACGGCTATCATCGTCAGTTGCGTATTGCCTTGTCGGACGCCTTGCCGTCCCCGTGCCTGCCGGCATTGCTGGCCCGTTGCCGGGAGCAGGAACCGGAGGTTGAGGTGCGCATGTTTGAGATGCCGTTCTCGGAACAGTTCCGGGGTTTGCACGATGACCTGTATGACGTGGGCCTTAATCAAGTGGGCGACGTGGGTGATGTACTGTTGGCACGCCCCGTCTGGCATGACCCGCTGCGGGTTGTCCTGCCTGAGCGCCACCCTCTGTTGAACCATAGCCGGGTGCCTTTGCGGGAGTTACTGCGTTATCCCTTGGTTCTAGGGCACACGACGATATGTGAGGGTTTTACGCGGCAGATAGATCGTATTTTGCACCAGACCGATCAGGAGCCGCTAATACTGGAGCGGGTAAGCTCGTTCGACATGATGGTGACGCTGGTGGCGGCAGGGTATGCCCTGGGATTGGCTGGCGCTTCGCATATGCTTGTATGCGGTGACCGTGGCGTCGTGGCGCGTCCCCTGGCTGGCAAAGCGGCCACGCTTACAACTTATCTGGTGCATCGCAATGAAAATCTGTCCGAAGCTATGGAACGATTCATCGGACGTGTGGAAACATTGAAGTGGACGGGTACAGACTCACCCGATTACCGTCAACCCGATCCCTCGGAGGTATGATGCGCAAAATATCGCTGTTATTGGTTTTGGTAGCCGGGTTGGCCGGTTGCGGTCCATCTGAAGCGCCTGCTCCCAAGCCAGACATCCCTACTGTCGAGGAACTGGCCGCTGCCCCCGAACGGCTCAAAGAGTTGCGTGCGCAATGTAAAACGGATCGGGCCAATCTTGGCGATGTGCTGTGCGACCGCGTAGCTGAAGCCACGCGCAAACGCTTCTACGGTGACGGCACCGTGCCTTACACCCCATCGGATACGCCACCCAAGTTCTGATTCGTCGGCATTTCCCTACAAATCCTGTTTTTCTTTATTGACACGCCGCAACGCGCCCGCGCCTGCGGCGTTTTCTTCGTGTGCGCCCCTCCATGAATTGATGTTTTTTTCATCAGCATTGTCCTGATAACGGTCTTTGACCGGCACTGACCTGGCACCGATGCTCATAGGCAGGCACATCCGTGTGCCGCTATTGAACGAGGAAATCAGGCAGAAGAAGTCGGAGGCTAGGCCATGCAAGGGACGAACGTACTGTTCGGGCAGATTGCCGTCGTATTCGGCATCGTGATCGCCGGAGTGTGGGGCGCTACACAATGGACAGCCGCCGCCTTGGGTTATCAGCTGCGCCTGGGTGCGCCCTGGTTCGATTTCCACGGTACGCCGGTTTATTACCCTTGGCGTCTCTTTGAGTGGTGGTTCTTTTTCGATGCCTACGCGCCGGAGGTCTTCAACATCGGAGGCATGATCGCTGGTGGCAGCGGCCTGGTTGCCGTGGTGGTCGCCATCGGCATGTCGATCTGGCGTTCGCGTCAGGCGCAGCTGGTCACCACTTATGGTTCGGCCCGCTGGGCCGATAGTGGCGACATCCGTAAGGCCGGATTGACCCAGCCGACCGGTATCCTCCTTGGTCTGCATGACGAACAGTATCTGCGCCACGAAGGGCCAGAACACGTCTTGGCCTTCGCTCCCACGCGCTCGGGCAAGGGCGTGGGGCTGGTGGTGCCGACGCTGCTATCCTGGCCGGCCTCGACCGTCATCCATGACATTAAGGGTGAGAACTGGCAGATCACTGCCGGCTGGCGTTCGCGTTTCTCGCACTGCCTGCTGTTCAATCCCACGGATAGCCGCTCGGCCGGCTACAACCCGCTACTGGAAGTGCGCAGGGGCGAGCACGAAGTGCGTGATGTGCAGAATATCGCCGATATCCTGGTTGATCCAGAAGGCGCGTTGGAAAAGCGCAATCATTGGGAAAAGACGTCGCACGCACTGCTAGTGGGTGCCATCTTGCATGTGCTTTATGCGGGCGAGGACAAGACGCTGCGCGGCGTGGCGAATTTTCTGTCAGACCCCGCCTGCCCATTCGAATTGACGCTGCATCGCATGATGACGACCGCCCACCTTGGCGCGGATAGGGAAGAAGGCAGGCCGCATCCCGTGGTGGCGTCTGCCGCTCGCGAAGTGCTGAATAAATCGGATAACGAACGTTCCGGTGTGTTGTCCACCGCCATGTCGTTCCTGGGCCTATACCGCGACCCGACGGTGGCCGAAGTCACCTCGCGCTGCGACTGGCGTATCGCCGACCTGATTGCGTCAGAGCATCCAGTATCGCTGTATCTGGTGGTGCCGCCCTCGGATATTTCACGAACCAAACCGCTGATTCGCCTGATTCTCAATCAGATCGGGCGGCGGCTCACTGAATCGCTCGACGGTTCCGATGGCATTGAGCGTCGCCACAAGCTGCTGCTGATGCTTGATGAGTTTCCGGCGCTGGGCCGTCTGGACTTCTTCGAGACGGCGCTGGCCTTCATGGCGGGCTACGGTATTCGCAGCTTTCTGATCTCGCAGTCGCTCAATCAGATCGACAAAGCCTACGGACAGAACCATTCGATTCTGGATAACTGCCATGTCCGTGTGACCTTCGCCACCAATGACGAACGCACGGCCAAGCGTATTTCCGAAACCCTTGGAACCGCTACCGAGCTGCGCGCCCAGCGCAATTATGCCGGCCATCGCCTTGCGCCCTGGCTGGGACACCTCATGGTGTCGCGCCAGGAAACGGCGCGGCCACTCTTGACCCCCGGCGAAGTGATGCAGCTTCCACCGGATGAAGCCGTGGTGATGGTGTCCAGCGTGGCGCCGATCAAGGCGAAGAAACTGCGCTATTACGCCGATGTCAATTTCTCGCAACGGGTGTTGCAGCCGCCCGCGCTGGCTGCTGGGCGCTATGCGGATGCGCCGCCAGCCCGTCCTGACGACTGGGACGGACTGGCGATTCCGACTGTTTCCGCCACTGTCGAGGCGATGGAAAACCATGACATGACCGGCACGGCGGACGATGGCGGCCCACGTCACCAGCCTGAGCTTGAGGACGTTATTGCCTACAGCCCCGAACCCGAATACCCGGTCAGCGACTTGTCGCTGCTTGATGACGATGAGCGTCCCACTATGCTGCCCAGCCAGCTTGACCCCGCCATGCAACGCGTGGCGCGCATGGCCTCCCTTGATCCTGATGACGGAATTCAGCTATGAGCCGCTACCGCCTGAACCTCTTTATCCATCCCGAACACGCCAAGCGCCTGGATGAGCTGGCCGCCAAGAAAGGCGTATCCAAGTCATCCATCGTGGCGGCGGCGCTGGCGTCCTGGCTTTCGCCCGATGCCGGCGACCAGCGCGAAGCGGCGATGGCCAAGCGACTGGATCGGCTATCTCGCCAGTTTGAGCGGCTGGAGCGTGACCAAAACATCCAGATCGAAACACTGGCGCTGTTCGTGCGTTACTACCTGACCGTCAGCACGCCGGTTCCCGAAGCCCATCAGGATGCGGCTCGCGCCCAGGGCAAGGCGCGCTTTGAGCAATTCGTCGAACAGCTTGGCCGCCACCTGATGCGCGGTCGCAGTCTGGTGCGCGATGTAGTGGAGGAACTGCACCCCGACCCTGTGCGCCTGGATGACACTACGACCGCGTTCGAGCAGCAGGAGCGCGTGTCATGAGTGCCGTTCCGAAATCATCAATTGCCGTCGCGCTGAATCGCCGCATTCAGATGTTGCGCACCGCGATGGGGCCGGTGATCGCCGAGGCGCTGGAAGACCCCGACGTAGTGGAAATCATGCTTAACCCCGACCGCTCGCTCTGGGTGGATCGTCTCTCCACCGGCCGGGCGCCGCTGGGCCTGGAACTGTCTGAAGCGGATGGCGAGCGGATTATCCGCCTGGTCGCTGCGCATGTTGGCGCGGAAGTGCATCGCGGCCAGCCGCTTCTGACCGCCGAACTGCCCGAAACCGGCGAACGCTTCGAGGGTATCTTGCCGCCCGCCGCGCCCGGCCCGGCCTTCGCGCTGCGCAAGCGCGCCGTGGGCGTGATTCCGCTGGACCGTTACATCGCCGACGGCATGATGAGCACGGCGCAAGCCGACTTTCTGGTGAGAGCGGTCCGTGGGCGGCTGAATATCCTGATCGCGGGTGGCACCAGCACGGGTAAGACCACACTTGCCAATGCTTTGCTCGCTGAAATCGCCGCTACGGGCGACCGTGTGCTGGTGCTCGAAGACACGGTGGAGCTGCAATGCACGGCAAACGATCATGTGCCGCTGCGCACACGCATGGGTGTGATCACGATGCAGGAACTCGTGCGCGCCACGATGCGGCTACGCCCCGACCGTGTGGTGGTCGGTGAGGTGCGTGGCGGTGAAGCGCTGGATCTCATCAAGGTCTGGGGTACGGGTCACCCCGGCGGTATCGCCACCATCCACGCGGGTTCTGCCGTGGGTGCGCTCTTACGCCTGGAGCAACTGATTCTGGAAGTGGCGGTGAACCCACCGCGCGCTCTGATCGCCGAGGCGGTCAATGTCGTCATCTACATCGCTGGTCGCGGACGCAAGCGCCGTATCGAAAGTATCGCCCGCGTGGCCGGCTTTGACGGCACGGGCTACCAACTGGTCGATGCGCTGGAAACGCCATTGTCCGAGCCATCGCTTGCTTCTTTTCCATCCTCTGATCTGCCTGGAGACTCGTTATGACGTCTGTTAATGCCTTCCGTATGTGCATTGTTCCCCTTGTCGCTGTGACGCGGTGGCGTCGCCTTGCCCACCCTGTGGTGCAAGGGCTGCTGCTGGCCGTACTGCTGATGTCGGCGGCTGGTGCAGCGCAGGCTGCTGGTTCCTCCATGCCCTGGGAGGGGCCACTGCAATCCATTCTGGAGTCCATACAGGGGCCGGTGGCGCGCATCGTGGCTGTCATCATCATTATCGCCACGGGTCTGGCACTCGCCTTTGGTGACACCAGCGGCGGCTTTCGCAAGCTGATTCAAATCGTCTTCGGCCTGTCCATCGCGTTTGCCGCATCGTCGTTCTTTTTGTCGTTCTTTTCATTCTCCGGCGGGGCCGTCGTATGAATACGGACATCGAAGGCGCTCCCAGCTTCGCCGCTGGGTTTGAGGTGCCGCTGCATCGTTCGCTGACTGAACCGATTTTGATGGGCGGCGCACCGCGTACCGTGGCGATTGCAAACGGCACGCTGGCCGCTGCCGTGGGGCTGGGCTTGCAACTATGGATTCCAGGTGTGGTGCTCTGGATCGTTGGCCATTCCCTGGCGGTATGGGGCGCGCGTGTTGACCCGCAGTTCATGCAGGTTTTTGCCCGCCACATCAAACATAAAACGCTGTTGGATGTGTGAGGAGATGATGCCATGCTGAACCTTGCCGAATATCGTCAGCGCCCCGCATTGCTCGCCGACTGGCTGCCCTGGGCCGGATTGATCGCGCCCGGTGTGGTGCTGAACAAGGATGGATCATTTCAGCGCACGTCATGCTTTCGCGGGCCGGATCTGGATAGCGCCATCCAAGGTGAGCTGATCGCGACTTCTGCCCGCTTGAATAATGCGTTGCGCCGTCTGGGGTCGGGCTGGGCGCTTTTTATCGAGGCCGAGCGTCGTCCAGCGGCAGACTATCCCCATTCGGACTTTCCTGAAAGCCTGTCCTGGCTGGTCGATCAGGAGCGCCGTGCTGCCTTCGAAGAGGCCGGGCATCACTTCGAGAGCGCCTATCACCTGACGCTCGTGTTTCTCCCGCCCGAGGAATCCCGCGCCCGCGCAGCGGGAATGCTCTATGAGAATCGTCCGGCAGAAGGGGTGGACTGGCGCGAACGGCTGGCTGCCTTCGTAGCGGAAACGGATCGCGTCTTTGATCTGCTCGATGGTGTGATGCCGGAAATTTCCTGGCTGGGTGACGGCCAGACGCTGACCTACCTGCATTCCACCATCTCGACACGGCGTTACCGCATCGGCGTACCGGAAGTTCCGTTTCACCTTGATGCACTACTGACTGACTCCGCGTTGGTGGGTGGGCTGGCTCCGACGCTGGGTGATGCGCATCTGCGGGTGGTGTCGGTGCGAGGCTTTCCGACTTCCACCTGGCCGGGCATTTTGGATGACCTGAACCGGCTTGGCTTTGCTTATCGCTGGAGTACGCGCTTTATCTGTATGGACAAAGCCGAGGCGGAAAAGGAGCTGCGCCGCCTACGCCGTCAATGGTTCGCCAAGCGCAAGAACGTTGTGGCGCTGCTCCGGGAAACGATTTTCCAGCAGGAGTCACCGCTGGTTGATACCGATGCCAGCAACAAGGCCGCCGATGCGGACGCCGCCTTGCAGGAGTTGGGCAGCGACCAAGTTGCCTTCGGGTATGTCACTACCACCGTGGCGGTGCTGGACACCGACCCCGCCGTGGCCGATGAAAAACTGCGCATGATTGAGCGCGTCATTCAGGGCAGGGGCTTTGTGACGATTCCCGAGACCTTGAACGCTGTGGATGCCTGGTTGTCCTCCATTCCCGGCAATGCCTATGCCAACGTGCGGCAACCCATTGTGTCTACATTGAATCTGGCCCATATGATGCCAGTGTCTGCGGTGTGGGCCGGGCCACAGAAAAATGAGCATCTGGATGGGCCGCCGCTCATTGTCACGCGCACAGAAGGCGCGACGCCATTCCGGCTGGTGACGCATATTGGCGATGTGGGCCATACCCTGGTTGCCGGGCCGACTGGCATGGGCAAGTCGGTATTGCTGGCCGTCCTGGCCAAGCAATTTCGCCGGTATCCCGGTTCGCGCATCTTCGCTTTTGACATGGGCCGCTCGATGCGCGCCACCATTTTAGGTCTGGCGGGCGAGCACTATGACCTTGGCAATGATGGCGAGATCGCCTTTCAGCCGCTGGCACGCATCGACCATGAAGGCTACCGCACCTGGGCGGCGGAATGGATTGAGGGCCGCTTGCTGCACGAGGGTATGGCCGTCAGCCCCGACGACAAGGCTGCCATCTGGTCGGCGCTGGGGAGTCTGGCGGGTGCGCCGGTGGAGCAGCGCACGTTGACGGGCTTTTCCGTACTGCTGCAATCGAACACGCTGCGCCAGGCGCTTGCGCCCTATGTGCTGGGCGGTGCGCACGGCAAGTTGCTGGACGCTGACCATGACCGGCTGGGTATGGCTGACGTGCAGGGCTTCGAGATGGAAGAGCTGATGCACAGCCCCGCCGCCGTGCAGGCGGTGCTGCGCTATCTGTTCGCAAGGTTTGACGAACGCTTTGATGGCGCGCCAACCCTTCTGATTCTGGATGAGGCATGGCTGTTTTTGGATGAACCGTCTTTTGCCGCCCGTATCCGTCAGTGGTTGAAGACCCTGCGCAAGAAAAATGTCTCGGTGATCTTTGCTACGCAGTCGCTGGCCGACATCAAGGATTCGAGCATTGCGCCAGCGATTATCGAAAGCTGCGCGAGCCGCATCTTCTTGCCCAACCCGCAGGCAACGGAGCCGCAGATTCGCACGATCTATGAAGGCTTCGGCCTGAACACCCGACAGATCGAGATTGTGGCCACCGCCCAACCCAAGCGCGACTACTACTACCAGTCGCGTCTGGGCAACCGCCTGTTCGATCTTGACCTCGGGCCGGCCACGCTGGCCTTTGCGGGGGCATCCACCCCGCAGGATCAGCGCGACATCGACCGCATCCTGCTGGACGCCGGCGTACCTGGCTTTGCGGATGCCTGGTTGCGCCATCGCGGTCTGGACTGGGCCGCCAACCTGTTGCCCGAGTTTCCCGGCTTCGCACCTTCAGTCACTGCCGTTGCTTCTCACCTACAGGAGAATCTGCTATGAAAACTCGCATGCTATCTGTATCGCTTGCTGCCGTTCTTTCGGCGTCATTACTCACCGCTTCGCCCGCTTGGGCCTGGAAAACGGTCTTTGACCCATCCAACTATACGCAGAACACGCTGACCGCCGTTCGTACACTGCAGCAGATCAACAACCAGATCAACCAGCTTCAGAACGAGGCCCAGATGTTGATGAATCAGGCCCGCAATCTGGCGAGCCTGGATTTCAATGTCGTCAACCGTCTGCGCACCACGCTTGCCGCCACCGAGCGCCTGATCGGCGAGGCGCAAGGGCTCAGTTACGAGGTGGCGAATATGGATCAGGAGTTTGCGCGCTTGTATCCCGACCAGTATGCCGCCACTGTGAGCGGCGACAGCATGGCTCAGGATGCCCGTGAGCGCTGGAAGAATACGTTGAATGGCCTGCATACCGCCATGCGGGTGCAGGCCCAAGCCTCGCAGAACCTGCGCGACGATGAAAGCACGCTGGCCGATCTGGTGAATCAAAGCCAGTCGGCGCAAGGCGCGTTGCAGGCTATGCAAGCGACCAACCAGCTTCTGGCCTTGCAGGCCAAGCAGGACATCCAGGCGCAACAGCTTCAGATCACCCAGGACCGCGCCGCCTCATTGGAGCTGGCACGCCAGGCGGCGGCGACCGAGCGCGCCCGTGAAGTGCGCCAGCGCTTTCAGGGCAGCGGCACGCCGTATACGCCGCAAGCCGTGAATTTCTACGGCAACTGATCGGAGCGCTTGAACCATGAATGACGTGGCGGTGATCGACCGTTTTCTCGCTACCTTTGCGCAGTACATCGACTCGGGGTTCGGGCTGCTGCAAGGCGATGTGGCGTTTCTCACTGCTACGCTCATCGTGATCGACATGACGCTGGCCGGCCTGTTCTGGGCGATGAATCATGCCAGTGGCCAGGGCGACGACGTGATCGCCAAGCTGCTGCGCAAGGTACTTTATGTCGGGGCATTTGCCTACATCATCGGCAACTTCAATGTGCTGGCTGGCATCCTGTTCCGTTCTTTCGCTGGGCTGGGCCTGATCGCTTCAGGCTCGTCGCTCACGATGGGCAACTTCTTGCAGCCGGGACGGCTGGCGAAAACTGGTATTGATGCCGCCGCGCCCATTTTGGAACAAATCGGCGACATGGCAGGATTTCCCGAGGTGTTCACCAATATCGACCCAATCGTGGTGATGTTTCTCGCCTGGATGGTGGTGGTGCTGAGTTTCTTCGTGCTGGCGATTCAGCTTTTCGTGACCTTGATCGAGTTCAAGCTGACCACGCTTGCCGGCTTCGTGCTGGTGCCTTTTGCACTCTGGAATAAGACCTCATTTCTTGCCGAGAAGGTACTGGGCAATGTGGTGTCCTCCGGCGTCAAGGTGCTGGTGCTGGCTGTGATTGTCGGTATTGGTAGCGGCTTGTTTTCTGAGTTCCAGGTACATCCCGAAGAGCCGTCCGTCGACTATGCGCTGGTCATCATGCTGGCGTCGCTCTCTTTGTTGGCGTTGGGGATCTTCGGGCCGGGCATCGCGACGGGGCTCGTTTCCGGCGGCCCGCAGTTGGGCGCAGGCTCCATGGCCGGTGCCGCCGTGGGTGCGGTTGGAACTGCTGTTGCCATCGGTGCAGCCGCCACGGGAGTGGGTGGGGCGGTGGCGGCGGGGGCACGCATGGTTCCGGGCGCCGCCCGCATGGCTTCCGGCGCGGCTCGATCCATCGGTTCGAGCGCGGGCAGCATCCGGTCTGCTTTTCAGACGGGTGCAGCGGCGGGTGGTGGCCTTAAAGGAGCGGCGGGGGCAACCCCTGCTTCTGGTGCCGAGGCAAGCGCATCCGGTGGAGCGTCCACCGAGACAGCCAGCGCCCCTGCCCAACCGGCATGGGCTAAGCGCCTGCACCGCCGACAACAACTGACGCAAGCCGCCACGACCACTGCCCACGCGCTGCGCGGTGGGGATGGCGGCGGCGCGGGCCAAGGCCCAAGCCTGCGTGATTCCGATTCATAAGGGGAACCCTCATGCGTTTCAAACGACCGCTGGTGCGTTATGCCGAATCTCCGCAACCCGCCACACCTTACCAATCCGCCGCCCAGGTCTGGGACGACCGTATCGGCTCGGCGCGGGTGCAGGCCAGGAACTGGCGGTTGATGGCCTTTGGCTGCCTGTTGTTGGCGCTGCTCATGGCCAGCGGTCTGGTGTGGCGCTCGATGCAGTCCATCGTCACGCCCTATGTCGTGGAGGTGGATAACGCCGGCCAGGTGCGGGCCGTTGGGGAGGCGGCTTCGCCGTACCGGCCCAACGATGCACAAACCGCCCACCATATTGCCCGCTTCATCACGTTGGTGCGCTCGCTCTCCATCGACCCCGTCGTGGTGCGCCAGAACTGGCTGGACGCCTACGACTACACCACGGACAAGGGGGCCGCTGTGCTGAATGACTACGCACGGGTGAATGATCCCTTTACCCGCATTGGCAAAGAGTCCGTGACGGTGCAGATCACGAGTGTCGTGCGGGCGAGCGACACGTCCTTCAACGTGCGCTGGACAGAACGCCGCTACGTCAATGGCGCATCCGCAGGTCTGGAGCGTTGGACAGCGGTGGTGTCCATCGTGCATCAGCCGCCGCGCACCGAAGCGCGTTTGCGCAAGAACCCCCTGGGGCTTTACGTCAATGGCCTGTCGTGGAGCCGTGAACTTGATTCTTCTGAAGGAGCACAGCGATGATGCCGTCTTTGCGCTTTTACGCTTTTCCGTTGGCCCTGCTTGCCCTGGCGGGCTGCGCCACACAGGGCAAGCCGCCACCGGCCATCTCGCTCGATGAGCCGGTACAGGCTGAACTGCTGCCCGAGCCGCCTAGCCCGGTCGAAGTGATCGCTGTGCCTGAACCCCTGGCACTGCCGGCGCAATTGAAACCCTTGCCGGGTACGGAGGGCGGCACGTCCACGCCTGAACCCGCCGATGAAACCGTGCGGGTATCTCGCGCCAATGCCGAGGCTCGCGTTGCGCCGACCCGCGAGGGTTACGTCAATGCCATTCAGGTCTGGCCCTATAGCGACGGAGCACTCTATCAGGTCTATACCGGCGTGGGCCGCGTGACGGTGATCGCGCTGCAGCCAGGGGAGGAACTGGTCACGGTTGCCGCCGGTGACACCGTGCGCTGGATTGTTGGGGACACCTCCAGCGGCAGCGGCGCTGACTTGCGCGTGAACGTGCTGGTCAAGCCGATTCGGTCAGGTCTGAAGACGAACCTGGTCATCACCACCAGCCGCCGCACCTATCTGCTGGAACTGACTTCCACCGAAAAGACGTGGATGGCGTCGGTATCTTGGGAGTATCCAAAGGATCAGATGCTGGCCTTGCAGCGCCAGAATCAGGCAGCGCACGCCGGTGCGCCTGTTGATAGTGGGGTGGCGCTGGAACATCTGCGTTTCCGCTATGCCGTCAGCGGCAGTAATCCACCTTGGAAGCCGCTGCGGGCCTTTGATGATGGGCAGAAGGTCTATATCCAGTTTCCGGCTGGCATCGAGCAAGGAGAGTTGCCTCCGCTCTTTGTGATCGGCGCTGAAGGCGACGGCCAACTGGTGAATTACCGCTTCCGCTCACCGTACTACATCGTGGATCGGCTCTTTGGTGCGGCTGAACTGCGCCTGGGCGGTGATCGGGGTGACGTGGTGCGCATTGAACGCACTGATGGTGTGACGCGGAGGAACTGAACATGAGTGAGGAACGCGCACCCGATCCAGCCACGCCACAAGCGGCCGATAAAGTGCTCCCTGAAACCGTGGCGCTGCGCGCCCAGCCCCGGCCTGTGACGCGATTGAACCGGCGCACCTTGGCCTTGCTGGTGGGTGGGCTGTCGGTGGCGGTGCTGGGTGCCACAATCTGGTCGCTGCAACCCCAGCGACGCGGTGCAGGTACACAGACCGAGCTTTACAACGTGGACCGGGTATCGAAGTCTGAAGGGCTTGACGCCTTGCCTGCGGACTACTCTATGCTGCCAACACCAGAAGTGCCACCCGATGTGCCGGAACTTGGCCCGCCTTTGCCCGGCGACTTGGGGCCGGCCATTGTGAATAGCCAGCAACCAGCGGTCGCCACGTACGCGCCGCCGGGCGTTGATGCTGAAGCTGCCGAACGGGAAGCGCGGCGAAAAGAGGCAGAAGCGGCTGCTGCTTCGTCGGTGTTCTTCCGCACCGGCCAGGGGCAGTCTGGACAACCTGCGGCGACGACTGCACACGCTATGCCTGTGGCTCCTGGCATGGACAACACATTGGCCGCCTTTGATCCGCTGGCGGCAGGCCCAGCTTCGACGGCAGCACAATCATCCGATCCCACTGCTGCACAGAACCGGCAAGACCAGAAAGAGGCGTTCTTGCAATCCGGCTCAGCGGAAACCCGTAATTCTGGCAACCTGCAAATGCCCGCGTCGCCATATCAGGTCATGGCCGGTACGGTGATCGCAGCCGCCTTGGTGACAGGCATCAAGTCAGATCTTCCGGGTGATGTCATCGGTACTGTCACAGAACCCGTCTATGACTCCGCGACCGGCAAGTATCTGTTGATTCCGCAAGGCTCGCGCATCCTGGGCCGTTACAACAGCCAGGTCAGCTACGGCCAAAGCCGGGTACAGGTCGTGTGGCATCGGGTCATCCTGCCTGACACGTCCTCGCTCACACTGGATAACCTGATCGGCACCGACCCGGCGGGCTATGCCGGCTTGGAAGATGACGTGGACTGGCACTGGGGCCGCATCGTTGGCGGTGCGGTACTGACAACGCTGCTGGGTGTTGGCGCCGAGCTGGCCGCCCCGGAAAACCGCCAGGACGGCGACCGCATCATCATCGCCGGGCGCGACAGCGCCCAGGACAGCATCAATCAGGTCGGCCAGGAAATGACCCGACGCAATATGAACATCCAGCCGACCCTGACCATTCGCGCAGGAATGCCCGTGCGAATCATCGTCAACCGGGACCTGGTGCTGCGGCCATACCAGCCATTGTTCTTCAACAAGGGAGTATCACAATGAGCACCACCCGAAAGCTGCGGCTGGGGCCGCTGCCCAAGACTGAAACCGTTAAGGTGACCTTTACATGTCCGGCCAGTCTGAAAGCGGAGCTGGAGCGCTACGCTGCGCAGCATGCGCAGACGTATGGGGAGGCAGTTGATGCCGTGACATTGATTCCGCATATGCTGGAAGCGTTCATGGCCGGGGATCGAGGGTTTAGGAGGGGCGATAGGGGCAGGGTGGTGTCTTCGGCTGGGCCATCGTCGCGAACGGCTTGATGTCAGTTCTTCTTATGGTGATGCACTACCTGAGCGTCAAACGTCGCCACATTGGTTATTGGATGTCAAGATGGTTACAATGAAGAAAGCCCCGCACAAGGCGGGGCTACTTACTACTATCGTCTGTCCCTGGGGGGAGACTTTCGTCAACAAGGCCCGGGGCTAGTGGGTTCACTATAAGGCAAGTGCGCAGTGGTGTCAACCAAAGAGGCAATCCAAGAAATAAGAGCTGCTTTGTCCGCGGCCCGTATGAGCACCTATGAAGCAATTACTGGCGTCAACGGAGACGATGATACCTCTGCGCTTGGTCTTTATATCTGGAATGCACAGATTTCGGGCGCGTTTCTTGCGCCGCTTCATATCTGCGAGGTCGTAATTCGCAATGCGATTTCTGATGCATTGGCCTGGAAATATGGTGCCAATTGGCCATGGTCATCTGCGTTTGAAATGAGCTTGCCTTCACCACCTGTTGGTTACAACGCGCGTAGAGACTTGTTTGACGCCCGACAAAAAGCACCCGTTGTGGGACAGACAGGTAAAGTCATCGCCGAACTGAAATTCGTCTTTTGGCAACGAATGTTCACCAGCCGCCATGATCAACGACTGTGGTCTCACAAGCTCACAACGGTTTTACCGCATCTCGACTTGACGCAACCATATCAGCAGTTGAGGAAAAATCTATATGACGACTTGGAAGCGCTAAGGGTATTACGTAATCGCATTGCCCATCATGAGCCTATCCTATCGCGAAATTTGCAAGCGGATTTCTCCCGGATAACTCAAGTCATTGGATGCCGCTCTGGTGAAACTGCCAACTGGATGCTTCGCTATCAGCAGGTGACTCAGCTCCTGCGCGATCGACCGACGACGTGAGTATTGGTGACTGTAGGGGAGTCGTAGGGGAGGCGTAAGGTGCTGTTCCCTGGTTAAAACGCAGCCAAAATAGGTGTCATAGGGCACAGCAGCGCAGTGAGGAATGTGTGGGCGAAGTATGCCTGCACACGCCAGGATATGCCATAAGTTGACGGTCAAGTTCTTGGGACAAATTTGGGACAATTTAGTCGCCAGAATATGCCAATCCATGCCCATAGCAAGTCAGAGAAGGATGAGGCGTATTTAACTTTAGCTTGTTGATTTTAAAGAAATATTCTGCATTTTTGTCCCATAGTACGGCAACTCTTGATCCACCATGGGAGTGTGGCTGGATAAATCTATTTCTGTCATTAAAATCAATTTGTTGGATGATTGCTTCCGCGGTCTTGAAGGCAATTTTAGGTCATTGCGCAGCGTCGTGTCTGAATATTCTCGGACGCTGATTTCCGAAATAGGCAAAGGGTCAATCGAATGATGAAAATATACGGAAGACTAAGCTCGCTGAATGTTCAAAAAGTAATTTGGTGTCTTGGCGAACTGGGGCTTGCAGAAGGAAAGGACTACGAACGTATCGACGCGGGGCTTGCCTTCGGGGTGAACACGACGCCCGAATATTTGGCGATGAATCCCAACGGCTTGGTCCCCACCCTGGTGGACGGCGACTACGTGCTGTGGGAGTCACACAGCATCGTCAGATTGCTGGCTTCGCAGTACGGTATGGGGACGCTTATGCCGGCCGACTTGCGCGTACGCGCCGACAGCGAGCGCTGGATGGACTGGATGCTGGGCACGCTGTCGCCTGCTCTGGCAATCGCCTTTATCGGCTTGACCCGTACACCTAAAGAAAAACAGGACGTGGCGGCCATCAAGCATGCTTTCCAGCAAAGCTGCCGTCACTTGGCCATTCTGGACGAGGTTCTGAAGGACCGCTTGTTCTGTGTCGGCCCCGATTTGACGGTGGGCGACCTACCGCTGGGCGTTGCCGTGCACCGCTGGATAATGCTTGGCAACGATTACCAGGAACAATTAGGTGCGGCGCCCATTTACCCGTCATTGATGCAATGGCATCGACGAATCAGCGAGCGACCGGCGTTTCTTCAAAGCGTCGCCTAGCCCACTAAAACAACGGAATACTCCCTGCCGAAGCAAGGTTTGTGTTGAGGTTGGCGTCAGAGGCATAGCGACAAATGTAACAATTGCTGCGTTATGTAAGTGTTTGCGTTAGCATGACGGCCTTCCACGGCCGCCTGACGGCCGTATATCGATAATGACACCGCCCAGCCAGCGGTTTCCCTATACAGCGCCAGGAGGTCCTTTGACAATATTCCGCCGCCTATCCGCCGGCCCCAGCATGGCCGTGGTTTGCGCTGCGCTATGGGCTGCAAGCCCGTCTGCTGGCGCCCAGACCGTCCTCAATTTCCAGACCCCCGAATATTACAGCCAGGAAGGCTTGCAACAGATCAATGCCGCGCAGGCATATGCGTTGGGCTATACCGGAAGCGGCGTTACCGTCGGGTTGCTTGATAGTGGCATTGCGGCCTTGCATCCCGAATTCCTTGGGCAGTTGACCGGTGGCTATGACTTCATCTTGAACGCGCCTGTCGGGCCCGGGATAGGTTTTGATGAAGAGGGCCATGGTTCGCATGTCAGCGGCATTATTGCCGCGCGCCGGGATAACGTAGGAATGCACGGTGTAGCGTTCGATGCCAGGCTGTTCTCGGTCAGAATGAAGGATACGGAGAACGACGATGACGACTTCGCCCCAGGCTGGAACTTACTGGCGGCTCAGAAGCTGGCCATCATCAACAATAGCCTGGGCGTAAATGATTGCCCTGACAAGCCGGGGCCCTGCAATGTGGGCGAATATACATCGACGAGTGCGCTGGCGGCGTTTCCTAAGACAATAGGCGCCATGCGCAATGTGGCCGATTCGGGCGCCCTCATGGTCTTTGCAACCGGCAATGAATCGCAACCGAACCCCGACCTTCTTGGTGGCGCACCCTATCTTTTTCCAGAGCTCAAGGACAGCTGGCTTGCGGTGGCCGCCGTAGGGCCTGATAACCGGATCACCAATTACTCCAACCGTTGCGGCGTGGCGCAGGCGTGGTGCTTGTCCGCGCCGGGGGGCGGCGACGACCAAGACAAATTCGGCATTTACTCGGTGAATGCCCAGGGCGGCTACGTCCGTTTTTCGGGCACCTCGATGGCTTCACCCCATGTGGCGGGCGCAGCCGCTTTGGTCAAGCAAGCCTACCCATATTTCACTGCGCACAATTTGCAGCAAACCATCTTGACTACGGCCACTCCCCTGGGAGATCCCACTGTGTACGGTTGGGGCCTGTTGAACGTCGGCAAGGCCGTGCGCGGGCCGGCGCAGTTTGTGGATACGTTCGATGTCGACACTCAAGGCTATAGCTCCACCTTCTACAACGATATCAGCGGTAGCGGTAGCCTGGTCAAGCGCGGTGCCGGCCAGCTTACGCTGGTGGGCGTGAACACCTATACGGGTCCCAGCCAGGTCCAGGGCGGCAAGCTGGTGGTCAACGGATCACAGGTCTCTGCGGTGCAGGTTGCAGCGGCAGGTACGCTGGGCGGCTCGGGCCGCGTGGGCGGGCTGGACAACGCCGGTACGGTTACGCCGGGCAACTCGGTGGGTGTCTTGACCGTAGATGGCGATTACGTCTCGCGCCCAGGATCTTTGTATCAAGTCGAGGCGAATGCCGGCGGCAACGACCAAATCCGTGTCAGCGGGAAGGCTACGCTCAATGGGGGCACGGTCGAAATAAGAGCGAACGAATTGTTCTCCGTTGGCAGCCTTTATCCCATAGTGACCGCTGCGGGCGGCATCGAGGGCCAATACGATGAGGCCCGCACGCAGCAGGGCCTGGTGTTCCTGAAACCTGCGCTGAATTATTCATTGCCCGGTACGCTGCAACTGGCCATTGCGCGCAGCGATGCCACCTTTGCGCAGTACCTGGCCACGCCAAACCAGAAGGCGGTCGGCAACGCCATGGACGCGGTCTCTGGCACTCCTCCCGCGGGCTTGAAACCGCTGTACGACTTGATTCTCAATGGCACGTTCGATACCCTGCCGTCCAATATGGACCAGCTATCAGGCGAATTGCACGCCAGCACCCAGTCGGCCCTGCTCAACACCGGCAGCCTGGTGCAGCGTACGCTGGGCCAGCGCATGCGCGGCAATCTGGGCGCGGGCCTGGTGGCCGGCGCACCGATTGCGCAAGCCTCCGGCGCGATGCCGGCGGGCGCCATGCCCACATCATTGGCTTATCCCTTATGGGCCAGCGTGGTAGGCAACTGGAATACGCTCAAAGACAACGGTAACGCGGCGCAGGTCAAGACCGATACGGCCGGGTTGTTCCTGGGCGGCGATGCCGCCATGGGCAAGGGGTGGCGGCTGGGCGCGGCGCTGGGCTACACCGAGGGCCGAATCAATGTCGATGATCGTTCGTCCAGATCGAATGTCAAGAGCTATACCGGCGCCTTGTACGGCGCCCGCAGTTGGGCCCTTAGCACAGGCAGCAGTTTGAACCTGTTGGCAGGCACAGCTTATACGCACCACGCAATCGACAGCCGCCGCAACCTCACTTTTGGCGGTAGCCAGACGCTCAAGGCCAGCTACGCTGCTCAGGCAGTTCAATTGTTTTCAGAGTTGGGCTATGCCATGCCGGTGGGGCAGTCCAGCGTGATCGAGCCCTATGCAGGCCTGGCATGGCTGAACCAGCGCAGCAAGGGTTTTACTGAAGAGGGCGGTATAGCCGCTTTGCAGGCAGGCAGCCATACCGACCGCCTCACGACACTGACCCTGGGCCTGCGTGGAAAAACGACGCTGGACATTGCCGACAAACAAACCACACTGACCGCGGGACTGGGATGGCGCCACGCAAACGGCGATCTCGACCCAAGCCGCCGCATGTCATTCGTGCAAGCCAGCAATGTGGCGTTTACCGTGACGGGCGCGCCGATAGCCAAGGATGCCGCCGTGGTGGACCTGGGCGCGCAAGTGGCGCTTGGCAAGCAGGCAGCGCTGGGGCTTAGCTACAGCGCCCAGTTCGGCAAGGGCAGTGTCGACAACTCGGGCTCGCTGTTTTTAAGAGTGCGTTTCTAAGGCAGGGGCAGAAATCGTAATGCTCTTCAGAGCCCATACGTCAAATTGCGCAGGTGAACTAACCTAGTGGGGCGTTGCTGTCGATAGGCAGCGCCGTCTTGTATTTCACTTGCTTGAGTGCAAAGCTTGAGCGTATTTTTTTTATGCCGGGGATTGTCGTCAGATGATCCAGAATGAAGCGCTCTAGCGCCTGGATGTCCGGCACGACTATCCGCAGCAGATAATCTTCGTCGCCGGTCATCAAGTACACCTCCATGACCTGGCTGAATTGGATGACTTCTTTCTCGAAGCGGTTCAGCGTGGCTGCCTCTTGCCTGTCCAGGCTGACCTGGATGAACACCGTCATTTTCAGGCCCAACGCAGCCGGATCGACCAGCCCAACATAGCGGGAAATTACTTTTTGTGTTTCCAGATTCTTGACCCTGGCCAAGGTGGGCGAGGGCGAGAGATTGATTTTTTTCGCGAGTTCGATATTACTGATCTTGGAGTCGTTCTGTAATATCTTCAGGATACGCAAATCAGTCGCATCTAGTTCCATGTCGATATTTTCCACTTTAATTCAATTTAATTGAAGTATTTTATGCTGAATTAAAAGCATTCGAAAGCTATATTTGGCTCCAAATGCGGCGCCATCCGCCTTATTCTATTTCTTGTTATTTAGTGTGCTGTTTTCGCAGATTTGACTACTTGGCGTCGGGCCGAATTTGAATGTGCGGGCAGTCTAGGCAGCGCATGCGACTAGGAATAAGGTCATGGAAATGTCATCGGCAAACTACTTGAATACTGACGCGGACGCGCTTGAAACTGCAGAGTGGGTTGACGCCCTGCGCGGCGTCATAGAGGCGGCAGGCCCGGAGCGGGCCCGCTATCTTTTGACGCAGCTAAGCACGGTTGCCCAGAAAATGGGCCTCGATTGGCGGCAGTCTCGTACGACGCCGTATGTAAATACCATCCGTGTTCCGGACGAGCCTCCCTTTCCCGGCGGGTCGGATGCTCTGGAGATGGAACTGCACCTTGGAAGCCTTATCCGTTGGAATGCGTTGGCGATGGTGGTGCGCGCCAATCGTGCTTTCGGCGAACTGGGCGGGCATATAGCCAGCTATGCTTCGGCTGCCGATCTGTTTGAAGTCGGCTTCAATCATTTCTTCCGTGCGCGTTCGGACACCTTCGGCGGCGACCTGGTGTACTTTCAGGCTCATTCGGCGCCCGGAATTTATGCCCGTGCTTTTCTGGAAGGGACTTTGTGCGAAGAGGAACTGTCTTTGTTCCGGCGCGAAATCGAAGCAAAAAAACATGGCAAGCATGGCCTTTCGTCTTATCCCCACCCCTGGCTGATGGAAAACTTCTGGCAGTTTCCCACTGGCTCCATGGGGCTTGGACCGATCAGTGCTATCTATCATGCTCGCTTCATGCGCTATATGGAAAACCGCGGCTTGATGGCGCCGCAGGACCGCAAGGTGTGGGGCGTGTTCGGCGACGGCGAGATGGACGAGCCCGAGTCTCTGGCCGCACTTAGCCTTGCCTCGCGCGAAAACCTTGACAACCTGGTTTTCGTCGTCAATTGCAATCTACAGCGGCTCGACGGCCCCGTGCGCGGCAATGGCCGCATTGTGGACGAGCTGGAAACTACATTCGGCGGCGCTGGCTGGAATGTCATCAAATTATTGTGGGGCGCCGATTGGGACCCGCTCTTCGCGCGCGATGCCAGCGGCGAACTGGAAGACGTGCTGGGCCGCACTGTCGATGGCCAGTTGCAGACTTTTGCAGCGAATGACGGTGCCTACAATCGCGAGCATTTCTTTGGGCAAACACCTGGCCTGCGTGCCATAGCGGATATGCTGACGGACGACGAGATCGACCGTCTGCGCCGCGGCGGCCATGACATGAAGAAAATCTACGCGGCTTATCATGCGGCGGCCAATCATCGCGGCCGGCCCACGGTCATTCTTGCACTGACGAAGAAGGGCTTTGGCATGGGGTCCGCAGGCCAGGGAAAAATGACTACACACCAGCAGAAGAAACTTGACGCCAGCACCCTGCTCGAGTTCCGCGATCGTTTCCGCCTGCCAATTTCCGATGCGGATTGCGAGGCACTGGCTTTTTACAAGCCGGCCGAAGGCAGCGCGGAGATGAAGCATTTCCTGAAACGGAGAGCCGAGCTCGGCGGCTTTATGCCGCGCCGCAGCGTAAAGCACACACAGTTGCCCGTGCCTGCCGTAGAGTCGTATGCCAAGTTCGCCCTGGAGGCGGGCGGCAAGGACATGTCCAGCACCATGGCGCTGGTGCGCATGCTGGGCAACCTGTTGAAGGACGCGGGGCTGGGCAAGAATATTGTGCCTATCGTGGCGGACGAGGCCCGCACCTTCGGGATGGCGAACTTGTTCAGGCAGGTGGGCATTTATTCTTCTCAAGGGCAGTTGTACGAGCCCGAAGATATCGGCTCCATACTGGCTTATCGTGAAGTGATCGATGGACAGATACTGGAGGAGGGCATTACCGAGGCGGGTGCGATTTCATCGTGGACAGCCGCGGCCACGAGCTATTCGGTGCACGGCATCCCCATGTTGCCGTTCTATATTTATTATTCGATGTTCGGCTTTCAGCGCATTGGAGATCTTATCTGGGCGGCGGCCGATCAGCGGGCGCGTGGCTTTCTAATCGGGGCCACATCGGGCCGCACGACACTGGCGGGGGAAGGCCTGCAGCACCAGGACGGCAACAGCCATTTAATTGCCTCTACCGTACCCAATTGTGTGTCTTACGACCCGGCTTATGCCTATGAAATTGCCGTGATCGTGCAGGACGGCATGCAACGCATGCTGGTCGACGACGAAGATGTCTTCTATTACATCACCGTCACGAACGAGAACGATGCCCAGCCCAGCATGCCGCAAGGCGCTGAAGAAGGCATCAAACGCGGTATGTACTGTTTGCAGCCGCAAGACAATGCCGCCGTGCGTTTGCTGGCGTCGGGCCCGGTTCTGAAGGAAGCCATAGGCGCGGCTGCCTTGCTGAAAGAAAAGCTCAATATCACCGCCGAAGTGTGGAGCGTAACCAGCTACACCGAGCTATCGCGCGACGGTATTGCCGCCCAGCGCGACGAGCGGCTGGGTGTAGATTCCAGGAAGGCTTTCGTCACGCAGCAATTGGGAGACAGCACCGCACCGGTAATCGGCGTCAGCGACTACGTGCGCGCTGTGGCCGAAGGCATTCGCGCCTTTGTTCCGGCGTCCTATGTTGCCCTGGGCACCGACGGCTTTGGGCGCAGCGATACGCGTGCCAACTTGCGCGACTTCTTCGAGGTGGATGCGAAATGGATAGCCTATACGGCTCTCAGCGAGCTTGGCGCCGGGAAGGATCCTGAAAAGCTGAAGGGATTTGCTCAATCCTTGGGATTGGATTTGAGCCAGCCTTTGTCGACGACCGTATAGGCAACGGATACCCCATTATGAGCACGATTGAAATCAAAGTTCCGGATATCGGCGACTTTAAAGAGGTGGAAGTCATCGAGGTGCTGGTCGGGCCAGGCGACAGCATCAAGGTGGACCAGTCCTTGATTACGGTGGAGTCCGATAAAGCCAGCATGGAAATCCCGGCGAGCCATGCGGGCGTGCTGAAAGAATTGAAAGTACAGGTCGGCGACAAAATAGCCGAAGGATCTCTGTTGGCGATAGTAGCGGTGCAAAGCGAACAGAGAGCGATCGAGCCCACTGCGCACTCTGCTTCGCCGATGCAAGCTTTTGTTTCGGAGCCGGCTGCCATTTCCGAGCATGCGCAGGCATCGGCTTGGGCCGATGTGGCTGGACGGCGGACGGATGGCGAGACGGAGCAGTCTAAGGTCGAACCCGCCGTTGCGGCAGCAATCCCTGCCCCAGCTTCTGCAGCGATAGCGACTGCTGTGCAAGCCTCGTCTGCGCCGTCGGCGCTCACTGGGGGCATAGCTCATGGCTCGCCGTCGGTACGCAAGTATGCGCGCGAGCTTGGCGTGGATCTGGCGCGCTCTGCAGGTACCGGCCCCAAGGGCCGTATCCAGCGCAGCGACGTGCAAAGCTATATAAAATCGGCGGTGGCCGATTCCTCGGCAAGTTCGGCGGGGTCTGTCCTGGCGGGCGGGACGGGGCTGAACATATTGCCATGGCCATCCCTGGATTTCTCGAAATTCGGCTCAACCGAATTGCAGCCCTTGTCGCGCATCAAGAAGATCAGCGGCCCGAACTTGCATCGCAACTGGGTCATGATTCCGCACATTACCCAATACGACGAAGCCGATGTGACCGAGCTGGAGGAATTCCGTAAAAGTGTGAACGCCGCGACCGGTTCAGGCGCCAAGCTGACCCTGCTTGCGTTTGCCATCAAGGCAAGCGTTGCCGCCTTGAAGAAGTTCCCCGCCTTCAACTCTTCGCTCGACAGCACAGGCCAAAACCTCATTCTCAAGCAGTACTACAACATTGGCTTCGCCGCCGACACGCCCAATGGCCTTGTCGTGCCTGTAATCAAAGAGGCCGATAAAAAAGGCGTCAGCCAGGTCGCATTGGAAATGGCGGAGCTTTCAGCCCAGGCTCGCGAAGGCAAGCTCAAGCCGGCCGACATGCAAGGCGCAAGCTTTACGATATCGTCGCTGGGCGGCATTGGCGGATTGGGCTTTACGCCGATTATCAATGCGCCCGAAGTGGCGATACTGGGATTGTCGAAAACCAGGTTCCAGCCCGTATGGGATGGAGCACAGTTCGTGCCGCGCCTGATGATGCCTATGTCCCTGTCCTACGACCATCGCGTTGTGGATGGCGCACTTGGTGCGCGATTCAGCGTGTATCTAAGTTCGGCGTTGACGGATTTGCGCAAAATCCTTCTATAGCTGCTATGGCTCCATTGAACCGTGCAATCGGGGCAAGGCATAGCGCATCCGTGTCGATGTGATTACAGCATCAACTGAAATTTATTGAGATCTTCCAGGTTGAGTGTCTTGCGGATACAGTGAACGACGCAAGTCATCTGGCGATTGTGGCCGACCCGTTCTTGACGCCGTGTTTCTTCAAATGGGGCGCAGCGGCATCGGCGCCATCTGAGTGATGCTATTCGGATATCGGTTTCGTCTTCTTGATGTCTTCCAGACGTTCGACTATGTCGGTACAGTGAATGAACAAAATATAACAATGAAATATCCACATCAGGAGACAACACAATGCTGAAAAGATCAGTGCGGTATCTGCTTGCAGGCTCTGCCTTGCTTGCGGCCTCGGCAGCTTTTGCACAAGCGCAACAGCCGATAAAAATCGGGTTCATGGCTACTTTTTCGGGCCCGGTCAGCGTGCCGGGCCAAGAGATGTACGACGGGTTCATGTTGGCCGTGGAAGAGCGCGGCGGCAAGCTTGGCGGCGTGCCGGTGGAAATTCTCAAAGAGGACGACCAATTCAAGCCGGAGGTTGCGTCGCAGATCGTGACAAAGCTGATTGAACGCGAAAACGTACCGGTCATTGCCGGTGTTGTCGGCTCCAATGTAATGATGGCTGTTGCCAAGCCAATTACGGATAAAGGCGTATTCTTAGTTGGCCTTAATTCCGGCCCATCGCCACTGGCCGGCGCCAGTTGTTCTCCGAACCTGTTCGTGGCTTCGTGGCAGAACGATAATATTTCCGAGGTGGTGGGACAGTACGCCAACGATAAAGGGTATAAGAATGTTGTGCTTATGACCGCAAACTTCCAGGGCGGCAAAGACGTACTGGGTGGTTTCAAGCGGTATTACAAGGGCAAGATATTGGACGAAATCTATACTCCGCTTAATCAGCTCGATTTTTCGGCAGAACTGACGCAACTGACCTCCAAAAAGCCCGATGCGGTGTTTGCGTTTTATCCCGGTTCGCTGGCTATTACTTTTGTACGCCAGTATCAATTGGCGGGTCTGCTAAAGACAACTCCTTTGTTGTCCAGCGGCATTTTGGAAATTCCGACTATCGCGGCTTTGAAAGATAGCGCATTGGGTGCTTTTGGCGGGTCCTTCTGGGGGCCGGATACCGATAACCCGGTAAACAGAAAATTCGTAGAGCAGTTCGAAAGCAAGTACAAGCATATTCCGTCGACCTGGGCCGCCCAGGGCTACGATGGCGCGCTATTGCTGGATTCGGCGATTGCCAAGGTAAAGGGAAACCTTGCGGACAAAGACGCGTTCCGGGCGGCACTGAAACAGGCGGACTTCAAGTCGGTGCGGGGTAGCTTCAAGTTTAATAACAATCATTTTCCCATCCTGGATATGTCCATGTATGAGGTTATTAAGGATGCGAAAGGGCGTTACACCGTTCGTACGGTAGCTACTCCCATGAAGGACCATCAGGACGCTTATCATAATCTGTGCCCAATGACGTAAGAGGCCGGCTAGCGGCTTTAGCGGTATTGGATTTTCGGCGGCCCTTTGGGCCGCTGTTCAATTTGGGGGGAGCGATCATCAGGTAATATTTGGGATTAAAGTAGCGAAAGGATGACCGTGACACAACGTAGCGCAGGCTTGGACGTCGATTCGAATCGCAGCTGGCGGCATGATAACGTGGGTCGCATGCTGCTTGGCGGGTGGGGATATTTCGAGGCGGCGCTTATGCGCAAGGTTCACGCCGCAGGTTTTTCCATGGTCCGCCACGTGCATTTCAACGTCCTGCGCCACCTGGATTTCGATGGAACCAGAATCGTAGAGCTGGCCGCCAGGGCTGGAATAACCAAGGGCTCCATGGGCCAGATCGTCAGGGAGTGCGAGTTGCTTGGCCTGGTGAAGCTGCAAGTCGACCCGCGCGATGGCCGGGCAAAGGTCGTCTCGTTCGATAAGCTGGGCATGGAGCTGATGGAAGTCATCCGCAACGCCATGATCGACGTCCAGAACGAAATGACCGAAATTACGGGTGCCGAAGATATGGCCGTGATGCTGCGTGCACTGCGCCTGCTACGCAGCCGCTTTACCGACGACGAAAGCGTTCAGGCGCCGCGCATCAGTGTGCATAGATAGCCGGCTACCGATCCAAGACTAAATAGAGAAAACTATATTGCTGACTGCCTGGTTGGCATGCTGCACGGAACCTTCAAAAAGCGGCATTACGGCATTTGCATAATGCGCTCTAAGTTCTTGCCGGTGCGGAGTGGCAAGAGCGGCTTCGAGAGCAGCCTTGCTATCGAAGCAAAATTGAATCGTAGCGTAAATTGCGGGTGCTCCGACGTCGGCTTCGTCGGCCACCAGCATGCTGGCCCAGCGAATGCCGGGAAAGCGCCGGTACATCTCCACGACAGCATGCAGTTGCTCATCCAGTTCTTTCTTTTTGCCCTGAACGGGTTGCCCGATAAAATAGCCGCATCGTACGTACATGGTGTTTATCCCCAAGTCAGGATCCGGCCTTGAATGCCGCGTATTGAGACTGAACGAATTGTTCGAAACTAGTGGGTGGGCGGTTCAGCAACCAGGTAAGGACGTTCGGATTGCCCAGGAAGTCATGGTTGCTATACCGCTTGGTGATCGAGCGCAGCATGCGGACCTGGTAGGGGAACTGACTTTGGTCGGCATCGCCCAGCCAGGCTTTCAGGTATGTGTCGGCGTCGATTTCCTCTACCTGTATTTTTCGGCCCACAACGCGTGAAATAGTATCGCCAAGCTGGTGCGCGTTGTACCTTCCCGGTGCAACCAGCTCATAAGTGGCGTAGGCATGAGGTTCGCTGTTTTGCAGCACGGCTGCGGCAACGTCCGTGACGTCCTCCAGTGCCACAAGCGACTGCAGGCGCTCAAGAGACCACGACAGCCTGAACACACCTTGCTCGAACGCCGGCTTTAACTTAAGCGGCAGCATGTAATTGGATGGCTGCAAAATCGTGTATTGAAGGTCGGAAGAAAGTAGATGCTCTTCGACGTCCCGCTTGACTTCGTGCTGGACGATGTCGGAGGTGATTGCATGCAGGACAGAGCTGAAAACGAAATGCTTTATGCCCTCGCCGCGTGCGGCATCGATCAGGGCAATGCCCATTTCACGTTCTTGGGGATTCATGGTGGGGCCCACATGGTAGACCTTTTCGACCCCTTGAATGGCTTTGGCCAAGATGCCGGGGTCGCTGATGTTGCCGACGATCACGTCTTTGATTCCCGCGGCGTGCAAGGCATGCGCGGATGCTTGCGTCAGCACGCAGGCACGCACTGGCAGCTTAAGGGCAAGCAGTTTGGGGATCAGCAGCTTGCCCTGGTTGCCGTTGGCGGCTGTGACTAGAATCATCTTGTTCGTTCCGACCTTGAGGCTTGCCGTTGGTTAGTGCGAGCTGGTGCGCTCTACATAGGGCGTCATTTTGGGAGCAATTGCACCGCGCCATTGTTCGTAAGGTTGATATCCCTCGCTGGATTCGCACATTGACTTGGTCAGCTCGAAGATTTCTTGATTGCTTTTGCTGAAGTCCAGCGGGATAAGAAAGGGCTGGGTGATGTACCACTCGGTATCAACGAAGAATTCAAGATTATTGCCTTCCGGGTCGTGCGCATAGATGCTCCAGGCAACGCCGTGGTTGGCGGGGAAAATGCTTTCCCCCCCGGCCTCATTCAGGCGCTTCAGGATGTCCCGCAAGTCGTCCAGCGAACCGACCTTGAAGGAAATTTGATTGATGCTGGGGCCGAACTGCGGATTGGCCGTATTGGGCGGCAACCGTGGCGGGCGGCCGCTGGCAAGTACGATTTGATGATGATCAAGCGGGTCGCGTGAAAGAAATACCAACTGCATTCCACCCGCGGTGCCGCGGTCGGTAACGGTAAAGCCCAGAACGTTGGTGTAAAAGGCTTCCATGGGTTCCAGTTCTTTTACGCTAAGTCCCATATGGCTGAACTTCAGGTTGGGGGCGTTGTTGTGCTCGGTTGCAGCGTTCATGGTTGTCTCCATTTACATTTATTGACGTAAGCAATTTATGGGCGGCAAGGCGCGGCCTGTTGTTATTTGAATTGATGATATCAAGGTCACGAATCAGCTTTTTTGCGGCTGTGGCCATTTGGCCAATATATAGCCAGGCGCTGCGGCGCAAATCATGATTAGTATGGTGACAGTACTATTTGTGCTTGTCAATTTTTTTATGGGACAGCTTCGCACGCCGCGTTCAACGCGCAAGATTGCTACGTTCGCGCTCTTGATGCACGCCCGCGCGCCGTATCATGTCGCAGAAATACTCGACAGCGGGGGTTGGTAAAAGCCCCGTTCGCCGTACCAGGCAGATAGGGGGCTCGGGCAGCGGTTCTTTGATCTTGATGACTTGCAGCGCGGTGCCGGTCATGGACAGCTCTGTGAATTGTACGGGCAACGCGGCCAACAGGTCCGACGTTGCCAGTGACGTAACGAACATCAGCGCCGAGTGGGCGCGCAAGACAAGGCGGGGCTTAGGCAGTCCGTATTGAGCGAACAAGGGGCCCAGTTCTTCCTCGGGTTTATATGTGACGGATGTCGTTATCCATTCGGCATCACCAAGCTCGCTAAGCGAACGAGCATTTGCCAGCGGATGTCCTTTGCGGCAAATAATGACGCGCGAGTTGTCGATCAGCTTTTCAACAAGCAGGTCGGACGCTGGCGCTGGCGTCAGGAAGGGGCCGACGTAGCAGTCCAGGGTCCCGCTTTTCAGCAAAGGCTCTATAGTGGGGAAGAGGCCTTCGCGTATGTTCAGGGCTACGTCTGGATAGCGGGCGCGAAATGCTTTGATTGCATAGGGGAACAAGGCTATCTGCGCGACGGTTGAAAGGCCGATATAGATCGAGCCTGTGGCGCTGCCGCGTAATTGCTCGATTTCTTCCTGCGCGCGCCGCACTTCGCTTTGAATGGTTTGGGCCCTCGTAAGAAAGCGCTGCCCTGTCGGCGTCAGACTGATGCCTTTTGCCTCGCGGTCGAATAAAGAGACATCCAGTTCTTGCTCCAGCTCCTGCATGCTTCGCGTCAGTGCGGATTGTGCAACACCCAGGTGGCGGGCGGCCGCGCGTATGCTGCCTTGCTCGGCGATGGCCAGTAAATTGCGAAGCTGTATAAGTTTCATAATGATGCCCGTATCGTATCTGCCTGAGTTGCGCGGTCGGTCTTATGCCCGGCGTTGTCGATGCGTTTTATCTTAGCTGATTACTTATTGGCATCGCTTAGCTCAATTTGCCATCTTACGCGGTCTTGGAGGCGGCGGTATATTTTTACGAATCAAAAAATTTAACAAGATACGGAGCCAAATACGTGGATGCCCCTTTGCCTTTGCGGCTTGACACACAAGTTCTTATAGTGGGAGCGGGCCCGGTCGGGCAAGGCCTGGCTATCGAGCTGGGGTTGCGCGGCATTGATTGTTTGATCATCGACAAGAATGACCGCGTCGGCACCGCGCCGCGGGCGAAGACCACTAATGTCCGTACGCGCGAGCATTTCCGGCGCTGGGGTATAGCCGATACTTTGCGTGAGGCCTCTCCCCTGGGGATTTATTATCCGTCGAATGTCGTGTTCACCACACGCCTGTCTGGCTACCAGTTGGCCAAGTTCGATAACGCCCTGTACTGCGGCACCGGTCGCAACCCATTCTTTTCCGAGCACGCGCAATGGATTCCCCAATACACCGTCGAGCAGGTCATGCGCGACCGCTTGGCTACCTTGCCTTCCGTACAGTTGCAACTGGAATGCGAGCTGCTAAGTTTTGAACAGGGCGACGACTTCGTCACCGCTCACCTCAATGATACGAAAAATGGCGTCTCGATCCAGGTGCAAGCACAGTACATGATCGGATGCGACGGCCCTCGAAGCTTGGTGCGCGAAGCCATCGGCGCAAGGCTCGAAGGCACGTATGGCTTGTCCAGAAACTATAACTTTGTTTTCCGGGCGCCTGGGCTGGAAAAAGCGCATCACCATGGCCCGGCCATCATGTACTGGCAGGTGAATGCTGAGGTGCCCAGCCTGATAGGCCCCATGGACACAGGTGATCGCTGGTTCTTCATGCCGACGGGGCTGGCGCCGGATGTCCATATCACCAAGGAAGAGGCACCCGACCTTATCCGCAGGGCTACCGGCATCGATCTGCCGTACGAAATTATCAGCGCCGACCAGTGGACGGCAAGCCGGCTGCTGGCAACGCATTATCGCGACCGCCGGGTATTCCTGGCCGGCGACGCCGCGCACATGCATCCGCCTTTTGGCGGCTTCGGCATGAATATGGGCGTGGGCGACGCCGTCGATCTGGGCTGGAAGCTGGCGGCGGTTCTGCAGGGCTGGGGCGGCGCCGCGCTGCTGGACAGCTACGAGCGCGAGCGCCGGCCGGTGCATGTGCACGTCATGGGCGAGGCAACCACCAACCACAGTCTCATGAGCAACGCGTTGTTGGAAGATGGCATTGAAGAGGACACACCCGAAGGAGAAGCCATACGCCGTCATGCAAGCCAAAGAATCAAGGCCGGTAAGTTGTCGGAGTTCTACACTTTGGGAACCATCCTGGGGGATTGCTATTCCGACTCTCCGGTCGTTGATCGCAGCGATTACGAGCGTCCCGACGACGAGGCGCGCGACTTTCTCAATTATGTTCCCTGTTCCGAGCCCGGCTATCGCGCACCGCACCTCTGGATGCATGATGGCAGCTCGCTGTACGATCATTTTGGTTCGGGCTTGACTTTGCTGGTCTCGGCGCCAGCGGGTGTAGCGGCTGTTGCCGCGGTGGAGGCTGATGCCGCTCGGTTGAATATACCGCTGACCGTAATTCGTCCTCGGGCGGGCGCGATACGCATGCTGTATCCGCAGGCCCTTACATTGATCCGGCCCGATCAGCATGTTGCCTGGAGAGGCGATGCCTGGCGGGCCGGCAGCGATATTCTTTCTACCGTTACCGGCCTGCGAAGCACGGCCCATTCGTTGTTGGGTGTGTAAAGATCAATAAAGCTCACGGAGACAAGCATGCAAAAAACGACTTATCTACGTAACGCGTGGTATGCAGCCGCATGGCAGAATGAGATTACCGGCGAGCTGCTTGGCCGGACCTTGCTTGGCCAGCCTATTGTTTTTTATCGCGATGAGGCCGGCAAACCGATCGCGCTGTCCGACCGCTGTCCGCATCGGTATGCGCCGCTGTCCAAAGGCAAAATAATAGACGGTGCCATTCAATGCCCCTATCATGGCTTGCGGTTTGGGCCGACGGGCGCCTGTGTGCACAACCCGCACGGCTCCATTCCCAAGGCCGCCAGGGTCGGCGCTTTTCCCTTGCTTGAAAAATACGGCCTGGTCTGGATCTGGATGGGTGATCCCGCGGCGGCCGACCCCGCCACGCTTCCCGACTTCAGCATAATTGCCGACCACGACAATTATGCGATTGTGCAGGGCTATCTTCATGTCGGGGCCAACTATCAGTTGATCACCGACAACTTGCTGGACCTTAGCCATGCGCAATATGTCCATAAGTTTATCGGCAACACCGACTCCAACGAACGCAATATTTTCGAGATGAAGGTAGAGGGCGATACCGTCTGGGCCTACAACACCATGCCGAACGAACCCCTGACCAAGCTGTTTCAACTAATGTGGAGAAGCTCGACCACGATAGGAGACAGGCGTGCCCATATGCGGTGGGATCCTCCGTGCCACCTGATGCTGGACGTTGGTTTTACCGAATGCGGCCGTCCAACCTCCGAAGGACCCTCCGCGCCCAGCGCGCATATCCTGACTCCGGAAACAGAAAACTCGACGCACTATTTCTGGGCCGTCGCGCGCGACAGTATGCGGGACGATGCCGAGCTAAGCAAAAAAATCTGGCAAGGTATCGACACGGCATTTCGTCTTGAAGACGAACCCATGATCGTCGACTGTCAAACCCGGATGGAAGGCGCCGATCTTATGTCGCTGAACCCGGTGCTTCTGACGACCGACGCTGCGGCCATGCGCGCGAGGCGTCTGCTGGCAATGCGAATCGAGAAGGAACAGGCGGAAAAAGCGTTGGCTTCAGCGCAAGCGCCGCAAGTAGAGACCCGAGCCTAGGCCTGCATCCACGCCTTTGAAGCTCTCGAACAAGGCTTCATGATTTTGAAGCAACAGTAAAAAGCGGACCGAGAGGCAATGCCATTCGGCCGCTTTTTACTTTGGATCGCGGCTTCAGCATTCCTCCCGGTTCCATTCCGTGTCACGTTTTTTTTCGGTCAGTGTTTTCCCTGAGAGGGGTTGAATGCTCGCTTTCACTCTTGACTGATCGATCAGTCAGTTCCATACTTGGCCCATAAAAATCAATCCAAATGCAGGAGACAGAGTTGTCCGAGCAGAACTCCAGTCATTCCATATTAGATGCCGCAGAGCGCATTTTTGCGCTGCATGGCTTCGAGGGCGCCAGCATGCGCCAGATCGCCACCGAGGCGGGTGTGGCCCAGGCGTTGCTGCACTATCACTTCGGCACCAAGGAAAAACTATTCGAGGCCATGTTCTCGCGGCGTTCGGGCGCCATCAATGCCGAACGGATCGTCAGGCTGGAAAGGCTTTTCGGGCCTGAAGGGCAGGGGTGTCCGTCGTTGGGGGACCTGATCGACGCCTTGTTTCGTCCTACGGTGGAATTCGGCCACGAGGGCCAGGCGGGCAATATGTTTTCGCGCGTATTGGCAGTAACCGCCAATGCCGACGACGAACGTTCGCGTGCCCTTGTAGGCGCTTATTACGACAACACCGCGCAGAAATTCATCAAGGCGTTTCAGCAAATCGTTCCCGGCCTGGAGCCTTCCGAAGCGGTCTGGGCCTATATGTTCGCCATCGGCGTGGGCATGACCATGATGGCCGCAACGGGGCGCGCCGGCCAGTTGTCGGGCGGCGAGTGCAACGATGGTGACGTCGACGCCATGATGGCGCGCATCATTCCTTTTGTGTCGGCGGGAATAGAAGCCCTGGCCGCCGGCGGCAACAACGGGCAAACCGCGGCAGGGGCACGGGCCCGCAAGAAAAGCCGCAAGGAAACATCTTAATCGCCGTTTTTCCATCTACATCGGACAGATCCGAGAGCAATTCCCACGAGGAGACATCACATGCGTATTTTGCAAGCTACCGCGCTGGCGGCTGTATTGACAGCGGCCTCTCTGGCTGCGCAGGCCAAGACAATTACCGTTACTTTGGTCAACGGACATCCGCCCGTGTTCCGCTGGGTCAAGCATTTGCAGGAGACCTTTGTTCCGGCGGTAGATAAGTCCTTGAAGGGCTCGGATATTACCGTTGAATGGAAGCAGCAATACGGCGGTTCGCTCGCCAAGGTAGGCGAAGAGCTGGAGGCGGCGCAAGAGGGGGTTGCCGATGTGGCGCTGGTGCCGACGATCTTCGAATTGTCCAAGATGCCGCTGCAAAACATTACGTATTACACGCCCTTTGTGTCGACCGATCCCGGCGTAGTAACGGCGGCGGTGGAAGATGTGCAGCGCAAGACGCCCGCCATGATGAAGTCCTGGGACGATAATGACCTTGTCTATATTGGCGGTGGGTTCGCGCTGGACGACTATTTGCTGTTCACCAAGTTCCCCCTGAAAAGCCTGGACGATCTTAAAGGCCGCAAGATCGGCACGCCCGGCCCGTCCATCAACTGGGTCAAGGGTACGGGCGCCGTCGGCGTGGCCGGCAACCTGACCGAATACTACAACTCCTTGCAAACCGGGCTTTATGACGGTGTGTTGACGTTTGCCACGGCAGCGGTACCTGCCAAGATCCAGGAAGTAGCGCCGTACATAACGCGTGTCGGCTATGGGGCCCAGTATGCGGGCGGCATTGCAGTCAACAAGGACTGGTACGAAGCACAACCCGAGAGGCTCAAGGCCGCCTTGGTAGAGGGCGCCAAGGCATTCGGCGTGGCGTACCTGGACGACCTGCGCAAGGCGACCACCGCAGCGCTGGAAACTTTGGTCGCCAACGGTGGAAAACTCAATACACAGTCGGAAGCTTTGCAAGCCGAGTACGCCAAGGTCATGGAGAACCCCGCCAAAGGCTGGGTGGCTCAGCTTGAGGGCCAGAAGCTTCCCGCGCGTCAAGTTCTGGATTCTTATATGCAGGAGGTCCGTGCGGCCGGGGCCAAGCCGCTGCGCAGTTGGGACAAAGAATAACGATCGGGATAGGAGCAAGCCATGGCTGAAATTCATGCCGATGTTCCTGTCGGCAATCAAGACGAAGGGGACTTCCTGCCCCCATCGAACGGTCGGATTCAACGTATGCTGGACGGATTTACTTCCATCTTGAATGCCAGCGGCACCTTGATCATCGTTGCGGTGATGCTGATCATCAATGCCGACGTTCTTAGCCGCTCGCTCTTGGGCAAGCCCGTCTCGGGCGTGCCCGAGCTGGTCAGCATGTCGATTGTCGCCATCGTTTTCCTGCAAATCGCCCATACGCTGCGTTCGGGCGGCCTGACGCGGGCCGAGGTCCTGATAGAACGTTTGCCGCAGCGCCTGCAGGCAGCCCTCGAAACGCTTTACTGTGGTGCCGGAGCCGCGCTTTGCGTGGTTCTGTTCCATGGCTTGCTGCCCATCTTCCTGCGGGCCTGGTCGCGCAATACATACGTCGGCAATATTGGCGACTTCAGCGCGCCTATCTGGCCAGTGCGCTTGATCATGCTGATAGGTGTCGTGGCGTTGGGATTGCAGTTTCTATTGCGTACCATTCGCGCGGCGCACGTTGCGGCCGGTATGCGCAAGCCTGTGCTGGCGCCGGTGCATAAGTCGCAAGGGGGCCGGGCATGAGCGACCTTATGATCGGCTCGCTGGCCCTGCTTGGCATGGTGGTGTTTATCTATGCGGGCATGCATGTGGCCATTGCTTTGGCCGTATGTTCTTTCCTGGGTGTGTTTGCCATCAAGGGCAGTACCTTGATAGCGGGCAAAATGCTGGCACTGGCGGCATCCGAATCCATCGATTCTTATATCTTCGGCGTGGTTCCATTGTTCGTTTTAATGGGCTTTGTTGTGTCGCAAGCGGACATCGGGCGCGATGCGTTCGATGTCGCGAACCGCGCGCTGGGCCGAATCAAAGGCGGGCTTGGTATTGCAACAGTGGGGGCGAACGCCATCTTTGCGGCCATTACAGGAATTTCCATAGCGTCGGCCGCGGTTTTCACTCGCGTCGCCGTGCCCGAAATGCTTCGGCACGGCTATAGCAAGCGCTTCGCTTACGGCATTGTGGCGGGCAGTTCGGTGCTGGGCATGCTGATACCGCCCAGCCTATTGCTGATCCTTTACGGCATTCTTACCGAACAGTCGGTTGGCGATCTGTTTTTGGCCGGCGTCGTGCCCGGCATTATCCTGGCCATTGCCTTTGGCCTGGGCGTATATGTCATGGCGCGCCGCTGGCCGGCTTTCGCGGGCGACGGCATTACCGAGAACGTGGCGCCGATGTCATTGGGCGCCATGTTGGGCAAGTCGGCGCCCATCGTTATTCTGATAGCGCTGGTGCTGGGCGGCATCTACGGCGGCTTCTTTACTCCCACCGAGGCGGGCGGGGTGGGAGCGCTGGGCGCCGTGATTATCGGCTTTGCGCGCCGGGCCCTGCCGCCCGGAAAAATATGGAAAGTGCTGGCCGACACAGGGCAGGTTACCGCGGCGATTTGCTTCTTGATCATTGCGGCCAGCATGTATTCGCGCATGTTGTCGCTTAGCGGACTGCCCGAATACATCAGCATGGGCATTGCCGCCAGCGATATCGGCTACTGGGGCGTGATCATTGCCTACGTGGTTCTGATTGTCGCCATGGGAACCATCTTGGACAGCTCCTCGATACTGTTGATAGTCGTGCCCTTGTTCTTTCCAATCATGAAGATGCTGGGCATCGATGCAATCTGGTTCGGTATTGTCACGGTCATAGCCGTGGAAATAGGTTTGTTGACGCCGCCTTTCGGGTTGTCGGTGTATGTAATAAAAAGCACGTCGCCCGACCGTACGCTCAAGCTTGGCGAGATTTTCCTGGGGGCCTTGCCTTTTGCGGCCATTATGGCGTCCGTGCTTATCTTGATATTAGTATTTCCTTCCCTTGCCGTCGGCGTCCTGGGACGCTGATTTCGGAGATTTCATCATGACGCGTCGCATTGTCGATATTTCGGTTTCCCTGGATTCAGACATCGCTTCGGATCCGCCCGGCCACATGCCCGAAGTCAAGTACTTCAACCATCAAGCTACTGCGGCTGATGTCGTATCGTTTTTTCCCGGCGCCAAGGTCGAGGATCTGCCCGGTGGCGAAGGCTGGGCGATAGAGCGCTTGAATGTGTCCACGCATAACGGCACGCACCTGGACGCGCCATATCATTTTCATTCCACCATGGACGGAGGCCAGCGGGCCATAACAATCGACGAAGTGCCGCTGGAGTGGTGTTTCAACCCAGGCGTGAAACTGGATTTTCGACATCTTCCCGATGGTCATGTAGTAACCGCCGCTGAAGTGGAAGCCGAGCTTGCGCGCATTGGCCATACGCTGAAGCCCTACGACATTGTGGTGGTCAATACCGCGGCGGGCGCCCGCTACGGGCAGCCCGATTACGTCTCCGCCGGCTGCGGCATGGGCGACGAGGCCACGCTGTATCTGACCGAGCGCGGTGTGCGGGTTACTGGCACCGACGCCTGGAGCTGGGATGCGCCGTTCGTGCATACGGCCAAGAAGTTCGCCGAGAATCACGATGCGTCGATCATATGGGAAGGGCATCGGGCCAGCATGAAGCGCGCCTATTGCCACCTGGAAAAGCTGGGCAATTTGCACAGCTTGCCGCCGAACGGCTTCATGATTTCTTGCTTTCCATACAAGATTCGCGGCGCTTCGGCGGGGTTCACCCGCGCGGTGGCCATATTCGAAGATTGAATCATTCATAGGAGCAGCCATGTCCGAATTGTCCGCATCAAAATCCAAAAAGCCCGCGGCACCTAAAGTCATCATTACCTGCGCGGTAACCGGAGGCATTCACACGCCCACCATGTCCGATGCGCTTCCATACAAGCCCGAGGATATCGCCAGCCAGGCCATTGCGGCGGCGCAGGCGGGCGCGGCCATTCTTCATTTGCATGCGCGCGACCCGCAGGATGGGCGGCCCACCCCCGACCCTGCCGTGTTCATGCAGTTCCTGCCGCGTATTAAAGAAGCTACCGACGCAATCATCAATGTCACCACCGGCGGTGGCCTGAACATGACGGTGGAACAGCGGCTGGCCGCGCCCTTGATAGCCAAGCCCGAGATGTGTTCGCTGAACATGGGTTCGATGAACTTTGGCATCTATCCCATGGCCGACCGCTACAAGGACTGGAAGTTCGACTGGGAAGAAGCATATTTGCGCAATACAGACGACTTCATTTTTCGCAATACCTTTCGCGATATCGAACGCATATTGAAAATGCTGGGCGAAGAACACGGCACGCGTTTCGAGCACGAATGCTACGACGTTGGCCATCTTTATAACGTGGCTCACTTTGTCGATCGCGGCTTGCTCAAACCGCCGTTTTTTGTACAGATGATTTTCGGCATTCTTGGCGGCATCGGCGCCGAGCTCGACAATCTATTATTCATGAAGCGCACCGCCGACAAACTGTTCGGCAGCGACTACCGTTGGTCGGTATTGGCGGCGGGGCGGCATCAGATGAATTTCGCAACGCAAGCTGCGTTGCTGGGCGGCAGTGTCCGCGTTGGCCTGGAAGACAGCTTGTATATCGGCCGAGGCACGCTGGCGGCTTCCAACGCCGAGCAGGTAACCAAAGTGCGCGGCATAGTTGAAAGCCTCGGGCTTGAAATTGCCACGCCCGACGAGGCCCGCTCCATGCTGGGCCTGAAGGGCGCGGAAAACGTTGGCTTTTAACGGAGCTACTCACCTTACTCGTGCAAGGCAAGCTAAGTAGACAGAAAAGGGAGCAGTATGCCAAAGGGTATCAATCCCATTGACGGCTTTCAGGTCGACCCGGGCGCTATAAAGTATATCGGCCAGGACCTGCAGCGCCCCGAATGCATATTGGCGGAACGGGATGGTTCGCTCTGGTCCGCCGATGCCCGTGGCGGCGTCATGCACATTCGTCCCGACGGCAGCCAGCGTCTTGTGTCGCAACAGGCCGAGGCTACGTTTGCACAGGCCTCCAACGATGAAGTGCGCTTCGTCGAAGGAACCTTGCCCAATGGCTTGGCCTTCGCCGCCAACGGCGACATCGTCATTTCAAACTTCGGTACCGACCGCCTTGAAATCATGACGCGCGATGGGACCACGCGCGTGCTGGCCGACACCATAGACGGCGCGGCCATCGGCAAGGTCAATTTCGTCTTGCGCGATAGTCGCGACAGGTTGTGGCTGACTATTTCAACCCGGACCAAGAATTGGATGCAGGCCATGAGTCCCTCCATGGCCGACGGCTATATCGCCCTTTACGACCAGGGCCGCTTGCGCATCGTGGCCGACGGCTTTCAGTTCACTAATGAAATTCGCCTGGATGCCGATGAACAATGGCTTTACGCAGTTGAAACCTGCGCACGACGGGTGTCTCGCTTACGCGTGCTGGACGACGGCAGCCTGACCGAGCGCGAGATTTTCGGCCCCACCGACCACGGCGCATTCATCGACGGCATTGCTTTCGATGCTTACGGCAACCTGTGGGGAACTCACGTAATGACAGATCGAATATTCGCCATTACTCCTCAGGGCGATCTGCGCATTATTCTGGACGATGATCAAAATAGTTCTGCCGGTCGCGCCTTGATGGCCGCGTTCGAACAAGGCAAGGCAACACCTGAATTGATGCTGGCTTGCGGCGGCAGCATCGCGCCCTGGTTCGCCAGCGTGACCTTTGGCGGGCCGGATCTTCGCAATGTTTATATCGGCAGCCTGCGCGGTACTAGGATTCCGTATTTTCGCGCCCAGGCGGCGGGGCTGCCGATGGTGCATTGGTAGACAGTGCTGACTTGTCGGCGAGGTGCGTTGGACAGTCTTATTCAGCTTCGTGATAAGCCACGCCGCGCCGTACCACAATCGGAACAGCGCCTAACTGCTTCTTGGCTACCCACTGGGCCAGCGATGCGTCCAGGTAGTCGGTGTGGCCGGGAAACCAGCGGGCAAGCTCGGTGGCCAGGCGTCGGGCTTCAGCCGGTTCGCCGCCCTCGGTTACAAAGCTTGCTACTTCGCGCATGGATTTCAGGACGGCGGCGTGCTCGTCGGTATGGCATTCCGTAGCGGGAAAGGCCGTGGTGTTCATCCAGTGTTCTTCTTGCGAGAAGTGATGTTCTGTGTGAACGATCAGCTTTTGCAAGTGTTCGAGCAAGGCCTCGTCGGGGCCGCGCAGCATGGCGCCGACTATATCGACGAATTCGCGGTGGGTATCGTCCATGGGGCCGTAGCCTGCAAGAAAGGCGTCGGTCCAGGTCAGGTCTTGGGGAGCTGTCATGATTGTCTCGTGTGCAGGCGCCATGACGGTATCTGCTTGATAAAAAGGATGCAAATAACATCATAGCAAAGCTTGGGGCGGACGCTGCTATTCGTTGTAGTGAAAAGGACTTTCCCGGCTGCCTGCCCTTAGTGCTCGACGCGTTAGGGGTTAACCCGCGCTGTCCGAAATCGACAATCGCCAGACGGTTTTCGGCATGTTCTTTTGTCGACTCTATTGCTTTAATACGGCTCGTTGTAGAAGGATGCTTTTTTAATAAGTACGCAGAGACTTAGTCCCGATATTTTGAGATCACGATTGATCAATCGCCAGGAGAGGTGAGACATGCAAATCAACAGAAGAGAATTCCTGGGCTACGGCCTGGGCGGTGCGGCGGGAACGTTGGCAGGCGGCCTGGGATTTCCCGCGGCCAGTTTGGCGGCCGATACTATCAAAGTTGGCGTTTTGCTGGATACTTCGGGACCGTTGCAAATGTTCGGCCACCCCAAGTCCCAGTGCCTTGAACTGGCCGCCGAGGAAATCAACGCCAAGGGCGGTTTGCTGGGACGCCAGATTCAATTGGTCAAGTACGACACGCAGTCCAATAACCAGTTATATGGCCAGTACGCCCAGCAGTTGGCGCTGAAGGACCGTGTAGCCGTGGTGCATGGCGCAATTACCAGTGCCGCGCGCGAAGTGGTGCGGCCTGTGCTGGCGCGGGCCAAGACCTTGTACGTCATGAATATGATCAACGAAGGCCCAGAGGGCGCATGCGACCGTAACATGTTCACGACGGGACCCACGCCGCAGCAATTGCTGAACAACCTGATTCCGTACATGATGAAAAAGCACGGAAAAAAGGTATACATACTGGCCGCGGACTACATATTCGGCCAGTTGTCCGCCAAGCAGGCCGAGCGTATTGCCAAGGAACATGGCGGCGAGGTGGTTGGCGTCGATCTTTTCCCTCTGGATGTCGACAAGTTCGGCTCAACCATCAGCAAGATCCAGGCGGCCAAGCCTGACTTTGTGTTCAACGTTTTTGTCGGTCCAGCGCATGGCGCGTTCTACGGGCAGTGGGCCTCGGCCGGCATGAACAAGCAAATCCCCATGGCGTCGCACACTATCGGCGACGGCGGCGAGCAAATGCGCATGCCGCCCGAGGTCAGCCAGGGCATCGTCACCGTCAAGAATTATTTCGACGAGCTCGATACGCCCGAAAGCAAGGCGTTCATTGAGCGTTTCAAAAAGCGCTTCAGCGATTACAGCTATGTCGGGGCGCTGGCTATGGCCGACTACGGGGGGTTGATGCTATGGGCCGAGACAGTTCGCAAGGCGGGTTCGATAGACCGCAAGAAGGTCATCGAGGCGTTCGAGTCCGGCGTTTCCGTCGAAGGCCCCGGCGGCAAGCTGTCTTCGCATCCGCAAACGCACTACTGCGTCATGGACATGTATCTTGCTGAAATCCAAAGCAGCAAATTCAAGGTACTGGAATCCTGGAAGCAGGTGGCGCCGGTGGATGCCAACGACCAAACCTGCAATGTTCTGAAGATGTCGCTGTAAGTTACCTGGCGTGCCGTTGGCTTGGTCCGTGCATTCGAACCGGGATGCGCGGGCGTGCCAGGCAAGACGCAAACCGCGGCGATAGCCGGGGCCATCGCGCGGATTTGCAGCGCGGCGCGGCCCTTGCGGCAAAGAAAAGTTATCCCGGATAAGGAGTACCCATGGATCTGGCCATGTTGGTGGGCGTGCAAATCCTGTATGCCGTCGCGAGCCTTTTTTTGATCAGTGCCGGCCTGGCCATCATCTTCGGAATGATGGGGGTCATCAACTTCGCCCATGGCGAATTCCTGATGCTGGGAGGTTTTGCCTTTATTTTCTCGGTGCGCCTGGGCGTGAACTTCTGGGTGGCGATGTTTGTGGTTGCGCCGCTGGCCGTCGCCCTGATCGGTATCGTGATAGAGCGTCTTATTATCCGCCATTTGTATGGACGCATCGTTGAAACCATATTGGCGACCTGGGGGCTTAGCTTGTTGCTTATCGGCCTGGCGTCGTCGGTGTTTGGCTATTATCAGATGGGGGTCAGCGCACCCCTGGGCAGCGTCCAGATCGGGGCTTACCAGGAAGGCGGCTATACATTCTTTGTGATTGCGGCGGCGGTAGCCGTTGCGGTCGGCATGTATGTGCTGTTGCGTCATACGCCGTTCGGGCTGATCGCGCGGGGCACCATGCAAAGCGCGGATATGGCTTCGGCGCTGGGAGTCAATGTCAAGCGCGTGTATTCGGTTACGTTCGGCATAGGCGCGGCGCTTTCAGGCTTGGCCGGCGCTATTTTTGCACCGCTTACCGGCGTCTTGCCGATCAGCGGCCTAACCTATATAGCCAAGGCGTTCATTACTGTCATTCTGGGCGGCGCCTTGCCTTTGACAGGTGCGCTGACTTCGTCGGGCTTGCTGGGTACGGTAAGCCAGGTCACGACAGTCCTCAGTACTTCAGTGCTGGGCGAGGTCATGTTGCTGGTGACCGCCATTGTGTTGTTGCGGGTATTGCCTTCAGGCATTACCGGAAAATTTTTCAAGCGGGGTATCTGATGCGCGAGGCATTGAGTCCGGGGTTTTGGTGTGCCGCTGTGGGGGCGCTGGTGCTGGTCTTTGGCATACCCCTGTTTTCAGAAACCTATACTCTGTATACCCTTACGGTTTTTGCCATTATGGCCATACTGGCCTTGAGCCTTGGGCTCGTGTGGGGAATAGGCGGCATACTTGCCTTGGGGCAATCGGCGTTTTTCGGCATAGGTGCTTATGCTTACGCATTGGTTGCGGTCAACCTGGGCGACAGCACCTGGGCATTGGCCGTGTCAATTGCAGTTCCTGTAGTGGTGGCGGCGCTGCTTGGTTACTTCACATTCTTTGGACGCATCAGCGATGTGTACTTCGCCGTAATTTCGCTGACCATCCCGCTTATATTGCTTAGCCTGATCAACAGCGCTTCGGGCCCGGCCTATCAGTTCGGCAAAGTGCACTTGGGGGGCTACAACGGAATTCCGGGGGTGCCTCCCTTGAACAGTCCTTTCGATCCGGCACAGGTGCTTGGCTTCGACGGCATGTATTATGCGGTCGCCTTGATATTGCTTGCCATTTATTTGGGGCTGCGGCTTTTGGTGCAAAGCCGGTTTGGGCGTGTCGTGGCGGCAGTGCGCGAAAACGAATTGCGGGCCGAATTGTTGGGCTACGACGCACGCTACTACAAGCTGGGGTTGTTCTGCATCGGTGCCGCCATCGCGGGGTTGGCCGGCGCCTTGTATGCGGCCTGGGGAGCGTCAGTCGGCCCGACCGCTTTTTCGCTATCTTTTTCGGCGCAAATCGTTATTTGGGTGCTGTTTGGCGGGATGGGCACATTGCTTGGCCCGATCGTAGGTTGTTTTATTGTCCAGGCTTTGTCGACCTGGCTTGGCAGCGCCAGCGCCGTCAGTCCGGAAATTGCGCTGGGCTTGTTGTTTATCGTTGCCGTCCTTCTTGTGCCCAGCGGCATTGTGCCGTCGATCCAGAACTTCGTGCGGCGCAAGGGCAAAACATTGCGCCTGGCCGGCAAGGAGGCAAAGTGATACTGCAAACCCACGATCTATGGCGTACGTTTGGCGGTGTTGCTGCCGTGGCCGGAGTCAATTTCAACCTGGAAGAGGGCGAGCTGCGTTGCCTGATCGGCGCCAACGGCGCAGGCAAAAGCACCTTCTTCAAAATGCTGACAGGGCAGATCAAGCCGACCTCCGGCCGTATTACGCTGTTCGGCGAAGACGCCACTAATTTGCCTTCGTATGCCATTGCGCGCAAGGGTGTGGGCGTAAAGACCCAGGTTCCCAATTTGTTCAATGGCTTGAGCGTGCGCGAAAACTTGTTTCTGGCTGCTCAACGGGTGTTCGACAAGCAAGCGGCTGCGAATGCCGCGGACGCCATGCTGGAAACTATACGGATGAAAGAGCAGGCGTACACATTGGCCGGAGAACTGGCTCATGGGCATCGCCAATGGGTTGAATTGGGAATGATACTCGTTAACGAACCCAAATTGGTCCTGCTTGACGAACCCGCCGCCGGCATGACAGCCGGCGAGGTGGAGCGCACTATTGCGCTGCTTAACGAGTTGCGTGGACAGCGCACCTTCATTATCGTCGAGCACGATATGCATTTCATTCGGCGCATCGCCGAAAAAGTCACTGTGTTCCATCGTGGGCGGGTGCTGGTCGAAGACACCATGGAAGCCGTCGTGCGCAATACCGAAGTACGCGATGCGTATCTTGGACAGCACGGTAAGGAGGCAAGATGAGCAGCAACGAGTTCCTGATGCAAGTATCGGGCCTGTGCGCCGGATACGGTTCCATACCCATCCTGCGCCAAGTCGGCTTTGCGATGAAGGCAGGTGAAATCGTGGGGGTCCTGGGGCACAACGGCATGGGCAAGACTACGCTGATGAAAGCGCTGGTCGGTCTTATTCCTGCAACGGCAGGGCAGTTGATGCTGGGCGGCCGAGACATGATCAAAGCGGCTCCGCACTTAAGGGCGCATCAGGGTATAGGCTATGTGTCCCAAGGGCGCGATATATTCGGCTCTTTGACCGTGCGGGAGAACCTGGCCATCGGCGCCGCGGCCGCGGGACTTAACCGCGAGCGCGCCATCGAGCGCGCCGTCAACGATTTTCCCGTGCTGGAACGCCTTCTGGACCGCAGGGGCGGAGCGCTAAGCGGCGGTGAGCAACAAATCCTGGCGCTGGCGCGGGCTTTGTGCGGCGAACCCAGGATTCTGTTGCTTGACGAACCCACCGAAGGCATACAGCCTTCCATCGTAGAAGAAATCGAAGACCATCTGCTGCGGCTGGCGCGCGAGACGGCCTTGTCCGTGCTGGTGGTCGAGCAGGACATTGGCTTTATCGGCGCCGTGGCAAGTCGCGTCTTGTTGTTGCAAAAAGGCGAGATCATCAAAGAGATGCTGCCCGAGCAATTACGCGACCCCGACGCTGTCGACGAGTTCGCCGGCCTTGAAGGGCTACCTGTTTGAACCGGTGGCATTGCCGCCGGCTTATCTAAAATAAAGGAGACTGAAATAATGGAAGGGGATTTGTGGAGTATGACCGCGCAGCAAATGCGCCAGTTGGTCAAGAATCGAGAAGTCAGCCGGGTCGAGCTGGTGCGGGCGCATCTGGATCGTATCGAGAAAACCAATTCCAAGATAAATGCGGTGGTCGAACTGCGCGCCGAGCAGGCCTTGGCCGAGGCCAGCGCCGCCGACGAGAACCACAGCAGTCGATCCGGACTTGCGCTAGACGGTATTCCGCTAAGCATCAAGGATCACTACGATGTAGCTGGCATGAAACATACTGAAGGCCTGCCGGCGCTGGCCGAAGTCCGCTCGCCCGCCGACGAAGTCGTTATCCAGCGCCTCAAGGCGGCCGGAGCCATTATCATCGGCAAAACCAATCAACCCGACCTGCAGATTCGCTGGAACACGGTCAGCCATCTGTATGGTACGACCAAGAATCCGCGCGACCTGACGAAAACGGCAGGTGGCTCTTCCGGGGGCGATGCCGCGGCTGTTGCCGCGGGCATGGCACCTATCGGGCTGGGCCTGGATTACGGCGGCTCCATACGGGTGCCGGCCACTTTTTGCGGTATCTACGGTCTGCGCCCCTCGGCGGGGCGTACTCCCAAAGTCGCTACGCTGCCGCCGTTCGACAGCCCTCCAACCGTGGATATGATGTCGTGCATCGGACCTTTGGCACGTTGTGTCGAAGACCTTTGGCTGGCCTACGAAACGGTGGCCGGGGCGCATCCCGGCGATCCGGCAAGCATACCTATACCTGTGACGCGTCCCGTTGCGGGTGCGGCGCGCCCGCGTATTGCCCGCATGGTCGACCAGACGGGTGCCAAGGTGCAGCCGGAGGTTCTGGCACAACTTGACGAGACCGCGCGCATATTGCGCGAGGCCGGCTATGAAGTCGTGGATGCCGCCATTCCGAATGCCCGCCGCGCTCCAGAGGTTTGGGCCGAATTGATAGGCACCGAACTCATGGAAGCGGGCATGCCGGTGTTTGGCGACAAGCTTGGCGAAAGCAACCGGCAGCACATCGAGGCGTTGTTCGGCGTTTATAACCTTGGATCGGAATCGCGCAAATACATTCAGGCGTTCGAAGAGCGCCGCAAGATAATGCGTGAAGCGGCGCTGTGGATGGAGGAGTACCCGCTGGTGTTGTGCCCTGTTGCCGGCATGCCCACCCCCGACCTGGATTTCGACCACTTTCTCGATCGCGAGCAAACCCTGAATTTATTCGACCATATGCGCAATATTCCGTGGGTGAACTTATTGGGCATTCCCAGTGTTGCATTGCCTAACGGCATCCAGATCGTGGGGCGCCGTTTTCAGGAAGCGCAGGCCCTTGAGGCGGCCGCGCAGGTGGAGCGCGTGATCGGCACTGCCTCCGTGGCCCGGCTATAAGCCCCAGCCACGCATTGCGTTAGTGAGCGCCCTTTCTGGTAATGGAGACAACGCCAGCGCCTTCTCGAAGAAGGGGGCTGCCGGCGGTCCGCCGTTCATTCACTACGACGAGCGCCTTCCGGGCAGCGATTTTCGCTTTCTGCACGTCGAAAAAATTTCAACCCGGATCAGAAAATACAACTGGGAGCTTTTCCCGCACCGGCATCGCGATCTGTTCCAGATGGTCTTGCTGGAGGCTGGGCGCGGGCATTTCAGCTACGACTTGTCGGAGGATGTCCTTGAGGCACCGGTGCTTGTCCTGGTGCCGCCGTTGATCGTGCACAGTTTTCGCTACGAGCCGCAGTTGGCCGGCCAGATCCTTACCATATCCGACAGCTATATCGATGAACTGGCCCGCTTCTCGGGCGAACCGCAATTGCCTCAGATGCTGATGAGTCCCTTGGTACATGGCCTGCGGGGCGAGCCCGCGCAATTGGCCCATGTCGTGGCCGCACTGGCGGCCATTTCCGATAACCTGACGTCGACGCGGCGAGGCCGGGGCGCAAATCTTTCGGCCAATGTGCTGGGCATACTGGGCCTGCTGTCCCAGTATGTGCGGGAAGAGCCTTTGCCTGGCTCCGAAACCCAGCGCAGGCGGCAGCTGTATGCCGATTTTCGCGACTTGATCGAGCAGCATTTTCGCGAGCAACTACCCATAGCAAGCTATGCGGCGATGATGTCCGTTACCGAAAGAACCTTGCACCGCGTGTGCCGCGATGTCGCCGGCGAGTCGCCTTTGAAAATCGCGCATCGCCGGATAGGGCTGGAGGCGCAGCGGCTTTTGCTGTATTCCAGCCTTACGGTCGGCGAGGTTGCCTACCATCTTGGGTTTCGGGACCCTTCCAACTTTAGCCGGTTTTTCGTTGAAAATATCGGCGAGCCGCCTCAGGTGTTCCGCCGTACCCGGCTTGGGTGATGAGTTCCGCAGTGTTTCCCCGGTCGGCGGTGTCCGCTGGTACAGAGTTGCCGCCAGATAGGCCGGCCCCAGCGACGCAAGTCGCCTCCCAAACGCCGCGCCTTCGTAATCATTGATAAAATCGGCTTTGAGCAGTCGCTACATATAAAGAATACGAGGCAAAGCATGACGAACGAAGCATCGGATAAAGTACTGGCCGATCTCTATACACAGCCGGGGCATTTACTGCGCCGTGCGCAGCAAATTTCCGCGTCCATATTCCACGACGAACTGGGGCAGTTCGTAACTCCCATTCAATACGCCATTTTGCGCATACTTGTGGAGCATCCCGGCATTGACCAGGTTTCGTTGGCAGGATTGGTGGCCATGGACACTTCGACGGCGGCCAGCGTGGCTATCCGGCTCGAAGAGAAAAAGCTGTTGGTGCGCCACACCGACCCCGCCAACCGCCGCCAGCGCGAACTTTACCTCACCGATGCGGGCAGGGCCCTGCTGGCCCATGCTTCCGACGGCATCGCCCGTCTGCATGACCGCTTGTTCGAAGGGTTCAGCGCCGAAGAAGAAGAAACCTTCATGGTATTGCTGCAGAAGCTGGTGCATATCAATAATTTTCAAAGCCGGGCACCGTTGGCGGGGAAAAAAAGCAGTACTGGCGTCGATTCTGTATTAGGGTAAACACTTATATCAGTGGGCTAGCGCAAGAGTGAAAATAAGATAAGATTCAGTGCACTGAATGTGGTCGGTTGAAACTGGCCGCATATCAATGCGATGCGTCCCACGACAATTTGGCCTGGAATATGATTACAGTACGAATAGACGCTGTGCTTCCAGTCCCACTACTTTTGCGAGGCAACTATGTTTCCTAAAAATACCTGGTACGTCGCCTGTACCCCCGACGAGATCGATGGCAAGCCATTGGGCCGGAAAATTTGCGGCGAAAAAGTTGCAATTTTCCGCGGCGGTCCGGAAGGTAAGGTTGCCGCTGTTGAAGATTTTTGTCCGCACCGCGGCGCGGCCTTGTCGCTAGGCTATGTCGAGCATGGCAACCTGGTTTGCGGCTACCATGGCTTGGCCATGGGCTGCGACGGCAAGCCGGCGTCCATGCCCATGCAGCGCGTGGGCGGCTTCCCATGCAACAAAACCTACCCGGTGGTCGAGCGCTACGGCTTCATCTGGATCTGGCCCGGCGACGCCGCATTGGCAGACGATAGCCTCATTCCGCACCTGGAATGGGCAGTGAGCCCCGAATGGGCCTACGGCGGCGGCCTCTATCACATCAATTGCGACTACCGTCTCATGATCGACAATCTCATGGACCTGACGCACGAAACGTATGTCCATCATGGCAGCATCGGCCAGGACGAGATCGACGAATCCCCCGTCAACACGAAGGTGGACGGCGACCACGTATACACCAGCCGCTATATGGACAACATCATCGCGCCGCCATTCTGGGCTGCCGCGCTGCGGGCCAATGGCCTGGACGATACCGTGCATGTCGACCGCTGGCAGGTTTCGCGTTTTTCGCCTCCCAGCCATGTCCTGATCGACGTCGGCGTTGCGCATGCAGGCCATGGCGGCATCGACGCTCCTAAAGAGCATAAGGCAGCGGCCATTGTGGTCGATTTCATGACCCCTGAAACAGAGACATCGCATTGGTATTTCTGGGGCATGGCGCGCAACTTCAAACCCGAGGACAAAGAGCTTACAAAGTCCATCCGCGAGGGCCAGGGCCATATCTTCAGCCAGGACCTGGAGGTCCTTGAAGCGCAGCAGCGCAATGTTCTGGATTACCCCGACAGGCGTTTGTTGATGTTGAATATCGACGCAGGTGGCGTACAATCACGTCGTGTTCTAGATCGCATGATCAAGGAAGAACAGAACAATCCCGCCACTGAGCCCGCCTAAGGTCCGTCAGCACATTAGCTTTGCGTGCCAGTATTTCCATACCCGCAGCAATGCGGGTACATTCGCTTATATACTGTAAACTCGATGAGACAACTTTCCGTTAAAGTAGTTAACAAGGTCCAGGAAGCCGAAGAGATCGTCAGCCTTGAGCTGGCCAGCGCCGATGGCCAAGCATTACCCGCATTCAGCGCCGGTTCCCATATTGATGTCCAGGTTCGGCCCGACGGCTTGATCCGCCAATACTCGCTCCTGAACGACCCCTCCGAGCAAGACCGCTACATGATAGGCGTTTTGCGCGACCCAGCTTCGCGCGGCGGTTCGGTGGCCGTGCATGACAACATCAACGTCGGCGACGTTCTTAACATCAGCGAACCGCGCAATCATTTTGGCTTGGTTCCGGCCAAGCGCACCGTGCTGCTGGCTGGCGGTATTGGCGTTACGCCCATCCTGTGCATGGCTCGTCGGCTAAGCAAGGTCGGCAGCGGCTTCGAAATGCACTATTGCACCCGTTCGCTCGAGCGCACGGCTTTTCACGCCGCCATTACCAAGTCGCCATTTGCCGACAAAGTGCACTTCCATTTTGACAATGGCGCCGACGACCAGAAGCTGAACCTCGACAGCATCATCCCCACACCCGATGCCGATACGCATATCTATGTTTGCGGGCCCACGGGCTTTATCGACTATGTGCTGGGCACGGCTAAAAAACTGGGCTGGCCCGACGCACAGGTTCATCGCGAATATTTCGGCGCCGTCGAGCAAGACACCAGCGGCGACTTCGCTTTCGAAGTAAAAATCGCCAGTACAGGCCAAGTATTTGCGGTGCCGGCCGATACGCCAATTACCAAAGTACTGGACGACAACGGCGTCTTCGTGCCGGTTTCATGCGAAGAGGGCGTTTGCGGTACTTGCCTGACGCGCGTGCTCGAAGGCACACCCGACCACCGGGATCTGTATCTTACCGACTCAGAACATGCGGCCAACGATCAATTCACACCATGTTGTTCGCGTTCCAAGACACCCATGCTGGTGCTTGATATCTAAGCGCTGTCGGTCTTTCCCCGACCCTTAAATCCGTATATTGCTATCAACCAGGTCCTCCCGGAGGGAGGGCCGCTACATTTTTTTTATAAGCTAGAGAGAAACAGATGACACATGTAAACGCGCAACGTCGCCATTTGGTTTTAGGTGGCGCCGCCGCAGCTACAGCCAGTCTTGTGCCCATGACCAGCTTTGCCGCCGACCCGGTAAAGGTAGGCTTGATTGTGCCCATGTCGGGGCCCTTCGCTTCCACAGGCCGGCAAATCGAAGCCGCTGTTAAGTTGTACCAAAAGAAACACGGCGATAGCGTCGCTGGACGCAAAGTCGAAATCATCCTGAAGGACGATGGCGGTGTAGCCCCTGACATGACCAAGCGGCTCGCCCAAGAGTTGGTCACGCGCGAAGGCGTGCAGGTTTTGGCGGGCTTTGGCCTGACACCGCTGGCGTTTGCCGCGTCGCCGGTTGCAACGCAATCCAAGACCCCCATGATCGTCATGGCGGCAGCCACCTCGGTCATCGTCAAGCGTTCGCCTTTCATTGTGCGTACTGGCTTTACATTGCCCCAGGTAACGGCACCCATGGCCGATTGGGCCGCCAAGAACAATATCAAGTCGGTGATAACATTCGTTGCCGATTACGGCCCCGGCATCGACGCCGAGAAAGTATTCGTCAAGCGCTTTATGGCGGCCGGTGGAAACATCGTCGAAAGTATCCGTACTCCTTTGCTCAACCCCGACTATGCTCCGTTCCTGAAGCGTGTCAAAGATTCCAAGCCTGAAGCCTTGTTCGTTTTTGTACCTTCGGGCGAAGGCGCGGCGCTCATCAAGCAATTTCACGAGCGCGGCCTCGATGCTGACGGCATCCGCCTGATTTGCACTGGCGACGTGCTGGACGATGACCTCATGGTCAGTATCGGCCAGGTATCCAAGGGCGTGGTCAGCAGCCATCATTATTCGGCTGCACATCCCTCGCCCGAGAACAAAGAGTATGTCGAAAGCTTTGCCCGCGACAATGGCGGGCGCCGTCCCAATTTCCATTCGGTGGGCGGTTATGATGGCATGCACCTGATTTACGAAGCACTCAAGAAGACTGGCGGCGACAGCAACGGCGAAAAGCTGCTTGCGGCCATGAAGGGTCTTTCCTGGACTAGTGTGCGTGGGCCGATTACCATTGATGCCGACACACGCGACATTATCCAGGACGTTTATATTCGCAAGTCCGAGGAAGCCAATGGGCAGATGTGGAACGTAGAGTTCGACAAGATCACCCAATTCAAGGACCCCGGCGTATAAGCTGTATTGCTGCAACGGATGCCTATTGAACGGCATCTAATTTGTAGGCGACGCATCCGAACTTGGCCTTGTTTTGGCAGGGTTCGGATGTGTTCCTTTACCTGCAGTGGTTTGCATTTTTCATTATTTAAATACATTCGGACATCCGTCAAGGAGTGAATTAACCATGCTAGAACACGCAGCCGACGACATACGACTGTCGTCCAGCACGTCGCTAAGGTGGCCGCCATGCTAGGAAATTTTGTTGGGGTATTGTTCGACGGCATTGCCTATGGCAGCTTGCTGTTCCTGATAAGCGTCGGTTTGTCCGTCACGATGGGCCTGATGAATTTCGTCAATCTGGCTCACGGCGCTTTTGCCATGGTGGGCGGGTACGTGTGCGTCGAGCTCATGAACCGCCTGGGCGTTCCGTTCCTGCTGACGCTGCCGATCGCCTTTCTGGTCAGCGCGCTGGTGGGCTTCATTCTGGAGCGCACCTTGTATCAACGCCTGTACCAGGCCGATGCGCTGGACCAGGTGCTGTTCTCCATTGGCCTGACCTTTATGGTGGTGGCGGCGGCAACCTATGTGTGGGGCCCTTCCCAGCAGCCGGTGCATTTGCCCGAATGGCTGAAAGGGCAGGTCTCTCTTTTCGGCCTTGCCGTTGGCGTCTACCGCTTGTTTCTTATTGGCATCGTCATTGTCATTACCTTGGCCCTGGGGTTGCTTATCGAGCGCACCCGATTTGGCGCACAAATTCGTGCCTCGGTCGATAACCAGCAAGCTTCGGCCGGCATGGGCATCAATGTGGGCCGGGTGTTCAGCCTGACATTCGCCTTAGGCTCGGGCCTGGGCGGCTTGGGCGGCGGGCTGGGAATCGATGTGTTGGGCCTGGACCCAACCTTCCCGCTTAAATACATGGTGTATTTCCTTATCGTCGTAGCCGTGGGCGGCGCCGGAACTATCCGTGGTCCCTTGTTTGCCGCTTTGCTGCTGGGCGTGTTCGACGTTGCCGGCAAATACTACGTGCCGGTAGTCGGGGCCTTCGTCATCTACGGGTTGATGGTGTTGCTGTTAATCCTGTTCCCATCCGGACTGATCTCGAGGCGCTCATGAAGAATCTATCCTTGTCTTCCCTATCCGTGGCCAAGCTGTTGCCGCCGCCGCGCGTGCCCAACGACCGCTGGCACAAAATAGAAATCATTTTCTGGCTGTTGCCGTTTGTGGTGTTTTTCCTGTTCCAGGGCTATCTGGTACTGGCCGCGCAAATCATGATTCTCGGTTTGTTCGCCTTATCGCTCGATTTGCTGCTGGGCTATGCCGGCGTCGTGTCGCTGGGCCATGCCGCATTCTTCGGGCTGGGCGCCTACACGGCCGGGCTGCTGTCGGTGCATGGCTGGGGCGAGCCCATCAGCGGTCTTGTGCTGGGCGCTATCGTGGCGGCTTTTTTCGGGTTCTTAAGCAGCTTCCTCGTTGTGCGCGGACACGATCTCACCAGGCTGATGGTTACGCTTGGCATATGCCTGATGCTGTACGAGGTCGCCAACAAAGCCGCATTCATCACCGGCGGCGTCGACGGCTTGTGGGGCATCAGTATGTGGAAGCTCTTCGGCATATTCGAGTTCGACCTGGCTGGCAAAACGGCGTTCTTCTATAGCTTTGCCGTACTGTTCCTCATGTTCCTGCTTATCCGCCGGATCGCCAGTTCAACCTTCGGCCTAAGCCTGATCGGCATCCGCGAAGGCGGCAAACGCATGCCGGCCATTGGTACGGACGTAACGCGGCGCTTGATTGTCGTGTATACGTTCAGCGCCGCGGTTGCGGGCATTGCGGGGGCTCTGTTGGCCCAAACCACACAGTTCGTCGGCTTGGATTCGCTGGGCTTCGACCGCTCGGCCGATCTGCTGATCGTGCTGGTGCTGGGCGGCACAGGCCGCTTGTACGGAGCATTGATAGGCGCCGTCGTTTTCATGATCGCCAAAGACCAGATCGCCAACATCAACCCGGTTTACTGGCAGTTCTGGATCGGCCTGTTGTTGATCGTCATCGTGATGGCAGGACGAGGAGGTATTTTGGGCTTCATCGAAAAATTCCGTGAAAATAGGCGTGTACGCGCTTCGGTAAAGGAGGGGCGCGCATGAATACGACCCTACGCACAGAAGGCCTGACCAAGATTTGGGGAGCCTTCAAAGCTAATAGCGATGTCTCGCTTACTTTTGCTCCGGGGGCGCGCCATGCGCTGATCGGGCCAAACGGAGCCGGCAAAACCACCTTCATCAATCTGCTGACCGGCGCCCTGCCGGCAACAGCGGGCAAGGTGTTTTTCGGCGACCGCGAAATCACCGGCCTGCCCCAGCACCAGCGGGTCAAGCTTGGCATGACCCGAACCTTCCAGATCAATACGCTTTTTGCGGGTCTGACGGTGCTCGAGTCGATTATCCTGGCGATCAGCGAACGCGAAGGCTTGCAAACGGCATGGTACAAAACCGTAGAGCAACAAACCGCAGCTATCGAAGAGGCTGGGCAGTTGCTGACGACGCTTAAGCTAAGCGCCGACGCCAATACGGTCACGCGCAATTTGCCGTACGGCAAACAGCGCCTGGTCGAAATTGCGCTGGCCCTGGCCACCAAGCCCAAGGTGCTGCTGCTGGACGAGCCGGCTGCGGGCATTCCGTCGGCCGAAAGCGCCGAGCTGTTCGAGGTTATTGCGCAATTGCCGCGCGAGGTCACCATCGTTTTCATCGAACACGATATGGGCCTGGTCTTCCGTTTTGCCGAACGCATCACCGTCATGGTGGGCGGCAAGGTATTCACCGAAGGCACACCTGCCGAGATCGCCGCCGACAAGCGGGTCAAGGAAGTATATTTGGGCGAGGCCGAGCATGAAGAGTAATGGAGCAAACGAGTTGCTGGCGCTCGAACGAGTCAGTGCGGGGTATGGCGAGTCCGTCGTGCTGGAAAATGTTTCGCTGACACTGAACGAAGGCGACAGCTTGGCGCTGCTTGGGCGCAATGGGGTGGGCAAGTCCACGCTGTTGTTGACCATGATGGGTTTGACCCGCCAGCATCAAGGTTCCGTGCGGTGGCGCGGCAAGGACATTACGCGGGTCGCGACCTATCGGCGCGCGCATGCCGGTTTGGGCTGGGTTCCCCAAGAGCGTCTCATGTATCCGTCGCTGTCGGTCGAAGAACACTTGACTGTGGTGGCGCGTCCCGGCGAATGGGACCTGAAAAAGATATACGAGGTATTTCCGCGGCTGCAAGAGCGGCGCAACAACATGGGCAATCAGCTGTCGGGCGGCGAACAGCAAATGCTGGCCATCGCGCGAGCCCTGATGATCAACCCGCGGCTGTTGCTGCTGGACGAGCCCATGGAAGGTCTTGCGCCCATCATCGTGCAAGAGCTCTTGGGCGTTATCAAGCGCCTGGTTACCGACAGCGGCATGACGGTAATCGTGGTCGAGCAGCATGCCCGCATGGCCTTGGGCCTGACCAAGAGGGCTATTGTCCTGGACCGGGGGCAAATCGTGCATGACTCCGACAGCCAGGCTTTGCTGGACGACGGCGAGAAACTCGATCGTCTGGTGGCTGTGGCTTAAGCAACGGTATGCCGCGCTATAGGCGCGGCAAAAGCCGGCGCTGATGAAAATCGCGCCGATTCTGCTTCCCTGGAAGTGAGAGTCGGCGCTTTTTTTATATTGTCGCAGTGGGCCCGAGCGGCGGTATTCGGGCCGATTTTCCTTGCCCAACCTGTCGTCGGCGCCAATATCGCAGCGGTAAGCCTTCTCTTATTATTGAGTCATTAATGTGCGGGACTGCGTCCGGCACACCGACATAAATAATGGAGTTTGCCTTTCATGGCCGCTGAATTCGCAGTTGTTACCCAAGTTACCGGCCAGGCATGGATCCGGGCCGAAGACGGTTCGCTTGTCGCGGTGAGCAAAGGCCAGCAGATTCCACTCGATACGGTCATTATTACGGGGGATGGCGGCAGTGTACAGTTGGCGATCGACGGCATGCTGCCCATTGTCGTAGGGGCCAACCGGGAATTCGTTTTTAGCGCCGACGTGGTACAAGCCGATGTCGATTCCGACGAGGCCGCGCTGGCAGACGACCCGGCCGTCGATACCTTGGCAAGCCTGCTGGATGCCGGGCGGGACCCCTTCGACCTTCTGGAGTCCACCGCGGCAGTGCGCGATTCGGATCGGGCGTTTTATATACATAGGTCTAATCTTGGGGAAGCGGGTAGCGTCGAGCACGCAAGCGGCCTGGTTCGCTTGCTGGCTTTGACCAATACCACGTTGCCTCTTAACGAGCAGACCACGGGGTCTACACCGCCCCTGGTTGGAACCCTGGCCGACCTGTTTACCAGGGGCTTGCAGGGTCAGTCCGATTCCGGCGTTGCCGATCTAGGTTCATTTGGCAACAGGGCAAGTCCGTTGTTCAACAATAGCCGATCTTTTGGCGACAGTAACCCGCTGCCTGGCGGTAATTCAAGCTTGACACCGGCACAGCCCGCATCCGCCCAAATTTCCATCAATACCATAGCTGGCGACGGCATTATCAACGCCATAGAGGCTCGCGGCAACATCCTGATTTCCGGGGGCGTTGGCGGCGATGTCAAGGCGGGCGATGTCGTCAGGGTAACTGTGGGCGGAACCGATTACATTACCCAGGTTCAAGGGAGTGGCGTATGGTCGGTCAATGTTCCGGGTTCACTGCTGGCCGGCCATGCCAGCGTGTCAGCGCAAGTCGTTACGGGCAACGGGCCCAATTCAAGCGCGGTGGGAACCGCGCAGCAAGCCTATGCCGTCGACCTTGAAGCAAGCGCCACAATTACGCTCAACAGTATCGCGGGCAACAACATTCTTGACGCGGCCGAATCCCGTGGTTCGGTTGTCGTGTCCGGTTCGGTGGGTGGCGACGCCAAGGTGGGCGATGCCGTTACAGTAATAGTAGGGAACCAGACATTTACAACGACTGTTCACACCAACGAAGGCGGGGCGCTAGTTTGGTCGGTCAACGTGTCCGGTTCGTTGCTGGCCGCGAATACTTCTGTCAGTGTTTCGGTGCTGGCGTCTGATGCGGCAGGCAATACAACAACGGCCTCGTTCACCCAACCCTATCTTCTTGACCTGGCGCCTGCGGCGCAGGGTGGCGAAGTTCAAGGGGTTGAGGACACGCCGCTGGTGCTGGGTTGGGATAGCTTCCATGTGGCTGGCTCTTCCGCTGAGCTTGGTGTCCTGATCACCGGTTTGCCGGGCGCTGGCGTACTGGAGTACTCCAGCAACCCGGGGGTCGCCGATGCGGTCTGGGTGCGGGTCGATCTGACCGAGGGCGGTTTTAGCGTGTCGCGCGCCGAGCTTGAGGCGGGGCAGTTGCGCTTTGTACCGGGTTTGAATGAGTCGGGCTGGAATGGACTGGATGGCAGCGGTGTGGGCAACGGCCAAACCGATTACGCGCAGATCAGCTTCAAGCCTTTCGATGGCGATTACGTCGGCGAGACGGCGGTCTTGAAGGTCGATATCGTGGCGGTGGTGGACGCGCCGGTCGTTACGTTGTCGCTGGGCGACGTGACTCCAGGTGGCGGTGGCGAAGCCGGCGCGGGCACGCAATTTACGTTCGCCGGCATTACGCTGACGGTCTTGAACGATGGTTCGGTCAGCGCCTCGGGCTTGCCGGGCCAGGTGTTTGCGCCGCCCTTTGGGAAGGAAACCAGCGGCAACGTCAACTACGGCGACCAATCTCCCGCAACTGACATCATTGCGGTGATCGGCAATTTTGATAAGGTGGTGCTGGGCCGGGACGGGCGCCCCTGGGACAATTTGCAAAGCATCAGCGGGCAGGGCGACTACGTTTTCTTCAACAAATCGTCAGGCGAGTACAGCGTTAACTGGATGACGGTGAACGTCAACAATGGCATTCCAAGCATCTCGGCCTCGATCAAGGACAATGCCAGCGGCTTGAGCATCACCCTGAACAATATTCGCGGCATCCTGTTTGGAGACGGCGATAGCGTGGGCGGCAAAGACTCGGCGCCGATCGCCGGGCTGGAGACGCAGGCAGTGGGCGGTTATGTGGATGTCGAGGTCAATGTCACGGCCATGCTGACCGACCGCGATGGCAGTGAATCGTTGTCGGGCATCACCTTAAGCGGTATTCCCGCGGGGGTGACGCTGGTTGGCGCAACCTTGTTGTCCAATGGCAATTGGTTCGTCTCGAACGCGTCGGGCGTGCTGACGCTGGACGGGCATTTGGTGATGCGGGTTCCGAACGGCACCGAACCGTTCAGTATTACCGCCAGCGCGGCCTCCACCGAGCAAGGGCTGGCGGGGTCCGACTCCACTTCCAGCGCCAGCCTGAATATTGGCGCAGACACCCTGGACGTGGTGGCCGAAGCCACGATTACGATCGACCCGATTACCAACGATAACGTGCTGAATGCGGCCGAATCTTTAGGTAACATAACCATCAGCGGCACCGTAGGTGGCGATGCCAAGGCTGGCGATACCGTCACCATCATCATTGGGGACCAAACCTATACAGCAATCGTCCAGCCCCCAGTTGCAGCGGGCCTTCCCCCAACTTGGTCGGTCAGCGTTGCGGGCTCGCTGTTGGCCGCTGGCACATCGGTCAGCGCCTCGGTATTGGCCTCCGATGACGTCGGCAACACAGTAACGCCATCGGCTACACAGGTGTATACGGTAGATACCGTAGCCCCTGAACTTACAGCGTCGGTGGACTCGATCACAAGCGACAACGTCATCAATGCAGCCGAGACGGGCGCGCTGACGATTGCCGTGACCGGTACGCTTGGTACTGAAGCAGCTACCTCCACGACAGTAACCATTACGGTCAATGGTCAGGACTACACCGCTACAGTAGACGCTGCGAACGGCACCTGGACGGCAGACGTTGCAACGGCTGATCTGGTTGCAGGCAAATCTGTCGCCGTAAGCGCGACCTCGACCGACGCGGCAGGGAATAGCACCACGACGACGGTCACTCACGGCTATGGCGTGGATACGGTAGCTCCAGAGTTGACGGTATCTGTGAATTCGATCACGGGCGATAACGTGATCAACTTAAGCGAGTCTAGCGTACCAACAACGGCGGTGACCGGTACGATTGCGACGGAGGTCGGTGCTGCCACGACGGTGACGATCACAGTCAATGGTCAGGATTATGTTGCTACGGTAGATGTTGAGAACGGCACCTGGGCGGCAGACGTTGCAACGGCTGATCTGGTTACAGGCAAATCTGTCGCCGTAAGCGCGACTTCGACCGATGCGGCGGGTAATAGCACGACCGCGACAGCTACGCATGGCTATGGCGTGGATACGGTTGCGCCCGAAGTGTCGATCACGGTTGACGGTATTACTGATGGCAACGTCGTCAATGCGGCTGAAGCCGGTACGTCGATTGATGTTACGGGTAAAGTTGCCGGTGAATTTAACGAGGGCGACACGGTCACGCTGATAGTGAATGGTGCTGAGCATACTGGCACTGTGAATGCCGATGGCACGTGGAGCATCGAAGTTGCCGGATCCGACCTGGCTGCCGCTGGTTCGTTGACGGTGTCGGTGACGACAGCCGATACGGCGGGCAACGGTACGACGGCAATAGCCACACATAACTACAGTGTGGACACGGTTTCTCCGGAGCTGACGGTATCGGTGGATTCGATCACGGGCGATAACGTGATCAATTTGAACGAGTCTGGCGCACCAACGACAGCCGTGACCGGCACGATTGCGACGGAGGCCGGTGCGGCTACGACGGTGACGATTACCGTCAACGGCCAGGATTACGTTGCTACGGTAGATGTTGAGAATGGCACTTGGACGGCAGACGTTGCAACGGCTGATCTGGTTACAGGCAAATCTGTCGCCGTAAGCGCGACATCGACCGATGCGGCAGGTAACAGTACGACTACAACGGCTACGCATGGCTATGGCGTAGACACAGTGGCGCCTGATCTGACAGTATCTGTCAACGACATTGCCTCCGATAACGTGATTAACTTGGCCGAGTCTGGCGCATCAACGATAGCCGTGACCGGCACGATTGCGACAGAGGCCGGTGCGGCTACGACGGTGACGATTACCGTCAATGGTCAGGATTACGTTGCTACGGTAGATGTTGAGAATGGTAGCTGGACGGCCAACGTTGCAACGGCCGATCTGGTTGCGGGCACATCTGTCGCCGTAAGCGCGACATCGACGGATGTGGCAGGGAACAGCGCGACAACGACGGCTACGCATGGCTACAGTGTGGACACGGTAGCTCCTGAATTGACGGTAGCCGTGGATACGATCACCAGCGATAACGTGATCAACGCAGACGAATCGGGTGCGGAGACGATAGCGGTGACCGGTACGATTGGCACTGAAGTCGGTGCGGCCACGAGCGTAACCGTTACGGTCAATGGTCAGAACTACACCGCTACAGTAGACGCAGCGAACGGCACCTGGACGGCAGACGTTGCAACGAGCGATTTGGTTGCAGGCACATCTGTCGCCGTAAGCGCGACATTGACCGATGCTGCTGGAAACAGCACGACTACGACGGCTACGCATGGCTACAGTGTGGACACGGCAGCTCCGGAGCTGACGGTATCAGTGGATTCGATCACCAACGATAACGTGATTAACTTGGCCGAGTCTGGCGCACCAACGATAGCCGTGATCGGCACGATTGCGACAGAGGCCGGTGCGGCCACGACGGTGACGATTACCGTCAACGGCCAGGATTACGTTGCTACGGTAGATGTTGAGAATGGTAGCTGGACGGCCAACGTTGCAACGGGCGATCTGGTTGCTGATACGACTATAGCGATTAGTGCTACTTCGACGGATGCAGGCGGCAATAGCACGACTGCCACAAGTGCACACAATTATTCGGTGGATATTGAGGCGCCTGAGCTGACGGTATCTGTGGGCTCGATCACGAGCGATAACGTGATCAATGCGGCGGAAGCGGGTACATCGATCGCTGTCACGGGTCAAGTTACCGGTGAATTTAACGAAGGCGATACGGTTACGTTGATCGTGAATGGTGTTGACCACACCGGCACGGTGGATATTGATGGTGTTTGGAGCATAGCGGTTGCCGGGTCCGATCTGGCTGCGGCTGGTTCGTTGAGTGTCTCAGTGACAACGACAGATGTGGCTGGCAATAGCACGACGACGACAGCCACGCATGGCTACAGTGTGGACATGATTGCGCCTGAGCTGACGGTATCCGTGGATTCGATCACCAGCGATAACGTGATCAACGCAGACGAATCGGGTGCGGAAACGATAGCGGTGACCGGTACGATTGCGACGGAGGCCGGTACGTCTACGAACGTAACCATTACGGTCAATGGTCAGAACTACACTGCCACGGTAGATACTGCGAACGGCACCTGGACGGTGGATGTTGCAACGAGCGATTTGGTTGCTGATACGACTGTCACGGTCACCACGACCTCGACCGATGTGGCAGGTAACAGTACGACAACGACGGCTACGCATGACTACAGTGTGGATATGGTAGCTCCTGAGTTGACGGTGTCTGTGAATTCGATCACGGGCGATAACGTGATCAACTTAAGTGAGTCTGGCGCATCAACGATAGCGGTGACAGGTACGATTGCGACGGAGGTCGGTGCGGCTACGACGGTAACCATTACGGTCAACGGTCAGAACTATACCGCTACAGTAGATACTGCGAACGGCACGTGGACGGCAGACGTTGTAACGGCCGATCTGGTTGCAGGCACATCTGTCGCCGTAAGCGCGACCTCGACCGATGCCGCTGGAAACAGCACGACTACGACTGCTACGCATGGCTACAGTGTGGACACGGCAGCTCCGGAGCTGACGGTATCGGTGGATTCGATCACGGGCGATAACGTGATCAACTTAAGTGAGTCTGGCGCATCAACAACAGCGGTGACCGGTGCGATTGCGACGGAGGTCGGTGCGGCTACGGCGGTGACGATTACCGTCAATGGTCAGAACTACACTGCCACGGTAGATACTGCGAACGGCACCTGGACGGCCAACGTTGCAACAAGCGATTTGCTCGCTGATACGACTGTGGGGGTTAGCGCCACTTCGACAGATGCAGCTGGCAATAGCACGACTGCCACAAGTACACACAATTACTCGGTGGATATTGAGGCGCCTGAGCTGACGGTCTCTGTGGACTCGATCACGGGCGATAACGTGATTAACGCGGCTGAAGCGGGTCTATCGATCAATGTCACCGGTAAAGTTGCGGGAGAATTTAACGAGGGCGACACGGTCAAGTTGATCGTGAATGGTGTTGACCACACTGGCACGGTGGATATTGATGGTGTTTGGAGCATAGCGGTTGCCGGGTCCGATCTGGCTGCGGCTGGTTCGTTGAGTGTCTCAGTGACAACGACAGATGTGGCTGGCAATAGCACGACGACGACAGCCACGCATGGCTACAGTGTGGACACG
>NZ_QNRQ01000012.1:0-35078 GCF_003315175.1 Eoetvoesiella caeni | reverse complement strand
GGCTGCGGCTGGTTCGTTGAGTGTCTCAGTGACAACGACAGATGTGGCTGGCAATAGCACGACGACGACAGCCACGCATGGCTACAGTGTGGACACGACTGCTCCTGAGTTGACGGTATCGGTGGATACGATCACCAGCGATAACGTGATCAACGCAGACGAATCGGGTGTGGAAACGATAGCGGTGACCGGTACGATTGCGATGGAGGCCGGTGCGGCTACGACGGTGACGATCACAGTCAACGGTCAGAATTATGTCGCTATGGTAGATGCGAACGGCACCTGGGCGGTAAACGTTGCAACGAGCGATCTGGTTGCCGATACGACGGTAGTGGTCAACGCCACTTCAATCGATGCAGCAGGTAACGAAATAGTTGTTTCGACCACGCATACTCACGGTGTGGATACGGTTGCCGAGGCCACGATCACGATTAACGATGTCACGAATGACAATATTGTGAATGCGGCGGAATCTACTGGCACGGTCTCGATTACAGGCTCTGTGGGTGGCGATGCGAAGGTTGGAGATACCGTCACGGTTCAGATTGGCGAGCACACCGTTACGACGCTGGTTGTTGAGGGCCACACGTGGTCGGTGGATGTGGCGGGTTCCATCCTGGCGGGTAACGCGTCGATCAGTGCTTCGGTAGCCGCGAGCGACGCGGCGGGTAATACAACAACCGCTGATGCCACACAGACATACAGTGTGGACACGGTTGCGACCGCTACGATCGACATTGATGACATCACGATCGACAACATTGTGAACGCGACGGAGGCCGCTGGCACAGTCTCGATTACTGGTTCTGTGGGTGGCGATGCCAAGGTCGGCGACACCGTCACGGTTCAGATCGGAGAGCACACCGTTACAACTCAGGTTGGTGAAGGCAGCACCTGGTCGGTGAATGTCGCTGGCTCCATCCTGGCAGGTAACGCGTCGATCAGTGCTTCAGTGGCTGTGAGTGATGCGGCAGGTAATACAACGACGGCGGATGCCACGCATACTTATAGCGTAGACACCGCCGCTGAGGCGTCAATTACGATTAATGATGTGACGGATGATAATGTCGTCAACCTCTCCGAATCCACTGGCACGGTCTCGATCACCGGTACAGTGGGTGGTGATGCGAAGGTTGGAGATACCGTCACGGTTCAGATCGGCGAACACACGGTTACGGCGCAGGTTGTTGAGGGCAACACGTGGTCGGTGGATGTCGCTGGCTCCATCCTGACGGGCAATGCGTCGATCAGTGCTTCAGTGGCTGCGAGCGATGCAGCGGGCAATACAACAACCGCTGATGCGACGCATGCATACAGCGTGGACACGGTTGCAGCAGCCACGATCAGCGTTGATGACATCACGAACGACAACATTGTGAACGCGACGGAGGCTGCTGGCACAGTCTCGATCACCGGTACGGTGGGCGGTGACGCGAAGGTTGGCGACACGGTCACGGTTCAGATTGGCGAGCACACCGTTACGACGCTGGTTGTTGAGGGCAACACCTGGTCGGTGGATGTGGCCGGCTCCATCCTGGCAGGCAATGCGTCGATCAGTGCTTCGGTAGCCGCGAGCGATGCGGCGGGCAATACCACCACGGCTGATGCCACGCATGCTTATTCGGTCGATACGGTGGCCAGTGCCACGATCACAGTTGACGATGTCACAAGTGATAACACCGTCAACTTCTCCGAATCCACAGGCACAGTCTCGATCACGGGTTCTGTCGGTGGCGATGCGAAGGTGGGCGATACGGTCACCGTGACGGTGGGTACCCATTCTGTCACGACGACTGTGGTAGAGGGCAACACCTGGTCAGTAGATGTGGCGGGTTCCATCTTGGCGGATAACGCTTCGATTAGCGCTTCGGTCGCGACCAGTGATGCAGCAGGTAATACAACGACGGCGGATGCAACGCATACTTATAGCGTAGATACCGCCGCCGAGGCGTCGATCACGATCAATGATGTGACGAGCGATAACACCGTTAATTTCTCCGAATCCACTGGCACTGTGTCGATCACCGGTACGGTGGGCGGTGACGCCAAGGTTGGTGATACGGTCACAGTGATGGTGGGCGACCATTCTGTCACGGCGACAGTGGGAGAAGGTAATACCTGGTCGGTGGATGTGGCCGGTTCCATCCTGGCGGGCAATGCGTCGATCAGTGCCTCAGTAGCTGCGAGCGATGCAGCGGGCAATACGACGACGGCGGACGCCACGCATGCATACAGTGTGGACACGGTGGCAGCAGCCACGATCAGTATTAGCGACGTGACGAGCGATAACATCGTCAACTTCTCTGAATCGACCGGTACTGTATCGATCACAGGTTCTGTTGGCGGCGACGCGAAAGTCGGCGACACCGTCACGATTCAAATCGGTGATCACACGGTTACAACTCAGGTTGCCGAAGGCAACACTTGGTCGGTGGATGTGGCCGGTTCCGTCCTGGCAGGTAACGCGTCGATCAGTGCTTTGGTCGCGGCCAGTGATGCGGCAGGTAATACCACCACGGCGGATGCCACGCATGCTTATTCGGTTGATACAGTGGCCAGTGCCACGATCACAGTTGACGATGTCACAAGTGACAACACCGTCAACTTCTCCGAATCTACTGGCACGGTTTCGATTGCCGGTTCTGTAGGTGGTGACGCGAAGGTGGGCGATACCGTCACGATTCAAATCGGTGATCACACCATCACGACGCAGGTTGTTGAAGGCAACACGTGGTCGGTGGATGTGGCCGGCTCGGTCCTGGCGGGCAATGCGTCGATCAGCGCTTCGGTAGCTGCGAGTGATGCGGCGGGCAATACGAGCGCGGCAGACGCCACGCATGCATACAGTGTGGACACGGTTGCAGCAGCCACGATCAGCATCGATGAAGTGACGAACGATAACATCGTCAATGCGACGGAGTCTGCTGGCATAGTAACTGTCACCGGTACAGTGGCTGGCGATGCGAAGGTGGGCGATACGGTCACGATTCAAATCGGTGCACACACGGTTACGACTCAGGTTGCCGAAGGCAATACGTGGTCAGTAAATGTGGCCGGCTCCATCCTGGCAGGTAATGCGTCGATCAGTGCTTCGGTAGCTGCGAGCGATGCAGCGGGCAATACAACAACCGCTGATGCGACGCATGCATACAGCGTGGACACGGTTGCAGCAGCCACGATCAGCGTTGATGACATCACGAACGACAACATTGTGAACGCGACGGAGGCTGCTGGCACAGTCTCGATCACCGGTACGGTGGGTGGTGACGCGAAGGTCGGTGATACCGTCACGGTTCAGATTGGCGAACACACCGTTACGACGCTGGTTGTTGAGGGCAACACGTGGTCGGTGGATGTCGCTGGTTCTGTTCTGGCAGGCAATGCGTCGATTAGCGCTTCGGTAGCCGCGAGCGACGCGGCGGGTAATACAACAACCGCTGATGCCACACAGACATACAGTGTGGACACGGTTGCGACCGCTACGATCGACATTGATGACATCACGATCGACAACATTGTGAACGCGACGGAGGCCGCTGGCACAGTCTCGATTACTGGTTCTGTGGGTGGCGATGCCAAGGTCGGCGACACCGTCACGGTTCAGATCGGAGAGCACACCGTTACAACTCAGGTTGGTGAAGGCAGCACCTGGTCGGTGAATGTCGCTGGCTCCATTTTGGCAGGCAATGCGTCGATCAGTGCTTCAGTGGCTGTGAGCGACGCAGCGGGCAATACGACGACCGCTGATGCGACGCATGCCTATGGCGTAGATACTGTCGCCGAGGCGTCGGTCACAGTTGACGATGTCACAAGTGATAACACCGTCAACCTCTCCGAATCCACTGGCACTGTTTCGATCACCGGTTCTGTGGGTGGTGACGCGAAGGTCGGTGATACCGTCACGGTTCAGATTGGCGAACACACCGTTACGACGCTGGTTGTTGAGGGCAACACGTGGTCGGTGGATGTCGCTGGTTCTGTTCTGGCAGGCAATGCGTCGATTAGCGCTTCGGTAGCCGCGAGCGATGCAGCGGGCAATACGACGACGGCAGACGCCACGCATGCATACAGCGTGGACACGGTTGCAGCAGCCACGATCAGTATTAACGACGTGACGAGCGACAACATCGTCAACTTCTCTGAATCGACCGGTACTGTATCGATCACAGGTTCTGTTGGCGGCGACGCGAAAGTCGGCGATAGCGTTACAGTTCAAATCGGTGATCACTCGGTTACGACTCAGGTTGCCGAAGGCAACACGTGGTCGGTGGATGTGGCCGGCTCGGTCCTGGCGGGTAACGCATCGATCAGTGCTTCGGTAGCCGCGAGCGATGCGGCGGGCAATACCACCACGGCGGATGCCACGCATACTTATTCGGTTGATACAGTGGCCAGTGCCACGATCAAAACTGACGATATCACAACTGATAACATCGTCAATGCGACGGAATCTGCTGGTACAGTAACCATCACGGGTTCTGTAGGCGGTGACGCTAAGGTCGGCGACACCGTCACGATTCAGATCGGCGAGCACACCGTTACGACGCAGGTTGTTGAAGGCAACACGTGGTCGGTGGATGTGGCCGGCTCGGTCCTGGCGGGCAATGCGTCGATCAGCGCTTCGGTGACTGCGAGCGACGCAGCGGGCAATACGGCAACTGCTGATGCGACACATGCCTATAGCGTAGATACCGCCGCCGAGGCGTCGATCACGATCAATGATGTGACGAGCGATAACACCGTTAATTTCTCCGAATCTACTGGCACGGTCTCGATTACCGGTTCTGTAGGTGGTGACGCGAAGGTCGGCGACACGGTCACGGTGATTATTGGTGATCACACAGTTACGACTCAGGTTGTTGAGGGCAATACGTGGTCAGTAGATGTGGCCGGTTCCGTCCTGGCAGGTAACGCGTCGATCAGTGCTTTGGTCGCGGCCAGCGATGCGGCAGGTAATACCACCACGGCGGATGCCACGCATGCTTATTCGGTTGATACTGTGGCCAGTGCAACGATCACAGTTGACGATGTCACAAGTGATAACATCGTCAACTTCTCCGAATCCACAGGCACAGTCTCGATCACGGGTTCTGTCGGTGGCGATGCGAAGGTGGGCGATACGGTCACCGTGACGGTGGGTACCCATTCTGTCACGACGACTGTGGTAGAGGGCAACACGTGGTCGGTGAATGTCGCTGGCTCCATCCTGGCAGGCAACGCATTGATTAGCGCTTCGGTAGCCGCGAGCGACGCAGCGGGCAATACGGCAACTGCTGATGCGACACATGCCTATAGTGTAGATACCGCCGCTGAGGCGTCAATTACGATTAATGGTGTGACGGATGATAATGTCGTCAACCTCTCCGAATCCACAGGCACTGTTTCGATCACCGGTTCTGTGGGTGGCGATGCGAAAGTCGGCGACACCGTCACGATTCAGATTGGTGATCACACGGTTACGACTCAGGTTGCCGAAGGCAACACTTGGTCGGTGGATGTGGCCGGTTCCGTCCTGGTAGGTAATACGTCGATTAGCGCTTCAGTCGCGGCCAGTGATGCGGCCGGGAACAAGACCACGGCAGATGCCACGCATTCATACAGTGTAGATACGGCGGCAGCAGCCACGATCAGCATCGATGATGTGACGAGCGATAACATCGTCAATGCGGCGGAGTCCGCTGGAACAGTAACTGTCACCGGTTCGGTAGGTGGTGATGCGAAGGTTGGCGATACGGTCACGGTTCAGATCGGCGGCCACACCGTTACGGCGCTAGTTATTGAGGGCAACAGCTGGTCAGTAGATGTGGCCGGTTCTCTCCTGGCGGGTAACGCATCTATCAGCGCTTCGGTGGCCGCGAGCGATGCGGCGGGTAATACGATAATCGCCGATGCAACTCACGACTACACCGTAAACCTTGCGCCTGCGGCGCAGGGTGGCGAAGTTCAAGGGGTTGAGGACACGCCGCTGGTGCTGGGTTGGGATAGCTTCCATGTGGCTGGCTCTTCCGCTGAGCTTGGTGTCCTGATCACCGGTTTGCCGGGCGCTGGCGTACTGGAGTACTCCAGCAACCCGGGGGTCGCCGATGCGGTCTGGGTGCGGGTCGATCTGACCGAGGGCGGTTTTAGCGTGTCGCGCGCCGAGCTTGAGGCGGGGCAGTTGCGCTTTGTACCGGGCTCGAATGAGTCGGGCTGGAATGGACTGGATGGCAGCGGTGCGGGCAACGGACAGGTCGATTATGCGCAGATCAGCTTCAAGCCTTTCGATGGCGATTACGTTGGCGAGACGGCGGTGTTGAAGGTCGACATCGTGGCGGTGGTGGACGCGCCGGTCGTGACGTTGTCGCTGGGCGACGTGACTCCAGGTGGCGGTGCCGAAGCGGGCGCGGGCACGCAATTCACGTTCGCGGGCATTACGCTGACGGTGCTGAACGATGGTTCGGTCAGCGCCTCGGGCTTGCCGGGCCAGGTGTTTGCGCCGCCCTTTGGGAAGGAAACCAGCGGCAACGTCAACTATGGCGACCAGTCTCCCGCGACCGACATCATTGCGGTGATCGGCAATTTTGATAAGGTCGTGCTGGGTCGGGATGGGCGCGAATGGGATAGTCTGCGCAGCATCAGCGGGCAGGGCGATTACGTTTTCTTCAATAAGCCCTCGGGCGAGTACAGCGTTACCAGTATGACGGTGAACGTCAACAATGGCATTCCGAATATTGCCGCAACCGTCACGGATCATGCTACCGGTTTGAGTGTTAGGCTTAACAATATCCGCGGCATCCTGTTTGGAGACGGCGATAGCGTGGGCGGCAAAGACTCGGCGCCGATCGCCGGGCTGGAGACGCAGGCAGTGGGCGGTTATGTGGATGTCGAGGTCAATGTCACGGCGATGCTGACCGACCGCGACGGCAGCGAGTCGCTGTCGGGCATCACCTTAAGCGGGATTCCCGCCGGGGTGACGCTGGCTGGCGCCACGCTACTTTCCAATGGCAACTGGTTCGTGTCGAACGCGTCAGGTTTGCTGACGCTGGATGGACATCTGGTGATGCGGGTTCCGAACGGTACTGAATCATTCAGCATTACCGCCAGCGCGACCTCCACTGAATTGGGGTTGGTCGGCTCTGAATCTACATCTACCTCCAATGCCAGTGTTGATGTCGGCGACCTTGCGGTCAATATCGCACCCGTCGCCAGCGGCGGCGAGGTAACGGGCAGCGAGGATGCGGCTCATCTGCTGAGCTGGAGCGATTTTGGCGTTACCGACGTGGATACACTGGAAGCGGCCTTGGGTGTCGTGATAACGGGTTTACCGGCCAATGGAAGTCTGGAGCAATTGGTGAACGGAGTCTGGGTTGCGGTGACGCAAGGCCAGCAGCTTGGCAAGGCGGACATTGACGGCGGCTTGCGCTTCGTGCCTGCGGAAAATCAATCCGGCAGCGATGTATATGGCGGCAGCGGAGTGGGCGACCAGCAGGCCGATTATGCGCATATCGCGTTCAAGCCCACGGATGGTATCAGTGTGGGCAATGAAGCGACCTTGGTCGTGGACATCGCTCCCGTGGCGGATACGCCGGATGTCAATGTGGCCTTGACACGCGTCGAGATTGCAGTCCCGCCCGTCGCGGGTTCTGAAATTATTCAAGTCAATGGCGGCAGCGGCGTGCCGGGCGGCTTTGACGTGCAGGACGGGAAAATCGTCAAGGTAGGCGCCAATGTCCGAGTTTGGCTGACCGAAGGCGACACGGCTCCGGAAGCGGCCAGTTCTGACCAGATCGTGTATTACTCCAAAGGCAACACTCACGGTGAAGGCATCTACTCGGACGTTTTCGTGGTGCATTCCCAAAGCGGCTATTTCGACAAGCAGTTTAACCAGCTTGATTCTGTGCATGGCAATCGCGGGCAGTCCGCTACCGGCAAGGATTATATTTTCGTGCAGCAAGAGGACGGGTATTCGTACACCGTGACGAACACCACCGAAAGTCAAGGTAATGACATCAATACGTTGAATAAAGTGGAGATCGCCTACAGCGGGCCTGACGGGTCCGGGCCGCTCCTTGGCAAGGCCAGCGATAAATTGGAAGGGGTAATGTTCGGCGATGGCCATACGGCGCCTTTGACGGCTTCCGACGCGACGACATTCGAGACGATTCCGGGCGCTGCCGGGACCGAGGTTGTGTACCAGGTTGCTGTTGTTGCCTCAGTTACCGATACGGACGGTAGTGAACACCTGGGCGATCTGATGCTGACCGGCATCCCGGCTGGGGCCACTGTTGCGATCGACGGTAGCCTGCCTGCCGGCCTTGCGCTGGTCCAGGTTGGCGAAAACTGGGAGCTTCGCTGGGAGGCTGGTGTCGACAACGCCGCGAGACAGCAGGTGGACGTTACGCTTAAAGTCACGCATGTGCCTGAAGGCACCGACTTTACCGGCGTTACAGTTCATGTTGGCGCGTCTGAGGCGAATGGCTCCGCGGCTCAGGCCTCGGGTAGCGCCACGCTGGATCCGCAGGAAGGCTCCGTTCCGACACACCCGGAAGGGACTAATTCAGAGTATGTATATTCTGATCACAATCTGTTGATCAATGGCGATTTTTCGCAGTTTGCCAATCAGACGCAATGGTGGACTGGGAATAATAATAATGGTTATGCCGCTTGGGCCCATACAGGTCCATTTCTTGGCGCCGACAATAAATGGTTGATGATTGACCGGCCATACGTCGGCGCTTGGGACAACAGTGGCCACGATATTACCTTGTCGCAGAATGTGTCGGGAGTAAGCGCCGGCACGCGTCTGGAACTGGATATAGCGTGGAATAATCCCAATAGCGGCAGCCTGAGTAATTCGTGGAACGCGCCCAAGGACACCGGCAACGCCATGCACCTGGAAATTTCCTTCGGTGGCGTTGTGTATGCTGTCATTTCCACACCGCCCGCAGGCGAGCAAGTGGGGGATTCCTGGTTTGCCTCAGTAACGGCCATGAATGGCGCCAGTGTCAATATCGACAAGATCGAAACCTGGTCGTACGACTACAGCACGAATAATGGCAATAACGGTTTGCGTCCGGGAAGTCTCGACGGGTTCCACTCCTTGCAGATCACATTGCCGCAAGATGTGGCTGCGAGCGGTCAGTTGGAACTGCGCTGGGATCCGCAAGCTGAAGGCGGCCAGTACACCGACGACCTCATGGTGGCCAATCTTAAGCTGTTCCAGGCGGAAATTGTCGGCGGGACCAGTCATGATATCTTGGTCGGTACCGATGGCAATGACATCCTGATTGGTGGCCATGGCAGCGATGTGCTGTTCGGCGGCGCCGGCGACGATGTGTTCAAGTGGCAGTTGGGCGACGAAGACTCGACGCCGGGAGTCGACGTGGTGAAGGACTTCGGGCTTGATGCCAGCAGCGTCAATGGGAAGGATACACTCGACCTTAGCGATCTGCTGACGGGCGAGCATGCCGCCGGCGACCTGAGCCAGTATCTTCACATCGGGCTTAGCCAGGAAGCCGGCGTTACCAGTACAGTCATCAGCGTTGCCACTCATGGCGGCCTGACGGCGGAGGGCGGTGGATTCAACCATCAGATCGTCCTCGAGAGTGTAGACCTCATGGGGGCTTACCATGATCAGTCGCAATTGATACAAAGCTTGATTAACGAAGGAAAGTTGAAAGTCGATCCATAAGGAAGGACGAAGCCGCGTTGCGCACAGAGCCTTGTGTTCGATGCGGCGTCCGCGTTGGCGGGTCCGCAAGCCGTGCAAACAATAATCAATGGATGAGCTCGACGGTATGGGTGTACGTGGTTTTATCGGGCTTGCTTTGTCATGCGGCTGCATACTGTTGGGGGGATGGCTGGCCAAGCCGGCATACGGCTCGGCGTCCTGGGCGGCACAGGAAGAATATGCCGGCATTATTGCTACGGCCAGAGCCAAATACGGTTCAGGTGGTGCGCAAGCGGTATCGGACTGGTTGTCCATGCTGGACGCGACGCGGTCGATGACCGAAACGGCAAAATTGCAGGCCGTCAACAAATTCTGGAACACTCGATTGCGCGAGGCCTCCGATATAAGTGTCTGGGGACAGGAAGATTATTGGGCCACGCCGCTGGAAAGTCTGGGTATGGGGCTTGGTGATTGCGAAGACTTTGTTATTGGAAAATACTTTTCGCTGGTTCAGCTTGGCGTCGAACCTGAAAAATTGCGATTCATCTACGTGCGGGCGGCAATAGGTGCCAATGGCGTACACAGCGTTGCACATATGGTTTTGGGATACTACGCAAGCCCTCAGGCGGAACCTTTGGTCCTGGATAACCTGAGGCCGGGCATTGCAAGCGCCAGCAAGCGCGGCGATCTGACGCCGGTATTCAGTTTCAATGTCAAAGGCATATACGTGCCCGGCGCCAAGCCTGCTTCCGTCGATCGCATCGGGCGCTGGCAATCGCTGCTTGTACGTATGCGGGACCAAGGTCTTCGACCATGAAGCAAGCGATGGTGGGAAAGAGTCTTCAATAACATGATATTTCTTTATAGAAATCAGGCTATTTAACAGGTAAGAATAACTATGTCGTTGCTCAAGCAGCTTTTAGCCAGCGTCACAATCATCATGGGTTTGATCCTGGTCGGATCCACGGCGGTTAGTGTCGATGCCGTGCGCCAGTATTTGAATGGGCAGTTGCAGTCGCAAAGTGACAATACGGCTTCGATGCTGGCGCTGCTGCTTTCCCAGCCCGCCAATCAGGATTTGGCCATTCGGGAAACATTGATGACGGCGCTATTTGACAGCGGACAATTCCGTGCAATACGGCTCAAGGGCGCGAACGAAGTCGTTTTGTTCGAGCGAACGCTTGCGCCGCAAACGGATCGTGCGGCCGCTCCCGAATGGTTTCTCCGCCTCTTGCCGCTCAAGCCTGCCGAGGCGGTTCGGGACGTAACGAGCGGCTGGAAGCAGGTTGGAATTTTATCGGTTGTCGTCGACGATGCGTCGGCCCATGAGGTATTGTGGCGCAGCAGTGTTCGTTTGCTGGTTCTGATTCTTGCTGTCGGGGCCGCATGGGCTTTGTTGGTGGTTTTGCTGGTGAGGTGGTTCAAGAAAGCCTTGTCGCGGGAAATTCGTTCGCAGTTGGAGGGCTTGGACAGCAATGGCGCGGCTCCGTCGGCTTCGGCCGCCTTTCCGGTTCCAGGACTGAAGGATGTGAGCCGCGCACTCCAGGATGCCAAGGCGCGGGTGCAGGCCAGGGGCCGGGCTTTGAATGAACGGATTGATTCGCTGGAAACCGAAGTCAATCATGACCCGGTTACCGGCCTGCCGAACCGCAAGTATTTCATGGATCGGATACAGCGCGAGACCCAGGAGGCCAACAGAGCTACGCGCCCGTACATCATGCTGGTGCGGCAACGCGACCTCGCCCGGATCAATTCGGTGATGACGCGGGACGAGGTGGATAAATGGCTGTACAGCGTGGGTCAAAGCATTATGCTTGCGCTGCAAGACAAGGGCGCCGATGTCGAACAATATTTGCTTGCGCGCCTTAATGGCTCGGACTTTGCTTTACTGATGCATGCCGCCGATCCGGCAGAAGCACTGATGAAGGCGCAAAGTGTCCGCCGCGTGCTGGACCGTTTTCGGGTCGCCGTCGACGACGGCAGTTTATGCCGTTGGGCCTATGCATTGGCTGGCTATCAAGCGGAGACCAACATTGGCGAAACGCTTTCTTCTTTGGATGTTGTGTTAATGAACCAGGAAAGCCCGGGTGACGATGTGATCGAAATCATCGAGCAGGTGTCGGGCGGCACACGGGGCTGAGCCTGGCACGGCGGTAACCGCAGCTTTATTGAATTCCGTGTACTTTCAGGGCCAGTAAAAGCCGGTCGTTGACGCCCAGTTTTTCAAACACCGCCGACATGTGGGCACGTACAGTACGTTCGCTGATATTCAACATCTGCGCAATTTCCGGGTTTGAACGGCCTTGCGCCGCGTGCCGCGCGACTTCGATTTCACGTGGAGTCAGGCCGCCGGTCCAGGCGCTTTCCCCCGGCACCCGATAGTTCACTTCACGTAGAAGCCGCGCGACGAGCGAGCGCCCCGCCCAGATGCTGCCCGCCTGAACGCTGTTCAGGGCGCGGTTTATGACGTCGGTGGGACTGTAGGCATGCAGGTAACCGCTGGCGCCGGCGCCCAGAACATGTGCCGCCTCGGCATCGTTGGGACGCGTACTGGCAACCAGAAGCTGCATGAGATGCAAGTGCCCATCCCACGCGGCATCGTCCCAGGATGGCAGGCGCGGCAGGTTCTGATCCAGCAGAACCAGCGAATGGCCCTGGCTACGCCAGCGTTGCAGGTCTTGCAGCGAGTTTCCCCTGGCGGGCCGCCAGCGCGAATGGTCTATCTGGCGCCAATGCTGCCACACCGCATCATCGTGCGTAATGAACAGAATGGGTTCTGATAAGGTATTCACGTGGTGCTACTTATCTTTCTGTAAAAGCATTTGCTTTGGTACGCAGAATCGGCTTTAGCAGATACTGCATGACTGTGCGCTTGCCGGTCAGTATATGGACCTCGGCCACCATGCCGGGAATGATGGGGCGTTTATCGTTACCCACGTAAGCGCGGTCGGTGCGTACTTTGACCACATAGTAGGCATTGCCTTTTTCGTCGGTGACGGTGTCGGCCCCAATTTGTTCGATCTTGCCCTCCAGGCCGCCATAGATCGCAAAGTCGTAGGCAGTGAACTTGACCTCGGCTTTCTGCCCCGGGTGCAGGAAGCCGATATCGCGCGGCTGAATCCTCGCCTCAAGCAGCAGGGTGTCGTCGGTGGGGACGATATCCAGAATGTCCTTGCCGGGCTGGACTACGCCGCCGATGGTATTGGCCATCAGGGTTTTGACCGTGCCCCGGACGGGCGAACGGATTTCCGCGAGCTTGACCCGGTCGGCCAGTGCCAGTTGGCCTTCGCGCAGCGTGGCGAGCTTGGAGCGCGTGTCGGACAGTTCATTGCGTGCCTGGTTGCGGAAATTGAGCTCGATTTCATCGAGTTTGCTGTTGGCTTCCAGGACCGCAGAGCCGATGCGCTGGATTTGGGCCGAGGTAGCCTTTTCCTCGCCGCAGTAGCGGGCAACATCGCGTTGCAGGCGCAGCAGGTCGACTTCGGAAACCGCGCCGCTTTTAAGCAACGGCTGGGTGACTCGCAGTTCGCGAGAGGTCAGGCTGCAGCTGGCGGCGGCCTGGTCGTGATTGGCCTGGGTTTCGCGCAGTTCCTGTTGGCGCTGGTGCAACTGTTCGCGCGCCACATTGAGCGATGCGGCAAGCTCTTCGGAGCGCGCTTCCCAGATGTGTCGTTCCATGGCGATGACCTTGGGAGCTTCTTTGAGCAGCTCTTCGGGAGCCTCGAAAGCCTTGCCGGAGGCCAGTGCTTCGAGCCGCGCGGCCTTGGCGGTGAGGGCCAGCCATTCGGCGCGGTTCTCGCCCAATGAAGATGAATAGCGGGTCGGGTCGATGCGCAGCAACACTTGGCCTACTTCGACGCTTTGCCCCGGCCGGACCAGGATGTCGTCCACAAGGCCGCCGTCCAGGCTTTGTACGATTTGTACCTGGCGCGAGGGCACGACTTTGCCTTCGCCTCGGACGACTTCGTCGATTTCGCCCAGAGAAGCCCAGATCAGCAGCAGGATCACGATAAGCGTGGACGACCAGAGCAGGGCGCGGGAGCCGCGGGCCTGCTGTTGGTCCACGGCCCATTCAGCGTCGGCCGTGAGATCGCCGGCTGAATATTGTTCGCTGCGATCCTTACCCTCGATGAGCAGTTCGAAGCCGCGCGCGATCGCATTGGACGGCATGGTCCAGAGCTTGCCAAGCAGGCGGAGAATGAAATTGGGTCGCTTCGCGGTCATGACGGCTGCTTCTCCCCGCGGCCATTGACGCGTCCTTGCTTGAGCGCTTCCACAACCTGGGCCTTGGGGCCGTCGGCTACGATTCTGCCGTGGTCGATCACGATGAGCCGGTCGACCAGTTCCAGCAGAGCGGTCCGGTGAGTGACGAGGATCATTGTTTTATCGCGGCATGCCTCCCGCAGCCGGGCCTTGAGTCCGGCTTCGCTTTGATGATCCATATTGCTGCTGGGTTCGTCCAGCAAGAGAATGGCCGGGTCGTTGATGAGGGCACGGGCGACCGCGATGGATTGGCGTTGCCCGCCCGACAAAGAATCGCCGCGCTCGCCGATCAGCATATCGTAGCCGTCAGGGTGAGCCGCAGCGAATTCGTCGACGCCGGCTATTCTGGCTACGGCCAGCATGTTGGCATCGTCGGCGAACGGCGCGCCCAGAATGAGGTTGTGTTTGAGGCTGCCGTAGAAAAGCACAGGATCCTGGGGAACATGGCCGACCGAACGCCGCAGATCAGAAGGGTCTATCTGATTGATGTCGATGCCGTCCATCAGTATGGTGCCCTCGGTAGGCGCATACAGGCCGAGCACCAATTTCTCGAGGGTGGTCTTGCCTGACCCGATGCGGCCGATGATGCCCACCTTTTCTCCCGCCTGCAGCTTGAAGCTGACTTTCTGCAACGAAGCTTCGCGTGCTTGGGGATAGCTGAAGCTGACGTTGCGGAACTCGATGCTTCCCTGTAGCGATGGGCGCGGCACGTATGTTTTGGCGTCGGGGTGCTCGACGGGCATCTCCATGTAGCCGTCGATTGAATCGAGCGAGATGCGGGCGTTATGGTATTGCATCATCAAGCCCGCCACCTGGCTAAGAGGCGCCAGACAGCGGCCGGCAATCATGGACGCGGCAATAATGCCGCCAAGCGAAAGGGCGGCATCCTGAAGCAGGTAGACCCCGATGATGACGACAGCGATGGTTACCAGTTGTTGAACTGTCTGCACGAAGCCGACGGTGGCTGACGAGATCAGCTTGATCTGGGCTCCGAGGTGGGCCAGGAATTTGGTGGAGTGCTCCCAATTGCGCTGCGCAGCGCCTTGGGCGTTGAGCGACTTCAGGGTTTCGAGCGCGCTGAGCGACTCGACCAGAATGGCGTTGCGTTGCGAACTGGCCTGGAAGGTATCTTTGACCAGCTTTTCCATGCGCAACTGCGCGGCAAACGAGACCAGCAGCACGATGACGATGGCGACGAGGGGAGGTATGATCAGCCACGGCGATATCCATGCCAGCACCGCCAGGAACAGCAGAATGAAAGGCAGGTCGACCAGCGTGGTCAGACTGGCCGAAGCGATGAAGTCCCGGATGGACTCGAATGACCGCAGGTTGGCCGCGAACGAGCCTACGGACACGGGACGGGCCTCCATGCGCAGGTCCAGCACGCGCTCCATGATGCGCGCCGAAAGCTGGACGTCGATGCGTTTGCTGGCCGTGTCGACGACATGCGAGCGGATGGTTGTCAGCCCAAAGTTGAACAACAGCGCCAGGCCGATTCCTATGGTCAGAACCCACAAGGTTTCAATGGCATTGTTGGGGACGACGCGGTCATAGACGTTCATGGTGAACAGCGGCATCATCAATGCAAATATATTGATAAGCAGGGCCGAGATCGCGGCGTCGCGGTAAAGCCGCCGGTTCTCGAAGACAGAGGCCCAGAACCAGTGGCGGCCCACCGGCTTGCTTACTTTGGAAGCCCGTGCATCGAAGCGCAGGCGCGGGTGGACAAAGCAACTGATGCCGATGTATTGCGCCGCAAGCTGTTCGGCCGGGACTTCTGTTGGTGCGCCGGTTTCGGGGTATTGCACCAGATACGCATTGCTTCGGCGCTCCAGCAGCAGGCAGGCGCGCCCATTGTGCAAAAGCAGAATGGCGGGCAGCAGTCCCTCGGGCAGCATCTCAAGGGGGCGGCGGGCCATGCGCGTCGAGCACTGAGCCCGCGCGGCGGCCCGGGCCAACAGGGTAGGGGTCAGTTTGTTTTCGACCAGCGGCAGTCCGGCGGCAAGAGACTGAGGGGTGCAGGGGACCCCGTGCAGGCGGATAATATCGACCAGGCAGCCCAGCAAAGGATCGTCATGTGTCGCATGAGGCGGAACTTGCCAAGCGGCGTCGCGTGGCGCAAGCGGTATCGGCTCGTCGATGTCGGCCCGGGCGTTAGAGGATAGATTCATCGTTGTCGTCGAGTAAGTCCAGGGGATCGCGCAGTTGTTGACGGGCTTGTTTGCGCTGGTGCAGCTTATTCAGGGCCTCAGGCGGCAAATCGGTCAGGCGCAAAGTGCCGTTGGCTATGAGTGCGTCGATCAAGTCTTCCAGGACGCGGATGAAATCGACGTCCAGCTCGGAAAGAGTGTGTTTCTTGAGTTCGATTCGTGTCATGAAAGCTCCGAAAGGTTACCGTGCGGCAGCTTGATTCCGCCCTGCGGCGGCTGGCGTTGCACTGGAAAGGGGACTGAGTGTCGGAGGCAGCATGCCTTCGTGGTAGGTAATCGAAAGCGCTTCGAGGTTGCTGGTGTCGGGAGTTGGCGTCAGGCAACTGGCCAGGCTTTCTTCGGGGAAGGCGAGCTTGGCGTTTTCGGGGATGGCTTGCCTTGTATTGCTCAAGTCCAAGGCGGGCAGAACTTGGTGCGACAGCGCAAGCCACCGATATTCAAGCTGCTTCAGGTCGTATTGGCCGTTGAGCAAGGCGCGGCGTGCATCGAAGAGTTCGTTGGCGCTGTCGAGCAGGTCCAGCAAAGTGCGTTGACCTATCTGGAACTGCTGTTCGGCTGCCACCCCTACTTTCATCATGGCTTGTTCATGCTTGCGCAGAAACGGCATTTGCTGGCGCAAGCGCATGATGTTGTTCCATGTCGTGGACAACTCTTGCTGCGCGTTGCGGCAAGTGTAGTCACGGACGTCGCGCGCCGAATACCATTGTGCGGACGTCTGCCTCATTCTGGCCGAGTCTGCGCCTCCGCGGTATAGGTTATAGGACAGGACGACCTGGACATTGGTGCTGCGCTGATTGCGATAGGAATCGTCGGGCAGTTGCCGGTCGGTGCCGGTGGACGCCTGTAACTGTACGGTGGGCGAGAAGCGCCCGCTGGCCGAAGCCTTGCCGGCCTGCGCCGCCTGTACCAGTGCCTGCTTGGACAAAATGCTGGGGTTGTCAAGCAGGGACTGCCTGAAATCATCCGGCTTGGCGGGCAGCAGCGCCGCCACTGATGGCGAGGCCGTCAGTTGGGCAGCCGCCGGCTCGCCGACGATGCGGCGGTAGCGCTGCAGTACATCGTTCAGGTTGCCTGTCTCGGTCATGAAGTTGGATTGGGCCAGGGCAAGGCGTGCGTTGGCCTGTTCCAGGTCGACGCCGCGGCCAACTCCTGATTCTTGCCGTTCTTGCAGAAGTTTCAGCGTGCGTTCGTGCATTGCGAAGTTATCTTTGGCCAACAGGATCATGGCCCGGTATCGCTCTACGTTCAGGTAGGCGCTGATGGCTTCGGTCACGACGCTGTCGGTCGTTGCCAGCAATTCATAATAGTTGGATAGCTTTTCGAAACCCAACTGCTTGATGTTGTTGCTGGTGGAGAATCCGTCGAACAGCAACTGCTTCAATTGCAAGGAATAAGAAGGGCGACTCCAGTTATACGAAGGCGAGTCGGGCTGGCTGCGCCATTCATGCCCTAGCTGCCCTTGTAAATCGACCTGAGGCAGCAGGCCTCCTTTGACGACATTCTGGCCCTCCAGCGATGCTTGCAGATTCTGAAAGCGCGCCCGGATTTCGGGATTGGAAAGTACGGTCCGTTCCACTGTCTGCTGTAGCGTGTTGGCAGTTTGTGCGCAGGCTGTTTGCGTGAATAGCGGGGTACCCGCCATGGCAGCGGCAAGAGCAAGCAGGGTCAGGCGGCAAGTAAGCGGCACTGGCAGTTCTTTGGTAGTAAACATGAAGGAAAAAGGAGGGAAAGCGCAGCGGGAGAGTGGGGGCTGTGTACCTTGCGCGCAACAACGATCGGCGCGCCTCGGGCCCGGCGAGGAACGTTCTTTGCAACTGCGTATATCGTTGTGATGGCTTGCTTGAGCGGCCCCGCAGGGGTGGGCAACGACTATAGGCAATACTACAGGTCATGCGGCAGCACTCGCTGTATGGCACGGCGGAGCTACAGGCTTCTGGCCTGTATTCTTGAAGCATGACCGTACGTCTTTGGTGTTTCGGCTTGCAATGGGGCGTGTCGCGTAGCCGGTGCATTATGCATAAATTGCGCTGGGCAATATGCATTGGGCAGCGCTCGGCCTTTGCAGAGTTTGATGTTTTAACATATGTGACGGAAGTTCTCCAGCTTTAACTAAATGGAGCAGCGACTTTTTTGTATCTACGAGCTGTGTTGCCGACCATAGGCTACGGCTTTGCAGCCCATGTGGCCTGATGCGATTTTGCCGGTATGCCACTTGAACGTTAGTCGTGCTGGGCTGGCTCCCAGGCAGCGTCCTCCAGCCAGGCACAGACGTTTTCGACAGGCAGCGGCCTGCTTATGTAATATCCTTGTGCGTGGTCGCAGCCCAGGTCGCGCAATAGCTGCAGGCTGGCTTCGTCTTCCACGCCTTCGGCGGTAACGCTGACCCGCAGGTTGTGGGCCAGGCCGATGATCGACCCCACTATCGATCGTCCTTCGCGCCCTTGGCCGGAGTCCATGACAAAAGAACGGTCGATTTTAAGGCTGTCCACCGGAAGCTTTTGCAGATAGGCCAGCGAAGAATAGCCGGTGCCGAAGTCGTCGATCGAAAGCTGGACGCCAATTTCATGCAGGCGCCGAAGAACGTCGAAGCTGCGGTCAGGGTCGGCTATAAGAGAGCTTTCCGTGATTTCCAGTTCAAGGAAACCTGCATCGAGGTCATTGCGGGCCAGGATGGCGCCGATTTTTTCAGGCAATTGCTGATCCAGCAGATTGCGGGCCGAGATGTTGGCAGCGATGATGAAGGAGTAGCCCGCCTGCTGCCAGATTTTGCATTGCTTGACGGCGTTCTCGATGACCCAGATGGTAACGGGGTGGATCAGATCGCTAAGCTCCATCGTCGGTATGAACTCGGACGGCAGCAGCAGGCCGCGAACGGGATTCTGCCAGCGCAGCAGGGCTTCGAATCCCATGATCCGGTTGGTGGTCAGGCTTAGCTTGGGCTGATAGTGCAGGATGAACTCGTCGTCGGCCAGGGCTTTGCGCAAATAAGAAAGCATGAGCAGCCGTTGTGGCTCTGTGTCCGCCAGTGCGGGGTCGTGAAGTTTGTAGCCGCTGCCTTCCAGCTTGGCTTGGCGCATGGCCTGGTCGGCCAGGCGAGTGAGGGCATTGGGGTCGGGCCCGGCTTGGGGAAAGCGTGCCACGCCTGCGCTGGCGCTTATCTGCACTTGGATGCCGTCAAGCAAATAGGGTTGCTTGATCAAGGCCAGCGTGGATTCGACTATGTCCTGGATGCTGGTTCCGGCGTCTTTGTCGCGAATCAGGAAGGTGAATTCATTGCTGCCTGTGCGGGCGATGTCGGCGTTGAAGCCGGTAATATTGCGCAGGCGCTCACTGACTTGCTTGAGCAGATTGTCGCCCAGCACGTGGCCCAGGGTGTCGTTGATCTCTTTGAAGCCGTCCAGGTCCAGAATGAATATGGTGACTTGTCCGTTGGACTCGTGGGCGTCGCTGATGGCTTGCGCGATATGGGCAAGCAGCACCGTGCGGTTGTACAGTCCGGTCAACAGATCGTGACGCGACTGATAATGCAAGGCATGGCGCTGGCGGCTGTGCTCCAACGCCACCGCGGCCAGTTCAGCAGCCATCTGGCCGGACTGCAGGTCTTCCAGGCTGGGGCGGCGCGGTGCCCGGCTATACAGACCCACGCTTCCCAGCACGCGTCCTTCCGGCGAGAGTATTGGATGAGACCAGCAGGCTCTAAGGTCATGTTGAAGGGCAAATTCTTTAAGCTCGTCCCAATGCGGCGACGTATGCAGGTCGTGGTCGATAATGACACGGCTTTCGTACATGGCTGCGCCACAGGAACCATTCGTGGGTCCGATGACGCGATTGACCAGGGATTCACGATAGGATTTAGGCAGGCTCGGAGCAATGCACGATTCGACGTGCTGGCCGTCGGGTGCAAGCAGCAGAATGCATGCCAGGACGCCGTCGTTCTGCTCTTCGGCAAAGTGGGTGAGTTCTTTCAGTATGTCAGTTAGCGGCGTATTTTGAGCCACCATGCGCAGGATGCGATTCTGGCCTTGTTGGCGCTGCATGGAAACCGCCCACTGACGTTCCTGTTTGCTCAGCTCTCGCGCCATGGCATCGAAGCGGCGGCCGATTTCCTTGAACTCCAGGCCTGTCAGGGCGTTGCCGATATGAGTGTCGAACTTGCGCTGGCCGAACCGCTTTGCCGCGGTGGTAAGGCAACGTACATTGCGGCCCACCAGTGTCTGGATGCCGGCCCACCCGATAAGCAAGGCAAGTATCGTCAAGGTCAGCGAAATAGCGCCGCTTATCCAGAAAGTTTTGTTGACGCCCTGCAATACGGAATCCAGCGGTTGCTGGTAGATAATGGTGAGCGCATTCGGGTCGTTGCCGACCCCGGCATGCGTATGGCTGACCAGCCATTTTGAGCCGCCGGGATATTCGAGCACTTCAGAGGAATTGCCGTCTCCCGCCGTATGGGCCAGGATGCTGTCGTCCTGGAATTTTTTGCCGATGGCTTCGGGGTCTGGGGGAACGGAGTTCAGGACAATGCCGTTTCTGTCCAGGACGCTAAGGCGGGCATCGGGCGCGAATTGGCTGGTGTGGCGCCCTTGCGTGATAGCGGCCAGGTTCAAGGCCGCGTACAGAACTCCCTGGACGTTTTGGTGCGAGTCGATCAAGGGCATGGCCACCATGATCATGGGCCGCCTGGTCAGGCGGCCGACCTGGTAGTCGCCGACCACGGCGCCGCGCGTAGCCACCGCTTTCTGGAAATAACCCCTGTCGGCGAAATTGGAGCCCAGGATTTCCGGGGCGCGGGTGCCTTCGCACAGGGCTTCGCCGTCCACGCCAACGACACCAAGATTAATGTAGGTGGTCTGGTTTTTGAGTAGGTTTTCGAGGAATTGGTTGCATACGGGCCAGTTGCGCTGCTGGACGGCTTTCGTCGAGGCGATGATGCGCAAGGCTTGATGAGTGCTGGTGAATAGCCAGCTTTCATCGTGTGCCGTCAGGCTGGCGTAATTGAGTGCTGTTTTTTTTGTGTACTCGAGTAGATAGTTGTGTTGCTGGTAAACATGAAAACACAGCCCAAGAAAAGTCGGGATTACAGCGGCGCATATGACAATGAACATGCGGGTGTAAATACTTTCCAGGCTTCGGAACTGCAATAGCATCAACGGGCCTCCCCTTTATTATAACGGCCTGGATACATTGCGGCACGTACTGCTACTAACGGTTTACGGTGGAGCGGCACAGAACTTTAGCTCGGGACGACATGCCGGAGCCTGAGCTGTTTTAATGCAAGGACTGTAATCGTTTGTTATTAAAGGCGTATTTCGGATAGTTAAATGGTTTTCCCCGTAATTGTCCACAATTTCTGTGGATAAAGCGAACGGAATATTGATCGCTTTTTACGCGCCAATGACAACTTCTTGATTTGCCGGATACTTTTAAGTTATCTGGCAAGTTGTCAGCGGACTTGTCCACAGCGCGGGGGGATAACTTCGTCGGAATTGAGCCGTCGCCTCCGCCTGAATTATGATGACACTTCGATTGAAGGTCGTTTTGCGAAGAGGCTTATATGGAAGAATTTTATCGCAGGCTGGTGTCGGCGATGCCTGTGCTGGAATTTGTCGGCGCGAACTTGATTATCGCCGCTGTCATCTTCGTGCTGGGTTGGTCGGTTTCGTCATTTGCCGGACGAGCAGTGCGCAAGCTGGCCGCGCGTTCGAGCAGAATCGACGTGACTGTTGTTCCCATGGCCTATGCCTTGACGGTGTGGTCGATCCGCATCTTCGTGCTGATAGCCGTGTTGGCGCGCCTGGGAGTGCAGACTGCCAGCATCATTGCCATGCTTGGCGCAGCCGGCTTGGCCATCGGCCTGGCGTTGCAGGGCACGTTGCAAAATATAGCGGCGGGCATCATGTTGCTTGCGTTGCGTCCGCTGCGGGCCGGCGAGTCGGTGTCCGTGGTGGGCAAGGCCGATGGCAGCGTCGAGGAAGTCGGCTTGTTTCTCAGCCGCTTCAGGCAAGCCGACGGAACCTATATAACGCTGCCGAACAGCATGGTCTGGGGCAACCCCATCGTCAATTACAGCCGCAACGCCACGCGCCGCCTGGATTTCGAGGTCAGCGTGCGTTATGGCGACGACGTGGAAAAGGCCATTGCCGAGCTCGAGAAAATGATAGCGGCCAATAAACTGGCCTTGTCCGACCCCAAGCCGCAAGTCATGGTCTGCCGCTATGGCGACAGTACCGCCACGGTCAACGTTCGCGTCTGGGCCTTGGCGGGAAACTATGCGGACCTGAGCTCTGACTTGTACCGGACGGCCCTGGACGTATTGCAGCGTGCCGGTATGCGCCCGCCCATTCCCCTGCAGGAAGTACGCCAGGCGGCGGCCGACAAAGCCGCTTGAGCTATCGACACGCCTTGATCATGGCAGTGCAAACGCCGCGCAGCATGTCGACTTCGTCCTGGCTTAGTTCGCTGCGCGCAAACAGGTGTTGCATGCGCGGCATCAGCTTTTTGGGATGCCGCGGATCAAGAAACTGGATGGCCACCAAAGCTTGTTCCCAGTGCGCCAAGAAGGCTTGTACTTTGTCGTTGGCTGCGGGTTCGCTGCCCGCCTGTTGCGAGGCTTTGTCTGTGGAAGGCAGCAGCGGCAGTCCGGTCTCGACCGCCAGGGCGTAGCGCAATTCCCATGCCGCCAGTTGCAGGGCTTGGGCCACGTTCAGCGAGCTATAGTCCGGATTGGCCGGAATATGGCAGATGCGTTGGCAGCGGGCGATGTCTTCGTTGGTCAGTCCCGATCTTTCCGTACCCAGCACAATGGCAACTTGACCATTTTCGTGGGCGCCAAGGTGTTGCCGGCTGGCGGCCGCCGCCTGGCGTATGTCGCAAGGCGGCGGCCCCAGGTCGCGCGCCCGCGCCGTCAGGGCAAAGGCAAGCGTTACGGGGGCCAGCGCTTCTTCCAGGGTGCCGACCAGGGCGGCGGCGCTCAGCACGTCGCCCGCGCCGCTGGCCAGGGCGTGAGCCTCGGGAAGTTCGCAAATATCAGGGTAGCGGGGCGCCACCAGGCAAAGATCGTGAAAGCCCATGGTCTTGATGGCCCGCGCCGCGGCACCGACATTTCCGGGGTGGCTGGGTTGCACCATGATGAAGCGGACGCGAGAGAAAACATGAGCCGTTTTTGGGGGGATTATGTGGGTCATTTAGAGAATGCGCTCATGTCATTTAAAATAGGAAGTTTACGTGTTAGCGGATTGCGCCGCAGGCGGCTGTTTTCGTGCTGCGCCCAAGCTCTTTGCAAGCACTTTCTTGTTTTATACGGAATCTTATGCACCCGATGCTCAATACCGCCATCAAGGCGGCCCGCCGTGCCGGCACGATTATCAACCGGGCCAGTCTTGATCTGGAACGCATTCAAGTAGCACGCAAGGGACCCAAGGATTACGTCACTGAAGTCGATCAGGCGGTCGAAGCCGCGATCATCGATATTTTACGCACCGCTTATCCCGACCATGGATTCCTGGCCGAGGAATCGGGCGAACATCTTGCCCAGGGCCAGGTGCTGGACAGCCAGGCCGAATACCAGTGGATCATCGACCCTCTTGATGGCACGACCAACTTCATTCATGGCTTTCCCATCTATGCCGTCTCGATTGCGCTGGCGCATCGCGGGCAGATAACGCAGGCCGTCATTTACGATACCACTCGCAACGAGCTGTTTACCGCCAGCCGTGGCGGCGGTGCCTTCCTAAACGACCGCCGTATCCGCGTTTCAGGCCAGACCCGCATGTACGATGCGCTGGTCGGCGCTCATGTACCCGGATCGGCCAGCGGCGCTGCCTCGTCGAAGTTTTCGAGCATGCTGGGCGAATGCGCCAGCGTACGGCGCATAGGCTCTACAGTCCTGGACCTGGCCTATGTGGCTTGCGGGCGTGTCGACGGTTTTTGCGGGGTCAACCTGAAGCCCTGGGATCTGGCGGCTGGTAGCCTTCTGGTCCTGGAGGCCGGCGGTCTGGTCAGCGACTTCGAGGGCGAGCAAGCCTGGATGAAATCGGGCAGCGTGCTTGCTGCGACTCCTAAAATATTTACCCAGATGCTGGGACATTTGCAGGCCTGATGCCCAAAGCCCTGATGCCGCGCATGTTTCCCGCTGCTTCTGAGCTATGCTTATCCTAATCAATAACGGAGCCTCCTGATGGAGTGGTTGCTGGACCCATCCGCATGGGTCGGTTTACTCACACTAATCGTTCTCGAGATTGTCCTGGGCATCGACAATCTTATCTTTATTGCAATTCTTGTCGATAAGCTGCCGCCCAAAGAGCGCGACCGGGCCAGGGTAATGGGCCTGACGCTGGCGCTATTGATGCGGCTGGCCATGCTTACCGTCATGTCGTGGCTTATCAAGCTGACGGCACCGCTGGTATCGTTGGGCCCCTTCGACTTTTCGGGCCGCGACCTGATTCTTATCGCCGGCGGATTTTTCCTGCTTCTTAAAGGCACTATCGAACTGCACGACCGGATTGAAGGGCGGGTGCAGAACGCATCCGGCGCGCGCCTGCATGCCGGCTTTGGCGTTATCGTGACGCAGATTGTGGTGCTGGATGCGATCTTTTCGATCGACGCGGTGATCACAGCGGTCGGCATGGTCGACCATCTGGCCATAATGATGACGGCCGTTGTGCTGGCCATGGGCATCATGCTGTTTGCCTCCAAGCCATTGACGATCTTTGTCAACGCGCATCCGACCGTCGTTGTGCTGTGCCTTGGCTTCTTGCTGACTATCGGTTTTTCGCTGGTTGCCGAAGGCTTCGGCTTTGCCGTGCCCAAGGGCTATCTGTATGCGGCCATCGGGTTTTCGGTGCTGATTGAATCCCTGAACCAGGTGGCACGCCGCAATTTGCGGCGCGCTGAAGCGCGGCGGCCCTTGCGCGAACGTACTGCGGAAGGGGTGATGCGCATGCTGGGCAAGCGTCCCTTGGTTGGACCCGAGCAAAACGAAGCTATGGACGACGGCACGCTGGCCCAGGTGTTTCGGGACGAAGAGCGCAATATGGTCAGCGGCGTCCTGACACTGGCCGACCGCAGCATCAATTCCATCATGACACCGCGCAACGATGTTTCGTGGGTGAATCTGGATGACGACGCGGACGTGCTGCGCCAGCAAATCATCAAGACGCCGCACAGTTTCTTCCCGGTATGCAGGGGGTCGCTGGACGAGGTCATAGGCATAGGGCGAGCCAAAGAAATGGTGGCCGACCTGATTTCTCATGGCAGCGTGCGCTTGTCGCGCCTGCGCGATCCCATTATCGTGCACGAGTCCATTGGTATTTTGCGCGTCATGGAGACGCTCAAGCGCGCGCGCGGGCAGTTGGTGCTTGTGACCAACGAGTTCGGCGCAATTGAAGGGGTGGTGACGCCCATCGATGTGTTCGAAGCCATCGCGGGGGAGTTTCCCGACGAGGACGAAAGCCCCGACATCGTTCAACAGGACGAACGCCATTGGCGCGTGGATGGGGCGGCGGACTTGCATCACCTGGAGCAGGTGCTGCATACCGAAGGGCTGGTCGATGACGAAGAGGGTTATTCGACTTTGGCGGGCTTCTTGCTTGAGCGCTTCGGCCATTTGCCGGCGCCGGGCGATAGTTGCGAACTGAAACAGCCCCACGCGATATATGAGTTTAAAGTTTTGCGTCTGGACGGGCGGCGCATTGCCGCGGTTCAGATAGAGTGCACCCCAATATTGCCCAGCGACGAAGAGGCCGGCGCGGCGTAAGCCTCGACCGTCCGCGACAGCGCGTGGTCTTTGGGGCGGAATTTCGTCCGGTTTACGGACTTTTTTGTTTTGCCGCGAGTGTTTATGACAGACAGCATGTTGTTTTTCATCAAGGCCGTATTCCTCGGACTGATCGAGGGTATTACCGAGTTCCTGCCTATTTCCAGCACGGCCCATTTGTTATTGGTGGGCGACTGGATAGGTTTCGATTCGGGCAATGCCAAGGTTTTTGAAGTCGTGATCCAGTTTGGATCCATACTGGCAGTAATGTGGGTGTTTCGCAGCCGTCTGTGGCAGCTCGTACATGGAACATTCACTGGGGTGCGCAGCGAAGTCCTGTTTACCCGGAACCTGATCATCGCGTTTTTGCCTGCCGCGGTAATCGGTGCGCTGACCATCAAATACATCAAAATGCTGTTTCATCATCCAATCGTTTTCGTGGTAACGCTTATCGCTGGCGGCTTGATCATGCTGTGGGTCGAACGCAAGCCGCACTTTGCCAAGAACGCTTCGAACGAAACCGCGGCATCCGAACACGTGTCGGCCCGCACGCTTGAAGAGATTTCCTGGAGGCAGGCGTTGGCCGTGGGTTTTGCCCAATGCCTGGCCATGGTGCCGGGCACCTCGCGTTCGGGCGCGACCATTATCAGCGGCATGCTGGCCGGCATACACCGCAAGACAGCCACCGAGTTTTCGTTTTTCCTTGCCATGCCGACCATGCTGGCGGCGACGGCCTACGATCTTTATAAGAACGGCGTAGGCATATCGCCGGATGTTTCCGTTGCCATTATCGTGGGCTTCATCGCCGCGTTTTTGTCGGCGCTGCTGGTGGTTCGAGCCTTGCTGACGTTTATTTCCCGCTATACCTACAGGCCTTTTGCCTGGTATCGCATTGCCCTGGGCCTGGTAGTCTTGCTGTGGCTGTGGCGCTCAGGCGCGATGTAGCGTAATGCCGTTGCGGTCTATGGCCATCCAGCCGCCCCGGGCGGGCTGGCCGTGGTCGTAGTCCCAGTCGGGCAAGACGTAGCGGGTGCATGCCCGCCCGTCCACTTGAAGCAGGTGCTTTCCGGGGCGGTGCGTGTGGCCGTGAACCATGAGGGCCAGCGAAGTTTGCCGGAATGCCTGCTCGATGCTGCGTTGCGCGACATCCATGATTTCCGTGGCTTTGCGCTGGTTCGAGGCCATGCTGCGCCGGCGTGCGCAATCAGCTATGCGCGTGCGCCGCGCCAGGCTTAGCGATAAGTATAGGCGCTGCACCCACGGGGTGCGGACGATGCGCCGGAAACGTTGGTAGCCGGCATCGTCGATGCAGTATTCGTCGCCATGGCTCAATAAGATGTCGCCGGCGTCGGTTTGCAGGCAAAGCGCGTCGGGTAGCAAGTGCGCGCCCAGATGCTGCGCCAGGCGAGGCCCGATCAGGAAGTCCCGATTGCCCCGGCCCAGCCATAAAGGTATGGCGCTGGCGGTTTGGCGTAGTTTTTCGATAGAGGCGGCAAGCCAGGGCGGCGGCGCATCGATTGCCATGTCGTCGCCGACCCATGCATCGAAAATGTCGCCGCATAACACCAGGGCGTCAGCTTGCCTGGCCGCTTGTTCCAGAAAAGCATGGAATGCGTTCTGGGTATTGGGTGCCTGCGGCCCCAGATGAATATCCGAGGCCAGCCAGACAGTGCCCGGCAGGGCAATCTTATTCAATGACCGTTGCTTTTTCGATGACGACATCTTCTACCGGCACATCTTGGTGGAAGCCTTTGTTGCCCGTTTTGACTTCTTTGATCTTGTCGACGATTTCAGTGCCTTCGACCACTTTGCCGAAAACCGCATAGCCCCAGCCATTGGAGGTTGGCGCGGTAAAGTTAAGGAAGTCGTTGTTGCCGACGTTGATGAAAAACTGCGCCGTGGCCGAGTGCGGGTCGCTGGTGCGCGCCATGGCCAATGTGTATTTGTCGTTCTTCAAGCCGTTGTTGGCTTCGTTTTCGATGGGGTCGTGGGTGGTCTTTTGCTTCATGCCGGCGTCGAAGCCGCCGCCCTGGATCATGAAGTTGTTGATGACACGATGGAAAATTGTTCCGTCGAAAAATCCTTCCTGGGTGTATTTAAGAAAGTTTTCAACAGTTTTGGGGGCTTTTTCCTGGTTCAGCTCGATGATGATGTCGCCGAAATTGGTTTGTAGCTTGACGCGGGGAGTTGTGCTCATGACGGAGTTGCCTTGTGTTGTAGTTGAAGAGGCTGCAAATGCTGCGCTGCCCGGATTCAGGCATAGAGTCGCTGCGCAAAGCAGGCCAAGGATGCGTGCCGAGGGGCTCAAGACGCGGGAAATAAACGAAAACATAGTGTTTTGTGGATTCTGGTTGCGAGGGTTGAAGGTGTGGATGCTTGCGGCTTAGGGTTGCAAAATGGCCTTGGTTTTTTCCGCGCTGGCACGGGCGCTGCCAATGCCTTGGGCCGCAGCGCTATTGAACGATTGCTCGGCCAGCATTAGCTGGACCCGACCCATATTGGCCTTGGCGGTTGCGTAGTTGGGGTCGGCGGTCAGCGCCATGGCCAATGCGTCGCGGGCCATTTCCAGCTTGCCTTGCTTGATATATTCCGAAGCCAGGTTGTTCCAGGGTTCGGGCAGCTCTGGGTATAAGGTGGTCATGTTCCGGTAGACGTCAATGGCATCGTTGCGGCGATCCAATGCCGCCAGGGCGCGTGCTTTCAAAAACAGCAGTTGCACATCAGTGCCGATGGCGCCTTCGGTTTGCCGCTGCGCCATGCGCTTTTCGATAATGTCCAGGGCTTCCTGGCTTCTGCCCTGGTCGAGCATCGAGGCGATGCGGTCGGTAATTTGCGAAGGGGTAAGCGGTTCTGTGGTGTCGGCACCGGGGGCGAGCGCTTCGAGCAGATTTGCCAGGCCTTGCCATCCGCCGTCTTTTGGGGGAGGATCATTAAACAGCTTGTCCTGTGCGAAAGCCGCAGGTGCGCCCAAGCCGCCGGCCAACAGGGCTATCGCTAGAAGAGGAGTGCAAAAGTTTCGAAACACAGGTTTACACCTTATCGGTAAAGAGATGGCGGATACGCAACAGGCTGAATCTTGCCCTGGCAATCCTTAAGTTTAGCCGCATGACGCTATTATTTTCGCCTACTTGCTATACTAATCGACCACCATTTTAGCCTCGGTTGGGTTTTTGGGCGCGTTCGCCGTGGTTTCGAATTACGCCGGGCATTGCCCCATATCGTAGATACACAGAGAATTTTTATTGCACATGCTGCACATTTATAACACCTTGTCCCGTAGCAAAGAGCCATTTACTCCTGTAGAGCCGGGACGCGTTCGCATGTATGTTTGCGGCATGACAGTTTATGATTTTTGTCATCTGGGCCATGCGCGCATGCTGGTGGGTTTCGATGTAGTGCAGCGCTGGTTAAGGGCCAGCGGCTATCAGCTTAGCTATGTGCGCAATATTACGGATATCGACGACAAAATCATTCGCCGCGCGGTAGAGTCCAATCGCACCCTGGGCGAAGTCACATCGTTCTATATCGAAGCCATGCACGCCGACGAACTTGCGCTTAACGTCGAATCGCCCGATTACGAGCCGCGCGCAACTCAGCATGTCGGAGAAATGCTGGGCATTATCGAACTCCTTGAAGAAAAAGGGCTGGCTTACCAGTCGGACGACGGCGATGTGAATTATGCGGTGCGCGGTTTCAAGGGCTACGGCAAGCTGTCCGGCAAGACGCTGGACGACTTGCGCGCCGGCGAGCGCGTGGCGGTCTCGTCGGGCAAGCGCGACCCTCTGGACTTCGTTTTATGGAAATCGGCCAAGGCCGACGAACCGGCCGAATCCAAATGGGAATCTCCTTACGGTCTTGGCCGCCCCGGCTGGCATATTGAATGCTCGGCCATGAGCAAATCGCTGCTTGGCTTGCCGCTGGACATTCACGGCGGCGGTCCCGACCTTAAATTCCCGCATCACGAGAACGAGATCGCTCAAACCGAAGGCGCTTTCGGCGGGGCGCTGGCCAATGTCTGGATGCATTGCGGCCCGCTTATGGTTGACGCCGACAAAATGTCGAAGTCCCTGGGCAATTTCCGTACGATCCGCGACACGGTCGCCGATTCGGCAACACTTGCCCCGGGCTCGGCTCAGTACGCGGCAAACCCCCGAGAAGCCGAAATGCTGCGCTTTTTTATTGTGCGCAACCACTATCGCAGCATCCAGAATTACGCGCCCGACAATCTGCGCGACGCCCAAAATGCCCTGGATCGCCTGTACCATACCCTCAACAATGTGCCGCCGGCGCTGGTTGAAATAGATTGGACCCTGCCCGAGGCCCAGGCGTTTCGCCAGGCCATGGATGACGACTTCAATACGCCGGAAGCGGTTGCGGTTCTGTTCGAGCTTTCTTCGCAGGCCAATCGCAATTCGTCGGCCCGTACTTCGGGCCTGCTCAAGGCCTTGGGCGGCGTCCTGGGGCTGCTGCAAGCCGACCCAGGACGCTATCTGCAGTCGTCCAGCCGCTATCTGGGCCTGGACGCGCCGGCCGAGCACTTGTCGGACGATGTCATCCTTGAATTAATCGCCGCGCGTTCCGAAGCGAAAAAGGCCCGCAGCTTTGACCAGGCCGATGCCATCCGCGTGCAATTGCGCGATGCCGGCATAGAGCTCGAGGACAAGCCAGGTGGCGTAACCCAATGGCGCCGCGCGTGAGGCCCGGGCTATGACAGAAATGATTATCGCCGCCGATGAAAAACCTCATTTTTGGGACGAGGCATCCGCCCAGCTCATGCGGCGCGACCGCATCCTGAGAAAACTGATTCCCCTACATGGCTCCGAGGCTTTGAGTGCGTCGGCGACGCCGTTCATGACGTTGGCCAGGGCGATCATCGGCCAGCAGGTCACGATAGCTTCGGCAGAATCCCTGTGGCAGCGCTTTACAGACAAATGCGGGCGCAAACCCACGCCGGGTTCGGTCTTGAAAGTGTCGGGCGACGAACTCCGAGCCGCCGGCCTGTCCAAGCGAAAGACCGAATATGTCCTGGATTTGGCCGTGCACTTTGCCGAGAAGAAAGTGCGGCCGGCTACCTGGGCCAGCATGGACGACGAGGCCGTAGTGGCCGATTTATGCGCGATTCGCGGTATTGGCCGCTGGACCGCCGAAATGTTTTTGATCTTCAGCCTCAGGCGCCCCGATGTGTTGCCTTTGGATGATGCCAGCCTGTTAAAGGCAATTTCGTTACACTACTTCAGCGGCGAGCCCGTTTCACGCTTTGAAGCCCGCGAGGTTGCGCAGGCGTGGGCGCCATGGCGCACCGTGGCTACTTGGTACCTGTGGCGCAGCCTCGATGTCCTGGCGCATCAGAACTGAAAACGAGCACCTATTTTTCCGGAAAACAAGCACACTTATGCGTAATACCTTCCTCGAATTCGAACAACCAATGGCCGAGCTTGAAAACAAGATCGAGCAGTTACGCTTTGTACAGGCTGATTCTGCGGTTGATATCTCCGACGAAGTAAGCCGCTTGCAGCAAAAAAGCCAGACCTTGGCCAAGAACATCTACGCTAAGCTTACGCCCTGGCAAACCGCCCTGGTGGCCCGCCATCCGCAGCGTCCGTACACCCTGGACTATGTACGTGAAATATTTACCGATTTCCATGAGTTGCACGGCGACCGCATGTATGCGGACGACCTGTCCATCGTAGGCGGCATGGCGCGCTTCAATGGCGCGCCTTGCATGGTTATCGGGCATCAAAAAGGGCGCGACACCAAAGAGCGGGCCATGCGTAACTTCGGCATGCCGCGCCCGGAAGGCTATCGCAAGGCCTTGCGCCTGATGCGCTTGGCCGAAAAATTCGGCATGCCGGTTTTCACCTTCGTGGACACTCCGGGCGCTTATCCGGGCGTCGGTGCCGAAGAGCGTGGCCAGTCCGAGGCCATCGGCCATAATCTGTACGCGATGGCCGAACTGAAAGTGCCCATAATTTCCACCATCATCGGCGAAGGCGGCTCGGGCGGTGCACTGGCCATTGCCATTGGCGATGTCGTCATGATGCTGCAGTACTCCACCTACGCCGTCATTTCGCCCGAAGGCTGCGCGTCCATTCTATGGCGTAGCGCCGATAAGGCGCCTGTGGCGGCCGAGGCGCTGGCCATTACGGCGCCGCGCCTTAAAGAACTGGAACTGATCGACCGCATTGTCAACGAGCCCGTGGGCGGTGCGCATCGCGATCCAGTCACCATGGCGCGCCAGCTTGGCCGGGCTTTATCCGACTCATTGCGCCAAGTGTCCGGCATGAACGCCGAACAGCTCATCGAGCATCGCCTGGCGCGGCTGATGTCCTACGGCCGCTTCCAAGAGGTTCGTGTTTAATTTTCCGTCCGGGCAAGAGTTTGGGTCGGCCGAGCTGATCCACGCCATCGCCCGCGCCGTGGCGCAGGTTTCCGAGCCGCCAGGCGTGCTGGCCGTGGCGCTTAGCGGCGGTGCCGATTCAGCCATGATGGCGGTGCATGCCGCCATGTATGCTCGCCGGAAGGCGCTGCCCCTGCATTTTTTGCACATTCATCACGGCCTGCAGCACGCAGCCGAACAATGGCGGGCGCGCACTCACGACCTTGCCCATTTGCTGGGCGTGCCATGCCATAGTTTGCGTGTGCAGGTGGGGCCTACTGCCGGCGACGGCATCGAAGCGGCGGCGCGCGATGCGCGGTATAGGGGCTTGGCTCAGCTTGCCGGCATGGTGGGCGCCAGGCATGTGTTGCTGGCGCATCACCGCAATGATCAGGCCGAAACCGTCTTGTTGCGTTTACTCAGGGGAGCGGGCCCGACAGGCCTTGCAGCTATGGCGCCGGTTGCCGAGCGCGACGGCCTGGTTTATTTGCGGCCCTGGCTGGACGTAGAGCGCGCGGCCATTCTTGAGCAGGCCGGCGTTTTTTACGAGCAATCCGGCTGGCAGGCCGTGCAAGACCCCACCAATAACGACGACAAATATACTCGTGCCGCCGTGCGCGAGCGTCTTGCTCCTGAGCTTGACGCCCGTTGGCCAGGCTGGCGCGGGAATCTTGCGCGCCATGCGCGTTTAAGCGGTGAAGTTGCGCAAGTGTTGGACGAAGTGGCGGCGCAGGATTTTCAGGGGCTGGAGCTGCAGGCCGGCGGCCGCAGTTTTTCCCTGGAGTGCTGGCGCAGGCTTTCGCCCGCGCGCCAGGCCCTGGCTTTACGTTATTGGCTGTCGTTGGCGGGATTGCGCATGCCCACCGAAGCCCGGCTGAACGACATCATGCGCCAGTTGCGGGGGCTGCATGCGCAAGGGCATGATCGCCAGATGCGGGTCAAGCACGGGGATGTTTTCATTTGCTGCGTCAGGGGCCGCGTATTGCTGGACCGCGCCCGGCCGCCGGCCTGAATGGCCGCAGGCCATGGGGTTGGAGTTCTTCTTTATTGGCTTTTAGCCAGCGCCCTGAAAAACTTTATTTCCGAAAACCGCTAGAATATAACGTTTTGTCTGCCGACCCGGCAGGCGCTTTGTCCATGGTTTCGGCAGCTTTAGTCGAAATCATGGTGTTCCCTTTGACTCAGAGTTAAAAGATGTCCCTGATTGTTCACAAATACGGTGGCACGTCGATGGGCTCGGTAGAGCGTATCCAGAATGTCGCGCGCCGCGTCGCCAAATGGCATGCTGCCGGTCACCAGGTGGTTGTGGTTCCGTCCGCCATGTCCGGAGAAACCAACCGCCTTCTGGGTTTGGCCAAAGAAATCAATTCCCAGCCTGACGGCCGCGAGCTGGATATGCTGGCCGCAACCGGCGAACAAGCCAGCAGCGCGCTGCTGGCCATGGCCTTGCTTTCGCAAGGCGTGCCTGCGCGCAGCTATACCGGCTGGCAGGTCCCGGTTAAAACCGATTCGTCCTTTACCAAGGCGCGCATCAAATCCATCGACGACGTTCGCATCCGCACCGACCTCGACCAGGGCCGCGTAGTTATCGTCACGGGCTTTCAGGGCATAGACGAAGAGGGCAACATCACTACCCTGGGCCGCGGCGGCTCGGACACGTCGGCCGTGGCTGTGGCAACCGCCATCAAGGCGGATGAGTGCCTCATCTATACCGATGTCGACGGTGTTTACACGACCGATCCGCGAGTTGTTCCCGAAGCCCGCCGCATGACGGTGGTGTCGTTCGAGGAAATGCTGGAAATGGCATCGCTGGGTTCAAAAATCCTGCAAATACGCTCGGTCGAGTTTGCTGGAAAATACCGTGTGCCCTTGCGTGTCCTGTCGTCGTTGACCGATCCTTTACTGCCGCTTGAAGAGGAAATGACTTCGGGCACCTTAATTACTTTCGAGGAAGATAAAAAAATGGAAGCCGCCGTCGTATCGGGCATCGCCTTCAGCCGTGACGAAGCAAAGATTACGTTGCGAGCTGTTCCAGACACCCCCGGAGTCGCGTACTCGATTCTTGGCCCGGTTGCCGCCGCCAACATCGATGTTGACATGATTTTGCAGAACGTCTCCGTAGAAGGCACGACCGATTTTTCGTTCACCGTCAACCGCAACGACTTCGCCCGCACGCTGGACCTGCTTAAAACGCAAGTCGCACCGGCCGTCTGCGCCCGCGAAATCGTCTCCGACGAAAAAGTCTGCAAGGTATCGATTGTGGGCATCGGCATGCGCAGCCATGTGGGCGTTGCCAGCCTGATGTTCCGCACGCTAAGCGAAGAGGGCATCAACATCCAGATGATCAGCACCAGCGAAATCAAGACCTCGGTCGTCATCAACGACAAGTACATGGAACTGGCCGTACGCGCCCTGCACAAGGCCTTCGGCCTGGATCAGGACCAGAGCCAGCGCCCCCAGCCGTAAACGCTTAAAGCGTAAGCCCGCTTTTTTACACAAATTTTTCTTGTGTTAGAATAGCGGACTTATTCGGAGACGTGGCCGAGTGGTTGAAGGTACTCCCCTGCTAAGGGAGCATGCGGCTTATACCCGCATCGAGGGTTCGAATCCCTCCGTCTCCGCCAGTAGTTATTAAGAGAAAGCCCTGTATATTCACAGGGCTTTTTTTTGGCTCTACCCCGTAAAGAGGGGACGGGCACTCATCACACTCGGTTAATCACCCCGTTCCAACCGTACAGGGCCAAGACCCGCATGCGGTAATTCTCAAAGTTCCTAAAGCCAAACGCTCGGCGTGAAATCATTTCCATCTTCGTATGGAAACCCTCCGTG
>NZ_QNRQ01000011.1 GCF_003315175.1 Eoetvoesiella caeni | reverse complement strand
CGACATCCCGCCAGCCGAAGCCGAAGAGCGTTACTATCGACAACTTGCAGCACCAGCTGCGGAATCTGTTTTACTTTAACCAAACAGCCTCCGCGATTCCCGGTGTGATTCACAAAAAACGTCGGGCGTTTCGACAACATTTCGTCGGGAACTGGCATGACGACAGTGTCTTTGATTGTCGTTGCGGCTTTGCTTTTGGCTTTTTCGACGATCGCCAACGTCGTAGGCTTGTGTATTGTCGCCTTAGCCAAGAACTGAAGTATCTTGACGGCTGCGTCAGTCTGCTTAATGCCATGCTCAACATAGGCAACTAGATTAATGAGATCGCTGCCTTTGTCGTCGGTAGCGAAATCTGCCCAAACGCCGGTTTCAGTATTGATTTTGAAAGATCCGGGCTTGCCGTCATGGCGGGTTGGGTTCAATGCAACATACTCATTACCGCGTTGCTCGCCGTTGGGTAGCCAGTGTTCAAGAATTTCATTCACGCATTCGAGTGCTAATTCCCCTGTTTGCTCGAAATTTATGCCGTTTGGCATCGCGTTGCTGAGGGTTAGAAGCTCCTTGGCTCGACAGACTGGATCAGTCTCATCAAATGTTGTGCCAGAGGTGGTACTGCAAAAAGGTACTGCTATATGAGAATCGCTATTCCTCTCGGGGTTTAGATTAAAATCATTGTTAGACATGTATTTTTACTTTTTAAAGGCCCGCACGAAACAACGAATTTCTGCGGGTTTTTCTCTGCGTTGTATTGCCCTTGCAATACAACATTGAGCGAAGGCCTGCTTTTTATATGTTGGCCTTCTGCTCATAGCGTGGCCTAAGCGAAGCGAGGTCAAATCCGCTCGCATTGGCTACGTGTTCTGCTTTGTGCAGGTTCGGGATAACGCCATTGCGTACCCATTTTGAAATAGCGCCTGGGGTGACGTTTAACGTCGAGGCCGCAATTTTCAAGCCACCCATGTTAAATATCGCCTTTTTTATTTCCTCGTGTCGGTTCATGTTTTTGAAGTTTCCTTTCTCGATAAATTTGGGTGACTTTTTGATCACCCCGAACTTATCTTAGCTTGGTGCTTCAGGTCGAAATAGAGTTTTGGAAAATATTCTTTTAACGACACATCAGACACCAGAATTACTATTGCGGTTAGCCACACGCTCGGCGATCCACCCATCAATTTCGCTGCTTAACCAGGCGGATGCGTTACGTCCAATTTTTACAGGAGCAGGGAATGTGCCGGCTTGAATATCCGCATACACCGCCGACCGGCACTTACCGGTACGTTCCATAACCGGTCGTATCCGAATCAAATGCTCAGGCGGAGTTGACGATGTATTTGCTTGATGAAATGGAGCCAACGGCTGCACATTTTTCGGATTTTTACTCTGGACGGCATTGATAACAAAATCAGACATTTGATAAATTCCATATTCGACGCAGACGATCGGGGAAATTCCAGACCACCCGTCAAAACAGAACTATCCCTGCCCAAATTGCCTATTTATCAAATCGGGCAACTTTAAAAATTATGACTTTAATATCAAATCATTGGGAACAAAGTTTTCGCAAAAACCGGGCAATTACGCCTATTGCCCAATTTGCCATTCCTACGCTCCAGGCTATTTTTTCCTGTAAAAAGGAGAGTCTGACTCAGCAAACAAGATATTGCGAATTGTCTTTACAGTACGGGCCTGTGGTGTATTTCTGACCCTTCGCTCGACCCACCTTGCAACGTCGCTTTTACTCGCACTAGGACGATCAGCCCACATCTCGTTAGCCAAATCAAAATACTTTTGGCGTCGCTGTTGGGTAGCAGCACTACGTCTTCTAACCGCTCTGACTTCTACTGGCACTTGCGAATTAACAGCATTGCTAATGGCCTCGGCCAGCATTGCATCGTGCCCATTCGCCAGGCCGACAAGTTCGGATGGTAAAGGCCAATCACGCTTCTGCGCCCAGGCAACAAAATCGACGATTCGCACCCTTTTAACACGGGCAACATCGACGCTCCTTAAGACACCGTGCCTAACTGCGTCCTCAATGGCCGCCAAACGACGACAATACTCATCGTGCTGACTGCCAAAATGGAAAAGATTTTTTTCGCCCGGACCATCTTCATAGTCATGGGTGAAAGAGGACAAATCCGCAGACTGATCTATCGCAGCAACCACATCGGGATCAATACCAAGCGACAAAAGAACAACTTCGTTGTATGTCGCATCCAAACGGTCAGCCCAATCCACGAAAGAGACTGACAGCAAGACCGAAATATCAACTGGCTTTTCTTGTTCCATTTACACCTTTCCGTTGTGGCTTATGCCCATTAACATAATCAGCCCAAGCTTCCATTAATTGTCGGCGTTTTTCAAGCAAATCGCCACGACGATATGCTGCCTCCACCTTGTTCTTGATTACATGGGCCAAGGCCATTTCAGCCACATCGCCTGGAAAGCTGGTTTTCTCCCCAGCCCAATCCCGAAACGACGACCGGAAACCATGCGCCGTAATCTGTAAGCCCATGCGGCGCAAAACCATCATGAACGCCATGTTTGAAAGTGAGCTTTTCCCGTTGCGGCCAGGAAAAATATAGTCGCTACCCCCAGCTAGTGGCTTAGCACGTTTTAGTATTTCAACACATCGAACCGAGAGCGGCACTCGGTGAGGACGTTGGGCCTTCATACGCTCGCCGGGAATAATCCACAAGGCATTTTTCTCATCAATTTCAGACCATTTGGCACCCAAGACTTCGTTCGTACGTGTTGCAGTCAAAATCAAAAACTCAAATGCCAATTTTGTCAGTTCACTGGAGTCGCAAGCACGCAACCCCATAACGAAAGCAGGAACCTCTGCAAATGGCAATGCCTCGTGATGATTTAGTCGTTCAGGTTGTTTAGGTAAAGCGTTTTCAACACCGTCAACCGGATTCGTTCCATCCCGTAGATCATGTGCTTTAGCCCAGTTCATAACATCGCCAATACGTTGACGAACTCGCCGGGCTGTCTCTGCCTTACTCAGCCAGATCGGTGACAGTACGCCCAAGACGTCCGGAGTTTCAATTTGATCCACAGGCTTCTTGCCGAACACTGGAAATACATAGGTAGTAAGTGAATTAATCCACTGATCGCCGTGCTTCTTATTCTTCCAAGATGGCAATCTGGCGGTATGCACTTGGCGGGCTGCTTCTTCAAATGTCAGGACGACACGCTGTTCCAAGCGTCGCTGTGCTAGTGGATCACCACCACCACGGGCGATTTGTCGCATCCTGGCAGCCTCCTCACGAGCGGCGGCAAGTGGTACCGTCGATAAACCGCCCAAACCGATATCTCGGCGTCGGCCCTGGACTACGATACGCAATAGCCATCGCTTAGCCCCGCTTTCGTCCACCTGCAAATACAGCCCCTGTCCATCTGCATGGCGGCCCGGCACCTTAATAGCTCTAATCCCTACCGCAGTCAGCCGCTTTTCTTGGTGGCGTCCTGCCTTGATTCGTCTTGTCACTACCATTCTTACCCCACATTTCACCCCACATTTGATTATGCCTTGATGCAGATAAATGTGGAACACCCTGGAGTAAATTTATATTTTATTTTTTTAAAAACAATAGCTTAAAGACAGACATGGAAAAACATGGACCTAAACGAGGAGGACACCCTGTCCGCCAATTGATGTGCAGGTATGCACAATATTTAAGCCACTAGAAATAGTGGCTTTTTTGGGCTCTTCCCCATAAACGGGGGACGGGCACTCATCACACTCGGTTTTTTATTTCATGCGCAATTCCCATTGCGCCAGCGGCAGTGCGGGCGCTTGGTGCACTATGCGGCGCAACGTCATTGCCAAAGTGCCCCATCCACGATCGGCAGGCCAGTGGCTTGGATGTACCGTGTGCCATTTACCGCCGGGTTCCTGCCTTTCGGCCATCCGGAATCGGAACGAATAATAGCCCGTGCCAACGCCCATGCGCAGATCGGAGACGATAAGTTGTCCGTTGATCTCGTCGTAGCGCAGCCAGTCTCCGGTGAACCAGCGCAACCCCGAAAGCAAGGCGGAATCTGGCAAGGCGTTCGCCAGCGCAGTGTTCAGGGGCAGCTTTATGGCCTCGGCGGGCTGGGTGTCCAGCACGCTGCTGACGGCTTCATAGTAGTGATCATCGCCGGTACGCGCAACCACCCGCCACAGCAGGATATTGAAAGGCGCGGGCGTTGAAAACAAAGAGTCGATCTGGGCGCCCGCCTGAACCAGCTCGTTGCGCACGCGCGTTTCGACGACAGACTTGATGATCAGGGACGCGGCCAGATATATGGCACATAGGCCCAGCGCCCAGCCGCATAGAAGCCTGGCCTTGCCGCCCATTCCGGCAACCAGCCCAACTGCCACTGCTACGACAAGCGGCAGCGTAAAAAGAGGATCGATAATGAAAACGCTGGACCAGCTCGTTGGCGTCGGCCGCCACGGCCAAAACAGCTGAGTTCCATAGCTGGTGAATGCGTCAAGCAATGGGTGCGTGATCAGTATCAGCCATAGCGCGAGAAACAGACGGCCCCAGCCGTACTGCGACGACGGGCGCCAGCGGCGCAGTACCCATGTCAGCATAACCGCCAGCGCGGTCAGCACGAACAAGGAGTGCGAAAAGCCCCGATGGTTGATCATGGCGGCCACTGGGTTGCCATAGTCGATAAAGACGTCCAGATCTGGCAGCGTCGCCAGTACCGCTCCGCCCACCAAGGCTTTCCGCCCATGAAATCGTCCAAGCAACGCGCCGGAAATTCCGGCGCCTAAAACGGCCTGTGTCAGTGAATCCATGAGTCTTGCCAGTGTTTTACTTTGTGAGGGACGAGGCGAACCGCACCGTGCATCCTACGCCGCAATGGGAGGTATTGAACCATAACCCAATCACAAGACAGAGGAACGACGCGTGAATGGTTAGTGCTGCAGTTATGTGTTTAGGCCTGCAAATCCAGCCTGGCGGTATAGGTTTCCAGAACAGCGCTCGCTATCGTCAGCATCAGACAGGATAGCCCGGCGGTTTCACCGCGCCGCAGCATGTCGCCGACCAGATGATCCCCTTCGATAGGTAAACCGGCCTGCATGTCGCGATACATGGACGAGTTGAAGGCAGACCCCGGATTGGTGAGCACACGCTGAAAGCCGGCAATGGCCTGCGGATGCATTGGATGACCGGCAGCTTGGGCGCTGTCGGTACATTCACGGAAAAGTTGCAGCGCAATCTGCCCGCCCTTCCCGCTGTGCATGTATTCGCCTACTGCTCCGCCCAACAGACAGTTGGCGGCACCCAAGGCCGCCATGCGGCAGAACTTGTCCCACATGTCATCCATAATATTTTCGCTGAGCTCTGCATCGACTCCCGCGTCGACCACTTGCTGCCAGACAGCTCGGGCCTTGATTTGCTGGCCGGGCGTACGGGCACCTACCGTCAAGCTGCTGTATGCATTGCTGACCTTGATCCGTGTTGGCGATGCCTGCGTGGCGACTGTTTTCGCAATCCCGCCCAGCACCCTGGCCTGGCCAAAGACATCATCAAGCTGTTCAAGATGTCGCAGACCGTTCAATAACGGGAGAATATGCGTTTGCTCGCCCATGGCGGCCGCGATGTCGGTGATGACGCTATCCAGTGCATAGGCCTTGTTGGACAAGATAATCAACTCATAGTCGGCGTCAAGTTGATCGGCTGTTACCGTACGCGGCCGGAAATTGAACTGGCGTGTGGGCAGCTCAAGCGTAATGCCGTCGGCATCCACCATGGCCTTACGCGCCGTGCGTAACAAAAATCGCACATCCGCACCCTGCTGATGCAAACTGGCGCCAAACAGGCTGCCAACGGCGCCCGCCCCAACAATCAATATTTTCATTTCACTGCCTCTTTCTTTGCACACTCTTGCCATTATTGCCCAAGGACGGCCTGTGAAAGCTTACCGTTAGCGCTTTTGAGTACTGCAGGTATCACTCTCACTGCTTTCATACTTGAGCCTATTATTATTTTGAGTGCGCTATTTTTCCACATTCAATTAATTCGGCGCTATAGTTGTCATCAACGCAACACGGCAATACCAGCCACCCGAACTCTACTTCTGTCACTTCCAATAACCCAGCCACAATACGGGGGAACGACGCGTGAATGGACAACCCACGCCTGCTTCGCCGGCCATCGAAGCCGGCGCCGGCTGCAAAGCCATGTTGAAGGTAGACAAGGTCGGCAGGCATTTCGACACAGACGAAGGCGCTGTGGTTGCCATCGAAGATATTTCATTCACCGTCAGTGAAAGCGAGTTCGTCTCGGTCATTGGGCCTTCTGGCTGCGGCAAATCAACCTTGTTCAATCTGATAGGCGGGCTGCTGCCAATGGGCGAAGGATCTATCCGCGTCGCAGGCGAACCCATCGACGGACCTCATTCAGCCATAGGCATGGTCTTCCAGGAAGACGCCACATTCCCCTGGCGCACTGTGCTTGAGAACGTGGCCTTTCCTCTGGAACTGCAAGGTGTACCGAAGAAGGAGCGCTTTGAAAAAGCGCAGCAATTCGTCAACCTGGTCGGCTTGGGCGGCTTCGAGCGCCGCTATCCGGCCGAGCTGTCCGGCGGCATGCGCCAGCGCGTTTCCATCGCCCGGACATTGGCCCACGAGCCTAAACTGCTCTTGATGGACGAACCTTTTGCAGCGCTGGACGAACAGACCCGTCTACTGCTCGGAGACAAGGTTCTACAAATACAGCAAGCGCTCAGGCAAACTGTGCTGCTGATCACACACAACATTACCGAAGCGGTGCAGCTTTCAGATCGTGTCCTGATCATGACCTACCGGCCGGGCCGCATCAAACGCATCGTACCCATCGACCTGCCCCGCCCCAGGACATCCGAAATGCTTAGCAGCGAAGTATTTGGCCGCTATATCGCGGAGATCTGGGCGGATCTGCGTGAAGAGGCCAGCCGCGGCATGCTGGAGGCCGAGAACTACTCGCGGAAAGAGGCCTGAAATGCCGCGACACCGACCGCTGCACAGCAGATACGGCCCTGAACTGATGGGCGTACTCGTGCTGCTGGCGTTTATCGCCATTATCGAGATACTGGTGCGCACCTCCGTCATCAACCCGTTCCTGATGCCCAGACCGTCCGAGGTTGCGCTGGCATTCGAGCGCATCATTCTTGAAGAAAACGTTTTACACCGCTTCCTGGTTACGGCCGGTGAAGCCGGTACAGCGGCACTGCTGGTTGCCCTGATCGGAATACCTTTCGGCACCTTGCTGCACGGCCGCCTGCTTTTGCGCAAGTCCATTGAAACCTGGGTCGCCGCCTTGGCGGCCGCGCCCATAGTCCTGGCCTATCCGCTGTTCCTGGTCATCTTCGGACGCAGCCCATGGACCATCATCACAATCGGCGTCCTTGCCGGCTTGCCGCCCGTCGTCCTGCTTACCATCGAGGGGTTGGATTCAATACCGCGCGCCTTGATCGCCACCGGCCGCAGCTTTCGCCTGAACCGCTGGCAACTGTTCTGGAAGATCATGTTTCCCGCCGCACTGCCCAGCATTTTTTCCGGCTTGCGCATCGGCCTTATCTTCGCCCTTATCAATGTGGTGGGCGTGGAGTTCCTGATCAACTTCGGCGGGCTCGGTCCGCTTATCAATGAACTGGCCGAACGCTACGACCTTCCGGGCACCTACGCGGCCATCTGCTTTGTCGTGCTGGTCAGCGTTGTTGTGTTCATTGCCATGGAAAGGATAGAAAAATGGCTGCGACCAGGCTCATGACAACATCCGCCGCCCATTTCAAACACAAAGTCCGGATCCTGCGGCTGTTGCTCATTGCGGTCATACTGCTGGCCTGGCAGGCCCTTTCCATGTCGGGCCTGCTGTACCAGGACGTCGTACCGGGGCTGCCGGCCGTGGCGCGTGGCCTGTATCGCCTGCTGGCCGACCCCGAGTTCTACAGCAACCTATGGGCTACCGCCGGCGAAACAATACTGGCCACCGTGCTGGGCAGCGCAACCGGCCTGGCCGGCGGCATGCTGCTGGGTGGCAGCCGCTATCTGCAACGTGCATTCGAGCGCTATCTTTATTATCTTGGGCCGACGCCCAAGATAATTTTCTTTCCACTGATGATTCTGTGGTTCGGCGTAGGGCCCAGCTCAAAGGTTGCGCTGGGCGTGCTGTCGTGTTTTTTCCCGGTGGCGCTGGCCGTGGCCACAGGCATGCGCCGGATACCGCCGATCTTTGTCCGGGTGGGCCGCAGCCTGCGGGCAACGCCCATGCAAATGGCAACCCGCATCTACCTGCCCGCCATGCGCGAACCCGTCGTCAATGGCATACGCCTTGGTTTCGGCGTGTCTGTCATTATGGTGCTGCTGGCCGAAACCAAGCTCTCGAACCAGGGACTGGGGTTTCTTGTCATTCAGAACTACCAACGCTTTGACATGCCGGGCATGTATGCCCTGCTGATTGCGGTTTTCGCGCTTGCGGTCGCCGTCAACGCATTGCTGAGCCGGCTTGCCGGTACTAAACGATCCCAGGGAGTATCGATATAACCGTGTCATAACCATCGCAAGAGGAGACATTCCATGAAAGCATTGCATCATCTTCTGGCCGGCGTCGTGCTGGCCGCATCATTCGCCGCAAGCGGGTCCGCCAATGCGGAGGACACCTTGAAAATTGCCATGGGGCAGCGCGGCAACTGGGATACATCGGTAGCGCATCTGGGCACCGAAGCCGGTATTTTCAAGAAGCACGGCATCAAGCTGGACATGCTCTACACCCAGGGCGGCGGCGAAACCATGCAGGCGGTCATCTCGAACAGCGTCGATATCGGCTCGGCCACGGGCACCATCAGCGTGATGGCCGCGTTCGTGAAAGGCGCGCCCATTCGCATCATAGGCGCAGAGGCAACGGGCGCAGCCGACTTCTGGTATGTGCGGGCCGACTCGCCGCTCAAGACCATCAAGGACGCAACGCCCGACACCACCATAGCCTATTCCACCAACGGCGCGTCAACCAACAGCGTAGTGCTGGGCTTTCTGCGAGCCTACAAACTCAAGTCGAAAATAGTACCCACCGGCAGTCCGTCGTCGACATTTACCCAAGTAATGAGCGGGCAGGTGAATGTGGGCTGGTCGGCGCCGCCCTTCGGCTTCGAGGCCTTGAAGGACAACAAGATCCGTATCGTTGCCCGCGCCAACGACCTTGAAGAGATTCGCCACGAGACGATCCGGACCCTGATAGCCAACACAGCCGTGCTGGAAAAAAAGCGCGATGCGCTTGACCGTTTCATGGCGGCGTATCGCGAGACCATAGACTGGATGTATTCCAGCGACGACGCGCTGGCCGCCTACGCCAAGTTCACGAAGACCGACCTCGACACAGCACGCAAGGTGCGGGACGACTTCTTTCCCAAGAGCCTTATCGACCCGGACAAGATATCGGGCGTAGATCTTTTAATGGCCGACGGCATTGCGTTCAAGACCTTAAGCAAACCGCTGACTCCGGAACAGCTTCAAACCTTGATCCAGATCCCGCCGCGTAAGTAGCGGAACTGATACAGCGGCGACCGCAATGCCACAATGGCGCGCTAAGCAGCCGCGCCCTGCGGCTTCGTGTCTTGAAGCTTGGGACGGCGCAACGCCGCCGTGACCAGGACCCAGCCGCAACCCAGCATTCCGCCCAGGATAACGCCCAATACAACTATCAGGCTACGCTTGGGCGCTTCGCGCGACAATGGCAAGGTGGGAGCCAATTGATAGCTGTAGCTGTCCGACGGCGCAGCCTGGTATTCCAGCATAGGCTCAAGCATTTGGAGTTCGCGCGTAAGCTCGTAATACCGGGGCGGAAACAGCAATGGCGAGTCGTTGGCCGTAGCCAGTTCGGCTGAAAGATATTTTTCGCCCAGCATGAACAGGCGGTCCACATTACGCAATTCAATCACAGCGCTGCCGGGAAGATGCTGGCCCACCGTATATTCCTTTATGCCCGCATTGCGGGCCGTGGATAAGGCGGCTTCGAGGTCAGCGATATACCTCTTGCGGGCATGCTCGACCTGGAACTCGATATCGGAAGCTTCCGCCTGGCGGGACAGAACGCCCGCATTCAGGCTGTCTCCGAATTCCCTGTCGACCAATGCCAGGGCCTGCTTGTTGACCGCATCGATGTAGGCCGTCAGCACGCGTTGTGCATCGCCAGCTTTGGCGGCGGTGAACGACAAGGTATAGCTGGGCGAAATTTCATTCTTGCCCGGCGCTTTTATTTGCAGATCTTTATCGGCCAAGCGCTGCAGCACCGAACGAGAACTTTGTTCTTCTGCGTCCTGGGTCTGGCTTTTGTAATAAGGGCTACCCAGAAAAAAAGCGTGCTTGACTTGTTCGGTAACGCTTAATTGGATGAAGTCGTTGAACAATTTATTGGACAAGGCCGCAATGTCCACGGGTTTATTGCCGGTGACGCGGGCCAGGGCCCGCCGCTGTTCCAGATACGCCTTAAGCTGCTCGACGCGCGGGGCGCGAACATAAGCCACGGACGTCCATTTTTCGGCTGCGGTGAATGCATAAGCCAAAGCCAATAACGTTGCCGCCACCACAAAGGCCAGGATCACTATTTTTTTTTGCCAAAGAAGGCGGAATAATTCCAGTAGGTCGATTTCGTCGTCGTTGCGCGACGAAGCGTACTGCAAGGCTGATTGAGTCATTTTCCACCGGCACCTGATAGGTGTGCCGCGCAGGCCTTATCCTGGAAGCATGGGCTTTACCCCAAGCGTTCCTGGTTGGACCGTTGCCGCGCACACGAACTTGTACCCTGGCGCTGCTGCCACAGGGCAGCCTGTTTCGCCAAAGTTGCATGATTTTTGATTTTGTCGTGATACTGCCAACGACCGCCTGGTTTCCGCTGCAGCGCGCACCCTTGCCTTTTGAATCGGCAAGCCGCCAAGCTGCAGCAAAGGCTTAATTCTAAACCAAATGGTTGCCAAGTACAACCGAATGGTTCTCTATTTTGCGAGCGCTTATAGCAAACTTCGGCCATGCCGCAACTGGATGAAAAACAAGCGTTTACCGCAAGACTGAAGCAAGCCCTGAAGCGCAGCCCCAAAAAGGTCGCGACGGCGACCGAGCTGGCGCTGCAATTCAATCTTCGGTACAAGGGCGAAGCTGTCAGTCAGCAAGCCGCTCAGAAATGGTTGACCGGCAAATCCCGTCCCACACCCGACAAAATTGAAACCCTGGCGAACTGGCTTAATGTGCCGGTTCAGTGGTTGCGTTACGGCATAGGCGAAAAAACGTTGCTCCCGGCTACCGAAATGCGCGCCCGTGAGCCCTCGCCTGGCTTCGAGCCTCTTACCGAGGAAGAGATAACACTGGTACAGCGTATCCGCGGCCTGTCCGCACACCGCAAATACCTGATCACCGAAATCGTCGAGCAGTTCGCCCTGGAGCGGGAAATCTGGCGGCCATAAAAACCTGTGTGGTTTTAGAGACGGTTCAACCCCAAAACGAAAACATATGTAACACAAAGGCCTTTGTAGGCTGATTTGTTGCTTTTGGATGCCTTTGAAGGGCCCCGGTTTACGTTTGAATGAAGAATCTCGGAGACAATTGAATCGTCTCAAGAATCATAGAGGTGTAAACATGAAACGTCTGCTCATTGCAGGGGCCGCCGCCCTGGCGCTATTAGGTTCAAGCGCCGCCATGGCCCGTGTCGACGTGGGCATTTCCATCGGCGTGCCCGGAGTTATCTACGGCGTGCCCGAATATTACGCCCCGCCACCAGTGCGCTATGTCGCACCGCCGCCTGTAGTCATCGTGCCCGAGCGCCGCTACTACCGGCCCGCCTATGTGTACGGCCCGCCCCGCTACTACCGCGACAACTATCGCGAATACCGCGGTCACCGCGGCGACAAGCACTGGCGCAAACATCATCGCGATCGCGATTGATTATGCAAGAAGTCTCCTTGGTATGAAACTACCAATTTAAGGCCGCTAACGCGGCCTCTTTTTTTGTTTCAGCATGACTCCAGCACCGAACTTCGCTGGACTACGCCACAGCCCGTTGTGGCAGGTTTATCAATAGCTTACGTGAGTTCATCCTATGCCGGTGCTTTCCGAAACTTGACCCGGCTTCCGTCCGCTTGGCTCCTAACAGGCTCCTGGAAACCGCGTCTTTCCGAGGAGTCATCATGGCTAAGATCAAACTCACCAAGTCCGCAGTCGATGCGGCAAAACCCCAGGCGCAGCCCATCGAGCTGCGTGACACGCTTGTTCCCGGCTTCCTGTGCAAGGTTACACCGGCCGGTCGCAAGGTCTTCATGCTCCAGTACCGGACGAATGCCGGCGAACGGCGCAAGCCGGCGCTGGGCATGTACGGAGAACTGACCGTCGAACAGGCCCGCTCGCTGGCGCAGAACTGGCTGGCTGAGGTTCGCCGAGGCGGCGATCCTGGTGCCGCCAAGACCGAGGCGCGCAAGGCACCCACTGTTGCGGAGTTGTGCAAGAAATTCATGGAGGACTACTCCAAGAAGCGCAACAAGGCCAGCACCCAGGTCGGCTATCAAGGCGTCATCGATCGCTGCATCATCCCGCTGCTGGGCCGCAAGAAGGTTCACGACGTGAAGCGGCCTGACGTTGCCGGATTGATGGAAAAACTTTCGTACAAGCAGACCGAGGCGAACAAGGCGTTCAGCATCCTGCGCAAGATGTTCAACTTGGCCGAGGTGTGGGGCTATCGGCCTGACGGCACGAATCCTTGCCGCCATGTCCCGATGTTCCCTGCAGGCAAGTCCACCCACCTCATCAGTGACGAGGACATGGGCAAGCTGTTCCGGCAGCTCGACAAGATCGAGACCGAAGGGTTGGAGAACTACGTCATCCCTCTGGCGATCCGTCTGCAATTCGAGTTTGCCGGCCGCCGCTCCGAAATCGTCACGCTCCAATGGGAATGGGTCGATCTGGAGAACCGGAGGGTGGTCTGGCCTGACAGCAAGACAGGTGGCATGTCCAAGCCTTTGAGTGAGGAAGCCTACCGGCTGCTTTCGACGGCGCCGAGGCAGAAAGGCAATCCCTACGTGCTGCCGTCGCCACGCCATCCGGGGCAGCACCTGACGACGGGCGAGTATTACGGCGGCTGGTGCCGTGCGCTCAAGGCGGCGGGCGCGACGCATGTGGGTACGCACGGCATCCGCCATCGCTCGGCGACCGACATTGCCAATTCGGGTATCCCGGTCAAGGTCGGCATGGCGCTGACGGCGCACAAGACCGTGGTGATGTTCATGCGCTATGTCCATACCGAGGACGATCCGATACGCAAGGCGGCCGAACTGGTGGCGAATCGTCGCAAGACAATCACCGGCGAGCAGCGCCCTGCGGAGGTGGTCGCATGAGCAAGGGAACGCTTTCCACGACGACCGCGAAAGGCGCCGCCGTCCCAGCCGGCTATGCCGGCATCCACAGCGGCATCGTCGAATTGCTCGATGCCGCGCGCCAGGCGGCAGCACGCAGCGTCAATGCGTTGATGACGGCGAGCTATTGGGAAATTGGCCGCCGCATCGTGGAAGCCGAGCAGCAGGGCAAGCGCCGTGCGGGGTACGGCGAGCAGTTGATCGAACGGCTGTCCAGTGACCTGACTGGGCGGTTCGGGCGGGGCTTCGGTGTCAACAACCTGGAGAACATGCGGCGCTTCTTTCTCGCGTATCCCCGTTCGGTGATTTCCCAGACACTGTCTGGGAAATTGCGAAACGAAGTGGCTTCTGAGAAATCCCAGGCAGTGTCTGGGAAATTGAGCCTGTCCGATCTGGCGCACGCCTTCACGCTGCCGTGGTCGGCCTACGTGCGGCTGCTGTCAGTCAAGGACGACCATGCCCGCCAGTTCTATGAAGCCGAAGCCCTGCGCGGTGGCTGGAGCGTGCGCCAGCTCGACCGGCAGATCGGCAGCCAGTTCTACGAACGCACGGCGCTGTCGAAGAACAAGACGGCGATGCTGGTCAAAGGCGCCGTGCCGAAGCCGGAAGATGCCGTCACGCCCGACGACGCGATCAAAGACCCGTATGTGCTGGAATTTCTGGACCTCAAGGACGAGTATTCGGAGTCCGATCTTGAACAGGCCCTGATCCATCGGCTGCAAGACTTCCTGCTCGAACTCGGTGAGGGCTTCACATTTGTTGGACGACAGCGGCGGTTGCGCATCGACCAGACCTGGTATCGGGTCGATCTGCTGTTCTTCCATCGGCGGCTGCGCTGCCTCGTCATCATTGACTTGAAGCTCGGTGCCCTGACGCATGCCGATGTGGGCCAGATGCACTTGTACTGCAACTATGCGAAGGAGCACTGGACGTTTCACGACGAGAACCCGCCCGTGGGTCTGATCCTGTGCGCGGACAAGGGTCACGCTTTGGCGCGGTATGCGTTGGAAGGTTTGCCCAGCAAGGTCATGGCAGCAAACTATCGAACCGTGTTGCCGGATGCCGAACTGCTGCAAAAGGAATTGGAGAACACGCGGCGTCTGCTGGAATCTCACGCAACGATTCGTCCCAAGACTCGCAAGCGATAACGGTGCGTCCCGGCGTCCCGGCGTCCCGGCGTCCCGGCGTGCCGCCGTCGCGCTGCGCATCGAGCCTCGCTGCGCGAGTCTCGCCTCATTCGGGCTTTCATCGTTCCCTCGCTCTGCTCGGCTGACGCCTCCGGTCCTTGAGGGCCTGCGCGCTCCGCTTGCCCATCCGTGCCTTCGTTGGAGGTGGGGTGGGCGGTCTTGCTGTTCCCTATCACCGTACCACGGCGTTCTCGCCGTCAAGGGCTGCGCGTGCCTTGCACGCTTGCGGCCGTGGCCGTCCATGACCCTGTGACAGCTTGCGCTGCGCCGTGCTGGCGCCGGTTCCGGGCAATTCCGCCCGAGCAACCGGAGCACGATCATGTCGCAACTCTCTCTCGCTTTCGATTCCTCGCTGCTGGTGCGTGACAGCCAGGGGCGCTACATGCTGGCCACCGCCGATCAGATCCTGGAGGCGGCCCGCCAGGTCATCGACCAGAAGATCCCGCGCGGTGCGCTGTTCACATCGCCGACGCTGGTCAAGGACTACCTGCGCACCAAGCTGGCCGGCTTCGAGTATGAAGTCTTCGCGGCACTGTTCCTCGACAGCCAGCATCGGCTGATCGAGTACGCCGAGCTGTTCCGTGGCACCATCGACTCGGCGGCGGTGTACCCGCGCGAAGTCGTGAAGACGGCACTGCGGTTCAACGCAGCGGCAGTGATCTTCTCGCACAACCATCCGAGCGGGAACCCCGAGCCAAGCCAGGCCGACAGACAGATAACCCAGCGGCTCAAGGAGGCGCTGGCATTGGTGGACGTGCGCACACTGGATCACATCGTCGTCGGTGGCGAGTCCACAGAGTCCTTCGCCGAACGGGGGCTGTTGTGATCCCGGGGGTTTCGGCCCCCTTTTTGCTGCGCCTTATGTCGAACTCTCCGGCCCCATGAGCCTTCGCGCCTGCGGCGCTGCGCGCTTCGCTTGCACGGGGTCTGCGCCATCTACGGCCGTTGCCAGAACTTCTATCTTCCCTCGCTCATCATCTGATCCGCGACTGTAGTCCGCATCGGCGCGCCTTGACGCTTCGGTGCGTTTTGGTGCATTTCGGTGTAAGCTGGTGATCGAGTTTCATATTGGTTGGTCCGACGCTTATGCCTCAATCGCAACCGCTCAAGCGCTTCACAGTCTCCCTTGATGCTGAGGACTACGAGGCTTTGCGCAAGCTGGCTGAAGCGCAACGTCCGCCGTTGCCGCTCCAGTACGTTGTGCGCTTGGCCATCCGGCGCTTTCTGGATCAGCCTGAAGGTACGGTTCTTCGGCCCATTGAGGACGATACACGGTGAAGCGAACAATGAGATTGGCTATGCCATAAAGGACGCAATGCAGCGAGGGGAGTATGACGGTCCTACAAGAAATACTTGAATGGTCTCAAGGCCGTCCAGCGTGGCAACGCGACGCGCTGCGTCGGCTCGTACTCAATGGAGAACTCTTCGACGATGACATCCGCGCACTTACCGAGGTTTGCAAGAGTGCGCATGGCCTCGCTGAGGAGCAGGAAATCGCGCACTTCGCCAAGGAGCATGTGTCCGACACAACAGCGGGTGCTGCCCCTGTTTCTCTGGTATCAATCTTCCATCATCGCGGTGTGAATGCGCTGGCCGAGGACCAGACACTCAAGTTCGCACCCGGTCTCACCGTGGTTTATGGTGATAACGGCGCAGGCAAGACGGGCTATATCCGAATCCTCAAGGGTGCCTGCCGGGCGCGGGGGCAAGAGAAAATCCTGGGCAATGTTGTCTCCGGCACAGCACCGCTCGCGCCGGTGGTTGCGATCAAGTACAAGATCGGAGCTGAGCCTGAACCACGGGAATGGACCGGAACCGGTGAGGATGAGTTCGTTTCGCGTGTGAGCGTATTCGATACACAGTGCGCTTCCGTCTACCTGACCGAAAAAACCGATGTTGCCTTCCGGCCCTTCGGCTTGGACCTGTTCGACAAGCTCGTGAAGGCGTGTAAGGCCGTTCGCGCAGAACTCGAAAGCGAACAGCGCGCTCTTGCGTCAAACGCTCTCACCGCTGTTCAGGCACAGGTCCCCGAAGGTACAGCAATTGCGAAGTTTCTAACGAACATTAGCTCCCTTACCAAGCTGGACGCCGTAGAGGCACTCGCGCGTCTCTCCCCGGAGGACGAGGCTCGGCTTGCGCTTCTGGAGAAGTCGCTGCTCGACTTGCAGGCCAATGATCCCGAAAAGCTGATCCGGCAACTCACCCTGCGCGCGGGTCGGGTTCAGACACTGGCCCGGCACCTCAAGGAGGTGGAAGCGGCGCTTTCGGTGGAGGCCGTGGCTGCCGTGTTCGATGCACGGACAGAAGGCCGCCGCAAGAGCGAGGAAGCAAAACGGCTGCGGGAGGCAACATTTCCCGAAGGGGTGCTGCCTGGAACCGGCACCGATCCCTGGATCGCGCTTTGGGAAGCGGCGCGTCAGTTCTCGCAGGAGTTAGCCTATCCAGACAAGGCATATCCGGTCGTAAAAGACGGCGCTCATTGCGTCCTGTGCCAACAGGATCTCGATCACGCAGCATCCCATAGGCTCAGCCAATTTGAAGCGTTCGTGGCTTCGACAACGGAACGTGAACTCCGGCAGATCAGGGAGAAGTTCGCACGTTTGCGAAAGGGCTTCACTGATCTCAGGACGACAACCGAAGCCGTTGACGAAGCGCTCAAGGAAATCCGCATCGAGCATGAGGCCGTTGCGGACGCAATAGCCGCAGCGCTTTCAGCCAACGAGAACCGCCGTAGGACTGTCACCGCAGCCATCGCCGAAGACAAGGACCTGGCCCCCGAGTGTCCCGCCCTCGTGTCGGCCTCTCGTGACGCCGAGGCGCTGGCCGGGGAAATCGAGGCCCGGATCAAGACGCTGCGCACCAGCGCTACCGATGAAACCCGCAAGCGCATGACCACCGAAGTACAGGAGTTGCGTGCCCGTAAAATTCTGGCAGCACATCAACAGACTGTTCTTGATGATATCGAGCGTCGGAAGAAGTACGCCGCTTATGGGCTGTGCATTGACGAAACCAAGACACAGGTGATTACGCAGAAGAGCACTGCTGTTACGAAGGCTGTCGTATCGCAGAAGCTCAAGCAGAGTTTTAAAGATGAACTGGTCAATCTGTCTTTCGGTCACGTCGAGGTCGAGTTAAAGGAACTTGGCGGTGCGGACGGCGTTTTCTACCACAAGCTTGCTCTTACGCGCGCACCTGGCGTTGACTTGCCAAAAGTTGTGAGCGAGGGCGAGCAGCGCTGCCTATCCATCGCCGCATTCTTTGCGGAACTCAGCACTGCTGATGACCTCTCTGGCATCGTGTTCGATGATCCTGTGTCCTCGCTTGATTACCAATGGCGTCAGGGTGTGGCTCGGCGCTTGGTGTTGGAGGCCAACACCCGGCAGGTTATCGTTTTCACCCACGATGTCGTCTTCCTGCTGCTCCTAAAGCAATTCGCGGAAGAGCTGGGCGTCGATCAGTTTGACCAACACGTCCGGTTCCTTTCCAAGGGTGCAGGCGTGTGTGCGGAAGAGCTTCCGTGGGTTGCGCTGCCGGTCAAGAAAAAGATCGGCTACCTGAAAAGCGGCTGGCAAGCCGCCGACAAGCTTTCTCGTGACGGTCATCAGGACGCCTACGAGAAAGACGCCAAGTATCTTTACGGTTTGCTGCGGGAAGCATGGGAGCGCGCCCTCGAAGAAGTCCTATTGGGCGGCGTGGTCGAACGCTATAGGCCGAGTGTTCAGACACAACAAGTTTCTCAGATCGCCGACATCACTCCCGAGGACTGCAAGACCGTCGAGGCGGCTATGACGAAATGCTCGAAATGGCTGCCTGGCCATGATCAAGCCGCGGCGGCTCGTGCGCCGGTACCCGGTCCGGCAGAACTCAAGGCCGACATCGAAGCTTTGGAAAACTGGGTAACGGCGATACGTAAGCGCCGCAAAAAACCCATTGAGACCGCATCCGCATGAGCAACGTAAATATCAAACGCGCCGTCGAGAATATTCGAGCGAACACGACCGTCTACACGCCCGTTGTCGAGATGATCGTTAACGCCATTCAGGCAATTGACGAGGCTGGCCGCAAAGATGGGAAAGTCCAGGTCCGCACGCAACGGAACGCTCAGGTCGAGCTGGATGGAAGCTTACCGGAGGTCACAGGCTTCGACATCGAGGATAACGGTATCGGCTTTAATGACGCGCACCGCAACTCCTTCGACACGCTCTACACCGACCTCAAGATTGCCGAAGGCGGTAAGGGATTCGGCCGTTTCACTGGACTTAAATATTTCGAGGACCTGCACGTCAAGAGTATCTATCGCGATGGTGCCGTCCTTAAAGCACGCAGCTTCTCAATGGGCAAGGAACACGAGATTATCGTGCGCGAGAAGGTCACACCAAGCGACAAGCAGGACACTGGCACTGTGGTCACTCTGGCGCCTCTGAAGACGGGACGCGCCTTCGACAAGAAGCTTTCGACCATCGCCCGCAGCCTCGTGGAGCGGCTGCTGCCGTATTTCATCACGCAGGATTACGTCTGCCCCGACATTGTTCTTTCGGAGCAGGACGGGAGTAGCGCGATCCGCTTGAACGATTTCGTGAGCAACGAATTGTCTGCCGTCATCCGGGAGATCGGCATTGATCGCAAGACCTTCACGCTCAAGGCTTCCGATACGGAAGAGGAGTTCCTGGTCCGCGTGTTTAAACTCTACTCCCCGCGCAACCAGAAAAGCCGAATCAGCCTTGTCGCGCATAAGCGGGAAGTCTCAGGGTCTGCGATCCACAAATACATCCCAGAGTTCGTAGACGAGTTCTTAGAGAAAGATCGAAACGGTGAAGTAGACAGCACACGCAATTACATCATCAAAGCTTACGTATTCGGACCCTATCTCGACCGGAATGTTTCGCTGGAGCGAGGCGGGTTTGAGTTTCAAATGGACAGCGACCTGATTCTCGGAATTGGGCAAACCCAGATTGAGCAGGACGCTGCCACGATCGCCCGTGAGGCGATGGGTGCAGATATCACGTTCCGGCAGGAAAAGAAGAAAGAGCGTGTGCAGTCCTACGTCGATGAAGAAGCGCCGTGGCACAAGGCCATCCTGGAAAAGATCGACCTGAGCGGGATGCCCTATAACCCAAGCAATGAAGAGATCGAAACGCGGTTGCAGAAGGAGAAGTTTGCGCAGGAGATCGCCATCAAGCGCGATGTAGCGAAGCTGATGGCCGAGACAAATTTCGAGAATGTGCAGGACAGCGTGATCGAGATCGTCAATAAAATCTCCGGCACCAGCAAGAATGATCTGATTCACTACATCGCATTACGCCGAAAAATCCTAGACATCTTCGGCAAGAGCCTTGAAACAGATGAATCTGGAACGTATTCCTCCGAAGGTGTGGTCCACGACATCATCTTTCCACGCAAGGGTGACACCGATATCACGTCCTTTCACGATCACAATCTCTGGATCGTAGACGAAAGGCTGAATTTCACCACCTACGTTTCCTCTGACCTCCCCCTCAACGGTGGGAATACTGATCGTCCTGACCTGTTGGTCTACAACAAGCGGGTACTGTTCCGAGGCGATAACGAAGCGAGCAACCCGATTACGATCTTCGAGTTCAAGAAGCCTCAGCGTGACGACTTCGTGAACCCGTCCTCCCGAGAGGACCCGGTCCAGCAGATCGTGCGCTACGTGAACGACATCCGGGACGGCAAGTACAAGACACCCGAAGGCCGCAAGATACTTGTTGCTGAGAACACACCGTTCTACGGCTACATTGTGTGCGATCTGACGGCCAAGGTAGAAACCTGGCTTGAGCGCGAGAAGAACTTTACGCCCATGCCCGACAGGCTCGGCTGGTTCCAGTGGATGGGCAACATCAATCTCTATGTTGAGGTCATAAGCTGGGACAAGGTGCTGAAAGACGCGAAGATGCGCAGTCAGATATTCTTTCAGAAACTTGGAATCTAGTGCGGCCGTCATGTGCGCGCTGAATTGCGCTGGCTCGATAAGTTCGAACGTGAGCCGGAAGAAGCATCATCGTTCGGCATTTTTTTTTGCGCCAGCAAGAATTCAGGGCAAATCGAATTGCTGGATCTGAACAGGTCGGGCATCCACGTCGCCGATTGCCTGAGCAACGCAAGACAGATAACAAGCAGTCCTGATCGTGGTATCTCTGCGTCCCGGCGTTCCGCCGTCGGGCTCGCGGGCTGCGCCCCGCGCTTCGTACCGAATCGCGGCCATCCGGCTTTGATCCCTGACGCCTCCGGCCCTTGAGGGCCTGCGCGCTCCGCTTGCCCATCCGTGCCTTCGTGGGAAGTGGGATGGGCGGTCTTGCTGTTTCCCTTCACCTTACCACGGCGTTCTCGCCGTCAAGGGCTGCGCGTGCCTGCACGCTTGCGGCCGCGGCCGTCTGCGACCCCTGACTGCTTGCGCTGCGCCGTGCTGGCGCCGGTTCCGGGCAATTCCGCCCGTGCAACCGGAGCACGATCATGTCGCAACTTTCTCTCGCTATTGATTCCTCACTGCTGGTGCGTGACGCGCAGGGGCGCTATCTGCCGGCTTCCACTGACCAGATACTGGCTGCCGCGCGCCAGGCCATCGACCATAAGATGCAGCGTGGAGCGTCTTTCACTGCACCGGCAACGGTCAAGGACTACCTGCGCACCAAGCTGGCCGGCTTCGAGCACGAAGTGTTCGCAGTGCTGTTCCTCGACAGTCAGCATCGACTGATCGAATACGTCGAAATGTTCCATGGCACGATCGACAGTGCATCAGTTCATCCGCGCGAAGTGGTCAAAGAGGCGCTGCGGTGCAATGCGGCGGCTGTGATTTTCTCGCACAACCATCCGAGCGGGAATCCCGAGCCGAGCCAGGCCGACAGGCAAATAACCCAGCGGCTCAAGGATGCGCTGGCACTGGTGGACGTGCGCACGCTGGATCACATCGTTGTCGGCGGCGAGTCCACAGAGTCCTTCGCCGAACGGGGGCTGCTTTAACCAAGGGGGCTTCGGCCCCTTTTTTGCTGCGACTGGTGTTGAGTCCTTCGGCTCTCACGGGCCTGCGCACTGCGCTTGCACTCCAGGGGAACGGCTTGCAGCCGATCCCCGCCGCGCGTGGCTTGGCGCCCCTGAAAAGCTGCCGAACAGGTTGCACCTGATCGGCCTTCGCGCCTGCGGCGCTGCGCGCTTCGCTTGCGCGGGGTCAGCGCCATCTGCGGCCGTTGCCACAACCGCCGTCTTCCCTCGCTCATCACCTCATCCGCGACTGTAGCCCGCGCCCGTGTGCCGTCAAGGCGCGCCGGGCCGTGTCCTCGCTGCGCTGCGGGCCGCACCAACCCGTCGCTTGTTTCCTTGACGGCACCCGTTCGCGCGCTCCTGACCGTCGCGGGCGATGAACTCAGGAAAGACGGTGGCAACGAGGCCGGCCCAGGTCTCCGCGCCGACCCCACCGGAAAGCCGAAAGGCGGGCTCCGAATCTAGGAATCCGGTGGGGTTTCAACAGCAAACCTTTTGTCAGGAGTAAGCACCATGCAACTTGCATCCCGTTTCGCATCCCGTTCCCCGATGCTGCGCGCAGATCATCCGCTGTCGGATGAGCAAATCCAGCGCGTAGCCCCATCCATCTTTGCGGAAGCCCCGCACGAAAGCCGCTCCGAGCGATACAGCTACATCCCCACCGCCGCCGTGCTGGCCGAACTGCGCGGCGAAGGGTTCCAACCCTTCATGGTGTGCCAGACCCGCGTGCGCGATGAAGGCAAGCGCGAGCACACCAAGCACATGATCCGGCTGCGCCACGCCAGCCAGATTGCCGGCAGCGAAGCCAATGAAATCATCTTGCTCAATTCCCATGACGGAACGAGCAGTTATCAAATGTTGGCGGGCATGTTCCGCTTCGTGTGCAGCAATGGCCTTGTCTGCGGCGACACCGTGGCGGACGTGCGCGTGCCCCACAAAGGCGACGTGGCAGGCCATGTCATCGAGGGCGCTTATGAAGTCTTGCATGGCTTCGAGCGTGCGCAGGAATCCCGCGATGCCATGCAGGCCATCACGCTGGACAGCGGCGAGGCCGAAGTTTTCGCCCGCGCCGCGCTGGCCCTCAAGTACGACGACCCGGACAAGCCCGCACCCATCACCGAAAGCCAAGTGCTGGCCTCGCGCCGCTTCGACGACCGCCGACCCGACCTGTGGAGCGTGTTCAACCGCACGCAGGAGAACTTGACGCAAGGCGGACTGATGGGCCGCAGCGCCAACGGACGCCGCCAGCGCACGCGCCCCGTGCAGGGCATCGACCAGTCCGTGCGCCTGAACCGCGCCCTGTGGCTACTCGCCGATGGCATGCGCCAGTTGAAAGCCTGAACCCCACGCGGCAGGGGCAGGCAGCAGCCCTTGCCGCTTTCCTTCGTCGCTGCATCCCTTGACCGATAGGAGCTATCACTATGAACGCCGTAACCCAAACCGAAACCCGTGCCATCCACACCGCCGCCACGCTGGAAGTGGCCGACCCCACCAAGAACCTGATTCTGGTGCCGCTGTCGCAGCTTCGCCCGTCCAAGCGCAACGTGCGCAAGACCAACCGCCGCCTTTCCATCCCGGAACTGGCCGCGAGTATTCAGCGCGTCGGCCTGCTGCAAAACCTTATCGTCAGTCAGTCCGAGGATGACGAGCACTACGAAGTCGAAGCCGGAGACCGCCGCCTTGCGGCGCTGAAGCTGCTGGCAAAGAAGAAGCGCATTGCCAGTGACTTTGAAGTGCCTTGCCTGCTGGTGGCCGATAGCAGCGCCCGCACCGTGAGTCTTACCGAGAACGTGCAGCGCGAGGCCATGCACCCCGCCGACCAGTTCGAGGCATTCGCCGCGCTGGTCAAGGAAGGCCGCCCCATCGAGGACATTGCCGCCGATTTCAGCGTCACCCCGCTGGTGGTGCAGCGCCGCTTGAAGCTGGCGAACGTCTCGCCGCGCCTGATGGAGGACTATCGCGCCGATGCTGTGACGCTCGACCAGTTGATGGCCCTTGCCATCAACGACGACCACACCGCGCAGGAAACCGCGTTCTATGACGCACCGAACTGGCAGCGCAATCCATCCGCGCTGCGCGAGCGCCTGACCGAACGCGAAATCGACGCCACGCACCCGCTGGTGCGCTTCGTCGGGCTGGACGCCTACACGGCGGCAGGTGGCGGCACTCGCCGCGACCTGTTCGCAGACGATGACAGCGGCACTTATCTGGTCGATGCCCCGCTGCTGGAAAAGCTGGTGCGCGGAAAGCTGGATGCGCTGGCCGAGGACGTGCGCGCCGAGGGTTGGGCATGGGTGGAAGCTGTGCCGCACCTGAGCTACGCCGAACGGCAGGCGTTCCAGAACGCCCCGCGTCAGCAACGCGAACCGAACGCCCGCGAGGCCCGCCGCATCGCTTCGCTGCAAGCCCGCCTCGACAGGATTGACGCGGCGCTGGAAGACGCCTACGACGCCGAGGACGAAGACAAGGCCGAGGCGCTGGAACAGCAGCGCGAGCCGGTGGCCGCAGAACTGCAAGCCGTGCAGGACGCCTTGCAGGACTATGCCCCGGACGTGCGCGCCGTCGCCGGTGCCATCGTCACCATCGACCGCGACGGCGAAGCCGCGATTCATCGCGGGCTGCTGCGCGAGGCCGAGGCCAAGGCACTGCGCACACTGGAAAAGCTGCGCCAAGGCTTCACCGGCACGGAAGACGCGAACGACGATGAAGGCGAGGACACCGAACCGCCGAAGGCCGCGAACCTGTCCGACCGGCTGGCGCAGCGTCTGAGTGCGCACCGCACCGCCGCGCTGCAAATCGAAGTGGCCCGGCATCCGCAGGTAGCACTGGCCACGCTGGTGCATGGCATGGTGCAGACCGTCTTGCAGGACAGCCACTACGGCCACACCCTGCCGCTTGGCGTGCGCCTCACCGTGAAAGACAGGCTGGACGCCTACGCGCCCGACTGGCCGGAATCGCCTGCCGCCGTCGCCTTGCGCGAACTGCAACAGGCATGGGGCGAGCGGCTACCGCAGGATGATGCCGACCTGTTCGCCACTCTGCTGGCACTGCCGCAGGACGAACTGGTGCGGCTGCTGGCCGTATGCGTCGCCGCCACCGTGGACGTGGTAACGCCACGCGCCACGCAGCACCAGCCCGGCGCGGAACTGGCGCAGACGGTCGGACTGGACATGGCCGCATGGTGGAAACCGACCGCCGAAGGTTACTTCAACCATGTGTCCAAGGCCGTGATTCTGGAAGCCGTGCAGCAGTTCGCACCGTCGCACGTCACCCGGCTGTCCAAGCTCAAGAAGACCGACATTGCCAGCGAGGCCGAGCGGTTGGCCGAAGGCACAGGCTGGATGCCCGCCCTGTTCGTGGCAGAGTGCGGCACGGCGCAAGACACAGCGCCGCAGGAAGCTGACGCCGAGGCCAACACCGAAGCGGCGGAAACGCGGGCGGCATGAGGTAGCCGCGTGAAGCATGGCCCCGGCGCAAACCGCGCCGGGGCTTTTTGCTGCACTTCAAAATCCGGGCGCGGCACATCTGCCGCGCCCGGTCTCAACGGCCAAAGCAAAAACGCCACGTCGCCGCCTTGAATCAGGCGGCGACGTGGCGGCGCACAAATGCCTTGTGCGCGGTTCGGCAATCGGCGCCCGCAAGCGGGCCAGGTTTCCACAGCGCCCCGCCACGGTGGGCGGTGCGCGGGGCTACGCCTGACTTGGCTGCGCTGGGTTGTGCGAAAGCGTGCCGTCCTCGACGCTGACGGTGGGCTGTCCGGGCCGTCACGCCGGCCTGTTCACCGACATGCCCCACGGCCTTTGCCATGACGAATCCACAACACGCCTCAAGCCGTCCACCACTGGATGCAGAGGACATTCCCGCCTGTCGCTGCGGGTCAGACCTTGCCGGCATCAGGGCGCGTGCCGGCGAAGCCTTCATGCGGAGCGCCGAGCCGGCCATCGCTCCATTCGGGTCAGTTCGGCCCGTTGCGTCCTTGGTTCGTTGTGAATCCTGGCAGGGGCACGGCTGCGCCTCGGGCTTCCTGGCTGCAACCGTCCGGCGCAAACAATTTCCCCTGCGCTGCGCGCATTCCTCGCGGGACAAATTCTTTGCGCCTCCCGGTCCTCCACGCTGTTGCGGCCGCTACGCGATGCAGCCCGCCCGTCCCCCGCCGACCGGATCACAACAAGGACGCGATGGGCGCGACCTTGGCAACCCGAAAGGAGCAAACATCATGGCCAACATCGGCACCTTCACCGCACAGAACGACGGCTTCACCGGCACGGTCCGCACCCTGACGCTGAACGTCAAGGTCAAGTTCGTCCCCAACGACAAAGGCAGCGAGAATGCCCCCGACTTCCGCATCCAGGCGGCGGGCGGCTACGACATCGGCGCGGCATGGAAGAAAGTCAGCCAGGCCGAGCGGCCCTACCTGTCGGTGACGCTGGATGATCCGTCGTTCCCGGCGACGATCTACGCCCGCCTGATCGAAGAAGAAGACGGCTCGCACAACTTGATCTGGTCGCGCAGCAAACCGGCGGCCTGACAGCCGCCCCGGCGCCCCGCCCACCGTGGCGGGGCGCTCTTCTCGCTACGACTCGGATGCCGCCAGGCGGCGTTCCGTCTCCGCCATCAGCTCGGTCGAACTGCACCCGAGCGCTCGCGCGATCTTGAGGATGAGCGCGAGCGTCGGCATGTGCTCGCCGCGTTCCACCTTGCCCATGTGCGAGCGCTCGACGCCGGCCAGATGCGCCAGCGCCTCCTGCGCCACACCATGCTCCGTGCGCAGCGCACGCACCGCCTCGCCGAAAGCCCGTGCCGGCTCGGCCTCGAAGGTGGTGGCGCCGGCCGGTCGGCCGCGCTGGATTGGACGCTTCTGCATACACAGAAGCGTCGATTCACGGCACAATTAAAACCACGTTAAAGATAACTCTTTCCTCGCTTTTACCCTACGATTCGAGCACTTGCTGCTGGCCCGCCGGGCCGGCTTTGGGTGGATGCGCAAAGGCGGATTGCCGCCTTCGTGCTTCCGTTGATTCGGTGATTGCCGCGAGTGCGCTTCCGTGAGCTTCTGCAAATACGCTTCGCCTGCTTCAAGGTTTTCCGTACTTCCACGAATCCGGCTTTGCGGATTGGTGTGCAAGCACATGCGTGCATCGTCGGCTTCGTGCGAATCAGTGCCGCTTTCCCGGTTCACCCCACAGCGAACAAGCACGCGAGCCTGGCGCACGCCGCTTGCCGTCAACCCCGGCCCGCACCGGACCGTGTTGGGGTATGACGGCCGCGCTTGGCGCGTGCGCCTTCTGTCGCCTCGCTCCGCCGTGGAGCGAACCCTTCAAGAGGAAGCGACCATGAAGACACTCATTACCGACGAACAACGCGCGCAACTGCTCGCCAACGGCCGCGCTCGCGCCGAAGGCGCGGGCATCGACCCGCTGCCGGTGGTCAAGCTGTTCACCCCGGACGCACACGCAACCTGGCTGCTGACCGAACTCGATCCCGAGGATGGCGACACCGCCTACGGCTTGTGCGACCTGGGCCTGGGTATGCCGGAGGAAGGCACCGTGCGGCTGTCCGAGCTGGCGTCCATCGTCGGGCCGCTGAAGCTGCCCGTCGAACGTGATCTGTACTTCGTCGCCACACGCACGCTGTCGGAATACACGCGGTTGGCACAGCGCAACGGGTCGATCATCGACTGACCGGCCCCGCTGGCCCGCAATCGCGGGCCAGCACAGCGCTGCCAAGCGCGGCGCACTGTGTCTATTTCGGTCTGAGTTCAGACCGCCCGCGCATCAATCGCCACTCATGCACCGGCGAAGTGCGGGCATGACCAAAACAGTCCTGATTGCCGCTGCGGCTTGCGGCATCGTGTCCATTGCTGCGCACCATCATTGTTCGCGCAGCCGTCGCATTCGGACGACCTGTGCAATGCCCTGGAGCCAATCGGTCTTGACACCGCCAGTTTAGCGAGTACCCGTGACGATACGCCGATGAAGCCGTAGCTCCCCCTGACGCCCGTGGCGACGAGCCCTGCTGTCCGACAGGAGGCTGCGTCATGGCAGAGTCCGATCATTGGCGCCCCGGTGCCGCTTACCTTTACGTCCTGCACCTGGACGGCCCCGCGTTGGCATGGGAATACTTGCGCCGCCACCCCGACTATCGGCGCGACTGGCTGCGCCGTCGCCGTCATCCCGGAGCGGCCCAGCACTGGGGCCTGCGCCTGCTGGAAGACCCGGCCCTGGATGCGCGCGACGCGCACCCGGCCTGGTTTCCCGACCACGACAGTGTGGTGCAGCTCTATCCCGACACCGATCCACCGCCCGATGCCGAACGCTTTGCGTTCTGGCATCTGCCAGGTCGCAAGCACCTGATCCACGATGGACGGCGGCTGGTGCTCGCCACGCGCTGGGCCGGCTGCTGTCTGCGCCTGGCCTTCGCGTCCGATCTGGCGGATGGCATGGCCTTCGCCTATGCCGTGCGCGCATCGCCCGATCCTTGTTCGCGTTGCCGCGCACTGGTGGGCGAGCTGGACAAACTGGTGGCGACCGCACCGACAGCATTGGCCGGGCCGCGTCCCTCGACGACCGCGCTGCTGGAACTGCGCACCTTGCAGGCCCTCGACGGCACGCTGGCCGGCGCATCCCTGCGCACCGTGGCGGACGTGCTGTTCGGTGCGGCGGCCGTCACCCGAGACTGGCACGCGGATGGCGCACTGCGCGCTCGCGTGCGCCGCCTGGTGCGGCGGGGCCAGACCTTGATGCGCGGCGGCTACCGCCGTCTCGCGCAGCTTCATCCGCACACGCAGGGACGTTTCGCATCCCTCGCAAAACGTCCCTGAGCACAGCGCCTTTCTTTTCTGAGACTGCCTCCATCCGGCCGCGCTGTTGTGGTCGGCGATTCAGACCGATGGAGGTTCACGCCATGAGACCCGCACCGCTGCGGCCGCAAGCCGCCCCCGCTGCCCAGCAGCAGCCCGCCCAGCCTTCGCGCTACCTGACCAACGACGAAGCCGCCGACTACCTGCGCCTGTCGCCGCGCACGCTGGAAAAGCAGCGCGTGATCGGCGGCGGCCCGCGCTTTCGCAAGTTCGGCCGCCGCGTCATGTACGCGGTGGCCGACCTCGACGCCTGGGCCGATGCGCGCAGCTTCGAGGCCACGTCCGATCCCGAGTACGCCGAACGCCATGCCGGCGATTACCGCGATGGCCGCTGACAGCCGGCGCGCGGGTGGCCCTCGTCGTGTCCAGCTCGGAGAAGGAGCGCGAACAGCTCGACCTGTTCCGTGCGCTGCCGGGCGACATGGCGCCGCGCGACGCACAAGACCTGATGGCCTATCCGTTCTTCTCGCTGGCGAAATCGCGCCGCACCGCGCCGATCGACTTCCGCTCCGGCGGCGTCACCGTGCGCGTGGAAGGCACGCAGGAGCACGGCATCGCCACCATCTGGGATGCCGACATCCTCATCTGGGCCGCCAGCCAGATCGTCGAAGCGCGCGACGCAGGCATTCGCCCATCGCGCAGGATGCAGGCCACGCCCTACGAGATCCTGCGCTTCATCGGGCGCGGCACGTCGCTGCGCGACTACCAGCGCTTGAAGGCTGCGCTGGATCGCCTGCAATCGACCACGATTGCCACCTCGATCCGCGAGACGACCGGGCGGCGCCTGCACCGCTTCTCGTGGATCAACGAGTGGAAGGAGCGGACGGACGCCAAGGGCGTGCCGCTCGGCCTCGAACTCATCCTGCCGGACTGGTTCTTTGCCGGCGTGCTGGACGAAGCCCTGGTGCTCACCATCGACCCGGCTTACTTCAAGCTCACCGGCGGCATCGAGCGCTGGCTGTACCGCCTGGTGCGCAAGCACGGCGGCAAGCAGCGCGACGGCTGGCAGTTCGACTTTCCCTACCTGTACCGCAAGTCCGGCAGCCTGGCGCAGCCGCGCGACTTCGCCCGCGACCTGCGCCTGCTGGCCGCGCGCCAGTCGCTGCCCGGCTACGTGCTGTCCGTCGAACGCTGGCCCGGCACACCGGAAATCCTCGCCTTTCGTCCCGTGCCGTCCACGGCACGTTGATAACCGTGGGGATGAAAGCGGGACAAGCTGTGAATGGGCTCGTGCTATCGGGCGCGCCGGGACTCGTGCTATCAGGCGCAGCGGTATCGTGCTATCAGGCGCGCAAATCGCCGCTAACTTCAGCGGCCGCAAGGGTTTTTCCGGCCCTTAACTTTATATCTAACTTTAAAAGCTCTCTAACGAATAACAAGAGCTTGTTATTGGCGCGGTGGATAACCGCCGAAGGTCAACAGCAACAGCGTTTTTCAGGCCGTTCATCGAGCCGCCTTCCGCAAAGGAGGGCTGCGCCATGATCGTCGCCTTGCTCAACCAGAAAGGCGGTGTCGGCAAGACCACGCTCGCCACCCACATCGCCGGTGAACTCGCGCTGCGCGGTCAACAGGTCATCCTGCTGGATTCCGACCCGCAAGGTTCATCGCTCGACTGGACACAACGGCGCAGCCAGCAGGGGCTACCACGGCTGTTCAGCGCCGTGGGCCTCGCACGCGAAACGCTGCACCAGGAAGCGCCGGAGCTGGCACGCCGCTGCGATCACATTGTCATCGACGGCCCGCCACGCATCGCCGCACTCGCGCGCTCCGCGCTGCTGGCGGCCGACCGCGTGCTGGTGCCGGTGCAACCGAGTCCCTACGACCTGTGGGCCAGCGCCGAGATGGTGGCATTGATCCGCGAGGCGCAACTGTTCAGGCCAGCGCTTCGCGCGGCCTTCGTCATCAACCGGCGTGTGGTGCGCACCGTCATCGGACGCGAAGCGCGTGGCGCACTCGCCGAGCAGCCGCTGCCCGCACTGCACGCGGAAATCCGCCAGCGCATCGTCTTCGCCGACAGCGTGGCCGCTGGGCGGCTTGCACGAGAAACCGCGCCAGACAGCGCTGCTGCACGCGAGATCACGGCGCTGACCGACGAGCTGCTGAGGTGGTCGCCATGAGTAGCAAGCGCATCGCCATCGGCGTGCGACCGCCGGCGAATCCGCAGGCCGAGGCCTGGATTCGCCAAGGCGACGCCAACGGCGTCCAGAAAAGCGACCTCTACACCGCGCGCCTGACCCTCGATGTAACGCCCTCCATGCGCGCCCGCATCAAGGTATCGGCCTTCACGCAGGGCGTGACGGTAGCCGAGCTGCTGCGTGCGCTGCTGGAACGCGAGTTCCCGGAGCACACGCCATGAACCCCGCCACGCAGGCGGTCATGGCTGCGCCACCGTCTTCACCGCAGCCGCTCGCATCACTCGACAGCCGCGTGCCGCTCACGCGCGTGTCGCTCGCCTACATCGAGCAGCGCATCAATCTCTATCTGCGCTTCGGCCATCCAGCTCGCACCGTGCAGCTCGACCGCTGGCGGCGCTGCGCGGTGTTCCTGCCGGCGGCGGTCTTTTGCCGCATCCGCTGGGAATCGAACGACTACGGCACCGTGCGCTGGCAGCTCCTGGTGCTGCAAGCCTGCACGCCGCTGGATGCCATGCAGAACATCCCCGGCATTCGTCCTGGTGCGCGCCTGCTGCTGCACGCCGAAGGCGAACAGAAAACGCGATCCGTGCTCGCACGGATCGACGCCATCGAAGCGCTGGGCATCGACCCCGCCGACGTGTCGCCCGCGTACTGGCGCACGCTCGGCAACCGTCTCGCCGCACGCCTGCCGCTGCCGGACTACACCGCCGAACGTCATGCGGCCTGGCTGGCCGGGAGGGCACTGCAATGAACATCACGACCGTCACCACAAGCGCCGTTCCTCGCTCGCGCCATCGCGCGCGCCTCGCACTGGCTGCACTCGCTGCCTGCGGCCTCGCTGCGCTGGCCTGGGCGGCCTTCGTGCAGCCATCGGCGCGCATCGTCTACAACCCGTCCGACAGCGTGCCGGTCGGCTGGTATCGCATCGAACCGGCGCACGCGCTGCACGTTGGCAGCATCGTGCTGACCACCTTGCCGGCAGACGCCGCCGCGCTCGCCGCGCAGCGCGGCTATCTGCCGTCGCACGTTCCGCTGCTCAAACGTGTTGGCGCGGTCGCGCCGCAACACGTCTGCATCGTGAATGGCATCGTGCGTATCGACGGCGTGCCCATAGCCGCCGTGCTGCGCACCGATCGCTGGGGCCGGCCGCTGTCATCCTGGCCACAGTGCCGTCCGCTCGCCGATGATGAGCTGTTCCTCCTGAGCAACACCAACCCGGCATCGTTCGACAGCCGTTACTTCGGGCCGGTCAGCGCCGTCGCCGTGCTCGGCGTGGCGCGACCGATCCGCCTGGAGCCACAGCCGTGACGGCGCACAGCAGCGCGCCGTTCGGCATGTCGTTCCCGTGTTCAGGCCGGTGCAGCGCGTGTGCGTTCGCACCGCGCAGCAACCGGCATTCCCCCGTGCAGACAGCTTGCCCTGAGCGCGCCATGCCGCAGGCATGGCGGGCGCTCGCCGGCGGCCAAGCTGCGCTATGCGCAGCGCCGCCGGGGCATCGCCCCCCCCCGTGCCGTCAGGCCGGGGGAAGATGCAGGGCAAGATTGAAGGGTGCGGCACCACGGTGCGCACAAAGCCAGTCTGCACGTGGGGTTGGCGCGGCACGCGCCCTATCGCGGCACCGTGCCGCGAGCAGCGTCAATGCCGCACGGGCATTGGCGAAACCGCGTGCATCACGCCCTGTGGTGCGCTGCACTTCGCCGGAGCTGCCGCATGAGCCGGCGCAGCAATGACGACGCCGACCGCTTCCGCCTGCGCCCCGGCGCGCCGAAGCAGCGCGGCGATGCCTTCGTCTCCAAGGTGCTGCGCCAGGCCAGCAAAGCGGCCAATGCCACCGGCGGCAAACGCGGCAAGGCACCCGGTTCGCGGTTGGGGCGCGGCCACGTCGCCGCGCGCTTCACCGGGCAGTCGCTGTCCGCGACCTCGCGCCGCGCCACCGTCAAGGTGCGGTTGGTGTATCTCAAGCAGGCCGGCGCGCGTTCGACCATCACGCACCTGCGCTACATCGAGCGCGAAGGCGTCGGCCGCGACGGCGAGCCGGGGCAGGCGTACAGCACGACCACCGACGACGCCGACCTGGCCGCCTTCGAGGAACGTGGCCGCGAGGACCGTCACCAGTTCCGCTTCATCGTCTCGCCGGAAGATGCCGCCGAGCTGGAAGACCTGCGGCGCTACACCCGCGACCTGATGACCCGCATGGAAGCCGATTTGGGCACGAGACTCGATTGGGTTGCCGTCGATCACTGGAACACCGACAACCCGCACACCCATGTCGTCTTGCGCGGCAAGGACGACACCGGCAAAGACCTCATCATCTCGCAGGAGTACATCACGCGCGGCATGCGCGAACGTGCCGCCGAACTCGCCACCGAATGGCTCGGGCCTCGCACCGAGCTGGAGATCCAGCGCAGCATGGCGCGCGAGGTGGAACAGGAACGGTGGACGGGGTTGGACCGTACCCTACAGCGTGAAGCGGCGGACGGCCTGGTGCATGTCGAACACTTCAACGAACCCCGGCTGCAACGCCAGCGCCTGCTGCTGGTTGGCCGCCTGCAACGCTTGCAGCGCATGGGACTAGCGAGTGAAAGCCAGCCTGGTGTGTGGGCCGTTCATGCCGACGCGGAACCAACGCTGCGCGCGATGGGCGAGCGCGGCGACATCATCCGCACCATGCAACGGGCCATGAGCGGCCAGCCGCGCGAGCTGGCTGTCTTCGAGCCAGGTGAGGACGGCCGAACCGTCATCGGCCGGGTGGCCGCCAAGGGGCTGGCCGACGAACTGCTCGACCGGGGCTATCTGATCATCGACGGCGTGGATGGCAAGGCCCACTATGTCGCGCTCAACGCCCGCGACGCACCCGGCAACTACCCGACCGGCGCTGTGGTGGAAGTGCACGGTTCCGCCGAGGTGCGGACGGCGGACAGGAACATCGCCGCGCTGGCGAGCGATGGGCTGTATCGCACCGATCATCACCTGGCGATTGCACAAGGTCAGGCGCAGGCCGGCCGCGATCCGCAGGAAGTCGTTGCGGCCCATGTCCGTCGGCTGGAAGCCCTGCGCCGGGCCGGTATCGTGGAGCGTGTGGCCGAGGGGCTGTGGAAGGTGCCGGACGATCTGCCCGCACGCGGGCATCAGTATGACGCGCAGCGCCTGGGCGGCGTGGCCGTGGAGTTGAAATCGCACCTGCCCATCGAGCGGCAGGCTCACGTGATCGGGGCTACCTGGCTGGATCAGCAGTTGATCGGTGGCGGCAAGAGATTTGGAGATTTTGGCTTTGGCAGCGAGGTCAAGGACGCGCTACAGAATCGGGCAGATTTCCTGGCCAAACAGGGACTGGCCGAGCGGCGCGGCCAGCGGGTGATCCTGGCGCGCAACCTGCTGGCGACGCTGCGCAATCGGGAACTGACGCAGGCCGCGCAGGACATTGCCACCGAAACCGGGCTGGAGCATCGCTCAGTGGCCGACGGGCAGCGCGTGGCCGGCATCTATCGGCGCAGCATCATACTTGCCAGCGGGCGCTATGCGATGCTCGATGACGGCATTGGGTTCCGTCTGGTCCCGTGGCGGCCGGTGATCGAACAGAGACTGGGACAGCAGATCGCCGCCACGGTGCGAGGCGGTGGCGTGTCGTGGGAAATCGGACGTACCAAGGGCATATCCGTCTAGTGTCGGATGCCCCATGCAGCTCCACGTCTCGAAGCCGGCGTCAATCGCGCGGCGGGTGGCCTGCTGATCGCCGAGCGCTTCCGTTTGTGTTCGCACGCCCTAGCACGATCTCAACTTGACGCGCCAGATCAGCTTCCTGGTGCAACCAAGCGCGAAAAGCTAGAAGTGCCGGATCTTCCTTTCGAATAGCGCGGTATTCTAGAAGCCAACTCCCGACTGTGTGCGCGACGATCGGGAATGGCGCGACCAACCGGCCCGCTGCCAGGGCGTCGCTGACGTAAGGGATTTGAGCGATAGCGACTCCGACCCCGTCGAGCGCTGCCTGCATCGCCATGACGTTGCTCTCGAATGACACCTCACCGGCGGGGTGCAGGGGGAAACCTAAGCCCGCCGCTTCGAACCAGTGTGGCCATTCATTAGGCATGTCGGATACGACGATGAGAGTCGCGTTGCGCAAGTCGTCAGGCGAGCGCAGCGTCGATGCGAGCTTCGGCGTGCAGACCGGCACGACGGTGCTCGGGAATAAGCGTTCTGCATTGTAGCCCGGCAACGCGTCGGTATCGCGTCGGATAGTGCAGGTCCAGTCATCGCGTACCGGACGAGTTGCGCCACCCGTCGCCATGCGCACTTCGACGTCGGGATGGCTGCGATAGAAGCTTGCCAGTCGCGGGATCAACCAAGTGATCGCCAAGGTTGGACCGACTCCAACCGTCAGCACCGGGCCACTACGCATTGCCGTAACGCTTTCGGTGAGCCGGGCAATGGAATCGAAAGCATCAGTCAGACCGGACAGCAGCGCCTGCCCTTGCGCCGTCAGTTCAAGCGCGTTCGCATGTCGCAGAAACAGAGGAAAGCCAAAACGATCTTCCAGCAGACGGACCAAGCGACTTACCGCAGTTTGGGTGACGTTCAGCTCTCTTGCCGCGGCAGTGAAACTGCCATGCCGGCCAGCCGCCTCAAAAGCCCGCAGTCCGTTCAGCGAGGGTAATTGTCGCATCATGTGAGACCCCAATTTTTTCTTGGGGGAATGGTAAGTTAAAGTCGTTTGTCTGACAATGCCTACTACCTTAATATGCCTTGAAAGAATCAAATTTCTTACGGAGGCTCACATGCACTACTTCGCTAATTCAGGCTCTGTTTTCAACTGGCTATCGCCAGCGCAATGTCCGGTTCCAGTCGGACCCGGCCTTTGGGCATCTCTGAAGGTTGGGAGGCAATGTGTGACCAAAGGCGCTCTCTTCAGCATCGTCATTGCGATAACAGGAGTTTTATGTATGGCTTACACCCAACCGGCTTTCGCCCAGGAAAAGCGAGGCGTGATACCGCATGCGCCGCTGCTGAGAACAGCCGTGCCCGATACGGCTAACCAGGAAGTCGCCGTCTATCACGTCGAATATGAGCCGGGTGGCATCAATCCACGGCACCTTCATCCGGCTGCGGTCACCTTCCACATCCTTTCCGGCACTGGCATCTGGCAGGAGGAAGGTGAACCGCCAGTCACTCTACGCGCTGGCGACAGTCTGCTCGTTCCGGCCGGCACCATTCATGCTCACTGGAATCCGAGTTCAACGGAGAGACTCCGCTTTCTCGAATTCATCGTGGCTGAAAAGGACAAAGGGCGGTCCATTCCAAAACCATTGGAAGACTAGCGTGTGTCGGGGACTGGGCAATTCAGTACGAGCAGGATCTTCGTGAGCAGGCACATTAAGCGAAGTGGTTTGGAACCTGCACCGGACCATTCTTGTCCTCGCCCGCGTAAATGTAATTGCGTGAAACGATGCGGAATCTTCACGGCGACGGCGATTGTCGCTGCGATCCTCGCCGGCGGACCCGCCGCCGCGCAGGATTCCGCCAGCGCCCGGCTGGAGGCGCTGAAGGCGGAAATCAACGAGCTGCGGAACGAAGTCGAGGCCCTGAAAGGGGACGTTGCGGAGGGGCGAGAGGAAGCCAGAGGGGCCACTGGGCAGATGGCTGCGGCCAAAACGGAGCCGCCCGCCGACGCACCTAGCATTCGAGTATCCTCCAGCAACCAGCCGACGATCTGCAGTTCCGACGGGCGAAACTGCATCTCGCTCACGAGCCGCCTGCAGCTCGACTTCGGCGGCTACAACTACCGGCCGAACACCACGGCCACGACGCCGCAGAATCTTGTCGGCGGCGTGATCGCGCGCCGAGCGAAGTTCGGGGTCATCGGCGCGTTCCTGAACGACTGGGGATACAGCATCGAATTTGAGGGTGGCGGGTCCGGCGGCGGGTCCGGCGTGGTCCTAGATAAAGCTTACCTTTCCTATAGTGGTTTCGAACCATTCAAGATCTGGGCCGGCATTCTCAGCGTGCGCTACTCGCTCGACCGAGCGACAAGTAACAACAACATCACCTTTATGGAGCGAGCCGCGCCCGTGGAAGTCGCCGCCGGCATCGGCGCCGCCACGCGTTCAGGCTTCGGCATTACCGCCAACGAGCGGCAATGGTGGGCCGGCGCCTTCCTGACGGGACCGGCCTCCGGCAGGACATCGCACGATGCAAGGCAGACCGCCGCGACCGGACGGGTGGTGTTCCTGCCAGTTCTGACCGACAGCGCCTCGCTCCTGATCGGCGGCGACGTGCAGTACCTGTTCGATGCGCCGACGGGCGCCTCGGAACTGAACCTGCGAGACCGGATTGAGATGCGCATCGACGGCAACCGCATCTTGGGCACCGGTCCTCTTCCGATCGACTCCGCGCGCGTCTTGAGCGCGGAACTGGCCGGAACACTGGGCAGCTTCCACTTCCAGGGCGAGTATTTCGATTTCAACGTCGAGCGGCCCCCTGGCAACGGGCCCAGCCTCAACTTCAGCGGCTATTACATCCAAGGCGGCTATATCCTCACCGGCGAGACGCGACGCTACAGCGCAAGCTCCGGCTCTTATGGGAGCGTTGCGCCAAGTCGTCCCTTCGACTGGAGGATGGGCGACTGGGGCGCATGGGAGATTGCTGCGCGCTACAGCATGATTGATCTCAACGACAGGGACATCTTCGGCGGCCGGCAGGAGAACCTCACGCTCGGCCTGAACTGGTATGTGAACAGCAACATCCGCTTCATGCTTAATTACATCAACGGCACGGTGGACAAGCGAACGGGTGGCGGTGGCGACATTGGCGCGAGGTACCAAGCCGTTGGTGCCCGCACGCAGATCGCGTTCTGACCTCCATCCACGAAAGACCAAGGAATGACCGCCGCATCGACGCCTCTTCCTTGACCTACAGCGACGTGCCCCGCGCGAACACGAAGCTGCAACGTTCGCTAGTTCCAGCGCTGGGTTGAGGCGGTGCTGTTGCTCCTCGCACCTCTGACTGGGGACACCATCTTTACGGCTAACGCAAATGATGGCGATCAAGGCTAAGGCTTCCACAACGATCGAAGCAGTCGGTGGTGCTATCACACAAAGGAGATCGTCCAGTGGAATTTCGTCATCTGCGTTGCTTTCTGGCCGTTGCTGAAGAACTCCACTTTGCCCGTGCCGCTGAGCGGCTACACATCGAGCAGTCACCTCTATCACGTGCTATCAAGGAACTGGAAGAGGAGTTGGGCGTGCAGCTCTTTGTGCGCACTACTCGCAGCACGCGCTTGACTCTCGCCGGAAAGCTGTTCCTCAATCACATTCCGCGCGTGTTTGCAGTCCTGGAGCAGGCGCGTGAAAGCGTGAAATCGGCTACCAATGGCTTTCACGGGCAGTTGCGCATTGCTTTGTCTGATGGCATCACACCATCGCGCCTGCCGGCGCTACTGGCACGTTGCCGCGAAGAATATCCAGAAATCGAAATCCGGCTCTTCGAAGTGCCGCTGGATCAGCAGATCAAGGGCCTGCATGATGATCTGTACGACGCGGGCTTTTCCATGGCCGATGAGGCCGGCGACGGCATCATCGTCAATCCAGTTTGGGAAGACCAGTTGATGGTAGCCGTGCCCGCGCGTCATCCCGTGCTGGCTTACAAACGAATTCCGCTGGAAGAAGTGCTGCGCTACCCGATCGTGCTGGGTGATCCCGCAGCATGCGAAGGCCATGCTCGCCAAGTTGATCGCATCCTGCGCCGACAGGAACGGGAGCCGCTGATCGCGCAGCGTGTGGCGACGTTCGACGTGATGATGATGCTGGTATCGGCCGGCTTGGCATTGGGCCTTGCGGGTGGCGCGCACATCGCATTCAGTCGTGAGCTAGGCGTCGTGGCGCGCCCGCTTGCGGGACAGCCACCCTTGTTGACTACTTACCTGCTTCGTAGGGACGCCGAACCGTCGCAGATGCTGGCTCGCTTCATTGAACGGCTGGCGTCCATGGAGTCGAACGATCCTGATTGGCCTGCATCCTCAAAATCTGGTGCTTTGAAGGATATCGAGCTATGAAGAAGATCATCCTGCTTCTGCTCGCTTTGATGCTAACCGCATGCGGTCAGTCAAACCCGATCGCGACCAAGACCACCATTGAAACGGTGGAGTCCCTTGCAGCTAATCCCGAGCGCCTCAAAGAGCTGCGTCAGCAATGCAAGCTGGAACGAGCCAAGCTGGGCAATGAGTTGTGCAACCGGGTTTCTGAGGCAACGCGCAAGCGCTTCTATGGCGACGGCAAGGTGCCGTATACATCACTGGAGAATCCGCCCAAATTTTGATTGTAGGCAGTTCGCCACGAATCATTTAATTTCTGTCAAACACGCCGCAATGCGCCATCGCTTGCGGCTTTTTTTCTGCCTACGCCCCTGCGCGAGTTCTTGCTTTTTGTTCGACCTTTCTCCCGATAACGGTCTTTGACCGGCACTGACCCGGCACCGATCCTGACACCAGCGGCACGTTGAACGCAGTGCGCGCAGGGGAAATCGGAGGCCGGGAGATGCAAGGGACGAACGTGTTGTTCGGTCAGATTGCCGTGGTATTCAGCATCGTGATCGCCGGAGTGTGGAGCGCCACACAATGGACAGCTGCGACCCTTGGTTATCAGATACGTCTTGGCTCGCCGTGGTTCGATTTCCTTGGCACGCCGATCTACCACCCGTGGAAGCTGTTCGAGTGGTGGTTCCTTTTCGACGCCTATGCGTCGCACGTCTTTGACATTGGTGGCGCCATCGCGGGCGGAAGCGGCTTGGTGGCCGTGGTGGTCGCCATAGGCATGTCCATCTGGCGCTCGCGCCAATCTCGTCTGGTCACGACCTACGGCTCGGCCCGCTGGGCCGATGCCGCGGAAATCTGCAAAGCCGGGCTGACCCAGCCATCCGGAGTCTTCCTCGGCCTGCATGGCCGCCAGTACCTGCGACACGAAGGCCCAGAACACGTCCTGACCTTCGCGCCCACGCGCTCGGGCAAGGGCGTCGGCCTGGTGGTGCCCACGCTGCTGTCGTGGCCCGCGTCCGCCGTGATCCACGACATCAAGGGCGAGAACTGGGCTATCACCGCCGGCTGGCGCTCGCGCTTCTCGCACTGCCTGCTATTCAACCCTACCGATGCGAAGTCCGCCGCCTACAACCCGCTGCTGGAAGTACGGCGCGGTGCGCATGAAGTGCGCGACGTGCAGAACATCGCGGACATTCTGGTCGATCCCGAAGGCGCGCTGGAGCGGCGCAACCACTGGGAGAAGACTTCGCACGCGCTGCTGGTCGGCGCGATCCTGCATGTGCTCTACGCCAGCGAGGACAAGACGCTGCGCGGCGTCGCCAACTTCCTGTCCGATCCCGCGTGTCCGTTCGAGGTGACGCTGCATCGGATGATGACGACGAAGCACCTCGGCGATGCACCGCATCCCGTCGTCGCGTCTGCTGCGCGCGAAGTGCTCAACAAGTCGGACAACGAGCGGTCCGGCGTGCTGTCCACCGCGATGAGTTTCCTTGGCCTGTACCGCGACCCCACGGTGGCCGAAGTCACGTCGCGCTGCGACTGGCGCATCGCGGACCTGATTTCCGCGCAGCATCCTGTATCGCTGTACCTCGTGGTACCGCCGTCGGACATCAGCCGCACCAAGCCGCTCATTCGTCTGATCCTCAACCAGATCGGACGGCGCCTCACTGAATCGCTCGATGGCAGCGACGGCGTGGAGCGCAAGCACAAGCTGCTGCTGATGCTCGACGAGTTCCCCGCACTCGGCCGGCTCGACTTCTTTGAATCCGCGCTCGCCTTCATGGCCGGCTACGGGCTGCGCGCCTTCCTGATTTCGCAGTCGCTCAACCAGATCGACAAAGCCTACGGCCAGAACCATTCGATTCTGGACAACTGCCATGTGCGCGTGACCTTCGCCACCAACGACGAACGCACGGCCAAGCGCATTTCCGAAACGCTGGGCACCGCCACCGAGCTGCGCGCGCAGCGCAACTACGCGGGCCATCGGCTCGCGCCCTGGCTCGGGCACCTGATGGTGTCGCGGCAGGAAACGGCGCGCCCGCTGCTCACGCCCGGCGAGGTGATGCAGCTCCCACCCGACGACGCCGTGGTGATGGTCTCCGGCCATCCGCCGATCAAGGCGAAGAAGCTGCGCTACTACGCGGACGCCAACTTCAAGCGCCGCGTGTTGCCAGCACCCACGCTGGCGCAGGGCCGCTACGCCGATGCCCCGGCCGCGCGGCCCGATGACTGGAGCGCCTTGGCGATTCCCGCCATGCCTGCCGTGCCCGCTGTGGCTTCGGACTTGGGAGACGCCAACGAAGGCGGCCCGCGCCAACAGCCCGAGCTGTCCGAAGTCGTCGCCTACAGCTCTGAATCCGAGCACGCGGCCAGCGATCTGGCGCTGCTCGATGACGACGACGATCTGCCGCTTCCCCTGCCGTCCCAGCTCGACCCGCGCTTGCAGCGCGCGGCTCGGCTGGCCGCCCTCAACCCCGACGACGGAATCCAGCTATGAGCCATCTTCATTCCCGCCATCGCCTGAACCTGTTCATCGAGCGCGACCATGCGAAGCGCCTGGACGAGCTGGCCGCGAAGAAAGGCGTCTCGAAATCCAGCATCGTCGCGGCCGCACTCGCGTCCTGGCTGTCGCCGGATGCGGCCGACCAGCGCGAAGCGGCGATGGCCAAGCGGCTGGATCGCCTGTCGCGCCAGTTCGAGAAGCTGGAGCGCGACCAGAACATCCAGATCGAAACGCTGGCGCTGTTCGTGCGCTACTACCTGACCGTCAGCACACCGCTGCCCGAGGCCCATCAGGAAGCCGCGAAGGCACAGGGCAAGGCGCGCTTCGAGCAGTTCATCGAACAGCTCGGCCGCCACCTGCTGCGCGGGCGCAGCCTCGTGCGCGAAGTCTACGAGGAGATCCAGCCCGACACGCAGCGGCTGGACGAGACGGCGGCGCTGGCCGAAGCGCAGGAACGCGCGCAGGAGGCTGCCGCATGAGTGCCGTCCCGCAGCCGCCATCGTCCTCTGTCACCTCGCTGGATCGGCGCATTCGCATGTTGCGCACGGCGATGGGGCCGCTGATCGCTTCCGCGCTCGAAGACCCGGACGTGGTGGAAGTGATGCTGAACCCGGACGGTGCGCTGTGGATCGACCGGCTCTCCACGGGCCGTGCCGCCACCGGCGAGTCGCTGTCGGCCGCCGATGGCGAGCGCATCATCCGCCTGGTCGCGGCGCACGTCGGCACGGAGGTGCATCGCGGCCGGCCGCTGCTGACCGCCGAGCTGCCAGAGACCGGCGAGCGCTTTGAGGGCATCCTGCCGCCGGCCGCGCCGGGTCCGGCCTTCGCCCTGCGCAAGCGTGCCGTGGGCGTAATCGGCCTGGCCGACTACGTGGGCGACGGCATCCTGAGTGCGGAGCAGGCCGAGTTCCTGCGCCGCGCCGTGCGCGAGCGCCAGAACATCCTGATCGCCGGCGGCACCAGCACCGGCAAGACCACGCTCGCCAATGCGCTGCTGGCCGAAATCGCCAGCACTGGTGATCGCGTGCTGGTGCTCGAAGACACGGTGGAGCTTCAGTGTTCTGCCCGCGACCATGTGCCGCTGCGCACCCGCGCCGGGGTTGTGAGCATGCAGGAACTGGTGCGCGCCACGATGCGCCTGCGCCCCGACCGCGTGATCGTCGGCGAAGTGCGCGGCGGCGAGGCGCTGGACCTCATCAAGGTGTGGGGCACAGGGCATCCCGGCGGCATTGCCACGCTGCACGCCAGCTCCGCGCACGGCGCGCTGCTGCGCCTCGAACAACTGATTCTCGAAGTCGCCATGACGCCGCCGCGCGCGCTGATCGCCGAAGCGGTGAACGTCATTGTCTTCATTGCCGGGCGCGGCCGTGCCCGCCAGGTCCAGACCGTCGCCCGCGTGACCGGCTTCGACGGTCAGGGCTACCAACTCGACGACGCGCTCGCGCCGCTTCCTTCCCCGTCCTCAACCCACTCTGGAGAACTGCCATGACGCCTGCTTACGTTTCTCATGATTCCCGCATTTCCGTAAATCCGCTTTCCCTGCTCGCACGCCTACGGTGCCTGGCCGGGCCAGCACAACAGGGGCTGCTGCTGGCGGTCGTATTCCTGCTGGCGACCGGCACGGCGCACGCGGCCGGTTCCAGCATGCCCTGGGAAGGGCCGCTGCAAGCCATCCTCGACTCCATCCAGGGGCCGGTGGCGCGCATCGTCGCAGTCATCATCATCATTGCCACCGGCCTGGCGCTGGCCTTCGGCGATACCAGCGGCGGTTTTCGCAAACTGGTCCAGATCGTCTTCGGCCTGTCCATCGCGTTCGCGGCGTCCTCGTTCTTCCTGTCCTTCTTCAGCTTCTCCGGTGGGGCTGTCGTATGAGTGCGCCCGATGAGTTCGCCAGCGGCTTCGAGGTGCCGCTGCATCGTTCGTTGACCGAAACCATCCTGCTGGGCGGTGCGCCGCGCACGGTCGCCATTGCCAACGGCACGCTGGCCGCCGCCGTGGGACTGGGCCTGCAACTGTGGATTCCGGGTCTGGTGATGTGGATCGTCGGCCATTCGCTCGCGGTATGGGGGGCGCGCGTCGATCCGCAGTTCATGCAGGTGTTCGCGCGGCACATCAAGCACAAGCCTCTGCTGGACGTGTGAGGACGACGCCATGTTGCATCTCGCCGAATACCGTCAGCGTCCCGCACTGCTCGCCGACTGGCTGCCCTGGGCCGGGTTGATGGCGCCCGGCATCGTGCTCAACAAGGACGGTTCGTTCCAAAGGACAGCATGCTTTCGCGGGCCGGACCTGGACAGCGCGACGCAGGGCGAGCTGATCGCCACGTCAGCGCGGCTCAACAACGCGCTACGCCGCCTGGGTTCCGGGTGGGCCTTGTTCGTCGAGGCCGAAAGGCTGTCAGCGGCTGACTATCCGCAGTCCGAGTTTCCCGAACCGCTGTCGTGGCTGGTGGACGAGGAACGCCGAGCGGTGTTCGAGGAAGACCAGAGTCACTTCGATAGCCGCTATCACCTGACGCTGGTGTGCCTGCCGCCGGAGGAGTCCCGCGCACGCGCCGCGAATCTGCTCTACGAGAATACGTCGCAGCGTGGCGTGGATTGGCATGAACGCCTGATCGCCTTCATCGCGGAGACGGATCGTTGCTTCGACCTGCTCGACGGCGTGATGCCAGAGATTGCCTGGCTCGACGACAGCGAAACGCTTACCTATCTGCACGCCACCATCTCCACGCGGCGTTATCACGTGGCCGTGCCGGAGCATCCGTTTCACCTCGATGCGCTGCTGACCGACTGCCCGCTGACCGGCGGGCTTGCGCCGATGTTGGGCGATGCGCATTTGCGCGTGGTGTCGGTGCGCGGCTTCCCGACCTCGACCTGGCCGGGGCTGCTCGACGACCTGAACCGACTCGGCTTCGCCTATCGCTGGAGCACGCGCTTCCTCTGCATGGACAAGTCCGAGGCGGAAAAGGAACTCGGCCGCCTGCGCCGCCAGTGGTTCGCCAAGCGCAAGAACGTCGTCGCACTGCTGCGCGAGACGATCTTTCAACAGGAAAGCCCGCTGGTCGATACCGACGCATCGAACAAGGCGGTGGACGCCGATGCGGCCTTGCAGGAGCTGGGCAGCGATCAAGTCGCTTTCGGCTACGTCACCGCGACCGTGACGGTGCTCGATACCGATGCCGGCGCGGCCGACGAGAAGCTGCGCAGGGTGGAGCGCGTCATTCAGGGCCGGGGTTTCGTCACGATCCCTGAAACACTCAACGCGGTGGAGGCGTGGCTGTCGTCGATTCCGGGCAACGCCTACGCGAACGTGCGCCAGCCCATCGTCTCGACGCTGAACCTCGCGCACCTGATGCCGGTGTCGGCGGTGTGGGCCGGGCCGGAGAAGAATGCCCACCTCGACGGGCCACCCTTGATCGTCACGCGCACCGATGGCGCCACGCCGTTCCGTCTGGTGACGCACATCGGCGATGTCGGCCACACCCTTGTCGTTGGACCGACCGGCATGGGCAAGTCCGTGTTGCTCGCCACGCTGGCGATGCAATTCCGCCGTTATCCCGGCTCACGCATTTTCGCCTTCGACATGGGCCGCTCGATGCGCGCCACCATCCTCGGCCTCGGTGGCGAGCACTACGACCTGGGCACGGACAGCGGCATCGCGTTTCAGCCGCTCGCGCGCATCGACCAAGAAAGCTACCGCACTTGGGCCGCCGAATGGCTCGAAGGCCGGATGCTGCGTGAAGGCGCGAGCATCGGCCCCGACGAGAAGGCGGCCATCTGGTCGGCGCTGGAAAGTCTCGCCGGTGCGCCGGTGGAGCAGCGCACGCTGACCGGGTTTTCCGTGCTGTTGCAGAACAACGCGCTACGCCAGGCGCTCGCGCCCTACGTGCTCGGCGGCGCGCACGGCAGTTTGCTCGATGCCGATCACGACCGTCTGGGCACCGCCGACGTGCAGGGTTTCGAGATGGAGGAACTGATGGCGAGCCGCGCCGCCGTGCTGGCGGTACTCGGTTATCTGTTCGCGCGCTTCGACGAGCGTTTCGACGGCGCACCGACTTTGCTGATTCTCGACGAGGCGTGGCTGTTCCTCGACGACCCGGTGTTCGCCGCGCGCATCCGCCAGTGGTTGAAGACGCTGCGCAAGAAAAACGTGTCGGTGATCTTCGCCACGCAGTCGCTGGCGGACATCAAGGACTCCAGCATCGCGCCGGCCATCGTGGAGAGCTGCGCAAGCCGCATCTTCCTGCCCAATCCACAAGCCACTGAGCCGCAAATCCGCAAGATCTACGAAGGCTTCGGCCTCAACGCCCGGCAAATCGAGATCGTCGCCACCGCGCAGCCCAAGCGCGACTACTACTACCAGTCGCGGCTGGGCAATCGCCTCTTTGACCTCGACCTGGGGCCGGTCGCGCTGGCCTTCGCCGGTGCTTCGACGCCGCAGGACCAGCGCGACATTGACGCGGTGGAAGCGTCGGCTTCGTCTTCCAGCTTCGCAGCCGCCTGGCTGCGCCACTGCGGCCTGGACTGGGCGGCCGATCTGCTGCCGTCCGCACCTGCCGCTTCCAATCCACCACAGGAGAAACCGTCATGAAGAAGACACTTCTTGCGACCGTCGCTGCCGCTCTGTTCTGCACGCTGCCTGCCGCGCAGGCGCAATGGGCGGTGATTGACCCGACCAACCTGATCCAGAACACGCTGACCGCGATCCGCACGCTGGAGCAGATCAACAACCAGGTGCGGCAGCTTCAGAACGAAGCGCAGATGCTCATCAACCAGGCACGCAATCTGACGAGCCTCGACTACAACGTGGTCAATCGCCTGCGCTCGACGCTGGCGACCACCGAACGCCTGATCGCCGAGGCGCAGGGTCTGGCCTACGACGTGACGAACATGGATCGGGAATTCGCCCGGCTGTACCCGCACGAATACGCCGCGACCGTCAGTGGTGACCGCATGGCGCAGGACGCGCGCGAACGCTGGCGACACACGCTCGACGGCCTGCACACAGCCATGCGGATGCAGGCGCAGGTGTCGCAGAACCTCAACGAGGACGAAGGCGTGCTGGCCGATCTGGTCGGCCAGAGCCAGTCGGCCACCGGCGCGTTGCAAGCCATGCAGGCAACCAACCAGTTGCTGGCCTTGCAGGCCAAGCAGGCGATCCAGGCGCAGCAGCTCCAGTTGACGCAGGACCGCGCCGCGTCGCTGGAACTGGCGCGGCAGGCAGCAGCCACCGAGCGCGCCCGCGAAGTGCGGCGACGCTTCCACGGCGAAGGCACGCCCTACACGCCGCAGACCGTGCCGTTCTACGGCGGCGACTGAGGGCACGCGCCATGAACGACATCTCGGTGATCGACCGCTTCCTCATCGTCTTCTCCACCTACATCGACTCGGGCTTCGGTCTGCTGGGTGGCGAGGTTGCGTTCCTCACCGCCACCTTGATCGTGATCGACATGACCATCGCGGGCCTCTATTGGGCGATGAGCCATGCCACCGGCCAGGGCGACGATGTGATCGCCAAGCTGATCCGCAAGGTGCTCTACATCGGTGCCTTCGCTTACATCATCGGCAATTTCAACTGGCTGGCCAGCATCGTGTTCCGCTCGTTCGCGGGTTTGGGATTGATGGCTTCGGGATCGACCATCACGCAGGCGGAGTTCCTGCAACCCGGCCGGCTGGCCAAGGTGGGCGTTGACGCCGGCGCGCCGATCCTCGAACAGATCAGCGACATGGCGGGCTTCCCCGAGGTGTTCGTGAACGTGACACCCATCGCGGTCATGTTTCTGGCCTGGCTCGTGGTGATCGTCACGTTCTTCGTGTTGGCGATCCAGCTTTTCATCACGTTGATCGAGTTCAAGCTGACGACGCTTGCCGGCTTCGTGCTGGTGCCGTTCGCGCTGTGGAACAAGACCGCGTTCCTGGCCGAGAAGGTGCTGGGCAATGTGGTGTCGTCGGGCATCAAGGTGCTGGTGCTGGCGGTGATCGTCGGCATCGGCACCGGCCTGTTCGCCGAATTCCAGGTCGCGCCGGACGAACCCTCCATCGACCATGCGCTGGTCATCATGTTGGCATCCCTTGCGCTGCTGGCGCTCGGGATCTTCGGGCCGGGTATTGCTACCGGACTGGTGTCCGGTTCGCCGCAGCTCGGCGCCGGTGCGATGGCGGGAGCCACGCTCGGCGCGGCCGGGACCGCCGTTGCCGTGGGTGCGGTAGCCACCGGCGTCGGTGGTGCCGTTGCGACCGGCGCGCGCATGGCACCTGGCGCTGCCCGCATGGCCGTCGGCGGCGCACGTTCGATGGCATCGACCGCGAGCAGCGCCAAGTCGGCCTTCCAAGCGGGTTCCTCTGGTGCCGGCGGTGGCCTCAAGGGCGCGGCGGCCGGTCTGGGCAATGTTGCCAGGACCGGCGCGCAGTCGGTCGGGCAGCGCGTGGCCGCCGGTGTGCATTCGCTGAAGGCGCGTGCCGCTGCCGCCATCAATCCCGATGCTTCCACGGGCAGCGCTGCTACCGGCTCGGCCGCTCAGGGCGGCAGTGCGGACGCCGCCGCCAGCACCGGACAACCCGCGTGGGCGAGGCGCTTGCAACGCCGCCAGCAGCTCACCCATGCCGCCACCACCGTCGCGCACACGCTGCGCGGTGGCGACGGCGGCGGCTCGGGCAGCGGCCCCAGCCTGCGCGACCCATCGAACTCATAAGGAGAACCTGCCATGCGATTCAAACGACCGCAGGTGCGCTATGCCGACACACCACAGCCGGCCACGCCGTACCAGGCTGCCGAACAGGTGTGGGACGAGCGCATCGGCTCGGCCCGCGCACAGGCGAAGAACTGGCGGCTGATGGCCTTCGGCTGCCTCGCGCTCGCGCTGCTGATGGCGGGCGGCCTCGTCTGGCGCTCGGCGCAGTCCATCGTCACGCCCTACGTGGTGGAGGTGGACCACGGCGGGCAGGTGCGCGCCGTCGGTGAGGCAGCCACGCCGTACCGGCCAACAGACGTGCAGATCGGCTATCACTTGGCACGTTTCGTCACGATAGTTCGCTCGTTGTCCATCGACCCGATCGTGGTGCGGGACAACTGGCTCGAAGCCTACGACTACACCACCGACCGCGGCGCGGCCGTGCTCAACGACTACGCGCGCACCAACGATCCCTTTGCGCGGATCGGCCGGGAAACGGTGACGGTGGAGATCAACAGCGTTGTACGCGCCAGCGACACGTCGTTCAACGTGCGCTGGACGGAGCGCCGCTACGTCAACGGCGCGGCGGCAGGGCTGGAACGCTGGACGGCGGTGGTCTCCATCGTGCTGCAAACGCCGCGCACCGAGGAACGGTTGCGCCGCAATCCATTGGGCATCTACGTCAACGGCCTGTCATGGAGCCGTGAACTCGACTCAACCGAAGGAGGCAGGCCATGAAACCGTCTTTGCGCTTTTATGCTGTTGCATTGATTGCCGTCACGCTGGCGGGCTGCGCCACGCCACGCAAGCCACCGAGCATCACGCTCGACGAGCCGGTGCAGGCGCAGCCCTTGCCCGAACCACCTCTGCCGATGGAAGTGGTTGCGGTGCCGGAGCCTTTGCCGCTACCGGGGCAGTTGATGCCGCTGCCCGAACTCGCGGAAACGGAGGTGACACCCGAGCCGGAGGACGAGCGCGTGCGCGTATCCCGCGCCAACGAGGAAGCGCGCATGGCGCCCACGCGCGAAGGCTACATCAATGCGATTCAGGTCTGGCCGTTTACCGACGGCGCGCTGTACCAGGTCTATACGAGTCCCGAGCGGGTCACGGTGATTACACTCCAGCCCGGCGAGGAACTGGTGACGGTCGCCGCCGGCGACACGGTGCGCTGGATCGTCGGCGATACGTCGAGCGGCGCCGGCGGCGAACTGCGCGTCAACGTGCTGGTCAAGCCGATCCGCACCGGCCTCAAGACCAATCTGGTCATCACCACCAGCCGCCGCACCTATCTGATCGAACTGACTTCGACCGAAAAGGCGTGGATGGCGTCGGTGTCCTGGGACTATCCGCGCGACCGCATGCTGGCCTTGCAGCGCCAGGCGCGGGCGGCGCAGACGGCGGCGCCGCTCGATACGGGCCTGTCGCTGGAGAACATCCGCTTCCGCTACGCGATCAGCGGTAGCAATACACCGTGGAAGCCGCTGCGCGCCTTCGACGACGGCGAGAAAGTCTACATCCAGTTTCCCGGCGGCATCGCACAGGGCGAGTTGCCGCCACTGTTCGTGATCGGCGCACAGGGCGATGGCCAACTCGTGAACTACCGCTTCCGGTCGCCGTACTACATCGTGGACCGGCTGTTCGGCGCGGCCGAATTGCGCCTGGGTGGCGACAAGGGCGACGTGGTGCGCATCGAGCGCACGGACGGCACGACGGGCGCGCGGAGGAACTGACCATGAGCCAGGACGATTCTCCGGACATGCTTGGCGCCGCCCCGAAGCTGGCGCCGGAACAAGTCGCCCTGCGGGCGCAGCCGCGTCCCGTCACGCGGTTGAACCGGCGCATGCTGGCAGTTCTGGTCGGCAGCGTGGCCGCCGCCGTATTGGGCGCAACGCTCTGGTCGCTGCAAGCACCGCAGCGCCGTGGCGCAGGCGAGCCGACCGAGTTGTACAACGTCGATCGCGTGTCGCGCTCCGAAGGGCTGGCGCAGTTGCCCATCGACTATTCGCAACTACCGCCGACCTTGCCACCGCTGCCGCCGGAGCTGGGCGAACCGCTACCCGGCGACCTCGGAGCACCGATCCTGCGCGCCGAACAGCGAGCGCAGGGTTACTCGCAACCGGGCTATGACCCGGCCGAAGCCGAGCGCCTAGCGCGGCTCAAGGAGGCCGAGGAAGCGGCGGCTTCGTCCGTGTTCTTCAGCACGGGCGGACAGCGCGCCGCCGTAGCCCCTCCCACTCAGAGCATGGCAGGAACCCCACCGCTGACCGGACTGGCGGGTTTCGATCCGCTGGCCGCCGGACCGGCTTCGACGGCCGCGCAGCCGGGCGATCCCACCGCCGTGCAGAACCGGCAGGACCAGAAGGAAGCGTTTCTGAGCAATGCCGGTCCTGTGCAAACCCGCAATTCTGGCAACCTGCAACTACCTGCCTCGCCGTATCAGGTGATGGCCGGCACGGTGATCGCGGGCGCACTGGTGACGGGCATCAAGTCCGACCTACCGGGCGACGTGATCGCCACGGTGACGGAGCCGATCTACGACACGGCCACCGGCCGCCATCTGCTGATCCCGCAGGGCTCGCGCATCCTGGGCCGCTACAACAGCCAGGTCAGCTACGGGCAGACCCGACTCCAGATGGTGTGGCACCGGCTGATCCTGCCGGACACCTCATCAAGCCAGCTCGACAACCTCGTGGGCACGGACCCGGCCGGTTACGCGGGCCTGGAGGATGGTGTCGATTGGCATTGGGATCGCATCTTCGCCGGCGCGGTGCTGACCACGCTGCTGGGCGTCGGCGCCGAACTGGCCGCCCCGGAGAATCGCCAGGGCGGGGATCGCGTCGTCATTGCCGGCCGCGACAGCGTGCAGGACAGCGTGAACCAGATCGGCCAGGAGATGACCCGGCGCAACATGAACATCCAGCCCACGCTGACGGCTCGCCCCGGCCTGCCGGTGCGCATCATCGTCAACCGCGACCTGGTGCTGCGTCCGTACCAACCGCTGTTCTTCAACAGGGGAGCCTCGCAATGAACACGAACAAGCTGCGGCTCGGCCCGCTGCCCAAGAGCGAAACCGTCAAGCTGACCTTTGCATGTCCGGCCAGCCTGAAGGCCGACCTCGACCGTTACGCCACGTTGCATGGGCAGACCTACGGCGAAGCGGTCGATGCGGTGACGCTGATCCCGCACATGCTGGAGGCGTTCATTGCGCGGGATCGGGGATTCAGGAAGGTGATTGCCTCCAAAGTCGGCGCATGAAGGTCTCCCGACGATACGACGCTACCTGCTTTCTTCATCCATAGTTTGGAGATTGGGAGTTACACCTGCCACAAATCGTCGGGGCCTAAATAACTCAGGTCGATTCTGCCGGGCTCTTGAGACACTGTGGCCCGCATTAGGCCGCTCCGAACTGGGTTGAGCGCAGCCTGAAGGGTGCCCATGGGAAGCCCCTCTCCTGATAGGACGATCGGCTGACCGTTCCAGTGATGGAGCCTGACAGGCGCACCAGGTGGGACCGGGACGCCATACCAAGCGACGCCGGCCCAATAGCGGCGTTCAGTCCAAGTTCGCCTGTCGGCTGGCGTGAAGCTTTGCGCGAATTCGATCCACATCGCCTTGGTCTCTGCAGTGGGCCAATCCGGCAGTGCACTCCACATGGCGATAGCTTCGGAATTGAGCCAGAGCTTCAATGCCTGGCTGGTAGTGAAAGTTGCCGCCGTATCGGCGACGGCCTTTATAGCGGCGAGTCTGGAACTGAAGCCGGCTTGGATCAGAATCGAGGCTGAACGATTCATCGTGCCTGTTTCGACAGCGGGGACAGCTAAGCCAAGTTCAAAATCCTCAAGTTCCAGGTCAGCGACAGTATCGCCGTTGGCGGCGGCCCGCACTCGTATGGCCTCCATGGCCCACGGCAGACGATAGACGAGACCGCCTTCGATAAACTGAAGGGTCTCCGACTCCTGGCCAGCGACAATGCCCGCTAGCGGCTGGCCGAGCAACCAGCAGCGCAGGATGTCGTGCCAGTTGTCAGGCAAGGAGTCTGGCATGAACGGATAGAAGGCGAACACCTGCTCAGCGAGGTTGGTGATCGCCGCGATCGCTTCTTCTGCGTTGTTGGTAAGAAGCGCTGCATTGGCCTGAACCAGCAGTAGGTTGGCCCCCTCTGCAATCGCGTCAAGAGCGTGGCCAGTTGCCAATCCAACGCCGGCGAGGAAGTACCCTCTCCGCTGGGGAGCCGTGGACTGCGCCCAGATCAATCGGCTGCGCGCGAGTAGCCCCGCCTTTAGAGTCTGCTGCACCTGTTCATTCTGGCGCAGTAGGCGGCGTTGCCACAGGGAAGACTGGAGAATGTCATCAAGCGCAGTTTCAATGCCGTCATCTGGGATGTCGTTCTCGCCGATCAGGCTCAGGATGGCGGTATCAAGCGTAGCGACGCGCCGTTCCCACTCGGCAAGCGCGCGTTCGCGATCTTCGGGAGACTCATTGGCTATCTCAGGGAACGTCCACGCTTGAGCATTGTTCGCCACGTATTCGACAAGCTGGGCGAGGTCGTCACCGATGCTGACGTGCATCCGACTCAGTAGCGCTGCGACGAGCCGAACAAGTCCGCTCTCCATCTCCCGAGCGCCCACGTTGCTGATGAGGCTCTCCCAATTGAGCCGCTTTCTCGCGACCTCATCGAACATCGGAAAGAGTACGATGCCTTCCACATCAACGTAGGCTCGACCCGCTCGGCCGATGACGTTCTTGAATTCGGAAACCTCGATGAGCGCGCCGTTGCGGTGAAGCGAGTGCATGACAACAGCCGTGGCCGAGAGATTCAGCCCTTGGGCAAGGGTCGGTGAGGAAATCGTGACTTTCAGAATACCTTCCCGAAGAAGGCGCTCGATCTCCTTGCGATAAGCCGTCGGTAGGGCGCCATGATGTAGGGCAACGCCCAACCTCAGGCACTTTAGGAGCGCACTGTTTGGCCCAAGCCATTCCTCTCCGAGCGTGACCGCTGCGTTCAGCACATTCGGATCGACTTCAAGAAGCGAGCGAAGTGCGCCGCGCTCGTGGAGATCGACAATAACGTCGGCGAAGGGCTCAACGCTCCGGCGTTCTGGGCAGAAGATAAGGGCCGTCTGGCCATCATCAACGAGTCGCCAGGCTGTCGCCAGGCTAAGCTCGCGCTGATCTTTCGGGAAGAGGCGCGTGCGACGTCGCTTTGGTGGTACGAAGTCCGGAGGGGCAAATCCGGTGAGGAATCGCTGTACCCATGGACGCTCGTCGCCGACGCGAAGGTTGAGTCGAGCAAAGGGCGAGTTCCAGACGACCTCGCCGAACCGCAGTCGCGTCGGCCTCCAATCGTTCTTGATTAGGCCGCCGGGATGGTCGCGGCGGAGCCACGCCGCGAAATCATCCAGTTGATCCCCATCGGGAAGGATCGCCGACAGGCAGACGATACGGCGATCGTGTGCATCGGCACGCCGAAGGAGTCGCTGGATTTGCACCTCGTAGCGGATCTCGCGCTCGTTCATGCCAATCATGTGGCCTTCGTCGAAGACAAGAAGGCCGACATCATCGAGCAGTGAAGGATCGTTACGCAGCGCGAAATCGAGCTTTTCAGGGGTAGCGACGACGATATCGCGCTCGCGAATCGAATCCTCATCGAAGCCACTCACTCCAATGCTGCCGTAGAGGGCGGAGATGGTTTTACCGAGTGGCCCGAAGGTTCGCTGTAGCGTCACTTCAGTCTGGGCGGACAGCGCCCTGAGCGGTGTTACGAAGACGACGCGCTTGCCTGCGGCGAGGCAGCGCAAGATGCACAGCTCGGCAATTCTGGTTTTGCCGGCGCTGGTGGGCAGCGAAACCACTAGGTCGTCGGACTGATCGACAGCGCGCGTTGCGGCTTCGATCTGCGAGGGCCATAGATCAACTTCAGCTCTTGGCCGATTCAGCAGAGAGGCAATGAATAAATCACGGAGGCGAGGCCAATCGGCGGCGGCTCCACCAATCGGCAGCATCGGCACCTTTTCGTGGAAGGTATTGGACCAGAGATCGGGCAAGATATGGATCGCCACGCGATGCGCCCACCATTGGGGCAGCAAGTTCATTTCGCTGCAGACGCTCAGGCTTTCTTGGAGGCGGGCTAAAGCTTGGTCGAGAATCTGCCGTTCGCCACGCTCCAGCGCCAGCAAGAACAGAGACATGGCGGCGAGAAAAGAGTCGGTAAGCGCCGTATCCAGGCTGTCGAAAAGAAAGGCGTTTTCGTCGCCTGCCTGGCCTACGGCTGCTTCGATCTGATCCAGATGCCCCTGGATTGTGGCAGTGATCTGCTCGTCACTTCCGGTCCCCAAAACCCTGTAGTCCAGCGACATGGTTCGGAGGCCGTCGATATTGCGGAGCATCAGGAGGGCCAAGGCCCGCTCTATCGGCGAGAAATTTTCCTCGGTTTCAACGATAGTGAGGAGCGAGTAGGCCCGTGCAGACAGCCGAGCCAGGTGATAGCTCGCTGCGGTCATGATGAAGTGGAAGTCTCGATCAGCTTCCCCAGGGTTTCCTCTGGCCATAACTGCCTCCAGAGCAGTTGCGGCTTGCTCGAAAGCGACACGGGCCTGCGCAGCGTCACCACCTAGCTCACGGAGACGCAGACCGAGCCCAAGCATGGCATAACCATAGGAATGCAGGTCGTAGCTGAGCTGAGGAGAGAAGGCAGGTGCATCCGGTGGTAGGGCGCCATCGCGCCAGATCATGGCGCGTGCTTGGCCGCGGGCGATGAGGCGGCCGCGAAAACCTGCCGCTGCCGCCTCGTTGATACCCGCAACGATGGTCTCAGGCGTTGTTGGCATTGGCGATCACCTGATCATAGACGGCGCCGACGAACGCTGCGTGTCCCTCGACGCGCAGTCCGACGCCCCATTGTGTGATCGTTCCCGGATAGGATTGCAACGATGCGGTGAGAAGAGCGTCCGGGGTGTTGCCAGAAAAGGTGAACAGCAGATGGCGGACACTTTCGACGGGAATGCCATGTTTCAGAAGGGCAGCGTCGATGGCATCGGCTAGTGGAGCGTTGTCCAGTTCGAGAAGCCGGGCGGAAATGAAGGAGAGCGCATGAGCGGAGGGGAGCCCGCCATCCTTGTCCAGCCCAGCCCGAGCAGCGGCGAGGACTTGCGCCGTCAGCGTGACACGGCTCTTAGCCTCAGTCTTTAGAAAGTACAGGCGTTGGGTCTGTGGGTCTTGGAGAAGTCCAATTACATCGTCGCCGCGCATCGCCATGTTGCGATGATCCTTCCAGCGCAGACGTTTGATGGGCGCGCGGTAGCCACCGCTATGCGTGTCGATCCATTCGGTCGCATAGATCTCACCAAGATCGCCGGAGCGGATCGTCTTGGTGGTTGGCAACTTGCCCTGGATCAGCGCGGCTGCGGCCGGTTTACCGAGGCGGGCGAGAGCCCGCGCAACCTGTTCCTCAGCAGCATAGTGGTTTGGTATGACCGCCGCCGTCGCCTGAATTCCACTCGCCAGATTTGCTGGATTACTGGTCAGGACGCAAAGACCATGGTTGCCAACGGCCGAATTGGTCAAGCTACACCAAGTATTGAACTGCGCCATCTTCGCCCCCCTTGCGGATCAATGTGGAAAGAGGTCGCGAACACGTACAAAGGGTGAGCCGGTTTCGGCCGCCCGACGCACCTTGCGTTCGAGGACGTGGTTGAGGGGGATTTCCCGATTCAGGGTCTCGTAGAGATCATAGCCGTCCATGCAGGTGACGCGCTTGCCACGACCGAATGCGGCGAGGCCGTCTTCGGTGAAACCGCTGTTGCTGACGAATAGACCCCTAGTCCAGGCGGCCTTCTGTTCGATCTTGCCGTGAAAAGTGTGAAGCTCGGCGACACCGATGGGCTTGCCGTGCCACTTGGCTTCGACGAGATAGGTCTCGTTGCCAAACTGAAAGCTGCCGTCGATCTGCTCACCCTTCAGACGAAATGGTTCTTGCGCCGCCAACCCGTAGGTGTCAAACAAATCACACAAGAATTTCTCGAAGGCATAACCACGCGCATGAGCCTCCAGCGACGTCATCGCGAGGAGATTGCTCTTGATCTGGGCCAACTTCTGGCGATCAAATGCCGGGACGGGATCTTGACTGGGCGCTTGGGAATTTTCCGGCCGGCCTTCAAGCCGATTGAGCAAGGACAGGAGACGGCCGTGGGCGTTCGGAATCTTGTCGGCTTGCTCAGAGCGTTGTCGCAATGCTTCCCGGTATACCCATAGGGCGTTTAGCGTTCGGGCGACAGTTGCCTTATCGACTGTTTGAAGGAAGCAGCGTAGGCGCTTGGCTTTTGACCCACCATTGCGCGCATAGATCGGGTCGTCGATGTCGATATTGAGTTCTTCGGCGAAGAACTGCGCGAAGGTGCGATCCGAGAAATTGAGGACATAGCCGCCCCCCATCTCGAACACATCGTCAAGAAACATCATGTCGATAGATCGGATGTTGCTCATACGTACTATCGCGGAGAAGGTTGACGACCTAGGTTCTGGTCATCATTGTCGATGTCTACGACAGAGTTGTTGATCTTCGCTTCGAGTTCGGCGCATATCTTCAGCAACTCGTCAAAAGGTAAGGCATTGCCAACCATCACTTCGTCGGCCAGCATGGCCGCATAGTCCTTTGCGAGTGCGGCCTTGGCTTCGCCTTCGGGAACGATTTTCAGATGTCCCGTAGTCGCTGCTGCATAGTCGATGACTTGGCCGTTGGTGTCCTTCTCAATGAAGAAGTGCGACTTGTGATGGGCGACGGCCGTTGCCACCATGCGATCGGTCATGACAGCAGCGAAGTGGGCGCTTCGTGCGATCGCGACCAGGTCATGCCAGTGCCGCGCGTAACGTTCATTGCGGACGCGGCCCTGCGCGCAGAACACATGCGCTGCGGTAGCCTTCTCCCAGAAGGTGCGCGCGACGCTCATGACCAGAGGCGAGGCAGTGGGAAAGGACACTCCAGGAAAATGCTCGGCTATATCACAGGCCACCTGAAATACCTCGTGCGGTTCGCCGGTGGCGCGGCCACCGAATTCCAGCGTGACAACGGGTGCCACATACCCGGTACCTTGCGCTAGGGCTGGGTAGTGTAGGAACAGCTTGTCGTTCTCTTGGCCGCCGAGTTCGAGTCGGGCGTCCAGACGCTCGCGCGTCAGGGCCGCCTGAATCACCGGCTGCACGTTCTGCGTGATCCACTCAGGTAGCCGACGCCGCACGGCCTGCGTCCATTTGCCGGCTTGGCTGCGACTGGCCGGCAACTCTCCGTCGTGGCCGATCAGGTCCGGGATCAGCTTGCGGATGTCGTAGGTCAGGTCGATGTCTTCGGAGAAGCGGTCGATGACCTTGTAGACCTTCGACAGTGACGTGCCACCCTTGAAGGTCAGGTCGGCTGACAGCGGCGACTCGAACAGGGCGCGCAACGTCCACACCACCCACACGTCCTTTTCGAGCAGATGGGCCGGACGGCCGGTTTCAGCGCGCCCGTGTTCCAGCGCTTCGTGTTGATCCTTCTTGCTCAGAGCAAAGAAAGATTCAGCCACGAGCGGCTTCCTTGCCGATGGCTTGCGCCATCCAGCCGGGTAGCGTCGCGCGCGCCAAGGTCAGTGCCTTCCATTCGGAACGAGGCAAGGTGCGACGAAGCGACGCCAGCGACTCATCGGCGTGCGTCGGCCCGATCCAGGCCAGTGCGCGCACGGCCGAGCCTGCCGGCCGCGTGCCTAGCGCCAACATCCAGCGCGGCGCGTGCTTCACCAGCACTTCCGAGCGCCCGAGCTTCAACTTCCGGGTCCGGCCGGAGGTCAGGTAGACCTCACGGATGGGAACCTGCTGCGTCAGGCCCAGGACATTGGCGGCACTGGCGCCGTGCGGCACGACGATCTCGCCGCTCTGCTCGGCCAGCGCCCTGACGACCTTCTCGGGAGTGGGAGCGCGAGAACCGAAGCGACCGGAAATCGGGGCAGCGTAGGCGCCGCGCGCTACGCGCAGCAGCTTGCCGGCCTTGGCCAATCGAGAGAACGCCTGATCTACCGCCGATCGGCTTCCCAAGTGCAGGAACTCCTTGGGCGACAGGACGCCTCCCTCGGGGAGGGATCGCGCTTGTTGCAGGATGGTCTCGGGCAGCGTGTTCATAGGACACCTCTTAAGGTGAGAAATGATACATCAGTTTCTGACATCTTGAAAGCAGCATGGTCCCACTGATCTGGTGACGGATTGGTGGGGTGGGATAAGCGGGCCTTGACCGTTACGCTGCGCCGCATCCGCGAAAGCGCAGGTCGGTGGCCTGCGCTTTCGCGTCTTGGGGGAGGGCTATGGTTTGCGGGCGCCTTGTCATATCATTCAAGCAAGCCTCATCAGAGGCCCGCTTGGGTACGCTCAGGCCCGCAACCGCGTTGCTCCTATGTGGCTCCTGGCCTACAAGAGCCGGACTGGCCAGGGAGCTGGCACAAACGCCCAAGCCCTTGTCACACTTAGACTTCAGCCGATGCGCTGCCGTTTATGGAGTGCTTGACATCGGCCCTTTTTTGCCCCTGAAGCCGCGCAAGCACCAAAGTGCTATGCTTCTAGGCGCACATTTCCACAGAAAACCACCCATACCCCCCATGAAAACCATCAACAAATCGAGCAAGCTGGCTCACGTCCTGTACGATATTCGCGGCCCCATCATGGACAGGGCCAAGCAGATGGAAGACGAAGGCCAGCAGCTCATCAAGCTCAATATCGGCAACCTGGCCGTGTTCGGCTTCGACGCCCCCGAAGAAGTGCAGCAGGACATGATCCGCAATCTGCCCAACTCGGCGGGCTATTCGGACAGCAAGGGCATCTTCGCCGCGCGCAAAGCAGTAATGCATTACACCCAGGCCCAGGGCGTACAGGGTGTGACGCTGGAAGATGTCTACCTGGGCAACGGAGCGTCCGACCTGATCGCAATGGCCACCAACGCTTTGCTGGACGATGGCGACGAACTGCTGCTGCCCGCGCCCGACTATCCGCTGTGGACGGCGGTTACCAGCCTGTCGGGCGGCACACCCGTACACTACTTGTGCGATGAAGCCAACGGCTGGATTCCCGACCTGGATGACATCCGCTCGAAGATAACGCCGCGCACCAAGGGAATCGTGGTCATCAACCCGAACAACCCAACGGGCGTGCTCTATCCCGACCATGTGCTGCGGGAAATCATTGCCATCGCGCGCAAACACGGGCTGGTCATTCTGGCCGACGAGGTATACGACAAAGTACTGTACGACGACGTCAAGCACACCGCAATGGCAAGTCTGTCCAACGATGTACTGACCTTGACCTTCAATTCGCTCTCCAAAAGCTACCGCGCCTGCGGCTACCGCGCAGGCTGGCTGGTGGTCACGGGCGACAAACAAGCCGCCAGCGACTACATCGAAGGCTTGAACATGCTTGCCAACATGAGGCTGTGTGCCAACGTGCCAGGCCAATGGGCGATCCAGACTGCGCTGGGCGGCTACCAAAGCATCAACGACCTGGTGCGCGAGGGCGGCCGGCTGCGCCATCAACGCGATCTGGCCTACGAACTGATTACCGCCATTCCGGGTGTCACCTGCGTCAAGCCGCAGGCCGCGCTGTATATGTTTCCGCGGCTCGACCCCGAGGTCTACCCCATCGAGGACGACCGCCAGTTTTTCCTGCAGCTACTGGAAGCCACGCGTGTGATGCTGGTGCAGGGCACGGGATTCAACTGGCCGCGTCCCGATCACTTCCGCATTGTGTTTTTGCCGCATGAGCCCGACTTGCGTGAAGCCATTGGCCGCATCGCCAAGTTTCTCGAGGACTACCGCAACAAGCACAGCAAGGCGCAGGCAGAGTCCCTTACCGCCGAATAGCTGGCGCAGGCGGCTCTTTGGCCGCAGATTCGCCAAGCAAAAGAGCCGCCCCTTAGCGGGCGGCAAACCGCAACGCTACAGGCGCACGGTGTTTTTCTACTTCGGCAACCGCTCCAAGCCACCCATGTATGGCCGCAAGGCCTCGGGCACGACGACGCTGCCGTCTTGCTGCTGATAGTTTTCCAGGACAGCCACCAGCGCACGCCCTACAGCCAGGCCTGAACCGTTCAGCGTATGCAGGTATTCAGGCTTGCCTTTTTCGGGGCGATAGCGCGCCTGCAGGCGGCGCGCCTGGAAAGCCTCGCAGTTGGAGACCGAGGAGATTTCGCGCCAGGCGTTTTGCGCCGGCAGCCAGACTTCCAGGTCGTAGGTTTTGGCGGAACCGAAACCCATGTCGCCGCCGCACAGCAAAACAACGCGATAAGCCACGCCCAGGCGTTGCAAGACGGCTTCGGCGTGTCCGACCATGTCTTCCAGAACCTGGTAGGAAGTATCAGGGTGCACGACCTGCACCATTTCGACTTTGTCGAACTGGTGCTGGCGTATCATGCCGCGCACGTCGCGCCCACCGCTGCCGGCTTCCGAACGAAAGCATGGCGTATGCGCGGTCAGGCGTATGGGCAAGTCGGTTTGCGCCACAATGGTATCGCGCATGGCCCCCGTAAGGGTTATTTCGGCAGTGGAGATTAAGTACAGATCGTCGCCAGCCACGGCATTGCCCTGCTCATCCTGCTCGGATTCGCCGCCGCCTTTGGTAACCCAGAACATGTCGTCCTTGAACTTGGGCAACTGGCCGGTGCCGAACAGCGTCGCGCCGTTGACGATATACGGCGTATAGCATTCCTGATAGCCATGCTCAGTCGTTTGCAGGTCAAGCATGAACTGGGCCAGGGCGCGATGCAGGCGGGCAATGGGGCCGCGCAGCATCATGAAGCGGGAACCCGACAGCTTGCGGGCCGTCTCGAAATCCAGGCCTATGGCCTCGCCCAGCGCCACATGGTCTTTGGCCTCGAACGCAAACGGCCGCGGGTTGCCGTCCGCATCGGTTTGCATGCCTGGCGGAAGCCAGCGTCGCACCTCGATGTTGTCGTCGCTGGACTCGCCATCCGGCACGCTTTCATGCGGCAGGTTGGGAATCGTCATGAGCCAATCATTCAGCTCGCCCTGCACCAGCGCCAAATCGTGCTCCAGATCTTTCAGCCGGGCCGGAATCGCCTGCGACTCGGCCATTTCAGCGGTGGCGTCTTCGCCTTTGGACTTAAGCTGGCCAATCAGTTTGGAGACCGCATTGCGGCGGGCCTGCAGCGTTTCGGTTTCGACCTGGACGGCCTTGCGGCGCGCCTCAAGCTGGCTGAATCTTTCGGTGTCGAACGAAACTTTCCGGCGCGCCAGCGCATTCACAACGGTAGTTAAGTCTTTGCGCAACTGATTGGGGTCTAACATGATTTACCAGAAAATTAAGATGAAAGAATAAGCGGTCAAGATTTGTTCTGCTTGTCCAGATCGCGTAAAAACGCCAGTTTGTCGGCGATTTTACCCTCTAGACCCCGATCTGTCGGGCGGTAGAACTGAGCCCTCAGCCCATCGGGAAAATACTGCACGCCCGCGGCGTAACCATGCGGCTCGTCGTGCGCATAGCGGTATGCCTTGCCATGGCCGAGCTCTTTCATGAGCTTGGTCGGAGCGTTGCGCAAGTGCATGGGCACCGGCGCGCTGCCGTGCTGCTGCGCATAGGCCTTGGCCGCTTTGTAGGCGTTATACACCGCATTGGATTTGGCGGCGCACGCCAAGTACACCACGGCTTGCGCCAGCGCCAGTTCACCTTCGGGCGAACCCAGGCGCTCGTAGATATCGGCGCCGTTCAAGGCCAGTTCGGTTGCGCGCGGATCCGCCAGGCCGATGTCCTCGACCGCCATGCGGACTATGCGCCGCGACAGATAGCGCGGGTCGACGCCCCCGTCCAGCATGCGTGCAAACCAATACAGGGAAGCATCCGGGTCCGAGCCGCGCACCGCTTTGTGCAAGGCGCTGATCTGGTCGTAAAAGGCATCGCCGCCTTTATCGAAGCGGCGCAAGTTCTGCGACAAGGAAGTTTCCAGCCACTCGGAATCGATAAGTTCGCGCTGCGCATTGCGGGCCGATTCGGCCACGACCTCGACCGCGTTGATCAACCGGCGCGCATCGCCATCGGCCCATGCCGCCAATTGCGCCTGCGCCTCCGGGTCGAACACCAAAGGCGCCCCCTGGTCTTGCGCCGGGGCATTGATAATGGCCATTGCCCGCCCTATCAGGCTAAGAAGATCTTGCTGTGAAATGGATTCCAGCACGTAAACGCGGGCGCGCGAAAGCAAAGCCGAGTTGACTTCAAACGAGGGGTTTTCGGTTGTTGCGCCTATGAAGGTGAACAGGCCGCTTTCCACATAGGGCAGGAAGGCGTCTTGCTGGGCCTTGTTGAAGCGATGGACTTCGTCGACGAACAATATGGTGCGCCGGCCCTGGCCTTGCGCCACCTGGGCGGCAACCACGGCATCGCGAATGTCCTTGACCCCACCCAATACCGCCGACATGGCCAGGAACTGGGCATCAAAGCCATCGGCCATCAGGCGCGCCAGCGTTGTCTTGCCCACGCCCGGCGGGCCCCAGAAGATCATGGAATGGGGACGGCCCGAATCAAAGGCCACACGCAGCGGCTTGCCCGGGCCCAATAAATGGGCCTGGCCAACGACATCATCCAGTGTCCTGGGGCGCAAGCGCTCGGCCAACGGCGTATGGGCCAGGCTGGCGGCGGAATTGGCAAACAAGTCCTGGGATTTCAGCACAGCGCCCTATTGCATCTTGACGACGTCCACCCCTTTGGGTGGAACGAACTTGAACTCGGACGCAGGCAAGGAAGGATTTGCCTTGATGTTGCTTAAGTCGATGCGCGTGGTCTGGCCGAACGAATCGAGCAGTTGCAGGCGGGCCGGCAAATTGTTGCGAAAGCCGATATCGACATAGGCGAATCCCGCGTCGGAACTGCGCGGCTTGGCGCGCAACCACTGCAGGCCGTCGTTATCAGGCAAGGCGCTGATATTGAAGGACTCGTCCAGCGAACCCGAGCCGAACAAAATAGCCGCAGGCGAAGCGCCAATGGACTTATCGACCGTACGCTGGGTTACCTGGGCCAGGTCGGGGTCGTACTGATAGACGGTAGCGCCGTCCGAAACCACAAGCTGCTCGTACGGCTGCTTGACGTCCCACCTGAACTTGCCTGGCCGTTGAAACGCGAACTGCCCGTCCTGCTGCGGCTTGCTACGGCCCTGCCCGGTGGTTTGCTGCGTAAAATCGCCGGTGGCCGAAGCCACTTTGTCGATGAACTGGCGCAACTGCGCCGGGGCGTCGGCCGACCACGCAACCAGGGGACTGGCCGCAAGCACGGCGGCAAGCACTAAGTTTTTAATCCGCACTGGCTGAGTCTCCGGCTGGGGTCAGGATTTCACGATTGCCGTTGGACTGCATGGCCGACACCAGGCCGGCCTGCTCCATTTGTTCGAGCAAGCGCGCCGCACGGTTATAGCCGATGCGCAAGTGGCGTTGCACCGACGAAATGGACGCCCGCCGGTTTTTCAGGATGACTTCCACCGCCTGGTCGTACAAGGGGTCGGACTCGGCGTCGGCAAAGCCTGTGACACTGCTTACGCCGTCGCCGGTTTCGCCCTCCTGGGCGCCTTCGAGCAGGCCTTCGACATAATTGGGCTCGCCCTGCTGCTTAAGGTAGTCGACGACACGGTGCACTTCTTCGTCGCTGACGAAGGCGCCATGTACGCGTACCGGCAGCCCCGTGCCGGGCGGCATATAGAGCATATCGCCCTGGCCCAGCAAGGTTTCAGCGCCCATCTGGTCCAGAATGGTGCGCGAGTCGATCTTGGATGAAACCTGGAAAGCAATACGAGTTGGAATATTGGCTTTGATCAGGCCGGTGATGACGTCCACGCTGGGCCGCTGGGTAGCCAGAATAAGGTGAATGCCCGCTGCCCGCGCCTTTTGCGCCAGGCGTGCAATGAGTTCTTCGATTTTCTTGCCGACCACCATCATCAAATCGGCCAGCTCGTCGATGACCACCACAATGGTAGGCAAGGTGCTCAAGGGTTCGGGTGCGTCGGGCGTCAGCGAGAACGGATTGGGGATGGGTTCTTCGCGCTTGATCGCATCGCGTATCTTGGCGTTGTAGCCGGCCAGGTTGCGCACCCCCATTTTGCTCATGAGGCGATAGCGTTTTTCCATTTCGCCCACACACCAGTTAAGTGCATTGGCGGCGTGGCGCATGTCGGTGACGACCGGCGCCAACAGATGCGGAATGCCTTCGTAGATGCTCATTTCCAGCATCTTGGGGTCGATAAGAATCAGCCGGGTTTGGGTGGAATCCGCCTTGTACAGCAACGACAGGATCATGGCGTTGATACCTACCGACTTGCCCGAGCCCGTTGTACCCGCCACCAGCAGGTGCGGCATCTTGGCCAGGTCGGCCACCATGGGGTTGCCGGCAATGTCTTTGCCCAGCGCCATGGTAACGACCGACTGGCTGGCGTAATAGGTTTGCGAGCCGATGATCTCGGAGAGCTTGACCATCTGGCGCTTGGGATTCGGCAATTCGAGCCCCATCAGATTCTTGCCAGGTATGGTTTCAACCACACGTATGCTGACCAGGCTGAGCGCCCTGGCCAGGTCTTTGGCCAGATTCACGATCTGGCTGCCTTTGACGCCTGTGGCTGGTTCGATTTCGTAGCGGGTAATGACGGGGCCGGCTTGCGCGGCCACCACCACGACCTTGACGCCGAAGTCGGATAGTTTTTTCTCGATGAGGCGTGAAGTGAACTCTATGGTTTCGGGGGTGACCGTTTCCAGGCGCTCGGTTACTGGGTCAAGCAGGCTGACCGCGGGCAGGTCGCCCGAACTGCCGGATTCGGGTGCGGCGGTAAACAGGGTTTGCTGCTTTTCCTTTTCGGCCCGAACCGATTTCGGCACCGAGACAATGGCGGGCTCGATACGCACCGGCTGTTCGTGCACCAGTTGTTCTTGCTTGGCGACGACGGTTTCATCGCGCTCGGCCTTCTTTACCTGGCCCAGGCGGCGGTCTTCGCGGGCCGCCTTGAGTTCGAAGGCGCGCCTGACCGATTTTTCGATGAATGTGCCGATGCGTTCGGACAATTGCAGCCACGAAAAACCCAGGAAAAGGCTGGCGCCCACCGCAATGAACACCAGCAGAAGCAGCGTACAACCGGTGGACCCGAACACTTCGGACATTCCGGCCGCCAGCAATTTGCCCAGCTGCCCTCCGGCGCCGCTGGGCAAGCTCGTACCGAAATGCTGCAGTTGCTGCGCCGCAATGCCCATGACGCCCAGAAACAGCAAAAAGAAGCCGATACCGATTTCCCAGTGGATGCGCGGCAGGACGTCGGCCTTGCCATTGGGCAGCAAGACGCTGGTAAGGCGGTAAAAGCCGACCGCCACGCGCTGTGCCAGCAAAGCCACCCATAGCCAGGCCGAGTATCCGAAAAGGAATAGCAAGAGGTCGGACACGTACGCGCCCAGCATGCCGCCGCCGTTTTGAGTAACGGTGGAGTGGACGGAGTGCGACCAGCCCGGGTCGGAAGGCACCCACGTGGCCAGCACTAGGCCGAGCCACGCGGCAAGCGCCGCGAAGAGGATCCAGCGCGCTTCGCGCAGCAAGCCGGACAAGCGGGTTTGCAACGCAGAAGGGCCATTGCGCACGTTGCGCGAGGAACGGGAAGGTGCTGCAGGTAATCTAGCCATGGACTCATTATAATTGCCTATGAACATTTTTCGGATTTTCTCTGATGACAACCCCAAAACACGCTAAAGTTCTCATTCTTGGTTCGGGTCCGGCGGGCTACACCGCCGCCGTATACGCCGCCCGGGCCAACCTCAACCCGGTGCTTATCACGGGTATGGAACAAGGCGGCCAGCTCATGACAACCACCGACGTCGACAATTGGCCCGCCGACGCACAGGGCGTGCAAGGGCCCGACCTGATGCAGCGCTTCCAGGCCCACGCCGAGCGCTTCGAGACCGAACTGGTCTTCGACCAGATTACCAGCGCCGACCTGTCCAAACGTCCATTTACACTGACCGGCGACTCCGGCGGCATCTATACCTGCGACGCCCTGATCATTGCCACCGGCGCCTCGGCCCAATACCTGGGCCTGCCGTCCGAGCAGGAATTCATGGGCCGCGGTGTATCGGGCTGCGCCACATGCGACGGTTTTTTCTATAAAAAACAAGATGTTGTAGTGGTCGGCGGCGGCAATACCGCCGTCGAAGAAGCTCTGTACCTGTCCAATATCTGCTCCACGGTCACCCTGATCCACCGACGCGATAAATTCCGGGCCGAACCCATCCTGATCGACAAGCTCATGGAAAAAGTCGAACACGGCAACATGAAACTCAAGCTTTTCAACGAGTTGGAGGCCGTACTGGGCGACGCCAGCGGCGTTACCGGTGTGCGCATACGCAACAATCAGACCAACGCCACCGAAGAACTGGCTGTTACAGGCGCTTTCATTGCCATAGGCCATAAGCCCAATACCGGCCTGTTCGAAGGCCAGCTCACCATGGAAAACGGCTACATCATTACCCAAGGCGGGCTTAAAGGGATGGCCACGCAAACCTCGGTAGCGGGCGTATTCGCCGCGGGCGACGTACAAGACCACGTCTACCGCCAAGCCATCACCAGCGCCGGCACGGGCTGCATGGCAGCGCTGGACGCCCAGCGCTGGCTGGAGAACGCGGGCTAAGAAGGGCGAAGCACCCATGGCGGCGAATAAACCCGGACTGGCCGACCTAAAGGCGTTGCGAAGGCAGCAGGCCGAGGCGGACGCGCCCAAACCGCGTACCCGCAAGGTCTCGCCCAAGAAGCGGGGAACGCAGCCCGGCCCGTCCGAGCCGGCTGCGGTCGCTGCGACAAGCGGCGCCGTCCAGCATTTTGCGCAGGCCGACGTCGGTCTCAGCACCGAAGACCGTACCTTGTTTCGGCGAGCGGTCAAAATGGTTCAGCCTATTAAAGACGCCAAACGCGCCAGCCTGCCGCCCGTACCTCGCGCCACAGCCGATTTGCTGCGCCAGCGCCGCGAAGTGGCCATGGGAAAAGACAGCCCCGCCCTGTCGGCCATTTCGGATCATTACGCCCCGGCCAAGCTGGACGACGGCAGCTTCATCCAGGCCGGCCATGGCCCCGACCTGATAAAAGACCTGAAACGCGGCAAATGGCCTATAGAGGCCAGCCTGGATTTGCACGGCTCCACGCTGGACGAAGCGCGCGAACGCCTGGAGCAGTTTTTGCAATCTTGCCTGGCCCACGGCATAAAGTGCGTGCGCATCGTGCATGGCAAAGGGTATGGTTCGAAGGACGGCGCCCCGGTGCTTAAAGAAACCGTTCGGCGCTGGCTCTCGCAGATGCAGGCGGTAAAGGCCTATACCGAATGCGCAGAGCACGACGGCGGCAGCGGTGCCGTACAAGCCTTGTTGCGCTTGAAGTAAGCCAAGATCGGTTTATTGATTCAGAATAGACAAAGGCCGACGAGGGTATCGTCGGCCTTTGTGCTGTTTATATTTTTTATGGGACCAGCTGTTTTTTATTAGCCGCTTTTATTCGGCTTGCCCATGCAGGGCTATGTCTCCTCACCTGCATGAACGAGATTCTGCACTACTTCTTGTCATATGACACTTAGGGAATGCACCTAGCTTGTGCGTTTTTTCAGGTTCGAGCACCATAATGGCGCCCGGCCTTGCCGCCAGGCCAACATGCTCAGGCGCCGCCGCCCAGCAAATTAGCGCCTTTCACAGCCCCCGGCACCCACAGTACAAAAACCGCCACAGCCCAGAAGATCATGAACGCGCCAGCGCTCCATTGTTCATCGGGCAGGTAAACAGTGCACAGCTGCTGCGGAGCCTGCTGGTATATCAGCCCCACGGCTGTTGTCATCCAGCACCAATTGAAAATAAAAAATGCCTGAATTACCAAGCCCGCCTGACGCCATGAGGCTCCCAGCAGCAAGCCGGCCAATACCCAGCAGGCCACCTTGGCAATTCCCACCGCGGGATGCAGCACAGCCAGGTCCAGAGCCGCGGGGATCATCCAGAAGGCGCTAAGCAACAAGGTAAAGACCAGCGCTGCCAGCCCCTTCGCATTCCAGGGCTGCAGAAAACGGGTGAAACGCGGCCCTGCCGCGGCGGCGGCCAGCCAGCCCACGAAAAACAGCAATGGCAGCTCCAGCCCCATGTGGCGCGCCATGTGCACTTCAAACCATGGGCGCAAAGCCGCCGTCGCCAGCAACAAGAGGCCTGGCAGCCACACGGGCACGCGACGGCCATACCAGCCCGTGCCGCTGCGGCCCTGCCTCCCGGCCGCGGAAATGGGAGGAAATAAATGCCCCACTATTGCTCCGTTGAGCGCAAGTAGTCGACCAACGCCAGATCGGGCCGGTCGGTGTCGTAGGCCCGGGCCAGGCGTCCTTGCTTGTCTACGGCAAACAATGCCGAGTTGTGCGAGTACCCGCCCAAGCCATCGGGAATGACGACGATGCCGAACAACTCAAGCAAGGCGGCCAGATCGCGCGGGTCGCGCAGCGTAGCAGTGCGCCAAATGGCTGCATCGGCTCCAACGGAACGGGCATGATTCTGCATGACCTGGGGCGTATCGTTACCCGGGTCGAAACTGAGCGTCAGCAAACGGACCTGTCCCTTTAGGCCAAGATCACGAATTTGCTGCTGCATGAATGCCAGGCCCGACGCGCTGGTGCGGCACACTGTCTGGCAGCGCATATAGGCCAGGCTGACAAACGTTGTGTAGGGCGAAGCCCCGCCGTAATCCGCCAGGGACAAATCATGACCCGCCTGGTCCACCAATGCCAAGGCCGGCAGCGCGCGCGGCGATTGCTGCAAGTCGATACGGCGCACCTGGTCGGATGTGACCGCGGCAAAGCCGCGGGTCACTCTGTCAAAAGCAAAGAAAGCCAGGAGCAGCATCAACAAAATTGCCGCCGACGTGGCCGCGGCGCTGCGGTTCATGGCTTGGCGGCCCCAATGGCGGCCTCGATGTCTTTGACATTGGGCCATGGTTCGGCGCGCTTGGCGGTCAGGGCACGCGATTCAGCGACCAGGCTGGCCTCGACAGGCGGCGCGGCATTGCCCCACTCTTTGCGGATGAAACTCAGCAAGGCGGCAAGCTCGTCGTCGTTGAACTGCGTACCGAAGGCCGGCATCGAGCCGTTATAGGTCGTGCCGGCCACCTCGACAGGCCCATGCAGGCCGTGCAGCACAATTTGCACCAGCACATGCGGGTCGCCGACAACCCAGGAAGCCCCCGCCAGCGGCGGAAAGACGCCGGGCAGCCCTTGGCCGGTGGCCTGATGGCAAGCCTGGCATGTGCCGGTAAAGAGCTGTTTGCCGTCTATGGCACCGCCTTTGGCACCTGTGTTGGTAACCAGTTGCGAGGGCAATCTGTGGTCGCCCAGGGACGCCACACCGTCGGGATTCGCGGCAAAAATATAATAAATGGCCCAGGCAATAAGCCCGACAATGAGTCCCAGGACTACCCGCGGAACCGGGTTATACAGTTCGCTGGGATCCGCGTTTTCCGACTCGCGAGTTTGCTTTGGCACCTTCTTAGCCCTTTTCATTCAAGCTCCCTTTCGTAGCCTTTACTTAGTTTCCGGCGCCTGTTCCTGACGCTGTTCGGCCTTGTCGTCCTGCTTTAGCCGGGCAGGCGAAAGCCGGCTTTCCGCATACTTCAGTTGCTCGGGCGTCAGCGCGTTATAGGTGTGGTTGAGACTGATCAGGTAAGCCACCAAGTCCAAGGCTTCCGGCCGCGCCACAACAACCTTGCCTTCGGCTGCGGTTCCCGGAGGCAGCGCTACAACGCGCTCGGCCTTCGAGACGTTGTCCGGATCCTTCACCTCGAACAAAAACGGATAAGCCGGCATGATGCTTCCCGGAACATAGGCGCGCGGCTGAAACAGGTGGCCGAGTTGCCAGTCGACGCTGGGCTGGCGCGCCCCGATATTGAACAAGTCGGGCCCGGTGCGCATGGTGCCCAGCAAAACGGGTTGGTCGTAGTAGTAGTCGCCAGCAACCGATGGCCGGCCCCAGCCCCGGCTGCTGTCGACCACGCCCGCGCCGGTGGAGCTGGGCTGCTGGGTATGGCAGGCAATGCAGCCGTTGGACATATATACCTGGCGCCCGCGCAATTGTTCGCTGGTGTAGGGCTTGAGTCCCTCGGGCGGGGGAACGTTCTTGAGTTGCAGGAACGGCAGGACAACCAGCGCCGCCGTCGCCAGCGACAAGGTAATCATCGCACCGGCAAGAAGTTTGGTTTCGTTTTCCATAGTTCTTTATGCCGTATGCTGTTGAGAGGCAATAACCGGTGCGTCCAGCGGCACCGAGCTGACACGCAGGGTCATCAGGGCAATGTGGTAGACGAAAACCAAATGGCCCAATGTCATTAGAGTGCCGCCTATAGAACGCCCCTGTAGCCAGGGTATGGTCAGTGCCACCGACTGCATGAATGGGACATTGGGGTCTTGCAGCGCCAACCCCTGCAAAATGCCGCCTATGCTTAGCGTAATGACGTACACGGCAAACCCCGCCACCACCAGCCAGAAGTGCCATGTAATAAGCGCCGGCTTGGGCCAGGGGATATTAAGCACTCTGGGCATGACAAAGTAAATCCCGCCAAAAATCACCATCGTGACAAAGCCATACAAGCCGATGTGCGCATGGGCCACGGTGAAATGGGTAAAGTGCGTAACCGCATTGACCGTGCGTAAAGCTTCGAACGAGCCTTGCACCGACGACACGGTATACATAATTGCGCCAAAAAGTATAAAACGCAGCACCGGCGAATACTTGAGCGCGCTGAAGTACCCCACCATGGTCAAATGCTGATTTACCGAAAAGGCAATGACAGGAATAAGCATCATCATGCTTTGCACGATGGACAGTGTTGCCAGCCACTCGGGTATGGGTCCGCCAATAAGGTGGTGCGCCCCCACCTGGCCATAGAAAAACGCCAGCGTCCAGAATCCCAGCAAAGACAAGTTGTATGAACGTATCGGACGTCCGATGACTTTGGGCAGAAAATAATAGACGCAGGCCAAGGATATGGGAGTGTAATAAAGCCCCAGTACATTGTGGCCAAACCACCAGTTCATGGTGCCCTGTTCAACGCCGAAGTGAAGTCCCGGAATTTTCGCCACGATATACAAAGTGGGGAACCAGAACAGCGCAGCCCCCATATACCAGACCGACACATATAGATGGTGTACCTTGCGCCGCCCCAACATCAGTGCCATGGGCAAGCCAATAAGCATGCCGCCCATGGCGAACAGGCCACCGATCTGCCAGGGGATTTCCAGCCACTCCATGCCGGCATTGATGCCAACCGCCAGCCCGCCCAGCCCGGCGACCAAAGCGGCATTCCATATGACGGCGCCCAGAATGACAAGCCGGGCACCCCGCAACGGCGTTTGCAGCAAGCGCGGCAAAAGCCAGACACTCAAGCCCAGCGTACCCATGGGCGCCCAGCCATAGGCCACGGCATTAAGATGGATAGTCCGCAGGCGGCCGAAACTCAGCCAGGCATACTCGGTAAGCAAATCGGGCCAGTGCAGCTTAAGCGAACTGAGCAGGCCCGCCAGGGATGCCACGACCAGCCACACCCCCGCGCTGGCCAGCATGACATAAACCGGATATGCGGTTGAGCGGTCGGCCTCTATGCGGGCGGACAGCTCAATGGGCGAAACGCCCTCTTCGGAGCCACTGTCGCGCTCGTTTGAGTCGGTGACACCCTGCAAACGCACGCGCTGTGCACTATCGGCAGAGGGTTCTTCGGTTTGCCCGATTTCCCCTTTGGTGAAAATTGTTCGCGCACCTGAAGAGGTGTCATCGAACATACCGCGGCGCAAAGACCAGATAAAAAAGAATAAACCAACAATGGACAGGATAAAAGTGGCCAGCAATATTGCTGTCGGATTCATGTAACAACTCCCTCGTTAGACTCGAAGTCTTCGGAAACAAGATGCCGACAAGTATAAATTTCCCGGCCGTCAAGCCCGCTAATTACCTTACGCTCAAAATAGATATGCGTCCAGGGGCGCAAAAAAAATGTCTCGGAAAAGCTGCCGAAGCCGGTCTATGCTCACCACCGCCAAGGCTTAGAAGCGCTGCCAACGGTCCGTGGGACATTGGAATACGAACCCGTAGGATTTATCGGACGGGGGATTCAAAAGTGTCAGGAGTTTTTAGCCGCCATAAGGCTTGGTGATGACCTCCAGCAGATGGCCGTCGGGGTCCTCGAAATATAGCCCCCGGCCGCCATCCTCCCGGTTTATCTTCCCTGCATGGTGCTGGCCTGGATCGGACCAATATTGAATCTTGCGATCGCAAATACGGGAGAAAACGCGGTCGAAATCCTCTTCGCTTATCAAGAACGCGTAATGCTGCGATGCGATCGCATTATTGGTCTCGTAAAAGTCAAGGGATACGCCATTATCAAGCTGGACGACCAGCATGGGACCAAACGGCACGGGCTCGGCCAGGCCCAGGATGTCAGCCATGAACGCCGCCGATTTGCGCTTACCGCGGCACCAGACAATCGTGTGATTCAGCCGTGCGCTCATGTGCATTCTCCTTTTCAGGCTTGCAACGTATGTAAGACTATTTTCGTCCTTCCTGAGACCTATGCAAAGCAAAAAGGCGGACAGTTGTCCTGACAAGCGCCCTTCGAGTGAACAAGCTATGGCTGTGCTAAGTCAGGTGGCCCAGACTGAAAACAAATCCTTCATTCGACCGGAAAAAACGCTATGAACGCACTGCCCTCAACCCAGGCAAACGCCTGGCCCAGCAAAGTCCCCGAGGTCACGCTGGGATTCTGGCTCATCAAGATCGCAGCCACTACGCTGGGCGAAACCGGCGGCGATGCGGTTTCAATGTCCATGAACCTGGGTTATCTGGCCGGCACGGGCATCTTCGCTGCCATTTTTCTTGCCGCCGTGATCGCGCAAGTCAAAGCCAAGAAATTCCATCCATTCCTGTACTGGGCCACCATCGTCGCCACTACCACAGTCGGCACGACGCTGGCCGATTTTGTGGACCGCTCGCTCGGAATCGGGTATGCGGGGGGATCAAGCATACTGCTGGCTTTGCTGCTGGGCTCGCTCTTCGCCTGGCATCGCACCCTTGGCTCCGTGTCGGTGAGCACCGTCAACTCGCCCAATGCGGAAGCCTTCTATTGGGTGACTATCATGTTCTCCCAGACCCTGGGAACGGCCTTGGGTGACTGGACTGCCGGCGCGGCTGGCTTGGGCTACACCGGGGCGGCCCTTGTTTTCGGCGCGTTGCTTGCCGTGACCGCGGCTACCTACTGCTGGACCCGCGTGTCGCGTACACTGTTATTTTGGATCGCTTTCATTCTGACCCGCCCACTGGGTGCGGTAGTCGGAGACTATTTGGACAAGCCTCTGGCCGCGGGGGGGTTGGCTCTAAGCCGTTATTCCGCATCGATCACGCTTTTTGTTTTCATTATTGCGTGCATCCTGCTACTGCGCCAACGGGCAGCCCGGACGATGCATTAAGCAACAAAAATTGGACGGAACGAGAATGCGGGTATTGCTGGTCGAAGACGACCCCATGATCGGCGAGGTAGTTCAAGATGCATTGAAGGATGCGTCCTACGCAACCGACTGGGTAAAGAACGGACTGAGCGCCCTGACGACCTTGGCCAGTCAACGCTACGACCTGGTTCTGCTCGACCTCGGCCTACCCGGCAGGGATGGGCTGGATGTCTTGGCCAGCATCCGCGCCAAAGACAACCCGATTCCCCTGCTGATTATCACGGCCCGCGATGGCCTGGACGACCGCTTGCGCGGCTTGGACGGCGGAGCCGACGACTACGTGCCCAAGCCCTTCCAGATGGCTGAACTGCTGGCGCGAATGCGGGCGGTGCTGCGCCGCAAGAGCGGCAACGCTGCGCCCGTCCTCAGCAACGGTGTAGTATCGCTGGACCCGGCCACGAAAGAAGCCAGCGTCCACAGCAGCTCGCCGACGCTCTTGTCCAACCGCGAATTTGCCTTGCTGCAAGCCTTGCTGGTCCGGCCTGGGGCTATCCTGTCTCGCGCCGAACTGGAAGACCGCATATACGGTTGGGGAGAAGAGGTCGAAAGCAATGCCGTCGAATATCTGATCCATGCATTGCGGCGCAAGCTGGGCAGCGAAATCATCAAGAATGTCAGAGGGGTCGGATGGATGGTCTCAAAAAACGCCTGAGCGAGTCGATTCAGCTCAAGCTCTCCCTTACCCTGTCTCTGGCAATCCTCGTTGTGGCCATCGTCGCCGGCATCTTCTCATTCATGTCGGCCTTCAGTGAAGCTCACGAATTGCAAGATGATGTCTTGCGTCAAGTAGCGCAGCTCATGGATCGGCAGCGTTTGTCGCCAGCCCCTTCACCCGCCGACTCCCGTCTCGAAAACGGCAATGAGGAAGCGCGCGTGATCGTCCAACGCTTGGGCGACAGCCACCCATCCTCAGTAGGAGTGGATGATGGCGGACTGCTGCCCCTGCCGGCAACTCTGGCGGACGGGCTACACACGGTGAAGGTCGGCGGTGAAACATTCCGTGTGTTGATCAAGACAACAACAGCTGGCGAACGGATCGCGCTGGCCCAGGAGTCCGGCTTCCGGGACCAGATTGCCCGCGGCAGCGCCTTGCGTACAGTGATGCCTTTTCTGATCCTCGTGCCGATCCTGTTATTGCTCGTCGCCAATCTGGTGCGCAAGATGTTCCGGCCCATTGCAACGCTCTCCAGCGAGATCGACCAGCGCGCAGAGCAGGACCTGTACCGCATCGAAGCCGGCCACTTCCCCACCGAAGTGCGCCCGTTCGCTGTGGCGATCAATCGCCTGCTCACCCGCGTTGCTCATTCGATGGACGCTCAGCGCCGCTTTGTGGCGGATGCAGCGCACGAACTGCGATCGCCGCTGACGGCCTTGTCACTGCAAGCGGAACGGTTGGCGGAAGCGGAAATGTCCGGCCCGGCGCGTGAACGACTAATAACACTGCGCCAAGGCATCGAGCGCGGCAGAAACCTGCTGGACCAACTCCTGGCATTGGCCAGGGCGCAAGCGGCCTCCGAATCACCGAAGTCGCCAACATCCATACAGAGTATTTACCGCCGTGCACTGGAAGACCTTATGCCATTGGCCGAGGCCAAGCGCATCGACATCGGAGTCGAAGGCGCGCAAGACGCCCAGGTCTGGGCCAGCGAACTGGACATGATCGCCGTCGTCAAAAACCTAATCGATAACGCCATTCGCTACACGCCGGAGGGCGGCCGGATCGACCTCTCGATCGACAAGGAGGAGAGATACGCCGTAATGCATATCCGTGACACAGGGCCGGGCATTCCATTGCCTGAACGAGACCGGGTATTCGACCCGTTCTACCGCATGCTCGGCAGCGAACAGACTGGCTCTGGACTGGGTCTTTCCATCATCCGAACGATTGCCAATCGCATCGGTGCCGAGGTCCGCTTCGGCTTCACCGACGAAGTAAGACAAACCGGCTTGAGCGTTGCCATTCTCATTCCAATGGCATGAGTTTGACCTAGCAAACTAGCGCGCGCTGGCATACCACCCGCAAACTCACAGGTCGTCGTCATCGCCGGAGAAATCGGCGTCCGGGAACATTTCGCGCAGCGTCCTGGGGCGATCTTCCGGACCCTTGAATTTCTTGATTTCGATTTGGTTGTTTGCCGCATTTTCCTGCTGCGGCGACAAGTAAAACGCGGTCATGCGGCGTTGATTGGTCTGGCGCGCGTGAAGACTGAGCGGTTTCATGGACTCCTCACGTCAATGATGGATTAGCTTACTACCGTACCACGACTTTAGTGAAGAATGTCTGATGCATGGCGCGGCCTCTACCCTTCGCCCATAAAAAAACCCGCAAACCTGGATGGAGTGCGGGTTTTGTTTCTGCCTGATACGACGGCAGACTGACTTACATATTGTCGATCATGACCTGGCCGAAACCCGAGCACGAAACCTGGGTTGCGCCTTCAAGCAGGCGGGCGAAGTCGTAAGTGACCTTTTTCGACAGGATGGATTTTTCCATGCTGCTGATGATGAGGTCAGCGGCTTCGGTCCAGCCCATGTGGCGCAGCATCATTTCGGCGGACAGGATCTCGGAACCGGGGTTCACGTAGTCTTTGCCGGCGTACTTCGGTGCAGTACCGTGGGTGGCCTCGAACATGGCGATGGAGTCGGACAAATTGGCGCCCGGAGCAATGCCGATGCCGCCAACCTGTGCCGCCAGGGCGTCGGAGACGTAGTCGCCGTTCAGGTTAAGGGTGGCAATGACGGAGTATTCAGCCGGACGCAGCAAGATTTGCTGCAGGAAAGCGTCAGCGATGACGTCCTTGACCACAATATCGCGACCCGTCTTGGGGTTCTTGAACTTGCACCATGGGCCGCCATCGATAAGCTGGGCGCCGAATTCTTTCAAGGCCAGGTCGTAGCCCCAGTCGCGGAAGCCGCCTTCGGTGAACTTCATGATGTTGCCCTTGTGCACCAAAGTGACCGAGGGCTTGTCGTTGTCGATGGCGTACTGGATGGCTTTGCGAACCAGGCGCTGCGTACCTTCGCGCGACACGGGCTTGACGCCGATGCCAGAGGTGGCCGGGAAGCGGATTTTATTGACGCCCAGTTTGTCTTGCAGGAAGTCGATAAGCAGCTTGGCTTTTTCGGATTCGGCTTCGAACTCGATACCGGCATAGATGTCTTCGGAGTTTTCGCGGAAAATAACCATGTCGGTTTTTTCGGGTTCGCGAACAGGCGAAGGCACACCCTTGAAGTAGCGCACCGGGCGCAGGCAGACATACAGGTCAAGCTGCTGGCGCAGGGCCACGTTAAGCGAACGGATGCCGCCGCCGACGGGCGTGGTCAGAGGACCTTTGATGGATACGACGTAGTCTTTGACGGCATCCAGGGTTTCTTCGGGCAGCCAGACGTCGGGGCCGTAGATTTTGGTGGACTTTTCGCCAGCGTAGACTTCCATCCAGTGGATCTTGCGCTTGCCGCCGTATGCCTTGGCAACGGCTGCATCAACGACTTTGAGCATGACCGGAGTGATATCGGCACCGGTGCCATCACCCTCGATATAGGGCAGGATGGGCTCGTCGGGAACGTTAATTGAAAAATCGGCGTTGACCGTAATCTTTTGGCCCGCTGCGGGAACCTTAATATGCTGATAAGCCATGGATGCTCCAGTTGCTCCATTAATAAGAAAAAGCGCTAACTCTCTAACCAGAGGCAGGCTGAAAAACGGCAGTGGCGCACACAGCTTGCGCCCGCGACTGGCGGGAGCAATATATGTGGCGGCACTTTGTTCAGACGACCTAAAGACTGCCATTATAAACGCAGTCTTATATAAGACTAGTGTAACTCAAGTTTTCCCGCTATTTTAACGGTTAAGTCGCTACTGTGTTGACAATCGAGCCCCTACTGTCAAGGGGCCGGGTAAAATAGGTCTTTTACGGCATTGTGCGTAGTCATGTTTAATCCCTCCCGAGAGCAAGTCCGACAGTTTTTTACCGAAGCCTGGCGCAAGCATCGTGCGCGGGAAATTCTTACGCCGCTGGAAAGCATTGCCGTGCAGTGGGCGGAACAGCACCCCGAATATCACCGCGACCTTGAAGACCCGGAAGTCGCCGCGGCCGATTACACCGTGGAACAGGGCCGCACCAATCCTTTTCTGCACCTGTCCATGCATCTGGCCATCGCAGAGCAATTGCAAATCGACCAGCCGCCCGGCATCCGCGCCGCGCACCAGCAATTGCTGGCCACGCACGACGCGCACGAGGCGGCGCACGAAATCATGGAATGCCTGGGAGAAGTGGTCTGGGAAGCGCAGCGGCTGGGCACGCCTTTCAGCAACGACGGCTACCTGGACCTGATAAAACGGCGCATTACCCGGGGATAACCCGGCGGCAACGGCTAAAGCCTTGTTCTGGCACCGCGGTCTTTACAAGCCACCGATGCATGCCGAAGAAGCATGTGAGCAAAAATGATTGAAGCCTTCTTCGACCAGGCCGAAGAAGGCTTCGAATACCGCCAGACGCCGATTACCGAACGGACAAAGGCGTTGGCAAGCTAGCCAGCCATGCGGCAATGTTGGCAACGTCGTCATCGCTTAGCTGCATGGCCATTGCGCCCATGACGGCGTTTTTACGGATATTGGACGTAGCGGGCGCGCCGGCCTGGCCGCGTTTGTAGGTCTTGAGGGCGTGGGCCAGGTAGTCGGCATGCTGGCCGGCCAGAATTGGATACGCAGGCATGATGGGCGACTTGGCGTCGGCACCATGACAGCTGGCGCAGGTGTATTTTTGGTAGGCGGCCTGGCCGGCAGCCAGATCGGCGGCGCTTGCAGCCGAGCCGGTAGCAACGAACAAAGAGGCCGCTAAGGCGAGAGTCAGTTTTTTCATGTCGGCTCCCGATTATTTGAAACTGGAATAGTAAGCGGCAAGGTCGGCCATGTCCTGTTCGGACAAGGTCGCGGCAATGGCTTCCATGGTGGGGAAAGTACGCGTGCCGCCTGCGTATTCTTTCAGGGCGGCGACGATGTATTCAGCGTTCTGGCCGGCAATCATGGGAACGTGATACACCTCGGGGAAGCTGGCTTTGTAGCCGGGGATCCCGTGGCATCCGATACACATGGAAATTTTATTGACTGCGGCTGTCGCGTTGCCCACCGGGGCTTTGTCGGCCGCATGGGCCAGACCAACGAACCCACAGGAAGCCGCCGTAACGGCAAGCACGGATAACGTGCGCATCAGGTTAATTCGCAACTTCATAATAGCTCTTGTTTGGCGGTAAATAAAAGCCGGCCCTTCTCTTGCTGAACCGACGAACCTGACGGATTGTACGATAATTGTTGTAATACACGCTATGTATCCCTACTAACGTTATAAATTCACGGACCAGAACATGACATCACCCGCCCCGGCCTTCCCTTCCGAACGCTTCTCCGGAACCGAACGCTACGTTGCCACCGACGACCTGAAGATGGCCGTCAATGCGGCGCTATCGCTGCAGCGTCCGCTGCTTATCAAGGGCGAACCGGGCACGGGCAAGACCATGCTGGCCGAAGAGGTGGCCGCCGCGCTGGGCCGTCCGCTGCTGCAATGGCACATCAAATCCACCACCAAGGCGCACCAGGGGCTGTACGAATACGATGCCGTCTCGCGCCTGCGCGATTCGCAACTGGGCGACGAAAAAGTGCGCGACATCGGCAACTACATCGTCAAGGGCGTGCTGTGGCAGGCCTTCGAAGCCGAACAGCCGGTGGTCGTCCTGATCGACGAAATCGACAAGGCCGACATCGAATTCCCCAACGACTTGCTGCGCGAACTGGACCGCATGGAGTTCCATGTGTACGAAACCCGCCAGACCATACAGGCGCGCCACCGTCCCCTTATCATTATTACGTCCAACAACGAAAAAGACCTGCCCGACGCTTTCCTGCGCCGCTGCTTTTTCCACTACATCAACTTTCCCGATCGCGAAACCATGCAGGACATCGTGAAAGTCCACTACCCCAACCTGAAGGCGGATATTCTGCGGGCGGCGCTGGATACATTCTTTGCTCTGCGCGAAGTACCCGGCCTGAAGAAAAAGCCGTCCACGTCGGAATTCCTGGACTGGCTGCGCCTGCTCTTGAACGAAGCGGCATCGGCCAGCGCCATCAGCAGCGCCCAGGGCGACTTGCCGCTGATGGCGGGCGCCCTGCTCAAGAACGAGCAAGACCTGACCCTGCTGCAGCGCCTGGCCGCCATAACCCGTGCCCAGCGCCGCTAATTCGGCGCAGCGGAGCCCGAACCATGCTGACTGACTTCTTCTACCACTTGCGCTCCCGTCGACTGCCGGTTTCTGTGCAGGAGTACCTGACCCTGCTCGAAGTGCTGCAAAGCGGCGTCATGCCGCCCACTGTCGACGACTTCTACCACCTGGCCCGCATGACGCTGGTCAAGGACGAAACCTTGTTCGACCGCTACGACCAGGCCTTTGGCGAGTTCTATCGCGGGCTTGAGGCCATGGCGCTGCCCGATAAAGAAATCCCCCTTGACTGGCTGCTCAAAGAATTCCAGAAAAAGCTCAGCCCCGAAGAAAAAGAGGCCATTGAAAAGCACGGCTGGGACAAGCTGATGGAGCTGTTCAAGAAAACCCTGGACGAGCAGAACGAGCGCCATGCCGGAGGCAATAAATGGGTGGGAACGGGCGGCAGCTCGGCCTTCGGGCATGGCGGCTATCATCCGGAGGGCATACGCGTGGGCGGGCCTTCGGCCGGCAACCGTACCGCGGTAAAAGTATGGGAAAAGCGCGAATACCGCGACTACGACGACCAGCAGGAACTGGGTACGCGCAACTTTAAAATGGCCTTGCGCCGGCTGCGCCACTTTGCGCGCGAAGGAGCTGCGCTGGAACTGGACCTGGACGACACGATCAGCAGCACGGCGCGCAATGCGGGCTTTCTCGATCTTAAAATGATGCCGGAGCGGCACAACACGGTGAAAGTTCTGATGCTGCTTGACGTAGGCGGCAGCATGGACGACCACATTGAACGCATACAAGAACTGTTTTCAGCGGCACGCAGCGAATTCAAGCACCTGGATGTCTATTATTTCCATAACTGCCCCTACGAGTCGTTATGGCAAAACAACCGGCGCAGGACGTCCGAGCGCTTCGATACCTGGGACATACTGCGCAAATACAACGATGACTGGCGCCTGATCATCGTTGGCGACGCCACCATGAGCCCCTACGAAATCCTTCATCCCGGCGGGTCGGTAGAGCACCACAACCGGGAAACCGGCGCAACGTGGCTGCAACGCCTGCTGGAAAACTGGCCCAAGTCGGTCTGGCTAAATCCCGAGCCCGAGGGCTATTGGCAATACCGCCAATCCATTGCCATTATCAAGAACATCATGCACGACCGCATGTACGGTGTAACCGTGGCCGGCCTGAAGCAGGCCATGGAAAAGCTGTCCAAATAAACCCGTCTGTACCCACTTGCCAGGAATCGCAATGCGCTTGTCTTTGATCCGAATAGTCAATATTGCCGCCATCGTGCTTGCCAGCAGTTTCGTGGCGGGCGCCCATGCCCTGAACCTGCCTCCAAACGTCACGCAAGGCCCGTCTATCGAAGGCACGACGCAATACACGCTGGCAAACGGGCTGACGGTGCTGTTGACGCCCGACGATTCCAAGCCGACCACCATCGTCAACATGACGTATCTGGTCGGCTCGCGGCAGGAAAACCGGGGGCAAACCGGCATGGCGCACTTGCTGGAACACATGCTGTTTCGGGGTTCGCCCACGTTGCGCGACCCATGGGCCGAATTTTCCAAGCGCGGACTGCGGGCCAATGGCTCTACCAACGAAGACCGCACCAATTACTTTGCCAGCTTTGCCGCCGACCCGGAAACGCTGGAATGGTATGTAAACTGGCAGGCCGACGCCATGGTCAATTCGCTTATCTCCAAACAGGACCTGGACTCGGAAATGACTGTGGTGCGCAACGAAATGGAGTCGGGCGAAAACAATCCCTTCAAGATTTTGCTGCAAAAAATGCAGGCGGCCGCTTATTTGTGGCACAGCTACGGCAAAGACACCATCGGCGCGCGCTCGGACGTTGAAAACGTGGACATAGGCCAGTTGCGCCAGTTCTACCATCTGTACTACCAACCCGACAATGCCGTGCTTATCGTTTCAGGCAAGTTCGAGCCGGCTTCCACGCTAGACGTCATTGCCCGGGCTTTCGGCAAGATACCCAAGCCGCAGCGTGCGCTGCCGCCGGAATACACCGTCGAACCCGTACAGGACGGCGAACACAAGATTGTCGTGCGGCGCCATGGCGGCAGCCCTCTTGTTGCCGCCATGTTCCATATTCCGCAAGCGGCCAGCCCCGACTACGTGCCTTTCGACCTGGGCCTGGACATCATCAGCGACACACCGTCGGGCCGCCTCTATCACGCGCTGGTCGACAAAAAGCTGGCGACCAGCGTTTTCGGCTTCTCGCGTACCATGAAGCAACCCGGCGTCGCCCTGTTCGGAGCCCAGCTGGATTCGGGCATGGATCAGGCCAAGGCCTTGCAAGCCCTGAATGAAACGCTGAACAGTCTGCCCCGGCAACCTTTCACCCAGGCCGAGCTGGACCGCATAAAAAACAAATGGCGCACGCTGTGGGCCAACACCTATGCCGACCCGGTGAGCCTGACTTCAGCGTTGTCGTCGGCTGTCGCCGCGGGGGATTGGCGCTTGTTTTTTGTGCAGCGCGACCAAATGGAAAAAGCCACGCTGGCCCAGGTTCAGAAAGTCAGCCAGGAATACCTTGTTGCCAGCAACCGTACCGACGGCATGTATATCCCCACCGAAAAGCCGCTGCGCGCCCCCCTGCCTGCCCCCGTGGACCTTGCCGCCGAACTCAAGGACTACCAAGGGAAAACGACGCCCGATACAGTTGCGGCTTTCGAACCGACACCGGCCAACATCGACGCCGCCACCTCGCGCACGCCCTTGTCATTGCCCAACGGCAAGGTTCAACTGGCACTTTTGCCCAAGCCTACCCGCGGAGATCGCGTACAGGCCAACCTGCTGGTTCAGTTCAGCAATGCCCAAGGGCTCAAAGGACAGCGCGTCAACGCCGAAGCCACAGCGGCCATGCTGGACCGCGGCACGCCGAAGTTATCGCGACAAGCCATCCAGGACAAGCTCGATTCCCTGCAGGCCGACCTAAACTTCAGCGGCCATGCCGGGGTAGTCATCGCCAATCTGTCGACCACCAGCCAGAACCTGCCAGAACTGGTGGAGCTTACCTTGACCCTGCTTCGCAATGCCAACTTTCCAGAGAACGAGCTGGCCGAGTTCAAGCGCCAAGCAATTTCGTCCACCGAAAGCGCCATGACCAAGCCCGAAGCGCTGGCGTCCCGCGCGCTGGCCCGCTACGACAACCCCTGGACGCGCGACGACGTGCGTTACACGCCCTCCTTTGAAGAGACCCTCAAGGATATTGCGGCGCTGACACGCGACGACCTGGTCAAGTTCCACAGTAGCTATTACGGCGCCGGAACTGTGGCGTTTTCCGCCGTGGGCGCCTTCGCCCCCGACGCCGTAAAAGCAGCGCTAAGCAAGGGCCTGGCCGGCTGGAAGACAGCGCCTGCCTACACCCGCGTCCCCGACCCGTACCGCGCGCTGGCGCCCAAGCGCTTCGACATCGACACGCCCGACAAGGCCAATGCCGTGTACCTGGCCAGCCTGCCTCTTGAAATACAGGATACCGATCCGCGCTATCCCGCGCTGGTCGTCGCCAACTACTTGCTGGGCGGCTCGCAGACCTCGCGCTTGTGGAACCGGATCCGGGTCAAGGAAGGGCTCTCGTATACCGTCAGCAGCGATTTCGATGCCTCTTCTTACGAGCCAACGGCCACTTGGTCCGCCTACGCCATCTATGCCCCGGAAAACCAACAGCGCCTGCTGGACGCCATGCAAGAAGAACTGGCCCGGGCGGTACGTGACGGATTTACCGAAGACGAAGTCAAGATGGGGGTGGAGTCGATGCTGAAGCTGCGCAAACTGACGCGCACCCGGGATGGCGTGCTGGCATCGGCGTGGATCAATTACATGCAATTGGGCCGCAGCTTCGAATGGTCGGAACACATAGACCAGGCACTGGCCAAGCTGACCGCCAAAGACGTGAACAGCGCCCTGCGCGCAACTCTGGCACCCACTAAGTTCAGCATAGCCATCGCCGCGGACAAGAGCAAAGCAAAAGGCGAGCATCCCGCATCGGCAGAACCCGCCACGCGGAAGGACCCTGTGAAGGCCGAGGCGCCGGCGACCGAAGAGAACGCCATTCAATGAACAAAATGCAAAGGACTCCAGCCCGAAGGCGGAGTCCTTTGTGGTTTACGAAAGTACTGGCGCTGAAGCAAGAGTATCGCGCCCAGTCCGGCCTGAAGCCGGGCTGGGGCGCCAATAGCTAATTAGACTCAGCTGAAAAAGCTTTTTACCCGGTCCGTCCAGGATTCGCTTTTGGGCGAATGTTTTTCACCGCCTTGCGACAGCGAGGTTTCGAACTGGCGCAGAATCTTCTTTTGATCTTCGCTCAGGCGCACCGGGGTCTCGACCGCTACGTGGCAATATAAATCGCCCGGATAGCTGGAGCGCACGCCGCGTATGCCTTTGCCGCGCAAGCGGAAGGTCTTGCCGGTTTGCGTGCCTTCCGGAATCGTGATCTCGCCTTTGCCGCTTAGCGTGGGAACTTCCAGTTCGCCGCCAAGCGCTGCCGTGGTGAACGGTATCGTCAGTTCGCAATGCAGGTCTTCGCCGTCGCGCTGGAAAATACCGTGCGGCTTAAGGTGGATTTCGACATACAGATCGCCCGGAGGGCCTCCGTTGACGCCCGGTTCGCCATTGCCCGAAGAACGTATGCGCATGCCGTCATCGATGCCCGCGGGAATCTTGACTTGCAGGGTCTTGTTCTTGCGGATGCGGCCCACGCCGTCGCAAACGGTACACGGATCGGTAATTTCCTTGCCCGTGCCATGGCAGGTCGGGCAGGTTTGCTGCACGCTGAAAAAGCCCTGCTGCATGCGCACGGCGCCATTGCCCCCGCAGGTCTGGCAGGTGCGGGGCTTGGTGCCCGGCTTGGCGCCCGAGCCGTGGCAGGTGTCGCAGTTTTCCCAGCTGGGAACACGGATTTCGGTATCGAAGCCATGAGCGGCTTGCTCCAGGCTGATTTCCAGCGTGTATTTGAGGTCGGCGCCGCGATACACCTGAGGGCCGCCGCCACCGCGTCGTCCACCCCCGAAGATTTCTCCGAAGATATCGCCGAAGGCATCGGAGAACCCCGCCCCGCCCATGCCGCCGCCGGCGGCGTTGGGATCGACGCCCGCGTGTCCGAAACGATCATAAGCTGCGCGCTTGTCTTCGTTGGACAGCATCTCGTAGGCTTCTTTGACTTCCTTGAACTTCTCTTCTGTTTCTTTGCTGTCCGGATTGCGGTCCGGATGATACTTCATTGCCAACTTGCGGTAGGCTTTTTTAATTTCTGCCTCGGTCGCGTTCTTTCCTACGCCCAGGATCTCATAAAAGTCGCGTTTTGCCATAGTTTTGATAACGTCGGTGACGCCTTACTCGTTACATCACAAAAGAACGCGCCCGATCCCCGGCAAAATGCCAGAAACCGGGCTCTGAACCATTAAGATTAAACCTTACTGGTCGCGTTTGACTTCCTTGAAGTCGGCGTCGACGACATTGTCGTCGGCGGGCTCGGCGGACGCCTGAGCGCCTTGCTGGGCCGCTGCCTGGGCCTGCATGTCGGCGTACATTTTTTCGCCGAGCTTTTGCGAAGCCGTGGAAAGCGCTTCAACCTTGGCATCGATGGCAGCCTTATCGCCTTCCTTGAGGGTGTCCTCGAGGTCCTTGATGGCGGCTTCGATTGACTCCTTCTCGGAAGCTTCAAGCTTGTCGCCGTATTCTTCCAGCGATTTGCGCGTGGAATGCACCAGGCTGTCGGCCTGGTTGCGGGCCAGCGCCAGCTCGGCTACGCGGTGGTCGTCCTCGGCATTGGCCTCGGCGTCCTTGACCATGCGCTCGATCTCTTCGTCCGTCAGGCCGGAGTTGGCCTTGATGGTGATCTTGTTTTCTTTGCCCGTGCCCTTGTCTTTGGCCGACACATGCAAGATACCGTTGGCGTCGATGTCGAACGTCACTTCAATTTGCGGCGTACCGCGAGTTGCCGGCGGAATGCCTTCCAGGTTGAACTCGCCCAAGCCCTTGTTGCCGGCGGCAATTTCGCGTTCGCCCTGGAACACCTTGATGGTGACCGCGGGCTGATTGTCGTCGGCCGTCGAGAACACTTGCGAGAAACGCGTAGGAATCGTCGTGTTCTTTTGAATCATCTTGGTCATGACGCCGCCCAGGGTTTCAATGCCCAGGGACAAAGGCGTCACGTCAAGCAGCAGCACGTCCTTGCGGTCACCCGACAGAACTGAACCCTGAATCGCGGCGCCAGCGGCGACGGCTTCGTCGGGGTTGACGTCCTTGCGCGGATCGCGGCCGAACAATTCCTTGACCTGTTCCTGCACCTTGGGCATGCGGGTCATCCCGCCCACAAGGATGACGTCGTCGATTTCGGAAACCTTGATGCCGGCGTCCTTGATCGCGATGCGGCAAGGCTCGATGGTGCGCTCGATCAGCTCTTCGACCAGAGCTTCCAGCTTGGCACGCGTAATCTTCAGATTCAGGTGCTTGGGGCCCGAGGCATCGGCCGTGATGTACGGCAGGTTGATCTCGGTTTGCTGGGTCGAGGACAGCTCGATCTTGGCCTTTTCAGCCGATTCTTTCAGGCGCTGCAAGGCCAGCACGTCTTTCGAGAGATCGACGCCGCTTTCCTTCTTGAACTCGCCAATGATGTAGTCGATGATGCGCTGGTCGAAGTCTTCGCCGCCCAGGAAGGTGTCGCCGTTGGTGGACAGCACTTCAAATTGCTTTTCACCGTCGACATCGGCAATTTCGATGATGGAAATATCGAAAGTACCGCCGCCCAGGTCATAAACGGCAATCTTGCGATCGCCTTTTTCAGCCTTGTCCATGCCGAAGGCCAGCGCTGCCGCTGTCGGCTCGTTGATGATGCGCTTGACTTCAAGGCCGGCAATGCGGCCGGCGTCTTTGGTTGCCTGGCGCTGGGTGTCGTTGAAGTAGGCGGGCACCGTAATGACAGCTTCGGTCACTTCTTCGCCCAGATAGTCTTCGGCGGTTTTCTTCATCTTGCGCAGCACATCGGCCGAGACCTGGGGAGGTGCAAGCTGTTTATCTTGCGCTGCGACCCAGGCGTCGCCGTTGTCGGCCTTGATGATTTTGTAAGGCATCAGGTGGATGTCTTTTTGCACGGCCTTTTCGTCGAACTTGCGTCCGATAAGACGCTTGACCGCATACAGAGTATTGGTCGGATTCGTCACGGCCTGGCGTTTGGCGGGTGCGCCGACCAGGACTTCGCCGTCGCCCATGTAGGCTACAACGGAGGGCGTGGTGCGCGCGCCTTCGGAGTTTTCAATGATCTTGACCTTGCCGCCTTCCAGGACGGATACACAGCTGTTTGTTGTGCCAAGGTCGATACCGATAATTTTGCCCATGATCTATAACCTCGAGAAATTCTTGAATAATGAAATAAGCGGATGCTTGATAAATGGGGGCGGGTCAGACACTTTCAAGCCCGCTCGGCATACTTTTATCAAGCAGATCGCCCCGATCAGGCCGACTGGCCCGACGAAACGGTGACCAGCGCCGGGCGCAACACGCGCTCGGCGATGGTGTAGCCTTTTTGCAGCATTTGTACGACCGCGCCTTCCGGCAATTCGGACGGAAGCGCCGAAATAGCCTGGTGCACATGAGGATCGAACTTTTCGCCAGGCGCAGGCGCGACTTCCTTGAGCAGGTTGCGCTCGAATGCGCCGACCAATTGCTTCAGCGTTGCCTCGACGCCGGCGCGCCAGGCCTCCGGGGTCTGGTCCGCCAGGGCCAGCGCCGCCTCAAGACTGTCCTTGACCGGCACCAGGCTTTCCGCAAACGACTCCGTGCCGAACTTGCGGGCCTTGGAAACGTCTTCCTGAGAGCGCCGGCGGATATTTTCGACTTCGGCCTTGGCGCGTAAAAGCTCTTCGTGATATTGAGCCACCTGGTCCTGCGCCTCTTTCAGCAAACTTGCCAGATCCTCTTGCGCATCCGCCCCCGACTCTTGGCCCGGCTCATTGACCTCGAGCTGCTCCGAAGTATCCAAAGGCTGGTTTTCTTTTTTTGAATCAATAGGTTGATCCGACGACGACATAGGGAATCTCCACTTCAAATAATCGTGATCCTAAGAAAATGGGGGCGATTGTCTCCGTTTCAAGACCCGGGCGCACCACACAGCGCTGAAGCTGCCCTGAGGGCAACCCTGTCTTGGGCCCGCGATCCGGCCCCGGCCGGGCCCAGGGACATAAACCTGTGAAATTATGCTTATGTCGCCCTTTGCCAGCGAAAACATGACAAAATGAAACATTCGTTTCTTGCCACGCCCGCGAAGTACCCGTAGCCGTCCATCAAGGAATGCCGCTTGAAACATCCACAATACTGGCTGCTGTTAAAAATTGCCAAGTCGCCCAAGGCATTTACCTTTGGCGCGGGGCTGCTGATAGCGGCCTTGCTGGCCCTGGCCAGCGCAACAAGCATATGGTGGCTGGACGAAGCCCGCACAAGCGAAAAACACGAAAACGCCATACAGACCATGCAGGCCGTATTGGCCGAAAGCGCCGACCTGCTGCAGCATCTGGCTACCCACGGCAATCTGGATTGCGGCCACATCAGCCTGGTCCACTTGAATACGCATCTGCTGCAATCCCGCTTTCTACGGGAAATCGGGATACTGGACGCCGACGACCGGCTGGTCTGTTCGTCGGCGGTGGGCCGGCTTCCCCACCCGGTCAAAGGCAACTACCCGGCATCGACATCGTTGTCGGGGATAAAAATCCTGGTTGACGTGCCGCTGCAAATGGCCAATAAAAAGGTCAACGCCACCATTCTTCAGCAAGGCGGCTTCAATGCAGTGGTCAGCCCGCACATTACCGAAGATGTCTATTCCAGCGCCGACGCCGTATGGCTGCGCGGCGCCACCAGCCTGGAATTGCTGCGGCCGATCTCCGCCAAGGCCGACACCCTCATGCACATGCGCGAACGCGCCGCCCGGGCCAGCGGCACCGCCACGCATCGCCAGGGCCTGGGATACGAACTGATCACGTCCGCGCCCGACATAGACCTTGTCCTGCAAACACAGCGCCGTGCAGGCGCAATCATCCAGGACAATGAGCTGCTGCTGGCCGCGCTGCTGATGGGCAGCGTCGTGATTGCCGCATTGGCGGCCGGCACTCTTGCCCCCTATGTCACGCGATTAGGCGCGGTACAACATCGCGTGCGCTTTTTATGCCGCGAAGAACACCTGGTGCTGCTGTATCAGCCCATCTTCGATCTGGCATCGGGCAAGCCCATAGGCTGCGAAGTCTTGATGCGCCTCAAAGAAGAAAACACTATCTGGATGCCCGACCAACTCATCCCCACCTTGCTTGCGGCCGGACTGACCAAGCCCCTGGACTATGCCGTAACCAGGAAAGCCATGCGCGAGCTGTCCAGCCTGCTGCCGGTCCAGCCCGAACCGTTCCACGTTGCCTTGAATTACTTTCCCGCAAGCATCGACTACGAAAAATTATCCACACAGTTCGCCTCGCAAGAGACGGTCCGCAAAGACATCCAGATATGCATTGAAATTACCGAACACAGCTTGTCCAGCGAATTGGCGCGCGAGGTCAAAGCCTTCAAGGAACAAGGATTCCTGATCGCCATCGACGATTTCGGCACGGGCTACTCAAACCTGAAGTCGGTGACCAACCTGTCGCCCAACGTACTGAAAATCGATAAGTCGCTGGTCTTCGAACTGGAAGAGGCGACGATACGCTCCAACCTTATCCCCGAAATCGTCAGCATTGCCCGCGCGGTCGATGCCATGATCGTTGCCGAAGGCATAGAAAAACTCGAACAAGTACAACTTCTGGCCGACCTGGGCGTGCAATTCGGGCAAGGCTATGCACTTGCCCGGCCGATGAAAATCAAACCCTTTCTTGCCTTCCTGCGCGAAAAAACAAGCCAGGCCCAGGCCTGTACTTGATCAGGCGCCAAAGCGCAGCAAGCCGAACCCCGCCCGCGTCAAGACTCCCAACCGCTGATATTGCGCCGGACCAGCGCCGCCAGGCCCTCGGCCCAGAACGCGTCGTCGTTCAAGCAGGGAATATAGCGAAACTGCTTGCCGCCGCTGGCCAGGAATGCATCGCGGCACTGCATCTGGATTTCTTCCAGTGTTTCCAGGCAATCGGCCAGGAACCCCGGGCACATGACGTCAACGTCGGTGATGCCTTGCGCGGCCCATTCTTTCAGTGTGGGTTCTGTGTAGGGCTCAAGCCAGCGCTGCGCGCCAAAACGGCTTTGAAACGATACGTGGACGCGGTCGGCGTCATCGCCCAAACGCTGGCGCAAGGCCTGCACGGTTTCCATGCAATCGCGGTGATAGGGGTCGCCCTGCTCTACCGTTGTGCGCGGCAAGCCATGGAAGCTCAACAAGAGGCGTTGCGGCTTGCCGTGGTCGGCCCAGAACTGGCGCACCTTGCGAGCCAAGGCATCGATATAGGTAGGGTCAGTGTTGTAGCGCTTGATAAAACGCAGTTCCGGCTGATTGCGCATGCGCGCCGCGCTGGCGGCCACCGCGTCCACCGCAGTGGCCGTCGTGCTGGCCGCGTACTGAGGATACATGGGCAACACCACGATGCGCTCGCAGCCCTGGCTGCGCAGCCGGCCCAAGGCATCGGAGATGGAGGGATTGCCGTAGCGCATTCCGACTTCGACCCGTACATTATCGCCGCCGCCCCGCAAGACTTCCTGCAAAGCGCGTCCCTGGGCCTGGCTATAGACCAGCAGCGGCGAGCCCTGCTCCAGCCAGATTTCCTTGTAGCGCGGCGCCAGCTTGCGCGGACGCAGGTTCAAAATAACGCCCCGCAAAATAATTTGCCAAAGCCACTGCGGCAGCTCGATAACCCGGGAATCGGACAGGAACTCGCCCAGATAGCGCTTTATGGCACCCGCGCTGGGCTGGTCGGGAGTTCCCAGGTTGACCAGCAGCACACCCACCGGACCCGCCGCACGCAAAGGGGGATCGGGTTCGAGGGCATGCGGATCGGGAGACTCGGACAAAAAACGCGGCAAAAATATATTCGGCATAAAAACCATAAGACCGGGATGATCCCTGAAGAACGGGGCTTTACGTGTTGGCGATCAAGACTGATTATGGCTTAACGCGTTGGACAACAAGCGGGAAGTGATGTCGACAATCGGAATGACCCGCTCGTACGCCATGCGGGTTGGACCAATTACGCCCAAGGTGCCGACTATCTTGCCATCGACGCCATAGGGCGCGGTAATGACCGAGACATCTTCCATGGGGACCAGTTGGGAATCGCCGCCAATATAGATTTGCACCCCTTGCGCCCGGCTTGATACGTCGAGCAACTGAAGCAGGTCGGTTTTTTTCTCGAACAACGAAAACATGCGGCGCAAGCGGTCCATGTCGGAGGCGATCTCGGAAATATCGAGCAGTTTGCTTTCGCCCGAAATCACCACGGATTCGTCGGTACCTACGGTAGACGTGCCAGCCTCGACGGCGGCCTGCATCAAGCGCGAAATATCGGCTTGCAGCGAAGAGAGCTCGTCGGCAATGGCTACCCTGACTTCTTCGAACGACATGCCGGCAAAATGGTGATTGAAAAAATTACTGGCTTCCAGCAACTCTTGCTCAAGGTAGTCGCGCTGTACAAACAGAATACGGTTTTGCACGTCGCCGTCGGGCGTGACGATAATCAGCAGCACGCGCTTTTCGGACAGGCGGATAAATTCTATTTGCCGAAATACCTGCGCGCGCTTGGGGGCCAGCACCACGCCGGCAAACTGCGACAAGTTGGACAATAAGGCGGCGGCCGCGCTGACGGCCCGGCTGGGCTCGGCAGCGGGCAGCATTTCAAGGATTTCGCTGGGCCGCAAGACTTCAAACTTGCGGACCGCCAGCAGCCTGTCGACAAACAGGCGATACCCTTTGGGCGTCGGTACTCGGCCGGCAGAAGCATGCGGGCTGTGAATAAGGCCCAGCTCTTCGAGGTCGGCCATGACGTTGCGTATGGTCGCCGGCGAAAGATCGAAGATTTTGGATAGCGTACGAGAGCCCACGGGCTGTCCGTCCGCTATATAACGCTCTATCAGGGCTTTTAAAAGTGCTTTGGCTCGGTCATCCATATCGATATATTACGCAATCCAGCAAAAAACGGGTTGTTTTACGTACATCCATAAACGCCCGCGGGAACATATAATCAATTTATCTTCAAAAAACCGAAGAATTGTCTGTATAAACCGGCACGGGGTCCGCATTGCCGCCACGCAAAACGCAACACGCCGGTATATTGCAGAACATTCTCACATTAGCAGGGTTTCCAATGCATTTTAAAACTGTCGCGCTTATTGGCAGGTACCAGGACAGCGGCCTGGACGCCCCCTTGCGCAATCTCGCCCAAACCATACAGGCGGCGGGAAGCACAGTTCTTATCGAAGCCGAAACAGCGAAAAACACGGGGCTAACCGAATATCGCATTGGCGACTATAACGAAATAGGCAGGCAAGCCGACCTGGCCGTCATCATGGGCGGCGACGGCACCATGCTTGGGGCGGCGCGCACGCTCGCCCCCGACAAAGTCCCACTTATCGGCATCAACCACGGCCGGCTCGGCTTCATTACCGACATTCCCCTGCACAACGCCACCGACGCACTTACCAGCGTCATCCACGGCAACTACGAAATCGAAGAACGCATCCTGCTTGAAGGCCGCATCATGCGCGGCGACGAAACGCTGTTCTCGGGCATCGCGCTCAATGACGTCGTCATCAACCGCGCCGGGCGCGGCGGCATGATCGAACTGCGCGTCGAGCTGGACGGCTCGTTCATGTACAGCCAGCGCGCCGACGGCCTTATCATTTCAACGCCCACCGGCTCTACCGCATACGCCCTGTCGGCCAACGGCCCCATCCTGCATCCGCGGTTAAACGGCATATTGTTGGTTCCGGTCGCGCCGCAAACGCTATCGAACAGGCCTATCGTCATTCCCGACAGTGGCCTGCTAAGCATGACCATCACCGCGCTGGGCCGGGTCGAATCCGGCGCCAGCGTGCACTTCGACATGCAAACCTGGTCCGACTGCCAGCCCGGCGACCGCATCGACGTGCGCCGCGCCCAGCATACCGCCAAGTTCATCCACCCTGTCGGCTATAGTTTCTTTTCCACCCTGCGGCGCAAGCTGCAATGGAACCACATGCCGCAACTCACAGACGAAACCGAATAACCCTATGCTGCGCACCCTGCACATCCGCGACTTCGTCATTGTCGATATGGCCGAAATTTCCTTCGATGCCGGCTTCACCGTTTTCTCGGGCGAAACCGGCGCGGGCAAATCCATACTTATCGACGCGCTGTCATTGGCGCTGGGCGCGCGGGGCGATGCCGGCGCCATCCGCGACGGAGCCGCGCGCACCGACATCAGTGCCGTCTTCGACGCCCCGCCCAGCCTTGCCGGCTGGCTGAACGAGCAGGCAATCGACGCCGACGACGCCCTGGTGCTCAGGCGCGTCATCGACGCCCAAGGGCGCAGCAAAGCATTTATCAATGGGCTTCCCGTCACCCTGGGCCAACTGCGCGAACTGGGCGAACACCTGGTCGACATCCATGGCCAGCATGCGCATCAAAGCCTGCTCAAGACGTCCAGCCAGCGCGACCTGCTTGACGCCCAAGGCGGCAATACGTCACTCGCACGGCAAGTCCAGCAGGCCTGGCACCACTGGCAGCAGGCCGACAAAGCGCTTGCACAAGCCCAACGCAACGAAGCCGCCCTCAAAGAAGAGCGCGAGCAGCTTGAACGGCAGGCGCTCGAACTGGACCGCCTGGGCCTGCACGAAGGCGAATGGGACGCTCTTAACAACGACCACAGCCGCCTGGCGCACGCCCAGTCCTTGCTTGACGGCGCTGCGCAAGCACTCGCGGCGCTCGACAACGACGAAAGCTCGGCCCTGCACTACCTTAACGCCGCGGCGCATCAGCTTGCGCCGCTGGTGCGCCACGATGCGCGGCTTTCAAGCATTTGCCAGGCCATTGAATCCGCGCGTATCGGCGCCTCTGAAGCGGCGTCCGACCTGAACAGCTACCTGGACAAACTCGACCTCGACCCCGAACGCCTGGCCCAGGCCGAACAGCGCCTATCGGCCCTGTTCGATACCGCGCGCAAGTTCCGCGTCGAGCCCTCCGAACTCATCCCCCTGCAGCAAACCTTGCAACAGCGGCTGGCCGAAAACGGCGCCGCCGCCGACCTGGACGCCTTGCAAAAAGAAGCCGAACAGGCCCAGGCCCAATATCAAAAGCTGGCCGGGCAACTTGGCGCCGCACGCAAAAAAACGGCCCGCAAGCTATCAGGCCAAGTCACCGAAGCCATGCAAACGCTGGCCATGCAGGGCGGCAGCTTCCAGGTCGAACTCTCTGCCTGCCCGCCTTCGGCCCAAGGCGGCGAAGCGGTCGAGTTCCTCGTCGCGGGCCATGCCGGCACGCGCCCCAGGCCTTTGGCCAAGGTTGCGTCGGGCGGCGAATTGGCGCGCCTGTCGCTGGCCTTGTCGGTAATCGCCAGCCAGGCGGCGCGCGTACCCACGCTTATATTCGATGAAGTGGACTCAGGGGTAGGAGGCGCAGTTGCCGAAGTGGTAGGCCGTCTGCTGAAGGAACTTGGGCAGCGCCACCAGGTGCTTTGCGTAACCCACCTGCCCCAAGTGGCGGCCTGCGGGGCGCATCATTACGAAGTGAAAAAATCGATGTCCAAGGGGACAACGTTGTCGCACATCGAAGCGCTTGACGAACAAGGCCGCATCGATGAAGTCGCCCGCATGCTGGGCGGGCTGACCATTACCGAGACCACCCGCCAGCACGCGAAAGAAATGCTGGCCGTTTAACGCATTGTCTTGGCCTGGCAGTCGCCGCAGATGCCGTAAAGCATCATGGTGTGGCTTTCAAGGGCAAAGCCCTGGTCCTTGGCTATTTTGTGCTGGCGTTTTTCAATGTCGTGATCGGTGAACTCGACCACTTTATTGCAATGCGTGCAAATCAGGTGGTCGTGATGGTCGCCGTCGTTCAGTTCGAATACCGCTTTACCGCCGTCGAATTGGCTGCGCGCCAAAATGCCAGCCTGCTCGAACTGCGTCAGGACACGATAAACCGTGGCCAGGCCTATATCGACGTCCTCGTTGATAAGGGCGCGGTACACGTCCTCGGCGCTTTGATGGCGATGATCGGCTTTACGAAAAATGTCCAGGATTTTCAGGCGCGGGAAAGTCGCCTTCAAACCCATATTTTTCAGTTCATTTTGATCGTTCATGGATACAATAATCTCTGGCAGATGGTGGACTACGCACAGGATCGGGCATTAGGCCTGACACCCGGCTCGTTCTAACGCTATTATGCGTTTATTCTTAAACCATTATCATAACGGTTTTATCCAATCGGAATAACAGGGGCGCCTCGTGCTGACAACTGCAACACCATTACTACTTAAACTTCGCGCCGGCGTGGCCGTTGGCGCCCTGGCGCTGGCTTTGTCGGCGTGCGGCGGCACCAAATGGGGGTTTCCATACAAGGCGGATGTCCAGCAAGGTAGCTGGATTACTTCCGAGCAGGTCGCCCGCCTTGAAAAAGGCATGACGCGCGAACAGGTACGCTTCATTCTTGGCACCCCCGCCTTGCAAGACATCTTCCGCACTAACCGCTGGGATTACACTTACTATAACAAACCGGGCTACGGTAAAGAAGAGGAACGGCAATTTACCGTCTGGTTCGAAGGCGATGCGCTTGCCCGCTGGGAAGGCGACAAACAGCCCGACCGCCAGCCCTTCCAGAAAATAGACAACGGCGCCGCCGCGCCCGCCTCCGCCGGCAACGACAAAGAAGCCCCCGCAACCGAACAGCCAGCGGCGCCCGATAACCGGACAGGCGTCGAAATCAATGCCGCCGGAACCGGCAATGCCACACCTCCCAACGAAACCTCCCCCCAACCCTTGCGCTAGAGGAAATAATGCGTATTGCCATAGCTGGAGCCGACGGCCGGATGGGCCGGATGCTTATCGAAGCGGTTCTCGAAACCGCCGACCTGTCTTTCACCGTCGCGCTTGACCGCGCCGGCTCGCCCTGCATCGGGCAAGACGCCGGCGCGTTTCTGGGCCAAGACACCGGCGTGCTCATTACCGACAACCTGGACGCCCTGGCCCAGGCCGACTGCCTGATCGACTTCACCCGCCCCGAAGGGGCGCTGGCGCACCTGGCCGCCTGCGTCAAGCACGGCGTCAAATGCGTCATCGGCACCACTGGGCTGGGCGAGCAAGGCAAGCAGGCCATACAGGCCGCCAGCCAGAAAGTTGCCATAGTCTTCGCACCCAACATGAGCGTCGGCGTAAACGCCACGCTCAAGCTGCTGGACATCGCCGCCAAGCTGCTTAACAGCGGCTACGACGCCGAAGTCTTCGAAGCCCATCATCGCAACAAAGTCGACGCCCCGTCCGGCACAGCCCTGGCCATGGGCGAGACCATTGCCCATGCCTGGGGCAAAAAGCTGGACGACGTTGCCGACTGGGCTCGCCACGGCGAAACCGGCGCGCGCGAAACCGGCCATATCGGTTTTTCGGTTGTACGCGGCGGCGACATTGTCGGCGACCACACCGTGTATTTCTGCGGCACCGGCGAACGCATCGAAATCACCCACCGGGCCAGCAGCCGGGCCACCTACGCTCAAGGCAGCCTGCGCGCCGTGCGCTATCTGGCGCGCAAAGAATTCGGCTTGTTCGACATGCAGGACGTGCTGTCGACCTGAGCATCCAGCCAAGTCTTCGCAGCCACAAAGCAACAACGCGCCCTAGGGCGCGTTGTTGCTTTGATCATGTTTTAACGCTATGCAATAGCAACCGGCTCTTGTTCCAGCACAACATCGAACCGGGCCGCCACATCGACCCGGATGGTCTGGGCCAGTTGTGCAATGTCCTGTGCGGTGGCGCCGCCATGGTTCACAAGCACCAGGGCTTGCCTGTCGTGCACCCCAACCGGGCCCATGCGACGGCCCTTCCAGCCGGCCTGGTCAATAAGCCAGCCCGCCGCCAGCTTGTAGTCGCCGTTGTCTTGAGGATAAGCCACAAGCTGCTCGTGCGCCTTGTGCAATGCTTCGTAGCGAGCCGGGCTGACGACCGGATTCTTGAAGAAACTGCCAGCATTGCCCAATACCGCGGGATCGGGCAACTTGCGGCGCCGAATTTCGCATACCGCGTCGAACACTTGCCTGGCCGTCGCGTTCTCGCCTGCCGCCGCCAATATCGCGTGCTGGCGCAAATCGGGATACCCCAAAACCGCTTTCCATGCTTTGGGCAAACGAAAACGCACGGCCGTAATCAGCCAGCGGCCCATGGGTTCGTGCTTGAAAAAGCTGTCGCGATAGGAAAAGCGGCAAGCCTCGGCATTCATTTCGACCAAACGGCACTCTTGCAAATTCCAGGCTGTCACGCTTTGAATACGCTGTTCCAGCTCAACGCCGTACGCGCCGATGTTCTGCACCGGCGCAGCGCCCACCGTGCCGGGAATCAATGCCAGGTTTTCAAGCCCCAACCAGCCCTTGTCGACGCAAGAACCGACAAACTCGTGCCAGTTCTCCCCCGCTTGCGCCTCGACCAGCCAGGCGTCGCTGGACTCGGCCACCAGCCGAACCCCGCGCGACTCTACTTTGACGACCAGCGCGCTTAAATCGGGCGCCAGCACAACATTGCTGCCGCCGCCAAGCACGAAGACCTTCTTGTACGTTTGCGCCAGCTGCGACAGCGCGGGCAACTGGCCCGCGTGCTCGTAACGCACCAGGGCGGACGCGTTCGAGCGCAGCCCCAAGGTATTGAAAGAAGACAGGTCTTGTGAAATTACATGCAGCAAAACAGAATCCGTAAAAATAAATAATGGCAAAACCGCGGCGGGCACAACATGGCCATTTTTTGTGCTATGATCTTTGTCTTTGCTAGATATTACTTTAATTTTTAGCGCTGTAACCGATACGGCTTTTAAGACATCTGCGCCGGGCTTTGATTCAGGCGCATTGCTTTAAACAGCATCCCGGAAAACGGTTTCAAGCAAATAGCCCCAGGCCAATTTGCACAGCGAAAAAAATTAATATATACTGCGAAGCTTCTTTGGAAACGGTGGCAAAACTGGCTGTAAAGGCCGGCATCAAACCTTACAAAGAATACCAAGTAAAAATGCGGGAGTAGCTCAGTTGGTAGAGCGCAACCTTGCCAAGGTTGAGGTCGCGAGTTCGAGACTCGTCTCCCGCTCCAAGTTATGATCTACAGACTTCTACTGACGTCTGTAAGTCGTTGAAAAGAGGGGCTTCGGCCCCTTTTTTCATTCCAGCGAGCGCCACGGAAATCCACCCACAGCTACCGTTTTTGAGTGACCAATTGAGGCACAAGAATGCGGTTGGGACGGCTACCGGATAGTTGCTGGGGCTGAGCGGGAACCATGACGAGCATAGGCCTAAGTCATAACTTAGGAGCCTCGAAATGGCACTCTCTGATCTGACCGTCCGGCAGGCAAGGACCACCGGCAAGCGCTACACCCTCTCCGACAACGACTGCCTGGGCCTGATGGTCTCTGCCGCAGGCGGCAAGTCGTGGATTTTCCGCTACTACTGGCTGGGCAAACAGAAGCGCTTGTCCCTCGGCGGCTATCCCGCCCTCAGCCTGCGCGAGGCCCGCGCCGAGCGCGACAAGGCCCAGGCCCTGCTCGCCAGGGGGGTCGATCCCCAAATCGAACGTGACCAGCGCCGGCACGCGGCCAGGCTGGCAGGCGAATACACCTTCAAGAACGTCTTCGATGCCTGGGTCGAGCATCGCCGCAAGGAACTCAAGGAAGGCCGTCAAAGCACGCTTTCGCAGATCCTGCGCATCTTCAACAAGGACGTACTGCCCACCCTGGGAAAGATGTCGATCTACGACATTCGTCGGCCTCAACTCGTGGGCGTCGTGGCGGCCATCGAGAAGCGCAAGGCGTTCACCACCGCCGAGAAGGTCCGCACCTGGTTCAACCAGATGTTCCGCTATGCCTTGGTCATTGCAGAGGGGCTGGAAGTCAACCCGGCCGCGGACCTGGACGTGGTGGCGGAGCCCAAGCCCCCGGTGGCCCACAACCCCTATTTGCACCTGCCCGAGCTGCCCGAGTTCCTTCAGAAGCTCCGGCTCTACAACCCCCGTGGCTGGCAGACCCAGCTTGGCGTCCGTCTGCTGTTCCTGACGGGGGTGCGCACGGGCGAGTTGCGGCTGGCCGAACCTGAGCAATTCGACCTCGACCGCGGCTTGTGGATCATCCCGCCGCAGGTCGTCAAGCAGCTCCAGGACGAAATGCGCAAGGCCGGCAAGCGGCCGCAGGACGTGCCGCCCTACATCGTGCCCCTGTCCCTGCAGGCCATCGAGATCGTGCGCTATCTCCTGGGCGTGATGCGGCCGGCGCAGAAGTACCTGCTGTCGCATCGCAGCGAACTCAAGAGGCGCATCAGCGAGAACACCCTCAACAAGGCCGTGCAGCTCATGGGGTATGAGGGACGCCTGACCGGCCATGGCATCCGCGGCACCATCTCGACGGCGCTCAACGAGATCGGCTACCCGAAGATTTGGGTGGACGCACAGCTTTCGCACTCCGATCCGAACAAGGTCAGCTCGGCCTACAACCACGCCAAGTACGTGGAGCCCCGCCGCCGGATGATGCAGGACTGGGCCGATCGCCTCGACCTGCTTGAACAGGGCGAAGTGGAAGCCGCGAGTGCGCACCTGACCATCCGCATCGACGGCGTGCCGGCGATGGCGGAAGTGGAGGAAGCGCTGGGTGCGGTGGGTGCCGCCCCCACGGCGGCCGAGCCCGCTGTCCCCGGCGTGCCGCCCGTGGTGGCCACGCCCATCGTCGTGACCCCCAACAGCGGCGGAATCACGTTCCAGCGGCTGTCGCAGGTGCCGCCGCCGCCGGTGCATGCCCCGGAACCGGAAGTGTCAGCCATCCAGCGCGAGCGCGAGGAAATGCTGGCCATCTACGAGTCGCCGAACAATCTGCCGGTCCCACTGTTCGGCAAGCTGGCCGGCAAGTCCAAGGACCAGATCAACCGCGAGCTGAAGGCGGGCAAGCTCCTGTCGATCAGCCTGGGCAACCGGGGGCAGCGGGTTCCCGACTGGCAACTGGTACCGCTCAAGCACAAGCTGGCCCAAGTGCTCATGAACCAATGCGTGCACGCGGATTCGTGGGAGCTGTACCGCATGCTGACCCAGCCTCACCCCGACCTGGGTGATCGTGCGGCTATCGATGCGGTCACGCCGACCAACGTGCCCGCGATCATCCGCGTCATCATGGGTGACTACCAGCGCCACGAGGATGGGCCCGAGGCCGTTGCCTTGCGGCCCATTCCCGAGGATGTGCGGCTGAGCGTCCGTCGGCTGGTGGACAGCGCGGCAGTACTTGAGGGGGCCTAACCCCCTTCAAACTACGGCCGGGGTCATAGCTCCGGCCGTAGGGATGTTATTACGTGGCTTCGGCCCCGGCGACTTGCATCGCTCTGCGCTCGAACCGCTCCGAAGCGGAGTCGGTTTGCGCGTGGCGTCGCTGCAGGTAGGTCACGATTTCATAGGGGCCGTCGGCGAGAGGTCGCATGGTGATACCCCAGCCGTGGGCACGCTCGATGCGCGATTGCGCAGATACCCCGATGCCATAGCCGGCCGCAACCCATAGCGCCAGCATCTCGAATGAAGTCACCCGCTGGATGTTCTCCTCGTCCAACGGCATGAGGGAGGCCAGCCTTCCATCCAGCAGAGGACAGTCCTCGGCCTGCCAGCGATAGATCGGGTAGTCTTGAAGACCGGCGACGGTGAGCTTTGCCCTGTCGAGTAAATGGAACCGCGGCGGCACGGCGACAGCCATGCTCTCGGCCCACAAAGGTTGCGTCTTGAGGCCTGGGTCGCTGGCCCCCTGAAGCGACATTCCTGCGTCGTAGCGACCGTCCTGAATTCCCGCGACCAATTCGTCACCTGTTACCGCAGAAAACGTGAGCCTGACGTTTGGCTCTTCTGCGCGCTGCAGGGCCAGCAACTTGGAGAGCTGAAACGACGGCACACCCGGCGCGATGGCAAGCCGGAGGCGGGATGTTCGGCTGGTGATGCTGTGCATAAGCGCCGCGCAGAAGAGAGGCTAGGCAGGTCGAGTGCGAGCTAGCATGATGGGAAAGAGAGAAGTTTAACGTCTCCAAACTTAACGTGGTTAATTTTCGCAGTTTGATCGACCCTTCTGCCGATGCAGAAGACCACTATTCAGCCTGGACGTCCGTCTGGCACAACCACGTATGACTCCAAGCCAGCATTGGCATTCGGACAGGCCGTGCGCGCGGCTCGCGTCGCGCAAGGCGTCGCGCAGGATGAGTTCGCTTCTAGGGCAGGCATTGCACGCTCGCATATGGGAAAAATTGAACGTGGAGAACATGTACCTACGCTTCCGCTCATACTGAAAATTTCTACAGCACTTGGAATAAGTGCGGCCGAGCTTATGGCCGCAACCGAACACAATCTGAGTTTAAGCGCTGATTCTTGAGAAAATTATTTCAGTCAATCGTCGAAACCCTCACGCAGTCGGGAAATAAAACGCTCCAATGAAGCAGTCAAGTCACTACTTGCTGATCGGAGTAGGTAAGTAGTGATTACTGCTGATTTCACAGCCAGGGGGCGGATCACCACATCCTGGCGTTGGCTGACCGGAATCTTGGTTGCAGAGATAAAGCCGACGCCGTAACCTGCCCCCACCAGAGTCAGCATCATGTCCAGCGAGGACACGTGTTCAACAACATTCTGATTCCCCACTGGCCCCAGGAGTCGAGTCAGCTCGCGGCAGTAACCCTCGCATATCCGCGGATCGCACAACACAAGTGGATGGCCTCCCAGTTTATGTAGTGGAATCTCCTTATGGGCAAGCAACTCATGTAGTGCGGGCAAAGCGATCACAATTGGATCTCGCCAGATTGGCACGGCGACAATGCCATCGCTGACTTCATCGGTGTGCGCGAGACCGATCGTAAAGTCGCCCGACCGAAGCCCGCGCAACTGTTCGGCCAAGGGCACTTCGCACATACGTATCTCCATTTCCGGCTCTTCCACACGGCAGCGAGCCAAGAATGCTGACAGTCGGGGATCGAGAGCTCCATCGGATACGGCGATGCGCAGGCTGCCCCGCCTACCCGCTGCGATGGCCCTGGCATTCTCTTGCGCTTGTTCCAAGACCGTGAATAGTCGGCGAGTATCTTGCAAGAATGCAGCGCCGGCTGCTGTTAGGCGCGTACCTCTTCGATCCCGATCAAAGAGCACAACCCCCAGTTCGTCTTCCAGCTCTTTGATCGCTCGCGACAATGGCGGCTGCTCGATATGTAGGCGCTCAGCAGCTCGTGTGAAGTGCAATTCCTCGGCCAATGCGACAAAGCAACGAAGATGGCGTAGTTCCATGTACCTTATTTCCTAATCTCAAGCACATCGGGCCACATATCTTCAGACGGCCTTGGTAACTTCGAGCCAAGTGATGAGTGCAGGTCATCTGAAAGAACAGCATGCTGCCTGCATTGAGTTCTTCGCTGCATCTGTCGGACCGCAAGCGCGAAGAGGAAGAGCTACCGGCGATATGAGTCGGATTGGACATATATCCCCGTTCAGCGACTTTGAATTGCATTAAGTCTTCCGCGGCGGTGGGAAAAACCGGAAATGGTCTGCCACCATTTTCTTGGCCCTAAATCAGCGCCAAAACAGTTTCCAATTTCCCGCTAACGCTATTGCCTCCTTTTTATTGTTGCTGACCGCCACGCACTGATGTTCAGGCAAACTGCTTTTCACGTCTTGTCTCCAATTTTCGGAAAAATCGAATTAGTGCGTTGAATGAGAACACTAAAACAGTATTTGAAGTTGCGTCTTCCTATTGCGGAAAGCATTTTATTTGCCAGCTTAAAATTTTTTAACCATATCCCATGCACGAGGTCTCTGTCGTAAATTTGCCGTAAATTCTTCGTGACTTTGACGCTCCGGTTCCTGCAAGCGTCAAGTGCTTGCCTAGCGAAGCGGCTACTTGGCGGTAAGCCCGAACGGGTGGTTGGAAATTTACTTAGAATTTATGTAAGTCGACTTTGCGGGGGCGGATAATTTGCAAGGCCTCGATGCTTGTTTGAGGTGTGGCTATTTTGCCATTCATCACGAAGAAAAATCCTGCCTTTCAAGAATCCTCGGTCCGCGGGTAAGGCGACGGCAGTCTGCGGAGTGAATTTTTGGGTATGAAATTTGAATCTTAGTTATTTATCGCATCGATTAGAAATGCGCCGAAGATTATCTGCTTACGTACAAGGCAGGATTCAAATTTTTCCGGCAATGGTCTTCTTCGTTAAACCTTGTGAAGGCTAAAAAATCCATGCGTTATCCCGCCTTTAAGTTGGCAGCCCTGACAGCCATTTTCTTCGCTTGCGCCAGCAGCCCTCAGGCCGCACCAGCCTGCGAAGTGAGTCGACCTGTTAACTTCAGCGGCGCTAGCTGGGAATCCAACCTGGTGCTGGTGGAGGTGCAGCGCTTCATCCTCGAAAACGGCTACGGCTGCAAGACCGAGGTGCTGCCCACCGAGACCCTGCCGGCCCTGGCCGCGCTGGAGCGCGGCGACCTGGACGTGAACACCGAGATCTGGCTCAACTCCGTTGCGGAGCCCTGGAAGCGCGCCGAAGCCACCGGCAAGGTCAAGCGCGTGGGCGAGCTGTACCTGGGGGGCGAGGGCTGGTTCATTCCCCGCTACACCGCCGAGCGCCTGCCCGAGCTGAAGTCGGCGGCCGACCTGCCCAAGTTCAAGAAACATTTCGCCGATCCGGAAGAGCCCGGTAAGGGCCGTTTCTACGGTTGCCCGGCCGGCTGGGGCTGCGAGGTCGTCAGTTCCAACCTGTATCGCGCGCTGGGGCTGAAAGACAGCTTCACGCTGTACTCGCCGGGCACCGGCGCGGCGCAGAAGGCGGCGCTGACCTCCGCCTACAAGCGTAAACAGGATATCGTTTTCTACTATTGGTATCCGACGCCGCTGGTGGGCGCCCTGGACCTGGTGAAGCTGGAATTGCCGCCCTACGACGCGGCCAAGCACGAGTGCCTGACGGCGCCCAAGTGCGCCAACCCCGAGCCCAGCGCCTACCCCGAGAATCCGGTGTTCACGGCGCTCAACGCCCAATTCGTCCAGGACGCGCCGCAACTGACGGCATTCTTCTCCAAGGTGGCCGTGCCACTGCCGGTGATGGACCAGACCCTGGCCCACCTGGAAGAAACCGGCGACGACGCCGACGACGTGGCGCAATGGTTCCTGGAGAACCAGGGCGACCTGTGGAAGCAATGGGTGCCCGCCGACGTGGCGGCCCGAGTGCAGGACGCTCTCTGATCGGCTTGCCCCGCCGCCAGGTCTGGCGCGCCGCGCCATGGCCGGCGGCAAGCCTCCCGTGCCTTGAAATGAACCCGACGCGCCCCCGCGTCGGCGCGCCTGGGCACCAATCCTGATGGTGCTACGCCATGTTTCCTGAATTGATCCCCCCGCGCGAGCTGCGTCGCGCCATCGACGGTTTCGTCGATTCCTTGGTCACCGATTACGCCGACACCCTGGAAGCCTTGTCCAAGCCTTTCCTGCACATCCTGGTCTGGCTTGAACAAGTCCTCCGCAGTTCGCCCTGGTGGGCGGTGGTGCTGGCGGTCGTGGCCATCGCCTGGCTGGTCAGCCGACGCATCGGCCTGAGCGTCGCCATGGGCTCGCTGCTTTGCGTGGTCGGCCTGCTGGGCCTGTGGGACGCCGGCATGCAGACGTTGGCGCTCATGATCATGGCGGTGGTGCTGTCCGTCATCATCGGCATTCCGCTGGGCATCCTGATGGCGCGCATCAACTGGCTGCGCAGCATCATGATGCCGGTGCTGGACGTCATGCAGACCATGCCCAGCTTCGTCTACCTGATCCCGGTGGTCATGCTGTTCGGCCTGGGCAAGATCCCGGCCATCATCGCCACCGTCATCTACGCGGTGCCGCCGCTGATCCGCCTGACCGACCTGGGCATACGCCTGGTCGACCAGGAAGTGCTGGAGGCGTCCCGCGCCTTTGGCGCCAACTCGCGCCAGCAGTTGTTCGGCGTGCAACTGCCGCTGGCGCTGCCCAACATCATGGCCGGCATCAACCAGACCACCATGATGGCGCTCTCCATGGTCGTCATCGCCTCCATGATAGGCGCGCGCGGCCTGGGCTACGAGGTGCTGCTGGGCATCAATCGCCTGGAGGTCGGGCGCGGCCTGCTGGCCGGCCTGGGCATCGTAGTGCTGGCCGTGCTGTTCGACCGCATCACCCAATCCTATGGACAGCGCGTGCGCCAGGGAGGCAAGCGATGAGCAAGATCGAAGTCAAGAACATCTACAAGATATTCGGCCCGCATCCAGCCAAGTGGTTGGAGGCCGCGCGCTCGGATATCAGCAAGGAAGACCTGCTCAAGCGCAGCCGCCATACGCTGGGCTTGCGCGACATCAGCCTGAGCGTTGAGGAAGGCAGCATTTACGTCATCATGGGCCTGTCGGGCTCGGGCAAGTCCACGCTGATCCGCCACTTCAACCGCCTGATCGAGCCCACCGCCGGCCAGATCGTGGTCGACGGGGTGGACGTGGTCAGCCTGGGCAAGCGCGAACTGGAACAGTTCCGCCAGAAGACCATGAGCATGGTGTTCCAGCGCTTCGGCCTGTTCCCGCACCGCACTGTGCTGGAGAACGCCGCTTACGGCCTGGCCGTGCAGGGCGTGGCGCGCGCCCAGCGCGAGGACAAGGCGCGCTACTGGCTGGACCAAGTGGGCCTGAAGGAGTTCGAGGAACAGTACCCGGACCAGCTTTCCGGCGGTATGCAGCAGCGCGTCGGGCTGGCGCGCGCGCTGGCCACCGATGCCGAAATCCTGCTGATGGACGAGGCCTTCTCGGCGCTGGACCCGCTGATCCGCCGGGAAATGCAGGACCAGCTGCTGCAGTTGCAGCTCAAGCTGAACAAAACCATCGTCTTCATCACCCACGACCTGGACGAGGCCCTGCGCCTGGGTAACCGTATCGCGATCCTGAAGGACGGCGAGTTGATCCAGGAAGGCACGCCAGAAGACATCTTGCTGAACCCTGCGACCGAATACGTACAGACCTTCCTGCAGGACGTCAACCGCACCAAGGTGCTGAGCGCGTCGCACGCGGTCAATCCATCGCGCCTGACGCTGACCATGCGCACACGCCCCGCGCTTGCCATCAAACAGATGCGCGCGCTGGACTACGCTTTTGCCCCCGTCCTCGACGGCAAGCGTCTGGCTGGCGTTCTAACGGTTGATGCAGCGCTGACCGCCGAACAGGAAGGCCAGCGGGACATCTCGCGACAAGTGGTTGAGCTAGCATCAATGCCGGACACCGCCGGCTTGGATGAAGTGCTGGTGCAACTGGTGGCCAGTGACCAGCCCGTGGCAGTCACAGGCGATGGCGACAAGTTCATTGGCATGCTGTCGCGCGCGAAGGTGATGGAGCTGGTGACACCGGGTATCGGCAGCATCGAATCACGGTGAGACGCGCGGGCTGAACCTGCCGAAGTCCGGCCCATACGTGCACTGCTAATGGGTGTCAGCCCGAGATGAGATGTCCCGCTTGATGAATTCGCTCCAGCAGCGGGTGGCGTGGAGATTCGGTCGATTTTTCTGCGCGGCTTGACGCCACTTGCGGAGCCTTTACGCCGGCAACGCCGGACGCTAAGGCAAAAGGCCCCGCAGCTTACTGCAAACGCAAAGTCCGGTAATCACTTGAAAAATGAGCTGGCGACGCTGCTATTCAAGGCGAGACGGAAAGTTTCTCTCCATCCACTTTTTTTCCAATTTTCAAAGCGTTCTTGGCATCAGGGTTGCCATGTAAGGATGAATGAACGCTGATCACGGATTTCGACTCGGCGTGGTGTGAACTCTGTGTGAGCTTGCCAGTACCATTCTTCGTAGAAATGTTGTGCCTCAGTTCAAAGCGATAAAGCAGATGAAGCAATATTTTTCGATACACTTCATCGCCCTCGTGGGCATCTTCCATGCCAATATCGATGTTTGGATTGTCATTGACCTCAATAACAAACGACTGTTCTTCGTTGGATTTGATGTCAATGCCGTAGAGTCCATCGCCGATTAGATTTGCCGATTTACTCGCCAGCTCCAGTATCGATAAGGGCACCTCCGACAACGGGACGGATTCGACGCGTCCCTCCTGGAAATTGCCGTTGGCGGCGTGCTTGATGATCTGCCAATGGTCTTTGCACATGTGGTAGCGCGCCGCGAATAACGGCTTGCCATCCAAAACACCGATCCGCCAATCGAAGGGTGTATACATGAACTCCTGTGCCAGAATGACGTCGGATTCCTTGAGCATTTCACGCGCGATCTCAACCAATTGCGTCGCGTCCTCCGCCTTCTTGACGCTGAGACTAAAGGCGCCATCAGGCACCTTCAGCACCACCGGATAAGGCAGCAATCTGGCCGCCGTGTTCAGACTGTGCTTGCTCAACAAGAACGTCTGAGGTGTGGGCACGTCGTGGCCTTTCAGAAGTTCTGCGAGATACGCCTTGTTGGTGCATCGCAAGATCGACGTTGGATCGTCAATCACAGGCATATTGGCCATTTCTGCCTTGCGTGCAAACTGGAATGTGTGGTCGGATACTGCAGTCGTTTCCCGAATGAACAAGGCATCGAATTGGGTCAAGCGAGAAAAATCTTTCTTTTCGATCAATTCGACGGAGATATCAAGCTCTTCTCCAATATCGACAATCTTGCTCAGTGTTTTCAGGTTCGATGGAGGCAGAGGATCTTTCGGGTCATGCAGTATGGCGACCGCCATGCGGTACGTGCGGGGTCGCGGAGCTGGATTCCAAGTCCTTCGGGTGAACTTGGCGAGGCCTCGCGTAAAGACGCCATCCTGTTCCGCACTGATGTCCGCAGGCTTGAGCGGTTGTATGGCCGCGACCTCCCACACCTCCGACTTGGCTGCGCGCTCCACTTCAATCTCCAATAGCGGGCACTGGAACATTTCGAAGCTCTTGCGGGCAAGATTGGCAAGCTGCGGGTCCTCTATTTCTCCGAAGAACACGTGCAGGGTGAGGCTGCGGACTGATCGAGGAACCTCTTTCAGCGGGCCGACAAGGGAGTTCAGCGTCGGCAGCATGCTTGCCTGCGGCTTGCGGCGTGCGAGATCCAGGATGGTTTCGACGCTCGGAGTCACTCGATCTCCGCGAGCCTCCGCGAGCAGCGAACAGTAGTACCCGACACTCAGGTAGCTGTAGCTACGGCACAAATTGATGATCTTGCGCGGCCGGCTTCGTATTCGCGGGCCGTCCGCAAGGAAGTGTTCTGCCGTGACGACCTCCATGTCTGGGTCGCTCCAGCGAAAATCGCTTGGTTTCTCGACGATGATCAGATGGTCCGAATTCATTGGGAGCTCTAAATGCAAAAGAATCGTTGCTCCGGCCATCGATCATGGCCGGAATGGGGGGCGCTCGAACTGCGTGGCCTAACCAGGCGGCGCCTGGTTCCAGTCGATGTTTGAATTGTCCGCGTTCCTGCCGGCAGCTTTCGTGGCGATATCAGGACGCAACTGCTTGCGAAAACGGATGGCACTCGCGCCATCGGCGTAGTAATCGCGGATTGGAGCACCAAATGGCGTGTAGCCTAGTGCGCGAAATAGCGCGTGCGCGCGCACATTGTCAATGCGACTTTCCAGACGCACTTCGGTGCAGCCGTGCGCCGTTGCTGCGCGGGAGACTTCATTTGTGAGAAGGTGGCCGATTCCGGAGCGTTGGCAGCCGCACTTGACGGCAATCGAATAAAGGCGAGCAATCTGAGATCGCTTGCGCATGAGAATTACCGCACTACCTACGACCATGGCACCTGCCTCTGCCACCAGTACAATGGCCGAGGCACTCTTTGATAGCGCGCGCCAGCTTCTTCGCGATATTCGATCAGAAGCGAACGATTGTTCTTCAAGCTCTATGAGCTGCTCGATATCCTGGTGGTCGGCCAGCCTAATGCGGGTTTTTGTCATCTGCGTTGTGAAGAACTCGAACTTCGCTTGCGGCGCGTGGGGTACTCAATGAGCACCCATGCAAGAAGCAGCGGAACCACAATGGCGAGAACAGCCAGCATGAAGTGCAGAAACTCATTCAACACGATGAGATTCCAAATGCTTGGCCGTTGATCGGTTCTCGCGCCATTTCTCGACGCGGTTGGCCAAGCGGAAGAACGCGATGAACCCGACGACGACGACGGATACAAAGGTAATGTCCTGGAGGAATTGAGGCACTGGTGGCGTCCGATGGTCCTTGGTAGTCACCTAAACCATACGCCGCGGCGGCCAAGGGCGTCGTAAATTTGGCATAAAGTCTCGCCCTGTAGGCGGTGCCGCGAGGCCCTCCTGTAACACTGACTCCCTGCCGCAGGGGCTTCGCAAGCGGCACCCCCCATCAAATTTACGCAGAAGTTATGACGCGACCAGGGACTTAGGCGAATACTGCTGCATGGCAATTTCGCCATTCGATTGCGAAAAAGAACATGCGCGCTCAAATCTTCAAGTCCCTGGCGGGCGTCGCTGCGGTATGCGGCGGTGTCATGGCAGCTACGCTGCCGTCTGTAGCAACCGCACAAGTCACTGGCAGCGTGGCCTTGACTTCCGACTACGTGTGGCGGGGGTCTTCCCAGACCCGCGAGAAGCCCGCCATTCAAGGGTCGTTCAAGTACGCCCACGACTCCGGTCTCTATGCCTCGGTGTGGGGTTCGAACGTCAAGTTCAAGCCCGACAACGGCGCGTCGAGTGAGTTCGACATCGCGCTGGGCTGGAGCGGCAAAGTCGCTGAGGACTGGGCGCTCGACGTCTACTACCTGCGCTACCAGTACCCGGGCTCCGATGTGAACCTCAACTGGAACGAGGTCAATGCCGCCGTGACGTGGCGCGACAACTACTGGGTCGCGGTCGGGCATTCCACGAACGCCATGGCAAGCAAGACCACCGGTACCTATGCACTGGTGGGCGCCCGCTACCCGATCAACGACACATGGCGGGTCGAGGGAACCCTGGCGCGCTACTTCCTCGACAGCGCTTACGCGAAGAGCTACACCCACGGCTCCGTCGGTGTCGTCTGGGCGTTCAAGGCCCCCTTCGAGGCTCGCCTGACGTTGCATGGCACCGACTCGGCGACCAAGCAACTATTCCCCGGCATGGCTGGCTCGCGCGCCGAGTTTGCCATCCAGGCTTCTTTTTGACGGAGCGCCTGATGAATGCAAGCCTCATTGAACCAAGCGACGGAGCCCGACCATGACTGAGTTTCTTCTCGTATTCGCCCTCGCGATTGCCCTGGGCTGGCCGCTTGGCCGCTACCTGGCCGCAGTGATGCGCGGCGAGCCGATGCGTGGCGACGGGTTGTTCCGTTGGTTGGAACGACCGCTGTATGCGCTCATCGGCACCAATCCCCAGCGCGGCATGAGCTGGCGCGGTTATGCGGGCGCTTTCGTGCTCAGCAACCTGGTGCTGGCCGTCATTGTCTGGCTGATCCTGATGACCCAGGCCTGGTTGCCGCTCAACCCCAATGGCGCGCCCAACATGAGCTGGGATCTGGCGCTGCACACCATGGTCTCATTCCTGACCAACACCAACCAGCAGCACTACTCGGGGCAAGCGCAACTCTCCTATCTCGCGCACATGACGGGCATCGTGACGCTGCAGGTCATCACGCCGATGATGGGGCTGGCGCTCACTGCCGCGACGCTGCGTGGGCTGTTCGGCGGACGCAATGCGCAGGCGCGCAAGGTCGAAGGCCATGAGCAGGAGCCCGTGGACGTCGGCAATTACTGGGCCGACGTGATCCGCCCCACGCTGCGTTTCATGGTGCCGCTGTGCCTGGTGTGGTCGGTGCTGCTGACCAGCCAAGGCGTCCCGGCCACGCTGGCGGGCGGTCCCGTGGTCGCGCCCGTCGATGCGACGGTCGAGATGAAAGAGCAGAAGATCCCGCTCGGCCCGGTTTCGCCGATGGTGGCGATCAAGCAACTCGGCACCAATGGTGGCGGCTGGTATGGCCCCAACAGCTCGGTGCCACTGGAAAACCCCACGCCGCTGTCCAACCTGCTGGAAACGCTGGCACTGATTCTCGTGCCCGTGGCGGTCGCTTTCATGATTGGCCCGTTCACCGGACGGCGCAAATTCGCAGGCATGGTATTCGGCACGATGCTGCTGATGTCCGTGGCTTCCGCGGGTTTTGCCATCTGGTCCGAAGGGCATTCCTCGACCTCGTCGGACATCGCACTGATGGAAGGCAAGGAAGTGCGTTTGGGGGCCGATCCGTCTGCACTGTGGGCCGCGCTGACGACGCAGACCTCCAACGGCTCGGTCAACGCCATGCACGATTCGGTGGCACCGCTCACTGGCCTGGTCACGATCAGTGACATGCTGATCAATGCCATCTGGGGCGGCATCGGCAGTGGACTGCAACAGTTCCTGACGTATCTGCTGCTTGGCGTGTTCCTGGCGGGGCTGATGACCGGACGGACGCCCGAACTGTTCGGCCGAAAAATCGAAGCGCCGGAGGTCAAGCTGCTTGCAGTTCTCGTGCTGCTGCAGCCCCTGGTGCTGCTGGGGCTGACCGCCATCACGTTGTCGGTGCCGAGCCTGACAGGAAACTCGAACCCTGGGTTCCACGCCATCAGCCAGGTGTTTTATGAGTACACCTCGGCCTTTGCCAACAACGGTTCTGGCTTCGAGGGATTGGGGGACGCCACCGTGTGGTGGAACGTGACGTGCAGCTTCGTGCTGGCCGCAGGACGCTATCCAGCGCTCATCATTCCCCTGGTGATCGCCGCCATGCTTGCACGCAAGCGCCAGGCCCCGGAGAGCGCGGGCAGCCTGCAGATCGAAACCCCCACATTTGCGCTCACGCTGATCGCCGTCATTGTCATCCTGACGCTGCTTCAGTTCATGCCTGTGCTGGTGCTGGGGCCTGTGGCCGATCACCTGACCCTGGTTGCGCGTTGAGGAAAACATCATGAGCAATACAACCTCCCAAGAAAACCCAGTCCGCACGCCGCGACTGGAAGAGCGCGGGTTCGTCCCCGCACTGATCAACGCCTTCATCAAACTGGCGCCGCAGCACATCATCAAGAACCCGGTCATGGCCGTGGTCTGGCTGGGCACCCTTGTGACTGCGGCGGCCACGCTGGCCGGCTGGGCGCAGCCTGGCTTCGGCTGGGCGGTGACCGTGATCCTGCTGATCACCGTGCTGTTCGGCAATTTCGCCGAGGCGGTGGCCGAGTCACGGGGGCGGGGCCAAGCCGCCTCGCTGCGCCGTGCCCGCAAGGACCTGATGGCGCGGCGGCTCGACAAGGCTGCAGGCGAAAAGACCGTGCCCGCCGCGGAACTGCGGCCCGGCGACCTCGTCGTGATCGAGGAAGGGCAACTGGTGCCGGCCGATGGCGAGATTGTTGAAGGCCTGGCGACCATCAACGAGGCCGCCGTCACCGGCGAGTCCGCGCCCGTGCTGCGCGAGGCCGGCACCGACCGCTCGGGCGTGATCGGCGGCACCAAGGTGCTGTCCGACCGAATCGTCGTTCGCGTCACAGCCGAGCCGGGCAACAGCTTCCTCGATCGCATGATCGCCCTCGTAGAAGGCTCGAACCGGCAGAAAACGCCCAATGAAGTCGCCCTTGGCTTGCTTCTGGGCGTGATGACGTTGACCTTCCTGATCGTCGTCGTGACCCTGCCATTCATCGGTGGGTTCGTCGGCGTCGAGGTGAATGTGGTGCTGCTGGTCGCCCTGCTGGTGTGCCTGATCCCGACCACCATCGGCGGTCTGCTGCCGGCCATCGGCATCGCCGGCATGAACCGCGCCCTGCAAGCCAACGTGCTGGCCAAGTCCGGTAAAGCCGTGGAGGTGGCAGGCGACGTGGACGTGTTGCTGCTGGACAAGACTGGCACGATCACCTACGGCGACCGCCAGGCCACGGCCTTTCATCCGATGGCCGCCGTGGATGGGGCGCAGCTGCGCCAGGCCGCGCTACTGGCCTCTTTGGCCGATCCGACGCCTGAAGGCAAGTCCATCGTCAAGCTCGCACGGGAGAAGGGCGAGAAGCTGACCGACCCCGATGGAGCGCATTTCGTGCAGTTCACCGCACAGACGCGGATGTCTGGTGTCGATCTTCCGGGCGACCGCGTGATCCGAAAAGGGGCGATGGACGCGATTGTCAAGCACGTCAAGCTTCTCGACGGTCACGTGCCCGCGGAGCTGGAGGCTCGCGTCACCAGTGTCGCTCGCAAGGGCGCCACGCCGCTGGTGGTCAGCGATGGCCGGCATGTTCTGGGTGTCATCGAACTGTCGGACGTCGTCAAGCACGGAATCAAGGAACGCTTTGCCCGCTTGCGCGCCATGGGCATCAAGACCGTCATGATCACTGGCGACAACAAGTTGACGGCGGCCAGCATCGCTGCCGACGCAGGCGTGGACGACTACATCGCGGAGGCAAAGCCGGAAGACAAACTTGCGCGCATCCGCGCCGAGCAGTCCGGCGGCCGTCTCGTGGCGATGGTCGGCGACGGCACCAATGACGCGCCGGCGCTGGCCCAGGCCGACGTGGGGCTGGCCATGAACTCCGGCACCCAGGCGGCCAAGGAGGCCGGCAACATGGTCGACCTGGACAGCGACCCGGCCAAGCTGCTGGCGGTGGTGGAAATCGGCAAGCAGCAGCTCATCACACGCGGCGCGCTGACCACCTTCTCGTTGGCCAACGACGTGTCCAAGTACTTCGCCATCCTGCCGGCTCTGTTCGCTGCTTCCATCCCGCAGATGGCAGCGCTCAACGTCATGAATCTGAGCAGCCCGACCAGCGCGGTGTTGTCGGCATTGATCTTCAACGCCATCATCATCCCGCTGCTGATTCCTTTGGCGTTGCGTGGTGTGCGATTCAAGCCGTCCACATCGACCCAGTTGCTGCGCAGCAACATGCTGATCTACGGCGTTGGCGGTGTCTTGCTGCCCTTCATCGCGATCAAGGTCATCGACGTCTTGATTTCAACCTTGTTCTCTTTCTGAGGAGTTGATCATGTCGGCTCAACGTACAACCACCATCATTCAGTCGCCCGCCGTCTCGGACAAGGGCCTGCTTCGCGGCTCCCTGGGCCTTGCGGCCTTCGCGCTGGTCGGCCTCGGCCTGCTTTATCCGCTGGCCGGAGTTGGCCTTGGTCAGGCGCTTGTCCCCGAAACTGCCAACGGCAGTCTGATCGAGCAAGGAGGCAAGATCCTCGGCTCGGAACTGGTCGCTCAGCCGTTCGCTGGCAAGCAGTACTTCCAACCGCGTCCATCCGCCGCCAACTACGATCCCATGGCGGTCGCGGGCAGCAACCAAGCGCGAACCAATCCGGAGATGCGCCAGCGTGTCGAGGAAGCACGAGCCGCCGTGGCGCAGCGGGAACACATTGATCCGAACGCTGTTCCTGGCGATCTGGTCACGCAGTCTGGCGGGGGGATCGACCCACATATCAGTCCGGAGGCGGCTGCCGTCCAGATCGCGCGTGTTGCGCAGGCACGTGGGCTGCAACCTAGCACGGTTGAAGGGCTCGTTGCGCAATACACAGAGGACAAGCAGTTCGGCGTGCTGGGACAGAGGCGAGTCAACGTGCTGAAGCTCAATCTCGCCCTGGATGCGCATCAGGCTGCCTCTGCGACACCCTCGGGTGCGCAGTCCGAATCGGCAGTTCCTCAACGGTAAGGACGGGAGGCGTATGAGCACGTTGAGCAAGCACCTGGATGAAATCGACATCCTGTTGGGGCTCCAAGCCGCGAGCAAGCGTGAAGTCTTCCAAGCCATCGGGAAGCACATGCAAACCGCCCATGGCGTACCGGCAGAGTCGGTTGCATGGTCGCTCCTTCGCCGTGAATTGGCTGGATCAACGGCACTTGGTTGTGGCGTAGCGATTCCGCATGCCCGTGTGAAAGAGTTGGAGCGGATTCGTCTGCTCTACCTCAGGGTGGTTCCGGCGCTCGCGTTCGACAGTCCAGACGGTGAGCCGGTTTCGGACATCATGGCCCTGATGGTCCCTGCGCCTGCGACGCAGGAACATTTGGACGTGCTTGCTCATGTCGCTTCACTTTTTTCGGAGAAGGCGTTCAGAAAGGCGCTGCACAAATGCGAGCAACCGGGTCAAGTCATGGAAGTCATTGCGAACTGGCCGCATTGAGAGGAGCGCAGCAAAGAAGCCATACTGTTGATGCCTCAGGGTACGAGGGATCATCAGTGATGTGCGTGGGCATCGCCTGCGAGGCCGATCGCATTGCCGTCACGGCGAGCGGTGGGCCTGGCGGGCGATTGTTCCAATCGCTCTTTCCCGCCAACACCGTGGGTCGAGCGGTGGTCCGCATGTTCTGTGCTGGATTCCGGCAACCCATGCGAATTGTCATCAGCGGCGTTCGCGCCTTGGATCTCGCACTGTTGCTGGGACGGGGTGACAGGCGGGAAGTGATTCTGTTATATCAGTCGATACCCTCGGCTGCTTTGGCCGCTCACGCATTGCGTCGATCGTAAATCGCGGCATTGCAATTACCGATTTCCGACTTATCGTTTTAACCGCACAGCACATTGAAAAGAGAGCCATGGGGTCTGAGAACACAGAAAAAGCTGATGCCCTGGTAGGCGAGCTACGGCGCCAGGCGGCGGGCAGACTGACCGTTTTCCTCGGTGCTGCACCCGGTGTGGGGAAAACCTACGCCATGCTGGCCCGTGCGCGAGACCTGCATCGCCAGGGGATTGACGTGCTCATCGGGATCGTTGAAACACATGGCCGCGGGGAGACGCAGGCCATGGCGGATGGCTTGCCTTATCTCGCGCGAAAGAAGGTCGAGTACCAGGAACGCACGCTCGAAGAGATGGACCTCGATGGCCTGCTGGCGCGCAAGCCGGCCATCGCCCTCGTAGACGAGCTAGCGCACCGCAATGCGCCAGGCAGCCGCCATGAACGCCGCTGGCAGGACGTCGAGGAACTTCTGGATGCGGGCATCGACGTATATACCACGGTCAACATCCAGCATCTGGAGAGCTTGAATGACGTGGTGCATCAGATCACAGGAATTCGCGTCAGCGAAACCGTCCCTGATGCGGTGTTCGAGCGCTTGCGAGACATTCGACTGGTTGACCTGCCTGCGCAGGAACTGATCGAACGCCTCAATCAGGGCAAGGTCTATCTTCCGGAGCAAGCAGCTCAAGCTCTTCAGGCATTCTTCTCCCCTTCCAACCTGACGGCGCTGCGCGAGTTGGCGATGCAGACTGTCGCTGATCACGTGGACATCGATTTGCGTGAGAAGCGCACCGCTCGCGGACTGTCCGATATCGCCATTCAGCGCCATGTACTCATTGCCATCGACGGTAAAGGCCAATCGGAGTACCTGGTGCGCGCCGGCGCGCGGATCGCCGAACGTCGCGGGGCACCCTGGTCGGTGGTGGCCGTCGATACAGGGAACTCCGCTGACGCGGCTCTTCATGCCGAAGATCTCTACCGAGCCGCATCGCAGCTCAATTCAATGGCTCGGGCCGAGCAACAACGTCAGATGGAACTTGACAAAGCCTTCGCTCTGGCTCGCAGTCTGGGTGGTGAAACAGAGTTGCTGCACAACACGGACATCACGCAAGCACTGCTGGATGCCGCTGCTGCGCGAGGAGCCCGCTCCATCGTGATCGGTCGCACGCGCGAGCGTCCGATCGCTAGGATGTTCAATCGAACGCTGACCCAGCAACTGCTGCAAAGAGGGGCCCGCTACGAGTTGACCATTGTCAGCACGCCGCAAGCGAGACAAAAGGCGCGGGGTTTCCATAGCTTGAAGGGTGAGCGCCTGGCCAAGGGCGAACCTACGCTGATCATGCTCGCCACCCTAGGGGCCATTGCTGCAGCGTTCATTGCGGAGCGCTTCGTCGGGCTTGAGGATCTATCCACAGTATTCCTGGTGGCCGTCTTGTTGGTGGCAGCCAGGACCCGCATGTTCGCGGCCGTCATCACATCGATGCTGTGCTTTGCCGCTTATGACTTTTTCTTCATCGAACCCCGCTTTACGTTTGTCATCAGCGCTCAGCGAGGTGTGGCGACCGTGCTTTTGTTCATGGCTGCAGCATTGATTGCGGGTCGGCTTGCTTCGCAATTGAGAATGCAGGTCGTCTCATTGCGCGTGGCCAACACCCATGCCACGGCCATGCAGAACCTGGCTCGGCAATTGTCCAAAGCGGCAGATCTTGGACAGGTCATTTCCGCCAGCTTCTCCGTACTCCAGTCCAGTTTGAACGCCCAGGTATGGCTGCGCATCAATGGTGAATCTGGCCCAGCCGCGGTCCAGGGCGAACTATCAGAGAAAGATAGGGTCGCCGCCGACTGGTCTCAGCAACATGGTCAGGCCAGTGGCCGCTACACAGATACGCTGACCAATTCCGCCTGGTGGTTCCTGCCGATCCGCTCCGATCAGGACACGATCGGCGTGGTGGGATTGCGATTTCCTTCGGCGATGGGGCGGCTCTCATTCGAGCAGCGGCGTCTGGCCGAAAGCATGACGGATGACATCGGCCAGGCAGCGCTGCGCGCCCGGCTGGTCTCGGAACTTGAGGTGGCCCGAGTGACGGGCGAGACGGAGCGGTTGCGCTCGGCCTTGCTTTCGTCGGTGTCCCACGACTTGCGCTCACCACTGTCTTCCATGATCGGTGCGGCCGATAGCCTGTCCCGCTACGGCAAGGATATGAGTTCAGAAGATCGTCAAAGTCTGCTGGAAACGATCAGTGTCGAGGGTGAGCGACTGGACCGCTACATTCAGAATCTGCTGGACATGACCCGGCTGGGCCAGCAAGGCCTCACCTTGTCGCGCGACTGGATTGGCGTGGATGAGTTGATTGGTTCTGCCTCGCGGCGCCTGCAGCGCTATGAGCCGACAGCAAAGGTCGAAAGCGACATCGATCCCAAGATCGGCCTCATCCACGTTCATCCTGCATTGATCGAACAGGCCATCTTCAACGTCATGGAGAACGCCGCCAAGTTTTCCCCACCGGGCGAACCGATCCGCGTTCAGGCCAGACCCGGTGATGGCAATGCAGTCCTGATCGACATCTCGGACAGCGGCCCTGGCATCCCGGAGGACGAGCGACGCAGGATCTTCGACATGTTCTACAGCATGGAGCGCGGTGATCGCGGAAAACAGGGGACGGGCCTTGGCCTGACGATTGTGCAGGGCATCGTGGGTGCCCATATGGGAAAAGTAGAAGCGTTGCCCGGTCCGCAGGGACGAGGCACATTGATTCGGCTGACGTTGCCCATGGGCGAGCAGCCGAGCGAGGAATGAGACCATGAGTGCAGCTGCAGCTATCGATTCCGCGCCCGCGCCGCGCGTTCTTGTGATCGACGACGAGCCGCATATTCGCAAGTTCATCGACATCAGTCTGCGATCGCAAGGCTATCGTACTTTGCTGGCTGCGACGGGGCAGGAAGGCTTGAGCATGCTAGGGGGGAAAGGGGCTGACATCGTGGTGCTGGACCTCGGACTTCCAGATCGCGATGGCGAGGATGTTCTCAAAGAGCTGCGTCGGTGGTCACGGGTCCCCGTCATCGTCCTGACCGTTCGCTCGGACGAGGAGGGGAAAGTCGCGTTGCTCGACGCCGGTGCCAATGACTATGTGACCAAGCCCTTCGGGATCGAGGAACTCATGGCTCGCATTCGCGCGTTTCTCAGGGTGAGTGGACTGCGTAGCGAGACAGGGCCCATCTACGATGACGGGAATCTGCACATCGACCTTCCCCAGCGCGAGGTAAAGCTCCAGGGGCAGGTCGTCACCCTCACCCGGAAGGAGTTCGCGTTGCTGGCCCTCCTGGTCGAGCAGGCAGGCCGTCTGGTGCCACAGCCTCAGCTTTTGAAAGAGGTGTGGGGCCCGACCCACGAGGAAGATGCGCACTACCTGCGGATTCTTGTAGGGAAGTTGCGCAACAAGTTGGGGGACGACGCATCGGCGCCAACATACATCGTGACAGAGCCGGGTGTCGGACTGAGGTTTGTCGGTAAGGAGCGGATCTGAATGCGTTGAGTTGGCAACAGAGCCATCCAGTCATTCGTGTGTCGCGCATGAAGTTATGCATATAGAGTATTCGAAATCGTTGTCGGTCGATGAGCGGCAGCACATCGTGAATGAAGTCCTTCGCCATGACCGCGCGCCGGTAGGCGTGGGTATGCCGCGGGCCATTGGCCTCAGTGCCCGCATTAAAGATACGCTCGTGGGCGGCGTGTGTGGCCGCATCGAGAAAGACCGCTTGTACGTCGAGTATCTGTGGGTGGACAGCCGATTTCGTGGCCAGGGCATCGGTTCCAATTTGCTTCAAGCGGTCGAATCCGCGGCAAGGGATGGAGGTTGCGTCGAATCTCAGATTGAAACGCTATCGAGGAAGACGGCTCGGATTTACTTGGCGAGGGGCTATCGAGTCACGCATCATCTGTGCAACTACATCCCCGGATTGACGCTCACTGTCATGACAAAAGAGCTGGGTGAGTCGCATATCGTCGAGTGCTGATCGGCATTCTTACCACTGGGCGGGCGGTAGGTTTAACCGCTGTATCGCGCGCTTGATGAGCCAAGCCATGGTGATGGTGCCCAACAGATAAATGACGCCCGTCACGTTCGGCATGTTGCCGAATGAGGAAACCATGAATTCCTTGATTTTGAGGTAGGCCCATCCTGCCAAAGATGTCTCGTCAAATAGAATCGCAGCGAGCATAATGACCGTCGATAGCCAACTATCCTTGCGCTGGCTATTGGCGTGCCTGAGCCCGTTTTGTGATCGAAGCACCGCAGCCCTCACTTGGATTCGCATGGCAAGGAGCACGTGCACCCCAGCCAGAGTCCAGAAAAACGCAGCTGCCGCGCTCATCAGAATCGACCAGAATCCGTTTCGCGGTGCCGAAAAACCTTGCTTAGAAGATTTTTTATTTTCGGCTGCTGGGCTGGGTCAGGCCGACTCAATGCTCGCAGAAACCGGTCGCACAGCCAGCGTGCGTCATACCGACTAATTGTTTCCATCAACGCTCGGTGCCGCTCTTGTCGCTCAGCAAGAGACATGGTGAGAGCGCGGTGCATGACATAGGCCATGGACTCCTTGTCATAGGGGTTGACAGCCAGGGCAGCCGGCATTTGTTCGGCATCCCCCGTAAACTTTGAGAGAACCAGAACCCCGGGGGCATCGGGGTTCTGTGCCGCGACAAACTCTTTTGCCACCAAACTCACGCTGTCTCTAAGCGGGGTTACGAGCGCAACCTGCGCTGCTTGATAGAGTCCGGCAAGTTCCTCGCGGCTCAGCGTCCTGTGGATGTAGCGAACAGGCGCCCAATTCAGTTCCCCTATGTCCCCGTTGAGCGCGCCGCACAAGGATTCAATTTCACTTTGAATATCGGTGCAAGAATTGGTTTCGTCGCTTGCGGGGAATGCGACCTGAATCAAGGTAGCGCAAGAACGGAACTCAGGAAACCTCTTCAAGAATTCACCAAAACCTCGAACTCGATGAGGAATGCCTTTGGCGTAGTCCAAGGGGTCGATACCGATGAGGAGTTTGCGTCTTGAGTACTCCTGCTGAATTCTTTGCAAAGCCTCTTGTGAACCCTGGGATTGCGCGAATGCTCGGAAGTTTTCCACATCTATCCCGAGAGGGAAGACGTCGACCAAAGTTCTCCCGCGCCGCGTAACCACGGAGCCCTCAACAGCCTGGTCTCCAAAATAGGTCCGAACGTAGGATAAGAAGTTTTCCTTGTCTTCGTGCGACTGAAATCCCACCAAATCATAGGCAAACAGTGCGCTAAAAAGCGATTCGTGATTCGGCAGTGCTGCCAGCGTTGCAGAGGGCGGTAATGGCGTATGGAAAAAAAAGCCGATACGATTCATGACTCCGGCCGCGCGCAGTTCCTCCGCCAACGTGATGAAATAATAGTCATGAGCCCAGACAATGTCGTCGTCGTCAAGGATGGAAGTAAGTGTATCGGCGAATCGCTTATTGACCGCTCGATAAATCAACTCACCTGATCCATCGAATTCTGCCAAATCAACGCGCTGATGCAGCAACGGCCACAACTGACCATTGGCATAGTTTTTGTAGTAGCCATCGTGTTCTTTTTGGCTGAAGTTGACGCAGAGATATTCAACATTCCCATCAATGGAGCGCTCAACTCGGTTTTCTCCATTTGTCTCCGCTGTGATCAGCCCGCTCCATCCGAGCCATAATCCACCATGCTCTCGAAGAAGCTTGCCCAAGGCTACGGAAAGTCCACCTGCATCTAGAGTGTGTAGATCCGCCAGACGGTTTGAAAGCACAATCAACCTGCCGCTCATACGACCTCTCTGCTCCCAACTGCAGCGATGGAACTGCACAAAAAACAAGGCAACAGGTGGAAATGCTACGTTGGAGGACGAGAGCGCTCCGTAAAATTGGCGATAAATTCCCTGAGCCGCCTTGTTTAGGCGGTAAACATGAAGCAGGATCGGAACGTTCGACGCTGAGACAAGGCGCCGAGCAACCTCGGTATCTTGTTGGCGTTGCGCCGTCTGGGCCGAGGCCAAGTCCGCTCCAGATTCCGCGCTGGTTGCATGCGGGTGTGCCCAGTTGAGCAACGTTGGCGGCTGCACCGGGCGAAACCACTTTCACTGGTCGCGGTTCGCTTGAACAAGTGAAAGATACGGATTGTTCGGCGGCGGGTTCTGGAACAGCTGCAGAGGGTCTGTGAGAAGGTAGCCATGGAGGCGGCGCGTCTTCCTTGGTCCAACCACATCACAGATCCAGATGTTCAGGCCGTTGGGTTGCTTGCGATGCACTTGCAGTCGTTCGAATCGTTTTTGCACCCATTGCCAATCTGACTGCTCCTCCTGTTTGGCCAGCGCACTTACCTGCGGATGTTCCTGCGCATACCGTTGGAACACGCCGGGACTGACCAAGTACGCGGTATCGCTCACCGAATGCACCAGCGCCTTGGCGTCGTTGATGATGAGGCGCCGCGAAGCGATGCCCTTTCGCAGCCACGCCATGAAGTGCTCGCCCGAAGGCTTCGTCGCCGAAAGTACGGGCGCTGGTGTTGGTGACGAAGGCAGTGCCGCTACCGAGGCTGACTCGGGCACATCGGGGCGCATGTTGGGCGCATCGTGCGAGGCAGTTTCCACATCCTGAGCAGAAGCCATTCCCACCATCGCCAGCATGTCCTCGACGACGTCGGACATGACCTGAGGCTTGGGCGGATGAATAGAAGCGGTGCTTCCAGCTTCTTCCCATGGCAGCGCCTCTTGGCTTGCCGAGGCGGCCTTCGCATCAGCCGTGGGAGGTGGGAGCGACGTATCGGCCTCCTTGTCCGCAGGAGCCGTGTCGATCGCCACCGTCCCGGCGAACGGCGCCGGCCGCTCGCCAGACTCCCAAATGAGCGCGGGTGCCAGCCGCAACAGGGTGAACGGATGGGACCATCCGGTGGAACTGGTCACGGTCGCGCGCCAGATCGCCTTACCGTCTGGGGTGGGCTGCAGCATGCCGTGATCCTGCAGCACGTTGAACACCGTGGTGTTGTTCGCAGGGATGCCATCGACACCCTGGGACAGCAGGTGCGCGCGCAGCTTGTCGGAAACGGTCTTGCTCACCAGCCACAGCGCGTCCTCGGTGAGCCAGCCATCGGAGGCTTCGGGCTGGTTCAGCTTCAGCTCTTCCTTGAGCAGGTAGCGCAGCCCGTCGACCAGCTTGCGTTGGAGCGAGTGCTTGGGCGCGGCCATGGCGCGTGCGGGATCGCCGCCCAGTTCCTGGGCGACGGAGGCGCGGTCGGCCTGCACGACCAGCTCGCCCAGCGCTCCGGCGTGCTCGTATTGCCCGGCCAGGACGTAGAGCAGCGACGCCCAGAGAGACGGATAGCCACTGAGCCAGTCCAGGAGGTCGCGGTCGAGCAGTTGCCGGTAGAGCAAGCCCGCCGCGGCGCTGTGGAGCCGGTACTCGCGGTCGGGGTTGTAGCGGAAGCGGTAAGGCTGGCGCAGTGGGCCGTGCCATGGGTGCCAGGTGCTCCCGTCGGCCAGCTCGACGTGCAGATCGACCGCCACCTTGCCGATGTCATGGAGCAGCGCGGCATAGGCGATGGCGGCGGTCCAGGCTTCGGCCTGCGCCGCCTGGTCTTCGGGGCTGGCACCGATGGGCAGCAGATGGGACTGCCGCAGTTTCAGGCTGTAGGCGACGATTTCCAGGCCGTGGTCGAGCATGCCGCCCGGATAGGCGTGGTGGTGCGCTTCGGAGGCCGGGAAAGCCTGGACCAGCTCGGCGTAGCGCTCCAGCGGGGCGCGGTAGAGGGTGGCGAACTGCCGGCGCGAGAGCGACGTGCGCTGCCAGATGTGTTCCAGCAGCTTCTGCCGGCGCGGGGTGGCCAGCAGCGATGCGGCCGACTCCGGCCGCATCAACCCTTTTGGGAGATCGACGGCGGGAGCTGGTGACGGCGCGGCAGCGACCGGGGGCCGTTTTCGCTGGAACAGGGAGAGCATGTCGGTGTCCTGATGGCGGGCCGGGCGGGAGGCCTTTTGGCCTTTTCGAGGTAGGGCCTTTCCCCTTGCACCCCATTCCCTTGCCGTTTCGACCCTTTGGCCTTTCACCGTTTCGGTATAGCGGGGCCTGGGTTGCGGCTCCAGCGTCAATGTGGAACCCGCACGAATGGATTGGACGGCGACCCGGCACCGGCCCCGGCCTATGCTGCCAAGACGCTACCAAGGTAGGCTTCCACTAAGGCGACAAAGTTGACAAGAGCGACAAAGGCGACTAGAGTGAATCCTGTCTCAACCTACCTGGGAGCTGACCATGCCCACTGCCATCGAATTCATTGCCGACCGTCTTCCGCGCGTCACGGTGGAGGATGTGCGCCGCTTCGCCGATACCGTCGAAATCCGGGATGCCCCAGCGTTCGCGGCCGAGTTGCAGGCGTTCATCCACGAGCGCGTGGAGGCGGTGACGCTGCCCGCCAACCTGGAAGGCGAGACGGTAGAGCAGGCCTTGGAGCGCAAGGCGGCCGCGTTGCGCGCCGACACGCGCTGGGCACCGACTGAAACCGACGTGCAGAGGGGCCGCGCCGTGCTGCTGGAAGCCTTCAACCAGCCGGACAACCTGCTTCCTGCCGAGTTCGCCAAGCTGGCGGACAAGTCGCGCCAGCAAATCTACAAGGACATCCTCGCCCGTCGTCTGCTGGCCCTGAACGTGGGGCCGCGCGGCCAGAAGTTGCCAGACTGGCAGCTCGACCCGGTGAAGCAGCAGTTGACCCAAATCGTGCTTCAGGAGGTCGAGGGCATCGACCACTGGACGATCTACCGCGCGCTGTCCGAACCGCTCGAAGGCTTGGGCGGTCGCTCGCCGGTGGATGCAGTGACGCATGGCACGATCGATGACGTGGCCGAGGCCGTGTTCAACGTGCTGGGCGTCCAGGTGCATTGAAGCGAGATCGCCATGAGCCACGAGCTGCCTTCGTTCCTGATCGATGCCGGCGAACTGCTCCAGCATGTGAGCCGCGTCGTCTATCGGGGCAGCCCGCTGTACTTTGGCCGTAGCGGCACGAATCGCTACGATGATCCGGCGGGAACCTACGGTGTGCTCTACCTCGGGCGCGACCTGCCCACGGCGCTGATGGAGTCGGTGTTTCACAAGCACAGGTGGCTTGAAGATACGAAGCGCTCTATCGCCCTGGAGGAGGTCCAGGCCCGGATGGTGCGCGCAGTAGGCGTGCTGGATGACGTGCTCTTGGCAGACCTCACGGCGCCGGGCGTCATGGCGGGCTACTTCGGCCTGAATCTGGAGCAGTTGGCCAGCCGCGCCTACACGCACACGCAGCAGGTGTCCGCCCAGGTGCATGCGATGCGCGGAAATGACGGCCAGCCCCTGTTCGACGGGGTGCTCTATCCGTCGCGCAACAACTATCCGGCGGCGAGCATCGCGCTGTTCGAGCGGGCGGGAACGAAGATCAGCGTCATCGAGGACATCGACCTGGCTGACCATGTGGATTGGCCGCGTTTCGTTGCCACCTACCGTGTCGGCATCGAACCCGATCCCGGCCCGGTGGAGCCGGATGGCGAAGCACCCTGAAGCAGCACGAAAACACATTGAAGCCGCAAACCGAATGAAGTGGAGCAAACTGGAATAGGCATTCCTCAGCAGCAGGAGACGACCATGAACACGACGATCCGCACCAGCACCGCAGAACGCCTCGGCCGCTCCCTCGGTCGTGGGTGGCGTGCCTATCTGCGCGGCGAGCGGCGGGTCTTGGCTTGGCTCGGTTTGCAGGGGCTATCAGTTCGAGTGGCTCATGTCCTGCTGTGGGCGTTGAAATTGTCTGCCATCGGGGCGCTGCTCTACTTTGCGTTCTGGCTAGCTTTGTTGCTTGCTTTCCTGGTTGCGGCAGCACATGGGGATTGGGCCGCCGAGCAGGAGCTACCAGAGCCCGAATGGCGCGAGGGCCCGGTCGGATTTGGCCTCTACACGTATGACGGACATCGGATTGATCCGCACGACTTCAAAGACGAGGTCTAGCAGTAGAGACATGCTCACTTCTTCTTCGCCGGGCTACCGGCCATCCTCATGGCACCGCCAAAGGCCATGTTGCCCACCTTTCCACCTGCGGCTTTGGCATCTCCGGTGCCAGTAATCAGTCCCTGTAACGCTCCCCCCGCGTGAACCCCGGCCCATCCAAGGGCCGCGACCCAGAAGGTTGGAAGTACGATGAACATCGTGCCCATCACGTAGTTCAGGAGCATGTCACCGAAGGCATTGTTCAGCCCCATCACCGGATCGAAGTTCGAGTGCGGACGGTTCCACCCAAACCCCCAACCATAAAGGGCGTCCAGGATGGTCGAGTCGATCCAACGTGCAAGCTGGAACCAAAAATCGACAAAGAAGAACGAGAACTGCACCACACTCAAGACCACGAGGGTCTTCAAGTCATAGGTGCCCACAACCAACAGCAGCGGCAAGCAGACCACCAGCGCCATTTTCAGGAGCGCCATCACCATCGGCACGGCCTGGCGCAAAGCGTCCATCGCAGGAAACGCTCCGACGGCGCCAACCGCGAGGCCCGCGTCGGCAGCGGCGCGCGTGATGATGTTCGCGTCAGTCTTTTCGATCTGGCCGCCGTAGTCCGTATAGACGCTGCCCTGGTTCAGTTTCTGCTGCCGCGGTGACGCGATGGCGCGGATCACCGAATCGTCCACCTCGGTCCGGCTGAGGAACCCGGCCCAGCCCGCCAGGCGATTCAGCAGGCTCGGGTCCACCTGACCCAGAAGGCGTGCCCGCAGGCCGTTGCTGCCGTCTGACCACCACTGCCTGCAAGTCGGGTAGCCGCCACCATTGGCAACTTGCGCGAGGCCAGCATCGCGGGTGTCGTCATAGGGCCATGCCTCGCGTGCCGTGCTGGAGCGGTAGCTGTCGTAGTAGCCACCCGTGTCCGTGAAAAAGCGCGAGCCGATCCAGGTCACGTCGTGCATCTGCTGCTCATCGAGATCCGGGCGCTGCATGAACAATTTGGCCCGCGCAGGCCCATAGCAATCCCGCGAGAAGTCCGCGACCTCCTGAGCCAGTACCGGGTCGTCAATGCGGGTCGCGTCGATCTCCACCCTCATCTGCCGCAGGTCCGTACCGCACGGGATCGCCGCCACCGAGGCGCTCGTGACGGCGCGCGAGAGCGCGTGCATGAAGGCCCACCAGACCGGCACCTTCGCCGACTGGTTGTTGATGGTGCTAAATGACTGCGACCAGCCGGTTTCCGTAGGCTGCGGCACGCTGACCTGGCACTGCGCCGAGCGCGAGCTGTCGTACTGGATGGTGCTGAGGTCCACGTCGATGAACGGAATGCCCGCGAACATCACCACCACGATCGCGACGAACACCCGGTTCTCGATACGGGCGGCACTTAGTACGCCTTTGTTGCCCTCGTCAGCGCCTTCCGCGCGGGCCTTCAGCCACTCCTGCACGACGATGGCGACGAAAGGCAGCGCGAACACCCCGCTGGACACCAGCACGGCCCAGATGCCGTTGTTGACGATCCAGGACACGAGGGTGAGGTAGTACTCCAGATAGTCGGTCGTGAAGAGCGTCATGACCCCGATCTCCCCTCAAGCGGCCTGCATCAACAGGCTGGTTTCCAGCGCGACGATGGCCACGACGCCGGCGACCTCGGTGCGGATCAGCCGGCGCCGCGCCTGCCCATCTGTCCCGCTTTGGTCTTCGCGGGCCAGCACCCGGCGGCGCATCCAGAACCATCCATAGGCCGTTGCCGCGTACACGCACAGCCGCCAGATGAAGAAATGCCCTGCTGAGGCCGCCAGCCACCGTTCCCAGCCTGCAACGCTGCCGACCAGGTAGATTCCGACGACGTTGGCCCCCACGGCTGCGGCAACGATCAGCACCAGCCACAGCAGCGTCTTTGCTGCGCGCCGGCTGAACAACCAGCGCAGTGGCCGCCAGGTCATGCGCGCCGGGCTCATGGCCGACTCCCCGGATTGCCCTTCTGGAGCTGGTCGAGACGGTCCGGCACAGGATCGCCCTCGTAGATGCCGCGCGAGCCCGCTGCGCGCGTGCCGTGGCGCTGGATGATCGCCATGGGGGAGTTGTTCGCCAGCTCGCGCCGCAGTTCCAGTTCGGTCTTGAGGTTGCGAATCTCACGGTCGAGCGTGTCGCTCTCGTGGTTTACGGCCTCCACGGCAAGCTCGTTCGCCGCGACATTGGGCTCCTTCTTCCCCGTGAGCAGCGTGCGCTGCAGCAGCAGCGCCTTCTCCAGCACCGACGCCAGTGCGACCTCGGATGCCAGGCGCTGCGACAGCAGGTGCTGGTCGGGCTCATCGCGCAGCGCCTCGATCACGCCGCGTGTGATCGGCAGCGACGCACTGCCAGCCTCGCGCAGGTTCTCCGGCGTCGTGTTCCTCGCCTTGGAGACGAGATCCTGGAGCGCCTGCAGCTTGGCGTCGTACTCTTCCTGGATCAGCGGCGTGAGCCCGACGCCGGGCGTCGTCTCGGTCTTGGTGCAGGCGTCGCAAGTGCGCTGCTCCTTCTCGCCAAGCACGCGCGTGGCCCACGCGATGGCGGCCTGCGGCGAGGTCCAGGTCTGGCATGAGAGGCTGCTGCAGCTGGACGACGCGATGGACGAGGTGTCGGTCACGCCGCGGCCGTTGACCAGGTTGTAGCCGGCGCGGGTGACATCGCCGACGACCCTGATCGCGGGCTGGCCGGAGCCGCCCGCATTGCTGCCCCCGACCCACGGCACGCCGTCATTGCCGCGGCGCGTCTCGGCCTGCTCGATGGCCGAGACCGCATCCGTGCTCGACACGGCATCGCGCAGCGCCAGGCCTTCGGCCATCTGGCTCCAGCCGAGCTGGCCGCCCGCCATATCAGCCATCTTCTCGGCCATGGCACGGCACGTCAGCTTGCTGCGGTCGAAATCGAGTCGCGCCTGCAGCACGCCATTGGTGAGCAAGTTGTACAGACCGGGATCAGCCCGCTGGATGATCAGCGCGGGCAACGACGCTACCGCACTGGTGGCACTCTGGATCACCGACGACATGATTTGCTGGAAGCCGTTGGTGATGCCATTGAGCTGATTCCTCAAGGTGGTCTGGATGCTCATATCACCGCAGATCAAGTTGCTGTTCCAGCCCACGCCGACGCCGAGGGAGCGCATGCCGGCCGCACGCCCCATCGACACGGCGTTGCCGCCGCCGATCGAGTACACGACGTCATCGCCGATGACGCTGCCGCTGGTCTGGTATCCCAGTTGACCCCAGGCCACGCTGCTGCCCAGCGCGAGCGCGCCGGCCAGCGCCAGGACGATCTTTGTCCGACGTGCCCGACGGGAGAACGGATTGAATGCTGGACGGAACTTCATGGCACCACCTCAGAGGAAATCGACACTGCCCAGGAACACCTGGCCCCGGCGTTCGCAGCACGCATAGGGCCGCCACAGCGCCCATGCGTAGTCGCCTTGCTGCGCCTGGGTAAGGAAGCCGCTGCGCGGGAAGACCGTGCAGGACGACGACAGGACGGGCGTGAGTTCTTGCCACTTGCCGGTCGAGGCATCACCCTCCATCAGTGCGCCGGCAGGCCAGTAGCCGTCGCGGGAGTTGGCAAGCAACGGCTGATAGACGTGGATCTGCCCCCGGCGAGTGACCACATCGCCCGCACGCTGGGCCACCACTGCGCCGGCCTTGAAGTCGTCGGTCTGGTGCAGGAAGCCGCCACGGGGATACACGTTGCCCCACAGGTTCATCGTGGTGCGTGCGCCGACCTCGCGCCGGCCCGGAATCAGCGCTTCCGGGTAGGCCATCTCGGGCACGTTGTAGCGCCAGGCCAGCGTATCAAGGGTGCTGAGCAAGTACGGCATGAACGCCGTGCCCGCGCCCTCACAGAAGTAGCCCGACGACGAGACGAACTGGTTGAACACCTCGGCGCCGGGGTGGCCGATGACATCCGCGTTCTTGAATTTGGCGAGGGTGTTTTCGTGATCCTCGTTCGTGGTTCCATCGCCGCCCGCTTGGGCGGACGGGTTGGGCGTGCTCATCGCCCGGACTTCGACCCAGGGGTTTTCGCCAGTATTCGAGTACGACGACACCACCGCGTCGGGAACGTAGTGGCGGACTTTGGTGGACGTGCGCACGGTGCAGCCCGTCCATGTGCAGTAGAGCCAGTAGCAGATGCCGACGACCCGGTATTCGAGGCAGTCGGGTGACGCTACCGAGCCGACGATGGTGGCGGTGTTGAGGGCGTAGCTGCCGGTGGCGCTGAGCAGCAGCACGGACGCCACGCCCGCGCGCAGGCGGCGCATCAGGTCGAATGCTCGGGTCATGGCTGGTGCCTCCGGTGCTGCTCGATGCGCGCGACGGCGCGGGCCACGTCCAACTCGCCATAGACCACGTAGCGCTGGTCCACCACGACGGCCGGAATGCTGGTGATGCCCAGGCTCCATGCGTCTGTGACGCCTTGGTATGCGGAAGCGATGCGGCGCTGGAGGTCGGCGCCGCCGCTGGAGAGCCGGCGCTTGACGATGGCCGTCGCCTGTTCGGGATCGGTGGGCAGTTCCGCTGAAAGGTCCGCTTCAATCCGGTGGGCTTCGTCCAGCTCGATCAGCCGCTCGCCACCCATGGTCTTGACCGGGTGGCGGCTGTCGGTGACGACCACCACGTCGGCGGCGAAGGTGGCCGGGCTGAAAACGGCCAGGGCTGCCGGCAGCGCTACGGCCAGACCGAGGGTTCGCCAGCCCGGCGCGAACCTGGAAAGAGATGCTGGCATGTCCCATGCCCTTGAAGTTGATCAGAGCAGTAGTCAAACGCGAAGCCGATGCGGCCCCAACAAACAATGCGCATCGCGCACTGCCCGCATACCTGCTTGTCTCGCGCCCATGAAAAAGCGGAGGCCGAAGCCTCCGCGTGGATCAGGGAGCCGATGCCGTCGCTACAGCAGGCCGGATTCCGAGAACGAGTACGACGTGCCCTGGCCGACGATGAGGTGATCCAGCACCCTCACGTCGATCAGCGACAACGCGGCCTTCAGCGTTTGGGTCAACGCGCGATCCGCGCTCGACGGTTCCGTGCAGCCTGAAGGGTGTTGGTGCGAAAAAATGACCGCAGCAGCGTTCAGCTCCAGGGCACGCTGCACGATCGGCCGCGCATGCACCGTGGTCGAATGGACCGTGCCCTTGAACATCGGCTCATAGGCCAGCACCTCGTGCATGCTGTTGAGAAACACGATGGCGAAGATTTCGTTGGGCTCGGCGGCCAGTTTCAGGCGCAGGTAGTCCTTGACGGCGGCAGGCCTTTCCAGGGATGGCCCCTTCTTGAAGACCCGCTGCTCCAGCAGCGCGATGGCTTGCCGGATGATCCAGTCATCGGATTGGGACGCGGGGGCAAAACGTGGCTCCACGCAGGAGTCATTGACGACGAGAGACATGGCAAACCTCCAGAATTTGAATGGAGGACGCCACCCTGGGAGGGCAAGCCCTCCTGGGGATGGAAACAGCAGAACTAGGTGCATCCACCACCGCGCAGCGGTGATTGTTCGCAGCCAGGATGCGAAAGCGAACGGGTCGCGGTCAGCGCGGCGAGCCGCGCCGTAGCCTCCAAGACCGAGGGCTACCTGGGCATGTCGCCGACAACGTCGGCAGGCATTGCGGATGTGGGGGGGGCGGGTGACGCCGCCGCGTCGCTGGCCATGTCCCCGGCCGCCAGCATGTCCATGGCCGAGAGCAAGGCATCACCCTCGATCGGCCCCTGCAGCAGAATGGCCTGGCCCGTCTGGCGATCGAGCAGTCGCAGCGACGGCGTGGCGGTCACGCCGCTCTTGGTGGCTTCCGCGGCCTGGGCGCGGACGGCCACGTTGGGCCGCTCGCTCGCCATGCACTGTTCGATGGCTGACGTTGTTTCGGGGTAACGCAAGCCATCGGGCAGGCCCTGGCCGTCGCTGCGCGTGTGGGCATAGACCCATTCGACCGCCTGCCAGAACGCTGCATGCCCGCCCGCTTCGGCGGCGCATTCGGCCAGACCTGCCTCGGCCGACGCGGCCGGCTCGTGCGCGGCCAGCGGCTGGTGATGCCATTGCAGTGCGACGTCGGTGTTGTTGCCGACCCACCGCTTGAGCTGCGGGAAGTACTCCCGGCAGAACGGGCATTCCAGGTCGGCATAGAGCGTCAGCGTGAAGCGGCCTTCCGGGTTGCCCATCTGCCAAGGTGGCCCAGCGACCTGCGCCGTGCTGACCGGCGCGGGCGACGGTGCTGAGGATTCGCCGGGCGTGCGGGACACCAGCCAGGTCAGCAGTAGCGCGACCAGCGCAGCAGCCAATACCCACGGCCAGCGGAGCCGCCGATTGCGACGGCGGACCGCCTGGACCTGCATCGGAATGGAAGGACGTTTCTGTTCCATGGCGTTCTCCGGTTTACGACAGCTCCAGGGCCGGCGACTCGATGCCGCGTGCCTGGTCGATCTTCTCGGCCACCTTGAAAGCCGCTTCCAATTCGGTGCAGCCGTATTGCTGCATGAGCTGGTAGCGTTCGGCCTTCTCCTCGGGTTCTGTCTGCGCGAGGGCGAGGTACAGGCTCGGTGGCACGGCGCGGAACAGCACTTCCATGCTCTTGGAGAGGATGACGCCTTCGGTGAACTTGCCGGCCTCCTTGCGGGCCGAGAGCATCAGCGCCTTCTGCGCTGGGCTCAGTTCGCGGAACCGCGCGATCTTCTCCACTTCATCGGGGGGCATGCTGAGGCAGATCCACCACTCGATCATGTTGAGCATGGGCTCTGCGGCACGCGGCAGGTCGTCGATATTTTGTGTAGCCAGCCAGTACCAGGCCCCCAGCTTGCGCCACATTTTTGTAATTTTCACGGTATAGGGCGCGAGCAGCGGGTTCTTGGTGATCACGTGGCCTTCGTCTGTGACATTGATGATCGGACGGCCCAGATACTGGTCACGTTCTGCGATGTTGTTGACGGTGCTGATCAGCGAGATGTAGGCGATCGAGAGTTGCGCGTTGTAGCCCTCGCGTGCGTATGTCGCCAGATCGACCAGCGTGATGTCGGCCTCGGGCCATGGGGTGCCGTCGCGATCGAACATCTCGCCGTCAGTGCCTTGGCAGAACATCTCCATCGCGTCCGCCATCTCCAGCAGCCGCACGCGCCGCATCTCTGGCAGCGTCGGGTCCTGGCCACGGGTGCGCAGCGCGTTGCGCACGTCGCGCGTGAGCACCGTGCGCTTCTCGCTACCACCTCCACCGTAGCAGTGCTCGGCGGCGTCGAGGATGCACTGGCGGATCAGCGAGCGATCGGCCCGCGTCATCCGGGCTTCTTCCTTGTCTTCGCCGCCCGTGATCATCAGACGCGCCGTGATCTCCAATTCGCCCAGCACGTCGCGCTGCTCGTCCGCCTCCATGGCCGAGGCATCCGGTGGCAGGTCTTCGTCCAGCGCGTCGGCGTCGAGGGTCTGCACGTCGCTCGGCGTTTCGATCAGCCGGCGCGCATCCGCGAACGGTGCCAGGCTGATGCCCGAGCCTGGGGCCAACTTGACCCGGTTCACCGTCAGGCCCAGGCGCTTGGCGAAATCGCTGAACAGGCCGAAGCTGTTGCCGGCCTCGACGATGAACAGCCGCGGCCGATAGATGGCCGTGACCTGGTTCAAGAGGTTATTGAGCGTGGCGCTCTTGCCGGAGCCGGTGGGACCGAACAGGAACAGATGAGCGTTCATCTGCCGGTCCAACCTGTTCAACGGGTCAAACGTAATCGGGCCGCCACCACGGTTGAACATCGTGATGCCAGGGTGTCCCGTACCCTGGGCGCGGCCCCACACCGGCGACAGGTTCGCCGCGTGCTGGGCGAACATCAGTTGGGTGTACCACCTGCGCCGATCCTTGCCGGGGTTGTAACAGCACGGCAGCCACCGCAAGTAGCTGTTGAGCGGTGCCACCTCGTCGTCCTCGCGCACCGGCTGCAAGCCGGCGTTGAGCATGACGTTCGCCAGATCCAGGCCGCGCCGGTCCAGTTCCGCTTCGTCGCGCCCACGCAGGTAGAACGCCAGCGTTCCCCGGTAGAGCTTGTGCGCGCTGCCGATCAGCGAGCGCGCCTCCTGCACGTCCTTGAGCGTCTGCTCCGACGCCAACGTCTCGCCCACCGCCTTCTTCGCCAGGTGGTTCAAGTCCGCTTCCAGGACATCCTGCGGCGTGGCGACCATCGTGAGACACATCAAGGTGTCTTCCGGCATCTGGTCGAACAGCGTGTTGATGGCATCCCCTTTGCGGGTCTCGCCTGTCAGGTGCCCCGTGCCGGGCGGCATGCGCAGGCGATCGGTGATCAGCACCCGGTGCGGCATGCCGTCGAAATACCAGGTGCCGTGCGCCACGTCGGAGCGCGGCTGGCCGAAGAACAGCCGCTGGCTGAAATCCCGCCCACTCGCCAGTTCGATCTCGCCGTCCTCGGTCTCGTCGGGATAGCGGGCCAGCGCATAGAAACGCTCGCGGTCTTCGGCTCCAGGTCCGAGCAGCGTAGGACGCGGATTGAACCACCGCAGCAGCCAGTCGTGGACGTCGGCTGCGACCATGCGCCGTGCCTGGATGCCGGCGTTCGCCAAGCCGCCGCACAGGCGGTCGCATACGATGTTCAGCATCTGCTCGGGCGTCTGGCCGCGGCGGCTCGCCGGCCCGGTGGCACGGCGATAGATCACCATGCGCACCCGCCGCGTCTGGCCGCGCCAGCGCAGCCGTGTGACCACCGTGTCCTCGAACAACCCGCCCGGCTTGGCCACCGCGCGCAGGTGGTGGCTGAAGAAGCGCAGGTAGAACTCGGTGAACTCGGTATCGCGGGCGCGCGGCTGCACATAGTCGCGCAGGGTCTGCATGTACTGGTCGAAGCTGGGCTCGTCCTGGGCGTAGAGCTGTAGCACCCAGGGGTTTTCGTCCAGTTCATCGAACGAGTCCTGGAGCGCGTTCTCCAAGGCATCACGGGCATGCGCGAGCCAGCCGGGTTCCCGGCCCTCGGTGCCCAGCGGCACCAGCTCGTAGAAGGCAGCGACCGACTGCCCATCCTCCAGCAGCATGGACTTCGACTGCGGCAGGAACTCCACCCAAGGCAGCAGTTCCGCGAACGACGGCGCGACGTCGTACAGCGCCTGCTCGTCGGCTACCGTCGCCGGCCTGCGGCCCTGGACCGCCGCGCCGGGTTCGGGGATGCCGGCTTGGTGCAAGGCCTGGACATGGCGCTGCCAGCCGTCCGGCTTCTCTTCGTCGCCGATGTCGGATGCGGCCAGCTTCGGCCAGGGAAGTTTCCAGCGCATCAGTAGTCCTCCACGCGCTCGCCCGGCATGGCGTACTGCACGCGCTGGTAAAGCGGGAAAACCGTCGTGTAGCCCGGCACAGGTACAGGGTCCGAGCCCGCCAAGTGCGGATACACGTACATGACGAGATCGGGATTCGGAAGCCGGTGGAACTGGCGATAGACCTCGTTGCGCGCGGTGCGCGTGTAACGCATCTGCTCGGCGGGCGCGGTCTGCACGTCGGCCTCGGTCAGCGGCCGGCGCAGACTCTGGCGCGCGTCGAGCAACTGCCGGCGCGCGACCTGGCCGGTGCCACTGCTGCCGCCCCCCGTTTCCTGCTGCCAGATGTCCATCATGGTGCGGTCGCTATGGGTCAGCAGTTCTTCCTTGCTGGTGGCGCAGCCGCCGAGCACGGCGATGGCGAGGGTCAGCGCCAGGCCCTTAATCGAGTTCGAGCGCATGGCTTTCTCCTGCACGGTGATCGACGCGCCGGCCTTCGGGGTCGTGATCGATGGCCAGCGGTTTTTCGAGGTGGACGGCGACCTTGGCGCCGGGCTGCACATAGACGGCGGCGAAGGCCTGGCCGTAGAGCTTGTTGACCCAGGCCGACATGTCCCGGACGCCGCCTGCGAGGATCTGGCCGACTGCTTCCTGGCCACTGATGCCCACGGTGCCGATGGCGCCGTCCGAGCCGACGTAGGACATGCGGCCGCTGTCGCTTTCGATGAGCGAGGCCACGCCCGCGCCGGCGGCCGTGATCAGGGCCTGCGAGCCGAGGTATTGCTGGGCGTTGCTGCGCCGCTCGCCGCTGACGCAGGGGATGCCGTGCGGGTCGCTGATCCAGCCCAGGCCGTCGCGTTGCTGGTTGTTCTGCTGATTGCCGTCGCGGTCTTCGGGGATGGTGCGGATCGTGCCGTCGTGGAAGACGAAGGTGATGCTGCGCACCTGACCGCGCACGCACGAGAGCGTCCAGTCACCCGAAGCGGTGCCGGAGAACACCGCGCCGGCCACGTCGGGAATGTCGATGCCATTGGCCGTGAGGTTGTCCGGCCCGACCAGTACCTTGAAGGGGTACGGATCGTTCACTGTCCCGTCGATCGGCACGCGCCCAATCAGCGCCGTCATCGCCACGGAGCCCATCAGCGTCGAGTTGGTTGGCACGGTATAGACCGGCTTGGCGCTCTTGACGCCTGCCGCACGTGCGCCGGCGTTCGCCACGGTTTCCGCAGTCGTTTCCAGTGTGCTTTGCGCTGGGCCGAAGCTCGTCGGGAAGCTCATGCCGCTGCCCGTGCCACGACTGCCGTTGCGGCCCTCGGTCTTCTTCGCGTCGTCCGGTTCGACCCAGCGCATGCCGCCTTCCATGCCGGCCTCGTCGCCGTCGCGCAGCCCCAGGCCCACCGGCAGATCAGCGTGGCCGCCGCCGCGCCCACCGATGCTGTCCAGGCGCCGCTGCAGGTCGGCGAGCAGCCCTTCGGTCTGCTGGCGAGCGCTGGCCGCCTGTTCCTGGTCGCGGCGCAGGTTGGAACGCTCGGATTCGAGGGCCGAATTGATGCGCTGATCGATGGAGTTTTCGCGCTGGCGCAACCGCTGGTTTTCCTCGCGCTGCGACTTGTTGTCGGTCAGCGCGGTCTGAAGCTCGGTGCGCAACTGCTTCACCTGCGCGACGAGCGTTGCCACGGTATCGCGCGGGGTATCGCCTTCGATGCCCAACGCCTTCATTTCCTCGGGCGTCAGCTTGGAGCCGGCATCTGGGGTCGGCGGAGCCGACGTGCTTCCGCCGGAGAACAGCCGGATCGCAACGAACAGCACCAGCAGAGCGACCGGGATCATCAGCCACTTGAGCAAGCCGTTACTGCGCATGGCGGGCCTCCTTGCCGTCGTCGGCTTGCGCTTCCGGCTGTGGCAGGTGCGCAGCCGGGTCGAAGCGGTGGATCGCCGGCAGCAGCGATTGCGCGAGGCCGCGCCCGCGCGTCACCAGGTACAGGACGGTCGTGTCCTCGGGCGTACCGCGGGGGCCGAGCGTTTCGTGCTGGAAGGTGGCGGTGAGGAAATCGCCTTGCAGCACGCGCGGGTCGAGCGTGACCCAGCCGCTACTGCTGTTGGTCAGGCGCACGGCGGTGACCCACTGGTCCTCCAGACGCCACGACGCGAGCGCGACCGCGCGCACCGGCAGCGTCGGCATCAGCGTGCCGAGGTCGAGGTCACGGCGCAGGTTCACCCGCATGACGCCAGGCAGCGGCTCCACAGTGCGCAGCGGCGCGTAGAGGTTTTGCGCGGCGAAGCGCGTCAGGACGACCGGAACCGGGGTTTCGCGCCGGGTCGCCCGCGTACCTGCCTGGTCGTGGGCGCGTGCGGGGGCCTCATCGGCACCGCCTGCCTGATCGCCGTAGCGCGCCGGGGTGCTACTACTCTCGACGATACGCACCGGCTCCAGTTCGGCCTCGCCGTCCTTGGGCGGCTCGGCCGCGATGTCGAGCAGGATCAGCGCGCCCGTGTCGGCATCCTGCAGTTGCAGCCGCGTGGGCTCGATCGGTTCGTTGGCGCGCAGGTACACCGCGCCACCCGCGCTCTGCACGCGCAGGCGTTCGCCCACCCCTGCGGGCACGCCCACGCGGACGTTCCGGTCGATGAACACGATGCGCTCCTGGCCCACCTTCAGCGGCACCGCGAGCGGCATGCGTTCCCAGCGCAGGATTTCCACCGCCTGAGCGGGGGCCACGGCGACGGCCAGCAGCCCCAGCAGCGTGAGTACAGGATGCTTCATGGGGTGTTTCCTCCTTGGGGCGCTTGCGGAGACAGGCCGCTAGGCGCCGGGCGCGTCGGCTCCGGTGCGCTGATGCGCTGGGGCGCCCCGTCGTAGCAGTCCAGCGCCAGGCCGAACGGGTTGCGGGCGGGATCGATGTCCACCCGCGTGACCTTCACTGGGTAGCGCACGAGCGCACGCTTGACCTGCTCGGCGCCGTAGTACTCGTCGGCGGTGATGTCGAGCGTCACCACCCAGTCCCGGTCGGAGACCACGCGCACGCGCGCCGTGGGATCGTCGCCGTAGCCACGGCCGGGGATTTCGTAGATACCGCGCACGCGTTGGCGCAGCTCGCCCGTGCTGCGCCGGTAGTCGTAGTCCGCGCGCAGGAAGGCCTGGCAGGACGGGGTGAGGTACGGCGAGAGCGTGTGGAGGTTGCGCGCGTAGTCCTCGTCGCCGTTCGTCGGCCAGCGGTTGAGCGTCTGGAACACGTAGAACGTGAACGCATAGACCGATTCGGGCGGCACTTCCCACCACTTTCGGGTACTGCCGGAGCGCAGGTCAGGCGGGACGTGGATGGTCAGGTCGCGCGGCGCGCTCCACCAGCCGCCGCCCATGACCAGGGCGACGATGACCAGCGCACCAGCCCCCAGGCGAAGCGTCTTGATGTGCGCCTGCAGGTGGGTGATCTCGTTCTTGAAGCGGCTCATCGTGCCCCCCTTGCAACAGACCTTCGGGTGGACCAGAAGCCGGAGCGCGAGATCAGCACGTGGCCGCCCACCCACCCCGCCATCAGCGGATGGCGCGTGGCTATGCGCCATTGCAGTTGCCGGTACAGCCAGGTATCGGGACGCCCGCGCTTGAGCCGGCGCAGGATGCCGCCGCCGATGAAGACGCCCAGGGCCACGCCCAGGACGACGAACGTCGGCGCGATGGCGATCGTGCGGAACACCCAGGACAGTGGCGCGCCGACCAGCAGTCCGGCGGCGCCGGACAGGCCGCAGCAGATCCACAGCTCGTCGGCGGTGAGGCCGCGCACGACTACGGGGTGGCGGTTGAGCCGGTGCGGAAGGAACGTGACGGTCCCGTCCGCACGGACGTGCTGCTGCTCGGACATACCGGCCTCGCCTTACAGGATGCCGGTGGCTTCGGTGAGCAGCCAGATGCCGATCACCAGCAGCACGGCACCGATCGCGACCGTGAGGCCGAACTGGCCCCACGTCTTGCGGCCGGTGTGGATTTCCGCGTAGGTGCCGTAGGCGTGGTAGCAGACGCCGATGAACATCGACGCAACGACCAGAAGCGCCACGAGCATGATGATGTCGTAGCCGTAATTCCTGATCGTTTCCATGATGCCGTTGCCGGTGCCGCGGGTCGGGTTTTCCAACTGCGGCAAGCCTTGCGCGAACGACAGCGCGGGCAGCGCGGCGGCGCCCAGTGCCACAGCGGCGCGCTGGGCAAGACGGGAATGGAGGATGCGGTTTTGCATGGTCGTGCCTTTCAGGTCAGGAGAGGAGGAAGAAGCTCAGGACGAGGTACATCGCGACGAAGCGGATGCAGACGCCGAGGAACTGGCGCTGGTTGAGGCGGCTCTCGGACCACCCCACGTAGGCCGTTCGGATGGCCCAGACGCCCCACACGAGCAGGACCGCGAACACGACGCCGACCAGGACGGTCGCCATCGCCGAAGGCGCGATGCCGCTGTTGGCTTGAAATGCCGAGACCTGGGCGCCGTTCATTGCTTGGCTTCCGTAGTCGTCGGCGATGGCGAAGCGGACCGCTCGGTGCGGTAGTCGCCGGCCAGTTCGGAGGGGTCGCGCGGCTGGGCACGCGACGGTGTGAGATGGGCCTGGATGCCGGCGCGCACGCGCGCCAAGTCAGCCAGCAGCCGCGGATAATCGAAGTGGTAGCGCTCGCCCGGCTGGATGGGGGCATGCGCGACGCTGTCGGCGACGGTGCGCTCCAGGGCGTCGAGCTGGCGCAGCGCGGCGACCAGCTCCTGGCGCTGTGCGGGGGACTCGGCCAACGCCATCGGGGACTGACCCAGCAGCAGGGCCGTCACGAGAAAAGTGGGCACGCCGCGATGCGCGGCGCGCTGCCAGATCGGAGCCAACATCGCGCCATTCCTGTGTGATCAGCAATGGCCAGATCCTGGAGATCAGCGGTGTTTTAGGCCGCAAACAATCCGAACTGGCTCGTTCCCCTATTGAAGCGGAGGCGAATGACGGCGGCCGAACGGCCGAGATCGGCGCCCCGTTTCGTTTATTGCGCTTTTCGTTTATTTCGACTAAGATGTGGCTCGCAACCCGTTTTCGCCCAGGAGATACCCATGACCGTTACTGCCCAATCCAAGATGACTCTGCCCGCCGAGGGTGAGGTGAAGGCAGCCGTGCAGGGGCAACGCGCCTTGGCTGCCTATCTAGCGACGCAGTTTGAAACTCAGCACATCCAGATTTTCGATGACCAGAAGCAGGCGCACCAAGTCGAGCTGCCGACCTCGGCTTTGCGTTTGTTGGTGGACATCTTGGCCGAACTGGCCGATGGCAATGCTGTGAAGGTGGTGCCTGTCCATGCGGAGCTGACAACACAGGAGGCCGCGGACCTGCTCAACGTGTCCCGTCCGCATTTCGTCAAGCTGCTCGAAGATGGGGTGTTGGCGTTTCATCGGACTGGCAAGCACCGCCGGGTGAGGTTTGCCGACCTGATGCAGTACAAGGAGGCGCGTGAGCGCGCCAGCGAGCAGGCGATGGCTGAACTCACCCAGCAGTCGCAAGAATTGGGAATGGGGTACGAATGAGGCATTCCCCCTTCACGGCCGTCTATGACGCATGCGTTCTATATCCCGCGCCGCTGCGGGACTTCTTGATGTGGCTGGGGCTGTCCGGTCGGTTCCGAGCGCGCTGGAGCCAAACCATTCACGAGGAGTGGAAACGCAACCTGCTGATCAATCGGCCCGATCTCACCAAGGCGCAAGTCGACCGAACGTCTGACCTGATGGATCGTGCCATCCCCGATGGATTGGTAGAAGGGTACGAATCGCTCGCGGCCGGTCTGACCTTGCCCGATCCGGACGACCGCCACGTGCTGGCCGCCGCCATTCGCTGTGGGGCGAGTGTGATCGTGACATTCAACCAGCGAGATTTCCCGAATGAGCTGCTGGCGCCCTACGGCGTCGAATCGCAGCACCCGGATGAGTTCGTGGACAACTTGCTGGATCTGGATGCGGCTGCAGTCGTCTCGGCCGCACAGCGCCAGCGCGCCCAACTTAGGAACCCGACGATCGACGTCGATCGCTATCTCGATATCTTGCTGCGCCAAGGCCTGGTCCAGACCACCAAGGTACTTGCCGGCTACCGCACCATCCTCTGACCTGTTGAGACACACGGATGACCAAGAATCCCCCGACGGATGTATCCCTGCCGAAAGGCATCCACCGAAGCTGGAAGCTGCCGGACGCCTCGCTGGGCGCGCTGTGGGATTCAATCGTGATGGACGAGGCGCGCAAGAAGCAACTGCTCTCTCAGGCGATCGTCAACTTCACGGTACGACCCAAGGTGGAGCGCACGGTGTTGCCGCTGCATGGTGTGATTCTGCTGGTGGGACCACCGGGAACGGGAAAGACATCATTGGCGCGCGGCCTGGCGCACCGCGTGGCGGAATCGTTCCCTTCGGGGAAGTTTCGTTTGCTTGAAGTCGATCCTCATACGCTGACCAGTTCTGCGATGGGAAAGACACAGCGCGCAGTGGCGGAACTCTTCTCGCAATCTATCGCCGAAGCTGCCGCGGTGGGGCCTACCATCGTGCTGCTCGACGAAGTTGAGACTCTTGCAGCGGACCGATCGAAGCTCAGCCTGGAGGCCAATCCCGTCGACGTCCATCGTGCGACAGACGCGGTGCTGGTTCAGTTGGACATCCTTGCCGAGCAACACCCGCATCTGTTGTTCGTGGCCACCAGTAATTTCCCGCAAGCGGTCGACAGCGCCTTCATGTCTCGTTGCGACATGGTGATGGAGGTGCCGTTGCCGGGCAAAGAGGCATGCAAACAGATACTCATTGAGTGTTTGAAGGGGCTGGCCAAGACCTTTCCGCACATCGGCAAAATTGCCTCGGGGGCCCAGTTCGACGCTTGCGTCGGCGAATGCGTGGGGCTGGACGGCCGCGCCATCCGAAAGGTGGTAGCAAACGCGCTTGCCGCAGATCCCCAAGTGGCAATCGATCCCAACAAGTTGTCGATCGATCATCTGCGCAGTGCGATCGGCCAAGCCAAGCAAGCGCGTCTTCAAGGAGGAAAGCAACGATGACCACTGTCGTCAGTCGAACGTTCCGAAGCAGCCCGCATCGCGATGCGCTGCAAACCTGGGACGCTATTGTTGAGCTGCTCACACAGGGTAAAGAGAGTGCCGCTCGCACGGAACTCAAAGCGGTAGCAGGAGTAGCGGCCAGCCTGATCACCGATCAGGCGCCCAAGGGTGCGCCCATCGTGGCGACCTGTGACGGGCCACGAACCCGCATCTACTGCCTTTTCGACGAGGATGCCATCGATGGCAGCGATGCCAGCGAAGACGCGCTGGGTTTCGAGCCGCTGAAGGGCGACTGGGCGGTGTCTCTGCCGTGCCCAAAGGACGAACTCACCTGGGTTCAGGCGTCTCTGAAAAAGCACAGCACACGCATCACTGCGAGGGACATGACCCAGGGCATTGCCACCGACGAACGGTCCGCCAGTGCACAGGCGCTTTCGCTCGACCTTGGAGGGTTCCTCAAGTCATGAGTACCGTCGCCACCTACTCGTACACGCATTCGGTCACGTATGTGACGGACAACATCCTCAAGAGCCTCAAGGACATCATCCGGCTCAGTGGTCTGGATCCCGAGTTCTTCGCCGATCGATGGGAGAGCAACACGCGCGCGATCAAGACCTGGCTCGGAACTGGCGATCTGCGAAAAGTCATCCTGGAGGTCTACGACCCAGCGACAGACAAGCTAGTCACTCGATGGGACATTGACATCGTGTACGGCTGGTCGGATGGAGACGGCAGCTTCTGGACGGATACCGAACAATTGAAATACGCGATCAAGAAGGCTGGACTGCTGCCTTCGCAGGCCAAGTACAAGCTCTTGCTCGACACGAAGCCAGAACGTCCAGATGTGGACGGCTGGAGCAAGGGTAGCTACCGGTCAACAGATGGGATGGTCAAGCAGAGCCTCGGCTCGACCGTCGAACACAGTGGCCTGGCGGGGCAGGCCGGATATTGGAGGCAGCGCTGATGCTATCGATCGATGAAGCTTTCCGGAAGTTCAAATCGCGCCTTGAACTCAACGAGCGCGAACAGAAGAACGCCTCGCAGCGCCAGAATGAAGTGCGGGACTACCTGCAGACCAAGTTCGGGATTGCCCGCAGCTTCTTGACTGGCTCCTATGCGCGGTACACAAAGACCAAGCCTCTGAAAGACATTGACATCTTCTTCGTGCTGAAGGATTCGGAGAAGCACTATCACGGCAAGGCCGCGTCTGTCGTGCTGGATGACTTTCATGCGGCGTTGGTAGAAAAGTATGGTGCCGCTGCCGTCCGCAAGCAGGCGCGTTCGATCAACGTTGACTTCGGCGTGCACATCGACGCTGAAGACAATACTGATTACCGCGTGGTCAGTGTGGATGCCGTGCCGGCATTCGACACGGGAAGCGAATACGAGATCCCCGACTCGGCTTCCGGAAAATGGATCAAGACGGATCCTGAAATCCACAAGGAGCAAGCAACGGCGGCGCATCAGGCCTACGGGAACGAGTGGAAGGGTCTCGTGCGCATGGTGAAGTACTGGAACAACAATCCCAAGCACGGTACTGACAAGCCGGTAAAGCCATCTTTCCTCATTGAGGTCATGGCGCTGGAATGCCTCTACGGTGGCTGGGGAGGCTCGTTTGATCGCGAGATCCAGTCGTTCTTCGCCACGCTCGCAGACCGCGTCCACGACGAGTGGCTCGATCCTGCAGGTTTGGGTCCGGCGATCAGCAACGACATGGACGCCGCACGCAAGCAGCGAGCGCAGGAATTGCTGGCCCAAGCAAGTCGTGACGCAGCAGTTGCCATCGACCATAGCCGGCGGGGACGTAACCTTGAAGCGCTTCGTGCCTGGCGCACGCTTTTTGGACCGAAGTTTCCATTGTCCTAAGTCCCCGGTTCTCCCACCATCCAATCGAGGTAGAGCATGTCTCAATGGTCGCTTTCCCAACTGCTGTCGTCGTTGCATGACGATATCCAGCAGCGCCTGTCCGTGGTGCGCAAGAGCTTCGCGCATCCGGGCACGAAAGGCGATGCCAGTGAAAACGTCTGGATCAGCATGCTGGACACGTATCTTCCAAAACGATACCAAGCGGCCAAGGCGCACGTGGTGGACAGCTTGGGAAACTTCAGCCAGCAGATCGACGTCGTGGTGTTTGACCGGCAGTACTCGCCGTTCATTTTCACCTACGAGAACGAGACGATCATCCCTGCCGAAAGCGTGTATGCCGTGTTCGAGGCCAAGCAAACCGCTGATGCCGCGTTGGTCGCTTATGCGCAAGAGAAAGTGGCCAGCGTGCGCAGGTTGCACCGCACGAGCCTGCCTATCCCTCATGCCGGTGGAACTTATCCGGCCAAACCGCTCATTCCGATACTTGGCGGCCTGCTCACCTTCGAGAGCGAATGGAGTCCCGCCCTGGGACCCTCGATGGATAAGGCACTGAAAGCCGAGTTGGCCGATGGGCGTCTTGACGTCGGTTGCGTCGCCGCCCATGGACACTTCTTTCACGACCCTGCCAGCGGAAACTACAGCTACATCAACGAAAATAAGCCGGCCACGGCGTTTCTGTTCAAGCTGATTGCCCAGCTCCAGTTCAGTGGAACCGTTCCCATGATCGACGTGGAAGCCTATGGTCAGTGGCTGACGAAGTGACGGCGCGTTCGGTGGGTGTTGGCGGACTGTAATTTATCAAGGCTGAGTGCTTAATCATGGACCACCGTGCGCGCTGAACGACAGCACGCCATGAAGATATAGGCCGCGATCATCAGGCGACTGAGTTGTAGACGGCAGATAACAACACCAAGACGCGACTCAGAGCGTCTGTCTGTGTAGAGGGGGGCTACATGGCAAGCATTCATTCGGAATACCAACGTTTCCTGGTGCACTTGGCGCAGCGGCAGGTGCACGACGACGTGCGCCGACTTGCGCGCGTGGTACTCGACCACCTGCAGCCCCTTGCGGAGGTGGGCGCTGCACGACGCGGGCGATCCACGCGCCTCGCACCACTGGCTGTTGAGCATCTGGCGCAGACGCCCGCCGCATTCGACGGAGAGTTGGGTGACCCCGAAGCCGGGCCGGCCCTCGGGAGATTGCATCAGCTCGACGTCGGGCCGTTTCGGGGCTTCATGCGTCAGGAGACATTCGACCTCAGCCATGACATCACCCTGGTCTACGGTGCGAACGGCACTGGCAAAAGCAGCTTCTGCGAGGCACTGGAAGTCGCGATGCTTGGCTCCATCAGCGAGGCGCAAGTCAAACGGGTGGACCAAAGGATCTACTGCAACAACGTTCGCCTGCGCCGTCATGTCGCGCCTGTCCTATCGTCCCGGGTGGAAGACCAGCCCCAGGCTGTCCAGCCAGATGAAGCCGAATACCGCTTCTGCTTCATCGAGAAGAACCGCCTTGACGACTTTGCCCGCATCGCCGCGCGGACGCCGGGCGACCAGCGGCAACTGATCGCAACCCTGTTCGGCGTGGACCAGTTCAGCGAATTCGTGCGGGGCTTCAACCCTTTGCTTGATCAGGACCTGATGCTCGCCGGTGTCCAAGCTGCGCAGCTGGCACAGCGCCGCGTACAGTTGGCGAACTCCGAGCAGACGATCGCCGCCTATCCGCAGAAGATTGCTGCGGTCGAGGCACTGGAGCAGGCCTTGGCGCATCGCATGTGGCCTGGCGCGACCTACCAGGCCTGCGTCGACTGGCTGCTCGGCACACCGCAGCAACAAGGGCGGCTGCCGTACGTCCAGGCACAACTGGACGCCAACCCGCCTGCCATTTATGAAGTGACGCAGGCCCGTCTGCAGGCGTTGCTGGCAGAGGCTTATCGGATCCAGGGACTGTGGCGGGCGTCCTCCGGGCAGCTTGCCGCCCGCGCCGGCGAGGTGTCATACGCGAAGCTCTACGAGGCCGTGTTGGCGCTGGCGGACGGGGCGACGGCTTGCCCCGCCTGTGGAACTGCACTGGCCGCTGTGGCGCAGGATCCGTTCGCGAAGGCACGCGCGGGCCTGGAGCAGCTTGCTCAACTGGCTGCCCTCCAACAGCAGGAGACCGGACATCGCACGCAGTTGAGCGAGGCGGTCCGAGTTCTGTGGGAGGAGATGCGCCGCGTGGTGACGGCGGGTGCCGTTGCCTGTCCGGCCGAATCACAGGGTGCTGGCCTGCCGCTGCTGCCTCCCACTGCGGCCGGCAATTGGCTTGGTGCCTGGGTCGATGGAGATCGGCGTGCCTGGAACGCTCTGCTGCGGATCGCCGAGATCATTGAAGGGGTCGACGCGCAGGCGCGGGAAGTGCATGCCCAGCGCGGCGCATTGGCACAGGAGCGAGATGGCCTACAGCAGCACCAGTTGGAGGTCGAACGACTGCGCACCATGCGGGGGGCGGCCGATCAGGATCTGGCCACTGCCCGCCAGACCGTCGCCCAGTTCGACGAGGCGAACCGCGAACTGATCGAGGCCGTTGCTGCGGAAGTGGCGGTGGTGGCGCACCACCAGCGGGTCAAGATTGCCTACGACGGCTTTTTGCCCGAGATTCAGGCCTACCTTGCCGCACTTCCAGGTGTGCTGCTCCAAGGGCTGGGAGAACAAGCGCGCCAGCTCTACAACGCATTCAACCGGGCCGATCCGCCCGGCGATCTGCTGCACGCGCTGTGGCTGCCAGTGGCCGAGAACGGCAAGATCGAGGTGGAGTTCGCTGGGGAGCCGGGTGTCCGTTACGACGCGCTGATCGTGTTCAGCGAGGGGCACATCAAGTGCCTCGGCCTAGCGATACTGCTCGCCAAAAATATCGCGCAGGGTTGTCCCGTCGTCATCTTTGATGACGTCGTCAATGCGATCGACGATGACCACCGCGACGGCATTTGGCGCACCTTCTTCGAGGATGGCCTGCTCGACGGTAAGCAGGTCATCCTCACCTCGCACGCCGAGGAATTCCTGCATCGCATCCAGCAGGAGCTGGGCGCCCGGCGCGCTGGCGCCATCAAGCGCTACAAGTTCCTTCCTCACCAAGGGGAGCACGAGCTTCGCGTCGACGGTGATCCGCCCACGAAGAATTATGTCCTGCTGGCGCAGCAGGCGTTGGCGGCCGATGAGAAGCGCGAGGCGCTGCGGCAGGCCCGGCCTGCGTTGGAGAGCCTGACGGACCGTCTCTGGACATGGCTGGGACGTCGCGCCGATGGTCGAATCGAGATCAAGCTGGGTGGTCCTCGTTCACCCTGGGAGCTGAACAACAAGTGCGCCAAGTTGCGATCAGCGGTTGATCGGATCGCGGCGCAGCACCCCGGCGCGCCGCAGGCGGTTGCAGCCCTCGTTGCCTTGCTCAACGTCAGCGGCACAAGCATCGAGTGGGGTTACCTCAACAGCGGCGTGCACGATTCGCAGCGTGATCATGAATTCGACCGAACCACCGTTCGGGTCGTTGTTGAAGCGGTCGCAGCCCTGGATGCCGCGCTGGATGTCTTGCAGAGACGCTGAATGCCTAGAGGTACTTCTTGAAGCTGCCTGCGGTCAGGCTCACGGCCAGTCCCAGCAAGGCGGCGCTGGGCAGCAGGATCAGCAGTGGATGCACCGAGATCGGCAGGGCCAGATACGTGACCCACGGCAGCACGGCCAGCGGCATCAGGCTCGCCTTTGCGCGGTGGTAGATGAAGCCGGATTCCCGGCCTGCGCCGAACCTGCGCACGTCTCGCCGCACAAGACCGTCGATCAGGCCGACGAACGCCGCGGTGAAGATCAGCGGCAACGTGAGCACCAGCACCAGCAGGCGCACCAGGAACGTGAGCGTGGTGAAGGCAGCGGCGATCAGGTAGCTTTCAGTCCAGACATAGACTTGGCTGATGTAGTAGCGGAAGTTGCGCGTCTGTCCATGGCTGGGCGTGCGGGCGCGTTCGGCGGTCTGGCCCATGCGCTCCAGCAGCCCGGAACGCACGAACACCCATTCGTAGCCGGTGTCCACCAGCTCGTGCGCCGTGCGCCCCGGCTCCTGCACGACCACGCTGCGCGTGAAGTGGCTGGACAGGTGCCCCAGTTCGTACTGCAACATCTGCTGCGAGTGCCGCCAGCCCTGGTCCTTCCAGAACAGGTGCATGCCGACGCACTCCACGACGATCGAGAACAGCAGCGAGCCGATCAGCACCCCGAGCAGCCGGAACGGCAAGGTGATGGTGCCGACGATCAGTCCCTGACGCTGGTTCTGCTCCCGTTGCGCAGTCGAGGCGGCGTCCTTCATGGCGAGGCCTCGTTGCCGGTGCCATCGCCGGTGGCGGTGGCCACCGCGGGAGGTTCGGCCGGAGCGGCGTCATCCAGCAGGTCGTCGGGCAGGCCCGTGTCCTGCAAGGCCGGGGAGCTGGTGAACTCCCACCACTGCGTCGCTTCGCTGTAGCTCTGGCGCATGTACCCGGCCAGTTGCTGCAAGTCTGCCGGCATCACTTCGTCCGGGTCCGGCGCCGGCAGCGGCATGCGCACTTTCCAAAGCTGACCGCCCTGCAGCAGCGCGAAGCACTGGCCTTTGGGCAGGCCGACGACATGCGACGGCTCGATCATCGGTACGCTGGACATGCTGATGCGGTCCTGCGTGTTGCTCGTGAAATCCGTCGCCCCGCGAATGTCCGAGCTGTCGGTCGCGCCGCTGACGATGGTGGTCGTATAGACCTCGACCTTCGGCAATTGCCGGGTCAGCAGTTCAGCGGTCGCGGTCTCGCGTACACGCAGCATGAACAGATTGTTGAAGTTGCCAATGACCTGACCGGCCTTCGCGCGGTTGCCGATGCGGGCCTCGATGTCCGAGAGGGTCTGCGTGTAAGCGGTGACTTGCAGCCCGGCGCCGCCGCCCTTGTTGATCAACGGCACGAATTCGGCACCCATGAGTTCATTGAACTCGTCGGCGTGGACGTTGATCGGCACGCGCGCTCCGGCCGAAGCGTCTGGCAGGCCATCGTCGATCCCGTGCTTGTAGATATGGCCTGCGACCGAAACCAGATCGGAGAACATGGAGTTACCCACCGCGGCAGCGACCTCGGCGTCGGAGAGCGCGTCCAGCCCCACATAGACGATGGCCCTCTTACGGATGATCTGCATCCAGTCGAAGATCGGGCGCGGGTCCGCCAGGTCGGAGTAGTTCGGGGCCAG
>NZ_QNRQ01000010.1 GCF_003315175.1 Eoetvoesiella caeni | reverse complement strand
CTGGCCCCGAACTACTCCGACCTGGCGGACCCGCGCCCGATCTTCGACTGGATGCAGATCATCCGTAAGAGGGCCATCGTCTATGTGGGGCTGGATGCGCTCTCGGACGCTGAAGTCGCCGCAGCGGTCGGCAATTCCATGTTCTCGGATCTAGTATCCGTCGCAGGGCACATCTACAAGCACGGGATCGATGATGGCTTACCCGGTGCATCGGCAGGCACACGCGTGCCGATCAACGTGCACGCGGACGAATTCAATGAGTTGATGGGCGACGAGTTCATACCGCTCATCAACAAGGGTGGCGGCGCCGGCCTGCAAGTTACTGCGTACACGCAGACGCTCTCGGACATTGAAGCCCGCATTGGCAACCGCGCGAAAGCCGGCCAGGTGATCGGCAACTTCAACAACCTGTTCATGCTCAGGGTCCGGGAGACGGCCACCGCCGAACTGCTGACCCGGCAATTGCCGAAGGTCGAGGTCTATACGACCACCATCGTCTCCGGCGCGACCGACAGTTCGGACATCCGCGGCGCGACGGATTTCACCAGCAACACGCAGGACCGTATCAGCATGTCCAGCGTGCCAATGATCGAGCCCTCCCACATCGTCGGCCTGCCCAAGGGGCAGTGCTTCGCGCTGCTGCAGGGCGGCCAACTCTGGAAAATCAGGATGCCACTGCCGGCGCCGGACCCCGATGAGGCCATGCCGCAGGATCTGCAACAACTGGCGGGCTACATGCGCCAGAGCTACACCGATGCCACCCAATGGTGGGAGTTCACCAGTTCCCCAGCCTTACAGGATGCGGCCTTGCCCGACGATCTGCTCGATGACGCCGAGCTGGCCAAGCCGGTCGAGTCTGCCGCGGCGGCCACCGGCGCCGACGACAGCGCCGAAAACGAGGCCTCGCCATGAAAGATGCCGCCTCGACCGCGCAGCGGGAGCAGAACCAGCGCCAAGGTCTGATCGTCGGCACCATCACCTTGCCGTTCCGGCTGCTCGGGGTGCTGATCGGCTCGCTGCTGTTCTCCATCGTGGTGGAGTGCGTCGGCATGCACCTGTTCTGGAAGGAACAGGGCTGGCGCCATTCTCAGCAGATGTTGCAGTACGAACTGGGGCACCTGTCCAATCACTTCACGCGCAGCGTGGTCGTGCAGGAGCCGGGGCGCACGGCGCACGAGCTGGTGGATACCGGCTACGAATGGGTGTTCGTGCGCTCGGGGCTGCTGGAACGCATGAGTCAGACCGCTGAGCGCGCCCGCACGCCCAGCCAGGGACAGACGCGGAACTTTCGGTACTTCATCAGCCAGGTCTATGTCTGGGCCGAGAGCTACCTGATTGCCGCCGCGTTCACGACGTTGACCTTTCTTGTGCGGCTGTTGGTTCTGGCGCTCACGCTGCCCTTGATCTTCACGGCGGCATTCGTCGGGCTGATCGACGGCTTGGTTCGGCGTGACGTGCGTCGATTTGGCGCCGGGCGTGAATCGGGCTTCATCTACCATCGTGCGAAAGCCAGCCTGATGCCGCTGGCCGTGCTGCCGTGGATCACCTACCTGGCACTGCCGATCTCGGTGCATCCGCTGCTGATCCTCCTGCCGAGTGCCGCCTTGCTGGGCTTGGCCGTGAGCCTGACCGCCGGCAGCTTCAAAAAGTATCTCTAGACCATCAATCCGGTCGCCCGCGAGTTCCTATTGTTTGCGGCCTGAAGTCGCCCTGATCTCCACGATCGAGCCATTGCTGATCACACAGGAATGGCGCGATGGTGGCTTCAACCTGGCTGCGCGCCGCGCATCGCGGCGTGCCCACTTTTCTCGTGACGGCCCTCCTGATGGGTCAGTCCCCGATGGCGGTGGCCGAGTCCCCGGCACAGCGCCAGGAACTGGCCGGCGCGCTGCGCCAGCTCGACGCGCTGGAGCGCACCGTGACCGACAGCGCCGCGCACACCGCCGTCATTCCGGGCGAGCGCTACCACTTCGACTACCCGCGGCTGCTGGCCGACCTGGCCCGCGTGCGCGCTGGCATCCAGGCCCATCTCACACCGTCGCGCGCCCAGCCGCGCGACCCCTCCGAACTGGCCGGCGACTATCGCACCGAGCGGCCGGCTGAGCCGCTGCCGGCTACGACTGCGGAGGGCAAGCCATGAACGGCGCCCAGGTCTCGGCTTTTCAAGCCAATAGCGGCATCGCGCCTTCCGCGATGGCGACCGTCCTGGTCGGTGTCGTGCTCGCGGTCCTGCTCGTCTGGGGCGTCTGGGCCATCCGAACGGCCTACGTGGGGTGGTCCGAGAGCCGCCTCAACCAACGCCAGTTCCTCGGCGTCTGCATCCGCTTCGTCGCGATGTACCTCGTCCTGACTTTCTTCCTCCTCTCCTGACCTGAAAGGCCTGACCATGCATAACCGCATCCTCACTTCCCGTTTTGCCCAGCGCGCCGCCGTGGCCCTGGGTGCAGCCGCGCTGCCTGCGCTGTCGTACGCGCAGGGTCTGCCGCAGTTGGAGAACCCGACTCGCGGCACGGGCAACGGCATCATGGAGACGATCCGCAACTACGGCTACGACATCATCATGCTCGTGGCCCTCCTGGTGGTGGCGTCGATGTTCATCGGTGTCTGCTATCACGCCTACGGCACCTACGCGGAGATCCACACCGGCCGCAAGACCTGGGGCCAGTTCGGCCTCACGGTCGCCATTGGCGCCGTGCTGCTCGTGATCGGCATCTGGCTGCTCACCGAAGCCACCGGCATCCTGTAAGCGAGGTCGGTATGTCCGAGCAGCAGCACGTCCGTGCGGACGGGACGGTCACGTTCCTTCCACACCGGCTCAACCGCCATCCCATTGTGGTGCGCGGCCTTACCGCAGACGAACTGTGGATCTGCTGCGGCTTGTCTGGCGGCGCCGGCTTGCTGATCGGCGCGCCGCTGTCCTGGGTGTCCCGCACCATTGCGCTGGCGCCCACATTCATCGTGCTGGGCGTGGCGTTTGGTGTGTTCGTGGGCGGCGGTATCCTACGTCGGCTCAAGCGCGGCCGTCCCGACACCTGGCTGTACCGGCAGTTGCAGTGGCGCATCGCCACGAAGCATCCGTTGGCTGCCGGCTGGGTGGGCGGCCACGTGCTGATCTCGCGTTCCGGCTTCTGGACCACCCGAAGGTCTGTTGCAAGGGGGACGCGATGAGCCGTTTCAAGAACGAGATCACCCACCTGCAGGCGCACATTAAGACGCTGCGCCTGGGCGCGGGCGCGCTGGTCATCGTCGCGCTGGTCATGGGTGGCGGTTGGTGGAGTGCCCCGCGCGATCTGACCATCCACGTCCCGCCTGACCTGCGCTCCGGCAGCACCCGCAAGTGGTGGGAAGTGCCACCCGAATCGGTCTATGCCTTCACGTTCTACGTGTTCCAGCAGCTCAACCGCTGGCCGACCAATGGCGAGGAAGACTACCCGCGCAACCTGCACGCGCTCTCGCCATACCTCACGCCAGCCTGTCACGCCTTTCTGCGTGCCGACTACGACTACCGGCGCAGCACCGGCGAGCTGCGCCAGCGCGTGCGCGGCATCTATGAAATCCCGGGCCGTGGTTATGGCGACGATCCCACCGCCCGCGTGCGCGTCGTCTCCGACCGCGACTGGGTGGTGACGCTAGACATCAGCGCCGACGAGTATTACGGCGCTGAGCAGGTCAAGCGCGCCCTGGTGCGCTACCCCATCAAAGTCACGCGGGTGGACGTCGATCCCTCACGCAACCCGTTCGGCCTGGCGCTCGATTGCTACGACGGCACGCCCCAGCGCATCAACGTCCCGGAGCCGACGCGCCCGACATCTGGCAGGTTGCCTTCGCAAGCGCCTCAAGGAGAAACCCCATGAAGCACTCCTTACAGCATTACTCCCTCGCCTTGCTGGGGCTGCTGGCCGTGGCCTTGGCATCTGCGGCCCAGGCGGTGGAGATCCTGCGCTGGGAGCGCATGCCGCTGGCCGTTCCCCTGAAGGTCGGCCAGGAGCGCATTGTGTTCATCGACCGGAACGTGCGCGTGGGCGTGCCGGCCGCCGTGGGCGAGCGCCTGCGGGTGCAGAGCGCGGGCGGCGCGGTGTACCTGCGCGCCAGCGAGCCAATCGAGCCCACACGGCTGCAACTGCAAGACGCCGACACGGGCGCATTGATCCTGCTGGACATTGCGGCCGAGCCGCCCAAGGACGGCGAAGCGGAGCTGGAGCCGGTGCGCATCGTCGAGGGCAATACCGCTTCAGCGCGCTATGGCGGTCAGCCAGCGGGCGCCGATAAAGTGTCGGCACGCTCTGGTGATTCGACGGGCGCGCCGCCGGCCCGGCGCGAAACGCCGGTCGCGGTCGTGCTGACGCGGTTTGCCGCGCAGAACCTGTACGCACCGCTGCGCACGGTTGAGCCACTTGCGGGCGTGATGCGCGTCAACCTGCGCCGCAACCTGGACCTCGGCACGCTGATGCCGACGTTGTCGGTGCGCGCCGTCGCGCTCGCATCCTGGCGCTTGGAGGATCAGTGGGTCACTGCCGTGCGTCTCACGAACAGCAGTGCCGCCTGGATCACGCTCGACCCGCGCGTGCTGCAAGGCGATTTCCTCACCGCCACTTTCCAGCATGAGGCGTTGGGCCCGCGCGGCACACCGGAGGACACCACCACCGTGTACCTGGTAACGCGCGGGCGGGGCCTTGCGCAATCGCTGCTGCCCGCCATTCACCGCTTCGACCCGGCCGTGCATCTGCCGCAACCGAATGCGGATGAGAACGGCAAGGAGGCCCGTCATGCGCAGTAACGGACTCCTGAAGTGGCTGATGATCCCAGTGGCCCTCCTGGTGCTGTTCATCGGCGTCCGTCTGTTCTCGGGCGGCGGACCTTCGACACTTTCCCAAGCCGACGCGGGGAGCCAGCTCACGCCCGAAGAGATGAAGGCGCTGGGCATCGAGGGCGATACCCCGCGCGATACCGTCGCCACGCTGGTCGCGCAGGTCAAGCAACTGCGCACCGAGCTTCAGACCGCGCTGTCCGACAACAAGTCTCAGCGCGAGGAAAACCAACGCCTGCGCCAGCGCGAGAACTCGATCGATCAGCGCATCAACGCCGCGCTCGAAGCCGAGCGTTCCAACCTGCGGCGCGACCAGCAGCAAGCCGCGAGCGAGCGCCAGCAAACCGAAGGCTTGCTCGCGGACTTGCAGCGACGCCTGGAGGCGATCGGCGGTCGTGGCGGCGGCCATGCCGACCTGCCGGTGGGCCTGGGACTGCGCGACGGCGACGAGGCCGGGATGGAAGGCGGCGTGCGCTGGGTGGAACCGGACGACGCGAAGAAGGCTGAGGCGCGCGGCTCGTCCAGTGGCGCCATGAGCTTTCCGACGAGCTTTGGACCGGCGCAGCGCACGCTGGAAACCACGGCGGAAACCGTGGCGAACGCGGGCGCACGCGCCGCCGGCGTCAAGACCGCCAAGGCTGTTTATACGGTTCCGACAAACTCCACCCTCATGGGATCGGTGGCGATGACCGCGCTAATCGGCCGTGTGCCGATCGACGGCACCGTGAACGACCCGTACCCCTTCAAAGTCCTGGTGGGCCCCGACAACCTCACGGCCAACGGCATCGATATTCCCGACGTGGCGGGCGCCGTGTTCAGCGGCACAGCCTCGGGCGACTGGACGCTCTCGTGCGTGCGCGGCCAGGTGCGCAGCATTACGTTCGTCTTTCATGACGGAACCATCCGCACCATTCCCGAGGACCGCGAGGGCAACCAGCAGAACAACCAGCAACGCGATGGCCTGGGCTGGATCAGCGATCCCTATGGCATTCCCTGCGTCAGTGGGGAGCGGCGCAGCAACGCCCAGCAGTACCTCGGTTCGCAGGCCCTGATCACCGCGGCCGGTGCCGGCGTGGCCTCGCTCATCGAAAGCGACAGCGGCCAGATGTCCTACGTCGGCTCGGACGGCTCCATCGGCACTGTGGGCATCAGTGGTCAGGAGGCCGTGGGCCGGATTCTCGCCGGTGGCGTCCAGGAAATGTCGAACTGGGTCAACAAGCTCTACGGGCAGGCCTTCGCCGCCGTCTATGTGCAGCCCGGCGCGAAAGTCGCTGTCCACCTCGAAAAACCCCTTGCCATCGACTTCGACCCCGAGGGTCGCAAGGTCGATCACCGCGCAGGAGAAAGCCATGCTCTCGAACTTGACTGACTTGACCCGTGGCCTTGCGCTGGCCGTTGCCGTTGCGGTGCTCGGCGGCTGCGCCACCAGCAAGGAAAAGCTGCTGCCCCACGGTAGCAGCACGATGATGGACATTTGGCAGCAGGAAGCCGGCGACGGTGGCGGCGGTGCTGGCCAGGTAGCGCGCAGGCAATTGCTCGATGCGCGTCAAAGCCTGCGTCGGCCGCTGACCGAAGCGGACGTGCAGGCCGCACCTTCTGAGCAGATGCGCTACACGCGCACGGCGCGCAACGAAGTCTATCGCCAATTTCAGCGCCTGCCGAATCCCGACCTTGTGATGTATGTGTTCCCCCACCTGGCGGGCACCGACCCCATACCTGTGCCGGGCTACACGACCGTTTTCCCCCTGTACCAGCGTACCCAGTACGCCATGCCGGGCGAGCGCGTGGAGGATTATTGATGCGCTGGAAACTCTCTTGGCCGAAGCTGGCCGCATCCAGTGCTGGCGATGAAGAGCAACCGGACGGCTGGAAGCGCCATGTTGAGGCCTTGCGCCAGGCCGGTATTCCCGAACCCGGCTCGGCGGTCCGCGGGCGCAGGTCGGCAACGGTGGCCGACGAGCAGGCGCTGTACGACGTCGCGCCTTCGTTCGTGGAACTGCTGCCTTGGGTGGAGTTCCTGCCCGAGTCGAAGGCCATGCTGCTGGAGGACGGGCAATCGGTCGCGGCCTTCTACGAGTTGGTGCCGCTGGGCACCGAGGGCCGGGAACCCGGCTGGCTCGCACATGCCCGGGATGCCCTGGAGAATGCGCTGCAAGACAGCTTCGATGAATTGGACGAGCACCCCTGGGTACTCCAGCTCTACGCCCAGGACGAGGCCAGCTTCGACCAGTACATGCAGACCCTGCGCGACTACGTGCAGCCGCGCGCACGCGATACAGCTTTCACCGAGTTCTACCTGCGCTTTTTCGGTCATCACCTGCGCGCGGTGGCCAAGCCGGGTGGCCTGTTCGAGGACACCGTGGTCACGCGCCTGCGCTGGCGCGGCCAAAGCCGGCGTGTACGGATGGTGGTCTATCGGCGTTCCAGCGGACAGGCGAGCCGCCGTGGCCAGACGCCGGAGCAGATGCTCAATATCGTCTGCGATCGCCTGTGTGGTGGCTTGGCCAACGCCGGTATTCAGGCCCGGCGTATGGTCGCAACCGACGTTCACGACTGGCTGCTGCGGTGGTTCAACCCCAATCCCGCGTTGCTCGGGCCTGCGGTCGAGGACCGCGAGCGCTTCTATGCGTTGGCACGCTATCCCGATGAGACCGAAGACGGCGAGATCGAACTGGCGAGCGGACGGGATTTCAGCCAACGGTTGTTCTTTGGGCAACCGCGCTCCGACGTAGCGCGCGGTACCTGGACCTTCGACGGCATGCCGCACCGCGTGCTGATCACCGACCGGCTACGGATGCCACCCGGCGCCGGGCATCTGACCGGAGAGACCCGCAAGGGCGATGCGATCAACACGCTGTTCGACCAGATGCCCGAAGACACCTTGATGTGCCTGACGATGGTCGCCACACCGCAGGATGTCCTCGAATCGGATTTGAATCACCTGGCGAAGAAGGCCGTGGGCGAAACCCTGGCATCCGAGCAGACGCTCAAGGATGTGCACGAGGCCCGTTCGCTCATCGGCAGCGCGCACAAGCTCTACCGGGGCACGCTGGCGTTCTACCTGCGCGGGCGTGACGAAGCCGAGCTGAACCGTCGCGGGCTGGATCTGGCGAACGTGATGCTCAACGCCGGCTTGCAGCCGGTGCGCGAGGACGACGAGGTGGCGCCGCTCAACAGCTACCTGCGCTGGCTGCCGTGCTGCTACAACCCCAGCCAAGACCGGCGCAAGTGGTACACGCAACTCATGTTCGCCCAGCACGCGGCGAATCTGTCGCCGGTATGGGGCCGTGCTCAGGGCACCGGGCACCCCGGCATCACGATGTTCAACCGCGGCGGCGGCCCGATCACTTTCGACCCGCTCAACCGCCTGGACCGACAGATGAATGCCCATCTGTTCCTGTTCGGCCCAACCGGCTCGGGCAAAAGCGCCACGCTCAACAACCTGCTGAACCAGGTCACGGCCATCTACCGGCCGCGGCTCTTCATCGTGGAGGCTGGCAACAGCTTCGGTTTGTTCAGCGAATTTGCCAGGCGTTTGGGTCTGACGGTCAACCGCGTGAAGCTGGCCCCTGGCTCGGGCGTGACCCTGGCGCCGTTTGCCGATGCGCGCCGGCTGATCGAGACACCCAGCGACGTGCAAACGCTCGATGCCGATGCGCTGGACGAAGAGCTGCCACCCGATGCCTCGGCCATGGAGCCGGACGAGCAACGCGACGTACTGGGCGAGTTGGAGATCACCGCGCGGTTGATGATCACAGGTGGGGAAGACAAGGAAGAAGCCCGCATGACGCGGGCCGACCGCTCGCTGATCCGCCAGTGCATTCTGGATGCTGCCGAGCGCTGCGTGGCCAAGAGGCGCACGGTGCTCACGCGTGATGTGCGTGATGCGTTGCGCGCGCGGGGCAACGACAGCACGCTGCCAGAGATGCGGCGCGTGCGGCTGCTGGAGATGGCGGACGCAATGGACATGTTCTGCCAGGGCACGGATGGCGAGATGTTCGATCGGGACGGTTCCCCTTGGCCCGAGGCCGACATCACTCTGGTGGATCTCGCGACCTATGCTCGCGAGGGCTACAACGCGCAGCTCTCCATCGCGTACATCAGCCTGATCAGCACGGTGAACAACATCGCCGAGCGCGACCAGTATCTGGGCCGACCGATCGTCAATGTGACCGACGAAGGCCACATCATCACCAAGAACCCGTTGCTCGCGCCCTACGTCGTGAAGATCACGAAGATGTGGCGCAAGTTGGGCGCGTGGTTCTGGCTCGCGACGCAGAACATTGACGATCTGCCCCGTGCCGCAGAACCCATGCTCAACATGATCGAGTGGTGGATCTGCCTGTCGATGCCGCCGGACGAGGTGGAGAAGATCGCGCGCTTTCGCGAACTCTCGCCCGCGCAGAAGGCGTTGATGCTTTCCGCACGCAAGGAAGCAGGGAAATTCACCGAAGGCGTGATCCTGTCGAAGTCGATGGAGGTGCTGTTTCGGGCCGTACCGCCAAGCCTCTACCTCGCACTCGCGCAGACCGAACCCGAGGAGAAGGCCGAACGCTACCAGCTCATGCAGCAGTACGGCATCACCGAACTGGAGGCGGCCTTCAAGGTGGCCGAGAACATCGACCAGGCACGCGGCATCGAGTCGCCGGCCCTGGACCTGCCGCAATAGCCGGAGAACGCCATGGAGCCGAAACGTCCCTTCATTCCGATGCAAGTGCAGGCGTTCCGTCGCCATCGCTCGCGGAAGCGCTGGATCTGGGTCTCGGCCGCTACGCTGGTCGCGCTACTGCTGATCTGGCTCGTGTTCCAGTCGTCCGGCGAATCCTTAACGCAGTCGTCCGCCCCGGACAGCGCTGCGCAGGCGGCGGGGCCGCCGTGGCAGATGGGCAACCAGGACGGCCGCTTTACGCTGACGCTCTATGCCGACCTGGAATGCCCGTTCTGCCGGGATTATTTTCCGAGGCTCAAGCAGTGGGTGGGAGCCAATACCGACGTTGCCTTGCAATGGCATCACCAGCCGCTGGCCGCGCATGAGCCGGCCGCGTCCGCCGAAGCACGCCTGGCCGAATGCGCCGCTGAGGTCGGCGGGCAAGCTGCCTTCTGGCGGGCCATCGAATGGGTCTATGCCCATACACGCAGCGACGGCCAGGGCTTGCCCGACGGCCTGAGCTATCCAGACCTTACGCCCGCCATCGAGCACTGTCTGGCAAGCAAGCGGCCGGATGCGGTGATCCGCGCCCAGGCCGAGGAAGCCACGAAGGGCGGCGTGACCGCCACGCCATCTATCCGGCTGCATGATCGCCAGACCGGTCAGGCAATCCTACTGCAAGGGCCGATCGAGGGCGACTCCTTGCTTTCGGCCATGGACATGCTGTCGGCTGACGACTCGGCCGCCGCACCGACCACCGAAATGCCTGCCGACGTTGTCGGCGACATGCCCAGGTAGCCTGCGGTCCTTGAGGCTACGGCGCAGTCCTCTGCGCTGATCGCTACCCGTTCGCCTCGCATCCTGGCCGCGAACGATCACCGCACCCGCGGTGGTGGATGCATCATGTTCCGTTGTTCCCATCCCCAGGAGGGCTTGCCCTCCCTGGGCATGCGCCTCCGATCTCATCACCCGGAGGTTCGTCATGTCTTTCGTCGTCAATGACTCCTGCGTGGAGTCGCTTTCCGTCGTCGCAGCCCAGCACGAAGACTGGATCATCCAGCAAGCCATCGCGCTGCTGGAACAGCGGGTTTTCAAAGCCGGCCCCCGGCTCGACCGGCCAGCAGCCGTGCGGGACTACCTGCGTCTGAAACTGGTCGCCGAGCCCAACGAAGTATTCGTCGTTGTGTTCATGGACAGCCTGCACCAGGTGCTGGCCTACGAGCCGATGTTCAGAGGCACGATCAATTCGGCCACGGTGCACGCGCGTGTCATCGTGCAGCGTGCTTTGGAGCTGAATGCCGCCGCGGTCATTCTTTCGCACCAGCATCCCTCGGGAGCCACTGAGCCGTCGAGCGCCGACCGCGCGCTGACCCAGCAACTGCAGGCCGCGCTGGCGCTGATCGATGTTCGGGTACTGGATCACATCATCGTCGGCCAGGGAATTCCGTACTCCTTCGCGGAGCACGGCCTGCTGTAGCACATCGCTTCATTGATCACAGCGGGGGCTTCGGCCTCCGCTTCTTCCTTGCCGAGAAGCAAGCAGGTATGCGGGGTGTCCGCGATGCGCATTGTTTGTGGGGGCCGGACCGGGTTCGGCGTTTGACTATGGCCCTGATCAACTTCCGGGGCACGCGTCATGCCAGCATCTTTTCCCAGGTCCGCTCCAAGCTGGCGAGCCCTTGGCCTGGCCGTTGTACTGCCGGTGTCCTTGGGTGTCTTCAGTCCGGCCACATTCGCTGCCGATGTGCTGGTCATCACCGACAGCCGCCATCCGGTCAAGACCATGGGCGGCGAGCGGCTGATCGAGCTGGACGAAGCGTACCGGATTGAAGCGGAGCTTTCTGCGGAACTGCCCGCCGAACCCGAACAGGCGACCGCCCTCGTCAAGCGTCGGCTGAACAGCGGCGGCACCGACCTCCAACGCCGCATCGCTTCCGCCTACCAGGGCGTTGCCGACGCATGGAGCCTGGGCATCACCAGCATCCCGGCCGTCGTGGTGGATCAACGCTACGTCGTCTATGGCGAACCCGATGTGGCCCGCGCTGTCGCGCGCATCGAGCAGCACCGGAGGGCCCAGCCGTGACCCGCCCATTCGACCTGATGCGCCGCTTGCGTGCTGGCGTGGCATCCGTGCTGCTGCTCAGCGCCACGGGCAGCTATGCGCTCAACACCGCAACCATCGTCGGCTCGGTGGCATCGCCAGACTGCCTCGAATACCGCGTCGTCGGGATCTGCTACTGGCTGTACTGCACCTGGACCGGCTGCACGGTGCGCACGTCGGTCAAAGTGCGCCACTACATCCCGGATGCGGTCGTCTCCAGCTACAGCAATACCGGAGAAAACCCCTGGGCCGAGGTTCGGGCGATGAGCACGCCCAATCCTTCAGCTCAGGCCGGTGGTGACGGCACCACCAACGAAGACCACGAGAACAACCTCGCCAAATTCAAGAACGCGGATGTCATCGGGCATCCCGGCGTCGAGGTATTCAACCAGTTCGTCTCCTCATCGGGCTACTTCTGCGAGGGCGCGGGCACGGCGTTCATGCCGTATCTGCTCAGCACCTTGGACACGCTGGCCTGGCGCTACAACGTGCCCGAGATGGCCTACCCGGAGGCACTGATCCCCGGAACGCGCGAGATCGGCGTGCGCTCGACGTTGAACCTCTGGGGCAACGTGTATCCGCGCGGCGGCTTCCTGCATCAGACAGACGACCACAAGGCTGGTGCCGTGGTGGCCCAGCGTGCGGGCGATGTCGTCACTCGCCGCGGGCAGTTGCACGTGTACCAGCCGCTGCTCGCCAACGCCCGTGATGGCTACTGGCCGGCTGGCGAGCTGGTCGAAGGCGACGCCTCGACGGGCAAGTGGCAGGAACTCACACCCGTCCTGTCATCGTCGTGCTCGGTCTTCCCGCGCAACGGCTCCCTGACACAGGCCCAGCAAGGCGATTACGCGTGGGCGCTGTGGCGGCCCTATGCGTGCTGTGAACGCCGTGGGCAGGTGTTTCTTGGCAGCGTTGATTTCCTCTGAGGTGCCACGATGAAGCGTCCTGAACCGACGAATCTCTCCACCAGGGCGTACCGCCTGCTGCGTCCGACGGCACTGGCCGGCGCGCTCGCCCTGGGCTGCGGCCTGGCATGGGCACAGGCCGGATACCAGAACAGCGGCCCCGTCGTCGGCGATGACGTCATGTACTCGATCGGCGGCGGCAGCGCAGTGTCCATGGGCCGCGCCGCCGGCATGCGTTCGATCGGGGTCGGCGTGGGGTGGAACAGCAACCTGATCTGCGGTGACATGAGCCTTCAGACCACCCTGCGCAATCAGCTCAATGGCATCACGAATGGTTTCCAGCAGATCATGGGTAACGTGATCCAGAGCGCCACGAGTGCCGTGGCATCCCTGCCGGCGCTGATCATCCAACGCGCCGATCCCGGTTTGTACAACTTGCTCACGAATGGCGTGCTGCAAGCGCGGCTGGATTTCGACCGTTCCAAGCTGACGTGCCGCGCCATGGCCGAGAAGATGGCCGAGATGGCGGGCGGCCAGCTTGGCTGGAGCCAGATGGCCGAAGGCATGGCGCTGCGCGATGCGGTGTCGAGCACGGACGCCGTGTCGGCCATCGAGCAGGCCGAGACGCGCCGGGGCAATGATGGCGTGCCCTGGGTGGGCGGCAGCAATGCCGGTGGCGCAGGCCAGCCGGCTATTCGGGTGGTCGGCGATGTCACTCGCGCGGGCTACAACCTGGTCAACGGCCGTGGCGTGACCGACACGTCATCCATCGCATCAGCCAGTTGCGTGAGCCTGTCGTGCCAGACCTGGACCTCGCCGCAGCAGGCGATCGAATGGGCCACACGGGTCCTCGGGGAGCAGGAGCAGCGCACCTGCGATGCCTGCACCAAGACCGAGACGGTGCCCGGCGTCGGACTGACGCCGCTGATCCAGGAAGAATACGAGGTGAAGCTGGAAACCTTGCAGGAGCTGATCTCGGGGACGCGCAACACGACCTTCGAGAACCTGCGCGAGGCCGGCAGCACGTCGCTGCCGATCACGCGCGGCGTGATCGAGGCACTGCGCGACGAGCCGGACCAGGACCTGCTCGCGCGACGCCTAGCGTCCGAGGTCGCGCTCTCGTCGGTGCTGGAGAAAGCATTGCTGCTCCAGCGGACCCTGCTGACGGGCAAGAAGGAACCCAACGTGGCGGCCAACCAGTTGGCGGTCGAGGCGGTGAACCACGAGAGCGACACGCTCGACCGCGAGATCCGCAACCTCAAGACCGAGCTGGAGCTGCGCCGCGAGCTGGCCAACAACTCGCCGATGGCCATCATCCAGCGCCACGGTACGCGCGCGGCGGGTTCGCGCGGCGTCTATGAGGGGGACCCGGTGCCCGACCGCCTCGACCAGTTGCAGAAGGGCAACCCGGGAGGCCGGCCATGAGTCCGCGCGCGAACTGGCTGGGCCGGCTGTTCAGCCGGCACGCGGTGAAGGCGCTGCTATGGACGGTGGTGATCATCGCGGCTGCCGTGGGGGCCAACGTCGTCGGCATCTACCTGGTCGGCAGCGTTGACGGCTGGGAGCAGTGGCTGGCCGCCACTGCGGGCTACTTCCTGGTGTGGCGGCTGTGCCTGTACGGCGCGACAGCCTATGGATGGGTCTGGATGCGCCGCCGGTTGCTGGCGCGCGAGGCCCAGAACGGCGCGGATGGGCAGGCACGGCGCCGCCTGGTGCGCAGCGAGATCGCTGGCGTCATCGCAATCGTAGCGCTGGAAGCCAGCCTGCTGATGCAGGGCTGAGGGGAGATTCAGGCAATGACGCTTTTTACGACCGACTACCTGGAGTACTACCTCACCCTAGTCTCCTGGATCGTCCATAACGGAATCTGGGCCGTGCTGGTGTCCAGCGGGGTATTCGCGTTGCCTTTCGTGGCGATCATCGTGCAGGAATGGCTCAAGGCACGCGCGGAAGGCGCGGACGAGGGCAACAAGGGCGTGCTGTCGGCTGCGCGCATTGAGAACCGGGTGTTCGTCGCCATCGTGGTGGTGATGTTCGCTGGCATTCCGTTCATCGACGTGGACCTCAACACCATCCAGTACGACAGCTCGCGCTCGGCGCAGTGCCAGGTCAGCGTGCCGCAGCCTACCGGCACGGGCTGGTCGCAGTCCTTCTCGACGCTCAACAACCAGAGCGCCAAGCTGCCGGTGTGGTGGGCCTTCATGCACGCGCTCTCGCGTGCGGTCACGGGAGCTTCCGTGGCGGCGATCCCTTGCGGCACTGATTTGCGGCAGATGCGGATGGAGATCGACGCCACGCGCATCGACGACCCGGTTTTGGCTCAGGAGGTCGCGGATTTCACGCACGACTGCTACGGGCCGGCCCGCGCCAAGCTGTTCATGCAGCGCCCGAACCTCGATGAGGCGCAGATGCACGACGTGACCTGGATTGGCTCCCGCTTTTTCACGGACACGGCCGGCTACTACGACAACTATCGGTCGAGCACGCCACGCGATGACTGGCCTTACGACAGTGACCGTGATGCTGGGCTGGCCCAAGTGTCCAGCGGCGGTGGCTATCCGACCTGCAGGCAATGGTGGGCCGACGGCAGCAATGGCTTGCGCGCGCGGCTGTTGGGCCAAGTGGACCCAAATCTGCTCACGCGGGTGGCGGGCTGGGCCGGGTTTCTGAGCCGCGCCGAGGTGGACGACTCCGTGATCCGCACCATCGCTTCACCGAGACAGCAGAAACTGAACCAGGGGAGCGTCTATACGGACTACGGTGGCCAGATCGACAAGACCTTGCCGAACGTCATCACGCGCGCGGCCGGCGACGTAGGAATGGCAGTCGGGGGAATCGCAGCGTTCCCTGCCATGGACGTCGTTCGCCAGGCGCTGCCCATGGTGCTCGCCTTGCTCAAGATGGCGCTGGTCATCTGCATCCCGCTCGTGCTGGTCATTGGCACCTATGACCTGAAGACGGTCGTTACCGTCAGCGTCGTGCAATTCGCGCTGTTCTTCGTGGATTTTTGGTTCCAGCTCGCACGCTGGATCGACAGCACTATCCTCGACGCGCTCTATGGGTGGGGCTGGGGCTGGAACCGGCCGCACAACAACTTTGATCCACTGGTCGGGTTGAACAATGCGTTCGGCGACATGCTCCTGAACTTCGTCATGGGCACAATGTTCATCGTAATGCCCACCTTCTGGGTCATGGCCTTGGCTTGGGCAGGCGTTCGCGCCGGCAACGTCCTTCAAGGCCTCGCTGGAGCCACGGGAGATGCCAAGGCTGCAGGGGGTAAAGGAGGAGGTATTGCGCTCAACGCCGTGTCGAAAAAGTGAGTGCTGCTAATCATCCTCGACATGTGGATCAACGCGAAAGCCGTCATAGGTGTACAGGCCAAATCCCGCAGGCCCGTTTCTCCATTCCGGCTCGGGTAACTCGTGATCCAGATCAGCATTGCGGGCCATCCAAGCGGCAGCTATTGCGAACACCAGCAGCAGAGCCAGCCAGAAAGTGGTGTACAGGAGCACACCGAGCACGGCCAACTTGACCAACCACAGCAGCGCGGTGGCACCAGCCACCGGCACACCCTTGGAAACCAGCCAGTTCGACACTCGCCGTTCGCTGCGGGCATAGGCCCGCCACCCGCGGCCGACGCTGCGGCCAAGCCGTTCTGCGGTGCTGATGCGTGTTGTCGTGCTCATGGTCGTCTCCTGCTACATGGGGGATGCCTACTTCAGTTTGCTCCAATCCTGCTTGCTTGCCAGTACCAATGCGTTCCAGTCGTCCGGCGGATTTCCCCGCCCCAACATCTTCTCAAAAACGGCGTAGGGGTCTGACTTGCTGCCCGACGACCGCAATGTCTGCTCATCGTTGACCCAGGCGTAAACGATGATCTTCGCCTTGGAGTCGTACCGGAAGAACAGCCGGAACCGCCTTCCGATCTTGGCCCGTCGCCAGTGGCGGTGGGCCGGCCCCAAGGTATTGCCCTGGCGGTATTCGTCGCGCGCCGGATCACTCGGCACCACATCCAGCATCAACTGACTCAAGGCCCGGAAGAGCTTGACGTTGGCGTTGGACTCGAAGCCATTCGGATCGTTCTCCTGCGCGCGCCGGGCGGCTGCATGCAACTTCTGCAACTGCTCGATCACGCAGTCATGGAATAGCAGCGTCCAGCCATGCCGTTGCATCAGAGCGCCACTTCCCCGTCGATTTCCTCGTCCAGCTTCACGCCGTGCCCCGCGTGCTTCAGCATGGCGCGAGCCAGATCCTCGGGCAGGCCTTGGACGTTCCGGCCAGCCTCGATGTCGCGGGCCAGCAGGCTCAGAAACGCACCGATGGCGGGGTCCTCGTGCTCGGCGTCGGCACGGGTCACGACGACTTCGCCGTCACGCAGGTCAAATGCGACTTTGCCGCCGGCATCGACACCGAGCGCTTGCCGGATGGGCTTGGGCAGAGTGATCTGGCCCTTGGAGGTCAGTGTGGCAACTTCATGAATGACAGGCATGGCCGTTCTCCTGATAGAGATGCCTCTATGGTAAGGAATATTCCTTACCTTGTCAATGTGATGCCTCATGGCGTTCTCCCGTCCAAGAATCGCCCATCGTAGGCCGGGAATAGCGAGCCTTCATGCATCAATCCGACCGCCCGCACCCCGCATTGGCGATGGACGATCGATGCCCGGCGTCCTATACCCAAATGGTTAAAGGCCAAAGGGCCGAAAGGGCAAGGGAATGGGGCGCAAGGGGAAAGGCCCTACCTGAAAAGGCGAAAAGGCCTCCCGGCCGGCCCGCCAACAGGACACCTACATGCTCTCCTTGTTCCAGCGAAAAAGGGTCTCTGTCGCCCCCGCTCCGTCGCCAGCACCTGCCATCGATCTCCCGAAAGGGCTGCTGCGGCCAGAAGCCGCCGCAGCGCTGCTGGCAACACCGCGCCGGCAGAAACTGCTGGAACACATCTGGCAGCGCACGTCGCTGTCGCGCAGGCAGTTCGCCACCCTATACCGCGCACCGCTGGAGCGCTACGCCGAGCTGGTCCAGCAGTTCCCCGCCTCCGAAAACCACCACCATGCCTACCCGGGCGGCATGCTGGACCACGGCCTGGAGATCGTCGCCTATAGCCTCAAGCTGCGACAGTCCCATCTGCTGCCCATCGGCGCCAGCCCTGAGAACCAGGCCGCGCAAGCCGAAGCCTGGACGGCCGCCGTCGCCTATGCCGCTCTGCTGCACGACATCGGCAAGATCGCGGTCGATCTGCACGTCGAACTGGCCGACGGCAACACCTGGCATCCCTGGCACGGCCCGTTGCACCAGCCGTACCGCTTCCGCTACCGCGACGATCGCGAGTATCGCCTGCACAGTGCCGCGACAGGCTTGCTCTACCGCCAGCTGCTTGACCGCCAAGTCCTGGACTGGCTCAGTGGCTATCCGGCGCTATGGGCGCCGCTGCTCTACGTCCTGGCTGGCCAGTACGAGCACGCCGGGATACTGGGCGAGCTTGTCGTGCAAGCCGACCGTGCCTCGGTAGCGCAGGAGCTGGGCGGCGATCCGGCGCGCGCCATGGCCGCACCCAAGCATGCGCTGCAACGCAAGCTACTCGACGGGCTGCGCTATCTGCTCAAGGAAGAGTTGAAACTGAACCAGCCCGAGGCCTCCGATGGCTGGCTCACCGAGGACGCGCTGTGGCTGGTGAGCAAGACGGTCTCCGACAAGCTGCGTGCGCACCTGCTATCCCAGGGCATCGATGGCATCCCGGCGAACAACACGGCGGTGTTCAATGTGCTGCAGGACCACGGTATGTTGCAGCCCACACCGGACGACAAGGCGGTCTGGCGGGCGACCGTGACCAGCCCCAGCGGCTGGTCTCACTCGTTCACGCTGCTGCGCATCGCTCCTGCGCTGATCTGGGAATCTGGCCAGCGGCCGACACCGTTCGCTGGCACCGTGGTAATCGACGTAGCGCCTGCAGCCAAAGATACCGATGCTTTCGTACCCCCGGCCGCGATCGCGACAAAGCCAGCCGCCGAGGGTCAGGAGCCGAAGCGTTGGGAGGAAAGCGGCGACATCGCTGCCCAGGCTCCCCCGCCCGCTTCCCCGGCCATGCCCGATGCCATGGAAGACATGTTAGCTATGGTAGGCATGGGCGATCCGCCCGACGTTTCTCACAATGAGCAGGCCGATACAGCCAACACATCTGCCGCACGCTCCGAGGCTCCTATGCCGACTATGGCTGTGACCTCGCCAACGTCGCCTGTATCCACGGCCATAGCTGCACCGCCACCCTTAAGCGCACGGCCATCCGGTGAGCATTTCATGGAGTGGCTGCGCCAGGGTATCGCTTTACGCAAGCTCATCATCAATGATGCGAAGGCGCTCGTGCATAGCCATAGCAGCGGTGGTTCGACTCAAAGATGTCGGTGATGGACTGCCGAACCTTCAGGTACTTGTCGCCCACCGCTGCGCGGGCCCGGTGATAGAAATACGAACTGCGCGCAAGATCCAACTGTGCAAGGAGCTCTGGCAGGCCATAGTGCTCCCTGAGGGCGTCAATCAGCAGTGTCTTCTCCCGGTTGGACAGGAGCTGCAGGTCGACGCCCAGGCCTTTTTTTAACAGTTCGTTGGCCTTGTTCAAAAGATCCTGCTCGAGGCGCAGTTGCCTGACTTCGCGGCGCAGGGACTCAACCTGGCGCTCGAGCTCATCGCGCTCCTGCGAAGGCGAAGATGGATTGGTACGTTTCATGGATGCGGGTGCTTCACGTCCCAGAAGTTGGTTCTTCCAGTTGTACAGCGTTGGCCGGCACACGCCGAACTTGTCGGCTACAGCCTGGGCACTTTCCTCGCGAGTGCAGAGTTCCATGACTCCTGCTTGCATCAGCTCCCCGGAATACCTTCGTCGCACCGTACTGCCGACGACACGCCTTCTGGCTTCAGGAAGGGCCTCGCGAATCCAAGCGGTTAGCGTCCCTCTGCAGGGGTAGCCCAGTGCCCTCATGGTGGCCGCAATGCAGCGGTCGTGAGCGAGGTAATGCTCGATAGCTGCCGCCTTCTGTTCCTTCGAGAACTTGGGTCTCCGGCCCGCATAGCCCGCTGGCAAGTCGAGCTTCTGCTGGTATTCGTTGTACCAGCCCTTCAGAGAATTCTTTGTTGGATAACCCAGCTGGCGGATCGTGGGCCTGACGCGCCTGCCCAGCTTGATATAGAGCTCAACCGCTCGAATTCGATCTTCGTAGGAATACATGAACTACCTCCTGGTAGTCCAAGTTTTCGTCCGCACCCCCAGATGGTCAGTTTTGGGTCGGCACTAACACCGGGACGGACCGGGAGGGCATGAAAAAAGGGGCTGGACGGGAACCCGGCCAACCCCTTGATTTTGGCTCTACATCATAAAGGGGGGACGATCAGCATTCATTAAACTTGTTTTTGCGAAGAACGAGCTTAATGGAGCGAATGCCGATGTCCCCAGTAGATTTTATCTTAGGGCTAAAAGAGTTAACAATTGAACGCGTGGAGCGGCGCCGAGATATTCATGTCTGGGCCAGGCCGGCCAAGCGTCCGGTGTGCCTGCATTGCCAAGCGGCGTCGGTGCGCATTAAAGCGACGCACCCGCGCACGCTCAAGCACACGCGCCAGGGCAACCAGTTGATGGTGCTGCACCTGAGTGTGCCCAAGTACCACTGCACCGATTGCAATCGGTATTTTCGCCACCGCTTTGCCGGTATCCGCCCGCGGCTGCGTTCGACCGAGACGTATCGCCTGGAGGTGTTTGAAGCGCACGAGGGTGGGGTCAGTCAGCGTCAGTTGACGGTGACGCACGGCCTGGGCAGCGCCACGGTCGAGCGCTGGTACCAATCCTTTGTAAAGCAACGGGTCTCGGAGCTCTCAGGCCGCAGTTGTCCGCAAGTGCTGGGCATTGACGAGCATTTTTTCAGCCGTAAAAAGGGTTACGCCACCACGCTGGTGGATCTGAAGAACCACAAGGTGTTTGATGTGGTGCTGGGGCGCTCCGAGCCCAGCTTGCGCCGTTATTTAAGCCGCCTGCCCGGGCGCGAGCAGGTCAAGGTGGTGGTCATGGATCTGTCCGAGACCTACCGCCAGATCGTGCGCCAGTACTTCCCCAACGCCAAGATCGTGGCCGATCGCTTTCATGTGGTGCGGCTGGTCAACCAGCACTTTCTGAAGCTGTGGCAACAGCACGATCCCGAGGGCCGCAAGCACCGGGGGCTGCTCAGTTTGATGCGCCGGCATGCTTGGAATCTGAGCGCTGAGCAGCGCCAGCGCCTGGCCCAGTACCTCGAGCAATACCCGGTGCTCAAGGCGCTGTATCGGGCCAAGCAGCGGCTGATGCGCTTTCTGCTGCTTAAGACACTGAACCGGCAGCGGGCCCAGAAACTGTTGCCACGGTTCCTGGCTCTGATTGAGCAGTTTGCCAACAGTCCGGCCAAGACGTTGGCCGCTACGTTAACATCGTGGTTGGAGCCCATTGTCGGGATGTGGCGTTTCTCCAAATCGAACGGGATCACCGAAGGGTTCCACACGAAAATGGAAATGATTTCGCGCCGAGCGTTTGGCTTTAGGAATTTTGAGAATTACCGCATGCGGGTCTTGGCCCTGTGCGGTTGGAACGGTGTGATTAACCGAGTGTGATGAGTGCCCGTCCCCCGTTTATGGGGAAGAGCCTTGATTTTTCGATACTTTCTTACAGCTTGTTAGCTTAAATCTGGTGCCGGAAATAGGAATCGAACCTACGACCTACGCATTACAGAGGAGTGCACTACGCCCATCTGAAAGATAGAAGCTTGCTCAAATCAGCTCGGCTGCGTACAGCAGATGGCAGTTGTCTATGGCTGCATGAAATGCGCTTCCCGCAGAGCAATGTCCTCTCTCAGAATGCGCTGGATTTCCAGCACTGCCGCCGCGCTCTGTTGCACGCTGTGTCCTGAAATGATGATTTTCTCGGATTGCGCCCCGGGAAGATGAGCGCTGCGGTAAGGCACGAGACCATCATCGGAATCAGCGAGGGCCACTTCGGCATTGGCCTGGGCCACGATCGAGTGATAGCGCACCTGGGTAGAGATGGGAAAGTCCGCAGCCGTGCGCACGAATGGATCGTTTTCGTCGAGATTGTCGACGCTATTGGGGATATGCCCCAGGCTTTCATGGCTGCTGGCAGCCGCATCGGGCACCAGCGTGTGGGCGAGTTCTTCAAGCACCGTAACGGGGAAGCGAATGAACCCCGCCATCCAGCGCCCCAGGCGTCCACCTGCGACCGTCGTGCCTCGGTGCGGTGCTGCGATGAAGATCGCGCGACTGACATGCGGGAAGGGCTCGAAGCGCAACATCGGATCTATGCGCTTGATCTGCTGCGGCGTCAGCCGACTGTGAGTCGCAGCCAACTGCACCAGCGACTGATCGGTTGACGACACCATCAACCGTGCGATGACGCCGCCCATGCTATGCCCCACCAGCACGAGGTCGGACGATGCCGGCGCCTGTCCGGAAGAATCGAAATGCGCCAGCGTATTTTCAAGCGCTCTGCGAATCATCGCGTGGTTCAATGCGATCGGCATATTGGTCGGGTAGTAGACCTGCCAGATCTGGTAATGCTGGCGCAGCGCCTCATCGCCCAGGATTTCGTTGGCGAGCTCCACCCAGGCTTCCGGGCTGCTGGCCAATCCGTGCAGCATGACGATGATCCGTCGGTTCGGATCGTAGGGCTGCATCAGGTAGACGTGCGGGCGGTCAATGCCACCCTCGCGCCCAAGCAGGCTGCGCAGCGACTGCCGGTTGAACTTGGCACGAGCCAACCATACGCCATAGCCGGCCGTGAAATTGGCCGCCAGCGGTACGCGCTGCCCTCGCAGCATGATGGCCGACTCCACATAGGGGTCATGCACCGTCAAGCGACCAGTGCGGGTATGCAGCACGCTGTCCAGGTCGTCTCCGTCCGGGTGCAGCAGAACCGTCATGGACGGCGCAGGCATCTCGCTCCAGGGTGGAGGCTGCTGGTTGCGTTTGGCCGCTGGACGGCCATCCCGGGTGGGGGCGGAAGTCAGGGGTTCGTCCGGCATGACTGCCACCAGCTCGGCGCCGAAACCGTCGCGCCGGTAGAGGCTGCGCAGTCCGCGGAAAGACAGGGACGAGACTGGCAGGAGTTCGGCTGGCACCGGCAAGCGCGCGCTGCGCATATCCAGCTGCAGCTCCCAGCCTGCAATGTTCCAGCGGGTCTGCGCTGGCAACTGCGTAGACATTTGTTGCCGAACTTCAAACATCCCGGTGGCGGCACGTTCGACCGCATAGTTATACCAATCCCGTACTTGTGTCTGGCGATCCTCGAAGGCTCGCTCTCCCGGGGTATGGTCGCCGAGGAAGAGGTAGGCATAGGCATAGCGAATGGTCTCAAGCCAGGCGGCTTGCTGCTCGGACCCGGGCTTCATGGCCTGCGCCTGCGCCAGCCACAGTTCGGACAGTGCAGCCAGGCGTCGATCCGTGGCAACGCCGGTCACGGCGGCCAGGGCCTCGACGCAATCCGCTGAGATCGGTTTTGCGCAAGCCTGCGCATCCAATGCCGCCACCCTGATGGTCTGGGTCGTCGCATCGCTGAGCTTGCCGCGTGTCAGGATATCGCCGCGCTTGAGTTCGATGGCCTCGCCCGCATCCAGTGTATGAACTTCAACCACTGGGCCGAACTCACGCAGGATCGAGCAGCCCCCCAGCAACAGCGGGGCAATGACGAGCCACACTGCCATGCGACAAGACTGCTGGAACCTCATGGAGATACCTCGTCGGCCGGCACGCCGGGCACACCTTGTCGAATCGACATCGAGAAGTCGCCCCCTGATGCGTCAGAGGCCAGTGCGCGTTCGTTGATGTGTCCCAGTGCCTGCAGTTCTGCGTAGCGATGGCCGGGCGTCAATCCGTGCAGGTCATAGATATATTCCGCAAAGTGTCCGGACAGCAGCAGGCGATAGTCCATCGGTAATGCGGGCGCAATGAGCCGAGCCAGCTCGAATACGATGGTCGTGCAGTTACTGGTCAGTGTGTTGTAAAAGCGTGGTGCGCGCCGCAGTTCATTGGCCGCGTGCAGATACTCCAGAAACAACGCGCGGACATTCGCCTGACTCATCTGCAACCGATAGAGATAAACGTCCTCGCCTCGCGCATTGCTGCGCGTACGCACAATGTCGCGCTCATCGGCGGCTACCAGGATCTGCTCGAACTGACGGAAGAATCCGCCGACCGCCGAGAAGGACTCGTGGCGCTCCTTGCGTATTTCCAGTGAGAACACTACCCGCTCGCCACCGTCGAAGCCGAACGACACCAGTGTGTGCGCAATGTACGGCCCCATCCAGTAGGAAAGTACCAGGTCGGCACTGCGCAAGCGGTCCAGATCATATGTGCGGTTCTCCCACTGCGGGGTGTAGTCGGTTTCGCTGCGCCACTCGAAGTTGCGTACATTTTTCAGGTGAACGTGGCTGCCGTCGATTCCGGCCTCCAGCAACTGGGCGACATCGTCAGCCCATGCGCGTTGGTGTGATGGCTGCAGCGCTCCCCACCACATGAGCAGGGCTGCCGTTGCGGCCCCGAACACGAATCCGGCAATCCTGCGTGTCCGTCTTTCAAGCAGGCCTGCCAGCGACACCGCGACGGACAGCCCCGAGGCAGACCACGCCAGAGTGGCGATCCAGCGAGCCCCTGGATGTTGCGGCATCTGGTGCCACAGGGCCAGGGCGCCCCACGCAGTCAGCAATAGCACCGCAATGCCGATCACCAGGCGCATGGGGAGGTGCCTGACTTTTTGCGTCACCTTGCTCATCGAGGCTCCAAAAGCTCAAGCAGCAGTTGCCGATGCGCATCCTGTAACTGCACCAGCGCTATGGAAGGGTTGCCCCTGGATAGCATTGACGAGCTCAGCCATAGCAGTGCGGGAGCGAGTGACAGCGGGAAAAAGTGCTCGGTCAAGACGCCCGGACGAATGATGCCCCGTTCTATGTTGCGTTGGATGATGAGCTGCGTCCGCTCTTTCAGTCCGTGCGCAACTTCGTTGTGCCAACGCTGCACCAGCTCTGGTGTTCTGGCGCTTTCGGCCAGAAGCAGCCGGTAAATCGACATCGTGGCAGGGGAGCTAAAGGTCGCGTATAGGCGATCCAGGTAGACATCTACCAGCTCTGGCAACGTCAGATCTTCATCCGGGAGCCAGCCCTGGAAATCGCAAATCTGCTTTGTCGTACGTTCGAGCAAGGCATGAAAAATTTCTTCCTTGCTTTTGAAGTGGGCGTAGATGCCAGCCTTGGACAAGCCTGCGCATTCCGCCAGGCGCTCCATTGACACGGCGTTGTACGTCCGATCCGCGAATTCGACCAAGGCCGCGTCGAGTATTTCTTCTTTTCTGGCGGCAGAGGACAGGTAGCGGCGCTTGTCGGGCGCGTCATCTTTCTTGGGTAGCATTCAAAGGCTCTGTTCAAAGATCTGAGGGGTGTTCCCACGGGCCGGTCACCGGCTCTACCAGAAATCAGGGCCTTCCTTGAACCCAAGCCGGCAGCTCGAATTGATCTGCGTCAATGACCGACGAGCCCGCTGATTGCGGTTCCCGGATTGTAACGTATAATTAAAAATAACCGTCCAGTCGTTTGTTTTCAAATTTCACGATGCAAGCCAACTCAGAGGCGCGAACGAACCCGGCACATCGGGATGTGACACAGGAAGAGCACCTAATCAACCAGCCAGGGGACACGGGGATGCACATATCAACAAGGAGATGAAGTGGACTTGACAGCACTTGCAAGCAGGAAAAGAAGGCCTGCGGACATCGGCCACGAACTCCGCATTGCGTGGGTGGCAGCTATCCCCTCCTCTGCAACCAGACCCTCTTCAGCCCGATACCCGTACGGAACGTGACCATGCCCCCAGCTTCCCTGTTGTTTCCTGCGTTCAGCTTGCGCACTGCCTCGTTGGCCCTGAGCGCCGTCGTCTTGACCGGCTGCATGTCGCTCGCTCCGGCGCCAGACACCCCGCCGCTGCCCGTGCCCGAAGCCTGGCCTGCGCATCTTGGATCAGGCACCGACGGCGCCCACGCGGGAGAACTTGCCTGGCAGGCCTACTTCACGGACCCTTTGCTGCAACGCCTCATCGAGACCGCGCTGGAGAACAACCGCGATCTGCGCCTGGCCGCGCTGCGTGTCGAGGAAGCCAGCGCCGCATTCCGCATTCAGCGCTCGGATCGATTTCCTGCCGTGGGCGTGGGTGCCCAGGGTGGACGCGCCCGCGTCCCTGGCGATCTGAACATGTCGGGCCGGTCGCAGGTGGGCGGCGAATATCGGGCCGAGGTGGGTTTGAGCACCTGGGAGCTGGATCTGTGGGGCCGGGTCCGCAACCTGGAAGACGCCGCCCTGCAAAGCTGGCTGGCTTCCGACGCGGCCCGCCAGGCCGTCCACCTGGCGCTAATCGCCCAGGTGGCCGACGGTTATCTTGGCTTGCGCGAGATAGACGAACGCGTGGCTATCGCCCGTCAAACCGTCGCGACCCGCGAGGAGTCCTATCGCATTTTCCGGCGCCGCGTTGAAGTCGGCTCGACCTCGAAGCTGGACCTCACTCAAGTCCAAACTTTGCTGAACCAGGCTCAGGCGCTGCTAACCCAGCTTGAGCAAGCACGCGCCACGCAACTGCACGCGCTGGCACTGCTGGTAGGTGCCGATCCTGGCCCGCTGCCCACCAAGGCACCCTTCGATGAAACAACGGTGCTGGCCGAACTCCGGGCCGGCCTGCCCTCGGAGCTGCTGGTCAGTCGCCCGGACATCATTTCCGCCGAACACCAATTGCGTGCCGGCGATGCCAACATCGGCGCGGCCCGTGCGGCGTTCTTGCCGCGCATTGCGCTGACCGGCAGCTTCGGCACGGCCAGTTCCGATCTTGACGGCCTGTTCGATTCCGGCAGCCGCGCCTGGACCTTCATGCCTACCTTGTCGCTGCCCATCTTCGATGGCGGGCGGCGGCGCGCAAACTTGGAACTGAGCGAGGTGCGCCGCGACATCGCCGTCGCCGGATACGAGAAAACCATTCAAACGGCCTTCCGCGAGGTGGCTGATGCACTGAGCGCCAAGTACTGGCTGGCTGAGCAATTGACGATCCAGCGGGCCAATCTGGAAGCACAAAGCGAACGCGCCCGGCTGGCCCAGTTGCGCTACGACAACGGTTCGGCCGCTTTCCTGGAGGTGCTGGACGCCCAACGCGATCTGCTGGATGCCGGACAACAGCTGGTACAGGCGCGCCGTGCGCTGCTGTCCAGCCAGGTGGCGCTGTATGCCGCGCTCGGCGGCGGCACCCTCGCTGCAACCGACGAAACCCAGGGTGCAACCTCGACGCCCGCTCCCACGCCATTAACCCGTTAAGGCACGCCGAACCTATGACTGTCTCACCCTCTCTCAAGAAAAAACTCCTGGTCGCTGCCGCTGCAGCGGTTGTTATCGCGCTGGCCTGGTGGGGCTGGACGAAATTTGCCGACACCGGCCCCGGCGAAGGATTCGTCAACGGCAATGGCCGCATCGAAGCCACCGAGATCGACATCGCCACCAAGCTTCCCGGACGTATCGAAGACATCCTCGTACGTGAAGGCGATTTCGTCGCAGCGGGCCAGCCACTGGCCAGGATGCAACTGGAAACGCTTGAGGCGCAGCGCGACGAAGCCTTCGCCATGCGTGAACAGGCCGAGCATTCTGTGACCGCAGCACAGGCCCAGGTGGCGCTGCGTGAAGCCGACGTGGTTGCGGCGCAGGCACTCGTCGGTCAGCGCGAGTCGGAGCTCGATGCCGCGCAACGGCGGCTGAAACGTTCGCAGACATTGTCCCAAGAAGGCGCCGCCTCGATACAAGAATTGGACGATGACCGGGCGCGCGTGCGGGGCGCACAGGCGACGCTCGCGGCCAGCAAAGCACAGACCGCCGCTGCCCGCGCCGCGGTCGAGGCCGCCAAAGCGCAGTTGGTCGGCGCAAGGTCCAGCGTGTCCGCTGCCACGGCCAGTATCAATCGCATCGAAGCCGATATCCGCGACAGCGAACTGCGCTCGCCGCGTGACGGTCGGGTGCAGGTGCGCGTGGCGCAACCCGGCGAGGTGCTGGGTTCGGGCGGACGTGTCTTGAACCTGATCGACCTGTCGGACGTATACCTCACCTTCTTCTTGCCCGAGACCGTGGCCGGGCGTGTCGGGCTCGGCTCCGAGGTACGCATCGTTCTGGATGCCGCGCCGGAGTACGTGATACCAGCCACCGTTTCCTTCGTCGCCAGCGCGGCGCAGTTCACCCCCAAAACGGTGGAAACCGCCAGCGAACGGCAGAAACTGATGTTTCGCGTGCGTGCGCAGATTTCGCAGGAGTTGCTGCGTGAGCACCTCAATCAGGTCAAGACCGGGTTGCCCGGCGTGGCCTGGATCAAACTCGACGCCAATGCCGAGTGGCCTCAAAACCTCTCCGTTCGCGTGCCGGAGTAAGGTATGAGCCACAGTGCGAGTGCGCAGCCCACGACCGTTGCAAGCGTCCGTCAGGTGCGCTTGCGTTACGGCGACGTCATCGCCCTGGATGGCATCGATCTGGACATTCCCGCCGGACGGATGGTCGGCCTGATCGGCCCCGACGGCGTGGGCAAATCCAGTCTGCTCTCATTGCTGGCGGGTGTGCGCATCATCCAGGAGGGCACGGTCGAGGTGCTGGGTGGCGACATGGCCAGCAAGGCCCATCGCAATAAAGTGTGCCCGCGCATCGCCTACATGCCGCAGGGGCTGGGCAGGAACCTGTACCCGACGCTCTCGGTCGAGGAGAATCTGCAATTCTTCGCGCGCCTGTTCGGTCATGGCGCCGCAGAGCGCCGCCAGCGGATCGATGAGCTCACCCAGGCCACTGGCCTGTTCAAATTCCTGGAGCGCCCGGCAGGCAAGCTGTCCGGGGGCATGAAGCAAAAACTCGGCCTGTGCTGCGCGCTGATTCATGACCCGGATTTTCTGATTCTCGATGAGCCGACGACTGGCGTGGACCCGCTGGCGCGCGCGCAGTTCTGGGATCTGATTGACCGTATCCGCGCCGATCGCCCCGGCATGAGCGTGATTGTGGCCACGGCCTACATGGATGAGGCCCAGCGCTTCGACTGGCTGGCCGCCATCGACGACGGCAAGGTCCTCGCCACCGGCACGCCGAAGGAATTGCTGGCAAGAACAGGCAGCCCGAACCTGGAAGAGGCATTCATCCGCCTGCTCCCGGAAGAGAAAAAGCGCGGACACCAAGCGGTAGTCATTCCCCCCTTGTCGGATGGCGGCGCGGACGATATCGCCATCGAGGCCGAGGGGCTGACCATGCGCTTTGGCGACTTCGTTGCCGTCGATAGCGTGTCCTTCCGCATCCGGCGCGGTGAAATCTTCGGCTTCCTCGGCTCCAACGGGTGCGGCAAGTCCACGACGATGAAGATGCTTACCGGCCTGTTGCCGGCGAGCGAGGGTCGGGCCTGGCTGTTCGGCCATGAAGTGAACCCGCATGATCTGGACACCCGCCGCCGCGTCGGCTACATGTCCCAAGCGTTCTCGCTCTACAGCGAAATCACGGTACGCCAGAACCTGGAGTTGCACGCCAAGCTCTTCAGTGTGTCCCCGGAGGACATTCCTGCTCGCGTCGATGAGATGGTGGAGCGCTTCGGGCTGGTGGACGTCATCGACAGCCTGCCGGCCAGTCTGCCTCTGGGCATACGCCAACGCCTGTCGCTGGCGGTCGCCATGGTGCACAAGCCAGAACTGCTGATTCTGGACGAACCGACTTCGGGCGTCGACCCGGTGGCGCGCGATGCGTTCTGGCGACTGCTCATCGAGCTGTCGCGGCGTGACCGGGTGACGGTCTTCATTTCCACCCACTTCATGAACGAGGCAGAGCGCTGCGACCGCATGTCGATGATGCATGCGGGCAAGGTGCTCGACAGCGACGTGCCCGCCAGACTGGTCGAGAAGCGCGGCGCCAAAACCCTTGAAGAGGCCTTCATCGGCTACCTCGTCGAAGCCGAGGGCGGCACGGCGGCGCCGGCCAGCCAGCCCGGGGCCGCCGATCACGAGGAGCAACCATCGGCGGCGCCCGCTGAACACGGCGGGCACGGCTCTGGCGGTTTCAGTCTGCAGCGAATGTTCAGCTATCTGTGGCGCGAGACGCTGGAATTGCAGCGGGACCCGGTACGCGCCACGCTGGCGCTGGGCGGTTCGCTGCTGCTGATGTTCGTGATCGGCTTCGGCATCACCATGGACGTCGAGGACCTGAGCTATGCGGTACTCGATCGCGACCAGACCACGCTCAGCCAGAGCTACACGCTGAACCTGGCCGGCTCGCGCTACTTCACCGAGCACGCGCCGATCATAGACTACGACGATCTCGACCGGCGGATGCGTAGCGGCGAACTGTCGCTGGCCATTGAGATCCCCCCTGGCTTCAGCCGCGACGTGTTGCGGGGCCAGAACGTGCAGATCGGCGCCTGGCTCGACGGCGCCATGCCGCAACGCGCGGAAACCGTGCAGGGCTACGTTCAAGGCATGCACCAGCACTGGCTACTCGTACAGGCCAGCGAACGCAGCGGCGCCAGCGCCGCAGGCAATGCGAGCGTCGAGACGCGCTTTCGCTACAACCCCGATGTCAAGAGTCTGCCAGCCATGGTGCCGGCGGTGATCCCTCTGCTGCTGCTCATGCTGCCGGCCATGCTGACTGCGCTGGCGGTGGTGCGCGAGAAAGAAACCGGGTCGATCACCAATCTGTACGTGACGCCGGTCACGCGCATCGAGTTCCTGCTTGGCAAGCAACTGCCCTATGTCGGTCTGGCCATGGTGAACTTCCTGCTGATGAGCCTGCTCGCGGTCACCGTCTTCGGTGTGCCGGTCACGGGCAGCTTCTTCACCCTGTCGCTGGCCGCGCTGATCTTCTCCTTCGCCGCGACAGGCATGGGGCTGCTGGCCTCGGCCGTCACGCGCAGCCAGATCGCCGCCATGTTCTTTGCCATGATCGGCACCATCATTCCGGCCACCCAGTTCGCCGGCCTGATCGATCCCGTGTCCTCGCTTGAAGGCTCCAGCAAGTTCATCGGCGAGATCTACCCCGCCACGCACATGATCTCCATCAGCCGTGGCGTGTTCAGCAAAGCGCTCGGCCTGGCCGATCTGGCGGGGCCGTTGTGGTCGATGCTGCTGTCGGTTCCGGTGATTCTCGGTGCGGCCGTTTTGCTACTCAAGAAGCAGGAGCGCTGAGATGAGCGGAAGAAACGTTGCCAACATCTACGACCTCGGTGTCAAGGAGCTGTGGAGCCTTTGGCGTGATCCGATGATGCTCGTACTCATCGTCTATGTGTTCACCGCGTCGGTCTACACCTCGGCCACGTCCATGCCGGAGACGCTGCACAACGCGCCCATCGCCATCGTCGACGAGGATAATTCGGCGCTGTCCCAGCGGATTGCCTCGGCCTTCTACCCGCCGCAGTTCACGCCACCGGCCATGATCGACTATGGGGACGTGGACCCGGGCATGGATGCGGGGCTGTACACCTTCGCCCTGGTCATTCCGCCCAACTTCCAGCGTGACGTGCTGGCGGGGCGATCGCCCGCCGCGCAGCTCAATGTCGACGCCACCCGCATGAGCCAGGCCTTCACCGGCAGTGGCTATATCCAGCAGATCTTCACCGGTGAAGTCAATGAGTTCGTCAAGCGTTACCGCGGCACCGACGCGCCACCCGTGGATCTGGCATTGCGCGCCCGCTTCAACCCCGCGCTCGACAAGGCCTGGTTCGGCTCGGTGGTGCAGATCATCAACCACATCACGCTGTTGTCCATCATCCTGACCGGCGCGGCGCTGATCCGGGAGCGCGAGCACGGCACCATCGAGCACCTGCTGGTGATGCCGGTCACGCCCGCGCAGATCATGCTCTCCAAGGTCTGGTCGATGGCCCTGGTCGTGCTGATCGCCTCCTTCCTGTCCCTCAATCTCATGGTGCGCGGCGTCCTGGGCGTTCCCGTCGAGGGTTCCATTGCGCTGTTCTTCGCTGGCGCGGCGCTCAGTCTGTTCGCCACCACCTCGATGGGCATCTTCATCGCCACCCTGGCGCGCAACATGCCCCAATTCGGCATGTTGATGATGCTCACCATCATGCCGCTGCAGATGCTTTCGGGTGGGTCTACCCCGCGCGAGAGCATGCCCGAGATCGTGCAGAACATCATGCTGATCGCACCCACCACCCATTTCGTGGAGCTGAGCCAGGCCATCCTCTACCGGGGCGCTGGCCTGGAGACGGTATGGCAGCCCTTCCTGGCGCTGGCCCTGATCGGCACGGTGCTGTTTTTCCTGTCGTTAGCACGCTTTCGCAGAACGATCGGCCAGATGGCCTGATCGTTTGACCGCCCGAGTGGGCACTCAACCCAGTAAGGAGTTTGACCATGAGCAATGAAACCATCCCTCCCAACCTGTTCAAGGCGAACCTGGAACTGCAGCTGCGCCTCCAACGCCTGATGCAGGAAAACGGCCAGCAATGGCTGGAGAACGCCGCGCGCGCGGGCAAAGACGGCATTGCCGAGTCCGGCGCGGAAATCGAAAGCCTGCTTAAGGCGGAGAACTGGCAGGAACTGGCCACGCTGCCCGCACAAACCTTCTGGCGTCAGTTTCAGCACCACGTGGGCGGCGCGCAGGCGCTGACACAAGTCGCGATCAAGAACCAGACAACCTTCACCCAAGGCCTGCAAAAAGCCATTCAAGACTGGCAGAAATCGGTTACGCAGGCCGTAGGCCAGGGCGATGCGGTACTCCCGTTCCAGGATATTTTCAAACAGTGGGGAGCCGTGTGGGCCTCGGCACAGGACAAGGAGGCACCGGGCAAGACCGGTGGCCGCAATGCCGGCTGAACAACGCACCGCCCTGGTCACGGGCGGCAACGGTGGCCTGGGCGAGGCCATCGCCCGGGCCTTACACGATGCTGGCCATACCGTGATCGTCGTCCACTCGCCAGGCAATGCCAGCATCGGCGCGTGGTTGGAAGCCCAGGCGGGTGAAGGTTACAACTTCATCGCCTACGGCGCGGATGTGGCCGACCATGCCTCCTGCCAGGAGCTGGCCGGCCTCATTCAAGCAGACGGTCACCACATCGACATTCTGGTCAACAACGCGGGCATCACGCGTGATGCTACGTTCCGCAAGCTGAGCTACGCCGATTGGGATGCGGTCCTGCGCGTCAATCTCGATTCTGTATTCAACGTCACTCGGCCATTCATTGACGGCATGCTCGAAAGGGGCTGGGGCAGGATCATCAACATCTCCTCCATCAACGGCTCGAAGGGGCAGTTCGGCCAAACCAACTACTCCGCCGCGAAAGCCGGGATGCATGGATTCACCAAAGCCCTCGCGCAGGAGGTGGCGCGCAAGGGTGTGACAGTCAACACCGTCTCGCCGGGGTATCTGGATACGAAGATGGTGACGAGCATGTCGGAGGAAGTGGTCAAGCAGGTGGTTGCCGGTATTCCCGTGGGTCGTCTGGGACGGCCTGAGGAAATCGCCGCACTGGTTGCATTCATCGCCAGCGAGTCTGCGGGGTTCATGACCGGCAGCAATGCGTCGATGAATGGTGGCCAGCACATGTACTGAGTGAGGAAGGGCCGGCAAGACGATGTGCCTGCGGCCCCTTTCCATTCAATTTTTCAGTTTCATCATAGACGGAGTGCCCATCGCCATGAATCAAGACACCACGACATCACCAACGGCCGATTGGGGGCAGTTGCTGTGGGACCCGTTGCGACTATCGGCGATGGCAAACGAGTATGCAGTGGATGCCTGGCAGCGGTCCATTCTGTATGCCGACGTTCGCCGCCAACGCGGCAACCAGTACCAGGAGCATTTGCAGGAGCAGACGCCGAACGTACTCGACTTCGCCTCTGAGGTCATCATGTCCGGGCTGGACCTTCCGCAGCCGGTCAACTATGGCCTCGTACGTATCCTGCCGCCAGCCGACACGCCGAGCGATCCCCACAAGCGACCGTTCGTGGTGGTCGATCCACGCGCGGGCCACGGCCCAGGCATCGGCGGCTTCAAACCCGATAGCGAGGTCGGCGCGGCCCTCAAGGCTGGCCATCCCTGCTACTTCGTAGGCTTTCTGCCCGATCCCGTTCCCGGCCAGACCGTCGAAGACGTCATGCGCGCCGAAGCGGCCTTCGTGCGCAAGGTCGGCGAGCTGCACCCCGACAGCCGCGGCAAGCCTGCGGTCATCGGCAATTGCCAGGCAGGCTGGCAGATCCTGATGGCAGCCGCCGTCTGGCCCGAACTGTTCGGACCGATCATCGTGGCCGGTGCGCCGCTGTCGTACTGGGCGGGCGACATGCCGATGCGCTACGCGGGCGGTCTGACCGGCGGTAGCTGGTTGACGGCATTGACCAGCGATCTGGGCGCCGGCCGCTTCGACGGCGCCTGGCTGGTACAGAACTTCGAGAACCTGGACCCGGCCAATACGCTGTGGAGCAAACAGTACAACTTGTACGCCAAGGTCGACACGGAGGGCCCGCGCCACCTGCAGTTCGAGAAGTATTGGGGCGGCCACGTCTTCCTGAATGACGTGGAAATGCAGTACATCGTCGATAACCTGTTCATCGGCAACAAACTGAGTACGGCGCAGCTGGTGACGTCTGATGGCGTGCGCATCGACCTGCGCAATATTCGCTCGCCGATCGTGGTGTTCTGCTCCTATGGGGACAACATCACGCCACCGCCCCAGGCCCTGGGCTGGATCACCGATCTGTACCGCAACGATCTGGACGTGATGGGGCATGACCAGACCATCGTCTACGCCACCCATGACAGCATCGGGCATCTGGGTATCTTCGTCTCCGGCAGCGTCGGGCGCAAAGAGCACCAGGAGTTCGCCGCCAACATCGACGTCATCGACGTGCTGCCGGCCGGTATCCACCGCATGCAGGTCGATGAAAATCCCGACGGGTCGCAGGAAGGCGAGCCGACCGGGAACGCCTACCTGACTCGGATCCAGCGCAGCAACATCGATGAAGTCCGTGAGATCGTCCGTCCCGACCCTGAGAACGATCGCCGGTTCGCCGCCGTTGCGCGGATCTCCGAGGTCAACCTGGCTTGCTACCGCAGCTTCGTGCAGCCATGGATGCGTGCCCTGGTCACGGACCAGGGTGCGAAGTGGCTGGAGCCGCTGCATCCGCTGCGCATGGGCTATGAATTGTGGTCTGACAGGCATCCGCTCGCCGCCGCAGTACATGAGGCTGCGCAACATGTGCGCGACCATCGTCAGCCCGTCTCCGAGGCCAACCCTTTCCTGCAACTGCAGGCGCAGTTTTCCGCCGCCGTCGAACAGATGCTGGATCAATTCCGTGATTGCCGCGACCAGATCTACGCACAGGCGTTTGACACGCTGTACAGCCTGCCGCTGGTGCAGGCCATGACTGGACAGAGCCTGCACGACGATGCACCGCCGCGACCCCATCCCAGCGAGACGCCCGAGTATCGCCAGTATCTGGCGCAAGAGTTGACACGGCTCGAAGCGGATATTCACAGCGGCGGGATCACCGAAGCCTCCATACGGGCGCTGTTCTTTGTGCTTGCAGCGCGTGGCGAGGCCGACGGGCGGCACTTCCGGCACGCAGAGGAAGTCGCGCGCCCCCATTTGGCAAACGACTTCGACATGCAGGTCTTTCGCCACCTCGTTCGTCGGCAGGCTTTGCTCATGAGGCTCGACGAGGACGCCACGGTGTCCGCCATCCCCGGATTGCTCAACGGCATAGCGCCCGATGACATCCGCCAGGTGGCGGGAATGATCGTGCAAGTGATTGGCAGCGGCGGTGTGCTGTCCGCACAAGAACAAGCCAGGCTGGAACAGGTTTCTACCTTGTTCGAGCAGGCCGAGCGCCAAGCGCAGGCGGCTTCGGCGCCCGCCGTGACAAGTCCCGCCACTGATACCTCCGCTACGGTCGTGGACGCGAAGTCGACAACCGCCATGCCACGCTCTGCCAGTGGCACATCCGCTGCGGTCGAGGATGCGAATGCGGCGCCAGCCATGCCGAGCTCCGCCAGTGACACCTCCGCTCCGGCCATAAACACGACCTCCAAGACATCCTCTCCAAAGCCTAAGGCGCCTCAGAAGAAAACTGCTGCGCAGAAAACTGTGTCCAAGACGCCAGCCGCCCCGCGGACAAGTCAAACACGGCGAGGGAAAGGCAAATGACGACGTCCTCCGCACCGGTCGATGGCGCCGCCGACGCATTGCAGGTTCTGCGCAACCGCACCTTCGACGAGATCGCCATCGGCGACAGCGCCAGCCTCGAACGCGCGTTTTCGCCGCAAGACATCCACATGTTCGCGCTGCAATCGGGCGATGTGGATCCGGAATCTTCGGTGTCTTCGCCCTCGCGGGACACCACGGAGGCCATTTGTGCAAACGTCCTGATCTCGGCTGTGCTGGGAACACGCCTGCCGGGGCCTGGAACCCAATATGTCAGCCAGAACCTGCGCTTGCTCGGAGCCGTTCGGCCCGGCGACAGGCTGACCGTGCAGATGCAGGTGAGCAGCAAGGACACGGCCACCCATCACGTCACGCTGGACTGCACCTGCACCAGCCAGGAGGGGGTGGCGATTTTCCAAGGCCAGGTAGAGGTCGTAGCGCCCACTGAGCGCATTGAAAGAACGCGCACGGCGTTGCCGGAAATCCATCCGGATGCGCAGGGCCGCACAGGCCTGCAGCACCTGCTGGCGCATGTCGCGCACTTGCAACCGATTCGGGTAGCCGTCGTCCATCCGTGCGATGTCCCCAGCCTGTCCGCTGCGCTTGAAGCGCGCCACGCGGGGTTGATCGAGCCGGTGCTGGTCGGGCCACGAGGGCGGCTCGAAGCAGTCGCCACCGAGGCCGGGCTGGATCTGGCCGACGTCGCCATTGTGGACGTCCGGCACAGCCACGCCGCTGCGCAGCAAGCCGTCGCCTTGGCAGCCGCAGGTGAAGTCGAAGCCCTGATGAAAGGGAGCCTGCACACCGACGAGCTGATGTCCGCGCTGGTTTCGGCAGCAGCGGGGTTGCGCACCAAGCGCCGGGTCAGCCATTGCTTCCTGTTGCAGACACCGGCCTATCCGCGCCCGTTCATCGTCACCGATGCAGCGATCAATATCGCCCCGACTCTGGAACAGAAGGCAGACATCATCCGCAACGCCATCGAGCTGGCGCAGGTGATCGGCGTGCGCGAACCCAAGGTCGCAATCCTGGCCGCAGTCGAGACGGTCAGCCCGACGATGACGGCCACGCTCGACGCGGCGGCGCTGTGCAAGATGGCCGATCGCGGCCAGATCACTGGCGGCCTGCTCGACGGGCCGTTGGCCTTCGACAACGCGATCTCCATCGCCGCTGCGCGTACCAAGGGGATCGTCTCCGAGGTCGCCGGGCAGGCCGACATCCTTGTCGTGCCTGACTTGGAGAGCGGCAACATGCTTGCCAAGCAGTTGATATTCCTGGGCGGCGCAGCCAGCGCCGGAATCGTCCTCGGAGCGAAAGTGCCGGTCATTCTGACCAGCCGCGCCGACTCGCGCGATACACGCATCGCCTCATGCGCGATTGCACTGATGCTGGCGCACCACTATCGGCTGTCACCCCCGTGAATCGACTTATCAGCAACGTATCCACCCCATTGGAGGAAACACTATGAAGTACTCATTTTCTGGCCGCGTAGCCCTGGTAACCGGTGCAGGATCCGGCATTGGCGAGGCCATCGCGCGACTTCTTGCGAGTAACGGCTTGAGTGTCGTCGTCTCGGATGTCAGTGCCGACAATGCCGAGCGCGTCGCCAAGCTCATCGACACCGATGGCGGCCAAGCCGTGGCCAATGTGGCCGACGTGGCAAGCATCGACCAGGTTCAGGCTGCTGTGGCCTGCGCGGTCGATACGTTTGGCGACCTTCATTTCGCGGTCAACAACGCCGGTATCAGTGGCGACCAGAGCCCAGTGGGCGAACTGGACCCTGCCGCCTGGAGCCGGGTGATTGATGTCAACCTGAACGGCGTGTTCTATGGCCTGCGCTATCAGATTCCCGCGATCCTTCGTTCAGGAGGTGGTGCCATCGTCAACGTCTCTTCGATCCTGGGGGTGGTCGGCGATGCAGCGAACCCCGCGTACGTCGCAGCCAAGCATGCTGTGACCGGGCTGACCCGGTCGGCAGCGCTCGCTTATGCGGCCAAGGGGATCCGAATCAACTCGATCCATCCTGGTTACGTGCGTACGCCCATCCTGGATTTCCTGGGTGAATCGGCCCTTCAGGAGGCCGTCGGCCTGCACCCGATCGGTCGCCTGGGCACCCCGGACGAAATCGCCCATGCCGTGGCGTTTTTGTTATCGGAAGGAAGCAGCTTCTTTGCGGGCACCCAGCTCATCGCCGATGGCGGCTACACAGCGCGCTGAGTCTGACGACGATGAGAGCGCAGGCATACCCGAACACCGTGGCGACGTCACCGGGGCTGGGCAAAAAGAGGACGACATGATGGATGCGACCAAGGCCCGCTCCTGGCGCCCCGAGCACGGACTGATCCTTGTGCTGAACTGCGGTTCATCCAGCATCAAGTTTGCCGTGTTCGACCCCTCGGCCACGCCACTGCCTCGCCAGGCGTTGTGGAATGGCAAGGTGCAGGGAATCGGCGGCGCCGATCCGGATTTCGGAGAGACCGGGGTTGCGCCGTTCCCGATCGAACTGGATACGGCACGTCCATATCGCGCCGCATTGCGCCTCATCCGCGATCGAGTCAGTCAGCGACTCGATGGCCGCCGGATCGGTGCGGTCGCTCATCGGATCGTCCACGGCGGCAGTAAATATTTCGAGCCAGTTCGCGTGGACCTCCAGGTACTCACCGATTTGCAGGAATACATCCCGCTCGCGCCACTGCACCAGCCATTCGCGCTGGAGGCCATCGATATCCTGCTGCGCGAACGGCCGGAGCTGCCGCAGGTGGCCTGCTTCGATACCGGCTTCCATCACAGCATCCCTAAGATCGAGCGGGTTCTGCCGTTGCCCTATGCCGCATGGGAGCGCGGTCTACGCCGGTATGGATTTCACGGCCTGTCGTATGCGTACATGGCGGTGGCCTTGCCCGAGCGCCATGGCGACGCGGCGCGCAGGCGCACCATCGTTGCCCACTTGGGCAGTGGCGCCAGCCTGTGCGCCATGCAGGGGCTCCAGAGCGTCGCCACCACCATGGGTTTCTCCGCACTTGACGGCCTGATGATGGGTACCCGCACCGGCGCGCTCGATCCAGGCGCCGTGCTCTACCTGATGGAGATCGAAAAGCTTTCACTGGAACAAGTGGGGCGTGTTCTCTATCACGAGTCCGGTCTGCTCGGCGTTTCGGGCATCTCGGCCGAGCCGCGCATCATTGTCCGGCACGAGAACGATGAAGGCGAAACGGGTGAGCGAGCGCGTTTGGCGCTGGCCCTCTACGTGCGTCGCATCGTGCGCGAGATCGGTGCCTTGGTCGCTGTTCTGGGCGGCCTGGACATGCTCGTGTTCACGGCGGGCGTCGGTGAACACAACGCCTTCATTCGCGAGCGCGTCTGTGCGGCACTGAGTTTTCTTGGCGTTGCCCTGGATACTGACGCCAACGCCAGCGACGCGGCGACGATTTCCCCCGACCACAGCCAAGTCATCGTGGCAGTCGAACCCACCAACGAAGAATGGATCGCCGCCAGCCATGCGCTGTCCTGCCTGGACAGGGGGAAGGTGCGATGAAGATCGATGCCTTCCATGGCTTCACGCTCGCCATTCTGCTGTTGTTTGTGGGCAAGGGCTTGGTGGCGCGTTCGGGCATTCTGCGTCGTTACAGCATTCCGGAATCCTTGGTGGGCGGCTTGGCCTGCGCCTTGGTTGTCTTCGTCCTGTACTACGGGATAGGGGTCACGGTCAGTTTCGATCTGGAAGCACGAGACGCGCTTCTGCTGTACTTTTTTGCCGCCATTGGCCTAAGTACCGACGCTCGCACGCTGCGCCATGGTGGACGGCCTTTGCTGATCCTGTCGGGATTGGCCATCGGCTTCATGGTGCTGCAGAACCTCGTTGGGATGGAGACGGCACGCGCATTCGGCCTGGATCCGCGCGCCGGACTCATGGTCGGGTCCATTTCCCTGACCGGCGGGGTGGGCACTACCTTGGCCTGGTCCGATTACTTCGTTCAAACCCTCGGCATTGCTCAGGCGCAGGAACTGGGGTTGGCGGCGAACATGATCGGCTTGATTGCGGCGTGCACCATCGGTGGCCCGATCGCAAGCCTACTCATGCGCAGATATCAACTTCGAGCCTCCGGGGACAGCACACTGGAGATTGGCACGCTGCATAGCGATGAACAGCATGCCCGTCTGGACTACTACGGTGTGCTATTGGCATTGCTCTGGCTCAACTTCGCCTTGATGTTGGGCTCCGGAGTCAATGCCTTGGTCGCGCTTACCCCTGTCACGCTACCCGCCTTTGTGGGCTGCCTGCTGGCCGGCATTCTCCTGCGCATGATTGGCGACTGGATGAGGCCGAGTGGGCGCGGGCGTCTATGGAACTGGCCGAGCATGCAGCCGGGCATCGCTTTGATCTCCGACATGTCATTGGGCCTGTTTCTGACCATGGCGCTGATGGGCCTCAGACTCTGGGAGCTGCAGCCTGTACTTGCCTTCATCACCGTGGCAATGCTGGTGCAGATCATCCTGGTCATCGCATTCGTTTTTCTGATCGTTTTTCGGGCAATGGGCAGGGATTACCAAGCCGCAGTGATGTGCGCCGGTTTCGGCGGAATCGCGCTGGGATCTACCGCCACCGCCATCGCCAACATGACGGCGGTCACTCGGGAGCATGGCGCTGCGCGCGAGGCGTTCATTGTGGTGCCCCTGGTGTGCGGGTTCGTCATCGACATTGCGAACGCGCTGGTGATCAGCCTGATGGCCGGTTAAGACGAAAGAATTAACGGAATGCGCCGGCAGGCGGAGACATCTCTAGCACGCTGGCACGGTGTCATCGCAAAAGCGCTGATGACATGAGTGCCGGTGTGCATGAACACAAGCGAGCACAACTACCCCCGTGTTCAAACGAGGGCGCTCCATCTATTTGAATAGCAATTGAGGTAATGCGTTTTGACAAAAAATAAGAAAGGTAATACTTCATCGACAATCGTTCCGGCACTGGATATGCAAGCGCATATGGCTTGGGCCCAGGCTTGGTCCTCAATTTCACCTGAATCGTCGCTGTTGGCTTGGACTGATTGGGCAAGCCATTTAGCGAACAGCCCCGGAAAGCAATCGGAGCTTTTGGCTTTTGCAGGCTCCTTGTCTGAGCAATGGATGTCTCTGCTGAAAAAGAGCTTGGTCAGTCCGGACCAGGAAGTTGCATCTCCTGAACCGTCACCTACCAATGACCGTCGTTTCAACGATCCGGCATGGGATCAATGGCCCTACAACCTTTTCCGCAGTTCCTTTCTTATTCAATCCAAATGGTGGGAGCAAGCAACGCAAGGTGTATGGGGTGTTGATCCACAACACGAACGCCTATTGGCGTTTGGCGCAAAGCAATGGCTGGAAATGGTATCGCCGACCAATTCTGCACTTTTTAACCCCGTTGTCCTGAAAAAAACGATAGAAGAACAAGGCGCCAATCTGGCGCGTGGCATGTCCAACTTTCTCGATGATCTGCGCCGACAACTATCCGGTGAGCCTCCTGCGGGAACCGAGAACTTCGTCGTTGGGCGCGACGTGGCGGTGACGGAAGGAAAAGTCGTACTGAGGAATCAATTAATCGAGTTGATTCAATACACGCCCACTACCGCGAAAGTCCATCCTGAGCCAATACTGATCATTCCTGCCTGGATCATGAAGTACTACGTACTCGATCTATCTCCCCATAACTCGCTGATACGGTATCTCGTTGCACAAGGCCATACGGTTTTTTGCATCTCCTGGAAAAATCCGGATGCTAGTGATCGAGACTTGGGCATGGATGAGTATCTTGAGTTCGGCTTGCGTGCGGCGCTGGACGCCGTGACATCCATCGTCCCCGAGCAGGGAATCCACGCGGCTGGCTATTGCCTGGGCGGGACATTGCTGTCTATTGGGGCCTCAGCCATGGCGCGCGATGGCGATACGCGGCTGGTGTCCGTAAGCCTCCTGGCTGCGCAGACGGACTTCAGCGAGCCGGGCGAGCTGAGTGTTTTCATCAACGAGAGTCAAGTGGCGCTGTTGGAGGCCAGCATGGCTCAAACCGGCTATTTGACCCCCGAACAGATGAGTGGAGCTTTCCAGTTATTGCGTGCCTACGATCTCATCTGGTCTCGCATGATTGACGAATACCTGTTGGGCGATCGTCGGCCAATGACCGACCTGATGGCCTGGAATGCCGATGGGACTCGCCTGCCTGCGAAGATGCATTCGCAGTATCTCCGGCGCCTTTACCTGAATAACGATCTCAGCGCAGGGCGTTATCCCGTCGCGGGTCGCCCGGTTTCAGTGGGAGACATCGCTGTACCGATGTTTTGCGTCGGCACTGCCACGGATCATGTTGCGCCTTGGCACTCCGTTTACAAGCTGCATCTCCTGTCTTCGGCCGAGCTGACTTTCGTGTTGACCACTGGCGGGCACAACGGCGGCATCGTGAGCGAGCCCGGCCGAGGTAAGCGCCAATATCAAATCCATACCCGCGCAGCCGGTGATGGATACATGGCGCCGGATGAGTGGCAAGCGACGGCGCAGACGCATCCGGACTCCTGGTGGCCGGCATGGTCGGCATGGCTGCGAGAGCGTTCCGGTGATGTTGTTGCGCCTCCGCTCATGGGGGCCGAATCCAGTGGATACCCCACTATTTGCGATGCCCCAGGGGAATATCTACGCAACTGAATAAGCGCATACCGCGTCCGCTATTGCGACACGGTATGCGCAATATCTGTTCGGCACCCCGTCCTACTCTGATAACTGGAGATATTCATGTACTCAAGACTCCTGGTTCCGCTCGACGGAAGTCCTACCGCCAATTTGGCGCTCCACCACGCTGCGGTGCTGGCACGCCTGAATGGCGCAACCATCGTCTTGCTGCACGTCATCGAGGAGATGAAGCACAGCAACGGCTTCGAGAGGCCGAGGATCTATATTGAAGAAGTGAGGCCGGGCTTCCTGGCGGCCGGGCAGAAGCTGCTGGACGAGGCGGCGCTGCGGCTGAGGCAGGAAGGCTTGGCGGTTGAGACCGTCCTTCTGGAAAGCAAGGGCGAGCGCGTCTCGGTGCTCATCGCTCAGCAGGCACTGACCACTCAATGCGAGTTGGTGGTGCTGGGCACCCACGGACGTCGGGGCGTGGACAGGCTGCTGCTGGGAAGCGATGCAGAGCAGCTCGCTCGCATCGCACCAGTTCCGGTGATGCTGGTACGCCAGCCCCATTCTGTCATTGCTACTGCAACCCCTGGGCACGGTGGCATGCCAGCGTGACGAAAGTTCAGCCCACTGACCTCGCTGAATGGAGGCTCAGAGTCGCAGCTACCTTGCTGCTGCTGTCGCTGAGTGCCTGCGCGCAGGCACAGTCCTGCCACCGTGACAATCCGCTGCGCTCGACCGGAACGCTCAATCTGCGGATCGACAACGTCATGTTCGGCGGCATGGGACAGGATCAAGGGTACTCCAACGGGTTTCTCGCCAGTTGGGTTTCCCCCAACCTCGTGGACTATAGCGATGACCCTTGTCTACCGCGTCTCGTCCGTGGGCTGAATCGCTTTCTCACGATGCTCCAACCCCAAGGCTTCGACGAACAGAACATGACCATCGGCTTCGGGCAGATGATGTACACCCCGAACGACAAAACGCGCAGCGATCTCATCAAGGATGATCGTCCTTTCGCGGGCGCCTTGATGTTGAGCCTTGGCTATAACGCGAGGCGGGGCGATACGCTGCGCACTTCGCAACTCCGCGTGGGGGTGGTGGGGCCCTCCTCCCAGGCCAGGCAAGTCCAGAACTGGTGGCATGACACCGTCGGAGTGGACAGATTCAATGGCTGGAGACATCAACTGCGCGACGAACCCGTGCTGCAGTTGCTCCACGAACGCCGAACGCGAGTCTTCAGGCAAGAAAACGTCAGCGGTTGGGGTTGGGATCTGACCCGCCACTGGGGCGGCAGCTTGGGCAATTTCGCCACCTACGCGAATGTCGGCGGAGAACTGCGCTATGGCCTACGCCTGCCGGACGACTTAGGCACCGCACCGCTGCGCCCGGCTGGAGAAAACACCTCGCCCGTGCGTAAGACCGCTGGCAGCAACTGGAACGGGCACCTGTTCGTGGCACTCGACGGTCGCTGGGTTTTGCACGACATCACGTTGGACGGCAATACGTTCAAGTCCAGTCATAGTGTTGATAAACGGCCATTCGTGGCCGATGTGGGCTATGGCATCGCGATGACTCAGGGCAACTGGCGCATCGCGATAGCCCGCTACCACCGCACCCGCGAATTTCGTGGACAAAAGGAAATCCCGGTCTACGGAACGATCACCGTAGGACGGCGATTCTGATGCAGATCGATTCCTTGAACGCCATGCAAGCCACTCTGTTGCTGTTCATGACAAGAGCCTGGTTGCTTGTGGAGCTACCACGTCGACGCAGTACTGCCAATGCCGTCGTCATTAGCCAGTTGGCAAGGTGAACACAGCGAGCTGAACGATAAGGCACCCGCGCTCGATAAGAGACCAAGGACAACAAATAAGGAGATAAATGGATGCAACGACTCACCCTGGCCCTACCCGGCAATGAAGATCTGGCCCGCGGCATCGCGCAGGCATGCGGCAGCGAAGCCGGCCGCATCGAAACGCGCCGATTCCCCGATGGCGAGAGCTATGTCCGGTTGCATGGCGAACCTGCCGATCGGATCGTGGATGTGATTTGCACGCTGGCCCATCCTGATCCGCAGTTCCTGCTTCTGGCTTTTGCCGCTGACGCGGCGCGCGAACTTGGCGCGCAAGAGGTGAACCTGATCGCACCGTATCTGGCCTACATGCGCCAGGACAAGCGATTCCATGACGGAGAAAGCGTGACGTCGCGGTCCTTCGCACGTCTGGTCTCATCGACCTTCGACAAGCTGCTCACGGTGGATCCGCATCTGCACCGCTATCCGACACTATCAGCGGTCTACACGATCCCCACCATCACCTTGCATGCCGCACCACTGCTGGCCGACTGGATCGCGAATCATGTCGAAGAACCTTTGATCGTGGGCCCCGACGAGGAAAGCGAGCAGTGGGCCGGCGCCATCGCGTCCCGCATCGGCGTACCGCACGCTGTGCTTCGCAAGACACGCCATGGCGATCGCAGCGTGGACATCGATGTTCCCGACCTGTCGATCTGGCGCGGCAGAACGCCGGTGCTTGTGGACGACATCGCATCATCAGGCCGCACGCTCGCCGTCGCGGCGCGCAAGCTCGCCGAGCAAGGAATGCGCAAGCCGGAGTGCGTAGTGGTGCATGCCCTGTTCGCCGAGGATGCCTGGGCCCAATTGACACCGTTGTTTGCCCGAATTACGTCCACCGACGCAGTACCGCATCCGAGCAACCGGATTGGTCTCGCTTCGCTGATTGCCGACGCTCTCTCTAGCGGGAAAACCGATCCGCGAGGCTGATCTTTTTATCGATCCAACTATTTTCAAGGAGACCTGAAATGTCCTCTCAAGCTAACCTCGCAACCGATTGGCGTGCTGGTTACGGGCCCATCGCGCACAGGTCTGAAACCATCGAACGTATGCAGGCCCTCGTGCAACGTCTGGTCGCGCAAAGGCGTATAGCAGACGAAGCCTCGGCCCATGCGCTGCTGGCTGCAGCCGACCGGGTGGCCTGCACGGCCATGAGCGTAGTGGCGCATATGACCTATGCCCGGCGCATCGACCGAAGCGGCTGCCCACTGGGCTCCGATGATTTCAAACAAACGCCCGAAGGCCACACCGGCGGCTCGCTCAACATGGTGCCAGCCTTCGTGGGTTATCTGTTGGCCAACGCGCTGACCGGGACGACACGCGGCTGGCTCATGGGGCAGGGGCACTGCGTGGCCGCGATCGAGGCGGTGAACGCACTGACCGGCGATGTATCCGCCGCCCAGCGTGGACGCTACGACCGCAGCGAGGCGGGCCTGTCGCTCCTGATCGCGGACTTCTACTCCTATGCCATCGATAAGCAGGGTCGGCCCGCGGTACCGCTGGGTAGCCATGCCGGGCCGAACACGGCCGGCGCGATCTCCGAAGGCGGCTATCTGGGGTTCGCCGGGCTGCAGTATGTGCACACGCCGTTGCCGGGAGAAAGCCTGGTGGCATTCCTCAGTGATGGCGCTTTCGAGGAACAACGTGGCTCGGACTGGGCGCCGCGCTGGTGGCGCGCCGAGGACTGCGGCTTCGCCATCCCGGTCATGATTCTCAACGGACGGCGCATCGAGCAGCGCACCCAGATCGTGCAGGAAGGTGGCGCTACCTGGCTGGCCGAGGACCTGCGCCACAACGGCTTCGATCCGGTCATCGTTGATGGACGTGATCCGATGGCGATCGCATGGGCCATTGTTGAAGCCGAAGACACGCTGAGCGCCTTCGCTGCACGCTCGGATCGGCGCTATCCGGTCAAGCTGCCCTACGTGATCGCCGAGACGGAGAAAGGTTTTGGCTTCCCGGGCGCGGCGACCAATGCCGCCCACAACCTGCCGCTGAACGGCAATCCGCGCGAGGATGCGCAGGCACGCGAGGCCTTCAACGCAGGGGCTGCGGCGCTGTTCGTGCCCGAGAGCGAACTGGAAAACGCGCTCACCGTCCTTGCGAATCACGGCCAGAGCCAGCGCTCGCGCGAAAGCGAGCACCCCATGGCCCTACGCCATCCAGCGAGCCCTCATCTGCCGATGCCGGCCTGGGCGCCAACTGAGGTATCGGGCAGCGCCATGTCCGCACTGGACCGTTGGTTCGTGGAGCTAGTGCAGGCAAATCCACAGTTGCGCATCCGGATCGGCAATCCCGATGAACTGGCCAGCAACAAGATGGGGACCACGCTAGCGCTGCTCAAGCACCGCGTCAACGTGCCCGAACCCGGCGCCCCGGAATCGACGGATGGCTCGGTGGTCACCGCACTCAATGAAGAAGCCGTTGCGGCCGCCGCCCTCGCCAACAAAGGGGGGCTGAACCTGATCGTCAGCTACGAGGCATTCGCGGTCAAGATGCTTGGATTGATGCGCCAGGAGATCATCTTCGCGCGTCGGCAGAAGGAGCTGGGCCAGCCGCCAGGCTGGATCTCCGTCCCGCTGATCGTCACATCCCACACCTGGGAGAACAGCAAGAACGAGCAGTCACACCAGGACCCGACCATTGGCGAAGCATTGCTGGGGGAGATGTCGGACACCGCACGCGTGTTGTTCCCGGTGGATGCCAACACGGCGTGCGCCGCGCTGCGAGCGGTCTACGCCAGCCGGGGCCAAGTGGCTTGTGTTGTGGTCTCCAAGCGCGACACGCCGAATCACTTCAATGCCGCCGTCGCTCAATCGCTGATCGAGCACGGCGCAGCCCATGTAGCCGGCGATCCGGCTACAGCACAACTGCAGTTCGTGGCGATTGGCGCCTACCAGTTGGAGGAAGCGCTCAAAGCCCACGCCCGCCTGGGGCACCATGGGTTTACGTCGTGCGTCACCGTGGCGATCGAGCCCGGCCGTCTGCGCATTCCACGAGACGACCTTGAGGCCGCCTTCGTGCTCGGTGACGAAGCACTGCAAGCGCTCTTCCCGCCTCACCTGCCGCGCGTGTTGATGAGCCATACCCGCCCTGAGCCGATGCTGGGCGTGCTGCGCCGCATTGACAGCGGCCCCTCGAAGACGCGGGCTTTGGGCTACATCAACCGCGGCGGCACACTCGATGTGGCTGGAATGCTGATCGCCAACCGCTGCACCTGGGCGGACGCCATCTATGCGGCTGCGCAAGTGACCGGCTGGAACAGTTCGCAGGTTGCTGCGGCCGCGACCGACGCGCGAATTTCAAGTGGTTCTGACGCGGTCCGCGGCGACCGCGCCGGTTCCTGATTTCACAACCCACCAACAAGAGAGGAGACAAATACATGCTCTCATTGACCAGCCTGGGTGGTGCCGGCACCGTCACCGGCTCCAAGCACCTTATCACCCATGGCAATACCCGCATCCTGATCGACTGCGGACTGTTCCAGGGATTGAAAAACCTGCGCGAACTTAATTGGCAGCGCCTGGCCGTTGAACCCAAGGACATCGATGCGGTCGTACTGACGCATGCGCACCTGGATCATTGTGGGTATCTGCCCCGATTGGTGCTGGACGGGTTCCGCGGGAAGATTTTCTCGACCTCAGCCACGCGAGATGTCGCCGAACTCATCCTGCTCGACAGTGCCTGGTTGCAAGAGAAGGACGCCGAGTTCGCCAATCGAAAAGGATTTTCCAAACACAAGCCAGCCCTTCCGCTGTATCGGGTTCGGGATGCAGAACGTGCGCTCCTGCAGTTCAAACCGGTTCCGCTGCATCAAGAGACGGAATTGCCGGGCAATGCCCGTCTACTGCTGCGCAGCGCTGGTCACATTCTTGGGGCGGCGACGGTTCAGATCGACATTGGCGGCAAGCGTTTGGTGTTCTCCGGCGACCTGGGGCGCTATGACGATGTGGTCATGCCTGATCCTGAACCCGTCACGGCAGCGGACTACATCATCATCGAGTCCACCTATGGCAATCGTCGTCATGACCGTTCCGATGCCGTCGAAGCGCTGGGCGACATCATCGAGCGCACGACTCGCCGCGGAGGCACCGTAGTGATTCCCGCTTTTGCCGTTGGACGCGCGCAGTCGTTGATCTATGACCTATGGCTGTTGCGACAGCGCGGTCGGCTCCGCACCGTGCCCGTCTATCTGGACAGTCCCATGGCCACCAGCGCAACTGCGCTGCTGCACCGCCATGCCGACGACCACAAGCTCGCACAACACGATTTCGAGGCGGCATTCTCAGAAGTCACATACATGCGCGACGTTGAAGAGTCCAAGGCGCTATCGGCGAATCGCTACCCCAAGGTGATTATTTCCGCCAGCGGCATGGCCACCGGTGGCCGCGTGCTGCATCACATAGAAGCGTTTGGCGGCAGTCATCAGAACACGCTGCTGTTCTCTGGATTCCAGGCAGCAGGTACGCGCGGACGCAAGCTGCTTGAGGGCGCTCGCGAAGTCAAAATTCATGGGCGCTGGATGCCGATCAAGGCGGAGGTCGCCGAGCTTGCGATGTTGTCGGCTCATGCCGACAGCGATGAGCTGATGCGATGGCTGCGCAGCTTTACCAAGGCACCGGAAAGAGTGTTCATTGTTCACGGTGAATCCGATGCCTCCGAGGCGCTGCGCGAACGTATCCAGCGCGAACTCAATTGGCACGCATCGGTGTCCATGCAAAACCAGGAATTCGCCCTGTGAGTGCCCGCATCACCCCCCAGACACCCGCCTTGCAAGCATTGCGCATGCGACTGCATGCCCAGCATCAACCCGTCGTCTTGATGCGTACCGATTGCCATGTCTGCCGTGCCGAAGGGCTGGCACCGCGGTCACAGGTACTGATCATTGCCGGCGACCGCACTGTGCAAGCGCTACTGTACCAAATCGACAGCGATCTGCTCAAAACCGGACAGATCGCTCTGTCCGAGGCCGCCTGGGATGCCCTGGACATTCATGAGGGCGATCTTGTGCAGGTTCGGCATCCTCCGCTGCTCGAATCGTTGTCGGCCGTGCGTGCGCGAATTCACGGCCACCGACTGCAAACGACGGAGTTGCAGGCGATCGTCCGTGATGTGGTCGATGGTCGCTATACCGATGTCGCACTTTCGGCCTTCCTGACCGCAACGGCGGTACTGCCTCTGGATATGCAAGAGACCATCCATCTCACCCGTGCGATGGTCGATGTCGGAGATCACCTGCAATGGCAGGCTCCGATTGTTGTGGACAAGCATTGCGTGGGCGGATTACCGGGAAATCGCACCACGCCGTTGGTGGTTGCCATCGCCGCAGCCAATGGATTGGTGATGCCCAAGACCTCATCACGCGCCATCACCTCTCCCGCTGGCACCGCGGACACCATGGAAACGCTGGCTCCTGTAGACCTGGACCTGGATACGCTCAGAAAGGTCGTGGAGAAAGAGGGTGGATGCGTGGCGTGGGGCGGCGCGATGCACCTCAGCCCCGCGGACGACATCTTCGTGCGTATTGAGCGTGAACTGGATATCGACACGCAAGGACAACTGATTGCCTCGGTGTTATCCAAGAAGATTGCAGCAGGGGCGACCCACATCGTGATCGATATTCCGGTTGGGCCAACCGCAAAAGTCCGCAGCCGGGAAACTGCCGAGCATCTTGCGCATCACCTTTCGGAAGTCGCCGCGTCATTTGGCCTTGTATTGCGTTGCCTGTTTACAGACGGGAATCAGCCTGTCGGCAGAGGTATCGGCCCGGCGTTGGAGGCGCGCGACGTGTTGGCCGTATTGCGCAACGAGGCGGATGCGCCGCAAGACCTATGTGACCGCGTGGCGTTGGTCGCGGGCGCGGTGCTTGAGCTTGGCGGTGTCGCCAAAGAAGGGGACGGACTTCGGTTGGCTCACGAGACGATCAGCAGTGGCCGCGCCTGGGAAAAATTTCAGAGAATCTGCGCGGCTCAGGGGGGATTTCGTGAGCCGCCCCAAGCTCTCTATGTCGAACCGCTTTTGGCAACCACTTCAGGCCGAGCAGTACACATCGACAACCGTAAGCTGTCCCGTTTAGCCAAATTAGCCGGAGCGCCTGAGAGTCCAGCCGCAGGGATTCAATTGCAAGTGCGCTTAGGTGACGAGGTAACACGCGGACAATCATTGATGTTTTTGCATGCGCAAACCTCTGGAGAGATGGCCTATGCACTCGCATACGTGCATGACATTGGTGACATCGTAAAGATTGAACCTTAGCGCCGTAGATAAACAGGGCTCTTGAATGCTCAGTCAAACACAGCCCGGCCTCTCGTTTGGAAAAGTTGAACGCCTACATCTCGTGCTCAAAGAGCATATGCAAAAAACATCGCCTAGAAGTTTTCAACCTGCATAGCGTGGAGCAAATAGAAGGAGGTCGTCAGCGTCTGAATAGGAACATTGCTCATGGAACTGCGACACCTGCGTTGCTTTATCGTTTTGGCCGAAGAGCTTCATTTCACACGGGCCGCCGAGCGCCTGCATATCGAGCAACCCCCTTTATCTCGCGCCATCAAAGAGCTTGAAGACGAACTGGGGGTGGTACTTTTCGACCGAAATCGCCGTGGAACCGTTCTGACCGCAGCAGGTGCTGCCTTCTTGCAGGATATTCGACGCCTGTTCACCGTCCTGGAGCAGGCACGAGAAAACGCCAAGGCTGTCGCCTCAGGCTTGCGAGGCAGCTTGCGCATTGCAGTGTCCGATGGTGCGATCGATCCTCGACTGTCAGCATTTCTGGTCCGCTGCCGCGCAGAGGAACCGGAGATAGAGATACGCCTATCCGAGGTGCCGTTGGCCGAGCAGCTACGCGGCTTGCGGTCAGGCGACTTCACGATCGGATTCGCGCACACGGCCGAAGTCGGTGACGACATTGTTGCCGAACCCATCTGGCGGGATCCGTTGGTGATCGCCGTGCCAGCTCGGCACGCGCTGCTCGTCCACAAGAAGGTCCCACTTCATGAACTCCGGGGGCATCCGCTTGTCTTGTGCGACCCTCACGCATGCGAGGGGTACTGCCGCGAATTGGGGCGGCTCTTGCAGGTGCTGGAGCACAAGCTGAACATCGTCGAGGAAGTGTCTTCGCTGGACATGATGCTCACGCTGGTCGGTGCAGGATATGGCGTCGGCTTCATGACGGCGACCAAGATTCCGGTCTGCCAATGGCCGGATGTGGTGATTCGTCCCTTGGCGATGGATTCCGCGGTGATCACCACCTACTTGCTTCGGCCTGAAAGCAACAGTTTGTCGGCTTCGCTGGAGCGGTTTATCGCTCGGTTACGCGACTCGTCCGACGGTTGACGGAGTCCTGCCGGCGGACATCCTCAAGGATCGGTTTCGGCACGCAGATTGCGTTCGGTCGCCGTCATCAGTTCAGCCGCGCTTATCCTGAGCGCCGTAGAAATTCTCAGTATGAGAGGCAGTGTGGGCACGTGCTCACCGCGCTCGATCTTGCCCATGTGCGAGCGCGAGATGACTGCCCGAGACGCGAACTCGTCTTGCGCGACTCCCTGAGCGACGCGGGCAGCGCGCACGGCCTGTCCGAAGGCCAACGCCGACTCGGATTCATACGTTGATGTGCCAGTAGGGCGGCCTGGCTGGATTGTTGATTTCTGCATTAGCAGAAGCGTCAAACAATCTTCCAAAATTAACCACGTTATTTTTAACGACGTTAAACTTCACTCTTAACCACGATGTTGGTTCGCCTTCCTGGCCAGATCGCTTCTTGGGGGTCCTCATGCATGCCACCAGCCAGTTTTCTCATTTCAGGCTTGCTATAGCACCCGGGGTGCCGTCCTCATGCCTCTCCACGCTTCTCGCCCTGCAGCGCACGGAAGAGCCGGACACCCCCATCGCCTTCTTTGAAGCCTCGGGTGACGACCTGGTGATCGGCCTTGAAGAAGGCCGCTATGACGCAGGAATATCGCTTCGGCACGTGAGTGCTCCGTTCCTGAGAAGCCAGCCTTTGTGGATCGATAACATGGCTGTCGCCATGCCATTGCGGTCTTCCTTGCTTGGCCGGGCAACGCTCACGACCGCCGAGGTTCTGGACTACCCCGGGTTTCGCTGGCAAGCAGAGACCTGCCCGCTGCTGGATCAGCGGTTGTCCTCCTTCCCGCCGCTGAGCGAGCAGAGCATGCAGCATGTCACTTCGTTTGAGATTTTGGCGCTATGGGTCGCCGCTGGCTATGGCGTCGGGATCTCTGCGCAATCGCGTATTGAGCGCGCCCATGCCTGGGGCATCACCATGCGGCCGCTTTCTGATGCTCCCTACGAGGTCGTGACACATCTGCAGCGGCCCAGGGAGCGAGCCAGCGCCATTTCTGAGCTGTTCGAGCGCAGGGCGATGCAGGTTGCCAAAGATAGCGCGGCCTACTCGAATACCCGATAGCTCACTCGCGCTGCGTGCTCTCCACTCAGATGCCGATGCCAGGCATCCGTAATCGGCGCGGGAATTCACTGCTTCCTGGTAATTGCAACGGCACGCGCTGTCAATGCGCCAGCATCGCGTTTTCATCTCTGGCAACATGACGAATTAAACCGGCCTTATGGAGATGCCAATGGTTGGAAGTAGTTGGGACCGAGTACCCATCGACTCGCAAAGCATCGATGCGCCACTGTCGCGCGCGGCGGTGTTTCTCACATTGACGGTCGCCGAGGGCCGAGAGTCCCTGCAGGCGGTCGCCGGCGTCCTGGACGGCCTGGACGACCTGATCAAGACGGTGGGCTTTCTTCGCGATCTCAACGGCCGGCTGTCGTGCATCACCGCCCTGGGATCGGCGCTGTGGGACCGTTTCCAGGCCGGAAGGCGCCCGAAAGAACTGCGTCCCTTCGCACCCATCAAGGGCGCGAAGCACACCGCGCCGGCCACGCCCGGCTCATATCCGGGCCGAGGGCGAGGACCTCTGCTTTGAATTCGAGCGCCTGCTGTTGGACCAATTGGGCAGCAGCGTGACGGTGGCCGACGAGGTGGCGTGCTTTCGCTATTTCGACTCCCGCGATCTCCTTGGCTTCGTCGATGGCACAGCCAATCCGACCGGGCACGAAATCGGCGCATCCACGCTGGTCGGCAGTGAGGATCAGGAATTCGCCGGCGGGAGCTACGTGGTGGTGCAGATGTATCTGCATCAAATGCAGCCGTGGGCTCGGCTTCCCGAGGACCAGCAAGAGCAGATCATCGGCCGGGAGATCGTCAGCAATATCGAATTGCCCGATGCGACGAGCGGCCAGAAGTCGCACAAGACCCTCGCCACGATCGTGGGTGCTGACGGTACCGAGCACGACATCCTGCGCGACAACATGCCCTTTGGCCGCCCCGGCCAAGGCGAATACGGCACCTACTTCATCGGCTACTCCAGGCATCTGTGCGTCACGCAGAAGATGCTGAAGCGCATGTTCCTCGGCGATCCGCCGGGCATGAACGACCGCCTGCTCGATTTCTCGACGGCGCACACTGGTGCCGTGTTCTTTGCGTCCGCCCCGCGCACGCTGAGCGAACTCGTGCAGGCTGTACAAGCGTAGCGCGGGGGCCGCAAGGCGCCCGCAAGGGCTGGTAGCCCTATGCGCCGTCCAGAACCACGGCGCTGTCCACCATTCGGCGAACGCTCTGCCGCACCTCCTCTGGGATAGGCCGCGGTGGGACTGTCTCTGGCGCATTCGCATGGAACTGGCCGCTTGCGATGACCTGGACCACCATGCCCAGATTGCTTGGCGTCACCAAATCGATGGCCGCGCGATCGCCCAGGTCCGGGTGTGGCCGGGTCAGCATGCGGTAAAGCTCCCACGAATCCGCTTGCGGACACTGGCGCATGAGCACCTGGGCCAGCTTGTGCTTGAGCGGCACCAGTTGCCAATCGGGAACTCGCTGGCCCCGGTTGCCCAAGCTGACGGATAGCAGTTTGCCGGCCTTCAACTCGCGGTTGATCTGGTCTTTGGACTTCCCGGCCAACTTGCCGAACAGGGGGACCGGCAGGCTGCTCGGCGATTCATAGATGGCCAGCATTTCCTCGCGCTCGCGCTGGATGGCAGATACTTCCGGTTCTGGCGCATGCGTCGGAGGCGGCGGCACCTGCGACAGCCGCTGGAACGTGATGCTCCCGTCGTTCGGCGTCACGACGATGGGAGCGGTCACCATCGACGGAACGGGTGCCGCAGAGGACGCTGCAACGATGGCGTCGGGCTTGTCCTCCTCTGCCATGGCCGGCACGCCCTCGATGTGAATGGTGAGGTGCGCGCTGGCCGCCTCCACCTGGCCCTGTTCGAGCAGGTCGAGGCGATCCGCCCAGTCCTGCATCATCCGGCGGCGCGGCTCAACGTACTTGGCATGGTTGTAAGCCGAACTCACCTTGTTCGGGTCGGAGTGCGAGAGCTGCGCGTCCACCCAAATCTTGGGGTAGCCGATCTCGTTGAGCGCCGTCGAAATCGTTCCCCGGATGCCGTGGCCGGTCAGTTGGTCCTCGTAGCCCATCCGCTTCAAGGCGGCATTGAGGGTGTTCTCGCTGATGCGCTTCTTGAGTTCGCTGCGGTGCGCCAGCAGGTGGCGCTGGGCCGGCCGTATCACCCCCAGAAGGTAGCTCACGATCTCGATGGCTTGAAGGGACAGCGGTACGATGTAGGGCGGCACATCCTGGGGGCGCTTGCCGGCCTTGCGCATCTCATCCTGAAGCTGCTTGACGATCTGGGGTGGAATGATCCAGAGGCCGCGGTCCAGGTCGAACTGATCCGGGGTCGCCAGCCGCAGCTCGCCGGTTCGCACCCCGGTCAGGAACAGCAGCCGGATGCCGAGCTGGGTCTGCCAGCCACGCGGGTTGTAGAGCCGGAGCTTCTGAAGGAATTCCGGCAGCTCGGGCAAATGCAAGTACGGGTTGTGGTTCACCGGAGGCTTGGGCTCCGCCACCACATCCAGGTCAGAAGCCGGATTGGCCTCCAGCCCCTCGACGATCACGAGGGCATAGCGGAACAACTGGCTCAACCAGGTGCGGACCTTTTCTGCCGTGGTGAAAGCCTTGCGTTCCTCGATTCTTGCCAGGACGCCCAGAAGCTGGGGCCGGCGAATGTCGTAGATCGACATCTTCCCGAGGGCGGGCAGCACGTCCTTGCCGAAAATCCGCAGGATCTGCGAGAGGGTGCTTTGACGGCCTTCCTTGAGTTCCTTGCGCCGATGCTCGACCCAGGCATCGAAGACCGCCTTGAACGTGTAGTCGGCCGCCAGCTTCACGGCATGGCGTTTCTGCTTGCGGTCGGTGTGAGGGTTGATGCCCCTAGCCAAGAGTGCGCGGGCTTCGTCGCGCAAGGTACGCGCTTCACGCAGGCCGATCTCGGGGTAGTTGCCCAGGGAGATGCGCTTTTGCTTGCCGAGCCAGTAGTAGCGCAGGTGCCACGATTTGCCGCCGGTAGGGGCGACCACCAGGCCGAGGCCATCGGTATCGGGGAGGCTGTAGGTTTTGTCAGCGGCCTTGGCTTGCCGCACAGTCAGATCAGAGAGTGCCATCATCGAAGCTCCTAAGTCTTGGACTTAGGCCCGATGCTGCTGGTCATCCCGATCCAACCCCAGCAACAAACCGGAACCGGCACCGCCCGCATTCTTTGGCCTTGTTTTTGGCCTCAAAAACGCTGGCTGTCGGTGGATTCCAGTGGCTTTTGCTGGAATGAAAAAAGGAGCCGAAGCTCCTCTTTTCAACGACTTACAGACCCCAGTGGAAGTCTGTAGATCATAATTTGGAGCGGGAAACGAGACGCACATTAGCAATCTAAGGCGCTGTTTCATAAACGCTTTTTCCATCTGTATAAGCAGATGGTGACTTGATTTTAGCCTTGTTTATCGACGTCGGCAATGGAGCCGTTCCATCGATGTCCAGGCATGTCCAAGCGCATCTTCTGAGTCTCCATCCATGCTCGAACGAGGGGAGTTTCAATAAGTTACGGCGCATTTTAGCGTTGTAGTGATGTGGGTGTCAGCTGCAGTTCGCAGAGGTTGCGTGCTCTTTCAATGGTTCTGGGCGCCACGCTTTTAGATGCTATTTAGGTCTATCAGGATACCGATCAGGTATTACCGTCGTAGGATGCCCCACTATGGTGCAGCGAATTCACCACACACAAGTTGAGTCCTTAGGACTCTTGGTTATGCCATGCAGATATCAGACTATACACGTTTGGTCTTGATTAGAACGGCTCCGATTGCGACGCTGATGGCATGAGCGCTAATGCTGAGCTAATTTTCTGTCTTTGCTCGATTACTGGCAAATGTTAATTTTTGCATATTGAACGAACGAAGGCTAGATGTTGCGGATGCTAATAATCTTGCATGTCCGTTTCTTCCCGTCTCTGTCGCTCTAGTCGGGGGGAGAGAATAGCCTTTGGTTGGCAACGGAACCGTCAATGGGGTGACGCTTCCGTGGGGAGAAGGGACATGCATAACGAGGGTCCCCCGCGATCGAAGGTGTTTTATCATCCTCTTGAGGCAGCCGTTCGCTGGGCGGGGTTATTACGGTATGAATCGCTGATTATGAAATCAGTCAGATCACTTCAGTGTCTACCTCGGTCAATGGATTGCCCTCGTTGGGGTGAATGTCGTCTATATGCGGAACGCATCTATGATGGCATCGTCAATAGTGAGCTGCCGTTTGGTAAGAATGGAATTACACTCAACGACGATGCTCTGCTCACTTCTCCAGAATTGACTATCCGTCACATTAATCTGAAACGTTGGATGCGAACTTACTATCCAGAGCACCGGCCCGGTTTTCTCTTTAGCCGTGGTGAACGCATGACGCATCCCTTTATCACTGTAGATACGGTTCAAGCGATATTGACCGAGCGCTTGGCTTTGAGGGCCGCGTTGGGGCAGAATCAACGTGATTTTCTCGAATTGCAGGAAAAATATAAATCCTTGCTTGAGAAGTCCGCGGCATTGCTATCGTCCGAGCAGGGTGCCATTAGTGATCGAGCTGAAGCTACCTATTTGCACATCATTGGCAGCATGTTGGCATTGATGCTAGGACAATCACCGTCTGGCATGCCGTACTCAAACTTCAAGACCCAAGAAGCTATCGTAAGTGCATTGGTGGCACATCACGATGGCGTCATGGGCATCACGGAAAGGACGTTGAACGGCAAATTCGCAACGGCAAGGCGCCGACTGCATAACGTCTCCCTTTGAAGTCGGCCAGCTTGTATGTGCAGTCGCGGATATTGCATTTGCAATGATTTTCTGCGGCAGTGTCTATTGAATAGAGGTCACGCCAACAAACGCCACTGAGCGTTCAGGAGTGACTGTCATGTCGCAAACCCCGATACTGCCAGCGAATGAGCGTCGTATCCTTCGCCTCGAAGAAGTTGAGGCAAAGTCCGGCTTCAAGCGCGCCCACATCTACAACCTGATGAAGAAGCGCCAATTTCCACAGGCACTGCGCTTGGGCGTGCGCGCTGTCGGCTGGGACTCCATCGAGATCGACCAGTGGATCGCTGAGCGCGTCAACAATCGGGCCTGACCCGTTCTCCTACGGATTTTTCATCCTCGAAAGGAGACGCCATGCAGGTCGTATCTATCATTTCAACGAAAGGCGGTGTTGGCAAGACTACCACCGCAGCCAATCTGGGCGGACTCGCTGCGGACGCGGGTCTGCGCGTACTGCTGCTCGATCTCGATGTGCAGCCTACCTTGTCCTCCTATTATGAGCTGGGCCGCCGTGCTCCTGGCGGCATCTATGAACTGCTGGCTTTCAACGAGCACGATCTTGGCCAGCTTGTGTCCCACACGATCATCCCAGGCCTCGATCTTGTACTGTCCAATGACCTCCGAAGTGAGTTGAACACCTTGCTGCTGCATGCACCCGACGGGCGTCTGCGGCTAAGACACTTACTGCCAGTGCTGGCGCCGCTCTATGACTTGGTGCTGATCGACACTCAGGGCGCGCGCTCGGTGTTGCTGGAGATGGCGGTGCTCGCCTCCAACCTCGCGCTGTCGCCTGTGACTCCCGAAATCCTTGCCGCCCGCGAACTGCGACGCGGCACGATGCAGTTGTTGGAGGATATTGCACCGTATCGTCATCTCGGGATTGAGCCTCCGTCATTGCACCTGCTCATCAACCGTGTTCACCCGGTGTCCGCCAATGCGCGATTGATTCAACGGGCTCTGCGTGATCTGTTCCAGGATCACACAGGCGTTCGTGTGTTGGACACCGATGTACCGGCTATCGAAGCCTACCCACGCGCTGCAACGCGTGGCCTGCCGGTGCATCGGGTCGAGTACCGACAGCCGCCGGGCAGAGTTGCGCCAGCCGCGCTCGATACCATGCGCGCGCTGGCCGCCGAATTGCTCCCACAGTGGCATGATCGATTTGCGCAGGTGGTCGGTCGCCAGCCGCGCTCCGCTGATACAGGGGGGCGCCATGGCGAACGTTCATGAACTGGCCCGAGGCCACAAGCGATTGAGAGTTCTGATCGAGTTCGCCTTGAGCGAGGGCTGGCACGTCAAACGTACCCCCGGCGGACACCTCAAGTTCACCAGGCCCGGCTTCGCCTCAATCTACACCAGCTCGACAGCAAGTGACCACCGAGCGGCGCTCAACGCGAAGGCACAGATTCGCCACGCCGTGCGAGGACCAGGTTCCTCGCACGCCAACGATCGTGGGGGCGATCATGGCTGACATGACCTCCCAGGAGATGGCTGGCAAGCTACTCGCAGCAGGGTTCGAGCGCGGTGGCCCGCCAGCCTTGGCCTTGAGTGACCCCATTGCCGATACGCCCATGGTCGTTACCCTGGATCAATTACGCCCCTATGACCACGATCCGAGGAAGAAGCGCAATCCGGCCTATGAGGACATCAAGGCCTCAATCCGTGAGCGTGGTCTTGACGCGGCGCCAGCCATCACGCGGCGCCCGGGTGATGATCACTATATCATCCGCAACGGGGGCAATACGCGGCTGGCGATTTTGCGCGAACTGTGGTCGGCGACTAAGGACGAGCGCTATTTCCGCATATCATGTCTGTTTCGTCCATGGCCTGAGCGTGGCGAGATCGTTGCGTTGACTGGGCACCTCGCGGAAAACGAACTGCGTGGAGGTCTCACCTTCATCGAGCGTGCCCTGGGGGTCGAGAAGGCGCGTGAGTTTTACGAACTGGAAAGCGGCTGCAAGCTGAGCCAATCCGAATTGGCCCGGCGCCTTGCTGCCGATGGCTACCCCGTGCAACAGTCGCATATCAGTCGGATGGCTGACGCGGTGCGCTATCTTTTACCTGCGATCCCGACTGTCCTTTATGCCGGGCTGGGCCGCCACCAGGTCGAGCGGCTGTCGGTCATGCGTAAAGCCTGTGAGCGTACCTGGGATCGCTATGTCAAGGATCGTCCTCTGGTGCAGGGCTTTGACGACTTCTTCCAGGAAGTGCTGTCGCAGTTCGATACCCAGGGCGATGAGTTCTCGTCACCACGGGTACAAGATGAGCTGATCGGACAGATGGCTGATCTGCTGGGTATAGATTACGATGTGCTGGCCCTGGACCTGACAGAATCCGAAAGCCGCCAGCGCGCTTTGGTCAGCGACCCAACGCCGCCATCATCACCGCCCGTATTGCCTAAACCTGGGGACATTCCACGCCCACTTGATCGAACCGTACCCTACGCTGCAAAGGCTGCACCGCCGGCGCCACCTGTCGGTGGGTTCGCCGACGCCCCTCCGATGCACGAGAGCGATGAAAATGCCGAAGCTGCGGTAATGGCGGACAACCTGCTTCAGGAGCACATCGTCTCGCCAGCACCGACGACTGAGCGGCTACAGTCCATCCAACGCATGCTTGCCGACCAGTTGGGCAATGCTTTGCCGCCTGACTTCTCGGCGAGTGTCTTACAGTCCATTCCAGTGCAGGCCGGCGGCCTCTATCCGATCTCCGATGTCTGGTACATCGATCCTGGCCTGGATACGCCCGAGCGCCTGCGCATTCACATCGCGCAGTTCGCCCACGAGATCGCGAACGAGGCGGGCCTGGGTGAGTGCATCAATGACCGCCCAGACGGCATCGGTTTCGAATGCCATACCCGTACCCAGGCCTTGGCCCCGCTGGGCCGCGCCGTCCTCGCATTGCTGGCTTGCCTGGCCGGCCAGCAACTTGCAGACATCAGCCTGGACAACGGACAAGTCGTCAACGACCTGCCGGTGCTGTTGCACGGTCAGGGCGACGCAACCCTGCGACTGAGCGATGCTGCGCTGGTCAAGCTGTTCCGATTGCTGCGATTGGCCCGGCGTTTGCTAGACTTGGAAGCTGGGCCTGCGGGCTCTGGAACGTGAGCGGAGAAGACTGGCATGTCCACACCGCATCCTCTCAACCAGGCCGTCATCGCTCAGGCTCTCTATGACCTGCGAAACGGACAATTGCGCCGTTGCAAATTGATGGGGTTTGGCGAGGAAGAGCTAGACGCTCTCAAGCATCCCGCGCTCATCAGTGTCCTGGCCAACGCCAACGTCTCATGGTGCTCGGTGACGGTCAACCGTGAGGTGCTTCGGCGGCTGCTCAAGCAGGCACAGGACGTGGAGAAGGAAATCGCCACGGTCGATCGGATGCTACGCTTGGGCGCCAGTACGGAAATGGTCAGTCGTTTCTATGGCCTTACACATCAGGAAGTTGCCCTGCGGCGCGACATCCTCGGCCTGCCCAAACGCAAAGGTCGTCACCCCGTGCTGGACGAGCAGCAGGATACGGAGCTGTGGCAGCAATGGAAGGCACTCACCGATGGCAGGGACGTAGATCTGAGGGACGAAGCCTCGATTCTCGAAGTCACGATGGATCTTTCCGAAGGGATGTCACTGCCGCTGTCGGTGGTTTGGACTGCGGTCAAGGCGTGGGTCGATCAAGGGCTGGGATAGGCGATGGTCGAGGGGAGGACGTCACCGCAATGTCGAGGCCCTGCCGCCCTCACTGATCTGCTCAATGCTGCGGTGAAGGATCTTGTGCCCGAGCCCGGCACCGGTGCGTCGGTGCCCACATCCGCGTTCCCTACGTCTGCCGATGGCATGCTGTTCAGCGGCAACCGGCATGACATTGTGCCGCGGCGGCTGTTCCTCGATCGCCGCCTGACTCCGCTGGAGCGCAATGCCTGGCAAGTGTTCCGGTTGATGCTCAACGACGATGGTGTGACTGCGTTCCCCACTTATGAGCAGTTGCGGCCCTGGTTGGCATCAATGCCTTGCTCCGGCCAAGCCTCTCACGAGACCGTAGCTCGGGCATTGACATTGCTGCGGCTCACCCGATGGTTGAGCTTGGTACGACGGCGGCGTGACCTCGATACTGGCCGTATCCTTGGCAACCTGTACGTCCTGCACGATGAACCTCTGACGCCGTTCGAGGCCATGCAGCTTGATGCCGACTACCTGGCGCTAGTCAGCCAGTCTCTCGGTCATTCGGCCAAAGCGGTTCAGGTGGTCGGCTTGAACACGCTCAAGGAGATCGTGGAAGACCCGTTGCTGTCTGGCCGCACACTGCCGTCACGATTGCAGGTTCTGGCTGAGCGCCTCGCCAGCCAAGGCGTTGCGGCTACTGATAGTTATCCACAGGAGAACACCAACCGCAATTCTGAAGAAGGCGCGAGGGGCCTTCTTCGGAATTGCGGACACCTCTCTTCGGAATCCGAAGCAGGGCCGAAACCCGCGCCGGACGCCGCTCTTCGGAATCCGAAGAACGACAGTACTGTACATAGTAGCCGTATTAATGAAGTACATACTACCGTGCAAGCGTGCAGGTTGAGCGAATTGCATTGGCCTGATCGCTTTGCCGAACTGAAGGCGGAACAACAGGCAGGCGTCAGGATGGCGTTGCAGCAAGTGGATGGCGCTCTGCGTCAAGCCGTGCTGGATGAGTGGGCAGCACGTTGCGGCAAGCGCGGCATCCGTAATCCGGCGGCCTACCTATTCGGAATCATTCAGCGCGCCATTCGCGGAGAGTTCAATGCATGGGCTCGGCAAGCAGACACACCCGCGTCGGTAGCGTTCACCGATCAGAAACCTCCAGCACCATCGGCTCGGCCACGAGGCAGGCCTGTGACATCCGAAATTGCCAGGCAGCACATTGAGCGCTTGCGCGATCTGTTACGAAAGGCCTGACCACGTTGGAGCGCGAGGCCATGGAGCAGACATCTCTGGCCTTCAGCGGAGCTATCCCCTGGGGATAGTGAGCGCAAGGGGCATTGAACCTGGGCTTTAGCAGATTCGGTTTGTTGACTGACTGCCTTCCGCTTCCTGCGGAAGCTGGCTGCTCATCTTCCAACAAAGGGCGACCGTCATGGCAACCAACGAACCGCTGCAACTGAATCTCGGCTCCTTGCGCAGCTCAATATCACTGACACTTCACACGCACCATGCTTCCCGTATCTGGCATGGCCGCGCTGCTGCCGAGGGGCGGCCAGGCATCGTCGGCCTGAATGGCTACATCGCAGTGATGAACAAAATGAAGCGCGGCTCGGAGCAAGACGATCCGTACTCGGACTGGTGGATGCTGCGCATTGAGGAGAAGCTCGATCAAACCAAGGCCACGCTGCAATCGCTGCGCGAACAGGTGGATCAGGCACTGTCTGGTGTGCCCGCCGCACTCAGTCTGGGCGAAAACCTGAACGTGCAACCCGTCAAGCTGCCGCTGTTCGTCAATGCCCAGCTTGGTTTTGCCGCTGTATATCTGCTGGCAGACTACGACGACATCGCCCGCAAGCTGATCCTCGCCCACCACACCGCGCTCATCGATCGCAGCACGCTGGAGCGCTGGCTCAATGAAGGTGCCCATGCGTTGCGCAGTCTTTTCAGCCTGGCCCAGCAGTATCGCTACTCGGGCTGCACCCGCGACGACTTTGCTGCGAAGAATGCTGTATCACGCGCGGCGCTGGAGAAGTTTGGTGAGTTGCCGCAGGACGTGCTGGAAGGTACACGCCGCTCGAAGTTTGCGCCGCCCATCGTGCGTCGTGGCCTGCAGCCGCGCAGTGACGGTTCTGCCGCAGCCGACCCCAGCGACGAGGCCGCCACCATTGAGGCCCCTGAAGCAACTTCCAGCGAGGGTGAGCAGGCATGAGTGACCCGAATCGTGACACACGCTACTTCCGCCCGCTGCAACAGACAGCCTTCATGAAGCTGGAACACGCAGGCTCTCAAAAGGGCCTTTTGAAACCTTTTAAAGGTAAGGGGGATCTGGAGGATTGGGCCAGCCAGTGCTTCGCCCTGCGTGACGAGTTGATTGACGTGGCGCAGCGACAGGTGCTGCAACAGGCGGTCGGGTATCCCTTCCACCTGCTGCCCATCGAGCTGGCCCAGCAGACCACTGGCGCAGGCACGGCGTTTTTGCGCTGGCGCAAGCACGACAGGTCAGCCATGGGTGTGGCTCTGTGGCAGGAGCTGATCGCGAACACCGGCACACCGGTCAACCTGCTGGCCGATCTACACGCCATCGAGCTTCAGCGCATCACGCTGAACATGCAGATCAGCTTGTTGCACACCTTGGGCAGGCAGGCCAGGGGGTGCGCCAGCAAGGCCGCCGCAGCGGAAGACGCCTACCTGCGCCGGCTCAAGTTCATCCCGCCTGCAGTGCGCGATCGGTGATCGCGTCGGGCACCTTGACACCCGCCGCTAGCCAGGCACGGGTATTTCAACCACACGGAGACTGCAATATGAGCACGCATTTTTCTGGCGAGGGCAACATCGGCTCGCCCCCCGAGTACCGGGAGTTTCCCAACGACAACGACGAACCCAGCCGTCTTCTGCGCCTGAACGTCTACTTCGATAACCCCATCCCCAAGAAGGATGGCGGCTTTGAGGACCGCGGTGGCTTCTGGGCGCCGGTTGAAATCTGGCACCGCGATGCCGCGCACTGGAAGGACTTGTACCAGAAAGGCATGCGCGTGCTGGTCGTCGGCCGCATGGAGCGCGAACCCTGGACGGACAATGAAGATCGGCCGCGCGAGACCTGGAAGGTCAATGCGCATAGTGCCGGGATCTTGCCGTTTCGCATTGAGTCCGTGGCCCTCGGCCCCAGGCAGCAGGAGACCGTGCAGGAAGCGCAACCAAAGTCCCAGGCCGCCCAGGAACCGACCGCACCGAAGGAGCCAGCGCGCAAGAAGTGAACTGGCAGGGGGATGGCTGCGGTTCATCACCGCCCTATGTGTGCCGGGGGCTATCCCCTGGGGATAGCTCCATCAACATCCACCAGCCTCCAACCGCTCCCGAAAATCGCGGCTCCTGGCCCACACGTCCCTGGCCGTACGCCATTCCTGCTTCAGCTGTGCCATCCCGTGAAAGTGGTCGCCATCTCATGCGACTTGTTTGCTGCTGCCTCTGGTGGTGTTTGTCATCCTCAATGCCAGCAACCCAATGACCCACGGAAATCGGATGGACGGACATGCGGCTGTTCTTGTGCGAGAAGCCCTCCCAGGGCAAGGACATTGGCCGGATTCTCGGCGCGACCCAGCGCGGTGAAGGCTATCTCAGCGGCTCCGGTGTCACCGTCACCTGGTGCATCGGCCATCTCGTAGAAGTGGCAGCCCCAGAGGTCTATGACGCGGCGCTCAAGCGCTGGTCGCTGGAGCAGTTGCCCATCATTCCCCAGCAATGGCGGGTCGAGGTCAAACCGAAGACCGCCACGCAGTTCAAGGTCGTCAAAGGGCTTTTGGCGAAAGCGACCCATCTCGTCATCGCCACCGATGCGGATCGCGAAGGTGAGCTGATCGCCCGCGAGATCATCGACCTGTGCGGCTACCGCGGCCCCATAGAGCGGCTCTGGCTGTCGGCGCTCAATGATGCGTCGATCCGCACGGCGCTCGGAAAACTGCGGCCCTCGGCCGAGACGCTGCCGATGTACTACTCGGCTCTGGCGCGCTCGCGAGCCGACTGGCTCGTCGGTATGAACCTCAGCCGCCTATTTACCGTACTCGGAAGACGGGTGGGTTATAACGGCGTGCTGTCCGTCGGGCGCGTCCAGACGCCGACACTTAGGCTTGTCGTGGATCGCGACCGCGAGATTGAAGCTTTCAAATCGGTGCCCTACTGGGCCATCGACATATCCTTGTCCGCAGGCAGTCAGGCGTTCATCGCGCAGTGGGTTGCCCCCGATGGCTGCACCGATGGCGTCGGACGTTGCCTGCAGCAACCTACTGCGTGGCAAGCCGCACAGCAGATTCGAACTGCGGGCAATGCTCAGGTGGAGTCGGTGGAGACTGAGCGCGTGCGCGAAGGTCCGCCGCTGCCGTTCGACCTGGGTACCTTGCAGGAAATTTGTTCCAAACAGCTTGGACTGGACGTTCAGGAAACCCTGGAGGTCGCCCAGGCCCTGTACGAAGCACACAAGGCTACGACGTACCCGCGTTCGGATTCCGGCTATTTGCCCGAAAGCATGTTCGTCGAGGCACCCACGGTTCTCGACAGCCTGATGAAGACCGATCCCTCGCTGCGCCCGATCATGGACCAGCTCGACCGCTCCCAGCACTCGCGTGCCTGGAATGACAGTAAGGTCACGGCGCACCACGGCATTATTCCGACGCTCGAACCGGTGAACCTCTCGGCCATGAGCGAGAAGGAACTTGCGGTGTACAGGCTGGTCCGGGCGCACTACTTGGCTCAGTTCCTCCCTCATCACGAGTTCGATCGCACCATAGCACAGTTCGCTTGTGGCCAGCAGATGCTGGCGGCGACGGGCAAGCAGGTTGTCGCCAAGGGTTGGCGCCTGGTGCTCGAGGAACCTCAGCCTGACGAGGACGGCGATGCCGCGATGCGCAGTCAAGTGCTTCCCGCGTTGCGCGAGGGCTTGGCGTGCCAAGTGGCTGCAGTCGATCTGAAGGCGCTCAAGACGTTGCCGCCAAGACCGTACACGCAGGGCGAACTGGTCAAATCCATGAAGGGGGTCGCCAAGCTCGTGACAGACCCGCGCCTGAAGCAGAAGCTCAAGGATACGGTCGGCATCGGCACCGAGGCGACGCGAGCCAACATTATTAGCGGCCTGATCGCACGCGGTTATATCGTGAAGAAGGGGCGCGCCATCCGAGCATCGGATGCGGCCTTCACTCTGATCGACGCCGTGCCCGCTGCGATCGCTGACCCGGGCATGACCGCCATCTGGGAACAGGCGCTCGACATGATTGAATCCGGTCAGCTCACGCTGGACGTATTCATCGCAAAACAGGCAGCGTGGATTTCGCAGTTGATTGAGCAATACGGCAACGCGTCCCTGTCCATCAAGGCTACCCAAGGCCCGGCGTGTCCGTATTGCGGGGCGGCCACTCGCCAGCGCACTGGCAAGAGCGGCCCGTTCTGGTCGTGCAGTCGCTACCCCGACTGCAAAGGCACGCTGCCGGTCGAATCCGGCGCGTCCAAGCAGCGTGTCACGCGTGCGCGCCGCATTAACCGAAAGGGCTCCTGATCCCCCCATCCCCCGTGGCCGCAGCCGTCTACTGGCGGCGTGGCCTGTATCCCGCACACCCTGCGGGATGCCCAGCGTATGACACCTTCTCTATCGTGCGCGTGTCCTACCCGATCGTCTTGCGACGGAGGGACATGAAGGTCGTTATTCCGAGAACTGTATTCTGCTGATCTGCGTTTCTTCCGCTTGTGCGAAGGGTCTCCCGATGGCTGGCGCTCACAGGCGAGCCATCGGGAGACCCTTCGCGGTCAGCGGTATTCGATGCCGGTGCCCGCCGGCGTAAAAACGGGCTCCGTTTGTGCAAGGATTTGTGCCAGACGATTCCGGCCTCAGCCACGATACGGGCCGGGTGTGATTGCTGATAAGCAGACGGGTCTAGCGACAACCGGGCCTGCCAGTCAGCCCACGGGTGGTCTCTCTTTCCTCCCGAGCCGATGGCCACCTGGCCTTCGGCGCCTTTCTCCTGCCCATCAACGTCCTGATTCGACCAAGAATCCAGGGCCACACAAACAGGAGACCCAATATGAATCCGCAACCTTGCACCCTTCGTGCTGTATCCCAGGTCAAGCCGTTGCTGTACGGTAGCGTGTGCAGCGGCATTGAGGCCGTGAGCCTCGCCTGGCAACCCTTCGGCCTTGAAGCCGCCTGGTTCGCCGAGATCGAGCCGTTCCCGAGCGCCGTGCTTGCCCACCATTACCCTCATGTGCCCAACTTGGGCAACATGACCGAGATTGTGCAGCTGGTGCGCGCTGGCACCGTGCCGGCCCCCGATATTTTGGTTGGTGGCACGCCTTGTCAGTCGTTCAGTGTTGCTGGTGCGCGGCGCGGGCTGAATGATCCGCGCGGTGCCTTGACCCTTGCCTATGTGGAGCTTGCCAATGCCATCGATCAAACACGCCGCCAAGGCTGCCTCCCGTCGGCCACACTCGTCTGGGAAAACGTTCCCGGCGTCCTCAACGACCGCAGCAATGCCTTCGGGTATTTCCTGGGGGCGCTGGCCGGAGAAAGCCGTGCGCTCCAGCCGCCAGGGGAAAAATGGGCGCACGCTGGTTGTGTGTCTGGACCCCGCCGCCGCATCGCCTGGCGCGTGCTCGACGCTCAATATTTCGGCGTCGCCCAACGCCGTAAACGCGTGTTTCTTGTGGCAAGTGGTGGAGATGACCTCGATCCCGCAGAAGTACTTTTTGAGCGCGCGGGCCTGCTCGGGGATTCTCGTGCGGGCTGCTCGCCGTGGCAAGAAACTCCCCTTGCTGCTGGGCGTGGTCTTGTGCCAGCAGGCGAATATGCCGGACTGAACCCCCACTACAGCAGCATCACCACCACGGCCGGGTTCGGTGGTGGCAACACAGCTGGGCCGATCGATGTGGCCGCCTGCCTGACTGCAGCACCCGGCCCTAAAAGTGACTTCGGGGTCGAGACGTTCCTCGTGCAGTCGATCGCTGGCGCCATCACCCATATGTTCAGCACCGCGAACGGCGACAAGGGCAGCAGCGAGAATGGTACGGGCAAGGGGGTGCCGACCATCGCCTTTGCCGCCCAGGGGTGCGGCTCGGATGCAACGATGGCCCGGGCGCCGACCCCGCGCGCGTGTGGGATGCCCGCCATCGCTTTTGCGGAGAATTCCCATGGCGAGTTGCGCTTTGAGTCGGGCCACGGTCAGCTTGTGGGAGCACTTTCCACGGGGGGAGGCAAGCCGGGTCAAGGCCAGCCTATGGTGCTGAGCCAAGCGCCGCGTCAGCGTGTCGGCGTGGTTCCCGCCATTGCCTTCGCGCAGAACAACCGTGGTGAAGTGCGTTTCGAGTCGGGCCACGGTCAGGTAGCTTGTACCGTCCTGTCCAGCGGCAAGCCGGGCTATGGGGTGCCGATGGTGGCCTGTGTAGCCTTGCGGGGACGGCAGCATGGTCTTGCCGCTGAACTGGGCGGCGGTGTCGCGGCTGCGCTGCGCGCCAGCAGCGGTGGCGCGGATAAGCCACATGTATTGGCCCCAGACCCCGAGGCGCATTTCCGCTATGACTGGGATGCACTCGCCGCGGCGGACTGGCTGTGGCGGCAGTGGCGGGTGCGCCGTCTGATGCCTGTTGAGTGTGAGCGGCTGCAAGGCATGCCCGACAACTACACGCTGATCCCGTACCGCGGCAAACCCGCCGCAGACGCTCCACGCTACAAGGCGATCGGCAACTCCATGGCCGTCCCATGCGTGGCATGGCTAGGTCAGCGACTGGTTCGGTGCCTGCAAAAAACGGGCTTGAGCGCTTCGGATTGATCGACGACGCAGCCCGTGGACCGCGCCATTCTCCTCTCTGCATTGCCGATAGTTCGGCAGTAGCCCGCAGCCAGGGTGTAGAGGCTGCCGTGGGCTTTGCCTGCGCCACCCGCCAGTTCGTCTCGGCATCTTACGGCGAACGCTGCCCACCAGGGCATTGATGCCTCCCTTCTCCAACCTACGGGATGAAGCCTCGTCCCGTCAGGGGCGCGTCATCACCCGGTCGATCTCAGGACTTTCCATGGAAAACATCACCAAGCAAGACCGCATCACGCTGAAAAACCTCAAGGTGGCCGACTTCGCCAGCGAGGAAACGCTGTGCTTCACCGCCACCGTCCTGTTCGACGGCGCCTCCATCGCCGAGGCCCACAATGATGGGCGCGGTGGCTCGACGTTCCTCTATGCGCTCAGTGGTAAGCAGGCGCTGCTGGCGAAGGCTGAGGCCTTCGCCAAGGGCCTGCCGCCTGCGCTGCTCGACCTCGACCAGGAGGATGAAGACCCTCATTACATCAATATAACGCTCGATTTCCTGGTCGATGAGTTGGCCGACGCCCTGCACGCGCAGCGTAAGCTGCGAGCTGCGTTCAGCCGCGATATCGGCAACAAGGTGTTGTTCGTCAAGGGCGGCAAACTGCTGTTCATCAAGGGCATCAAGCTCAAGGCCATCGCCGATCGTAAAGCGTACTTCGCTTCGCTGCACGCCCGTCAGGCCCAGCCCATTGTCATCCTCGCCGAGTTGGCGTCGGACGAGGCGTTCGCCTTATGGAAGCGGCATGTCCTGGGCGAAAACCCTGACTGACCCGGCACCGATGCACCCTCCTGACAGCCCCGCACTCGACGCGGGGTTTCCTTTTTGCTGTGCCTATCAATCGGGGTTGGGCCGGATGTTGTTTTCTAACTGACACGGCGAGGTCCGCGCACGAAGCTGCCCGCATGTTCGCTGATTCGTCAGCACATGCCAGCAGCCAGGGTTCCAGGCTGCCGCGGGTTTCTCCCGCGTTGCCCACCAGTCCGCATCGCATCGAGTCTGCGGATGCGCGCCTTCATGGCGCCGATGCTTTTTTCTCAACCATCAGCGGGAGTTGCCATCCTGCAAGGGACGGAGCCCTGCCTTCTCAAGGAGTCTCGCCCATGTCCAGAAAGCCATCCTATGGCCAGTTGGCTCTGATTTGCCGCGGCAAGCAACTGCCGCTTGAAGTCCTGCACGGCGCCGCCGGCCACTACATCGGCACATGCGACTCCGAAGGGCCCGTTTCGCGAGAGTCCCGCGAGTATTTTCGTAGCTATGCTGCGGCTCGACGCGCACTTGAAAGAGGCGGTTGGTCCCAACTCGCCACTCCCTGATCAAATCGCAAGGAACATTGTCATGACACAGCCTCTACCCCAAGACGCCGTCGATCAGATCATCCAGGAAGAGCGCCACTTCGCAGATGCACCCCAAGCCTTCTTCGAGGCCTGGAAGCGTGGTGTGCGCATCGCCGGTTCGCAGTGGTTTGGCGACGGCACGCCAGAAGGGCCGAACCTAGCTCGCAGCAAGTGGGATCTATGCCCCGACGTGCAGCGGATCGACAAGGCTCTTGGTGTACTCAGCAGCGGGGAGCGCATGTTCCTTGCCGCCATGGTCAGTATCTATAACGAGCGCAAGGGCGGTGCGATGCTCAAGCGCTGCGGCTTTCGCGGACTTGCTGATTTCAGCGGTCTGGATTCGCAGCGCCGCGAAGTCATCGCGCAGCTAGTGCTGCATTACTGTGGTTGGTGATCATTTGGGCGTACCAACGCCGCCGTCTTGCTCAGCCTCACTGAGGGACATGCGTCTTCGCATGCAAGTGTGTGGCCGTGTTCCCTCTCTTTTTTCCTGCCCATTGCCAGCTGGCGATGGGTTTCTTCTTGCGGATGCCAGGTTCCGCAAGGATTGGCTCCGTTTATTTCCGAAAGGGAGCCATTTATGGCCAACAATTATTACGAAGGCACTGGTGTCCTTATGCTCGACCGTGTCACTCCAGTCATTAAGGCGTTGTTCAGTACCTTCGCTCTGGATGAAGATCATTCCAATGGGGGACAAGTCTATATCGCCCAGATTGCTGAGACCAATGAACCTCAATGGTCGGATGTGCTGGATGGCCTGGCGGATCTTGCCACACAGTTGGGCCTCCCCGTGCTTGATGATGGGGAATTGTCGATTCCGTCCCTGCTCGAGCATTTGGCGGCGCACTTCGGTGCGGAGCAGAACGAGGAGTTGGCGAACCTGATCGAGCATCACCAGTTTGAGGACGGTGCCGATTTGGATGCTTTATTTCTAATAGCCACTTGTCTTGATGACGGCCACCATCTGGCTGTCATTCAGTTCGAGGGCTGCTGGTATTGCAGCAAGCCCCGCCTGTTCGAGTTTGGCGGTAACGGCTGCTATTTGAGCCGAGAGGTTCAGGTTTTCCGAACTTCCTCGCAGGTACTTCAACTTGGCGATCAACTGCGCGGCGCCGTTCTGACTGCCGATCTGGAGGGGGCTTCAGCCCTGATAGTGCAGGAAGCGACCAATTTGCTGACGGGTGTAAGTGACGAATCATTCCGCCTGAAACTGCGCCAGCGCGTCATCGAGCGGCTGGCTCAGACACCAGCAATTGGTGCTGCTTGATCTTTTTTCGCTTTCAACCCACCGGGTTCAATTCCCGGTGGTGGGGGTTGGCTCCGTCATGCTCTGGAGGAAATTTCATGGTCCGGAAATACAACCCTTTTCTGCGCGGTTACCGGAATCTACGCGCCATTCGCACGCTGCTGATCACTTACGAGGACGACTCACCGCCGGTTTGGCGACCGCTGCATTCCAGCCAGACCAGTTTGCCTGATGAGCAGGTTGCTCGATTTCCTTGTATCTGGAACGAGGACTTTGCGTTGATCACCGAGGGGCAGGACGTACGCGGTGAACTACAGGCGCAGTGCTCGACTGAGGGCGTTGTGCGCTCGGTGGTGTATGCCCTTGAGGGCGAGGATATTGATGGCCGACCGGTGCTTGTGGCTGATACCTATTCCAAGGCGTCTGCCCAGGAGGCGATTCATCGCTTGAATTTTGAAACAGGCTTCTACAGCCGGTGCTGGGAAATCAGTGGTGCGCACATTACCGAGCAGGCGCACCAATATCTGGCTGATCTGGCGGATCAGACAACGCCCCAGGGACTTCAGTTTGTCGCTTTTCGAATGCCAGACAGTTCGGCGATCGGTGTGAAGTTGATCGCCACGCCCTGGACGGATGAGAACCTGGAGGCCGTTCTGGGTATCACTGCCCAGCAGCTTCGGCGAGAGCATCGCAGCAAGGGCATGCCATATGACCTGGCAAACGTGCTGGAGTTGGCCGGCCAGGCCGACGTACGCATCCTGATTGTGGATGCTGACGCACCTGTGCTGCTGGGTTTGCCGCTGGCCAAGTTCTAGCGCGTGACGCAACGCATCAATTTTTCCCACGGTTACCATCTTTCAGCTGAACGTATGCTGGATCTGCAGGCAAGGGATGGTTCCCTGCCAAAAGCGTCCGAAAGCTGGGTGCCATGCAACGCCATTTCCTGCGTGCTAGTCGCCTATCTCTGATCCATCCTTGCATCTATGTGCTTCGGCGTTGCCGACATATGCCCAGGCAGTCGAGACCTTCCAGGCTGCAAGTGCGGGAGACTGCACTGGTCACTTTTTTCACGGGCGCAGCGCGTCCATCCACCCACAAGGGATTCCCCTCCCTTGTGGGCGGGGAGTCCTGTGTTTCTTCCCAAGGAGATCCCCATGGATCGATCTGTCATTAAAACCATGATGCCCACGCTCGTCGCAGGCCATGTGCCTCGCAATGTGCGCTCATTCAAATACCGCGTTTTCGATGGTGTGCCACAGCCCTCGGCGCTGGGCTTCGCTATTGACCCCCAACCCTTCGACGGCAAGGTGGTCGCGGCCAATGACGACGCCATCGTCGTCAAGCTCAAGCCCAGCGAGTTCGCGGTGCTTGATCCCAAGCTGGTAACCGCCGTTCCTAATGAGGGAGCCAAGGTGCATGTCCAGCCCTACGCGCGGCGCCGTTTCGACGGCCTGCGTGCTGACATCCCAGAAGTAATCACCGAGAAGGGCTCGGATGGCGTTCCCTATACCATCACCAGGCACATCCTCGGTTCCGCGCCAGCCAAGCTGCCCGTCCCCGAGCCGCAGTGCATGGAACTGGGCCAGCTCATCCAGCAGTTGGAGGAAATGCCGGCCCCCGATGGATTTCGGCGCATCACTCACATGCTGGTCGATGCAGGCGCCCATGATTTCACCTGGATCGACCCCACGCCGGCCAAGATCATCGAAACACCTCCGTCGATTAGCTTCACGGTCTCGACTGCGAAGTTCACGGGGCGGGTGACTGTACTGTATGACCGCGCGGGCGACACTTATGCGGTGGAGCTGCACCGCGACGGTGAGCTAGTCGATCGGCACGACGAGGTGTACTTCGACATGCTCGGTGAAGTGCTGGAACATCTCATCGATGATGGGCGATGGCGCCAGATCAGCGTGAGCGTGATCGACACCAAGACGCCCCGGCGACGCCGCGCGGTTCCGGCATGATGCGCGAGGTGGGCGACTGCTGGGTGGTGCATTCGCCCAACGAGTCGGCCGTCAATGACGGCGCTGGCTTCTGGCCCAACGGGTTGGGTCCAGTTCGATCAGGCGACGCGCTTTTCGACAGAAGAGACTCGAAGCTTGCCGTTGCCGGTCTCGATTGGCCGTGACGCACGTTTCGTTTCAGGGCGGGAAGCCCAGCAGCACTACGGCTGAGGCCCAGCCCTGCTGGCAGCCTGCCATCCCAAGCCTTCCATCCATTCGGGTGGAGGGCTTCTTTTTGCATGACGCCAAACAGCGAGGATAAACGGAAGCGCCTGAATGCCGATTGATTGCTGTCGCGCGATCAGGGCCTAGCCATGCTAAGGCCATGCCTTGCTGACAGCCGTCAGCAGCATCCCAGGTAGCCACGATCTTCAAGGCTACGGCGCGGTTTGACCGCGTTGATTACCCAGCTCGCACCGCATCCGCTTGCGAGCGGCCACCAGTCTCTGGTGGTGGATGCCTTTGCTTTATCAACCCACCGCGGGGTTACGCACCATTTCCCGCATCGTGGGGCAGGTGTGTCTCCGCTTCTTCGCAATGGAGATTCACCATGAACACCCCATCCAACGAAAAGTCATATTTCGACATCCATACCTCGGGTATCGGGTACTTGCAGCGTGCCCGCGAAGTACCCGTCAGAGGCGGCCGCCGTGCCGAACCCTTCCTGGCATGCACCATCGCCGCGCTGGTCGGCTCCGTTACGGATCCCAGCTATCGTTATTTCGACGTCAAGGTTGCTGGCACAGAGGCGAAAAAACTCGTTGGGCGCTATATCGGCGCCGATGATTCCAGGCAGCGCCCGCTGGTGCGCTTTCGCCTTGGTGATGTGTGGGGCGATGCGTATATTCGCGAAAAAGGTGAACGCAAGGGTGAAGCGGCCGCATCTCTGAAAGCGCGACTGCTCAAAGCCGAGCCGGTCGACCGGGCTGAACTGGCCCAGATCACTCAGCACGAACTGACCACCCATGGCATCGGTTACCTGAACCGTCCGAAGGACGTCACCCCCAAGGCTGGCGATCCTTTCCTGTCGTGCACCATCGCTGCGCTCACCGGGCCCGTCGATGAACCGGAGTATCGGTACTTCAACACAATCGTCGCCTCCCCCGATGCCGAGCATCTGGTGCGCCGTTGCGTACAGGCTATTGAAGGGGACAGCAAGGTGTTGATTGCGTTTCGCCTGGGCGACATGAAGATCGATCCGTACATTCGCACCAAGGGTGAGCGCGCTGGCGAACCGGCCGCAAGCCTGGAATCGACACTGATCCATATCGGTCTGATCAAGATCGACGGCACCCAGGTCTATCCGGCGATCCAGGCGCAAGCCGAGGCACCCCAGGCCCAAGACGCAACTGCGTCGGAGGCTGAAGACGTTGTCGTGCCCGAAGCAGAGCATGTACCCGGGCCTGAAGCCGTGGGTGCCGCTGCCGACCAACCTTCGCAGTCCGCTGAGCGCGAGCCTGAAGGAGAAGTCCAGCAGCAGACGCCGATGGCAGCTGCTTCGTTCTGACCTGACGGGGCCCCTTGTGGGTCCTTGCTGTTCTTCCTAAACGCTCAAGGAGAATCATCATGGCGGTCACATTGGCACCCGAGAGATCGGTCTCGCCCATCGTCGTCCCTGGGCAGCTTGCGCTGCGCACCATTCGTGGTCGCAATGGCCCGTTCACAGTCGGCCGGCTCAGTACCCACCTCGGCGTGTTTGAGGTCAAGGATCCGGAACTCGAGCAGTACCACGAAGGTAAATACGACGGGGAATTTATCATCCGCTACATCTTTCCCAAGTCCTATCCGGTTGGCGGCGGCATGCGGTTCGAAATCCGCGCCAGCCTGGACGGGATGACGCTCTTTGGCATCGATAAACTCAGTGGTGACGAAGCACGCAGCTTCGCCATCCAGGATGTCGATCCGCTCGATGAAGAGTCGGGCGCGCCGCCTGCGGCAACGCCGGCCAAGCCCGCCAAAGTGTCCAGACCCGCCAAACCCGCCCCAGTGCGGGCGTCAGCGGATCCATTGGTCGATACCACGCCCTTCGGTGCGGATGCGGCCCCGTCTGCGGCAGTCGCTGCCCCCGGCAGCACCGAAGAGGGCGACGCTGCGTTGTTCGGCTTGCTGTGGCCGTTGGGCCAGTCCGTGAAACTGGATTCGACCATCGATCGCCGCACCCTGCGCGCGCAGATCGCCCGTCTGGGCGAACTGGGTTACGCGCTGGACTTCAAGACGCAGGAGTGGAGCCGCCAGGCCGAACTGCAACCTGCGTGATCGCAGAGCCGCATCCGTAGTGTTCTTCTTCCACCCGCCGGGGGCCTTCCCCATGCGGGGGAGGCTCCGGCTTTCTTCTGGAGATATCCATCATGTCTACCATCGCTTGCGATGCACCTCATTCCACGCTGGACGAACCCGCGTGGCGCGCTGTCTGCAAGACAGCCGCCGAGTACGCCCAGCGTGGTTGCGGCCTGTCCTGGGATCATTGGGTCACGCTTTTCAGTTCGGAGATCGATGCGCAAGCCAGTCGGTTGCCGGAAGACCAGCGCGCTCATGCCCTGGAAATCGCGACCCAGGAATGGGACTACGCAACGCCTGCCGAACGGCAGGAAACCCAAAACTGGAATGCGGAGCATGGCTACTGCTCGCACGGGATCGAGTTCGGCTACTGCCCGGCCGGTTGTGATCGCGACGATGACGACTGGGACTAAGGGCAAAGCATAGGTTCCTGCGCCGCACTTGCGGCTTTTCATCACCCGCCGGGGTTTCTCCCCAGCGGGGAAGCCTCCGGCCCATTTTTCAGGAGGCTTCTTATGGGCTGGTATTTCTCCCCCCAGTCGCGGTCTGAACTGATCGCGGAGCTGATCGCACCGCAAGAGACCGAGCGCGCCAGCGTCAAGGTCATCGCCCACGCACTGCGCGGCAACGTCCTTTGGTCCGTCGCGCAAGTGACGGCCAAGGCCGAAGGCGTGCATCGTGATCTCGCGCCGGGCCAGTCCCTGCGCTACATCCGCTGCGATCTGCTTGAACGCAGCGGCGACCAGTGGGGCTACAAGCCGCTGGACGAGTCCATGCACCCGTACTACTACGCGTGCCCGCTCTCTTATCTAGACCTCGCGCCGGAGCAGTGTGCCGATTGGCGCGCAGGCGTTCGCGCCTACCACGCGCGCCGGCGCACTCCGACGGCAACCACGGCATCCACCTCGGCGCTGACGGTCTGAGTATCTTTCTTCCACCCGCTGGGGCCGCGCCTGCCCCTACGGGCAGTACTGTTTCAACTCATCCAAGGACACCACCATGAGCCAGCACCATTTCGAGACGCTTCACAAGGGGTTTCCCATCACCGTTGCCCTCGGCTGGGATCGGCCGATGCGTTACTTCTTCCTGACCATCCACAAGCCTGCCGAGTTGATCGACAGCGCCATGAAGGTCGAGTGCGAGGATTTCCTGTACAGCAACTGGCAAGAGGAAGACCCGTTCGGCCACGGCCCGGACTACTTCCGTGAGGTCCTGCGCCATTTTCACATCGACGTGCCCGAAAGCATGTTCACCGAAGTCCAGCAGGACTACGTCAAGAACGTCGGCAACCGTGTCGTCAAGCATCAGGCCGACGGTTCTTTCACTGAAGTCTGGCCCTGACGGCCTTTACAGCGCTCGACACGGGGAGTTCGCCCCGAGCCGTCCGTATTTTTTCCCCCAGCGGGGCAGCCACTGCCCCTTGCGGGCGGTGCTGCCCCTCATTTCATCGAGGACTCCACCATGCCCGTACTTTCATCTCCACAGCCGCTATACCGCATCGACGAGTGCCCGGACGTCATGGCCGACGCTTGCGTTGGCGATGACCAAGGCGATCTGATCTTCGTCTCGATCTGGGCACGCGACACCGCCGTCCAGCAGTTCCTCGCTTGCCTGACCCTCGGGCAGAGTGAGCAGGGACTGGACCAGTTTCACATCATCACCGATCAGGGCGACAGCGTCCCGGTGTTCATCGGCAACGTCGATCGCCTGGAGAAGCGCACCACGCGCGTCTTCCGGCGCACCCTGTTCGGTTCTTTGTCCAATCTGTGGCTGTTCGACCAGCGCTGCGTCAAGCCTGACAAGGCCAACGCCAGCGCTCTGGCTTTGCTGCCACAGGGCAGCGCGCACCGGCAAGATCGCCTGTGGGCGTTGGTGCGGGACACCTGCCCGCTGCCCTTGCTCGACCACTGGCGCGAAACGGTGTTGGAGCTGTTGCAAACCCGTCAGATGCTGGTCCGCCTTCCTTTTTCCCTCGGGCTGTTGGAGGGCCATCGGCTCGCCATCGACGTGCCAGCGCTGACTCAGGCGCTGGGCGGTCTGATTCGCAATGACGTACTCACCACTGAGCCGCATCCGTCTGGGCTGGCTTCTGAACCACTGCTCAAAGCGGCGGCGTGAGGCCTCTACCTCTGCACCGGACGTGCATCCGTGGCGCACCGGCCACGCACGTCCGCTTTCTTTTATCCATGCTACTCAGGAGATTTCCATGGCCCTCATGTTCCCGCGGCTTGCCCGCAATTTCGCCAAGAACGGGTATTACCCGACCGACGAACCCACGCTCGAAAGAGCGCTGAACGCACTGATGCCCAGCGACGGGCCAATGTACATCCTCGATCCTTGCGCCGGCGAAGGCGTGGCGATCGCCGAAGCCGCTCATGCCCTCGGGCGCGAGCAGGCCAAAGCGTTCGCCGTCGAGTTCGACGCGGAGCGGGCACGCCATGCCCGCGGTCTGGTCGATCACTGCCTGCACGCAGACCTGATGGACACGATGATCTCCAAGCAGTCGTTCGGGCTGCTCTGGCTCAACCCGCCGTATGGCGACCTGTCCAAGGACGTCAACGGCAACATCGGCTATCAGGGCCAGGGCCGTGCCCGCCTCGAAAAGCTGTTCTACCAGCGTAGCCTGTCGCTGTTGCAGTACGGCGGCGTGCTGGTCTTCATCGTCCCGGGCTACGTCCTCGACGCCGAACTGGTCGGCTGGCTGACGCGCCACTACACGGATCTTCGCATCTATCGAGCGGTGGACACGCAGTTCAAGCAGGTGGTGATCTTCGGCCGGCGCTCGCGCCAGCGAGAGCTGGCACCGGATTCGGCCAAGGCCGTGCGCAATCTGCTGTTGCAGATCGGGCAAGGCGATACCGAAGCCGAGGAGCTGCCGAGCCAATGGCCCTTCCTGCCGTACATCGTCCCCACCAGTGCGGCCGAGCCGGAACAGTTCTTTCGCGTGACGATGGAGCCCGAGCAGTTCGCCGATGAGGTGGGCCGTCTCCAGGGCCTGTGGCCGTCGCTGGACACGCACCTGGGGGTCGCGCAGCAGTCGCTGCGCCCACCGGCGCGCGCCTTGTCGCACTGGCATCTCGCCCTGGCATTGGCTGCGGGCGCGATCTCCGGCGTGGTGCGCTCAAAGACAGGGCGCCTGCTTGTCGTCAAAGGTGATACCCACAAGGACAAGACGCTCCAGCGCGAGTTCACCGAACGCGACGACGGCTCAGTGGCCGAGACCCGCATCCTCACCGACAAGTTCGTACCTGTCATCCGCGCGTGGGACATGACACCAAGCTCCCCAACACGGGGCGAGGTGTTGACCATCCGCTAATCGTTTCTCCAACGTCGACGGTTCGCCGTCATTTTCTTCCACCCACCGGGGTCCAGTCGCCCCGATGGGGTGCCGTGGCCTCACCATTTTCAAGGAGTGAGCCATGGCAACCGAAGCCGTTTTCATCAGCCTGGTCCAGAGCCCGCGTTTCTCGCCTGGGCAAGTGGTTATGACTATCGGGGTCGATGAACTGGTCCAACAGGGCCGGCTCAACCCCGCCGCGTTCCTGCGCCGCCACCTCGGCGGCGACTGGGGCGATCTGGACGACAGCGACAGGCACCAGAACGATGCCGCGCTGAAGTCCGGCGAGGATCGCCTGTTTTCGTCCTACCAGGTCGCACCCGGCCTGAAGCTCTGGATCATCACCGAATGGGATCGCAGCGTCACGACCTTGCTGCTGCCCGACGAGTATTGATTCGCCCTTAGCCCAGCGGCCCGGCGCCGCAGCTTGCACTCCGCTACGCAACATTTCATCACTGCGTGGTGGGTGCATGTCTCATCTTTTATGGAGCATCGCCATGTCCTTTACGCATCACGATCAATATCGCCGCAAGCGGTTGTTCGAGATCGGCGCACTGGCGTTCAGCGAAGGCGTCGAGCGCCTCATGCACGAAGGCCGACTCGATCCCATCCCTTACCTGGAGCGCTACCTGCGTGGTGACTGGGGTGACATTTCGGATGATCAGTGGCAGCGGAACAACGCTGCATTGATCGGCGGCGAGCGGCTCGACGCGCACTATGTCGTCACCCGTGAGCTACGCATCCGCATCGTCACCGATACGGGGCGCAATGCCACCCTGATCGGGCTGCCGTCCGAATTCTGACGGCGCACTGCGCTGGCAAACCGCCCGCGCAGTGCGCCTTTCATTCTCCCGTCGGCTACGTGCCGATTTTTCTTCCCTTGCCGGGGCATGCCATCGCCCCTGCTGGGGGTGGTGCATGCCCCATTTTCTTTGGAGCATCACCATGTCCCTCGATCTCGATACCGCCGCCGACATTGCGCCCGACCAGGGCGAGCTGCTGGACGCGGAACCTTCCCCTCTGACCTTGAGCCTTCAGGATTTCGTCACCGAGTTCGGTGACGAGCTACTTGATTCGCTGAACCGCGCCAACCCGCCGGTCTATACCGGCCAGCCGCAGGCGCACCGACAGCTTCTCGTCGCCAGCCTCAAGCGCACGCTATTCCCCGCCCAGGCCGAAGTCGTCCATGCCGCCGCCGAGCTGCTGATCGACCGCGGCGAGCGCGCCGCGATCATCAACGGCGAAATGGGCTGCGGCAAAACGACCGTCGGCATCGCCACGGCCGCCGTGCTCAATGCCGAAGGCTATCGCCGCACCCTGGTGCTTTCGCCGCCCCACCTGGTCTACAAGTGGCGCCGCGAAATCCAGGAGACGGTGGCGGGCGCCAAGGTCTGGGTGCTCAACGGCCCGGACACACTGGTCAAGCTCATCAAGCTGCGCGAGCAGTTGGGTGTGCAGCCCGCGGGCCAGGAGTTCTTCGTAATGGGGCGTGTGCGCATGCGCATGGGCTTTCACTGGAGGCCCACCTTCACCCGGAGGCGCACCCGCGACGGCGATGTGGCGACGTGCCCGGATTGCGGCACGGTCGTCACCGACCTAGACGGCGAGCCGGCCAACCCGGTCGCGCTGGAAGCCGAGGAGTCCCGCAGGAAGTGCGGCCATTGCGCCGCGCCCCTGTGGACGCTGATTCGCCCGAGGACGCTGTCTGGCAGCGACCAGTCCTCGGCAGTGCTCAAAGCCTTGAAGCGCATCCCGACCATCGGAGAAGTCACCGCGCAGAAGCTGATGCAGAAGTTCGGCGACGCCTTTCTGGTCTCGATGCTGGGCGACAACATCCACGAGTTCATCAACCTCATGGATGGTAACGGCGAACTGGTGTTTTCCGACCGTCAGGCGCAGCGCATGGAACGCGCAATGGCCAACATGGAGTTCGGCTTTGGCGAGGGCGGCTACCAGCCGTCCGAGTTCATCAAGAGATATTTGCCGCAGGGCACATTCGATTTGTTGATCGCGGACGAAGCGCACGAGTACAAGAACGGCGGCAGTGCCCAGGGCCAGGCCATGGGGGTGCTGGCGGCAAAGGCTCGCAAGACCTTGCTGCTGACTGGCACGCTCATGGGTGGCTACGGCGACGACTTGTTCCACCTGCTGTTTCGGGCGCTGCCTGGGCGGATGATCGAGGACGGCTACCGGCCGACCAAAAGCGGCAGCATGACGTCAGCCGCGATGGCGTTCATGCGCGATCACGGCGTCCTGAAGGATGTCTATTCCGAGAGCATCGGCACGGCGCACAAGACCGCTAAGGGCACCAAGGTCTCGGTGCGCACGGTCAAGGCCCCGGGTTTCGGCCCCAAGGGCGTGCTGCGCTGCATCCTGCCGTTCACGATCTTTCTCAAACTCAAGGATATCGGCGGCAACGTCCTGCCCCCGTATGACGAGGAGTTTCGTGAAGTCCAGATGGATGCGGCGCAAGCTGCAGCCTACCGCGACCTGACGGGCCGGCTGACCGCGGAGCTGAAACAGGCTCTGGCGCGGCGCGATACGACCTTGCTGGGTGTGGTACTCAACGTGCTGCTGGCCTGGCCGGATTGCTGCTTCCGGTCGGAGACGGTGACGCATCCGCGCACGCGCAACACCCTGGCGTTCGTTCCGGCTCAGTTCAACGAGCTGGAAGTCATGCCCAAGGAACGGGACCTGATCGAAGTCTGCAAGCAGGAGAAAGCGGCAGGGCGCAAAACGCTGGTCTACACGGTTTACACCGGCACGCGCGACACGATGTCGCGCCTGAAGGGGCTGCTGGAGCGGGAAGGCTTCAAGGTGGCGGTGCTGCGCGCAAGCGTGGATGCCAGCCGCCGCGAGGACTGGATCGCCGAGCAACTGGATCGTGGCATCGACGTGCTCATCACCAACCCCGAGCTGGTCAAGACGGGCTTGGATCTGTTGGAGTTTCCTACGATTGTATTCATGCAGTCGGGCTATAACGTGTATTCGTTGCAGCAGGCGGCGCGCCGTTCGTGGCGCATTGGCCAGAAGCAGCCGGTACGGGTCATCTATCTTGGCTATGCGGGCTCCTCGCAAATGACGTGCCTCGCACTCATGGCCAAGAAAATTATGGTCTCGCAGTCCACGTCGGGCGACGTGCCCGAATCCGGGCTTGATGTCCTGAACCAAGACGGTGATTCGGTGGAGGTTGCGCTAGCCCGCCAGTTGGTGTGCTGAGTAGTTGTCAGCTTTTATCGGTCCCTTCGGGGGCCGATTTCTTTTTGAGGTGTTCGTTATCGTGATCAACTGCGATCAGGAAGAGAGGATGCAAAGCATCCAGCAAATTGGCGAGCGTCTTGACCAAGCGAGCAATAGTTAGCGCGATTTCCGTAGCGCCCCCCGAAAAATAACCTCTCGCAAGCTCATCCACGTCAATGTCTCCCGTGTCCAAGCCGAAGTGGCGGATAGATTGGAACAGGCCAAGTTCGCGACTGGTATACGCCGCCGAATGGATCAGTTCATTGCGTGGGCCTTTATAGCTCTCCACGGCTTGTGTGACGCCTTGCAAGGCTGCATGGATGTCAGGGTAGTTGGTTTTTACCTGTTTTGTGACGAATCTGTTGCCGCCGACACTCTCGAACTTAGCTTTGTCCATGAGTAATGCCGATCCAACCAAGCGGTGTGCCCGATCCACGAACCCGACGACGCGCAACACGAAGTTCTCGTAGTGGTAGCGGTAAATGTCCGGATCTAGAGCTGATTGACTACCCAAGTCCATCACGAAACCCAAGGCTAGACGCAGAGCCGTCAGGGCATTGTCCAGTTCAGATACCCGCTCGGTCACGTCGGCCGCGTAGATCTCTACAGCGGGTCCTGGAAAGGTCTTGCTGCCCGACTGGAGCGCATTTAGCCCCTTACGGGCATAAATTTTCAGGTGTGGCATTAATACCTGAAGGCTGGGATGGTTTGTTAGCTCATGCCTGTGCTCTGCGTGGTTCTCAGGCGTCATCGTATTTCAGTATTGCGTTTCGGTGTTGTGGTTAGTCACCAATAGTGTGCCGCATTGCCTGTAAGTCTGCTCGGCGGCGTCAATCCGGTGGTAGTCCGTTTCCCATTGACTGCGGCAACCGACGCGGCATGCTGCGAAGGTATTGGCTCATCGAACAATTGAGCCGAGCCATGCCCGTAAACCACCCAAACCGGCACCTGATCGGCGTCAGCCTGCTGGCCGCAGCCCTGCTCAGCGGCTGCGCGACCCGCACGGCGCCGCAAGCGCCAGCCTCCATCGTAGAAGCCTCGCCCGCTTCCGAACCCAACACACCCGAATTCGTCCCGGTTGTTCGGTACGGCCGCTACACCCTGGTGGAGCTTGCGCCGATGGCGGCGCAGCGCGACCTGCTGGCGCAGGTCATCGATGTGACGATGCCCGAGGACGCCCGCGCCACGGTCGTAGACGGGCTGCGGCATGTGCTCAAGCGCAGCGGTTACCAGCTTTGCGAGACAGCGTCGGCCGCAGCCGATCTGTACGCGCTGCCGCTGCCGGCGGCGCACCTGCATCTGGGACCAATGACGCTGCGCGATGCGCTGCTTACCCTGGCCGGGTCGGCCTGGGAACTGCGCACGGACGACCTCACGCGCCAAGTCTGCTTTGATCGGGCCGCAGCCCCCGCACGGGTCGAGCCGGCGCCCGAGCCGCCCGTAGCCGAGGCGGTGCAGATATTTCCGCTTCCCGGAGTCCAGCCATGAACACGCCGCACTCCCCTCGGCGCCCGAGCGCCGCCGTGTTCATGCTCAGTTTGCTGTGGCTTTGGCTGATCGGCTTGAGCATCTGCGTCTTTCTGGGCTACCAGGCAATGGGGGAACTCGCCGACCGGGAGCGGGTCGATTCAGGCCTGCACCGTCTGGAAGCGCAGGTAATCGCGCTAGCGGATGCCACCCAGACTTTGCAGCAGCGGCCGCAGGCCGCCACGCCAGCAGCGTTGCAAGAGGTCCGCCAGGCGCTGGAGGCCCGAATCGCTCAGGTCGAGCACAGGCTGGATGGCCGTGCTGCCGCAGATGACCTCGTGGCGCTGCGCTCGCAGGTCGAGCAGATCGAGGCCCACCAGGCGATGGTGCGCGCTGTCACACCTGCCCCGCCGAGTCCACCACCCACGCCGACCAAGCCGGTTGCGGTCAAATCTGCGCCGCCACCGTTGCCGTTTCGCGTCGTGGGCGTCGAGTTGCGCGCGGGTGAGCGCAGTCTGACCGTTGCGCCGGCCAAGGGGGCCTTCACCCCTGGTCAGGTGCAGGCGCTGCTGCCGGGTGATGCGGTCGGCCCGTGGCGTTTGCAGGCCATCGACGGGAACATAGCGGTGTTTCTGGTTGACAAGCACACGCGCCGCGTGGCGATTCCTTGAGGAAGCCATGCGATGAAATATCATCTGATAGTCCTGGTATCGCTGCTGACCGCGCTGCATCTGCCAGCGTCGGCCCAGCAAACGCCTCAGCAAACCTCCAACGTGCAGCCTGCCCGCACGAGCCAGAGCCAGATCGTGCACAGCCAGGACGCGCGGCTGGCCAAGGCGTGGGGCCTGCGTGACGATGAGTTTTCCCGCTACCGCGAGTTGATGGAAGGGCCGCTGGGCATCTACTCGCCCAATCTGGATCCGCTCTCCGCGCTGGGCGTGGAGGCCCGCTCGGATGAAGAACGTCGGCACTACGCCGAATTGCAGGCGCAGGCCGAAGCCCGGCGTGTCGAGAAGCTGCTCGTCTACCAGCGCGCCTACGACGAGGCCTGGCAGCGGCTCTATCCCGGGCGCGAGCGCGTCACGCCCTCGGATGGCGGCACGTTGATGTCCGGCGAGCAAGTGTCGAGCGGGCACATGGCGGTGTTCGTCAAGGATGGCTGCGAGGCCTGCGACCGGATCGTCCAGCGGCTTCAGACGGCCGCTGCGGCATTCGACGTCTACGTCGTTGGCAGTCGCGGCGACGATGCCCGTATCCGCGCATGGGCGCGGCGCGCCGGGATTGATCCAGCCCAAGTGCGTAGCGGCAGCATCACGCTCAATCATGATAGCGGGCGCTGGCTATCGCTCGGCCTGCCCGGCGAGTTGCCCGCGGTCGTGCGCGAGGTGAACGGCCAATGGCAGCGCGAGCCCTGACCGCCATACGCGCCATGTGGCGCCTGCGTGCGCTGCTGCTCGCGGCGGCTCTGCTGATCGGCCCCGTTCGTGCGCAGGAAATCCCGCCGCCCGCCTACCAGTTGGCAGCCCAGCGCGCGGGCGTGCCTTCGATCGTGCTTTACGCCGTGGCGTTGCAGGAGAGCGGAATTGCGCGGGCAGGGCGCATCGTGCCGTGGCCCTGGTCGCTAAACATCGCGGGCGCATCGCACCGCTTTGCCACACGCGTCGACGCCTGCACCCGTCTTCGCCAGGCGATGCGCACAACGCCGCACACGCGCATCGATGCGGGCCTGGGCCAGATCAACCTCGGCTACCAGAAGCAGCGCTACGAACAGCCCTGCGACTTGTTGGACCCGTACCGCAACCTGGCGATCGCCGCGCAGATTCTGCGCGAACAGCATACCCCTGGCGAGGACTGGTTGCTGGCGATAGGCCGCTACCACCGCCCAGCAGGCGGCGAACCCGCCGCGCGGTATCGGCGCAGCGTGTCCCGGCACCTTGCCCGGGTGCGGGGCGCTCACCCCATTGTCGCGGCGCCCGCCGCGCACCTGGAGACATCACGATGACGCATTTCCATCCAGCCCTGCGAGGCCTGTTCATGCTGGCGGCGGTGGTGCCACTTGCCCTATACGCTGCCGAGGAGCCATTGATCGTGGTCGAAGACCGTGGGGGTGACTCGGCGCTGCCGTACTACGAAGCCCTTGACCTTCAGCCACGCGGCGCCGGTACGGTGCTGCCACCCGTTCCTATCCCGCAGATTCCGGCTACGCCCGTTGACGAGACCGCCATGCTGCCGGTGCGCAGCGCCAAGCTCACGCCCGGCACCGTCGCGCGGCGGGTGATCGAGGCACCGGGCCTGCGGCCGTTCGCAGTTATCGGTGACGATGAGGCCTCCCAGGCCTGGCTGCGCCACCATGCGGCCTCGCTGCGCGAGCGCGGCGCGGTCGGTCTGGTGGTGAACGTCGAGACCGCGCAGGCCCTGGCGCGGCTGCGCGCGTTGGCGCCCGGCGTGCCGCTTGCGCCGGTGGCCGGCGACGATCTGGCCGAACGCCTGGGTCTGCACCACTATCCGGCGCTCGTCACGGCCACCGGCATCGAGCAGTGAGACCGTGTCGAGCAAGCAGCCGGTCGAGGTGCTGCTGCGCCCAGCGGTGGAGCTATACACCGTTGCGGCGTGTGCGGGTGCCGCGTTTCTGTCCTTGGTGGCCCCCTGGTCGCTGGCGCTAAGCCCAACAATGGGCGTGGGCAGTGCGCTGGCGTTCATCGCCTATGGCGCGATCCGCTATCGCGATGCCCGCGTCATCCTGCGCTACCGGCGCAATATCCGCCGCCTGCCACGCTATGTGATGACCAGCCGCGACGTGCCGGTCAGTCAACAGCGCCTGTTCATCGGGCGCGGGTTTCTGTGGGAGCAGAAGCACACCCATCGGCTCACACAGACGTACCGGCCCGAATTTCGCCGCTACGTCGAGCCGACGCGCGCCTACCGGCTGGCACGGCGTCTGGAGGAGCGGCTGGAGTTTGCGCCGTTCCCGTTATCCGGCCTTGCGCGGCTGACCGCCTGGGATGTGCCGTTCAATCCCGTTCGACCACTGCCACCCGTGGGCGGCCTGCCGCGGCTGCACGGCATCGAGCCCGACGAGGTGGACGTCAGCCTGCCGCTGGCCGAACGGGTCGGGCATACGCTCGTGCTGGGCACGACGCGCGTGGGCAAGACCCGCCTAGCCGAGCTTTTCATCACGCAGGACATTCGCCGCAGGAGCACCGCGGGTGAGCACGAGGTCGTCATCGTCTTCGATCCCAAGGGGGACGCGGATCTCCTGAAGCGAATGTATGTTGAGGCCAAGCGCGCGGGCCGAGAGGGCGAATTCTATATTTTTCACCTGGGCTGGCCCGAAATCAGTGCCCGCTACAACGCCGTGGGCCGCTTCGGTCGCATCTCGGAAGTCGCCACGCGCATCGCGGGACAACTCTCTGGCGAAGGCAACAGCGCGGCCTTCAGGGAGTTCGCGTGGCGCTTCGTGAACATCATCGCGCGCGCCTTGGTGGAACTGGGGCAGCGTCCGGATTACATGCTGATCCAGCGCCACGTCATCAACATCGATGCCCTGTTCATCGAGTACGCCCAGCATTACTTTGCCAGGACCGAGCCCAAGGCCTGGGAAATCATTGTTCAACTGGAGGCTCGGCTCAACGACAAGAATATCCCACGCAACATGATCGGGCGCGAGAAGCGCGTCGTGGCACTCGAACAGTACCTCTCCCAGGTGCGCAACTACGACCCCGTATTGGACGGCCTGCGCTCGGCCGTTCGGTACGACAGGACGTACTTCGACAAGATCGTCGCCTCGCTGCTGCCACTGCTGGAAAAACTCACCAGCGGCAAGATCGCCCAGCTTCTGGCGCCGGACTATGCTGATCTGAACGACCCCAGGCCCATCTTCGACTGGATGCAGATCATCCGAAAGCGGGCGGTGGTCTATGTGGGCCTGGATGCGCTCTCGGACGCCGAGGTCGCCGCGGCGGTGGGCAACTCCATGTTTGCCGACCTAGTGTCGGTGGCCGGCCACATCTACAAGCACGGGATCGACGATGGCCTGCCCGGCGCCGTGGCCGACGCACGGGTGCCGATCAATGTCCACGCGGACGAATTCAATGAGCTGATGGGCGATGAGTTCATCCCGATGGTCAACAAAGGGGGCGGCGCGGGCATCCAGGTCTCGGCCTACACACAAACGCTCTCGGACATTGAGGCACGCATTGGCAACCGCGCCAAAGCCGGCCAGGTCATCGGCAACTTCAACAACCTGTTCATGCTGCGCGTGCGCGAGACAGCGACCGCCGAACTGCTGACCCGGCAATTGCCCAAGGTCGAGGTCTATACCACTACGATCGTCTCGGGGGCCACGGACAGTTCGGATATCCATGGTGCGACGGACTTCACCAGCGCCACACAAGACCGCATCAGCATGCAGAGCGTGCCGATGATCGAACCCTCACATGTGGTCCAGCTTCCCAAGGGACAGTGTTTCGCCTTGATGCAGGGGGGAAGTCTGTGGAAAGTGCGCATGCCGCTGCCCGCGCCCGACCTCGATGAGGTCATGCCGCAGGATCTGCGGCAGCTCGCGGGCTACATGCGTCAAAGCTACGTTGAGGCCACGCAGTGGTGGGAATTCACGAGTTCCCAGGCGCCACAGGGGACGGTCTTGCCCGACGACTTGTTGAATAATGCCGATGTGGCTGAACCCGCTTCTGTTGTTGCTGCTGCTGACGAAAGCGTCGGCGATGAGGCCTTGTGATGACAGACGCCGCCTCGACTGTACAGAGGGAGCAGAGTCAGCGCCAGGGCCTGATCGTTGGTGCTATCACTTTGCCGTTCCGGTTGCTGGGAGTGCTGATCGGCTCGCTGCTGTTTTCGATCGTGGTGGAGTGTGTCGGCATGCATATGTTCTGGAAGGATCAGGGCTGGCGCCATTCGCAGCAGATGTTGCAATATGAACTGGGACATTTATCGGGCCACTTCACTCGCAGCGTGATCCTGCAAGAGCCGGGTCGCACAGCCCATGAGCTTGCGGACGTCGGCTACGAGTGGGTGTTCGTGCGCTCGGGGCTGCTGAAGCGCATAAGCCAGACTGCCGAGCGTGCCCGCGCACCCAGCCAGGGTCGGTTGCGCAGTTTCCGCTACTACAGCAGCCAAGTCTATGTCTGGACCGAGAGCTACCTGATCGCTGCGGCTTTCACGACACTCACATTCCTGGTGCGCCTGCTGGTTCTGGTACTTACACTGCCGTTGATCTTCACGGCTGCGTTCGTCGGTCTGATTGACGGCCTGGTGCGGCGGGATGTGCGCCGGTTCGGGGCAGGCCGTGAATCGGGCTTTATCTACCACCGCGCGAAGGCCAGCCTGATGCCGCTGGCCGTGCTGCCGTGGGTCTCCTATCTGGCTCTGCCGATCTCGGTGCACCCGCTGGTGATTCTGCTGCCCAGCGCAGCCTTGCTGGGACTGACCGTGAGCCTGACCGCTGGCAGCTTCAAGAAATACCTATAGCTACTAGCCGTCAGCCTGTATAACAGATGGCAGTCGGCTTTTCCTCACAAGGAGGCATCCGACCCCGATTGTCAAGTTCCGAGTGACGCGCAGTCGATGACGAAGCGGTATTTCACATCGCCCTTGAGCATCCGTTCGTAGGCCTCGTTGACCTGATCGGCGCGGATCATTTCAATGTCCGCAACGATGCCGTGCTCGGCGCAGAAATCCAGCATCTCCTGGGTCTCGGGGATGCCGCCTATCATCGAGCCCGCCAGGCTGCGGCGTTTCATGATCAGGTTGAATACCTCAGGCGACGGGTGCGGCGTGGCGGGCGCACCCACCAACGTCATCGTGCCATCACGCTTGAGGAGGGTAAGAAACGCATCGAGGTCGTGTGGCGCAGCCACCGTGTTGAGGATGAAATCCAGGCTCTGAGCATGCACCGCCATTTCTTCGGGGTTGCGGGAGACGACCACTTCGTGGGCTCCCAGCGCCTTGGCCGCTTCACGCTTGGATTCTGACGTAGTGAAGGCCACCACATGCGCGCCCATTGCGTTCGCAAGCTTGATGCCCATATGGCCCAGTCCGCCGATGCCGACCACGCCCACCTTGTGGCCCGGCCCTACCTTCCAGTGGCGCAGCGGCGAATAGGTGGTGATGCCTGCGCACAGCAACGGCGCCACGGCGGCCAGTTGTTCCTTGGGATGCCGGACGTGCAACACATAGCGCTCGTGCACGACGATCTGCTGCGAATAACCACCCAGGGTGTGTCCAGGTGCGTCGGGTGTGGGAAAGTTGTAGGTTCCCACCATGTGGTCGCAGTAGTTCTCCAGCCCTTCATCGCACTCAGCACAATGCTGGCAACTGTCCACGATACAACCCACTCCCACGAGGTCGCCGACCTTATGGCTGGACACATGGGCGCCCACGGCCGAGACACGTCCCACGATCTCGTGGCCGGGCACGCAGGGGTAGAGCGTACCTGCCCATTCCGAACGTACCTGGTGCAAATCTGAATGGCAGACGCCACAGTAGGCGATGTCGATCTGCACGTCATGCTCGCCGGGTGCGCGGCGTGTAATTGCAAGCGGCTCCAGTGGGAGATTACCGGCGCGGGCGCCGTAGGCTTTTATGGTCATACTGTTACTCCTTGAATTTCTGAATCATTTAAACACCTGCTCCCGAGCTGGCTTCCAGCCGCCGGGGCAGCCTTCTCGCTGGTCATGGACATTGCGTGATGATGCAGATCATGCCGCTGCTCCCTGGAGACCACATCGTTCATAGGCTCGCGTCATCTCGGCGCGTGCAGTCAGGAAAATCAGCACAGCGGCCACAAGCAAGATAGCGGCACTAGCTGCGAGCATGCTCTGGTATCCGCTATGATCGAACAACAGACCACCCGCAGTGGAGCCCAATGCGATCGAGAACTGCACCACGGCCACCATCAATCCACCCCCCGCTTCAGCGTCCTGTGGAAATGTGCGGGGCACCCAGATCCACCACCCCACCGGTGCGGCAGTGGCGACCAGCCCCCAAAAGCCCAGTAGCGCTATCACTGCGGACGAGCTGTTGCCGAATTCGGCTAGAGATATAGCGATGGCCGCCATCAGCACCGGGATGCAGATTAGAGCCCGGTAGAGGCCCCACCTGAGCATCATGCCGATCATCGTGGTGCCAATGAAGCCTGCTACCCCGATGACCAGCAAAATCATAGTCACCATGGAGTCATCGACCCGTGTAACGGTTTCCAGAAAGGGGCGCACATAGGTGAACAAAGTGAACTGGCCCATGAAGAAGAGGCCCACACCCAGCATGCCCAGGGTCACGACCCGGCTACGGAAGAGTTTGAATGCATGCCCAGGGCCAGTCTTGCGGGGTTCGATATGCATGGAGGGCAGGCTGACCCACTGCCAGAGGAACGCAGCCAGTGCCACTGGCACCAGGCAAAAGAAGGCCCCGCGCCAACCGATGGCTCCACCCAGCCAGGCACCCAGCGGCGCAGCCACCACAGTCGCCAGCGCGTTGCCGCCATTGAAGATCGCCAATGCGCGCGGCACCCGGTCAGTCGGTACGAGCCGCATGGCGGTGGCCGCTGACATCGACCAGAAGCCGCCCACCACCACGCCGATGAGCGAGCGCCCGATCATGTAGACGAGATAGTTCGGTGCCAGCGCGATGACTGCGCCCGACACAGCCATAATCCCAGTCAGACCCAGGAGCAGCGTCTTGCGGTTCATGCGCCGCGCCAGCGTAGAGATGAACAGGCTCGTCAGCACGGCCAAGGCACCGGATGCCGCAATACCCCATCCAGCCATGCCTTCAGTGACCCGCAGGTCGGCCGCCATGGGCGTGAGCAGGCTCACGGGCATGAACTCGGAGGCGATGAGCGCGAAGACGCACAGCGTCATTGCGAAGACGCCACCCCAATAGGCGGGCGGTGCGCTGACCCCTCGTGCAGAGGAAGAGGTGCTGGTGAGAGCACTGTTTGCTTGATCCGTCATGGAATGCGTTGCCGTACTTTGCTCATTCAAACCAGATGCCGATTGAAATATGCTGTCAGCCTGTCAAACGGAATCTTGTCCGCTTGGTCATAAAGATCGACGTGGTCTGCACCGGGGACGATCAGCAACTCCTTGGGATCGGAAGCCCCTTTGTAAACATCTTCCGAGTAATAGCGTGAGTGAGCATTTTCTCCCGCAATCAGCAGGATCGGACGTGGCGAGATCATCCCGACGTTGGCATACATCGGGAAGCCGAAGAACGAGACGGGTGTTGTGGCCGTCCACGCAGTGGTCGAGTTGATGCTGCGGGGATGGAAGCCGCGTGGAGTCCGATAGTAATCAAAGAAGGCAGCCAGAACCGGGTCGGCATTGGAGGGCAGAGTCTCGGGAAGGACGCGCTGCCCCTTCACGATATTGCCGTTCGCGTCAAACGGGACTTCGTGATATCCCAATCCATATCGGCCGTTTTCCGCATCCACCCAACGCTGCTGGCTGAGGTAATCGATGATCTTGTGGCGTTGTTCCAGCGTGTAGCCGTCTTTGTAGCCGCGACTGATGCTGCGGGACATGTCGTACATAGAGGCTGTGGCCACCGCCTTAATACGAGAATCGCTGCTTGCGGCGGTCAGCGCCATGCCGCTCAAGCCGCAGATTCCGATCACCCCAATGCGGTTGCGATCCACATTTGGATGCAGACCCAGGAAATCCACAGCGGCGCTGAAGTCCTCGGTATTGATGTCCGCCGAGGCCACATTGCGTGGCTCACCACCGCTTTCCCCGGTGTACGAGGGGTCGAACGCCAGCGTAATGAACCCGCGCTCGGCCATAGTCTGTGCATACAGGCCCGAGGACTGCTCCTTCACTGCGCCGAAGGGGCCACTGACAGCGAGTGCGGCCAATTTGCCTCTGGTGCCCTTTGGCTGATACAAATCAGCCGCCAAGGTGATGCCGTAGCGATTCTTGAAGACGACTTTCGTATGATTCACGCGGCTGCTTTTGGGAAAGGTCTTATCCCACTTGTCGCCAAGCGACTCCTGGCGCTGCGCGAAGGCCGACCCCGTAGTCATGGCCCCGGTCATCGCAGCGATCCCCAAACCCGTCAGTTTGAGCAAGTTACGGCGCCCCGTATCCGCACCTTCTTGGCGAGAGACAGCCCTGTCGGCTTCAGCAACTACATTCACAATAAATGTCCTTTCCTATCTCAATCGAGCGGTGCATGCCGCACCAGCTCACCACACTCGAAGGCGATGCGTACACCAGCGGCGCGTCGAGTCTTTCTACGACGTGCATCATGACGGAGATGAAGGGCATTGACTAGCTAATGAAGTCTTAAATGCCTTATTAGTTGTACTAATTAATTGTTCGTGAAATACTGGTTTCATGGCCAGACACAACCTCAACGATCTCCTGTATTTCGTCACCGTTGCACGGGAAGGCAGCTTCACCCGTGCCGCAGCATTGCTGGGAGTGACCCAGTCAGCAATCAGCCAGGCCATCAGCGGTCTGGAGGCGCGGTTGAAGATTCGCCTGCTCACGCGCACGACCCGCAGCGTTTCCCCCACTACGGCAGGCGAACGGCTTTTGAACGCCATCGGGCATCGCTTTGATGAGATCGAGTCAGAGCTGGACGACATCACGCAGATGCGCGACAAGCCAGCCGGGACGGTGCGAATCACCTGCGGAGACTACGTCTCACGGCACACGCTGCTGCCCAGGCTCGCGCCGCTGCTGCTTGAATACCCTGACGTCAAGATCGAGCTCGATGTGAACTACGGCTTTCGCGACATCGTGGCCGACCGCTTCGACGCCGGGGTTCGGCTGGGGGACACCATCGACAAGGACATGATCGCGCTGCCGATCGGGCCACCGCTTCGCATGGCGGTCGCAGCCTCCCCCGGCTATTTCAAGACACATCCCAAGCCCAAGCACCCGCGCGATCTGATGAACCATAGATGCATCAATATGCGGATGCAGTCCGGGGGCGGCCTCTTCGTCTGGGACTTCCAGCGCAAGGGCCAGCAGGTCAATGTTCGAGTGGAGGGTCAGCTCGTTATCAACACCTCGCCCACTATCGTGGATGCAGCCCTGGCGGGACTGGGGGTAGCGTGGTTACCCGACGGAGAATTCGACCCGCACATAGAGGAAGGACGTCTGGTGCGCGTATTGCAAGACTGGTGTGCTCCCTTTGCAGGGTACTACCTGTATTACCCCAGTCGTCGGCAACCCTCGCCAGCATTCTCGTTGGTGGTGGATGCCTTGCGCGATGAGATGGCGTACCGCTGAGTAGCCCTGCTGGATCCATATTCGTTATGGTCGGCTCCCTATCACATTTCCGAGCGCTTGCACGGCACCGAATCACGAAGGTAACTGACAAATCAAGTTGGTGGTGTCGGGTTCCCTATAGTTTGCGGCTTACGACAGCTCCGATTCCCACAATCTAGCCATTACTGACTGTCCAGGGGAATGGCGTGATGATGGTTTCGATTTGGCTGCACACAGCCGCACGTCAGGGTGTGTCCGCCTTCTTCCTGGTAGTCCTCCTGATGGGGCAGTCTCCAATAGTTTGGGCCGAGTCCCTGGCACAGCGCTACGAGTTGGCTGGTGCGTTGCGTCATCTCGGCGCCCTGGAGCACACTATCGTCGGCAGTGCCGCACACGCTTCCGTCGTGCCGGGCGAGCGCTACCACTTCGATTATCCAAGGCTTTTGGCTGACCTGGCACGCGTGCGCGCCGGCATCCAAGACTACCTTGCACCGTCACGCGCCCAGCCGCGCGATCCAGCTGAACTGGCCGGCGACTATCGCGCCGAGCGGGGCCTCGAGCCGCAGGCGCCACTGCCTCCGACGACGGCAGTGGAGAGTCGGCCATGAACGGCGCGCAGATCTCGGCATTTCAAGCCAATAGCGGCATCATGCCCGCCGCGATGGCGACCGTACTGGTCGGCGTCGTGTTCGCCGTCCTGCTGCTCTGGGGAGTGTGGGCTATCCGGACGGCCTATGTGGGCTGGTCCGAGAACCGTCTGAATCAGCGCCAGTTCCTGGGTGTGTGTATCCGTTTTGCCGCGATGTACCTCGTGCTGACTTATTTCCTCCTCTCCTGAAAGGACTGATCATGCAAAACCGCCTCACCATTCGCCTTGCCCGGCGCGCCGCCGTGGCCTTGGGCGCCGCCGCGCTGCCCGCGCTGTCTGTTGCGCAAGGGCTGCCGCAAATCGAGAACCCGACGCGCGGCACCGGCAACGGCATCATGGAGACCATCCGCAACTATGGCTACGACATCATCATGCTCGTGGCCCTGCTGGTGGTGGCCTCGATGTTCATTGGGGTGTGCTACCACGCCTATGGCACCTATGCGGAGATCCATACGGGCCGCAAGACGTGGGGCCAGTTCGGCTTGACCGTCGCCATCGGCGCCGTGCTGCTCGTGATCGGCATCTGGCTGCTCACCGAAGCCACCGGCATCCTGTAAGTGGGGGTGTGGCATGCCCGAGCACCAGCACATCCGTGCGGACGGCACGGTCACGTTCCTGCCGCATCGCCTGAATCGCCACCCGGTGGTGGTGCGCGGCTTGACCGCCGACGAGCTGTGGATCTGCTGCGGCCTGTCTGGCGGCGTCGGCCTGCTGGTTGGCGCGCCCCTGTCATGGATGTTTCGCACGATTGCGCTTGCGCCCACATTCATCGTCCTGGGCGTGGCCCTGGGCGTGTTCGTGGGCGGCGGCATCTTGCGCCGGCTCAAGCGCGGACGCCCAGACACCTGGCTGTACCGCCAGCTTCAGTGGCGCATCGCGACAGGCCATCCGCGGTTGGCCGGCTGGGTGCGCGGCCAGGCGCTCATCTCGCGCTCGGGCTGCTGGGCCACCCGAAGGCTCATGCCAAGGAGCATGAGATGAGCCGCTTCAAAAACGAGATAGCTCACCTGCAAGCGCACATCAGGACGCTGCGCCTGGGCGCGGGCGCGCTGGTGATCGTCGCCCTGGTGATGGGTGGGGGCTGGTGGAGCGCGCCGCGCGACCTGACCATCCACGTTCCGCCCGATCTGCGTTCGGGCAGCACTCGAAAGTGGTGGGAAGTGCCGCCCGAATCGGTCTATGCCTTCACGTTCTACGTGTTCCAGCAGTTGAACCGCTGGCCATCCAACGGCGAAGAGGACTACCCGCGCAACCTGCATGCGCTTTCGCCGTACCTCACTCCAGCCTGCCAGGCGTTTCTGAAGGCCGATTTCGATTACCGGCGCAGCACGGGCGAGCTGCGCCAGCGGGTGCGCGGCATCTACGAAATCCCCGGTCGGGGCTATGGCGACGATCCCACGGCGCGTGTGCGCATGGTATCCGACCGGGACTGGGTGGTGACGCTGGACATCAGCGCCGATGAATACTACGGCGCCGAGCAGGTCAAACGCGCGCTGGTGCGCTATCCCATCAAGGTCGTCAAGGTTGACATCGACCCCGCGCGTAATCCGTTCGGGTTGGCGCTCGACTGCTACGACGGCACGCCCCAGCGCATCACCGTGCCGCAGCCGACCAGCCCCACACCCGCCGGCCTATCCCTGCAAGCGCCTCAAGGAGAAGCCCCATGAAGCACCGTGTTCTAGTCTTGCTCGCGCTGTTTCTTGCGGCGGCGCCCCTAGCGCAGGCAGTGGAGATTCTGCGCTGGGAGCGCCTGCCGCTGGCCGTGCCCCTGCGCGTCGGCCAGGAGCGCATCGTGTTCATCGACCGCAATGTGCGCGTGGGCGTGCCGGCCGACGTGGGCGAGCGCCTGCGCGTGCAAAGCGCGGCTGGCGCGGTGTACCTGCGCGCCAGCACGCCGATCGAACCTACGCGGCTGCAACTGCAAGACGCCGACACCGGCGCGCTGATTCTGCTGGACATTGCCGCCGAGCCGGCCAAAGACGGCGAGCCTGAATTGGAGCCGGTGCGTATCGTCCAGGGCGACACGAGTCCCGCGCGCTACGGCGACCAGCCGGTGCAGGGCGACAAAGCACCGGCGCACGCGCAAGACCCGACGCAGACGCGGGGGCCAGGGCGCGAAACCCCGATCCCCGTTGTCCTGACGCGTTTCGCCGCGCAGAACCTTTACGCGCCGCTGCGCACCGTTGAACCTTTGCCGGGCGTCATGCGGGTCAATCTGCGCCGCGATCTGAACCTGTCCACGCTGATGCTGACACTGCCGGTGCGCGCGGTCGCACTCGCCTCGTGGTGCCTGGAAGACCAGTGGGTCACGGCCGTGCGCCTGACCAACACGGGCGCGGGCTGGGTCACGCTCGACCCGCGCGTGCTGCAGGGCGACTTCCTGACCGCCGCCTTTCAGCACGATAAGCTCGGCCCGCGCGGCGCCCCCGAGGACACCACCGTCCTGTACCTGGTGACGCGCGGCCATGGCCTTGCGCAGTCGCTGCTCCCGGCCATCAATCGCTTCGATCCGGCTGTTAATCTGCCGCCGCCCGAAGCCGAAGGCGACAGGAAGGAGGCCCCTCATGCGCAGTAACGGCCTTTTGAAGTGGCTGATGATCCCGGTGCTGCTGCTCGTGATGTTTGTCGGTATCCGGTTGTTCTCGGGCGGCGGCAAGACCGCACCGTCCCAGGTTGATGCGGGCGCCCAGCTCACGCCCGAGGAAATGAAGGCGCTGGGCATCGAGGGCGATACGCCGCGCGACACCGTAGCCACGCTGGTCGGCCAGGTCAAGCAACTGCGCACCGAGCTTCAGAGCGCGCTTTCCGACAACAAGGCCCAGCGTGCCGAGAACCAGCGGCTGCGTCAGCGCGAGAACTCGATCGATCAGCGCGTCAGTTCGGCGCTCGAATCCGAACGCTCGAACCTGCGTCGTGACCAGCAGCAGGCCGCAAGTGAGCGCCAGCAGACCCAGGGGCTACTGGCCGACTTGCAACGGCGCCTGGACAGCATTGGTGGCAGCGGCCACGCTGATCTGCCCGTGGGCCTGGGCCTGCGCGAGGGCGATGAGGCCGGCATGGAAGGGGGCCTGCGCTGGGTGGAACCCGACGATGCGAAGCAGACCGACGGGCGCGGCAAGGCAGGCAGTAGCCTGAGCTTTCCGACCAGCTTCGGGCCGGCGCAGCGCACGCTGGAGGCCACGGCGCAGACCGTGGCGAACGCGGGCGCACGCGCTGCGGGCGTCAAGAGCGCCACGCCCGTCTATACCGTGCCGACCAACTCGACTTTGATGGGGTCGGTGGCGATGACCGCGCTCATTGGCCGCGTGCCGATTGATGGCACGGTGAACGACCCGTATCCATTCAAAGTCCTGGTCGGCCCCGACAATCTCACGGCCAACGGCATCGACATCCCCGATGTGGCTGGCGCCGTGTTCTCGGGCACGGCCTCGGGTGATTGGACGCTCTCGTGCGTGCGCGGCCAGGTGCGCAGCATCACATTTGTGTTTCACGATGGCACGATCCGCACCATCCCCGAAGACCGCGACGGCAAACAGCAGGGTAACCAGCAGCAAGATGGCCTGGGCTGGATCAGCGATCCGTACGGCATCCCCTGCGTCTCTGGCGAACGGCGCAGCAACGCCCAGCAGTACCTGGGCAGCCAGGCGCTCATCACGGCGGCTGGCGCCGGCGTGGCCTCGCTTATCGAGAGCGACAGCGGCCAGATGTCCTATGTAGGGGCCGATGGCTCAGTCGGGACCGTCGGCATCTCCGGCAACGAGGCCGTGGGCCGCATCCTGGCCGGTGGCGTGCGCGACATGGCCGATTGGGTGAACAAGCTCTACGGCCAGGCCTTCGCTGCGATCTATGTGCAGCCCGGCGCCAAGGTCGCTGTCCACCTCGAAAAACCGCTCGCCATCGACTTCGACCCCGAGGGACGGCGCGTCGATCATCGTGCAGGAGAAGCTCATGCGCTCGAACTTGACTGACCTCGCCAAGGGCCTTGCTCTGGCCGCCTCCCTTGCTCTGCTGGGCGGCTGCGCCACCAGCAAGGATGAATTGCTGACTCATGGCGATCACACCATGATGGACATCTGGCAACAGGCGGCTGACGCAGGTTCTGGTGGAGGTACGGGCCAGGTGGCCGGGCGCCAGTTGCTCGATGCACGCCAGAGTCTGCGCCGGCCACTGACCGAGGTCGATGTGCAGGCGGCGCCGGCCGAGCAGTTGCGCTACACGCGCACCGCGCAAAGCGAGATCCATCGCCAGTTCCAGCGCCTGCCCAATCCCGATCTCGTGATGTACGTCTTCCCGCACCTTGCGGGCACCGATCCCGTGCCCGTGCCAGGCTACACGACGGTGTTCCCGCTGTATCAGCGCATCCAGTACGCCATGCCGGGCGAACGCACTGAGGATTATTGATGCGCTGGAAGCTCCCCTGGCCCAGGTTGTCCGGCGCCGGTACTGGGGACGCCACCGACGATGGCGCACCAGACGGCTGGCAGCGCCATGTGCAAACCTTGCGCGAAGCGGGTGTCCCTGAGCCTGGAGCGGCGGTCCAGGGCCGCCAGCCCGCGACCGTGGCCGACGAGCAGGCGCTCTACGACGTGGCCCCCTCGTTCGTGGAGTTGCTGCCCTGGGTGGAGTTCCAGCCCGAGTCCAAGTCGATGCTGCTGGAGGACGGGCAGTCCGTGGCGGCCTTCTACGAGCTGACGCCGCTGGGCACCGAGGGCCGGGAACCCGTGTGGCTCGCCCAGGCCCGCGATGCGCTGGAAAACGCACTACAGGACAGCTTCGACGAACTGGACGAGAACCCCTGGGTACTTCAGCTTTACGCCCAGGACGAGCCCAGTTTTGATGAATACATGCGCACCTTGCGCGACTATGTGCAGCCACGGGCGCGCGGCACGGCATTCACCGAGTTCTACCTGCGCTTTTTTGCCCATCACCTACGGGCCGTGGCCAAGCCCGGGGGCCTGTTCGAGGATACCGCCGTGACGAGGCTGCGCTGGCGCGGCCAGACGCGGCGTGTGCGCATGGTTGTCTACCGCCGTTCTACCGGCCAGGTGAACCGGCGCGGCCAGACGCCCGAGCAGATGCTGAACATCGTCTGCGACCGCCTGTGCGGCGGGCTGGCGAACGCCGGCATCCAGGCGCGGCGCCTGGACGCAGCCAGCATTCACGACTGGCTGCTGCGCTGGTTCAATCCCGCGCCCACGCTGCTCGGGCCGGGCGCCGAGGATCGGGAGCGCTTCTATGCGCTGGCACGCTACCCTGATAGCACGCAAGACGGTGAGGACGGCGAGATCGAGCTGGCCAGTGGGCGGGATTTCAGCCAGCGGCTGTTCTTCGGACAGCCACGCTCAGACGCAACGCACGGTACCTGGTACTTCGATGGCATGCCGCATCGCGTGCTCATCACCGATCGGCTACGCACGCCGCCCAGCACCGGGCACTTGACCGGTGAAACCCGCAAGGGCGATGCGATCAACACGCTGTTCGACCAGATGCCCGAAGACACGATGATGTGCCTGACGATGGTCGCCACGCCCCAGGACGTCCTAGAATCGCACTTGAACCACTTGGCCAAGAAGGCGGTGGGCGAGACCCTGGCCTCCGAGCAGACGCTCAAGGACGTGCATGAGGCCCGCTCCCTGATCGGTAGCGCGCACAAGCTCTACCGGGGCACGCTCGCCTTCTACCTTCGCGGGCGCAACGAAGCCGAACTGGATCGGCGCGGCCTGGATCTGGTGAATGTGATGCTCAACGCGGGGTTGCAGCCGGTGCGCGAGGATGACGAGGTGGCGCCACTCAATAGTTACTTGCGCTGGCTCCCGTGCTGCTATACCCCCAGCCAGGACCGCAGGCAATGGTTTACCCAATTGATGTTCGTGCAGCACGCGGCGAACTTGTCGCCGGTGTGGGGACGCGCCCAGGGTACGGGGCATCCCGGCATCACGATGTTCAACCGGGGCGGCGGCCCGATCACCTTCGATCCGCTCAATCGCCTGGATCGGCAGATGAATGCGCACCTGTTCCTGTTCGGCCCCACGGGCTCGGGCAAGAGCGCGACGCTCAACAACTTGCTGAACCAGGTCACGGCCGTCTATCGGCCGCGCCTCTTTATCGTGGAGGCTGGCAACAGCTTTGGCTTGTTCAGCGACTTCGCACGCAAACTTGGCCTGACGGTCCACCGCGTCAAGCTTGCGCCGGGAGCGGGGGTGAGCCTCGCGCCTTTTGCCGATGCGCGCCGGTTGATCGAGACGCCCAGTGCCGTGCAGACGCTTGATGCCGATGCGCTGGACGAGGATCAGCCGCCGGAGGCTGCGCCCGCCGAGGCCGACGAGCAGCGCGACGTGCTGGGCGAGTTGGAGATTACCGCGCGCCTCATGATCACGGGCGGCGAGGACAAAGAAGAAGCCCGGATGACGCGGGCTGACCGCTCGCTCATCCGGCAGTGCATTCTCGATGCCGCCGAGCATTGCGTGGCCGAGCAGCGCACGGTGCTCACGCGCGACGTACGCGATGCGCTGCGCACACGCGGCCAGGATCCGACACTGCCCGAGATGCGGCGCGGGCGGTTACTGGAGATGGCGGATGCGATGGATATGTTCTGTCAGGGCACTGACGGCGAGATGTTCGATCGCCCGGGCACGCCCTGGCCAGAGGCCGATATCACCTTGGTGGATCTCGCGACCTATGCCCGCGAGGGCTACAACGCGCAGCTCTCTATTGCCTACATCAGCCTGATCAGCACAGTGAACAATATCGCGGAGCGTGACCAGTACTTGGGTCGCCCGATCATCAACGTGACGGATGAAGGTCATATCGTGACCAAAAATCCGCTGCTTGCGCCCTATGTGGTCAAGATCACGAAGATGTGGAGAAAGCTTGGCGCCTGGTTCTGGTTGGCGACACAGAACATCGACGACCTGCCGCGCGCGGCTGAGCCCATGCTCAACATGATCGAGTGGTGGGTGTGCCTGTCGATGCCCCCCGACGAGGTGGAGAAGATCGCGCGCTTTCGCGAGTTGAGTCCAGCGCAGAAGGCGCTGATGCTCTCGGCGCGCAAGGAAGCGGGAAAGTTCACCGAAGGGGTGATCCTGTCGAAGGCCATGGAAGTGCTGTTTCGCGCCGTGCCGCCCAGTCTGTATCTCGCGCTTGCGCAAACCGAGCCTGAAGAGAAGGCGGAGCGCTATCAACTCATGCAGCAGTACGGTATCAGCGAACTTGACGCCGCCTTCAAAGTGGCCGAGAGAATCGATCAGGCGCGCGGCATAGAGTCACCCGCGTTAGATCTGCCGCAATAACCGCTGGAGGGTGCAATGACTCCAAGATACCTTGCTCCGATCCGGTTGCAGACCTTGTGCAGGCACTTCTGCAGGCGATCTCGCTGGTTCCCGGCCGTGACTGCGATACTGGTGGCGGCACTGCTCACCTGGTTCCTATCCGGATCGCCTGGCGAGCCTGCGTCACCACCGGCCTCAGAGGACGATGCACAGGTGGTAGCGCCCCCCTGGGTGCTGGGCAATCCGCAGGGACGCTTCGTGCTGACTCTCTATGCAGATTTCGAATGCCCGTTTTGCCGGGCCTATTTTCCAGTGCTCACGCAGTGGGTGGATCAGAACTCCGACGTGGTTCTGCAATGGCACCATTTGCCGCTACGCGCGCATGAGCCAGCAGCATCGACCGAGGCGCGCCTTGCCGAATGTGTCGGCGAGGCGGGCGGGAGCGCTGCCTTCTGGCGTGCGGCCCAGTGGATCTATGTCCACACGCGTGGCGATGGCCTGGGTTTGCCCACCGGCCTGCGCTACCCCGACGCCACGCCTGCCATTGAGCAGTGCCTGGCAAGCGATCGACCCAACGCGCTGATCCGCGCCCAGGCCCAGGCTGCGACGAAGGGTGGAGTGGCCGCCACGCCGTCGCTGCGTATGCAGGATCGCCAGACGCACCACGCAATCTTGCTGCAGGGGCCTGTCGAAGGTGATGCCCTGATATCCGCCATGGATATGCTGGCGGTCGGCGATCCCGTCGCCGCTTCCAGCAGTGCTTCCACCGAGATGCCTGTCGAGCTTGTCGGCGATATGCCCAGGTAGCCTGCAGGCTTTTATGTAGGGCTGTGTGGGAAAAGAGAACAATCGGGAAGTGGCAGTGCCGTGTTGTCTGTCGTGCCGTTTGTCGCAATGGAGTTGACTATCACAGTGAACAACTCGACGGTGGCACGACATGCTCATCTTCTCTCGCTTCAATGCCTGGTGCTGCTGGCTGCTCATTAGTCTGTGCGTGGCTTTGCTGAGTAACTTGGCCTTTGCTGCCGATGTCCTGGCTGTCGTCGATAGCCGGCATCCGCTGCAGGTGCCGGCGGGGGTGCGGATCATTGTGCTGGACGAGCCTGCACGCATCGAAGCGCAGTTGGCCGCCAACCTGCCCGCTGACCCTTCGCGCAGCGCAGCCATTGTGCGAGAGCGCCTGGAGAGAGGCGGTGAGGCGTTACGGCACCGGATTGCAACCAGCTATCGGGGCGTGGTCGATGCCTGGAGCCTGGGGGTTACCACGATCCCGGCGGTGATCGTGGATGGCCGCTATGTGGTGTACGGCGAGCCAGATATCGCCAAGGCGATTGCCCGTATCGAGGCGCACCGGAGCGCGCAGCCATGACGCGTGCGCGCCGCCTGCGTGTCAGCATCGCCGCGCTGCTGCTGGCTGCCACCTCGCCGTCCTTTGCGCTCAATACTGCGGCGATCATCGCTTCGGCGCTGTCTCCCGATTGCTTGGAGTATCGGGTGACGGGTCTTTGCTATTGGCTGTACTGCTCGTGGCACGGTTGCTCGGTGCGCACTTCGGTCAAGGTGCGTCATTACGTCCCGGACGCCGTGGTGTCGAGCTACTCGAACACCGGCGAAAACCCGTGGGTGGAGGTGCGTGCGATGAGCTTGCCCAACCCCACGGCACAGGCCGGCGGCGACGGCACATTCAACCATGACAGCGAAAACAATCTCGCCAAATTCAAAAATAGTGATGTCATCGGGCATCCGGGTGGCGAAGCGTTCCGGCAGTTTGCCGCAGGCTTTGGCTATAGCTGCGCGGGAGCGGGCACGGCTTTCATGCCCTATCTGCTCAGTACGCTCGATACGGTCGCCTGGCGCTACAACCTGCCCGAGATGGCATACCCAGAAGCGTTGATCCCCGGCATGCGCGAGATCGGCACCCGCACTGGACAGAACCTGTGGGGTAGCGTCTACCCGCGCGGAGGCTTCCTGCATCAGGTTGACGACTACGAGAGCGGCGCAGTCGTGGCGCAGCGTGTCGGCGACATTGTGACCCGACGCGGCCAGGTGCATGTCTACCAACCGCTGCTTGCGGGCTCCCATGATGGCTATTGGCCGGCTGGTGCCCTGGTCGAAGGTGACGCTTCTAGCGGCAAATGGCAGGAACTGACCCCCAGGCTGTCGAACTCGTGTGCAGTGTTCCCGCATGGCGATGTGCGCACTCAGGCGCTGCGCGGTGATTACGCCTGGGCGCTTTGGAGGCCATACAGTTGCTGCCGTCGCATGGGGCAGGTGTTCCTGGGCAGTACGGATTTCAACTGAGGTTGCAATGATTAAGTTTTGTGGACGGATGAATCTCTCGACTGGGACGTGTCGCCTGATGCGCACGGCGGCTCTGGCCGGGGTATTCATGGCGGGCGGCTTGGCGTGGGCGCAGACCGGCTATCAGACCGGTGGTTCCGTCATCGGCGATGAGGTGATGTACTCGGTTGGCGGCGGCAGTGCGGTCTCCATGGGCCGGGCGGCCGGCATGCGCTCGATCGGAGTCGGCGCAGGCTGGAACAGCAATTTGATCTGCGGCGACATGAGCATCACGACGACGCTGCGCAATCAACTGAACGGCATCACCAACGGCTTTCAGCAGATCATGAGCAACGTGATCCAGAACGCCACCAGCGCCGTAGCCTCGCTGCCCGCGCTCATCATCCAGCGCGCCGATCCCGGCCTTTACAACCTGCTCACAAACGGTGTGCTGCAAGCACGGCTGGATTTTGACCGCTCCAAGCTGACGTGTCGTGCCATGGCCGAGAAGATGGCCGACATGGCTGGCGGCCAACTCGGATGGAGCCAGATGGCCGAAGGCATGGCACTACGGGACTCGGTTGGGAGCGCGGACGCCGTCTCGGCTGTCGAGCAGGCTGAGACGCGTCGAGGCAATGATGGCGTCCCCTGGGTGGGTGGCGGCAATGCCGGTGGCACGGGCCAGCCCGCGATCCGGGTAGTAGGTGACGTGACTCGTGCGGGCTACAACTTGGTCAATGGTCGAGGCGTGGCCGATACGTCCACCATCTCGCCCGCCAATTGCGCGAGCCTGTCTTGCCAGACTTGGAGCTCGCCGCAGGCAGCCGAGGAGTGGGCCACGCGGGTTCTGGGTGAGAAGGAACAGCGCACATGCGATTCCTGCACCAAGACCGAGACGGTGCCCGGCGTAGGGTTGACGCCACTGATCCAGGAGGAATACGAGGCAAAGCTCGATGTTTTGCAAGAGCTGGTCTCCGGCTCACGCAAAACGACGTTCCAGAACTTGCGCGAGGCGGGCAGTTCTTCCTTGCCGATTACGCGTGGGGTTGTCGAAGCCCTGCGCGACGAACCCGACCAAGATCTGCTGTCGCGGCGCCTAGCCTCCGAAGTTGCGTTGTCCTCCGTCCTGGAGAAAGCGTTGCTGCTTCAGCGAACCCTGCTGACTGGCAAGAAGGAGCCCAACGTGGCGGCCAACGAACTTGCAGTCGATGCCGTGAACCGGGAGAGCGACACGCTTGATCGCGAGATCCGCAACCTCAAGACCGAACTGGAATTGCGGCGCGAGCTGGCGAACAACTCGCCCATGGCCATCATCCAACGTCACGGCACGCGCGCCGCCGGTTCTCGTGGAGTCTACGAAGGTGATCCGGTGCCCGACCGCCTTGACCAGTTGCAGAAGGGCAATTCCGGAGGCAACCCGTGAACCCGGTGAGCGTCAGTTGGCGGCGCCCACGGTGGTTGTTCGGCCGGCGGGTGGCGAGGGTGCTGCTTTGGACGGTGGTGCTCGCCGCTGCCGCCGCAGTCGCGAACATGGTCGGCATCCATCTCGTTGGCGGCGTGGCCGGCTGGAAGCGGTGGCTCGCAGCTACTTCGGGCTACTTCCTGGTGTGGCGACTGTGCCTGTACACCGCTACGGCCTATGGCTGGGCCTGGATGCGTCGTCGGCTGCTGGCGTGCGAGGCCGACGCGCAGGCACGGCGTCGTCTGGTGCGCAGCGAGATCGCCGGTATTGTCGCCATCGTAGCGCTGGAAGCCAGCCTGTTGATGCAGGATTGACGGGAAATTCGGGCCATGACGCTTTTCACGACCGACTACCTGGAGTATTACCTGACGCTGGTGTCCTGGGTCGTCAACAATGGCATTTGGGCGGTGCTGGTATCCAGCGGGGTATTCGCGCTACCCTTCCTGGCGATCATTCTTCAGGAGTGGCTCAGGGCCCGTACCGAAGGGGCCGATGAGGGCAACAAGGGGGCGCTCTCGGCTGCGCGCATCGAGAACCGGGTGTTCGTTGCTATTGTGGTCGTGATGTTCGCCGGCATACCGTTCATCGACGTAGATCTGAACACCATTCAGTATGATGGTTCGCGCTCCGCCCAGTGTCAGGTCAGCGTACCTCAACCTGCCGAGACGGGCTGGTCGCAGTCTTTCAGCACGCTCAATAACCAGTCGGCGAAACTGCCCGTCTGGTGGGCCTTCATGCATGCACTCTCGCGAGCCGTCACGGGTGCCTCGGTTGCAGCGATCCCCTGCGGTACTGATCTGCGGCAAATGAGGATGGAGATCGACGCGACACGCATCGATAATCCCGTGCTTGCCCAGGAGGTGGCAGACTTCACGCACGACTGCTACGGGCCGGCTCGTGCCAAGCTGTTCATGCAGCGCCCGCAGCTTGATGAGGCGCAGATGCACGATGTGAGCTGGATCGGTTCGCACTTTTTCACCGACACGGCCGGCTACTACGATAGCCATCGATCCAGCACGCCGCGTGAGGATTGGCCTTACGACAGTGACCGGGATGCGGGGCTCGCACAGAGCCCCGGTGGCGGTGGCTATCCGACTTGCAGGCAGTGGTGGGCCGATGGTGGCGACGGACTGCGGGCACGGCTGCTCGGCCAGGTGAACCCGAACCTACTCACGCGGCTGGCGGGTTGGGCTGGATTCTTGAGCCGGGCCGAGGTGGACGATTCCGTGATCCGGACGATCGCCTCGCCGCAGCAGCAGAAGCTCAACCGGGGTTCTATCTACACCGACTATGGTGGCCAGGTCGATAAAAGCGTACCGAACGTCGTGACGCGCGCCGCAGGCGACGTGGGAATGGCGGTCGGGGGACTGGCGGCGTTTCCGGCCATGGACGTGGTGAGGCAGGCATTGCCCATGGTGTTAGCGCTGCTCAAGATGGCGCTTGTCATCTGCATTCCGCTCGTGCTGGTCGTGGGCACTTACGATTTGAAGACAGTCATCACTGTCAGCATCGTGCAGTTTGCGCTCTTTTTCGTGGACTTCTGGTTTCAGCTCGCCCGTTGGATCGACAGTACGATCCTTGATGCGCTCTATGGCTGGGGGTTCGGCTGGAACCGCCCGGTTTCGAATTTCAATCCCCTGATGGGGCTGAACAACAGTTTTGGGGATATGTTATTGAACTTTGTTATAGGAACAATGTTCGTCGTATTGCCTGGGTTTTGGATCGCAGCACTTGGGTGGGTCGGCGTGCGAGCCGGAAATTTCGTGCAGATGATGACGTCCTCTACGGATGGAGCAAAGTCAGCAGGCGGCAAAGGCCCTGGAACGGTATCAAAGTCTCTTAGATAAGCATTTCGTGGGTGCCCCTAGTCTTCTTCGTAGGGGTCTCCGACGTCGATACGTATATCGCCTCGATACAAGCCAAATCCGGCAGGTCCAGTACGCCATTCCGTTTCGGGCTCATCCCACTCTGCATTTCGCGCAACCCAGGCTCCTGCGACAAGAAACACAACCAGCATAGCAAGCCAAAAAGCTGCATAGAGCAGCAATCCCAGCGCGGTTAGCTTGACCAACCACAGCAGCGCGACAGCTCCCGTTATTGGCACTCCTTGAGATGCCAGCCGCTTTGACACCTGCAACTCGCCGCGCGCGTAGGCGCGCCAGCCGAGGCCGAGGAGTCGGCCGAAGCGTTCTGCAGTGCTGATACGGGTTGTTGTGTCCATGGTCGTCACCTGCTGTCTTCTTGCCTCTAACTTGGGCCGATGCAATGCAAGCGCGGGAAATAGTTTCGGTAAGGCCGCACGTCGCGGCTGAGCACGCTCAGATTAGCTGCCGCGGCATGGGCGCCGATGTAGAAATCGGGCAGCGGAACAAGGCGTGTGCCGCCACCTCGACGGTAGTTCAAATACGCTTTTGCCGCCAGCCCTGCACAGGACCATGGCAGGGGGCTGCGCAGCGTGCCGTAGACGTCGAGCATCACATCCAGCGCTTCGATATCCGGGCCTGGGATCAGCAACTCGGTGTAGATCACCAGATTGATGTGCAGGGGCGCCTGTTCGCTGCATTGCTGGATCTGGTCCACGGACCACTCGTGCCAGTGGCTTTCTGGATCCATGCAGTCTATCCATATGTTGGTGTCGACCAGAAACCCCGCCGAGCCGTCGTACTTGGACAGATCAAGCATGTTCGTCATCCGGACGCAAAAACGCCATGATGGCCTCGCTGTCCATTTGCCTGAATGGCTGATCCAGGCTTGTGCGCACTTTGGCCGCCGCCGCACGGAGTGCCGCTCGACGGTCGTTCGTTCCCGTGCCAGCCTTCTGGATGATGATTTTTCCACCGTCCAGCACGAAGGACACCTGGCTGCCGGGCAGGATACCAACAGCGTCACGCAGGCGCTTAGGGATCGTGATTTGGCCTTTCTCAGTGACTTGCATGGTTGCGTTCCTGTAAGGTAAGAATTCTTACTTGGAATTCTATCTTAACGGGCAACCGACGTAAATGCTCCAAGTGTGTGCGGCTTTAGCCGGTGGGTTTCTGGAGGTTCAACGCTTATTGTGAGAGCGGGTTTCCTGCAGGGAAAGGGAGATGTGGAGGTTCGAAATCAGGTCGATGCCATCTTTCGGAGGTGCACCAAGTGCGGAGCAATACCAGAGGTATTCGACAACATCTAGTCGGCGTTCCCCTTGCTCCACCTTCTGGACGAAGGAGTGCGGCTTGCCCAAGCGATCGGCCAAGGTGCGCATGGTCAACCCCTGGCGCTCACGCTGTTCGCGCAACCAGGTGGTTAACGTCCGCATTTCAGGAGAATAAATGGTTCGATTCACCATGTACCTTTTATCGGTACACGGTGCCTGTACCCAAAACAGGTACAATGAGAGGCATCTCTGCTGGCTCATGCAGACGAAGGCAAACAGATAGATCGATGGAATGTTGGTCAGGGACTCCCCTAACCTGCTTAGCAAGTTCCGGGTGAATTCGGGTTTTCAGAGAGTCCCTCCGCCCGCGATTATGATTCCTGAACCGTTACAAATCGCTGTCTCCTCAGGTGCGTTGATGCCGCCACTGGCGGCTCTATTGGCTTGGCAGCGGGCCGAGGAGCCCGAAACGCCTGTACGACTGGTGGAGACCACGGTCGAAAATCAGCTGCGGGGTGTTGAAGATGGCCGCTACTGTGCCGGGCTGTCCCTGGACGGCCGAAAGCGGATCAGTTCTCTGGAAATAGCTGTACTGTGGGAGGATGTGCTGGCGGCAGCTGTGTCAGTACGATCCCCCTTGCTGGCCTTTTCCAAAATTCCTATCGCCCAGGCTGCTCAATACCCATTGGTGCTAATGGATATGGAAGACCATGCGGTAGTCAGTCAGCAGGTCGAACGTCTGTTGGTGTGTCCGCAGATCAAGCCACCTTCCCAAGAGTGGGTGCGCTCCTTTGACATGATGGCTTTGCTGGTTGCGGCCGGTTACGGTATTGGTTTCGGCGCTATGTCTCGCATCGTCGCTTTGCAGCCTATGGGCATCGTCATGCGCCCCTTGGCGGGTGAGCCCATTCCCGTACATACTCATCTTGTTTTGCGCCAGACGGAGCCTTCGCCTGCAGTGAGGCGGCTCATCAAGCGCGCTCGCGCGATTGGCGAAACGGAGTGGCTGAGGAGGTGAGCTTGCCGGATGCACCCCGTACCGTATTGATGGTGGCGCGTCTCTCTCTATCCGTCCTATACCAGAAGCCGTCGTAAAGGCTAAAGGGTCAGAGAGGCAAAGGCAAGGGAATGGGTGCAAGGGGAAAGGCCCTATCTCGAAAGGGCCAAAAGGCCTCAGGTTAGCCGGTTATCAGGACACCTACATGCTCCGTCTATTTCAGCGAAAACGGGCTCTGGCCAGGGCCGTTCTGTCGCCAGTGCCAGCCACCGTTTTTACAAAAGGGTTGCTACAGCCCGAGTCGGCCACATCATTGTTGGCTACGTCTCGCCGTCAGAAGTTGCTGGAATACATCTGGCAGCGCACTTCTCTTTCGCGCAGGCAGTTCGTCACCCTGTACCGCGTGCCATTGGAGCGCTACGCCGAACTAGTCCAGCGGTTCCCGGCCTCGGAGAGCCACCACCACGCCTACCCGGGCGGCATGCTGGATCACGGGCTGGAGATCGTGGCCTATGCGCTCAAGCTGCGTCAATCCCATTTGCTGCCCGCTGGCGCGAGCCCCGAGGACCAGGCGGTTCAGTCCGAAGCGTGGACCGCTGCTGTTGCCTACGCCGCACTGCTGCACGACATTGGGAAAATCGCTGTCGATTTGCATGTGGAGCTTGCCAATGGCAGCACCTGGCATCCATGGCACGGCCCGCTGCGAGAGCCCTACCGATTCCGCTACTGCGATGGCCGCGAGTATCGCCTGCACAGCGCCGCGACAGGCCTACTCTACCGTCAGGTGATCGACCGGGAAGTCCTTGACTGGCTCAGCGGTCACTCCGAGTTATGGGGGGCGCTGCTCTATGTCTTGGCTGGGCAGTATGAGCATGCCGGGGCGTTGGGTGAGCTGGTCATCCTGGCCGACCGCGCTTCCGTCGCCCAAGAGCTTGGCGGCGATCCGACGCGCGCCATGACTGCGCCTAAGCACGCGCTGCAACGCAAGCTGGTGGACGGGTTGCGCTACCTGCTCAAGGAAGAACTGAAGCTGAATCAGCCTGAAGCGTCTGATGGCTGGCTCACCGAGGATTCGCTATGGTTGGTAAGCAAGACGGTATCGGACAAGCTGCGAGCGCACTTATTGTCTCAGGGTATCGACGGCATACCCGCGAACAACACCGCAGTGTTCAATGTGCTGCAGGATCACCGCCTGTTGCAGGCCACGCCGGACGGAAGGGCAATTTGGCGCGCAACCGTGACTAGTTCAACCGGTTGGACCCATACCTTTACTTTGTTGCGGTTGTCTCCATCTCTGATTTGGGAACCCGCTGAGCGCCCGTTGCCATTTGCCGGTACCGTCGAGGAGGAAATGAGTGCGAGCCAAGCTAACAATCCTGGTTCAGATGCAGGCTCTGTTCCGGGGTCTACGACATGTGCCAGCAGCAGCCCCATTCCAGTGTCTATTGCAACATCCACAGAATCTTCTAAAGCACTTAGCACTGTGCATGACACTGCCTCTATTACGCAGTTGGAGGCTGGGGACGTAGTAGGGGACCTTATGGCGTTGATGGGAGAGTCTCCAGGTCTGGCCTCATCGCCAATGGAAGCGTCTGCGATAAAACCGTCGGTTCCAGCTAACCTGGCAGTGGCTGCTTCGACTGCTTTGGAGAGATGCGACCCACCTCAGGTTCCACCGGGTGAATGCTTTGTGTCCTGGCTGGGAGAGGGAATCAACTCTCACAGGTTGATTATTAACGATGCTAAAGCGCTAGTGCATATAGTTGACAACACAGTATTTATGGTTAGTCCGGGTATTTTCCAGAGATATGTCCAAGAATACCCAGAGATCGCTCTGGTAGCCAAGCAGGAGGATCAGCAGGGGTGGCAGTGGGTGCAGAAGCGTTTTGAGAAGATGCAGCTGCATCGCAAACAGCCTAACGGATTGAATGTCTGGGCCTGCCTGGTTACAGGCCCGAGAAAATCTCGACGGTTATACGGCTATTTGCTTAAAGATACCAAATTGCTTCATGACACACCGCCTAATAATCCCCATCTTTCATTGTGCTAGTGTGGGCATGGAGGCTCATGCTCTGGGTTTTCAATTCCCGTGGGTTCCCGTTCGTGCATGTGCGTCGGCCGATTTAAGGATTTCTGCCCTGGCCTGCTCCAGGCTCCCCCAACCTTCCACCTTGACCCATTTGCCGGGTTCCAGGGTTTTGTAGTTGGCAAAGAAGTGGCTGATTTCATCCAGCAGGGCCGGAGGCAGATCATCGCAGGATCGCACACCCCGGTACAGCTGGCTGATCGTGTCGTCGGGTACGGCGATGATCTTGGCGTCTGGGCCGTGCTCGTCCGTCATGAGCATGACACCTATCGTACGACTGGGGATGGTGACGCCGGGGGCCACGGGGTACGGGCTGATGACCAGTGCGTCCAGCGGGTCGCCATCTTCGCTCAGCGTGTTCGGGATGAAGCCGTAGTTGGCGGGATAGGCCATGGACGTGCTCAGGAATCGGTCCACGAAAATCTCGCCACTTGCTTTGTTCAGCTCGTATTTGATCGGCAGGCCGTGGGCAGGTATCTCGGTGTAGACGTTGATATGGTCGGGGATGTCGCTGCCTGCGGGAATGTCTTTGTAGCTCATGAACGGAGTTCCTTGCGTTGGAAAGTTGAAGATCCGGAAAGACCGGGATTCGGGGAGACGGGCCAGTATTGCAGGGAATGGTGTTCCATGGTCAATCCAGGCCCGCGGCTGCGGCCAGCAGGGTGGCTGCCAGGACAGCCAGGATATAGCCTGCGTACAGCGTCACTGGCCCGTGGTGCATGCGGGCGAGCTGCGCTGCAATCCAGGTGCCTGCCTTCACCAGTGGGCGCAGTGTCAGGCGGTCCACGATGTGGATCAGTTCGCCTTCCCGGTGGCGCGCCGTGATGAAGGCGCCCTGGCGCTCCACGCGCTCGGCCACGACGGGGCGCAGGATCTTGTCGAAGATCACGCGCACGGGTGCGGCAAAGGCAGTGGCGGTGTACGTCATCTCGCGTTGCAGCCGCACCAGGCCCGCGTCCCACAAGGTGCGCCGCATGACGCGGTGGTGATCGTGCAGCTTGCGTGCCAGCAGCCACGTCAGGAACAGCAGCAGGGCGAGCACGATGAACATGAATGTCGTCGACATGGCGTACACCACCGGGGTGTCGGCGCCGCCCGAATGCAGGATAACGAGGCCGCGCAGGGGTATCAGTCCACGTCCGATCTGCACACCAAGCTGGGTGAGATCATCCACCAGGCCTGCCGCCAAGTCCGGTGTGCCGTGCAGGAAAGCCGGCACCAGATCGCCGGTCGCGTCGGCTCCGGTCAACGATCCCACCAACCGACCCAGCAGCGGGATCACCCCCGTTGCCAGTATGCCCAGCGCGAGGCACGCGGCCAGCAGGATGCCCATTGGGATCGTGGCGCTCCTGGGCATGCGCCGTACATGCGCGGCTGCGTTCGAACGAGGCAGCCCGAGCAGGGCCGATGCCGGCAGCATGACGAAGCAGGTCACGGCCAGGCCCGCTGTCAGCGCCAGCAGCGCGCCGGAGAGCGCGAAGACAATGCGCGCGGGAATCGAGCTCAGCTCGACCACGCGCAGCAGCGATTGCAGAACCAGCCATTCGCTCACGAAGCCGTTAAGGGGCGGCAGCGACGCGATCGCGAATGCGCCGAAGAGGAACAGCGTTCCGAAGAGGGGCACGCGTCGCATCAGGCCGCCCATCCGGTTGAGGTCGTCCGTGTTCGTGGCTTCGCCAATGGCAGCCGCCCCCAGGAACAGCAGCGTCTTGTAGCTGGAATGATTGAGCATGTGGTAGAGGCCCGCGACCAGCGACAGGCTGCCCAGCACGGGGTGCCCCAGCGCGCAGAAGGCAAAGCCCGCGCCCGAGGCGGCGACGACGATGCCCAGGTTTTCGATCGAGCTTTGCGTCAGCAGCCGTGTCAGGCTGTGGGTGGCCAGGGCGTAGATGATGCCCAGGATCGCCGTGAGCGCTCCCGTGGCGAGCATCACCAGCGCGATGGCGGGATGGTGCATGGCGAGCGGCCCGTCGATCACCCATAGCGTCAGTACGCCCAGGTTCAGCGTGGCGCCTGAGAAGATGGGCAGCACCCCGCGCGGGGCTGCTGCGTAGCCGTCTCCCATCCAGATGTTGACGGGCAGGATGCCGGTCTTCACGCCGAAGCCGAAGAACGTGAGCAGAAACCCGGCCCAGGCGATGCCGGGCGGCATGTGCGCGGCGGCTTCGGCGATGCCGGCAAGCGACCAGGTCCCGGCGGCGTTCCCGAGCAGCAGCAGGCCGGCGAGCGCCGCCAGCGCTCCGGCTTCGGACAGCACCAGGGTGAGGAATCCGGCCCGTACGGCATGCGCGGAGTCGCCCCCCAGGAACACCAGGGCCACCAGCGACAGCGACATGATCTCCCAGGCGAAGATGAGGCTGGTGATGCCTGCGGCGACGAGCACCGTGATCATGCCCGCGAACAGCAGGGTGGTGAAGGCGAGGATGAGACGCGCACGGGCGGATGCGAAGCGCTGTGAATCACGCGCCACCAGCGTCACCGACAGGGCGTATACGCTTGCCGCGATGAGGAGAAAGAAGGCGCGCAGCGGATCGAGCGTGAAGCCAAAGCCTGGCAGGATGGCCAAGTGAGCGGCGCTGCTCGATGCGACGGCTCCAGTGGCCAGGATCGGCACGGCGGCGGTGGCCACCAGCGCACAGGTCACCCAATGGCCGATGAGAAAGCCTGCCCGCTGCGAGCGGCGGCCGGGGGCCGCCAGTGCGAGCAGCGTGAGAATCAGCACGGGATACGCCCAGACGAGCACGTTCATGGCTTGTCTCCAGAGGGCCTGCGAGCCGGTGCCGGGGATGCCGGCGACGTTGCCCCAGCCGACACCGTTGCGGATGCGCCGTCTTGCACCCCGTTGATTTCAGGGGCGGCGGCTTCGTATTGCCCGGCGGCGGCCCGCAAGCCCTGGATGATGGCGGCAGGCGGCGGCGGGCAGCCTGGTACGATGAAATCCACGGGGATGACTTCCGCCACGCCGCCCGCGCTGGTGAAGCTCTTGCCGAAGACCCCGCCATCGATCGCTTCGTCGCCGATCGCCACGACCCGCTTGGGATCGGGCATGGCCTCGTAGGCCTTCAGCAGCGGCCCGCGCATGGCTTCGGTGACCGGGCCGCCCACTAGCAGCACGTCGGCAGCGCGTGGGCTGGCAGTGACGAAGATGCCGAAGCGGTGCAGGTTGTAGGGCGGCGCGTCGAGCAGCCGTACTTCGCCGATGAGTGCGCCGTCAGCGCCGGCGTCCACGAAGCGAAAGTGCACCGAATGGCGGAACCGGGCCGGCAGCGGGCCGCGCGAGCCTTCCGTGCGCAGCACCCAGGATGCGTCGTTCTCGCCCCATGCCGGCGCGGCGGCCAGGCCGTGCAGCCGCACCGGTACCGCCCCTGGCGGCAGATCGGCGTTGCGCGGCCAGTGCAGGGTGCGGATGCCGCGTGCGAGGCTGGTCAGTGTCCAGTTGGCCATCAGCGGTCACTCTCCGCGACCGACAAGCCGAAGCTCGCCATGATGATGTGGAAATCCTGGAAGGCGGCGCCTTCCAGGGCCCGGTGAAAGGCGTGCCAGTTGCGGAACCCCGGCGGCGCGATACGCCAGCGGCGGACTCGCCCGTTCTCGTCCAGGCGCAGCCAATGGAAGGTGCCGCCCGCGGGGGCCTCGGTCCAGCCCAGCGCCGCGCCTGCGGTGGGCGGGCAGCTGGTGGCAACCGGGCCGTCGGGCAGCTGCGTGAGCAGGGTTTGGATGAGCGCCATGCTCGCGCGGATTTCGGCAAAATACACGCGCAGCCGGGCGTAGCCGTCACCCTCCGTCTCGCGCGGGATCTCGGGGGCGCGCGTCTTGTAAATCCCATAGGGAAGCGCGCGGCGCAGATCCACCGTGCGCCCCGAGGCGCGTGCCACCGGGCCGACCACGCCGTACAGGTCGGCGACCTCCGGGCGCAGCGTGCCCATCTCCTCGATGCGGTCCAGGTAGCTGGACGTGTGCACGAAAAGCCGCTCCAGCCGGGCGAATTCGTCGGCTGCATCCGCGATCCCCGTGCCCAGCGCGGCAAGCGCGCCGGCATCGGGGGACTGCGCCAGTCCGCCCGGGATGCAGACCCCGAACAGATAGCGGTGTCCGCACAGCTGCCCGGACAGGCGCAAGACCTGTTCTTCGAGTTCCTGCGACATGGATTTGCCGACCGCAAGCGAGGTGGAGCCGGCAAGTTCCGCGATCGTGGCGGCATGGTAGCGGATGCGCTCCAGCTCGGCGAATACCGCGCGCAGGACGTGGGCGCGCGGCGGTACCTGGCAATGGGCAAGGGTTTCCAGCGCGCGGCAGAAGGCGTATGCGTGGGCGAACGCGGCGCTGCCGCTGAAGCGTTCGGCCAGCAGCAGCGCCTGATCCGGCACCAGGCCCTCGGCGATCTTCTCCACAGCGCGGTATTTGTAGAACAAGCGGGTCAGGCCACCCAGGATCTGCTCGCCCGGAGTCTCCAGCAGCCACAAGCCGGCTTCGTTGTAGTCCGCCCAGATCGGCCCCACCGGGAAGGTGATGGCCCCTTCCTGCTGCAGGATGCGCCGGGGCTGCCAGGCCGCGCCGGCGCCCGATCCCGCCACGCGCAGGCGCGCATCGAAGTAGCGGCGCATGGGGGCCAGGCGCTCGGGCCAGAGGGCGTCGTGCAGGACGTAGTCGCCCAGGAAGGGGTGGCCTTCGAACGAAATGCCGAACAGATCCTCGGTCTCCCGTTCGTGCCATGCAGCCGCATGCACCTGCGAGCCGATGGCGGGCACCAGGGTATCGGCTCCTGCAGCCAGCCGGATCGCGATCAGGATGCTGTCCTGCGGCTGGTAGAAGAAATAGAGCAGCATGTACGAGTCGTCGGCGTCACGAGCCTCCGTGACCAGCGTGGCGAATTCGCATCCGAAGTTTGCAACCAGGGCGGCCGCGATCTTCCGCAATGCCGCCAGCGGCGGGCGCAGTTCTATCCAGGGCCCGGCATCCCAGATGCCCGCCTTGGGCAGCTGCGTGCGCAGCCTGGCCAGCAGTTCCGTGCGCGTACTCATGCCGTACCTCCCAGCAGCGTTGCAGCCTGCCGCAAGAGAGACAGCAGCGGCGGCGGCACATAGAAACCGAATACGAACATCGGGACGAAGGCGATGCCGACGGCCGCCAGGCTGGTTGCAGGCAGCTTGGCGTGCGCTTCGGCCTCGGTTGGAGCCGGCTCGCCGAAGACGATGCGGCCGATCTGGTACAGGATTGCCACGAAGGCCAGCACCAGCAGCGCCGTGAGCAGGCCGGTCGCCACATACTCGCCCGCGGCGAAGCCGGTGGCCACGATCTGGAATTCGGATATGAACAGCGCAAAGGGAGGTGCACCGGCGATGGCGAGGCCCCCCAGCAGCAGCGCCCAGCCGACGACCGGAGAGCGGTGCAGCAGTCCGCGCACGGCGGCGATTTCCTGGGTGCCGTAGACGATGGTGGCGAGCCCTGCCACATAGAAGCAGAACGACTTGGTGAAGGCGTGGGCGAAGAACTGGTACACGGTGCCCAGCTCGTGCGCGTTGGCGCCCAGCCCGCAGGCGGTGAGGATCACGCCCATGTGTTCGATGGTCGAGTAGGCGAACAGGCGCTTGAAGTCGTGCACCTGCAGGAGCAGAAAGGCGGCGGCTGCGACACTCAACAGGCCGGCGACCAGGTACCAGGCCTGCGGATGCAGAACACCGGGGTTGCGCAGCAGTGCGGGGTGGATGCGCAGCAGCATGTAGAGGGCGCCGCTCACCTCCACGCCCGAGAGCAGGCCGCAGATTGAGGCGGGCGCCTGGCTGTGCGCATCGGGCAGCCAGGTGTGCATGGGCACCAGCCCGGCCTTGGTGCCGAAGCCCACCAGCCAGAGCACGAAGCTCACCGACAGCAGGGCGGGCTTCAGGTACGGTGCCGCCGCGATGAGTCCGGGCCAGGTCACGGGCTGGCCGGCATCGTGCACGGCGTAGTACAGCACCAGCACGCCAAAGAGCGCGATCATGGCCCCCATGCTGGTGAGCGCGACGTACTTCCACGCCGCTTCGAGCGCTGTCGTGCGGTCTTCGTACGCGACCAGGAAGGCCGAAAATACCGTGGTAAGTTCGATGGCGATCCAGACGACCGCGAGGTTGGCCAGCAGCGGCACGGCCAGCATGGACATCATGAACAGGTTGTAGAGCGGCCAGTACGCCCGATAGCGGGGCGACGCTCCTTCCTGCTCTGAGTAATGCGCGGGGAGGTAGCCGATCGAATACAGGGCGGCCGTCACCCCGACGAAGGCCACCAGCACGAGATACACCGCCGAGAAGGCGTCGAGCGTGAGGCCGCCGTAGAAGGATTGCAGCACTGTGCCTTGTTCCACTTGTGCAGCAGCGGCCCACGAAAGAATGAATACGATGAGGGACGTCGCCAGCGTGATCGAGGGCGCCGCCCGGCGGCTGGACAGAGTGACCGCCGCGGCAATGGCCGGAACGAGCAGGATCCAGGTCAGCATCACCGCCGCTCCTTGAGCTCGGCCAGCAGCCCCACGCGGGTCATGCCCGTCACATGGTGGATGCTGCGGATCAGCAGGCCGATCACGAGCGCGGCGATCGGGACGTCCACGGCGGCGGCGACTTCGGCGATGATGGAAAGCTCGTTGACGATGGCGATCGAGGCAAAGAACGCGCCGCTTTCCATGACGAGGATGCCCATGAGCTGCGCCACCGCCTCGCGGCGCACGGCCACCGTGAAGGCGCCAAAGAACACGGCGATGAGCCCGGTGGGCAGATTCATGGCGGCAAAGGGGCGATCCGTGATCGCTTGCACCAGCGGCTGCGCCACGATCCAGGCGATGAGGGCGAGCACCGCGGCAATGAGCACCGAGGTGGGAATGGTGAGAACCTGGTCCACCTCGCGGCGTTCATAGATTTCGCTGCCGGCGGAATAGCGCAGCACCAGGGGCACGGCAATCACTTTGGTCGTGAAGGTAATGGCGGCGACCCAGAACAGGTGCACGCTGCCCAGGGCGAATCCAAGGACGATGGCGGATGCGGTCAACGCCACGGCGTGCAGCATGAACAGGTACAGGGTGCTCAGCATCTGGCGCTGGACGATGACGCCCAGGCTGAAGAGCACGAACAGCGCCGCGATGAAGCCGTTCAGGGCAATTGCGGTATCCATCAGCCTACCCCCACCAGGCGCACGCCCATGGCAAAGATGCAGATGACGAAGGCCGAGGCCAGGAATTCGCTGATGCGAAACAGCCGCAGCTTGGCAAGCGTGGTCTCGATCACGGCGAGCACGATGAGGAATATGAGCATCTTGCCCAGCACCTTGGGGATCGCCATGAGCACGTCGCCCCAGTGCGGCGTGGCCGCCAGCCCCCAGGGCGTGAGGATGACGTTCAGGAACACGATCAGCACCGCCATGAATTTCATCGCGCTGCCCCATTTCATGAGTGCCGCGCCCGTGCCCGAATATTCCAGGTTGTTGGAGTGCCCGATCATGGCGGTTTCGGCCTTGCCGCCGGGGTTGTCGACCGGCAGCCGCTTTTCGTCGGCCAGCACCAGCAGCAGGAAGGCGACGAATACCAGCAGGTGCGCGGGCTGCAGCATGCTGGCCCAGGACAGCGCCCAGCTGGCGTTCACGGTGTAAGGGATGGTGGAATTGGCCACGAAGGACAGCGCGAAGAACGCCACCATGTAGACGGGTTCGGCGAGGAACCCGACCATGCGCGTGCGGCTTGCGCCAATGGGCCCGTAGACGTTGCCCGTGTCCATGGCGGCCAGCGCTACGAAAAAGCCGCTGGCCGAAAACAGGAATCCGACGGCGATCATGTCGCCCGCGAAGGCGAGAAACAGGGGATAGTCGGTGAGTGCCGGAATCAGCATCACCACGAAGATCGGCATTGCAAAATGGACGATCGGGGCAAAGCGGAATATCCAGGTGCTTTCCCTGGAGACGATCTCGTCTTTGCCAAAGAGTTTCCAGAGATCGTAATACGGCTGGAAGATGCTGGGCCCATGCTTGCCCTGGATGATTTCTTCCAGGCGCGCCAAGACGCCTTCAAGCAATGGCGCGAAGGCCAGCAAAAAGGCAATCTGGATCAGATTGATAGCAATGAACCGGGCGAGCGGCTGCATATGGCTTCCTGACGGTTTCTGACTTCTTGTTGTTCGAATCGTCAGGAGTCATCAGCCTTGCGGCAGTTCCGGCCAGCGCCGTGGCGAACCCCATCGCCTTACGAATGAGCATACTACATGCGGTGCCAGTGTCAAGAGTCCGGGACGGAAAATGCACCGTTGAAGATCAGCCCGAAACCATAGTGCCAACTTCAGCGGTGCATGTATCTCTTGCGAGATGACTTTCTGGTCAATCGGATCAGTCTGTCTTCAGGCTGCCGGTGTCTCGGTTTGGGCTGCCTTGAGAAGGGGCAGCACTCGGCCGCCCGTGGCACCCGCTGGTTCTAGTACCGATGGTGTGTGCTACGTCGCTTGGCGACAGCTGGGGATCCTCGCAGACCCTTGTATTCGAATCTGCTATCCCAACGAGGGGTGATGATGATCTGGCGATTTCGTTCTCGACCGTGCATCGCCATTTTTGCGACAGCCAAGATTCTGTGGAGAACGTCCTGCATCTTGAATAGCCTCATATGAATGACCTCGCCTTTAGAAGTTAAGCAGAGAATCCGAATGTGGTCCCGCTCAGGCACGCTCTGCGATTGGTATCAGTTGGTGGCGTGCTTCGCCCGTATAGAGCTGCCGTGGGCGCCCTATTTTTTGTTCCGGATCCGCGATCATTTCGTTCCACTGCGCGATCCAGCCGATTGTCCTTGCAGCTGCGAAGATGCATGTGAACATGGATTTTGGAATCCCCAGTGCGCGCTGCACGATGCCCGAATAGAAATCGACGTTCGGATACAGTTTGCGCGACACGAAATATTCGTCCTCCAGCGCAATCCGTTCCAGCGCCATCGCCAGCTTGAACAGTGGATCGTTATACAGGCCCAGTTCGTTCAGTACTTCGTGGCACGTCTGCCGCATCAGCTTGGCACGCGGGTCGTAGTTCTTGTACACGCGGTGACCAAACCCCATCAGCTTTACGCCGGAATCCTTGTCCTTCACGCGTTTGATGAACTCCCCGATGTGATCGGCAGAGCCGATTTGCTCCAGCATGTTGAGCGCAGCCTCGTTCGCTCCCCCGTGCGCGGGGCCCCACAGGCAGGCGATTCCCGCCGCGATGCAGGCAAATGGGTTGGCGCCCGACGACCCCGCCAGACGAACCGTCGAGGTCGAGGCGTTCTGTTCGTGATCCGCGTGCAGTATCAGGATACGGTCGAGCGCCCGCACCAGGACCTCATTTCCGACGTAGGGTTCACAGGGCGTCGAGAACATCATGTGCATGAAGTTCGCGCTATACGACAGGTCGTTGCGCGGGTAGACGAACGGCTGCCCCAGGCTATATTTGTAGGCCATTGCCACCAAAGTGGGCAGCTTGGCGATCATGCGGATGGCCGATATCTCGCGATGCCGGGGATTGTTGATATCCAGCGAGTCGTGATAGAAGGCCGACAGTGCCCCGACAGCTGCCACGAGGATTGCCATCGGGTGAGCATCCCGCCGGAATCCCCTGAAGAAGGCATGCATTTGCTCTTGCACCATCGTGTGCATCGTGACCGTACGGACGAACTCTGCCTTTTGCTGCGTATTGGGGAGTTCTCCGTTGAGCAGCAGGTAGCAGGTTTCCAGGAAATCCGCGTTTTGCGCGAGGTCTTCGATGGAGTAGCCGCGGTATGCCAGCTCACCCCTATCGCCGTCTATGAATGTGATGTCCGATTTGCAGGAGGCGGTTGACATGAACCCCGGGTCGTAGGTGAACATGCCGGTTTGGCTGTAGAGTTTTCGGATGTCGATGACGTCCGGGCCCCGAGTACCTTTGTAGACAGGCAGCACGATGGCTTGAGACGAATCGGGAAAGTTGAGGGTTGCCGTAGCAGGCTGCTTGAAATCCATGTCGATCCTCAGATGTTCCAGCTATGGAGGACCGCCGGAGAACCGCGCGATGAAGCAAAACGAAGCCCCGGTGGCCACCTTTCCTGAAGTCGCTCCCGCTGGTGTCAAGGGGCCGATCCAGGTAGTGCCAGACATCATCAGCCAGACTGTGGCGGTTCAGGAGGATGTCATCTCCGGGTGCTGCAGCAGCAGAATACACGAAGCCTATGTCAATGACAAGACCCGAATTCGGCCAGCCATGCATTGGAATATTCTATCTCCTCGCTCACGTCGCGCCCCACCCAGTCGGGCAGTGTCAGATCCATGGGATTTTCGCTTTCCGAGAATTCGACCTCCGCGGTTGCAAGGCCTTGCAGCGGGCCCTCGTAGACGTCGACTTCGAAGGTCCGGGTACCAATGGGCACGAAGTATCTGGTTTTTTGCAAGCTGGATTTTGCCTGCCTGATGGCCAACTTTGCCATTTCCAGCGGTAGGGGAACCTCGAACTCGTCTCTGGACAATCCGCAGGCTTTACCCTTGAGGGTGAGCACTGCCTCTTCGCCGTCAAGGATGCGGATGCGTGGTTTTACTTTTGGCGTGCCATCATCTGAGAACAGAATCTGATCGAGCGCCATCCGGTCTTCGGCCGATACACGCAATGACAGCATCAAGCGGGCAAATTCCCCATTCAAGAAAATGTCCAGCTTGTATTCAGCATCCTCGCGATTGAATTCATAATGAAGGGCCTCTGGCAGAAGATAGGCCTGCTCGAAATGCTTGCGCGGTATTTCGGGAGATCCGAGGAAATCTGTACGCAGGACCAGGAATTTCCGTTCTATTTCTTTGTGCATGGAGATTGTCCTTTCCGATGGCGTGTCGAGTTTACGCGATACCCGTGGCCTGGATGTGCACGCCGGGACGAAACATGATGTAATGGCGCGGTGGGTGGTGGGGTTCACCTGGAACCGCCTCGTACTGAGGCCGATGACTCCTGAGAGATCGTTCCTGAGAACGAAAGTCTAGGGCAATGCCCCCCACTGCCGCCATTTGTGCAGCGTGTGCGGGGTGACTGGGCAGGGAGTCAGACCATGAGCGTCAGCCACCAGCGCGTTACAAAACTGTATCTTATTCGGCACGGCCAGACGGCTTACAACCGCGATGATCGTCTGCGAGGTCACGCCGATCCGGAACTCACCGACCTTGGTTACGAGCAAGCCGAAGCACTTGGCAGGATATTCGCCGGTGTGATGTTGTCTCGTGTAGTGTCCAGCCCGCTGCGCCGAGCACTGGACACGGCGCGACCCATAGCGTGTGCGGCGGGTGTGCCCGTCGAGATGGACGACGACCTGAATGACAGGGATTATGGCCGGTGGACGGGCGCGTCGCGGGCAGCCGTATTGCAGCAGTTCGGATCCGTGGATGCCGCGCCGGGCGTAGAGCCCTGGGATACGCTGTGCGGGCGTGTGATGCGTGCGTTCTGGTCCATGCTGGAGACCTCGACTGGTCCGGCTTTCGCCATGGTCGGCCACGATGCAACGAATCGAGTGCTGTTGACGGGCCTGGTCAACGAGCTCAAAGGAAAGGCGGGTCGGATACATCAAGACAATGGATGCTGGAATCGCCTCGATTGGAATGGGCATCGATGGGTATTGGCCGTGCTCAATGCGGTACCCCAAGACCACCAGCATCCTTGACCGGCATCGGCCGATTGCGGGGAGCTGCCCGGAGGCGTGGTACATGCCGGGTCGAGGGTTGTATCTGGTGTCAACGGTGTGGTAAGGCATTGCCAAGGCGGGCGTCATGTCTTAACATGACATCGATAAGGAGATGGCATTCCTCCTTCAAATTGCCTGACAATGGCTGATGATGCCTACTGATTTCATCGTCCGTATTACGGAATCGAAATTGGTGGCATGATGTTAACAATAACGACGCGCATTGCAGGATATCTGTACCGCCAGGTACACGACGGCTCGTCTGCAGACGATGTTCTCCGCCTCTCGGATGCCCTGATCACATCCAGGCGTCACACTTTCCCGACATCGAATTCGGCTTACGCACCTGGTGGGGCTCGAAAGTTTATTTTTCGGGTTCCATCGCGTGTCGTGGCACTCTGCCCACTGTATCTGTGCAAAGGCGTGCAACTGCCGAATTGGGCTGTCCGTACGGGTGGAGCCTTGTTTGCTTCCATCCGAACGTGGCCCACGGAGGTCTTACGGATACCGGCTTTGGAAGGGGCTGCGCCATGACACCAAAACTTGTCGTCAGAATTCCAGTTGAGAAACTGGTCAAACTTCGCCTCGATCTATATTCCGGAAATCATTTTGGGTTTTACACCCCCATTAAGCCATCGGAAGTGCGACAAGAGATGTTACGTCAGATAAAGACGGGGGAACGGTTTCTTGGCAAGATTTTTGATACGCGCACGATGCACGTCGCGCGTGTGGCTACGTTGGCCATTACAGGTTGGGACGAGCCCATCACGATCGATCTGAGAGCGTGCTCACGCGCCTGGCCCATGACTGATGGAAACCATAGGCTTGCGGCCGCCATATTACGAGGGGATATGTTCATCTCAGCATTTGTGCTGGGTGAGGCGCAGTTCACTCCTGATAACGTTTTGTGTCTGCCCAAAAATCACCGCTATGGGGGATTGGCGGGTAGCCAGCGCCTTTCTCCACATAAAAGACACAGGTCACCGTGGTCAGTCGGTCATTAGCTCGCATGCAGTAACAACGGCAGGTACGCTCGGATGTGTTCCAAAGATCGTTGTGTCTCCGATTCGGAATATCTAAATGGATCATTCTGCCTGCTATATGATCATTCATGGTGAGACTTTGGATGGCCGAAGGTTTCGACCTAGTGACTGGGCGCAGCGACTGGCGGGCGTGCTGTCTAGATTTCGTCCGTCGCATGCGGCGGAGAATCCATTTTCCTACTCGCCGTATGCGATCCCAGGCATGCTGGACGACATTCCATGCGTGTTCATTGACTACCGGTTGCGGCAGTTGGAGCCGCTGGCCTGGAAGTTTGCTTTTGATTTTGCAAGGAGCAATGGCCTCCAAATAACGGATGATGCTCAAATGAGATGATCGCTGAGTCCGAAGGTTGCGGGGTCGATTTATGGCTTCTGAACCGTAGGTGTGCTCAACCCATCGGTGGGTAATGGCACATGAAAGTGTTTCCACCAGTGCCGATCGCAGGTTGGTAAAGATAGATAAATACATTGGGAAAAATTATGTCTGTTTTGCAGGTTTATGAGAGCGCCCTGGAAACGCGAGGCTTTACAAGCGACCCGGCTCAGCTGCGAGCAGTTGAATCGCTTGAGCGTTGTGCGCGTGAATGGGTGGCGTATGAACGGCAACACTCCAATATTCTGAACAGACTGCTCAACCATGCTGATGCCCCGAGAGGCGTATATATGTACGGTGGCGTAGGGAGGGGAAAGAGTTTCCTGATGGATTGCTTTTTCAATGCGGTTCCATTTGAGTCGAAAACGCGCCTTCATTTTCACGAATTCATGCGTGAGGTACAACACGATTTGCATAAGCTGTCCGGAAGCCAGGATCCACTCAGTGTGCTGGGCGCGCGCATTGCTGAGCGCTATGGTCTTATCTGCTTCGATGAATTTGTGGTCAATGATATTGCCGATGCGATGATTCTTTATCGTTTGCTCGATTCGTTGTTTTCCCATCATATCGGTTTCGTCACTACGTCCAATTTTGCGCCTGATGATTTGTATCCAGACGGGTTGCAGCGGGAACGCTTCTTGCCAGCGATCGACTTATTGAAAGATCGGCTGGAAGTGATTTGCGTCGACAATGGTGTCGATTACCGCCGCCAAGTGCTGGAGGACACCACGATCTACCATACGCCGCTTGGCCCCGAGGCGGATGCTGCAATGGTCAAGATCTTTGACAGCTTGGCAGAGAAGAGGGACGAAGATCCAATTCTGCGTATTGATTCTCGCGATCTACCTGCGCGGCGCCGTGCAGGTAGCGTTGTATGGTTCGATTTTCAAGAATTGTGTGGCGGCTTGCATTCACAAGATGACTACCTGGAAATCGCCAGCCAGTTCCGCACCGTGCTGCTGTCGGGGGTGCCTCAGATGCCGGATAATTTGACCTCCGAGGCTCGGCGCTTCATATGGCTGATCGATGTGCTCTATGACCGGTGTGTGAAGTTGATCCTGTCTGCAGAGGTAGCCCCTGAGTTGTTGTACGTCAGTGGGCCACTCTCGACCGAGTTTTCTCGCACCGTCTCGCGGCTTTCAGAAATGCAGTCGCCGGAATACCTGGCTGCGCCGCGTCGAGAAGTCAATACGACTCTGGCATGATCTGCTGGCGTTGGCGGCCGGTCGTGCTTCTCCTTGCTGATACGGCTACCTATGGCGCCTGTTCGGTATTCTGATCTCGCATATGCGGAGGTATGGCGTGCGTGAAGCCCGCCACCGTGACTACTACTGTTCGACGCTCTCCTCTGGCCTCCCCCGGAGGTATGTGTTGCCTTGTGGGGCGTAGCTGGATACAATTCTTTAGAAAGCTCGGCGGTGGGGTTCGCCATAGACCGCTTCATGCATTTGAAGCCAATGACTCCTGGATGATCCGTTTTCGGAGACAGGATTCGTGAGCTATCTTGATCTACCCTTCCGTCAATACCCCTTGGGTAGCAGATGCGCTTGGTTCCCGGTTTTCGCCGTTTCGAAGCGAAACCGCAACATTAAGCGGTCCCGTCTCTCTTTTATCTACTGCCATTGCCATATTGCCTGGTCGCACCTTGCTGTTACCAGGCCGCCGCTGGTATTGCGTCAGCCCTCTGGAGAGAAACGATGAAAGGCTATGAAATTACGTTTATGGCGCCGCGCTCACGCCGCCATCACGGGGAACTTGTGCTGGACGCAGTTCTGCGAATTGCCAAGACATTGGGGATCAATCGCCACACCCGGCGTACCGATACTGAGAGTGTGGGAGAGAATGATCGCTCGCATTCGGCGCATTTTTTTGAGCTTGCCGATGAACCGGAAGAACTGACGTTCATGTTGGAAGATGGCAAGAGCGATGAGCTGATGCATGCGGTCGAGGCTGCGGGCCTGCAGGTGTTTTGCATTCGCCAGCCGGTTGAATACTTCCGACTGAACCCCAGTGCACCGGCAAACCCCGCGTAGCGACTTCGTACGAACGCGGATAGTGCATCAGTGGATACATGGTTGGCTCTCCGCAGATCAAGCTCATCAGTAGCTTCAGTAGGCACTGATGTTGCGGGGGCGATCGATTTGTCGCCGCGCCATTTATTAGATTTCAGCTAGAAGAGAGTCAAACCATGAACTTGCGCCGTGTGATGCTTGATGTCGATAAGGCCCGGGCACGGCCCGACATGATTGAAATTGCTGCCGCCATAGAGGCCTCTCCAGGTGTTCAGGCAGTCAACATCACGGTCAAGGAAATCGACGTGGAAACGGTCGGCATGGAGGTGACGGTGGTCGGAGAACACATCGACTACGACGCGCTCATCACTGCCATCAACGATACCGGTGCGGTGGTCCACAGCACTGACGAAATGGTCGCAGGTACCCATATCGTCGAGCATGTGCCGCGTGCGCGATGAAGCGGCATAGGTACAACTGTTGCTGCCAGTGGCGCTTGGCCTGTCCGACGGGATCCTGAACACCCTCATGCTGGCGGCCAATCGTCTGCAAGGCGACGTGGTGCCGGTCACGCTGTCGCTTGCGTTTCGCATTGCCGCAGCGAGCGCGGTCGAAAGCGCATTCATGCTGTTCGTGGCTGGCTATGCGCAGCTGCGTGGGGAACTGGTGCACGCCGACCGGCAGCTCAACGTCCTGGTGCGAGGACGCATGGCCAGAACGCGCCAGGGGCGAGCCGCCCTCCTGGAGGCGGCGTTCATGGCATTAGTTGCGGGCATGTGTTCGTTCGTGGGGGCGGGGGCGCCACTGTTTTTTGCGGCGGCGACAGGGGTGAGCGGGTATCCGGTCCTGGCGGTGACTGTCGTAAGCCTTGGCGTGCTTGGGATCTCGATTGCGCGGGCCGCGCATGGCCGTCCGATCGTATGGGCAGCCGCCATGCTGGCGGGCGGTTTCGTGGTGACCGTGATCGGTGTCTATCTTCACATAGTCTGAGATTGGGGGCCGCAATGAGGCCACTTGAACGACCCGGCGAAGGGCACTCCGGATCCGCAAGCCGTATCGCTTACCGCTTCGTTTTTCTCATCGGTATCGTCAGCTTTTTCGCGGACTCTACCTACGAGGGGGCCCGCAGCATCCTGGGGCCCTATCTGGCGGGTTTGCAGGTCTCGGCGCTGGCGGTGGGAACCGTCACCGGGCTGGGCGAGCTGCTGGGGTACGGGCTACGTCTGTTCTCGGGCTGGCTGGCCGATTCCAGCCAGCGGTTCTGGCTCATCACCATCATCGGCTATCTGCTGCAAATGTCGGCTGTGCCAGCGCTTGCGCTGGCCGACACATGGCCCGCGGTGGCGGTGCTCATCATCCTCGAACGGGTGGGCAAGGCCATCCGCAACCCGCCGCGAGACGCCATGCTGTCGCATGCCGCGGCTCAGGTTGGCGGCGGCTATGGCTGGGTGTTCGGGCTGCACGAGATGCTGGATCAGTTCGGTGCCGTCGTCGGTCCGCTGGCGGTGGCCGCAGTGCTTGGTCTGCAGGGAAGCTACCGCGAGGCCTTCGCTGTGCTGGTGATTCCAGCGGCCTTGAATATCGCTTTCGTGTTCCTGGCGCACCATCTTTATCCCTCGCCCGAGGACATGGAGCGGCAATTCGCTTCCACCGGCTCCGACCAACTGCCTCGGGTCTTCTGGATCTATCTGGCAGGTGCAGGGCTGGTGGCGATGGGGTTTGCCGACTATCCCCTCATTGCCTATCACTTCGCGCACGGCCACGCCGTGCCCGGCCAGTGGATCGCCGTTTTCTATGCCGTTGCCATGGGGACGGGCGGTGCTGCCGCGCCCGTGTGCGGGCGGCTTTTCGACCGTTACGGATTCCGCGTGCTCATCGTGCTGACGCTGGCGGCCGCGTGCTTTGCGCCACTGGTCTTCCTGGGTGGGTTCTGGGGCGCGCTGCTGGGGGCCTGCCTCTGGGGGCTGGGTATGGGCGTACACGAGTCCATCATTCCGGCAGCGGTGGCGCCCATGGTTTCTGGGCGCATCCGGGCATCGGCCTTCGGTGCCTTCACAGCCGGCTACGGCGTGTTCTGGTTTTGCGGCAGCGTCGCCATCGGAGCGCTATACGGCCAGTCCGTCGACTTGGCCGTCCTGTTTTGCCTGGCGGTGCAGCTCGCCGCCGTGCCGGTTTTCCTGGCCGTCGATCGCCGGATCAGGCGCCCTTGATCGCTTCTTCGGGCAAGGGGTCGGCTGGCGGCGCATCCTGCCCAGCTGGCCCCTGGGGGATACCGTCGCCAGGCGTGGTTGCGCCGAATATTTTTTCGTACAGATCCGCGCCGTGGCTGGTGGCAAGCGGCGCAGCCACTTCCAGCCGGAACGTGCGCTGGCCGCCTTCGTCGCGGTGCGCCCGCAGGAACGTCGCGTCGGGCCGGTGTTCCTCGTACAGGACGCGGGCGAATTCGTACAGGTGCGAGACTGAAAACACCTTGATCCGATGCGCCAGCAGGGCGTGCGTAACCTGGCTGGAGATTTCCGAACCTTCCCGTTCGTTGGTGGCGGCAAAGGATTCGTTGAACAGGATGAGGGCGTCGGGCTGGATGTGATCCACGATGGCACTCATGCGTGCGAGTTCCTCGTCGAGCTTGCCACTGTTCATGCTGGTGTCCTCTTCGCGCTTGTAGTGCGTATACAAGCCGCGGAACAGGTTGGCGGCGTACGATTCGGCCGGGACAAACAAGCCGCTGGCCATCATCAGTTGTGCGAGTCCCACACTGCGCAGGAACGTGGACTTTCCACCCTGGTTGGCGCCGGTGATGACGAACAGGATCTTGCCATCGGCATTGAGATCGTTGCCCACTGCGCGCTGCGGTAGATGCAGCGTCAGACAGACGTCATACAAGCCACGACAGGTTAGGGTTCGCTCCCCGGCGGGTGAAGGCCGTGGAAAGCAGACCGGCTCGTCCTTCTGTGCCAGCTGTTCGCGCAGGTTCAGGCACGAGACGTAGAAGGCGAACTCCGTGCGCATCATGAGAAGGAAGCTGAGAATGTGTTCGGTCGATTGCGCCAGTGCGTTAGCCACCAGGTTCACGCCCCGGTCACCCAGCTCCGAGAGGGCTCTTGCCCCATTCTCGTCGCGTGGTGCCAGGGTGAATGAGTAGGAAGGCGGCTTCTTGCCGAAGGTGCGCAGCAACCAGCTGTGTGGCGGGGCTTTTGGTGTGCACAGGACATAGTCTTCCCCGCAGTTGTCTTCCGCCAAGCGGGCGCTGATCAGCACGCCGTGGCGAAATTTCAGTGTATTCAGATGCGTCTGGATGGTCTCAAAGTAGTCGTCTCCCAGTTCGTGCTGCAGCATGGTGAAGAACCGGCGAAAGCCCTCGGAGGAAAACGTACTGGCCTGGGCATCAGCGATAGCGCGCAGCTGCTTGAGCGCCGTCGCCAGTAACGTCATGACTTCGACGGAGTGATGCAGGACGCCACTTGGATAGTGGGCCAGCCCCCAGTAGTTCTTATGCTCGGCTTCGATGGTGTCTACGGCAAGCTGATATAGCGAGCGGGCGACGTCGGGATGATCCAGGCAGTCCTGCAGCACGGCCTGCCGGTACAGGACCTCGTCCGGTTCGCTACAGCCCGCGAGCAACGCGGTGCGGGAGACCTTGTACAGGAATTCGTCTTCCTGTGCCATCGCGTGCAGCAGCGTTTCCAGCTCTAGATCCTGCACCAAGTCTGGCTCATTCCATGGCAGGGGCGTGTGTAGGTCAAAATCGCGGTCACGATACATGAGGAATGCTTTCATGATGGCAGCCTCTCTTCCAGGTCGTGGGCTTCGATGCGGTATTTATGGGCCAGCGACAGCGCATAGGACTTTCCGTCCGCAGGCCGACGAACGACCTTGTAGGTTCGTTGTGCGGGGTCGTCGGGCACGATGGTGCTCACCATGCTGACGGTGGTGTCGCTCAGGTGCGCGAGCTCGTCGATGAAGGTGACACAGACGCACAGCAGATCCAGCTGGACGATTCGCTCCAGGATCCGACTACCCAGGAACAATGCGTCCTGCAGGGTCGTGGACGTGAAGATCTCGTTCATAATGATGATGCTGTCGGGTGTCGCGCCCTGCAGGATGCGGTGGATGCGCACGAGATCGTCCTCCAGCTTGCCACGCAGATTGCGGATGTCTTCCTCGCGCTCGAAGTGCGCGAAGAGTCGGTCATAGAGGAACAGCCTGGCAGCGTTGCCGGGCACCGGCAGCCCCAGGTTCGCCAGATAGTGCAACTGGCCGAACGTCCGGGCGAAGGTGGTCTTGCCCCCTTGGTTGGGCCCGGACACGATGAAGATGCGCTCTTTGTCGCACAGGCTGAAATCGTTGCGCACGATGGATTTGCCCTGGTTCAGGAGTTTGTCGGCCAGGGCAAGATCGTAGGTGTCTTGAGCAAACACAGTCTTGTTCACACGACCCACTTCGGGATAGCAGAAATCCAGCCCCTTGCCACGCAAGGTGTTCATGTAGTCCAGGTAGGCGGTGTAGAACTGGACTTCGCGATCAAAAACAGCCAGCGTTTCATCCAGGTAGCCCTGATGCTGCTGGCAGAAGATATCCAGTTGCGTGAACACCTCCGGGAACAGCTTGGACACGAATTCCAGCACCTGGGCTTCGATGTGGTTCATATCCGGCAGATCGTGAAATTTAACTCGGTAATCTTTCGCTGCCCCTTGACGGAATTTCTCGAACGTGGCGGAAACCTCGGCGCTGTAGTCGCTTTCGCCTTGGTACTCAAGCACTGTGAAGGTGTCGCCCTTGATGTGGATGCAGTAGCGGATCGATGCAAGGGCGCTGCGGGCGGCCTTTGCATCTGCCACCAGTGTCTGGAAATTCGCGCCCTGCGTGTAGTTGTCTGCATGGGCTTTTAGCGCTTGCATGCCGCGGGAGGTAAATTCCAGTTTTCCAAGGTCTTGCGCCAGGGCCTGGACGGCTTCGTAGTATTGTTCGGTTGCGCACAGAAACCACGCTTGTTTCTGCAAGGGGTAGTACAGCTTCGCAGCCTGTGTGAGGCGTGCACGCATCGCTTGCAGTTGTGTGGCGAAAGTCATCAAGGAGGTATACAGGGCGGGCCGTTCCAGGTCGTGCATGACTTCTTGCCGGTAGGCCACGCTATCCGCCTCATCCAGGGAGCGATAGAAGAAAGGTTGCAGGTTGTATTCGCCTTTTTTTGCGGTGATGTGGCCGATGATCTGATCCAGATTCAGATCGGTGAAGAACTCTGGCACCTCGGCCTGTTCACGGGACACGCCGTCTTGTGGCCCGGGATACAGCACGCTGAAAGTGATCATGATGGTGCTCCTTTTCTTGTTCTTCCAGGTTGGTTTAGGCTGGTAGCCCCCGTGATGGAGTGCTCTCTCGGCCTTGGAGCTTGTCGGGTCGGGAGACCGCGGCATTTGCATGTGTCTGCCCAAACCGTGGAAAGGCCGTCTTCCCCGCGAATGTGGCGCTTGCACCCAGTTGGCGTTCGATTTCCATCAGCCGGTTGTATTTGGCGACGCGCTCGCCGCGCGCCGGCGCGCCGGACTTGATTTGGCCGCAGTTCAGAGCGACGGCGAGATCCGCGATGCTGGTGTCCAGTGTCTCGCCCGAGCGATGTGACACCATGCAGGTGTACCCTGCGCGCAGAGCCATGCGGGCGGTGCCCTGGGTCTCTGTGATTGTGCCGATCTGGTTGGGCTTGATCAGGATGCTGTTGCAGCAGTGCTCGGCCAGCCCTCGGGACAGGAAGCGCGGGTTGGTGACGAAGAGATCGTCGCCCACGACCTGCACACGTTCGCCCAGCACCGATGTCAGGTGTGCAAATCCTCTCCAATCATTGTCGGCGAGCGGGTCTTCGAGTGAGACCAGCGGGTAGCGATCCACCCACTCTGCCCAGTAGGCCGTCATTTCTGCCGAATCCAGATCGAGCTTGTCGCGTTCCAGGCGGTAGCGCCCGTCGGCAAAGAACGAGGTGGCTGCAGGATCCAGGCCCAGGCAGACATCCTCCCCCGCCTTGTATCCTGCGCGCTCGATTGCCTGCATCATCAGGCCCATGGCGGCTTCGTTGCTGGGCAGCTCCGGTACGAAGCCTCCCTCGTCGCCTACGTTCGCGGACAGCCCTTTGGCGACCAGCAGGTCGTGCAGAGCGTGGTAGACCTCAGCTCCGCATCGCAGTGCTTGCGCGAAGGTGGGCGCCCCCAGCGGCACAAGCTTGAATTCTTGGAAATCCGGCCCGTGCGTGGCGTGCTTACCACCGTTGAGAATGTTGAACATCGGGACGGGCAGTATGTGGGCATCGGATCCGCCCAGGTACTGGAAGAGCGGCAGGCCGTGGAAGGCCGCAGCGGCCCGCGCGCACGCCAGCGACACACCCAGAATTGCATTGGCACCCAACTGAGACTTGGACTCGGTGCCGTCCAACTCGATCAACCGAGTGTCGATCTCGCGCTGGGAGTCAGCGCGCATGCCCCGCAGGGCTTCGAGGATAGTATCGGTAACGTGGGCAGCGGCTTGCCACACACCCTTGCCACCGAAGCGCGTGTTATCACCATCGCGCAACTCGTGGGCTTCGAAGGCGCCGGTAGAGGCCCCCGAAGGTACCCCTGCGACGGCAGTGGTTCCATCTTCGAGCGTGAGAGTAACTTGTAGCGCGGGGTTGCCGCGCGAATCTAGGATTTCGTTGGCAGCCAGATCAGTGATGGCGCAGGAGCTGTTGTGCATGGGTCACCTTGTCATGAAAGGTCTTCATGCCCGAACCGCAACACGCACAAAAATGCCTACGGGTTCCGGTTCAGGAACGCGTAGGCATTATTAGTCAGCCTGTCTGCTGACAGTTAGGGGAGAATGCCATCTCCGTCTGATTACCACTGTAACATCATTCCCGAGATGAGGCCAGACTGGTGACGATGCCTGAGAATGTTTACATTGCGCGGAGGAAGCACCATTGCTAAACTATACCGTACTGGCAGTAGCTTTTTCTCGGAGATGGCATTCTCCATAAACCGCCGAAACCTCTTCGGCTGATGATGCCTGCAAGTTCCTGAACGGGAACCGCAGGCAATGCTCGGATTCCGTTTCAGGCCTCGAATCCACATTTTCAGGCCTTATGAAAACGATCTGCAGCTTCAATGCCTTTCCCTCATTCTACGAGTATCCGTCCCTTCCTTTTGCGTGGAGTCATTCATGATCCCCGCCGTGATCGGTATTTCGATCGGCGCGGCACTGGGTGCCTTATTGCGCTGGATATTGGGTATGGAGATGAACAGCATATGGCCAACGATTCCGCTGGGGACCTTGGCTGCGAACCTGATGGGAGGTCTACTGATTGGCTTGGCGAACGAATTTTTCGCCGGCCACGGTGGTCTGCCCCCTGTATGGCGCCTAACGATTATCACAGGCTTCTTGGGAGGGTTGACCACGTTCTCCACGTTCTCTCTTGAGGTCAGTACGCTATTGCAGCAGCGAGAATTGGCTTTTGCGGCGCTGCAGATCGGCCTTCATGTGGCAGGTTCCATTGCCCTAGTCCTGGTCGGTATTGGGCTCGTTCAGTATCTAACTCAAGGGTGAATCGCTATGACGACGCAATGGAAAACGCTTCGGGATGGTGACATCATGAAAGGCTATCAACTGACCTTCTATACGCTCCAAAGTTACACCCACGAGCATCGTCCAGTTCATCAGTGGTTAATAGAGCTTGCCAAGTCCATGGAAATCCAGGGGGCGACGGTTCTTACAGCCCAAGAAGGCATTGGCGCTCATCACCGCCTGCATTCTGCGAGGTTTTTCGAGTTGGCCGATCAGCCGGTCGAGGTTGTGATGGCCGTTTCGGCGAGTGAGTGTGATGATTTTTTGGAGAGGCTGCGCTTGGAGCCCGGTTTACGGGTCTTCTATTCTCGTACGCCGATTGAATTCGGCACGATCGGGGTCACGGAAGATTAATGTCTCAGTCTTTGCGTCAAGCCTGAATTCGGTTTTCTGATGTGGTGGATTTTATAGATTAAGGTTCCGTGCGGTTTGTGTGGAAATAGGTGCAACAGTCACTCGCTAGTGGGGCGTTTGATTCTTGAGTTGCCTCCACAGCGAGTGGCGGCTCCCGAGTTTTCCTCATAGGTTGCAGGGTGGGATGCAGCGGCGGCCTTGCCCCGAAATTTTGGAAGCTCTAATGGAATTGCGACATCTTCGTTGCTTTATTGCGCTTGCAGAAGAACTCCATTTCACTCGGGCGGCTGAACGCTTGCATATTGAACAGTCCCCCTTGTCGAGATCTATTAAAGAGCTAGAGGATGAACTGGGAGTAGTTCTGTTTGACAGAAATAGACGAGGTACTCTATTGACGTCCGCAGGAACTACATTTTTACAAGACGTCCGCAGGATATTCATTATTCTTGAACAGGCGCGAGATAATGTGACAGCGGTCGCGGCTGGCTTCCGAGGAAGCATACGAATCGCGATATCTGATGGCGCAGTGGGGCCGCAATTATCTGAGTTTCTAGCACTATGCCGGAAGGAGGATCCTGATGTTGAGATACGAATGTCGGAGATGCCTCTGGCTGAACAGCTACGGGGACTGCGATCCGGTGACGTAGCGATTGGTTTCGCGCATACGGCAGATGTTGGTGGCGACATAATTGCTGAGCCGGTTTGGCGGGAACCATTGGTACTGATCGTACCTGCGCGACATCCGCTACTTGTGTATAGAGACGTACCTCTACACGAGTTGAAGCATTATCCGCTGGTGCTATGTGATCCCCAGATGTGTGAAGGGTATAGTCGTGAATTGGAGCGCCTGCTTCGTCCGTTGGAAGTGGAGCCAAATGTTGTTGAGCATGTTTCCTCTCTGGATATGATGCTCACGTTGGTCAGCGCCGGCTATGGTATTGGCTTCACTACGTCAACGAGGTTTGGCCTATGTAGGCGTTCTGAAGTGGTGATTCGCCCGCTCGCCGGAGATTCCGCGGTGATGACGACATACCTATTGCGGCACGCCAATACAGATTTATCTGCTTTGTTAGATCGGTTCATTTTTCGCCTCCGCGCGTGCGCAACTGATCAGGGATATTCCCTGACTCAAACATGAGTTCTGCGAGGGACAGTCCTGATTAGGGCTTTCTTGGTGGAAATTACGAGACCTACAGCTGTATGAGGGGTTTGGCTATTAGCGAGATCAAAGCCGAGATTGGCTACGACTATGGGACGTGACTGCTTCAAAGCGGTATTGCTGGAGGGGCTGGGGGCCATACTCATTGTCGTGCCTTGGGTGCTGGCCGATGCCTGCTGTGGTTGGGTGGTTGGAGAGGTTAGTCGCCTGCTTCGTCATACTGGCTATTGGGATCATCATTAATGCGTATGGAGATGGCGCAATGAGTATGGGGCGCTACCTTGCACTCGTCCGCCACGGACAAAGCCAATACAACGCTGACAACCGATTCACCGGCTGGCGCGATCCGGCGCTGACCGCTCGGGGCCTGGCTGAAGCCTCGGCAGTCGCCGTGCGCCTACGCAACATCGGGCTGCCCATCGATTGGATCTTTTGCTCGGCATTGATACGCACCCGCGAGACGGCTGAGCGTGTTGCATACGATCTTGGCCGTCCTAACTTACCGATTACCTCGGATGCGGCGCTCGATGAGCGTGATTACGGCGAGTTGACGGGGCTGAATAAAGATCAGGCATGTGCGCACTGGGGTGAGTCACAGGTTCAACGGTGGCGTCGCAGCTATGATGAGGCGCCGCCCGGGGGTGAAAGCCTGCGGGATACCGCTGCCCGTGTCCTGCCGTTCTATCTCCAGAGGATCCTGCCGGCGGTCATGCGCAATGACGCTTCACTGATCGTGGCCCACGGCAACAGCCTGCGCGCTTTGGTGATGGTTCTGGATCAGCTGTCGCCCGAGGCCATTATCAGCACTGAGATAGCCACTGGTGAGCTGCTCGTCTACGAGTTACGACCTGATACCACTGTGTTGAATAAGCGACGATTTACCTCCTGAGTATCCCTCGCACTTTGTACGGGCTCGGGGTATTTTTCCGCAGCCATGGCTGCATCTGAGGAATGGGCAGCGCAGGGGGCTCTCAAGGCCCACTACGCCATCCCCTTCCTATGCGCGCCGGCCCGCGCCACTTAAGAAGGTGCGTGCAAGGTATCCATCTCAAGATCGGGTGCCGGTGAAGTGCCGCCGTTGGTTGGCCGCCACCACTCAGTGTGGTGGCGTGCTTTGTCATGCATGCCGCTCATGCTGAAGGGCATCGGTGGCAGCAGGGAGCATATGGCTACGGCCCCAGCGCTGAGGTGAAAACCCTCTGACCGTGCGCTTGGCGGCCAACAGCTGGTGAACTGAGATCCAGCCGAGTTCGAACGCCTGGGCGCTGCCGGCCATGTAGATTCGCCAGACGCGGTAGGTCTGTTCTCCGACCAACCTGATGGCTTCATCGCGGTTTGCTTCAAGGCGCTCCACCCAGTGCGCCAGCGTTCGAGCGTAGTGCGGGCGCAAGCCCTCGACGTCGAACACCTCAAGCTGCTGAGACTCCATTGCCTCAACGGCCTGGGCTATCGTGGGTAGTTCTCCGTCGGGAAATACGAAATGGTCGATGAATTCACTGGCGCTATCCCGCACAGATTCATCCCCCGCGCGCGTGGCGATACCATGGTTCAGCACAAGGCCGTCATCGGCTAGCAGGCGCTGGATGGTGCCGAAGTACACGGGCAGATTTTGGACACCGACGTGCTCGAACATGCCCACTGACGCGATCTTGTCGAATATGCCTTCACCCGGGATGTGGCGATAGTCCTGTAGGCGTACATCGATCGAATCTTCCAGGCCTAGTTCGCGTACACGCTCGCGCACATACTCGAACTGCCGCTCACTGAGGGTCACGCCAGTGGCTTTTACGCCGTAGTGGCGCTGCGCCCACAGCAGTAATGCCCCCCAGCCACATCCGATGTCGAGGAAGCGATCGCCAGGCTTTAATTGCAATTTGCGGCAGATGAGATCGAGCTTAGCTTCCTCGGCCTGCTCTAGGGTTTCCGAGCCCGTCGGAAAGTAGGCGCAGGAATAGACCATCTGCTTATCGAGCCACAGACGATAGAACTCGTTGGAGACGTCGTAATGGTGGGCAATAGCCCTCTTGTCGCTGTCCGGGGTATGTCGCCGGACGCGCCAGCCGATAATGCGGCTGATGACACGCTGCTTTGTGCTGCTCGCGCTTGCGAGTTTGATCGCCGTGCGAACAACATCCTGTGCTGGCCCTTCAACGTCTATGTCGCCTTGGATATAGGCTTGAGCGAGCGCTCCGAGATCGGGCGGAATCAGCCTCAGTGCCGCGCTTGGCGTGGGGAAGTGCAACGTGACGGCAGCAGTGCCGCTGCCTAAAGTTTCACTGCGGCCGTCCCAGAACTGCAAATTCAGCGTCGAGCCGCAATCTACAACAAGCGGGCGCAGTGCCTCGACAATAGACGAAGAAGAGATAGATGAACCCATGGCAATCCTCTTGCAATACAACCGGTTACGGTGTGTTGGAAGATCCGGAAGCAGAGAGACCGCCTGGCACTGCACTCGCAAGTTCGCCAGCTAACGTGCCCGAGCTGCATTCGGTGGCGTTGACTGGTATGCGAGAGACGTTGCACCTTGTCATGACAGCGCTACACACCCGGATCATCAGGTCTGTAGGCATCATCAGCCGGCCGGCGATTTCCCTTGGTATGGCGCCAAGAGCGGAGGAATGCCATCTCCTATGGATCATTGTAGCTTGCACAAAACGTATTCATCGCTGTCGGCATGTCTTTTATTCATGCGTGCTGATGGGCAACGGACCAACCCCGGAAACGCCGCACGGCATCACGTTCGCGGCCAGGGGCGCCGGATGGATCCGCCAGAGCATTACGCAAAGCCTCCAGTCGATTCGTGTGTAGTTGGCCCAGGAACGGTCGAATCAGGTTGGGCGATGCGACCGGCAGGACGTGCACCAGATGATCCAGGCATAGGCCATATCCATGCGCCAACAGGTTGCGGTAGCGTGTATGGTGCATCAGGTCGAGGAAGGCCGCCGAAGCTTGCTCCAGGGCGACGGCCTCTGCCTCGCACCCTTGACAACGTAAGACAAAACGCTTGTCCTTGGCGAGATGCAACCCGGTTGAGTTTGAGGCCTTGCGGCGTCGGTGGCGCGGTTTGTACCAGCTTGGCCGGGGCTGATCCGCAAGGGCCAATATGCGGATGATGTTCGCCAGTTGCTGGCGCGACTGCTCAGCCATTCCCGAAAGCGCAAGGGCTGCAATGCGTGCGAGCCAATCGGGTCGCCCTAGTTGACTCGCGTCGAACACATGGTGTTTGCAGCATGGTGCGAATAGCCACAAGCATCCCGCCGCCTCGTTCTCGACCGCCCACCGAAGCCCTTCCAGCCAGTGGGTGTGCGCCGCGCCCATCGCTTCGCAGATCGGACAAACATCCGGATTGTCCAGGATATCCTCAATCGGCATGTGAGCATCACCGCCGTTGACGCGCTGGAGCGCGTCCGTCTGATGCGGGACGGAGGCATAGCCCAGGAGGGCTAGAGCGCGAGGCAATCCCGCATCCGGCGCGCGTTCCATATCCTGATTGGCTATCGCCAGTACATCAAGGTACTGCCGAATGGCATGTCCACGCGGTTCTACCGGCAGCTGCGCAGTAAACATCTGGAAGTGCGGTTCGCATAGCAGTGCTACTGTGCCGAGGGGCTCCATCGTCTGCATCCACCGCTTGCGGATAGGTGTCAATGCCTTGGCCGCTGCGGCTTCTTCCGCCGAGCAAGCCGGGCAGCGGCGGGCAGAGCGAAAGAACAGGCGCTCGCAGCGTTCGTCGGTTACCGACTGGTGAAGCAGCGGCAGTATCCTTTCGGTAGCTGCGCGAAAACTCTGTGCGACGGCCTTCGCGTGCTTCGCATCCGCCGCCAATACACGGCCATGTCGGCTGCAAAACCCCAGATCTTCAGAGATCAATTTTGCGATTGTGGCGGTCGGTGCGTTTGGGGCAAAGACCTTGTCGAAATAGTGTGCGCCAGCACCTTGCGCCGCAATGCAAGCTGGACAGTGAGGGTTTGCCGAAGGCCAAAGCGTTTCCAGCACGCTTCCGTCTACATTCACCGCACGATGGTGTACCGGCAGTCCTTCAGGCATTGCTTGCAATCGAGTGATAACGCGCCTGGAGGCCAGCCAGATCAATGCCGATCCGTGCCGCTCCCTCGCAACGGCCGGCGCAGGCTTGGGAAAAGGCGTTGGACAAATCCACCAGTGCCCGTTGGCGCCAGTCTTGGAGCTGCTTCAGATCCTCGCCCAGTGCCGCCTCCAGCCCAATGAGTAGGCGCTGATCGCGAGACAAGGACCATCGCAGGTGCCACCGAAACGCCCATGGTCCCAGGCTTGCTGACCAAGGACGAGCAATAGCTTCAGTCTGTGGCAAGTTCCCCGGATCGAAGGTCGGCGCCGTATCCAGGTCTGCCACATGCCAGCGGAACTGGGGGCCCGGAGTTCGTGCCAGCAAGTCGCTACATTGCAGGGCGAGAAGCTCCAGTTCTCTCATAACTTCATGGCACACGCTCGTCATGCGCGCTTCAGCAGATGCTGCAAACATCGGTGCGAGCTCAAGCGTGGTCTCTCCACTGCTCCATGCCAGCTCTGCAGCGTTATTCACCACTTGGCGGATGATGCGAGCGGCTTGTATGTGTGCTTCCAGGTCGCAATCACCCATTGATTGTGATGCAGTGGCGAGTAGATCGAGACCTTCGCGCTGCGCCAGCAAGATGGCCTCGTTTTCATGCGATGTCTCTGTGTTGGGGCTGGAGTCCGTGCGGTTGAGTCGCGCCAAGCGGAGGGCCATGGCCCTCGACAGATGTGCTCTCTTGGTATGGAGTGATGTCTGCCGCAGCGCCTCGCGGCGCTCGAGGCAGGGGGCAAATCCTCGCTGCAGCCAATCGTGCCAAAGCGCGGAGTCCTCATCGCCAGCACTGGTCAGGAAAACCGTAGGCTGCTGCTCGTGCCGCGTTCCAAGATGCTCCAGGACATAGCCAAGAATGTCCCAGCGCTGCTGGTCGGTCAGTCGGTCAGCTTTGTTCAGTAGCACGATCGCCTGGGAGCCCTGCTCAGTCAATGCGTCTACCAATGGGATCTCGCTCATGGTCAGCGGCCCGGTGGCGTCAATTACCACCAGTGCGACGTCGCACAAGGGAGGATCCATTCCAGGTGCCCAGGGCGGCGAATCAATCAGAACGATGCCGTCGGCAAGGTGCTGCGACGGCAGCTCGAAGGACAGCCGCTCCACCAGCTTCTCATTGCCGGGGTTGTAGCGATCGGATGCGAATGCCGCCAGCCTGCCTGGCATGACCGGCTCCGACACGGAATTAGACAGACGCACCACTCCGCAAGCGCGGGCCCCATAGGAGATATGAACGGGAACGACACTGGTGGGCATCACACCCACCGGCAGCAGTTGCACCCCGACCAGGCGGTTGATCAGCGAAGACTTGCCCGCGTTGGACAAGCCGAGCATGGCGATGACCAGGCCAGGTGCCGACTCGTGATCAGCAAGAGCCGTCAAGGGTGCATAAAAGTCGGACAGGCCGTGTGCTCGCGCGATACTGAATAGGTATTCGAGATTGCGGTCATCCGAGTGGAAGTTTGCGTCGTGCTGTTCCAACGGGCGCAGCATCTCGTCCAGCGGTGCTAGCAAGTGCGCAATAATGCGGCGTAATTCCGCCTCAGTATCATCAGACGATCGAACTCTTGCGGCCTGACTCCCGGGCGTTAGTGCTTCCACCGCGGCTACTGCCTGGTGTACGGCTTCACAGCACGCCTGTAGAACGCTTCCTGAAGGAGGCGGAATGGCTAGTCCGTGGCGGCCAAGGATATCGCTCATGGCACCATGCAGACGTTGGATATCTTGCGCCAGCCTGCGCTGCTGAAGGGGCGTAATATCTGCATACCACGTCTGCAGGGGCGACTTCTGCGACTGTAGAGCCAGGAGATACGTCAGTCGGCCAAGGTGATCATCCAGCTGCATCAACGTGGACAGCAGACGCTGCCCGGTACCGCCGTCCAACTGGTCATGGCGTGAAGCCGGTACATGGTCATGCATCGCCGCCACACCCGCTCTGCTCGTGATGTCCGATAGATGCACGACGCCCACATGAAAGGCGAAGGCACCTGGTCTCGGTTGACCAGAAGATTTTTTCCGTATGCATCTACGCGACCTGCAAGTGGAGTACACAGATCAGCGGGCGCGGCGGGCGACGGCCTGCAACGTCCTTGATCAGGATCTGCAGGCATCATCAGCATCTTGGAAGTGCAGTTTTCCCAGACCTTGCATCTGGGGTGGAGGTATGCCATCTCCTTGTGCGAAGTATAGCAACCTCCAGGATGCGGCTGGCGCGAAAGTTGATCGTGCAGGCAGGAGTACAATGCCGGGAACCGCGCGGGGCCACTTTGCTCAGGAGAGGTAAAGGCAAATACCGTGGTTAGCGCTACGGTATCCTCCCGCCGACTGCTCCGCATGGCTCTCCGTGCATAGGTCACATGACAGCGGCCTCGATGGGCTTCGCTGTATGAAGGTACACACCCAGGATGGTCTGGATGGTGGCGGGCACGTTGGTCGGCGTGACCGCATCAATTGCCGCGCGGTCGCCCAGGTCAGAAAGCGGAGTCGTCAGCATGCGGTACAGATCCCACGAGTCTGCGTGTGGGCACAGGTTCATGAGTGTCTGAGCCAGATTGTGCTTGAGCGGCACCAACTGCCAGTCGGGAACGCGTTGTCCCCGGTTGCCCAAGCTGACGGCCAGCAGCTTGCCGGCCTTCAACTCGCGGTTGATCTGATCCTTGGACTTCCCGGCCAGCCTGCCGAACAGTGGAACCGGCAGATTATTCGGTGACTCATAGATCGCCAGCATTTCCTCACGTTCACGCTGGATTGTGGAGACTTTCGGTTCGGGGGTATGAGTTGGAGCCGGCGGCACCTGCGGTAGTCGCTGGAATGTATTTCCGCCATTGTTCGTGGTCACGATAATAGGCGTAGCGGCTATGGGTGGGGTGCTGGATGGAATAGGTCCGATGGGTAGGAGAGCCTCGTTCCCTGTTTCCGCCATCGCTGGCACTCCGTCAATGCGAATGGTCAGATGTGCGCTCGCGGCTTGCACTTCGCCCTGTTCGAGCAGGTCTAGGCGGTCAGCCCAGTCTTGCATCATGCGGCGGCGCGGTTCCACATATCTGGCATGGTTGTAGGCGGAACTTACCTTGTCTGGATCGGCATGGGATAGCTGGCCATCTACCCATTTTGGTGGATAACCGATCTCGTTCAGGGCTGTTGAAAGGGTGGCTCGGATGCCGTGGCCGGTCAGCTGCTCCGCGTAACCCATCCGACGCAAGGCGCTATTGAGCGTATTTTCGCTAATGCGTTTGTTGAGGTCACTGCGGTGTGCCAGCAGGTAGTGTTGTGTGGGCCGCATAGCGCCCAAGATGTAGCGCACGATCTCGATGGCCTGGATGGACAGCGGCACGATGTAGGGCGGTATGTCTTGCGGGTGTTTGCTGGCCTTGCGCAATTTGCGTTGAAGCTGCTTGACGATTTCAGGGGGAATGACCCATAGGCCACGATCCAGATCAAATTGATCTGGTGTCGCCAGGCGTAACTCGCCAGTACGTACGCCAGTCAGAAACAGTAGCCTGATCCCGAGCTGGGTTTGCCAACCGCGCGGATTGTATTGCCTGAGTTTTTGGAGAAAGTACGGTATTTCTGGCAGCAGTAGATATGGATTGTGGGCCACCGGCAGTTTGGGTTCAGCCACCACGCTCAGATCCGTGGCTGGGTTGGTCTCCAGCCCCTCTACGGTGACGAGCGCATAGCGGAACAGCTGTCTCAACCAAGTGCGCACCTTTTCCGCAGTGGTGAGAGCCTTCCGTTGTTCGATTCTTGCTACGACGCCCAGGAGTTGGGGGCGGCGGATGTCGTAGATCGACATCTTCTCAAGGCTGGGCAGTACGTCCTTTTTGAAGATGCGTTTGATCTGCGAGAGAGTGGTATTCCTGCCTTCCTTCAGTTCTTTACTGCGATGGGTGAACCAGGCATCGAAGACGGCCTTGAAGGAGTAATTGGAAGCAAGCTTGATCGCGTGCTGCTTTTGCTTGCGGTCGACGTAAGGATTGATGCCTTTAGCCACGAGGGCCAGGGCTTGGTCACGCAGGATGCGCGCTTCACGGAGACTGACCTGTGGATAGCGCCCCAGTATGATGCGTTTTTGCGTACCTAGCCAGTAGTAGCGCAGCTGCCACGATTTTCCGCCAGCGGCTGAAATCCTGAGGCCAAGTCCGCAGGTGTCGGTGAGGGTGTAGATCTTGCCAATCGTCTTGGCTTGCCTGACGGTCAGGTCGGAGAGTGCCATTTCGAGCTCCCAAGTTGCGACTTAGGGCCAATGCTCGTCGTGACTCCCGCCTGGCTCCAGCAACTATCCGGCATCTGTTCCACCCGTATTTTGATGCCTCATTTGGGGACTCAAAAACGTTGGCTGTAGGTGGATTCCAGTGGCGTTCGCTGGAATGAAAAAAGGGGCGAAAGCCCCTTTAATCAAGAACTTACAGACGTCAGTGGATGTCTGTAGATCATAATTTGGAGCGGGAAACGAGACCTGTACTAGGCGCGTAAGTCGTTGTTTCCCGAACACTTTCTTCACCGAGGTGGCCAGCGAAGACCTCAATTGTAGCCTTGTTTTTAGCCCTCGGCAACAAGTCCGTCTAAAGAAATCCACCGACGGCCATAGACCCCCACTCCGCACACCGGAGCCGCACACGGTACGTCTCCGTCCACGACGGACTCGAACTCACCACAGACCTCTGCGTTCGCTGCTCGTGCATCCTCCATCGCGCGTCCGCGCACGATTCTTTGTCGCTATATCAGGATGCCGGGCAAGCATGACAGGCTCGGGCTTCGCTATGTCCTGCTGGACGTCGTGCAACGATTGCCATCCTCTCGCGCCTTGTGAAACCGCTGGCATATCAGGCCATACCGAAACGGTTTTGCGGCGATCGCCGCCGCTCATGACGCTGCCAGTGTGAGCGCCACTATTCGAGCCGATCAGCAGCAGGATCGACCAGCTTGCGATTCACAGATTCTTACACATTGAGCACATGGCGGCTACCAGCGACATGAGGTGGTGAGAAGTGCTCAGGGCTCACGAAGAAGCGGGTCTTGGAACTCGCTTCATGCACAGACAACAGGCCGACCATGAGGTTGGCGCCAAAGGAGTCGGCCATGTAGTTCTCCTGGAAGGAGATGGGAGCATGAACAACAATGCACCAACATCGAAGGTGTTCTATCGTCCGATTGAAGCCTCCCTGCGTTGGGCCGGGCTTCTGCGGTTCGAGCATGTCATCCTGGCTTCGATCTCTTCGTCACGGAACCTGCCACAGTCGTTGGACTGCCCCCGTTGGGGTGAGCTGAGGCTGTACACCGAACGCATCTACGACGGCATCCTCAATGGGGAACTTCCTTTCGGGAGGAATGGCATCACGACGCGCGATACCGCACTGATCGACTCTCCTGATCTGACGGTTCGCCACGTTGATCTGAAGCGCTGGATGTGCCAGCACTACCCCGAGCAGCGGCCTGGCTTCCTCTTCTCCCGCAGCGAGCGCATCACCCATCCCTTCATCTCACTGGAAACCGGGCAAGCCATGCTGGTCGAAAGGCTGGCCCTCAAATCCGCCTTGGAGCAGTCCAAGCGTCAGCTTCGCGAGTTGCAGGAAAAGCACGACGCGCTGCTCAAGCAGTCCTCGGTGATCCCCGCATGCGCGCAATGCTCGATCAGCGATCGGGCCGAAGCCACCTACTTGAACATCATCGGGGGCATGCTGGAGCTGATGCTAGGCCAGTCGCCCTCGGGCACACCGTACTCCAGCTTCAAGACGCAGGAGGCCGTCGTCAACGCATTGGTCGCCCATCACAGTGGCGTCATGGGGATCGCGGAGCGGACATTGAACGGCAAGTTCGCCACGGCCAGGCGCCGGCTGCATAGCGCCACCCTCTGAGTTTTTCCAGTTTGTATGTGCAGTCGCGGAGATTGCATTTGCAATGTCTTTCCGCAGCCGTGTCTATTGAATAGAGGTCACGCCAACAAACGCCACTGAGCGTTCAGGAGTGACCGCCATGTCGCAAACACCTGTACTGCCGCCCAACGAGCGCCGCATCCTGCGCCTGGAAGAAGTCGAAGCGAAGTCCGGCTTCAAGCGCGCCCACCTCTACAACCTGATGCGCGCCGGCAAGTTCCCCAAAGCGTTGCGCCTGGGCGTGCGCGCGGTCGGCTGGGATTCCATCGAAATCGACCAGTGGATCGCCGAGCGCGTCAACAGCCGCGCCTGACCCGTTCTCCCACGGATTTCCCATCCTCACCCGGAGAACGCCATGAAGGTTGTATCCATTGTCTCGACCAAAGGGGGCGTCGGTAAAACGACCACGGCCGCCAACCTGGGCGGGCTCGCCGCCGATGCGGGGCTGCGCGTGCTGCTGCTCGATCTCGACGTGCAGCCCACCTTGTCCTCGTACTACGAGCTGGCCCACCGCGCGCCCGGTGGCATCTATGAATTGCTGGCCTTCAACGAGCGCGACCTCGGCCAGCTCGTGTCCCGCACGATCATCACGGGCCTGGACCTGGTGCTGTCCAACGACCACCGGGGCGAGCTGAACACCTTGCTGCTGCACGCGCCAGACGGGCGCCTGCGGCTGCGGCACCTGCTGCCCGTGCTGGCCCCCCTCTACGACCTGGTGCTGATCGATACCCAGGGAGCACGCTCGGTGATGCTGGAGATGGCGGTGCTGGCCTCCGATCTCGCGCTGTCTCCCGTGACCCCGGAAATCCTCGCCGCCCGAGAACTGCGGCGCGGCACCATGCAGTTGCTGGAGGACATCGCGCCGTACCGGCACCTGGGCATCGAGCCGCCGCCGCTGCATCTGCTCATCAACCGGGTCCACCCGGTGTCGGCGAACGCCCGGCTGATCCAGCAGGCCCTGCGCGCTCTGTTCCAGGACCACACTGGCATCCGCGTGCTGGCCACCGACGTGCCGGCCATCGAAGCCTATCCGCGCGCCGCGACGCGCGGCCTGCCGGTGCATCGGGTCGAGTACCGCCAGCCACCGGGCAGAGTCGCCCCCGCCGCGCTCGACACCATGCGCGGCCTCGCTGGCGAACTGTTCCCGCAATGGCAGAACCGATTTGCCACGGCGTCCGGCCGCCCGCCATTCCCTCTCAATACCGGGAGGCACCATGGCGAACGCGCATGAACTAGCCCGAGGCCACAAACGGCTGCGCGCCCTGATCGAGTTCGCCGTCGGCGAGGGCTGGCACGTCAAGCGCACGCCGGGCGGCCATCTCAAATTCACCAAGGCAGGCTGCGCCGCGATCTACACCAGTTCGACCGCCAGCGACCACCGGGCGGCTCTCAATGCCCGGGCGCAGATCCGCCGCGCCGAACGCGAGGCCCGGTCTCCAGCGCAGGGAGGCCGCCATGGCTGAGATGACCTCCCAGCAGATGGCCGGCAAGCTGCTCGCGGCCGGGTTCGAGCGCAGCGGCCCGTCCACCTCGGCCTTGAGCGACCCCATCGCCGACACGCCCATGGTCGTGACCCTGGACCAGTTGCGCCCCTACGACCACGATCCCAGGAAGAAGCGCAACCCGGCCTACGAGGACATCAAGGCGTCCATCCGGGAGCGCGGCCTTGACGCAGCGCCGGCGATCACCCGGCGCCCGGGCGAGGACCACTACATCATCCGCAACGGCGGCAACACGCGCCTGGCGATCCTGCGCGAACTGTGGTCGGAGACCAAGGACGAGCGGTTCTTCCGCATATCGTGCCTGTTCCGACCGTGGCCTAGCCGCGGCGAAGTCGTGATGCTGACCGGCCACCTGGCCGAGAACGAATTGCGCGGGGGCCTGACGTTCATCGAGCGCGCCCTCGGCGTCGAGAAGGCGCGCGAGTTCTACGAGCAGGAAAGCGGCGCCGCGCTGAGCCAGTCCGAGCTGGCCCGCCGCCTCGCCGCCGATGGCTTCCCGGTCCAGCAATCGCACATCAGCCGGATGAACGACGCGGTGCGCTACCTCCTGCCGGCGATCCCGACCGTGCTCTATGGCGGGCTCGGCCGCCACCAGGTCGAACGCCTGTCGGTCATGCGCAAGGCCTGCATGCTCGCGTGGGAGCGCTACGCCAAAGGCCGCACGCTGGTGCAGGACTTCGACGACTTCTTTCAGGAGGTGCTGTCGCAGTTCGACACGCAGGCCGACGAGTTCGCCCCCCAGCGCGTGCAGGACGAGCTGATCGGCCAGATGTCCGAGCTGCTCGGCATCGACTACGACGTGCTGGCGCTTGATCTCACCGAATCCGAAAGCCGCCACCGCGCCTTGGTCAGCGATCCGACCCCGCCATTAGCACCGCCCGCATTGCCCGAGCCCGACACCATTGCAAGTCCGTCCGCCACGCCGGCGCCATCGGCACTGACGCCGGCAGTCGCGCCCCCGTCGCGTGAACGCGAAACCGATTCGGGAACGAACGGCTCGCCCGCCGGGAATTCGGTGGCCGCGCCCGGCGATCTGCTGCAGGGCCACATCGTTTCGCCGGCCCCGACGACGGAGCGGCTGCAATCCATTCAGCGGATGGTCGCCGACGAGCTGGGGGATGCGCTGCCCGATTTCTCGGCCAATGTCCTGCAGTCCATTCCAGTCCAGGCGGGCGGTCTCTACCCGATTTCCGACGTCTGGCACATCGACGCGGGCCTGGACACGCCCGATCGCCTGCGCATCCACATCGCGCAGTTCGCACGCGAGATCGCGGGCGAGGCAGGAATCGATCAGTGCATCGAGGAACGCGCGGACGGCGTGGGCTTCGCATGCCATGCCAGCGCGCAGCCCCCATCACAGCAGGGCCGCGCCGTGCTGGCATTGCTGGCGAGCCTGGCAGGCCAGGGCTTCGCCGATGCCGATCTGGACGGCGGGCAGCTTGCCGCCGAGCTGCCGGCGCTGCTGCACGGCCAAGGCGATGCGACACGCCGCTTGAGCGACACCGCGCTGGTCAAGCTGTTCCGATTGCTGCGCCTGGCCCGGCGCCTGCTGGACCTGGAATCCGGTGTCGCAAGCCCTGGGGCATGAAGGAAGGAGACCCGCATGTCCGCCCCGCACCCGCTCAATCAAGCCGTCATCGCCCAGGCGCTCTACGACCTGCGCAACGGCCAACTGCGCCGCTGCAAGGCGATGGGCTTCAGCGAGGCCGAGCTGGATGCGCTCAAGCATCCCGCCATGGTGAGCGTGCTGGCCAACGCCAATGTCTCGTGGTGTTCCGTGTCCGTGAACCGCGAGGTGCTCCGGCGTCTGCTCTCGCAGGCGCAGGACGTGGAGAAGGAAATCGCGACCGTCGATCGCATGTTGCGCCTGGGGGCCAGCACGGAGATGGTCAGCCGCTTCTATGGCCTGACCCATCAGGAAGTCGCCCTGCGCCGTGAGGTGCTGGGCCTGCCCAAGCGCAAGGGGCGTCACCCTGTCCTGGACGAGAAGCAGGACGTCGAACTGTGGCGGCGCTGGAAAGCCATCACCAGCAGCAGGAATGTGGACTTGGAGGACGAGACCTCGATTCTCGACGCGGCCATGGATCTCGCCGAAGGCATGGATTTGCCGCTGTCGGTGGTCTGGGCCGCGATCAAGTCGTGGGTCGATCAGGGACTGGGTTAAGCCATGGCCGTGGACGACACCGCACCACGCCATGGCCCCGTCGCACTCGCTGACCTGTTCGACGCGGCGCTGAAAGACCTTGCGCCCAGGCCCAGCCCGCCCACGCCCACGCCCACGCCTATACCTGCGCCGTCACCTGCGACACCGACTGCCTCCGGCGATGCGTTCCTCTTCAGCGGCAACCGGCACGAGACCGTACCGCGGCGGCTGTTCCTCGACCGCCGCCTGACGCCGCTGGAGCGCAACGCCTGGCAGGTGTTCCGGCTGATGCTCAACGACGACGGCGTGACCGCATTCCCCACGTATGAGCAGTTGCGGCCCTGGCTGGCCTCGATGCCCTGCGCCGGGCAGGCCTCGCACGAAACCGTGGCGCGAGCCCTGACGCTGCTGCGGCTGACCCGGTGGCTGAGCCTGGTGCGGCGACGGCGCGACGCCAAGACCGGCCGCATCCTCGGCAACCTCTATGTCCTGCACGACGAGCCGCTGACCCCCTTTGAAGCGATGCAGCTCGACCCGGACTACCTGCAGCTCGTCAGCCAGGCGCTCGGCCACTCGGCCAAAGCCGTGCAGATCGTAGGCCTGCACACCCTCAAGGAAATCGGCGAAGACCCGATGCTGGCCGGGCGCACCCTGCCATCGAGGCTGCAAGTCCTGGCCGAACGCCTCGCCAGCCAGGGCGTCGGGGCGCACGAAAGTTATCCACAGGAGGACGCCACGCACGAATCCGAAGAAGGGGCTGCGAGCCTTCTTCGGAATCCTGATGACCCCACTTCGGAATCCGAAGCAAGGTCGAAACCCGCGCCAGACGCCTCTCTTCGGAATCCGAAGCAGGCCCGTACAGTACGTAGTAGTCGTATGAATGAAGTACGTACTACCGCGCATGCACAGGCGCAGGCGCGCGCGCTGGGCGACCTGCAATGGCCCAAACGCTTCGCGGAACTGAAGGCAGAGCAGCAGACAGGTGCGCGGGTGGCATTGCAGCAGGTCGATGCCGCGCTGAGGCAGGCCGTGCTGGACGAATGGGCCGCACGATGCAGCAGCCATGGCATCCGCAATCCTGCGGGGTATCTGTTCGGCATCATCCAGCGGGCCATCCATGGCGAGTTCAACGCCTGGGCCAAGAAAGACGCGCCATCGGCACACGCTCCGCCGAATGAGCGGCCACCACCAGCACCGCCACCATCCCAGCCGCAGGGCAAGCCGGTGCCACCAGAAGTCGCCAGGCAGCACATCGAGCGGCTGCGCAACCTGCTCGCCAGCAAGTGAGCGGGCCTGCAAGGAGGCGGTGAAGTGGATGCCAGTGGCTTCCAGTAGAGCTATCCCCAGGGGATAGTTCCACTGACGGCTACACGTCGAACCGCTGCACGCCAGGCCTCGATCGCCCGCCGTGGGATCGGCCCTGTCCACGCTGATCCAGGCGTGCAGCGTTCCTTGGCGCTCCATGGAACTATCCCCAGGGGATAGTTCCACTGACAGCTACGACGTCGAACCGCTGCACGCCAGGCCTCGATCGCCTGCCGCGGGATCGGTCCTGTCCACGTTGATCCAGGCGTGCAGCGTTCCTTGGCGCTCCATGGCGCTATCCCCTGGGGATAGCTCGCGCCGCATTCGACCGCCGCGCCCTGAACCCGGGACGGGCGGGTTTCGGTTTGTTGACTGACTGCCTTCCGCCACCTGCCGAAGCTGTCCGCTCTTTTCCAACAACGAGCGGACACCATGGCAACCACCAACGAACCCCTGCAACTGAATCTCGGCTCCTTGCGCAGCGCGATGTCGCTGACGCTGCACACGCACCACGCCTCGCGCATCTGGCACGGCCGCGCCGCCGCCGAGGGACGACCGGGCATCGTCGGCCTGAACGGCTACATCGCCCAGATGAACAAGATGCGGCGCGGCTCGGAGCAGGACGACCCGTACAGCGACTTCTGGATGCTGCGCATCGAGGACAAGCTCGAACAGACGAAGGCCACGCTGCAATCGCTGCGCGAGCAGGTGGACCAGGCCCTGGCGAGCGTGCCGCCGGCACTCACCCTGGGCGAGAACCTCAATGTTCAACCCGTCAAGCTGCCGCTGTTCGTCAATGCGCAGCTCGGCTTTGCCGCCGTTTATCTGCTCGCCGACTACGACGACATCGCCCGCAAGCTGATCCTCGCGCACCATACAGCGCTGATCGATCGCTCGACGCTCGAACGCTGGCTCAACGAAGGCGCCCATGCACTGCGCAGCCTGTTCTCACTGGCCCAGCAGTACCGATACTCGGGCTGCACCCGCGATGACTTCGCCGCCAAGAATGCCGCAGCACGGGCGGCACTGGAGAAGTTCGGCGAGCTGCCGCAGGACGTGCTGGAAGGCACGCGCCGCTCGAAGTTCGCGCCGCCCATCGTGCGCCGTGGCCTGCAGCAGCGCGGTGACGGTCCTGCCGCAACACAATCCGCCAGTGACGAAGCCGCCGCCACCGAGGCCCCCGAAGCGACGGCCGGCGAGGACGAGCAGGCATGAGCGACCCGAACTGCGAAACCCGCTACTTCCGCCCGCTGCAACAGACCGCCTTCATGCGGCTGGAACACGCAGGCTCTCAAAAAGGCCTTTTAAGGCCTTTTAAGGGTAAAGGGGACTTGGAGGCCTGGGCCAGCCAGTGCTTCGCCATGCGCGACGAGTTGATTGGCTTGGCGCAGCGACAGGTGCTGCCACAGGCCGTCGGGCATCCCTTCCACCTGCTCTCAATCGAGCTGGCCCAGCAGACCACTGGCGCAGGCACGGCGTTTCTTCGCTGGCGCAAGCACGACCGCTCGGCCATGGGCGTCGCCTTGTGGCAGGAGCTGATGGCGAGCACCAGCACGCCGGTCAACCTCCTGGCCGACCTGCACGCGATCGAGCTTCAGCGCATCACGCTGAACATGCAGATCAGCCTGTTGCACACCTTGGGCAGGCAGGCCCAGGAGTGCGCCAGCAAGGCCGCCGACGCGGAAGACGCCTACCTGCGCCGGCTCAAGTCCATGCCATCCGCCATGCGTGATCGGTGATCGCGCCAGGCACCCCAGCACGCGCCCGCCGCCGACCAGGTGCGGGTATTTCAACCACCACGGAGATTGCAACATGAGCACGCATTTTTCTGGCGAAGGCAACATCGGTTCGCCCCCCGAGTACCGGGAGTTTCCCAACGGCAACGACGAACCGCGGCGCTTGCTGCGGCTGAACGTGTATTTCGACAACCCCGTCCCCACCAAGGGCGGCGACTTCGAGGATCGCGGCGGCTTCTGGGCGCCGGTGGAAATCTGGCACCGCGACGCCGCGCACTGGAAGGACCTGTACCAGAAAGGCATGCGCGTGCTGGTCGTCGGCCGCATGGAGCGCGAACCCTGGACGGACAACGAGGATCAGCCGCGCGAGACCTGGCAGATCAACGCGCGCAGCGTCGGCATCCTGCCGTTCCGCATCGAGTCGGTGACCCTCAGCCCCAGGCAGCAGGAGACCGCGCAGGACACGCAGCCGAATTCCCAGGCCGCCCAGGAACCGACCGCGCCGAAGGAGCCGAAGCGCAGGAAGTGATGCAGCATGGGGCGGCGGCAGTCGTCCGTCGCCCCACGCCCTCGCGAGCTATCCCCAGGGGATAGCTCCATCAACGTCCACCGGCGTCCGCGCGCTCCAAAAAATCGTGGCTCCCGGCCCGCACACCCCCGGCCGCACGCCACTTCCGTCCCGGCCATTCCATCCCATGAAAGTGGTCGCCACCGCATGCGGCTTGTTTGCTGCTGCCCCTGGTGATGCTCGGCATCCTCGATTCCAGCAACTCAATGAACCACGGAATTCGGATGGACGGACATGCGGCTGTTCTTGTGCGAGAAGCCATCGCAAGGCAAAGACATTGGTCGAATCCTCGGCGCGACGCAGCGCGGTGAAGGCTGTCTCAGCGGCTCCGGCGTCACCGTCACCTGGTGCATCGGCCATCTCGTAGAAGCGGCAGCTCCCGAGGTCTATGACGCGGCGCTCAAGCGCTGGTCGCTGGAGCAGTTGCCCATCATTCCCCAGCAGTGGCGGGTCGAGGTCAAACCGAAGACCGCCACGCAATTCAAGGTCGTCAAAGCGCTTCTGGCGAAGGCGACTCATCTGGTCATCGCCACCGATGCCGACCGCGAGGGCGAGCTGATCGCCCGCGAGATCATCGACCTGTGCGGCTACCGCGGCCCCATCGAGCGGCTATGGCTGTCGGCGCTCAACGATGCGTCGATCCGCACCGCGCTCGGCAAGTTGCGGCCCTCATCCGACACGCTGCCGATGTACTACTCGGCGCTTGCGCGCTCACGCGCAGACTGGCTCGTGGGCATGAACCTCAGCCGGTTGTTCACGGTGCTCGGGCGTCAGGCCGGCTACGACGGCGTGCTGTCCGTCGGTCGCGTCCAGACGCCGACCTTGAAGCTCGTCGTGGACCGCGACCGCGAGATCGCGGCCTTCAAGTCGGTGCCGTTCTGGGCCATCGACGTGTCCCTGTCCGCAGGTGGACAGGCTTTCAGCGCGCAGTGGGTTCCGCCCGATGGCTGCACCGACGACGCCGGTCGCTGCCTGCAGCAGCCGATCGCCCAGCAGGCCGCGCAGCAGATCCGCGCTGCGGGCAGCGCCCAGGTCCTATTAGTCGAGACCGAGCGCGTGCGCGAAGGTCCGCCGCTGCTGTTCGACCTGGGAACGCTTCAGGAGGTTTGTTCCAAGCAGCTTGGGCTGGATGTTCAAGAGACCCTCGAAATCGCGCAGGCCTTGTACGAGACACACAAGGCCACAACGTACCCGCGTTCGGATTCCGGCTACCTGCCCGAAAGCATGTTCGCGGAAGTGCCGACTGTCCTTGACAGCCTGCTCAAGACCGATCCCTCGCTGCGCCCGATCATGGGCCAACTCGACCGCTACCAGCGCTCGCGCGCCTGGAACGACGGCAAAGTGACAGCCCACCACGGCATCATCCCGACGCTCGAACCCGCGAACCTCTCTGCGATGAGCGAGAAGGAGCTGGCCGTGTACCGGCTCATCCGGGCGCACTACCTGGCGCAGTTCCTCCCTCACCACGAGTTCGACCGCACTGTCGCCGAGCTGTCCTGCGGCCAACAGAAGTTGGCGGCCACCGGAAAGCAGATGGTCGCCCAGGGTTGGCGCCTGGTGCTGGCCGAACCGCAAGCGGATGAGGACGGTGAAGCCACGGCGCGCAGCCAGGTACTCCCCCCGCTGCGCGAGGGCATGGCGTGCCAGGTGGCCGAGGCCGAGATCAAGGCGCTCAAGACGATGCCGCCCAAGCCGTACACGCAGGGCGAACTGGTCAAGTCCATGAAGGGGGTCGCCAAGCTGGTGACGGACCCGCGCCTGAAGCAGAAGCTCAAGGATACGGTCGGCATCGGCACCGAGGCGACACGGGCCAACATCATCAGCGGGCTGATCACCCGCGGCTACATCGTGAAGAAGGGGCGCTCCATTCGCGCATCGGATGCGGCGTTCACCTTGATCGATGCCGTACCCGCGGCGATTGCCGACCCCGGAACCACCGCCGTGTGGGAGCAGGCGCTCGACATGATCGAGGCCGGACAACTCACACTGGATGTGTTCATCGGCAAGCAGGCCGCATGGATTTCGCAACTGATCGTGCAGTACGGCAGCACCTCGCTGTCCATCGAGGTTCCCCAGGGGCCTGCTTGTCCGCAGTGCGGCGCACCGACGCGCCAGCGCACCGGCAAGACCGGCCCCTTCTGGTCGTGCAGTCGCTACCCCGACTGCAAAGGCACGCTGCCGGTCGATCCCGGCACGTCCAAGCGCGGTGCCTCGCGCCCGCGCAGTAGCGGCCGCAAGGGCTCCTGACCGACCCCGCTCCCCGAGAGCCGTGCCCGCCATCGGCGGCGTGGCCCATGTCCCGCACGCCCTGCGGGACGCCCAGCGCGCAACGCCTTCTCTTGTCCGTGTGCGCGTCCCGCCCAGCCGTCCCCCAGCCGCGGGACCTGAAGGTATCTTCTCCACGAACCATGTCCGGGGTTTCCCGGCGCGTTCTGCTGATCAGCATTTTCCGCCTCTGCGAAGGGTCCCCCGGTGGCTTGCCGGCCTGCGAGCCACCCGGAGACCCTTCGTGGTCAGCGGTATTCGATGCCGTGCCCAACGGCGAAAAACTGGGCTCCTTTTGTGCGCGGATGTGCGCCAGAAGATGCCGGCGCCAACCACGACATGCGCCGGGTGCGATTGCTGACAGCAGACGGTTCTAGCGACGACCGGGCCTGCAACAGCCCACGGGTGGTTCCGTCCTCCCGAGCCGAAGGCCACACGGCCTTCGGCGCCTTTCTCCTGCCGATCAACGTCCCGGCCCGGCCACACGGTCCAGGGCCACACGAACAGGAGACCCGACATGAACCCGCAACCTCGCACCTCACGCGGTGCGCCCCAGGCCGCGCCACTGCTGTACGGCAGCGTGTGCAGCGGCATCGAGGCCGCGAGCCTCGCCTGGCAACCCCTCGGCCTCGAAGCCGTGTGGTTCGCCGAAATCGAGCCGTTCCCGAGCGCCGTGCTCGCCCACCGTTACCCCCACGTGCCCAACCTGGGCGACATGACCGCGATCGCCCGCCAGGTGCGCGCCGGCACCGTGCCGGCGCCCGACATCCTGGTCGGCGGCACGCCGTGCCAGTCGTTCAGCGTTGCAGGTAGCCGGCGCGGGCTGGATGACCCGCGCGGAGCCCTTTCCCTTGCCTATGTGGAGCTTGCCAATGCCATCGACCAAACCCGCCAACAAGACCGCCGCCCGGCGGCCACGCTCGTCTGGGAAAACGTCCCCGGCGTCCTCAACGACCGCAGCAATGCCTTCGGGCATTTCCTGGGGGCACTGGTCGGGGAAAGCCGTGCGCTCCAGCCGCCAGGGGATCGGTGGGCGCACGCTGGTTGTGTGTCTGGACCCCGCCGCCGCATCGCGTGGCGCGTGCTCGACGCTCAATATTTCGGTGTCGCCCAACGCCGCAAGCGCGTGTTTCTTGTGGCAAGTGGTGGAGATGACCTCGATCCCGCAGAAGTACTTTTTGAGCGCGCAGGCCTGCTCGGGGATTCTTGTGCGGGCCGCGCGCCGTGGCAAGAAGCTGCCCACGATGCTGGACCGGGTGCTGAAGCAGCAGGCGCATGCGCAGGACTTGCAGGATTCGCAGGGCTGAAGCAGCCCTACGGCAAGGTCACGACGACGTTCGGATTCAGCGGCGGCATTGGCCCCGTCGATGTGGCGGCGTGCCTGATGGCCGCTGGCCCCAAGCACGACATTCGCACCGAGACGTTCATGGTGCAGTCGGTCGTCGGCAGCATCGCCCACACCCTCGACACCGCCAACAACGGCAGGGGCAGCAGCGAGGATGGCACCGGCAAGGGTGTTCCGATCATCGCCTTTACTGCCCAGGGCAGCGGCGCCGATGCCACGTTCGACCTGACGCCGACGCTGCGCGCTGGCGGCCATCGCAACAGCCATGCGAACGCCGGTGTCGTGCCCGCCATCGCTTTCGCGCAGAACAACCGCGGTGAAGTGCGCTACGAATCCGGCCATGGACAGGTGGCTTGCACCGTGCTGTCCAACGGCAAGCCGGGCTACGGCGTGCCGATGGTAGCCTGCGTATCTCTGCGTGGCCGCGAGAACGGCCTTGCCGCCGAGTTGGGCGGCACCGTAGCGGGCGCACTTCGCACCAGCGGCGGCGGCGCGGACAAGCCCCATGTGCTGGCTCCCGACTTCGAGGCGCATTTCCGCTACGACTGGAACGGCCCTGGCCCCGGCGACTGGTCGCACTGGCGGGTGCGGCGGCTGATGCCCGTGGAGTGCGAGCGGCTGCAAGGCATGCCCGACGACTACACGCTGATCACCTACCGCGGCAAGCCCGCCGCCGACGCTCCACGCTACAAGGCGATCGGCAACTCCATGGCTGTACCGTGCATGGCATGGCTGGGCCAGCGCCTGGTGCAGTACCTGCACAAGACGGGCTCGACCGCTTCGGATTGATCGGCGACGCAGCCTGCGGGCCGCGCCATTCTCCCTCCTGCATTGCCGATGTATTGGCAGCAGCCCGCAGCCAGGGTGTCAAGGCTGCCGCGGGTTCCACCCGCGCCACCCGCCAGTTCGCCTCGGCATCTCACCGGCGAACGCTGCCCACCGGGGCACCGATGCCTCTTTCTCCAACCCACGGGATGGCCGCCACGTCCCGTCAGGGGCATGTCGCCACCCGGTCGATTTCAGGACTTCCCATGGACAACATCACCAAGCAAAACCGCATCACGCTGAAGAGCCTCAAGGTGGCAGATTTCGCCAGCGAGGAAACGCTGTGCTTCAGCGCCACCGTCGTGTTCGACGGCACTCCCATCGCCGAGGCCCGCAACGACGGCCACGGCGGCTCGACGTTCCTGCGCGCGCTCAGCGGCAAGGCGGCGTTGCTGGCTCAGGCCGAAGCCTTCGCCAAGGGCCTGCCGCCTGCGCCGCTCAACCTCGGCCAGGAGGGCGAAGACCCTCACTACATCGACATGACGCTCGACTTCCTGGTCGATGAACTTGCCGACGCCATGCACGCGGAACGCAAGGTGCGAGCCGCGTTCAACCGCGACATCGGCAACAAGGTGCTGTTCATCAAGGACGGCAAATTGCTGTTCATCAAGGGCATCAAGCTCAAGGCCATTGCTGACCGCAAGGCGTACTTCGCTTCGCTGCGCGCTCGGCAGGCCCAGCCCATCGTCATCCTCGCCGAGCTTGCGCCCGAGCAGGCATTCGACCTGTGGAAGCAGCATGTCCTGGGCGACAAGCCCGACTGACCCAGCACCGACGCACTCTCCTGGCAGCCCCGCACTCGATGCGGGGTTTCTTTTTCTCTGCGCGCATCAATCGGGGGTGGGCCGGATGCCGTTTTCCAACTGACGCGACGCGGCCCGCGCACGAAGCTGCCCGCATGTTCGCTGATTCGTCAGCACATGCCAGCAGCCAGGGTTTCAAGCTGCCGCGGGTCTCTCCCGCGTTGCCCACCAGTCCGCATCGCATCAAGTCTGCGGACGCGCGTCCCCATGACGCTGATGCATTTTTTCAACCGCGTGCGGGAGCTGCCATCCCGTGAGGGACGAGGCCCCGCTTTTCCAAGGAGCCCGTCCATGTCCCAGCAAGCCTCTTTCGGCCAATTGGCCTCGACCTACTGCGGCAAGTTCCTGCCGCTCGAAGTCCTGCAAAGCGCCGCCGGTCACTACATCGGCACGCGCGATACCGAAGGGCCCGTTTCGCGGGAATCCCGCGAGTACTTCCGCAGCCATGCCGCGGCTCAACGTGCCCTCGAAAGAGGCGGCTGGTCCCAGCTCGCCATTCCCTGATCCAACTGGAGGAATCACGTCATGAACCAGCTACTGCCACGGGAAGTCGTCGATCAGATCATGCGGGAAGAACAGCATTTCGCGGCCGCGCCCCAAGCCTTCTTCGAGGCCTGGAAGCGCGGTGTCGAGATCGCTGGCCCCGAATGGTTCGGTGACGGCACCCGTGAAGGTCTGAACCAGGCCAAGAGCAAGTGGGATCTGCGTCCCAACATGCTGCGGCTCAACGATGCCCTCGGCGTCCTGAGCAGCGGCGAACGCATGTTCCTGTCCGCCATGGTCAGCTTCTACAACGCGCGCGAGGGCGGTGCCATGCTCAAGCGCTGCCACTTCAACGGACTGTCGGACTTCGACGGTCTCGACCTGCAACGCCGTAAGGTCCTCGCCGACCTGCTCGTGAACTACAACGGCTGGTGAGCCGGTCTCCGGCACACCACCACGTCTTCGTTCACTCCCCACGAGGGGCACGCGCCCACGAGGCCGTGCCCCTCATTTTGTTTCCCGTAGTCCAGCGCAGTGCTGACAACGCCATGGTCGGCGCTGCCTGACGCTTTTTCCATTTTTCAACCCACCGGGTCCAATTCCCGGTGGCGGGGATTGGCTCCATTATTCAATCTGGAGAGATCCCATGTCCCAGAATCCTAATCCCTTCCTTCGCGGCTACTGGAATCTGAAAATCGTCCGCACGCTGTGCATCAGCTACGACGATGGAAGCCCGCATGTCTGGCGCAACATCCACGCGAGCCAGCAATTCCTTTCCGACGAAGAACTGGTTTCATCGTCCTGCATCGTCACCAACGATTTCGCCGTGGTCAGCAACGGCCCTGAACCCTTGAGCGACGACGTGCTGGCCGAATGCGACGCCGGTGAAGGCGTCAGCGGCGAAGGCGTGATTGGTGCCGTGGTCTATGCCATCCATGGCGAGGACTTCGACGGTCGCCCAGTCCACGTCGGCGATGCCTATTCGGCCGAGGCTGCGCGGGAAGTGGTGCAGCGCCTGACTTTCGAGACCGGCTACTACAGCCGGTGCTGGGAGATCAGCCGCGAGCACATCACGGTCGATACCTGGCACTACCTCGCCGACCTGGCGGACATCGCCACGCCGGAGGCCATGCTGTTCATCGCCTTCCGTGTGCCGTACAGCCCGGCGATCGGCGTCAAGCTGATCTCCACGCCCTGGACGGACCAGAACCTGGAGCACGCCGAGGGCATCACCGCCGAGCAGCTTCGGCAGGAGCACCGGAACAAGGGCATGCCGGAGGACCTGGCAAACATCCTTGAACTGGCCGGCCAGGCCGATGTGCGCATTCTGATCCTCGACGCCGACGCACCCGCGCTGCTGGGCCTGCCGCTGGCCGAGTCCTAGCAGCCGCGCGACACGCCGGCCTTCCTCATTGTCCCCCCATGCCAGCCCGTTTCCCCCAGGAGCCGGGCTGGTCCATTTTCATAGGCGCAACCTCATGTTCCCCGACCTCATCTCGCCCGCAGCCGACTTCGAGCATCAGCTTGGAGCCTGCGTCAACGCCATGAGCCAGGACGACGCCATCGGCCAGATCCTGGTATTCGAGCGCACGCACGGCGCGCTGCACATGCGCCATATCGTCAGCGCCGACCTGATGGACACCGACATTGATGACTACGAAATGGTCGTCTTCGACGGTGGCAACACCAGCGGCGACACATGGAAGCATGTCTTCTTCCCTCGTCAGCGCGAGCACTACTTCGTGTACGAAGCCTGACCTGCCAGCCCCTCATCCGAGGGGCTGCTTGTTTTCAGGCTTTCGCCGCGAACTGCACGGCCACCATCTCGCCTGTGACGCACACCTCGCCGCCGGCGCTGAGTGTCAAATCGATGATGGCCTTGCGCCCCTCCAGCGAACGTAGCGTGCCCTCGATGAGCAATTCGACGCCCAGCGGCGTGGGCCGCCGGTAGTCCACTTTCAGCGAGCCGGTGACAAAGCGGATCGGCGGGCCACCATCCCCCATGACGCGACCTTGCACCCGGTATGCGAAGGCCGCCGCGCTGGCGGTGCCGTGGCAGTCCAGCAGCGAGGCCAGCATGCCGCCATAGACGTTGCCCGGATAGCCGCCGCTGTACATCGTCGCCGGCGAGAAGCGCGCATGGGTGCGCTCGCCCTCGATGAAGCTCTTGAGATGGAGCCCCTGGGGGTTGGCTGGCCCGCAGCCGTAGCAGTGCGCGAATTCGGCCGGGTAATGATCTTGGATGGCTTGCATGTCGATCCTTGATTGCACAACGGCGAGGCTCAAGCCTCCACGGCCAGCCCGGCCGCCTTCCACTCCGGGAAGCCGTCTTCGAGCCGTCGCACCTTGAAGCCCTTGGCGCGCAGCGCCGCCACGGCCTCGAAGGACATCACGCAGTACGGCCCACGGCAGTAGGCAATGATTTCGTGGCCCTTGGGCAAGTCCGCCAGGCGACGCTCCAGCTCGTCGGCCGGGATGTTGATGGCACCCGCCACGTGGCCCAGCGCGTATTCCGCTTCCGGGCGCACGTCCAGCACCGTCACCTGGCCGGCATTCAGGCGCTCGGCCAGTTCTTCGCGCGAAACGGCTTCCAGCGCGTCACGGTCATGGAAGAAGTCGCGCATCACGCCGCGTACCTCTGCGATGTTGCGCTCGCCCACGCGGCCCAGCGCCTTGAGCAGCGCCACCACCTCCACATCGCCCGCCAGGCGATAGAAGACCCGCTTGCCCTGGCGTTCGGCCTCCACCAGCCGCGCGCGCCGCAGCAGTTGCAGGTGGCGTGAGGCGTTGGCCATCGACAGGCCGACCAGTCCGGCCAGGTCTTCGACGCTGCGCGGCCCCTGCGCCATGCCTTCGAGCAGTTCGAGCCGATGCGCATGGCCCAGCGCTTGCGCCACGGCGGCCAGGTTCTCGAACACCACGTGCTTGGGGCTTTCGGATGAGGTTGACAACATGGATTTCACAATTACACAATCAACACATTGATTGAATGATGGCATGATTGCTGCCCAGCATCAAGCCATCCGGGACAAAAGCCATTTTCTCCGCTGGAGACTCCATGAAAACCCTCCTGATCATCAACGACCCGCCCTACGGCACCGAGCGCATGTACAACGCCTTGCGCTTGGCTTCCGCGCTGCTCAAGGACGCCGCCAACCACGTCAGCGTGTTCCTGATGGCCGATGCCGTCTCCGGCTGCAAGGCCGGTCAGAAGACCCCCGACGGCTACTACAACGTTGAACGCATGCTGCGCCGCGTGACGAACAATGCCCAGGGCGAGGTGCTCCTGTGCGGCACCTGCCTGGATGCGCGCGGCATCAAGGACGAGGAAGTGATGCCCGGCGCACGCCGCAGCACGATGGATGAACTGGCCGCCGCCACCGTGGCCGCCGACAAGGTGCTGGTGTTCTGATGGCCGGCATCTACCTCGACTACAACGCCAGCACGCCCATCGCGCCGGAAGTGCAGGCGGCCATGCTGCCGCTGCTGGAGACGGCCTACGGGAACCCATCCAGCGGCCATTGGGCCAGTACCCCAGCCAAGGCGGCCCTGGAACATGCCCGCGCCCAGGTGGCGGGGCTGCTGGGCGCGTCGCCGGATGAGATCGTCTTCACCAGCGGCGGCAGCGAGGCCAACAACCTCGCGCTCAAGGGCAGCTTCTTCGCGCTGCGCGAGTGCGGCGAGCACATCATCACCGAGGCCACGGAGCATCCGGCGGTGTTGCAGCCACTGGCCTTTCTGGAGCGACTGGGGGCGAGCGTCACGCGGCTGCCGGTGGATGGCACGGGCCGGGTCGATCCCGAGGCGGTGCGCCGCGCCATCACACCGCGCACTGTGCTCGTCAGCGTCATGCACGCGAACAACGAGACGGGCACGCTGCAACCCATCAAGGTCATCGGCACCATCGCTCGCGAACACGGCATCCGCTTCCACACCGATGCGGCGCAGTCCGTCGGCAAGCTGCCGACGAAGGTGGACGACCTCGGCGTGGACCTGCTGAGCATCGCCGGGCACAAGCTCTACGCGCCTAAGGGTATAGGCGCGCTGTACGTGCGGCGCGGCACGGCGCTGGAGCCGCTGATCCACGGCGCCGGCCACGAGGCGGGCCGCCGCGCCGGCACCGAGAGCGTGCTGATGGCTGCGGCGCTGGGCGCGGCCTGCGAACTGGCGAGAACGAATCTCGATGTTGGTGAGCCGGAGCGCTTGCGCGCCTTGCGCGATCACTTCTGGCAAGCGCTGCAAGCGATCTTCGGTGAGCGCGTGGTGCTCAACGGCCACGCCGAGCACCGGCTGCCCAACACGCTGAACGTGAATTTCGCCGGCCGCATCGGCGCCGAGGTACTGGCCGATCTGGACGGCGTGGCCGCCTCCACCGGCTCGGCCTGCCATGCGGGCCGCGTGGAACTCTCGCCCGTGCTGGCCGCCATGGGCGTGCCCGAGCAGGTCGGCATGGGCGCAGTGCGCTTCAGCCTGGGGCGCGGCACCACGCAAGCAGAGATCGACGCCGTGGCCGAGCGCTTGCGCGCCATCGCGAGTCGATGAATAGAACAACAACGCGAAGAAACTCATGCTCAAGAACCCCATGCACCGCCAGGTGCTGATCCTGGCCTGCGCGCAGGCCCTGTTCCAGATCGTGTCGGTGATGGTGATGACCGTTGGCGGCCTGGCCGGCGGGCAGATCGCCGCATCGCCGCGCTGGGCCACGCTGCCCATCGCCACCATGTTCCTCGGCACGGCCACGATGATGTTTCCGGCCTCGATGTGGATGGCCCGCGCCGGCCGCCGGGCCGGGTTCCTGATCGGCACGACGCTGGGCGTGGCGGGGGGCCTGGTGGGTGCCTGGGGCATCCATCAGGCTTCGCTGCCGCTGCTGTCCTTCGGCACCTTCCTGGTGGGCTGCTACCAGGCGTTCGCGCAGTTCTACCGTTTCGCGGCCAGCGAAGTGGCGGACGCGGCTTTCCGCCCACGCGCGATCTCGCTGGTGATGGCCGGCGGCGTGGTCGCAGCGCTGGCCGGGCCGTTGCTGGCAAGGCTGGGCGGGCCGCTGCTCTCGCCCGAGTACCTGGGTTCCTTCCTGATCCTGGCCGTGGTGTCGATGGTGGCGGCGGGCGTGCTGCTGAACCTGCACATCCCTGCGCCTGCCGCGTCTACCGGCCCGGTGGACAAGGGCCGATCCTGGCAGCAGATCGTCGCGCAGCCCGCCTATCTCGTGGCGCTGTTCGGCGCTGCCACGGGCTACGGCATCATGATCCTGGCGATGACGGCGACGCCCATCGCCATGCGGCTGCATCACCACGAACTGGGTGCGGCGGCCACGGTGATCCAGTTGCACGTGCTGGGCATGTTCCTGCCGTCGTTCTTCACCGGCTCGCTGATCGCGCGCTTCGGCGTGCTGCGCATCATGCTCACGGGCGTGGTGCTGTTCATCGCGCACATCCTGACGACGCTCACCGGCACGGGCTTCGGCTCCTTCGCCAGCGCGCTCGTGCTGCTGGGTGTGGGCTGGAACTTCATGTACATCGGCGGCACCACGCTGTTGACCGACACCTATACCACCGCCGAGAAGGGGCGTGCGCAGGCGATCAACGACATGACGATCTTCGCCGTGGGACTGACCTGCTCTTTCAGCGCGGGCGGGCTGCTGCAAGCCCTGGGCTGGCAGACCATGAACCTGGCGCTGATCCCGTGGCTGGCGCTGGCGGCGCTGTCGCTGCTGTGGCTGGGGATGCGTCAGCGGTCTAAAGCCGCGAAGGTGGGCGCATGAACCGGGAAACGACCGATGAAACCGCATACCGCTGCCTGTTCGAGCGCTTCGCATCTTTGGGCATCGGCGCGAAGGTGGTGCCATATCCCGAACACGCGACCGTCGAGGAAGGCAAGGCGCTGCGCGGCGCCATGGCCGGGACATTCACCAAGAACCTGCTGCTCAAGGACAAGAAGGGCCGGCACTTCCTGCTGGCGATCCATGAGGACCGGACGCTGGATCTGAAGGCGGCTTCCGCGCTGGTGGGCGGCAAGGGGCACCTGAGTTTCGTGGCCGGCGAGCGCATGCAGGCGCTGCTGGGCGTGCAGCCGGGCGCGCTGACGCCGCTGGGCCTGATGCAGGACGAGGAAGGCGTGGTGACGGTGGTGATCGATGCCTCGCTGATGGGCGATGCGCAATTGAACTTCCATCCGCTGCGGCAGACCGAGAGCGTCGGGCTGGCGCCGCAGGAACTGGTGGCCTTCATGCGCTCGTGCGGGCGCGAGCCGCTGGTGGTGGACTTCGACACTTCGCCACCGGCCGCGTAGCGCCTGCGGCGCGGGAGAACAGGAAATGCCATCCAGAGAGCATTGGGATCACGTCTATCGGACCAAGGAGCCGACCGGCGTGAGCTGGTTCCAGCCGCACGCCAGCCACTCACTGGTGCTGATCCGGGAAACCGGCGTGCCGCTCGATGTGCCGATCATCGACGTGGGCGGCGGTGCCTCGACGCTGGTGGACGACCTGCTGGACAAGGGCCATACCAGCCTCACCGTGCTGGATCTGTCGGGTGCCGCGCTGGCGGCATCCCAGGCGCGGCTGGGCGAGCGCGCCCAGGCGGTGGCCTGGATGGTCGGGGACATTACAAAGGTCGAGTTGCCCGCGCTGGCCTACGACCTGTGGCACGACCGGGCGGTATTCCACTTCCTGACGGCGCCGCAGGAGCGCCAAGCCTATGTGCGGACGATGCTGCATGCCCTGCGGCCGGGCGGCTTCGCCATCATCGCCACCTTCGCGGACGACGGGCCGCAGCAGTGCAGCGGCTTGCCGGTGACGCGCTACAGCCCGGACGAGCTGCATGCGCAGTTCGGCGATGCCTTCACGATGCTGCGGCAGGAGCGCCAGGCGCATCACACGCCCTTCGGGACAGTGCAGCAGTTCGTTTTCTGCCTGTTCCAGAAGACAGCATCATGAAATCCTGAGGAAGCAAATGGCATAGACCATAGGAAGAAACCGGGTGCGGTGTGGTGCCGTTTCATGCAGGCCGGCCGAGCACTCTAGGGCCATCCTTACCCCATGTTCGTCGGTGTTGCCGACACATGCCCAGGCAGCCGAGACCTTCGAGGCTGCAAGCACGGGAAGCCGTGCTGGTCGTTTCTTCCTACGGACGCACCGCGTCCATCTACCCACAAGGGACCTCTCCCTTGCGGGCGGGGAATCCCTTGTTCTTCCTCAAGGAGATTCCCATGGACCGTTCCCTCATCAAAACCATGATGCCTTCGCTTGTCGCAGGCCATGTGCCCCGCAACGTGCGGTCGATCAAGTACCGCTTTTTCGATGATCAGCCGCAATCCTCGACGCTGGGCTTTGCCATCGATCCCAAGCCCTTCGACGGCAAGGTGGTCGCGGCCAACGACGACGCCATCGTCGTCAAGCTCAAGCCCAGCGAGTTCGCGGTGCTCGATCCCAACCTGGTGACTACCGTTCCCAGCGAAGGCGCCAAGGTGCATGTCCAACCGTATGCCCGCCGCCGCTTCGACGGCCTGCGCGCGGACACCCCGGAAGTGATCACCGAGAAGACCGCGGACGGTGTTCCCTACACCATCACCAGGCACATCCTCGGCTCCGCGCCTGCCAAGCTGCCCATCCCCGAGCCGCAGTGCATGGAACTGGGGCAGCTCATCCAGCAGTTGGAGGAAATGCCGGCTCCCGACGGGTTCCGGCGCATCACCCACATGCTGGTCGATGCGGGCGCCCGCGACTTCACCTGGGTCGATCCGAAGCCGTCCAAGATCATCGAGACGCCCCCGGCAATCAGCTTCACGGTTTCGACCGCGAAGTTCGAGGGCCAGGTGACGATCCTCTACGACCGCGGCGGCGACACCTACGTGGTGGAGATGCGCCGCGACGGTGAACTGGTCGATCGGCACGACGAGGTGTATTTCGACATGCTCGGTGAAGTGTTGGAGCGGCTTATCGACGACGGACGCTGGCGTCTGATCGACGTGAGCGTCATCGACGCCAAGGCAACCAAGCGGCGCTACGGCTGATCGCAGCCTACCGGCGACTTGCCCCCATGGGCCTTCCATCTATTCGGGTGGAGGGCCTTTTTCTTCAGGAGATCAACCATGTCACTGCGATTCAAAGGCTCCGACCTGCGCCCCGTGCTGGCCGAGGCCGTTGCCAACCAATGCCGCGTCGTCCTCGCCAAGGACCAGGGCGTGTACTTCCTCGCCGAGCAGGGAGAGCGCCGTCCCGATGGCCGCGTGAAGCTGCTGGCCTATGCCGTCGGCTGCAACCCGGATACCGACCCGTTTGACGACTGGTGGGAACTGGCGCGCGCCGAGCTGGGTGGCGACGACTTCGGCGAGTTCTTCGACCCGAAGGAAGACGTCTTCGCACGCATCCTGCACGGCACGGACGATCTGATGCTGTCTGCCACCACGACGCACCTGTCGCTGGAGGTGGTGCCATCGGTGTAGCGCAACGACTACCACCATCCCCTCACGGCCCCCTTCTTGGGGGCTTCCTTTTTTCCGCACTGCGGCCTTCGCCGCGTGCGTGCTCGTCTCCGGCCGCCATGGCCCGCCGCGTCGGCTCGCCCGCCGACCTACCCACGGAGACGACCGCATGCACGACCCGTTCAAGATCACCCAACCGACCTGCATCAGCTTCTCGGGCGGGCGCACCAGCGCCTACATGCTCTGGCGCGTATTGCAGGCCAATGGCGGCCTGCCTGCCGACACCGTGGTCTGCTTCGCCAACACCGGCAAGGAGGTGGAAGCGACCCTGCGCTTTGTGCGCGACTGCGCCGGGCACTGGCAGGTGCCGATACGCTGGCTGGAATATCTGCCCACGGAGCCAGGCTTCACGCTGGTGGACTTCGATCGGGCCAGCCGTCAGGGCGAGCCGTTCGAGGCGCTGATCCGCAAGCGTCAGTACCTGCCCAATCCCGTCGCGCGCGGCTGCACGACCAGCCTGAAGATTCGACCGATGCACCGCTACCTGCGGCATCTGGGCTGGACGGACTGGGACCAGATGATCGGCATCCGCGCCGACGAGCAGCGTCGCGTCGCCAAGATTCGCGCGCGCGGCCATTCCACCGAATCGATCCACGAGACCATGTGCATGCCCCTGGCGGACGCAGGCGTCACCGTGCGCGACGTGGGCGCGTTCTGGCAGGCGCAAGCGTTCGACCTCGACCTGCTGACGGTGAACGGGCGCACGCTCGAAGGCAACTGCGACCTGTGTTTCCTGAAGCCGCGCGGGCAGCGCCTGGCCCTCATCAAGGCTCGACCCGAGGCCGCGGTGTGGTGGATTCGCATGGAATCGCTGAACCTGGCGAGCAAGCCCAGCGGCGCCCGGTTTCGCGCCGATGGCCCGAGCTACGCCGACCTGGCACGCTTCGCCGCCGACCAGGGCGACCTGTTCGACGACGCCGAGGAACCGATCGCCTGCTTCTGCGGTGATTGACGGCCATGGCCGGGCCATCGACCTCGCCATCGCTGCGACTGCTGCCGGTATCCCTGCGCTGTGCCAATGCCTTCGTGCAGAAGCACCACCGCCACCACCGTCCGGTTCAGGGAGCGAAGTTCGCCCTGGCGGTCACGCTGTCCGCCACCGATGGCATCTGCGGCGTGGCCATCGTCGGCCGCCCGGTCGCCCGCCACCTGGATGACGGCTGGACGTTCGAAGTCACCCGGCTCTGCACCGATGGCGCACCGAACGCCTGCAGCAAGCTCTACGGCGCGGCCTGGAAGGCGGCCAAGGCCTTGGGCTACACGCGGCTGATCACCTACACCTTGCTCGATGAAGGTGGTGCCAGCCTGCGCGCCGCCGGCTGGCATTTGCTCGGAACGCGCGGCGGCGGTGCCTGGAGTCGCCCCAGCCGTCCTCGCGCTGACACCCCCGACCACCTGCGCGGCCCTAAGTGCTTGTGGCAAGCACCGGGCGGTGCGGACAAAGGGAAACGCCCGGATGCAGATTGATTGCTGCCGCGCGCGCGAGGCCCGGACATGCTGCCCCCATGCCTGCTGACGTTGTCAGCGACATGCCAGGCAACCATCGGTCTTCGAGGTTGCGACGCAGTTCCCACTGCGTGACCGAGCCAGCTCGCACCGCATCCGTCCGCGAGCGGCCACCAGTCTCTGGTGGCGGATGCTTTCGCCTTATCAACCCACCGCGGGGTTACGCACCTTTCCCCGCATGCGTGGGGCCGGTGTGTCTCCGCTTCATCCCAATGGAGATTCACCATGAGCACCACGTCCAACGAGAAATCGTATTTCGACCTCCACACCTCGGGCATCGGCTACATCCAGCGAGCCCGCGAGGTTCCCGTCCGGGGCGGCCGCCGCGCGCAGCCCTTTCTGGCATGCACCATCGCCGCACTGGTCGGCCCCGCCAAGGACCCCAGCTACCGCTACTTCGACGTCAAGGTCTCGGGTGCCGAGGCCAAGAAACTGGTCGAGCGCTACATCGGCGTTGACGATCCCAAGCAGCGGCCGCTGGTGCGCTTCCGCCTCGGCGACCTCTGGGGCGATGCGTACATCCGCGACAAGGGTGAGCACAAGGGCCAGGCCGCCGCGTCTCTGAAGGCGCGACTGCTGAAGGCCGAGCCACTTGACCGGGCCGAACTGGCTTCGATCAAGCAGCACGAGCTGATCACCCGCGGCATCGGCTACCTCAGCCGTCCGAAGGACGTCTCCCCCAAGGATGGCGATCCGTTCCTGTCGTGCTGCGTCGCGGCACTGGCCGGGCCTGTCGGTGAACCGGAATATCGGTACTTCGACACCATCGTCGCCACCCCTGAAGCCGAGCACCTGGTTCGCCGGTGCGTGCAGGCCATCGAAGGGGACCGCAAGGTGCTGATCGCCTTCCGTCTGAACGACATGAAGATCGATCCGTACATCCGCACCAAGGGCGAGCGCGCCGGGGAACCGGGAGCGAGCCTGGAATCGACGCTGGTCCACATCGGTCTCATCAAGATCGACGGCACCCAGGTCTATCCGACGAGCCAGGCGCAAGCCGAGGCACCGCAAGCCGAGGACGCACCCGCGCCCGAAGCCGAGGTTGCCGCCGACACCGCTGCCGACCGGCCTGTCGAGCCCGCCGAGCGCGAGCCCGCAGGTGAAGGCGAGCAGCAGGAGCCGGCATTGGCTGCTTCGTACTGATCCGGCATGGCCCCTCACGGGGCCTTGCCTTTTTCCTATTCCCCAAGGAGAACCATCATGTCAGCCACATCGGCACCTACGAGATCAGTCCTGCCCATCGTCGTCCCGGGCCAGCTCACGTTGCGGACCATCCGCGGCAAGAACGGCCCGTTCACGGTCGGTCGCCTGACCACTCCCATCGGCGAGTTCGCCGTCAAGGACGCGGAACTGGAGCAATACCCCGAAGGCAAGTACGACGGGGAATTCGTCATCCGCTACATCTTCGCCAAGTCCTATCCGGTCGCAGGTGGCGCGCGGTTTGAAGTCCGTGCCAGCCTGGACGGGATGACGCTCAACGAAACCGACAAACTGAGCCGTGACGAGGCTCGCAGCTTCGCCACGCAGGAAGTCGATCCGCTCGATGAAGAACTGGGGGCGCAGCCAGCGGCGACGCCGGCCAAGCCCGCCAAAGCATCCAGACCCGCCAAGCCCGCACCCGTGCAGGCATCCGCGGACCCGCTGGTCGATACCACGCCTTTCGGCGTGGATGCGCCGCCGCCCGCTGCGGCTGCTGCCCCTGGCAGCACCGAAGATGGCGACGCCGCGCTGTTCGGCATCCTGTGGCCGCTGGGCGAGTCCGTGAAGCTGGATTCGACCATCGACCGTCGCGCCTTGCGTGCGCAGATCGCCCGCCTAGGCGAATTGGGCTACGCGCTGGACTTCAAGACGCAGGAGTGGAGCCGCGAGGCCGAACTGCAACCTGCGTGATCGCAGACGCCGCATCCGCGGTGCTCTTCATCCACCCGCCGGGGTCCTTTCCCCACGCGGGAGAGGCCTCGGGTTTTTTGGAGGTCTTCGTCATGTCTACCATCGCTTGCGATACACCCCGTTCCACGTTGGACGAATCCGCGTGGCAAGCTGTCTGCAAGACGGCTGCCGAACACGCCCAGCGTGGTTGCGGCCTGTCCTGGGAGCACTGGGTCACGCTTTTCAGTTCCGAGATCGACGCGCAAGTCAGTCGATTGCCCGAAAGCCAGCGCGTTCATGCCCTGGAAATCGCAGCCCAGGGATGGGATTACGCAACACCTGTCGAACGGCAGGAAACCCAGGAGTGGCTTGCTGAAAACGGCTGCTGCTCGCACGGAATCACCCTCGGCTGTTGCCCAGCCGGTTACGGTTCCTAGTCCGCACTGAGTTCCATCGCCGCACACGCGGCATTCCATCACCCGCTGGGGGTCTTCCCCACGGGGAGGCCTCCGGCGCCACTTTCCAGGAGGCCTCTCATGGGCTGGTATTTCTCTTCCCAATCGCGATCCGAGTTGATCGCGGAACTGGTCGCACCCCAGGAGACCGAGCGCGTTAGCGCGAAGGTCATCGCCCACACCCTGCGCGGCAACGTGCTGTGGTCCGTGGTCGAAATGACCGCCAAGGTCGAAGGCGTGCATCGTGATCTCTCGCCGGGTCAGTCCCTGCGCTACATCCGCTGCGATCTGCTCGAATGCAGCGGCGGCCAGTGGGGCTACAAGCCGCTGGACGAATCCATGCACCCGTACTACTACTCGTGCCCGCTGTCCTATCTGGATCTCGCACCGGAGCAGTCCGCAGCCTGGCGTGCAGGCGTTCGCACCTACCACGCACATCGGCATCTGAACCCGGCATCCGCCGAGGCCTGAATCTCTTCCTCCCACCCGCCAGGGCAGCACTTGCCCATGCGGGCGGCGCTGTTCCAGCTCATCCAAGGACACCACCATGAGCCAGCACTACTTCGAGACCCATCACAAGGGATTTCCCATCACCGTCATGCTCGGCTGGGATCGGCCGCTGCGTTACTTCTTCCTGTCCATTCAGAAGCCTGCCGAGTTGATCGACAGCGCCATGAAGGTCGAGGACGAGGATTTCCTCTACAGCAACCTGCACGAGGAAGACCCGTTCGGCCACGGCCTGGACTACTACCGTGCGGTCCTGGGCCATTTCCACATCGACGTGCCGAGCAGCATGTTCACCGAGGTCCAGAAGGACTATGCGGGGAACGTCGGCAATCGCGTCGTCAAGCATGAGGCCGATGGTTCGTTCACCGAACTGGGAGTCTGACGTCACCTGCGACGCAGCCGAGGCATTCGCCCTGGCGCTGCGCGTTTTCATCCCTAACGGGGCAATCACTGCCCCTGCGGGCGGTGCGCCCCTCACATCGAGGAAACCACCATGCCTGCAACTTCATCCGACCAGCCCCTGTACCGCATCGACGAATGCAGCGACCTCATGGCCGATGCCTGCGTTTGCGGGGACCAGGGCGACCTGATCTTTCTCTCGGTCTGGGCGCGCGACACCGCCATCCAGCAGTTCATCGGGCGGCTCACCCTGGGCCGCAGCGAGGACGGCCTGGACCAGTTCCACGTCATCACGGACCAGGGCGGCTCGCTGCCCGTGTTCGTCGGCTCGGTCGAGCGCCTGGAAAAGCGCCTGACCCGCAGCTATCGCCGCACGCTGTTCGGCTCGATGGTCAATCTCTGGCTGTTCGACCGGCGCTGCATCCGGCCCGACAAGAGTTCGGCCAGCGCCTTGGCGCTGCTGCCGCGCTCCGCGGCTGATCCCACGTCACGCCTGTGGCACCTGGTCAAGGACACGTGCCCGCTGCCGCTGCTGGACCACTGGCAATCACCAGTCCTGGCGCTGCTGCGCGAGCGCGAAATGCTGTGCTCCCTGCGCATGGCCCTCGGGCTGCTGCAAGGGTTCCGGCTCGCCATCGACGTGCCCGCGCTCACCGAAGCGCTGGGCGACCTCATCCGCCAGGGCGTGCTCACCGCCTATCCCTATCCGGCCAGGATTTGGACGCCGGAAGTGGAATCGGTTTGACCCACCGCGGAGGCATGCCTTGGCGTGCTTCCGTCCTTCATCCCCGCCAGACAGGAGACTTCCCATGGCACTCATGTTCCCCAGGCTCGCTCGGAATTTCGCCAAGAACGGGTACTACCCGACCGACGAAGCCACCCTCGAAAGAACCCTCAGCGCGCTCGCGCCCAGCGATGGGTCCATGTGCATTTGTGATCCCTGCGCTGGCGAAGGCGTTGCCATCGCCGAAGCCGCCCATGCCCTCGGGCCTGAGCTGGCCAGCGCCTATGCCGTCGAGTTCGATCAGGAGCGGGCCACCCACGCCCGGCTGCTGGTCGATCACTGTATCCACGGTGACCTGATGGACACCATGATCTCGCGGCAGGCCTTCGGCCTCCTGTGGCTCAACCCGCCCTATGGCGATCTCGCAAGGGACACCAGCGGCAACCTGGGCTACGAAGGCAAGGGCCGCGCCCGTCTGGAGAAGCTCTTCTACCAGCGCACGCTGCCTCTGTTGCAGTACGGCGGCATCCTGGTCTTCATCCTGCCGTCCTACGTGTTGGATCAGGAGATGGTCGGCTGGCTCACACGCCATTTCGCGGACCTGTCCGTGTTCCAAGCGGTGGACAAGCAGTTCAAGCAGGTCGTGGTGTTCGGGCGTCGTGTCCGGCAGCGCGACCAGACGGGCGATGACGTGAAAGCGTCGCGCGCCCGGCTGCTGCAAATCGGCTTGGCCGAGTTAGAGCCAGACGAGTTGCCGCCCGATTGGACGCTGCTGCCGTATGTGGTCCCCACGGCCCAGGCCGAGCCGGAGCATTTCTACCGGATCAGCATGGAGCCGGAGCAGTTCGCCGACGAAGTGCGGCGCCTCAAAGGCCTGTGGCCCGCGTTCGAGACCCATCTGGGCGCGACCCAGCAGACCTTGCGTGCCCCGGCACGCGCCTTGTCCCAATGGCACCTGGCACTGGCCCTCGCGGCCGGCGCGATCTCGGGTGTCGTGCAGTCCCCCGCCGGCCGCACCCTGGCCGTCAAGGGCGACACGTTCAAGCAGAAGTCTTCCGCCGTGGAGTACCGCGAGCGCGACGACGGCTCCATGGCCGAGACCCGCATCCTCACGGACAAGTTCGTGCCGGTGATCCGGGCCTGGGACTTGACACCCGGCTCGGCCACGCTGGGCCAGGTACTCACCATCCACTGATCCTGCAGGCGGCCTCCCGCCTGCTCTTCATCACCCGCAAGGAGTATCCCCATGTTGTCCATCTTCCAAGGGCGCAAGCCCCAGGTTCAACCACTGTTCTCACCGGGCACGCTCAAGCTGAGTGAGAAGGTGCATTGGCTGGCGAGCAAGAGCCTCATCGACCCCTTGCCCTATGTGCAGCGCCACGTGCGCGGCGACTGGGGCGAGATCAGCGAGGCCGAGCGCCAGGCGAACAACGTCGCGCTGGAACAAGGCGCGCCATTGACCTCGCGCTTTCCGATCACACCGCGGCTGTACCTGGTCGTCATCACCAGCGACGACCAACTGACCACGGTCGTGCAACTGCCCGAGGAAAGGGCTCTGATCTGACCGCAGAACGTCCGCAACCGCGGCGTTCATTCTTTCCACCCACCGGGGTCTGCCGCCCCGATGGGGCGCCATGGCCCCTCCATCTTCAAGGAGTTCTCCATGGCACCCGAAGCCGTTTTCATCAGCCTGGTTCCGAATGTTCGGTTTGATCCGGGCCAGGTCGTCATGACCCATGGCGTGTCAGCGCTGGTCCAGCAAGGCCGCCTCAATCCCAACGTCTATCTGCGCCGCCATCTCGGTGGCGACTGGGGCGACCTCGACGACAGCGACCGGCGCCAGAACGACGCCGCGTTGAAGTCGGGTGAGGACCGCCTGTTTTCATCCTACGAGGTCGGCCCGAGCCTGAAGGTCTGGGTCATCACCGAATGGGATCGCAGCGTCACCACGGTGCTGCTGCCCAGCGAGTACTGATCGTCTTCACCACCGGCCAGATCCCGAATCCGGCCGGCCTTTCCCACCCTGGGGCATGTCACCGCCCCCTGGGGAGTGGTGCATGCCCCGTTCCTTTTTTCGGAGCATCACCATGAACGCACAAGTCATCGACGCGGCCCCGGCCGCTGATACCTCGTCCCCGATGGACGACCTGCTCGAACAGGAACCGTCCGAGCTGTCCATGAGCCTGCAGGACTTCGTTTCCGAGTTCGGCGACGAGCTGCTGGAATCCCTCAACCGGGCGAACCCGCCCGTCTATGGCGGCACGCCGCGCCCGCACCGGCAACTGGTGCTGGCCGGGCTGAAACGCCAGTTGTTCCCCGCCCAGGCCGAGGTCGTGCATGCGGCCTCGGAACTGCTCGTCAATCAGGGCGAGCGGGCCGTCTTCGTCAACGGCGAGATGGGCACCGGCAAGACCACGATCGGCATCGCGCTGGCCGCGGTCCTGTACGCAGAAGGCTATCGCCGCACGCTCGTCCTGAGCCCGCCGCACCTGGTCTACAAGTGGCGCCGGGAAATCCTCGAAACCGTCGCAGGCGCTAAGGTCTGGGTGCTCAATGGCCCGGATACGCTGCTCAAACTGATCAAGTTGCGCGAGCAGCTTGGCGTGCCTTCGCCGGCGCAGGAGTTTTTCGTCCTCGGTCGTGTCCGCATGAGGATGGGGTTCCACTGGAAGCCCGCCTTCGCGCGCAAGCGCACCCGCCACGGCGACGTTGGGGCCTGCCCGCACTGCGGGGAGGTCGTCACCAACCTCGACGGCGAGCCGATCCCTGTTCAGGAGCTGGAGGCGGAAGAGTTCCGCCGCAAGTGCAATGGTTGCGGCGGCGCGCTGTGGACGCTGATGCGTCCGCGGTCACTGTCCGGCAACGACCAGTCCTCGGCCGTGCTGCGTGCCTTGAAGCGGATTCCCACCATCGGCGAAGCCACGGCGCAACGCCTCATGAAGACCTTCGGGGACAGCTTCCTGGCCTCGATGCTCGGCGACAACCTGCACAACTTCATCAACCTGATGGACGCGAGCGGGAAGCTGGTGTTCTCCGACCGCCAGGCACACCGCATGGAGCGGTCCATGGCGAACATGGAGTTCGGCTTTGGCGAAGGTGGTTATCAGCCCAGCGAATATGTGAAGCGGTATCTGCCGCGCAGCACGTTCGACTTACTCATCGCAGACGAGGCCCACGAGTACAAGACCGGGGGCTCCGCGCAAGGCCAGGCCATGGGCGTCATCGCGTCCAAGGTTCGCAAGACGGTCTCGCTCACGGGCACGTTGATGGGCGGCTACGCGGACGATCTTTTCCACTTGCTGTTCCGGGCGCTTCCGGGCCGCATGATCGAGGACGGCTACATCCCCGGCCGCAACGGCAGCATGAACGCAGCCGCGATGGCCTATATGAGGGATCACGGGGTCCTCAAGGACATCTATTCCGAGTCCGACGGTCCGGCGCACAAGACGGCCAAGGGCAGCAAGGTCACGGTCAGAACGGTCAAGGCCCCGGGCTTCGGCCCCAAGGGTGTGCTGCGGTGCATCCTGCCGTACACCATCTTCCTGAAGCTGCGAGACATCGGTGGCGTGCTGCCGCCGTATGAGGAGGAGTTCCGGGACGTGGCGATGAGCGCCGAGCAAGGCGAGGCGTATCAGAAGCTGGCTTCCAGCCTCACGCAACAGCTCAAGGAGGCCCTGCGCAAGCGGGACACCACCTTGCTGGGCGTGGTCCTCAACACGCTGCTGGCGTGGCCCGACTGCTGCTTCAGGGCAGAGACGGTCCGTCATCCGCGCACGCGCGAGGTGTTGGCATTCACCCCGGCCCAGTTCAACGAGCTGGAGGTGATGCCCAAAGAACGCGAGTTGATCAACATCTGCCGCCAGGAGAAGGAAGCGGGTCGCAAGACCCTGGTGTATTCGGTCTATACCGGCACGCGGGACACCACGAGCCGGCTGAAGATGCTGCTGGAGCAAGAAGGCTTCAAGACGGCGGTGTTGCGCGCAAGCGTGGATGCCAGCCAGCGCGAGGACTGGATTGCCGAGCAGATTGACCGCGGCATCGACGTGCTCATCACGAACCCCGAACTCGTCAAGACGGGGTTGGACCTGCTCGAATTCCCCACGATCGTGTTCCTGCAATCGGGGTGGAACGTGTACACGCTGCAGCAGGCTGCGCGCCGCTCGTGGCGGATCGGCCAGAAGCTCGCCGTGAAGGTGATCTACCTGGGCTACGCCGCCTCTTCGCAGATGGCGTGCCTCGCACTGATGGCCAAGAAGATCCTAGTGTCCCAAAGCACTTCGGGCGACGTGCCCGAATCCGGCCTGGATGTGCTCAACCAGGACGGTGATTCCGTCGAAGTGGCGCTGGCCCGCCAGTTGGTCGCCGCCTGATCCCCACGCCAACGCCGGCCTAGCGCCGCCGGCTTTCTGTTGTTCTCACCTTGCAGCCACGCCCACGGTCTCCGTGGACGTGGCTGCGCTTTTTTTCATCCCAAGGAGATTTCCATGAACGCTAATACCCAAGCCACGCCCGAAACCGTCAATGCGCGCCTGACCCTGGACGTGACCTATCTGCTCAACGGCGAGGCCGCACCAGAAATGCTGGCACGCCTGCAGCACATGTGCGAACGCGCCATCGGCGAGGGTCTGCTGACCGGCGAAACCGCTGCGGAGGTGGACACGTGGTCGATCGATGTGTCCGAGGTGCCGTCGGCGGCCGACCGCGAAACACTGGAAGCCGAGATCGCCGCCTTCATGCGGCAGCGCATCGAGGACGGCAACCTCGGTGCAGAGGACATCCCCGTGCGCCTGGCGCGCTATGGCCTGATGGCCCCAGAGGCATTCACCGACGAGATGCGCGAGCGCATGGGCATGGCCGACGACGCCCCCACGGGCCAAGCCGTCATCCCCTCGACCGAACCTGCCGGCGGCAGTGAGATCGAGATGCAAGTCGCAGTTGCCTGCATCGATGCCTCCGGCAGTCCCGAACTGCCGGTCTTCAAGATCAGCATCACCCAGGAGGAATACGACCTGGGTATCCACTACGACAAGGCCAAGGACTTGGCCGAAGAAGCCCGGTATGAAGGGCCGTTCGTCTGCTACGACGCTGCCGAACATGGCCCCATCCTGTCGACCGCCCGCGAACTGGGTCTTGTTCCGCAGGTCGTCGTGGTCGATATGACCGACGGCCAGATCCACTCGATCCGCTGCGACAGCGGCGAGATCAAGGTCATCTGCTACGACACCAGCGACACCGATGAGTATTCGGCGGCGGTGGCGGTTCGGCCGCTCGGCGAGAACGGCGAGTTTGTCCGCTGTTGGGCGCACACCCAACTGGCACAGATCGATCCCGGCCTGAAGTTGGGCCGGGATTGATCCGGCGCGTTCGACGTGTGCTTTCACTGGCCCCTTCGGGGGCCTTTTTCTTTGGAGGAAGGCGGTCGGGAAATCGGGCGCTGCGTGGTTCGCATTGTTTGCTGCCGCTCGTGGCCCGAGCGGCGATGGTGAGGGCTCGATGTTTCAGGACGACGCGCCATGTGCCCCTCTCCACCCTGGTTTCACCATCCCGAACGCCGTCTGCTGGCGGGATTTCTCGGCCTGCTTTGGTCGGTGCTGGCTGGCGGCTGCGCGACGACGAACGCGCCGGTGGTACCCGACACCATCGAGGAAGTCTCGGTCGCGCCCGAACCCGAGGCGCCCGAGTACATCCCCGTCGTGCGCTATGGCCGCTACACCCTCGTGGAACTCGCACCCACGGCAGCGCAGCGCGACCTGCTGCTGCAGACCATCGATGTCGCCATGCCAGAGGACGCCCGCGCCACGGTTGGCGACGGGCTGCGGCATGTGCTCAAGCGCAGTGGCTACGGTTTGTGTCAGACGGCGCACGCGGTGATTGAGCTGTACGCACTGCCGCTGCCGGCGGCGCACCTGCACCTCGGCCCCATGACCTTGCGCGATGCGCTGCTCACTCTGGCTGGCCCGGCCTGGGAAATGCACGCGGATGACCGCGCACGGCAAATCTGCTTCCAGCGTCCCGGCGACAGCATGGCCGCCGACAACGCACCCACGCCGCCCGCCACCGAGACCGTGCAGACGGGCCCGCTGGTGCCCGCAGCATCGGGAAGCCAGCCATGAGCGCCCCACAACCCGCCCAGCGTTCAACCGCCGCCGTGGTGGTGCAGAGCCTGATGTGGCTCTGGCTGCTTGGCCTC
>NZ_QNRQ01000009.1 GCF_003315175.1 Eoetvoesiella caeni | reverse complement strand
AGAGGGCTTTAAGCACCGGAAACATCTCCAGGTACTGCATCAGGTTGCTGTATTGATCATCGGTCAGGTTCCACCTGTGCCGACGCATCAAGCTGAGCAACCCCCGGTGCTTTCTACCCTCGGGGTCGTGCTGCTGCCACAGCTTCAAAAAATGCTGGTTGACCAGGCGCACCACATGAAAGCGATCAGCCACGATCTTGGCATTGGGAAAGTATTTGCGCACAATCTGGCGGTAGGTCTCGGACAGATCCATCACCACCACCTTAACCTTCTCGCGGCCCGGCAAACGGCTCAAATAGCGCCGCAAGCTTAGCTCGGAGCGGCCCAAGACCACATCGAATACCTTGTGGTTCTTCAAGTCCACCAGCGTCGTGGCATAGCCTCGTTTGCGGCTGAAAAAATGTTCGTCAATGCCCAGCACCTGCGGACAACTTCGGCCTGACAGCTCCAAGACCCGTTGCGCCACAAACGACTGATACCAGCGCTCGACCGTGGCGCTACCGATCCTATGCGTGACCGTCAGTTTGCGCTGGCTGACCCCGCCTTCATGGGCTTCAAAGACCTCCAGCCGATACGCCTCGGTGGCGCGAAGTCGCGGTCGAATGTCGGCAAACCGGTGTCGGAAATACCGATTGCAGCCAGGACAGTGATACTTGGGCACGCTCAAATGCACCACCATGAGCTGATTACCCTGGCGGGTATGCTTGACGGTACGCTGGTGCGTGGCTTTTATCCGCACCGGCGCTTGTTGGCAGTGCATGCAGGCCGGGCGCTGCGCGGGCTTGGCCCAAACATGAATATCTCGGCGCCGCTCCACGCGCTCAATCACGACATCTTTTAATCCTAAGATAAAATCAACTGGGGACATCGGCATTCGCTCCATTAAGCTCGTTCTTCGCAAAAACAAGTTTAATGAATGCTGATCGTCCCCCCTTTATGATGAAGAGCCTTTTTTTTTGCGATTTCGTACTTCGAACTTGCTGCGACGGCTCTTGACTATTTTAAAAGTTGGCTGCAGTACTTTTCGTCCTTGTTGATAAAAACCTAAGAGGTAGATTTTGAAAGTAAAAGTTAAAGAGCTTAATGCTGAGATCGAATTGAAGAACAGCGGTATGGAGCTTCAAATTCATAGCAACGTCGGCAAGCATCTTGGTAGTTTGGTTGTCAACAAGACTCGCGTTGAATGGTGCGATGGACGCACACGAGCAGGCAATGGCGTCCAGATTTCCTGGCAGGCGTTCATTGACTACGCCAATGCGCTTAAAGCGGCACCCGGCAAGAAGGCCGCAGCTAAGAAAGCTGCCGTCAAGAAAACCATCGCGACGAAAGCTCCTGCCAAAAAAGCTATTGCAACGAAGGCCCCTGTCAAAAAGGCAGCGGTTAAAAAAGTGCCTGCCAAGAAAGCTGTTGCCAAGAAAGCAGCGGTAAAGAAAGTTGCGGTAAAGAAGGTTGCAGTCAAAAAGGCCGTCGCTGAGCAGGTTGTTGTTAGCGAGTAAACCGCTTTCTGTGATACCGGAATGACGGAGTTTGACGTTGTGCACGTCATGTCGCGGATTACTAATGGGGTTGATCTTGCAACTTCCAGTATCTTCTGCCTTCGTCGTTTTCCCGGCCCGAGCCATGGGGGCGCTTCAAGCGTGCCTCCATGGCGGCTACGCGACGTTTAATAGTTTCATTTCTTTTTCTCTTGGGCGTGCCACGACCACAGAATCCGGACATAATTAGCCTCTGAGCCACAACAACCGGAGGCTGCCATGGCATACGATTTGGTTGATTGGAAACAAGCCCCAACGCTGGCAAGGTGGTGGGCAATAGACGCTAACGGCACTGCCTACTGGCATTGCGAACCAAATATCGCCCCATTTACTGATTTTTGGATGACAGACCAGATTGAGGCTCCGCACTTTGGTTATGCGGGCGATTGGAAGGAATCGCTGACAGAACGATCGACGTAGCCTGTAACGGCCGCCCGCAACGCTGTTTTCAGCGTTGCGAATTGAGTCCTCTTTCCGAATTCCTTTACTGCACGGTAATCGTGATGGTCTGGCTCCATTCAGGGCCGAATGATTTGTGACTGTAGTCGGCGAACTGCGTGGTCAATGTGTGTTTTCCCTTGGGCAAGGTCAATTCAGTTTCGGTCTGGCCTTTGCCGAAGTGCAGGTGGGTGCTGTCGGCGGGAATAACTTGCCCAGCTGGAACCGAGCCGCCGTCAATGATCAAGTGATTGTGTCCCGAGTTGGGTGTCTGATCCCCCGCCGGGGCCACGGTTTTGCCTTCGACGCCGAATTTCACGGCGAAGGGACTGGACACGGTGGCGCCATCCGTGGGTGCGATCAGGAAGGCACGGCCTTCCGCCGCATAGGACATCGCGCCGCTGGCTAATAGCAGCGCAGCGCCACCGGTCACGATCATTTTTTTGAGCGTTGAAGTCGACATGATGCATTCCTTGAACGTGTTAACAACATATAGACGTTATGTCCGTTTGCGTGAATTCACAAACATTAATTCGTTTTAAACACTCTGGAAATGTTTCATATGGTGAGGGCGGCTTTCCCCGGGATGAAGAGTGTTGGCGTAAACCGGCTTGACGCCGCTTTTGTGGTTGTTCTAATTACCCATTACCAATAGTTTTTCATGATTTCGTGCGCCCAGCCCGGTTCGCGCAATTCTCCGCGCGGCAAATAGCCGGACCAGACTGGTTTGATATCGAGAATCGGCGTGCCGTCCACGGCGTCCAGGCCTTGTACTTCTATGTCGAGCCCGTTCTGGCCAATGACGTTGCAAACTGAAACGCCGATACGATTTGGCCGCATGCGTCCGTGCTGGGCGAAAATTCCTACCTTGGGCCAGTCAGTGCGATTGCGCGGATGGCGCGCGCCCAGTTCGCATGGTTCATCGTCGTCTATATGGAAATAAAACACAACTTCGATGTGCGAGAGCGCTTCGATGCCTTGCAGGGCATCGGGTGTAAAGCGGCCGGGGTCCAAGGAAAGGACGCATCGGTTATCGGCCCAGTGGTCTTTGGTTGCTTGTTCCCGCCCGCCTCGGACGAAGCCGATAGGTTCGAATGTTAATTTCATTGTGACGCTTCCATTTTCGTTGGCCGAATTGCCTCTCAGGGGGCTTAACGTCGGCTAAGAGTTACTATGTTTGCGCGAGAAGTCATGCAATTGTGCCATTGCGAAAAAATTTATGCTGAGCTCGTGCGTCTGGTGTACGAGCTTGGCATCTTTTTGAGCGGGCCAGCGCCTGTGGCGGCGCTCGAGCGCCGCCACAAGTAGATTGACTGCGGCCTAAATCGCGACAGAGTTGGCAAGGTTCCCGCATTCAGCGCTATATGATTTGCTGGAGTAGTGTGTGTTTCGTCTAAACTCACCGGGCATTGGGAATTTCTTTGCGAAGGCGGTGTTCTGAAGTAACCTTTGCCTATATCTGACTTCATGGAGTTGAAGTATGACGCAAGAACGCGACCCCGGTACTGGTGCCGGGACTACTGATCAGTCACAAGGCGTTGTGTTGCGCTACCAAAGCGGTTTTGGCAACGAGTTTGCCACTGAAGCCGTGGCGGGCGCTTTGCCGCAGGGGCGCAATAGCCCGCAGAATGTTTCCCTGGGCTTGTATGCCGAGCTGCTGTCGGGCACGGCGTTTACCGCGCCGCGCCATGATAACCGGCGCTCCTGGCTGTACCGGCGCCAGCCATCGGTGGTGGCGGGCCGCTATCAGCATTATTCCCAACCGCACTGGACTACCGGTGGCGACCCCACTATAGAGCTGGCGCCCGAGCCCATGCGCTGGGCGCCGTTAACCATCGACAACCCCGAGGTCGATTTTATCGACGGAATGCGCACCGTCGCGGCCAATGGCGGCGCCGATGCGCAATATGGCGTTGCGGCGCACGTTTATATTGCCGGGCGCTCGATGCGGCGGCGTGCTTTTGTCAATGCCGACGGCGAGATGCTGATCGTGCCGCAGCAGGGCGGTTTGCGGATTACCACCGAGATGGGCGTGCTTGAGGTTCAGCCGCGCGAGATCGCGGTGATTCCGCGCGGCGTGGTGTTCAAGGTAGCCTTGCTTGACGAGAGCCATGGGCCGGCGCGCGGTTATATTTGCGAGAACTACGGGGCGCATTTGCGTTTGCCGGAATTGGGGCCGATAGGGTCCAACGGCTTGGCCAATGCGCGAGACTTCCTGGCGCCGGTGGCGGCGTTTGAAGAGGCCGGCGAAGGCTATGAGCTGGTCAAGAAGTATGCCGGCCGCTTCTGGCATGCGCCGCTTAAAAGCTCGCCCTTCAATGTGGTGGCCTGGCATGGCAATCTGACGCCGGTCAAGTACGACACGGCCCATTTCATGACGATCGGGTCCATCAGCTACGACCATCCCGACCCGTCCATCTTTACGGTGTTGACGTCGCCCAGCGATACGCATGGCACGGCCAATTGCGACTTCGTGATCTTCCCGCCGCGTTGGCTGGTCATGGAAGACACCTTCCGCCCGCCCTGGTATCACCGCAACTTCATGAGCGAGTTCATGGGGCTGGTGTATGGCGAATACGATGCCAAGCCCGGTGGCTTCAAGCCGGGCGGGGCCAGCCTGCACAACAGCATGGTGCCGCATGGCCCGGACGAAGAGTCCTATGCCAAGGCCACCAGCGCCAAGCTTGCGCCGCAAAAACTGGACAACACCCTGGCTTTCATGTTCGAGAGCCGTTATCGATTCATACCCACGACCTTTGCGCTGAAAAGTCCCTTGCGGGACGTCGACTACGCCGACTGCTGGGCCGGCCTTCAGGATCACTTCAAAGCATGAACGCTATCAACGAAACCCACGCCCCCCAGTTGCGCAGCTGGGTGGCTTCGGCCAACCAGGCCGATGGCGACTTCCCCATTCAGAATCTGCCTTTCGGGCGCTTTCGCCAGGCGGGCAGCACCGAGGCCCTGCGTATCGGGGTGGCCATTGGCGACCAGGTGCTCGACCTTAGGGCAACGGGTCTGATCGATACCGACGACATGAATGCCTTGATGAACGCCAGCCCTGCCCAGCGTTCGGCCTTGCGTTCGGCCATTTCCCAGGGCCTGGCCCAGGGCAGTGCCATGCAGGCGGCCTGGACCGACGCCTTGATGCCGCAAGCGGCGGTCGAAATGGGGCTGCCATGCCGGATCAATGGCTATACCGATTTTTACACCGGCATCTATCACGCGACGACGGTGGGTTCGCTGTTTCGCCCCGACAACCCGCTGATGCCCAATTACAAATGGGTGCCTATCGGCTATCACGGGCGGGTGTCGTCCATCAAGGCCAGCGGCCAGCGCTTCAAGCGCCCTATGGGGCAGACCAAGGCGCCTGACGCCCAGGCGCCCAGCGTGGGGCCCTGCCAGCGCCTGGATTACGAGCTCGAACTGGGCTATTTGATTGGGCGCGGCAACGAGCTGGGCGAACCCATTGCCATTGGCCAGGCCGAACAGCACTTGTTTGGCGTGACACTGCTGAACGACTGGTCGGCGCGCGATATCCAGGCCTGGGAATACCAGCCGCTGGGGCCCTTTTTGTCGAAGAACTTCGCCACCAGCCTGTCGCCCTGGATCGTTACCATGGAGGCGCTGGCGCCGTTTCGGGCCAAATTCGAGCGCCCGGCGCACGACCCGCAGCCGCTGCCGTACCTGGACGATCCGCTCAATCGCCAGCAAGGCGCGTTGAACATTACGCTGGAGGTATGGTTGCATACGGCCAAGATGCGCCAGGCGGGCCTGGGCCCCGAGCGGTTGACGCGCGGCAACACGGCGCAGGCCGCTTACTGGACGGCGGCGCAGTTGGTGGCGCACCATACGGTCAATGGCTGCAATCTGGAGCCGGGCGATTTGCTGGGGTCGGGGACGTTGTCGGGCCCGAATCCGGGCGAGGCAGGCTCGTTGCTGGAGCTGAGCCTGGGCGGTAAAAACCCGATTATCCTGGGCAACGGCGAACGGCGCACGTTTCTGGAGGACGGCGACACGCTGACGCTGCGCGGTTGGTGCGAAGGCGACGGCGCGGTGCGCATCGGGTTGGGAGAAGTGTCGGGAACCGTACTGGCCGCCAGCGCTGCTTGAAGCGCGCGGCAGCGGCGAAGATACTTGGCACGTCCGGGCGGGCCTTGCAGCGCTGGCCTGCTGCAGCATCATGCCGGGTCGTATTTCGTCTTAATGTAGTCTTTGGTGTTCTATGTGGTTTGCATATCCTAAAGGAGACATAACATGTCGAAAAGCACGAAAAGCGAAACTGGTCCGAATCCGTTCAGCGAGCTGACGAAGATGTTCGAGCAGTTCAAAGTGCCTGGTGTCGATATGTCGGCGCTTGCCGATGCGCGGCGCAAGGACATAGACGCTTTGGTGGAAGCCAACAAGACCGCCTACGAAGGTATGCAGGCGCTGGCAAGCAAGCAGGCCGAGATGCTTCAACAGGCGATGGAAGGCATCAAGACCGCTGCCGGCAGCATGGGCGCGGACCCGGCCAAGCAAGCCGAGCTGGCGCGCCATGCCTGCGAAAAAACGCTGGCCGACATGAAGGAACTGGCCGAGATTGCCCGCAAATCGCAGGCCGACGCCATGGCCAGCATCACGCAGCGCGCAACGCAGAATATGCAGGAAATAAAAAAGATGATGCAGCCCAAATAGCAGCTTTGGGCCGCCGGCTACCCAGGCGGGTAGCCGAGTGCGCGGCGAACTGCGGTCTTAATCGAACAGCCCTGGCTCGATCAGGATGGAACGGTCGACGTCCTTGACGGCCGTGCGCCCGCAAAACGCCATGCTGACGTCCAGCTCTTTGGCAATGATTTCCAGCGCGCGCGTAACGCCCGCTTCGCCGAAGGCGCCCAGCGCGTACAGGAATGAGCGGCCTATCAGGGTGCCCTTGGCGCCCAGGGCCAGGGCGCGTAATACATCCTGGCCGGAGCGAACTCCGCCGTCCATCCAGACTTCGATGTCGTTGCCGACGGCTTGCACAATGTGGGGCAGCGCGGAAATAGAAGAGGGCGCGCCATCAAGCTGGCGGCCGCCATGGTTGGAGACGATGATGGCATCGGCGCCGGTATCGGCCGCGTAGCGGGCGTCTTCGGCGTCCATGATGCCTTTCAGAATCAGTTTTCCGCCCCAGGTTTTCTTGATCCAGGCAATGTCTTCCCAGCTTAGGCATGGGTCGAATTGCTCGTTGGTCCAGGCCGCCAGGGATGACGTGTCGCTGACATTCTTGGCATGGCCGACGATGTTGCCGAAACTGCGGCGAGGGCTGCCGGCCATGCCCAGACACCAAGCCGGCTTGGTCAATAGATTGAGCAGATTGACCAGCGTAGGCTTGGGGGGCGTCGACAGGCCGTTCTTGATGTCTTTGTTGCGCTGGCCCATAACCTGTAGGTCCAGCGTAACGACCAGCGCCGAACAATTGGCTGCCTTGGCGCGGTTGATCAGGCGTTCCATGAAATCTTTGTCGCGCATGACATACAACTGAAACCAGAACGGCCGCGCCGTATGGGCCGCTATGTCTTCAATAGAGCAGATGCTCATGGTGGATAGCGTAAACGGCACGCCGAATTTTTCAGCGGCCCGGGCACCCAGGATTTCGCCGTCGGCGTGCATCATTCCTGTAAGCCCCGTGGGCGCGATGGCAACGGGCATGGCCACGTCAAGGCCCGCCATGGTGCTGTTCAAGCTGCGTGTTTCTATGTTTACCGCAACGCGCTGGCGGAACTTGAGTTTTTGAAAGTCGCTTTCGTTGGAACGGTACGTGCTTTCGGTCCAGGCGCCCGAGTCGGCGTAGTCGTAGAACATTTTAGGTATGCGCCGCTTGGCCAGAACACGAAAGTCTTCGATGCAGGTAATTTTTGAAAGTTGGGTCAAAGAGTTCTCCTGGCTGGAATTGGGCTAAGCGCATGACTATGCCATGCCGCCATGCATTATGCACGCCTTGGTTCGCAACGAGAATTGGAAATCGGACTTTTTGGAATGGTAATTGAAAAGCCGGCCGGATTCAGACTGCCAGGCTCTCGGGCGGAGCATGCATTCCGTCCGCGGATTTCAGCGTTTCCTGAACCAGGCACAGCTGCGGCGCATCTCCGGCGTAAACCGATAGAGCCGTTGTGCCATTCCACCAGAAAATACGGGCCACCGGAGCTTGCCGGGCTATTTCCAGCGCCTGGGCGGCTTCGCTTTCGATGAAGTGAGTATGGTTGCGGGCCAGGATGGCCATGGCTTTGTGCCGGGCCGTTTGCGCGGCGGTATGAAGAGATTCGTCGCGCATGACCAGTTCGCCACGAAAACCATGGCGATCAAGCCAGGCCTGGGTACGGCTGCGGTCTTGTTCGGGGCGCCCGGTAATGATGGTCAGTGCGCTTAGATCCATGCTGGGCAATACTTTACTGGGCGGCAGGCCGTCCCGCTGAGCCAGCGTGCCGGCCAGATTGCTGTCATAGAGATGGGGCGGCAGGTCGGCCAGCAAGATGCCGTCAAGGTCTATTGCCCACGAGGCATATTCGTGTTCAGGCTGCAGTGGCTGATTGCCGGTGGCCGCAAAGGCCGGGGTAATGGACTCGCGTTCCCATGGAAACCAAGCGCGCATGCCGGGCGGAAGTTTCACGCCGTAATCGGGCTGCATGCGCGACTCGGCGTCGTAGGCCAGTGTAAATGTGCGGGTTTCATATCCTTGCGCGGCCAGGAACTTATGGCAGTCGACCAGCGTGGTTCCGCGCCCGGCAATGTCTTCCACCAGCAGGATGCGCGCGCCCTTGGCCGGCGCTTGCGCCGTGAACCATGAAACCTGCCGCGCTGCGCGCTGGTAGGATAGGGCAAACAACGGCAGGCTTAGCGCGGTGGACGCCATGACCGCGGGCGCCAGGCCTCCGCGCGCAATGGCAACGATGGCATCGAACCCATGTTTGCGCCATTGCGGGACATGGTCGAAAACAGCGGCCTCGACCCGGGAATAGTCATAGGAAAAAGCGGTAAGCGTGGTTTGCATGTGGATTTCCTGCCATGGCCTGCCGCAACAAAAGACAGGCGAAAAAACTTGTGTTATAGTTATGCCTCTTTACAGCGGCTGTAGCTCAGTTGGATAGAGTACTTGGCTACGAACCAAGGGGTCGTGGGTTCGAATCCTGCCAGCCGCGCCAGAATTACCCTAGCCTTATCAGCTAGTTAGAACCGCCTAGAGCTCCAACTCTCTAGGCGGTTTTTCTTTGTGTGTCCCGCCTACTTACATGTTACCAGGAGCCGCGTCGCAGCTTTGCCGACTGCGCCTGGTTCAGGCGCTTGGCTTCCTGTTCGGCGTAGCCTTCTTCGCCCGCCTCGTACTTTCCTTCGTAAAGGCAGCTGCTGCGGTTCCAGGTGCAGTCGCTGCTGCGCTCTGAACTCTTTCCCATCAAAGAGCATCCAGAAGCAATCGCGGCCAGGAGCAGTGCTACGCCACATCGGCTGAACGTTTGGATGGACATTTTTTGAGGCCTATATAGAAGATGCTAAAGTCATTTTTATAACAGATTCCTGAGAGCCGTTCTGGATGGCAACGTACATGGCCAACTCCACGCCCTTATCTTCCAGCGGCATTGCCGCGCAGGTATTGCAAGCCTATCTTGAGACCGAATACCGGGTCCTGGCGGATCCTCCTTTTGTTTTGCTGATCGACTGTTTCAGTGCGCCTTTGGCCAGTCTGCATGCGCGCCATGGCGTTGCATGCAGCAGCTTCTTGACTGCTTGCAATCCATACAGCCAGTTGGTGGACGCAGCGCTCAATGTCCGCCGCCAGCAACAATTGTCGGCCGATTTGCAAGCGCGCGGCTGTGTGTACTATTCGGGAGAAGGCGCGCATCCGTCGGGATCCTGGCCGGCGGAGCCGAGCTTTTTGGTCTTGGGTCTGGATCTGCGGCAAGCCTGTGCGCTGGGGCAGCAATACGAACAAAACGCAGTGCTATGTTGCGATGCACAGGCGATTCCCCGCCTGGTGCTGTTACGTTGAAGATGCTTCCGGTAAGGGTTAGCCCTGTTCGGGCTGGCTGCGTTTGACTATAAACTGCTTCAGGTCGAAATTTTCGACGTTATTCCTTTAAAGGAGCAGTTAATGGCTGATACCTACGTGATCGTGCATGGTGCCTGGCATACCGGTGCCGAAATGGAAGCGGTGGCCGAGCACATACGCTCGGCGGGCCACACAGTGCATTGCCCCACGATCGCGGGCAATCGCGAGGGCGACGATCGCAACACCAGCGGCCTTGAAGAAGCTATTGCCAGCGCTGTTGCTTATATAGAGTCGAATGATTTGAGCAATGTGCGCCTGGTCGGGCATAGCTACGGCGGGATGGTCATTTCGGGCGTGGCCGATCGCATCCTGCCCCGCCTCAAGCGGCTGGTTTATGTGAACGCGTTCGTGCCGCTGGACGGCCAATGCCTGAACGACATGGTGCCGCCTCATTATGTGACGCTGTTCGATTCGATCGCCATCGCCCAGAACAATGCGGTGACGCTGCCATTCGAGGTCTGGCGCGAGGCTTTCATCAACGATGCGGACCTGGCGTTGGCGCAGTCAAGCTATGCCACGCTTAACCCCCATCCGTACCATACATTCATCGATCCAATCTCGCTGAAAAAGCCGCTGGCCGAGCTGAGTATCGGCAAGTCCTATGTCAATTGCCAGCAAGACATCGCGCTGCCGCACGGCTTGCCCTGGCATCCGCGCCTGTCCGAAAGACTGGGCTTGTTTCGCCTGGTCGAATGCCCGGGCAGCCACGAGACCTGGTTCAGCAACCCCCAGCGCCTGGCGCAGGCCATCGTCGAAGCGGGACGAGACTGATTCCCGCCGCCGCCGTGAAGCGCAACTGAATTGGTTTTAGTTGCTGTGTGCCGCTTGGGCCTCGCAATCAAGCCAGAAGGCGGGCGACTTGCCTGCCCCAGTCTTACGAGCCAGGGCTTGCAGCCGCAACCAGCGGGGCGCGCTGCACGCCGGCGTTGACGATATGGCGGCATGGGTTGCTGCCTATGGCATAGGCCAGGTCCCCTGGCCGGTCGATTTCCCAAAGTGCGAAATCGGCGACTTTCCCGACGGACAGGCTGCCCAGCGAGTCGGCCATGCCAAGGGCGCGCGCGGCATGGAGGGTGGCGCCTGCCAGGGCTTCTTGCGGCGTCATGCGAAACAGCGTGCAGGCCATATTCATGGCCAGAAGCAGCGAAGTCATGGGCGAGGTGCCGGGGTTGCTGTCGGTGGAAATGGCTATCGGCACGCCCGCGTCGCGCAAGGCCTGGATGGGCGGCAATTTGGTTTCGCGCAGGAAATAGAAGGCGCCCGGCAACAGCACGGCGACGGTTCCGGCAGCCGCCATGGCGGCAATGCCATGGCTGGACAAGTGTTCCAGATGGTCGGCCGATAGACCTTTATATTGCGCGGTGAGCGCGGCGCCGTTCTGGTCCGAGAGCTGTTCCGCATGCAGTTTTACCGGCAGGCCGTGCCGGTGCGCCGCCTGGAAAACGCATTCAGTCTGGGCCGGAGAAAAGCCGATGTTTTCGCAGAAGGCATCGACGGCATCAACCAGCTTGAGCTCATGCAGCGCCGGCAGCATGTCATTGCACACGGCGTCTATATAGGCATCGGCTTGGCCGGCATATTCGGGCGGCAGCGCGTGCGCGCCCAGGAAGGTGGTCTTGACCCGTACAGGCAGGCTTGCTCCGATGCGGCGCGCAACACGCAGCATTTTGGTTTCGGATTCCAGGTCCAGTCCGTAGCCGGATTTGATTTCCAGAGTGGTGACGCCTTCGGCCAGCAGGGTGCATACACGCGGCAGGCTGGCCTGGAACAAGGCGTCGTCCGAGGCGGCCCGCGTGGCGCGTACGGTCGAGACAATGCCGCCGCCATTGCGTGCGATCTCTTCGTAGGCCACGCCGTTCAGCCGTGCTTCGAATTCGTCGCTGCGGTTGCCGGCGTAGACGATATGCGTATGGCAGTCGATCAGGCCCGGGGTCAGCCACAGGCCGCCGGCATCGTGTTCCAGATTGGCGTGGTAGTCCGCGGGCAGGTCCGCGCGGCGGCCCACCCAGGCGATGCGTCCGTCTTTGACGGCAATGGCGCCATCGGGTACTTCGCCGTAAGCGCCGCCGTTCATGGCGGCCAGATGGACGTTTTGCCAGAGCGCGTCCCAACGCGGGTTTTTATGAGAGGGCATTGGGTTTTCCTTGGTGGGCCAGGGCCAGCGCAGCCTTCAGGGCGTTTTGCTGGAATCGTCGGCGGCGCCGCTGCGTTCGACCAGCCTGGCTATCAGGCGCGCGGCGACGCGTGCAGTGCGATTGTCGATGTCGTGGGCGGGGTTCAGTTCGGCAACGTCCGCCAAACGCAACTTGCCGCTGGCAGAGACCAGGTCGAGCAAAGGCTCAATGACCTCCAGTCCCACGCCGCGCGCCGCCGGCGCGCTGACGCCGGGAGCGATGGCTGCGGGCAGGACGTCCAGGCAAATAGTGAAATAGACATGGTCGACGCCCGCCAGAAAGTCGCGCAGCGTGTCCAGGCTGGCTTCGCGTTGCGTCAAGTCCATTTCGTCGTCCAGCCGCCAGCGTACGCCCAGTTTGCTGGCGCGATCAAACAGCGCTTCGGTGTTGGAGAAGGCGCTGACGCCCAGGCAACAGTAGTTGAACGGCCAGCCCCGTGCCTGGCAGTCCTCGGCTATTTGGCGAAACGGGGTGCCCGAACTGGCCTGGTCGCCCTGGCGCAGATCGAAATGCGCGTCCAGGTTGACGATGCCGATGCGCGGGACGGTGTCCGGTTCGTGCTGGGCCAGGAAGCGCGCCAGTCCGCCGAACGAACCGAAAGCCATTTCGTGGCCGCCGCCCAGGACGATGGGCAGCAATTGCCGCTGCAGCAGTTCGGCCAGCGCGGTGGAGAGCTCGTTTTGCGCGGCCTCCAGGCCGTCTCCGTTGTCGTCGGGTTCGCAAATGACGTCGCCGGCGTCCGTCATGGATATAGCGGCATGGCGCACAGGCATATTGCTAAGCATGGCGCGCAGCGTGGCGGGGCCGTTGCGTGCGCCTATGCGGCCATGATTGCGAGCCACGCCGGCGTCCGAGGCGAAGCCTACAAACGCCACGCCCGTGGCGGTGTCGGCGTTCAGCGGCTGGATGACCTCGTGCCAACGTCTGCCCAGAAGTCCCTCTTCCGTGTCGCTGCGTCCATGCCAGCGGGCCATATCGGGGGCGTAGCGCATAAGGAGCTCCTGTTTACTTGATCATGGGCAATTTTAGCCCGTGATGCTTGGCGCAGGCTATCGCGCTTTCGTAACCGGCATCGGCATGGCGCATGACGCCCGAGGCGCAGTCGTTGACCAGTACCCGGCCCAGCCGCGTTGCGGCCTGGTCGCTGCCGTCGGCCACGATGACCATGCCGGCATGCTGGGAATAGCCCATGCCGACGCCGCCGCCATGGTGCAGCGAGACCCAGCTGGCGCCGCCCGCGGTATTGAGCAGTGCATTGAGCAAAGGCCAGTCGGACACGGCATCGGTGCCGTCTTTCATGGCTTCGGTTTCGCGGTTGGGGCTGGCGACCGATCCGGTATCCAGGTGATCACGGCCGATGACGATAGGGGCTTTCAGTTCGCCGCTCTTGACCATTTCGTTGAAGGCCAGGCCCGCGATATGGCGTTCACCCAAGCCCAGCCAGCAGATGCGCGCCGGCAAGCCCTGGAACGCAATGCGTTCGCGCGCCATGTCGAGCCAGTGATGGACCGGCTTGTTGTCGGGGAACAGCTCTTTGATCTTGGCGTCGGTCTTGTAGATGTCTTCGGGGTCGCCCGACAAGGCCACCCAGCGGAAAGGCCCTTTGCCGTCGCAGAACAGGGGGCGGATATAAGCGGGTACGAAGCCGGGGAAGTCGAAGGCGTTCTTGACGCCGCCATCGAATGCCACCTGGCGGATGTTGTTGCCGTAGTCCACGGTGGGAATGCCCATGGCGTGGAAATCGAGCATGGCTTGCACATGCACGGCGCAGGACTTGGTTGCATCGGCCACCAGCCTGGCGTGCTGGCTTTCATCTTGCTGTGCGGCTTTCCATTGGTCCACATTCCAGCCTATGGGCAGATAGCCGTTGACCAGATCATGGGCCGATGTCTGGTCGGTGACCAGGTCCGGCTTTACGCCGCCGGCCTTGGCGCGCCTGGCCAGTTCGGGCAGGATCTCGGCGGCGTTGCCCAGCAGGGCAATCGATACCGCCTCTTTGCGTTCGCAGTGATGCTGGACCATGGCCAAGGCTTCGTCCAGGTCTTTGGCTTGTTTGTCGACATAGCGGGTGCGCAGGCGAAAATCGATGCTGCTTTGCTGGCATTCTATGTTCAGCGAAACGGCTCCGGCCAGCGTGGCGGCCAGGGGCTGGGCGCCGCCCATGCCGCCCAGCCCGGCGGTGACGATCCAGCGTCCGGCCCAATCGCCGTTGAAGTGCTGGCGGCCGGCTTCGACAAAGGTTTCGTAAGTACCCTGGATAATGCCCTGGCTGCCTATGTAGATCCAGCTGCCGGCCGTCATCTGGCCGTACATGAACAGGCCCTTGCGGTCGAGCTCGTTGAAATGTTCCCAATTGGCCCATTTAGGCACCAGGTTGGAATTGGCGATCAGGACGCGGGGAGCGTCGGGGTGGGTCTTGAATACACCGACCGGCTTGCCGGACTGGATCAGCAAGGACTCGTCGTCGTTGAGCTCTTTCAGGGAGGCCAGGATCTGGTCGTAGCAGGCCCAGTCGCGCGCGGCGCGGCCGATGCCGCCGTAGACTACCAGATGCTTCGGGTTTTCGGCCACTTCGGCGTCCAGGTTGTTCTGGATCATGCGGTAAGCCGCCTCGGTCACCCAGCTTTTGCAGCTTAGCTGGCTGCCGCGCGGCGCGCGGATGCTGCGGCTTGCGTCGTAGCGGGGATCGTCGGTCAGGCGTGTGTTGTCGGCGTGTGTGTCCATGGTGCTTTCCTTCAGAAATTGGGTGTCGCAATACAGCGGGTTATCAGGGGGCGGCAGGTCGTCAATGCAGGCCCAGGTATGCCGCGGTCAGGGCAGGGTCCTGGGCAGCCGCGGCGGCGCTTCCCTGCCAGACGGTGCTGCCGGATTCCAGTACGCAGATATCGTCGGCCACGGCCAGTGCGCGGTCGGTGTTCTGTTCGACCAGCAGGATGGTCATGCCGTCCTGCCGCAACTGCTGCAGCGCGCGATAGCACAGGTCGATGATCTTCGGCATCAGCCCCAGCGAGAGTTCGTCGATCATGATGAGCTTGGGGCGTGTCATGAGGGCGCGGCCGATCGCCAGCATTTGCTGCTCACCGCCGGACAGGTTGGAAGCCAGGGAGTTCAGCCTTTCTCCCAGCCGGGGGAACAGGGTCAGCACGTAATCGCGGTCATGCTTGAACTCGGCCGCGGGCCGGATCAGCCCGCCCACGCGCAAGTTGTCCTCGACGCTAAGATCCTTGAACAGGCGCCGGCCTTCGGGCGATATCGCCAGGCCGCGCCGCACCCGTTCATGAGGCGGGATGGCGCCGATATCCTGGCCCTCAAGCAGAATCTGTCCTTGCTGCAGGGCTACGTGTCCGGCGATGCACATCAGCGTGGAGGATTTCCCCGCGCCGTTGGCGCCCAGCAAGCCAGTGATGGTGCCAGTCCGCAAAGTAAGCGAGAGGCCGCCAACGGCCTGGAAGGCGCCGTAGCCGCAAGATAGGTTTTTTAGCTCAAGCATGGGCTGCTCCTGTAGCGGCGGAGACGCCTGTTTCGGCGATGGTGTCGCCGCCCAGATAGGCGGCGCGCACGGCGGGCTGGTCCATGACTTCGCGGGGTGTGCCGCTGGCAATCTTGCGGCCGTTGTCCAGCACCACCAGGCGCTGGCAAATACGCATGACTTCGCCCAGGTTGTGTTCGATCAGGACGATGGTCATGCCTTGCCGGTTGATCTCGGCAATGGTGCTTGCCAGCGCGTGGGCTTCTTTGGAGTTCAGCCCGGCAAGGGGTTCGTCCAGCAGCAGCAGCTTGGGTTTGAGCGCCAGCGCGCGGGCCACTTCCAGGCGTTTTAGCACCCCCAGCGGCTGGATGCCGGGCATCTGGTGGGCATAGTCGGCGATGCCGACCCTGGCCAGCGCTTCGCGCCCGATTTCGTTTTCAGTGGTCTGGGATAAATGCAGCAGGGCTTTAAGCGCCGAGCCTGTGCGTTCGGCGCCGGCAGCCAGCGTGACGTTGTCCAGTACCGATATGCCGCGAAATGGCTTGACCAGTTGTTGCGACAGCGCCAGGCCTTTGCGGATTCGTTTATGAATGGGCATGCCGTTCAGGCTTTCGCCATTCAGCTGCACGTCGCCTGAAGTAGGACGCACGACGCCGGTAATGGAGCGCATCAGCGTGGTCTTGCCGGCGCCGTTCGGGCCGATCAGGCCCAGCAGCTCGCCGGGGATGACATCGAACGAGACGTCTGCAACCGCGCTCAGTCCGCCGAAGCGCACGACCATATTGGACACTTGCAAAAGTGCTGGAGTTGCGGCGTTCATGGCTTGGCTCCGGTAATGGCAGGCTTGGAGCCCTTGGCATTGGCGCCGCGTTTCAGCGCGCGCCTTACGATGCCGGCCACGCCGGTGGGCGAGAAGCGCATCATCAGAAACAGCAGGCCGCCGTAGACCAGCAGCTTGTAATCGCCGATGACCTGGAACCAGGCCGGCAAGGCCGACAGCAAGGCCGCGCCGAAGATGACGCCGGGCACGGAGCCGATGCCTCCGAATACCACCATGGAAAGAACGCTGATCGATTCGATGAAGCCGAAGCTGTCGGGGCCGACATACTTGAAGTGCTGGCCGTAAAGCGCGCCGGCCAGTCCCGCCAGCGCCGTGCCGATTGCAAAGGCGGCCAGTTTGTAGCGCGGCACGTCGATGCCCATGATCCGCATGGTGTCTTCGTCTTCGGCAATGCCGTTCAGGACCTTGCCCATCCAGGATTTGCGGATATAGACGCACAGCGCCGCGGTGGCGGCGGCTAGCGCCAGCGTAAGCCACATGAATCCGGTCTTGGACAAGTCAGGTCCGGGAATAGCGGAAATGCCCAGTTCGCCGCCCAGCCAATCTTGCTGACGCACGATGCCGACGAACAGGAACACCACCCCCATGGTGGTGATGGCCAGGAAGTCGTCGCGCACGCGCAGGCTGGCCAGCCCGACCACGACGCCGACAAGTCCCGCCGCCAGCATGGCCAGCGGCATCGTGGCATAGAAAGGAATGCCGGCTTTGCACAGCATGGCGGAGGTGTAGGCGCCCACGCCAAGAAACGCGGCGTGCCCCAGGCTGATCTGCCCGCACAGGCCGGTAATGAGGTTGAGCGACAGGGCAAACAGCACGCTGATGCCCATGGCGGTCAAAAGAGAAATTTCGTAAGCCATCGTGTGCGCCTTCAGCGTTTGGAGAACAGCCCTTGCGGACGGAACATCAGGACAAGGATCAGGAACGCGAAGGCAATGGCATTGCGATCCAGGAACTGGCTAAGGTAAATGGTGCCGAACGATTCGACGATGCCCAGTGTCAGCGCCGCCAACAGGGTGCCGCGCACCGAGCCCATGCCGCCCAAGACGATGATGGCCAGTCCTTTGTAGGAAGGCACGGCGCCCATGGTGGGTTCCACCAGGTTGTTCAGCAATGCCACCCAGACTCCGGCAAAGGCGGCCAGCGCCGAGCCGATGAAGAAGTTCAGGTCGCGTACCGTGCGCAATTTGATGCCGAAGGATTCGGCCATCTGCGGATCGGAAACAGTGGCCTGGCAGGCCACGCCCACCCGCGTGCGGTTTTGCAGATAGCCCAGGATGCCGATGATGACCACCGTGCCGCCCATGACCATGAGTTCGGCCTGCGAGAATGTCAGTCCGCCGAAGACTTCGATTTGCTTTTGCAAGGGCGGCGATTGGTATGACAGACCCGAGGCGCCGAAAACAATGCGGAATAGTTCTTCGAACGCAATGTACAGGCCGATAGAAGCGATCAGCGCAACAAAAGGCGGTTGTTTGAGTATGGGTTCGTAGCACAGGCGGTACATCGCAATGCCCATCAGCCCGGCCGACAGCATGGCGGTAAGAAATGCCAGCGTCAGGCTGCCCGTGGCGTTGGTGACCAGGACGCCTATATAGCCGCCCAGGGTAAAGAAGGCGGCATGCGCGACGTGCAAAATACGCAGCAGGCCATACACCAGGGTCAGGCCCAGTGCAATAAGCGCATAGATGCTGCCTTGCACCAGGCCTTGCGCGATCAGCTCTACAAAGAGCATAAGTACTCCTAACTTGGTACTGCGGGTTTCAGCGGGCCGCCACCCGCGTGTTCATGCGCGGGCGGCGGCCTGGGCCGGTGGTTAAGTAGGCTGCGTCCACAGCACGGGGAACAAGGGGTCGTCCATGGGGGCGCCTTCGGCGAGGCGCTCTTTGAGGCCAGGGAACTCGGGCGATGTCTTCCATTGGCGCGGCGTATGGCGCATGTCGTCGCCCAGGAAGCGGACAGAGAAAACACGCCGGCGGCGGTCTTCGGCGACTCCCCCGGCGCCATGCAGCGTCAGCATATGAAAGCAGACGACGTCGCCCGGTTCGATTTCCCAACCGATGATGGGGTAGTCCTGGCGTGCCGCCTCAATGTCGGGCAAGTCGGCCAGCGTACCTTCAGGGAACCACTTGGTCTGGTTTTCCTTGAAGGAGCGGGGCATAAGCCAGGGGCCCAGGTGCGACCCGGCGACGAATTCGAGCGTGGATGCGCGGGCGACCGGGTCGACCGAAATCCACATGCTGACGTTTTGCCGTCCGTCTACGTTGTAATAGGGCTGGTCCTGGTGCCATGGCGTACGTTGCCGGGTATTGGGCTCTTTGACCAGCAGGTGATCGTGATACAGCCTGGCGGTTTGGCTGCCCATGAGCATGCCGGCCGCGGTGCCCACCGGCGACTCGAAAATAAAGCGCTTGTAGGCGTCGATTTCTTGCCAGTTGCAGAAGTCCTGGAAGAAGCTGCCGGGGTCGTCGGCCTTGCTGGCCACGGCACCGCGCGGGCTGGGGTGGGCAATATTGAAGTCGATGCCGGACTTAAGCAGTTCGACTTCTTCGGGGCTTAGCAACTGGCGCAGGCAAACGGCGCCGTCGCGCCGGAATGCTGTAATTTGTTCGGGCGTCACGCTGTCGCGGATGCGTTGGTTCAAGCTAGCGAGCATGGGGTGTGCTCCCAATAAGGTCAAGATATACAGCCAACCGGACCGGTGCGGCGCTGGTTGGGGTTGATTCGTTGGCCGCCCCGGCCGTTGTCGGCAAGGGGCGGCGACGTTCATATTTATTTTTTGTCTTTGGTGGGCGCAGCCAGCAGGACCGGGTCGTGAATGACCGAATGACGGTGCCAGGCCTTGTCTTTGACGATTTGTACCTGAATGTCTTTATTGACTTCGTGCAGGTCGTTGAAGGTCAGGTGACCGATGGGCATGTCGTAGGCACCCGCGGCGATGGCGTCGCGCAGCGCTGCTCCGCCTTTGCCCCCGGTCTTGCGCAGTCCTTCAATAAGTATGGCGGTCGCGCTAAAGGACGAGGCCCCCACCATGTCGGCGCCATAGCCCGCTGCTTTGCGGAATTGAGCCAGGTAGTCCTTGGTGACCGGCACTTCGGAGTCGCGGTCCAGCGAGGTGGTCATGAGCGTGCCTTCGGCGGCGGGACCGGCGATCTCGATGAACTTTTCGCCGTCATAGCCTTCCTGACCGATGATGGGAACGGTAATGCCGGCGGCGCGCATCTGGGAAATCAGAGGCCCGGCGTTGAAGTAATAACCGGAAGCGTAGATGACTTCGGGATTGTCGGATTTGATCTTGGCAATGAGAGCGCCGAACTGGCGTTCCTGGATGCCGTATTCGTACTCGTTGACGATGTTCAGGTCGAACTTGGGCGCGGCGTCTTTGAAGCCGGCTGCCAGCGTTTGGCCGAAGTCGTTCTTGAGCGTAACCAGGACGACGCGTTTCTTGCCCAGGTTGCTGACCAGCTTGGCGCCGCCCCGGCCTTGCACTTCGCCCATGGACGAGACGCGGAACATATAGTCGCCAGTGCGGGTAACGCTGGGGTCGATGGCATAGGCCACGACGTAGGGTACTTTGGCGCTTTGGAAGATGCCGGCGGCCGCGCGGGTAGAGGCGGAATAAGAGCCCGATACGGCGCCGACGACCTGGTCTTTCTCGACCAGTTTGGTGGCTACCGGTGTGGCTTCTTTGGCTGATGCCTGGTCGTCGTAGACGATGAGGTCGATTTTTTCGCCGTTGATGCCGCCTTTGGCGTTGGCTTCGGCTACAGCCAGTTTCGCGCCTTGCAGCGCCGAATTGCCGTCGAAAGCGGCAAAGCCGGTTAATGGCACATTAAAGCCGATCTTGATGTCGGCAAATGCCGAGTTGGCGGAAAATATTCCGCATACGAATAGCGCTGCCGCCAACTTTTTTTGGTTGAATTGCATTTTTGTCTCCGTCCTTGCCATGAAAAAGCCAGGCGTTCTGTACTAGCCGGTGGTTCAAGCTGGCTGGTCTAGCGCGCATGACACGTAAAATATGGTTGTACCGACATACAACAGATTTTGCGACGCTTTTATTTTTGATCGCTTGTCCAAGTTGTCTATACAACTATAGCAAAGAGCTTTTATACTGGCAAGCAGTTCAGCAGGCATATTTTCTTTTTTTGCAGCGCCGCAGGGCGCGGCGTGGGCGGAGGCACTTTGGATCTACCAGGACAAACTGATATTCCGTTTTATCAGCGCATTAAAAACTATCTGCTCGGCGAAATTCAGGCCGGCCAATGGAAGGAGGGCGACGCGATCCCGTCCGAGCCCATGCTGGCCAGGCAATTCGGCGTGTCGCGCATGACGGTCAACCGGGCGGTGCGCGAACTGACCGACGAGCAGATCTTGAATCGGATTCAAGGCTCGGGAACCTATGTCGCCCAGCAAAAATACCAGGCGACCCTGATAGCCATCAAGAGCATTGCCGACGAAGTGCGTGCGCGGGGGCATCAATACAGCAGCAAGCTACGCCTGCTGGAACGCCGCCCGGCCCAGGATCCGTTGAACGTGAAGTTTGGGGTGGAGGCGGGCGGAGAGCTGTTTCATTCGATTATTGTTCATTACGACAATAAGCTTCCCATCCAGGTCGAAGACCGCTGGGTCAATCCGGCCGTGGCGCCCGATTATATGGATCTCGATTTCTCGGTATCGACCCCGAATGAATATTTGATGGTGGCGGCGCCCTTGCAAGGCGTCTCGTACAGTATCGAGGCCGTCGACGCCCCGGAAGATATTGCGGCGATGCTGCATATTCCGACAGCGGGGCCGTGCCTGGTGCTGCACCGGAAAACCCTGTCGCAGGACCAGGTGGCCTCGGTGGCGACCATGTGGTACCCCGGCAGCCGTTATCAGTTTACTGGCAGTTTATAAGCTTGCCGGGCCTTGCCTATTTTCGGGAAACGTATTTATTGCCTTCTATATAGAAGCGCAGCGGCTTGGCTGCCCATTCTTCGCCTGCGTAGTCGACGCCGACACGGGGACGCTCGACGATATTGAACGGTTCAGCTGCCGGGTCGACGGCAAAATGGAAGTCGTCGCTGCATAGATCGCGGCCGTAGTCCTGCAGGGTGACACCCAGCGCCCGGCACAGCAGCCCCGGCCCCCGTGTTTTGTCCGATAGGTTCTTGACTGGTTCAATGGCGCGCAGCAAGACGGCTGTGCCGGTGCCGGCCGGCTCGGTAACCACATTCATGCAGGTATGCATGCCATAAACCAGGTAGACATAGGCGTGTCCGGGCGGGCCGAACATGGCGCGGGTGCGCGGAGTAAGCCCTCGGGCCGTATGGGCGGCCAAGTCGCCCGGGCCGAGATAGGCTTCGACTTCGACGACGCGGCCTATGCGCTGTTCACCCTCTATTGTGTGTATCAGCAGCTTGCCCAGCAGCTCTTGGGCGACGAGGGTAGTTGCGCGGTTAAAGAATTCTCTAGGCAGTTTTTTCGGTCTGGACGGCATACGTGTAACTATATTGACTTTTTTAAAATTACTTCATATGATATATGACCAGATTTTCAAGTTTGTCGATGTATGTACAAGCCAGTACCAGTAATCAGTACTTTTTTGCTCTTATCTTCTCCTTGAGAGTCTGTTCCACAGAGCATGTTGCTCTTAATTATGAAGGATTGCAAAAAAATGCAAACAGAAACTGGCATCGTCAAATGGTTTAACAACGAAAAGGGCTATGGCTTCATCAAGCCGGAAGCAGGTGGCAAAGACCTCTTCGCCCACCACACCGACATCCTCGGTACAGGCTTTAAGTCGCTCGAAGAAAACCAGCGCGTTTCCTACGTCGCTTCGGAAGGCCAAAAAGGTCCTCAAGCCAAATCCATCCAAGTTATCTAATAACGTGATGGCTTAAAAAAACCCACCTTGCGGTGGGTTTTTTTGTTGCCAAAAAGTTTCCCTTGGGGGCAGCAAGCCGCGGTAGCGGCGCAGCGTAGGGGCTTTTATTCCTGTTGTTAGGCCGCGGCTTACGCCGCGTTGGCCAAATAAGAAGCCAACTGGCCGTGTAGCTTGTCCTTTTCTGCATCGGGCAAAAAAGAGGCGGTAATGCTGTTGCCCGCAATCGCAGCCAGCTCTGCCCGGGACAAATCCAGTGCCAGGGCCGATTCCAAATAGTTTTGCCCAACATATCCGCCGAAGTAGGCCGGGTCGTCGGAATTGACGGTGACCATGGCGCCGCTGCGCAGCAGGCGGGCCAGGTTGTGTTGGCCAAGGTCGTCGACCACGCGCAACTTGAGGTTGGACAAGGGGCATACTGTCAGCGGCGTTTGCTCGGCAATCAGGCGCTGCATGAGAACGGGATCTTCTTCGGCCCGCACGCCATGGTCGATGCGTTCGGCATGCAGCAGGTCCAGTGCGTCGCGCACATAGGCGGGCGGGCCTTCTTCGCCCGCATGGGCAACCAGGCGAAACCCCAGTTCGCGGCAGCGTTGGTAAACACGGGCGAATTTTTCCGGCGGATTGCCGCGCTCGGCCGAGTCCAGGCCGATGCCCAGCCATAGGTCCTCGTATTGCGCACGCAGCGGCAGGGCGGCCTGGAGCGTGTCGAACGCGTCCTGTTCGGACAAATGCCGCAAAAAACTCATAAGCAGGTAGCCAGTGATGCCCGTGTCATTGCGCGCATCGCGCAGGGCACGGGCTATGCCCGCGAATACGGTTTCAATGGCTACGCCGCGCGCCGTATGGGTTTGCGGGTCGAACATGATTTCGGCATGGCAAACACCATCGGCATGAGCGCGTTGCAGATAGGCGGCCGTCATGTCGTAGAAGTCTTGTTCGGTAATCAATACGCCCGCGCCGGCGTAGTACAGGTCCAGAAAGGACTGCAGGTCGGTAAAGGCATACGCCTCGCGCAGGGCCTGTTCGGATGGATAGGGCAGAGCAATGCCATTGCGCTTTGCCAGGGCAAAAATAAGCTCGGGTTCAAGCGTGCCTTCGATGTGCAGATGCAGTTCGGCCTTGGGCAGGCCGGCAATGAAGCCGGAAAGGTCTTGAGTCGCAGCGGACGTGGCCATGGCTGTTCCTGTGGTAATTGTGCGCAGTCAGTTGGCGCGATAAGCGGCCAAGGCTACCATGGCCCAGGCAACAATGAAGGCGGCCCCGCCTATTGGGGTGATGGCGCCCAGCCACTTGGTGCCCGATATAGCCAGAATGTAAAGGCTGCCGCTGAAGATGACGACGCCGGCAAACATGACTGCGGCGGCCAGGCTTAGCAAGGGCGAGCCGAATCGCGCGCTCAGGGCGGCAAGGGCAAGCAATCCCAGCCCGTGCACCAGTTGGTACAGCACGGCGGTTTGCCATATGTTCAGCAGGTCGGGGGTGAGGATGCGTTTCAGGCCATGAGCCCCGAAGGCGCCCGCGGCAACGCCGGTGAGCAAGATCAATGAGGCTAAAACGACAAGCTGGCGATCCGTCATGCTGGGTTTCCTTTAAAGAGTGTGGCTGTCCGGGCTATCGCATTGCGCCGCGGTGCAATATCATGAAGCGAGTGCAGCAAAATAAACAAACGGCGGATACGCGCCATTCGTTCCGCCTATGATTGCAATACTCGTTTTTAACACGGAGGATAACGGGCTATGGCGCAAGCAGCAGCATCGGATTCGAAAGAAGCTATACCCGCAGACTCGCCGCCCGAACTTGCTTCGCCCGTCGTCGCATCGGTATTGTATCGCCGCGGGCAGGCTGCACAGGATGTGCCGCTGGAAGAAATCGGCCGCTACAAAGACGGTTGCGACGGCTTGTTGTGGATAGGCCTTAAAGAACCCCAGCCTGACGTCATCCGCAATATCGGCCAGCAATTGGGTTGGTCGCGCCGCGCGGTCGACGAGATCATCGAACCGCATCGCCGCCCAAAAATCATCGAGTACGATGCGTTGACTCAAATCGTGGCGATTACCGTCGAGGTCGCGCATTTGCGGCCCGCTTTCGGTGAAACCCAGTTGCTGCTCGGAACCAATTTCCTGGTCACCGTCCGGCGCGGCGCAACTATCGGCCATGCGCAATTGCGCCATCACCTGGAAGGCGTTCCCGATTTTCTCGCGCGCGGCAGCGACTACGTGGCGTCGGCTTTGCTGGACTTGCTGGTGGACCACTATCTGGAAGCCACGGGCCGCATGGAAACCGGCGTTGAAGGCGTGGAGCATCAGTTTTTATTGCGGGGATTTCATCCTCACGATGTGCGCAAGCTTTATCGGCAGCGGCGGGATCTGTTGCGCATCTTCAATGCCATCGCGCCCATGGCCGAAATTTGCAGGCGGCTGGCTCGCGTCGAAATGAAGCATGTCGACGCCGATGCGCGTCCGTATTTCGGCGAGGTCGGCGATCGCGTAATGCGTGTCACCGAGCTGGTGAACAGCCTGCGCGAAGCACTGGCGTTCGCGTTCGAGGCCGGGCTGATGATAGGCCAGGCGCAGCAGACCGACATCACCAAGAAGCTGGCGTCCTGGGCGGCTATCCTGGCCGTGCCTACGGCGGTTGCCGGCATCTACGGCATGAATTTCAAGTACATGCCCGAGCTGGACTGGACATATGGCTATCCTATGGTCTTGGCGGCAACCTTTGCCGCTTGCGGTATTTTGTACTGGCGTTTCAAGAAGGCGAAGTGGCTGTGATTTGCGTCTTGTAAGGACGTAGCGTTTACAAGGCCGGCAGCCGCGCCAAGGCTGAAGCGGCCAGAGGAGGTGGCATCATGGAATGGGCTACACACGAAGTAAGCAATCAGGTACCGGAACTGGTCGACTACAACCTGTATTCAAGCGACCGGATACTGCAAGAGGCAGTGAAACGCGAAGGAGCGTCCTGGCACGAGGCTGCGCTGGCCAGCTATGGCGCGGTGCTGGGCAGCAAGGAAATTCTTGCCTTGGCGCACGAGGTCAATCGCCACGCTCCCGAAGCCGAACCGTTCGACCGCTGGGGAAGACGGGTAGACCGGATATCATTCCATCCCGGCTGGCATCAATTTTTGCGCATGGGCTTTGAGCAAGGCATGCATTCGTCCGCCTGGAGCGCGCCGGGCCCTGGCGCGCAAGTGGCGCGTGCCGCCGTTTATCTGCTGCACGGCCAGGTCGAAGCCGGCTCGTTATGCCCTATTACCATGACTTCGGCGGCCCTGCCTTTGTTGCAGCAAGAGCCCTGGTTCGAAGAAGTTCGTCCCTTGCTGTACTCATTGCAGTACGACCCAACCGACGGGCCGCTGGGCGCCAAGCGCGGCATGATGGTCGGCATGGGCATGACCGAGAAACAAGGGGGTTCCGATTTGCGCAGCAACACGACGCGCGCGTTGCCCATCGGCGCCGGCGGCCGTGGCGGAGCCTATCGCATCACCGGGCATAAATGGTTTCTTTCTTCGCCGATGTCCGATGCGCATCTGGTGCTGGCGGGGCATGAAGAACAGTTCTCTTGCTTTTATGTTCCCCGCTGGCATCCCGAAGGCCGCAAGAACGCCGTATGCATCCAGCGCGCCAAGGACAAGATGGGCAATCGCTCCAACTCAAGCGTCGAGGTCGAGTTCCAGGACGCCTACGGTGTATTGATCGGCGAAGCGGGCCGGGGCATTGCGACCCTGGTCGAAATGGCCGGATACACCCGGCTTGATTGCGTGCTGGGCAGTACGGCGTTGTTGCGCCAAGCGGTAGTCCAGGCCCTGCACCATGCCCAGCATCGCAGCGCTTTTGGCCGGCGCCTGATCGAACAGCCACTTATGCGCGCCGTCCTGGCCGACCTGTCGCTTGAAAGCGAAGCGGCAACCGTGCTTGCCCTGCGCCTGGCGCGAGCTTTCGATGCAGCGGATACCCCGCTGGAACAAGCGTTTCGCCGGATCCTGACGCCGGCGTCCAAGTTCTGGGTATGCAAGCGCACCATCGAAGCCGCGGCCGAATGCATGGAGGTATGGGGAGGCAACGGCTACATCGAAAACTGTCCCATGCCGCGGTTATATCGCGAGGCGCCAGTCAACTCTATCTGGGAAGGCTCGGGTAATGTCATGTGCCTGGACGTTTTGCGCGCTTTGCGCCGCGAACCCGAGGCGGCCGGCGCTCTGCTCGATTCTCTGGTGCGAGACTGCGCCGGCGAGCGCCTGCTCGAACCCGCCGTGCAGCGGCTGGTGGAATTGCTCGGGCAAGAACCGGAAGAAATCGAATTGAGGGCGCGCTACGTGGCCCAGCAATTGGTGTTGTTGGTGCAGGCTGGCTTGATGCGCCGCCATTCGCCGCCAGCGGTGGCTGATGCCTTCATCCAGAGCCGGTTCTCGGGACGCGGAGGCCGCGTCTATGGCGTTGTTTCAGGGAAAACCGCAACCGCGGCGATCTTCCAGCGTGCCTGGCATGAATGAGCCGGATGGAATGGTACGTATAATCCGGTAAATGTTTATTGTGTTGCCCAACAACCGTCAGTCTGGGGTTCGGCCGAGGAATCAATGAAGCAATTGCTGCAAATTTTAGTGTCCCGCTTGTTTGCCCGCTTGCCCAAGAAGTTTCGCGGGCCGGTGCAAATCGGCCTGGCCGCATTGGTGCTTGCGGGTCTGGGCGTTGCCTCTGCCTACGAGGGTCAGGCCCCGGAATCAGCGGGCCAGCATGCCGAAGGCCACTATCAATTGCAAGGCAGGGTCGTGCACGTAGCCGATGGCGATACCTTTACCCTGATGGTGGGCGGCCGCCAGGAAAAGATCCGCATGGCCAGCATCGACGCGCCCGAAACCACAAAAAACCGGGAACGCCCCGGGCAACCCATGGCGCAGGTTTCGAAGGACGCATTGGCGGAACTGGTGGCGGGTAAAACGCTGGCCCTCGATTGCTATGAAAAAGACCGCTACGGCCGCAACGTCTGCGACGTGCCGCTGGCCGATGGCACAACTGCCAACCAACGCCAGGTGGCCGCGGGCATGGCATGGGCCAATATGGAAGGGCGCGGCAAGTTCATGCGCGACCCGAGGCTGCCGGGGCTGGAGCAAAAGGCCAGGCAAGCCAGGCTGGGCTTGTGGCGCGATGCCGACCCTATTAAGCCCTGGGCATGGCGCTACGATTGTTGGCAAAAGGGCAAATGCTGATCCAGGCAGTGCGTCTGGCGCGGCTGCTGGCAGGCCTGGGGCTGGCCGCTATTCTGGGCGCATGTTCGCAAGAGGCCGTCAATAGTCCCTACCAGGTTGATGCCGCTGGCCGCAACGTACTGTATACGGCATTTGCGCAGCGCTCGCCCAAGTACCTGGATCCGGCCAGCTCCTACTCGGCCGACGAAACGCCCTTTACCTATTCGATTTACGACCCCTTGTACCAATACGAATATCTGGAACGCCCTTATAAGCTGATTCCCAAAGCGGCGGCATCGGTAGTTTTGCCGGCGTACTTCGACAAACAGGGCAAACGCTTGCCGGACGACGTTCCGGGCGAATCGGTGGCCTACAGCTTGTACGATATTCCCATCAAGCGGGGCGTGATGTTTCAGCCGCATCCGGCGTTCGCCCGCGATGCCAAGGGCGCCTATTTGTACTGGCCGCTGCAGGCCGGTGCGCTCGAGGGAAAATTTTCCATTCCCGATTTCCCGCAGACTGGCACGCGCGAACTGACTGCGCAGGACTATGTATATGCTTTTCGACGGTTGGCCAGCCCGCGCGTGGTGTCGCCGGCATTTTCCGTCCTGGCCAGCCATATTGCCGGCATGCGCGATTACGGCTTGCGCTTGAAAGAGATCAACGCTGGCCTGAACGGTAAAGACTCATGGCTGGACTTGCGCGACTACGGTTTCGACGGCGTGCAGGCGCTTGATGCGCATACCTTGCGGATAAAAGTGCTGGGCAAGTATCCGCAATTCAAATATTGGCTGGCCATGACGTTTACCGCCCCGATACCCTGGGAAGCCGACCGCTTTTACTCCCAGCCCGGCATGGCGGAACACAATCTGTCGTTCAATACCTGGCCGGTTGGAACCGGGCCTTATATGTTGGTGGAGTCCATCACGAATCGGCGCCATGTCCTGGCCAGGAATCCGAATTTTCGCGGCGACCCGTATCCATGCACGGGAGAACCGGGCGACGCGGCGGCCGGTTTGCTGAAAGACTGCGGCAAGCCCACGCCCTTCATCGACCGCATAGTGATGTCGCTTGAAAAAGAAAGTGTGCCTCTGATGGGAAAATTCTTGCAGGGCTATTACGATATCCCCGAGGCGGATGGCGGCGGCTATGGCGTGGCCATGCGCGTGGCTGCCGGCGATTCGGCCGAGAAGGCGGCCTTGTACAAAGACCATGGACTGCAACTGCTTACATCGACCGAGGCGCAGATCTACTACTTTGGATTCAATTGGCTCGATCCTGTCGTCGGCAAGGGCGACAGTCCCGAACAGCAAGAGAAAAACCGCAAACTGCGGCAGGCCATCAGCATCGCGTTCAATTGGGAACAATACGTTTCCATATTTTTGAACGACCAGGCGCAGGTAGCGCAAGGGCCGATTCCTCCAGGGGTGCCGGGCTACCAGGATTTGCCCGCAGGCATGAACAAAAGCGTCTATGTTTCCGAGCAGGGCAGGGCCGTGCGCCGCCCCTTGGACGAGGCCAGGCGTCTGTTGGCCGAGGCGGGCTACCCCGACGGGCGCGATGCTGCAACCGGCCAGCCGTTGATCCTGCATTTCGATTCGGCCGGCGGCCTGGGTTCAAGCGCCACGCTGGATTGGATGCGCCGGCAACTGCGCGCCCTGAATGTCGAACTGGAAATACGCGCGACCGACTACAACCGTTTCCAGGAAAAAATGAGCCGGGGCAGTACGCAAATGTTCATGTGGGGTTGGGTCGCCGATTATCCCGATGCCGAGAACTTTTTGTTTTTGCTGTATGGGCCCAATGCCAAGGCGGCCAAGGGCGGCGAGAACGCGTCAAATTACCAGAACCCCGAGTTCGATCGCTTGTTCGAGCAAATGCGCTTTCTGGATGATGGACCTGAAAAGGACGCCATTATCCATAAGATGACGGCGATCGTTCAGGCCGACATGCCGTGGATGTTCGGCTATTTTCCCAAGTCCGGCGGCGCCTACCAGGCATGGGTGCGCAATGCCAAGCCCACGCAAATGGTACGCAATGCGCTGCAGTACTACCGGATCGATCCGGCCCTGCGCAAGACTAGCATCCAGGCCTGGAACCGCCCCGTCTGGTGGCCGCTGTGGTTGTTGGCCGCCTTGGCGCTGGCGGCCGTCTACCCCGCTTACCGAGTGCTGCGGCGCCGCGAGCGCCAGACCGCGCTGGACGAAGCGCCGACACCGGGAGGTCAAGAATGACCGCCTATATTGTTCGCCGCCTGCTGTATGGCGTACTGATTCTGGTCGGTGTGAATCTGCTGACTTTCGTATTGTTCTTTGCCGTCAATACGCCGGACGACATGGCCCGCCTGTCCATAGGCGGGCAGCGGGTCAGTCAGGATGCCATTGAAAAATGGAAGACGGAACGCGGCTACGACAAACCGCTGTTTTTCAATGCGCAGGCCCAAGGGGCGCAGGCGCTGACCGATACTATTTTCTACGAACGTTCCTTGCCGCTGCTGAAGTTCGATTTCGGTTTTTCCGACGGCGGACACGACATCGGGCATGAAATACGACAGCGCATGGGCCCCAGCCTGGCCCTGGCGCTTCCCACATTCGCCCTGGGCTTGTTCGCCTGTATTGTGTTTGCGCTGTTGCTGGTGTTCTTCAAGGGTACGCCGCTGGATTTCTATGGGGTGGTCGTATGCGTTGTGCTGCTTTCCATTTCAGCCTTGTTTTACATTATTGCGGGGCAGTGGCTGTTTGCCAAAGTCCTGCGCTGGGTGCCTTATTCTGGCTACATCGGCGGCTGGGATAGCGTGCGCTTTTTGGCCTTGCCGGTATTGGTCGGCATAGTTTCACGGCTGGGCGGCGAGTCGAGGTTTTATCGGACCCTGTTTCTGGAAGAAGCCAGCAAGGACTATGTGCGCACCGCACGCGCCAAGGGCTTGTCCGAGCGTATCGTGCTGTTCAGGCACGTGCTGCGCAATGCGCTGTTGCCCATTCTTACCGGCACGGTGTCCGCAATTCCGCTGCTGTTCATGGGCAGCCTGATTGCCGAGTCGTTCTTCGGCATTCCCGGCCTGGGCAGCTACACCATCGACGCTATCAACGGGCAGGATTTTTCCATTGTCAGGGCCATGGTTTTCCTGGGTTCGGCCTTGTATATCGTGGGGCTTATCCTGGCGGACATTTCTTATACCCTGGCCGACCCCAGGATAAGGTTCGATTGATGCCTAAATTCGTGTTCCTCTGGACCGATGTATTCCTCTTCTGCCTGTTGGCAGGAGTACTGGTTTATGTGTTCAGGGCCAGGCGCAGCGTTGCTTTGCGCGCCGCCTGGCTGCAAGTGGGTCGGCGCCCCTCGGCCATGTGCGCGGCCATGGTGCTGGGCATGTTCGTACTGGCGGGCTTGCTGGATTCGGTGCATTACCGTCCTTTGCTGCCGCCGGCCGAGGGCAAGGCCGCAGCGTATTCGCCGGTGCTGCGTTCGGCCCTGGACGACATCCTTACCGCGACGCAAATGAGCCATCCCGAGGCAACTTATTCCGCGCCCTTGGCCGTACGCCAATTTACCAAGGAAACCCAGCTTATCGACGGCAAGCCTGTGCGCGACTATCCGCGCCTGAAGCATGCCGGCACGCAACTGAAGCACGAGGAAGACAGGCCCAAGGATTTGCGGGCCCGCGTGCTTGCCGGCCTGGGCTGGGGCGCGGCGGCGGGCCTGCTTGCCGGTGCATTGCTGGTCCTGGCCGGCGCGCGGCGCGAAGGTTCGGTGCGCGATGCGTGGCGGGCCTTGCGGCGCGGTGAAACAGATTTACCCTGGCGGGCGATGTGGCTGACTTTTTTCATGCTGGCCCTGGTTGCGGGCGCAGTCATTGCCTTGAGCCTGGACTACCATGTGCTGGGCACCGACCGCACGGGCAACGATGTGCTGCGCCAGGGCCTGAAAAGCGTGCGCACGGCGCTGGTCATCGGTACGCTGACGACCTTGGCCATGCTGCCGCCGGCTTTGCTGTTTGGGATTTCAGCGGGGTATTTCCGGGGCTGGGTCGACGATGTGATCCAGTACGTTTATACGACGCTTACTTCTATTCCCGGCGTATTGCTGATTGCGGCCTGCGTGCTGATGATGCAGGTGTATATCGACAATAACCCCGACCTGTTTACTACCGTGGCGACACGGGCCGACCTGCGGCTTTTTTTGCTGTGCCTCATTCTGGGACTGACGGGCTGGGCCGGTTTGTGCCGCATGCTGCGAGCCGAGACGATGAAACTGCGCGAGCTGGAATATGTACAGGCGGCCAGGGCGTTCGGCCTTGGGCCGTGGCGCATCATGCTGCGCCATATCCTGCCCAATGTCATGCATATTATCCTGATCACCATGGTGCTCGAGTTTTCCGGGCTGGTGCTTTATGAGGCGGTGCTGTCCTACCTGGGTATAGGCGTGGACCCCAGCACGCCGTCTTTCGGCACCATGATCGATGCTGCGCGCCTGGAGATGTCGCGCGACCCCATGGTCTGGTGGAACTTGCTTACCGCGTTTGCGTTCTTGCTGGCGCTGGTATTGTCGGCCAATATTTTGTCTGATGCGGTACAGGACGCTTTCGATCCTCGCGCCCGCGCCTTCCGGCCGTTAAGGCCGCGGCCCGCCAAATTGCCGCGGCCGCGGGCGGGAGAACGGACATGAGCGGCGGCTTGAATCCAGGGGGGGCGCCGAACGCCGCCGCGGTTTTATCGGTGCGCGACTTGTCGGTGCGGATATCGGGCGAAGCCGGCGTCAACGAGGCGGTCAAGGCGCTGAGCCTGGCTGTAGAACGCGGGCAGACCTTTGCGTTGGTGGGCGAATCGGGCTGCGGCAAGAGCATGACGGCCCTGGCTTTGCTGCGCCTGCTGCCGGAGGCGGGCAGGATCGCTTCCGGTGCCATAGAGCTGGATGAAATCGACTTGAACCGATTGCCCGAGTCGGGCATGCGGGCCGTGCGCGGCGGGCAGATCGGCATTATCTTCCAGGAGCCGTCCACCAGCCTGAATCCTGTAATGACGGTGGGCGCGCAAATACTGGAGGTGCTGCATACCCATACCGGCCAGCGCGGCGCCGACGCGGTGCAGCGCGCCATAGACTGGCTGGGCCGCGTAGGCATCCCCGATCCCGCGCAGCGCTTCAACGATTATCCTTTTCAATTTTCGGGCGGGCAGAAACAGCGTGTGATGATTGCCATTGCGTTGGCGGCGCAGCCGCGGCTGCTGATTGCCGACGAGCCCACCACGGCGCTGGATGTCACCGTACAGGCCCAGATATTGCAGCTTCTGGCCGATATCCAGGCCGAGATGGGGCTGGCCATTTTGTTGATCACGCACGACCTGACCGTAGTCAGGCATGTGGCCGACCATGTCGCGTTGATGCGCGACGGACAAATTTTGCTGACGGTCGACGCACCTACATTCTTCAAGGCCCCCGACCATCCTTATGCCCGTCAATTGCTGGCGGCTATTCCGACATTCGCCAAACGCGGCCATTCCCTGCTTAGGCCCGACGAGCCGTTGCCGCACAGTAAGTTCGCCGGGCCCGGCGGCTCCAGTATCTCTTCCGTATTGAGCGTGAAGGATCTGACCGTGTCGTATGCGCAGCGCCAGGGTTTGTTGCGCCGCCAGGGGGCTGCGGTCCGCGTTGTCGACGGCGTTTCGTTCGAGCTGGCCGCCGGTGAAACCCTGGCCTTGCTGGGCGAGTCGGGCTGCGGCAAGACGACAACGGCCAAAGCCTTGCTGCGGCTTCTGGACAAGCAGGCACATGTCGGCGGACGAGTCGAACTGGGTGGTGTCTCCGTATTCGACGCGGGCAGCGCCGCCCTGAAACGCTTGCGCCAGTCTTTGCAGATAGTCTTTCAGGATCCCTATGCTTCGCTCAATCCGCGCATGCTGGTGGGGCAGATTCTGGAAGAGGGCGTGGCGGCATTGCGGCCGGATCGGTCGCGGCGCGACCGCCAGGCCCAGATTGCGCGTTTGCTGGACCGCGTAGGCCTGCCGTCCAACACGGTCCGGCGTTATCCGCATGAATTTTCCGGCGGGCAGCGCCAGCGCATCGCTATTGCCCGGGCCTTGTCGGTCGAGCCCAAAGTGCTGGTGTGCGACGAGCCCACTTCGGCGCTGGATGTTTCGGTGCAGGCGCAAATTCTGGAGCTGCTGAAGGTGTTGCAGCAAGAGTTCAATATGGGCTATTTATTCATTACCCATAACTTTGGCGTGGTGGAATATTTGTCCGATCGGATAGCCGTGATGCACCAGGGCCGGATTATTGAAATCGGCGCCACCGAGTCGGTTCTGAAGAACGCCAGGCACCCGGAAACCAGGCGCCTGCTGGCGGCGGTGCCGCGCCTGTAGCGCAGGCTATGGGCCTATAATCGGGGCTGTGCCTTGTTTTCAAGGCTCCGCCTTGAATTCAAGACGCTGCTTTGCATTTCAAGGCTTCGCCTTGAATTCTCTGGCAACGCCCTTATATACCGTATATGTCGTTAAAAGTATTTGATCTTCAGTGCGAATTAGGCCATGTATTCGAAGGCTGGTTCAGTTCGCTCGAAAACTATGATTCCCAGCAGGCCGGCGGCTTGCTGAGCTGCCCCGTGTGCGACAACCGTCAAATTGCCCGCAAGCTGTCGGCCCCGCGCCTGAATATGGGGCGCGGCAAAGACGAGTCCGGCGCCGGGCAAGAAGCCCCGTTGGGCCAGCCCAGTGGCAAAGCGCAGCCTGTCGCGGCGCTCGGCATGGAGCAACTGGCGCAGCTTCAGGCGCAAGTCCTGCAGCATATGCGCCAAATGGTGCGCAACACCGAAGACGTAGGCGCCGATTTCGTACAAGAGGCCAGGCGCATGCACGAAGGCGAGATCGAAGAAAGAGCCATCCGCGGCACGGCCACCATGCAAGAACGCGAATCGCTGGCGCGCGACGGCATTGCTGTAATGCCCATTCCGGACTACCTGGATGACGATCGCCTGCAATAAGCAGGCGATTGGGTGACACGGCAGTCAGGCGCGCAGCCTAGTTGCTTACAGGACGCGGCTGCGGTATTCGTTGGTGCGCGTATCGATTTCGATCTTGTCGCCGATATTGCAGAACAAAGGCACGTTGATGGTCATGTCGGTGTTGATCGTGGCGGGCTTGAGCACTTTACCCGAGGTGTCGCCCTTGACGGCCGGTTCGGTGTAGGTGATTTCGCGCACGATAATCGTTGGCAATTCAACGGAAATGGCGCGTCCGTCGTAGAACACGACCTGGACGGTCATGCCTTCTTCCAGATAGTTCAAGGCATCGCCCATGCTTTCGGCTTCGACTTCGTACTGGTTGTACTCTTCGTCCATGAAAACATACATTGGGTCGGCAAAGTACGAGTAAGTGCATTCGCGGTTTTCGAGAGCGACGATTTCGAATTTTTCATCGGCCTTATAAACCAGTTCGCTGCCCGACGACGTAAGCAGGTTTTTGAACTTCAGCTTGACGACAGCAGAGTTGCGGCCCGATTTATTGTATTCGGCCTTAAGCACGACCAAGGGCTCGGTGCCAACCATGACGACATTGCCAACGCGCAATTCTTGTGCGGTTTTCATCTTTAAGACTACTCCGGAAAATTTAGTGCTCCATCCTGTGGGCCGGAGCGAGAACTTGCAAAGCTCATAATTTTACTCTTTTCCCCGATTTTTCGCGCAGAAGGCAACAAGAGCCTGGGCGAGTCCCGGCGCGGCGGCCAGTTTGCTGCACCACGATTCGGCCTGTATGCGCCAAGTCGCCCAGTTCGGCGCGTTCAGGGCGTTGTGCAGCGCCAGGCCGGCTTGCTGTGCGTCGCCGGTATTCCAGGCCAGCATCAGGCTGCCAACCTCGCCGGGGTAGGGCGAAAGATCCAGCCAGGCTTGTAGTTTGGCCAGATGGACGTCTTCCTGTTGCTCGTAGATTTGCCAGACCAGGGGTTTGCCGGCCCATAATGCGCGCACCAGCGAATCCTCGCCGCGCACGAAGTTCAGGTCGCTGCTCCAGAGCAGGCGGTCGAACCTGTCCTGCGAGACGAAAGGAGCCTCGAATACATGCACTTTGCCGCCCGCGGCCCGCATCAAGTCGGGGTAGACGCCCTCGGGCACGATAATGACACTGGGCATCGCCTGGGCGTGCAGGGCGGCGGTCAGGGCCTGGACTGGTGCGCTGGGGTAGCAGAATAAATACACCTGACGCCAGCCCGATTGCAAGCCGCGGATCAAGTCGGCGGGCATACCAAGGCTGTGCAGCAGGGCCCAGCGTTCGCCGGGTTGGCTCAGCCACCGGTCGCGCGCCTGCAGCAAGCCCGGCTCGCGCAACAGCCCGCCGGTAGCCTCGGTAAAGCCCGGAAAGAAAAAAGTTTTACGCAGCCCGTTGGTATTCAGAGAAGGCAGGGCATGGCAGCCTTCCACCCATTTTTCCGCGCTCAGGTATTCAAGATTGATGCACAGGCTGTCGTTCTCCACCATGCGGGTGATAAAGCCGGAGGGCAGTTCGCAGGCGAAGGCCTCGATAACGATTTGGTGCGGCCGAACATCCGGAATAGGTTCGGACCAAATGCGGATTTCTATGCCTTGGATTGTTTGCAGGGCCAGGCCGGGATTGACCAAGGGTTCGATGCGGGCAAAGGCACGCAGGTCGTCGACCCATAGCCGTACCGCCGTATGGGCGCCTGTCCGGCCAAGCTGGCGTGCCAGGCGCCAGCACACGCCAATGTCGCCATAATTGTCGATGACGCGGCAGAAGATGTCGAAGCTGGACGGCACACTGAACCTAATGCAGATTGACCGGGTCCAGGTCGATTTCTTCGGGCAGTTCGGGATGCAGCATTTCGCCTAGGGGATTGGGAAAATACGGCGCGCCGCAATCGTCGCAGAATTCGATGCCGTAGAGCCCCGAAAGGCGGCGTACATCGACGACATCCAGTTCGCTGAGCAGTGCTGCGATTTCATCGGGGATATCGGCTTGTTCGGCATTGACGCTGTCGGCGACGGCTTCTTCTTTGCTTAGAATAGGCCAGATGCTGCCGTAGATCACGTCATTGCTGTTTCGCGTACTGAATCCGACCCGGTATTCTTCGACGACGCTGTCGCCGCAAGCGGCAATGGTGGCGCGCAGCTCGTTGCCGGGCAGGTGCGCCACGGTTTGCAGCCAGGTAACGGCGGCCTTCAGCGCAAGCGGGCGTATGCGCCGGTCGGCTTCCCGGTTGTTGACATAGTAGGCGTCGGGCTGCAGGTATTCGATCGTGCAGCCGGTAAACATGGGCGTGACGGTCGCCGCGCAAGCCTGGGTCCATTCCTGCAGGCATTGCTCGCGCGTAATGGGCGTTTCGGCAGAATCGTTCTGCCACCGGAATAAAGGTTCGCCCTTGGGGACGGCAATGGCGCCCACGATAAATCGCGCGTCGGCCAGCATGCCCTCGCTTTCGGGGGTACGAAGTTCGCAGGCTTCGGCTTTTTGCCCCAGCGCGGTCTGGCCCAGGCGATGGGTCCAGGTGCGCGAATCATGGAAGGTCTGCGGCATCTGGTCGAAACATACCAGTTCGTTCAGGATGGCCAGTTTTGCGCCAGGAGCCAGAATGTGCGCTTGCAATTGATTGCGCACTTCTTGCGCGCTGCGCTCGAGCGAATAATCGGCGGGCAACTGGTAGCGCGTCCAAAGCAGGATGGGCGCGGCAAACATTAGAACATCGTAGGCCTGGCCGTCGACAGCCAGCGAGGTCGATTCGGAGTGGGTTTCCGCTTGTTCTACCAGGATCTCATAGGCATTGATATCGTTGGGCAGCAAGTAGTCGAGCGCGTTTTCTATGGACTGGTTTTTCTTGCCTTGCAACAGCCGTGACAATTGGGCTGCCAGCAGGTTTTCCCAGTAGATGTCTTCAAGCCGGCTGCCGGACAGGGCCAGCGACTGGGATAACTTGACCAGGCGCTGGGTATCGCGGGAAAGGCGGCTATGGGGGGGGGCGGGTGTACGAGGCATGAGTGCAGACTTGATTGAAATACTGTTGATGAAGCGTTGAACAAGCCTGGAAAATTTGCTTGAACTCGCTTCTAGTTTAACCCTGAGTGGCCAGGGGCGTATTTTAGCGAGCTGCCAGGTCAATTCGACCGCCAAAAAGGCGCGTTGGGTCCGGCGCGGTCGGCATTGTTCTATATAAAAACACCCCAAAAGCCGGTTGAATCCGATCTTTTGGGGTGTTTTGCGCGGCCTATGGCGGGCCTGGCCGCAAGGCGCTTAGGCGGCCAGAAGGTCGCGCAATACGTAGGGCAGGATGCCGCCGTGCTGATAGTAGTCGACCTCGGTTTCGGTGTCGATGCGCAGCAGCATGGGCACGGCTTGCGTTGTGCCGTCTTTGCGGCGGATGGTCAGCACCACATCTTGCTGCGGCTTGATGCCGTTTTCCAGGCCCGTGATGTCGTAGACTTCTTCGCCCGTAATGCCCAGCGAGTCGACACTGTCCGAGTCCTTGAATTGCAGCGGCAAGACGCCCATGCCCACGAGGTTGCTGCGGTGGATGCGTTCGAAGCTGCGGGCAACGACGGCTTTGACGCCCAGCAACTGCGTACCTTTGGCCGCCCAGTCGCGCGAAGAACCCGTGCCGTATTCTTCTCCGCCGAACACAATGGTGGAAACCCCTTCGTCGATGTATTTCATGGCGGCGTCGAAAATAGACAGGCGCTCGCCCGTGGGTTGGTACAGGGTTTCGCCGCCTTCGAAGCGGCTGCCGTCGGCGGCGGCCGGAATCATGAGGTTTTTGATGCGCACGTTGGCGAAGGTGCCGCGCATCATGACGTCGTGATTGCCGCGGCGCGAGCCGTAGCTGTTGAAGTTTTCCTTTGTGACGCCGTGCTCTTTAAGCCACTGGCCCGCCGGCGAAGACTCTTTGATCGAGCCAGCCGGCGAAATGTGGTCGGTGGTGACCGAGTCGCCGAATACCGCCAGTGCGCGGGCATTGCGTACCGCGGGCATGGGCGCCGGGGTCATGCCGAAATCGGCGAAGAACGGAGGCTCGGCGATATAGGTGGATTCAGGCCAGTTGTAGACATCGCCGTCCACGCTGCCGATTTCTTTCCAGAGCTTGCCCGGATTGGACTTGATCTGGCTGTAGTTGCCGCGGAATACGGTAGGATCCAGCGCGGTTCCCAACAGAGCCTGGACTTCGGCGTTGGTGGGCCAGATGTCGCCCAGCCAGACGTCGCCGTTCTTGCCCTTGCCGATAGGCTCGGTCATGAGGTCGAGCCGCACCGTGCCGGCCAGCGCATAGGCAAGCACAAGCGGCGGCGAGGCCAGGAAGTTGGCCTTGATGTTCGGGTGGATGCGGGCTTCGAAGTTGCGGTTGCCCGACAATACGGCGGCGCAGATCAAGTCGTTTTGCGCAATGGCTTCGTTCATGTCGGGGGTCAGATCGCCCGAGTTGCCGATGCAGGTGGTGCAGCCGTAGGCGGCAACGTTGAAGCCCAGCTTGTTCAGATAAGGCAGCAGGCCGGTTCTTTCCAGGTAGTTGGTAACGACGCGGGACCCTGGGGCCAGCGAGGTTTTAATGTTTTTCGGTACTTTAAGCCCCGCTTCGACCGCCTTTTTAGCCATCAAGCCCGCCGCCAGCATTACGCTGGGGTTGGATGTGTTGGTGCACGACGTGATGGCGGCAATGAGGATGTCGCCGTTCTTGAGCTTGCGGCCGGTGCTGGTGGTAAAAGTCTGGTCGAGCCGCGCGTGCGGCTGGTTGAAGCCATTGGCGGACTGTTCGGAAAACAGGCGTGCAAAGGTGGCTTTCGCATCGCCCAGTTCGATGCGGTCCTGGGGACGCTTGGGGCCTGCCAGCGAAGGCGTGACCGTGGACAGGTCCAGTGTGATCAACTGCGAATAGTCGATGTTCTTGGCTTTGGGAATGCCGTACATGTCCTGGGCCTTGAAATACGCCTTGAGCGCTTCGATTTCCTCAGGCGTGCGGCCGGTGCCGCGGAAGTATTCCAGTGTGCGGTCGTCGACCGGGAAAAAGCCCATGGTGGCGCCGTATTCGGGCGCCATATTGCCTATGGTGGCTCGGTCGGTCACCGACAGGCTGGATGTGCCCGGGCCACAGAATTCGACGAACTTGCCCACGACCTTTTGTTTGCGCAGCAATTCGGTGATGGTCAGGACCAGGTCGGTGGCCGTGACGCCGCCGCGCAATTCGCCGGTAAGCTCAACACCCACGACGTCGGGTGTCAGGATGTACAGCGGCTGGCCCAGCATGCCCGCTTCGGCTTCGATGCCTCCTACGCCCCAGCCCACGACGCCAATGCCGTTGATCATGGTGGTGTGGCTGTCGGTGCCTACCAGCGTGTCGGGGTAGTAGACGTTGTCGAGCGCATTGTGGTGCACGCCGCGGGCCAGGTGTTCAAGGTTGACCTGGTGCACAATGCCGAATCCCGGGGGCACCACGCCGAAGGTATTGAATGCCTGCATGCCCCATTTAAGGAACTGATAGCGCTCGTGGTTGCGCTGGAACTCGATCTTCATGTTCTGGCCCAGGGCAGCCTGGTTGCCGAAGTGGTCGATCATGACCGAGTGGTCGACGACCAGGTCGACGGGCACCATGGGTTCGATGCGCTTGGGGTCTTTGCCTTCGCGCTGCGCCACCGAGCGCATGGCCGCGATATCGGCCAGCAGCGGCACCCCGGTGAAGTCTTGCAGGACGACCCGGGCGACGACGAACGGGATTTCAGTGTTGCGCTTGGCGTTGGGTTGCCACTGGGCCAGTTCGCGCACGTGTTTTTCTGTGATTTTCTTGCCGTCGCAATTGCGCAGCACCGATTCCAGGACTATGCGGATGGACACTGGCAGCCGTTTTATGTCGATGCCCAGTTCCTTGCCCAAGGCAGGCAGGGAGTAGAAGTTGGCGGTCTTGCCCCCTATCTTGAATTTTTTCAGACTGTTCAAGGTGTTATTCGACATGTCTTGGCTCCGTGCTGGATGGCGATAAATTGAATGGCGGTTGAACTGCGGCCCGATGCGCCGCGGACTGTGTTGGCTTGAGGCCTGCGGCTATTTTAGGCTTGATTGCAGGATTTTTGGCGATCATAGTGCCCCCACGCTTCACCGCTACGCGGTTTGCTGCCCCCCAAGGGGGCTTTTTTGCCTTGGGGCGGCCCGGCGGCAAAAGAGGCCCCCACGCTTCACCGCTGCGCGGTTTGCTGCCCCCGAGGGGGCTTTTTTGCCTTGGGGCGGCCCTTCGGCAAAAGAAAATCCCCCGGCATTTCGGCGCGGGGGAGTCATTTGTTGCTGCGGGGAGGGCCCCGCTACGGGTTGATTACAGGCCTACTGAGTCGGCGATTTCTTTGTACTCTTCGATTTGATCGAAATTCAGGTACTGGTAGATCTCGTCGCTGCTCTTGTCGATGACGCCCATGTCGGCCATGTACTCGGCCTTGGTGGGAATGCGTCCCAGGCGCGAGCAAATGGCGGCCAATTCCGCCGAACCCAGGTACACATTGCTGTTTTTGCCAAGGCGGTTCGGGAAGTTGCGGGTGCTGGTCGACATGACGGTCGCGCCTTCGCGCACCTGTGCCTGGTTGCCCATGCACAGCGAGCAGCCCGGCATTTCGGTGCGTGCGCCGGCGGTGCCGAAGACGCCGTAGTGGCCTTCTTCGGTCAGTTGCTGGGCATCCATTTTGGTGGGAGGTGCGATCCACAGCTTCACGGGAATGTCGCGTTTGCCTTCAAGCAGCTTGGACGCGGCCCGGAAGTGGCCGATGTTGGTCATGCAACTGCCGATGAACACTTCGTCGATGACCGCGCCGGCAACGTCCGACAGCGTTTTGACGTCGTCGGGGTCGTTCGGGCAGGCCACGACCGGCTCATGGACGTCGGCCAGGTCGATTTCGATGACTGCGGCGTACTCGGCGTCGGCATCGGGCTGGAGCAACTGCGGATCGGCCAGCCAGGCTTCCATGGCCTTGATGCGGCGGGCGATCGAGCGCTCGTCTTCGTAGCCATTGGCAATCATCCACTTAAGCATCACGATGTTGCTGTTGATGTATTCGATGATGGGTTCTTTGTTCAGGTGCACGGTGCAGCCGGCGGCGGAACGCTCGGCCGAGGCATCGCTAAGCTCGAACGCTTGCTCGACCTTCAGGTTGGGCAGGCCTTCGATTTCGAGGATGCGGCCCGAGAAAATGTTTTTCTTGCCCTGTTTGGCTACGGTCAGCAGCCCTTGCTTGATGGCGTACAGCGGGATGGCGTTGACCAGGTCGCGCAGGGTGACGCCGGGTTGCAGTTCGCCCTTGAAGCGCACCAGCACCGACTCGGGCATGTCCAGCGGCATGACGCCGGTGGCTGCCGCAAATGCCACCAGGCCGGAACCCGCCGGGAACGAGATGCCGATGGGGAAGCGGGTGTGCGAGTCGCCGCCGGTGCCGACGGTGTCGGGCAGCAGCATGCGGTTCAGCCAGCTATGGATAATGCCGTCGCCGGGGCGCAACGAGATGCCGCCGCGGGTGCTGATGAAGTCAGGCAGCGTGTGATGCGTCTTGACGTCGACAGGCTTGGGATAAGCGGCGGTATGGCAGAACGACTGCATGACCAGGTCGGCCGAGAAGCCCAGGCAGGCCAGGTCTTTGAGTTCGTCGCGAGTCATGGGGCCGGTGGTGTCCTGGCTGCCGACCGAGGTCATGCGCGGTTCGCAGTAGGTGCCGGGGCGCACGCCCTGGCCTTCGGGCAAGCCACAGGCGCGTCCCACCATTTTTTGCGCCAACGAGAAACCCTTGCCCGAATCGGCGGGGCTTTGCGGCAGGCGGAACAATGTGGAGGCGGGCAGGCCCAGGGCTTCGCGCGCCTTGGCGGTCAGGCCGCGGCCGATAATCAATGGAATGCGGCCGCCGGCGCGGGCTTCGTCCAGCAGAACTTCGGACTTCAGTTCGAACTCGGCGATGACCTTGCCGTCTTTGAGTGCTTTGCCTTCATAGGGACGCAGTTCGACGACGTCGCCCATATTCATCTGGGATACATCCAGCTCGATAGGCAGGGCGCCGGAGTCTTCCATGGTGTTGTAGAAGATAGGTGCGATTTTATTGCCAAGGCAGACGCCGCCGAAGCGCTTGTTGGGCACGAAGGGGATGTCTTCGCCGGTGAACCACAGCACCGAGTTGGTGGCGGACTTGCGGCTGGAGCCGGTGCCGACCACATCGCCAACGTAGGCGACGAGATGGCCTTTTTCTTTCAGGGATTCGATAAAGGCAACGGGGCCGCGCTTGCCGTCTTCTTCAGGCTGGAACGCGGCGCCTTCGCGCTTGTTCTTGAGCATGGCCAAGGCGTGCAGGGGGATGTCCGGGCGCGTAGTGGCGTCGGGGGCGGGCGAGAGGTCGTCGGTATTGGTTTCGCCGCCGACCTTGAACACTGTGATAGTGAGGCTTTCGGGGACTTCAGGGCGGCTGGTGAACCATTCGGCATCGGCCCAGCTTTGCAATACGGCCTGGGCCTGGGCGTTGCCTTTGTCGGCTTTTTCTTTGACGTCGTGGAAGGCGTCGAACATGAGCAGGGTGTTTTTCAGGCCCTGGGCGGCGACGGGGGCCAGCGCGGGATTGTCGAGCAGGTCGACAAGAGGGCTGATGTTGTAGCCGCCCAGCATGGTGCCCAGCAGTTCGGTGGCTTTTTTGCCGTCGATGAGAGGGCAGGTTTCAGTACCGAAGGCAACCGCGGCGAGATAGGACGCTTTGACGCTGGCGGCTTCGTCGACGCCGGCGGGCACGCGATGCGTGATCAGGTCGAGCAGAAAAGCCTCTTCGCCGGCCGGCGGGTTCTTGAGCAACTCGATGACGTCGGCGGTTTGCTTGGCCGACAGGGGAAGCGGAGGAATGCCTAACGCAGCGCGTTCGGCAACGTGTTGGCGGTATGTATCCAGCATGTGGCGTGCCCTTTTGAGTCCGGTATTGAGAAGGAATTATTGGACTCAATTGTAAGGGCTGGATGGGTTTGAAGCAAATGTCTTATGTCTTATATCTTATATAAGAGTTAAGGGGGCGTTATTGTGTTGTTGTTCCGAATTTTTGTGAAGTTTGGTTCTTTGGGCGCCGGCATAACATGTATTGATAGAGGGCTCTTTTATTGAAATTTACGCCAGCAAGTCTGCGTAGTCTTCCTTGTGGCGGCGGATATAGGCGTCGGCGTAGGAGCATACGGGACGAACCAGCCAGCCTTTCTGGCGGGCGGTGTCCAGGGCGTGCATGGTCAGGTCGGCGGCGATGCCGCGCCCGCCCACGGCCTGGGGGACGCCCGTGTGGATGACGATCATGGTGTTTCCGTTCAACTCATAATCAAGCACGCACAAGATGCCGTTTTCGATTATTTGGAAGCGTCGTTGCTCTGGATGGTGTTCTACTGGGCGGCTCACGTTGTTTCTTCGTTGGTTTAAGAAGCGTAAATGGAATGCTGCAATCAGCAGAGAGGATTGTCTCTTGCTATAGAAATCAGTCTAAATGGTAAGACGGGCCCGATCAAGCATTCGGCCCGCGTGGCCGGGTTCTGGGCGCCGTGTGTTGTAAGGAACCCTCTGATTCAGGCCGTTAAGCGCAGGGAAAGCGTTCAAAGTCGCTCGTGGGGTACATAAAGGTCAACATATTCGTTCACCGGCATGGCTTCCAGACCTGCCTGGTCCAGCGAAACCTCAAGAATGCGCTGTTGCTGGCGGGCAGGGAACTGTCGGGCCAGATTGGTGCGGAATTTGGCTTCCAGCAAGGGAATTCCTTCTTGCCGGCGGCGTTTGTGACCCAGGGGGTATTCGCATACGATTTCGGGCAAGCGGCTGCCGTCGTTGAATTCGACTGTCAGGGCATTGGCGATGGAGCGCTTTTCGGGGTTGTGGTAGTCGACGGTGAAGGCCGGGTCTTCGACGCAGATTATTTTTTCGCGCAAGGCGTCGATGCGGGGGTCGGCGGCGATGTGGTCTTCGTAGTCGCCGGCGGTCAGGCGTCCGAACAGGATGGGGACGGCCACCATGTATTGCACGCAGTGGTCGCGGTCGGCGGGGTTGTCCAGAGGGCCTTGTTTATCGATGATGCGGATGCAGGCTTCGTGGGTGCGGATGGTTATTCTGCTGATGTCGCTGCTGGATTTGCCCTGGGCCTTGAGAAGCTTGTGGATCTTCATGGCGCATTCGACGGCGGTTTGGGCGTGGAACTCGGCCGGGAACGATATTTTGAACAATATGTTTTCCATGACGTAGCTGCCGTAAGGGAGCTGGAACTTGAAGGTCTGGCCCTTGAACAGCACGTCATAAAAGCCCCAGGTTCTTGCGCTAAGCACAGATGGATAGCCCATTTCGCCTGTTTGAGCGATCAGCGCAAGGCGCACCGCCCGGCTGGTGGCGTCGCCCGCGGCCCAGCTTTTGCGGCTGCCGGTATTGGGTGTATGCCGGTAGGTGCGCAGGCTTTGGCCGTCTACCCAGGCCAGCGAAATTGCATTCAGTGTTTCTTCGCGCGACAGGCCCAGCAGTTGGGACACCACGGCGGTGGAGGCTACCTTGACAAGCACGACGTGGTCCAGGCCTACTTTATTGAAGGAATTCTCCAGCGCAATACAGCCCTGGATTTCATGCGCCTTGATCATGGCAGTGAGCACATCGCGCATGGTCGGGGCGGCTTTGCCCGCTGCCGCCGCATTGCGCGAAAGCCAGTCGGCGCTGGCCAGGATGCCGCCCAGGTTGTCCGAAGGGTGGCCCCATTCGGCCGCCAGCCAGGTGTCGTTGAAGTCCAGCCAGCGAATCATGGCGCCGATATTGAAGGCGGCTTGCACGGGATCGAGCTGGAACCGGGTGCCCGGCACTTTGGCGCCGTTGGGCACGATGGTGCCGGGAACGATGGGGCCCATCAGTTTGGTGCAGGCGGGGTATTGCAGCGCCTCCAGGCCGCAGCCCAGCGTGTCGATCAAGCACAGGCGCGCGGTGTCGTAGGCCAGCTTTGATGTGATCGGATAGTCGCGGACATAGTCCACGATATCGACAAGAACCTGATCCCAGGCGGGGCGCTGATTGGATTTCATAACGGGCTGGCCTCATATTTGACTAGGATCCGAAGCGCACGCATTGTTCTTCGGCTTCCAGTCAAGCGCGGAAATTTTTCCCCGAACCAAAGGCTTGCCCGACTTGCTGCTTGATGCTCTGGCCTTTTGGCCGGGGTTCTTATTGCGATTTTTAGAACGCGTTGCCGGGTACGCGCACCCACCCTTCCATCAGCACGCGGGCGCTGCGGCTCATGAGTGCTTTGTTTATGACCCAGTCGCCGTCTTGCTGGCTGGCTTGGGCGCCCACTTGCAGAGTGCCCGAGGGATGTCCAAAGCATACTGCGTCGCGTTCACCCCCGCCGGCCGCGAGATTCACCAGCGTGCCCGGGATCGCCGCGGCGGCGGCGATGGCGACGGCGGCGGTGCCCATCATGGCATGGTGCAGCTTGCCCATGGACAGGGCGCGCACCAGCAGGTCGACGTCGCCGGCGTCAATCGCTTTGCCGCTGGAGGAAACGTAGGAAGCGGGCTTGGCAACGAACGCCACTTTGGGCGTGTGCTGGCGCTTGGCGATCTCGTCGATATGGGTGATGAGACCCATGCGCAGCGCGCCGTGCGCGCGTATGGTTTCGAACATCGCCAGGGCTTTGGCGTCGCCGTTGATTGCGTCCTGCAACTCGGTGCCGGTGTAGCCGACGTCTTCGGCATTGACGAATATGGTGGGGATGCCGGCACTGATCATGGTGGCTTTCAGCGCGCCCAGGCCTGGAACTGGCAAGTCGTCGACCACGTTGCCGGTGGGAAACATCGAGCCCTGCGCGCTTTCTTCTTCAGCGGCCGGATCCATGAACTCAAGCTGCACTTCGGCGGCGGGGAAGGTAACGCCGTCAAGTTCGAAGTCGCCGGTTTCCTGGACAGCGCCGTGGGTCATGGGTACGTGGGCAATGATGGTCTTGCCGATGTTGGCCTGCCATATGCGCACGGTGGCCATGCCGTCCTGCGGGATGCGGCCGGCATCGACCAGCCCGGCGCTGATGGCGAAGGGCCCCACCGCGGCGGAGAGGTTGCCGCAATTGCCGCTCCAGTCGACAAAAGCCTGGTCGATGGAAACCTGGCCGAACAGGTAATCGACGTCGTGGCCGGGGCGCACGCTTTTAGAGACGATGACTGTTTTGCTGGTGCTGGACGTGGCGCCGCCCATACCGTCTATCTGCTTGCCGTAGGGGTCGGGGCTGCCGATTACTCGCAGCAATAGCGCGTCTCGCGCCGCACCCGGCGCTTGCGCGGCTTGCGGCAAGTCCTGCAGGCGAAAGAACACGCCCTTGCTGGTGCCGCCGCGCATATAGGTGGCGGGGATTTTGACTTGAGGTACATACGCCATGAAGCTTTTCCTTTTGTTCAGCGTCTGCAAATATAGAAGGGCGCCGGTGCCGTATTTGATGGGGGGCGTGCAGATGCAGCCGGCCGGCGCACTATGCCGTTGTCGTCGATTCGATGAAGTCCTGCGCAAAGCGCTGCAGTACTCCGCCGGCCTCGTAGATCGATACTTCTTCGGCCGTGTCCAGGCGACAGGTGACAGGCACGTCGACACGCTCGCCGTTTTTGCGGTGAACGACCAAAGTCAACGTCGCAAGCGGCGTGCATGCGCCAATGACGTCGAAAGTTTCTGTGCCGTCGATGTTCAGTGTGTTGCGGTCCACCCCTGGCTTGAACTCCAGAGGCAGCACGCCCATGCCGACCAAGTTGGTGCGATGGATGCGTTCGAAGCCCTCGGCCACGATGGCCTCCACGCCGGCCAGGCGCACGCCCTTGGCGGCCCAATCGCGCGAGGAGCCCTGGCCGTAGTCGGCGCCGGCCACGATAATCAGCGGCTGCTTGCGCTCCATATAGGTTTCAATGGCTTCCCACATACGCGTGATCTTGCCTTCGGGTTCGATGCGCGCCAGAGAGCCTTGCTTGATCTGGCCTGCGTCCTTGACCATTTCATTCAATAGCTTGGGATTGGCAAAGGTGGCCCGCTGCGCGGTCAAGTGGTCGCCGCGATGGGTGGCGTAGGAATTGAAGTCTTCTTCGGGCAAGCCCATCCTGGCCAGATATTCGCCCGCTGCGCTGTCCGGCAATATGGCATTGGATGGCGAGAGGTGGTCAGTGGTGATGTTGTCGCCCAGTACTGCCAGGGGGCGCATGCCTTTCAGTGTGCGCTCACCGGCCAGCGCACCTTCCCAATAGGGCGGACAGCGGATATATGTGCTGGCGGGACGCCAGTCGTACAGCGGACTAAGCTGTTCGCGGGCAACGACGCTGCGGGCGAACATGGGCTCGTACACCCGGCGGAATTGTTCGGGCTTGACGCTGGCAGCGACAATAGAATCTATTTCTTCGTCGGACGGCCAGATGTCTTTCAGGGTGATCGGCTTGCCGCCGCGGTCCATGCCCAACACGTCTTTTTCAATATCGAAGCGAATGGTGCCGGCGATGGCGTAGGCTACGACCAATGCAGGCGAAGCCAGGAAGGCTTGCTTGGCGTAAGGATGGATGCGGCCGTCGAAGTTGCGGTTGCCCGACAGCACGGCCGTGGCGTACAGGTCGCGGCTGACGACTTCTTGTTGAATTGCGGGGTCCAGCGCGCCGCTCATGCCGTTGCAAGTGGTGCAGGCGAAGCCGACAATGCCGAATCCCAGTTGCTCGAGTTCGGGCAGGAGCTGCGCGTCTTCCAGGTATAGCTGAACCGCTTTGGAGCCCGGCGCCAGCGAGGACTTGACCCAAGGCTTGCGGGCCAGGCCAAGCGCATTGGCATTGCGCGCCAGCAGGCCGGCGGCAATGACGTTGCGGGGATTGCTGGTGTTGGTGCAACTGGTGATCGCGGCGATGATGACCGCGCCGTCGGGCATCAGGCCGGGCTCGTTCTCCACCTTGCCGGAAATACCCCGCGCGGCCAGCTCGGAAGTCGCAACGCGGCGGTGCGGGTTCGAGGGACCGGCGATATTACGCACGACGCTTGAAAGGTCGAACTGCAGTACGCGTTCGTATTCGGCGGTTTTCAGGCTGTCGGCCCAAAGCCCCGTCTGTTTGGCGTAGGTTTCCACCAGCTTGACTTGCTCGTCTTCGCGGCCGGTAAGCTTCAGATAGTCGATGGTTTGCTGGTCGATGTAGAACATCGCTGCCGTGGCGCCGTATTCGGGCGTCATGTTCGAGATGGTCGCGCGATCGCCCAGGGTCAGATGCGCAACGCCTTCGCCATAGAACTCCAGGTAGGACGACACCACTTTTTCGTTGCGCAGGAATTCGGTAAGTGCCAGCACCAGGTCGGTGGCGGTGCTGCCGGGCCGCAGCTTGCCGGTCAGTTCGACGCCGATGATGTCGGGCAGGCGCATCCAGGACGCGCGGCCAAGCATTACGCTTTCGGCCTCCAGGCCGCCGACGCCGATGGCGATCACGCCCAGCGCATCGACGTGCGGCGTATGGCTGTCGGTGCCCACCAGCGTATCGGGGAAGGCCACGCTCTCCAGGGCATGCACCACGGGCGACATGCGTTCAAGATTTATTTGATGCATGATGCCGTTGCCCGGCGGAATGACATCGACATTCTTGAACGCCTTCTTGGTCCAGTCGATGAAATGAAAGCGATCGTCGTTGCGCCGGTCTTCGATAGCGCGATTCTTTTCGAATGCATCTGGATCGAAACCGGCATGCTCGACGGCCAGCGAGTGGTCGACGATCAATTGGGTCGGCACGACCGGATTGACTTGGGCGGGGTCGCCGCCCTTTGCCGCAATGGCCTCACGCAGGCCGGCCAGGTCGACCAGTGCGGTCTGGCCCAGAATGTCATGGCAAACCACGCGGGCCGGAAACCAGGGGAAGTCCAGGTCGCGCTTGCGCTCGATGAGTTGCTTGAGCGAGGCCGTCAGGGTGGCCGGATCGCAGCGGCGCACCAGGTTTTCGGCCAGTACGCGCGAGGTATACGGCAGCTTGCCGTAGGCGCCGGGTTCGATGGCCTCGACCGCCGAGCGTGCATCGAAGTAATCCAGGCCGGTGCCGGGCAGGGGTTTGCGGTTTGCTGTGTTCATGACATCCGGAAATAACAAGGTAATGATCGAAGAAGACTGGCGCGGGGCGCAGCAAGAAGCCCTGCGCCCCGGCCCTTGTGCCTGTCAGCGCTTTGCCAGGGGCACGAATTTTCGGTCTTCGGGCCCGACATAGTTGGCGGTCGGGCGGATGATCTTGTTGTCGATACGCTGCTCGACAATGTGGGCCGCCCATCCGGCGGTGCGCGCAATGACGAACAGCGGCGTGAACATGGCGGTTGGCACGCCCATCATGTGATACGAGACGGCCGAGAACCAGTCCAGGTTGGGAAACATTTTCTTGGCGTCCCACATGACGGTTTCCAGGCGTTCGGCGATATTGAACATTTTCATGTTCTGGGCGGTCTTGGAGAGCTTGCGGGCGACTTCTTTGATGACCTGGTTGCGCGGGTCCGATACGGTATAGACTGGGTGGCCGAAGCCGATCACCACTTCTTTGTTTTCAACGCGGCGGCGGATGTCGGCCTCGGCTTCGTCGGGCGTGGCATAGCGCTTCTGGATTTCGAAGGCCACTTCGTTGGCGCCGCCGTGCTTGGGGCCGCGCAAGGCGCCGATGCCGCCGGCGATGGCCGAATACATGTCCGACCCCGTACCGGCAATGACGCGGCAAGTAAAGGTGGAGGCGTTGAATTCGTGTTCGGCGTAAAGATTGAGCGAAGTGTGCATGGCATGCACCCATTCGTCGCTGGGCTTGCTTCCATGCAGCAAATGCAGGAAGTGGCCGCCTATGCTGTCGTCGTCGGTCTGTACGTCGATAATGCGGCCGTTGTGGCTGTAGTGATACCAGTACAGCAGGGCCGAACCCAGGTTGGCCATGAGCCGGTCGGCGATATCGCGTGCATCGGGCAGGTTGTGGTCGTCTTTTTCAGGCAGCATGCATCCCAGCGCCGAAACCGCGGTGCGCATGACGTCCATGGGGTGGCTGGCCGCGGGCAGCGATTCCAGCACGGTTTGCAGCTGGGCCGGCAGGCCGCGCAGATTGCGCAATTTTTCTTTGTAGGCGGCAAGTTCGGCCTTGGTGGGCAGGCTGCCGTGTACCAGCAAATGCGCGATTTCTTCGAACTGGCAGGTGTGGGCGATGTCAAGAATATCGTAGCCGCGGTAATGCAGGTCGTTGCCGCTGCGCCCCACCGTGCACAGTGCTGTATTGCCGGCCACAATGCCCGACAAGGCTACTGATTTCTTGGGCTTGAATGCGGGTGCGCTGTCTTTTGCGCCGTCCTTTGCGTTGTTTCTTGTACCGGTAGTTGCCATGTCGCTCTCCTGGTGTTTTGTCTTGGGGTGTTTACTTGGATTTGCCCTGCGCAAACAGCAGGTCCAGTTTCGATTCGAAGTCGTGGTAGCCGATGCGTTCGTAAAGTTCTTCGCGCGTTTGCATCATGTCTATGACATTGCGTTGATGACCGTCGTGCCGGATGGCGCCGTAAACCGTTTCGGCGGCCTTGTTCATGGCGCGAAAAGCGGACAAGGGATACAGCACCATGCCTACGCCGGCCCCGGCCAATTCCTGGACGCTGAATAAAGGAGTTTGGCCGAATTCGGTAATATTGGCCAGCACCGGTACGCTCAGGGCCTGGCTGAATGTTTGGTAGGTGGCCAGGTCGTACGACGCTTCGGCAAAAATAGCATCGGCCCCGGCGGCAACGCAAGCCTGGGCGCGCTCCAGTGCGGCATCGACGCCATCGACGGCAATGGCATCGGTGCGCGCAATAATGAAGAATTGTGCATCGTAGCGGGCGTCGACGGCCGCCTTGACTCGATCCGCCATTTCCTGGGTAGAGACAATTTCCTTGCCGGGGCGATGGCCGCAGCGCTTGGCGCCGACCTGGTCTTCGATGTGGCAGCCCGCCGCACCGAACTTGATCAGGCTTTTTATGGTGCGGGCAATATTGAAGGCCGACGGCCCGAAGCCCGTGTCGACGTCGACCAGCAAGGGCGTGTCGCAGACGTCGGTGATGCGCCTGACATCGGTAAGCACGTCGTCCAGCGTATTGATGCCGAGGTCGGGCAAGCCTAAAGAGCCTGCGGCAACGCCGCCGCCCGAAACATAAATGGCGCGGAATCCGGCTCGCTTGGCCAACAAGGCGTGATTGGCGTTGATCGCGCCGACTATTTGCAATGGGGTTTCGTCTTTGAGCGCTTGCCGGAACAGGGCGCCGGCAGATATGGGGGTAGTGGATGAGGCTGGCACGTGCGTCTCGCTGTCAGGGATAAAAGAGGTAAGAGATATAAGATATAAGACTCTAAAGCAACATGCATGCCAGCGCGCCGCCGCCGGCTTGGGTTGCGTCGCGCGGTGTCCTCAAGCTCTTGTTTCTACAGCAGAATAATAAGGGCAGGGCGGTGCTGGCCGCCATAACACAATTGCGGTGCCAAATTTGGATGTTTCAATAATGAAATTCAATTTTCAGAAATGAAACAACTGTGGTCCAATGCTTTCATCTCTTGCCAGGTAAGGGCATATCGGCCATGCATGTCAATCATACTTTGCCTACTTCGGTTTCTGTTCCCACCCCGGCCTTGCGCATAGTCGCTGTCGGCTTTCATGGTTTGCGCGCCTTGCTCGAAGAGTTGGCGCCGCAGTACTACGCAACGGCCGATGTGCATATTCTAGATAAAACCTATGGCGATGCGCTAGCCGATATTACAGCCCTGCGCCGGCACCCGGGAGTGGATGCCGTGGTGGCCGCGGGCTCGAACGGCGGTTTTTTGCGCCAGAACCTGGACCTGCCCGTGGTGCTGGTAAAGGTCGGCGGGTTCGACGCCATGCACGCTTTGACGAAAGCATCGCGCCATTCACGCCGCATCGCGCTGGTTACCTACGGCGCGGTAGCGCCTGAAGTCTCGCATTTCAATGAGGTCTTTGGCTTGCAGGTGGTGCTGCGGGCGTACCGGACCGAACAAGACGCCGAAGTTTGCGTCCAAGAGCTCAAATATCTGGGCATCGAGGTGGTGGTTGCGCCGGGCATGGTGGTGGACCTGGCGCGCGCCTATGGCCTGGAGGGCGTGCTGCTGTATTCGCAGGAGTCGGTGCGCGAGGCCATCGAAGACGCCATCGAGGTTGCGCGGATCTCGCGGCTGGAACTGGCCAAGCGCGAGAAGCTGGGCATTATCCTGGGCCAGCTTAAAGATGGCGTGGTCGCCGTCGACCTGGAGGAGCGTATCGAGGTTGTGAACGCCTCGATGGAAAAAATACTGGGGCAGCCGGCGGGGCAACTGATGGGCCAGCGCCTGGCTTCGGTAAGCCCCGAACTCAGCTTGCAGAATACCTTGCGGTCGGGGCAGGCGGAAGTCGAGCAGGTTCAGGAGGTGGGCGGACGCACCTTGGTGACGACCCGCTTGCCGGTCACCGAGCAGGGCCGGTACACGGGTGCCGTGCTGGTCTGCCAGGACCAGGTGATGATTCAGCGGCTGGACCGCAATTTGCGCGCGCGCGCTCAGCCGCGCACGGCGCGGGCCAAGTACCTGCTGTCGGACATCATTGGCCAAAGCGCCTCCATTGCGCAAGCCAAGGCCCGCGCCTTGATTTGTGCGCACAGCCAGTCCACGGTCCTGATAGTGGGCGAAAGCGGCACCGGCAAAGAGTTGCTGGCGCAGGGCATACATAATGCAGGCAGCCGCCGCGGGCAGGCTTTCGTCGCCATCAATTGCGCGGCCTTTCCAGAGGCGCTGCTGGAAAGCGAATTGTTCGGCTATGTCGAAGGCGCGTTCACGGGTTCAAGCCGTGGCGGCAAAACGGGCTTGTTCGAAGCGGCTCACCGCGGCACAGTGTTCCTGGACGAAATCGGCGAAATGCCTTTGTCGTTGCAAACCAGGCTGTTGCGGGTGCTGCAGGAAAAAGAAGTGCTGCGCATAGGCTCGACGGCGCCCATCCCCATCGATGTGCGAGTGGTAGCCGCCACGCATCAGGACTTGGCGGCGCGCATACAGGCCGGCCAGTTCCGCAGCGACCTGTACTACCGCCTGAATGTCTTGTCGATTACCTTGCCGCCTTTGCGCGAGCGGCGCGAAGACCTGCCTTTGCTGGCGGCGCATTTGAAGGAGAAAGTCGCCCGGCGCCTGGGGCATGGCAAAAGCGTGGACGACGGAGTGGTCGATGCCATTGTGGCGGCCTCCCAAGGCTATGCCTGGCCCGGCAACATCCGAGAATTGGAAAACCTGATAGAGCGGCTTGCGGCGTTTCATGGCGCGGCGGGCATGGGTGCCGAGGCCGTTGCGCTTGAGTTGCAGGCTATCGCACCCGAGCTGGCGTTCTGCTGCACAACGCCAGGCAACGATTTATCCAATACGTCATCCAGCGACGATTTGCGCGACAGCCGCGAAGCTGCCGAACTGCAGCGCATACAAGCCGCATTGAAAGAATGCAATGGCGACCGCGCCCGCGCCGCCGAAATCCTGGGCATAAGCCGCAGCACCCTGTGGCGCAAATTGAAGCGCGCCGGAGCACAGGCGTAAAAAATGCCTCGGTAAAGAGGCATTTGGCGTTTCTGGCAAACCCCGGCATAAAGCCAGGGCTTGCTTGGGCTGGGCCGGAGCCGGCTGCGTATTAATTCAGCAGGTCTTTCACGCCGTCGCGTTCTTCCAGCAGTTCGTTCAGGGTGAAGTCCATGCGTTCGCGCGAGAACGCGTCGATTTCCAGGCCTTCGATACGGGTGTATTCGCCGTTGGCGGTGGTGACGGGAACGCCGTAGATGATGCCTTCGGGGATGCCGTAGGAACCGTCGGACGGAATGCCCATGGTGACCCATTTGCCGTTGCTGCCCAGAACCCAGTCATGGATGTGGTCGATGGCGGCATTGGCGGCCGAAGCGGCCGACGACAGGCCGCGCGCTTCGATGATGGCGCCGCCGCGTTTGCCCACGGTGGGGATGAAGACGTCGCGATTCCAGGCGTCGTCATTGATGAGCTTGGGCAGGCTTTGGCCGCCGACGGTGGCGAAGCGGGTGTCGGGGTACATGGTGGGCGAGTGGTTGCCCCATACGATGAGCTTTTCGATGTCGGCGACTTTCTTGCCCGACTTTGCGGCCAGTTGCGACAGCGCGCGGTTGTGGTCCAGGCGCAGCATGGCGGTGAAGTTTTTCGCGGGCAGGTCGGGTGCGGACTTCATGGCGATGTAGGCGTTGGTGTTGGCGGGGTTGCCGACCACCAGCACTTTGACGTTGCGGCTGGCGACGTCGTTAAGCGCCTTGCCCTGGGCGGTGAAGATCTGGGCGTTGACTTGCAGCAGGTCTTTGCGCTCCATGCCGGCGCCGCGGGGGCGGGCGCCGACCAGCAGGGCAATGTCGGCGTCCTTGAAGGCTTCGCGCGGGTCGCTGTGGGCGGTCATGCCGGCCAGCAGGGGGAATGCGCAATCGTCCAATTCCATCATGACGCCTTTCAGCGCTTTCTGTGCTTTTTCGTCGGGGATCTCAAGCAATTGCAGAATGACCGGCTGGTCTTTTCCCAGCATTTCGCCCGAGGCGATACGGAACAGCAGGGCGTAACCAATTTGGCCGGCAGCGCCGGTAACGGCGACACGCATGGCGGGTTTGGACATGAACAATCTCCAGTAAAAATGAATGGTTGGCTGGGCTAGTATTCTGTCAGGTTGATTGGCTTTCAACCGACCGGGCAAGACACTAATAGCCGACAGTTTAAATCGTTTGCAGATTAGAGGAAACCGGATTTGCCGTCAATTGTCTTATATCTTATATAAGACACAAGACTGTTAGACATAAGTTGTAAAGCATGCGAAAATAATGGGCGTTCCACCCTATACTTCAAACTTCAACTTTCGCCCAGGTGCCTTGCTGCCCAGCCATGTCTGATACCCCTTCAAACGATCAAGCTTCGGACTCCGATCGCGCTGCCAGCAGCGCGGCCTACAGCCCGCTGTACCAGCAGATCAAGGGGTTGTTGCTGCAAAGCCTGGACCGCGGCGAATGGAAGCCGGGCGAATCCATACCCAGCGAACTCGAACTCGCTGCGCGATTCCAGGTCAGCCAGGGTACGGTGCGCAAGGCCATAGACGAGCTTGCCGCCGAAAACCTGTTGCTGCGGCGCCAGGGCAAGGGCACGTTCGTCGCCACGCACCAAGAAGCAAAAGTCCGCTTTCGCTTCTTGCGCCTGACCCCCGACGACGGCCAGCCCAAGGTAACAGGCAGCCAGATCCTCGACTGCCGCCGCGTCAAGGCGCCGGTCGATATCGCACGCCTGCTTGATTTGCGCACCGCGGACGCCGTCATCAATTTGCGCCGCCTGCTGTCGTTCGAGCAGGTTCCGACCATACTGGACGACATCTGGCTGCCCGGCTCGGTGTTCCGCGGCCTGACGGTGGATTCCGTTTCCCGCTACCGCGGGCCGTTATATGCTTTGTTCGAATCCGAGTTTGGGATTAGCATGGTGCGAGCAGACGAAAAGATCAAGGCGGTATCGGCGGGTGTCGACCAGGCTGAACTGCTGCAGGTGGCTCCTTCCAGCCCATTGCTACAGGTAGAGCGGGTGTCGTATACCTACGGCGACCGCCCCGTGGAAGTACGTAGGGGATTATATGTGACTGAACGGTTTCATTACAGAAACAGTTTAAATTGATAGAGGTTTTTTCCCCGATTTGATACGTGTCCCCTAAATCGGTGAAAATACCGTAGCGCTTTGCAATAAATTATTTGTTATAACCTTGAGGCCATCATGTCCGATTCAGCTTCCAAGCCGCGTCCGCAGTTTCGCAATATAAGCGTACCGCAGATACTGAGCTACAACCTTCCCCTGGCAGGGAAAACCTCCATCTTGCACCGTGTCAGCGGCGCTTTGCTGTTCCTCTGTCTGCCTCTTGTGATCATTCCGCTGTTCGCGCTTAGCGTGACATCGGCGGAAAGCTACGCATCCATCAGCCAGTGGGCTTCCAATCCGCTTTGCAAAATCGTGCTGCTCGTGCTCGTTTGGGGCTATCTGCACCACTTCTGTGCCGGCATCCGGTACCTGACGCTGGACCTGCATATTGGCAACGACAAAGAAGCCGCTCAAAAAAGCGCCGGCGTCGTCATCGGCATCAGCCTGGCGTTGACCGTGATTTTCGGTCTTAAATTATTCGGGGTCTGGTAATGGCTACTCAAGAACGCATTGGAACAAAGCGCCTGGTCGTAGGCGCCCATTACGGCACGCTCGATTTCATTGTTCAGCGCTGCACCGCGGTCATCATGGCCGTGTACACCGTAGTTCTGTTTTTAGGTTTTGTGTTCTCTTCCGGGATGAACTTCGAAACCTGGCAAAATCTTTTCACTTTCCACCTCGGCGCATTGCCCGTGGGGCAGTTGCTGGCAACGCTGGCATTCCTGTCGCTGGCCTGGCATGCCTGGATCGGGGTTCGCGATATCTGGATGGACTACGTCAAACCGGCCGGCTGGCGCATGTTGCTGCTTGTCCTGACCCTGTTGTGGACGGTCGGTTCGGTCATCTTTTTCGCAAAAATTCTCTGGAGTCTATAAGCCGTGGCTGCTGTCAAAAAAACCTTACCTCGCCGCCAATTCGATGTGGTGGTCGTAGGAGCCGGCGGATCCGGCATGCGTTGCTCCTTGCAACTGGCTCAAGCCGGCTTATCGGTAGCCGTATTGTCCAAAGTATTTCCCACGCGTTCGCACACAGTTGCGGCTCAGGGCGGCGTTAGTGCGTCGCTGGGCAACATGAGCGAAGACAATTGGTATTGGCATATGTACGATACCGTCAAGGGTTCCGACTGGCTCGGCGACCAGGACGCCATCGAATTCATGTGCCGCGAAGCGCCCAATGCTGTCTACGAACTCGAACACTTCGGCATGCCTTTCGACCGCAATGCCGACGGCACCATATACCAGCGTCCTTTCGGCGGCCATACAGCCAATTTCGGCGAAAAGCCCGTACAGCGCGCCTGTGCCGCGGCCGACCGTACCGGTCACGCCATGTTGCACACCCTGTATCAGCGCAACGTCGCCGCGCGCACACAGTTCTTCGTCGAATGGATGGCGCTTGATTTGCTGCGCAACGAAGCGGGCGACGTTCTGGGCGTTACCGCCCTTGAAATGGAAACCGGCGAAATCTACGTGCTTGAAGCCAAGACCACGGTGCTGGCAACCGGCGGCGCGGGCCGCATCTGGGCCGCTTCGACCAATGCTTTCATCAATACCGGCGACGGCCTGGGCATGGCCGCACGTGCCGGCCTGCCGCTGCAGGACCTGGAGTTCTGGCAATTCCACCCCACCGGCGTGGCCGGCGCGGGCGTGCTCATTACCGAAGGCGTGCGCGGCGAAGGCGGCATCCTGCTGAATAAAGACGGCGAGCGCTTCATGGAGCGCTATGCGCCCACGCTCAAAGACTTGGCTCCCCGCGACTTCGTGTCGCGCTCGATGGACCAGGAAATCAAAGAAGGGCGGGGCTGCGGTCCCAACGGCGACCACATCTTGCTGAAGCTGGATCACATCGGCGCCGAGACCATCATGAAGCGGTTGCCGTCGATTCGCGAAATCGCAATCAAGTTCGGCAACGTCGACCCCATCAAAGATCCTATTCCTGTCATTCCAACCATCCATTACCAGATGGGCGGCATTCCCACCGACATCAACGGCCAGGTCATGGACTGGGCCAATGGCCAGAACAAGCCTGTGCATGGCCTGTATGCCGTCGGCGAATGCGCGGCCACTTCGGTGCACGGCGCCAACCGCCTCGGCACCAACTCGCTGCTTGACCTTATCGTCTTCGGGCGCGCCGCCGGCAATCATATCGTTGCTTCCCACCCGGAACGCCAGCACGCTCATCAGGCCATTCCCGAATCGTCGATCGAGCACTCGCTCGACCGCGTCGACAAGCTTGAAACCCGTGCCTCCGGCGAAAACGTCTACGAAGTGCATAACGCCATGCGCGACAGCATGCAGGCGCATTGCGGCGTGTTCCGCACGCTCAAGCTGCTGAACGAAGGCGTTACCCAGATGGAACAGATCGCCGACCGCTGCGACAACGTCTACTTCAAGGACAAGTCCAAGGTCTGGAATACCGCCCGCATCGAGGCGCTTGAGCTTGCCAACATGAAAGAAGTGGCGCTGGCGACAACCAAGTCGGCGGCCAACCGTACCGAAAGCCGCGGCGCGCACGCCCTGGACGATCATCCCGAACGCGATGACGACAACTGGCTGCTCCATACGATGTGGTTCTCCGAAAACCGGCGGCTGGAGTACAAGCCTGTGCAAATGAAGCCGCTGACTGTCGAGAGCTTCCCACCCAAAGCGCGGACCTTCTAAGCAGGAACTGAAATGAGTCAAAAACGTATCGTCAAGTTTGAAATTTATCGCTACGATCCTGACAAGGACGAGCGCCCCTATATGCAGAAGCTCGAAGTCGAGCTGCAGCCTACCGACAAGATGCTGCTTGATGCGCTGATCCGCATCAAGTCCGACGTCGACGACAGCCTGGCGCTGCGCCGCTCGTGCCGCGAAGGCGTGTGCGGCTCCGATGCCATGAACATCAACGGCAAGAACGGCCTGGCCTGCACGACCAACTTGCTCGACGTCAAAGAGCCTATCGTGCTTCGTCCGCTGCCCGGCTTGCCGGTCGTGCGCGACCTGATCGTCGACATGACCGACTTCTTCAATCAGTATCATTCGATCAAGCCTTACCTGATCAACAATCAGCCGCCTCCCGAGAAAGAGCGTTTGCAGACTCCCGAGGCTCGCGACGAGCTTAACGGCTTGTACGAATGTATTTTGTGCGCCTGCTGCTCGACGGCGTGCCCGTCGTTCTGGTGGAACCCGGACAAATTCGTGGGTCCGGCCGGCTTGCTGCAGGCTTACCGCTTCATTGCCGATTCGCGCGACGAAGCCACCGGCGAGCGGCTCGACAACCTGGAAGATCCGTATCGTCTGTTCCGCTGCCACACCATTATGAACTGCACCAGTGTCTGTCCCAAGGGGTTGAATCCTTCGGAAGCCATTGGCAAGATCAAAGAACTTCTGGTTCGTCGCAGTTTCTAACGACAGTATTTTATGAAAAAACTGTCAGAACTCGAGCGTGCGCGTCTACGGTGGCGCGCACGCCGTGGTTTGCTGGAAAACGACTTGGTCATTACAAAATTTCTTGATCGCTTCGAAGACCAGCTCACCGAAACCGATGTATCAGCCTTGTCTCATTTGTTCGACATGGGCGATAACGATTTGCTTGACGTTTTGTTGGGCCGCACTGAGCTTTCAGGAGAATACGACACTCCCGATTTGCGCAAGCTGGTCGCACAAATGCGGGCATTGTAATTTTTGAGGAATAACGTGATGCAACTGTCAGAAAAAAAAGCTACCCTATCATTCTCCGATGGTAGCGCACCAGTCGAATTCCCGGTGTACTCAGGCACGATCGGACCTGAAGTCATCGACATCCGCAAGCTGTACAGCCAGACCGGCATGTTCACGTACGACCCGGGCTTTCTGGCCACAGCGTCGTGCGAATCGGCCATAACTTATATCGACGGCGACAAGGGCCAGCTTCTGTATCGCGGCTACCCTATCGACCAATTGGCCAAAAGCTGCGACTTCATGGACGTCAGCTACCTGATCCTGAACGGCGAATTGCCCAACGCGGCCCAAAAAAGCGAATTCGACTCGCTGGTGACCCATCATTCGCTGGTTCACGAGCAGCTTCATTTCTTCCTGCGCGGTTTCCGCCGCGACGCCCACCCGATGGCCGTGCTTACGGGCCTGGTCGGCGCCTTGTCGGCCTTCTATCACGACTCGACCGACATCACCAACCCGCGCCATCGTGAAATTTCGGCCATCCGCCTGATCGCCAAGATGCCGACGCTGGTCGCCATGGCATACAAGTACTCGCAAGGCCAGCCTTTCATCTATCCGCAAAACGACTTGTCCTACACGGGCAACTTCGTGCGCATGATGTTCGCCACGCCATGCGAGGACTACAAGGTCAACGACGTCGTCGAACGCGCGCTCGACCGTATTTTCATTTTGCACGCAGACCACGAGCAGAACGCATCGACCTCCACCGTGCGTCTGTGCGGTTCGTCGGGCACCAATCCGTTTGCGGCAATCGCGGCCGGTGTGGCTTGCCTTTGGGGCCCCGCGCACGGCGGCGCCAACGAAGCTTGCCTGCAAATGCTGGAAGACCTGCAAGCCAATGGCGGCATTGCCAAAGTGGGCGAGTTCATGGAAAAGGTCAAGGACAAGAACTCGGGCGTGCGCCTGATGGGCTTTGGCCACCGTGTCTACAAGAACTACGATCCGCGCGCCAAGCTGATGCAGGAAACCTGCAAAGAAGTGCTGTCGGCTTTGGGCCTGGAAAACGACCCATTGTTCAAGCTGGCCATGGAGCTCGAGCGCATCGCGCTGGAAGATCCGTATTTCGTCGAACGCAAGCTGTACCCGAACGTGGACTTCTACTCGGGTATCGTGCAACGCGCCATCGGCATCCCCACCTCGCTGTTCACGGCTATTTTCGCCTTGGCCCGCACGGTGGGCTGGATCGCCCAATGGAACGAAATGCTGTCCGATCCGGAATACAAGATCGGCCGTCCTCGCCAGTTGTACACCGGCGCCGTCGTTCGCGATGTGCCGGCTCAACGCTAGGGCGTATCATTGATTGCAGGGCGCCGGCAGATCGCTGGCGGCGTTCCGCAAACATAAAAAAACCACTCCGCGGAGTGGTTTTTTTGTTGGCGACGGCTGCTGGGCTTTTACGCCTTGCGGGCTTCCTGTTGAGCTTCTTGCTGCGCGTCCACGACCGCCAGCGCCGTCATGTTGACGATGCGGCGCACGGTGGCGCTGGTGGTCAGGATGTGCACCGGGCGGGCTGCGCCCAAAAGGACCGGGCCCATGGCCACGCCGTTGCTGCCCGTCATCTTCAGCATGTTGTATGTGATATTGCCGGTATCCAGGTTCGGCATGATCAGCAAGTTGGCCGGGCCTTTCAGGGTGGAGTCGGGGTAGGACTTGAGCCGCACTTTTTCGGACAGGGCCGAGTCGGCATGCATTTCGCCATCGACTTCCAGGTGGGGTGCAAGCTCGCCGATAAGACGGCGGGCTTCGGCCATTTTGCGCGAAGATTCTGTCGAACGGCTGCCGAAGTTGGAATGCGACAACAGCGCCACTTTTGGAACCACCCCGAAGCGATGGATTTCGGCGGCGGCCTGGATGGTCATGTCGGCGATTTCGGCGGCGCTGGGGTTTTCGTTGACGTGGGTGTCGCAGATGAACAGCGTCTGGTCGGGCAGCATGAGCACGTTCATGGCTGCATACGTGCTGACATTGGGCTTGAGGCCGATGACTTCCTGCACGTATTTAAGCTGGTTGTCGAAGCGGCTGGCGACCCCGCACAGCATGGCGTCGGCATCGCCGCGCTGCAGCAGCATGACGCCGATAAGCGAATTGTGCTTGCGTACCATGGCCTTGGCAATTTCGGGCGTTACGCCGTTGCGGCCTTGCAGCTTGTAATAGGCGGACCAGGTTTCGTTGAAGCGCTGATCGTCTTCCGGGTTGACGACCTCGAGGTTGTCACCGATGACCAGGCGCAGGCCGAATTTTTCAATGCGCATCTGGATGACGGCAGGGCGGCCTATAAGAATGGGCTGGGCTATGCCTTCGTCAAGCACTGTTTGCGCCGCGCGCAGTACGCGTTCGTCTTCGCCGTCGGCGTAGATGACGCGCTTGGGTGCGGTCTTGGCCTGCATGAACAGCGGGCGCATGAGCTGGCCGGTGTGGTAGACGATGCTCATGAGGCGCTGGCGATAGGCCTCCATGTCTTCGATGGGGCGCTTGGCAACGCCGGAGTCCATGGCGGCCTGGGCAACGGCCGGCGCAATCCTGATGATCAGGCGCGGATCGAAGGGCTTGGGAATAATATAGTCGGGCCCGAACGATAGCTCTTGGTCGGCGTAGGCGCTGGCGACTTCGTCGTTTTGTTCGGCCTGGGCCAGTTCGGCGATGGCCTTGACGCAGGCCAGCTTCATTTCTTCGTTGATGACGGTTGCGCCCACGTCCATGGCGCCCCGGAAAATGAAGGGGAAGCACAGTACGTTATTGACCTGGTTCGGGTAGTCCGAACGCCCGGTGGCGATGATGCAGTCGGGGCGTGCCGCTTTGGCGATTTCAGGACGGATTTCAGGCTCGGGATTGGCCAGCGCCAGAATAAAAGGCTGGGGCGCCATGGTCTTGAGCATGTCGGCTGTGAGGACGCCCGGAGCCGAACAGCCCAGGAAAACGTCTGCATCGCGGCAGACGTCGGCCAGGGTGCGCGCGTCGGTTTTTTGCGCGTAGGCCGCCTTGGTGGGCTCCATATTGGCCTCGCGGCCTTCCCAGATGACGCCGCGCGAATCGACGACATAAATATTGGAGCGCTGTACGCCCAGGTGCACCAGCAGATTAAGGCAGGCGATGGCCGCGGCGCCCGCGCCCGAACACACCAGCTTGACCTTGTCGATATCTTTGTTCAGCACTTTAAGGCCGTTCAGGATGGCAGCCGCCGAAATAATGGCCGTGCCGTGCTGGTCGTCATGGAAAACCGGAATCTTCATGCGTTCGCGCAGCTTCTTTTCGATGTAGAAGCATTCGGGGGCCTTGATGTCTTCAAGGTTGATGCCGCCCAGCGTGGGCTCGAGCGCCGCAATGATGTCGACCAGCTTGTCGGGGTCGTTCTCGGCAAGCTCGATGTCGAATACGTCGATGCCGGCGAATTTCTTGAACAGGCAGCCTTTGCCTTCCATGACGGGCTTGGCGGCCAGCGGCCCGATATTGCCAAGACCCAGGACGGCCGTGCCGTTGGTGACCACACCCACCAGGTTGGAACGCGACGTGTATTTGGCGGCGGCGTCTTCGCCGCCTTCGTAGATAGCCATGCTGGCTATCGCCACCCCCGGGGAATAGGCCAGGGACAGGTCGTCCTGATTGGCGAGAGTCTTGGTCGGAGTGACCGAGATTTTTCCTGGCACTGGGAAGGCATGATAGTCGAGTGCCAGTTTCGAGAGATCAGCGTTGGCGACCATTGGGTGTAGCTCCTGAGGCGGTTTTTAATGAACGTTGCGATGCATAAGTGTAATCTTTTCCAGACCGGGGCGGGGCGCACGCCTGTCCGCAAAGCCCCTGTTTGCAGTGCTGCGGCGCAATATCGGGACCGCGGCGGAGACTTTGGCGGATGGTCTGTCAGATATAGTCAACGTTTGGCTTGTTTTTGGGCGGCTTTCCCAGGTTTCGCGTTACTTTCTAATTTGAAACTGGGTATACTGGTTGGAATACGGCTTATCAAGGCGTCGTACGTTGCCTTCTGCCCTGCTATCCGCTAACCGGTCTGGCCGTGTCGCGGAAGGTTGTCCCCTGCATCAAAACGAGCGAGACGCTCGCAAAGGTGAAGCGCATTTATGTCATCGGAAATAGAACTTTTATCCACGTCTTATCTTTTCGGCAGTAACGCCCCATATGTAGAGGAACTCTACGAATCCTATCTGGACAATCCTTCGTCCATCGGGGATCAATGGCGTGCTTACTTCGATCAGCTTCAACATCAGCCTGCAACCGATGGCCGCGAAATTACGCGCGACCAGGCACATGCCCCCATAGTCGAATCTTTTGCGCAGCGCGCAAAGGCCAACGCATTCGTTGCGCGCTCCCAAGAGCCCGACCTTGCCGTGGCCGGCAAACAGGTTTACGTCCAGTCCATTATCGCGGCTTATCGCTCGCTGGGTGCCCGCTTTGCCGAGCTCGATCCGCTCAAGCGCCACGACCGCCCCGTCATTCCGGAACTCGACCCTGGGTTCTACGGTCTGACCGAAGCCGACCTGGACCAGGTGTATTCCGCCACGAACACCTATTTCACCAAAGCCGACACAATGACCATGCGCGACATGCTCAAGGCATTGCGCGACACATATTGCCGCACTGTCGGCGCCGAATTCATGCACATCTCCGATCCGGCCGCCAAGCGCTGGATCCAGGAACGCCTGGAGTCCATGAGCGGCGTGCCGGCGTTTGCGCCAGAGCGCAAGCGGCACATCCTGCAGCAGGTCACCGAAGCCGAAGGTCTCGAGCGCTTCCTGCACACCAAGTACGTGGGGCAAAAGCGCTTCTCGCTTGAGGGCGGCGAAAGCTTTATCGCCGCCATGGACGAAGTCGTCAATCACGCCGGCGAAAACGGCGTCCAGGAAATCGTGGTCGGCATGGCCCACCGCGGCCGCTTGAACATGCTGGTCAACATCATGGGCAAGATGCCGGGCGACCTGTTCGCCGAATTCGAAGGCAAGCATGCACAGGGGTTGACCGACGGCGACGTCAAATATCACAACGGTTTTTCCAGCGACCTCTCCACCCGCGGCGGCCCGGTTCACTTGTCGCTGGCGTTCAATCCTTCACACCTTGAAATCGTCAACCCCGTGGTCGAAGGCAGCGTGCGCGCCCGCCAGGACCGCCGCGGCGACGACGACGGCAGCCAGGTGCTGCCCGTTCTGGTGCATGGCGACGCCGCCTTTGCGGGCCAGGGCGTGGTCATGGAAACGCTCAATCTTGCGCAAACCCGCGGCTACGGTACCGGCGGTACGCTGCACATTGTCATCAACAACCAAATCGGCTTTACCACTTCCGATCCGCGCGATACGCGTTCCACGCTGTATTGCACCGACGTGGTCAAGATGATCGAAGCCCCTGTGTTCCATGTCAACGGCGACGACCCCGAAGCCGTTGTGTACGTAACGCAGCTGGCGTTGGACTACCGCCGCGAATTCGAACACGATGTCGTGGTCGATATCGTTTGCTTTCGCAAGCTGGGCCACAACGAACAAGACACTCCTTCGCTTACCCAGCCTCTTATGTACAAGAGCATCGGCCAGCATCCCGGCACCCGCAAGCTGTATGCCGACAAGCTGGTTGCGCAAGGCGTTCTTTCCGAAGGCGAACCCGACCAGTTGGTCAAGGACTACCGCCAGCTCATGGAAGACGGCCAGCGTACCGTCGAACCAGTTCTTACCGACTACAAGAACAAGTACTCCACCGACTGGACTGCCTTCCTTAACGCCAAGTGGACCGACCAGGCCGACACCGGCGTACCCCAGGTCGAGCTTACCCGCATCGGCGAAAAGCTCACCATGGTTCCCGAGAACTTCACGGTTCACCCATTGGTCAACAAGCTGCTCAACGACCGCCTGAAAATGGCGCGCGGCGAACAAAAGGTCGACTGGGGCATGGGCGAGCATCTTGCGTTTGCCACGCTGGTTTCCTCCGGTTATGCCATCCGCATTACCGGCCAGGACTCGGGCCGCGGCACGTTCTCGCACCGCCATGCGGTGCTGCACGATCAAAAGCGCGAACGCTGGAACGACGGCGCCTATATTCCGCTGCAGAACGTCTCCGAAACCCAGGCTCCGTTCACGGTCATCGACTCCGTGCTGTCCGAAATGGCGGTACTGGGCTTCGAGTACGGCTATGCAACTGCCGAACCCAACACGCTAACCATCTGGGAAGCGCAGTTTGGCGACTTCGTCAATGGCGCCCAGGTCGTTATCGACCAGTTCATCAGCTCGGGCGAAGCCAAGTGGGGACGCCAGTGCGGCCTTACTTTGATGCTGCCGCATGGCTACGAAGGCCAGGGTCCAGAGCACTCGTCCGCGCGCATCGAGCGCTTCCTGCAACTGTGCGCCGACAACAATATCCAGGTGGTACAGCCCAGCAACGGGGCACAAATATTCCACGTGCTGCGCCGCCAGATGATCCGGGCGTTCCGCAAGCCATTGATCATTCTTACGCCCAAGTCCTTGCTGCGCCACAAAGACGCGGCATCGCCGCTGTCCGACCTGGTAACCAGCCAGTTCCTCCCCGTTATCGGCGAACAAAGCGAAACCATCGACCCGGCGGGCGTCAAGCGCGTGCTGGTTTGTTCGGGCCGGGTTTATTACGACCTGGTCCATGCCCGTACCGAAGCAGGGCGCAACGACGTTGCCATTCTGCGCGTCGAACAGCTTTACCCGTTTGCCCACAAATCGTTCCAGGCCGAATTGCAAAAATACGCCAATGCGACTGAAATCGTTTGGGTGCAGGACGAGCCGCAGAACCAAGGTCCATGGTTTTATGTGCAGCACCATCTGTACGAGAATATGGCTGAAGGCCAAAAGCTGGGTTATGCCGGTCGTTCCGCGTCGGCTTCTCCTGCAGTGGGCTACCTGGCCAAGCACCAGGAGCAACAGAAGGCTTTGCTTGAGCAGGCTTTTTCTGCCAAGTTCAAAGGCTTCATGCTGACCAAATAACAAATATCTTTCATAACGGAATACATACTATGGCTATCACAGAGGTTCTCGTTCCCCAGCTTTCCGAATCAATTTCAGAAGCAACCCTGCTCACATGGAAGAAGCAGCCGGGCGAAGCGGTAACTGCCGATGAAATCCTTATCGAAGTCGAAACCGATAAAGTCGTACTGGAAGTGCCTGCCCCCGCTTCGGGCGTACTGAGTGAAATCGTCAAGGCCGACGGCAGCACTGTCACGGCTGGCGAAGTCCTGGCTCGCATCGACACCGACGCCAAGGCCAGCGCGGCGCCCGCCGCTGCAGCGGCACCCGCTCCAGCAGCCGCACCGGCAGCGGCAGCGCCCGCCGCCGCTTCGGTATCGGCCATTGCGTCGCCTGCCGCATCCAAGATCTTGGCCGAAAAGGGTGTCGATGCCGTTTCAGTCGAAGGCTCGGGCCGCGGCGGCCGCATTACCAAGGGCGACGCCCTGGAAGCCGGTTCGGCAGCTCCCGCCAAAAAGGCCGCGGCGCCTGTTGCGCCTCCCACCTTGTCGCTGGACGGCCGCCCAGAGCAGCGCGTTCCCATGAGCCGCCTGCGTGCCCGTGTGGCCGAACGCCTGCTGCAGTCGCAAGCCGAAAACGCCATCCTGACCACCTTCAACGAAGTCAATATGCAGGCCATTCTTGACCTGCGCGCGCTATATAAAGACAAGTTCGAGAAAGAACACGGCGTCAAGCTGGGCTTTACGTCGTTCTTCGTCAAGGCCGCCGTGGCCGCACTGAAGAAGTTCCCGCTGGTCAATGCCTCGGTCGACGGCAAGGACATTATTTATCACGGCTACTTCGATATCGGCATTGCGGTCGGCAGCCCGCGCGGCCTGGTCGTGCCCATCCTGCGCAACGCCGACCAACTCTCGATCGCCGACATCGAGAAACAGATCGCCGACTTCGGCGCGCGCGCTCGCGACGGCAAGCTTACTCTTGAAGAGCTTACCGGCGGCACGTTCTCCATCTCCAATGGCGGTGTGTTCGGCTCCATGCTGTCCACGCCCATCATCAACCCGCCGCAGTCGGCCATCCTGGGCATCCATGCCACCAAGGACCGCGCTGTCGTCGAAAAAGGCCAGATTGTCATCCGGCCCATGAACTACCTGGCGCTGTCGTACGACCACCGCATCATCGACGGCCGTGAAGCCGTGCTGGCGCTGGTTGCCATGAAAGAAGCCCTTGAAGATCCTCAGCGTTTGCTGCTCGACCTCTGATCGATCCCGGCCTTAAGCAGGAATCGGGCCCCGGAAATCGTACCGAAGCATTCGCGTACCGTTTGCCGGGGCCTTTTGTATAAACGCCGCGGGGCCTGTATGTCCGGTCCTGTACTTGCGGCGTTTCCTTTGTTCCGGAGTGCGCGCCCTTTGTGCGGGCTCCCTTATTTTATCGAGTGAATACTATGGCTAAACAATTCGACGTAGTCGTCATTGGCGCAGGCCCCGGAGGCTACATCGCCGCTATCCGCGCCGCGCAGCTGGGCATGTCGGTGGCGTGCATCGACGCATGGAGCACGGCTGACGGCAAGCCCGCGCCCGGCGGCACCTGCACCAATGTCGGGTGCATCCCGTCCAAGGCATTGCTGCAGTCTTCCGAACACTACGACCAGGCCAACCATCACTTTGCCGAGCACGGCATCGAAGTCAAGGGCGTCGGCCTGAAGCTCGACACCCTGGTCGGGCGCAAAGACTCGGTCGTCAAGCAGAACAACGAAGGCATTCTGTATTTGTTCAAAAAGAACAAGGTTACTTTCTTCCATGGTACGGGCTCGTTCGCGGCGTATGTCGATGGCGGCTGGTCTATCAAGGTGGCTGGCGCCTCCGAAGAAGATTTGCTGGCCAAGCACGTCATTGTTGCGACCGGCTCCGCGCCGCGTGCGTTGCCGGGCCTGCCGTTCGACGAAAAGAAAATCCTGTCCAACGATGGCGCCCTGAGCCTGGGCGCCGTGCCCAAGAAGCTTGGCGTCATCGGCGCCGGCGTTATTGGCCTGGAGCTGGGCAGCGTCTGGCGCCGCCTGGGCGCGGAAGTCACCGTCCTGGAAGCCATGCCCGATTTTCTGGCGGTGGCGGACCAGCAGGTGGCCAAAGAAGCGCTTAAAGTGTTCACCAAGCAGGGCCTGAAGATCAGCACCGGCGTCAAGATCGGCGAAGTCAAGACGACCGCCAAGTCGGTAACCGTGCCTTATACCGACGCGTCGGGCGCCGAACAGTCGCTGGCTGTTGACAACCTCATCGTTTCGATCGGCCGCGTGCCGCATACCCAGGGCCTGGGCGTGGACACCGTGGGCCTGAAGCTGGACGAGCGCGGCTTCGTCATTGTCGATGACGAGTGCAAGACCAATCTTCCCAATGTCTGGGCGGTTGGCGACGTTGTGCGGGGCCCCATGCTGGCGCACAAGGCCGAAGAAGAGGGCGTTGCCGTGGCCGAGCGCATTTCCGGCCAGCACAGCCATGTCAACTTCGGCACGATTCCCAGCGTTATCTATACCTCGCCGGAAATCGCCTGGGTGGGCCGCAACGAACAGCAGCTCAAGACGGAAGGCGTGGCCTACAAGGCCGGCAGCTTTCCTTTCCTGGCCAACGGCCGTGCGCGGGCCTTGGGGGACACCACCGGTTTCGTCAAGATTCTTGCCGATGCCAAGACCGACGAGGTGCTGGGCGTCCATATTATCGGGCCCATGGCTTCCGAGCTTATTTCCGAAGCCGTCACCATCATGGAATTCCGCGGTGCGGCCGAAGACATTGCACGTATCTGCCATGCGCATCCGACCTTGTCCGAAGCCATGAAAGAAGCGGCGCTGGCCGTCGACAAACGTACCCTGAATTTCTAATAAGGCAGGCCGCCATGTGCCTGCAAGAGGCTGCGTTGCACGGCGGGCCATACGCCGCGTGCAGCGCCAGTCTTCCGGTACGTTGAAGAAGGGGGCGTAAGCCCCCTTTTTATCGCCGTGCCGGGCTTAAGCAGGGAGCCATTCTTTCAATTATGCAAGACCGGGGTTTATGAACGTTCGCGAGTATTACCAACATGCTCTAGATGAGCGCGGCTATCAGGCCGATGCGGCTCAGTTGGCCGCTATCGACCGTTTGCAGCAGTATTACGACGACTGGATCGAATTCAAAGAGGCCCGCTCGACGACATTGCGCAAGATGTTTCGCAGGCCCGACGTCCCCCGCGGCGTTTATATGTGGGGCGGCGTGGGGCGCGGCAAAAGCTTCCTGATGGACGCGTTCTACATGTCCGTGCCGCTCAAGCGCAAGACCCGCCTGCATTTTCACGAATTCATTCGCGGCGTGCATCGCGAGCTGGACGAAGTCAAAGGGATGCAAGATCCGCTGGACGAAGTGGCGCGGCGCATTGCCAAGCGCTACCGCCTGATCTGCTTCGACGAGTTCCATATTTCGGACGTCGCCGACGCAATGATTCTGCATCGGCTGTTGTTCAAGCTGTTCGAGCTGGGCACGTCTTTTGTCATGACATCGAATTACGAGCCCTCCACTTTGTACCCGGACGGCCTGCATCGCGACCGCATTCTGCCCGCCATCAAGCTGATCAAAGAGCGGATGGACATACTGAACGTCGACACCGGAACAGACTACCGGCGCCGCATGCTGGCGACCGTGCGCATGTATTTGTCTCCTATTGTCGAATCCACAAACATTGAACTGCGCGAGATTTTTGAACGCTTGTCGGACACGGCGCCGCTAAAGCCGGTACTGACGATAGAGCATCGCGAGGTCAAGGCGATTGCCTTGTCCGGCAGCATTGTGTGGTTCGACTTTGCCACCTTGTGCGGCGGGCCGCGTTCGCAGAATGACTATCTGGACTTGGCCAGCCGCTTCCAGACCGTCATTGTCTCGGACGTGCCGCGCATGACGGCGCGTCATGCCTCTGAAGCACGGCGGTTTACCTGGCTGATCGATGTTTTTTACGACCATAAGGTCAAGCTCATCATGTCGGCCGAGTGCGAGCCGGAAGAGTTATATACTCAAGGTCCGATGGCCAACGAGTTCCATCGCACTGTCTCGCGCATTATGGAAATGCATTCGCGCGAATACCTCGAGTCCGAGCGCCGCACGACGGCGACGCTCTGAACCTTAAAGCATTGACTAATCTATGACTACCCGCGTATTGACCGGCATTACGACTTCCGGAACACCGCACCTGGGCAATTATGCCGGGGCGATCCGGCCTTCAATCCAGACCAGCGAGCTGCCCGGCGTGGACGCCTTTTATTTCATGGCCGACTACCACGCCCTGATCAAGTGCGACGACCCGCAGCGTATTGCCCGCTCGCGCCTGGAAATTGCCGCCACCTGGATTGCCGCTGGCCTGGACGCGGACAAAGTCACGCTTTACCGGCAGTCCGATGTTCCCGAGATTCCCGAACTGTGCTGGATGCTTACCTGCGTTACGCCCAAGGGACTGATGAACCGGGCGCACGCTTACAAGGCGTCGGTTGACCAGAATGTGGCCCGGCAGGCCGAGCCCGACGACGGCGTCAACATGGGCTTGTTCTCTTATCCCATCTTGATGGCGGCTGACATTCTCATGTTCAATGCGCGCAAAGTGCCGGTTGGGCGCGACCAGGTTCAGCACCTGGAAATGGCGCGCGACATCGCGCAGCGTTTCAATCATTTGTACGGCGGCGGCCAGGACTTCTTTGTCTTGCCTGAAGTGCAGATCGACGACGAAGTGGCAACCTTGCCGGGGCTGGACGGGCGCAAGATGTCCAAGAGCTACGACAATACTATCCCTCTGTTCGAGGGCGGCGCCAAGGCCACCAGGGCCGCGGTGGCGCGCATTGTGACCGATTCGCGCGAACCTGGGCAGCCCAAGGATGCGGAAGGCTCGCACTTGTACACCTTGTACCGGGCCTTCGCCACGCCGCAAGAGTCCCTGCAGTTTCGCCGGGAACTGGAACAGGGAATGGGTTGGGGCGATGCCAAGAATCAGTTGTGCGATCGCATCGAACTGGAGCTGGCGCCAATGCGCGAACGCTATGCCGAGCTTATGGCCAAGCCCCAGCGCATCGAAGAAATCCTGCAGGCCGGCGCTGCCAAGGCGCGCAAGATCTCCGCGCCTTTCATGGCGCAATTGCGGGCCGCAGTGGGGTTGCGCCCCGCAGTGGTCAGTGCCGCACAAGATAAGGCCGGCAAAACCAAGGCAGAAAAGAAAGCCCGTTTCGTAAGCTTTCGGGACGAAGAGGGCCAGTTCCGGTTTCGCTTGCTGGATGCGGCCGGCAACGAGCTTTTGCTGTCCAGCGCCTTTGCCAATCCGAAGGCGGCCGGCGAGGTCATCAAGCGCCTGCAAAACGAGGAACTCGATGGCTTTGTGGTCCAGGCAGGTGAAGCCGCGGTGCTGCGCGTTGGCGAAGTCGAAGTGGGCCGCCTTGAGGCCGCAGCGCTGCCCGCAGTGCGTGAAGCCATAGCCTCGCTAAGCGCAGCCGAATAGTCTTCTCTATAACGAAGCGCTCATTTGAGCGCTTCGTTCATCCTGCCGGCTATTCGCAATATTCGGCTTCCAGCTTCAGCTTACGGCATAACGCCAGCAGCGAATCGGTGCCTTCCCGGTGGACCAGCACGGTCTGGAAGTCGTTGGTATAGCTTTGGCCGAAATGGATCAGGCGATACGCCGCATGATGCTCCAGCAGTTGGGCGTCCAGCCATTGAAAATAGTCCGAGACCGTTTCGAAGTCATTGTCGTCGTAGGGATAGTCGGGCAGTTGCGGCGCCTCGAACGCCGCAATGATCTGCTCGTGCAGTTCGTCGACGGTGTCGGCCACGGCAAAGTAATCTTCAAGCTCGATAAACACAATAAAGGCAATGACGCCCTGCGGGTCGTATTGCGCGACTTCTGCCGCTTCAGTGCCGTAGTTCTCTGCCAGCACGGCGGCCGGATTCTCCAGCGCTTGCCGGCATATGCCCACTATGCGCGCGATTTCGTGTTCGTCAAGATCGCCGCAGCTTAGCGCTGCAACCAATGTCGCGATATCTGTGTCGAAATTCTCGGGTATGTCGGACATGGGTTTCACTTATTTAGTTTGGCGAATGCGGCCGCCATTGCGCCCAGGCCGTTATCGGCCGGTGGCTTGCCCGACTGCCGCGTAGATTGGGCCGTTCTGCCGCTGGGGCCGTTGCCGCGCCGCTGCGGCGCGGAATCGTCGTCCAGCCGCATGGTCAGCCCCACACGCTTGCGTGCAACATCGACTTCCTGGACCTTTACTTTGACGGTTTGCCCCACGCGCACGACGTCGCGCGGATCTTTGACGAATTTATCGGCCAGCGCCGAGATGTGCACGAGGCCGTCCTGATGCACGCCAATATCGACAAAGGCGCCGAAGTTGGCCACGTTGGTGATGACGCCTTCAAGTACCATGCCCACGTGCAAATCGTTCAGCGAATTGACGCCTTCCTTGAATTGGGCGGTCTTGAACTCGGGACGCGGATCGCGGCCGGGCTTTTCCAGTTCGGTGAAGATGTCCTTGACGGTGGGCAGTCCAAAACGTTCGTCGGTGAAATCGGACGGCGACACGCCTTTCAGGGCGCCTTGCTGCCCCATGATCTGGCGCGCGTCGGCATTGATCTTGCCCAGGATGCGCTGTACGACCGGATAGGCTTCGGGGTGTACCGAAGATGCATCCAGCGGGTTATCGCCGTTGGCGATGCGCAGAAAGCCGGCGGCCTGCTCGAACGCCTTGTCGCCGAAACGCGCAACCTTCATCAAGGCTTTGCGGTTGGGGAAGGCGCCGTTGGCGTCGCGCCAGGCCACGATGTTCTTGGCCAGCGTCGTGTTCAAGCCCGACACCCGCGTCAGCAGCGGCGCCGAGGCGGTATTGACGTCCACGCCCACAGCGTTCACGCAGTCCTCGATGACGGCATCCAGCGAACGGGCCAGTTCGCGCTGGTTGACATCGTGCTGGTACTGGCCCACACCGATAGCCTTGGGTTCAATCTTGACCAATTCCGCCAACGGGTCTTGCAAGCGCCGGGCAATGGATACCGCCCCGCGCAGGCTGACGTCCAGGTCGGGGAATTCCATGGCGGCAAGTTCGGATGCGGAATAAACCGACGCGCCGGCTTCTGAAACGATGACGCGGGTGAACGAGAGCGCGGGAAATTTTTCGAGCAGGTCGATGACAAGTTTTTCGGTTTCGCGCGAGGCCGTGCCGTTGCCGATGGCCGCAAGTTCTACGTTGTGGCGGGTGGCCAGCGCAGCCAGTGTGTTGATGGAACCCTCGCGGTCGCGGCGCGGCTCGAAGGGATAGATGGTGGCCGTGTCCAGCACTTTTCCGGTGGGATCGATGATGGCGACCTTGACGCCCGTGCGTATGCCGGGGTCCAGCCCCATGACGGCCTTGGGGCCGGCCGGAGCCGCCAGCAGCAGGTCTTTGAGGTTGGCGGCGAATACGCGGATGGCTTCTTGCTCGGCCTCGTCGCGCAGGCGGCCGATAAGCTCGGTTTCAAATGCCGTCAAGAGCTTGACGCGCCAGGTCCAGCGGCAGACTTCAGCCAGCCAGCGCGCGCGCGGCGTGGCTTCAAGCGAAAAATCGGCACCGGTTTTCAGGGCCTGGGCAATGCGCACAACGCAGGGATGCGGCGTTAGCTGTTCCAGTTCGGGCTTGAGCCCCAGGCGCAAATCCAATGCGCCTTGTTGGCGTCCGCGCAGCAACGCAAGCACCCGGTGCGAGGGCAGGGTGCGCAGGGGCTCCTGAAAGTCGAACCAGTCGCGGAAGTTGTCGCCGTCGTTTTCCTTGCCTTCGACGACTTTCGAGTACAGCAGCCCCGTATTCCAGAGGTGGTCGCGCAGGTCGGCCAGCAGGTCGGCGTTTTCGGCATAGCGCTCGGCCAGGATGTCGCGCGCGCCGTCAAGAGCCGCTTTGGCATCGTTGATGGAAGCTTCGGCATTCAGATAGTCCAGCGCCAGCACGGCCGGGTCGCACGAGACGTCGTCCACGATGGCGTCGGCAAGCGGCTCCAGGCCGGCTTCGCGGGCGATCTGGGCGCGGGTGCGCCGCTTGGGCTTGTAGGGCGCATACAGGTCTTCCAGGCGCTGCTTGGTGTCGGCCGCTTCGATTTCTTTTTGCAGCTCGGGGCTTAGCTTGCCCTGCTGTTCGATAGATTCCAGGATGGCCGAGCGCCGGCCTTCCATCTCGCGCACGTAAAGCAGCCGTACTTCCAGGTTGCGCAGCACCGTGTCGTCCAGCCCGCCCGTGGCTTCTTTGCGGTAGCGGGCGATGAAAGGCACCGTAGCGCCGCCATCCAGCAGTTCGATGGCCGAGGCGATCTGGGAGCTGCGGACGCCGAGTTCGCCGGTAAGCAGGGCCAGGATGCGCGCGGCATCACTGGCTGTGGAAGAAGTGGAATTGGTGTGGACTGCGGTAGTGGTCATGAATCTATCTATAAAACGTCGCTCAAGCGGGGCATTTTGCCACAGGCTGGCCTCGGGAATGTAACCGAGGATGTTCGGGGGGACTCCAGTGTCCTGCGTGGTTAATACGCACGGCGTCTCAGGCGGACGGGGTACTGGGGTTATCATTTGGTATCTCCCTTCTATTATGACCTTGTCATCGACCGGATGCTGTTGCAAGAACTTTCCGATATTTTCTCTCCGAGTGGCCCGATTGCGGCCGCCGTGCCCGATTTCAGGCCGCGCCAGGCGCAGCTGGAGCTTGCGCAGGCCATAGAAACGGCTCTGCAAGAGCGCAAGGTCCTGGTTGCCGAAGCCGGTACCGGCACCGGCAAGACCTGGGCGTATCTGGTTCCGGCCTTTCTTAGCGGTGGCAAGGTGCTGGTCTCGACCGGTACGCGTACGCTGCAAGACCAATTGTTCCGGCGCGATTTGCCGCGCTTGCGCGAAGCGCTGGCCTTGCCCATTACCATTGCCCTGCTCAAGGGCCGTGGCAACTATGTATGCCATTATCATCTCGAGCGGCTGGGCGGTGACGACCGCGCCTTGAAATCGCGGGCGGAAATCGGCCAGTTGCGGGCCATCCAGGTTTTTGCCCAGCAGTCCAAAACGGGCGACAAGGCCGACTTGGCCCAGGTTCCCGAAGACGCGGACATCTGGAACAGGGTGACCTCCACGCGCGAGAATTGCCTGGGCCAGGAGTGTCCCCATGTGCGCGACTGTTTTGTGCTGAAGGCGCGGCGATACGCGCAGGACGCCGACCTGGTGGTCGTCAACCATGCGCTGTTCATGGCCGACCTGGCCCTGCGCGAAGACGGAATTACCGATTTGCTGCCGGCCGCCGACATGGTGGTGTTCGACGAGGCCCATCAACTACCCGACATAGCCACACGCTTTCTGGGCACCAGCGTTTCGTCGCACCAATTGCTGGACCTGGCGCGCATGGTCGAGGCTGCGGGCCTGGCCCAGGCTCGCGAGTCGACCAACTGGAGCGAGGCGGGTAAAAAAATCGAACAGGCCGCGCGCGACTTGCGCCTGGCCGCCGCACCCATCGACAAGCTGCCGGGGCGCAAGGCCACTTACGACGCCATTCCCAATGCGGCCGAGTTCGACCAGGCGCTGGACGATTTATTGCAGGTACTGGACCGCAGCGCGCAACTGCTGAATGTGGTGTCTGAAAAACATCCGGATCTCGCGGCCGCGCATAAAAGCTGCCTGGACTTGCGCGCCAAGTTGTTTCTATGGAGCCAACCCGACAGGCAAGGCCGCAATGCGCTCGTGCCGGGCTCGTCGGCCGGCGACAAGCTCAAGGAAGGCGGGCTTGACGCCGCTGCCCGGGAAACGGCGGATGCATTCGATGCGGTGCAAGCCGAAACACTGGTTACCGTTGCGCCGCCGGCCTCGGTGCGCTGGGTGGAACAAAGCACGCACCATATGCGTTTGCACAGCGCGCCTTTGTCGGTGGCACAGATCTTCTCGCGCTATCGCCGCGAGGATCAAGCCTGGGTGCTGACTTCGGCCACCTTGTCGGTGGGCGGCAATTTTGCGCACTTTCAAAAGCAATTGGGCCTGTGGAGCGCGTCGACGCTGCGCTGGGACTCGCCTTTCGATTATGGCCAGCAAGGCGTGCTGTTCGTGCCGAAAAACCTGCCTTTGCCCAACGATAGCCGGTTCAACGAAAAATTCGTCGAGGTCTTGCTGCCCTTGATCGAGGTTTCGCAGGGCGGGGTGCTGGTGCTGTGCACCACCTTGCGCTCGGTCGACCGCATTGCCGAGCTGCTCGAAGAACAGTTGGACGTAGCGGGCAGCGATCGCGTCCTGCTGCGCCAGGGCGAAAGCTCGCGGCGGGTGCTGCTGGAACGCTTCCGGACCGAGAAAAACGCCATCCTGGTTGGCAGCGCCAGTTTTTGGGAAGGCATCGATGTGCCGGGCGACGCACTGACGCTGGTGGCTATCGACAAGCTGCCGTTTGCTCCGCCGGACGATCCCGTACTGGAGGCGCGGCTGAATTTATGCCGCAAAGAAGGCGGCAATCCCTTCATGGAATATCAGGTGCCCGAGGCCGCCATTGCCTTGAAACAAGGGGCCGGCCGCCTGATCCGTTCGGAAAGCGACTGGGGCGTGTTGGTGGTGGGCGACAGCCGTATTGTCGACAAGCCCTACGGCAAGCTGCTGTGGCGCGGGTTGCCGCCGTTTTCGCGCACGCGCGAACTGGGCCAGGTGCTGGAGTTCTTTAATAGGAAACAGGCGCCTGTGGCGCCTGTCGAAGGACTTGAAGCGGAAGCAGCCGCGCCCTGAAGATATTTCGGCGTGGTGCAAGCCGGCCTTCGATTCCCTGTTGGGTTAGGCCGGGCCCCACTTTGGACTTAAAGCCAGTTCAGGGGGTTCCAGGCGCTTTTGGGTTCGTCCAGCCCTTGTGCGTAGAACTTGCTGTTGGGGAAGTTCTGGTCCAGGATGCGCTTGGTGTCGTCGCGCAGTTCGGGCATGTTCAGCTTGTCGTACGACATATACATGATATACAAGGCTCTTTCGGCCACGGGCACGCCCTGGAAGTCGGTAATGACGGTTTGCGCGCGGTTGATGGCGGCCAGATAGGCATGGCGCTCGTAATAGTATTGCGCTACGTGCGTTTCGTTTTCGGCCAGGGTACTGACCAGCCAGGTGACGCGCTTTTTGGCGTCTGCGGTATAGCGGCTGTCCGGGTAGCGCTTGATCAGCTCGTTGAAGGCTTCATATGACTCGCGCAGGCCCTTGGGGTCGCGTTCGCTGGGGTCCTGGCGGGTAATCTTGGTGAACGACGCGCTGGGCGGTGTAAACGTAATGAGCCCTTTTAGATACAACATGTAATCGGTACCCTCGTGATTTGGGTACTGCTGCTGGAAGCGGTCGATGGCCGCCAGCGCCTGTTCGGGTTCGTCGTCTTTCCAGTTGACGTAAGCCAGGTCGATAAGCGCCTGTTGCGCGTAGCCGCCGAACGGATAGCGGGATTCGACGGCCTCGAGGTGGGTGCGGGCCTCTTTCCAGTTGGCGTCGCTGACTTCGGTGCGGGCTTCTTTGTACAGGCGGTCGGCGCTCCAGCCGGCTGTTTTGTCGACGTCGCCTTTAAGGGAACTGCAGCCGGCTACAACAATGAGCGCCAGCACGGCAAGCGCCGAGCGGGTAAGTGTTTTCATCTGGTTAAAGCCACGAATATTCATGTTTGGGCGAGTCACAAAAGCGTCCTTGGTGTTAGCATGCAGGCTGATTATATGATTAGTCGCCATGCCTGACACAGATATTGCCACAGAAAGTTTAAACCCGGTGCAACCGCTACAGTTCGAGCTGCCTTTCAAAGCCTTGCCTGAACGTTTGGACAAAGTTCTGGCCCGTTTGATCCCCGAACATTCCCGCAGCCGGCTGCAGGCCTGGATCGAGGGCGGCCATGTGCACGTCAATGGGCAGGCCGCCCGCGTGCGGCAAATGGTCAATCCGGGCGACAAGATTACTGTCTGGGAACAGTTGCCGCCCGAGTCGCTGGCGTTTTCGCCCGAGCCGGTCGAGTTCGGCGTGGTGGCGGAAAGCCCGGATTGGATAGTCGTGAACAAGCCGGCCGGGCTGGTCACGCATCCGGGCGCAGGCAACTGGAGCGGCACGCTGCTGAACGGTTTGCTGCATCGGTTTCCCGAACTCAAGGCGGTGGCGCGGGCGGGCATCGTGCACCGGCTCGATAAAGACACTTCAGGCCTGCTTGTCGTGGCCCGCCACGAAAAGGCGCAGACCCATTTGATACGGCAACTGCAAGACAGAAGCGTCAGCCGCGAGTACGTGGCGCTGGTGCATGGCAATATCGTCAAGTCCGGGACGGTCGACAGGGCCATAGGGCGGGATGCCCGGGTGCCGGTGCGCATGGCCGTCGAAAATCCCATTGCACCCAAGGCGGCTATTACCCATTACGAACCGGTGCGTATCGGCGAGACCGCCGAAGGCAGCCTGGTTACCGAGGTGGCGTGCCGGCTCGAGACCGGCCGCACGCACCAGATCCGGGTGCATATGGCCAGTTTGCGCCACCCGCTGGTTGCCGACGTGTTGTACGGCGGCAAGCAGCTGGCTGGCGCCGCCCGGCAACTGCTGCATGCGCGTGCATTGCGCTTCGACGATTTTTCCACCGGGCAGCGGGTCTCGTTCGAGGCACCGCTGGCCGAAGATTTTCTGGCTGTGTTGCAAGGCATCGCCTGGCATGAGCCATGAGCAAGCCGCTTGAATGTGTGACCGGCGCTGCCTGGAAAGGCGTGCGCTATTTTTGCACGACGCGTTCGGGCGGTGTAAGCAGCGGTGCTCTGGCGTCGCTGAATCTTGCGCGCCATGTGCGCGACGACGTTGCCAATGTCGATGAAAACCGGCGCCGCCTTGCCGCCTTGCTGCCGACCGAGCCAGCGTGGCTGGAGCAGGTGCACGGAGTCCAGGTTTTCGATGCGGATATGCCCGGCGACGGCGGGCCATGCCCCCGCGCCGATGCCGCGGTGACTACCATGCCCAACCGGGTGCTGGCCATCATGACGGCCGACTGCCTGCCCGTGGTGATCGGCGACGTGGATGGCGTAGCGCTGGGCGTTGCGCATGCCGGCTGGCGCGGGCTGGCGGCGGGCGTGCTCGAGAACACGCTCGAGCAACTGCGTCAAAAGCATTCGGGCGCGTCGGCCTGGCGCGCCTGGATAGGCCCGGCGATAGGCCAGCCGCATTTCGAAGTGGGGGCCGATGTGTTGCAGGCCTTTGTTCAGGCCGATCCCCGGTGCCAGGAATTCTTTGCGCCGGGCGGTAAAGAGGGCAAATGGCTGGCCGACCTGTCGGGGCTGGCCTCATACAGATTGCGCATGGCCGGCGTCGACGACATACAGGCCAGCGGCTATTGTTCTTATGCGCAAGCCGACTTGTTTTATTCATACCGGCGCGATGCCTCCAGCGGACGCATGGCCACTGTGGCGTGGCTGGAGCGCGGCTGATCCTCATGCTCGCGGGCCGGGCCGCGGCTACGCCGTTTGACCGAGCCTAGCTGCTTACCCTGATTGACAGTGTTGCAAATCATCCGCAACATGAGTCTAAAGGTTTATAAAAAGCATAGGTGTCGCATGACTGCTTCATTTCAGGCCGAATGGCCCATTCCCGTCAGTGTGGCTCCAGACAAGCTGGCCGAAATCCAGGCCGAGTTTTCCAGAGACTGGTCAGGCGTACTAGAACAGGCCCAGCGCGGTTCGCTGGCACCACCCGCAGACAGGCGCTTCAAGGCGCCCGGCTGGGCGACCAGTTCCAATTATCTGCTCAACGCGCACGCATACGTGCTTTCCGCTAGGGCAATGCAGCAAATGGTAGAGGCCGCGCAATTGTCCGAACCGCTACGGGACAGGTTACGGTTTTCGGTCATGCAATGGATCGAGGCCGTATCGCCATCCAATTTCCTTGCCACCAACCCCGAAGCGCAGCGTCTTATGCTGGAGACCAACGGGCAGTCCCTTAAACTGGGAGTCCAGAACCTGTTGGCCGATTTAGAAAAAGGACATATTTCGCAAACCGACGAGTCCGGATTCGAGCTGGGCGGGAACGTCGGCATTTCCAGCGGTCAGGTGGTCTTTGAAAACCGCCTCATGCAGGTCATTCAGTACGCGCCCCTGACCACCCAGGTGTACAAGCGGCCGCTGCTTATTGTTCCGCCCTGCATCAACAAGTTCTACGTGCTTGACCTCCAGCCCGAAAATTCTTTTGTGCGGCACGCGGTTGAACAGGGGTTCAGCGTCTTTCTCGTTTCATGGCGCAATCCCCTGGCTTCCGATACCGACGGCATCGATACGGCTACCTGGGAAGACTATTTGCAAGAAGGCGTCCTGGCCGCGGTGCAGGTGGTGCAGGACATCTCGCGCCATGAACGCATCAATGCCCTGGGCTTTTGCGTCGGCGGCACTTTGCTGGCGTCGGCGCTGGCTTTGGCCCACGCCCGGGGCGACCATCCGGTCGAATCGCTGACCTTGCTTACCACCCTGTTGGACTTCGAAGAAACCGGAGTGCTTGACGTCTTTGTCGACGAGACGCACGCTCAGGCCCGTGAACGCCAACTGGGACACGGCGGGCTGATGTCGGGCCGCGAACTGGCCACCACCTTTTCTTTCTTGCGCCCCAGCGAGCTGGTCTGGAATTACGTCGTGGGCAATTATCTGCAGGGGCAGTCGCCGCCGGCTTTCGACCTGTTGTTCTGGAATTCGGACGGAACCAATTTACCCGGGCCATTCTTTACCTGGTACTTTCGCAATACCTATCTCGAAAACAACCTGAAGGTTCCAGGCCGAATCAAGGTCGACGGGCATGCACTGGACTTGACCGCGCTGACCATGCCCACCTATCTGTACGGGTCGCGCGAAGATCATATTGTTCCGTGGCATGCGGCCTATGCCTCCACCGAGATCCTGCGCGGGCCTACGCGCTTCGTGCTGGGCGCTTCGGGCCATATTGCCGGAGTCATCAACCCGCCTTCCAAGGGCCGGCGGCATTACTGGGCCGGTCAAGGAACAAGCCGTCCGGGCAAATTGCCCGGCGACCCCGAAGCCTGGCTTGAAAGCGCCACGCAGCACGCCGGCAGCTGGTGGCCGGACTGGGCCGAATGGCTGGCAACGCACTCGGGCGAACGCCGGCGCGCTGTCGCAAAGCTTGGCAACGCGCGGCACACGCCTATCGAGCCCGCGCCCGGCCGCTATGTCAAGGTGCGGGCGGTATAACGGTATACGTACAACGAGATAACGGTTTTCAACACTACAGGAGGCGCGTGGGGCGATAATCGAAACGCCGCAGTATCAAGGTACAAGCAGTTTCGCCAAGTGCAAGCAGCAGGATGCAAGCACCAAGCAGCAACCCAGTCGAGGAGAATTAAAATGAGTGGAAAATTGGCTTATGTGACGGGCGGGATGGGGGGCATCGGCACATCGATATGTCAACGCCTGGCTAAAGAAGGGTACACAGTCGTAGCCGGCTGCGGGCCCAGTCGCGATTTTCAACAGTGGCTGGACGACCAGGCTGCGCTGGGCTATAAATTCCACGTTTCGGTAGGCAATGTGTCCGACTGGGATTCCACGGTCGCCGCGTTCGAAAAGGTCAAGCGCGAGCTCGGGCAAGTCGATGTCCTGGTTAATAACGCGGGCATAACGCGGGACGGCGTGTTCCGCAAAATGACCCTCGAGGACTGGCGTGCCGTCATGGACACCAACCTTAACAGCCTGTTCAACGTCACCAAGCAAGTCATCGACGGAATGACCGACCGCCAATGGGGGCGCATCGTCAATATCAGTTCCGTCAATGGGCAAAAAGGGCAGTTCGGGCAAACCAATTATTCAACGGCCAAAGCCGGCATACACGGTTTCACGATGGCATTGGCGCAAGAGGTCGCCAGCAAGGGGGTAACGGTCAATACTATTTCGCCGGGCTATATAGGTACCGACATGGTGCGGGCCATTCGACCCGACGTCCTCGAGAAAATCGTCGCGACGATTCCGGTCAAGCGGCTGGGCACCCCTGAAGAAATCGGTGCCATGGTGGCATGGCTGGCCTCGGACGACTCCGGTTTCGCGACCGGTGCCGACTTCTCGCTCAATGGCGGCTTGCATATGGGCTAGCCGCGTTGCGGTTTTTATACACGGGCATGGCTGACGGCGTTCGCGATAATTCCGTTCAGCCGTGCCTATTGCCAATTGTACTTAATCGTTTATAGTGTTTCATTACGTTCCAGATCAAACTCATGACCCAAGCTCCAACCCCCGTAGCGGCCCGGTTAATTAAAAAATACCCCAATCGCCGCTTATACGATACTGAAACCAGTGCCTACATTACCTTGGCCGACGTCAGGCAATTGGTGCTGGACAATCAGGATTTCCAGGTGGTCGATGCCAAGTCGGGCGACGACCTTACCCGCAGCATCCTTTTGCAGATCATCCTCGAAGAAGAGGGCGGCGGGCTGCCCATGTTTTCGTCCGTGGCTTTGGCCCAGATCATTCGCTTTTATGGGCATTCCATGCAAGGAGTCATGGGCGCGTTTCTCGAGAAAAACATCGCAGCCTTCATGGAGATCCAGGACCGCATGGTCGAACAGTCCAAGGGCGCATACGGCGGGCCCCAGTACGGTCCCGAAACCTGGGCTCAATTCATGAATGTCCAGGCCCCCATGCTGCAAAACATGATGAATAACTACGTCGATCAAAGCAAAAATCTGTTTGTCCAGATGCAGAACCAAATGCAGGATCAAACCCAATCGATGTTTTCCGCTTTTCCTTTTAACCCAAGCTCTTCCAAGGACTCCAAGAAATAAAGCGGGCTTGCAGTAGCTGGAATTACGCATGCAACGACTGGTTTTCAGTTTTATTACGGCCTTGAATCCACGATTTCAAGGCCGTTTTCGTTGCTGTTCCGGCCCGACGGAAAAAGCGGACATAGCAAGCCATTGGCTTTGCAGACGTTCAGCAACGTGTTAGCTGGACATGATAGGATTAATGAGAATAAATCTTGTTTGCATTTTTTTAATGCAATAAACTTAGCAAATACGCGTCGACTGATGCGCTTGAAGTGGCTTTGCGGCCGGTATCCATTTTTCCGAGGTATGTAGAACATGATGAAACGCTTGCTTGTATCGGCGCTGTTGGGTCTGGGTATAACGGTATCGGCGGTCGCGGCCGAATACCCCATAGGCAAGCCTTCCGAACGCGGCGGTCTTGAAGTGGCGGCCGTCTACTTGCAGCCTGTTGAAATGGATCCGCCCGGAATGATGCGGGCCGCCAAGGATTCCGACATTCATCTCGAGGCCGATATCCATGCGCTGGCCGATAATCCCAACGGCCTGCCCGAGGGCGCATGGGCGCCGTATCTGGTTGTGGATTATCAGTTGCAGAAAATCGGCAGCGACAAAGTGATCAAAGGCAATTTGATGCCCATGGTGGCCAACGATGGGCCGCACTATGGCGACAACGTCAAGCTCGACGGACCGGGCAAATACAAGCTGACGTTTTCCGTGGCGCCTCCCAGTGCAAATGCAATGAGCCATTTTGGCCGCCATGTGGATAAAGAAACCGGTGTGAGTGCCTGGTTTGCGCCGTTCACGCTGGATTACGAGTTCGTGTACGCCGGCACGGGCAAGAAGGGTGGGTACTGACAATGCGTTGGGTCAAATGCGCGCTGCTTGCGTTGAGCCTTGCACTGGGCGGGGGCGGGCTTGCCCAGGCCGATGAACTGCCGACCTATACGCTGACCTTCAAGCAGGGCGGTTCATTCGAGCCGGAAAGGCTTGAAGTGCCGGCGGGCCGGTTCAAGCTGATCCTGGTCAATGAAAGCAACGAGCCTGTAGAGTTCGAAAGCCTGCCGTTACGCAAGGAAAAGGTGCTTGGCCCGGGGGTGACGTCGTTTGTCGTCATCAAGATATCCCGGCCGGGACAATACCCGTTTTTCGATGATTTTCATCAAGACACTAAAGGCACCCTGGTCGTTCTCGACAAATAGGGCGTAAAGCATCATGGAACAAGTGGCATTCATTGTCTGGCGAGAAAGTGTAGAGGCACTGCTTGTCGTCGGTATTTTATATAGTTGGTTGAGTACATCGCCCGAAGGGCGGCAGGGGCTGCGCTGGCTTTGGGGCGGCGTAGTGGCTGGCTTGGGGCTGGCCGCGGCGCTGGCCTTGGTGCTGCTGGGTGTCTCCTCCTGGCTTTCAGACGAGGGCCAGGAATGGTTCCAGGCCATCATGGCGCTGGCTGCATGCGGGCTGGTGGTACAGATGGTGCTGTGGATGCGGCAACATGGCCGGTCGCTCAAGCGTGAACTCGAAAGCGGCGCCAGCCAACAGATACGGCGGTCCAATTGGTGGGGTCTGCTGGTATTGGTCATGATCGCGGTTGCGCGCGAAGGCAGCGAGACGGTGGTATTCCTTTACGGCATGATCGCCTCGGGCGAAACCAGCGGCCAGGCCTGGAGCCTGGCCATGGCGGGCGTGCTGGGATTTGTCGCGGCGCTGGCCACTTTCTGGTTGCTGCAGTTGGGCGGAAAGCTAATAACATGGCGCCGCTTTTTCCAGCTTACCGAGGTGTTGTTGCTATTGCTGGCGGGGGCTTTGCTGGTCAATGGCACCGATCACTTGATCTCGCTCGAGGTGCTGCCGACCCTTGTGGATCCCATCTGGGACAGCTCGTGGCTGCTTGATGCCAGCCATGGCCTGGGCCAGATACTGGCCAATTTTGCGGGCTACAGGGCGTATCCGGCGCTGTCGCAGTTGCTGGCCTGGCTGGCGTATTGGGCCATTGTGCTGTTCGCGCTGCGGCGGGTTGATGCGCGCCAGGCCCGCGCGTCCGGTAGATCCACGGTTACGGCGTAGACGGCATCATGGCAATGGCATTAAAACGGGCCGCGGGACAAACGGCCGACTTTCTACGCGATCACGCCGCCCTGCTGCGCAAGGTGCAATGGGTCATTGTTTTCTTCTATCTGTTCCTGCTTATCGTGCCGGCGGCCATGCCGCTGCCGGACAACACCGCGTCGATGTTCAACAACCTGACCATCATGGCGCAGTTTGCGTTCTGGGGGATATGGTGGCCGTTTGTCCTGGTCTCCATGCCCTTGTTCGGACGCGCCTGGTGCGGACTGTTCTGCCCGGAGGGCATGCTGACCGAATGGGCCAGCGAACACGGGCGAGGCAAGGCCATTCCCAAATGGATACGCTGGGGCGGCTGGCCTTTCGTGGCCTTTGCATTGACGACCATATACGGCCAATTGGTCAGTGTGTATCAATATCCTTGGGCGGTGCTGGCCGTGTTGGGCGGCTCGACCCTGGGCGCTTTGGTGATCGGTTATTTGTACGGCCGCAAAAAGCGGGTTTGGTGCAAATACCTGTGCCCGGTGAACGGGGTGTTCAACCTTCTGGCCAAGCTGGCCCCATGGCACTACAAGGTCAGCGAAGAAGCGTGGCGCCATCCCGAACGGCGCATTGAAAGCATTAATTGCGCGCCCCTGGTTCCCTTGCGCAACATGAAGGGAGCGGGCGACTGCCATATGTGCGGCCGGTGCAGCGATTATCGCGGTGCTATCCACTTGACGCCGCGTTCGCCCGAAGAAGAGATCGTGCACATCGAGTCGGGCGACCATTGGCAGACCGCGCTTATCGTATTCGGGCTGATGGGGCTGGCTGTCGGGGCTTTCCTCTGGAGCGCCAGTCCCTGGTTCGTCACAGTCAAGCAGGCCGCGGCAACCTGGCTGGTAGAGCGCGATATTTATTGGCCCTTGGCCCAGAACGCACCGTGGTTCATCCTGACGCACTACCCCGATGTCAACGACAGTTTTTCGTGGCTTGATGGCGCGGGTATATTGATGTTCATTTTCGGCGCGGTGGTTGTGGTGGGCGGGCCTTTGTATATCGCCTTGTGGCTGGCCGATTGCCTCTTGCCTGGCGTACGGGCCCAAGAAACTGGAAAGCGTGCAAGCGCGCCAAAGTGGCTGGGGCGCTTCGGCCGGCCTGGTATGCACCGTTTGGCCCAGGGCCTGATTCCCGCGGCGGGGGCGGGCGTGTTTCTCGGATTGTCGGCGACAACGCTGACCTTGCTCAAGAACGAAGGCATGCCCATGTTCTGGGCGACGGGTACGCGCTTTGTCATCCTGGGCCTGGCCTTGCTCTGGAGCCTGCGGCTGGTCTGGCGCATCGTGGGCAAGCGCCGCGCTCACATAGGCACACAGCTTACCGCCACCTTTGTCGTGACCCTGGGCCTGATGCCGTTTTGCATGGCCTGGTATTTATTTTTTGTGGTTTGGTAGCGGTTGAAGGGAAGCGGCGCTTGCCGCTTCGCCGCAACGGCAAGGGCCCGCCTGGGTAGCCCGCCGGGCACCGTCCAGGGCATTCAGGCCGCTACCCCGGCGGTTCGCAGGCCTTGAAGGGGCTGTGTCCTTCAAGGGCCTCTACATAGTCGTCGATGGCCGCCGTCTCCTGGGCAAGAAAATCGGCAATGGCCCGCGCATAGCGCGCATCGCGTATCCAGTGGGCCGAGAAAGTCTTGACGGGCAGCATGCCGCGCGACAGTTTATGCTCGCCTTGTGCGCCGCCCTCGAACGCCGCCAGGCCGTGCTCGATGCAATATTCGATTGCTTGCATATAGCAGGTTTCAAAATGCAGGCCCGAGATAAATTGCGTGGATCCCCAATAGCGTCCGTACAGCCTGTCTTTGCTGCGCATGTTCAGGGCGCAGGCTATGGGCTGCCCGTTTTGTTCGGCAAGAACCAATACCATATTTGCGGCCATGCTTTGGCGCAATAGAGTAAAGAACTCCATGTTCAGGTAAGGGGCGTTGCCATGCTCGTAGTAGGTGCGGCGGTAGCATTCATAGAAAAACGCCAGGGCGGAATCGTCGATGGCATCGCCTTGCAGCCAACGAAAAACAACGCCGGCTTGCTGCGCCTTTTTCCTGTCCTGCTTGAGCTTTTTACGTTTTTGCTGGCTCATTTCGGCCAGGAAGTCCTCAAGGCTTGCATAGCCGCGGTTGTGCCAATGAAATTGCACGCTTTCGCGCAGCATGAAGCCGGCCTCGCGCAACGCGGCGCAATCTTCGTCCGAGGGAAATAGAATGTGCAGCGAGGAAAGCTCGTTCTGGCCCGTCAGCGCCGCTGCCTGGCGTGCCAGAAGTACGCGGTCGGTATGGTTGGCGGCCAGCAGGCGCGGGCCGGGCACTGGCGTGAAGGGAATGGCGCCGAGCATCTTGGGGTAGTAGTCCAGGCCATGCTCCATAAAGGCCCGGGCCCAGCCGGTATCGAAGACATACTCGCCGCGCGAGTGCGATTTCAGGTAAAGAGGCATGGCGCCAGCAAGCTTGCCGTTGCGATGCAATAGCAAATAGTGCGGAGCCCAGCCGGTCTTGGCCACCGCGCAACCGGCCTGGTCCATGGCCAGAAGAAACTCGTGGCGCAGCAATGGATGGTCGCCGGCCAGATGGTTCCATTGCCCGGAATCGATCTCGTGCAATTGACGGCAAAGTGAAAAGTTCTCGGACAATTGAGCGGGCCCTGCTGTAGCGAAGATTAAAATAAGCCGTGGTGCTGCCGCGCGCTACCGGTTCGCGGCATTTGCAAGCCTTCAGTATGAAATCATACAAGGTCGGGAAACGATTCATTTTAGTGGGTGGAGCTGGCCAATGGCGCAAGGGACGAAAATACCGGTTACCGTGCTGACGGGACCGCTGGGCAGCGGCAAAACGACGCTGCTTAATCGCATGTTGCGACCGTCCGCCTCGGGCGAGACGCCGCGTGTGGCCGTTGTTGTCAACGAGCTGGGGGTGGTGTCCCTGGACCATAAACTGGCCAGGCATATCGGCGGCAGTATTAGCGTGCTGGCTTCGGGCTGCGCATGTTGCAGTGTCAGCGGAGAATTGGTCGACACGCTGCGCGAGCTTTTCATGGCGGCCCTGCACAGGAAAATCCCGGTGTTTTCGCGTGTGCTGATCGAGGCGTCCGGCATGGCAAGCCCCGTTCCCATTATGCACACCTTGCAGTACCAGGCTTTCTTGCGCGAACGCTATGCCTACGACGGGAGCATCTGCGTCATGGACGCACAGCATGGCTTGGATCAGACCCCGGGGGAATCCGGCGTCCTGCAGCTGGCGGCCTTGGCCGATCGGGTGGTGATGGGCAAGGCCGACCTCGTCGCCCCGGAAATCCTGGTGCACATTAAGCAGGCAGTGCACGCCGTCAATCCGGATGTGCCGGTGTATTCCTCGGCGGCGCTGCCGCCGTTCGAAGAGTTGTTGGCCAAGGCGGGTACGGGTACGGGCGCAGGGCGGCAGCGCCAGGGCTTGTTTTCGAACCTGGCCTAGCGTTCTTCTAAACCAGTCTTGTTTTTCGACGCCGTTGGTTTTTGCCCATGCCGTACGCGGCAGCCGGCGATAGTGTGGTTTTTGCAGAGCGTCCTCTAGCTAAATTACTTGCGTTGCCAGTGGTGTAATGGTGTAATAAGACAAATTGCATATATAACGATGTTTTAATCATGCAAGGTTTTTTGTGTTGCGGCTGTTTTCAGGTGTGGGGTTCATGCCTCCCTGGGCAAGCTTCGCGGCACTGTAAGGCGCCAAGTGCAAACGCGTAAAGCGGGCATTCATGGTATAGCCACTATCCAATGTTCTCACCTGTTTGTTAGTCCATTCGGCCGTATCGCCGCGGACATGCAAGGTTGATGACGCATGGGCCGAACAAAGTTTCGGCGACATAATCAGTTCGCTTTACCTGTGTTGTGGTTCTTTTGAGGGCATCGCGCCCTCATTCATCAAGGTGCGATTTGCTTGTTCGTAATCCATCGGGGCTGGCGAGTGCTTTGCGCTGCCAGCCAAGCCGAGCCACATTCGGGCTGCGGCAAAAGACAGTGAAAGCGGCGGCAAGAAGTAGTTACTGTAAAACCATTTGAAAATTGAAATGATAATCCGCCAGATGTTGGAAGTGTCCAACGGCAAGGTTCGCTGCCAAACTTATGCATCGAGCCGGCGCGGCGCTGTCGCTTTTTGCGCGGACGTCGCGGCACCTACCCTGGAAAACAATCTTGAAATCGGCCCACGCACACCGCGTGCAGGCTTAAATGCCTTCTTGCGCGCCGGTGCCAACGCCGGTGCCAATTTGGGCGCTTCGTTGCAGGGCAAGGTCAGTGCCGGTTTTCGCGATGGTTTTTGCAACGGCTTTTTTAATGGCTTTTTCAACCGTTTTTTCAGCACCTTTTGCGGCAATAAAAAAGCCGCTTGTTTTGCTAACAAGCGGCTTTCCGTGTTTGGTTGCGGGGGCAGGATTTGAACCTACGACCTTCGGGTTATGAGCCCGACGAGCTGCCAGACTGCTCCACCCCGCGTCTGAAGAATGAAACTATACACCATCTTTATAAGTTATGCAATTTAGGCAGCGCACTGCCAAGCAATAAATGACAGAATCAGAAATTACCCGAGTACTCGAAACCGCGTTATTGTGCGCCGATCAACCCATGCAGCTTGGCGAGTTGCGCAAATTGTTCGGCGCCGACGAGGTTTCCAACGACGACTTAAGGCGTTATCTGGCAGTATTGCAGCTTGATTGGGCCGAGCGGGGCCTGGCCTTGGTCAATTTGGCCAGCGGCTGGCGGTTTCAAAGCCGTCCCGAAATGCAGCGCTATCTCGAACGCCTGAACCCTGAAAAGCCGCCGCGTTATTCGCGGGCGGTTCTTGAAACCCTGGCGATCATTGCCTGGCGCCAACCGGTTACCCGAGGCGACATCGAAGATATCCGCGGCGTGTCGGTGTCGTCGCAAATCGTCAAAAGCCTTGAGGACCGGGGCTGGATCGAGGTGCTGGGACATCGCGATGCCCCGGGGCGCCCGGCATTGTTCGGTACAACGCGGCAGTTTCTGGACGACCTTGGCCTGCGTGCGCTCGACGATCTGCCCGCGCTGGAGTCCCACGACGCGGTGGCCGTATTGGCCGGCCTTGAGCTCGAGGAATTGCCCCCAAGCCAATTGGAGAATGCCGAGGCTGATGAAGCTGATGAAGCAAATGAGGTTGATGGCGTCGGCGAAGCCGATGGAGCCAATGAGGCTGATGAGATTGATGAGGCCAATGCCTTGGCCGACGTAGATGACAGAGTCGGGGTAAACGAAGAGGAAAACGGAGACAGAGCCGTTGAAGCCGAGCATGGCAGCGAGGGCCAAGCCGCCGACGGGGCGGAGCTGTACGTGGCGCCTGGCGATGGCGACAAGACAGCTCCGGACGCGGATGCCGAGCCACGAGAAATGGACGAGGCGGGCGACGCCGGCCTGCAAGAGCCGGGCAGCAGTGAACTCCTTGATCAGGACGAGCCGCAGGACCTTGTGCAAAGTACGGCGGATGCCGACCCCAAGAAAGAATGAAATAAACGGCGCGGGTAAGTAGTGGCCAGTCAGGCCTTTTGCCCGCGATATGGAATACACGGAGTACCTGATAAATATGAACGAAACAAATCACGATAGCGCCCCTTTGAATGACGCCTCGGCGTCGCCTGGCCAAGAAACGAATGCGGCCGGCGGTGAGGTGGATGGCGGTTCCGCGCCAGCGCGGCGCGGCCGCAAGCTGCGGACGCCGTTCCGGCGCCGCCGGGGCGATTCAGTCGCTGCGGGCGAGCAGGCAGGCGGGGCGGAACCCGCGGCCCAGGAACCCGCTGCGGCGGTAAAGCGCGAGCGCAAGCCGCGCGTGCCGAAGCAGGCGCAGGGACAGGCTCAAGCACAAGCCGAAGGCGCGGATCAAGCGCAGCAGCCAGTTGCCGCAGGGCAGGGCCCCAAGCGTGGCCGCGGTCCCCGGCAGGGCAAAAAACCGGCCCAGGGCCGTGGTCCCAATCAGGGACGAAGCCGCGCGCAGGACCAAGGCCATGATGCGGACCAGTCCGAACTGCACAATCCGGGCAGCGAAAAAGAGGCCGAGCAGGCTTTGGCGTATCTCGACAAGGCGGCCAAGATGGAACAGCGCCTTGGGAAGTATCTTGGCAGCGACGCGGTGACGCCCAAGCTGCACAAGGTATTGGCCGACGCGGGTATAGGCTCGCGCCGCGAAATGGAAGAGCTGATTATCGCCGGCCGTGTTTCGGTCAATGGCGAACCGGCGCATATTGGCCAGCGCGTTGGCGCCAATGACCAGGTACGGGTCAACGGCCGTCCTATCACCCGGCCCAATGCGTCCAAGCCGCCTCGCATTATTCTGTATCACAAGCCGGCAGGGGAAATCGTTTCCCATGACGATCCAGCAGGCCGGGCCACCGTCTTTGCCCGCCTTCCCAAGATGCGGGTAGGGAAGTGGCTGTCCGTCGGGCGGCTTGATCTGAATACCGAAGGCTTGCTCATTCTTACGACCTCCGGCGACCTGGCCAACCGCTTGATGCATCCGCGCTATGGCGCCGAGCGCGAGTATGCGGTGCGCGTACTCGGAGAGCTGGGCGAAGAGCAACAGGCACAGCTTCTCAAGGGAATCGACCTGGAGGACGGCAAAGCGCAGTTCGGCTCGCTTGAATTCCTGGGCGGCGAGGGCAGTAATCGCTGGTATCGCGTTACCTTGCATGAAGGGCGCAACCGGGAAGTGCGCCGCATGTTCGAAGCCGTGGGAGTTACGGTCAGCCGTCTTATCCGCACGCGTTTCGGCGAAGTCGTGTTGCCGCGCAATTTGCGTCGCGGACGCTGGGACGAACTGGACAGCACGCTGGTGACGGCGCTGATGGTTCAATTGGGCCTGATCAACGAAGACGGCGAAGAAAGCCAGGGCCGGCATGGGCAGCGCCGCATGAGCCAGCCTTTGTCGCACGATAGCGCCTTGCCTCCGGGCTTTGGGACGATGGAACGCAATGGCATGAACGGTGCCAAGTTCAGCCGGCGCGGCAAGTTGTCCGGCGGACGGGTTGGCGGCGGCAAGGCGGCGGTAAATCAGGCGTTTCCGTCCGATCCCTACGGTACGGGGCTGATGTTTAGCGGCGGACTGCCCAATGGCCACCCCAACGGCGGCAAAGCCAAGCCCCAGGGGCGCGGCAAAGGCCCGGCTCGCGGTCCCCGCCCGGAAGGGCAGGCTGCCGAACCGACACGCGGCGCCCGTAGCGGCGCAGCCCGCAAGAAGGGGCCGCGGGATAACGACGCCCGGGGTCCCAAGGCAGCCAAGCCGCGCGGCAATGGCGGCCCAGGCAAAAACGCCAACCGCGGCGACGACTGGCAGCCGCGCGGAGCATCAGCCCACGAGTCCCACCTGGGATTCCTGGGCGGAAAAGGCCGCAACTAAGATTTACTGCCCCCAAGGCTAAAGCCCCGCCTCGAGCGGCAGCAAGCCGCGGCAGCGGCGCAGCGTGGGGGCTTATTTTTGCCGCCGGGCCGCCCCAAGGCAAAAAGCGCCCCCCCGGGGGGCAGCAAGCCGCGGCAGCGGCGCAGCGTGGGGGCTTATTTTTGCCGCCGGGCCGCCCCAAGGCAAAAAGCGCCCCCCCGGGGGGCAGCAAGCCGCGGCAGCGGCGCAGCGTGGGGGCTTATTTTTCTTATGTAAGCTCGTGACATAGCAGGATTTTTTCCGAAAGTCTGCTAGAATAGAGAGTTCTATAGCCGCATGTGTTGCTAAAGTTGCGCTTTTTGGGTTGCTGCAAAACCCGAAATGAGCGCGATATAGGCAATGTTTATGCGGCAACGCACTTTTTGGTGTGCATGCAGGTTTACGGCACATGCCCTGGCATGTAACGATTAACCGCCAGGCGCGGTAACAATGGGCTGGGCGTGCGCAGCCCTTTTTTTTTGAGTTTATGGCAGATATATTCGTATTAACGCAAGAGGCATTGGCCGGCATGGATATCGAGCTGGTCGACGTAGAACGCGCGCCCCTGGGGCTGCTGCGCGTAACTATTGATCGCCTTGGCGGTGTACGGATTGAAGATTGCGAGCAGGCGTCCAAACAGCTGTCGCGTGTGTTTGAAGTCGAAAATGTCGATTACAAGCGACTCGAAGTCGGTTCGCCGGGCATTGACCGCCCGCTGAAAAAAATCGCAGATTTTGTCCGTTTTGCCAACGAGCGCATCGAAATACGCCTACGCGAACCGGTTAACAACCGCAAGGTATTCGCCGGCATCTTGCGCGTGCCGGAAAACGCTGTGGCAAACGAAATTACGCCCGACCTTGTCTTTAGCCTCGAGATGGACCCCGAGACTAAGTCTGGCGAAGTTGAAGTCCTGAACTTCTCCTTTGACAGCATTGATCGAGCCAAACTGGATCCCGTAATTGATTTCAAGGGTAAAAAGCGATGAGTCGCGAAATTCTTCTATTGGTTGACGCCCTAGCGCGTGAAAAAAACGTAGAGCGTGAAGTGGTTTTCGGTGCACTCGAAAACGCGCTGGCCTCTGCCATGAAAAAACGCTTCAAGGAAGACGCTGATATTCGCGTTGCCATCGATCGCACCACCGGCGAACATGAAGGCTTTCGCCGTTGGCTGGTCGTCCCCGACGACGCCGGTTTGCAAGAGCCCGATCAGCAAGAACTCTATTCCGAGGCCCAGGAAATCGTGCCCGGAATCGAAGAGGGCGAGTACATCGAAGAGCCGCTTGAACCAGTCGAATTCGGACGCATAGGCGCGCAAGCGGCCAAGCAGGCCATTTTGCAGAAAATCCGCGATGCCGAGCGCGAGCAGGTCCTTAACGACTTCCTCGAACGTGGCGAGACGATTGTTTCCGGCACTGTAAAGCGCATGGACAAGGGCGACGTCATCATCGAAACCGGCAAGATCGAAGCCCGCCTGCCCCGTACCGAAATGATCCCCAAGGAAAATATCCGCATCGGCGATCGTATTCGCGCGTGGGTCTTGAAAGTAGATCATGCCGCTCGCGGCCAGCAAGTCATTCTGTCGCGCACAGCGCCCGAGTTCATTCGCGAACTGTTCGAAAATGAAGTCCCCGAAATCGAGCAGGGCCTGCTCGAAATCAAGGCGGCGGCCCGCGACCCGGGCGTGCGCGCTAAAATTGCCGTGATCGCCTACGACAAGCGGATCGATCCCATCGGTACTTGCGTCGGCATGCGCGGTTCGCGCGTGACAGCAGTCCGCAACGAATTGGGCGGCGAACAAGTCGACATCGTTTTGTGGGCCGACGATCCCGCCGAGTTCGTCATCGGCGCGTTGGCGCCGGCGCATGTCGACTCCATTGTCGTCGATGAAGACAAGCACGCCATGGATGTCGTGGTCGATGCCGAAAACCTGCCCAAGGCCATCGGCGCGCGCGGCCAAAACGTGCGTCTTGCCTCCGAGCTTACCGGCTGGCAAATCAACATCATGACGCCCGAAGAAAACCAAAGCCGGCAGGACGTCGAACGTTCCAGCTTGCGCGAGACTTTCATCAGCAAGCTTGATGTCGACGAAGAAGTCGCCGATATTCTTATCGACGAAGGTTTCACCGGGCTGGAAGAAGTTGCCTACGTGCCTTTGCAGGAATTGCTCGAAATCGAGGCCTTCGACGAACAAACCATTAACGAGCTGCGCACGCGTGCCCGCAATGCTTTGTTGACCGAGGCCATCGCCAACGAAGAGCGTGTCCAGAAAACCGAGCAGGCACTGGTCGACCTTGAAGGCATGACGCCGGATCTGGTCGTCAAGTTGTCGGGGCAGGATGTCTATACCCTGGACGATCTGGCCGAGCTTTCAACCGACGAGCTGTCCGAGATCACTGGGCTGGATGAACAGGCTGCCAGCGATATGATCATGCGCGCCCGAGCTCACTGGTTTAACGACGAAGCTTGATTTCCGGCTGGCGCCTGTTCATTCAGGCCCCCGGCAGTCCGGTTTGAGTTTATTGAAAATAGCAGTTGCAAGGAAGAGAGAGTCGAATGTCGAGTAACACCGTCGCCCAGTTCGCAGTCGAACTGAAAATGCCCGCAGACGTACTGCTGGAACAGCTACGTTCAGCAGGCGTTGAAATCAAGTCGGTCGATGACGATGTCACCGACGCGGCCAAGGCGAAGCTGCTCGAATCGTTGCGTCGCTCCCATGGCGGCTCCGACGGGCAGAAGATCACGCTCACCCGCCGCCAGACGTCGGAAATCCGGCAAGCCGACAGCTCCGGGCGTTCGCGCACCATTTCAGTCGAAGTGCGCAAGAAACGCGTGTTCGTCAAACGCGATCCGGCCGAGCTGCTGGCTGAAGCCGCCAAAGCGGCCGAGCCCGCCGCCGCTTTGCCCGACAGCGCCGAGCAGCCGCCCGTGCAGCAGCCTGAATCCCAGGCTGTAGCGCCGGCCGCTACTCAAGCTGTTGAAGCTCCGGCCGCTGCCGAAGCGTCCAAGCAGCCTGCCGCCGATCAAGCGCCACAGCAAGAAGCGACGCCCGCCAAGGCCGAGCCGGTAGCGGACGAAGTCAAGGCCGAAGCAGCCGTTCCCGCGCCTGCCGCCGAGGCTCCCGCCGAAGCTCCGGTTGCTGAACAGCCCAAGGCGTCAGCTGCGCAAGAACCCGCAGTTGAACCGGCGCCCGAAGCCGCCAAGCCGGCTGCCCAGCCCGAATCTGACACCGTTGCCGCAACGGCTGAACCGGTTGCCGAAAAGGCGGTCCCTGAAGCCGCCGCTGCACCGGCCGCTCCCGAGGCAGCAGCCCCGGCGAAAGCCGCTGCTCCAAAGTCCGGCAAATACAAGGCAGCGGCGCCCGCCGCCGCTCCCGCCGCAGATCCAGACCGCGATCGCGCCCGCAAGGCCGCCGAGGCGGAAGCCGCCGCCTTGCGCGAAATGCTGAACCGTCCGCGTAAAGTGCTTAAGGCGCCCGAACCCGAAGCCGCTGGCTTGTCGGGCACCCTGCATAAGCCCGCGGGCAAGAGCGCCGCCAAGAAAGATGCCAAGGCCGGCGCCGCCACCGAAGTCAAGAAGAAGGGCGAAGTTACGTCCTGGGTTGATGACGGCACACGCAAGAAGCCCGCTTCCAAGGCCGACGCGCCCCCCAGCAGCCCAAGCCGTGACGGCTGGCGCGCAGGCAAGGGCGGCAAGAGCGGCGGCAAGGGCGGACGCAATAGCAGGCATGCCCAGCCCGAGCGCAAAGAGCAGCAAGTGGCCGAGTTCATCGCACGTGAAGTGCATGTGCCCGAAACCATTACTGTCGGCGACTTGGCGCACAAGATGTCGGTCAAGGCCGCCGAAGTCATCAAGCAACTGATGAAGCTTGGCCAGATGGTCACCATCAACCAGGTGCTGGACCAGGAAACGGCCATGATTCTGGTCGAAGAGCTGGGCCATATCGCGATTGCCGCCAAGCTGGACGATCCCGAGGCTTTCCTCGACAGCACTGAAGGCGAAGCCTCCGAAGCCGAGGCCTTGCCGCGCGCTCCGGTGGTTACCGTCATGGGTCACGTCGACCACGGTAAAACATCGCTGCTCGACTATATCCGTCGCGCCAAAGTGGCTTCCGGCGAAGCGGGCGGCATTACGCAGCACATCGGCGCATACAGCGTCAAGACCGAACGCGGTGTCGTCACCTTCCTGGATACCCCGGGCCACGAGGCGTTTACCGCCATGCGTGCCCGCGGCGCCCAGGCTACCGACATCGTTATCCTGGTTGTCGCCTCCGACGACGGCGTCATGCCGCAAACGCGTGAAGCCATACACCACGCCAAGGCCGCCGGTGTACCGTTGGTTGTCGCCATCAACAAAATCGACAAGCCCGACGCCAATCCGGAACGCGTCAAACAAGAGCTGGTTGCCGAGCAAGTCGTGCCCGAAGAGTACGGTGGCGATGTGCCATTCGTGTCCGTGTCGGCCAAGACCGGGCAAGGCATCGACACCTTGCTTGAAAACGTGCTGCTCCAGGCCGAAATGCTCGAGCTCAAGGCACCGGTCGAAGCTCCGGCCAAGGGCATCGTCATCGAAGCCCGCCTGGACAAGGGCCGCGGCCCCGTTGCAACGATTCTGGTCCAAAGCGGTACCCTGTCGCGCGGCGATGCGGTGCTTGCCGGCGCCAGCTATGGCCGTGTACGGGCCATGCTCAACGAAAACGGCAAGCCCATCCATACGGCCGGGCCTTCCACGCCGGTCGAGATCCAGGGTCTGACAGAAGTCCCCGCTGCCGGCGACGAAGTCATTGCCATGGCCGACGAACGCAAAGCGCGCGAAATCGCCTTGTTCCGTCAAGGCAAGTTCCGCGATGTCAAGCTGGCGCGCCAGCAAGCGGCCAAGCTCGAGTCCATGTTCGAAAACGTGGGCGAAGGCGCTCAAACACTCGCGCTTATCGTCAAGACCGATGTTCAGGGCTCGCAAGAAGCACTGGTGCAGTCGCTGGTCAAGCTGTCCACCGACGAAGTGCGCGTACAGGTTGTGCATGCGGCGGTTGGCGGCATCTCTGAAAGCGACGTCAACCTGGCCATTGCTTCGCATGCCGTCATCATTGGCTTTAACGTGCGGGCCGAGCAAAGTGCCAAGAAACTGGCCGAAAACAACGGCATCGACTTGCGCTACTACAACATTATTTACGACGCCATCGACGACGTGCGCAGCGCCATGTCCGGCATGCTGGCCCCCGAGAAACGCGAAGAGGTCATCGGCATGGTCGAGATCCGCGAAATCTTCACCGTTTCGCGGGTTGGCAATATTGCCGGTTGCATGGTCACCGACGGTGTCGTGCGCCGCGATTCCCAGATCCGCCTGCTGCGCAACCATGTGGTGCACTGGACCGGCTACCTGGAATCCCTGCGCCGTTTCAAGGACGATGTCAAAGAGGTCAAGTCCGGCTTCGATTGCGGTATTACCCTGAAGGGCAATAACGACATCCAGGTGGGCGACCAGCTCGAAATCTTTGAAATCAAAGAAATTGCCCGGACACTGTAATTATGGGACGTCATAGGTCCAAACCGAACCCGGGGCGCAATACCCGGCTTGCCGACCAGATCCAGAAAGACCTGGCCAGCCTTATCCAGCGCGAAATCGACGTTTCGCGCGCGGGGCTGGTCACGCTTTCCGGGGTCGAGTTGTCGGCCGATTATGCCCATGCCAAGGTGTATTTCACCGTCATGGGCGCCGAACCCGAAGCCGCCACGGCGGCCCTGAACGAGAAAGCCGGCTGGCTGCATTCTTTGTTATTCAAGCTTTTGCACATTCATACCGTGCCGACGTTGCGCTTCATCCACGACGATCAAGTCGCGCGCGGCATCGAGATGTCCGCACTGATCGACCGGGCCAATCGCCCGCAGACGTACTCTGCTGCTCCCGCGGACGACGACCCTGACGAACAGCCCTGAGCGGCTGTCGTTTTTATTTGATTGAACGAGAATAGACGATGGCTTCCCGACGCGGGCAGATGCTCGATGGTGTCCTGTTGCTAGATAAACCCGAGGGTTTGTCGAGCAATCACGCGCTGCAGCGGGCCAAGCGCGCGATGGACGCACGCAAGGCCGGCCATACCGGTACGCTGGACCCATTCGCCACGGGTTTGCTGGTGTGCTGCTTCGGCCGGGCTACCAAGATCTCGGCCAGCATGCTCAACGCCGATAAAACCTATCTGGCGACCCTGCGCTTTGGCGAAGAAACCGATAGCGGCGACTTGACCGGCAATGTGACGTTTCAGGCGCCGCCCTCGTTCGAGGGCGTGACCCGTGAAGCGCTGGAGGCGGCGGTGGCTGGATTTCGCGGTGAAATCGATCAGATTCCGCCCATGTATTCGGCCCTTAAGCGCGATGGCAAGCCGTTGTACGAGTACGCCCGTCAGGGTATAGAGCTGGAGCGGCCCGCCCGGCAAGTAACGATTCATCAGTTGGAAACAGAGAGCTTCACAGGGCAGGAAGCTCAAGTTTTAGTGCGGTGCAGTAAAGGTACGTATATCCGGACCCTGGCCCAGGATATAGGCCGCCAGCTTGGCTGCGGCGCCCATTTGGTCGCCTTGCGCCGAACCCAGGTAGGGCCGTTTGAATTGAAGGACGGCATTGCCCTGGATGCTTTGCAAACCATGTCTGCGCCTCAGACCACATTATTGGCACTGGATGCCGTGCCTGCCGACCTCTTGCCGGCTGGCTTCAAATTATTAAAGGACGAATTATGAATCGCGCTTTGCGCAACGTGGCGATTATTGCTCACGTTGACCATGGAAAAACCACGCTTGTCGACCAGTTGCTGCGTCAGTCGGGCACGTTCCGGGACAACCAGCAATTGTCCGAACGCGTCATGGACTCCGGCGATATCGAGAAAGAGCGCGGGATTACGATTCTTTCCAAGAATTGCGCCGTCGAATACGAAGGTACGCATATCAACATCATCGACACCCCGGGCCACGCCGACTTCGGCGGCGAAGTAGAACGCGTCCTGTCCATGGTCGACGGCGTGCTGCTGCTGGTGGATGCGGTCGAAGGCCCCATGCCCCAAACGCGTTTCGTGACGCGCAAGGCGCTGGCGCTGGGATTGAAGCCCATTGTGGTGGTCAACAAGGTCGACCGTCCCGGCGCGCGCATCGATTACGTCATCAACGCTACGTTCGATCTGTTCGACAAGCTGGGCGCAACCGAAGAGCAACTGGATTTCCCCATTGTGTACGCATCGGGGCTGAATGGTTTTGCCGGCCTGTCGCCCGACGTGCGCGAAGGCACGATGCGCCCGCTGTTTGACGCTATTTTGGAACATGTGCCCCAGCGCGAGGACGACCCCGAAGGCGCTACTCAGCTGCAGGTCATTTCCATGGACTACAACAGTTATGTAGGCAAGATCGGCATCGGCCGGATCAACCGGGGCCGCGTGCGCCCGGGCCAGGACGTGGTGGTCAAGTTCGGTCCCGAAGGCGAACCCATCAAGGGCCGTATCAACCAGGTGCAGCAGTTTCATGGCCTGGACCGCGTCCAGGTCGACGAGGCTGTGGCAGGCGACATCGTGCTGATCAACGGCATTGACGAGATCGGCATTGGCTGCACGCTGACCGACCCATTGGTCCAGGACGCCTTGCCGCTGCTGCGCATCGACGAACCCACGCTGACCATGAACTTCATGGTGAACTCTTCGCCGCTGGCCGGGCGCGAAGGCAAGTTCGTTACCAGCCGCCAATTGCGCGACCGCCTGGAACGCGAGCTCAAGTCGAACGTGGCCTTGCGCGTCAACCCTACCGACGACGATATGGTTTTCGAAGTGCGCGGCCGGGGCGAATTGCACCTGACCATTTTGCTCGAGAACATGCGCCGCGAAGGCTATGAGCTGGCCGTCTCGCGTCCGCAGGTTCTGCTCAAGGAAATCGACGGCGTACGCATGGAGCCATTCGAGCTGTTGACGGTGGACGTCGAAGACGGCCACCAGGGCGCCGTCATGGAAGAACTGGGCCGCCGTAAAGGCGATCTGCAGGACATGCAGGCCGACGGCCGCGGCCGTACCCGGCTGGAATACCGCATTCCCGCCCGCGGGCTTATCGGTTTCCAGGGCGAGTTCCTGACGCTGACGCGCGGCACTGGCTTGATGAGCCATATTTTCGACGACTACGCGCCCATGCGCGAAGGCGGCGTGGGCGAACGCCGCAACGGTGTGCTGATAAGCCAGGACAACGGCGCGGCGGTTGCGTATGCCCTGTGGAAGCTGCAGGACCGCGGCCGCATGTTTGTCAGCCCCGGCGACGATCTGTACGAAGGCATGATCATCGGCATTCACAGCCGCGACAACGACTTGGTGGTCAACCCCATCAAGGAAAAGAAGCTGACCAACATCCGCACTTCCAGCAAGGACGAGCATATCGACCTGGTGCCGCCAATTCGCATGTCGCTGGAATACGCGGTGGAGTTCATCAGCGACGATGAGCTGGTGGAAGTCACGCCCAAGTCCATCCGCCTGCGCAAGCGCTACCTGCAAGAGCACGAGCGCCGCCGCGCCTCGCGCGAAGCCAGCTAGGGCACAGGGCCAGCCGCTTTATCGCGGCCTGCTCATGGCCTGGAATCCGCGTCCAGGCAGTACGGCCGCTGTTTAACACGGCCGTCACGACAGCCGCAACGTTTCGACGTTGCGGCTGTTTGCATTTTCGGGATAGCGATAGGCATTTGGCGGATAGTGAAAGCCGCGGCGATCCGCATAATGAGCCTTATGAATGCCAAAGAACATTTATAAGGAGACAAGCATCATGAAAGGGCTACAGAGTAAAACCGCCATTGTGACCGGCGCCGCCACGATTATCGGCGCGGCGCTGGTGCGGGAGTTTCATGCGCGCGGCACGCGCGTGGTCATTGCGGACATCGACGAGGCCGGAGGCGGCGCGTTGGCCAAAGAACTGGGCGACGGTGTCTTGTTCGTCAAGACCGACATCAGCGACGACAGTCAGATAGCCAATTGTGTGCAGCGCACGGTCGCGGCCTTTGGCGGCGTGGATTTTCTGGTGAACCTGGCGTGCAGTTATGTCGACAACGGCATCGAGGCGACGCGCGACGACTGGATGAGCAGCTACGGCGTCAATGTCGTGGGCGCGGTCATGATGGCCAAGGCCTGCCGGCCCGAGATGGTCAAGCGGGGCGGCGGGGCCATCGTCAATTTCAGCAGCATCAGCGCCAAAGTGGCCCAGACCGGGCGTTGGCTCTATCCAGTCAGCAAGGCGGCCATGGCCCAGTTGACGCGCAATATGGCCATGGATCTGGCGGGCGATCACATACGCGTGAATTCGGTTTCGCCGGGCTGGACCTGGTCGCGGGTCATGGACGAGCTTAGCCAGGGCAATCGAGAAAAAACGGACAAGGTTGCCGCTCCGTATCATTTGCTCGGCCGCGTCGGCAATCCAGAGGAAGTGGCGCAAGGCGTCTTGTTTCTGTGCTCGTCGAACGCTTCCTTCATTACGGGCACCGACCTGGCCGTGGATGGCGGATATTCCGCCATGGGGCCGGAACAAGCCGTGCCGGCCATCCCCCGTCTTTGCGAATAACAGGAGTCAGCCATGAAGATAGCCATCATAGGCGCCGGCTTTGCCGGCCTGAGCTCGGCCAAAGTGCTCAAGCAATTCGGGCACGATGTCCAGGTGTTTGAAAAAGCCGCCGACGTGGGCGGGGTCTGGAGCGCATCGCGCCGCTATCCGGGACTGCGCACGCAAAACAATAAAGACACTTATTTTCTTTCCGACTTTCCCATGCCGGCCTCATACCCTGAATGGCCTTCGGGGCAGCAGATACAGGAATACCTGGCTTCTTATGCCAGGCATTTCGACCTGGACCCGCTGGTTCACCTGGAAACCGAGGTGCTGTCGGCCGAGCCAGTGGGCAATTCAGGCTGGACGCTTACCGTGCGCAACGTGCGCAGCGGCCAGACGACCGAGCACAGCGCCGAGCATCTGGTGGTGGCCAACGGCATTTTTTCGGAACCTTTTATTCCGCCCTACGAGGGCGCGCAAGAGTTCCGGGCAGCGGGAGGGCGCTTGTGCGCTACTTCGGACTTCAATAATCTGGAAGAAGCGCGCGGCAAGCACGTGCTGGTCGTCGGCTACGGCAAGTCGTCGTGCGACGTGGCGGCGGCGGTCGGCGAGGTCGCCGCAAGCAATATAGTCGTGGCTCGCGAGCTCTTGTGGAAAATGCCGCGCAAGATCATGAACGTGCTCAACTTCAAGTACTTGATGCTGACCCGCCTGGGCGAAGGCCTGTTCAAGTATATCGAGCCCAAGGGCTTCGAGAAATTTTTGCATGGCCTGGGCAAGGCGCTGCGCAACAATATGGTTTCCAGCCTGCAATCGGTGGCTACCAAGCAGCTCAAGCTCAAGCAACTGGGGCTGGTGCCGCCCGGGTCGTTTGAACGCATTGCCCGCAGCACGGTCAGCCTGGCCACCGATGAGCTTTACCAGCAGGTCAAAGAAGGCAGGACCGAGATAGCGCGCGAATGTGAAATAACGCGGCTATTGGAGCGCAACGGCCGTCCGGCCGCGCAATTGAGTGATGGCCGCACGGTGGATGCCGACCTGGTCATCTGCGGCACAGGCTTCAGGCAAACGGTGCCGTTTTTTTCCGACAAGTTGCAAAAGCAGCTGACCGACGAGCGCGGCAACTTTTTGCTGTATCACCAGATCCATCCCATGTATGTGCAGCGGCTGTCGTTTTGCGGGTATAACTCTTCATTCTTCAGCCCGCTCAGCGCCGAGATAGCCGCGCTGTGGATAGCTACCCTGCTCATGGGCGAACTGAAGCTGCCGCCCAAATAAGAACGGCTGGCTCATATCCAGAAAAGGTTGAAGTGGATGGAAGAGCGCACGGAAGGCAAGCACGCCAGGGGTACGAATATTATTCCGTTCTCTATGCACAACGTCGACGAGATGCTGGGCGATATCGGCATCGACGTAAGCCGCATGACGCGCTTCAAGCAGTGGCTTCTGCCGCCCAATGCCAAGGACTACCGCATGGTCACGACTCGTTTGCTGAAGCGGCAGCGTGCAAGGGTTCCGGCGATGCCGGTGGGCGGCTTGCAGCCAGAAGATTGATTCCAATGGCAGATCAACCGCGCAGGGTCTGCGACGGCAGTTCGTTGAACTGCCGTCGATAAGCGTTGGAGAAGTGGCCGAAATGGCTGAATCCCCAGTCCAGGGCCACCTGGGTAACGCTGGTTTGCGTGTTGGAGGCCCTGGCGCGCAGCAATTCTTCGCGTACGCGTTGCAGGCGCACCAACTTGAGATAAGCCATGGGCGTGGTGCCGTGGTAATGCTGAAAACCGGCATGCAGGCTGCGCACGCTGATGGCGGCATGGGCGGCGATGTCGTTGATGGTGATGGGTTGGCCGCAGTGTTCGGCAATGTAGTCCTGGGCGCGCGTAATATAGGCCGGCTGCGGGGTTGGGGCGTTGTGCAGCAGCGCTTCGCGATAGTTGTGGGGCTGGCCCAGCAATAACGAGGATACAAGCAATTATTCTATTTGAGCGGCGATAAGTGGGTGGTGCGCGGCGTTATCGGCAAACTGGCTGGTGGCCAGGAACAGCACCAGGTTGTGCCAGGCCAGCCCGTCGCCGTCGCGCAGGTTCATGGCAAGTTCGAATTCCAGCGGCTTGGGCAGGGCATGGCCCAACTGTACACCGCAGGCGGTTTCCAGGGCGCGGCGTTCGATGCGCACGATAAGCTGGTCGCAGTCGCCTTGCCAGCGCATATGCAGCGGCAGGCTGGGCGTAACCACCGAGGCGGTGAAAGGATTGGAGTCGATGGAACGGGCTCCGCACTGGATGCTGGCGGACCCGGCAATGGGCATTTGCACCAGCAGGAAGTCGTCGAGGCATTCGGGTTCGATAGAGACGTCGGCGCCGTAGCGCAGGCGATTCAGCGAAATGCCGCCGATGGCAAGGTGGTCCATGCGGGCATCAAGCCGCTGGCGCTTGCCGCATACGCCCAGGGCGTGCGGCTTGAAAATGCGCCCCACGTTGCTGCGGGTTTCGTCGAGGTCTTTCGAGTGAAAGAGCCGGTAGGGCGCAAGGCCCGCGACTGGGGTTTGCCCGGGCTGGTTCGGCAGGGGATACATGGCATCCTCGCTATGGTGGTGCCGCGCGCGGCAACGCTTGCCGGCAATGCACTATGCCTGGCGTGTACGATTTAATTGACTCATGCCGCATTAATGTATTAATTTAAGGTTAAAGCAACTAATTTGTAAAGAGGGGATAACACCGTATTCCCGGGCCGCCCGCACGGACGGAAAACCAGCATAATTTAATAGATGAATTTTCATTAACTTTGGAGACAATATTATGAGTAACGCCGCTATTTCCCTGGTCGAACAATTGGCGCAAGGCAAGTTGCAGATTATCGACCTTACCCACACTTTGTCGCCCGATTTCCCGCCTTTGCAGTTGCCGCCCCAATTTGGCCAGGTTGCCGCCTTCAAAATGGAAACCATTTCCCATTACGACGAAGCCGGCCCCGCCTGGTACTGGAACAACTTTACCTGTGGCGAGCACACCGGCACGCACTTCGACGCTCCGGCGCACTGGGTAAGCGGCAAAGACCAGCCCAATAACACGGTCGACACCATCGGCGCAGAAAACTTCATTGCCCAGGCCGTTGTGATCGACGCCAGCAAAGAGGTTGCCAAGAATGAAGACTGGCTGCTGACGGTCGACTACATCAAACAATGGGAAAGCACCCATGGCCGTATTCCCGAAGGCGCGTGGGTATTGTTCCGCACCGACTGGTCGCACCGGCTCAGCAACCCGGCTTCTTACGTCAACATGAAGGAAGACGGCGCCCATACCCCAGGCCCAACCCAGGAAGCGGTCGAGTGGCTGATCAAAGAGCGCAATGTGCACGGCTTCGGCGTTGAAACGATCAATACCGATGCCGGCCAATCCTATGCGTGGCCTGTTCCCTATCCTTGCCACACCCTCATGCACGGCGCCAACAAGTACGGCCTGCAGTGCCTGAACAACCTGGACAAGCTGCCGCCTACCGGTGCGGTGATTATTTCGGCGCCGCTCAAGATCCAGAAAGGCTCCGGCAGCCCGTTGCGCGTACTGGCTGTTCTGGGCGCGTAAATTCCGGCGTCAGCGCCAGCTTGTTGAAAAGTGAACAGTTCCGGCCAAAAGGCCGGAGCTTTACTTCGGGTCATGGTCAAGGATAGGTATGAGTACTTCAAAGACACAAATCATCGTCATCGGCAGTGGCATGAACTCTCTGGTTTGCGCTGCCGTGCTGGCCAAGCGGGGCAAGTCGGTCCTGGTCCTGGAACGCAACGACAGGGCCGGAGGATGCATACGCACCGAAGAGCTCTTCCCCGGTTTCCAGCACGAAGTGATGTCTTCGTGGTACCCCTTGTTCGTTTCAGGCGGGGCCTACCCCGAACTGAAGGACGACCTGGCTCAGGCGGGTGTCGAGTTCGTCTCGAACGGCTATAGCACGGGCATAGTCACCCCCGATGGGCGATCGCTGGTGCTGCGCCAGGACATCGAAGATACTGTGCGCCGCATCGAGGCCGTGGCGCCGGGCGATGGGCAGGCGTTCGGTGCAATGGCCGGACAGCTCTTCGGCCAGGATGCCGCCCTGACATTCGGCCTGCTGGGTAACTCGCCCTACGGCTGGAAGATAATGCGCCTGCTGTTTTCGGAGTGGCGCAAGCGCGGGATGGACGGCTTGATGCAGTTCGGTTCCGAGTCCATTGAAAGCTATCGCCGCTGGGCCGAGCGCAGCCTGCAGTCCGATATGGTGCGCGCCATGATAGCCCCCTGGGTGCTGCATACCGGCCTGGGGCCCGACGAAGCTTGCTCGGCCCTGATCGGCAAGCTGACCTTCGCTGCCGTGGTGGCCGGCGGTATGCCGGTGGTACGCGGCGGCAGCCAGAACATCGTCGCCGGCTTGCAGGCCATTATTGAAAAAAACGGCGGCCGCATTCAGCTTGGCACCCATGTCGACTCCATCAATATCTCGGGCGGCCGCGCCACTGGCGTGGTCGCCGGCGGTACGACCTACGAGGCCTCCGAGGCCGTGGTGTGCAACGTGACCCCGCCCCAGCTATACGGCAAGCTGCTGCCCGAAGCGCCCCAAGAGTTGCGCACCAAGGCCAAGGCCTATCGGTTTGGGCGCGGCTGCATGCAAATTCATTTTGCCCTGGATGCGCCTCCGGCCTGGCGGGATCCTGAACTGCTGAAGGCGCCTTTGGTGCACCTGACCGAAAGCATGGAAAACGTTTGCGCTTCGGTGGTTCAGGCCAACAACGGCCTGCTGCCCAGCCATTCCAGCATAGCCATAGGCCAGCCGGTCGCGGTCGATCCGACGCGTGCGCCGGACGGCAAATGGATTCTATGGCTGCAATTGCAAGAAATGCCGGTCCAGGTCAAGGGTGACGCCAGCAACGAGATTCCCGTCCCGGCCGACGGGCGCTGGACCGAAGCCCTGCGCGAAGCGGTGGCCGATCGCATCCAGGCGCGCATCGAAACCGTCATGCCGGGATTGTCGGCTTCCATTCTTGGCCGCAGGGCATACTCGCCCGCCGACCTCGAAGCCATGAACTGCAACCTGGTAGGAGGCGACCCATATTCGGGAGTCTGCTCGCCCGACCAGTTTTTCTGGTTGCGGCCGTTTGCCGGCGCAAAAGGGGCGCGCGGCCATCGCACTTCGTGCAAGAACGTGTTCCATATCGGCGCGTCCACGCATCCGGGGCCGGGCTTGGGAGGAGGTTCGGGCTTTATGGTGGCCGAGCTTCTGGCGCCGGCCCGTTGATGCCGCAGGGGCGCCGCAGCGCCCCGTTCGGCAAAGCTGTTTACTCGGGCATGATGGCGGTGTCGCCCAATTGTTCAGAATATGCGGCGCAAAAGTTTTCGACCTGCCGTACGATGACATCGACGTCGTCGCTGATGGTAAGCATCTCGAGGGAATTGGCGTCGATGTAACAATTGGTGGTCAGTTGCTCTTTGATCCAGTCGATCAGGCCGCTCCAGAACTGGACGCCCACCAAAATGACCGGAGCCGGCGGAACCTTGCGGGTTTGGATCAGCGTCATGACTTCGAATAGCTCGTCCAGGGTGCCGAAGCCGCCGGGCAGGGCGATGTATGCGGCGCTGTGCATGAAAAAAGTAGCTTTGCGCGACACGAAGTATTCGAAGTGCAGGCTATGGGTCTGGTAAAGATTGGGTTTTTTCTCGTGTGCCAGTTTTATGTTCAGGCCGATGCTGGTGCCGCCCGCGTTGTAGGCGCCTTTGTTGGCGGCTTCCATAATGCCGGGGCCGCCGCCCGCGATGACGGGCAGGCCGGCCTGGGCCAGGCGCCTGCCGAGTTGTTCGCTAAGGGCATAATAGGGCGAATCCACGGGGGTGCGGGCGCTGCCGAAAATGCTGACCCCCCAGCCGATTTCCTGCAGGGTCTGCGCAGCGATTTGCATCTCTGACATAATCACGGGAATCTGCTGGTGTGCCGGCGTACGAACTACTTTGCTTATTGTCATGAAAAAAACCTTGTTGCTTGTTGATGGATCCAGCTATTTATATCGGGCGTTTCATGCCCTGCCGGATCTTAGAAATGCCAAGGGCGAGCCTACCGGCGCTCTGTACGGCGTCATTGCCATGTTACGTAGACTGGTCCAGGATTACAAGGCAGATTATGCCGCCTGCGTTTTCGACGCCAAGGGCTCTACATTTCGTGACGATATTTATCCTTTGTATAAGGGAGACCGGCCTTCCATGCCGCCCGAGTTGGCGGCCCAAATCGAGCCCATACACCGCGCCGTGGCGGCAATGGGTTGGCGGGTGCTCAGCGTCAGCGGCGTCGAGGCCGACGACGTCATCGGCACGCTCGCCTTGCAGGCAAGCCGGGCCGGCATGCGCACCATTATTTCGACCGGCGACAAGGACCTGGCGCAATTGGTCAACGAAGACGTCGAGCTGGTCAACACCATGTCGGGCGACCGCCAGGACATAGAAGGCGTAGTGCGCAAGTTTGGCGTGCGTCCCGAACAAATCGTCGATTTCCTTATGCTGACCGGCGACAACGTCGACAACATTCCGGGCGTGCCCAAGGTGGGGGCAAAGACGGCGGCCAAATGGCTCAATGAATACCAAACCCTGGATAACCTGATCGCCAATGCCGAAGCCATAAAAGGCGTGGTCGGCAATAATCTGCGCGAAACGATTCCCAATTTCGAGCTTACCCGCAAGCTGGTCACCATCAAGACCGATTGCGAGATCCCTTTCCTTGCTGCCGATTTGTCCGACCTCGTGCCCGCTGAAACCGACCGCGAAGCCCTGCTCAAGCTGTATGACGAGTACGGCTTTCGCACATGGCTGCGCGAACTGAGCGGGGACGCCGAAGCCGTGCCCAGCCAGGACAGCAGGGTGGCCGCCGAGGCGCCCCCGGCCCCCGTCGAAGTCGCTTACGAAACCGTGCAGGACTGGCCCGCATTCGAGCGTTGGCTGACCAGGTTGGAAACGGCCGAATTGGTGGCGCTCGACACCGAGACCACATCGCTGGACCCCATGCAGGCGCGCCTGGTGGGCCTGTCCTTGTCGGTAGAGCCCGGGGTGGCATGCTATATCCCGATGGCGCATCGCGGCCCCGACAGGCCGGTGCAATTGCCCAAGCAAGAAGTGCTTGAGCGCCTGCGCCCCTGGCTGGAAAATCCGGCCGCAGCCAAGCTGCTGCATAACGCCAAGTATGACGCGCATATCCTGCTGAACGAGGGCGTCGCTTTGGCCGGCATTACCGAAGACACCATGCTGCAGGCCTATGTGTTGGAGTCGCATCGCAGGGTCGGCTTGCAGGAACTGGGGGAGCGCTGGCTGGCACGTACCGGCACCACCTACGAAGACCTGTGCGGCAAGGGCGCCAAGCAAATCTGCTTTGACGAAGTCGAGCTCGAGAAAGCCGGTTATTACGCCAGCGAAGATGCAGACTTCACTTTGCAGCTGCACAATGTGCTCCGGCCCAAAGTGGCGGCAGAGCCGGGGCTGGAAGCTATCTATCAATTGGAAATCAAGACTTCGGCGGTACTGACCACCATCGAACACAACGGGGTCCGCATCGACGCCCAGGCGCTGGCGCGCCAAAGCCACGAGCTGGGCCAGGAAATGCTAAGGCTCGAGCAAAAGGCGCACGAGCTGGCCGGGCAGCCGTTCAATCTGAATTCGCCCAAGCAGGTGGGAGAAATCCTTTTCCAACGCTTGCAACTTCCGGTGGTGCGCAAGACAGCCAGCGGCGCGCCCTCGACAGACGAAGATGTGCTTAGCCGGTTGGCCGCAGACTACCCCTTGCCGCAAGTCTTGCTTGATTACCGCGGCCTGGCCAAGCTCAAGTCCACCTATACCGACAAGCTGCCCAAGATGATAGACCCCGATACGGGGCGCGTGCATACCCGCTATGCGCAGGCCGCCGTCATCACGGGGCGGCTGGCCTCGTCCGACCCCAATTTGCAGAATATCCCCGTGCGCACCGCGGAAGGGCGCAGGGTGCGCATGGCATTTGTTGCCGACCAGGGCAAGATTGTTTCCGCCGACTATTCCCAGATCGAGCTGCGCGTCATGGCGCATGTGTCGGGCGACGCAAATTTGCAAAGCGCGTTCGAGCATGGCGAGGACGTGCACAGGGCAACGGCCTCGGAAGTCTTCGGCGTTGCGCTGGCAGACGTCACATCCGAGCAGCGGCGTTTTGCCAAGACCATCAACTTTGGTCTTATCTACGGCATGGGCGAGTTCGGGCTGGCGACCAGCCTGGGCATCACCCGCGACGCGGCCCGCTCGTACATAGACCGCTACTTTGCGCGCTACCCTGGCGTTGCGGCTTATATGGAGCAGACTAAAATCAAGGCGCGCGAACTTGGCTATGTAGAAACAGTGTTCGGGCGGCGCCTGTGGCTGCCCGACATTCGCGGCGCCAAGGGGCCGCGCCTGGCCGGCGCCGAGCGTGCGGCCATCAACGCGCCCATGCAGGGCACGGCCGCCGATTTAATCAAGATGGCCATGGTGGCGGTTCAAGAGTGGCTTCAGGAGCGCAAGCTCAAGACCTTGCTGGTCATGCAGGTACACGACGAACTGGTGCTGGATGCGCCCCGCGCCGAGGTCGAAGAAGTCGTCGCGTGCCTGCCCGGGCTGATGTGCAATGTTGCGCAGTTGGCCGTGCCGCTGGTGGCCGAGGTCGGAGCCGGGGACAACTGGGAACAGGCGCATTGATAAACGCGGTATTACATCAGGAGATAACATGTCTTTTTCATCTACAACAGGGCAGGCCGACACTACCATTCATACGCCGGTCGATGGCCTGGAGCAGGGCGAGTTCGACTTGATGACCTTCGACGGTACGATCAAGGCCTATTATGCGGCTCCGGCGGGGCGCATCAACGTGCCCGTCATCCTGGTCGTACAAGAAATCTTCGGCGTGCACGAGCATATCCGCGACGTCTGCCGGCGCTTTGCCAAAGAAGGCTATCTGGCTGTTTCCGCCGAACTGTATCAGCGTCAAGGCGATCCATCGCAATATACCGAGATTCCCGAACTGGTAGCCAACATCGTTTCCAAGGTGCCCGACGAACAGGTCATGGCCGATCTTGACGCATGTGTGCGCTGGGCGGCGGCGCGCGGCGCCAATGTCGCGCATTTGGGCGTTACCGGATTTTGCTGGGGCGGGCGCCTTACCTGGATGTATGCGGCCTACAACCCGGCCTGCAAGGCTGCTGTGGCCTGGTACGGCAAGCTGGCCACGGGACACGGCCCTTTGCAGAAGCAAAACCCCGTGGACGTCGGCGGGTCGGTGCATGCGCCCGTACTGGGCTTGTATGGCGGGCAGGATGCCAGCATTCCGCAAGAGGACGTGCGCAGAATGGAAGGCGTTCTGGCGCAGGGCAACGAGGCGGCCAAGGCCTCGAAAATAGTGGTGTACCCGCAAGCCGGCCACGCCTTTTTTGCGGACTACCGGCCCAGCTACCGGGCCGACGACGCCAAGGATGGATGGGGCAAGGCGCTGGAGTGGTTCCGCACCTATCTGTAATTCAGAAAACCAGCTGCCCTGCGGTAGTTACCGCCGCGCAGCCGGCCGGCTGCGACCGTGAAACCGGCCTCCGATGTTCTTCTTACAGGCGCTGGGCGGCTTGCAAGGCCTGGATGCGGGCCTGGATAGGCGGGTGGGTGGCGAACAGCGCGCTGACCGCTCCGCCGCCCGAGATGCCCGAGGCTTCGAACGATTTGGGCAGCTCGCCGGGCTGCAATCCGCCCAGGCGGGCCAGCGCCCGTATCATCGGGTCGCGCGCGCCCATAAGGCGGGCCGATCCCGCATCGGCGCGGTATTCGCGCTGGCGTGAGAACCAGGCCACGATTATCGAGGCAATGATGCCAAAGACAATTTCACACGCAATGACTGTAATGTAATAGCCCATGCCTATGCCTTCCCGATCGTTCTTCAGCACTACCCGGTCAACGAAGTAGCCTACCACGCGTGCAAGAAAAACGACGAAGGTATTGACCACGCCCTGGATCAGGGTAAGGGTGATCATGTCGCCATTGGCCACGTGGGCCACTTCGTGTGCCAGAACGGCGGCCACTTCTTCTTCAGTCATGCTTTCCAGCAAGCCGGTCGAGACGGCCACCAGGGCGTTATTCTTGAAGGCGCCGGTGGCAAATGCGTTGGGCTCGCCCTGGTAAATGGCGACTTCGGGGTGACCGATGCCGGCACGGTCGGCCAACTGGTGTACGGTATCGACCAGCCAGGCCTCGCGCGCATTGCCCGGCGCCTGCGGGTCGATGACGTGCGCGCCGGTGCTGCGCTTGGCCATCCATTTGCTTATCAGCAAAGAAATGATCGAGCCGGTAAAGCCCACCAGAGCTGAAAATATCAATAACTGGGTCAGGTCCAGGCCATTGGCGGTAAGGTAGCGGCCCACGCCCAGCACGCTCATGGTGACGCTAAGCACGACCATGACGGCGATATTGGTAAGCAGAAATAAGAAGATTCGTTTCATTTTTGTGGTTCCCCGGCGAACTTTGATTAGTGTTCTACGACTGCTTATATGGGGATATAGTTCCGCTCTTAAAGAGGCATAGGGCAAACAGGCGTTTGGGCAGAGTATAGTAATGCCTTTCTTGGCTTTCCGGCTTGGGCCTGGTGCTTCATGCAGTCTTTATGGATGTTGTTGGCAAGTGCCATGTTTGCGATCATGGGGGCGTGCATTAAAACGGCGGCCGACTACGGCGCCTCATTGCCGCAAATTGTGCTGTTTCGCGGCATGCCTTCGGTGCTGCTGCTCTATGCCTGGGCCACGTATACGCAGCGGCGTATACCCCCCAAAAGCTGGAAGCTGCATATCCGGCGTAATCTCTCTGGTATTACCGCCATGTGGCTGGGGTTTTATGCGTTATCGCACCTGCCGCTATCCACAGCCATCAGTCTTAACTACACCTCGCCGCTATTCATTGCCGTGGGGTTGATTCTTTGGGGCGGCGCCGGCCGCGACCCGTTGCGGGTCCTGGCTGTTGCGGTCGGCTTTTTGGGCGTGGTCGGCGTGCTGCGCCCCAGCATCGAGCACGAGCACTTTTTTGCGGCCATGTTCGGGTTGGCCGGCGGGGCCATGGGCGCGGTAGCCATGATGCAAGTGCGCGAGCTCGGCCGTGTGGGCGAAGCGGAATGGCGCACGGTGCTTATTTTTTCCGGTTTTGTGTGTCTGAGCAGCCTGGGCGGACTGGCTTTCGAGGGCTGGCACGAACTGAAGGGTCCCGGCTGGCTGGCGCTGGTCGGCCTGGGCGTCTCGGGCATGGTGGGGCAACTGGCCATGACCCGCGCTTTCGGCCTGGGCTCGGCCTTGTTGACGGCTGCGCTGCAGTACTCGACCATTATATTTGCAGCCTTGCTGGGCATTGTGTTTTGGGGCGACCATCCAGACGCGGTCGCCTGGACGGGAATGGCCTTCATCATTGCGTCGGGCCTGCTGTCGACCTGGCGCACTTTTGCCGCCGGCAGGGCGAAGACTTAACGATCCTTCGAGCATATCGCCGGGCTTGATGAGAACTTAGCGCTCGGGTAGGCTTGTTCATGGGATTCCGAAACCTGGAAATCAAGGAGAAATGCCGTGTTCGATTTATTGATTAGCGCCCCTCAGTTGCAAGAAGGCCTTCAGTCGCCGGGTTGGCTGGTTTTTGATGTGCGCCACGATCTGGCCGACCACGAGGCCGGGCGCCGCGCCTACGAACAGGGGCATGTGCCCGGGGCCATCTATCTCGACCACGAGCGCCAGTTGGCCGCGCCCAAAACCGGCCGTAACGGCCGCCATCCTTTGCCCGAGCCTGGCCAGTTCGCCGCCTTGATGAAACTGCAGGGTTTGACGCCGGCAACGCAAGTCGTCGTCTACGACGGCGGCAACAGTATGTTCGCTGCTCATTTATGGTGGATGCTGCATTGGCTCGGTCACGAAAGATCCGCAGTTCTGGACGGCGGTTGGCCGGCCTGGCTGGACGCCGGCGGCGCGGTCGAGACCAAAGTGAATGTGGGGTCACTGACCGAGGCCCGCGCTTTAGAAGCCCTGGACTACGGTTCGGCCCCTGCGATGCCGACGGCGGATGCCGCCGCCGTGCTGGCGAATCTGGATGCGCCCGCGTTTACGGTGCTGGACGCCCGGGCGGCCAATCGCTTTCGCGGCGAAGTCGAACCCATGGATCCTGTGGCGGGGCATATACCGGGCGCGCTGAATCGCCCCAACTCCCTGAACGTACAGTCCGATGGGCGGTTCAAGCCGGCCGCTGCCTTGCGCGCCGAATTCGAGGCTGTGCTGGGCGGGCGCGACCCTTCCCTGGTTGTGCATCAATGCGGTTCGGGCATTACGGCTTGCCACAACCTGTTTGCCATGGAGCTTGCTGGCCTGAAAGGGTCGGCGTTGTATCCGGGCTCATGGAGCGAATGGTGCAGCGACCCCAGCCGGCCGGTAGCAAAAGGAAGTGAATGAGGAACGCGAATCAGGCGCCCTTCATCATGCGCCAATACCACGAATGAAAATGCAGCATGCCATCTTCCATGGGCGACTGATAAGGCCCTGATTCGTTGACCCCGCGCAGCATCAGGGCCTTGCGGCCCGCGTCCATGCGTTCTGCGATTTCATCGTCTTCGATGGCGGTTTCCATATACGCGGCGCGCTGGGCCTGAACGAACTCCCGTTCGAAGGCGGCGATTTCTTCCGGGTAATAAAACTCGACGACGTTCACGGTTTTTTGCGGACTGACGGGGTACAGCGTAGATAGAACCGCCACATGCGGATAAAGCTCGATCATGTGGGTAGGAAAATACGTAACCCAGATAGCGCCGAAATCGGGCTCCTGCCCGTCGCGGTAGTCCAGCAGACGCTCGTGCCATTGCCGGTAGATGTCGCTGCCGGGCTGGTTCAGCGCATTATGTATGCCCACACGCTGCAGGCTGTAGCTGTCGGACATTTCCCAGCTAAGGTCGTCGCAGCTTACAAAGCGGCCCAGTCCCGGATGAAACGGGCCGACGTGGTAATCCTCGAGATAAACCTCGATAAAGGTTTTCCAGTTGTAGTTGCACTCGTGGATTTCCACGTGGTCCAGCACATAGTCGGAGAAATCGAACTCGGGACGCTTGAACAGCGCCGCCAAGTCGCGCGCCGGATCGCGCGGGCCTTCAAACAGCAGCCCATGGCAGTTCTTCAGTGTGAACCTTTGCAGGCTGGTGCAGGGCGTTTGCGGGAACTGCGGCGCGCCCAGCAGCTGGCCTTGCTTGCTGTAGGTCCATCGATGCACGGGGCAAACGATGTTTCCGCCTGTGCTGCGCAGATTTCCGCGGCCGACCGGGGGACCGTCGCCGGAGTTGGCGAACCCCAGCATGGTGGCTTGCCGGTGGCGGCATACGTTGGACAGCAGCTCGACCCCTTCAGGGTTGCGAACCAGAACCCGCCCGGCGTTTTCGTGCGCAAGCACACGCCAGTCGCCGACTTCGGGGACGAGCTTTTCGTGGCCCACGTAAAGGGCGGAGTTCTTGAAAATAAGAGCTTGTTCTCGTGCAAATGTCGTTTCGTCGAAATAACTATCGACAGACAATTGCGCGTGCGCCAGCGCAAAGTGCGCTTCCCGACCAATGTCGGTCATGGATTCCCCCTCGCCTGGATGAAACCGGGCTTACAACCAATTGGCTCTCGGTGCGAAGAAAAACGGCCTGGCCGATGAAAAATAAAGACAATGATTGTACCTTAGGAATGCCCAGGTCAAGGCGTCGGGGCCCGGCGGAGTCAAAATCGGGGAGACGGTCCAGGGCGACTCGGTTTATTCCTTAAAAAACAAGGCCTGCCAGCCGCGATTGGGGGCTGCAGCCTGCATCTCGTACAATCTGATTTAGCTATTGAAATCAGGACGGCATTTGCCGGCCGTATTTTGGGACACACCACGACAATGGTCGACAAACAAGACGCCGGCGGCAAGAAGGCAAGCCCTTCCGGGGCCGGCAACGAGAACGGCGCGCAGGCGCTACCTCAGGACTTTGAAACCGCCCTGGCCCAGCTGGAAGCGCTGGTTGCCCAGATGGAAGGCGGTTCGCTGCCGCTGGAGCAGTCGCTTGCCGCGTATGAAAAAGGCGTCGAACTGGCCAGAATTTGCCAGAATTTGCTCGATTCCGCCGAACAGCAGGTAAAAGTGCTGCAAGGCAATCTGCTGAAGCCTTTGGCCGACGCGCCCCCAGGCGACGAGGTCTAGGCATGGGCGGTCAACAGCAGAACTTTTCGTCATGGCTTACAGAAAGGGCGCAGCATGCCGAAACCGTGCTTGAACGTTTCCTGCCCGAGGCGGGCCTGCAGCCCGAGCGGCTGCACCAGGCCATGCGGTATGCTGTGCTGGGCGCCGGCAAGCGGGTCCGGGCCGCGCTGGTCTATGCGGCGGGCGAGGCATCGGTCGGGTCGGGCGGCGTGCTGTCTCCGGCCCAGTGCATTGCGCTGGACCATGCTGCTGCCGCGGTCGAACTGATCCACGCCTATTCCCTGGTGCACGACGATTTGCCTTGCATGGACGACGATGCCTTGCGGCGCGGCCGGCCTACCGTGCATGTGCAATTCGACGAGGCGACGGCCATGCTGGCGGGCGACGCCCTGCAACCGCTGGCATTCGAATTGCTGGCGCAGATGCCGATTGCCCCGGCGCTTATCGTTCAGGCCACCGAGGTCCTGGCACGCGCGGCGGGCAGCCTGGGCATGGCCGGCGGCCAGGCTATCGATTGCGCCAGTGTTGGGCTGGCTTTGTCGCAAGAGCAGTTGCAGATCATGCACGGCATGAAAACGGGCGCTATGTTGCAGGCCAGCGTGGTGCTGGGCGGCATAGTGGCCGGCGCCAGTTCGCCGACGCGGACCGCGCTTGAATCTTATGCCGAGGCTGTGGGCCTTGCGTTCCAGGTTGTGGACGACATCCTTGACGTTACATCCGATACCTCGGTCTTGGGCAAGACGGCCGGTAAAGACGCCGCCGACAATAAGCCCACATTTGTTTCCTTGCTGGGTCTGGAAGGGTCGCGTGAACTGCTGGTGGTCTTGCGCCAAGAGGCTCAGACCGCGCTGCTGCCTTTGGGCCAGGCCGCCGGGCGGCTGCTGGAAGTGGCCGACTTCATCGTCGGGCGCGATCGCTAGGCCGCGTTCCAAGGGGGCCGGCCTTGCCCGCCGCAAAGAATTTTTACGCCTGGGTCTAAAATAGCTAGTTCAGCCGGGCGCCGATCGTTTTGTTGTCTTTACCCGGTTCGGCTGTTAATTGGGCAAGGCCTTTATTATTACTTGTATGACCACTGTCTCACTCGACCAAATCAATTCTCCGGCGCAGGTGCGCGCGCTGACTCCGCGCCAGCTTAAAGAGCTGGCCGGGCAGTTGCGCGAATTCGTCCTGCAATCCGTGTCGAAAACCGGCGGACACTTGTCGTCCAATCTGGGCACGGTCGAACTGACAATCGCGCTGCACTATGTGTTCAATACGCCGGACGACCGCATTGTCTGGGACGTCGGGCATCAGTCGTATCCGCATAAAATCCTGACCGGCCGGCGTGAAGCCATGGCGCATTTGCGTCAGCAGGGCGGGATTTCAGGCTTTCCCAAGCGTAGTGAGTCCGAATACGACGCCTTTGGCACGGCGCATTCGTCGACCTCGATTTCCGCGGTCCTGGGCATGGCGGTTGCATCGCGCAACCTGGGGCTGGATCGCCAGCACATTGCGGTCATCGGCGATGGCGCCATGACGGCGGGGATGGCGTTCGAGGCCTTGAACAATGCCGGTGTCACCCCTGACGTCAATGTGCTGGTGGTGCTGAACGACAACGACATGTCGATTTCGCCGCCCGTGGGCGCGCTCAATCATTATCTGGCCCGCCTGATGTCGGGGCGCTTTTACGCCACGGCCAAAAACGTGGGGCGCGCCGTGCTGCAGCATGTACCACCGGTGCTCGAACTTGCCCGGCGCTTCGAAGGCCATGCCAAGGGCATGGTCTCGCCGGCGACCTTGTTCGAAGAACTGGGCTTCAACTATGTCGGGCCTATCGACGGCCACGACCTGGACGCCCTGGTGCCCACGCTTGAAAATCTGCGCGCCTTGGGCGGGCTGCAATTTTTGCATGTGGTTACAAAGAAAGGGCAGGGGTACAAACTGGCCGAGGCCGATCCGGTCTTGTATCACGGGCCAGGCAAGTTCGACCCATCGGTCGGCATCCAGAAGCCCTCGGCGCCGTCCAAACAAACGTTTACCCAGGTATTCGGACGCTGGCTGTGCGATATGGCGCAGACCGACGAACATTTGGTTGCCGTAACCCCGGCCATGCGCGAGGGCAGCGGCATGGTCGAATTCCATAAACAGTTTCCGCACCGCTATTTCGACGCGGGCATTGCCGAGCAGCATGCCGTGACGTTTGCCGCAGGCATGGCCTGCGAAGGCCTCAAGCCGGTCGTTGCCATCTATTCCACGTTCTTGCAGCGCGGCTACGATCAGCTTGTGCATGATGTTGCCCTGCAAAACCTAGACGTTACGTTCGCCCTGGACCGGGCGGGGCTGGTGGGGGCCGACGGAGCAACCCACGCCGGTAATTACGACATTGCTTTTTTGCGTTGCATCCCCAATATGGTGATAGCCGCGCCTTCTGACGAGAACGAAGCCCGCTTGCTGCTGACTACCTGTTATCAGTACCCAGGCCCGGCCTCGGTGCGCTATCCGCGCGGCGCCGGTTGCGGCGCCGAGGTCTCGGCAGGCCTTGAAGCCGTGGCTATCGGCAAAGGGCGTGTGTTGCGCGAAGGGAGCCGCATAGCCATCCTGGGCTTTGGTACGCTGGTTCCCGAAGCGCTCAAGGCAGCGCAGTCGCTTGACGCTACAATGGTCGACATGCGTTTTGTAAAGCCGATCGACGAACAACTGCTGCGGCAATTGGCGCAAACCCACGACGCATTTGTTACGATTGAAGAGGGTTCTATCATGGGCGGGGCGGGTAGCGCGGTGCTGGAATACTTCAGTTCCCAGGAACTGGCTTGCGCGGTGCTGCAACTGGGCTTGCCCGACCGCTTCATCGACCATGGCGAACAGGCGGCCTTGCTCAAGTCACTGGGGCTGGATGCCCTCGGTATTGAAAGTGCCGTTCGAGCACGCTTTCCGGCGGTCCAGGTGCATGGCAAGTGCGCCTGACAGCCTTATTACACGACCTGTTGCGGGAATTATTCGCCGGGTCCTTGCATCACATTACTGAGTAGCTTTTTTAGTCCACGCCTGGAAGTATTCGGGCACATTCAGGTTGAATTATGAATTCCTTGATTGATTCGGTCGCCGTCATGCCCGACGTGCAAAGTAGTGCGGACACCCGCCATATGCCAATCCAGCGGGTCGGTGTGCGCGGCGTGCGCCACCCCATGCTGATTGCCGCCGCGGGCGGCCCCGCCTTGCCCACCGTGGCTACCTGGGAACTGACCGTGGCGTTGCCGGCGCACGAAAAAGGCACGCATATGTCGCGTTTCGTGGCCTTGCTAGAGCAATACCGCGTGCAGGCCATGACCCCGGCGCTGTTTTGCGACATGGCGCAAGCCATGCTGCCCTTGCTCAATGCACAGCAGGGCGACATGAGCGCGTCGTTCCCTTATTTCGTCAATAAGGCGGCGCCGGTATCCGGCGTGCAAAGCCTGATGGATTACGAAGTCAAATGGACGGCCAGGGCCAACGCCGATGCCACCGAATTCGAACTGGGACTGTTGGTGCCGGTAACCAGCCTGTGCCCGTGCTCCAAGGCTATCTCGAACTATGGCGCGCACAATCAGCGCTCGCACGTAACCGTAAATGTCGTGTTCAACGACGTGGCGGGCATTGACGTCGACGCTCTTATCGGCATGATCGAACAGCAGGCCTCCTGCGAACTATGGGGCCTGCTCAAGCGCCCCGACGAAAAATACGTCACAGAACGCGCATACGAAAACCCCAAGTTTGTCGAAGACCTGGTCCGCGATGTGGCCGTGCGGGTCAAGGCCGTGGCGGGCGTGCAACGCTTTCGGGTCGAAGCCGAAAACTTCGAGTCCATCCATAATCACTCGGCCTACGCCGTTGTCGAAGGCTGAAAGCCGCCCGCCTTTGCGCCCATGACCCAAGGGCGGCCATAGCCCGGCGTCTTCAAGGCCCGGTCCAATTACGGGCCAGGCCCTGTCGCCAAGCCATTTCGGGGGCTAATGGCGTTGAGCCTGGCGTGGGTCCTGGAGCGGGGACTTGGCCGCGGAAGCCATTTTTTCGGGCAATAACCGGCCCGACGTGTTATTATTAGCGGTTTCTTGCTCGACTCGCGCCATAAAAAGGCGTTGGGCGGGCTGTCCCTTTTGGGGCCGGCGGCATTTGCGGTTTGATTCGCGTTATATGCCAAGGCGCCAAAAGATTTCCTCAAGGAGTGTAGTTCATGCGTCACTACGAAGTAGTGTTTATTGTGCATCCCGATCAAAGCGAGCAAGTGCCCGCCATGACCGAGCGCTATCAATCGCTGGTTACCGGCAACGGCGGCCAGGTGCATCGTCTGGAAGACTGGGGCCGCCGCCAACTGGCTTACCCAATTCAAAAACTGGTCAAGGCCCATTACGTGTGCCTCAACATCGAGTGCAACCAGGCTACCCTGGACGAACTCGAGCATCTGTTCCGCTACAACGACGCAGTGCTGCGCCATCTGGTCATCAAGACCAAGAAGGCCGACACCACGCCATCCGTGATGATGAAGTCGGTCGAGCGCGAAGAAGCTCGCAAGACCAGCACTGAAGCTGTCGCGGCCAACACCGACAACAGCGACAACGCCGAGTAAGCGCCGGTTTCCCGGATCCAAGGCATGAATCAGCTTGCATTGAGGGCGGAAGCGATCGAGGTCAAACCGTTAAGGTATACCCCGGCCGGCCTGCCAGCACTTGAAATGCTGCTGAACCACGAATCCGAGGTGATCGAGGCCGGAGTGGCCCGACGCGTCGAGTTCACGATTCCTGCCATTGCCCTGGGAGACATCGCTTTGTTGCTGGTCGACACCCCCTTGGGTGCGTCGCTGTCGATAGAAGGGTTTATAGCCCCTGTCCGGAAAGGCGCAAGCAAGCTGGTGCTGCATATGCAGCAGGCGAAACGGATTTTTGCCGGAGGCGCAAGCGCCACCGTTTAGCAAGCCCGTTGGTAAATTCAGATTGCGCGAGCCCTTAACCCACTCGATGCATGGTACATACAGCGGGGGATATCCCCCAACTTAAAGAGTAAAGAGGCACATTATGGCTTTCTTCAAAAAAGGCAAAGAAAAACGCAAGTTCACTCAACAGAATCCGCTGTTCAAGCGCCGCAAGTTCTGCCGCTTCACGGCAGCCGGCGTCGAGCAGATCGACTACAAGGATCTGGATACTTTGCGTGATTTCATCCAGGAAAACGGCAAGATCATTCCTGCACGTCTGACCGGCACCAAGGCTCATTATCAGCGTCAGCTCGACACAGCTATCAAGCGTGCGCGCTTCCTGGCTCTGTTGCCTTACACCGATAACCATAACTAATTCCGAGGCCTATCGTCATGCAAGTCATTCTGCTTGAAAAAGTCGTCAATTTGGGTAATCTTGGCGAAGTCGTGCGCGTTCGCGACGGCTACGCCCGCAATTACCTGATCCCCCAAAAAATCGCCCGCCGTGCTACCGATGCAGCTCTCAAAGAGTTTGAAGCACGCCGCGCCGAAATCGAAAAGCAGCAAGCTGAAAAGCTGGCCGCCGCGCAAACCGCCGGCGACAAGCTTAACGGCTTTACCCTGAAGCTCAGCCAGAAGGCTGGCGTGGACGGCCGCTTGTTCGGTTCCGTCACTACCATGGACATTGCCGCCGCTCTGGTCAAAGAAGGTTTTGATTCAGTCGTCAAGTCGCATATCCGCTTGCCTGACGGCGCCATCAAGGCCGTTGGCGAGTTCCCCGTGCAAGTTGCCTTGCATGCGGACGTAGTGTCCGACATCAACGTGGTTGTCGTGGGCGAGATGGCTTAAAGGCTGTCCGGCGGCGTGGTACATTGCTAGTTCCTGGCCGTGTTCCACGTCCCGCTATAAAAAAAGCCCCCACGCGTCACCGCTGCGCGGTTCGCTGCCCCCCGAGGGGGCGCTTTTTATCTCGGGGCGCCCATCAGTAAAAAAATGCCGGCACTTGCCGGCATTTTTTATTTTGCTAGACTGGCGGTCCATACGGGCCGCAAGGCGGTCTATTTTGTCTTATACAGCAGGTTCTCAGGGGTACTCATTTTGGACAACAAACAACTATCCGGCGACTCACAACTGGATTATTTGCGTGTTCCTCCGCACTCCATAGAAGCCGAGCAGTCCGTGCTTGGCGGCTTGCTGCTCGACAATGCCGCTTGGGACCGTATTTCCGATGTCCTGGGCGAAGAGGACTTCTACCGCTTCGACCACAAGATCATTTGGCAGCATATTACCCGCCTCATCGGGCTGGCGCGTCCGGCCGACGTGGTAACCGTGAACGAATCGCTTTCCACCGGCGGCAAGGCCGACGAAGTAGGGGGGCTGGCCTATCTGAATGCCCTGGCCCACAACACGCCCTCGGCCGCCAACATCCGACGCTATGCCGAAATCGTGCGCGAGCGCTCCATGCTGCGCAAGCTGGTTTCGGTAGCCGATGAAATTTCAGCCGCCGCATTCAACCCCAAGGGCAAGGAAGCGCGGCAGTTGCTCGACGAGGCGGAATCGCTGGTCTTCCAGATCGCGCAGGAAGGCTCGCGCGGCGTGTCGGGTTTCCAGGACATCCAGCCGCTGCTGACCCAGGTCGTCGAGCGCATCGACGAGCTTTATCACCGCGAAGGCGATTCCGATATTACCGGCGTGCCTACCGGCTTTACCGATCTGGACCGCATGACCTCGGGCTTGCAGGCCGGCGACCTGGTCATTGTGGCCGGGCGTCCGTCCATGGGTAAAACCTCGTTCTCCATGAATATCGGCGAGCATGTGGCGATTGAACAAGGCTTGCCGGTTGCGGTGTTCTCCATGGAAATGGGCGCGGTGCAACTGGCCATGCGGATGGTAGGTTCGGTGGGCATGCTGGACCAGCACCGCATGCGTACCGGCAAGCTGACGGCCGACGATTGGCCGCGGCTGACGCACGCCGTCCAGCAGGTGCAGGAAGCGCAAATTTATATCGACGAGACACCCGCGCTAAGCTCGATGGAAGTGCGTGCGCGCTCGCGCCGGCTGGCGCGCCAATGCGGCCAGTTGGGGTTGATCATTATCGACTACATGCAGCTCATGTCGGCGAACTCTTCCGGCGAGAACCGGGCAACTGAAATCTCCGAGATCAGCCGTTCGCTCAAAGGCTTGGCCAAAGAGCTCAATTGCCCGTTGATTGCCCTGTCGCAGCTTAACCGCAGTCTCGAGCAGCGTCCCAACAAGCGCCCCGTCATGAGCGACCTGCGCGAGTCGGGCGCTATCGAACAAGACGCCGACCTGATTCTTTTCATTTATCGCGACGAAGTCTATAACCCCGATTCGCCTGATAAAGGCACGGCCGAGATCATCATCGGCAAGCAGCGTAACGGCCCGATCGGCAGCGTGCGCCTTACCTTCCAGGGCGCCAGTACCCGTTTCTTGAACTTCTCGTCGGGCATGGGCGGCGGCATGTAGCTGCGTTTGGGCGCGTCCGGCGGTTCAGGCCGCCTCAGGCGTCATGGTCATGGCAAGTTCGTACGCCGCTCGCAGCGAACTGGGGTCCGCAATGCCCTGGCCCGCAATATTGAATGCCGTGCCATGATCGACGCTGGTGCGTACAAACGGCAGTCCGACCGTTACATTGACGCCCTGGTCCACGCCAAGGTACTTGACCGGGATCAGCCCCTGGTCGTGGTACTGGGCTACCACGATATCGAATTCCCCCTGTCGCGCCCGCATGAATATGGTATCGCCCGGCCATGGTCCGCTGGCGTCCATGCCTTGCGCACGGGCTTGCTCGATGGCCGGCGTTATCACTTCGATCTCTTCGCGGCCGAAGCGGCCACTTTCCCCCGCATGCGGGTTCAGCCCCGCCACCGCGATGCGCGGCTGGGCGATGCCGGCCTGCCGGCAGGCCGTATGAGCCAGGCGTATGGTGTTCAGCTCGGCGTCCGGGGTAATGAGCGCGCTTACCTGCGCAAGCGCTACATGGATGGTGACCAGGATGACGCGTAGTTCGGGATTGGCCAGCATCATGGCGTAGTGCTTCGTGTTGCTGCGTTCGGCCAGGATCTCGGTGTGGCCGGGGTAGTCGATGCCGCCCGCCTGCATGGCCTCTTTGTTCAGGGGGGCGGTAACGATGGCGCGCAACTGCATGCTTTGCGCATCGTCGATGGCATGGCACAGGTATTCGTAGGCGCCCCGGCCGGCCAGTGGGTTGAGTCGCCCCAAGGGCAAGTCGGCGGGCAACGGCTCCCAGCGGTTCAATACCTGGATCAGCCCCGGCTCAGCGCTGGCCGCGCGGGGTGAATCGATCTGGGCGGCCTTGAACCGATCGCCTAGCTGCAGGCGCTGGATCGCAGCGTCCAGGATGCCGGCGTCGCCATATACCACTGCAGTGCCGGGCAGCCCCGCGGCAAACAGCTTGACGATGATTTCAGGGCCGATGCCCGCAGCATCGCCCATGGTGATGCCGACAGGTTGGGGGTTGGAGGCTGAGCTTGGATTCATGATGGCAACCGGACGACTGGCTCGAAGAAGAAACGCCCGGGACGAGGTCCCGGGCGGCATGGACGCGGCAGCGGGTTATAGCGCTTCGCTGGCGTAGTCGGCCAGGCGCGAGCGCTCGCCGCGTTGCAGGGTTATGTGGCCGGCGTGCGGCCATCCCTTGAAGCGGTCCACTACGTAAGTCAGCCCCGAACTGCCTTCGGTCAGGTAGGGCGTGTCGATTTGGGCAATATTGCCCAGGCATACGATTTTGGTGCCGGGGCCGGCCCGGGTGACCAGGGTTTTCATTTGCTTGGGCGTGAGGTTTTGCGCCTCGTCAATAATAAGGAACTTGTTCAGGAAAGTGCGGCCGCGCATGAAGTTCAAGGACTTGACCTTGATGCGCGAACGTATGATTTCCATGGTTGGGCTTTTGCCCCATTCCTGGCCGCCGTTGGCCGATGGCATGGCCTCGTTGTTGCCGGTGCCCAGGTGCAGCACTTCCAGGTTGTCCTCCAGGGCACCCATCCAGGGCAGCATTTTTTCTTCTTCGGTACCCGGCAAGAAGCCGATATCGTCGCCCACCGGCACGGTGGCGCGGGTGATGATGATTTCGGTATAGCGCTTGGTCTCCAGGGTTTGCGTCAGCGCCGCGGCCAGGGCCAGCAGCGTCTTGCCGGTACCGGCCTGGCCCAGCAGCGAGACGAAGTCGCAGTCCGGGTTCATCAGCAGATTCAGGGCGAAGTTCTGTTCGCGGTTGCGTGCCGTGATGCCCCAGACGTTGTTTTTGCCGTGGCTGTAGTCGCGCAAGGTGGCAAGCACCGCGCTTTTGCCGGTGACTTCCTTGACCTGGGCATACAGGGGGAGTTCGCCTTCGAAATAGACGAACTCATTGACGATGAATTCCGAGCATAAGGGCCCGGTAACGCGGTAATACGTTGTACCGCCTTGCTGCCAGGATTCTACGTCCTTGCCATGCTTGGCCCAGAAGTTTTCAGGCAGGGGCATGACGCCGTCGTACAGCAGGTCCGAGTCGTCAAGGACATGGTCGTTGAAATAATCTTCTGCGTGCAGGCCCAGCGACAGCGCCTTGAGGCGCATATTGATGTCTTTGGAAACCAGGATGATCTGTCGCTTGGGCAAGGTTTCCTGCAGGGCATGGACGACATTCAGGATGATGTTGTCGGCCTTGCCGTGCGGCAGTTCGATGGGAAGCTGGGAATGCAGCGCCGTGGTCTGGAAGTGCAAGGAGCCCAGGGCTTCCACATTGCCCAGGGCGTCAAGCTCCAGGCCGTTTTGCACCGCGACGGAAGCGCCTACCAGCCCGTCCAGCGAACGGCTGACCTGGCGCGCGTTGCGAGCGACTTCCGACATGCCCTTTTTTTGGTGGTCCAGCTCTTCAAGCACAATCATGGGCAAGAAGATATCGTGCTCTTCGAACTTGAACAGTGAATTGGAGTCGTGCAGCAAGACATTGGTGTCCAGCACGAACAGCTTGCGCCGGGCCACCGGCAGGCGGGCTTTCTTTTTGGGGCGCGCACCGCTGACCACTGAAAGGCGGGGCGATTCGGCCGCCGGGGTCGGAGCGGCCGCGGCAGGGACTACTTGCTTTGCCGCCGGCGTTTTCGGGGCGGGAACTGCTTCACGGGCACGTTCGGCACGGTATTGCGCGTCATCGGCGCGAACAAGGGTTCCCATGCGTGCGGGCAGCTTTGGTAGCGGCATATGGTTTGTGCTCCTGTGCGTATGTTGAGTCGCTGCGAATGAAGGATGGGCTGGCCCGGAACTTACTCGGCGTGGTCGTGCAAGGCTTGCAAGACAGCCTGCACATGGCCGGGCACGCGCAGCTTGCGCCATTCCTGGACCAGCTTGCCTTCAGGGTCGATCAAGAAAGTGCTGCGTTCGATCCCTCTTACCTGTTTACCGTACATGTTTTTCATTTTGATGACGTCAAAGAGCGTACATAAAGTTTCTTCGGGGTCCGCGATAAGCGGGAAGGGCAATTCCTGCTTCTCGGCAAAGCCGATGTGCGATTTGAGCGAATCGCGCGACACGCCAATAACCGTGCATTCCGCCGCCAGGAAATCCTTGTAGTTATCGCGAGAATCCTGCGCTTCGGTCGTGCAGCCGGGGGTATTGTCCTTGGGGTAGAAATACAACACGGCCCAGCGGCCTTTGAGCGCCTGCGGGCTGACCTCGCCCTGGGTGCTGTGGGCGGTGAAGTCGGGGATGGGTTGTCCAACGGAAACTAAGCTCATGGTTTACGGCTCCAGCGGCAAAAGGGCGGCGACCACGCGGCGCCCCTCGGCCATCAAAATATTGTAGGTACGGGCGGCGGCCTGCGTGCTCATGGCTTCGACGCCGATGCCCAGGTCCAGCAGGCCCTGTGCTATGTCGCGAGCCAGGAATCGTTGTGTGCGGCCGGTGCCGATAAGAACGACTTCGGGGGCATCGGCCGGCTTGCCGGCAGGTGCGCCGTCCAGAAATGCCATGGGATCGGCCTTGGCCTGCCCCAGGCCGGCGGCCTGGCGCAGCAGCTCGGCGGTGATGTCTTCGGGTTTTTGAACGTCCCAGCGCTGGATACTGCCTTCCGGGCTGAAAAACACCGCGTACTTGAACGTAACGGCGTTGATTTCAATGTAATCCTGACCGTAGGCGGTCACGGTGTTCATGGCTGGATTCGATTCGGCTTGTAGTTGCACTGAAAAACTCCTGAAGTCGGTTTGATGATAGCGCAATTCCTGCCATCGTTTAAACTACTGGGTTAATTGCCTACCTCCATCCTCCCAAGGATCCATGATGACCAGCTTTCCCCGCATCGAGCGCTTGCCCCCTTATGTTTTCAACATCACAGGCGAGCTCAAAATGGCGGCGCGGCGGCGTGGCGAGGACATCATCGATATGTCCATGGGCAACCCGGACGGCCCTACGCCCAAGCACATCGTCGACAAGCTCATCGAGGTCGCCAGCCGGCCCGATACGCACGGTTATTCAGTGTCCAAGGGTATTCCGCGCCTGCGCAAGGCCATTTCGGGCTGGTACGAGCGGCGCTACGGGGTCAAGATCGATCCCGACACCGAAGCCATAGTCACCATAGGGTCCAAAGAAGGGCTGGCACACCTCATGCTGGCTACGCTGGACCGCGGCGATACCGTCCTGGTGCCCAATCCCAGTTATCCCATTCATATTTACGGCGCGGTCATTGCCGGGGCCAACATCCGTTCGGTCCCAATGGTGCCGGGCCTGGATTTCTTCGAGGAAATCGAGCGCGCGGTGCGCGAAAGTATTCCCAAGCCCAAGATGATGATCCTGGGCTTTCCCAGCAATCCCACGGCGCAGTGTGTCGAACTGTCGTTTTTCGAGCGCGTCGTGGCGCTGGCCAAAGAGCACAACATCCTGGTCGTGCACGACCTGGCCTATGCCGATATCACCTTCGACGGCTATGTGGCGCCGTCCATCATGCAAGTGGAGGGCGCCCGCGACGTCGCGGTGGAGTTCTTCACCATGAGCAAAAGCTATAACATGGCCGGATGGCGCATCGGCTTCATGGTGGGCAACCGCGAACTGGTCAATGCCCTGGCGCGCATCAAAAGCTATCACGACTATGGCACCTTTACGCCCATCCAGGTTGCGGCCATTGCCGCCCTGGAAGGCCCCCAGGAAGGCGTCGCCAAGGTGGTCGAGCAGTACCGCAACCGGCGCGATGTGCTGGCCAAGGGGCTGCATGAAGCCGGCTGGATGGTCGACATCCCCAAGGCCTCCATGTACATCTGGGCGAAAATCCCCGAGCCCTACCTGAAGATGGGCTCGCTGGAGTTCGCCAAGAAGGTGCTGGACGAAGCCAAGGTGGCCGTTTCGCCCGGCATCGGTTTTGGCGAGTACGGCGATGCCTATGTCCGTTTCGCCCTGATCGAAAACGAGCAGCGCACCCGACAGGCGGTGCGCGGCATCAAAGAGATGTTCCGCAAAGATGGCTTGATCAAGCAGAGCGCTTGAAGATATTGGCGAAAATAGTGCGTCCCCTCTATACTTCTTCATAGATTGTCCGTTAGTCGCCTGCGCCGTAAACGAAGAAAAACGAGGTGTCCCCATGTATGATGACTTGAACGAGTCGCTGCTGTTCATTCTTTTCGGAACACGCAGCCCTTTTTGGCAGCTGTCGGCCGATAGCGACGCCTTGCAGCTTGAAGGCGTCAAGGGAACGGCAAACATGGTCGTGGCCCTGCCGCCCGAGCAGGCCGAGCAGATCCGCGCCTTCACAGGCGTTACATCGCATCTGGACGTCGACGTAAACCTGTACGGAGAGCACCAGAAGCTAAGTCTGGTCGGCAAGAAGAACGGCAGCGCCAGCTGGTCCGGAACGGCTTCGGACTACATGGATACGCCGGCAGTGGCCAAAGACCTGACCCATGGCCTGGAATTTGCCGAACAAGTCATCTCGGAAGTCAATTCTCTGGTCGTCATCATCGACCACAACAGCAATATTCTGCGCTTCAACAAGCTGTGCGAAGAAGTCACCGGCCTGCGCGAGCAGGACGTCATCGGCAAGAACGCGCACTCCTTCATGCCCCCGGCCGAGCAAGGCCCGTCGCGCGCCAATATCCACAATTTTTTCCAGACCTCGTCGTCATACGAAGTCGAGCGCGAGATCAACACGCTTAACGGAGTCCGCAAGATTCTTTGGCGCAACAAGTTCGTGCATAGCGGCAGCGGTCCCAACGAACGCTATCTGGTCTGCTCGGGCACCGACGTAACCGAAGAGCGCAAAGCGCAGGCACGCCTGCTCGAGCTTGCCACCGTCGACATGCTGACGCGCCTGCCGAACCGCCACGCCATCTACGAAAAAATCGAGCTCTACCTCGAAGAATCCAAGCAGTTCGGCATCCTGTTCCTGGACCTGGACAACTTCAAGCAGGTCAACGACCATTACGGGCACCTGGTCGGAGACCGGCTGATTCAGGCCGTGGCGCTGACCTTGCGCGATTGCATGCGGCAGGGCGAGACCGTAGGCCGGCTGGGCGGCGACGAATTCCTGGTCCTCATTGAGAACACCACGGGTCCTTTGCTTGAAGAAATGGCTCAGCGCATTACCGAGCGCCTGAAGGCGCCTATCAATCTGGGCCTGATCGAAGTCTATACCGGTTGTTCGATCGGCATAGCAATGTGCCCCCAACACGGCGACACGCTGGAACGGCTCATCCGCAGCGCCGATACCGCCATGTATGTGGCCAAAGACGCCGGCAAGCGCACGTATCGCGTTTTTTCCTCCGAAATGGTCGACAAGGCCGCCGAGCAGGTGTGGCTGGACAGCAATTTGCGCAAGGCTTTGGTGGCCACCGACCAACTAAGCCTTTATTACCAGCCCAAGATTTGCCTGAAAACCGGTGTGGTACGCAGCGTCGAGGCCCTGGTACGGTGGGATTCGCCCGAGCGCGGCAGGTTGTCGCCCATGCAGTTCATTCCCTATGCCGAAGAGTCCGGCCTGATCGTTCCATTGGGCAAATGGGTTATGCAGACCGCGGCAAAACAGGCGGCGCAGTGGCAGGCCCAGGGGCTGGACATCCGCATTGCAGTCAACCTGTCGGCCCGCCAATTGTGCGACTCGACCATAGTCCAGGATTTTGCCGACGCATTGCGCCAGGCCGGCCTGATACGCTGCCTCATCGACCTGGAGCTTACCGAAAGCTGCCTGATCGACGAAACGCTGGCGCATGCTCTTATCCTGCAGTTCCGCACCATGGGCGCCCAGGTGCACCTGGACGACTTCGGTACGGGCTATTCTTCTTTGTCCAAGCTGGCGCGCCTGCCGCTGGACAGCATCAAGCTCGACCAAAGCTTTATCAGCTCCATCAACGAAGACCTGACCTCGCAGGCGGTCGTGCGGTCCATGGTTGCCGTTGCGCAGCAGCTTAATATCCAGGTGGTCGCCGAAGGCGTCGAAGTCGAGGACCAGGCCGACTTTCTCAAAAGCATCGATGTCGATTCGGCACAGGGCTATTTGTATGCCAAGCCCATGCCGGTCAAAGAGTTCGAAGACTGGCTGACCAACCGCAAGAAGCTGCGCCTGGTCGCCTAGGCGCTATCGTACCGGCGGGCGCAGGCGCCGATTCATTCGGCGTTGCTCGTTTCCGTTTCGGGCAGCGGTAGAGGCTTGCTGGTGCGCCGGTTTTGCAGCATAACCAGCCGTTCCATGTAGGCCAGATCCTTTTCTTCCAGCGCAAAGGCCGCTTGCGCCCAGTCTTCGGCAATTTCCATCAATTCCGCCCTATTGACGGGCAGGACGCGGGCTCGCGCGCGGAGCATGGCCCGGATGCCATTCAGCTTGGGCCGGATCACGTCGATGAAAGTGCGTGTCGCTTTATATGCGTTGCCTGGTTCGAACACGCCGTCGATCAGTCCTTTGTCCAGATACCATTCGGCCATATGGGGCTCGCCGGTACTGATAAGCTGCTCGGCCAGCCTCATGTGGGATTTGCGGGCAACCAAAGAATAGGCCCCCATGCCCGGGAATAGGTTGAAGGCAATTTCCGGGAACCCCATCTTGGCATCTTTTTGCGCCAGTACATAGTGATGCGCCAACGCCGCTTCGAAGCCGCCGCCCAGCGCCGTTCCTTCGACCATGGCGATGGAAATTGCCCCGGTTCCAAATCCGGTCATGGCTTCGTATACCGCGTCTATGCAGGCGCGGGCATACGAGACCAGATAATCGCGGTCGCCGGCCCGGATGTGCGAGGCAAAAAGCTCCAGGTCGCCGCCGACATTGTAGATATGGGGCACGGTCGAACCCGTAACCCAGAAGTCGATGCGCAGGCCTGAATCGCGCGCGGCCCGGCCAAGCTTGGCTATGTCATGCAGGAGTGCGGTATTGAAGCAGGGGCGGGGATGCGCATGCAGCATCATCCAAAGGATATTACGTTCTTCTTCGTAATAAGCGGTTATTTGAGATAAGGTGCCCGCCTCGGTAAATGGCCGGCAGGCTGGATGGCCTTTTAAGTGCATGGATCAGCCCAAAGGAATATTACTTTTGCATTGAGGGCCAGGACCACGATGCTCGTAAAGCTCAAGCCAATTAAAAAACCACTCATTATATCTGGCCGTCTTTCATGGGAGGTATCGACCACGAGCCAAAGCGCAAGCCCTGTCCTTTAGGATGAGGTTAAGCGAAGTATCCCTTCAGTGGCCTTAAGGCGGCCCTGGCCTGGCGAAGAGGCTGACGCCGCCACCTGCCTGGAATTCTTCACATGGGTTGTTACCGAAGGGCATTTGTAGCCATTCCGTAACACTGCTAAAAGATTGTGAGTATAAGCATTGACGACGAAATTGGGAATGCATTAGCTTATAAAGCGGTTAATAAGGCCTGCCATGAAGGCGGATCTTCACAAAAGAATTTTTAATGGAACGGTATGCAAAAAGGGTGGGTGTCATTCGCTGCGGCGTGGGCGATTTTTCTGGGCGTGGGGCCGTCTGCGGTATATGCGTCGGGTTTTCAGTTGATCGAACAAAATGCCAGCGGGCTGGGAAACGCCTACGCGGGGTTGGCTGCCGTTGCCGACAACGCCAGCACGATTTTTTATAATCCGGCCGGCATGAGCCGCCTTCCCGGCCTCAATGTTTCGGGCGGGGTGACGCTGATCAAGCCGGCATTCAGGTTCTCGAACGATGGCAGTCGCGGCCCCGCGGGCCTTGCGCTAGGCTCGGGCACGGGCGGCGATGCCGGCTCCTTGGCGCTGTTGCCCAATACATATGTTTCGTGGCAGGTGAACCCCGACTGGCATGTCGGGCTAGGCATCGGAGCGCCTTTTGGGCTCAAGACCGAATACGATGAGACGTGGATCGGCCGTTATCATTCGACTGAGTTCGGCATCGAGACCGTCAACCTCAATCCTTCGGTCGCGTATCGCGTCAGCGACAGCCTTTCCTTGGGCGCGGGCCTTAACTGGCAGTATTTAAGCGCCGACTATCAGCGCAAGGTTCCCGCAGCAGGTCTTGTCCAGCAATTGCCCGGCGGCATGGCCAACGCGCTGGCCGCCACTGTCTTGGGTTCGCCCGACATGGACGGCCGGGTAAAACTGAAGGGCGATGCCTGGGGCTGGAACGCGGGCCTGTTATACCAAATGACGCCGGCCACTCGCGTTGGGCTTTCGTACCGCTCGGCAATGCGCTATGACGCCACAGGAACGACGTCCCTGAAGAACCTCCCGCTTGGCATGCCGGCGCGTAGCGCCGACGCCTCGACGACGGTGAAGCTTCCCGATACGGCCATCCTGAGCGTCGCGCATGATCTCAATAAGAAATGGCAGCTCTTGGCGGACGTGTCATGGACCGGCTGGAGCAGCCTTCCGTCGCTGGACATCGACAGCGGCTCGTTGGGACAGGAAAGCCTCAAGCTTGGCTTTCGAGACACCTGGCGTGTGGCCCTGGGCGCAAATTACCGGCATAGCCAAAAATGGCTCTTCAAGGCTGGCGTATCTTACGACCAGACGCCGGTGCCCGGCTCGGGCCTAAGGCCTACTTCCTTGCCCGATAGCGATCGCATTTGGCTGAGCGTGGGGGTTCAGTACAAGTTCACCGAGCAATCCACGATCGATATCGGCTATGCGCACATTTTCATGCGCAAGCCATATATCGACAATAACAGCGACGCGGCAAAGGGCACCGTAACCGGAAGCTATGCCGCGGCCATCGATATGGTGGGCGTTCAGCTGTCGCATCGTTTTTAACCGGGCAGCGCACTGTCGCCGCCATAGGGCTCCATGGCGGCGACAGTGCCGCCATTGCCCTTGCATGGCCGCCAAGGCGGAAAAGACTTCGTTCGGCGGCAAATGGAATAAGGCTTTGCCCAGTTTAGGTACAATAGCCAGCCTGGATAAGTAACTGTCCCGCCGGCCCTGTTTTGTCCGAAACCCCCTTTGTTTATCTGGTTTTGTCAGGCCGCGCTTGAAAACGAGCAGCGCACCCGCAAGGCGGTGCGCGGCATTAAAAAGATGTTCCGCAAGGATGGATTGGTCAAATGAGTAGTAGCCCTGTAAAAGTTGGCTTGTTGGGTCTTGGCGTTGTGGGCGGAGGCACCTGGAAGGTGCTTGCCCGAAATGCCCAGGAAATTGCGCGCCGCGCCGGCCGGAATATAGAGATTGTGGCGGTTGCCGTACGCGATGTGCCCAAGGCCCGCCAGATGGTGGGCGAAGACGTACTTGTTACTCGCGACGCTTTTGAAGTCGTCCGGCATCCCGATATCGACATTGTGGTCGAACTGATAGGCGGTGACACTCTGGCCCATGACCTGGTCATGGAAGCCATACAGCAGGGCAAGCATGTAGTCACCGCCAACAAGGCCTTGCTGGCCAAGCACGGCAACGAAGTCTTCGCCGCGGCTCATGCCAAGGGCGTGATGGTGGCGTTCGAGGCCGCCGTCGCGGGCGGCATTCCCATCATCAAGGCCATACGCGAAGGGCTTTCCGCCAATCGCATACAGTGGCTGGCCGGCATCATCAACGGCACGACCAACTATATTCTGTCCGAAATGCGCATGAAGGGACTGTCGTTTGCCGAAGCGCTGGCCGACGCCCAGCGCCTGGGCTACGCCGAGGCCGATCCCACTTTCGACATCGAAGGCGTCGACGCGGCCCACAAGCTGACGCTGCTGGCGTCGCTGGCTTTCGGCATTCCTGTGCAATTCGACAAAGCCTACACCGAAGGTATTTCGAACCTGGCCAGCGAAGACATCGATCACGCCGAAAGACTGGGCTATCGCATCAAGCTTCTGGGTATTACCCGCCGGCGAGAAACAGGCATTGAATTGCGGGTACACCCCGCCCTGGTGCCCATGGAACGCCTGTTGGCCAATGTCGAGGGCGCCATGAACGCCGTGCAGGTCTATGGCGACGCCGTAGGCGGCACTTTATATTACGGCCAGGGCGCGGGCGAGCTGCCCACCGCTTCGGCTGTGGTGGCCGACCTGGTCGACGTTACACGGCTGCTGGCTGCCGATCCCGAGCATCGGGTGCCGCATCTGGCATTTCAGCCCGACGCCATGGACGATATTCCCATTTTGCCCATGTCCGAGGTTCTGTCTTCGTACTATCTGCGCCTGCGCGTCGAAGACCGTCCCGGCGTGCTGGCCGATCTGGCCCGTATTCTGGCGGACTGCGAAATTTCCATCGGTTCCATGTTCCAGGAACCGCACAGCGTCAATGACGCCGACATCATCTTTTTGTCGCACCAGGCCCGTGAAGGCGCGGTCGATCTGGCCATGGAAAAAATCCGCACACTGCCGTTCGTCAAATCCGAAGTTACGCGCCTGCGGGTGGAGAACTTGCTATGAAATACCGTTCAACGCGCGGGGGGATGCAACCCCTGCCATTCTCGGAAATCCTGCTCGAGGGGTTGGCGCCCGATGGCGGCCTGGCTTTGCCCGAGTCCCTGCCGCAGATCGACGCGCAAGTGCTCGAATCGTGGCGCACTCTCAGCTACCCAGGCCTGGCCACCGAGGTTCTGGGACTGTTCATCGACGACATCCCCAAGTCAGACCTGAGCAGGCTGGTTCACGAAGCTTATCGGCCAGGCGTGTTCGACGCCGAAGAAATCGTGCCGCTCAAGCCTCTTTCCGACGGCTTGAGCCTGCTGGGGCTGTCGCAAGGTCCTACCTTGGCGTTCAAGGACATGGCCATGCAGTTCCTGGGCCAGGTGTTCGAATACGTGCTGGCCGAGCGCGACACCACGCTGAACATACTTGGGGCAACTTCGGGCGATACCGGTTCCGCCGCCGAATACGCCTTGCGCGGCAAGCGCGGGATTTCTGTGTTCATGCTGTCGCCCCATGGCCGCATGAGCGACTTTCAGCGCGCGCAGATGTACTCGCTGCAAGACGCCAATATTCACAACCTGGCGTTGAAGGGCGTATTCGACGAATGCCAGGACATCGTCAAGACCTTGTCGGGCGACCTGGCTTTCAAGTCCCGCTATCATCTGGGCGCAGTCAATTCCATCAACTGGGCGCGAATTGCGGCCCAGGTCGTGTATTACTTCTGGGGCTGGCTGCGCGCCACCACCGGCCCCGGCCAGCAGGTGTCGTTCGCCGTGCCGTCGGGCAATTTCGGCAATATCCTGGCGGGCCATATTGCCCGCTCCATGGGTTTGCCCGTGCGCCGCCTGGTGCTGGCAACCAACGAAAACAACGTGCTTGAAGAGTTCTTCCGCACAGGCATTTATCGGCCGCGGTCAGCGGCCCAGACACAGGCAACATCCAGCCCCTCCATGGACATTTCGCGCGCGTCCAATTTCGAGCGTTTCGTGTTCGATCTGGTTGGCCAGGATGCCGCCGAGGTCCGCGCCCTGTGGGATGAACTGGCGCGCGACGGCGAATTCGACCTCAGCTATCTTCAGCCCGAGTTCGAGGCCAGCTACGGCTTCGTCGGCGGCGTCAGCACCCACGCCGATCGCCTGCGCACCATCCGTAGCGTTCATGAAAGCACCGGCGTGCTGATCGACCCGCACACGGCCGACGGCGTCAAGGTGGCGCAGCAATATGTCGAGCCCGGCATTCCCATGCTGGTGCTGGAAACCGCGCTGCCCGCCAAGTTCAGCGAGACCATCGAGCAAGCCATCGGCAAGCCGGCCGAGCCGCCCGCCAATTTGCGCGATCTGGCCAGCCTTGAACAAAGAGTGGAAGTCATGGATTGCGACGTCGAACTAGTACGCCGCTATATCGAGCAGCACGCGGCCTGATCCATGCCCGGCGCCAAGCATCTAAGCCTGATAGGCGTTCCCACGGATATTGGCGCAAGCTGCCTGGGTGCCAGCATGGGGCCGCAGGCTTTGCGGGTGGCCGGGCTGCGCCAGGCGCTGGAGCGCATGGGCTTTTCGGTTTCCGATTGCGGAGACCTCAATGGGCCGCCCAATCCCCAGACGCCCGCCGCGAATGGATACCGCCATCTTGCCGAAGTCGTCGCCTGGAACCAACTGGTGCACGATGCGGTTTATCGCGAACTGTCCGCGCAGCGCCTGCCCGTCGTGCTGGGCGGCGATCACAGCATTGGCGTGGGGTCGATCAGCGCGGTTGCGCGCCATTGCCATGAAGCCGGCCGGCGGCTGCGTGTGCTTTGGCTGGACGCGCATGCCGATTTCAATACGGCTGCGCTGACGCCCAGCGGCAATCTGCATGGAATGCCGGTGGCCTGCCTGGTCGGCGCCGGGCCCGAGGCGCTGCTCAATCTGGGTGGACCGGTCCCCGCGCTGCGGGCCGAAGAAATCAGTCATATAGGCGTGCGCAGCGTAGATCCCGGCGAAAAGCAATTGGTGCATGATGCCGGAATCGAAGTGTTCGACATGCGGTACATCGATGAAGTGGGCATGAAGGCCGCCATGCAGGCAGCCTTGCGCGATGTGCGCGAAGGCGTCCATCTGCACGTCAGTTTCGACGTGGACTTTCTCGATCCGGATATCGCTCCGGGCGTGGCCACGACCGTGCGCGGAGGGCCCAGCTACCGCGAAGCCCAGCTTTGCATGGAAATGGTGGCCGACACCGGGTGCCTGGCTTCGCTGGACATCGTCGAGCTCAACCCGGCGCTGGACGTACGCAACGGCACGGCCCAGTTGGCCGTCGACCTGGTTGAAAGCCTGTTCGGCAAAAGCACACTGATGCGCCGGCGTTAGTGCCTGCCGGCTTGGCAGAGCAAATCGATCAGCCGGCATCAGGTTCAGAAGCCAATGCCGCTGTGGTTGCATCCGGTACGGGCGGTGTGCTGAAATAGCGCCAGCCTACTGAAGAACGGATCATATGTTTGCCTTCTCGAATTTTTTTGCCATAGGAATAGGGGCCGCGCTTGGCGCGATCGCGCGCTGGTTGCTGGGGCTTTGGCTGAATCAAGGCGGTGTGCTGTTGCCCTGGGGAACGCTTGCGGCCAACCTGGTCGGCGGCTATCTGATAGGCATTGCGCTGGGCGCATTTTTGTTTTATCCGTCGGCGCCGGAGTGGCTCAAGCTGTTTGCAGCCACCGGCTTCCTGGGCGGCCTGACAACATTCTCGACATTTTCCGCCGAAACCGTGGGGATGCTCGAGCGCGGCTCGTATTTTTCGGCCATGGGCTACGCGGGCATCAGTTTGTTTGGCGCCTTGGCCTTGACGGCGCTTGGGCTGGCTACCATGCACGCGCTAAGGTAGGCTTGGGTTACAGCGCCTGGCTATGCTGGCTGAAGCCTGCCGCCGCAAGCAGTTCGGCTGCGCGTTTTCCGCTGCGCACAGCTCCTTCAAGCACCGCCGGGTAGCCCGTGTCGGTCCAGTCTCCCGCCAGCCAGATGCGCGGCCAGGGCGTGGCGTTGGTGGGCCTGCGCATGGCGGGCAGGGCGGCAAAGGTAGCGCGTTTTTCCACAATCAGCTCGTGGCCGGTGACCTGCGGCATAGGCGAATGGTGCCGGGTTTGGGCACGCACCTGCTCGATCATGGCGTCGACCACTTCATGCGGTGGATGGTTTGCCAGTTGGCCCGCATTGCTGACCACGATGGAAAGCATAGGCGGCAACTGCTGGTCCTGGGCAAACAGGCGGCGTTCGAACAGCCATTGGCCGAAATGCAGTTTTTCGGGGGCATCGTCCAGCATCAGCATGGCTTGCGGCAGGTTCCAATGATGCGCAAGCTTCAGGGTCAGCGTGGCAATGGGGCGATATTCAAAGTCAGCCAAAGGTGCAAGGAATTCTTCCTGTGCAGCCGTCAATGAAGTATGGCGCAGCAAACGCAGCGCCGAGGGCGGGCTGGTGGCCACGATGGCGGCATCGAATGTCTCGTCGTCGATCGCGACATGCACGGCGTCGCTGACCAGGCGGCGTACGGCAGTGCCCGGGCGGATTGCGATGGACGGCGGCAGATGCTCGGGCCAAAGCTGCGACAGGTCGACGCGGGGAATAAGCACTTGCGAGGCCAGCTTCGATCCGCCTAGGCTGTCGCGAAGCACGGTGGCCAGCAGTTGGGCACCGGCCTGCTCGATGGAAGTGTTCAGGGCGGCCAGGCATAGCGGCCGCCAGAAACGGCCGATGGCCCGCTCGGATTGACGCTCTTGCGCAAGCCAGTCGCCGACGGTAGCCTGGGCATCCACCGTCCAGTGTTGGCGCCGCAGGCGCATCATGGCTTTGATAAGCAAAAGTTTTTCACGCCAAGACAGGCCATTGGCCGTCAGCACGGCGGCGGGCAAGTGCAGCGGCGCCGGCAGCGCGGGCGTGCGCAACATGAAACTGCCGTCCGCGCTGCGCAACGCCAGAGGTTCGGCGTGCAGCACGCTGGCCTGGTCCAGGCCCAGAAGTCCGATAAGCTTTAGAGTCTCAGAGTAGGCGCCCAGCAATATGTGTTGGCCGTTGTCGATGTCGGAGTCCAGGCGGGGCGAATGCACGCGGCGGGCGCGCCCGCCCAGCGTACGGGCAGCTTCGAACACGGTGACCCGGTGTCCGGCACGGTCCAGGTAAAAAGCCGCGCTAAGCCCGGCCCAGCCCGCACCGATAACCGCGACCTTCATGCACTTAGCCGTTTTACCAGGCCGCGGCCCCCGCTGACCCAGGTCTTCCAGGCCAGCCAAAATTTGCGTATCGGCGTAAGCGAAATGCGCTGGTCCAGAACTTGCCAATTGTCGCGTTCGATTTCATCAAGCAATGCGTAATAGATGGCCGCCATGGCCAGCCCGGGCCGTTGTGTCCGGCGGTCGGCTTCCGGCAGGGCCAGCACGGCCTCGCGATAATGCTGCCGCGCGCGCTCGGTCTGAAAGCGCATAAGCTGGACGAAGCGTTCTGAGTGCTGGCTATCCAGGATTTCAGACGCCTTGACGTCGAAACGCTGGAGTTCGTCGACAGGGAGGTAAATACGGCCGCGGCGTGCGTCGTCGCCAATGTCGCGAATGATATTGGTAAGCTGGAACGCCAGGCCCAGTTTCTCGGCGTATACCAAGGTGGCGGGATCGGTATAGCCGAAAATACCGGCCGAAAGCTCGCCCACCACGCCGGCTGCGTGCCAGCAGTACTTGCGCAGGCCGGGCCAGTCCAGATAACGGCTTTGGTCCAGGTCCATCTCCATGCCTTCAACTACGGCGTGCAGGCGCGCGGCGGTAATCCGGCAGCTTTCAAGATGAGGCGCCAAGGCCTGCATGACCGGGTGCTCGGCCTTTCCGGCAAAAAGCGCATCGATCTGCTTGCTCCACCAGGCGAGCTTGACGCGGGCCACGGACGGGTCGGAGCATTCATCGACGACGTCGTCGACCTCGCGGCAAAATGCATATAGCGCCGTAATTGCCTGGCGCCGTTCGGGCGGCAGGAAAAGAAAGGCGTAGTAGAAACTGGAACCGCTTTGAACGGCTTTGCTTTGACAGTATTCGTCGGGACTCATGCGTTGTCGGGATCAGGTTGATGGGGAGCGTTTCGGGATTGGTGCAGCGCGCGCCATAAAAGCAAAATCCAGTCCGGCTTGCCGATAGTCGGGCGACGAGTAAACATGTCGTAGTGTAGCTGCTCCAGGCGCTCCAGGATACGCAGCCCACCTTGCACCACCAGCCGCAGCTCCAGGCCCACGCGTCCGCGCAGGCGCAAAGCCAATGGCGCTCCTGCCAACAGACAGTGCCTGGCCTGCTGCACTTGTTCGTGCATCAGGGCTTGCCAGGCCGCATCGGCGCGCCCGGCGGCGATATCGTCTTCGCCGACGGCGTGCCGCGCCATGGTGTCCTGGGGGATGTAGACCCGACCCTTGAGCCAATCGATGGCAACGTCCTGCCAGAAGTTGGTCAATTGCAGACCGGTGCAAATGGCGTCGGAGTCGCGCAGGTTCGCCTCATCGACCGCGTCGTACAGGTGCAGCATAAGCCGACCCACTGGATTGGCCGAGCGCGAACAATAGTCCAGCAGCGCTTCCTGGCTGGGGTAGCGGTGCATGACGACATCCTGCTCGAAAGCCGAAAGCAGATCGAAGAACGGCGCCATTGGCAGGTCCAGGCGCTGGATACTGCGCCCAAGAGGCTCGAAGATCTTGTGCCGAGGGTCGGATGGGGGCAGCAGCAGCTCGCCCTCTTGCAGTTGCCTTAGCGCGGCACGGTATTCGGCCAGCAGCGCCAGCCGTTGGTTGGGCAATGAGTCGCCTTCGTCGGCGATGTCGTCGGCACTGCGCGCAAATTGGTAAATATGCGTTACGGGTTCACGCAGCTCTTTGGGCAGCAGCAGCGAAGCGACGGGAAAATTTTCGTAATGGTCAACGGCCATGAGCTTTTCGGCGGGGCGTTTCGCCCCGCTTTCCGTATTGGGATGAGGCGGTGCGCCACGTGCGGGCAGCCCGGGCGCCTTTACCCCTTGTGGCAAAAATTCCAGTATTCATTTCGCGCACGGGGACGACTTCCGTTAGACTGCTGGCAATTAGGGGAGAGTTATGCCACGTCCGATTTCGGCAATAATTTCATTGCCGTCTTTACGTCACAATCTGGCGGTATGCACCGCGCAATTCAATATCGCAAATAGTTCCGGCCCGCATGCGGCGCCCAAGGTCTGGGCGGTCATAAAGGCCGATGCCTATGGCCACGGAATAGAAAACGCGGTACAGGCTTTCGAGCTTGCCGACGGCCTTGCCATGCTTGACCTGGCCGAGGCGCTGCGTTGCCGCGAGGCGGGCTGGACCAAGCCCATACTGCTGCTCGAAGGGTTTTTCGAACCATCCGACCTTAAGTTAATCGAACATTATAGTTTAACGGCAACTGTGCATAACTCCGAGCAAATAGACATGCTCGAGGCCGCGGCGCCGGCAAGCCCCGTGAATATCTTCGTCAAGCTCAATACCGGCATGAACCGGCTTGGCTTCGAGCCGCGCGACTACCGTGGCGCCTACGCTCGGCTCGAGCGGCTGCAGCAACGCGGCATTGTAGGAAGCCTGGGCAAAATGACCCATTTCGCGCGGGCCGACGACAGCGCCGAAGTCACACGCGAGCAGGTAAGGCTGTTCAATGAAACCACGCTGGGCCTGCCGGGCGAGGTCAGCGCCTGCAATTCCGCAGGCACCTTTACCCCGGGCTGCTGGCAGTCGGTGGCGCCAGGTTCGGCCCAATGGGGCAGGCCGGGTATTTGCCTATATGGGGCGTCGCCGTTTGCCGGTCGTACGGCGCAAAGCATGGGCCTGCTGCCGGCCATGACCTTGCGCAGCCAGCTTATCTGCGTGCGTACTATCCCTGCTGGCGCAGGTGTCGGTTATGGCCATATATTTACGGCAGAACGTGCCATGCGCATTGGCGTCGTGGCCTGCGGCTATGCCGACGGCTATCCGCGCCATGCATCCACAGGCACGCCGGTTGTAGTGGACGGCGTGCGCACGCGGTTGCTGGGGCGGGTGTCGATGGACATGCTCATCGTAGACCTGGACGCCGTTCCGCAGGCGCACGTGGGTTCCGAGGTCGTCCTGTGGGGCGAAGGCGGCCCGTCGGCCGACGAGGTCGCCGCGGCTGCGGGAACCATTGCTTATGAATTATTATGCGCAGTCGCGCCACGGGTGCCTAAAACTGTTATTTAATGGCAAATGCCGAATGTGCCGGGGCCGGGCACTGGCGCCGCTCAAGTGGCAGGCGCGGCCCGGTCGGTCAATAATGGACATACAAAGGATTTATCGTGAAGAACAAGTGTGTGCTGGTTACGGGTGCGACGAAAGGCATAGGCTGGGCCGTCAGCCGGCGGCTGGCCGATCTGGGCTGCCATGTCGTAGGGCTGGCCAGGCATACTCAGGATATTGACTTTCCGGGCTATTTATATTCGTGCGACCTGCAAAATGCCGGTGAAACCGAAGACATCCTGCGGGTCATCCGCGAAAAATATCCGGTCGACGCCATTGTCAACAATGTCGGCCTGGTCAAGCCCGAGCCCCTGGGCGAGGTCGACCTGGCCTCTCTTTACAATGTGTTCGACCTGAATGTGCGGGTGGCCGTGCAGGTAACCCAGGCCTTTGTGCCAGCCATGAAAGCGCGCCAGGAAGGCCGTATCGTCAATATTTGCAGTCGCGCGGCCTCGGGCGCCTTCGAGCGCACCAGCTATTCGGCGGCCAAAAGCGCCCTGATCGGCTGCACCAAAACCTGGGCCCTCGAACTGGCCGAGTTCGGCATTACGGTCAATGCCGTATCGCCCGGCCCCATCGAAACCGAACTTTTTCGCGCCGGCCATCCCGCCGGCAGCGATGCCGAGAAAAAAGCCTTGGCCAGCATTCCCATGCACCGCCTGGGGCAGCCCTCCGATGTCGCCGCGGCGGTAACTTTTTTGCTCTCGCCCGAGGCCGGCTACATTACCGGGCAAGTCCTTGGCGTGGACGGCGGCGGCAGTTTGGCGGGCCGCTAAGGCCAGCCGTTACACTGGCACCATGGCTAAAATTAAAACTTCATACGTTTGCAACGAATGCGGCGGCACCTGCCCCAAATGGGAAGGCAAATGCCCCCACTGCGGGGCCTGGAACACCCTGGTCGAATCGGTTGCGGCCCCGGCCGCGACGGCGCATCGCTTTGCGCCTCTGGCCGGCGCAAGTCCCGTGCGCAGCCTGTCCGAAATCGAAGCGCGCGAACTGCCACGGCAGCCTTCGGGCATTCCTGAATTCGACCGCGTCCTGGGCGGCGGACTGGTTGCGGGGGCCGTGGTGCTTATCGGCGGCGATCCTGGCATAGGCAAGTCCACGCTGCTGTTGCAGGCGCTGGCTTCGCTGTCCAACGCCGTGTCGGTCTTGTATGTCACCGGCGAAGAGTCCGCCGAACAAGTGGCGCTGCGCGCGCGGCGCCTTGAACTCTCCACCGGCGAAGTCAATCTTCTGGCCGAGATCCGCCTTGAAGCCATCGTGGCGGCCCTGGCCGAGCAGCGCCCGGCCGTGGCGGTCATCGACTCGATCCAGACCTTGTATTCCAGCGAACTCAGCGCTGCGCCCGGCTCGGTGTCGCAAGTGCGTGAATGCGCGGCGCAACTGACGCGTTTCGCCAAGCAAACCGGCATCACCATTGTGCTCATCGGCCATGTCACCAAAGACGGCACGCTGGCCGGGCCCCGCGTGCTCGAGCACATTGTCGATACCGTGCTTTATTTCGAAGGCGACACGCATTCGTCCTTCCGCTTGATCCGGGCGTTCAAAAACCGTTTCGGCGCGGTCAACGAACTTGGCGTCTTCGCCATGACCGACCGGGGCCTGCGGGGCGTGGCCAATCCGTCGGCCTTGTTCCTGTCGCAGCACGACACTGATGTGGCAGGTTCCTGCGTGATGGCAACCCAGGAAGGCAGCCGGCCGCTGCTGGTCGAGATCCAGGCGCTGGTCGACAGCGCCCATGTCCCCAATCCCCGGCGCCTGTCGGTGGGGCTGGAAAGCACGCGCCTGGCCATGCTGCTGGCTGTCTTGCACCGCCACGCGGGGGTGGCCACATACGACCAGGACGTCTTCGTCAACGCGGTGGGCGGGGTCAAGATTACCGAACCGGCCGCCGATCTGCCGGTATTGCTGGCGATCATGTCTTCGCTGCGCAACAAGCCTTTGCCCAAAGGGCTTATTGTGTTCGGTGAAGTCGGCCTGGCCGGCGAAATCCGGCCGGCTCCGCGCGGGCAAGAACGCCTGAAAGAGGCCGCAAAGCTGGGTTTCAACCTGGCTCTCATCCCCAAGGCCAATGCGCCTCGCCATCCCATCGAAGGGCTGGAAGTATGGCCGGTCGACCGGGTCGACGCGGCCATCGACCGTTTGCGCTAAAGTTGCTTGTTTCGGTGCTTTATAAGGCGGGGCGGTGCACTTGAGCGGCTTATCCTATTTCTTCAACGGTGTACGGGCATTGCTGCGCGATGCCCGTTCTGGCGAACTGCGCCTGCTGGCGTTGGCGCTGATCATTGCTGTGGCGGCCGTGTCCAGCGTGGGCTTCATTACCGACCGGGTAGGCCGGGCGCTGGAACGCAACTCTGCCCAGATGCTGGGGGGCGACCTGGCGTTGAACAGCGGCGAGCCGCTGCCGGCGCCCTTTATCGAGCGGGCGGCGCAACAGGGACTGACTACGGCTCGTACGATGCAATTCCCGTCGATGGCCGGCTCGGCCGATAGCTCGCAATTGGTTTCGCTAAAGGCTGTCGAGCATGGCTATCCTTTGCGCGGCCGGGTGAAGGTGGCGGCCGCGCCGGGAGGCGACGGCGAACCTGCGCCCGATGTCCCCCGGCGTGGCGGCGTCTGGGTCGACGCCCAGGTACTGGCGCTATTGGGATTGCATGTGGGCGACACGCTGCATGTGGGCGATGCAGCCATGAAGATCGAGCGCGTCATTGTTTTCGAGCCCGACCGCGGGGTGCAGTTTGTCAACGTGGCGCCGCGGGCCATGATCAATATGGACGATCTGCCGGCCACCGGCTTGTTGGGGCCGGGCAGCCGCGTGCGCTATACCCTGCTGGTCGCGGGCACTGCCGAGGCAGTCAACGCCTATAAAAGCTGGTTGACGCCGCGTTTGCAGCGCGGGCAGGAATTAAGCAGCCTGGATTCGGCGCGTCCCGAGATTACGGGTTCGCTTAAGCGTGCCCAGCAGTTCCTGGTCCTGGTGGCTTTGCTGGCCGTCATGATTGCGGCTGTAGCCGTGGCGCTGGCTACCCGCCGCTTTACTTTACGGCATCGCGACGGCATTGCCGTCATGCGTTGCCTTGGCGTCACGCGCCGGCAGCTGGGCCTGATGCTCTGGAGCGAATTTTTCCTGCTGGCCTTGCTGGCCGGGGCTGTGGGCGTTGCTGCCGCCTATGGCGTGCAGCATGCACTGGCTGCGGCGGTGGCTGCCTGGTTCGACACCGTCTTGCCCGCCGCCTCCTGGCGGCCGGTATATCAAGGCATGGCTACCAGCCTGGTATTGCTGCTGGGCTTCTCCTTGCCGGCGCTCATGGCTTTGCGCAATGTGCCGCCGTCGCGTGTCTTGCGCCGCGAATACGCCTTGCCGCGCCGTCATCGGTGGCCGGCGTACGCGATAGCCGCGGCGGCTTTTTACGGCCTGGCCTGGTGGATCTCCGCGGATGCCCGGCTTAGCCTGGTTATATGCGGCGGGTTCCTCGCGGCGCTCGGAGCGTTTGCCTTGCTGGCCTGGCTGATGGTCCAGTTGCTGGACGCGGCTCGCCGCGTAATCGCCGCCCAGCCGGCCTTGCGCTTTGCGCTGGCTGGCCTGGTGCGCCGCAAGGCCCTCACCATCACCCAGATAAGCGCGTTGTCGATCGGCTTGATGGTCCTGCTTTTGCTGGCCTTGGTCCGCACGGACTTGCTGGCGGGCTGGCGCGATACCTTGCCGCCGGACAGCCCCAATACTTTTCTTATCAATATCCAGCCCGATCAGCGTCAGGCAATGCAGGCGCGCCTTGCGGCGGCGGGCCTGAGCTCGCAGCCGCTGGCGCCCATGGTGCGCGGCCGCCTGGTGGCCATCAATGGCAAAGCAATCAGCGGCGATGCCTATAGCGACGAGCGGGCGCAACGGCTGGTCGAGCGCGAATTCAACCTTTCCTATCTGGACGCCTTGCCAAGCAGCAACACGATTATTGCGGGCCGCTGGATCGATCCGGCCAATGACGAGGTCTCGCTCGAGGACGGCCTGGCCAAGACACTGAAGATAAAGTTGGGCGACACACTGACGTTCGACATCGCGGGCCAGGCAACAACGGTGGCGGTAAGCAGCTTGCGTGAAGTCAAGTGGGATTCATTCGATGTCAATTTTTTTGCCGTGATGTCGCCGAGGGCTCTGGAAGGCGCGCCCACCACGTTTATTACGTCGTTTCACTTGCCGGCGGACAAGATTGCCTTCAAGCAGCAATTGGTCCATGACTTTCCCAACCTGACGGTTTTCGATGTGGGGGCGATTCTGGCGCAGGTCAAAAACATACTTGACCAGGTCATCGGCGCGGTGCAATTGTTGTTTCTGTTCACGGTGGCAGCCGGCCTGATCGTGCTGGCCGCCGCGTTTTCGTCCACGCGCGACGAACGCACCCATGAAGCGGCCGTACTGCGTGTGCTGGGCGCGGGCTCTAGCCTGCTGTCCACTTCCTTGCGCATGGAAATGATACTGATCGGCGCCTTGTCCGGCCTGCTGGCCGCGGGCGGAGCGCTGGCCGTTGCTTCGGTGTTGGCCGATCGCGTTTTTGAATTTTCCTTTTCGCTGCCGTGGTGGCCCTGGCCCGTGGGCGCATTCCTGGGCATCGCCGCGGCCTGCGTGGGCGGCAGCCTGGCATTGCGCAACGTATTGAAAGCGCCGCCCCTGGCTTCTCTTCGCGAGGTGGTATGAACGGTCCGTTTGCCGGTCTGGACGAGGCCGATGCCTCAGGCCCGATGCCTTCGGGTAGAGGAACGAATAATTCGTTGCCGCCGCCGCGGGACCTGTTTTTCGCTGGCGGAGCGATGCGTTTCGCACCGGACCGTATCCCGGAGCCTTCCCCAGCGTTGTTCGACCCGGCAACGCCCGGGCTGCGCGCGACGCCGGTCGGCGTCGGCGGACGCCAGGCTGCCTGGTACGTCCATGGTCCGGGGCTGGACAACGCCGTGCTCAGGCAGTATCGGCGCGGAGGCCTGATTGCGCGCCTTAGCCATGACCATTACTTTTGGGCAGGAGCCGGGCGCACGCGTTCGTTTGCCGAGTTCGACCTTATGCACTTTATGGCAGGGCGGGGCTTGCCGGTGCCTCGGCCTCTGGCGGCGGCCTACTGGCGCAGCGGGCCTGTTTACCGGGCCGCCTTGCTGACCGAGTGCATTCCGCAGGCCCGCGCCCTGGCCAAGATGCTCGAAGCCAGCAATCCGCAACGGGTGGCTGGCGCCATTTACGCCATGCACGAGGCCGGGGTGTGGCACGCGGATCTGAATGCCTTTAATATCTTGATCGACCACACAGGAAAAGTCTGGCTTATTGACTTTGACCGTGGACGCAGGCGCACCATGACGTCGGGGCCGCGTACACAGAATTTGCAGCGTCTGCGGCGCTCTTTGGTTAAAGTGGCGGGCGCAGCCGGCGATCGGTATTGGCTTGCCGTCAATCAGGCCTATACCGGGCTGATGGCCGCATAAATCGCCACATTCAAAGCCAAAAGGCATTATCATCACGCCTTTTGGCGTGCAGTTCTTTACCGCTTTCAGGCATTTTCTGCATTTTGTGCAGGCCTTTCTGCGGTTCATGCGGAATTTTCGGCACTACGCGGTTTGTGTACCGCACTTCATGCAGTTTTTTGCTGCGGAAAACTTGTTTCTCAGGAGTTATCCATGGATTTCGGTTTGGCAAGGCGGTTTGTTTGCGGGCTGGGGCTGGTGCTTGCCATGTCGCCGGCCTGGGCTCAGGAAAAAGTTGTGAACGTATACAACTGGGCCGAATACACGGCGCCCGACACGATTTCAGGCTTCGAGAAGGAAACCGGCATCAAGGTGCGCTACGATGTCTACGACAGCAACGATACGCTGCAGGCCAAGCTGCTTACGGGCAAGTCGGGTTATGACGTCGTCGTTCCTTCGACGCACTATGCGGCGCGCCAGCTCCAGGCGGGCTTGTTCCGCAAGCTCGACAAAGCGGCAATGCCCAATCTCAAATATCTTGACCCGGAAATCATGGCCTTGGTCGCGACCGTCGATCCCGGCAATGAGTACCTCGTGCCCTGGGGCTATGGCACCAACGGCCTGGGCTACAACGTCACCAAGGTGCGCGAAATCATGGGCGCCGACGCGCCTTTGGGCGACTGGGGCATGTTGTTCAAGCCCGAAAACGCGGAAAAGCTCAAGTCTTGCGGCATCTCCATACTGGATGAGGCCGCCCAGGTGTTTCCGGCCGTGTTGCATTACTTGGGCAAAGATCCCAACAGCAGCGACCCGGAAGACTACAAGGCTGCGTTGGAGCTCTTGAAGAAGATCCGGCCGTTTGTGCGCCAGTTCAGCTCGTCGGGCTATATCGATGAGCTTACTGCTGGCGATCTGTGCATGGTCTACGGCTTTTCGGGCGACGTCATGATAGCCCGGCACCGAGCGCAATTGGCCAAGAAACCCTATGCCATCGACTATTACCTGCCCAACGGCGGCGCGCCGGTCTGGTTCGACACCATGGCTGTTCCCAAGGACGCGGCCCATCCCGCCGAAGCCATGGCGTTCATCAACTACATAGAAACACCCCAGGTACACGCCGCCATTACCAATACCATGTTCTATCCCAATGCCAACAAGGAAGCGCGCAAGTACGTCAACAAGGAAGTGGCCGACAACCCCATGATTTATCCGCCCGCCGATGTTGCGCGCAGCTTGTTCGTCATCAAGCCGCAGCCCTTGCCCATCCAGCGCCTGCAAACGCGCATGTGGGCCGAGCTTAAGTCGGGCCGTTGACGCCATGCAGGATAATCGCTTGATAGCGCCAGCCTGGTCGGGCGACGCGGAGGAGTTCGTGCGGGTCGAAGAGATCGTCAAGATCTACGGCGATACCGTGGCTGTGCAGTCGGTCAGCCTGTCGGTGCGCCGCCGTGAAATTTTTGCCTTGCTGGGCAGTTCGGGTTGCGGCAAGTCCACTCTGTTGCGCATGCTGGCGGGGTTCGAAGAACCCACCTCGGGCCGTATCTATCTGGACGGCGAGGACATTACCGCCTTGCCTCCTTACCGGCGGCCGGTCAATATGATGTTCCAGTCCTATGCCTTGTTTCCGCATATGTCGGTCCAGGCCAATGTGGCCTTCGGCCTCAAACAGGAAGGGGTCGCTGCCAACGAAATCCACGATCGTGTATTCGAGGCTTTGGACTTGGTGCAGATGGCCGGATTCTCGCGCCGCAAACCGCATCAGTTGTCGGGCGGCCAGCAGCAGCGTGTGGCCCTGGCGCGCAGCCTGGTCAAGCGGCCCAAGCTGTTGCTGCTTGACGAACCCATGTCGGCGCTGGACAAGCAGATTCGCCAGAAGACGCAAATAGAGTTGACCAAAATACTGGAACAGGTGGGGGTGACCTGCATCATGGTCACGCACGACCAGGAAGAGGCCATGACCATGGCCGACCGCCTGGCGGTCATGACCGAAGGCCAGATCGTGCAGTGCGGCACGCCGCATGATGTCTATACTTTTCCCAACTGCCGCTTCGTGGCCGGTTTCATCGGCTCGACCAATTTGTTCGACGGCGCCATTGTCGTGGACGAGGCCGACCACGTGCTGATCGAAACCGACCAGCTTTCGCGTCCTTTGTACGTCAACCATGGCGTCAACGAACCCTTGGGCATGGACGTGCATGTGTCTGTGCGGCCCGAACATATACGCGTTCAGCGCGAACAGCCCGAGGCCGAGCATAATTGGGCGCATGGCATGGTCAGCCACGTCGCCTGGATGGGTGGTTATGTGCGCTATCAAATTCGCCTGGACTCCGGGCTGCTGATCGAAGCCAGTATTCCCGCCATGATGCTGGCTCAGGCCGACGCTCCGGCTGTGGACGAAGAAGTCTACGCCAGCTGGGCCAGCGATGCGGCGACGGTGCTGCCGTCATGAGCAGGCTGTCCCTGGCGCGCCTGGCTCCGTCCGGCCGTTTTCTGGCCATTGCCCCGCCATTCCTGTGGCTGGGCCTGTTCTTGCTGCTGCCTTTTTTGCTGGTCTTGAAAATCAGCTTCGCGGACTTGGCTTTCGGTGTTCCACCGTATACGCCGCTGGTGGAAATCAAGGACCAGGCCATCGCCCTGAGCCTGCATTTGCGCACCTACGCGCTGTTGTTCTCGGACAGCCTGTATATCGCCACGTATTTCAGTTCGGTGAAGATGGCGCTGGTCACCACGGTATGCTGTGCGCTGATAGGCTACCCCATGGCGTACTACATTGCGCGCTCGCGGCCGGCCTTGCGCAACCTGCTGCTGTTTGCGGTCATCTTGCCATTCTGGACCTCGCTGTTGCTGCGCGTCTATGCATGGGTGGGCATTTTGCGCAACGATGGGCTGCTGAACAACGCGCTGATCTGGCTCGGCCTTATCAAGACTCCCCTTGAAATCTATCGTACTGACCTGGCAGTCTATATTGGCCTGGTCTACGCTTACTTGCCGTTTTTCATTTTGCCGTTGTACGCCACTTTGGTGAAGATGGACTTGCGCCTGCTGGAAGCGGCCTACGACCTGGGCTGCAGGCCATGGCGCGCATTTTTGTCGGTAACCTTGCCCTTGTCCATGCCGGGCGTGGTGGCCGGCGCCATGCTGGTCTTTATTCCCACCGTGGGCGAATATGTTGTCCCCGAGATGCTGGGCGGCGCCAATACGCTGATGATGGGGCGGGTCATGTGGACCGAATTCTTCAATAACGCCGACTGGCCCATGGCTTCGGCGGTGACGGTCGTGATGGTGCTGTTTCTGCTGATACCCATGATTATCTTTCAGCACAACCAGGTTCGCCAGTTCGAGCGCGAAGGGCGGGGAGCGCGATGATCCAGCCCAACCGTACCCTGCGTGCCATCGTTTTATTCCTGGGCTACGCATTTTTATACGTGCCTATCGTATGCCTGATGGCGTATTCGTTCAACGATTCGCCCTTGATGACATCCTGGACCGGGTTCTCGCTGCGCTGGTACCACGCCCTGTTCGACGATCAGGCGCTGTTGAGCGCGGCGCTCTTGTCGCTGCAAATAGCAGCCATGACAGCCACGGCCGCGGCTGTCATCGGCACTTGGGCGGGCTATGTGCTGGTTCGCTCGGGCCGTTTTCGCGGCTTTACCTTGTACGTCGGCATGCTCAGCGCGCCGCTGGTGATTCCCGAGGTGGTATTGGGAATTTCGCTGCTGCTGATGTTCGTCGAGTTCGGCAAGGTATTCGGCTGGCCTTCCGGCAACGGCGTGTTCACCATCTGGGTGGGCCACGTCATCCTTTGCATGGCCTATGTGGCCGTGGTGATCCAGTCGCGCATACGCGATCTGGATCGCTCGCTCGAAGAGGCGGCGCTGGACCTGGGCGCGACGCCGCTCAAGGTATTCTTTACGATTACGCTGCCGTTGATAGCGCCGGCGCTTGCCGCGGCTTGGCTGCTGGCATTCACGTTGTCGCTGGACGATGTCGTGATCGCCTCCTTCCTGTCGGGGCCGGGGTACACCACTTTGCCGCTCGAGGTGTTTTCGCGGGTCCGCCTGGGTCTTAAACCCGAGATCAACGCGCTGGCCACGCTTTTTATTTTGGTCGTGGGAATATGCGTTCTCGTTGCAAACCGCATACAGCGGCGCAAAGAATCCGTCTAGCGTGCGATGCGCGGCAGGCGGCGCCCACGCCATCCTGTTGCCATGTGGGCGTTGCCCGCGAGAGCATTGCCCGACGGATACAATATAGGAATCACTATGACACAAGCTCTTGAACTTTACGGACTGAAGCGATGCAGTACTTGCGTCAAAGCCATGCGCTGGCTTGACGAGCACGGCATTGCCTATACATTCACCGACTACCGCGACCAGCCCATCAATCCCAAGCTCTTGTCGCAATGGTCGCAGGCACTGGGCGGCTGGGACAAGCTCGCGAATCGGGCCTCCATGACCTGGCGCAACTTGCCCCCAGAGCGCAAGACGCCGGGCTCGGACGCCGAATGGCTGGCGCTTGCCTCCGAGTTTCCAACCTTGATCAAGCGGCCCCTCATGGTGCGTGCGGGCCAGATTGCCGCCCTGGGATTTTCCGAAAAAAAATACAGCGAACTGATAGGTTGAACATATGCTGACACAGCAAGAGCTCAAGCAAAACGCGGCGCAGGCGGCGGTCGATTACATTTTGCCCATGTTGCGCACGGACGTCATTGTCGGGGTAGGCACGGGGTCCACCGCCGATTTGTTCATCGATGGCCTGGCCATGCACAAAGAGCGCTTTCGCGGCGCAGTCTCAAGCTCGGACCGCAGTTCGGCGCGCTTGTCTGCTCTAGGCGTGCGGGTGTTCGACCTGAACGATGTGCAGACGATGCCCGTCTATGTAGACGGTGCGGACGAAATCGATGCAGGCCTGCATATGATAAAAGGCGGCGGGGGAGCGCTTACCCGGGAAAAAATCGTTGCTTCGGTGGCTGAGCGCTTTGTTTGCATCGTCGACGAATCCAAGCTGGTGCAAAAACTGGGCAGGTTTCCCTTGCCCGTCGAGGTCATTCCGATGGCCAGGGCGGCGGTTGCCCGCGAACTCGTCCGGCTGGGCGGCCAGCCTGTTCTACGCGAAGGCTTCGTCACAGACAACGGATGCGAAATCCTGGACGTGGCCGGACTTGCCATCGCCCAGCCCGAGCAACTGGAGGCCGCCATCAATAATATTCCCGGCGTTGTCACTTGCGGCCTGTTTGCCATTGCCGGTGCCGATATTGCGCTTATGTCCACCCAGGACGGCGTGCGCGAGCTGCGGGCGCCGCGGTAATAATCCTGTCATGAAAATGCGTTAGTCTTGGACTATCCAACACTTCGGTTGCGCTTGCGGGATTTTTGCGGGGCAAATAACAGCCTGCCAAGGGGCGGCTGCGTAATTTCAGTGTACCCTTTGGGCTATTGGATTTATTATTTCCGTATCGGCTCCGTATGGCGCCATTTGATTCATATTGCGATGACTGAAGGCTGATATGTCCGAGCACACAAATAAACAATTCTCCAACGATCTCGAGACCACGCGCTCTTTGTTCTTGCAAATGGGCGGGCTGGTCGAATCCATGGTCCGGGACGGCATGGAGGCCCTTATCGTAGGCGACCTCTCGCTGGTCGAGCAAGTGCGCGAACGCGAAAAAGAAGTCAACCGTTTCGAAGTCGAAATCGACGAACGCATCGGCTTCCTGATAGCCCGTAACCAGCCCACGGCCGTCGACCTGCGCCTGCTGCTGTCCATTTCCAAAATGCTGACCGACATGGAACGCTGCGGTGACGAGGCCGAGAAAATCGCCAAGATGGCGCGCAGGCTGCACGAAACAGAAGGGCGCTACACCCCCATTGTCGAATTGCGGCACATGACCAACTATGTAGTAGGCATGATCCACGATGCGCTGGACTCTTTCGCGCGCGAAGATCCCGTGCAGGCGGCGCAAGTCGTGCGCAACGATAAAGAAGTCGACAAAGAATGGAAGGCGTCGTTGCGCCATATCATTACTTATATGATCGAAGATCCGCGCATCATTACGCGCGCCATCGACCTTATCTTCATTGCACGTTCGCTTGAACGCATCGGCGATCATGCCAAGAACATGGCCGAGCGCGTCATTTACATGGTGCGCGGCGACGACGTGCGCCATACCGGCGTCAAGGCCACCGAGCGCACCGCGCGCGGCGAAACCGCCTACGAAGAAGACAACGACGTTTGATTCGTGGTGGCCAGGCCTGATACAGGCCCGCTCCGGCGCTGCGCGTCAGGCAGCCGGTGGAACGTAGCCTTGGGCTTCGACGTCGGCGTCGTGGAACAGGAAGTTTTCCATCTGCTGGGCCAGATACTTGCGTGCGCGGGCATCGGCCAGATTAAGGCGGTTTTCGTTGACCAGGCGGGTTTGGGTGTCCACCCATTGCGCCCAGGCTTCTTTGGAAATGCTTTGCCAGATGCGGGTGCCAAGCTCGCCCGGATAGGGAGGGAAATCCAGCCCTTCGGCCTCGCGCTTGAGCTTTACGCAGTGAACCATACGTGCCATGAGAGTATTACCTCGAACTAGTTGAACGAATAGGCCCATTGTACCCAATCCATCCTTGCGGCCCATGCATGCTTGTGGCCGCGCGTTCCGTGCTTGCGCAGACTATGTCCGCGCCTGGTCCCGTGTCAAGGCTTTGCCCGGCAATGGGTGGGGACCGCCGCTGCGATACGCAAATAAAGCGGTCGGCACGGCGTCTACAGCCGCTTGATGAATACCAGGCTGTTGCGCGAGCGGTTGTAGTGGGCCTGGCGCTCTTTGGGCAGGTCCGAGACGCCGCCTTGCGCAAAGCCGCGCTTGATGAACCAGTGCGACGTGCGTGTCGTAAGCACGAACAGGCGCCGGGCTCCCAGGGCGCGGGCGCGTGATTCGGCATGGCGCAGCAGTATCTCGCCTTCGCCCGAGCCCTGCCATTCAGGGTGGACGATCAGGCAGGCCATTTCGGCCATGCCTTCGCCAAGGTAAGGGTTGATCGCAACACAGCCGTAAATGACGCCGTCGTGCTCGAGAACCGTAAATTGTTCGACATCGCGCTCGATGACCGCGCGTCCGCGCGGCACCAGCGTGCCGTCGGCCTCCAGCGGCTCGATAAGCTGCACAATGGCGCCGACGTCGTCGACCGTGGCCGAGCGCAGGTCGTCCAGGGTATCTTCCACCACCATGGTACCAACGCCATCATGAGTGAAGATTTCAAGCAGGACGCTGCCGTCCAGGTTGTACGGAATCAGGTGGGCGCGCGCCACCCCGCGCTTGACCGCGCGCGACGCGTGGCTTAGAAACGATGCGGTGTCTTCGTCCAGTGTGCCGGCGGCCAGCAGGGCGTCGGCGTCTTCGCGGGCCAGTTCGGTGTCGACCGAGCCGTCTTCGTCATGCACGGTGCGGTCCTGGGTCAGGAAGATCAATTTTTCTGCCCGCAAGGCTACGGCGGCGCTGGTTGCCAGGTCTTCCATTGCCAGATTGAACGCTTCGCCGGTGGGCGAGAATCCCAGCGGAGAAAGGAGTACGATGGCACCCTGGTTCATGACCGCATTCAGGGCGTTGACGTCCAGCTTGCGCACCGCGCCTGTATGCTTGTAGTCGACGCCGTCGATAATGCCCACCGGCCGGGCGGTCACAAAATTGCCCGATATCACGCGGATGTGCGCATGCGACATGGGCGTATTGGGCAGACCCTGGCTGAACGAGGCTTCGATGTCCAGGCGGATTTCGCCGGCGGCTTCCTTGGCGCATTCCAGCGCTTCGGCGCTGGTCGGCTCGGTGCCTCGTCCAAAACGGGTGGCGTAGCCTTTAAGCTGCAGCTGCTCGTTGACCTGGGGGCGCGACCCATGCACCAGAACCAGCTTTACGCCCAAGGCCGACAACAGCGAAATGTCCTGGATCAGCGTATTGAGCACGCCGTCGTTGACCAGTTCGCCGCCGAACGCCACGACAAAGGTCTTGCCCCGGAAATCGTGTACATAAGGGGCAACCTCACGGAACCAGCGCACGAATTGGGCCGGAGCGAACTCCGGAGCGTCTTGGGCTGATAGCGTGTCGACTTCGTTGGTGGCCATGGCGGTGTCTGGGAATCCATAATAATTAGGTCAATTCAAAATTATAATGACCAGCTAACCATTTATCAGAAAATACATGCCAGAGCACGTTGATTTGTCGGTAAACACACACACTGTAGCGCCTTTGGGCGAAACGGGTGGGCGTTTGCCGCCGCTTATCGAATACCCCGAGGACCTGCCCGTCAGTGGCCGGCGGGGCGATATTGCCGCGGCGATCAAGGCCAACCAGGTTGTGATCGTATGCGGCGAAACCGGCTCGGGCAAGACCACGCAGTTGCCCAAGATCTGCCTGGAGCTGGGACGCGGCCTGGATAAAATGATAGGCCATACGCAGCCGCGCCGGCTGGCCGCGACCTCGGTGGCCAAGCGCATTGCCGAAGAGCTTAAAACGCCGCTGGGCGAATGGGTGGGGTATCAAATCCGCTTCAGCGACAGGACCGGTCCGCGTGCCGCCATCAAGTTGATGACCGACGGTATCTTGCTGGCCGAGTCGCAGCGGGATCCCTTGCTGCGCCGCTACGACACCATCATTATCGACGAGGCCCACGAACGCAGCCTGAATATCGATTTCCTGCTGGGCTTTCTGCGCCAGTTGCTGCCCAAGCGACGCGACCTGAAACTGATCATCACGTCGGCGACCATCGACGCCAGCCGCTTTGCCGAACATTTCGCCCAGCGCGGCAAGCCGGCCCCGGTCATCGAAGTTTCGGGGCGCCTGTATCCCGTTGAAATGCTTTATCGTCCGGTGCTGCAAGATATCGAGTCCGCCGATACTGGCGGCCGCCGTGCAACGTCCGATGAAGAGCGCGACCTTGTCGATGCGGTGGTGGACGGCGTAGCCGACTGCGCCCGCCACGGCACTGGCGATGTGTTGGTGTTTCTGCCGGGCGAACGTGAAATCCGCGAAACCGCCGAAGCCCTGCGCAAGCACCATCCGCAAGGCGCTGAAGTACTGCCGCTGTTTGCCCGCCTGTCGCAAGAAGAGCAAGAGCGCATATTTCGCCCTAAAGGCAATGCGCGCCGCATTGTGCTGGCCACCAACGTGGCTGAAACCTCGCTGACCGTGCCCGGCATCCGGTATGTGGTCGATACCGGCCTGGCGCGCGTCAAGCGCTATTCATGGCGCAACAAAGTAGAGCAGTTGCGTATAGAGCCCATCAGCCAGGCGTCCGCCAACCAGCGCGCCGGCCGTTGCGGGCGTATTGGCCCAGGCGTTTGCATACGCCTGTATGCGGAAGACGATTTCAAGCAGCGGGCCGCGTTTACCGATCCGGAAATCCTGCGTTCATCGCTGGCCTCGGTCATCTTGCGCATGCGGGCGCTCAAGCTGGAAGATATCGAAACCTTTCCGTTTGTCGATGCGCCAACCGGCCGGGCGATTGCCGACGGCTATCACTTGTTGCAAGAACTGGGGGCGCTGGACGAAGCGAATCGGCTGACTGAAACCGGCAAGGCGTTGGCCAAATTGCCTGTGGACCCCCGTCTGGCGCGCATGATCCTCGAAGCCAAAGATCAGCAGTGCCTGGCCGAGATGCTGATTATTGCCTCGGCCTTGTCGGTGCAGGACCCGCGCGACCGGCCCATGAGCGAGCGCGAGGCTTCCGAGGCAGCGCACGCCAAGTTCGGCGACGATAAGTCTGAATTCCTGTCCTGGCTGAAGCTATGGCGCTGGTACGAAGAGCAAGTGGCGCACAAGGCCTCGCAGCGCAAGCTGGTGGCCCTGCTGCGGCAAAATTTTCTATCGCCGCTGCGTTTGCGCGAATGGCGCGACGTGCACAGCCAGTTGGCCGCGCTGGTGGGCGAGCAGGGCTGGCGCGTCAATACCTTGGACGCCACCTACGAGCAGGTTCATATGGCCTTGCTGTCGGGTCTGCTGGGCAATATCGGGCTTAAAAGCGACGAGGGCGCGGGCTATCAGGGCGCGCGCGACATTCGTTTCCAGATTCATCCCGGCTCTCGTCTTGTCAAAAAGGCGGGCCGGTGGATCGTGGCGGCCGAACTGGTCGAGACGACCCGTTTGTATGCGCGCTGCGTGGCCCGCATCGATCCGGTCTGGCTGGAGCGGGCCGGGGCGCATTTGATCCGCCGCACCTGGTCCGACCCGCGCTGGGAAAAAAAGGCTGGGCAGGTGGTGGCCAACGAGAAGGCTACGCTGTATGGCTTGCCGGTGTATTCGGGGCGCCGCATACATTTTGCCAAGGTCGATCCCGTCCAGGCGCGCGAGCTATTCATACGGCAAGCCTTGGTGCCGGGAGAGATCGATACGCATTTGCCGTTCGTCAGCCATAACCGCCAGTTGATCGCCAAGATCGAAAAGCTCGAGCACCAGACCCGCCGCCCCGACATCCTGGTGGATGATGCGCTGATCTATGCGTTCTACGATGAACAGATACCGGCCGATGTCTGCCAGACGGCAACCTTGGAAAAATGGGTCAAGGGGCTTAGCAAGGAAGCGGCCCAGGCCTTGCTGCTCAAGCGCGACGACCTGATGCGGCACGAGGCCGCCGGCGTGACCACCGATGTGTTTCCGCGCAAAGTATCCTGGCAGGGCGTGGACATGGCGCTGGACTATCACTTCGAGCCCGGTTCGGTGCGCGACGGGGTCACTCTTAGCGTACCGCTGTTCGCCCTCAATACGATCGACCCCGCGCGTTGCGAATGGCTGGTGCCCGGCATGCTGAAGGAAAAAGTGCATTTGCTGCTGAAGTCCCTGCCGCAAAAAATGCGGCGCCATTGCGTACCATTGCCCGACTACGCCGCCGGCTTCTATGAGCGCTGGTTCGAGCGTGCGGCAGATCCCGGGCAAGGCTTGCTGGAGGCCATTAGCGCGGACATGTGGGAGCAAGTCAAGGTCAGGCCGGTGCGCGGCGACTTCAAGTTGGAGACCTTGCCCGCGCATTTGTTCATGAACTTCAAGGTCGTCGACGAACATGGGCGCATGCTGTCGGGGGGGCGCAACCTGGACCAGCTCAAGGCCGAGCATGGACGCCAGGCGCAGGCCTCGTTCCAGAAACTGGCGGCACGCGACGAACATGTGGCTCAGGCGCTGGCGCACGAACAGTTGACCGGCTGGACCTTCGGTCCCTTGCCCGAGCTCATGGAAATCAAGCGCAAGGGGCAGTCGTTTGTGGGCTATCCGGCGCTGATCGACCACGGTACATACTGCGACCTGGACGTATTCGACGATCCCGCCCAGGCGCAGTTGCAGCACCGGGCCGGCTTGCTGCGGCTATTTCGACTGGGATTGCGCGAACAGGTCAAGTTCCTCGAGAAAAACCTGAACGACCTGACCCGCATGAGCATGTTGTACATGAGCCTGGGCACCCAGGAAGAACTGCGGGATCAGATTATCGACTGTGCGATCGAGCGGGCTTGCCTGGGCGACCCCTGGCCCACGGACCAGGAAAGCTTCGAGCTGCGCCGCGCCGAAGGCAAGACCCGCCTGGGCCTGCTGGCTCAAGAGGTCGCCCGCCTGGTGGGACAGATACTGACTGAATGGTCTGCGCTGCAAAAGAAATTGCCGCAAGCCAAGCCGCAGCAGGCCGCGTATGTCGACTTGCAAAAGCAGGCGGGCGGATTAATGGGCAAAAAATTCATTCGCGATACGCCATACAACCAGTTGGTCCATTATCCACGCTATCTCAAGGCGGCCCAGGCGCGGATCGACAAGCTCAGGGCCGATCCCGCGCGCGATGCGCGCCAGATGGCCGACATGGCCCCCTTGCTGGTACAGTATCAGCGCGCTTACGCAGCGCTCAAGGGCGCGCCCGACGCGCAAATGGATGAATTTCGCTGGCTGCTCGAAGAGCTGCGTGTTGCCCTGTTTGCCCAAGAGTTGCGTACGCCTATGCCGGTGTCTGTCAAGCGCTTGTTGAAGACCTGGTCGGCGCTGCAACGCTGAAGCTGTGTCGCAATATAAGCTTGCCTTTCAGACCTCTCTCTTAAGTACAATTCATTAATGACCGATCTGAATACTTCATTACCCTTTGTGCATCTGCGCGTTCATTCCGAATTTTCGGTGGTGGACGGCATTGTGCAGATTCCCGCGCTGATAAAGAAAGTGGCCGAATACGGGCAGCCCGCTGTGGCGCTGACCGATTTGTCCAATATTTTTGGCCTTATCAAGTTTTATAAATCTGCCCGCAAGGGCGGTGTCAAACCGATTGCCGGCTGCGATATCTGGGTGCAAAACGAGACCGAGCCGAATAAGCCCCATCGTTTGTTGCTGCTGGTCAGCACGCATCAGGGTTATTTGAACTTGTGCGATATCCTGACTCGTTCGTGGCTGGACAACCAGCATATGGGCCGGGCCGAAGTGCGCAGCGAATGGTTGCAGGGTCGGCAGGGGCTTATCGTTCTTTCGGGCGGCCGTGGCGGCGACGTAGGCCAGGCGCTAGAATCGGGCCGCGACGACGAAGCCAGGATGCTGGCACGCCGATGGGCCGGGCTTTTCCCGGGCAGCTACTATATCGAGCTGCAGCGTTCGGGTGCCGAGGGCGACGAAGCCTATGTGCAGGCGGCCCTGCGGCTGGCCGGCGAACTTGATTTGCCGGTGGTGGCCACGCATCCGGTGCAGTTCATCGATGCCGGCGACTTTCGCGCGCATGAGGCGCGCGTGTGCATTTCCGAGGGCGAGCAACTGGCCAACCCCAAAAGGGTGCGGCGTTTTACGCAAGAACAATACCTGCTGAACTCGCAGGAAATGACCCAGCGGTTTGCCGACGTCCCGTCGGCGCTGGCCAACACGGTGGAAATCGCCCGGCGCTGCAACCTGACGCTGCACCTGGGCACCCCGTACCTGCCGAACTTCCCGACGCCGGAAGGCGTGACACTGGATGATTATCTGGTCCAGTTGTCCGAGGCGGGGCTGGAAAAGCGCATGCTGCAGCTCTTTCCCGACGAAGGCGCGCGCAGCGCCCGCCAGGCCGAATATAAAGAGCGCCTGGCCTGGGAGTGCAAGACCATTATAGAAATGGGCTTTCCCGGCTACTTCCTGATCGTGGCCGACTTCATCAACTGGGGCAAGAACAACGGCGTTCCGGTTGGTCCGGGACGGGGGTCGGGCGCGGGTTCACTGGTGGCGTATTCGCTGGGCATTACCGACCTCGACCCCATCCAGTACGACTTGCTGTTCGAGCGCTTTCTTAACCCCGAACGGGTATCCATGCCCGACTTCGATATTGACTTTTGCCAGGATAACCGCGAACGCGTCATCGACTATGTAAAGCAAAAATACGGTAAAGAAGCCGTCAGTCAGATTGCCACTTTTGGTACGTTGGGGGCCAAGGCCGTCGTGCGCGACGTGGGCCGGGTACTTGAAATGCCGTATTCGCTGTGCGATAGCCTGTCCAAGCTTATTCCGTTCAGCCCGGCGGACCCCTGGACCCTGGAACGTACTTTGGCCGACGAGCCGGCTTTCAAAGAGCGCTACGAGCAGGACGAAGAAGTGCGCGCCCTTATCGATCTGGCGCGCCCGCTTGAAGGCCTGACCCGCAACATCGGCATGCACGCCGGGGGCGTGCTCATTGCGCCGGGCAAGCTTACTGATTTCTGCCCGCTGTATTGCCAGCCGGGCGTGGACAGCAATGCGGTGTCCCAGTTCGACAAAGACGACGTCGAGGCCGCCGGCCTGGTCAAGTTCGACTTTCTGGGTTTGCGCAACCTGACCATCCTGGACTGGGCGGTGCGTTATGTGCGCCGCTTCAACGAGGACAAGCGCGATTTCGACATCATGTCGCTGCCGCTCAACGACCTGGGCACCTATCGGCTGCTCAGCGAAGGCAACACCACGGCGGTGTTTCAGCTAGAGTCGCGCGGCATGAAAGAGCTGCTCAAGAATCTGCAGCCCAATACATTTGAAGACGTCATTGCCGTGCTGGCGCTTTTCCGCCCGGGCCCGCTCGAGTCGGGCATGGTGCTGGACTTCGTCAATCGCAAGCACGGCCGCGCCGAGGTCGATTATTTCCACCCCGACCTGGAACCCGTGCTTAAAAGCACGTACGGCGTCATCGTCTATCAAGAACAGGTGATGCTGATCTCCCAGATCATCGGGGGCTATACCTTGGGCGGCGCCGACATGCTGCGGCGGGCCATGGGCAAGAAAAAGCCAGAAGAAATGGCCAAGCACCGGGCTATTTTCGAAGAGGGCGCGGTAAAGAAAGGCTACGACGCCGCACTGGCGGTCAAACTGTTCGATCTGATGGAAAAGTTCGCGGGCTACGGCTTCAATAAAAGCCATTCGGCCGCTTACGCACTTATCGCCTACCAGACTGCATGGCTCAAGGCTTATCATCCTGCCGAGTTCTTGGCGGGCACACTGTCGTCCGACATGGACGACACCGACAAGGTGCAAATTTTCTGGAAGGATGCACTGGCAAACGGCGTGGAGGTCTTGCCGCCCGATGTCAACGAATCCAATTATCGCTTCGAGCCTGTCGCCGATCGATACACGGCCAAGGGCCAGCCGCCGCGCACCATGCGTTACGGCCTGGGCGCCGTCAAGGGCGCGGGGCAGGCCGCTGTCGAAGAGATCATTCGCGTACGCGAGCAGGACGGCCCGTATACCAGTCTGTTCGATTTTTGCCGCCGGGTCGATCGCCACATGGTCAACCGCCGCACCATCGAGGCCTTGATCCGTGCCGGCGCTTTCGACCGCATCGATGAAAACCGCGCAGCGGTACTGGCAACCATCAGTACGGCAATCGAAGCGGCCGAGCAGGCCGAGCGCAGCGCTAACCAGGTTTCTCTGTTCGCCGACGATAGCAACGATATTGTCGAAGGCGTGCTGGCCAATGTGGCTCCATGGGATCTTCATACGCGGCTCACACAAGAAAAAGCCGCGCTGGGGTTCTTCTTCAGTGCGCATTTGTTCGACTCCTGGCGCGACGAAGTGCGCCGCTTCGCGCCCAAGCCGCTGGCCCGCCTGGAACCGGCGCGCGGTTTGCAGTGGTTTGCCGGCGTGCTTTCATCGGTCAGGGTAAAAATGACAAGGCGCGGCAAAATGCTTTATGCCTTGCTGGACGACGGCTCGGCCCAGGTCGAGGTCGCCATTTTCAACGAGCTTTACGAACAACACCGCAACCGCCTCAAAGAAGACAAGCTTGTCATCATTCACGGCAAGGTCAGCAACGACGACTATTCCGGCGGCCTGAGGGTGTCGGCCGACCAGGTGTATGACCTTCAACTGGCGCGCGAAGAGCGTGCCAGGGCCTTGTCCATCACCCTGAACGGCAGCACCGATGCGGCGCGCTTGCGCCAATTGCTCAATCCTTTCCGTGCTGAACCAGAAAACGGCGTGCCGGGAGTGCCGGTCGAAGTCCGGCTCAAGCAGGATGGGTTCTTGTGCACGGTGCGCCTGGGTGAAGAATGGCGGGTGCGCATGGCCGACGTCATGCTCGATCAATTAGGAGAATGGGTCAAACCCGAAGGCGTGGAGATCCGGTATACATGACCAAAGAGCCGCGCCCGTTGCGCATTGTCCATTCCGAGGCCGCAACCAGCTTCGGCGGGCAAGAGCAGTATATCTATCGGATGATGCATGCCATGCGCGACCGCGGCCATCATCTAGAGGCAATTTGCCAGCCGCACGCCATATTGGCCCAGCGCCTGAGCGATGACGGCTTTACCGTGCACACGCTGTTAATGGACGGCCCTGCCAATTTCGTCAAAGGCGTGATCAAACTGCGCAAGGTATTGAAGGCCGGACGGTTCGACGTGCTCAACACCCATAGCCGGCGCGACACGATGCTGGCCGGCTGCGCGGGCCGCCTGGCCGGTACGCCGCTCATCGTGCGTACCCGCCATCTTGCCAAGCGTGTTGGGTCCCTGTTGTCGTTTACCGTGATTCCTCATCGGGTGACGACATCCAGCGACTATGTGCGCAAGCTTCTTATCGAACGGGGTGTGCGGCCGTCCGACGTCGCTACGGTCTATCCGTCGATCGACTTGCGGCAAGGCGTTGATCCCCAGGCGCTAAGGCAGGAGCTCAGGCTCGCCCAGAACGACATCGTCATCGGCTGCGTCGCGGTCATGCGGGCAGAAAAAGGCCATCGCGCCTTGGTCGACGCCGTCGAGCCTTTGATACGCCAGCGCCCCAACCTTCATTTGGTGCTGGTGGGCGGCGGATCGCCGGTTTTTGAGCAGGTTCAAGAGCAGGTCCAGGCCAAGGGCTTGAACAAACGAGTGCATTTGCTTGGCGCTCGCAAGGATGTTCCCGAGTTGCTTGCGGGATTCGATATTTTTGCATTGGCAACCGAAATGGAGGCCGCCGGAATGGTATTTGCCGAAGCCGCCTCGGCAGGCTTGCCGATTGTGGGCACAAAGGTTGGCGGCGTGCCCGAAATGGTGCAAGATGGCGTGACTGGCTTGTTGGTGCCGCTGCACGATCAACCCGCCTTGACGGCCGCACTAGAGAGATTGATCAGCGACCCCGCATTGCGCATCCAAATGGGGGAAGCCGGTCGGCGCATGATCCGCGTCGATGGCAAGTTCAGCGGGCAGGCCATGGCTGAAAGCATCGAGTCCTGTTATGAACGTTGGCTAGGCGAGTTGCGAAAATGAAGACGGCAGTTACCGTTCCAGTCTTGATGTACCACCACGTGTCTCCGTCTGGCGGAATGATCGCCGCCAGCCCGGAGAACTTCGAGAACCAGCTTGCCTGGTTGGCCCGGCATGGTTACCGTTCAATCACCGCGGCCCAGTTTGCCGGGCACCTGGCGGGCAGCCCGGTACCGGCCAGGTCGGTGCTCATTACTTTTGACGACGGATACCTGGACAACTGGATCTACGCATATCCGCTGCTCAAGAAACATGGCTTCCATGCTGTGATTTTTTTGGTGACATCCTGGGTAGGCAATGGGCCTGTGCGCAATGTCCTGGGGCAGGGACCGCTGGCTCCCACTCCCGAGCATCGGGAGTGCGAACGCCTTATCGAACAAGGTCGCAGCGATGAAGTCATATTGCGCTGGAGCGAGATCCAGGCCATGCAGGCCGACGGTGCCATCGAATTCCATAGCCATACACATACTCATACGCGCTGGGACAAAATCCGGCCCGCTGAAAAGAACGCACTGATGGCGCAGGAACTGGCCGACTCCAAAGCGGCGTTGCAAGAAAACCTGGGCCATGTCTCGGAACATTTTTGCTGGCCGCAAGGGTATTTCGACGATGACTACATCAAGCTCGCCCAGCAGGCGGGATTCCGCTATCTGTATACGACGCAGGCGTTCGGGCAAAACCGGGCCGGCACGGATCCGGCCCGCATACATCGCTTTGCCGTGCGCAATACAACCGGCGCTTCGGTGGGGCGGCGCGTGAAGATTGCCGTCGATCCCATCGTGGGGCCGCTGTTCAACCGCTGGAAGCTATGGAAGCGCTCACTAGGGAAGCGATCATGACCACAACCCGCGGAGCAGACTCCGCCCTTGATGGCGAAGCCGCGGAGGCTGGGTCCACGCGGTTGCGGCAGCTTCAAAATGATGCGGCCCCTTTTACGGCGGCAAAAGCCACGCTGTCGGTCATCGTCATTACCAAGGACGAAGCGCGGCACATTGGGGACTGCCTTGATTCTGTTTCGTTCGCCGATGAGATCATCGTGGTGGACTCGGGCAGTACCGACGGCACACGCGATATTGCTCAAGCCAAGGGCGCCAAAGTGCATATTACCGAAGACTGGCCGGGGTTTGGTCCCCAGAAAAATCGCGCGCTTGACTTGGCAACCTGCGACTGGGTGTTGTCCATCGATGCCGACGAGCGCGTCACGCCGGAGTTGAAGCAGGCGATCTTGCGCGAACTGGCCGCGCCGCGGGCGCAGGCCTACAAAATTGCGCGGCTTTCCAATTTTTGCGGGCGCTGGATCCGCCATAGTGGCTGGTGGCCCGACCATGTGCTAAGGCTGTTCAAGCGCACAACGGCGCGTTTTACCGATGCGGCGGTTCACGAAAGCGTGAAAGCCCAGGGCCAGGGCGCTGTCCTTGAAGGCCATTTCCTGCATTATCCTTATGCCGATATGGACGCCATGATCGGCAAGGTAAATCGTTATTCGACTGATGCGGCGCAAATGATGCACGCCCGTGGAAAAACCACTTCCATCCCGGGCGTGCTGGGACATGCGTTCTGGACTTTTGTGCGCATCTATATTATTCGGCGGGGCTTTCTGGACGGCAAGGAAGGCTTGATTCTCGCCATCACCGCGGCCACGGGCAGTTTCTTTCGCTACAGCAAGCTGTGGTTTCTGAACAAGAGCAAGTAACTATGAGGGCCATGATTCCTATACTCATGTACCACCAGGTAGGGCTGCCGGCCGCGAAGGGCTCGCCTTACCGCAGCTTGACGGTGCATCCCGCCGACTTCAAGCGGCAAATGGTCTGGATGAGCCGGCTGGGCTACCGCGGCTTGTCCATGCGCGACCTCATGCCGTATTTGAACGGCCAGCGCCGCGGCAAGGTGTTCGGCATTACCTTCGACGACGGCTATCGCAATGTTTACCAGAACGCGCTGCCAGTGTTGAGGCAACTGCATTTCACGTCCACCAATTATTTCGTGGCGCGCCAGTTCGATGGCGGCAACGTGTGGGATTACGACATAGGCATACCGCATTCCGATTTAATGTCGCTCGAGGAAATGCGGCAATGGGCTTTTGCCGGCCAGGAAGTGGGCTCGCACACCCTGGAGCATGTCCATTTGCCGCAGATCTCGCCGCAAATCGCCAACTACCAGATCAGCCAGTCCAAGCTGGAGCTAGAGCAGGCGCTGGGTACCGAGGTTACGGCTTTCTGCTACCCCTACGGGGACGAAAGCCCCCAGATACGACAGATGGTTCGCAACGCCGGCTACACCAACGCAACCACGACAATCCGCGGCTTGGTCCGGCCCGGCGACGATCCGTTCGGCCTGCCGCGCGTGACCATAGCGCGCTCGACCAATATTGTCCGTTTTCTGCAAAAGTGCCTGACCAGGCTGGAGGATAAACGCCGCCGTGACTGAATCGCGATTGAAGATAGCATTTGTGGTCGACCGGTTCGGAGCCCGTTTTGGTGGGGCTGAAGCGTATGGCGTCGCACTGATGCGCGAGCTGGCCGTCGATCACGACATCACCGTTTTTGCCCGCGAATACGATGAGGCCTGCGATCTGCGTTTACCTTACGTCAGCCTGCGCTCATGGGCCGGTTGGCCCAGCTGGGTGCGTGTATTGCTGTTCGCGGTAAGGGCCAGGGCCGCCACGCGGCATGGCTTCGATATTGTGCATTCACACATGAACGGCTACTGCGGCAATGTCGAAGTCGTGCATGTCACGCCGGTCCGCTACAACTGGCGTGTACGCAAGCTGCCTTTTTTAAAGCTTGCCCTGTCGTATATCAGCCCGCGTGTACAAACTTATCTTGGTCTGGAAAGGCGGCGGGTCGCGGTAAAAAACTCGCATCGCACCGTGGCTGTCTCGGACCTGATCGCCAATCAATTAAGGCAAGCCTACGGCAGCGGTTTGCAGGCCCCGGTAATTCCGCCCGGCGTCACACGCCCGCCGGACAGTATTGCGGCCGAACGCGATGCAACGCGCACAGCGCTGGGCTGGTCGGATGCCGACCGCGTCTGCCTGCTCGTGGCCCGCAACCCATTGCGCAAAGGGCTTCCAACAGCGCTCAAGGCGCTGGCTGTCCTGCCTGCTCACGTCAAGCTTCTAATCGTGGGCGGTAATGCGGGAACACGCGAATTTGTGCTCAAGTTCAACGGCGGAGAGCTGTTCGACCGTGTACGCGTCATCGACGCGACGCCCGATGTAGGCAAGTATTACGCGGCGGCCGATGTCTATGTACATCCAACCTTGAACGACAGTTTCGGCATGGCTCCGCTGGAGGCGATGTCTTTCAGTCTGCCCGTCGTGTTAAGCCCCCAGCCATGGTGCGGCTTTGCCCAGTATGTTAGCCACGGCACCGAAGCGCTGGTTTTATCTGATCCTGAAAACGCCAGCCAATTGGCCGAGTATTTGCGTGCCATCGACGGCGACGCGGACTTGCGCGCGCGGCTGGTGCGCGGCGGAAGCGATGTGGTCGATCGTCATAGCTGGGACGAGGTGGCGCGCAGGTATCTTGAGCTTTATCGCGAAGTGCTGGCCGAGCGATAAGGCGCCGCGGCAGCGGCAGCTTTCTCAGGCTGTGTCAATCAAATAATAAAGACCTTGGAAATAGCGAAGGCTTCGCGGGCCATTGCAGAAAAATAACGACTGGATCGGCCGGCCTTCTGCTAGAATCCGGCCACATAAAATGGAAGGGGACCATGGCCATGACGACTACAACAAATTATCCGAATTACCCGAATTTTCCGTACTATCCGGTGGTGCTTTCGATTTTGCACGAACGCAATGCGCGAACGGTTCTGGATGCGCCTTGCGGCGATGGCTGGCTTGGCTACGCCCTGAAAGACAAAAATTCGGGCGTGGTCGTGGACGGGGCCTGCTTGTGGGAATTCCCGCCCGCGGATGGCGGCTACCGCAATATTATCGAGCACGATCTGAACAAGCCCATGTCCGAAACAAGGCAATACGACGCCGTGGTCTGCTGCGAAGCCATTCACTCGCTTGCCAATCCGGGCTGTGCCGTGGCCAGCTTTGCGGACAACCTGCGTCCGGGCGGCACTGTCATCATCACCACGCCAAATACCTGGTACATGCGTTCGCGACTGCAATTCTTTCTCCGCGGCTTTCACTCGGGATTCCGGCCGGCCGTCACCAGAAAACCGGGCGAAGGCTATGTTACGTATTTCCCGTTTACCTTCAGCCTGCTGCATCAGTTGCTGTCCCATCATGGGTATGGCGATATTACCTTGCACGAAGTAAGCGAACGCAAGCCCATGCGCTGGATCGAACATGTGCTGGCCTTGCCCGGCCGCCTGTACTACCGACTGAAGCACCGTCAGTCCAAAACTCCGGACGAGGCCAATTTTTGGGGCCAGGCGGGCTCGCGCCAGTCGGTGCACGGCCGCTGGCTGGTGGTGTCCGCCACCTACGGAGCGGCTACGGCTGAATAGGGCGGGCGTGGCGAGACGTTCAAGCGGTCTCGTTTCAGGTGCGTCCCGCCAAGCCGTCACTATTTTCCGGAGCCGTGATTTCTTCCATGTGCCCGAGCCAGCGTAATGCGTGCTCGCGATCGTTGCCGCACATCGAAGGCTCTGGTTGCAAGGACGAGCAAACGGCAGGCCGCTGCGGATGGCCAAAAATCAAGCATTGATTGCTGTCGTTCAGCTGGACACATCGGGTACCGGCGGGCTTTCCGAAGGGCATTCCGGGGATAGGGCTTGAAATGGAGGGCGCTATGCAGCAGGCGCCGCAAGATGGGCGGCATGCCATGCTCATATCCAGCCGCGCACCCAGTAGACCAGCAAGCCTGCATATTCCTTGATAATGGAGCGGGCCGCATCGAAGGCACGCTCGTTGGGCAGCCAGAAAGAAAAGTCGGGATCTTCGGGAACGACAATCTGTGGGGGGGCGGGCGCGGCAACGGCGGTAATGCCCAGTTTCTTGAAAACAGCCATGGCGCGCGGCATATGCAGGGCCGAAGTCACCAGCAGTACCCGTGAAAGCCCAAGCTCCTTGAGCTTCTTTGCGGTGTACAAGCCGTTTTCGCGGGTGTTGCCGCTGTCGGTTTCAAGAACCAGCGCTTGCGCCGGAATACCGCGTTTTTCCAGTGCATTGGCCATGGTTTGCGCTTCGCTGGTCTTGCCTTCCAGGGCGGCGCCCGACAAAACCAGCAGGGGCGCGCGATTGGCGTCGTACAGGACGGCGGCGTTGTCCGTGCGAGTGGCCGCGCTGGCGCGGTCATAGGGCTCGAACCAATTCAGCCGCCCGCCTGCCGTATTGCCTCCCAGCACCACAATCGCTTGCGCCGCGGGCAGGTCTTCGGGAGGGGTATAGGGGTATAGCTGCTCCAGCCGTCCGCCGGCCCATAGCGACGAGGCGGGCAAGGACCAGAACAGCCCCCAGCACAAAGCCAGCGCGCTCAGCAACAAAGCCGTCCGACGCCACCGTACGATGAAGCACAGCGCCGCCAGCACGAGCAGCGTTATGCAAAGATTCAGGGGAATAATCAGGTTGGTGAAGAAATTGGAAAAATTCATGCAAGCCGATTTGTTGGTGATGCAAGCAATAACGCTTGTTGCAGCACTTCGTCCAATGTGGGCCAATTGCCTTCCGAACCCAAGCACGTGGCCTGTTGCGACCATGGCCCCGTGCGTTCGCGCCGGGTGACTCCAAATAACGTAAGCTGCTTTGCCTGCGCGGCCGCCGCGATATGCGACACGCCCGAATCATTGCATATGACCAATGACGAGGACTGAGCCAGTGTAGCAAAAGCCCCCAGCTTCATGGGCGGCAGGCACAGGGCGCTGGGCGCGTTGCGCCGGGCTTCGTCGGCTTCCGCGGGGGGCGGGCACATCGCGACAATATGGCCATGCTGCTTCAGCGCCTGGGTCAAGGCCTCGAAGTGCGGCCATACTTTTACCAGGCCCCGGTGCAGGCCGGTGGCCGTGGGAGCGATTAGAACGAACTTGCCGGGTTCGATGCCTGCATCGTCCATTGCCAGCTTTCCTTCTTCGGCATGGCGGGCGGCCAGGCGCAGGCCCAGCGAACTGGGCGCGCGTGCGGGGATGGGAGGGCGATCCCAACGCTGCAACGCTTGTGCGGTCAGGTGATACCAGGATTGCACGGCATGTGTCGAGGCAGGGGGCTTCTTTATCGGCCAGCGCAGGATCAGGCTGCGTCCATCGTCGCGATAGCCGCAGCTTGGAAGGCCCGCAAAGCGGAACACCATCGCACTGGACAGCGAGTCGGGCAGCAGCAGCCCGTTGGCCCGCGCATAGCGCGCGCCCTTCTTATGCGCCGCGACGCGGGCCCGGTCTTCGCGCCAGCGGCCTTTCATTTCAAGGAATCCGGCCAGCTGGTAGCCCGCCAGCAGGTCCCTGGCCCATGGGCGGGCGCACACTACGACGGGCAGGCCGGTGTTCAGCAACGCATGCAGGCTTGGCAAGCTCATGCAGACGTCTCCGATCCAATTCGGCAAGCGTACATATATGGCTGAAATATCTGACATTAATAGGGATTCCGCAACAACGCTAAAATGGTGCACCCAATTGTATAAGAGCGAGTCGATTCTTGAATTCTGTCCCATCTTCCGGTGCTGCTCACTCCGAGCCCGTCAAGTTCGACCTGTGGCGCCGAATCTATTCGCGCCTGGGGCCTTATTGGAAGGCGGCCATTGTCGCGGCCATCCTGCTCAGCATCAGCGCTGCCACCCAGCCTACGCTCGCGGTCATCATGAAGCCGTTGCTGGACGAAGGCTTTGGCGGTTCGCAGCCCTCCCTGATCTGGTCGATCCCATTGGCTGTGGTCGGACTGATGCTGTTGCGCGGCATCTGCACCTTCGGCAGCAGCTATGTGCTGGCCTGGATAGCCAACAATATGCTGCTGGGCATCCGCCGCGAAATGTTCGAGCGTTTGCTCGGCCTGCCCGATGAAGAGTTCAGGCGCGGCGATACCGGGCGTTTATTGAATCGCTTTACCATCGACGCCAACAATGTAACCAACCTGGCGACCGAAGTCATTACGGTGCTGGTGCGCGAAACCCTGATCGTTGTGGCTCTGCTGGCTGTATTGCTTTATATGTCGTGGCAGTTGACGCTGATCGTGGTGGTGATGCTGCCGCTGTCGGTGTTCGTTTCGCGTATCTTCATCAAGAGGCTGCGGCGCATCAACCGCGATACCATCAGCATGAATGCGGAACTCACGCGCGTGGTTGGCGAAGCCATAGACGGGCAGCGCGTAGTCAAGCTGTTCGACGGCTACGAGCGCGAGTCGGGCCGATTCCAGTATGTGAATGGCCGCTTGCGGCGTTTTGCCATGCGCGCGGTATCGGCCGACGCAGCCATGTCGCCGCTCACGCAGTTCTTTGTTGCCCTGTCGGTGGCCGCCGTTATTGCGGTGGCGCTGTACCAGGCCAACCACGGCGGCCTGACAGTAGGCAGTTTTGCCGCTTTCATGGCGGCGCTGGGCCAGATCTTCGACCCTTTGAAGCGCCTGACGAATATCGCGGCCGCCATGCAGCGCATGCTGGTTTCCGCCGAAAGTGTGTTCGCCTTGGTCGACCACCTTCCCGAAGACGACAGCGGAACCTTCGAATTTACCGAACCGGTCAAGGGCAAAGTCGAATTCAGGAACATCGTCCATCGCTTTGCCGAGGCGCAAAGCGACACCATTTCCGATGTTTCCTTTACGGTAGAACCGGGGCAGACGGTGGCCCTGGTGGGCCGTTCGGGCAGCGGCAAAACCACCTTGGTCAACATGCTGCCGCGTTTTATTGTGCCCACCAGCGGCCAGGTGCTGATCGACGGCCATCCCGTGCTTGATTGCACCTTGCGCAGCCTGCGCGCCCAGCTTTCCCTGGTAAGCCAGGACGTCGTGCTGTTTGACGGAACCATAGGCGAAAACGTCGGGTACGGGGCCTTGCATCAAGCCAGCCAGGACGATATACATCAGGCGCTTGAAGCCGCCAACCTGCATCATTTTGTTGCCGACCTGCCGCAAGGCCTGGAGACGCAAGTCGGCGAAAATGCCAATACTCTGTCGGGTGGTCAGCGCCAGCGCCTGGCCATTGCGCGGGCGCTTATCAAGAACGCGCCCATACTCATACTGGACGAGGCCACGTCGGCATTGGACAATGAGTCCGAAGCCCAGGTACAGGCATCGCTCGAGCGCTTGATGGCCGGCCGCACCACCTTGGTCATTGCTCATCGCTTGTCCACTGTGCAAAAGGCCGACAAAATCGTTGTTCTGGATGCCGGTAGAATCGTCGAGCAGGGGCGTCACGAAGACTTGCTGGCCAGCGATGGCCTGTATGCTTCGCTGTACAACATGCAATTCAAGGACTAAGGCCGCATCCATTGGGTCCAGCAAGCCGAATAAAGTGTGACTAAGGAAAAGCAATGAAAAAATTCGTGGTGTTATTCAGTCTGGGCCTGCTGGCCGGATGCGCGGCATCGGGTGGGGGCGGGCTCGGGCCGGCAGTTCTCGAAACTCCGACGTACTTGCGTGCAGAGCGCTGGGTACCCAAGTCCTTCGTGCAGATCCAGCGCGGAGTGTTCAAGCACCAGGCTGCTTGCCATTCCAATGTGAAGTTCGCCGTCGACGAACTTCACCCCAGCTACGCCCGTATCCTGCTGCCGCTTGACCCCACGCCTGGGCAAAACAGCACCGACATGAACCGCAGCATGGTGCTGGGCCTGCAATTGATCGAAGGCAAGGCGGCACGCGGGCGCCTTTATAGCTATTACACGCCCACCGACGCCCAGATACAGGCAGCCTACGACATCGTCCTGAATCCGGGCCTATGCCCCGGCGACCCGCGGCCGGCCGAGCCGGCCAAAGAGAAGGAATAAAGAGGGCGGGAGTCGTTGCGGTGATTCTCCGGCTGGAACGGTCGGAGGCGGCCCACCAGTTCGGCCGTGCAGCGCGAAAGGTGTCGCAGTGACCTATGCGCTGCTATCATGCCTACGTTGGGGAGATGCTTACCGGCCACGTCCCCGTAACCGGAGAAGCATCGATGCAAGCACTGTCTGCCCCAAGCCCTATCTGTCCTGTATCTTCCAGCCGCCGGCAATTCCTGGGTTACGGCGCTGCCGGCATGCTGGCAGCGGTTCTGCCTGGCTGCAGCGCAGACGGCGGCCTGCCGCACGCCGCTTACTCGCAGACAATAGCGTGGGGCAGCAACGAAATCAGGCGGGCCTTGGCTGGCGATCCCGACAACGTGGCCGCAGTCTCGATAGCCCTGCTCAAGAACGACACCGTGGTCTGGCAGCAGGCCTTCGGACGCGCCTCGGTACGGGACAACGTCGCTGCCACCATCCAGACACGCTTCAACATCGGCTCGGTCAGTAAGGTGCTGGCGGCGTTGGCCGCCATGATCCTGCGGGACCGCGGACTGCTGGACCTGGATGTGCCGGTGGCGCGCTACCTTCCCGGCTTCACCATGCTGTCGCCCGAGTATGAGCGGATCACGACCAGGCATCTGCTTTCGCATTCCTCGGGCCTGCCCGGTACCAGCATGCGCAACGCCTTCACCTTCGAACCCATACCGGGCTACGCGGTCAACGCCGAAGCGGCATTGGCCGACCAGCACCTGAAGCACCTGCCCGGGATGCTGGCTGTCTATTGCAATGACGGCTTCACGATGATCGAACGGGTGGTGGCGGCCCTAGCCAAGCAGGACTACGTCTCCTTCATCCAGGCCAACGTGCTGGATCCCCTGGGCATGGCCGATTCTGGTTTTCTGACAAAGGAGCCGGCGGGCGGCTTATTTGCGCTGCCTTATTCTGGCGGCCGGCAATACCCTCAGGAGTTCGTCAGTCCGTTGGCCACCGGAGGCCTGACTGCCACGCCGGACGACATGATGAAACTGGCGCGTCTGTTCCTCGAGCAAGGCACTTACCAGTCGCGTCGCATTGTGTCGGCCGACGGCATCGCGCAGATGGGAACCGACCAGACCAAGAACCTGATCGTCAATCCTTCGCCGCAATGGGTGTGGGGGCTTGGCTGGGACAGCGTGCGGCATCCCGGCCTGGCAGCGGCCGGCGTTCAGGCCTGGCAGAAGAACGGCGGCACAGCGTTTTTTTCGAGCGACTTCTACGTGCTGCCGGACCAGCGGCTGGCTCTGATGGTGACCGGCAACACGGGCAATGCGCAACGCTCCGACACCTATCGCGCCGGCGCGCTGGCCGAAGGCGTGCTGCTGCGTGCGCTGGTCGAGGAAGGTTCGATACCTGCCTTGCCGCCGTTGGTCGCCTATACTGCGCCGCCTAAGGCGGCATCCCCCGACCTGACTGACGCCGTGGGCGTTTATGCCAACTATAACCAGCCCATGCGCGTCACCGCCAACCGGGACGGCAGCTTCTCGCTCTCATCCTGGAACGGCAGCGCTTGGCAGTCGATGAACGGCGACGCCAGCTACAGCTACCGTAACGACGGCTGGTGGTGGAGCAACGATGCCCCCATCAGCTACCGCTTCGAGGTCGTGTCTGGCACTGACGCGAACGGACAACCCTACCGCTACCGCTACCTGATGCTCCGTGGCCCCCTGTTCGGTGCCGGCTACAACGAGACCACTCTGCCCATGGGGCAACAACTGCTTCCGCTGGCCCCGTTGAGCGCCGCCTGGCAGACACGGATGGGCAAGACCTGGACCGTCACCAACGAATCCCCCGCGACGGTTCCGTCCACACTGAAAGGCGCACCCTATGCCAAGCTGGGCAGCCTGCCCGAGCTGCCTGGCTACGTCCTGGTGCGTAACAGCAGCTACGACGACGGCTCGCCTGAGTACCAGTTGCTAGCCCCGCTGACCGACGACCGCGCCGGCATGACAGTCAAGATTCCAGCCAACGCCGGACGCGACCTGTACGAACTGCACTTCACCATGGTGGGTGGCAACGAGATGCTGACCATAGGCAGCTGGATCTACAAGGCGTCGGTGGCTTGAGGGCGGACAAATAGCCAGAAACGCCCAGAACCTCAGATCAAAACAATATCGTATTGCTCTTGCGAATACCCGCCCTCGACCTCCAGCGATATCGGCTTGCCGATGAAGTCGCCCAGCATGGCCAGGTGCGGGCTTTCTTCTTCCAGGAACAGGTCGACGATGGCCTGCGAGGCCAGGATGCGGAACTCCTTGGGGTTGAACTGGCGCGACTCCCGCAAAATTTCACGCAGGATTTCGTAGCACAGCGTGCGCGCCGTCCTGACGTTGCCGCGCCCCGCGCATGTGGGGCAGGGTTCGCATAATTGGTGAGCCAGCGAATCGCGCGTGCGCTTGCGTGTCATTTCGACCAGGCCCAATTGGCTGAAACCGCTGACCGTCATGCGGGTGCGGTCTTTGCTTAGCGCCTTGTTCAGTTCCGTCAGCACGGACTCGCGGTGTTCTGCGTCGTCCATGTCGATGAAGTCCAGGATGATGATGCCGCCCAGGTTGCGCAGCCGCAATTGGCGCGATAGCGCCACCGCGGCTTCCAGGTTGGTCTTGAAGATGGTGTCGTCGAAATTCCGCCCACCCACAAAGCCGCCGGTATTGACGTCCACTGTGGTCAGGGCTTCGGTCTGATCGATAATCAGGTAGCCGCCCGACTTCAGGTCGACGCGGCGCGACAGCGCGCGGGCGATTTCTTCGTCCACATTGGCCGTATCGAACAAGGGCCGCTCACCGCTGTAATGGCGGATGCGGTCGAGCACCGAAGGCGTGTATATCTTGGCCCATTCGATAAGCTCTTGGGCGGTGCTGCGCGAGTCGACCACGATAGAGCCCGTATGCGGGCCGACCATGTCGCGCAGGACCCGTTGGGCCAAAGTCAGGTCGGCATGCAGCAAAGAGGGCGCGGGCAGCGATTTGATTTTGCTTTGCAAGCTGTCCCACAGGATTCGCAAATACGATTGGTCGGCCGCGAGCTCTTCATCGGTGGCATCCTCGGCCTGGGTGCGCACAATAAAGCCGCCGGTCTCGTCCTTGGCCATCAGGCGCTCGACCCGTTCGCGCAGCGCAATGCGCTCTTGTTCCGATTCGATTTTTTGGGATATGCCCAGATGCGGGTCATAGGGCAGGTAAACCAGCATGCGTCCCGCAATGCTGATCTGCGTGGACAAACGCGCGCCTTTGGTGCCCAACGGGTCTTTGATGACCTGCACCAGCAAGGACTGGCCTTCAAAAAGCAGTTTTTCGATAGGAGTGGCCGGGTTGCCGTTGCTGCGTTCGCTGCGGTTCTGGCGCAGGTCGGCAACATGGATGAATGCGGCTTTTTCAAGGCCAATGTCCACAAAGGCGCTTTGCATGCCGGGCAGCACGCGCACGACTTTGCCCAGATATAAATTGCCGACATGGCCGCGCTGTATGCTGCGCTCTACATGGAGCTCTTGCACAGAGCCCTGTTCGACGATGGCAACCCGTGTTTCGAAAGGCGTTACGTTGATAAGAATATCTTCGGTCATGGCGTATGTTCTATAAAAGATGCGATGTTGCAGGTGGGCAAAGCCGTGTCCGTGTGATTGCGCCGCGAGATTCAGCGGTAAACGTACTGGCTGACGCAAGGCAGCTTTTCACGAGGTACCAGCAAAATACTGTCTACCTGAGTCTGATGGCCGACCGGATCGAACTGGGCCAGCCTTTTGTGCCGGCGGGTAAAGATGCGGGCCAGATGCCGGCGCAACGAGCCCAAACGCTTGGACGTCCAGTAGTGCTTGTTGGAATTCCAGACCAGGGCAAAGACCTGGTAATTGGGAAACAGGGTTTGCGTAATTTCTTTGTCCATTATCCACGAGCCCGCGGAGCTTTTATCGCTCCACTCTACCAGGACCAGTGGGCGGCATTGCCGCAGAGTCGACTTCAAGCCTTCGAAAACGCTTTGTTCGCGGCCCTGCGCGTCAATCTTGATGAAGTCGACATCGTTGATCAGTTGCGACTTCAGATAGGCGTCGCCGGATTTCAGATTTGAGGCATCGGCAGCTTCGGAAACGGGCAAGCTGCTGCCTGCGCCCGGTTGGCCAATGTCGGTTTGCCCAACATTGGCTTCGCTTTGAGGGCTATCGATGCTTGCTTTGGTATCTTCCCACGTGGCCTTGCTGCCGGCTTCAGTGGCTGCCGTGCCCAAGGCTTCATTGTTTACGGCTTCCGCGCCTAAAGCTTCTTTGCCTGCGGCTTGCGTCGCGTTCGCACTAAAGGCGTCGGTGTCCAAGACGTGAGTCGCTTCGGTATTCAAGGCTTCCCGCACTACGGCTTCCCCAGTTGCCACGTTTATGGCAGCGGCTGGCTTTATGTCGGTACAGGCGTCGCGGTCTTTGTTTGAGAGTCCGAAGTTCAGGGCCCTGATATTTCGCAGATTATTGTCATCGACATTCTTCTTTAGTATTTCGAAGGCTCGCGTGCTGGGCTCGAAAGCCAGCAGGCGGGCGCACAGTTGGCTGAATGCCAATGAGTGATTGCCGATGTTGGCGCCGATGTCCAGGACTGTCCGGCAGCGCTGCACGCTTAATATATTGCGGAGCAGGTCTATGGAAGGATGGTCGTAAATCCCTTTGCGCACGGCTTCCCGGCCGATAGCGCTGCCGGGGTCCACCAGCATTTTGTGTCCATATAGTGTGGTGATTGCCTGAAGCTGCGCAGAGGTGTTGGTTTGCATTGGGTAGAGCTCTGTTTTGTTATTAGTGTCGCATGCGCGGCGCCAGGGCCGCGGCATGGTTTTGTTCTGTTGATAAAGCAGCGGTACGTGGTCTCGGCGCTTGTCTGCATAGTATAGCGATAGAGGACAGTGGCTTTGGGCGTTTCTACTGAATAAGGATCAGCCATCGGAAACGCTTCAAAGCAAGACGCTTATAGGAATCCTATAAAGGAGGTTCCATATAGGAAGTTTTGCGCGGGGCTCCGCACAGACCTTTGCAAAGGAAGCTCAATAAAGGGATATTTATAAAGGCGGCTCAATAAAGGGAATTCTATAAAGGAGGTTCTATAAAGTGGCTTTTATAAAGCAGCTTCTATAAGGAAGGCCTCGATATATAGGCCGGTATAGAGGAGGGGGGACTATATAAAGGGCGCGCCGCGATAAAGGAGACATGAAAACGCCACGCCTTGATGATGGCATCTGCATGAAGGCACTTTAAGCCAGCCTTTGTAGGTCTCTAGACAGATTTCGGCCTCGTCCGCTCCAGAACCCGTCTTCTAAGGCGCCTGTAATGGGGAATTAACTGATCACTTTTTAACCAATTTATCCCGATTTCCCCGCTGTCACACTGATTTCATGCAAACGTCGAATTATTTTCATATTTCGGTCAAAATAATTTCCTGATTTGGGTCAAGGGCTTAGGGTAAAAGTGGTCAAACGCTAGCCAATTTCAAGGGGTTTTTGGGCTGCGTTGAGTTGCACGGGTGAAAAAGGCTTGCTATAGTTACGTTCTTTCGCAGCACACACATCAGGGTTTGCCCGGATGGCG
>NZ_QNRQ01000008.1:79867-179759 GCF_003315175.1 Eoetvoesiella caeni | reverse complement strand
CTCATGAAAATACGTGTACATCTCAAAAAATACATGGACACGTATCTTGATGAGATTTAACCGAGACTTCTAGACGGTACAGGGCGGGCCGTTACGATTGTCCCCAAGGCGCAGCCCCCAATTTCTATCGAAATCCAGCGCAGCGGCCACATTCTTTGTGCTCTGGCTCAGCAGCACAAAGAATGTATGAAAGACCGTGGGGACAGGATAGTCTGCGGCTGCGTCCATTAGCGGATACCGTTGGCACCGTGGTAACCCGCTGTAAAGATCGTGGTACCAATATCACACCAAGGCGTACATATTACGTACACAGGGTGCTCAACATGATGAAAACAATGCGGGCAAATTACGGTCACTACAAGACGACAATGTGTTCATATAGTGCCCACCCGAATGATGAATTTTCATGACTCTTGAGTCCATAACCCGTCGTCGTCATGCTGTAGAGCTTCGTGCTCGTATGATTTTGCAAGACTTTCGATCATTGTGGCAAGATTGGGTTTCGAGCCTTCCCAGTGACGGGCGAAGCGCCTGAATTCTTCAGCGGCTTTTCGTTCTTGCGTGCCACCGTCATATGGCATACGGGTGGTGACACCTCGAGAATTATGAACCCCCGTATGAAAGCCCCGTCTGACATCTTCGCAATTATCCTCATCCAAAAACTCAGCAATGATTGGGTTTGGCCAAAAATCCAAATGTTTGTTCAAGGGCCAATCGGAGAGCCAGGCGCCCACCGTCAGATCAGTGACAGCTTCGAGATCTCTTTCTTTTGCCAACTCCCGGACTCTGTTGATCCATGAGACGAATAGCTCTCTATCAATTTCTCCTCCTGGCGTTTTCCCCGGAACACCGCGTCCACCGTGGATCAGAGAAACGGCCGTTTGCGCCGCTGCATGCAAGTGTTCTGGCAACGGCTCACGTTCCGTATTATGAGGAGTGAAGACAAGAGAAATGAGCTCCATGAAAGATTCCGGCCTGCCCAGTATCTCTGCCATCAAATGAGGTACACCATACTTGTCATATTCAAGCATTGGATAGTAAGCAAATTCCAGGCTCGCCATTTCCGAGTGATCGCCTCCGGCATTAGCAAGCGCCTTGAACACACGGGAGATACGCCACGTTTGCGGAAGGCCCGTATTTTTCTCCTGACCAGCGGCAATGCCTTTTAGCATTCGGATCAGCAGCGCACCAGGTAGTTCGGTTGCGCGATCTCCCATCGCCTCCAGGGCTGTTCGTGAGCGGCCAGCTGCCAACAGCTTTTCCATGCAGAAAAGTAGATGATCTCTGTCTGACTGAATATACGACAGCCAGACAGCCAACCAGAAATGATCGCGAACCGCTTGTGATTGCTCTTCGACGAGCTGCCATAAGACCATACCTTGCGGGGCGTTGACCATGAAGCCAGCCTTCTTCTCCAAAGGCACGCGCTTATGTTCGAGTTGCTGCAAGCATGTTTTCAGAGAATCAAAGAACTCTGCATGAGGTAGTGCATGCAGCACGCCTTGGGTCAGCGAATCATATAATGAGGGACCCTGTAGTTCCATATACCATTGACACAGCCATTGCTCCATATCGCCACGTTCAAACGGCTCCGTGACAAGCTCCCAGCCAACTAGCCTTGGGTCGTCACAACACTTAGCCAATCTGGCAATGCCCGACCAACCTTGAACTTTATATATTTCCCGGACGGCTGAGGCGCGCAATGCTGCCCTGGCTTTGTCCGCTTCTTTGTAGTCTTCCCCGCTCCCATCAGGCAGCTCTACCCATCCGTTGGAGAAAATCCAGGCATGGCGGATAACCAGATCATCGGCGGTCAGAGTGTCAAACAATGGCCTCAACGCATCAGCTGAATATCTATCGTGCTTGCCGCCATCCTGATTAAAAGAGTTTTGCCAGTTCAGAAATTGCCTAACGGCATTGCGGACGATTGCTCGATCTTCATCGGGCAAGGTTTTCGCGTTTCCTACCAGTTCGATGACTTTGTCCCGGAAGCTCGTATCCAGTTTATCGACCTTTGGGACCAGATTGGCAATGCGCTGGGCGTTTCCCTGAGCTTTCTCTATCAGCAAATCAGCGATTGGCGGTACAAATTGCAGGATCTCAACAGCGGCGACGACATCGCCTGCATCAGCATCGTCATCGCGCCAGCGAGGCTTTGCATTGGGTGAAGCTACATCATGCTGCCTAGGAATCAAGGCCAACAAAAGATTCCATGCTGTTTCAGGATACCGATCGACTATATTTCTAATCGCACGGAGCCTCAGTGCGACTGACGCGGCTGTTTGCGGGTACCAGTGTCGAAAGAGGGAAACCAGGGTATTGAATGGCGTGTTACCCCAGTTACCCTTCACTTCCACATCGGCCAGTTCGGCAAGGACATTTGCAACCCGCCCGAGTCGGCCGGGATACCATGCCAATAACTCCAAAGCCCAAAGCAGGTCGGCATGCCAGCAACGTCCAGATATCCCGGACGATTGTGTTTCTATGATTAACTGGGTAACCGGCTTACCAGGCTTTCGCAAACTGTTTTGAACTGCGTTCAAGAACTCATCGGGAGCCGCCTCGGCAAACGACTGAAGAAAGGACGAAACGGAAAGCCAGCGTTCTCCATTGGCTTCTTCCAAGAGTTGAGTAACAAAACGCCGTACATGATTGCCGATGGCGATATGATTGAAGCCGTCAGAAAAATGACCTAGCTTGGCGATCGATTCTGTCATGGCGTCCAACACAACACCAGATTGCTCACGAACCTTGCCATAAATGGAAGCCATCCAACGTTTGTCTTCTTCCAGTTCCAGCACCGGATCGGGTTGTTCAAATACTGCACTGGCAATCTGAAAGAATCTTGTCAGAATGGCGTCTGTCAGCTTCGGCGCCATCAGATGTAACAACTCTAACGGAGCCTTGGCTTTCCAGAGAGAACCTATTTTGAGGACAGGCGCGTCATCCAGCGTAGCCAGCCTCAACAGCTCGCTTTCAATGTCTTCGTAGGGCCTGTTGGCAATCTTCGCAACGCAAGCCCTGTCTCCTTCAGACGCACTATTCCAGGCCCCCACCAACGTCAAGATTAGCAAGCTTGTGACATCAGCATCATCGACCCATTTCGGTTTCTTGATGACTGGATTTTGCGCATGCCATCGACGAAAAACCGTCCATGACCTTCCCAAAGTTCGCGTACATCGGGCCGCATCAGAGGCTGCTATTCCAAGCTCAAGCAGTGATTTCTCAAATTCATCTGGCCTTGGGCGTCGAAGCTCCACCATTTTTCGATCTATCGCCTGTCCTCCAATGCCCATAAGATTGAAGGCTCGATCTCCGAAAGCCATGGGTACAGCCAGAGTCATTCCTTCGCGTGGAGCTCGATAGCTGCCAAGCCGGTTATCAGCGATGACCACCAACTCAATGCCGGGGTTGGCATCCACAAACTGCCAGCCTTCTTCCGAAGTCACGCAGGCGGCGCGTGAAGAATGGCCGTCTTCGATCAATTGCGCGCATACAAAGGCAACGGCTTCTGCCTGGCTGTCTGCCATAACAGAGACCAAAGGCTCATGCTGTTCAATACTGTTCTGTAGCGTGAGCCTTGATTCTTCTCGACCGCTAAACAGCGCTGACATTGTGATGGCAGGGTTGGGCTGATTGCTCCAGTGAGCCCAGTAGTTTTCTACGGCCTCTATGCCATGGCCTGCAATACCGAGTTGCATGCCCAACCACAAGCTTGTCGAAGCGGAGGTTTCCAGCCAAGCTTCCAGATCATCAGCATCCCAGACCTGCACGTCTGCCCAGACATTGCGGCTTGCAGCATTCTCCCGCCATGCGCTTTTCCCAGGCCAGCGACGGGGAGTCACAAAAACAAAGGTGGCTTGCGCTGCCTGTTCCGCAGAGATCTGTCCAAGGCGCTTCTCAAAATCACTGCTGGCTTTGGATGCGGGTTCTTTTGAAGTACCCAATTCCCAGTAGCTGATGCTGGTTGGAACCCAAGGGTTTCCTTGAGTCACCTCGATGACACCATCCCAGCCGGGAGCACTGACGGAATCGCCACCAGGCATAGCAATCGCTGTGATCCGGGCCGTAGCCGAGATCAATCGTCTCACAAGGACAGGCAGCATTCCCTGCGCTTCGCGCCTGTCTGACCACTGTACGAGATGGGTTGCAGTGACGCGCATGGTGGAATGCCTCCTATGGAATCAGACACCAAGTCGTTGCTGCTGGACGGTTCTTGGTCCCAGTCCGCGAGGGACGAAGTTTTCCTTGCGTAGCCAGACAAGCCACGGCTTGAGATCGGATGGCGCAAAGCGCGCTTTGCGCCCGTGCCAGTGTTCGCGCATGTCGGTGATGATCTGTTCGTCGGCGGGCTGGATGCCGTCAATCAGGAAATCGTTCCAGACGGCGAAAAGCGTGGCGATGATCTCAACCTGTTCGGTAGTCTTGTCGGCCAGTGCGTAGATCAAGCGGTCGAATTCGGCTTTCTGTTCGCACGACATCAATGCCTCGGCTCTCGCCGCAGGCTCCGACAACGCCGACAAGCAGCGGTACTCCGTCTTTTTCCTGCCGTTGGCCAAGGTCTTTTCATTGACCTCGAACCAGCGCTTTCCTTGACCTTGCCGCTCGAAATCATAAATCCAGGTATCCAGTGGCCCGGCAGCTTCACGCTCGGGTTTCTGATCCAGCTCCAGGCCCACGTAGGCTTGTGCTAGGTACATCACCTTGGCGGCGGCAGTTCGACCAAAGTATTGGGCGTTGGCGAGTTTGCTGAACGCATAGCAGCCTATGTTGGCTCGGTAGGTAGCCAAGTCAATGACTTGGGCTGTTGAAAGCGATGCTTGCCGGCGTTTTTCCGTTGTGTTGTTTTGTGATTGGGCGAGCATTAGCGCGTTCAGCAATTCGGCCTGTTTGCCGGTTGCGGCATCGATTTTCTGCTCAAGAAAGTTACACAAACCCATCAACTCATCGATTTTCGCGACGATGCGACGCTGCTCTTGCAATGGCGGGAGTGAGACCGGCAGCAAACTCATCGTTTCCCGGCTCACATTCTTCATGGAACTGCTGGTTCCAGATGCGTTCCCCATGTAATAAGCACGCGAATATGGAACTCCATTTACGATGTTTACAAACACCTTATCCACGCTACAGCTAAGCGTGAATCTGACTATTTTTTCGCTCATCATAAGGTGTGGGGGGGCGTCATTGACTACTACGCTGCGTGCGACGAGCTCGTCTGTATTTGCACGCGAGATGAGAAAATCCCCACTCTTGACTTCGCAATCCAGCCTTGGATTTTGCGACGCAGGAAGTGCCTTGTTCTCGTCCGGGTTAAACTTTCCCCAAGAGACGGCACTGACTTTGAGCACCCCCCATTCTTGGCCTTTGCGCATTCCCGGGAGGCATTGTGGACTCCATCCTGAGTCACTGGATAATGCAAGGTTTCCTAACCTTGCCCACTCCCACCCCTGTGGCAATGCATACGGCTTTTCTTCTTCCGTCACCGGTGGCAATGACTTCGGTATCTTGATCTTGCCTTTCTTCACCAGCCGCTGTCTTTCGGCTTCGATCTCTTTCAGCAGCTCGCTGGCGGGCTGGTCATTCGGTTTTTGCGGGACGAGTTTGCCCATCACCGCCAGTTGCAGGATGGCCTTGCGCAACTCGGCGACGTTTTCCTTAACGGTGTAGAGCTCGCCAAAGTGTTCGGCTAGGAAGGCCTGGGCGCGCTGGTGTTGGTCGGGTTCGGCGATGTTCAACAGTTGCTTGATGGCGGCGGCATGGACGGTCAGGCGCTGTTCCTGTTGGGCAGTGTGCAGTTTTTCAAGCTCGTCGCAGCGCGCCATCAGCTCGTCGATTTTGGCGACGATACGGTACTGCTCATTTACTGGTGGAATCGGATGAACGCTATGGATGGCATCCTCTGTTCCCAAGCGAGGCATTTTCACGCCATACATCAGCGTGTTTACGTGGGAAAGGAAACCTGGGCGCTTTAACAACCACCGTAGAAACTCAGGGATGACTGCTTTGGATGGAACAATCGGAACTATCTCAGTAGTGCAGACACCAGCCGAGTCTGCAACCAACACTTTGTCCAAATATGGACGGAGCTTTCCATAAAGAACATCTCCCTCCTTAAATGTTGATTTTGTCGATTTCGATTCACGCTGGAAATACCTTGCTCGACCGATAAGCCGGGAGGTTTCCTTTTCAATGTCCTCCAAGTCAAGCAGCCAAGTATCCTCGGCGATTTCGCTCGGATCAATATTGGGCCTACCGTTGTAGTCAGAAAAGGATTGCAGGCGTGCCCACTCCCATCCCTGCGGCAGCGAATAAAGCTTTTCTTCTTCCCTTATCGGCGGCAAGGACTTGGGTTTCTTGATCTTGCCGTCCTTCACCAGCCGCTGTTTCTCGGCTTCAATCTCCTTCAGCAGTTCGCTAGCAGGCTTCTCGCTCGGATCTTGCTGCACCAGCTTGCCCTGCATGGCCAGGGTCAGGATCAGTTTGCGCAGTTTCCTGATGCCATCGGGTTCGGCAAAGGCGGTATCGAAGTGCTGTTCCAGCAGTTCGGTGGTGTGCTTATTCATGCTCGCATCCCAGTTCGCGCTCGATCTGTTCGATGCTGGGCAAAGCGCTTTTCAGGGTCTTCGGCAGGGCGCGGGTAATCTCGAAACTGGACACGCCGATGGGCTTGTCCACGCCACGCAGTGCGTACTCGGCCAGTACGCGGTTGGGCTGTTGGCAAAGGATCAGGCCGATGGTGGGTTTGTCGCTCTCGTGGCGCAGTTGGTCGTCAACAACGTTGCAGTAGAAATTCATCTTGCCGGCGTATTCGGGCTTGAAATCACCACGCTTGAGGTCGATGACCACATAGCAGCGCAGTTTGAGGTGGTAAAACAGTAGGTCGATGTAGAAGTCATCGCCGCCAAGGTCGAGGTGATACTGGCGCCCGACGAAGGCGAACCCCTGGCCAAGCTCCAACAGGAATTTCTCCAGGTGAGCAATCAGCCCGGTTTCCAGCTCGCGCTCATGGAAGCTCGCTTCCAGGGTCAGAAAGTCGAACAGGTAGGGGTCTTTGAGGGTTTGTTGCACCAGATCGGAATCCGGCGAGGGCAGGCGCAGCGCGAAGTTGCTGGCGGCGTTGCCCTGGCGACGGTGTGCGGCGGTTTCGATCTGCATCACCAGAATGTTGCGGCTCCAGCCATTTTCAAGGGTGGCGCGCATATACCACTGGCGCGTGCTCGCATCCTTGACCTTGGCAATCAGCTCGGCGTGGTGGCCCCAGGGCACGGAAAGCAGAAGCTCGGGCGGAAATATCGAGGCCATGTCCGCGGTTTGTGCCACGGCCTGTGGCCTTTTCTTCCCGCCGGCCACTTGTGCCACGGGCTGTGGCACTTCCGTGCCCGCTGTGCGGGCACCCAGATGGGGGTACTCCCGGTAGAAGGCCAACATGCGCTTGATGTTACGCTCTGAAAACCCCTTTTCTTCCGGCAACTCATTGTGCAGGTCTTTCGCCAGTCGGGGGATGACAGCGGCCCCCCAGCCTTCCTGCTTCTGGCGCTGGTCGATTAGCGTGCCGATATCCCAGTACAGGCGAAGCAGTTCGGCGTTGACTGCCAGCACGGCTCGCGTCTGGGCATGGCGAATGCGCCGCTTGATATCAGCAAATAACGCTGGATAGTCGGCTGGCAAATGCGTGCTCATGCTGTTCCCCCATCGGTAGCCTTGAGCGCGGCCAGCAGCTCGGTTTTCAGTGCTTGCTGGGCAACTTGCAACTGACGGGTGATGTCCAGGTATTCGGCCATCAATTCATCCGGATCACCATGCTCGACAGTGATCTCATGCGGGTTCTTGCAATCCAAGTTGTAGTTACGAGCAGCAAGATCCTTGGCCGAGACCTTCCAGGCGTTCTCGGTCGTCCTCCGCCCTTTGCGTGCGTGACCGCCCCACCAATCTTTTTCGAGGTCAAATTCCTCGATGGTGAGCGGCTTGGAACGGGAATAGCTCTTGTAACCTTCCGGGTAAGGATGCTCGAAGAACCATACGTCTTGTGTAGAGCCGCCCTTTTCGAAGAACAGGATGTTGGTGGCGATGCTGGTATAAGGGGCGAACACGCCTTTGGGCAGGCGCACGATGGTATGCAGGTTGAACTCTTCCAGCAGCTCACGCTTGAGCGTGGTTTTCACCCCCTCGCCGAAGAGGAAGCCGTCCGGCAGCACCACGGCGGCGCGCCCGGTGTCGTGCTTGAGCAGATGCGTGATCAACGCCATGAACAGGTCAGCAGTCTCGCGGGTCTGGTGCTTGGCGAGGAAGTTTTTCTCGATACCATCTTCTTCCATGCCGCCGAACGGCGGGTTGGTGATGATGATGTCCACCCGGTCGCGTGGACCGTAGTCCTTGAAGGGACGAGAGAGCGTGTTGTCATGGCGGATGCGAGTCGGCACGTCGATGCCATGCAGCATCATGTTAGTCATGGCCAGCATGTGCGGCAGGGGCTTCTTCTCCACGCCATAGATATTCTCTTGCAGCAGCCGATTGTCATCCGGCGTGTTGACCTGCTTCTTGAGATATTCGATGGCGCAGGTCAGGAAGCCTCCCGTGCCGCAGGCCGGATCAAAAATGCTCTCGCCGAGCTTCGGATCGAGGATATCGACCATGAACTGGGTGACGGCACGCGGTGTGTAGTACTCCCCTGCATTACCTGCCGACTGCAGATCGGCAAGAATTTTCTCGTAGATGTCGTTGAACAGGTGCCGGTCGCTGGACTTATTGAAATCAACATCCTCTTCAATGGTGTTGATCACCTGGCGCAGCAGGGTACCTGACTTCATGTAGTTGTAGGCATCCTCAAACACTGAACCAATCACCCGACCTTGTGCGGACACGCCCGCCTTGGTGGCAAGCTGTTTCAAGGAGGGGAAGAGGTCGTTGTTGACGAAGTCGATCAACTCTTCACCGGTCATGCCTTCCGGATCCTTGGCCCAGTTGCTCCAGCGAAAGCGGCTTTGCAGCGGCGAACGGTAGCTGGACTGGGTCAGTTCCCACTCCTGTTCCTTATCGTCGAAGATCTTCAGGAACAATAGCCAGCAAATCTGGCTGATGCGCTGGGCGTCGCCATCAACGCCGACATCCTTGCGCATGATGTCCTGAATGGCTTTGATAAGAGTTGCAAGTGACATGAATACTTCCTGAGTCTAGTTCTGATCAGGCGCGGTAGAGCTCACGCTCGAGCTCGCCGACGGCCTGTTGGTATTGGGTCTTGCCGCCAAAGGCACGCACCAGTTCGATCGGTGTGCCCATGCCATTGAAGGGGGCGATGGCGAGGATTTGCGTTTCCTCGATGGCGGCCACACCTTCGTCGGCATACTTGTCGAGCAGGGCTTCGAGCACCTTTTGCGCCTGCTCGCCGTACTTGGCGAAGTAATGGCGCTTCTTGACCTGTTCGGCCCGCTCCTTGCGCGTGAGTGGGGGTTGATCCCAGGCCACGTGGCATAACAGATCGAAGGGGTCGAAATCCTTGCCGGATTGCTTGTCCACCTCGTCGGCCAACGCCTCGAAAAAGATGCCTTGATGGGCCAGCTCGTCGATGATGGCCTGCTTCTTCTCGGCCTTGCTCCAATGGCGCAGAAAATCGTCGAGCGACGCGAATTCCTTGGCCAAGGTGTTGCGGGTGTAGTCTTTCAGGGACTCGGTGATCAGCTTGCCGTTGGCGTCGAAGTACTGCACCCGCTCGGCCACCACCTTGACCTCAACGTTGGCGACAACGTAACGGCGCACGTTGCTGCCCTCCTCGCCTGGCAGGGGTTCGGCTACGCCGCCGGGAGGCATGGGGTTGTCGTCCTGCGTGGGATAGATGAATTCATCGTCAAGCAACGCCTCCCCATCCTCTTCATCTGGAGGGAGCGGTGGCTCGCCGGGGCCTGGCTCATAAATTTGCACGGGATCGCCGTCGAAAGCCGGATCGGCGAACAGTTCGGTCGCTTTCTTGAAATCGAGGATAGTGAACCAATACTTATCGAAATCCTCGTTGATGCGCGTTCCGCGACCGATGATCTGCTTGAATTCGGTCATGGACTGGATGCGCTGATCCAGCACGATGAGCTTGCAGGTCTGGGCATCGACGCCCGTGGTCATCAGCTTGGAAGTAGTCGCGATGACGGGGTATTTGCTCTCCGGGAAGATGAAGTTGTCCAACTCCATCTTGCCTTCTTCATTGTCGCCGGTGATGCGTACGACATAGCGATGGTTCTGCGCCACCAGGTCGGCGTTTTCGTTGACCAGCGCTTGGCGCATGCGTTCGGCATGGTTTATGTTGTCGCAGAAGACGATGGTCTTGTCGAAGCGGTTGCTGGCTTTCAGGTATTCACTGATCTTGCGCGCCACCACGTGCGTGCGTTGTTCCAGTACCAGCGTCTTGTCAAAATCACGCTGATTGTAGATGCGGTCTTCGATCTCGTTGCCGAGCTTGTCGAGCATGCCCTTGTCGGGACGCCAGCCGGTCACGTCTTTGTCCAGGTCGATGCGCACTACCTTGTAGGGTGCGAGAAAGCCATCGTCGATGCCCTGGCGTAGCGAGTAGGTGTAAATGGGCTCGCCGAAGTAGTCGATGTTGGATACTTCCTTGGTTTCCTTGGGCGTAGCGGTCAGGCCGATCTGTGTGGCGGAATGGAAATACGTCAGGATCTCGCGCCAGGCCGAATCTTCGGCGGCGCTGCCTCGGTGGCATTCGTCGATCACGATCAGATCGAAGAATTCCGGGCTGAACTGTTTGTAGATGTTCCGTTCTTCTTCGTTACCGGTGACGGCCTGGTAAAGCGACAGATAGATCTCGTACGACTTGTTGGCCTGCCGCTTCTGGATCTTGGTCATCGCCGCGCCGAACGGCTTGAAGTCGTTGGTAATGGTCTGATCGATCAGGATGTTGCGGTCCGCCAGGAACAGGATGCGTTTCTTGGCACGCGACCTCCACAACCGCCAGATGATCTGGAAAGCGGTATAGGTCTTGCCTGTGCCCGTGGCCATCACCAGCAGAATGCGTTTCTGCTCTTTGGCAATCGCCTCGATGCTCTTGTTAATGGCGAGCAACTGGTAGTAGCGAGGCGTCTTGTTGCTGCCGTCGCTGTAGTAGTCCTGGGCTACCAGGGCCTGCTGCTGCGTGCTCAGGCCCTGATGCTCTGCCCACCATTGCCACAACGTATCGGCACCGGGGAACTCATCCAGGCTCAGTTCGCGCTCGATAACGCCGTCCTTGGCGATCTTGTTGTGGAACAGGAAGCCATCTCCATTGCTGCTGAATACGAAAGGCACTTGCAGCATTTCGGCATAGCCGAGGGCCTGTTGCATGCCCGAGCCGATGGCATGCTTGTTGTCCTTGGCTTCGATGACGGCAATGAGCAGGTTGGGCTTTTGAAACAGCACATAATCCGCGCGCTTGTGTTGGCCACGCATGTGCAGTTTGCCGCGCACGATGATGCGCCCCTTGGTCAGCAGGAACTCTTCGCGTACCTGAGTTAGAACATCCCATCCAGCCTTTTCCAACGCTGGCGTGATGAACTTCGTGCAAATGTCGCGTTCGCTGAGCACCTGCTTATTCATAGGAGGCGGTCCGTTCCATGCGACTTCGTCGGACACCGACAGTGCAGCGTTTCATGAGCCTGAGTCCAAGGAAATTTTGGTCCCACGATTGTATCAGCGTGTGATAATTGTCGTTGATTAAGAATGTCTGTCGGCTGCGAAAAACATCGTCGCTCACTACCAAAGAGGATAATTCACTCTCTTTTAGCTAGCTGTTACCGTACTCACATCGCCAAGCGGTACTTCCGCCGCCAAATATTGCTACCGACAAGCTTTATCAGCCCGACTAGGCGCGCGCCCTCACTGAACAACCCGCTCGTTCAGCGACCGAGATTGTCGGAAAGGCCCTTGGCTGTAAAAGCCCTCCCCCATCCACCAAGCGCTACTGAGCGCCACCGAGATCCAGCGAAATCCGTCAGACGTTGAACAAGAAATTCAACACATCCCCGTCCTTGACCACATATTCCTTGCCTTCGGCCCGCATCTTGCCCGACTCTTTCGCGCCCTGTTCGCCCTTGCAGGCGATGAACTCGTCGTATGCGATGGTTTGGGCGCGGATGAAGCCGCGTTCGAAGTCGGTGTGGATGACGCCGGCCGCCTTGGGTGCGGTGTCGCCGATGTGGATCGTCCAGGCGCGCACTTCCTTGACGCCGGCGGTGAAGTAGGTTTGCAGGCCAAGCAGGCTGTATGCTGCACGGATCACGCGGTTCAGGCCCGGTTCGTCCATGCCCATGTCGGCCAGGAACACGTTCTTGTCTTCGTCGTCCAGTTCGGCGATTTCAGCTTCGACGGCAGCGCATACGGCTACGACCGGGGCGTTTTCTGTTTCGGCGTATTTTTGCACGGCTTCCAGATGCGGATTGCCGGTGAAGCCGTCTTCTTTGACGTTGGCGACATACATGCAGCGCTTGGCCGTGATGAAGCAGAATTGCTTGATAAGGGCCAGATCGTCTTCGTCCAGGCCCATGGAACGTATGGGGCGGGCTTCGTTCAGGACGGGAATGATTTTTTCCAGCACGGCCACAAGCTTGATGCCTTCTTTGTCGCCCGCGCGCGCGGTTTTCTGGTTGCGCTGCAAGGCCTTTTCGGCCGAGGCCAGGTCGGCCAAGGCCAGCTCTGTATTGATGACTTCAATATCCGAAATGGGATCGATGCGCCCGGCCACGTGAATAACGTTTTCGTCTTCGAAGCAGCGCACCACATGTACGATGGCGTCGGTTTCGCGGATATTGGCCAGGAACTGGTTGCCCAGGCCTTCGCCCTTGGAAGCGCCGGCAACCAGGCCTGCGATGTCGACGAATTCGACCACGGCGGGCAGGATGCGCTCGGGCTTGACGATGCCGGCCAGTGCCGTAAGACGCGCATCGGGCACTTCGACGACGCCGACGTTGGGCTCGATAGTGCAGAAGGGGTAGTTTTCTGCCGCAATGCCCGCCTTGGTCAGGGCATTAAAAAGAGTAGATTTTCCTACGTTGGGTAAACCAACAATGCCACATTGCAGAGCCATGAATATCCTGTATTTTCAACTAAAACTGTATAAAAGAAAGCTATTTTAACGTGTTGGCGCAATAGGCCGCGCCCGGGCCGATTAGCGGCGGGCCGTTGCGCGGCCCAGCCTTCTACATCCCCAAGCTCGTCGGATCCGGGACAAACCGCAAGACCAGCCACACGATCAGCAAGGGGCCGCCATTAAAGAGGCCATGCAGCAGCATGGAAGCCCCTATGCCGCGCCGCACCCGCAGCCAGCCAAGCACCATGCCTGTCAGCCATTGCGGCAGCACCAGCAAGGGCATCAGCCAGTACGGCGTGGAGTTGAGCGCGAAATTATGCAAGTGCATGCCTGCAAACAGCAGGCATGAACCGTGAAAAGCCCAGAAAAACCGCGCCTGATACGCCTGGCGCATCCGCCACGGCAGGGCTCCCGCAAACCGGCCCGCGGGCAGCGTGCCCATCCACCAGCACAGCAACACAATCACGGCCACCAGGACGACCGCCGCCCAGGTCGGCCCGCTGAACAATGCAATCGCGCCGGCAGGCACGACCCAAAACGCCTGGGCCGGCCGGCGCAAGCCGTAGCGAAACACCAGCTCTTCCACAATGGGCGCCCAGATCAGGGCTTGCAGCCATGGAATATTTGTAAAGTCCAGGCGATGCTCGGCGCCGCCAATCCCGGCCGCCGCCAAGGCTATCGGCCCAAGAAAAACAATATTCACCAGCCACAAGAACAACGCCCATCGCAGCATTCGGCGCAACGACAACGCCGGCAGCCAATCGGCTTGCCAGCTATTGCAGCCGGCATGCCGGCCCGGCAGCCTTGGCGTGAAATGCGGACGCCGCACGAAGCCGATGAAATCGCGGAACTCGCCGCGAAAGCTGGTGATCGCGGGCGCGGCGTCAGGCACCGTTGCCCTCGTGCAGTTGGCTCATGGCTTTGCTGTATTCGCCTTGCAGCATAAGCGGCACGGTGACGCGGCAGCGCTCGATGACTGCTTCGATGGCTTTCAGTTCGTCGCGCCGCGGCGGGTTCAGCACAAAGCCCACCACCTGCTGGGCCAGGCCCAGGGTCCGCGGGTGGCCGATGCCGATGCGCAAGCGCCAAAAATCGGGGCTTGAAAACACAGACTGTATGTCGCGCAGGCCGTTATGCCCCGCATGGCCGCCGCCCTGCTTTATCTTGGCTTGTCCCGGAAGCAGATCCAGTTCGTCGTGCAGCACCAGGACCTGGTCCGGCTGCAGCTTGTAAAAGCGCATCAGCGCGCCCGCCGCCTGGCCGGAACGATTCATGAAAGTAGTCGGCTTGGCCAGGATTATGGTCTCGCCCTGGAACTTTCCCTTCGCTACCCAGGCTGAAAAGCCCTTCTCCAGCGCAAAGCCGGCCTTGAAGTCATCGGCCAGATGGTCGGCAAGCCAGAACCCTGCATTGTGGCGCGTGGTTTCGTATTCGGGACCAGGATTGCCCAGCCCGATAATCAGACGAACAGGAGGCTTCATAGATTAGCAATTGCAAGAAAATAGTTGGCCATGGTGGCGGGCAGCCAAAATGCCCGGGGCCGCCAAACGCGTACGTATCTTATTTCACTTCCAGATCAAGCGTTAACGCGAGGATAGAACGCGGACGGTAGCGCGGCGCAAGACTCGCCCCTGGAATTAAAACAAAACCCCTGAAGGCGATTATTGCCCGCAGGGGTTTTAGCCTGATTCCGCGGCCGGCTGGCCGCAGGGTCAGGCAGGTAGAGCATGTCGATTATTCGGCAGCGGGCGCTTCTGGAGCGGCCGGAGCTGCCGGTGCGGCTTCGTCTTCGCTGTCGGCGCCGCCGGCCTTGATCGGAGCGGTAGCCAAAGCGGGGCTGGCTTCGCCGCCACGAGGCACGAAGGTAACGCCCTTGGGCAACGTGATGTCGGCCAGGTGGACGGTTGCACCGGCTTCCAGGTTTTGCAGATCGACTTCGATCGAAACAGGCAGGTCGGCAGGCAGGCAGCTGACTTCAAGCTCGGTCAGCAGATGGCTGATGACGGACTTGCCTACTTTTACCGCAGGCGAATTTTCGCCGTTCAGGAAGTGCAGCGGCACCTTGGTGGTGATGGCCTTCGAAGCGTCTACGCGCTGGAAGTCGACGTGCAGTACCAGCTGTTTGTATGGGTGCCATTGAACCGAACGCAGCAGAACCTGTTCGGCCTTGCCGTCCAGCTCCATGCTGAGAATCGACGCGTGGAACTCTTCCTTGCGCAGGGCATGGTAGATTTCGTTGTGGTCGAGTTCGATGTTCAAAGGCTGTGCTTTGCCGCCATAAACAATGGCGGGGACACGGCCGGCGTTGCGCAGGCGGCGGCTCGCACTCGTACCCTGGACGCTACGCAAAGTGGCGTTGAATTTCATGGAAATACTCCAAAACAAGGGGCATTGAAGCCCTGTTGAAAATACGCAGCGCCAATGCGCTGCGGTGGGTCGCTGCCTGCCGCGACCAGCAGGCAACGGAAAATCTTTAGTCGACGAACAGCGAACTGACCGATTCGGCGTTGGATATGCGCAGTATGGTTTCGCCCAACAGCGACGCACACGACAACTGGCGGATCTTGCCGCAAGCGCGGGCCTCGTCCGACAATGGAATGGTGTCGGTCACGACCAGTTCATCAAGCTCGGACTCGGTAATGCGCTGCGCTGCGCCGCCCGAGAGGACCGCGTGCGTGCAATAAGCGTACACGCCCAACGCGCCGCGTTCTTTCAGGGCCTGGGCGGCCTTGCACAAAGTGCCGGCCGTATCGACCATATCGTCCATGATGATGCAGGTGCGGCCGTCGATTTCGCCGATAATGTTCATGACTTCGGACACATTGGCGCGGGGACGGCGCTTGTCGATAATGGCCAGGTCGGCTTCCAGCTGCTTGGCCAACGCGCGCGCACGCACCACACCGCCGATATCGGGCGAGACCACGACTACGTTCTGGTAGTTGCGGCGCCAGATGTCGCCCAGCAATACGGGGCTTGCATAGACGTTGTCGACGGGAATGTCGAAAAACCCTTGAATCTGGTCGGCATGCAGGTCCATGGTCATGACGCGGTCGACACCGGCCACTTGCAGCATATTGGCCACGACCTTGGCCGAAATGGCCACGCGCGCCGAACGCGGGCGGCGGTCTTGGCGCGCATAGCCGAAATACGGCATGGCGGCGGTAATGCGGCCCGCCGAAGCGCGGCGCAAGGCGTCGACCATGACCATGACTTCCATGAGGTTGTCGTTGGTTGGCGCACACGTGGGCTGCAAAACGAAAACATCTTTACCGCGGACGTTTTCGTTGATTTCAACCATGACTTCGCCATCGGAAAAGCGACCAACGGTCATTTTGCCTAACGACATATCCAGGTGATTGACAACATCGACCGCCAGACGAGGGTTGGCGGTACCGGTAAAAATCATGAATCTGTCGTTGGTCATGATGGGAAGTATAGATTCCGAAGCGCTAAACGACAAAGCTGTTGACCAGCACACCCATTTGGGGCCGACTCAACAGCTCGTTTAACTGCAAAGCCTGGGATAGGCTTAGAAAGTTGGCTGGGGAAGAAGGATTCGAACCTTCGCATGCTGGAATCAAAATCCAGTGCCTTAACCAGCTTGGCGATTCCCCAATTAATTTTGCAACCAGTGCCTTAGCGGATGGTCGGTAAGCCCCGGGCAAGCCCAGACATTATCGATTACCTCTTTGCCACTGCCACCGCTTTCGCGGTGTATTTTACCTATTATTTCATTCTGGCACCGAACGGCTTGTTCAATGCTTACAAATTCAACAAATAGACAAGCTCCGGACCCTGTCATTCTTGGCTGTATCCCAGCTTCAAGCAAGCAATCAGCGGCTTGGCGAACTGCGGGATACTTTTCAAAAACAACCGGCTCTAGATCGTTGCGGCCAAAAAGCGCTGTGCTTGCATACTGCGCTGTGCCTGTTCCGCTTCTGGAAAACACAGCTTTATCTGTAAGCCCTGCTTTTTTACCTGCTTCGATTGTTTGCCAATCAGTAAAGACCGACATTTTGAATGAAGGAGAATCTCTTGTCAAATCGGGGGAAGAAAATATTCCTCCTGTCGGTACTTTTTGACTCGGTTCTACAACAAGATAAGCCCGTTCGGGCACATCGACCGGACTCAGGATTTCGCCGATCCCTTCGGCGAAGGCGGGTTGCCCGAACACAAACACCGGCACATCCGCCCCCAAAGGCAAGGCCAGGCGCATAAGTTCGGCGCGGCTTAGCCCCGTGCCCCAAAGACGGTTGAGCGCAATCAGCGTGCTGGCCGCATCGCTGGAGCCCCCGCCCAGGCCGCCGCCGGAAGGAATGCGCTTGACGTAGTTGATTTGCACCCCGTAGCGGCAACCCGCGGCCTGCTGCAGCGCCTTGGCAGCACGCACGACCAGGTCGTCCGCCGGGTCCAGGCCTTCGATGGTGCTGTCGCACATGATGCGGCCATCCGCACGCAAGTCGAAATTCAGCGTGTCGTACAGGCCGATAAAACGGAATACCGATTGCAGCAGGTGGTATCCGTCGGGGCGCTTGCCCACCACATGCAGAAAAAGATTGATTTTGGCGGGCGCCGGTACGTCGTAAAGTGTCACGTCGGCCTTCGGCTAGGACTCGTCGATGACCAGGCGAACGCTGATGTCGCGGCTGGCTTCGCGGCGGCTTAGCTGCAACAGGCGCGGGCCTTCGCTGTCGTAGCGCGACAATGCAATCTGCCAGCCGGCTTGCTGGAATTGGGTAATTTGCCCCGCGTCATTCTTTTGCAGGCCGCTTACCGGCGCTCCACCGGTTTTGCCACGCAGCCAGTCGCGCAGGCCAGCAACCGGAATGGGACTGCCCAGGACCTGGTCCACCAGGCCGTCGGGGCTGCTTGCCGTTTCGGTCTGGCCGTTGCTGCGCGTCATGATGGCTTCACCCGGCAACACCCGCACACGAGCCAATGTACTGCCCAGCGGGTTGGCCAGGTCCAGCAGCAGCTCGCGCCCCGCGTCGTGCCAGGCAAAGCCGCCCTGCACCGCGTCGCGCGTGCCATCGCGATGTTCCACGCTGACGGCAAAACGGCCGATGCGGTCGAAAGCCTGCGCGCCCGGGCCGCTGCCGGCTATCTTTTGGGGAGTTGCACAGGCAGCCAGCAACAGGCAGGCCAGCCCGGCCATCAGGCCGGCGCGCCATCGCGCAAGCCAATGTGCCGTCATGGCTTTTTAACCTTGAAACGCTCGAGCGTCTTTAGCAGCGCCTCGTTGCCCGGTTCTTTTTCCATGCCCGTGCGCCAGACCCTGCGCGCATCCTCGTGCCGATTAAGCTTCCAGAGCACTTCGCCCAGGTGCGCAGCCACGTCGCCCAAAGGCATCAGATCGTAAGAGCGCTGCAGGTATTCAAGCGCCGCCGGCAAATCGTTGGTGCGGTAAAAGTACCAGCCCACGCTGTCCAGTATGAAAGGACTGTCCGGTTCAAGCTGCAAGGCCTTTTCAAGCAGGTCCTGCGCCTCGTCCAGCCGCGTGTTCTGCTCGACCAGGGTGTAGCCCAGCGAGTTGTAGGCGTTGGCGTTGTCGGGCTCGAGCTCGATGACCCGCCGCATCATTTTTTCGAAATCGTCGTATTTGCCCTGGCGTTCGTACAGCATGCCAAGGTCGTACTTGATCTCGGACGAGTTGGGCATGCTTTTGTCGGCCTTGACCAGCAAGTCGACCGCCAGGTCGGTACGTCCGGCGTCGCGGTAAATAGAGGCCATGGTCAGGGCCTTAACGGTTTGCTCTTGCCGGTTCGTGGTCTTGAGCCCGTCGATGATCTTGCGCGCCTGCGGGATATTGCCCAGGCGGCCTTGCAGCACAGCCTGGTGCACACGGGCCTGGAACACCAGCGTCGGGTCGTCGATAAGCCCCAACTGCCGTATGGCTTCGTTCAGGTCTTCCTGCTTCTCGGCTATCTTGACCAGCAGCAGGCGGGCATCGGAAGCGTCCGAAGCCGCATTGCTGGCCTTGTCGGCAATAGACTGGCGGCGCTGAGTCTGCACGTTGATGTATTCGTTCAGCAAGACCTTGGCCTGCTCGTAGCGCTCGGCTCGAAAATCGACTTCGGCCTCGGTATACAGCAAATCGAAGTCCTCGGGCGAGGCCTGGCGCATGCGGCGCACCAATGCCAGCGCGCCATCGAAGTCCTTGCGGTCGACCAGGTGGCTGGCCAACAGCAATTGCAGCTTGCGCGCGTCGGGATGCGCGTCGATAAACGCATAGGCCGAACGCAAGGCCACGGCCGGATCGTCCTTCATGCCGTATTCCAGCACGCGCTGCGCAGCCGGTTCGGAATTGGGATCAAGCACCAAGGCGTGATTGGCTTCGGCCAGCGCCCGGGTGACGTCGCCCGCCGCCCAGGCGGCGTCGGACAAGGCCAGATGCGCCACGGGCAAATCGCGCACATTGCTCTCGAGCGCCTGGTCCAGGATCTCGAGCGCCACTTTTTTGTCGTTGAGCTTGCTGACTATGCCCAGTGCCTGGCCTATGGCCAGGCTTTTGTCGCCGGCCTTGGCAATACGCTCGCGCAGAGCCAAGGCCATACCGGCCGTTTGCCCGTTGGAAGCGGCCAGCGCCAACGAACTGGCTACAGCCTCGGGGTCGCCGGGCGCAAGAAACGCCCACTCTTGCGCCGCCAGTTGGGCGCGACGCATATTACGGTCGACAATGGACAACTGGAAGGCTTTCTTGGCCAGGCGCGGGTCTGACGTGTCTTTGGCCAGATCCAGGTAGTCTTGGCTGGCTATATCATAGCGGCCACGCTGGGCGGCAAATTCGGATGCCAATATCCGGTATAAAAGCTCGGCCGACAGATTGATCGCGGGCGGCTCGCCGGCCCGCAGATGAATCTGTTCGACGTGCTGGGTCGGACCCGCAGCTTGCGCAGCGTGCATCACTGCGGGAAACTGGAGACACAGACCGGAAAAGACTGCCAAAAACAGAGGATTTGAAGGTTTCATTCATCAGGACCATTGCCGTCGCGCCCAAATTACGCGAACTGGCAAAATAACACAAAGTTCTAACAGGATCTTAGCACCCCGCCATGCCAGAATTGCCAGAAGTTGAGACGACCCGTCGCGGAATAGCGACGATTATGCCAGGACAAGTGCTTAAACACCTGATTGTGCACGAACCGCGCATGCGTTGGCCCGTTCCGCCGGATATTTCTCAAAAAGTAGACAGCCAAATAGTTCAAAGCTGCGAACGCCGCGGGAAATACTTGCTGATCAACTTCGCTACCGGAACGCTCATAGTCCATTTAGGCATGTCGGGTTCGTTGCGCCGCGTCGCAATGGACGAAGACCGGCGCAAGCACGACCATATAGAGTGGGTGTTCGAGCATGCCCGCTTCTTGCTGCACGACCCGCGCCGCTTCGGAGCGGTGCTGTGGCACGAGGCCAGCGAAGGCCCGGTGCTGGCGCATCCGCTGTTGGCGAAGCTGGGACTTGAACCCTTCGATCCCTTATTTACGCCGGCCTGGCTGCATCGCCACGTACAAGGCAAAAGCGCGGCGATCAAGCAAGTTTTGCTTGCAGGCCAGATAGTCGTGGGTGTGGGCAACATCTATGCTTCGGAAGCCTTGTTCCGGGCACGCATCCATCCTGAAATGGCGGCGGGAAAGCTATCGTTGAAACGCAGCGCCCTGCTCTGCGCCGCAATTACCGAAACCTTGAACGACGCCCTGGTATCGGGCGGAAGCACGCTGCGCGATTATGTGAACGCCAGCGGACAGGCCGGCGCATATTTTGAAATCCACGCTGCTGTCTATGACCGTGAAAAACAAGCATGCCGTACGTGCACAACGCCCATACGCAAGATTGTGCAAGGGCAGCGCGCCACGTACTTCTGCCCCAAGTGCCAGCGCAAATAAGATGCAGCCTGGCAAGCCAGGCCTGCGCGGTCAGGGCAGGCGCAACAGCACCGGCAGCCAGCCGCTGACCTGGGCGTAGCCGATAAGCGCGAAAACAGGAATCGCCAGAAAGTAGGGCAGCGCGTCGCGCACGGTGCGCCCCAGGCCCGAAACGTCGACCATGACTTCAGAGTCGGACTTCCAGCCGGAAACACGCGGCCAGAAGCGAGGCACCCGGGCGCAATAGCCGTCGAACTGAGATCCGAACACCTTGCGCAGCAAGACTTCCTCTTCGCCGATGACGTAATTGAAAACCGCGTACACGCCCAGCGCCAGAACCAGCCCAAACACAATGCTGCCGGTCTGGGCGCCGATGCCTACGACAGCCATGACGGAAAACAGGTACAGCGGATTGCGGCTGACCGAATAAGGTCCCTGCTGGATCAGTTCGGCACCCTTGTGCCCGCCCAGATACAGCATGCACCAACTGCGCCCAAGGAACGCGGCCAGAATAAGCGCCAGGCCAAACCACTTGACGCCGTGATACCACGGCGAAGCCGCGGCGGCAAAGGACGCAACGAACGGAGCAACGACCACCGCCAGAATACCCAGGGCCGTCAATGTATAACGGCGGCGCACCTGCACTTTGGAAAGGTGGCACCAGATTTCGTCGAGCGTCAGGTCGGTGGGCGATACCGAAGAGCGCTTCCCGAAGGAAAACAGCATCATGAATTCATTCCTTGATCAACAGCCAAGCTCACCATGAGCCATAAAGCCTACCCGCACAATACGGGGCCGCCCGTCAAAATTGCGTTGATTATTGCTTACCGGAAACTGAATGTCACGAATTATTTCAACTCGATGGGTTGCCCCTTAGCCTGCCTTCGGCATCGCCGGACCAAGCTGCTTGCGTCAAAAAATTGGGCTTATTGCGGCTTGTTGGCCGGGGCCGCTACGCCGTGGGCAAAACATAACGTAAATACGGTGCCCGAGGCGTCAGCCGCCCCGCTGGACTGGACGCGCAGGCTCCATTGATATACGTCGCATACCCGCTTGGCAATCGCCAGACCCAGGCCACGCCGCGTTTCGGCCCGGTTGTTGGCCGTGGGGCCGTCCTCGGCCGTGTCGACACGTCGATAGCTGTAATAGCGTTCGAACACCAAGGGCAGGACCTCGGGAGGAATGCCGGGGCCGTCGTCGGAAAACTGCAAGCAAACGTCCGAGACAGCCCGTACAGTCAGTGTGGCGGGCGCCGCGTGCTCGATCGCGTTGCGTATCAGGTTGCGCATGACGATCAGCACCGCGTAGCGGTCCACTTCCAGGCGCATGGCCATGGGAATTTCATTTTGCAGCGTCAGGCCTTCTTTTTCGGCCTCGTGCTGAAAACCCAGCCATGCCTCGTCCAGGCTTTGCCATAACGACAGGTTGACGGGTTGGCTCAGTTCGGGGCGGGCCAGCACCCTGGCGCTGGCCAGGCCGCTGCTGACGGCGTCGGCGCTGGCAATGATGCGCTTGAACCGCAACGCCGCGTCGGGCGAAAGCTGGGGGTCGAACAGCGCCATTTCGCTATCGCTGCGGATAGCCGTCAATGGGGTGCGGATTTCATGGCTTAGGTTGGACGCAAATTCGCGCTCGAAAGCAATGGACTCCTCGACCCGATTCTGCACCCGGTTGAAAGTTTCTATCAACTGGCCCATTTCGTCGTCCCGGGCCACCGTCAAGCCGGGCTCGCCGGGCGCCCAGGCCGACAGGCGGTTGGTCAGGTCGACCATGGGCCCGACCACTAGCCGCCCGAACCAGCGCGCCAGCAAAAGCGCCCCCAGCACGCACAAAAGCCCCAGCGACGCGATGATCATCCCGAAGTCGCGCACCCGTCCTTCATGCGCCGTTGCGTCGTAGCGCAAATACAGCAAGCCCTGCGCAGTGGGCGCGACCAAAACGTGCCATGTCCGCGCCTGCGGCGTCAACAAGTGCATGCCCGGGCCCAAGGGCTGCAATAGACTGGGCAGCTTCGCCGCATCATCGGCGTCTGCCACGACCCAGCCTTGAATCGAGGCGCCCAGCTCGGCCCGGTTCATTTGCTTGGGTATGGCCTCGCCTTTGGCAATCTGATCCTGAATCTGCTCGGCCTGCGTCGTCAGGACGGCGTCGACCAGGTCGTCTTCCATGCGGTCGAAAATGAAATACGCCATCAGGCAAAACACCACGACGAACACCGCCACCAAGGCTGTCAAGGCCCACGCCACTCGCGAAGTCAGCGACATTCCGGTCTTTCTCATGGCCATGCGCGCCTGCCCTTGATATTCATGATGCGACTATTCCAATATGGACCCGCCCGCCTAGCTGGGCGGGACCAGCTTCCATCCCAGGCCGTGCACGGTTTCTATGCCGTTAAAGCCGGCCTCGATCATTTTTTTGCGCAGCAAATGCACCTGGCCCCGCAAGGCGTCGGGCGACGGCGGGCCGTCGGGCCACAGAGCCTGTTCTAGCTCTTGATGGCCAACCACTCTTCCCGCGTCGCGTAAAAGCAGGCCGAGAATGTGCAAGGACTTGCGCGCCAGGACCACCGCCTGGCCGTCCACCGTGACGCTTTGGCTGGAAGGATCGTAACGCACGCCGCCGAATTCAAGCACAACGGCATTTCCGCCCCCCGCCGAGCGGCGCAGCATCGCCCGCAGCCGCGCCTCGACTTCGGCCAGCGCAAACGGCTTGACCAGATAATCGTCGGCACCCAGGGCAAACGCGGCCAGCTTGGCATCAAGCTGGTCTCGCGCCGTCAACATCAGCACCGGAATTGCGGCCTGGCCCTCTTGCCGCAAGGCGCGCAGCACGCCGTAGCCGTCCAGGCCCGGCAGGCCGATGTCGAGGATCAGGGCATCATAGCGGTTCGTACCAAGCAAACCCAGGGCATCGTGCCCTTCGTATGCCGCGTCGGGAACAAAGCCGCGCATTTCAAGAAAGCCGTAAAGGTTGGCGGCAATCGTCGCGTCGTTCTCGACGATCAGTACGCGGGCCTTTACGTCGGGCATTTTATTTTCGGCTTGCCAGCACTTTGCCGGGATTCATGATGCCGTGCGGATCCAGCGCCTGCTTGATCCGCCGCATGAGCTTCATTTCGACCGGGTCTTTGTAGCGCGGCAACGCATCGCGCTTGAGCTGCCCCACGCCGTGTTCAGCGCTGATCGAGCCGTCGAACTGGTACACGCTTTCGTGCACCAGCTCGTAGATGGCATCCTGCATGCCCAAAAGCTGTTCTTCAGAATACTGGCTGCCCCTGGCAATGTTGTAGTGCAGGTTGCCGTCGCCAAGGTGCCCGAAAATAACATGCTGTATGCCCGGGAAATAGGTTTGCAAGGCCGCATTGGTCGTTTCGACGAACTCGGCCATGCGCGAGACTGGAATCGAAACGTCGTGCTTGATGCTTTTGCCGAATGTTTTTTCCGCCAGCGGAATGCTTTCGCGCAAATGCCACAAGGCCTTGCTCTGCGAAATATTCTCGGCAATGACCGCGTCCACGACCAGGCCCGCCTCGATGGCATCGCCCACGACGGTTTCAAAACGTTCGCGCGCATGTTCCGCGCTTTCGCTGTCGGAAAGCTCCAGCAAGGCGTACCACGGCAGTTGCGCGGACTCGCCCTCGAAGGGAATACGTTGCTGTGGGTAGCATTCAACCACCCCATGCAGGCAGGCTCCGGCGATAAGCTCGAAGCCGGTCAACGCCGGCCCGAACCCCTTGCGGGCGTTCGACAGCAGCGACACCGCATCGTTGATGGAGCGCAAGCCGACCAAAGCCGTGCACTGGGCCACTGGTAACGGAAACAGCTTGATCGTGGCGGCGGTAATGATGCCCAGCGTACCTTCGCTGCCGATAAAAAGATCGCGCAGATCGTAGCCCGTATTGTCTTTGCGCAGCCCGCGCAAGCCATGCATGATTTCGCCTTCGGCCGTAACGACCTCCACACCCAGAACCAGCTCGCGCGTGTTGCCGTAGCGCAGCACCTGCGTGCCGCCGGCGTTGGTGGCCAGATTGCCGCCTATGGTGCAACTGCCTTCCGCCGCCAGGCTCAAGGGGAACAAGCGGTCGGCATCGCGCGCGGCCTGCTGCACGGTTTGCAAAATGCAGCCGGCCTCGACCACCATGGTGTCGTTGTCGGTGTCGATGCTGCGCACCTGGGTCAGCCGCCCCAGCGACAGGACCAGCGCCGTGCCGCTGTCGTCGGGCGTGGCCCCGCCGCACAAACCGGTGTTGCCACCCTGCGGGACGACCGGCACCTTGTTGGCGACGCACCACTTGATAAGCTCTGCCACTTCCTGGACCGAACCAGGCCTGGCCACGGCAATGGCCTGGCCGGAATAGCGGCCGCGCCAGTCAACCAGATAAGACTGCGCGTCCTCGCCGGTCAGCACATACTGCCGCCCCAACATCCCCACCAGTTCATCCAAAAGCTTCATTGCAATACCTTTCCAACGCCATGAACGGCTCCGGCCCAAAAGCCGCGAGCTTCCCCGCCATCCGCAGCCGTCCCGGCCGCGAAGGCTCTTTATTTTAGTCCGGCTTTCGGGCTCTGCACGAAAAGCCGTCTGCCAAATACCATCTTATGGGGCCCGGCTAGCGGCCTCGCCCGTCTATTCGACGGTCCGGCTTTCGGGCTCTGCACGAAAAGCCGGGCCGCTGGCTCGATGCCGCTATGCCATAATCCAGCCAGCGGCACACCAGCCCCATCATCTGAAGGATACAACACCGTGACATCGCCCTCCCCGCTACCCGATGCCGTCTTCAAGGCTTACGACATACGCGGCACTGTGCCCGATCAGCTCAACCCTGAATTCGCCCGCAAGCTCGGCCTGGCCCTAGCGCACAGCGCACGCGCGCAAGGCGTGGGCGCGCTGGTCGTGGGCTACGACGGGCGCCTAAGCAGCCCGGTGCTGGCACAAGCGCTGCAAGAAGGCATTATGGCCGGCGGCATCGACACCATCGACGTCGGCATGGTGCCGACGCCATTGGTGTACTTTGCCGCCCACACCAGGCAAACGGGCTCGGGCGTTGCCATTACCGGCAGCCACAATCCCCCCCAGTACAACGGCTTCAAGATGATGATGGCCGGCAAAACCCTGCACGGCGCAGGCGTACAGGCCTTGAAAGAGATTATGCGCACCGTGGCCGAGCCCGCCGGCATCGTCCCCGGCAAGCGCACGAAACTGAATCTTGTCGATGATTACATCCAGCGCATTGTGTCCGACGTCAAGCTGGCCAGGCCCCTTAAAGTTGCCATCGACTGCGGCAATGGCGTGGGCGGAGCGGTGGCGCCGCAGTTGTTCAAAGCCCTGGGCTGCGAAGTCGCCGAGCTGTTTTGCGAGGTCGACGGCCAATTCCCCAATCATCATCCCGACCCGGCCGACCCGGACAACCTGCAAGAGCTTATTCGCCACGTCAAGAACAGCGACTGCGACCTTGGCCTGGCATTCGATGGCGATGCCGACCGGCTGGGCGTGGTCACCAAGTCGGGCGAAATCATCTGGCCGGACCGCCAGCTTATTCTTTATGCGCAAGACGTATTGCAGCGGGTCCCCGGCGCGACCATTATTTTCGATGTGAAGTGCAGCCGCCATGTCGCCCACGCCGTATCCAAGGCCGGCGGCAAACCGCTGATGTGGCAAACAGGGCATTCCATGATCAAGGCCAAGCTGGCCGAAACCGGCGCGCCCCTGGCCGGCGAAATGAGCGGCCATACCTTCTTCAACGAGCGCTGGTATGGCTTTGACGACGGCCTGTACACCGGTGCGCGCCTGCTTGAAATCGTCTCGCGCAGCGCCGATCCCTCGGCCGTGCTTGAAGCCTTGCCGCAAGGAATCTCCACGCCCGAGCTCAAGCTTGAAATGCAGGAAGGCGAACCGCATGCGCTTATTGCGCGCCTGCAAAGCGAAGGCAAGTTTCCCCAGGCCCAGCAGCTGATCACCATCGACGGCGTACGGGCCGAATATAGCGACGGCTTTGGCCTGGCGCGCGCATCCAACACAACGCCTGTGGTTGTGCTGCGCTTTGAAGGCGACAGCCAGCAAGCCCTGGAACGCATACAGGCGGAGTTTCGCCTGGCCCTGCAAGCGCTGGCGCCGCAGGCCTTCCTGCCGTTTTAAATGGGCGGCCCTGCGGTAAAAAGTCCCTCCAAAAGCTACAGGCGACAAGCCAAAGCTCCTGACAACGATGCCGCGTTAAGTTTTGCGGCCGCCAGCAGACAAAGCCCCGTAAATTTCCAGGTGCCGGCCCACAATAAGGCGAATGTCGAACTCGCGCTCGGCCAGGTTCCGGCCGGCCGAACCCATGGCCCGGCGCAGCACGGCATCGTCCGCCAGCCGCTGAACCGCCGCGGCCAAGGCCGCGGCGTCATGCACCGGCACCAGCAAACCGGTAACGCCAGGCTCGATCGCATCGCGGCATCCCGGCACGTCGGTGGTAACCACCGCGCGCCCGCAGGCCGCCGCCTCGACCAGGGACTTGGGCAGGCCTTCGCGATACGAAGGCAACACAACAATATGCGAGCGCCGATACAAAGCGGCAATGTCGGCCTGTTCGCCCAGGCATTCGACAAAGCCTTCCCGTTTCCAAATTTCAACATCCTCTTGGCTGACGCTGGCCGGATTGCCCGGATCCGGGCTGCCCGCCAGCATCCAGCGCAAGCCGCTGCTATGCCCCACCGATATTCTGGCCGCCGCCACAAATTCGCGTACGCCCTTGTCCTTCAATAGCCTCGCGGCCATGACGGCAACCGGCGCACCATCCGGTTCCGCCTGCACATTGAAACGTTCAAGGTCTACCCCCGAGCCCCGTATCATTACCGCCTGGCCGGATTTCAGCGCACCGGCCCGGGCCAACAAGTCCCGGTCGTTCTCGTTTTGAAAGATCACACGGCTATTCGAATGCCCCAGCGCAAAGCGATAAAGCGTCATCGTCGCCCACAACAGAAAGTCGAACCGCGACTGCTGCCGTGTAAATATAAAGCCCAGGCCTGAAATGGCCGCCACATAAGCCGGCACCCCTGCAAGCCGGGCGGCAATGCCGCCGTACAGCACAGGCTTGATCGTTACCGCATGAACAATATCGGGGCGCAAGCGGCGATACAGGCGCCACAAGGCATAGATGCTGAGCAGCTCGCGCAAAGGATTCTTGCCGCTGCGCGACATGGGAATGACATGATGCACAAACCCATGCTGCTGTATGGTACGAACAGCGGCACCGTCCATGGTTGCCACATGCACTTCATAGCCCGACCTGGCCGCGCCCAAGGCAATGGGCAGGCGATGCGATAAAAAAAACGCCGGGTTGTTCACCGTGAACAACAGGATCTTCGGTGCCGCGTCTGCGGCTTCGGGCGGTATTGCTGTTTGGGCAGCTTGCGCGGCTGCCGGCCTTGCAGCGCCCGTGCGCCGCGGGAACTTGCGCGCCAGGCCCTGCCACACCGCATCGTAGGCATCCACCATGGCTTGCAAGCCGTACAAGCGGCCTACGCGCTCGCGGCCTTGCCGGCGGCGCAGCTGCATCTGGGGCGTGCCCAACTCTTCCAGCGCCTGCTCGATGGCGCCGGCCAGGGCAAGCGCGTTCCGCGGCGGGGCGACCCAGCCGTCATCGCCCACTATCAGCGCCGCGTCGCCCACATCGGTCACCACGCAGGCAACCTCGGTCGCCACGGCCTCGGCCACCACATTCGGAAATCCTTCTGCGCAGCTGGAAAGCACGTGTATATCCAGGGCGTTCATTACATCGGGCACGTCTTCGCGCATGCCCAGCAAGACAACCTTGCCCCGCACGTTCCAGCGGTCCAGCAGTGCGCCAAGTTCGGCGTTGCCCGCATCCATGTCCAGGCCGACCAGCACACAGCGCATGTCCGGGCGCACGGCAGCGCAACGCGCGAAGGCTTCAATAAGATTGGCGTGGTCTTTGAGCGGATTCCAGCGCGCTATGCTGCCTATGACTGGCGCGGCAGCTCCTATGCCCCACTGTTCGCGCAAGCGCGCACGCGCGCCGGCATCGGGCTTCCAGCGCGATAAATCGTAGCCATTGGGAATAACTTGCATACGGTCGGCGCGGTAGCCCCAGTCGCGATGGCGTTTGGCCGCATCGGCGGCGCACGCCACCACCACCGCCGGCACCACGCCCGACAGCCTTGCGCAGGTCCAGGCCACCGCGCGCGCCACCCGGCTGCTTTTTTCCAGGCTGGCGCCTGAATTGCGTATGCCCCACGATACCGCCCGGATCCCGGCCAGGCGCGCCATGATTCCGCCTATCAGGTCGGCGTGGTACATCCAGGTTTGCACAACGTCGGGCGCAAGCGTGCGCAGCAACCGGTGCAAGCGCCACAGGCCGCCCAGCGACAAACGGCCGGCCGGCATGTCCAGCGTGTTCACGACTGCGCCGGCCGCACGCAGGCGCGCGCCGAACACGCCTTCCCCGGTCATGGAAATTACCGTATGGCGATGCCGTTGCCCATCGGCGGCAATCAATCGATGCAGCACGGTTTCGGCTCCGCCCTGGCCCAGCCCGGAAATCACGTGCACGATATGCAGGGTATGTGTGTCGGTCATAAGGTCATAGGGCTATAACGGGCTTCGGGTTTGAACCAACGCATCGGGATGCGCACCGGCCTTGACCATCAGCGCATCCCAGCCTGCCAGCACCACCGGCAGGGCATATCGTTCGCGCGTGGATTTCGCCGCCCGCTGCGCCAGGTCGCTGCGCAGATCCGCATCGCCAAGCAAGCGGCCAAGGCCGGCCGACAGCGCTGTTTCGTCGCCGGCGGGAATCAGCAAGGCGTCCGCCCCGTCGCGCGTCATATCGCGCGGGCCGCTGGGGCAGTCGAAAGCAATGCAAGGCAGGCCCAGGGCCATGGCCTCGAGCAGCACATTCGGAAACCCCTCGACCGCCGAAGTCAATGCAAACGCGTTTGCGCCGGCCAACTCCGACCACGGGGTCTCGGTACGGCCCGGCAACGCTATTCGTGCTTCCAGGCCGGCCGCGTGGACCTGCTGCTCCAGCATCGAACGCAAAGGCCCTTCGCCCCAGATCGTCAGGTCCCATTCGGGATGCTGCGACGCCAGCGCGGTAAAAGCCCGGATCAGAAGATCGAACTGCTTGTCCGGAACCAGGCGTCCCATGGCCATGATGGTGCGCCTGCCGTTTTTGTCCGGCACGCGCACCGCCAAGGGCGCTTCAAGCAGCGCCGGCGGTAAAGGATTCGGAATGACTTCCAGGCGCCTTATGCCCGGCACCATTTTCTTGAATGCCGCGACACTGGCCGGGGCCTGTACAGTGACCACGCTGGCCCTGGGGTATGTCAGGCGCCGCATCAGCTTCAGGACAGGCCCGCAACTGGCGCTGACGGCCGGATTGGTGCGTTCGCACACAATCACCGGCACTTTCGTTCCCCATAAGGCAAGCAAGGCCATCACATTGACATTGGTCAGGAACGAAACCACCAGGTCCGGCTGGACCTCGTCGACCAAGCGGCGCAAGGCGCGCAATTTATTCACGCCCGCCAGGACGCGATTGGGCGCGGCCTGCATCCTGTCGGCCAGCCAGACGAAGTCCACATGCTCGGACAAAGGATAAAAACAGACGCCTTTATGCGGAAACGTTGCCACCAGCGTGACCGAATCGCCGCGCTGCACCCAGGCGTTGGCCAAGGTAGCCGCCACGCGCTCGGCCCCGCCGGCATTCATCGAACTGACCAGGAAAACTATTTTCATGCATCCTCCGGCACCAGCCCTGAACGGGCCGACCGCGTTTGGTCAAGCCAAGCCTGAGTCATCAATACCCCCCACAGATGCGGACTCCAATCGCGCCGGCCGGACTGATGCTCGCGCCACTTCTGCAGCACCGGCCCCGCATGAAACACCCCTTCGCTGCGCAAGCGGCTTTCGTCCAGCAATGCAGCGGCCCAGTCTTTAAGCGGGCCGCGCAGCCAGGCGGCCAACGGCACGCCAAAACCCTTTTTGGGGCGATCCACCAATTCCTGCGGCACATGCCTGTACAGCAATTGGCGCAGCAGCCACTTGCCCTGGCCATTACGCACCTTGTAATTGAAAGGCAGGCGTTGCGCAAACTCAAATACCCGGTGGTCGATGAGCGGGACGCGAGTTTCAAGACTGACCGCCATGGCCGCGCGGTCAACCTTGACCAGGATGTCGTCGGGCAGATAGCTGACCGCATCCAGCAGCATCATGTTCTCAAAGAAAGGCAGCCTGGATTCGCGGTCGAATACGGTGGGCGGAACCTGCGCACCCACGACTAGCTGTGCCGGATCCTTCCAGTACGAAACGAACTGGCGATAAAACTCGCTTGCATTCGCGGCTGTCGCGGCTTGTGCCAACCGGGAGAACTGGTCCTTGCGGTGGCCTTGCGGCAACAAGCCCGCGGCGGCCCGGCCCAGCATCGCAACCGGCAAGCGCAAGCCTGCAGGCAGCGCCTCGCGCTTGCTCCACCAGTCCTGCGCCCTGAAGTAACGCGAATAACCGCCCAGCAATTCATCGCCACCGTCGCCCGACAACGCCACAGTGACGTGTTGGCGCGCCATGCGCATGACCAGCGCGGTGGGAATCTGCGACGCGTCGGCAAAGGGTTCGTCGTACAGGTCCGCCAGGCCGGGAACCACGGCCAAGGCGTCGTCCGGCGTGACATACAGCTCGGTATGCCGGGTACCCAAGTGCTGGGCAACCGCCTTGGCGTGCTCGGCCTCGTTGAAGGCCTTTTCGTGAAAGCCTATCGAAAAGGTATTGACGGCCTGCTCGTTGTGCGCCTGCATCAGCGCCACCACGATAGATGAATCAATGCCTCCCGACAAGAACGCGCCCAGCGGCACATCGGACATCATTTGCCCTTTGACGGCCGTGGACAGCACAGCTTCCAGGGCGTCGACGGCTTGCGCATCGGTTGCAAAAGACAGGCGATCGGCATGGCCCCTGGCTGCCTCTTCGTATGCAGACCAATAAACCTGCGCCTGCGGCAAGCGCAGCTGGTCGCGATCGGCTTCCGACACCTGCAGCCAAGTTCCGGGCAAGAGCTTGCGCATCGACTGGTAAACGCTATAGGGCGCCGGAATATAGTTATGGCGCATCAGCAAAGCCAACGCCCCCCGATCCAGTTCGTGGTCGAAGCCGGGCACCCTGGTCAGCGCTTTAAGTTCGGACGCAAACACCAGCGCCTTGCCGGCAAAGCCCGCGTACAACGGCTTCTCGCCAAGCCGGTCGCGCGCCAATGACAAGGTTCGTTCCTGGCGGTCCCACAAAGCAACGGCGAACATGCCGACGCTGGCCTGCAGTGCGGCCTGCGGTCCCCACGCGGCAAACGCCGCCAGCAAGGTCTCGGTGTCCGAGTGTCCGCGCCAGGCCGGCGCCTTGCCTTGGGCCAACAATTGTTCGCGCAGATCCAGGTGGTTGTAGATTTCGCCATTCAGGACCAGGACATAACGCCCGCAAGCCGACACCATGGGCTGATATCCGGCCGGGCTTAAATCAAGTATGGCCAGGCGCACATGCCCCAGCCCAAGCCCGGCCGATTCATCTTCCCAGTAGCCATCGCTGTCCGGACCGCGATGCCGCAAGCTGCGGCATGATTGCCGAATGATGGACTGACGTTCAGGCAAAGGGCCCCACGCCCCTACGATTCCACACATAGCTTCACGCCCTTTCTTGTTTTCCCATTACGCATGCTTGCACGGCACATGCCGCACAGCCGCTTACCGTCTTTCGAACACCTGCTGCCACAAGGCCATGACCCGGGCTGTCGAAAAGCGATCCAGCACGTCCACCGCGCGCTTGGCATAGGCCTCGCGCTTGGCTTCGTGCGCCATCAGGTCGGACAGATGCGCCGCCAATGCCTCGACGTCTTCCGGCGGATTGACCAGCACGCCGTCGATGCCGTTGCGGATAATTTCACGAGGTCCGGTTTCGCAATCGTAGGCAACCGAAGCCAGGCCGCTGGCCATGGCTTCCAGCAATGAATTGGACAGCCCCTCGACACGCGAGCTAAGCACGTATAGGTCGGACTGTTCGTACCAGTCGCCAATATTGCCGACGCGCCCAGCCAGCGTTATGCGTTCCGACAAGCCGGCGTCGTCGATCTGGGCCTGCAGGCTTTCGCGGTCCTCGCCTTCGCCCATTATGACAAGATCCCAGGCCGGAAAGTACTCGGCAATCCCGCGGAAGGCTTCAATAAGTAGATCGAAACCCTTGTGCTGGTGCAAACGCCCCACCGCCAACAGGCGAAAGCGACCGTTCTTTTCTGGCGGAGGCAGCACCGGTTCGCCTTGTTTCAAGGGCCAGCACACGGCATTGGGAATTACAGACAGCGCCGAGCCCGGCACGTGCTCTTCAAGCCAGGCCGCGGTACCGGACGTAAGCGCCACCACCCTGCTGGCCTGGGGGTAAGCCCAGCGACGCAGGCGCAACCACATGTCCGGCAGTTCCTGCGATGGCGGATGCGTATGTTCTGTGGCAATTACCCGGCAACCCAGGCCGCGCGCGGCCACAATAGCCAGCACCGAGGCGGTCGTCATCATGCCCAGCACCACGGCGGGGCGCTGCCTGCGTATAAGGCGCCGCAGCTTCCAGACCCGGCGCAAGTTGGCGAGCAGCGCCGACGCCCTTCCCTGGCTGGGCGCGGCTGTACCGAGCACAATGCGTTGCACCGACGGATGCAAGGCATAGGCATCGTCGTCGGCGCCGGTTTGCGTGGCTATCGAGACGCGATAGCCGCGTTCGACCCAGTAGGCGCTCAAGTCGACAGCCACGCGTTCGGCGCCGCCCCCGCTTAACGAATGGATGACAATCAATAAATGAGGCGCGGATGCGGACTGCGTAGAAGACAAAACAATACCCGTTTCAAAAAACTAGCTTGAAGTATGCCCGGCGTGCGCCGACCTCACAGCAACAGCCACGTAACAAATGTAAGACAAGGCATACATGAGGCTGGTAGCCAGCATAATGCCGGCGGCGCCCATACTGGGCGCCAGAACGAAATTCATGACGGCCTTCAGGCCGAAGTTGGCAATGGCGATAATCGCCATGATGCGATAGCGGTTCTGGCTGGCCAGCAATTGCACCAGAACCAGCACACCGAAATAGAAAGGCAATTGCAGCAGACCCCAGCGCAGGACGTGGGCGACCGAGACCGTATCCTGGGCGGTAAAAGCGCCGCGCTCGAACAAAAGCGCCACGCCCCACGGCGCCAGAATCCAGCCTACCAGCGTAGCGGCCGCTCCCGCGGCCAGCATCAGCACCGACCACTTGAGCGCCATCGAACGCGCCCGCGCCCGATCGCCCCGGCTTTGTATGTCGGCCAGTACCGGCAAGGCCGCACGCCCCACCGAGGCCGCCCCTATTCCCAGCACCAGGGACAGCAGGCGGCTGGCATAGCCCAGGGTTGCATTGGCATTGCCGCCCAGGTTGGCCGCCGTATATTGGTCGATAGGCCCGACAAAGCTCATGGCAACCTGTCCCAGCAGCATCACACCGGCCGCCTTGACCAGATCGGGCCATTGGTGCGCCGACCAGGCCAGGCGCGGCCGTCCCCACATGCCGTCGGCCCTTGCCGCCAGCCACAAAAGCCAGGCCGACTGGATAAGGTACCCGACCAGCGTTCCCCACATCAATGGCCCCACATCGGTCACTACCCCGGCAAGCAGCACCCAAACCAGGATGACGACTGCCGGAACGCTGTCCAGCAAGGTATTGATATGCCGCTCGTGCGCGCGCAAGCGCGCGGCACTGATGCCTGTTACCAGCGTCAGCAGTGCCGCCGGAGCAAAGGCTATGTTCAATTCCAGGCTCATCTGGCGCGCCTGGGCGCTAAGCCCCAGGCCGACCCAGTCCAATATCAACGGCCACAGCAGATACGTCAGTACGGCCAGCACGGTGCCGCCCGCAATAGTCCAGCCCTGCAGTTCGCCCAGGAAGCGCGCGCGCGCCGCACGGTCGTCGTAACGCGTGCGCACCAGCACGGGAATCAGGACGACCGACAAGGCGCCGACTATCGTAAGCGGCAGCCAGCTTGCCATGGTGATGGTGAACTGGTAGGCGTCGACCGCGTCGCTGACGCCGTAGCGATATGCCACGGCCATTTCCTTGAGCGCACCCGCCGCCTTGCCCAGCAACAAAAAAAAGGCGACTCGCGCCGCCCCCATAGCGATACGCCGGTGGTCGGCGTGCAAGCTGGAAAGTCTTTGAGAAAACGTTTTCAAGTCGAAAGCATCAACGCAGGAACTGTGTATACCAGGGCATTGCAACCTCCAGGCCCTGGACGATGTTATGCATGGGCTCGTAGCCCAGCAAGTTCTTGGCCTTGCTGATGTCGGCCTGCGAATGGCGCACATCGCCGGCACGGAAATCGGCATAAACCGGCTGCTTGTCGTAGACAACGCCGTTATTGCCCAACGACTTGGCCAAGTACTGGAACAGTTCGTTCAGCGAAGTGCGGGCATTGAACGCCACGTTGTAAACCTGGTTGACGCCCTCGGGCTGCGCCAGCGCGGCCAGGATGTTGGCCTGCACTGCGTTCTCGACATAGCAGAAGTCACGGCTGGTTTCGCCGTCGCCATTGACGACGACATCTTCATTGCGGATCATGGCCGACACCCACTTCGGAATGACCGCCGCATAGGCGCCGTTGGGATCCTGGCGCTTGCCGAACACATTGAAGTAGCGCAAGCCTATGCTGCCGAAGCCGTACGAGCGGGCGAACACATCGGCATACAGTTCGTTGACGAACTTGGTTACGGCATAAGGCGAAAGCGGATGCCCGATACGGTCTTCGACCTTGGGCAGGGCCTCGTGGTCGCCGTAGGTGGAGCTGGACGCGGCGTATACAAACGACTTCACGCCGGCATCGCGAGCTGCCACCAGCATATTCAGAAAGCCCGAAATATTGACGTCGTTGGTCGTGACCGGATCTTTAAGCGAACGCGGCACCGAACCCAGCGCAGCCTGATGCAAGACGAAGTCGACGTCCTTCACCGCCTTTGCGCAGGCCGCCTGGTCGCGGATGTCGCCTTCGATCAAGGTGAACTTCGCCCATTTTTCAGGACCGACGATTTTCTGGACCTCGTCCAGATTGTATTGGTGGCCGGTTGCGAAATTATCGAGCCCCACGACCGTCTGCCCCATCTGCAGCAGCGTTTCAAGCAGGTTCGAGCCGATAAAGCCGGCGCAACCCGTGACCAGCCACCGCTTGGGCGAGGTATTGAGGTCGGCCAGAACTTTTTGATAGCGAGTACTCATGTCATCAAACCTTTTTCGTTGCAGTATTACAGGCGCAAATCCGACTCGTCGGCCGTCAGGACGTATTTAAGATCGTAGAGCACATGTTCCGGTTTGCCCAGCGCGCGGATACCCTTGGGGCCAAGTTCGACGAACTGATGATGCGACACGGCAAGGATAATGCCGTCGTATGCGCCCTGTTTAAGGGTCTGAACCGGCGTAATGCCGTATTCGTGCTCGGCATCGGCAGCAAGCACCCACGGGTCGTACACATCGACATCGATGTTGTATTCGGCCAATTCGCGCACGATGTCCACCACCCGGGTGTTGCGCAGGTCGGGGCAGTTTTCTTTGAATGTAAGGCCCATGACCAGCACTTTGGAACCCTGTACCTGGATGCGCTGCTTGGTCATGGCCTTGACCAGTTGCGAGACGACATAGCCGCCCATGGAGTCGTTCAGCCTGCGTCCGGCCAGAATGATTTCGGGGTGGTAGCCGATGGACTGCGCTTTATGCGTCAGGTAGTAGGGGTCGACGCCGATGCAATGCCCGCCCACCAGGCCCGGACGAAACGGCAGGAAGTTCCATTTGGTGCCGGCCGCTTCAAGCACAGCCTGCGTATCGATGCCCAATCTATTGAAGATAAGCGCCAGTTCGTTGATCAGCGCAATGTTCACGTCGCGCTGGGTGTTTTCAATGACCTTGGCGGCTTCTGCGACGCGGATGGACTGGGCCTTGTGCGTGCCCGCAACGATAATCTCGCGGTACAGCTCATCGACCAGATCGGCGACTTCGGGGGTGGACCCCGATGTGACTTTTTTGATGGTCGAGACGCGGTGCGACTTGTCGCCCGGGTTGATGCGCTCGGGGCTGTAGCCGGCATAGAAGTCTTCGTTGAAGCGCAATCCCGAAACGCGCTCGAGCACCGGCACACAGACTTCTTCGGTGGCACCGGGATAAACCGTGGATTCGTAAATAACGATATCGCCGCGTTTCAGCACTTTGCCCAGGGTTTCGCTGGCGCGCACCAATGGCGTCAGGTCAGGTTGCTTGTATTCGTCGATGGGCGTGGGTACGGTGACGATAAATACGTTGGCTTCGGCCAGTTGCACCGCCTCGTGTGCAAAACGCAGGTGCTTGGCTTGCGCCATTTCCGGTGCGTCGACTTCAAGCGTGTGATCCTTGCCTTCTTTCAGTTCGGCGATACGGCGTGCGTTGATGTCAAAACCCAGTACCGGGCGCTTTTTTCCGAACTCGACAGCCAAAGGCAGGCCAACATAGCCCAAACCGACAACCGCTAATTTAACGTCTTGAATTTGCAACTTGAATCTCCTACGCTGCGCGCTAGTATAAGAATCAGAACACGAAAAAAAAACTTGCATAAACCGCTGGAATCGCGCCGGGCTATTTGTCGCGCCGGCGCCCCAGCGAAGGCAACAACAGCCAGGACGGGCGGCGCCAGGACACCAGCCTAGAATATAGCCAGATATAAACCGAGGCAAACGCCACCAGGCTGGCGCATAGCGCCCACGCGTTGTCCCACCAGATCGTGGCGGGCACCAAGCCCACCAATGTCAGCAGCCACAAATACGGAGACGCCATGGCATTGCACAGCGCCGGCACGGCATGGCGGCTGTCGCGGCTGAACGTGACACGCACAAGCCGCCGGAACACCAATTGATGCAAATGCAGGGCATCGGGCTGGTCGATGGGCGTGCCCCGCTTGAAGCGGCGGCGCCAAATGGAAAACAGCGTCTCGAAAACCGGATAGAAAAGCACGGCCAACGCATAGAAAGGCGAAACGCCGGGATTGCGAATAACCAGCAAGACGGCCAGTTCGGCCAGCATGAAGCCCAGGAAATAGGCCCCGCCGTCACCCAGGAACACACGGCCGAACGGAAAATTCCACACCAGAAAACCCAGCGTGGCCGCGGCCAGCGCCGTAGCAATCAAGAAAATGGGGTAGTCCTGCACCTGCAGCGCAACCAAGGCTATCGAGGCCGCCATAAGCGTGGCGACCATACCGGCCAGGCCGTTCATGCCGTCCACAATATTGAGCGCATGCGTGCACCCGCCCACCGCAACCACAGTGAAAAGCAGCGATACCGGCCAGAATGAAAGCAGCCAATCGAAACCGCTGAACCCCACCCGCGAAACGCCGCCCAGCAGCCACCATGCAATGGCCGCGGAAACGAAAGCCGCCAGCAAGCGCTTGCCCGAGCCCACGTCCTTGGTAATGTCTTCCAGCAGGCCGGCAACAAAAACCGGCATGGCCGCAATGAACAGCACCGGCCACAGCCAGGTCAGCGTCATGTTGCGCGGCCCCAGCACCAGCAGGCCGGCCAGGCTGCCCGCCACAACCGCCAGGCCGCCGACACGCGGCGTTGCGCGCGAATGCGAAGCCTGGGGCTTGTGCAGGTCGGAGTCGCCCGTAAAAGATCCATGCCAACGTTCGGACGCAACAATAAGGCCGCCGACGGTAAACGCCACGACGCAAATATAAATCCAGGTTAAAGAGTCCCAGGTCACTGGCGAAGCCACATAACCCCCATCCACAATTGATCAGACATCATTATCGGCCGTATATGTAACAGCACACCTTCATGCTCGGAAAAAGATGCAACTAAAAATATTACTCCAGATAATACGGATCTCCCTGGAAAAGCAGCCCATAGTCGGCGAAAAAGGCAAAAAAAAACCCGAGATCAAAAGATCTCGGGTTAAATCCACCAAAGGAGGAGGGTGGAGGAGACAACCTTGGCATGCCGGGCTGCTAAAGCGTTAAGCTTGAGACCGCGTGACCGGGGGTTTTCCCTCTGCAATCACGTTTCGACATCCGATAACTAAATTGTATAGAAGCACTTGCTGCATTGCAAGAATTATTTTGGATTTATGCTCAAACCGGCAAATTGTTGCATTTATGCAGCATTCCCCTAAGAAGGCAAGAGCTAAACACTAGTAAAAACCCGCGATTTGAAAAATATCTTCACGATTGTTTCGTTTTGATACTTAATGCCGCTTTGGCGTTAACCCTGCCGTATAAACCCTGAGTCGACTTTTCATCCACGCCACGATTTCGTTCGCGCTTCGGCCCTATTAGATCCGGTAAGCGGTCGTGGTCATGACTTTGGACATGCAGCGCATGGCGAACTTGACCGGACGCGGCAAAACCTGTCCCCCGCTGGCCTGGGCGGTATCCCTGTGGCGCGCCTCGTCGTCGCGCATTTGCTCGACAATACGCCTGGAGCGCTCGTCCCCTGCGGGCAAGTCCTTCAAATGAGACTCCAGGTGGCGTTCGACCTGGGCCTCGGTTTCGGCCATGAAGCCCAGGTTTCGGGAAGTGCCGCCAAGCCCGGCCAGCAAGCCCAGGGCGAACGAGCCGCCATACCAAAGCGGATTCAGATAGCTGGGCCGGCTTTGCAGTTCGCGCAGGCGCTGGTTGCACCAAACCAGATGATCGACTTCTTCGGCGGCGGCATCCCTGAAGACCTGCCTGGCCTTTTCGTCGCGGCACAGCACGGCCTGCCCGCGATACAAAGCCTGAGCGCAAATTTCGCCGACATGGTTGACACGCATCAAACCGGCGGAGTGCTTTTGTTCGGCGGCAGGCATGGCCTGCGGCCCTGGGCCGGCCTTGCCGCCGGGGTTGGGGCGGCCGGCGTGGGCAGCTCCGCTAAGCACGGTAAGCGCCGTACCCACTTCGCCAAGCAGCGCGTCCAACCGGCCTTGGCGCCTGGCAAAGCCAGGTTGCTGTGAAGTATGAAGGTGTTCGCGCATGAGTCCCCCGGCAAAACCGCAAGTTAAAATTCAAATACCGGCAACAACGGACACAGTCCCGTCTTGCCCCGGGGATCTGAACGCGCCAGGCGGCAAACAGCGGTTCGCAAAGCCGGCTGCGGGCAATTCCTTCAGCGACCCCCGGCTCAATAATATAAAAAATCCGGCACGCCGGTAGATTGCAGTTTGAATGTGGATCGGTAATCATTACCCTTTCAATACTTTTACGATTACGCAACGAGGTTGATCAAATGGAATGCACTATTGACTGGGGCGGCCCCGACGGCATGCTGTTCGTCGCACGCACGGGCAGCGGGCACATTACCGCCATGGACGGGGCACCCGACGGCGGCGGCCACAACCAGGCCCCCCGCCCCATGGAAATGATGCTGACCGGTGCGGGCGGGTGCGCAGCCTACGACGTCGTCCTTATCCTGAAGCGCGGCCGCCACAAAGTAAGCGGTTGCCGGGTTAAACTGACCGCCGAACGCGCCGAGACCGACCCCAAGGTATTCACCAAGATCCATTTTGCATTTCTCGTGACCGGAGCCAGCCTGCCCACCGCCGCGGTCGAACGCGCAGTACAGCTTTCCCACGAAAAATACTGCTCGGCCACCGCCATGCTTGGCAAGACAGCCGAAATCACCCATGCGGTTTCGATTGTCGACACACAAGCACCCGCCCCCTAACCTACGACGCCCGGTAATACTTATGCACCAATACGAAGACTTCATGCGCCACGTCTTTGAGCACGGCCAAACCAAGACCGACCGCACCGGCACGGGCACGAGGTCGATATTCGGCCATCAAATGCGTTTCAATCTTGCAGAAGGCTTCCCGCTTGTCACCACCAAAAAGCTGCACACCAAAAGCATCTTCATAGAACTGCTGTGGTTTTTGCGCGGCGACTCCAATGTACAGTGGCTACAAGAACGCGGCGTCAGCATCTGGAATGAATGGGCCGACGAACAAGGCAACCTGGGGCCCGTATATGGGGTGCAATGGCGCTCGTGGCCCACGCCCAGCGGCAACAACATCGACCAGATCTCGCAGGTTCTGGAACAGATTCGCAGCAATCCCGACTCGCGCCGGCTTATTGTTTCGGCCTGGAATGTCAGCGACATTCCCAATATGGCGCTACCGCCCTGCCACGCCTTTTTCCAGTTCTATGTTGCCGACGGCAAGTTGTCCTGCCAGTTGTACCAGCGCAGCGCCGATATTTTCCTGGGCGTGCCGTTCAATATTGCCAGCTACGCCCTACTGACGCACATGGTTGCGCAACAGTGCAATCTTGACGTCGGCGACTTCATCTGGACGGGCGGCGACTGCCATCTTTACAGCAACCACTTCGACCAGGTCCAATTGCAGCTGTCGCGCGAACCGCGCCCCTATCCCAAACTGCATATCAAGCGCAAGCCGGCCAGCCTCTTCGATTACGAATACGAAGACTTCGAAATCACCGACTACGATCCGCATCCGCACATCAAAGCGCCCGTGGCGGTTTAAGGGCTGCTCATGACCCAAGTTCGCATCAAGTTCGTCGTAGCCTATTCCGACAACCGCGTCATAGGCCGCGACAACGCGCTGCCCTGGCGCCTGCCCAGCGACCTGGCCCACTTCAAGCGCAACACCATGGGCCAGCCCATTATCATGGGACGTAAAACCTGGGAATCCCTGGGCCGCCCCCTGCCCGGCCGGCCCAACCTGGTGATCAGCCGCGACCCGGAATTTAGTGCGCAAGGCGCAACGGTGTTCAGCTCGCTAAACGCTGCGCTGGCAAGCTGCCCTCCCGGCGGCACGGCCTGCATTATCGGCGGCGCGCAAATTTTCGAACAGGCGCTTCCCCTGGCCGATGAGATCGTCGCCACTGAAGTCCATGCTCAAGTCGAAGGCGACGTGTTTTTCCCGCCCTTGCCGCAATCCGAATGGGAAGAGGCCGAAAGGCTGGCGCAGCCCGACGAAAACGGCTACAGGTTCGACTTCGTGGTGTATCGCCGTAAAAAACCATGATCATGTCTTTTGCATCAAAAGGGCCAGCATGAACGACAACGCCAGCATTCCCGACCTTTCCAACCTTTGGATGCCGTTTACGGCCAACCGGCAGTTCAAGCAGCGCCCGCGCCTGCTGGCCAGCGCCAAAGGCATGTATTACACCGACATCAACGGCCGGCGAATACTGGACAGCACTTCGGGGCTATGGTGTGTCAATGCGGGACACGGCCGCCAGGAAATCATCGACGCCATCACGCGCCAGACCAGCACCCTGGACTATGCCCCGGGTTTTCAAATGGGCCATGCGGGCGCCTTCGAAGCCGCAGCGGCAGTTGCCAAAATCATGCCGGCGGGCCTGGATCGCATATTCTTCACGAATTCGGGCTCGGAATCGGTCGACACTGCGCTGAAAATCGCCCTGGCCTACCACCGCTCGCTCGGCGAAGGCTCGCGCACGCGCTTCATCGGCCGCCAGCGCGGCTATCACGGCGTAGGCTTTGGCGGCATATCGGTGGGCGGCATTACGCCCAACCGCAAGGCGTTTTCGGGCGCCCTGCTGCCGGCCGTCGACCATCTTTCGCATACGCACAGCCTGGAACACAATGCGTTCAGCCGGGGCCAGCCGGCCTGGGGCGCGCACTTGGCCGACGAACTCGAACAGCTGATCGCCCTGCACGACGCCTCGACCATCGCCGCCGTCATCGTCGAACCCATGGCCGGTTCGGCCGGCGTGCTGCTGCCGCCCAAGGGCTATCTGGAAAAACTGCGAGCCATCACCGAAAAGCACGGCATTTTGTTGATCTTCGACGAAGTCATCACGGCCTTCGGACGCCTGGGCGCAGCCACGGCCAGCGACTTCTTCGGCGTTGTACCCGACCTTATCACCCTGGCCAAAGGCATCAGCAATGCCAGCGTGCCCTGCGGGGCGGTCGCCATACGGCGCGAAATCCACGACGGCATCATGAACTCAGCCGCCGGCGGCATCGAGCTGTTCCACGGCTACACCTATTCGGGCCACCCCTTGGCCATGGCTGCCGTACTGGCCACCCTGGAAATCTACGAACGTGAAAAACTGTTTGCGCGCGCCAGTGCAATGGCGCCCAAGCTCGAAGCGGCCGCGCACAAACTCAATGGCGTGCGCCATGTGGTGGACGTTCGCAATCTGGGACTGGTGGCGGGCATAGAACTGGCCGCAAGGCCCGGAGCCCCCGGAACCCGCACTGAAGAAGCCTTCCAGGCATGCTTCGACCAGGGCGTTCTTTTACGCTATACCGGCGACACCATCGCCGTTTCGCCCCCGCTTATCGTCGAAGACGAACAAATAGACCGGCTCTTTGCCACCATCAAGTCGGTGCTGGAAAAGCTGGATTGATGCAAAGGCGGTCTGCTCACCGACGCTTGCCGATGCGCAGACCGCCATGTTTACAGGAACTGACGCAAAAGCTGCGATATTTCCAGAGGTCATGCAAGCGCCGGTCCTTGACAGCAATCCGTCAAGCGCTGACAGCACTATTCATATAGTCTTCCATGGGCGGACAAGAGCAGACCAAGTTGCGGTCCCCATAGACGTTATCTACGCGGGCTACGGGCGGCCAGTACTTATCGTGGCGCAAGCTGCTTAGGGGGTAGGCTGCCTCTTCGCGGCTATAGCCGTGTTCCCACTGCGACACCATCAGCATCTGCGCCGTATGAGGGGCATTTGTCAGGACGTTGTCCAGTTTGTCCCTTTCGCCGCTTTCAATCTGCGCGATTTCACCGCGGATGGCGATCATCGCATCGACAAAGCGGTCCAGCTCGGCCAGCCCCTCGGACTCGGTGGGCTCGACCATCAGCGTCCCGGCCACCGGAAAGCTCATGGTGGGCGCATGGAAGCCGTAATCGACCAGCCGCTTGGCAATGTCTTCGTTCGATATGCCGCAGCTGTCTTTGATGGCGCGGATATCCAGAATGCACTCGTGCGCCACACGGCCTTTGGGCCCGGCATATAGAACCGGGTAGTGCCCGGCAAGGCGCGCGGCAATATAGTTGGCGTTAAGAATGGCAACCTCGGAGGCCCGGCGCAAGCCGTCCGCGCCCATCAGGGCGATATAGACGTATGAAATCGGCAAGATGCCGGCCGAACCGTAAGGCGCCGCGGCAACAACGCCGCCGGCGCCGGCCGGCAGCTCGCCCCTGTCGTTCAGGATGCCCGGCAAGAACGGCACCAGGTGCTCGCGCACGGCAACGGGGCCGACGCCCGGGCCCCCGCCGCCATGCGGAATGCAAAACGTTTTGTGCAAGTTCAAGTGGGAAACGTCTGAACCGAACAGGCCGGGTTGGGCCAGGCCCACCATGGCATTCATGTTGGCCCCGTCCAGATATACCTGCCCTCCGGCCTCGTACACCAGGGCGCAGATTTCTGTAATGGCCGTTTCGAATACGCCATGCGTGGACGGATAGGTGATCATCAAGGCCGCCAGGCGGTCGCCCACCTGCGCGATCTTGAGCTTGAGGTCGGCCACATCGACATTGCCATGGCTGTCGGAAGCCACCACGACAACGTCCATGCCGGCCAACTGGGCCGAAGCGGGATTGGTGCCGTGCGCCGACGCCGGTATCAGGCAGGCATTGCGCTGGGCCTGTCCATTGGCGCGATGATAGGCCTGGATGGCCAGCAAGCCGGCGTATTCGCCCTGGGCGCCCGAGTTGGGCTGCAGGCTTACGCCCGCATAGCCGGTAATTTCGCACAAGGCCGCGGCCAAGCGGCCGATAAGCTCTTGATAGCCCTGGCTTTGGTCGGCCGGCGCGTATGGATGCAAGTCGGCAAACTCGGGCCAGGTAATGGGAATCATCTCGGCCGTGGCATTCAGCTTCATGGTGCATGAACCCAGCGGAATCATGCTGCGGTCCAGCGCCAGGTCTTTGTCGGACAGGCGGCGCATATAGCGCAGCATATCGGTTTCGGACTGAATGCGCGAAAACACAGGGTGCTGCAAAATGGCGGATTGGCGTTGCAATTGAACGGGAATGCCGGTCTGCTGGCCGGTCGTGGCGCCTGCTTCGGGCAAAGTTTTGCCCAGGGCCTGCGCAAACACGTGCAGTATGTCGTTCAGGTCTTGCGCATCGACTGTTTCGTCCAGCGAAACGGCAAGGCGGTCAGTGGCCACCTGACGCAAATTGATGGATGCCGCCTGTGCCGCGCGCACAATGGCCGGCGTATGCGTGCCGGTTTCCAGCAGCAAGGTATCGAAGAATCCGTCGTTGACGCACGGCACGCCCAATGCCTGCAGCGAGTCGCGCAAGAAGGCCGTATGCCGGGCCACGCGCTGCGCCATGCGCCGGATGCCGGCCGGCCCGTGCCAGACGGCATACATGCCGGCCATGATGGCCAGCAGGGCCTGGGCGGTGCAAATATTGGATGTGGCCTTTTCGCGCCGTATGTGTTGTTCGCGCGTTTGCAGCGCCAGGCGCATGGCGGGCTGGCCCTGGCTGTCTTTGGAAACGCCGACCAGCCGGCCCGGCATATTGCGCTTGAACGCGTCTTTGCACGCCATGAAGCCCGCATGCGGGCCGCCGAATCCCAAGGGCACGCCAAAACGCTGGGCCGACCCGATGGCGATATCCGCTCCCCATTCGCCCGGCGGTGCAAGCACGGCCAAAGCCAGCAAATCGGTGGCTACCGCCACCACGGTATCCTGGCCATGGGCGGCAGCGGCCAGCGCATGGTAGTCGGCCACCTGGCCCAGGCTGTGCGGATATTGCAGCAGCACGCCGAAGCATGGGGGCAGGCCTTGCGCCTCGTCGCCCACCACCACATCGATATCCAGTCCCGCCGCGCGCGTCTGCAGGACGTGCAGGGTTTGCGGATGGCAATGGATTGAAGCGAAGAACACCCGGCTTTTGGACCGCGAGCCTCGCCGCGCAAGGCTCATGGCTTCGGCCGCGGCGGTGGCTTCGTCAAGCAGCGAGGCATTGGCAATGTCCAACGCCGTCAGGTCGGCCACCATGGTCTGGAAATTAAGCAGCGCCTCGAGGCGGCCCTGCGAGATTTCGGGCTGGTAGGGCGTATACGCGGTATACCAGGCCGGGTTTTCAAGAATGTTGCGCAAAATGACATTGGGAACATGCGTGCCGTAATAGCCCTGCCCAATATAATTTCGAAACACGCGGTTGCGCCCCGCTATCTGCTTTAGCTCGGCCAGTACGCTGGCCTCGCTGCGCGACTGCGGCAGGTTCAGCGCTTCCGTTTTAAAGATGCTGGCCGGCACGACCTCGCGTATCAAATCCTGCAGGCTGTCCGCGCCAATGGCAGCCAGCATTTTTTCCTGCTCGGGCGCGGCAGGCCCAATATGGCGAAAGACGAAATCGGAATAAGAATGCGATTCGCGCAACATGTACAAAAACCCCGTCTAAAAAAAGTGCGCCATGGAACGCCGCGCACAAAGCGTTGGCAGCAATGATCAGCCGGCGTCGACCAGGGACTGGTAGCCGTCGCCGTCAAGCAGGGCATCGACGTCGGCAGCGTTGTTGGGCTTGAACTTGAAAATCCAGGTGTCGAAAGCAGCCTGGTTGATAAGGTCGGGCTGCCCGTCCAGCGTATCGTTGAAGGCGACGATTTCGCCGTCGACCGGAGCATAGAGGTCGGAGGCCGCTTTGACCGACTCGACCACACCGGCGGTATCACCCGCGCTTAAGGCCGCACCAACCTTGAAGTCGCCGACAAACACCAGGTCGCCCAATTGGTCCTGGGCGTTATCGGTAATGCCAACCTGGAACACGTCGCCGTCGGCCTTGACCCATTCGTGGGTAGACGTGTATTTGCGATCATTGGGTAGACTCATATTCATTCCATAAAAAAATAAAATTGACCACGCACTGCGGCAAAGCTGCGCCCATAAACGCGTAGCGTAGCGGCAAGACCCTTTGGCGGGGCCGGCATTGCCTTGAGTTGCGACGAAAAATCAAGCGTCCAGTATTTTGCCATGGCGCACCAGGGGCATTTTTACTATTTCGGCAGGCACCCATTTGTCGCGGATATGCACTTGAACCTGGTCTCCAACCGCCACTCCCAGCGGTACCCGGGCCATGCCGATGGAGACGCCCATAGTTGGCGACATGGTGCCGCTGGTCAGTTCGCCCTCGCCCTGCGCGCAACGTACGGCCATGTGGGCGCGCATGACGCCGCGTTCCAGCAGCTTGACGCCAACCAGGATCCGGTCGTTGGGCGCCGCCTCGAGCGCGTCGCGCCCGATAAATTCACGTTCGGGGTCGGTCATGGAAACCGTCCATGACAAAGCGGATTCGGCGGGCAGCACGGATTCGTCCATGTCCTGCCCGTACAGATTCATGCCGGCTTCCAGCCGCAAGGTATCGCGCGCGCCCAGGCCGCAAGGCCGCACGCCCAGCGCCAGCAAATCGTTCCAGAGCGTTTGCGCCTGCGTGGCGGGCAGCATGATTTCAAAGCCGTCTTCACCGGTATAGCCGGTGCGCGCCACCATACAGCCGTCGGCCAGCACGGCGGCCGAGAATGGCTTCAGGGCTTCGGTGGCAGCCCGCCAGGCTGGACGCGCGGCCCACGCCTGCCTGCGGGCATTTGGCCCTTGCAGCGCAATCATGGCCAGGTCGTGCCGGGGCTGCAGGCTTACATTGAAGTGCTCGGTATCCGCCACGCGCCGCATCCATTCCAGGTCGGCCTGGGCCGTGCCGGCATTGACAACGGCACGCCAGGTTTCGGGATCGAAGAAATAGACGATAAGGTCGTCGATGACCCCGCCTTCGGGATTCAGCATGCACGAATACAAGGCCTTGCCCGGCTGCGTGAGGCGGGCCGCGTCGTTGGCCAGGAGGCGGCGCAAATAGGCTTTGGAATCGGGGCCGGCAATGTCGATGACCAGCATGTGGGAAACATCGAACATGCCGCTGTCGCGCCGAACTGCGTGATGCTCTTCGATTTGCGAGCCGTAGGAAACAGGCATTTCCCAGCCGCCGAAGTCGACCATTTTGGCGCCGGCATCGACATGGGCATCATACAAAGGGGTACGCTTTAACGCAGAAGGCATGAAAACTCCGGAAGGCAGGACAAGGACGGAACACAACAATATAAATAGCTGAGACCGCCCTTCTGTCCTTTGTGCCTGAGAGTTTCCCCGAGTTGCGGGATTCACCTTCGGCGCCCGCTGCCGGCATGGTTGATGCGGCGGCGCGAGTCTCTCCAGAATGCTGTCTTGCTTCAATGGCAAAGCAATGCAAAAGTGGTACGGGGTGCCTGAGCGATTCTGGGCGAATTGCGCCTTCGGCGGTCAATAAGTACCTTTGCGGGGTTTGCCGCCCCACGGCCAAAATTGACTCTCTCCCACTTTGCAATAACAGCAGCGCAAAGCATACATCGAAAGCCTGCGATTGCAAAACAAAACAGGTAAAAAAAGATGCGAAGAATTATTGCCGTGCGCGCAGTGTCAGGCAGCCTTGTGCAGGCTCCTGCCGCAAGCCGCGCCAGAGGCCCAGGCCCACTGGAAGTTGTAGCCGCCCAGCCAGCCGGTCACATCCAGCGCCTCGCCCACAAAATACAGGCCAGGCACCGACTTGGTCTGCATGGTTTTTTGATCGATGCCGCGCGTGTCGACCCCGCCGCGCATGACCTCGGCCTTTTTATAGCCCGCCGTTCCGGTGGGGTGCAGCGTCCAGTTGTGTATGCGCTCGGCCAAACCGCGCAAGGTTTTGTCGGGCATATCGGCCAGGCGCATGGCGCCCAGCGCCGTCCCGTCCTGCCCGGGCTCGCTGGCCAGCCATTGCTCGGCCAGGCGCCGCGACCACAAGGCGGCAAGAACGGATACCAGGGCCTGGCGGTTGCCCGATTTACCGGCAACCCATTCGTCGCCCAGGCGCTTGCCCGGCGCCAAATCCAGCATGATGGCCTCGCCGGGATTCCAGTAGCTGGAAATCTGCAATATGGCGGGGCCGGACAGGCCCCTGTGCGTGAACAGCAGGTCTTCAAGGAATTCAGTCCGGCTCTTTCCGCTGCCGCAGCGTACGGCGGCTTCCAGCGCTATGCCGCTCAATAACCCGAACGGCGCCCATTGCTGGGCGTCGAAGGTCAGCGGCACGAGCGCCGGGCGTGGTTCCACCACCTTCAGTCCAAACTGGCGCGCCATCCCCAGCGCAAAGTCGGTTGCGCCCAATTGCGGGATTGCCATGCCGCCCGTGGCCAGGACGACTTGCCGCGCGCGGATTTCGCCCTGGGAAGTGTCAAGGCGAAAGTCGTCGGCCTGCCGCGTCAGCGACTTGATCGTGCAAGCCATGCGCCAGGCCACCTTGCCCGCATCGCATTCGCGCCTGAGCATGGCAATGATGGATTCGCTGGAGTCGTCGCAAAAAAGCTGGCCCCGATGTTTTTCGTGCCAGCTTATGCCGTGGCGCTCGACCAGCCCAATGAAATCGCGCGGGGTATAGGCGGCCAGCGCCGAGCGGCAGAAATTGGGATTCTGCGAAAAGAAATTGGCGGGCGTCGTGCCGATATTGGTAAAGTTGCAGCGCCCGCCGCCCGATATCCGGATCTTCTCTCCCAGCTTTTCGGCGTGGTCCAGCAGCACCACGCGCAGGCCGCGCTGGCCGGCTTGCGCCGCCGCCATCATGCCGGCGGCCCCGGCGCCTATCACCGCCGCATCGAAAACGCCAGTCACCACGCGCTAATCTTCGCGTATGCAGTCAACGTAAGAGCGTACCTGCCCGTCAGGGCCGATGTCCTTGGCCAGGCCATGCACATCGGTTTCAAAACCGGGAAAGCGCAGATTGAACTCGCGTGCAAACTGCAGGTAATGAATAATGCGCTGGTTGAAGCGTTCACCGGGAATCAACAGCGGAATGCCGGGTGGATATGGGGTCAGCAAGACGCCGGTCACACGGCCCTCCAGGTCGTCGATGGCAACGCGCTCGACCTCGCGGTGCGCCATCCGGGCGTAGGCGTCCGACGGCTTCATGGCGGGCACCATGTCGCTTAAATACATCTCGGTGGTCAGGCGCGCCACGTCGTGGGCCCGGTAGGCTTCGTGGATTTCCTGGCACAGGTCGCGCAAGCCCATTTTCTCGTAGCGCTTATGCACTTTGCAGAAGTCCGGCAAAATGCGCCACATGGGGTGGTTGCGGTCGTAGTCGTCCTTGAACTGCTGCAACGCGGTCAGCAGCGTGTTCCAGCGGCCTTTGGTAATGCCGATGGTGAACATGATGAAGAACGAATACAGCCCGGTTTTTTCGATGACCACGCCATGCTCGGCCAGGTACTTGGAAACCAGCGCCGCCGGAATGCCGGTTTCGGCGAACGTGCCCGAAATATCCAGGCCCGGCGTAACGACCGTGGCCTTGATGGGATCCAGCATGTTGAAGCCGGAAGCCAGGTCGCCAAAGCCGTGCCATTCGTCGTTGGCCTCCAGCAGCCAGTCGTCGCGATTGCCGATACCGTCGGCCGCCAGGCGATTGGGCCCCCATACCTTGAACCACCAGTCGTTCTTGCCGTACTCGGATTCGACCTTGCGCATGGCGCGGCGAAAGTCCATGGCTTCGCTGATGCTTTCTTCCACCAGGGCCGTGCCGCCGGGCGGTTCCATCATGGCCGCCGCCACGTCGCAGGACGCAATAATGGCGTACTGCGGCGAAGTGGATGTGTGCATGAGGTAGGCCTCGTTGAACACATTGCGGTCGAGCTTGCGCGACTGGGAGTCCTGCACCGTAATTTGCGAGGCCTGCGACAAGCCTGCCAGCAATTTATGGATGGAGTGCGTAACAAAAACCAGGGCATCCTCGCTGCGCGGGCGGTTCTTGCCGATGGCGTGCATGGAGGTATAGAACTCGTGGAACGGCGCGTGCGGAATCCAGGCTTCGTCAAAGTGCAGGGTATCGATTTCCGAACCCAGCTTTTCCTTGATCATTTCCACGTTGTAGCTAATGCCGTCGTACGTGCTTTGCGTCAGCGTAAGAATGCGCGGCTTTTTGTTCTTGAGCTTGCTGGCAAACGGATTGGCTTCGATCTTGCGCAAAATGCTTTCCGGCTCGAATTCCTCGAGCGGAATGGGGCCGATAATGCCCAGATGGTTGCGCGTGGGGCGCAGGAATACAGGGATGGCGCCCGTCATGGTGATGGCGTGCAGGATGGACTTGTGGCAATTGCGGTCGACCACCACGACGTCGTCCATGGCCACGTTGGCGTGCCACACGATCTTGTTCGAGGTAGACGTGCCGTTGGTCACGAAAAAGCAATGATCGGCGTTGAAGATGCGTGCGGCGTTCAGTTCGGACTCGGCCACCGGCCCTGTGTGGTCCAGCAACTGGCCCAGCTCGTCGACGGCGTTGCAGACGTCGGCACGCAGCATGTTTTCACCGAAAAACTGATGGAACATCTGCCCCACCGGGCTTTTCAGGAAGGCCACGCCGCCCGAGTGCCCCGGGCAGTGCCACGAATACGAACCGTCTGAAGCGTACTTGACCAGTTCGCGAAAAAACGGCGGCGCCAGGCTGTCCAGATACGCACGCGCTTCTCGGATGATATGGCGCGCCACGAATTCGGGCGTATCTTCGAACATATGGATAAAGCCGTGCAGCTCGCGCAGAATATCGTTGGGAATATGCTGCGAAGTGCGGGTTTCGCCGTACAGGTAAATGGGGATGTCTTCGTTGCGAAAGCGCAGCTCGCCAATGAAAGAACGCAGGTTCTTGATGGCGTTGGCCACGTCTTCGGGCGAGTCGACGTCGAACTCCTCATCGTCGATCGACAAAATAAAGGCGCTGGCCCGGCTTTGCTGCTGCGCAAACGAACTAAGGTCGCCATAGCTGGTCACGCCCAGCACTTCGACGCCCTCGGTCTCGAGGGCGGCGGCCAGCGCGCGAATACCCAGCCCCGAAGCGTTCTCGGAACGGTAGTCTTCGTCGATGATAACGATGGGAAAACGAAATTTCATACCAATAACTCCTAGGTACGGGGCAAGGTCACGCCTTGCTGGCCCTGATACTTGCCGCCGCGATCGCGGTACGAAGTTTCGCAAACCTCGTCGCTTTCAAAAAACAGCATTTGTGCGCAGCCTTCGCCCGCGTAGATCTTGGCGGGCAGCGGGGTCGTGTTGGAAAATTCAAGCGTGACGTGGCCTTCCCACTCGGGTTCAAGCGGAGTGACGTTCACGATAATGCCGCAGCGCGCATAAGTGCTTTTGCCCAGGCAAATGGTCAGCACGCTGCGCGGAATGCGAAAGTATTCGACCGTGCGCGCCAGCGCAAATGAATTGGGCGGAATAATGCAGACGTCGCCCTTGAAGTCGACGAAGGATTTTTCGTCGAAAGCCTTGGGGTCCACGATGGTGGAGTTGATATTGGTAAATATCTTGAACTCGTCGGCGCAGCGCACATCGTAGCCGTAGCTGCTGGTGCCATAGCTGACAATGCGTCCTTTTTCGGTGCTGCGCACCTGCCCCGCCTCGAAGGGCTCGATCATGCCTTGGGCTTGCGCAACGCGTCGAATCCAGCGATCACTTTTAATGCTCATAACTCAACCTTATTTCGTGGGCGCCTATTTTATCGCTTACCCAGAATGAATGGGCGGCAAACCGGCCCAAAAGAAAAAATGAAGGACCGGCCTGCGCCTGGTCCACGCTTAATCCCGGAAGATGGTTCTGTAAATCAAGGCAATGCCGGTAACCGTTCCCACGCTAAGGTCAGCCGACAGGCCGCGGGCCAGCTGATAGCTCAGGCGGCCCACCGTCCCGGTTTCGGACAAGGCCTGCTCCAGGCTGACGGTAAGGCCTTCGGACAAGTTCTTGCTGGCGACGACAAACTTGCGTTCGATGTCGCTGGTGCCGCTGTCCAGGCCGCGAACCACGCTTTCGACAGGCAGCAGACTGCCGGTGCTGCCCAGGGTTCCCGACCGCATGCTGATTTCATCCAGCCCGAACTTGCGGTAGAAGGGTTCGCCGCCGGTCAACAGCGACGTGCCCACGGAAAACAGCAATGCGGCATCGCCGCCCGAATCGTCCGGACCTCGTCCCAACAGCAGCCACGACAGCTTTTGCACATCGCTGACATCCGGGTACGATACCAGATCGATGCGCGGGCGCTTTGCCGTGCCGGCCACCCGCACCCCGGCTTCCACCGATAGACCGGTGCGCAAGGCCTCTATGCTTAGCACCGGATTCGAAATGTCTCCCTGGAAGGTCAGGCTGCCGCGCCTTAACTGCAAGTGCTGGCCATATACGTCCAGCGCTCCGCCACGGGTACGCAGCGCGCCCATGGCCGTAAGCTTGCCTTCCTGCATGCTGATGTGCATATTGCCGACCAGGCCGGAATCCACGCCATAGCCGGTGATGTAGAACCGCGGGCCCAGGTCCACGTCCAGCTCCATGGAAATATCCATGGGGGCACTGGCCTTCTGGGTTTGCCCCTTGCGCAAGACCACGACATCGCTGTCGACCACCGGCACGCTGCTAAGCATGTCCAGGTCGACCCAGCCCGCATCGGCGGTAATCTTGCCCGACAGGGAAATCGCCGGAGAAGGCGCATCCACGTGCAATTTGCCGGTAACCATGGCGTAGCGGTCGGAACGCTGCAAGATGGGGTAGCGGTACAAGTCCATATCAAGCACACCGACCGATTCAGCCAGATCCCAGCTGCCGGTAAGCGTCAGGCTGCCGTCGCGGGCGTCGGGGTTGCTGGAAACCCATTCGGCGGTGCGCCACTCTTTGGGGGTAACGCGCAGCCGGGCGGGAAAGCGCAGGCTGTCCAGAACGAAGCGGTCGCCGTCGAAATGCGCCGCCAGGGTGCCGTCCAGCAGCCGCACACCGTCGTCGATACGTACCACCCGAATGCCCTGCCCATTGACCGTGCCGTTGGTCGCCCATGTGCCGTTGGGACGGCTTTGCGCAGACAACTTGGCCTGGACCGACCCGCCGAAGTCCATGGCATCGCCTACCAAAAGGCTAAGCCAGCCCAAATCCTTGATCTCGGCATCAAGCTCGACTGTTTTTACGTCTTTGGGGTTCATCGTAAAGCCGGCCCCGGGCGCACTGTGCAGCAAGGCGCTGGCCGTTGCCTGGGCGCGACCCATTTTGGCGGTGGCCGCGTTGATTTTGGCCGTCAATCTGCTGACCGCGGGGCCTTCCGGCTTGGCGGTCAGATCCACCGAAAAAGTCTGCAAACCCAAGGGGAAATCGGGGTTGCCCGGTACGATAAGGTCGCCCGAGACGCGCTTGATGTGCGCCTGGCCGTCCAGCGCGCCGGCAAACTTCAGGTTCCAGTCGGCGGCGTACACGATTTCCTTGCGCTCGTTGCGCTCGTCCAGAGCCACCACGATGCCGCCGCGGCCGTCGTCGGCCGCATCGGCCACGCCCAGTATCTTTTGCAGTTCGCGCAGCAGGCGCCGCGACACGGCCAGACGGTCGATGGATCCCCGCGTTTCCCATGAACCGTCCCGCCCCTGTGAAGCCAGATGGCGGATCGCCACGCGCTGGTTCAAAGGCAAGCCCAGATTCAGCGTGGCGGCGCCCACCTGCCACTGCCAGGCCGGCGCAAGCGCTTGCGGCACATAGGACACGGCCACGGGCGATTGCAGCTTTACGCCCAGGCCGATATGGCTTACGTCCAGCGTCGTCACCCGCCCCTTCCAGCCCAGCGGCTGCGCTTGCGCGTCCCAGCCGCCATCAAGCGCAATGTTTGCCTGGACCGGCCCCTTGCCCAGCTCTTGCGACTTGCCCGCCTGCGGCGCATACACGGCCTTGAGCCTGGCCTCGTGCTTGGCCAGCGTGCCGGCCAAATGGGCCTGGGCCTGCACCCCGCCAGGCAGGCCGGGCCAGAAATCGGCCAGGCGCGCCGCGGCGACGGTCAAGTCCAGTGCGCTTCCAGGGGCACCCAGCGCCCCCTTGCCCTTAAGGCGGTTGCCGCCCAGACGCAAATCCATATCCAGGTCCGACACCTGCAAGCCTTGCCATAGCTCGGGCGCATCAGGCCGTTGCGGATCGGGCGGCGCGGCAGCCAAAGTATTGATCAGCTCGGCCTTCAGCAGACCCGACAGAGGCTGACCGTTCCAGCGCGAACCTTGGCCGACATCCAGCGCCAAAGCCGCGGACAAGACGTCCTTGCCGTCCTGCAGTTGCGCATCCAGGCCCAGCGTGGCGCTAAGCAGCCCCCCAGGCATGTCCGGCCCCATCAATATCGCCAGGTTCAGCTTGTCGGCCACTATTGAACTGACAATGTGGTCGCGGCTGGCGCCATCGGCCGGGACGGAGTCCACGTTCAAAGCGCCTTTAAGGGAAGAGCCGTCCACCAGATGGATATTGAAGTCGGCCTGACTTAGAGGCAACGCCTTGCGCGGCTGCAATTCGGCGCTTACGTTAAAGCGCACGTCCTGCCCGTCGCCGGCCACTTTCAGGCTCATGTTGTCCAGTGAACCGGTCAGGTCCGCCGTCATGTCCACAGCGCACGCGGCGCTAAGCTGCGCCAGCCGCACAATGCCGCCGTCTTCCGGGCCGGCATCGACGGCCACTTTGGTTGCCGCGTCGGTGGCGGCATCGCCAACCGGTTGCGCCGCCGCCTTCACGGGCACGGCCGCTTTCTTGTCCGGAACCGGCAGGTCGGGCAAGAAGTGGCGCAAGCACAAGAGGGAATCGGGCTGCGAGCTCTGAGCCCGGGTCTTCAAATGGACCGACAACGGCCAGGGCTCGGCCAATTTAAAAACCTTGACTTCGCCTTCGATGCCGGCCTGGATGTTATCGCGGCCAAGCTCCAGGCTTTGAAAAACCAGCGACGCATTCTCGTCGGAAAGCTTCAGGGCCGCCTGAAGATTCTGCACGTCCAGCAGTACCGGCTCGCCGCCAAGGCTCAGGCTAAGATGACCCAGCGCGACTCGATCCAGCAACACTTGAACGGGCAACGCCGGCATGGCGAATGGCGACTCGGACGGCGGCTGGTCCGACTGCAGGATATCGATGGACAGCTTGCCGGCAGAAATTTCACGCGCATGCAGCCGGTGCTGCCAAAGTTCGCGCCAATCGACCTGCAAATTCAGGTCGGTCAAATGGATATCCACCACGGGCGTCTTGACGGCCAGGCGCTGTACGCGCAGCCCCTTCCAGATCGTGCCTTCGATGCCTTGGGCTTCGCCCTGGACCTGCTCCATGGCAGTGCGCAGCGCCCAGCGCGTGCCGGGCTCGGTGCCCACGCACCACACCACGAAACTGACCACGGCAACCAGCAGCAAGACCACGGTCGGCCCCAACCACAGAGCGATTGCGCGCAGACTGCGCGTAACCCGGCTCAAAACGCTATCCCCATTGAAAAGTGCAGGCGCAGCTTGCGGTCGCGCTGGCCGTAGGCCAGGCTGACTTCAAAAGGTCCCGCGGGCGTGCGCACCAGCGCCCCGACGCCATACCCCACGGCCAGCTTCATCTGGCCAAAGGACTCGGCGGCATCGCCGGCGTCCACGAAAACGCTCATGCCCAGTTGCTGGGTAAAGTAATGCATGTACTCCACGCTGGCCACCGCCAGGGCCGGTGCGCCAATGGTGGCGCTGCCCCGGCTAAGGCCTATGCTTTGATATTTGTAGCCGCGTATGGTGCGCGCGCCCCCGGTGCGATAACCGAAGTCCTCGGGCAGGCGCGAAGTCTTGGACCAGACCTTGCCGACCTCGGCGCGCACCGTCAGCACGTCGCGCTTGCCGATAGGCCACCACTGCTGCACCCGCACGCCCGACTTGTAAAAGCCTTCGCCGCGATCCAGGGTCACCCCCGCCCCCAGGCCCAGGTCGACCAGATTGCCTTCCCGCGGGTCGTATTTATCGTTGACATCGCGCCGCAGCCATTGCCAGGTGCCGACCAAAGAAGGCACTTCGTAGGTTTCAGCGCCCTCGATACGGGTCTTGTCATACGCGGCCACCATGCCCCATCGCGTCTCGAACTCGACCCGGCTGTCGCCTGCGGCCTTGCGCTCTTGTGTACGGGTCCAGCCTGCTCCAACGCGGGTGGTATCCACGCCCTCGATATCGGAATGGTTGGCCAGCAGGCCCACGCTGTCTTTATAGCCGTTGACCGTCGGCGCAAAATGCACATCGAAAAACGCCCGTTGCCGGTTTTTGTCGACGCCCACCCCGGTTTCCGTCCAGATGGGCAGGCCATAAACCACGTTGTGCCGGTACAGGGCCTCGACCCGCGCGCCGTTGTCGCTGTCCACGCCCAAAGAGGCGGAAAAGCGGCGGGCCGGCGCTTCGGACACCCGCACCTGCAAAGGCATCTGGACCTCGCCGTTGGGCAGCGTCTTGCGCTTGGCCGCCGAACTATCCAGGGCAACGGATGCGCCGCGGAAAAAGGAAGTGGCTTGCAAAGCCTGCTGCCATTCATCCAGTCTTTCCTGGTCGTACGGAGCGTCGGGCTCATAGCGCACGTAGCGGTCGATCAGTTCGCGCGGCACCCGCTTCAGTCCTATGACCTCGACTTCGCCCATGCGCACCCGGGGTCCGCTGTCGATGGCCACCTCCAGGTCGGCCTTGGCCTCGTCGGCAAGAACCGTGGCCTGCGACTTGGTCATCCGTGCCAGGTAAAAATCCTTGCTGCTGACCTTGTCGATCAGTGCGCCCTTGGCATCGTGCCATTGTTCGTTGATGAAAGGCATGTCGCGGGTAAGCGGCCAGGACTGCTTCAAGGCGTCGAGCCGCGCGGCGAATTCGGGCTGTGCAATTTGCCCGGAGAACCGCAGGTCAACGTCGGCCACCCGGGTCAGCGTGCCGGGCTCTATGGTGATGTCCCAGGTTTCGCCCAGCGGATCCTCGCCGACCTCCAGTGTGACTTTGGCCGAAAAATAGCCTTGGGTTTCCAGGGCCGACAAAGTGGCGTCGCGCGCGCGGCGCCGCAGGCGGGAGACTTCGCCGCCGTCCTGGTCTTCAGCCAGCCGAGTGATCGCGTCGACGGCGCCCACAATGGCCTGCAGGGCCTGCGGCGGCACTCCGCCGGGGTCAATGGTGACCTCCGGCTTGGCGGCAAAAACCCCCTGGGACCATCCCAAGGAAAGGGCAAGGCAGAAAGCGGCGCCCTTCATCGAGCGGTTTATCGGCGCACCACGACGGAAGGCATCTTGCCCGACATATCGGCAGGCAAGGCGGACACTTGAACAGCCAGCTTCCAGGCAATATCCTGATAAAGACCCGCGATCTTCCCGTTCGGCTCGGCCGCAACGCTGGGAGTGCCCGAGTCGGTTTGCGTGCGAATGTCCATTGCCAACGGCAACGCGCCCAGCCACGGCAGGTTGAACTCGGCGGCCATGTCGCGGCCGCCATTCTGGCCGAAGATGGGCTCGGCGTGCCCGCAATTGGAACAAATATGCATAGACATATTTTCGACAATTCCCAGCACCGGGACATCCACTTTTTGAAACATACGTAACCCTTTGCGAGCATCGGCCAAAGCCAGGTCCTGCGGGGTAGAGACGATGACTGCGCCGGCCACGGGCACTTTCTGCGACAGCGTCAGGGCAATGTCGCCGGTGCCCGGGGGCATGTCGATAATAAGGTAGTCCAGGTCTTTCCAGTTGGTCTGGCGCAGCAATTGCTCCAGCGCCTGGCTTACCATGGGGCCGCGCCAGATGGTTGGCGTGTCGTCGCTGATAAGAAAGCCGATGGAATTGGCCTGCAACCCATGGCCGACCAATGGTTCCATGGTTTTCCCGTCCAGGCTTTCGGGCTTGCCCGACAAACCCAGCATCATGGGCACGCTGGGACCATAGATATCGGCGTCGAGCATGCCCACCTTGGCACCCTGGCTTTGCAAGGCCAAGGCAATATTGACGGCGGTGGTGCTTTTCCCGACCCCGCCCTTGCCCGAGGCCACGGCAATGATATTGCGCACATTGGGCAAAGGTTTAAGCCCATGCTGGACCGCATGAGTTACGATATGCAGCTTGCAATCAAGCTTGGCCAGCACTACGCCGTGCGCCGCCAGAGCTGTTTCAATCCGTTGCTTGAGCACGTCCAGGCCATTGTGCAAAGGATAGCCGAGGGCTAAAGTAAGGGTAAGACTTGTTCCGTCCAGCTGTAGTTCGCAGTTTTTAAGTATAGGCCCCAGTTTTTTATTCGTATTAGGGTCTACAACGTCGGCCAACGCCGTACGCAATTGTTCTGGGGTGATACTCATTTTTTTGCCTCGGGTAAAGAAAAACTTCATGGTACAGCCTAAAGGATAGCGGATTCACGGAACTATTTTCGGCCAGAGCTTGCCTCAATATCAAGATGAATACATTTAATCAAATACTTCGCGCCGCCCTTTTCCTGTTGCTGGCTATATTCGGCATGATCATGGCGCTTGTCTTCATGGCTTCCACGGCTATTGCCGTAGCCATACTGTACGTGGTCGCCAGGATCAAGGGCCGCCCTTTTGGCGTACGGGCTTACTGGGAAGAAAGACGCAAGCCGTCCACGCCTTCCCGCGCATTCAATAAAAAAGACGTCGTCGACGTCGAAATGCGCGAAATCCCGTAGCGGTAAACGCCCGCGCTTGCGCATCACGGCCCTTCGATCGGGCCGCGCGCCCTCCATAACCCCAAACTTTCGGTCTATTCATTACAATAGGCCGATACTTTTTTTGCATACGCCCGGTTCCCGCGGACCGGGCAGCCCCGTGTGCAGGCTTCCCACATAACTTTACATTTACTTACGCATAATCCATGTCGCGCACGATATTCGTCACCACCGCACTGCCTTACGCCAATGGCTCTTTTCATATTGGCCACATCATGGAATACATCCAGGCCGATATCTGGGTTCGTACCATGCGCATGTCCGGCCATACAGTGCATTTCGTCGGTGCCGACGACGCCCACGGCGCGCCCATCATGCTCAAGGCGCAGGCTGAAGGCATTACCCCACAAGAACTGGTGGCGCGCTACGCCAACGAACGCCCCCACTACCTGAATGGCTTTCATATCCGGTTCGACCATTGGCATTCCACCGACACGCCCGAAAATACCGAGCTGTCGCACGATATCTATAAAAGCCTGAAGGCGGCCGGCCTGATCTACAGCCGCGACGTCGAACAGTTTTACGACCCGGTCAAGGGCATGTTCCTGGCCGACCGCTACATCAAGGGCGAATGCCCCACTTGCCACAGCAAAGACCAGTACGGGGACTCCTGCGAAGTATGCGGGGCCGTTTATTCGCCCACCGACCTGATTGAGCCGTATTCCGCGCTTAGCAACGCCACCCCGGTCCTGAAATCGTCGGAACACTTTTTCTTCAAGCTGTCCGACCCGCGCTGCGTGGAGTTCCTGCAAGCCTGGACCACCGGCAGCGACAAGCACGGCCACAAGCGGCTGCAAAGCGAAGTGCTGGGCAAAACGCGCGAATGGCTGGGCACCAGCGAAGACGGCAGCGAGGCCAATCTGGCCGACTGGGACATTTCCCGCGATGCGCCCTATTTCGGGATTGAAATCCCCGATGCGCCCGGCAAGTATTTTTATGTCTGGCTCGACGCCCCCGTAGGCTATCTGGCCTCGCTCAAGGCCTATTGCGCCAAGCAGGGGCTGGATTTCGACGCGCTGCTGGACCCCAACGGCAATACCGAGCAATTCCACTTCATCGGCAAGGACATTGTTTATTTTCACGCCCTGTTCTGGCCGGCCATGCTGAAGTTCTCGGGCCGCAAGACGCCCGACGGCCTGCATGTGCACGGTTTCATCACCGTCAGCGGCGAAAAAATGTCCAAGAGCCGCGGCACGGGCATTTCGCCGCTGCGCTACCTGGACATCGGCATGAATCCGGAATGGCTGCGCTATTACATTGCCGCCAAGCTCAATTCCCATGTCGAAGACCTGGACTTCAATCCCGACGACTTCGTCGCCCGGGTCAACAGCGACCTGGTTGGCAAGTACATCAATATTGCCAGCCGTGCAGCCAACTTCATCAGCAAGCACTTCGACGGCCAACTGGCCTATGCGGGCGACACACAGGCCCTGTTGGCCGGCATCGAAGAAACCGCCGACAGCGTGCGCAACGACTTCGAATTGCGCGAATATGGGCGCGCCATTCGGCGCATCATGGCCTTTGCCGACCGCCTGAACCAGGATTTCGATGCGGCCCAGCCCTGGGTCATGGCCAAGGGCATCGCCCAGGCCGGCGACGAACAAAAAGCCGCATTGCAAGATGTTTGTTCACGCGCGCTGGCGGGCTTTCGCGCCCTGACGGTCATGCTTAGCCCTGTGCTGCCGGAACTGGCCGCCACCGTGGCGCAAAGCCTGTTCAGCGACACGGCCCCCTACCAGTGGGCCGACGCCAAGACCTTGCCCGCGCAGATTGCGCCGTTCAAGCACCTGATGCAGCGGGTCGACCCGAAACTGCTCGACGCCCTGTTCGAAGCCCCGGCCGAAGTCCTGCCCGAGCCGGGCGGCGAGCCCATTGCCGACACCATCGACATCAAGGACTTCGCCAAGCTGGACCTGCGCATTGCCCGCATCGTCCAGTGCGAAGAGGTCGAAGGATCGGACAAGCTCCTGCGCCTTAGCCTGGACCTGGGCGAAGGCCGCCATCGCCAGGTGTTTTCGGGCATCAAGTCCGCATACAGCCCCGCCGACCTGGTGGGCAAGCTGACTGTCGTGGTTGCCAACCTGGCACCCCGCAAAATGCGTTTCGGCGTGTCCGAAGGCATGGTGCTTGCCGCCAGCCACAACGACGCCAGCGTCGATTCGGGCCTGTACATTCTAGAGCCCTGGGAAGGCGCCCAGCCGGGCATGCGCATCAGCTGATGGAAAAAATCCAGGATCCCACCGCACGCCATCAAGCAGGCAGGACCAGTACCCTGGTCAGCGTGGCGGTCAATATATTCCTGACCGTCGTACAGCTTGCCATCGGCCTGTTCGCGCATTCGCAGGCGCTGGTGGCCGACGCCATCCACTCCTTTTCGGACCTGCTGTCCGACGCCGTGGTGCTGGTTGCCAACAAGCACAGCCAGAAGGCGCCCGACGCCGACCATCAGTACGGGCACCTGCGCTTTGAAAACGCCGCTTCGCTGATTCTCGGCGCCCTGCTGCTTTCGGTTGGCATAGGCATGCTGTGGACGGCGTTCAGCCGCCTGCAAAGCCCCGAGGAAATTCCCACCGTACATACCGTAGCCCTGGTCGTCGCCCTGTTTACGCTGGCGGCCAAGGAAGGCCTGTTCCGCTACATGCTGCGCGTGGGCGAGCGCGTGCGCTCTTCCATGCTTATCGCCAACGCCTGGCATGCCCGCTCGGACGCGGCTTCGTCGCTGGTGGTGGCGCTGGGCATTATCGCCAACCTGGCCGGCTTTCCGCTGGCCGACCCGCTGGCGGCCCTGATTGTTGGCCTGATGGTGGCGCGCATGGGCTGGAAGTTCTTTTTCAACTCGTTCAGCGACCTCATGGACCGGGCCGTGGACGACGACACCGAAAACCGCATTCGCCAGCATTTGCTTTCCACGCCTGGCGTGCAAGGCATCCACGACCTGAAAACCCGCAAACTGGGCGACATGATCTGGGTGGAAGTGGACCTGGAAATGGACGCCACCCTGACCATTGCGCAAGGCCATGCCATTGCCGTCAAGGCGCGCGCCAAGGTCATGGCCAACGAGCACGTGCTTGACGTCATGACCCACTTCGACCCGGTGGACGTAAAAAAGAAAAACGGCTCGAACGAGCCTGCGCTCTAGTGTCAAAAACCCCGGCGTATGCCGGGGTTCTTCATTCAGCCAGCCATAACCAGACAGGGCGTCAGTTATTCTCGGCAACCGGCACGGCGGCCGGAACCCGGTGGAACAAGCGGCTGAAATACACCAGGCCGTCGCCGCCCTGGGCATGCAGGTCGATGGTATCCAGCTCGACTATCATGACCGTGTGCGTGCCCAGTTCGTCGGCGCGAATAATGCGCCCCTGCAAATTGGCCAGCGCCTCTTCAAGCATGGGCTGGCCGTGCCCGGGCTCTGCCCAGCAAGGCTGGGCAAACCGGTCTTCCATGGGAATACCGGTCATTCCCGCAAAATCGCGCGCCAGGCCTTCCTGTTCTGCCGAAAGCACATTGACGCACAGCTTGCCGTTGGCCTTGAAGACGGCGTTCATGGCGCTGGAGCGGTTGATGCAAACCAGCAAGGTCGGCGGCGTGTCGGTGACAGAGCACACGGCGGTTGCCGTGACCCCGCAACGGCCGCCCTGCCCGTTGCTGGTAACGATGCTGACAGCCGCGCCCAAACGTGCCATGGCATTGCGAAAATCGCCGCGCTTGCTATCGCAGTTTTCCATTAGATTCTCCCGACGCGGGCAATGTCATTTTTGGCGCAACTGATCCAGTACATTGATGTCGTCGTTATTGTGCAGATGCGGAACCAGCCAACCGTTTTGATCGTAGTCGGACAGACACTTATCCACCAGTTCGGTCATTTTGCCTAATGTACCAGAGCCTTGCGCATGGCGCAGGCACTGCAGGCGGATCTCGTCCTGGTTGCCGGCATAGTTGATTTCATACAGTTCGTGGCGGCCCCCGAACTCGGTGCCGATTGCATCCCACAGCAGCTTCAGGGTCTTGATGCGTTCAATGTGGTCGATGCCGTCCGAGCCTCGCACATAGCGCGACAAATAATCATTGAGCGCCGGATTGTTCAAGTCGCGTACACCGGAAGGCAGGTAAATGAGGCCGCTGGCGACGATTTCTTCAATGACCTTCTTGATGGCGGGATACACCTGCGGCGCCAGGACGCGGTATGCATGCTGCGCCTCCTGGCAGGACGCATAGCTGTCGTTATGCCAGGAGTAGGCGTTGCCTATCATGGCCTCGGTCAACGACCAGAACATATTGCGCCAGGCCAGGACCTCGCCCACTTCGGTCTGCACGCCGCGAAAATCCATGGTGCCGGTGCACTTCAGCGCCTTGACCAGCAGGCCGCTGATGAAGTCCAGCTTGACGGCAAAACGGGTGCAGGCCTGCAAGGGGAAAAGCCGGCCGAAGCCCGCGTGCGGAAACCAGTTGCGGCAACGCTCGATGTCGCGATAGATAAGCACGTTTTCCCAAGGGATGAAGGCGTTATCGAAAATCAGGATGGCGTCGTTTTCGTCGAAACGGCTGGACAAAGGGTAGTCGAAAGGCGAACCCATGGCGCCGGCGGTCAGCTCGTACGAGGGGCGGCAAACCAGCTTGACGCCCGGTGTGTTCATGCCCGCGATGAACATCAGCGCCAGGTCGGTATTATCGCCCAGCAGGCCCGCCGAACCCTGGCCGATGAAGTTGTAGTGGGTCAGCGCCGAACCGGTGGCGACGACCTTGGCGCCGCTGACGTAAATGCCTTCTTCGGTTTCACGCTCGACCGACACATAGACGTCGCGCACTTCGTCGACCGGCTTGTTGCGGTCGATGGGCGGATTGACGATGGCGTGGTTCAAATACAGGCAGGCTTCCTGAATACGCTTGTACCAGGTGCGCGCATTGCCTTCGAACTTGCCGTAGAACTCGGGCACGATGCCCAGGGCGCTGCCGAAGGCGGCCTTGTAGTCCGGCGTGCGGCCCATCCAGCCGTAGGTCATGCGCGACCAGGCCGCAATGGCGTCGCGCTGTTCGCGCAGTTCTTGCGGGCTGCGGGCAAAGCGGAAGAACTTGTGGGTGTAGCCGCCGTTGCCGGTATCGGTGTCCCAGCATAGTTCGTCTTTGTGCTTGGGGTCGTGCAAGGCGTCGTACAGGCTGGCCATGGTGGCCACGGAATTACGAAACGCCGGATGCGTGGTTATATCGGTAACCCGGTCGCCGTAAATGTAGATTTCACGGCCGTCACGCAGCGACTCCAGGTACTCGGCACCGGTAAAGGGGCGGTTTTTCTCGGCGCGGACGTCTTCGGGATAAGTGTGGGGTAGATCGCTGGGCTTCATGCATGTCTCCTGATTCTGGTTGATCTTTAGCGTCCCGTCCTTGACTTGCGTTCAGTCAGACAAGGCTATAGCAGGATAATGCCGCCTTTTTACACCAAGCCCAATGCACGTAAGCTGGAATCGTTGGTACTTTTCATGGGGTACGGGCCTGGGCCTGTTCGCGCCATTCGCCAGGGGCCGCCCTGGCATGCCTGCGAAAGAAACGGCTGAAATACGATACATCAACAAAGCCCAGGCCGTAAGCGATTTCGGTCACCGAGGCCGAAGAAAAAAGCAGCAGCCGCTTGGCCTCTTGCAGAACCCGGTCATGCACCAGGCGCTTTGAGGGAATATCGGCCACCCGCCTGCATATGTCGTTTAGACGCGTTTCGGTCAACTTCAGTTCAGCGGCGTAGCGCGCAAGTTGCCAGTGTTCGCGAAAATGCGCCTCGATAAGCTGGTTGAAGTCCTGGAACATCTTCACGTCCACCTGGCGCAAAGCCCGGTTGGGCGACGGCCCCGACGACGAAGCCAGGCGCGCCATCGAAACAAAGCCCAGCCGCGTCAACGCCAGCAAGTTCAAATCACGCCCCGGATTGCTGGCGGCAAACTCGGTGCGTATCAATCCGCAATAATCAAACAGCCTCTTGGCCTCATCCGCATCGCCGCCCTGAAGCTCGATGCACAGCGGCTGGTTCAGGCGCTGGCCAAGCAAGCCGGTGGGCTCCTCGCTGAACAGATCCCAAAGCACGTTCTGGCGGACCGAAAGCACGTAGCCTTCGGCGTCGTCGCTGATGACAAAGGCGTGGGTCATCGACGGCGGCGTCAGGAAGAACAGCGGCGCCTTGGCGTGATAGTAGGAATCGTCCAGTCTTAAATGGACTTCGCCCCGCGCAAGCAAATGCACCTGGAATACGCGCGCATGGCGGTGGGCCACCATGTTGCGCCCGAAGAAGTCCGCCATGCGGCCCAAGATCTCGCAGTGCACTTCAACATCTTCGTGCCGAAGATCATAAGTGCGGCCCACGTCGATATTGAGTATGGCCGAGCTCATCAGGCATCAACCGGCACGCCGTTTTTTTTGCTTTTGGACTGCTCGCCCGCGCCGGCCGAACGCTTGCGTGGAGCCGACCGCCCCGCCACGCGCCTGCTGGCTTCCGGCAGGTCTACCAGGTCGATGGGGCCTTTTTGGTTGGCCAGGAACAGGTCCAGCGCCATATACAGGTTGCGCACCGCGTCGGCGCCGATATTCTCTTCCAGGTTGGCATACTGCTGCTCGATAAGCGGAGCGATCGTGCGGATAAGAGCGCGGCTGCGGGAAGTCAGCGAGACCAGGATGCGACGCTGGTCGGTGTCGACGCGGTTGCGCTCGACCAATTGCATTTCTTCCATGCGGGCCAATACCCCTGCCAGGCTAGGGCTAAGAATATGGCAGGTTGCGCAGATCTGCCATTGCTCCATGGCCTGGCCGTTGTCGCTGATTGCGCGGATGACGCGCCATTGCTGCTCGGTCAGCCCGTGGTGATTCAAGATACGGCGGAAATTGCTCATGACGCATTCGCGCGCCTGCAACAGCAGCAGGGCCAGATTGCGGTGTTTCAGGGTTTCTTCCATAGTTTTCCTGTCTTGCCTCAGATCCGTGAAGAAGCCAGAGCGGCCGGCATGCAGTCTATTTGCATGATTCCGTTGACAACTAATATATTAGCAATTAAATTATAGAACATATTAGTTAATTTGAATAAAAACTTACATGGAGGTCAAAACCTGACCATGCGCGCAAATAATTTACCGGCGCCGATCCGGGGCACCATCTACGGTGTCGTCCTGAACGACCGCGGCTCGGTCGAACGCCTCGGAGCCGAACTGAACGAAGCGCCGTACAAGGCGCCCCCCAAGGCCCCCATACTGTATATCAAACCGGCCAATACGCTAAGCCCCGACGGTGCTCGGGTAGCCCTGCCGCAAGGCGCGAGCCAGGTCGAAATCGGCGCGACCGTCGGCGTCGTCATCGGCCAGCCGGCCTCGCGCCTTGGGCTGGAAAACGCGCTGGCCGCGGTTCAAGGCTATGTCGCCGTTGCCGACCTCAGCCTGCCCCACAGCAGCTATTACCGCCCCGCCATACGCGAAAAGTGCTTCGACGGCTCTTGCGTATTTGCCGGCGAAATCGCAGCCGCCGGCGGTGTACAGGACGCCCGCGCGCTGCAAGTCCACACCTTCGTCAATGGCAAGCAAGTCGGCCAGTGGGGTCTTGACGAACTGGTCCGCAGCGTGCCGGAATTGCTGCGCGACGTCAGCGAGTTCATGACCCTGAACCCCGGCGATGTGCTGCTGGTCGGCGTGAAGTGGCAGGCTCCCACCGCCGCGCCCGGCGACACCGTCAAGATCAGCATAGCCGGCGTAGGCCAGCTGGAATTTTCCATTCACTCCGAAGCAGGGAGCGCCGCATGAAACGAGGCCGCATATTCATCAATGGCGCCGTCCACCAGGTACACGCCGACCAGGACGGCAGTGTCGTCCTTGCCGACGGCACAAAGCTGGCCCAAGACAAAGTCCAGTGGCTGCCGCCCATCGAGCCAGGCACCATCTTTGCCCTGGGCCTGAACTACGCCGACCACGCCCGCGAATTGGCCTTCAAAGCCCCCGAACAGCCGCTGGTCTTCCTGAAGGGCCCTAACGCCCTGGTCGGGCATAACGCCTTTACACCCCGCCCCGCCAGCGCCGACTACATGCACTACGAGTGCGAGCTGGCCGTGGTTATCGGCAAAACCGCCAAGAACGTCAAGCAGGAAGACGCCTACGACTACATTGCCGGCTATACCGTAGCCAACGACTACGCCATACGCGACTACCTCGAAAACTATTACCGCCCCAACCTGCGCGTCAAGAACCGCGACGCCTGCACACCGCTGGGCCCATGGCTGGTCGACGCCGCCGACATCGCCGACCCCATGGATTTGCGCCTTAGCACCTCGGTCAACGGTAAAATTACCCAACAGGGCACTACCAGCGACATGGTGTTCAGCATTCCCTGGCTGGTCGAATACTTGTCCGCCATCATGACGCTGTCGCCCGGCGACATCATCCTGACCGGAACGCCCGAAGGCTTGGTCAATGTCGTCGCCGGCGACGTCATCGTTACTGAAATCGAAAACGTGGGACGCCTGGTCAATACACTGATCGACGACCAGGATTATCTGAACCGCAACATCTGACTGGCAGCTAAGCATGATCAAACATCTCATTAACGGCAAGCAAGTTGAAAGCAAAGAAGTTTTCGAAACGCTGAACCCGTCCAACAACGAAGTCCTGGCCGAAGTCGCGCGTGGCGGCGAAGCCGAAGTCAACGCGGCCGTGCAGGCCGCCAAAGAAGCCTTTCCGGGCTGGGCCGGCAAACCCGCCGCCGAGCGCGCCAAGCTGATGCGCAAGCTGGGCGAACTGATCACCCAGAACGTGCCCGAGCTGGCCGAAATGGAAACCCGCGACACCGGCCAGGTCATCGGCCAGACCAAAAAGGCGCTCATTCCGCGCGCCGCCGACAATTTCCATTTCTTTGCCGAGATCGCCGCCCACATGGACGGCGAAAGCTATCAGTCCGACACCGGCCACCTGAACTACACCATGTGGAATCCCGTCGGCGTCTGCGCGCTTATTTCGCCCTGGAACGTGCCGTTCATGACGGCCACCTGGAAAACCGCGCCCTGCCTGGCGTTGGGCAATACCGCCGTCATGAAGATGTCCGAGCTTTCGCCCCTGACAGCCACCCGCCTGGGCGAACTGGTGCTTGAAGCCGGCATCCCCGCCGGCGTATTCAATATTGTGCACGGCTACGGCCAGGAAGCAGGTGAACCGCTTATCCGCCACCCCGACGTGCGCGCCATTTCGTTCACCGGCAGCACGCTTACCGGCAACCGCATCGTGCAACAGGCCGGGCTTAAAAAGTTCTCGATGGAACTGGGCGGCAAGTCGCCCTTTGTCGTGTTCGACGACGCCGACTACGAACGCGCCCTGGACGCCGCGCTGTTCATGATCTTCTCCAACAACGGCGAACGCTGCACTGCCGGTTCGCGCATCCTGGTCCAGCGCGGCATTTACGACAAGTTCGTCGCCGACTATGCCGCCCGCGCCGCGCGCCTGACGGTCGGCGACCCGCTCGACCCCAACACCATTGTCGGCCCCATGATCAGCCGCGCCCACCAGCAAAAAGTGGCGCACTACATCGAACTGGGCAAGAAAGAAGGCGCCCGCGTTGTGTTCGGCGGCGGCACGCCCGAAGTGCCCGACCACCTGAAGAACGGCAACTGGATCCAGCCCACGGTATTCGCCGATGTCGACAACCGCATGCAAATCGCCCAGGACGAAATCTTCGGGCCGGTGCCCTGCCTGATTCCCTTCGAAACCGAAGCGGACGCATTGCGCATTGCCAACGACACGCAGTACGGCTTGTCTTCATACATCTGGACCGAAAACACCGGCCGCGCCCTTCGCATGGCGCGCGGCGTCGAAGCCGGCATGGTGTTCGTCAACAGCCAGAACGTACGCGACCTGCGCCAGCCCTTCGGCGGCGTCAAGGCTTCGGGCACCGGCCGCGAAGGCAACCATTACAGCTTCGAAGTCTTCGCCGAGGCCAAGAACGTATGCCTGTCGTACGGCAGCCACCCGATTCCGCGCTGGGGCGTTTAATTCCATGTTCAACTCAAGCGCAGATGTGAAGATAAAACGCGCTTAGGTTTGATATAAAAGTGGCATAAGCGCGCTTTGGTTAAAATTTTTAGAGGCATATCATGGGCAAACTGGCTCTGGCAGCAAAAATCACCCACGTTCCGTCAATGTACTTATCGGAACTGGACGGCCCCCACAAAGGGTGCCGCCAGGCCGCCATCGACGGCCACTACGAAATCGGCCGGCGCTGCCGCGAACTGGGCGTGGACACCATCGTGGTGTTCGATGTGCACTGGCTGGTCAATTCCGAATACCACATCAATTGCGCACCGCACTTCAAGGGCGTATATACCAGCAACGAGCTGCCGCACTTCATCAAGAACCTGCCCTACGAATACCCGGGCAACCCCGAACTGGGCCAAATCATTGCCGATACCTCCAACGAAATGGGCGTGGTCGCGCGGGCCCACCGCGACACCACGCTGGAACTGGAGTACGGCACCCTGGTTCCCATGCGCTACATGAATGCCGACCAGCATTTCAAGGTGGTGGGCGTTTCGGGCTGGTGCATGTGGCATAGCCTGGAAGAAAGCGCGCGCTTCGGCCTGGCTGTACGCAAGGCCATCGAAGAGCGCTACGATGGCACGGTTGCCGTATTCGCCAGCGGCTCTTTGTCGCACCACTTCGCCACCAATGGCACTGCGCCCCAATTCATGCACAAGGTCTACAGCCCCTTCCTTGAAAAGGTCGACCACGAAGTGGTCGAGATGTGGAAGCAAGGCGACTGGGGCACCTTCATCGACATGCTGCCCATGTACAACGAAAAATGCTGGGGCGAAGGCGGCATGCACGACACCGCCATGCTGCTGGGACTGCTGGGCGGCAAAGACTACGACCAAGGCGTGGAAATCATTACGCCCTACTTCGGCAGTTCGGGCACGGGGCAAATCAATGCCATCTTTCCCGTTACCCCCCTGAAAACCGCCACAGCCTGAACGCCATGCCGCACCTTACCCTGGAATACACCGCCAATATCCGCCCCAACGCCGACATGAAGGGCCTGTGCGCCAAGCTGGCGCGCTGCCTTATCGCCCAGCAGGCCGACGGCAAGGCCGTCTACCCCATAGGCGGCATCCGGGTGCGGGCCTACCCCACCGAAGACTATTGCATCGGCGACGGCACGATCGAAGCCGCCTTTGTCCATGCGTCATTCAAGATAGGGGCCGGGCGCAGCGAACAAACCAAAACCAGCACCGGCGACGCCTTGTTCGAAATCATGAAAGAACATTTCGCGCAGATCTATGGGCAAACCGGCCTGGCGCTGTCGCTGGAAATCGGCGAATTCAGCGAAGCCGGCACCTGGAAGCACAATAATCTGCACGCACGCTTTCGCGCCGCGCAAGACAAAAAATAACCTCAAGACAAAAGCATGCTACCTCTGAAAACCATACAGGACCTGGCCCTGCAACTGCACCAGGCCGAAAAAGACCGCACCCAGGTACGGCACTTCTCGCAAGCCCATCCCGAGATGACCATCGAAGACGGCTATGCCATCCAGCGCGAATGGGTCAGGCTCAAGCTGGCCGAGGGGCGTGTCATCAAGGGCCGCAAAATCGGCCTGACCTCGCGCGCCATGCAGCAATCCTCGCAAATAACGGAACCGGACTACGCGCCCTTGCTGGACGATATGTTCTTCGAGCAAGGCAGCGACATCCCGTTCACGCGCTTCATTGCGCCGCGCGTCGAGGTCGAGCTGGCCTTCGTGCTGGGCAAGCCGCTGAAGGGCCCAGGCGTTACCGTGTTCGATGTGCTGGCCGCCACCGAATACATCACTCCCGCGCTGGAAATCATCGACGCCCGCATCGAACAGTTCGACCGCGACACCAAGGCGCCGCGCAAAGTCTTCGACACGATTTCCGACTTTGCCGCCAACGCCGGCATCGTCACCGGCGGGCTGCCGGTACGGCCCGACAGCGTGGATATGCGCTGGGTCGGCGCCATGCTTTACCGCAACGGCGTCATCGAAGAAACCGGGCTGGCCGCCGGGGTGCTCAACCACCCAGCCAACGGGGTAGCCTGGCTTGCCAATAAAATAGCCCCTTACGGCGAACAGCTCAATGCCGGCGACGTCGTGTTGGGCGGCTCGTTCACGCGCCCCGTCAGCGGCGCGCAGGGCGACACATTCCAGGCCGATTACGGCAAGCTGGGCCAGATTGCCTTTCGCTTCGTTTAATAACAACTAAACTAATAGTCATACGCAGGAACCCCGAACATGGACATGCCCCGCAATACATTCAAACAAGCGCTTTCGCAACGCCAGGCGCAGGTCGGCCTATTCCTGGGGCTGGCCAACCCGATCAGCGCGGAAATCCTGGCCACCTGCGGCTTCGACTTCCTGCTTATCGATGCTGAGCACGGACCCAACGATGTGCGCGCGGTGCAAGCCCAGCTGCAAGCCATGGCGGCCTATCCGGTGCAATGCCTGGTGCGCCCCGCCAACCACGACGCCGCGCTGATCAAGCAGCTTCTGGGCGTGGGCGTGCAAACCCTGCTGGTGCCCATGGTAGATAATGCCGAACAGGCCCGCGCCGTGGTCAGCGCCATGCACTACCCGCCCAAAGGCATACGCGGTGTGGGTACTGGCCTGGAACGCGGCGCACGCTGGAATGCCGTGCCCGACTATTTCGCCCAGGTCGAAGCCAACACCTGCCTGATCGTGCAAATCGAATCGCGCACCGCGCTGCAAAACCTGGACGAGATCGCCCAGGTGGAAGGCGTTGATGCGGTTTTCCTGGGGCCCTCGGACTTGGCAGCTTCCATGGGCCACCTGGGCCAGCCGGGGCACCCCGAAGTCAAGGCCGCCATCGAACAGGGGCTCAAGCGCATTACCAGCCACGGCAAAGCCGCGGGCGTGTTCTGCGCCGACCCGGCGCTGGCCGCTCCATACCAGGCCAGCGGCGCCAATTTCCTGGCCCTGGGCGCAGACACCGGCCTGCTGCGCAGCGCCGCGACCAAGCTGCTTAACACTGTCCGCCCGTCGGTCCGGGTGGCTGGAACTGGATACTAGACATCATGCAAGCGTACAACCCCAAGCTCGCCGACCCCACCCTTTATCGCCAGCAAAGCTATATTGACGGCCAATGGCAGGACGCCGACAGCGGCGCCACGCTGGATGTACTGGACCCCGCCACAGGCGAAACCATTGCCACCGTGCCCATGGCCGGCGCCGCCGAAACGCGGCGCGCCATCCTGGCCGCCGAGCAGGCCCTGCCGGCCTGGAAGGCCAAGACCGCCGCCGAGCGCTCGCGCATCCTGCAAAAATGGTTTCAGCTGCTGCTGCAGCACAAAGAAGACCTGGCCCGCCTGATGACGCTGGAACAAGGCAAGCCGCTGGCCGAGTCGCGCGGTGAAATCGGCTATGCCGCCTCTTTCATCGAATGGTTTGCCGAAGAAGGCAAGCGGGCCTACGGTGAAGTCATTCCTTCGCCGTTCAGCGACCGCCGCCTGGTGGTGCTGAAGCAACCCATCGGCGTTTGCGCCGCCATTACGCCATGGAACTTCCCGGCCGCCATGATTACCCGCAAAGCCGCGCCCGCCTTGGCCGCCGGCTGCACCATGGTCGTCAAGCCGGCCGAACTGACACCGCTTTCGGCCCTGGCGCTGGCCGAACTGGCCGGCCGCGCCGGCATTCCGGCCGGCGTCTTCAATGTGGTTACGGGCGACCCGCGCGCCATCGGCGGCGAGCTTACCTCCAACCCCATCGTACGCAAGCTCTCGTTCACCGGTTCAACCGAAGTCGGCCGCCTGCTGATGGCGCAATGCGCGCCCACCCTGAAAAAGCTTTCGCTTGAACTGGGCGGCAACGCACCCTTCATCGTCTTCGACGATGCCGATGTCGACGCAGCCGTCCAGGGCGCCATCGCCTCCAAATACCGCAACTCCGGCCAGACCTGCGTTTGCACCAACCGCTTCCTGGTGCAAGCGGGCATCTACGACGCCTTTGCCAAAAAACTGGCTGAAGCCGCCGGGCAAATGAAAGTGGGCAACGGCCTGGAGGCCGGCGTGGTCCAGGGCCCGCTTATCAACGAAGCGGCAATGCAAAAAGCCGAGCGCCTGATAGCCGACGTCAAGGCCAAGGGCGGCCAGGTCGCTGTCGGCGGCGGCCGCCACGCCTTGGGCGGCCAATGGTTCCAGCCCACCGTGCTGACAGGCGTAACGCCCCAGATGGACGTGGCCAAGCAGGAAATCTTCGGGCCCGTCGCCCCGCTGTTCCGTTTTGAAGACGAACAGCAGGCCATTGCCATGGCCAACGACACGGAATTCGGCCTGGCCGCCTATCTGTACACCAAGGATTCCGCACGCCAATGGCGTGTTTCAGAAGCGCTGGAATACGGCATGGTGGGTGTCAACACCGGCATGATCTCCACCGAAGTCGCGCCTTTCGGCGGCATCAAGAATTCCGGCCTGGGCCGCGAAGGCTCGCGCCACGGCCTGGACGACTATATGGAATTGAAATACATGGCGATAGGCGGCGTTTAATTCCGCCGCGCTTCACGACCCGCCGCTGACGACCGCCGACATGGCGTTCAGGTATTTGGCAAACAAGTCGCTTAGCGAATTGACCTGCAGCTTTTTATAAACGCGCTTGCGCAGCGTCCTGGCAGTATGAATGCTGATAGATAAGTCCAGGGCAACGCCTTCGTTGCTGGCTCCGGCCAGCAGGCGCTGGCACACCTGCATCTCGCGCCGCGACAATGAGCGCAAAGCCCGCTGCTCTTGCGCCTCGAAGCCCGGCGGCAGCTTCACAATGGGCAGGCTGGCCTGTCCGATACGGTCCACATGCTGCCACACCGCGGCCATCAAGACCGGCGCCAGCGCCTGGGCCTGAAGAAACTCCTGCTTGCTGAAAGGGCCCGAGGCATTAAGCCGGTACAGATTGCAAAACGCCATGCCTTCGTCGCGGTTGCTGACCACCGACAACTTGTCGCACAGGCCGGTGCGTTCGAAAAAATAAGCGCTGTAGGTGGGGGAGGCATTCAGGCGCTGGTCGAAGCGCGTCACCACGGCCTCGTTTTCGCCCAGCCCGCGAAACGAAGCCACGCTTTTATCAAGCATATGGTAGCGTTCCAGGTAGCGCTGGTTAATAGTATTGGCAATGCGCGCCGACAACAGCCCCTGCGTGAACAGGCCGCGTATTTGCTGCGGCCCGGCCAGGTGCGCCACGATATGGTCGGCCCCTACCGCCTCGTGCACCAGCGCAAAGGCGGCCGCGGCAAAGCCTTCGCCGCCAATGCTGCCGACCAGGCGGCTAAGCGCCTGATACGGCGCACGCGCGCTCATGAAGCGCTCAGGCGGTTTCCGTGCCGCGAATAGGCACAACGCGCGGCGCCGCTGCAAGCAGCGTATCGCGCGCAGCGCTTTCATCGTCGGCCCGCTGCTTCAGGTAGCGCCGCATTGCAACCGAAGGGCCGTCCGCGCCCACCGAGAACTCGTACATCTCGTCGGGATCGGTCGTTTGCCACACTTGTTCCAGGGCCGCCATGCCATCCACGTCTTCATTGAAAGCCTCGAACAGGTTCTCGTGCATGAATTGCGTAATGCTGTCGTCGTCCTGGCCGAAGTCGCGGCCATGGACAATGAAATAATGGCAGGTGGAGTGCGTTTGCGGGGTAAGAATATGCGCTGTCCTGATCTGCGAAACCGTGCGCTGCTCTTCGGGCAGCGCGTTATCGTAGAAGCGCACGCTTACCTGGTGAAACGCCGGCGACTTGAATTCGGACTTCACAATGCGCGCGGCAGTCGTACAGCCCTCCAGGCCCGTAGGCTTGGCCCACAGCGGCGGCAGCGTGGTTGGCACGACGTCGCGATACAACACAAAGTGCCCATCGCCGACCTCGGACTTGAATGCCGCCTTGGCGTAGTCGGGCGTACCAAATGTATTGGCATGCAGGTACGACAAATGCGTAAGGTCCAGCAAGTTCTCGTGCATGCTGACATAGTTGGACTGCAAGTCGAAGTAGCCGCTGGACTTTTCCCAGTCGGAAGCCGACAGCCACTCTTGCTCGGGCAGGCGCGACTCGTCGGCCTGATCGGGGTCGCCCATCCAGATCCATACCAAGGGGCCGCGCTCGAGCACCGCGTAACGGGCTACGCCGATGCCTTTCGGGCACTTGGCGGCCGAAGGCACTTCAATGCAGTCGCCTTCGGTATTGAAGCGAAAGCCGTGATAGCCGCAAACCAGGGTATCGCCTTCCAGCGCGCCCAAAGACAACGGATAAGCGCGGTGCGCGCAGCGGTCGGACAGCGCCACGGGTTCGCCGCCTTCTGTGCGAAACAGCACCACGCGCTTGTCCAGCAGCGTGCGCGGCAGCAGCTCGCGCGTGACTTCGCTGCCGAAGGCAGCCACATACCATTCGTTATACACAAAGGGCGTGTTGCGGTTGGCCATGGTCGAGGCGCTTTTCTTCAAGGCCTGCAGAACGGGTGCGGAAGGTAAAGACATAATCGAACTCCTAAATCGAATGTGGCGGCTTGGTGCCGCAGCCGGCCGCTTCGGCATGCACGGGCCGGCAGCCGGCGCGCTAGGCGGCGCGGGACAACTGCGTCTGTTCAGTGGAAATAAGCTTGGCCATGAGGGCGCGGAAATTTCCCAGGGCGTTATCGACATTAAGCGGCATCATCTTGAAGCCCGGATCCAGCGACAAGGTATGGAACTGCGCATGGATCATGTCCCAGTCTTCGTTGAAGCCTGCCAGCAAGGTTGCATGCAGCTTCTCGGTGACGCTGGGGTCGTCCAGCGCAAAGTTGTGCGCCTGAGAAAAGAAATAATGCGTGCTGGTTTCCGTTTCGGGAGTCAAGGCCTGGGCGCTGCGGAACTCGACCGCCCCCTGGCGATTGCCTTCGCGCGCCCCCGACCCCGCGGGCGCACTGCCTGAATCCATAAGCAGTACGCCGGGCACGACAAAATCGTACATATTCCAGCGGTCGACATTTTGCGTCCAGTTGGTAAGGTTCTTCACAAATGGGGCGGGCGGCGCATCCATGTGCCAGCGTTCTATCCGCAAGCCCTGGCTTAGCCGCTTTACGTCGGCGCGCATATTGGCGTAGTCGCTGCTGCCGCCCAGCGTTTTCTCGTGCACGAAAGGCAGGTGGGAAAAGTCCAGCAGATTGTCGGCAATCAACAGGTAGTCCACGTTGTAGCGCATGTAGTCGGGTTTATAGCGCCAGTCGGGACTGTCCAGCCAATAGGTGTCGGGAATAAGACTGGGGTCGGCCTTGTCGGCCTCGCCCATCCATATCCAGAGCCATTTATTGCGCTCGACCACCGGAAAGGTAGGCAGATCGGCGCCCGGAGGAATGCGCTCTTGCCCCGGAATATGAATACAGGCGCCCTGGCCGTTGAACATCATGCCATGGTACATGCAGCGCAACGCGCCCTCTTCAAGGCGCCCCTTGGACAAAGGCGCGCCGCGATGCGGACAGCGGTCGGGCAAGGCCGTAACCTTGCCCTGGGCGTCGCGCCACATCACCACGGGCACGCCTATGATAGTGCGTGAAAACAGCGACTGATCCGTGACTTCGTGCGACCAGCCGGCCACATACCAAGTATTTTTCAAGAACATTTTTGTCTCCTAGCTTTACGAGCTTGCGGCGGTAAACGTCCGCGTCCCTTCCTGCAAAGTATAGTGCCAAGCGTGGATTTTTCCATACCCTAAATAGGGTACATTGCAAACAATGGCGCCCCGGCTTGATATTTTTATAACACCTTGTAAATACTGGGCTTTAATATTTATTTTGCGCTTCGAAAAGCATCTGACTGCCTATGAATTTCCACTCATTCTTTAATATATTAGGAATTTCGGCAATAAAAAAGCCGCCAGTGCGCAGCAAATGTGCTGCACACCGGCGGCCTGGGACTGGCGGGCCCTACTTCAGATGATTCCCGCCTTCATGGGCGACAAGGGCTGCGCGCGACACTGTCGATCGCGTCGACTCGGCCCAGGGCATCCGCTGATTACTGCTCTGCCTTGTCCAGAACCCACTTCTCGTCCTGGATCTTCACGATGACGCGGGCACGCTTGTCCAGCCCGGAATGGTCGGCGGGAGTCATGTTGAACACCCCGGCGTTGGCCGGCAAATCCTTGATGTTTTCAAGCGCGTCGCGCAAGGCAATGCGAAACTCGGTGGTGCCGGGCTTGGCCTTTTTGGCGGCTTCAGGCAACGCGCGTTCCAGCAACAGCAAAACATCGTAAGCCTGGGCGGCAAAGTTGGAACGCGAGTTCGCGCCAAACTTGCTTTCATACAAAGGCACGAACTTGGCGCTGGCGGCCTTGGTGGCATAACCGTCGGGCAGTTGTTCCCACACCAGGTTGGGGCCCACCGGCAGATAGCCGCCATTAAGCGCCTTGCCGCCTACACGCAGGAAGTCTTCGGTTGCCGCACCGTGCGTTTGATAAATAAGACCTTTGTAGCCGCGCTCTTTCAGCGTGGCATGCGGCAAGGCCGCCGGCGTGCCCGACCCCGCCACCAGCACGGCGTCCGGATGCGCGGCAGTCACGCGCAGCACTTGCCCGGTAACGCTTTGGTCTTTAGGATTGAAGCGCTCCACCGCAACCATCTTGATATTGTGCTTCTCGGCCAGCGGCTTCATTTCGTTCAGCCAGCTGTCGCCGTAGGCATCGCCAAAGCCTATGAAGCCCAAGGTCTTCACGTTCTTGCCGGCCATGTGCTCGATAATCGCCTGCGCCATCAGCGAGTCGTTGGCGGCGGTCTTGAATACCCACTTCTTCTTGTCGTCCATGGGCGTGACAATGCGCGCCGATGCGCCCAAGGCGATCAGCGGCGTCTGCGAACCGGCAATGGCTTCGATGATGGCCAGCGATTGCGGCGAAGTGGACGAGCCCACGATGAGGTCTACTTTATCGCCCAGGAATTGCTTGGCGTTCTTGACGGAATTGGTAATGTCGCTGGCATCGTCCAGCACCCTGAAGTTCACATCGAAGCCCGCAACCTTGGCGGGAAACAGGCTGACGGCATTGCGTGCGCCCAGACCCAAAATCGCGGCCGGCCCCGTCGTCGGCACCGTCACCCCCACGTTGACCGTCTCGGCCTGCGCCGCCGCGCCAAAGGTAAACGCCGCAAGCGCCGCGCTTGAAAAACAAATAGCGCGCAAAGTTCTTTTCATACTGTCCCTCTCCTGGAAAATGAAACAATTAAATAACTAATATATTAGCTAATTGTTCGCTATGGTATCCAAATTGTTAGAACGTGAAAACCCGGAATAAACCCTATAAGACTTCGGTTATATTGACCCTGGGAAGTTCACTTTACGCAATCGGACAAACGACCCGGATGCTTGAATGCGATATATGACGAATTTACGAACGATATCAGCCATGCAAGAAGACACTGCCGAACCCAACATCAAAGCCGACGTTCCCGCCGCCGATGTTCCCGTCGCCAATGCATTGACAAGCAGCGGCCGATTCGAGTTGCTGGTCCACGCAATCACGGACTACGCCATCTACCTGCTGGACCTGGACGGAAGCATCGTCAGCTGGAATACCGGCGCCGAACGTTTCAAGGGATATAGTGCCGAAGAAATCATCGGCAAGCATTTCTCGTGCTTGTACACACAGGAAGAACGCGCGGCCGGTATTCCCGAACACGCCCTGGCCACGGTAGCCACGCAAGGAAGATACGAAACAGAAGGCTTGCGCGTTCGCAAGGACGGCAGCCGATTCTGGGCCAGCATTGTGATCGACCCGGTCGTGGACGAAAGCGGAACGCTTATAGGCTATGCCAAAGTAACCCGCGACATCACTGACAAGAAAGCCGCCGAGCAAGCCCTGTTCGAAAGCGAACAACGGTTTCGGCTATTGGTGCAGGGCGTTCGCGACTATGCAATCTACATGCTTGACCCCAAGGGCCGCATCACCGACTGGAACTCCGGCGCCGTGGCCATTACCGGCTACACAGCGGGCGAAATCGTCGGCCGCCATTTTTCCTGCTTCTACACACAAGAAGACCGCGATCGCGGCGAGCCCGAGCGAGGCCTTGCCATTGCACTGCAGCGCCATACATTCCAGCACGAAGGATGGCGCATACGCAAAAACGGTACGCGATTCTGGGCCAATGTCGTCATCGATCCCATTTACAACGAAGCCAACCGGCTGATCGGGTTTGCCAAGATCACAAGAGACATCACCGAACGCAAACGCGCACAAGACGAAGTCGACAGGCAGCGGGATATCCTCAGCCACGCCCAAAAGCTGGAAGCCATCGGCCGCATCACCGGCGGCGTGGCGCACGACTTCAACAATTTATTGACCATTATCCGTTCAGCCGCCGACTTGCTTGGCATGAATAACCTGGCCGCCGAAAAAAGGGCGCGCTATGTGGAAATCATTGCTGAAACTGCGGAACGGGCGGCCCTGATGACCAAGCAGTTGCTTGCTTTCGCACGCGAGCAACCGCTGCATCCTGAAGTGTTCAGCATCGCCTCGTGCATCCAGGCGCTGACGCATGTCATCGAAATGACGGTGGGCGCGAAGATCCAGGTCAACATTGACCTTCCGACCGACTTGAAAGACGTTCACGCCGATGCCGGCCAATTCGAAGCTGCGTTCCTCAATCTGGTCATCAACTCGCGCGATGCCATGCCGGCTGGCGGCACCCTGCAAATCAGCGCCTGCTACTCGGACCGCCTTCCCTCATTGCATGAACATGCCGACACCGGCGACATCTTCGGGCATTTCATTGCCGTAACGATCAAAGACACCGGCTGCGGCATAGAACCGTCGGCCATCGACCAAATATTCGAGCCATTCTTTACCACCAAAGAACTCAACAAGGGCACCGGCCTGGGCCTTAGCCAGGTTTACGGCTTTGCAAAACAGTCGGGCGGCGAAGTCGTGGTGGAAAGCCAAGTAGGCGAAGGCACCGCCTTTACCTTATATCTTCCATGCGCCCAGGAACAGCCTTCGGCCGATTCCGTGGAATCGTCTTCTGAAGAATCCCGGCATGTCCGGTCGCGCAACTTGCTGCTGGTCGAGGACAACGAGATGGTCGGGGGATTTACACAAAGCGCGCTTAGCGACGTAGGCCATAACGTAAGCTGGGCGCTCAACGCCGAAGCCGCATTGGAAATGCTTGATGCCGGGCAAGAGTTCGACCTGGTCCTGTCGGATGTCGTCATGCCCGGCATGAGCAGCATCGAACTGGCCCAGGAGATCCAGCGCCGCTGGCCGGACTTGCGCGTGGTGCTCAGCAGCGGCTATAGCCCCGCGCTGGCCCAGAAAGGCGGGCACGGCTTTGAATTGCTGCAAAAGCCTTATACGCTGGACCAATTGCTGGCCGTCATTCAATAAAACAAAGCATGGGCGCCGATGCCCATGCCAACCTTTTGCCGGCGAAGGGCGCGGATCCAACACATCGAATTAAGTAACAGAACGAAAAGATAAGTTGATAAACTTGTCCATTCCATCCCCGCATCGGGGATTATGCAAAAGGCGCTCATGACAGCCTTGTCGATCACACATATAGCGGCCGGCCGCGACCACAGCCTGGCCCTCATGAGCGACGGCGAAGTCTGGGGCTGGGGCGCCGAAGGCAGCGGAAGGATAAACCTGCCCAGCCTTTGCAGCGTAGCCCCCTCAAGCAGCCCTATTGTCGTCCCGGCGACCATGCCATTTGCCCGTATTACGGCCGGCTACGGCACCGGCTACGGTATTACCGAAGATCATCGCGCCTATTACTGGGGTGCCAGCCGTGCCGGCCTGGCAGGCAAGACGCATGTCATGGCCACTCTGGCGGCTGAAGCTGTCAGCGATTTGCCTGCGGTGGCACAACTGGCAGTCAGCGAGTTCTACGGCCTGGCTCGGACCTTAGACGGCAGCGTACTGTCCTGGGGCCTGACACGCGGCGGCCCGGACAGCGTGCGCAACCAGGGGCTTACCCCTGTCGGGCTTCCCGCCCCCGCGCGGCACGTCGCCGTGGGCACCGGCCACGCGCTGGCCATCACCGACGACGGCCTGCTGGCCTGGGGCGCCAACGGCGCCGGCCAACTTGGCGTAGGCCATCTGGCAGACCAGCGCGAACCCGTGCATGTTCCCCTACCCGCCGATGTACCGCTGCGAACCGCGGCTGCCGGAGCCTCTCATAGCCTGGCGATAAACTGCCGCGGCGAAGTCTGGGCCTGGGGCAGCAACCAGCACGGGCAGCTTGGCAATAGCTTCGCACGCTACAGCGCCAAGCCCTTGCGCGTTGAACTGGATGAAGCCATTGTCGACATTGCCGCCGGCATGTTTTTTTCAGTAGCTCTGGGGCAAAGCGGCCGGGTCTATACCTGGGGCTGGAACTGCAAAGGGCAGCTGGGCCGCGGCACGCAAGGCAGCGACGCACGCCCAGCCGCCATCCCTGGCCTGGACGATATTGCGCAAATCGCGGTGGGGCAGGTCCATGTGCTGGCGGCCACCAGGCATGCCCTGTTCGCGTGGGGCGACAACGAATCCAGCCAGCTTGGCCCCAACGGCCAAGCAAACCGAGGCCCCACCCGCCCCGGCTGGTCGCCCGCACCGGTCAATCTCCCTATCTAAGCCAAGACGCCAACATATGCCGCAACCCGACAACTCCCGCCGTCAATTCCTGCGGCTATCGTATACCGTGGGCATGGGCGTCGCCTTGCCCGGTTGGCTGACGGCCTGCGGCGATGGCAACGAGCCCATAGTTCCAGACATCGCCGAAACCTTCACCGAGCCCGACCGCCTGGTGGCCAGGAATGGCGTGCTGGACGTACAGATGCACATTGCCTATGCCGATAACGTACTCGACGGCCGTCCCGTCCATTTACGCTCTATCGAAGGCCGGCTGACCGGCCCCACCCTGGACATCCATGCAGGCGACACATTAAGCGTACTGGTGCACAACAACCTGCCACCCAACCCGGCCAGCGTCGAACCAAATTGGGTCTTCAACTACCCCAACAGCACCAACCTGCATACGCACGGGCTGCACGCCGACCCCCGCATCGTGCGGCCCGGCGTGTATGGCGACTACGTGGTCGACGACCCGCGCGAAGGCATCGCGCCGGGCGGAACAAGGCAGCATGAATTTGCGATCGGCAAAGACCACCCTCCCGGCACCTATTGGTATCACCCGCATTTGCATGGTTCCTCTGCGGTGCAGGTATCCAGCGGCATGGCCGGCGCCCTGATAGTGCGCGGTCCGGCCGACCAAGTGCCCGAGATAGCCGCCGCGCGCGAACGCCTGTTTTTGTTCCAGACCCCAGACCTCAACGACAACGGCGAAATCCCGGATTTCGCATCCCTGGTCAAGACCAAGATCGCCACGGTCTACTACATCAATGGCCTGCGCAGGCCGCGCCTGCTCATGCGCCCCGGCGAAGTCCAGCGCTGGCGCTTCATCAACGCCACGGTCGGCAACTTCCTTAATCTAAGCCTGGACAGCCACGGGCTGATGCAGATCGGCCACGATGGCAATCCGGTGCAGTTCCCCCGGACCATAGCGGCAGGCCTGCCCGAAAGCCTGGTAATGGCACCCGGCAATCGCGACGACATTCTGATCAAGGCGGGAGCGCCCGGCACCTATTACCTGCGGTCCCTGGCCTACGATATGGGCGCCGACAAACTGCCCGAAGATATCGTGGCCGAAATCGTGGTCACCGGCGAACCATTGACAATGGCCCTGCCGGCCGGGCCGCTGCCCATGCCGCACATGCTGGCCCCCATCACCGACGAAGAGCTGGCCAGCCATGGCGGCTTGAAGCGCGAGCTTGTGTTTCGCATTGTCAAGAACGACAACGGCGACCCCATCACCGCCGCCCCCGCCGCCGCGCTGTTGCCGGTGCCGGCCGGCGAACTATCGCTCTGGACCTTCCAGACCGGCAACACCTTCGTCGCCAACACCGTCTACGCCATGGGCTCGGCCACGGGCGTGCCCAGCACCACACCACAAATGCCCACCGTGTACTACCCTTTCCAGTCGTCGCGCGCTATCAAGCAAACCGTTGCCCTGGACAGCGTAGAAGAGTGGACGGTATACAGCATGGATCGGGGCCAGCACCCCATGCATATTCACGTCAATCCCGTCCAGGTCATCAAGATCAACGGCAGGCCCGTCGAACCCTTCTGGGCCGACACAATCGCCCTGCCCCGCGGCGGATCGCCCGAAGCGCCGGTATCAATCACACTGCGCTCGCGCTTCACCGACTTCAAGGGCCCCTTCGTGATGCACTGCCATTTGCTGCTGCACGAAGACCTTGGCATGATGCAGCGCATAGAGGTGGTCTAGCTGCGCCGAATCTCTCAGGCCTCGCTTGCCAAGGCGCCCTGCGCTTTCGTCGACTGGCGCGTCTTTGGGCGGAGCAAGGCCAAAGGCCAATTTTACCGAAACCGACGGCTCACTCTGGATTGGCAAGTTCCCAGCCAGGGATGACGATCGTGACATCGGAGCTTGGGAATATGTCGTTCACCAACTCGCCCAAAAAGCGGCGATAGACGTAGCGCCTGCAAAACTCATCAAGCTAAACAACGCCTTCCATACCTTCTGCGCCCAAAGGTTCGATCGCGCCAACAGTTCGCGACGCTTCTATGCCTTGGCGATGACATTGCTTCGCAAGACTCAAAGCGAAGGTACGAGCTATCTGGAATTGGCGCAGTTCATTCGAGCCCAGGGAGATGCCGAGCATGCGGATGCAGACTTGGAACAGCTATTTCGGCGCGTGGCGTTCAACGTCGCGGTTGGCAACCGCGACGACCATCTTCGCAATCACGGATTTGTGCTGGGCAAGACAGGATGGAGACTTGCACCCGCGTTTGACGTCAATCCGAATATTGACAAGGCAGAGCATGTCTTGAATATTGACGACGTCGACAATCGACCTAGCCTAGAGACTGTCCTCAGTACGGCCGCTTTTTATGGGCTGGGCGATGTGCAAGCCCGGCAAATCATGAATGAAGTTGCCATGGTCGTCGGTCATTGGCAGGACGCTGCTCGCCGGCTGCGCATTAGCGGTGCGGATATTGATTTGACCGCAGGGGCGTTCTCGGCGAATAAAGCATAGGGGAGAAAGATGCCGTGTGGATGGCTGCTTTCGGCTGCGGATTCAACCGACAGCAAACGCTCATAAGCCTTTCCCGTCGCCTTCGTGATTCGAATATATACGTCAGTAAGCGCCACTCTTTCATTCCACATCCCAAATGAGACGGGATAGGAGCATGGTCTCTTCTGTATAGAGATGGACAGCAGCAATGCGGCACATCGGCCTATCGTGTTGATGGGCCGAAAGATGTGCCTGGCTGTGACTTGGAGCGGGTGAAGGGAATGGAATTCTGCAACCAACTCGTTGATATAAAATGAATTTCTTAAACTCGGGCAACCGAGTTAGGCCCTATTTTGGGCCACTTGCGTACTATTGACAAGGGGGTCGTCCATACTCTGCTATCGATCGCTATCGACAGCTTCAGAAGCGGCGCGAATTGCGCGTTCTATGATAGTTCACTGGCCTTTTCGGACCGTCCAACGTTGAACTCATCGCGCTTACCTGACCCCGTAGTTCCATGCGGCCGTCGATATGGTGATACCGAGTTAATCTGGGTGTAATCGTCCAGATCGTCACAGGCCGCCAGCAGCATGTGAACGCCCCGGAGACCGTCCTGTCGCATCCCATCCCCGAGGAGGTGCGGCAGAGTATCCAGCGGCTGGTTGACCGTGCGGTAGTTCTCGACGGCGCGTAACGGCCAAAGCCCGCGTGGGGGCTTCGACCCCCACGCTATACCTGCACCGCCTGCACGAGTTCGCTTAGCGTGCGCGGTGCGGGAGCGAAAAACACGGCGCCGGTGCGCGCCGTCGAGAAATCGAGCAGGCGGTCATGCATGCCCGGCGGATCGCCGAGGAACATGCGCTCCAGCATCTTCTGCGTTACCCACAGATATCTGGAATAGCCGATGAAGTAAGTCCCATACTCGCCGTGGCCAGGACGGCCGAAAGGCATGTTGTCGCGCAGGATGTCGTGCTCGGTGCCGTCGTCGCCTACGATCGTGGCGAGGGTCTTGTGCGACTTCTGACCGCTTGTCGCGTCGGGCAATTCGACGTTGCTGACGATCTCCCGACCGATGATCCGCTCTTGCTCATCCTTGGAAAGCTGAGCCCACGGCTGCATTTGATGCAGGTACTTCTGCACCACCACGTAACTGCCACCAGCGAACTCCTGATCTTCACTGCCAACTAACGTTGACGAGCCGATATCGTGGCCAGTTGGATTGGCGGTGCCATCGACGAAGCCCAGCAGGTCGCGCGAGTCGAAGTAGCGAAAGCCCGCAACCTCGTCGGCCAGCGTCACGCTGCTGCCCAATTGGTCCAGCAACAGGCGCTCGAACTCAAAACAGAGATCCTCGCGCTCGGCTCGGATGTGGAAGAAGAGATCGCCGGGCGTGGCCGGCGCCGTGTGCGTCGCACCCTCAATCGGCGTGAAGGGCCTCACGGCCTTCGGTGACCGTCAACGTAAGAAACACCGCCGCGCGAGACAGCGGCGCATCGATGCTTTGCGAATCGATTGGTACTCGATCCCAACTGCTTTCAGTCATTTTGCGCCGCCATCGGCGATATCCAGGCACTGATGTCGTCTCCAGAAGCCTTTCTCCAGCAAGCTGTCTTGGTCGAAGACCACCTTGTACTGGCATACGATGTAGTGTTCAGATTCCGGCATCGTGAACGTGAAGTTATAGTCCCAGTATCGGCTTTGTGTCGCGGTCCCCTCGTTGAGCGGCCGGCCCAGCAGCGTCACCACTTCGCCGGCCGTCATGCCCGGTTTTAATTGATGCAAGCGCTGCGGCTGGGACATGACCCCGTTTCTCTGGAAAGGCTCGTCATAATCGGGCAGTTCCATATGGACTTCGGGATAGGCCAGGCCCTCAGGGTTGCTGACAAGGTCAATGGGATTGGCTGCCCAAGCGACACCGGCGACAAGCAGGCCGGAGGCCACGATCATATTCTTCGCCGCTCGGGCGATACGCGCATCAATGTTCATAAAAAGTATCCTCAATCATGAGTCAAGCGTGTTCGGCCTCAACGTTCGCGCAACGCTTCACGCGCCTTGTTGAATGGCTTTGTTAAATAACTCCAGACAGTCTTGCTTCCCGTGCGGATATCGGTGGTTGTCACCATGCCCGGCACGATAGGAAACTGGGTGCCAGTCTTATTGACCAACATGTCCGATTCTGTTCGGACATACACTGGGTAGTAGACGATTTCCGGTTTGATCTCGTCACGCAGTGTGTCGGGTGCAATCGTGGCGACTGTGCCCTTCAAGCCGCCATAAATCGCGTAATCGTAGGCAGTGACCTTAACCAGCGCCTCCTGGCCGGGGTGGATGAACGCGATATCGCGGGGCGAGATTCTCGCCTCGACCAGCAACTGGTCATCCAGGGGTACGATTGTCATCAGGGAGCCATTGGGCGGTACCACTCCGCCCAAGGTCGTCACCTCAATGTGCTTGACAATGCCTCGCACCGGCGAATACAGCGTCATGCGCGCCAGCGTGTCCGTCCGGCCCCGTACCACTGACGAAAGGGAATGCACTTCGGCGTTCGACCTGGCCATTTCCTCGCGGCTTCGTACCATATAGCTCGTCTCGGTTTCAGATATCTTCAGCTCCAGTTCGGCACGCTGACGTTGCAGGCGGATCAGCTCCACGTTGCTCGCTGCGCCGCTCTTGACTAACGATTGCGTAATGCCCAGCTCCTTGCGCACCAGGCCCAGCGCTTCGTTCAGATTCGCTAGGGATTGCTCCAGGCTGTTGCGGCGGGACTCGAAGAGGGCGAGCTCCGACTGGCGTAGCTCGGGATAGTCGTTCAGCTCTGGCGGGAAATCAGGCTGGTCGGCTCCTTCAACTTCAGCCCGAAGCCGGGCACTGCTGGCCAGGGCCGCCCGATAGCGGGCCGCCGTTTCCTCCACGCTGGACTCCCCCCGCGTGGGGTCCAGTTGGGCCAGAACCTCATTCTTCTCGACGATCTGTCCTTCGCGCACGTCCAGCCGCGCCAGAATGCCGCCTTCAAGCGACTGGATACGCTGCTCACGTGAGCTGGGAATAACCTTACCCACGCCGGTCGACACTTCGTCGATCTCAAAAAACCAGGCCCAGACGAAGAACGCAATCACGAATGTGGTCAACCACCACGCCACACGTCCCGCGCGGCTATGGCGTACTTCGTCCAGATCAGCAAGATCGGCGAGGGGCGTGGTATTCATGGGGCCACCTCCTCGCTCGCAGCGGGCACTGCATCGCTCTTCAAGCCGCTTCTCGGAGTCACTTCACTCCGACTCTGTGGCGGGACCTTCACTGCTCCTTCTCGCGCCTTGAGGTCGCCGCGCCGCAGCTTGGCCAGGACCTCGTCCCTTGGCCCATCCAGCACGACCACGCCAGCGTCCAGCACGAGAATCCGGTCAACGGCTTCCAGTACGGCGGGACGATGTGTGGCCACTATAAGACTGCGTTCAGAAGCCAGTTCTTTGAGTTGCGCAATGACATTCCGCTCGGTCGCATCATCTAGCATGGCGGTGGGCTCGTCCAGCAACAGTACGGCGGGGCGGCGCAAAAGCAGGCGTGCAAGCAAAAGGCTATGGCGCTGGCCACCCGACAGGCCGAGGCCACCCTCAGTGACTGGATAATCCAAGCCCGCGGGGAGGCGCTGCACGAACTGCCAGGCTCCGGCCGCTTTCAGGGCGGACATGAGCTCCTCGTCGGTTGCATGCGGTGCGCCCAATCGCAGGTTTTCACGCAAAGTACCGAAGAACAACCGCGCGTTCTGGGACAGAAGACTCACGTCGCGGCGCACGTCCGCCGGGTCGATCTGACCCAGGGTCACGCCGTCGAGCACTATACCGCCCATCTGCGGTTCGAGCAGACCCGATAAGGCTTGGAGAAGCGTCGATTTTCCCGAGCCGTTGCGCCCGAGCACGCCCACCCGCTCGCCTGGGCGGATCTCCAGTTGCTTGATCCGTAGCGCGGGGGTCTGCCCGTCGTAGCTGAAAATAGTCTGCTTCAGTTCATAGTGGCCCCGCAAGGCGGGACGGTAGACCCGCGTCTCCGCCGGTGCGTGGTCCACGGGTAGCTTCATCAGTTGATCCAGGCCCTCGGAGGCGAGGCGGGCCTGCTGCCAGCGGTTGAGCACCTGGGTCAGGCCCGATAGTGGTGCCAGCATGCGTGTGGACAGAATGGATGCGGCCACCAGCACGCCCGTACTCATGTCTCCCGTCATGACCATGGGTGCCCCGAAGAACACCACCACGGCAAAGGCACCGCCCTGCACCGTCTGCGACCAATTGTTCAGATCGTGGATCAGCCTGCGCAGCCGCAGTCCGGACTCCGCCTCGGAGGCGTTATAGTGATTCCATTGGTTCTGAAAGCGAGGCTCGGCCTGCAGCAACTTGATGTCCTCTATGCCTTGGATCGCCTCAACGAGCATCGCGCTGCGCAGCGAGGACTCACGCATGCTTTCCTGAGCCAGCGCGCGCAGGCGGCGCTGCGCCAGCAGGCTGGGCACCAACAGCAGCGCAAATGCGGCCAGGGGCACCCATACCAATGCGCCGGCGATATGCCAGAAGATGAAACAGAACAACAGGAAAAAGGGCAGGTCCGCCATCACGGTCACGGTGGTGGAGGTAAGCATGTCACGCACGGGCTCCACTTCCCGGACCTGGGATACAAAGGTGCCTGTGGACTTGGGTCGCACGGTGTTGCGCAGCCGCAGCGCATGGCCGAACACGCGGTCTGAAATACGCAGGTCGGCCCTCTTTCCGAGCACGTCGATGATGGTTACGCGCGCGTTGCGCATCACCCAGGCCAGCACGATTGCCAAGAGAACACCGCCGAACAAGACGTACAACGTAGGTTCCGACTGCGCAGGCACGACGCGGTCGTACACCTGCATGGAGAATATGATGCTGGCCAGTGCCATCAGATTTGCCACGAATGAGGCAACCAGGATATGGGCGTACGGCCGCAGTTCGGCAAACACAATGTCACGCAACCAATGGCGCTCGACAGGCTTGATGTACTGGTCCACGCGTTCGTCTGGGGCGGAGCGGATCGGCCGCATCACGGCCACGGCAGCCAGCGAAGCCTCCAGCTCTTCGGCTGTCACAGTAGTGGTCAGCCCCTCGTCGCCGCTGAAAACGATATGCAGCTCCTGCTGGGACATTGCCGTGATGACGCCGACCTGCCCGTCCCGCAGTTCCACCGCAATGGGCAGGCGCCAGGATGTAATGCCGCTCAGCCGCGGCCGCACCCATCGCAACCGCAAACCAGCCTGTCTTGCCGTTTCGCGCAGCACCGTTTGCAATTGTCCGGCGCTACTCCAGCTGACACTGACGTGCAGGCGCTCGCGCGAAACATCGAGATGATAGTGGGCAGTCACAGCCAGAATGGCCTCCAGCCAGCCTTCCAGCACCGGCGCGAGCGTCTGTTTGGGTATGGCGCTCATTACATCTCTCGCACGTAAGCCTGAGGCGCTGCGATGGGACCTGGGTCGGATTGCACTGAGAAAACCGTACGCAGACGCCCCGCATGGAACAGACAGTCGATACTGAGGCGAATCAGCTCATGAGACGTGTCGATCTGATCGTACCTAGCGCCGTAGTATTCTTGCTCGGCATTGAGAAGATCCAGTAAAGAACGCGTTCCGAGCTGCAGATACTGATCACGGTACAAGGTGCGCGTCAGACGCATGCTTTCTTCACGCGCCTCTTGTACCGGACGCCGCGACTCAAATTTGCGCCACTCTAGTGCTGCATCTTCGCCGCCTTGCTCCACGCTCAGACGTGCCTCGTCCAATGCAGCACGGGCCGCATTCACCGCGTGCTCGGCCGCCCTGCGATCGGCCTGCAGGCGCCCGCCCTCGTACAAAGGCATGGACAAATTCAGCATTACTGTGGTGTCGATGGAACGTTCGCCAATGGCGCGCGAATGCGCGTTCAATCCCCTTCCGGTGGAGACCTCCAGGGAAAGTGTGGGCAACTGCTGGGTGCGTGCGATCTCGGCGTCGGCTCGCGCCACCTCCAGTTGCGCCTGTGCCACTCTTATCGCAGAGGCATCCCGCCTCACAGAGCCGCCGGCCGCCGCTTCAGTGCAGGCTCCTTCCAGCGCGGCGGGCGCGCTTCCGGCCGCTTCGGGCAGGCCCGAAGCGCCCATCCAGTGCATCAGCGTGGTGCGCCAGCGCTGCGCCTGTGCCTGCGCCGACAACAGTTCAATCTGAGCCGAATCCACGCGGGCGAGCGCCTGCACGGTATCGGACCGCGTGCTGGCGCCTTTCTCTTCCCGCTCGCTGGCGAGCCGGGCTATGTCTTTGACTGCATCCACCAACTCTTGCGCGGCCACGGCCAACGCCTCCTGGCGCCGCACCTCAATCCAGGCATACGCCGTGTTACGCACCACTTCATCGACCGACAACAGGACGCGTGCCCGCGCCACTTCCGAGGCGCTGCGGGCCTGTTCGACCCGGCTGGAAACCTTGCCGAAGTCGTACAGCATCTGTGAGGCCGAGATCTCGGCGCGCTGAATGTGGCGGCTGTCGTAGCCCGTAATCGGTGAGTTGCTAGACCGCGTATTGACGCCGCCGCTGATGCGAGGATAGTAGCCGGAGCGAGCAGCATCGATGCCTTCATTCGCCTGCAGCACCTGGCTGCGGGCGCCACGCACCAGCGGATGCCAACTCAGCGCCTGGTCCACCGCCGCCTGCATATCAACGGTGCGCCCATCCGAAGCATAAGAACGCGTCGCCGGTCCCTCCTTCTGGCCAGCGGCGATGCCATGGATTTGAGCGGCAACGCCGCTTGCGCTCGACAGGGCAAGCGCAAACAGACACACACGAGCACAGGTCAGCTGGAGGCGGCGAGACCTGCGTCCCCGCCCCGGGTCAAGCCAGTACATGCGCGTCATGCAGACCCTGCTCCAACTCATCCTGGCTCAACGGATCGTTCAGGTAGGCATACGGTTCCGCCGTCAGACCGTCACCTGGGCCATCGGTCGGACCGCCAACCGGACCGGATACGGCTGCCGTTTTGGCATCCGTTTCTTCAGGCAGCCAATCGGCAACGGATTCGCCCGGTTCCTCGGTGTCAGCCAGCAGGCCTTCGAACGTGGACGGGGTGTCCGGCTGTGCGAACATGAAGGCCAGGCCGGCTGCCGCACCATCGGCGAAGTCGTCGGAGCCATCGCCTTGCGGGAGGCCGAAGGGAGCGGAGAAAGCGGAGAAGCCGGAAGCGAGTGGGCTCGCATCGGTAACCTCGATATTGCCTTCGACTTCCAAGGTAACTTCACCACCCGTACCAGTCTGACCGGTATAGGTACCATCCCCATTGTCCAACCAGCCGTCCAGGCCCAGGCTGTCGGCCTCCGTACCTGTAATCTTCAAGACGTTGCCGCTGCCTGCAATGGCTTTCACCTGATCCGGCGTCAACTCTGTGATGCTGTTCGCGCCCGCCACGGAGAGATCCAGCACCTCGATGTTGCGCAGGTATGTCGCCAAATCTTCGCCAGTCAGGCTTTCGCCCAAGCGTAATTGCACCGTATCGTTGCCTGCACGGCCATTGATAGATCCTCCCGTCCAGATAAGCGTATCGTCGCTGGTCGTGGCAAGCTGATTTGACACATTCAGCGTGATGGTGTCGGTGATATGGTTGGAGTCCGCCCCATTATCGCTTTCCTCCGTCCATGCCGTAACTGTCACCTGCGTTCCAGCCGCCGCCCCATCTTGGTCGGTCAGCGCCGACGCCGCCTGCACGAAGCCCAGACCGTCCAGGTCGCTCTGCGACAGGCCAGTTATAGTGTAGGTATCGGTCGCCGGATCATAGCTAACTCCGGAAGTGAGGAGCGTGTCGCCCACGTAGAAGGCAGCATGTTCGCCCAGGCCGGTGATTTGTAGCGTCGCGGTTTCGGTGCTTTCGTCCGCCACTGCCGCGATCGCTGGCCTTGAGTCGGCCATCGATGCGTTCAGGTTCAGGGCGATGATCTGGCCTTCCCTGCCGAAGGACAAGGTCGGGTCGATGGCCACGCCGTCGGCGACAGCTTCCACCTTCACCGGATCCAGCGGGAATGTTTCAACCAGGGCCGGCAGACTGGACTCTCCGGATTCGACCACCAGCGCCAGATTGGAAAGCGTGCCGCTCCAGTTGGCGGCCGGCAGGATTGCCACATAAGCCGGCATCGTGCCGTCGGCCGACAGAACCCAGGTGTTGGTAATGCCGTCTCCGCCCGCATTGGAGGCCTGGCTGGCCAGCGTCGCGTCACCGGCGCTGGTGCCGACATAGAGCAGGAAACCCACCGGGACGCCCGACAGCAGGATGGACCGGATCGATTCGGAACCATCATTATCGTTCAACGCCACCGACAGGCCGCTCAGCTCGATGGCGTTGCTCTTGTCGGACGTGGCCGCCTCGCTGCCTGTCACCTCTTGACTTGTTACCGTGACGCCATTGTTGGCGGGGACGACCTCGGCGGTTTCCGAAACCGAGCCCGTCTCCTGGTTGGCCGCGCCGGTCTCCTGCGTTTGCGCATGAGCCGTGAAAGTCACGGAACCCGGTTCAAGGGTACCGTCCGCCGCGGTATAGGTAAGGTCGACCGAACCGCCCTCAGGGCCGACATCGATGACGTAGTAATCGCCGTCAGGCACGCCGTCAACTCCGCTGACGGTGGTGAGCGAAAGCGGATTGCCGCTGGCGTCCGTCACCGTGCCGCCTTCGTTGCCGGGAGCCTGAACCTGCACGTAGAGCAGGCCGTCGACGATCTGGCCGTGGACGCCATCCGCCGGCATCGCGACGTTGATGGTCGCGGTCACGCTGTCCGTGCCCTCGTCCACATCGTTCGTTGTTACCGTGATGACGGCCGGGTCCGTCACCGGCACCACCGGCATCTCGGTAACGACGGCGTCCGCCTCCACGCTGGCGCCGCCCACGGCCGACGCCTTGAGCTTCGCGTTGAAGCCGAAGTCGCCATTGTTGTCGTTGGCGTTCTCCGGCGGGGTGATGGTGATGCCGGCCAGCAGCCCATCGAGCGCCGTCTGGCTGTTGGCGCCCGCCGGCACTGTCACCGTGGCGGTCCAGGTGGGCACGCCGCCGATGGTGGTCAGCGTCATGCCCTCGACCGTGGTGCCTGGGGGCAGATCGGTGACGGTGACGGTGTAGCTATAGGCTTGGCTGCTGTCGTTGGTGGAAACCTCGGCATTCATCACGTCGGCCAGCCTGAAGGCCGCGTCCTCCGTGCCTTCCGTGCCGTTGTAGCTCCACTGGTCGATGACCGGCGGCGTGTATGGCTCGCCATCGCCCAGAGCCAGATTCAGGTTCCAACTGACCGAATCCTCTTCGATGCTCGGCGCGGGCGTTGCCGTATCGCCCCGATCCTGCGCCTGCACCGTCATCGTGATGTTCGACAGGCCGTTGCTTGCGCCCTGGCCGACGACGAATTCGACCGGCACGTCGACGCCGCTCGCGCCGATGGCTTGCGCGGCGCTTCCGTCATATACCAGCAGCCAGCTTCCGGCGCCCATCTGCGATGCGCCGGTCACGGTCACGCCATCGGGCACGCCTTCGATCAGCACGCGGATCAGGTGTTCGCTGCCGTCCGTATCCGTCGAATTCACGTGCAGGTTGACGGTGAGCGCCCCCCCCTGGGTCACGGTGGCAGTATCGGGCGCGGCGTCGTCACCGGCGTTGGCGTCCACTGTCGTGCCCGTGGCGGTGCCCATGTTGATGCCCGTGATCGAAGCGTCCACCGTATCCGTCACCGGCGTGGCATTCAGATCCAGCGTCCCTGGCTTGATCTCGGTCACGGGGGTCAGCGTGCCGTCGCTGGACGGATCGATGACTTCATAGAAGAAGTCGAGCGAACCAAGGCTGCCGTCCATATTGGAGGCGCCCATCGCGCCCAGTTGCCCGACCTGACCGGCCGGGATGACATAGTAGTCACCGTCCGGCACACCCGCCACACCGCTAATGGAAGTAGGCGAATCAAGCGCCACGCCATTGAGGTACAACGTGTAGTTCGCACCGGTGGCGTAGTCGGCCCGGATATAGATCTGGCCCAGCGCCTCATCGACGTCGCCGTTCTGCTGCACAATAGCGAGGTGAAGCAGCGTGATCACATCTTCCTGCAGCGTGGCGCTGTCGGTGATCGTCGCTTCGGGCGACGGCGTGACGGTGAAGCTCACATCGGTCAGTGCACCGGTGAACGAGTCGCCGTCGTTCTCGGTGGTGACGCCCGCCACCTTGAAATTCACTGTGCCGCTGTAGTTTTCCGGCACAACGATTGAAACGTCGCCCAGCTTGTCGGCCGCCACGACCCAGACGCGTTCAGCGCCGGTGCCCGACGTCACCATCGTCGCACCGGTGACCGAGAACTCCTCCGACAACCCCGTGATGCGCAAGGTGGCGGTTTCCGAACCGTCCGCATCGGGAGACGCAATGCCGCTCACGAGGTTGGACAGCGTCACACTATGATTGCCGGCGCCATCCAGCGCGGCCTCGGTCGTGCTGTGGTCGGGAACCACCGTCACTTCAGGGACATCGGCAACGCCGGTGACGGATACATTGATCGTTCGCGACACCGGAGCCGAGGTGTCGGCGCCATCGACCGACACTGCGCTGACCGTAAGCGGGAAATCTCCGCTGCCATGAAGCGGCGGGGTGAACGTTATCGGAGCGTCGTTGCTGAAATTCTGGATCTCGAAACTGGTGTTGCCTGCAGTCGCCGTAAAGGTCAAAGCGCCCGCACCCGTCCCATAGATGATCGTCGCACCCACGGGAATGCCCGAGATGGTCACGGTGAACGTCTCCGAGGCGTCGGAACTGGTGGTCCTGATCGCCAGCGGAATGTCCGTATCCTCCAGGCCCGAGGCCCGGCCATTGAGCGCCATCGTCACCGCGTCGGCGACCGCATCGAACTTGATCAGCGACAGCGTGGCTTCACCGCTGACGGCGACGTTCACGCCCGAACCACTGACGGTGGGCGGATCAAGGGGAATATCCGTGACCTCGCTATCGTCGTCGTAATCCACTGTCCCGGTTTGCACCTTGATCGTCAGTGTGCCCGACACGTCGGGCGGAAGCATCACTTGCAGCGTGTCGAGATACTGCTGCGGCACCCAGATGGGTTCGCCAGCATAGGTCTCCGTTACCCAGGTGCTGCCGTTATCTGTGGAATAGCGGAACTGCGTGCCGAAGACCGTGTCGCCCGCGTCGGCGCCGGCATCATCGGACTCCAGCGTCGCCGTGAGCACGGCGTAGACGAATTCGTCCGTGTCTTCGTTGGACCAGTCCGTCATCAGGTCGTGGCCGACGCTATTGGCGGCGTCCGTATAGTTCGTGCCCAACGCAAACCATGCATCTTCCTTGCCGGCTTCGGTATAGGCATGTTCGCCGATCATCGTCACGTCATTGCCGTCGACACCGTTACTGTCGATATCCGTCTGTTCGGCCACCGGGGTAACGGTGATCGTCACGTTGCGATCGACCGTCTTGGTGTCGCTGACGGGCGCGCCATTCACCGTGTTGGTGTCGGTGGTCGTGATCGACAGCGTGATTGTCTCGTCCGCGCTGCTGTGCGCCGGCGGCGTAATGGTGAAGGCATCGAGGATGGCTTCACGCTGGGCTTCGGTCAGTGTGTTGTCGAAAGTGATCGTGTAGGCGCTGCCGGATCCCGTATTGCTCCATCCGGTCATGCCGGTCGGCGCGGTGACCGTCCAGTCCGTTGGCACCGTGAACGACACCGAATCGATGACTTCGCCGCCCGTACCTGTATCGGTGACGGCCACGCCCGCGAGGAAGGCGACCGCCGTGTCTTCCGGCGTAGTCACATTGCTGGCCGTTACATCGCCCGCCACCGGGGTGACGTGCAGGTCCAGCGTGACCGAACTCGTGATTTCAGCGGGGATGCCGCTCGAATCACTGTCGACATCCCGCGAATGGAGCGTGATCGTGACGTCATTGATGTCGCCGCTGTAGTGGGGGGGGCGGGGTGATGGTTATAGTCGGCGGGGTCGCCGATGTACCCACCGGCGAGGTCGCGGTCGGGGTGGATGCGTTGATGGTCGTGGCGACGCCATCGATCGTGACAACCGTTCCGTCAGGCAGACCCGTAACGGTGTACCAATAGGTTTCGCTGCCGTCGGTGTCGTTGCCCGTGTTTCCATCCGTGTCGTTCAACGTGGCCGTCAGATGGCCGGTCAGGTCGATGGCGGTGTCTTCGGCGAAGGTCAGTTCAGCCGTATCGATGGCCAGCGTCGCGCCGTCAGTCACGGCCTGCACATCGACGTCGATGACTTGGGTGCTGGTCGCGCCGTCTACGCCCGGAAGGATAGCGCCGCTGCCGTCCACCTCGTAACTGGTCGCGCTGACGGTGACGGTGAAGTTTGCACCGCTTTCGGCGGGGGGGTTGGCCACCAATGCCTGGTATTCGGCGGTGGTCAGGTGATAAACGCCCGTGGCCGGGTTCACGGCTGGAACATTTGCGATGTGGTAGTTCGGCGCATCGGTGAGAACGATGGTCAAGGTGCCACCGACGGGTGTCAGCACTGTGCTGCCGGTGGAGAGGATAACGCCGTCCGCACCCGCACCGCCGATCGTCAACGTGATCTCGCCAAGCCGTTCGGAATGGTCGTCATTGCCCGTACCCGTGCCGGTGTCGGTGATGGCCGGCACGGACAGGCCCAGCGCTATGGAGGTGTCTTCGTTCGTGTTGACGGTCTTGTCGTCTTCCAGGTTCGGCGCATCGGAAACCTTGGTGATCTCGAAGGTGAGCGTTTGCGTCACCGTTCCCGTGCCGCCGCTGGACTCCGCCATCGTGTAGGTGACGGTCGGCACCTCGCCGGCGTAGTTATCGACCGGGGTGAAGCTGTAATCGCCATTTTCCGCTATGGTCAGCGATCCCAACTCGTTGCCGTCACTATCCCTGAGAGTGACAACATCGCCGGGAGCATAGTTTTCGGGCGTTCCATCGCCGTCTGCATCGACCTGGAAGCCCGTCACTTCGATGACGTCGTCGACGTCGGAGACATAATCCTGCAAGGTGCCGGCCGCGCTGCCGTCCTCCGTCAGCGTCACGGTTTCATCGCCCAAGCCATCGAGGTTGTCGTTGGAACCGTTGACGGTGACCGTGATGACCTGCTCGCTATACGCGCCAAACTCATCGGTTACCCGCGCCGTAAACGTTTCCGTTCCGGTGTCGCCGTTATTCAGCGCCTGCGTCTCCGGCCGCGAGTTGTCGAGCGTGTAGGTCCATTGCCCGGTCGCCGGATCGATCGCGATCGTGCCGTAGGTGCCGTCCGTTGCCGCGATGCTCCATGTCTGCGTGGCATCAGTATCCACATCGGAGGCGGTCAGCGTGCCGGCAGTCGTAGTCAACTCGGCAGGGTTGGCGGTTCCCTGCTCGGTGACTTCACCGGCTGCGGCCGCTGCATCCGATGTGATAACTGGCTGGTCGTTGGTGCCCGTGACCGTGATGGTCAGCGTGCTGGTGCTGGTCGCACCGTTGGCATCCACCACCGTATAGGTGAATACTTCGAAGACGGTTTCACCCTGCTTCAACGCCTGCGTATCGGAGCTGTCATTGTCCAGCGTATAGATGTAACCGCCGTCAGAGTTGAGCACCAGCGAACCATAGACGCCCGTAAGCGTCGAGCCGACCGTGCCCGCCGAACCGCCAAAACCCACTTCGCTGACCTGCAGCGTAGCTTTCTCGCCGGCATCGACATCGGTGTCGTTGGTGAGTACATTGCCGCTGGCGGTGGCATCGCCCGGCGCGGGAGTGTTTCCGCCGCCGGACACGCCCGCTTCCGTCACTGCATCGCTATCGGCCACGGCCACCGGTGCATCGTTGGTACCGGTGATGGTGATGGTGACATCGCGCGCCGCCGTGCCGCCCGCGCCGTCGCTTACCTGCGCGGTATAGGTCAGCTCGACCGTATCGCCCTCTTTCAACGCCTGCGTCGCCGGCAACGCGTTGTTGAGTGTGTAGGTCCACACACCCGTGGAAGGATCAATGCCGAACGTGCCGTAGGTGGTGTCCGGCGTGCCGGCTACGCTCCATGTCAGTGTGGGGCTATCCACGTCGGTCGCGGTGAAGCTGCCCGTGGCGCTGGGAGTGCCCGCCACTACCGTGCCGTCATCGAGATGGCCCGCCTCGATCACGCTGTCGGTCTGATCGCCCTCGGCGATAACCGGGTCATCGTTGACCGGCTCGACGGTGATCAGCAGATCAGCCGTGTCGGTGCCGCCCTCGCCATCGCTGATGGTGTAGGTGATGGTGGGAACGGTGCCGTTCCAGTCCTGTACCGGGGTGAAGGTGTAGCTGCCGTCGCTTCCGAGTGTGATGGTACCAACGCCCGCGATCGTCGCGATGTCGCCGGCGTTATAAACGGCGGTGTCGCCGTCCACGGTGAAGCTGGTCACGCTCAGACTATCGCCGTCCGGGTCGCTGTCGTTGCCCAGTACATCGCCGCTGACGGCCGAGTCCTCGTTGGTGGTCGCGGCATCGTCGCTAGCGACCGGGACCGGGTTGGTTACTGTCCAATCGAAGGTCTGCGTGGCCGTCAAGCCGTCGCCGTCGGTGGCGGTCACCGTCACGCTGTAGACGCCGTCCGTACCGCCCTGGCTGGCCGAAGGGTCGATCGTGCCGGTGATCAAGCCGGTGGCCGGATCGATGCTCAGCCCCGGCGGCAGGCCGCTGGCGCTGTAGGTCAGCGTGTCGCCGTCCACATCGCTGAATGCGCCGCTCACGTCCACGCTGACGCCCGTATCGGCATCTTCGTTGGCTTGACCGGGGATCGCGCCCACCGGCACAGGTGCATCATTGACCGGTTCGACGGTGATGACCAGATCAGCCGTGTCGGTGCCGCCTTCGCCGTCGCTCACCGTGTAGGTGACCGTGGGAACGTCGCCGTTCCAATCCAGCGCCGGGGTGAAGGTGTAGCTGCCGTCCGTGGCGAGTATGATCGTACCCACGCCCGCGATGGTCACAGGGCCAGGGCCCGCGGCATGCACGGTGGGGTCGCCGTCCACGGTAAAGGAAGTCACGCTCAGGCTGTCGCCGTCCGGATCGCTGTCATTGCCCAGCACATTGCCGCTGACGGCGGTATCCTCGTCGGTGGTCGCGGCATCGTCGGCGGCGACCGGGACCGGGTTGGTTACTGTCCAATCGAAGGTCTGCGTGGCCGTCAAGCCGTCGCCGTCGGTGGCGGTCACCGTCACGCTGTAGACGCCGTCCGTACCGCCCTGGCTGGCCGAAGGGTCGATCGTGCCGGTGATCAAGCCGGTGGCCGGATCGATGCTCAGCCCCGGCGGCAGGCCGCTCGCGCTGTAGGTCAGCGTGTCGCCGTCCACATCGCTGAATGCGCCGCTCACGTCCACGCTGACGCCCGTATCGGCATCTTCGTTGGCTTGACCGGGGATCGCGCCCACCGGCACAGGT
>NZ_QNRQ01000008.1:0-79769 GCF_003315175.1 Eoetvoesiella caeni | reverse complement strand
GCCGTCCACATCGCTGAATGCGCCGCTCACGTCCACGCTGACGCCCGTATCGGCATCTTCGTTGGCTTGACCGGGGATCGCGCCCACCGGCACAGGCGGGTCGTTGACCGGCGTCACATTCACCGTCACCTTGCCAGTTTCGGGCACGCCAGTATCGGTCGTGACCGTGTAATCGAACGTCGTCTCGCCGTTCCAGTCGGGATCGGGCGTGAACTCCAGCTCGCCGTTCGGCAGCAGCGTAACCTTGCCGTTGGGCACAGTTACCGTTTCACCCTCGCTGATCGGCTGGCCTTCTACCTCTGTAATGACGGGGTTGTCGCCGTCGAAATCATCGTTTTCCAGCACAGGGATGATGACCGGCGTATCCTCGTCCGTGATGATTTCATCGTCTTCGACATCATCCACCGGCTCGATCTCGATCCGCAGCGTCGCCGAATCCTCGCCGCCCTCGCCGTCGTTGATCGTGTATTCGATCGGTGGCGCCGTGCCGTTCCAGTCCGCAACCGGGGTGAAGGTGTAGCTGCCGTCCGGCCCGATCGTGATCGTGCCGACACCGTCGATCACGGCCGTATCGCCCGGACCGAAGCTCTCGGGCACGCCGTCGCCGTCGGTGTCGACCGTGAAACCCGTCACCGCCAACGTATCGCCGTCCGGATCGCTGTCGGCCCCAGCGCCGTCTTTGCCAGTCAGCACATTGCCTGTCACAGGCGTATCTTCCTGCCCCACGACCGTATCGTCATTGGCAACCGGGGGAGGATTGTCCACCGTCCAGGTCACGGTCTGCGTAACGGTATTACCCGACGGATCGGTGGCGGTGATCGTCACGGTATAAGTGCCGTTATCGCCGTCCTGGCTGGCTGAAGGGTCAATCGTGCCGCTGATAATGCCTGTCTCGGGATCCAGCGTAAGGCCTTTGGGCAGACCCGTGGCGGTATAGCGGAGCGGGTCGCCGTCCGGGTCAGAGAAGTATTTCGAGAGATCCAATTCGACCCCGCTCTGGGAGTCCAGGCTCTGTTGTGCCTCCATACTGTTCTGAATTTCGGGTGCGCGATTTGAAGGCGCCGTGTCGCCATCTCCGCCCCCACCACCGCCGCCTCCTGCGGCCGCGGCTGCGCCGATACCCAGCAATCCAAGAAGTACCGGCCACCATGGCAGGGCAGCGGCGGTATCGTCTTCAATTTCAGTAAAGTGGAATTTGCTCCAGGGAGAGGTGTACTGGCCCCACCAATCCACACCGGCGTCATCTTGCAGAACTAAGTCACTACGATTGCCCTCTCCGTCCTGGACAAAAAAGTTCTGTATGACTACGACTTCGCCCGATGCTAATACTAGCTTCAGGTCCGTGCCAACTCTTTCAAACGCTCGAACAGTCTCGGGGGCGATCCTTAAATGCACAATGGAAGGAGACTGCAGGTTGATGTTATTGACGTCGACGTTTTCGACGTTGCCACCAACTTTGTTGAGAACTTGAGCTTGCATGTACGAACCTTGTAACAAATACTACCTTCCCAGATAGCCTTATTGATCATTGGTGATGTCGAGCGACTTTGATTGAGCCTACGGCAATCAGTTTCTGCGTAAGAAAGGAACCAGCACGCGGAGCCCAGAATCCCAAATTTTCGTCCGACGCCCTGAGCTCCGAAAAAATCGATAAACACGAGCAACTTCGGTCAACTGAAGGGAATGCAGAGGAAATACGGCGACAACACACGCGTTACCAGTCTTTCATAATCAGACTAAACATCTAAAAGCTTAACCTGATACGAAATAGATCGCAATCGTTATAGTTTGAATTAAGGCATATTTTGGCCTCTAATCCTGATTTATAGTAAGCACCCGCCGACTACCGTCTTGCCAAGGCGCGGCCGATCCGCTAGCGGTGCGCGGTAAAGCGCGTTTTGATTTAAGGCGTTGACTTGCGCAGCAACCCTGGCGAGACCTTCCACTGCTGCGCGTCGTCTGTGACCAGGCTGACTGTTTTCTTGTTCAGCCGCAGCACAATGCCGTGCTTGATGGTGCCGTCGTTGGCGGTGAAGTTCACACGATCGCCTGCGGCGAACTGGGCCAGCTGCGCGGTGCTCTTGGCCTGAGCCAACAAGTTCAGCCGCTCGACCACCATGCTGTTGATATACAACAGATCTTCTTCGCCCATATGCCGCAAGGCGTGGGTGAACAGTTCGCGATCAAGAATGGTGTGTTTGGTTTTCATGGACCCGTATTTTTACACGTACAGGCTCAGGCTGGAATCGTCACGTTCCAGGGCAACAGCTCGTCAATGCGATTGACTGGGTGATCGGCAATCACCGTCAACACATGACGAAGGTACGCTTCGGGGTTGATACCGTTAAGCTTGGCCGTGCCCAGCAGGCTGTACATGGTGGCCGCGCGTTCGCCGCCCGCGTCCGACCCCAGAAACAGGTAGTTCTTGCGACCCAAGCTAACACCACGTAAGGCGCGCTCGGCCGCATTGTTGTCGATTTCGATGCGCCCGTCATCCAAGTAGCGCGTCAGCGCCCGCCACTGATTCAGGGCGTAGCCAATGGCCTGAGCAGTCTCGGATTTGCGTGATACGCAGGCCAGTTGCTCGCACAGCCACGCGTGTAGCGCGCTTACGATGGGTTTGGCCTGCGCCTGGCGCGTTGCTCTTCGTTGCTCGGGCGGGCTGCCCCGTATGGCTGATTCAATTCGGTAAAGCGCTGCAATGTGCTCAAGCACATGAGTCGTAATCGCGGTGGCACCGCGCACATGAATGTCATGGAACTTGCGCCGGGCGTGCGCCCAGCATCCTGCCTCAATAATCCGACCCGTTTTGTAAAGCGCGTTATAGCCGGCAAAGGCATCGGCCTGAACAATGCCGCTGTAATCTTTCAGGTGTGTTTGCGGATGAATGCCTTGGCGATTGGGCGAGTAGCTGAACCAGACTGCGGGGGCCGCCGTATCACCACTGCCCCGATCATCACGGGTATAGACCCACAGCCGCGCCTGGCGCGTTTTTCCTGTGCCCGGGGCCAACACATTGATCGGCGTATCATCGGCATGCAGCTTGCTGGCCCCGAACACATAACGACACAAGGCCGCCAACAACGGGCGAACCAGCTGATGCACCCCGCCCACCCAGTCGCCCAGCGTGCTTTCACTATGCTCAACACCTTCACGCGCTGCAATCTGGCATTGACGGTACAACGGTTGATGGTCCAGATACTTGCTGACCATGATGTGGCTAAGCAGCCCGGGCCCGGCAACGCTGCGCGCAATCGGGCGGCTGGGCGCAGGCGCCTGGGCCATGCGATCACAACACCGACAACTCAAACGCGGGCGTACATGGCGAATCACGCGCAGGCTCGAGGGTACGTACTCGAGCATCTCGCTGACATCTTCGCCCAAACGCTGCCAGGCACCACCACAATCGGGGCAACACGATGCCGCGGGCAAATGCTCCTGAATATCGCGCGGCAGGTGCTCGGGCAAGGGCCGGCGCACGGGCACTTTGCGCGCTGCCGGTGGAACCACCGACTCAGCCTTCTGCATGTGCTCGCCCTGATTGATGTGCAGCTCTTCGAGCTCCAGCTCAAGCTGGTTAATCTGATCGGCCAGTTTCTCTGAGCGCTGGCCAAACAGCTGACGCTTGAGCTTGAACAGCAACACGGTCAGGCGCTCGATTTCCTGCTTGTCGAACTGTTTTTCAGCGCGCAGCAGATCGCGCTCTGTGCGCAAGGCCTGGTGGTCTTGTGCCAGTGCCTGATGGGCCGTTTGCAAGGCTTGGGTTTGCTCGAACTGCGCCAACAACAACGCCTTCAGGGCGTCGATATTGTCAGGAAGTTGGGCACGATTGAGCATGCAGTTATTTTACCAAAAGCACACCATAAAAAAATACGTAAACCCAATAAATACGCGCCTTTCAGGCCATTTTTTCGTTTAAATTTGAGTCGGCTTATGGGTGCGCACCGGGCGTCGCCAGTCAATGCCTTCGAGCAACATCGCCAACTGCGCCTGGGTAAGATGCACCGCGCCCGATTCGGCACCGGGCCATACAAAGCGGCCCTGCTCCAGACGTTTGGCCAGCAGGCACATGCCATCGCCACTCCACCACAGCACCTTGATGCGATCGCCTTTGCGTCCACGAAACACAAACACATGGCCACTGAACGGATCCTCGCACAACTTCATTTGCACAATCGCTGCCAGCCCGTCAAAGCCCCGGCGCATATCGGTGGCGCCGGCGGCCAACCAGACCCGGGTGCCTGCTGGAAGGCCAATCATCGCAACACCTGCACGGCCAGGCGCAGCAGGTGCTCGGGGCACTGGGCGTAAACCGTCAATGACCCTTTAGGAAGGTCGATTCTCAGACACGCAGGCGCCGATTCAGCAACGGCGTCATGCTCAGGTCGGGCCTGGCACGAGAAAGTCGGTGCATCGACATGCACCGGCAACCAGCGCGTATCGCTGTCACCCGAAGGCGGCTGCGCTGTACTGCGCCGGTAGTCGCGACGCCAGTTACCCAGCAAACTGGGGTGCAGATCATGGTCTCTGGCCACCTCGGCCACTGCCCGCCCCGAGCTTAACAAGTGCTCAACCACACGGCGCTTGAACTCCGGGGTGAACCGCCGACGCGGCAAATTGCGAAACGACACGGCGCAAACATCTGAAGTGCTCATAGATTCCAATCAAAAATAGATTGGAATCTATTGTCCGGATCTGCCTGTCGTCATCAAGACGGTACTGGGCGGGCGCTTACGATTTATATCAACAAGAAATGATTTATTGACGTTATTTAACGTTCACAGACGCAGTTGCATCTCGCTGAACAATTTTTCATCTTGAAATTGTCAGAAAATGGGAGGGCAAGGGGTGGCTGTCTGAGCCTAATCACTAGATTCGCCTTCACTCCACGCGTTGGTGACTTCCGGCCCCTCTGCCCGCCCAGAAAATTGATGTCGGTACGTCCGGCCCTATAGCGAGCTTGAAGCTGGAGAAACGACTGACGGCGTCGTGCATGAGAGCCCCCAATTTAAGTAGTCGGATCAAAAAGGCGAGCCAACATGATAACAAAAAGAGTTAAGTTTAACGTGGTTAAATTCTCCCGGTTGATGGACGCTCCTGTCAATGCAGAAGCGTACAACTCAACGAGGCCGTCCTCCAGGCACAACCACCTATGAAGCCGAGCCGGCACAGGCTTTCGGTCAAGCGGTACGCGCTGCCCGCGTGGAAAAAGGAATCGCTCAGGAAGAATTGGCCGGCTTGGCCGGGGTCGAACGCTCGCACATGGGCAAGATCGAACGAGGAGAGCATATGCCTACACTGGCTCTGATACTAAAAATTGCCGCTGCGCTTAGGATAAGTTCCGCTGAACTAATGACTGCAACCGAGCGCAACATCGGCTCCAGCCCAGAGCCTTGCATTGATTCCCAGCGGGCACTTTGTTAGCCACCGAAATGGGTGCGTAGGCGAGCGATAAATCGCTCCAGCTGAGCCGGCTGGCTTTCGTTGTAGGACCGAAGCAGGTAGGTCGTGATCACCGCTGAATCCACCGCCAATGGACGGATCACCACGTCAGGACGTTGGCTGACCGCGATCCTTGTCGTCGTAGTGAAACCGATGCCGTAGCCCGCACCAACCAGGGTGAGCATCATGTCCAGCGAAGACGCATGCTCGGCGACCTTGGGCTCGCGCTCCAGTGGACGCAAGAGACGGGCCAGTTCACGGCAGTATCCTTCGCATACCTGTGGGTCGCACAACACCAGCGGATAGCATGCGAGCTCATGCAGCGGAATCTCCTTGTACGACAGCAGCGGGTGCCTGGTAGGCACTGCGACCACCAACGGATCTTGCCAGATCGGTTCGGTCACTATGTCGTCGCCTACATCGGCCGAGTGTGCGAACCCGATCATGAAATCGCCTGATCGCAATCCGCGCAGTTGCTCGGCCAACGGTACTTCGTACAGTCGCATCTCGATCTCCGGATCTTCTTCGCGACAGCGGGCAAGAAACGCCGATAGCCGAGGATCGATCGCGCCATCAGATATGGCGATGCGGAGACTCCCTCGCAAGCCTGCCCCGATGGCCTTGGCATTCTCGCGTGCCTGCTCTAGGGTGGTGAATAGCCTGCGAACGTCCTGCAAGAACGTGGCACCCGCTGCCGTCAGCTCGGTTCCTCGGCGGTTCCGATCAAAAAGCACTACCCCCAACTCGTCTTCAAGCTCCTTAATGGCACGGGACAGAGGAGGTTGTTCGATATGCAGCCGCTCAGCGGCTCGCGTGAAATGCAGTTCCTCAGCCAAGGCTACGAAATACCGCAGATGTCGCAACTCCATTGGCCACCCTCCTTGCTCATCCCGCCAAAATCCATTTCATATCCTCACATCAAGAAGCATGGCAGCACCCCCAAGCCCTCCCCCTCAGAACCGTATCTGCAAAGTTGACTTAATACCGTGATCTTGCGCTGAATCGCTAATCTGGCCTGCATAGCTCAGTCCGAAGCGCGTGTTGCGCGCCATCGCCAGGTCGACACCAATTTCAACGACCGCGCTGTCTTGGGCGATGGGTACACCCGCCACCGTAAACGCACTGCCTGCCGAGAATGCATGGCGCACCTGGGGCGTAGTATCGCCCATGGCATGGCGCCATCCCGCCATGGCGCGCACCGTTCCCTGCACCCCCCCGAGGCTAAGTGCGTGTCCAGCGCGCAGTCCTAGCGTGCTAAAGGTGGTTTCCGTGTTGGCACTGCCCGCCGCCAGCGAGGCATCGCCTCCGCGCTCATGATAGTCATCGGTGTGCAGGCGCACATAGGCTAGGTTGGCGAACGGCTCCAGGCGAGTTGCGTTGTTCAGTTCGATGCCGTAGCCCAACTCGCCGAACGCCTGCAAGGTGCCTTCGTCATAGTCAGCCCGCAGGCTATCGTTCAGGCCCGGAATGTCCACCGAGCGCCGGGTGTGCACATCATGCCAAGAGTAGGCCAGGCCCGTGCGCAGCCCCAAGGCCCCCCCATTGAGTACCGCCATACAGGCCCAGGTGGTAGTTATCACTGCGGCCTGAGGACGACGCCCGGTCGGACGCCTTGAAATCCGAATAGCTGTACCCGGCCAGGGCACCTAAGCGCCATTCGCCCACCGCCCGATCTGCGCCGATCAGCATCCCGCCAACATTGCGATTGAGGCTAGCGGAGTTACCGTCGTCGTCGGTCGAGCCCCAAGAGCCGAAGGCCTGCGACCACACCACCGGACCGAGATGAGTCGCCGACACGGTTGTGGGCGCGCCATCGGCAGTGCGGGCAGCCACCCGAGCTGTGGATGCCCCAGGGGCTGCAAATGCGGCCCGCACGCGATCCTTGGCGGCGTCGCGCACAAAGCGGCTGTCCTCGATCAGCGCCGTCTTGGCCGAAGCGTGGATTTCACCCGAGAGCGCATCCAGGCTGACGCGCACCCGCGCCGCATCGTCGGGCAGTTGCGCAATTGCGTCATACACCGCGTGGCCGGTGGCCAGACCGATACTTTCGATGCCCTTGGCCGTGGCACTCTGGTTCTTGGTCAGCGCCAATGCAGCGAAGCTGCGGTCGTTGCGTGCCAGTTCAAGACCGACCGTACCCGCGTCGTAATGGTAGTGCAGGGCAGGCGTCAGGAAAGCGAAGTCGGAGGCGACCGTATCGAATTTGCCCGACAACGTGCCTCCGGTCGTCAGCAGGGTGTAGGTCGAGCGCAAATCGTACTGGCCGGTGGCGCCGATGTGCGCCACCGAGCCGCCATGGATCGCGGTATCGCCCGTGATCGCCACCTGATCGTTGTTCTTGCTCTGCGGATCGACTTCTATCTCGAACCGTGATCCTTTCTCAAAAACTAGGTCGCCGTTCACCGTCAGCGTGCCGATGGAGTTGCCCGGCGCCAGTGTGCCGCCCGAGGCCACCGTCACCTGCGAGCCTGCTCCCGAGCCCAACGTGCCCGAGCCGCCCAGCGTGGCGCCATCAAGCACCTTAAACGAGCCGCCCAGCGCACCTGTGCCGTTGTGATCGCCAATGAGCAGCGTGCCCGCCTTGATCATGGGGTGGCCGGCAAACCCGGCGCTGTCTCCAGTCAACAGCAGCTTGCCTGTTCCCTGTTTATAGAATTGGCCCGTGCCGCTGATAACCCCAGCGTATGAGGCGGCCTGTGCGTCATCCAGCACAAAGCGGCCATCGGCGCCGATGGCGGCATTCCCCGAAAACCGGCTGCCGGAACTGTCCAGCTGGCCTATATCGACCGCCCAGTCCAACGTATTGTGGCCTTCCAGACTGAGCGCGCCGAAACCGAACTTGCGCATCAGGCCCGAGCCCGAAATATCGCCGACGAAGGCGCCGTCCGTCTGCTGATAGAACGCTACTTCGCCATCATTGACGATGTTGCCGCTGATCGCGGCCGCATCGCCGATCAGCCCGCCTTCGCGCACAATCGTGTCGCCATAGCGGTTCGCACCCGTCAGATGCAGAGTTCCGGAGCCGGTCTTGATCAGGCTACCCGGGCCGTTGATCGGCCCGGTCGCTGCCAGCGTCGTATCAGCAGCCACATCGAAGCCACCGTGGCCCGCCAAAGTGATGGCCCGGCCAGTCGTCATATCGGCTGTGGTGGCCAGCGTGCCGCCATTTAGTAAGACCCCGCCGGTCACCGCGCCCAGGTTGGCATCTGATGCGATGGACACCGCACCGCCCAGGATGCGCGTAGCGCCTTGATAGCTGTTATGCCCCGAGAGTACCAGCGTGCCGGCCTGAGTCTTGACGATGCCGCCCGTGCCGGCGATCTGCATGGCGATGTCGGCGCGATCGGCCAGCACGCGAATCTCAGAGCCGTTGGTGTCCGTCTCTAGCGCACCGGCGCCCTCAAGGCGATAGCCGTCATCGACGAACTGCAGGCCCTTGAATTGTTGTGTGCCATCGACCGTGATCATGCCGCCGTTGAAATCGCCTGGCTGATTTTTGAACACGGCATGATTGCCCGCCCAGGCAATCGGCATGTCGCCATCTTTATTCAGCCATTGCGCATTCGTATCATTCCAGGCGCCATTACCGCCCTGCCAGTGCTGCAGGGTGTCATCGCCGTCCGCGCCAATGAATATATCCACATTGCCCGCTCCCGCCTGAATCTCGTACCCGTAGCCGTTCGTATCGACCAGCCTAGACGTCTCAACTGTCAGCCCGTTATCAGTCAGCGTACCGCCATAGGTCATGAGCCGGTAGTAGCCAACGCCCGCCGTACCGTCGGCCGGGTCGGTGCCGGGTGATAGATTGAGCGTGCCATCGAGCGCCAAATCGCCCGCGATGTCGATCCGGTCGCTGACGCCCGCCGCCGGGTTGCCGGATGCGCCCGGGCTGCCCAGTTCGTATTCCAGAATGGAGCCCGAGGACAGCGACATACTGCCATCGACGGTCAGTGTGCCGATAGAACTACCCGGGGCCAAAATACCGCCGTCGGCCACTGTGGTCGTGCCCACCGTGCCCGAGCCGCCCAGCGTGGCGCCGTCGTTGACCGTGATGCGGCTGGCAAGCCTTCCATTCACCCGCAGAGTGCCGCCTTGCACTGTAGTGGTGCCGGGGTCAAAAGATCCGCCTATGGTCGTATCGCCGCTCAAGGTCAGGATGCCGGCTCCGGTTTTGGTCAGGGTATTGACACTGCCGCCGATGGCAAGGGAGTTATCTCCCGTCAAGGTCAGATTGTGGCCACCGTCGACGGTCAAATGGTTGCTGAGTGGGTCGAAGAAGGAAATCGGGTTAGCCAGTACCAAGTCGGTATTGGCACGGAGGGTGCCGGAACCGACGAGCAGCAAGCTCCCCGTCCCCAATGCCTGGTCATGGCCCACCTCCAGGACGGCATCGTTCCCCCAATAGGTGTACCCATGACTGTTCGCGTTAGTGAGTGCCAGCGTACCGCCCTCCACGTACAGCCCATTACTCAAACCACTGATCTGGCCGTTCAGCGTCAGCTGACCGTTACCCTGCTTATACAGCCGCCCGCTCGTCGAAACGATGTCGCCCTCATAGACCGTATCGCCGCTTTGATTGATTATGACAAAGGCACTACCCATGTCCAGCGTGCCGCCATCACCAGAAAGCGAGGACATGGTCAGGTCATAGCCATTAAGATCAAGGTTACCGCGATTAATCACGTAGGCGCCGTTATGAACGAGCGCGTCACCATTACCGGCGCGCAGGGTGCCCTCTTCGACCGTGGTGGCGCCGGTGTAGCTGTTTGCGCCAGACAAGGTCAACGTACCGTCACCAAGCTTAGTCAGGCCGCCAGCGCCATCCAGCGCAGTCGTGATGCCAACATCAAAGCCGTTGCTATCAATAAAGGCGCCGCCCGCGTCGAAGCTCACATCCCCGGCATTGAAGTTACGCAGAAAATCGGCTTCGTTTCCAGTGACGCGCAGAATGCCGCCATTGAAAGTGAAATCGGCGGACCCTGCGCCTTTCTCGATATATCCGGTTTCCACCACGCCCCGCGCATCTTGCGCCCCGACCACATTTAGCACCGCCGAACCTGCAACGCCCAATTGCATTTGGGGAGCCGTAACCTTACCGCCGTCCATAACAGTCAGTACGCCGGCGCTCTGCAGTCCCACAGTCAAACCTGAAGAGTTCGTCCAGGCCGAACCAACGCCCGTGACCGTAACCGTCCCGCTGCTGCCGTGGGTATAGCCGAGATAGCCGAGGGCGCTATTTACCTGACCTCCCCCTTCGATGCTAAGCTCTCCCTCGCCGTATACTCCCACCACCAAGGCTGAAGAATTGGTCCATGTAGAACCATCTCCTCGCACCGTCGCCATTCCGCTGGAGCCCGCCCCAGCGCCAATATGACCAAAGAAATTGTTGACCTGGCCGCCATTGCGAATGGTCAACGCGCCGGTGGAGAGATTTCCAACACGTAGGATGCTGCCCGTCCCCCCGATTTCCCAGGGGCTTGGCCGGGTGCCCGAGTCATCGCCTTCAAGATCCAAGCCATCGACGACCTCATGCCTGCCATCGTCAATATTGACCTCCTGAGCCTGCGCGGGAGCACACGCGGCCAGCATCAATATGCATGCCCCGGCGCGCACCGTGGTTTTGCTTTTGCCCCGCCCTGTGGCATGCTCGGATACAACCTGGAACACGCCCCGCGCGCAATTGAAGATGATGCGATACGTTCGGTTCATAACGTCTCTAGCGGTGTAATTTTGTCAACACCACTATAAAAGCTACCGAATGTATAAAGTCGTCAAGCCGTGTCAAATGTATCGTCTTTGCGTCTCAAGGCACCCCGCTCATGCAAAAACAATGGGCCAGCGTACCCGACTATCGCTTCGTAGCCGCCCTAGCTTCACTGGGGCTCATGCCAAAACGCTGACGAAACAGTCGACTAACATTGGACCAATCATAAAGACCGCAGCGCAGGGCCAGCGTTTGAATCGGCAGCGTTCTGTTCTCTTGCTGCAGCAGATGCAGAAACTGCTGCAGGCGCAGTTCGCGGATATAACCCTGCACCGACAGCTCCTGGTCGTCAAAGAGCCGATATAGCGTGGAGCGCGAACAACCGATCGCAGCAGCCACCGCGTCCGGACTAAGCTCCGGAATAGGCAGATGGCGTTTTATGTAGCGTTGCGCGGCGGCAAACAAGCCCGCACTCGATCGCTCTGTGCCTTGCAAGCTCGTGGAAAAGGCGGCCTCGATCGTAGTCAGGGCAAACGACTCGGACGCATCCAGTAAGCCCTGTTGCTCGATAGGGCCCAGCCCCATCGCCATCCTGGGAAACTGCCGCAGATGATCGCGCAACAGCCCGGCAAGCCGCGAATTGGCCAGCGCGGCGTTGATCACGCTCGGCGCCGGCACCGCGCCGGGAAACAAGGATTTGAGCAAAGGGCGGGAAAGGTCCAGCTGAACGACTGTATGCCGAGAAAAGCGTATCGAGGTCGGACACGACCCATCGAGCAAAAAGAACCCACCTTTGCCGATTGTTGTGGGTTCGCCACACTCATAGGTGCACTGCACGTGCCCATCCAGCATGAGCATCAGTGCCAGCTCATCAAATTCCGCGTTACGGATTGTTTGCGCCGTCAGGTGGGCACTGATGCCATCGGATTCGGCGTAGTGCATTTCGCCAGTCGCCGTGGCCAATGAAATGACCTTCGCGCGAAAGTCCTTGCGCTGCAAATCGTTGGGCGAGTCTACGCTGAAGGTCCGGACGACATCACTGACCCAGAAGTCAAAACGCGAGGCAGGTGCAATGTCTTGCGTCGACATCTCCTGAAATAGGCAGCACTCCGGCCGCCCTTGAGAGAAGGAGTGATGATCCATATAGCTTTCCCATTGCTAAATGGTGATGGGCATGCAGGCCTTTATTATTCGTTACAGTTTAACATTGCACGTTATATGGCGTGTTTCATGGAATACCTAAGCGTGCAGCATTCTGATGGATAGAGCCATGGCTTGGCTATGGCCGAGCGCTTCCGCGGCTACCCGCTTGGAGAGGGGCAGTTCTACACTACTTTCTGTTCAGCAAGTGCCCGCATGCGGCATCGCTCTGCGTATCCATGAGGGTCGGGAAACTGACCAGTATCGCTGCGACAAGGGACACGAGTTCGGCATGGATTGGCCCGAACCTGCCACCGAGCCACAATGGCCGCCTCCGTCCGATCTGATCGAAAGCGGTAATTCCTGAACCTTTGTGCAAGGCGCGCAACAACCAGCCGTCGCGGGATCGTTCATCTGTTTTGCAGAACGCTAGTTTCCCGTTTTGGCATCAGAAAAAGCGATGCAATACCCCACATCAGCAGACTAATCAAAACCAAAAACCACGGCATGACGCCGACTCCCCCTTTCAGCGCCGTCGCCGTTCTTAGGGTATCGGGATGTTCAGGATCGTATACGACGGCAAGGCGGGTTCCACGCGGCCGGTTTGAAGGCGATGCGCTGTCGGCTGACCTTACTTCGACACTGCGGCCGTCTGCGGTCGTGAATCGGTAGACCGGATACCACCTCGTACCGCGGCGGCCCAGGACGCCTTCGTAGCGCAGGATCTCGGCCTCCGTATGAACTCCCCGGGCATAGAGCGTCCGATAGGTGCTCACGTCTGACCAGGCGGCGACGGCGAACGCGACGCCAATGGTGGTGAAGATGGCGAAAAATGTCCAGCGGGTTCGTCTCGTCATATTTGGAGTTGGTTACCTGTGTTCTTGCTTGAGGGGGCGTGGCGAACACTAATGCAAGCAGTATTTGCCTTCGGCGAAGCGACCATGTTCTTGGCCGCATGCCCATTTGAGCAATGCGGTGGGAAACAGAGCTATTTTGAAGTCACGCCATGCCAAAGGGTATTGCCTCAAGTCGAGGTTGAGTGTCGACTTAAGTGGATACCGGATGACTGGGCTTGGATCGACCTTGGCTTCGTAGACACCTCATAGACTAAAATTGAAGCCACCAGGCGATGAATATGTGCGGCAAGAGGTACACGGAGAAGTTCAAGGTTGAAGCGAACAAGCAGGTCCTGGATCATGGTTGCCCGGTGGACGAAGCGCCCGTGTAGTGCTAGCACCGGGAAACGCTTTCAGCCAATCGTTGATCGCGGGCGATTTCTTGCGCTTTAACGTCGCACCGGCACTACTCTGGTCGTCGAAGATTATTCGCTGCGGGTGGCATCGTCCGATAGCGAAAGATAAGGATTGTTCGGTGGCGTCTCCGAAAACAACAGGCCAGCGCCATCTAGAAGATACCCATGAAGGCGGCAGGATTTTCTTGGTCCAGTGGCCTCGCAGGTCCATATGTTCAACTCGATGGCCCGCTTGCGATTCAGTTGCAGTTTCTCGAAGCGCTTCTGTATCCATTGCCAATCCTGCACTGAATCGCCCCGGGTTTTGAGGAGGCTCCAACTTTTGAGAAAATGGAGCCATGAGCAAGAACAACAAATTTTCGCCTGAAGTCCGTGAGCGTGCCGTTCGATTGGTGCAGGAGCATCGCGGTGAGTATCCGTCGCAATGGGCGGCGGTGCAGTCCATTGCGCCCAAGGTCGGCTGCTCAGGCCACACGCTGTTGAAGTGGGTGCAGCTTCAAGAGGTGGAGGCTGGCACGCGGCCTGGTGTCCCTCAGGCAGAGCAAGAACGCATCAAAGCGCTCGAGCGTGAGGTCAAAGAGCTGCGCCGGGCCAATGAAATCCTGAAGTCGGCAAGTGCTTTTTTCGCTCAGGCGGCGCTCGACCGCGAACTGAAGAAATAAACGCCTACATCGACCAGCACCGGGGCCTGTATGGGGTCGAGCCGATCTGCAAGGTGTTGCAGGTCGCCCCGTCAGCCTACCGGCGATATGCCGCCCGATGCCGGAATCCGGAACTGCGAAGCCTGCGAGCCAAGAGGGATGAACAACTCATGGTGAATATCCAGCGTGTGTGGGAACAGAACTTTCGGGTCTATGGAGCCCGCAAGGTCTGGAAGCAGTTGAATCGAGAAGGGGTGATGGTGGCGCGGTGCACCGTGGAGCGTCTGATGCGACACCTTGGCATCGAGGGGATCAGGCGCGGCAAACGGGTTCGCACCACGATCCCTGATAGCGCAGCTGCCTGTCCACGAGATCTGGTGAAGCGGCGCTTCGAGGCCGACCGGCCCAATCGACTGTGGGTCGCAGATTTCACCTACGTCTCAACCTGGCAGGGATGGTTATACGTGGCCTTTGTCATTGATGCCTATGCCAAGCGTATCGTCGGCTGGCGAGCCTCCAGTAGCATGACGACAGACTTTGTCTTGGATGCCCTGGAGCAGGCTGTCTATGACCGAAGACCGACGCAGTCCGATAGGCTCGTCCATCATTCCGATAGGGGATCCCAATACGTGTCCATCCGCTACTCCGACCGATTGAGCGAGGCCGGAATCAATCCATCAGTCGGCAGCACCGGAAGCGCCTATGACAATGCGCTGGCCGAAACGATCAACGGCCTGTACAAAACGGAAGTGATTCATCGGCGCGCGCCCTGGAAAACCAAGGCTGCCGTGGAGTTGGCGACACTGGAATGGGTCTCGTGGTTCAACCACCAACGCCTGCTCGAATCCATCGGCGACATTCCGCCCGCTGAGGCCGAAGCGCGATACTATCGGCAACTTACAGCGCAGACTGTGGAACCTGTTTTACTTTAACCAAACAGCCTCCGCGATCCCCGGTGTGATTCAGGGCTTTAGCTCCGTGCACCTCTACACCAACGAGAATATGACCGATAACCTCTCAATCTATCCTCGGCTTGGCTATGTCGAGGTGGCACGTCGCACGGAGGACGGCTTTAACCGCGTATTCTTTGAAAAAGCTCTCGGCTGATCTGTGTCAACGGTCCCGTCAGTCGCGCAACTCCTGATTTTACGACGTTGCGGAAGTCAGGCAAACATATCGAGCAAAACTCCGGAATTTCGCAACAAAGAAGCTGATGGATGAGAGTGAAAAACGACAAATCGGAAATCCCGGTTGAGGCATCCAGTGGCCTTTCAATTGTTAAAAATTGCTTTAGGACTGCGCTTCTAGGCGTCTACCTGCACGGCTCGGCAGTGACTGGTGGCTTGCGTCCAAACAGTGACGTAGATTTGCTTGTGATCGTCGGTCGGCCAACGACGCACGCAGATCGTAAACGCCTTGTGGCTGAGCTGCTAAGCGTTTCCGGCCGGTATCCTCGCGACGACGCCGGCCGGCGTCCTCTCGAACTGATAGTCTTTGATCGCGCCGACCTTGCGACATCCGCTTATCCGGCCCACAGCGAGTTTGTCTATGGCGAGTGGTTGCGGGATGCATTCGAGGCTGGTGAGGTGCCCGAGCCAGTGTCCGCCCCCGAATTTACCCTGCTGCTGGCACAGGCCCGGCAGGAAGCGCGGGCATTGATCGGACCCGATCCCGCCGAACTACTGCCGGTCATTCCAGAATCCGACATACGCCGGGCGATTGGGGATGCGCTTCCCTCGCTGCTCGGCACGCTGGAAGGCGACGAGCGCAACGTTCTGCTGACCCTCGCGCGCATGTGGCGGACGTTGGTTACGGGAGAGTTTGTCCCCAAGGACGTTGCTGCTCAATGGGCGATGACTCGCCTTCCCGATATCGCTGCAACACTGCTGGCTGCTGCGCGAGAGGGGTATTTGAGCCGGACGGTCTATGATTGGTCGGCTCGACGGAAAGAAGCCAAACAGGTGGCCAATCAGTTGGGCGAACGCGTGGCAGCTCTCCTGTCCGGCGCTGGCGGCATTTGCCACAAATAACTTCAGCAGACCGGCAGAATTGCCAGAGTTGATTTCAGCAGCGGCCTTGCGCGGCCGCCCGCCCTTGCGACCATTCTCCCGAGACGGCACTAGCCCCGTCCTGTTGCAAATCTCCCAAACACCGCGAATTCCTTCCGGCCCCTCGCTACCGGCTCAATCCCAGGCCCTGGGACCGCGAGAGCTGCTGTTTCAGCGTATAGAGAGATAAGGATTGTTCACTGGCGTTTCCGAAAACAACAGACCAGCATCATCCAGAAGATACCCATGAAGGTGGCGGGATTTTCTCGGTCCAGTGACCTCACAGGTCCAAATGTTCAGGCCGTTGGGATGCTTGCGGTGCAATTGCAGCCGCTCAAAGCGTTTTTGCACCCACTGCCAGTCCTGCTGCTCCTTGTCCTTGGCCAGCAGTCCGATCTGCGGGTGCTCCTGCGCGTAGCGTTGAAACACGCCGGGGCTTACGAGGTACGCCGTGTCGCTGACGCTATGCACCAGCGCCTTCGCATCGTTGATGATGAGTCGGCGTGAGGCGACTCCCTGCTTCAGCCATGCCATGAAATGCTCCCCCGACGGCTGCGCAGGCTTGGAAGCTGCCTCCGCCGTGGGCGACGGGGCGAGGGCTGTGGCCGTTACCGGCAAGGGAGCATCCAGACGCGGCGCATGGGCGTTGCCCGCGACGAACTCTGCATCCTGCCGGGCGCCTGATGAATCGCCCATGCCAACCATCGCCAGCATGTCCTCCATCACGTCAGGCATGGACTGCGCTGCGGGCGGCGAAGCGGTGACGATAGTGCTGCTGCCCTCCCACGGCGGCGTCTGCTGGCATTCCGGGGCTGGCGGCGCTCCAGCCGAAGGCGACGTGGCCGGCGCACCGGCGTCGTTTTCTGCAGATGTCGCATCGATCGTCACCGTGCCAGCAAACGGCGCCGGCCGCTCGCCAATTTCCCAGATCAACGCGGGCGAGAGACGCAACAGGGTGAACGAGTGGGACCAGCCGGTCGCACTGATCACGGTCGCGCGCCAGACCGCCTTGCCGTCCGGTGTGGGCTGCAACATGCCGTGATCCTGCAGCACGTTGAACACCGCAGTGTTGTTCGCAGGGATACCGTCGATGCCTTGGGACAGAAGGTGCGCACGCAGCTTGTCGGAGACGGTCTTGCTCACCAGCCACAGCGCGTCTTCGGTGAGCCACCCATCGGAGGCCTCGGGCTGGTTCAGCTTCAACTCTTCCTTGAGCAGGTAACGCAACCCGTCGAGCAGCTTGCGTTGCAGCGCGTGTTTGGGCGCGGTCATGGCGCGTGCTGGGTCGCCCCCCAGCTCCTGGGCGACGGAAGCGCGATCGGCCTGCACGACAAGCTCGGCAAGTATCCCGGCGTGCTCATACTGGCCGGCCAAGACGTAGAGCAGCGGCGCCCAGAGCGCTGGGTAACCACTGAGCCAGTCCAGGACATGGCGGTCAAGCAGTTCGCGGTAGAGCAAGCCTGTCGCGGCACTGTGCAGGCGGTACTTGCGATCGTCGCGATAGCGAAATCGATACGGCTGGTTCAGCGGGCCGTGCCACGGGTGCCAGGTGCTGCCGTCGGCCAGTTCGACGTGCAGATCGACCGCGATCTTGCCGATGTCGTGCAGCAGAGCGGCATAGGCGACGGCAGCGGTCCAAGCCTCGGACTGCGCCGCCTGATCCTCGGGGCTGGCGCCGATGGGCAGCAGATGGGACTGTCGCAGCTTGAGGCTGTAGGCGACGATCTCCAGGCCGTGGTCCAGCATGCCGCCCGGGTAGGCATGGTGGTGGCTTTCGGAGGCGGGGAACTGCTGGACCAACTCGGCGTAGCGCTCCAGCGGTGCGCGGTACAGGTTGGCGAACTGCCTGCGCGACAGCGACGTGCGCTGCCAGATGTGTTCCAGCAGTTTCTGCCGGCGCGGTGTTGCCAGTAGCGCTGCGGCGGGTTCTGGCCACAGTAGCCCTTCCGGGGGATTGGCGGGGGGTGTTGCCGATGGAGCGGGGGCGACCGAGGCCCTTTTTCGCTGGAACAGAGAGAGCATGTGGGTGTCCTGGTGGCTGGCCAAGCGGGAGGCCTTTTCGCCTTTTCGGGTAGGGCCTTTCCCCTTGCACCCCATTCCCTTGCCATTTCGGCCCTTTGGCCTTTAGAAGCCTTTGGATATAGAGCGGTGGGCATTGGTCGTCCACCGTCAATGTGGGGGTGGTGAGGCCGGATTGATGCGGGAAGGCTGGCTGTTCCCACCCTACGATGAGATTCATTGTTGAATGCTGGAGAACCCCGGTGAGAGCTATCATTGACGAGGTAAGGATATTTCCTTACAATGTGGGTATTGCGTTCAGGAGTGCCGCCATGCCTGCCATTCACGAAGTTGCCACACTGACCTCCAAAGGCCAGATCACGCTGCCCAAGTCCATCCGCCAAGCCCTGGGCGTGGACACCGGCGGTAAGGTTGCGTTCGACCTGCGTGGCGGCGAAGTCGTCGTGACGCGCGCCGACGTCGAGCACGAGGACCCTGCCATTGCCGCGTTCCTGACCCTGCTGGCGCGCGACATTGAAGCGGGCCGAAATGTGCGCGGCCTGCCCGAGGATCTGGCTCGCACCATGCTGGAGCACGCAGGACACAAGGTGGACCTGGGCGATGACTTCGATGAGGACGTGGAAATCTGATGCAACAGCATGGCTGGACACTGCTGTTCCACGACAACCTGATCGAGCAGATGATGAAGCTGCGTGCGGCCGTGCTGCGCGCCCAAGAGAACGACCCGGAAGGGTTCGGATCGAACGCCAACGTCAAGTTCTTCCGGGCCTTGGTCCAGTTGATACAAGACGTGGTGCCGAGTGATCCGGCGCGCGACGAATACCGCCAGGGCAACACCATGGGGCCGGCCTATCGCCACTGGCGGCGGGCCAAGCTCGGAAGACGGTATAGGCTGTTCTTCCGCTACGACTCGAAGGCGAAGGTCATCGTGTACGCCTGGGTCAACGATGAACAGACCCTGCGGTCTTCGGGAAGCAAATCAGACCCGTATGCCGTGTTCGAGAAGATGCTCGGGCGCGGGAATCCGCCGGACGAATGGAGCGCATTGGTACAGGCAAGCAAGCAGGATTGGAGCAAACTGAAATAGGTATCCCTCAGCAGCAGGAGACAACCATGAGCACCACGACCCGCATCAGCACAGCAGAACGCCTCGGCCGTAGCTTTGGCCGTGGATGGCGCGCCTATGTGCGTGGCGAACGGCGGGCGTCGAACTGGTTGGTATCCAAGGGTGTGCCGGTAGCTGGTGCCACCGTGCTGTTGTGGTTGGTCAAGCTGGTCGTGCTCGGTGTACTGCTCTATTCCGCGTTCTGGCTGGCACTGCTGTTGGTTTGTGTCGTGGCTGTGGGATGGGCAGCAAATCAGAGCCATTCAGACGAAGAGTTCCATTTGCAGTTTCCTACCACCTTGGAAGAACTTCGAGAGACACCGGGTTATGACCCGAATCTCTACAACGACACATCTCATGAGATGTACAAGGATGATGACTGACACTCGGCTTGAGTGTGCGTCACTTCAACTTCCTTGACATTGCGCCAGCTCCTTTTCCACCGGCAGCGCCTGCATCCCTCGTACCTGCTGAGAAACTGTTTGCGATCGTTCCAGCGCGGATTCCGGCCCAGGTCAGCGCACCGATCCAAAAGGTGGGCAGCACGATGAACATCGTCCCCATAACGAAGTTCAACAACAGGTCGCCAAAAGCGTTGTTCAGCCCCACCAGTGGATCGAAGTTGCTGTGTGGCCGGTTCCAGCCGAAGCCCCAGCCATAAAGCGCATCGAGGATGGTGCTGTCGATCCAGCGTGCGAGCTGGAACCAGAAATCGACGAAGAACAGCGCGAACTGCACGACGCTCACGGTAACGACGGTCTTCAGGTCATAGGTGCCCACAACCAGCACCAGCGGGATGCAGATGATCAGCGCCATCTTGAGCAAGGCGAGCACCATAGGCAGCGCCTGGCGCACCACGTCCATGGCGGGAAACGCGGCCATCGCGCCGACAGCCATGCCGACGTCGCCCGTGGCCCGCGTCACGATGTTCGGCAGGGTCTTGTCGATCTGGCCGCCGTAGTCCGTATAGACGCTGCCCTGGTTCAGTTTCTGCTGCCTCGGCGAGGCGATGGTGCGGATCACCGAGTCGTCCACCTCGGCTCGGCTCAGAAAGCCGGCCCAGCCCGCCAAGCGATTCAGCAGGCTTGGGTCTACCTGCCCCAGCAGGCGTGCGCGCAGGCCATTGCTGCCATCGGCCCACCACTGCCTGCAGGACGGATAACCGCCACCGCTGGCCACCTGCGCAAGCCCCGCGTCGCGGGTGCTGTCGTAGGGCCAGTCATCGCGTGGTGTGCTGGAGCGGTAGCTGTCGTAGTAGCCGCCCGTATCCGTGAAGAAGCGCGAGCCGATCCAGGTCACGTCGTGCATCTGCGCCTCATCGAGGTTCGGGCGCTGCATGAAGAGCTTGGCGCGCGCCGATCCGTAGCAGTCGCGCGAGAAATCCGCCACTTCCTGAGCCAATACCGGGTCGTCGATGCGCGTCGCGTCGATCTCCATGCGCATCTGCCGCAAGTCGGTGCCGCAGGGAATCGCTGCCACAGAGGCACCGGTCACTGCTCGCGAGAGTGTGTGCATAAAGGCCCACCAGACGGGCACCTTCGCCGATTGGTTGTTGATAGTGCTGAAGGACTGTGACCAGCCGGTATCCGTGGGTTGCGGCACGCTGACCTGGCATTGGGCCGAGCGTGCGCTGTCGTAGCGGATGGTGTTGAGGTCCACGTCGATGAATGGAATACCGGCGAACATCACCACCATGATGGCAACGAACACCCGGTTCTCGATGCGCGCAGCCGAGAGCACGCCCTTGTTGCCTTCGTCGGCACCCTCCGCACGGGCCTTCAGCCATTCCTGCACGATGATGGCAATGAAAGGCAGCGCGAAGACACCGCTCGCCACCAGCACGGCCCATATGCCGTTATGGACGATCCACGACACCAGCGTGAGGTAGTACTCCAGGTAGTCGGTGGTGAAAAGCGTCATGTCCTCGCCCCCTCAAGCGGCCTGCATCAACAGGCTGGCTTCCAACGCCACAATGGCGGCGACGCCGGCGATCTCGCTGCGCACCAGGCGACGCCGCGCCTGTCTATCCGCCCCGCGTTGGGCCTCACGCGCCAGCAGCCGGCGGCGCATCCAGACCCAGCCGTAGGCGGTCGCACCGTACAGGCACAGTCGCCACGCCATGAAGTAACCCGCCGTAGCCGTCAACCATCGCTCCCAGCTGGCGACGCTGCCGACGAGGTAAATGCCGACGACGTTGGCGCCCACAGCGGCGGTAACGAGCAACACCGTCCACAGCAGCGCCTTCGTCGTGCGCCGGTTGAGCAGCCAGCTGGCATGCGACGGGTTCATGGGTTGCCTCCCGGATTGCCCTTCTGGAGCTGGTCGAGACGGTCGGGAATGGGATCGCCTTCGTAAATGCCACGCGAGCCAGCCGCGCGTGTGCCATGGCGCTGGATGATGGCCATCGGCGAGTTGTTCGCCAGCTCGCGTCGCAGCTCCAGCTCGGTCTTCAGGTTGCGGATCTCGCGGTCGAGCGTGTCACTCTCGTTGTTCACGGCCTCGACCGCCAACTGGTTCGCCGCGACGTTGGGCTCTTTCTTGCCGGTGAGCAGCGTGCGCTGGAGCAGCAGCGCCTTCTCCAGCACCGACGACAGCGCCACCTCCGAGGCCAGGCGCCGCGCCAGCAGGTCCTGGTCTGGTTCGTCGCGCAGCGCCTCGATGACGCCGCGCGTGATCGGCAGCGAGGTGCTACCAGCTGCGCGCAGGTTCTCGAATGTGGTGTTGCGCGTTCCCGAGACCAGTTCCTGCAAGGCTTCCAGCTTTGCCTCGTACTCATCCTGGATCAGCGGCGTCAGCCCGACGCCGGGCACCGTTTCGGTCTTGGTGCAGGAATCGCAGGTGCGCTGCACCTGTTCCCCAAGAACCCGTGTGGCCCATTCAGTCGCTTGTTGTGGCGACGTCCAAGTCTGGCAGGACAGGCTCGCGCAACTGGCGGAAGCGATGGACGACGTGTCGGTCACGCTGCGGCCGTTGACCAGGTTGTAGCCCGCACGGGTGACGTCGCCGACCACCCGGATGGCGGACTGGCCCGCGCCCCCCGCATTACTGCCGCCTACCCAGGGCACGCCGTCGTTGCCCCGGCGCGTCTCCGCCTGCTCAATCGCCGACACGGCATCCGTGCTCGATACTGCGTCGCGCAGCGCCATGCCTTCGGCCATCTGGCTCCAGCCAAGCTGTCCGCCCGCCGTGTCGGCCATCTTCTCGGCCATGGCGCGGCAGGTCAGCTTGGAACGGTCGAAATCCAGCCGCGCCTGCAGCACGCCGTTGGTCAGCAGGTTGTACAGGCCGGGATCGGCGCGCTGGATGATCAACGCAGGCAGCGATGCCACCGCGCTGGTGGCGCTCTGGATCACGTTACTCATGATCTGCTGAAAGCCGTTGGTGATGCCGTTGAGCTGGTTGCGCAGCGTGGTTTGGATGCTCATGTCGCCGCAGATCAGGTTGCTGTTCCAGCCCACGCCGACGCCGATCGAACGCATGCCGGCAGCGCGGCCCATGGACACTGCGCTGCCGCCGCCGATCGAATACATCACCTCGTCGCCGATCACGGAGCCGCCGGTCTGAAAGCCGGTCTGCGCCCACGCCAGGCCGCCGCCAAGAACGAGTGCGCCAGCCAGCACCCCAGTCAATACCGTTGGACGCAGCAGGCGGCGTGCCGTTGGGGAGAGGATCATCAGTTCAGGACGCTTCATCGCCGTACCCTCATTGGAAATCGACGCTGCCGAGGAACACTTGCCCCCGGCGTTCGCAGCACGCATAGGGCCGCCACAGCGCCCAGGCGTAGTCGCCTTGCTGGGCTTGGGTCAGGAAGCCGCCGCGCGGGAACACCGTGCAAGAAGAGGACAGGACGGGCGTGAGTTCCTGCCACTTGCCCGTCGAGGCATCGCCTTCCATCAGCGCACCGGCAGGCCAGTAGCCGGGCCGCGAGTTGGCGAGCAGCGGCTGATAAACGTGGATTTGTCCACGGCGCGTGACGACATCGCCAGCGCGCTGGGCCACCACGGCGCCAGCCTTGTGGTCGTCGGCCTGGTGCAGGAAACCGCCACGCGGATACACGTTGCCCCACAGGTTCAGCGTGGTGCGCGCGCCGACCTCGCGCCTACCCGGAATCAGCGCCTCCGGGTAGACCATCTCGGGCACGTTGTAACGCCAGGCCAGCGTGTCCAGGGTGCTGAGCAGGTACGGCATGAACGCCGTGCCCGCGCCCTCGCAGAAGTAGCCCGAGGATGAGACGAACTGGTTGAACACCTCGACGCCGGGGTGGCCGATCACGTCTGCGTTCTTGAACTTGGCGAGATTGTTCTCGTGGTCTTCGTTGGTGGTGCCGTCACCGCCGGCCTGTGCGGACGGGTTGGGTGCGCTCATCGCCCGGACTTCGACCCAGGGGTTCTCGCCGGTGTTGCTGTAGCTGGAGACGACCGCATCGGGGATGTAGTGGCGGACTTTGATGGACGTGCGCACCGTGCAGCCCGTCCAGGTGCAGTAGAGCCAGTAGCAGATGCCGACGACGCGGTATTCGAGGCAGTCTGGTGATGCCACTGAGCCAACGATGGTTGCGGTGTTGAGGGCGTAGCTGCCGGTAGCGCTGAGCAGCAGCACCGAGGCCACGCCAGCACGCAGACGGCGCATCCGCTCGAAGGGTCGGGTCATGGCTGCGGCCTCCGGTGTTGCGCAATGCGCGCGACGGCACGGGCTACGTCCGGCTCGCCATAGACCACGTAACGCTGATCCACCACGACCGCCGGAATGCTGGTGACGCTCAGGCTCCAGGCGTCGGCAACGCCCTGGTATGCCGACGCAATGCGGCGCTGGAGGTCGGCACCGCCGTTGTTCAGGCGGCGCTTGACGATGGCCGTGGCCTGCTCAGGATCGGCGGGCAGCTGTGCGGAAAGCTCGGCTTCGATGCGCGGGCCTTCATCCAACTCGATCAACCGCTCGCCACCCATGGTCTTGACCGGGTGGCGGCTGTCGGTGACGACCACCACATTGGCTGCGAAGGTGGCGGGGCTGAAAACAGCCAAGGATGCCGGCAGTGCAACGGCCAGGCCAAGGGTTCGCCAGCCGGATGCGAAGCAGAGTAAAGATGCTGGCATGTCGCGTGCCCTTGAAGTTGATCAGAGCCATAGTCGAACGCGAACCCGCTGCCGCCCCAACAAACAATGCGCATCGCGGGCACCCCGCATACCTGGTTGTGCAGCCGCATGGAGAAAGCGGAGGCCGAAGCCCCCGCTGTGATTACAGAAGACCAGACTCGGCGAACGAGTACGGTGCGCCCTGACCAATCACGAAATGGTCGAGTACCCGCACGTCGATAAGCGCCAAGGCCGTCTTCAACTGCTCGGTCAGCACGCGATCCGCATTGGATGGCTCGGTGGAACCCGAGGGGTGCTGATGGGCGAAGATGACCGCAGCGGCGTTCAGTTGCAAAGCGCGCTGCAGCACGACCCGTGGATAAACCGAGGTCGCATTGATCGTTCCATGGAACATCGGCTCCACGGCCAGCACGTCGTGCATGCTGTTCATGAATACAACGACGAAGATCTCGTTGGGCTCGGCGACCAGCTTCAAGCGAAGGTAGTCCCTGACCGCAGCGGGCCGTTCAAGACGCGGCCCTGCTTTGAAAACCCGTCGTTCCAGCAACACGATGGCTTGCTGGACGATCCAGTCCTCGTTCTGAATAGAAATATCGGAAAGCGACTCCAGGCAGGAGTCATTGATGACGACAGACATGGCGAACCTCCAGACAGGGAAATCGGAGGGCGCACATGCCCCAGGAGGGCAGGCCCTCCAGGGAATGGAACAAGGGAACAAGGTGCATCCATCACCGCTGCTGCGGTGATCGTTCGCGGCCAGGATGCGAGGCGAACGGGTAGCGGTCAGCGCAGCGTGCTGCACCGTAGCCTCAATGACCGCGGGCTACCTGGGCATGTCGCCGACGACGTCGGCAGGCATTTCGGTGGTGGGTGGAGTGGCGGCATCCTCAACCGCCAGCATGTCCATGGCCGACAGCAGTGCATCGCCTTCGATCGGCCCCTGCAGCAGGATCGCCTGGCCGGTCTGGCGATCGTGCAGACGAATCGAAGGCGTCGCGGTCACACCGCCCTTCATGGCGTCCTCGGCCTGAGCGCGAATCAACGCTTCGGGTCGCTCGCTGGCCAAACACTGCTCGACGGCTGGGTTGAGGCCGGGATAACGCAGACCCTCTGGCAAGCCCAGGCCGTCGCTGCGCGTGTGCGCATAGACCCATTCGATGGCCTGCCAGAAGGCCGCATGCCCACCTGTTTCGGCGGCGCACTCGGCCAGGCGTGCCTCGGCGGAGGCAGCCGGTTCGTGCGCGGCCAGCGGCTGGTGCTGCCATTGCAGGGCCACGTCGGTGTTGCTGCCGACCCAGCGCTTGAGTTGCGGAAAGTACGCTCGGCAGAACGGGCATTCGAGGTCGGCATAGAGCGTCAACGTGAATCGGCCCTCGGGGTTGCCCATCTGCCAGGGCGGGCCGGCTACCTGCGCCGTGCTGATCGGCGCGTGAGCTTGCGATACTGATTCGCTGGGTGCACGGGACACCAGCCAGATCAGCAGCAGTGTGATCAATCCTGCGGCCAGGAACCAGGGCCAGCGCTTGAGCGAGCACCGATGGCGAAACGCCTGCACCGGCATAGGAACGGAAGGAGGTTTCGGTTTCACGGCAGTCTCCGGCGGCTATTGCGGCAGGCCCAAGGCCGGCGACTCGATGCCGCGCGCCTGGTCGATCTTCTCGGCCACCTTGAAGGCCGCATCAAGTTCACTGATGCCGTGCTGCTGCATGAGCTGATAGCGTTCCGCCTTCTCTTCGGGTTCGGTCTGCGCCAACGCCAAGTAGAGGCTCGGCGGCACCGCCCGGAAAAGCACCTCCATCGACTTGGACAGGATGACGCCCTCGGTGAACTTCCCGGCTTCCTTGCGCGCGGAAAGCATCAATGCTTTCTGCGCGGGTGACAGTTCGCGAAACCGGGCAATCTTCTCCACCTCATCGGGTGGCATCGACAGGCAGATCCACCACTCGATCATGTTGAGCATGGGTTCTGCGGCGCGCGGCAGGTCGTCGATATTTTGTGTGGCAAGCCAGAACCAGGCTCCCAGCTTGCGCCACATCTTGGTGATCTTCACCACGTAGGGGGCAAGCAGCGGGTTCTTGGTGATGATGTGTCCTTCGTCGGTGACGTTGATGATCGGGCGACCCAGGTACTGGTCGCGCTCGGCAATGTTGTTCACCGTGCTGATCAGGCTGATGTAGGCAATGGAGAGCTGCGCGTTGTAGCCCTCGCGCGCATAGGTCGCCAGATCGACCAGGGTGATGTCGGCTTCAGGCCACGGCGAGCCGTCGCGGTCGAACATTTCGCCGTCCGTGCCTTGGCAGAACATGTCCATGGCATCGGCCATCTCCAGCAGTCGCACACGCCGCATTTCCGGCAGCGTTGGGTCTTGGCTGCGCGTGCGCAGCGCGTTTCGCACATCGCGCGTGAGCACGGTGCGCTTCTCTCCATCCTTGCTGTGGCAGTGCTCGGCGGCATCGAGGATGCACTGACGAATCAGTGAGCGGTCGGCCCGCGTCATCCGGGCTTCTTCCTTGTCTTCGCCGCCGGTGATCATCAGCCGTGCGGTGATCTCCAATTCGCCCAGCACGTCGCGCTGCTCATCCGCCTCCATGGCCACAGCATCGGGGGGCAGGTCTTCATCCAGCGCATCGGCGTCGAGCGTCTGCACGTCGCTGGGCGTCTCGATCAGCCGCCGCGCATCCGCGAACGGCGCCAGGGTAACGCCCGAGCCCGGCGCAAGCTTGACCCGATTCACAGTCAGACCCAGGCGCCGGGCAAAGTCGCTGAACAGGCCGAAGCTGTTGCCGGCCTCCACAATGAACAGCCGTGGCCGGTAGATCGCCGTGACCTGATTCAAGAGGTTGTTGAGGGTCGCCGACTTGCCCGAACCCGTCGGGCCGAACAGAAACAGGTGGGCATTCATCTGCCGATCCAGGCGGTTGAGCGGATCAAAGGTGATCGGCCCGCCGCCGCGGTTGAACATCGTGATGCCGGGGTGCCCCGTACCCTGGGCGCGGCCCCACACGGGCGAGAGGTTCGCCGCGTGCTGGGCGAACATCAGTTGCGTGTACCACCGGCGCCGATCCTGGCCAGGGTTGTAGCAGCACGGCAGCCAGCGTAAGTAGCTGTTCAGCGGTGCCACCTCGTCGTCTTCGCGCACCGGCTGCAAACCGGCGTTGAGCATGACGTTCGCCAGATCCAGGCCGCGCCGATCCAGTTCCGCCTCGTCGCGCCCGCGCAGGTAGAACGCCAGCGTGCCACGATAGAGCTTGTGCGCGCTGCCGATCAGGGAACGGGCTTCATGCACGTCCTTGAGCGTCTGCTCCGACGCCAGGGTTTCGCCGACCGCTTTCTTGGCCAGGTGGTTCAAGTCCGCCTCAAGGACATCCTGCGGCGTGGCGACCATCGTCAGGCAAAGGGTGGTGTCCTCGGGCATCTGGTCGAACAGCGTGTTGATGGCATCGCCTTTGCGTGTCTCGCCGGTCAGGTGCCCTGTGCCCGGCGGCATGCGCAGGCGGTCGGTGATCAGCACGCGGTGCGGCAGGCCGTCGAAATGCCAGGTGCCCTGCGCCACGTCGGAGCGCGGCTGGCCGAAGAACAGCCGCTGGCTGAAATCCCGCCCGCTCGCCAATTCGATCTCGCCGTCTTCGCCGGCCTCCGTACTGTCGGGGTAGCGCGCCAGCGCATAGAAGCGCTCCCTGTCTTCGGCCCCAGGCCCAAGCAACGTGGGACGCGGGTTGAACCAGCGCAGCAGCCAGTCGTGAACATCCGCAGCCACCATGCGCCGGGCCTGAATGCCGGCGTTCGCCAGTCCGCCGCACAGGCGGTCACAAACGATATTGAGCATCTGCTCGGGCGTCTGCCCGCGGCGGCTGTTTTGCCCTTGGCCGGTCACGCGGCGATAGACCACCATGCGCACACGCCGGGTCTGGCCGCGCCAGCGCAGCCGTGTGACCACCGTGTCCTCGAACAGACCGCCCGGCTTGGCCACCGCGCGCAGGTGATGGCCGAAGAAGCGCAGGTAGAACTCGGTGAACGCCGTCTCACGGGCGCGCGGCTGCACATAGTCGCGCAGGGTCTGCATGTACTGGTCGAAACTGGGCTCGTCCTGAGCGTAGAGCTGCAGCACCCAGGGGTTCTCATCCAGTTCATCGAAACTGTCCTGCAGCGCGTTTTCCAAGGCATCGCGGGCCTGCGCGAGCCAGCCAGGTTCCCGGCCTTCGGTGCCCAGCGGCACCAGCTCGTAGAACGCCGCCACCGATTGCCCGTCCTCCAGCAACATGGCTTTCGACTGCGCCAGGAACTCCACCCAGGGCAGCAGTTCCACGAACGACGGCGCGACCTCGTACAGCGCCTGCTCGTCTGCCAGGGTCGCCGGCCTGCGGCCTTGCACCGCCGTGCCGGGTTCGGGGATGCCGACCTGGCGCAGTGCCTCGACGTGGCGTTGCCAGCCGTCCGGCTGCTCGTCGTCGTCAGCATCGGATGCGGCCAGCTTCGGCGCGGTCGGCTTCGGTCTGGGGAGTTTCCAGCGCATCAGTAATCCTCCACGCGCTCGCCTGGCATGGCGTACTGCACGCGCTGGTACAGCGGGAACACGGTCGTATAGCCCGGAATCGGCACTGGGTCGGTGCCCGCCAAATGCGGATACACGTACATCACGAGATCGGGGTTGGGCAGGCGCTGGAACTGGCGGTAGACCTCGTTGCGCGCCGTGCGCGTGTAGCGCATCTGCTCGGCAGGCGCGGCCTGCACGTCCATCTCGGTCAGCGGCCTGCGCAGGCTCTGGCGCGCATCGAGCAACTGCCTGCGCGCTACCTGGCCGGCACCACCGCCGCCGTCGCCGGCGTTCTGCTGCCAGATGTTCATCATCGTGCTGTCGCCGTGGGTCAGCAGCTTTTCCTTGCTGGTGGCGCAGCCACCGAGCAGCGCGACGGCCAAGGCCAGCGCCAGGCCCTGAGCCCAGCTATTCAAGTTCGAGGGCATGGCTTTCTCCTGCGCGGTGATCGACCTTGCGGCCTTCGGGATCGAAGTCGATGGCGAGCGGCTTTTCGAGGTGGACGGCGACCTTGGCGCCGGGCTGGACATACACGGCAGCGAAGGCCTGGCCGTAGAGCTTGTTGACCCAGCTCGACATGTCCTGGACGCCGCTGGCGAGAATCCGGCCCACGGCTTCCTGGCCGCTGATGCCCACGCTGCCGATGGAGCCGTCGGCGCCGACATAGGACGCCCTGCCACTGTCGGATTCGATCAGCGAGGCCACGCCAGCCCCAGCCGCCGTGATCAGCGCCTGGGTGCCGAGGTACTGCTGGGCGTTGCTGCGCCGCTCGCCGCTGACACAGGGAATGCCGTGCGGGTCGCTGATCCAGCCCAGGCCGTCGCGTTGTTGGTTGTTCTGCTGGTTGCCCTCACGATCCTCGGGGATGGTGCGGATGGTCCCGTCATGGAACACGAACGTGATGCTGCGCACCTGGCCGCGCACGCAGGAGAGCGTCCAGTCGCCCGATGCGGTGCCGGAGAACACGGCCCCGGCCACATCGGGAATGTCGATGCCGTTCGCGGTCAAATTGTCAGGCCCGACCAAGACCTTGAAGGGGTATGGATCGTTCACCGTGCCGTCGATCGGCACGCGGCCAATCAGCGCCGTCATCGCCACCGACCCCATCAGCGTCGAGTTCGTCGGCACGGTATAGACAGGCGTCGCGCTCTTGACGCCAGCGGCGCGTGCGCCCGCGTTCGCCACGGTTTGCGCTGTGGTTTCCAGCGTGCTCTGTGCGGAACCGAAGCTGGTGGGAAAACTTATGCCGCCATTCGACATGCCGCGCCCGTCGGTTTGTTTTGCGTCATCAGGCTCCACCCAGCGCATGCCGCCTTCCATCCCGGCCTCGTCGCCATGGTGCAGCCCCAGGCCCACGGGCAGATCGGCATGGCTGCCGCCGCGTCCTCCAATGCTGTCCAGGCGCCGCTGCAGGTCAGCGAGCAGCCCCTCGGTCTGCTGGCGCTCGCTGGCCGCCTGCTGTTGGTCGCGCCGTAGGTTGGAGCGCTCGGACTCCAGCGCAGAGTTGATGCGCTGGTCGATCGAGTTCTCGCGCTGACGCAGTCGCTGGTTCTCTTCGCGCTGGGACTTGTTGTCCGAGAGCGCGGTCTGAAGCTCGGTGCGCAACTGCTTGACCTGCGCGACGAGTGTGGCCACGGTGTCGCGCGGGGTATCGCCCTCGATGCCCAGCGCCTTCATTTCTTCCGGCGTAAGCCTGCCGCCGCCATCTGCGGCAGGCGATGCCGCCGTACCTCCACCGGAGAACAGCCGGATGGCGACGAACAGCACCAGCAGGGCCACGGGGATCAGCAGCCACTTCAGGAGTCCGTTACTGCGCATGGTGGGCCTCCCTGTCGTTGCTGACTGTGGCTTTGGGCTGCGGGAGATGCACAGCGGGGTCGAAGCGATGGATCGCCGGCAGCAGCGACTGCGCGAGACCGCGTCCGCGTGTCACCAGGTACAGGACGGTGGTGTCCTCGGGAGTTCCGCGCGGGCCAAGCGCCTCGTGCTGGAAGGTGGCGGTGAGGAAATCCCCTTGCAGCACGCGCGGGTCGAGGCTGATCCAGTCGCTGCTACTGTTGGTCAGGCGCACGGCAGTGACCCACTGGTCTTCCAGGCGCCACGAGGCGAGCGCGACCGCGCGTGCCGGCAAGGTCGGCATCAGCGTGCCGAGGTCGAGGTCGCGGCGCAGGTTGACCCGCATGACGCCTGGCAAGGCTTCCACGGTGCGCAGCGGTGCGTAGAGGTTCTGCGCAGCAAAACGTGTCAGCACGACGGGGATTGGCGTTTCGCGCCGCGCCGTCCGGGTGCCCGCCTGCTCCTGAGCGCGTGCATGGGGCGCATCGGCACCGTCAGGCTGATCGCCATAGCGCGCTGTTGAGTTGTTGCCCTCGACGATTCGCACCGGTTCCAGCTCGGCTTCGCCGTCCTTGGGCGGCTCCGCCGCAATGTCGAGCAGGATCAGCGCGCCGGTGTCGGCGTCCTGCAATTGCAGCCGAGTGGGCTCGATCGGCTCGCTGGCGCGCAGGTACACCGCGCCGCCCGCGCTCTGCACGCGCAAGCGCTCACCGACGCCTGCGGGAACGCCGACGCGGACGTTTCGGTCGATGAACACGATGCGCTCCTGGCCGACCTTCAACGGCACCGCCAGCGGCATGCGCTCCCAACGCAGGATCTCCACCGCCTGGACAGCGGGGGACACGACCACTGCGGCGGCCACGGCCAGCAGCCCCAGCAGCGCGAGTACAGGATGCTTCATGGGCTTCATGGGGAATTACCTCCTTGAGGCGCTTGCGGCGTCAGGCCACCAGGCACCGGGCGCGTCGGCTCCGGTGCGCTGATGCGCTGGGGCGTGCCCTCGTAGCAGTCGAGTACCAGGCCGAACGGGTTGCGGGCGGGATCGACATCCACCCGCGCGACCTTCACGGGGTAGCGCACCAGGGCGCGCTTGACCTGCTCGGCGCCGTAGTACTCGTCGGCGCTGATGTCCAGCGTCACCACCCAGTCGCGGTCGGAGATCACACGCACGCGCGCCGTGGGGTTGTCGCCATAGCTGCGACCGGGAATTTCGTAGATGCCACGCACCCGCTGGCGCAGCTCGCCCGTGCTGCGGCGGTAGTCGTAGTCCGCCTTGAGGAATGCCTGGCAGGACGGGGTGAGGTACGGCGAGAGCGAGTGGAGGTTGCGCGGGTAATCTTCTTCGCCATTCGTCGGCCAGCGATTGAGCGTCTGGAACACGTAGAACGTGAACGCATAGACCGATTCAGGCGGTACTTCCCACCACTTGCGGGTACTGCCGGAGCGCAGGTCAGGCGGGACGTGGATGGTCAGGTCGCGGGGAGCGCTCCACCAGCCTCCGCCCATGACCAGGGCGACGACGACCAGCGCACCCGCGCCGAGGCGCAGCGTCTTGATGTGCGCCTGCAGGTGGGTGATCTCGTTCTTGAAACGGCTCATCGTGCGCCCCCGTGCATGCCCCTGCGGGTAGTCCAGAAGCCAGAGCGCGAGATCAGCACATGGCCGCCCACCCAACCGGCCATCAGCGGATGGCGCGTGGCGATGTGCCACTGCAACTGCCGGTACAGCCAGGTGTCGGGACGCCCGCGTTTGAGACGGCGCAGGATGCCGCCGCCGATGAACACGCCCAGCGCCACGCCCAGGACGACGAAGGTTGGCGCGATGGCAATCGTGCGTAACACCCACGACAGCGGCGCCCCGACCACTAGGCCGGCGGCGCCGGACAGGCCGCAGCAAATCCACAACTCGTCGGCGGTGAGACCGCGCACGACCACCGGGTGCCTGTTGAGCCGGTGTGGAAGGAATGTGACCGTCCCATCGGCACGGACATGCTGTTGCTCGGACATGGCCTGTCCTCGCTTACAGGATGCCGGTGGCTTCGGTGAGCAGCCAGATGCCGATCACGAGCAGGACGGCGCCGATGGCGACCGTGAGACCGAACTGGCCCCAGGTCTTGCGGCCGGTGTGGATTTCCGCGTAGGTGCCGTAGGCGTGGTAGCACACGCCAATGAACATCGACGCCACCACCAACAGGGCCACGAGCATGATGATGTCGTAGCCGTAGTTCCTGATCGTGTCCATGATGCCGCTGCCGGCGCCGCGGGTCGGGTTTTCCAGCTGCGGCAGACCTTGCGCAAACGACAGCGCGGGCAGCGCGGCGGCACCCAGGGCGACGGCGGCGCGTTGGACAAAACGAGTAGTGAGGATGCGGTTTGGCATGGTCAATCCCTTCAGGTCAGGAGAGGAGGAAGAACGTCATGACGAGGTACATCGCGACGAAGCGGATGCAGACGCCGAGGAACTGGCGTTGGTTGAGGCGGTTCTCGGCCCACCCCACGTAGGCCGTTCGGATGGCCCAGACGCCCCAGACGAGCAGAACCGCAAACACGATGCCGACCAGAACGGTCGCCATCGCGGACGGCGCGATACCGCTGTTGGCTTGAAATGCCGAGACCTGGGCGCCGTTCATGGTCTGCCCTGCGCAGTCGTCGGCAGCGATGGCGGGGCGGTCCGCTCGGTGCGGTACTCACCAGCCAGTTCGGAGAGGTCGCGTGGCTGGGCGCGCGACGGTGTGAGATGGGCCTGGATGCCGGCGCGCACACGCGCCAGATCAGCCAGCAGTCGTGGGTAATCGAAGTGGTAGCGCTCGCCCGGCTGGATGGGTGCGTGTGCAGCGCCATCCGCGATGGTGCGCTCCAGCGCGTCGAGCTGGCGTAGCGCGGCAACCAGCTCCTGGCGCTGTGCCGGGGATTCGGCCAAGGCAACCGGGAACTGACCCATCAGCAGGGCCGTCACGAGAAAAGTGGGCACGCCGCGATGCGCGGCGCGCAGCCAGATCGGAGCCAACATCGCGCCATTCCTGTGTGATAAGCAATGGCTTGATCGTGGCGATCAAAGGCGTATCAGGCCGCAAACAATAAGAACCTGCGGATGACCGGATTGATGGCCTAGAGGTACTTCTTGAAGCTCCCTGCAGTCAGGCTCACGGCCAGCCCCAGCAAGCCGGCGCTGGGCAGCAGGATCAGCAGCGGATGCACCGAGATCGGCAGCGCCAGGTACGTGACCCAGGGCAGCACGGCCAGCGGCATCAGGCTGGCTTTCGCTCGGTGATAGATAAAGCCGGATTCCCGGCCTGCGCCGAACCGGCGCACATCCCGCCGTACCAAACCGTCGATCAGGCCGACGAAAGCGGCCGTGAAGATCAGCGGCAGCGTGAGCGCCAGGACCAGCAGGCGCACGAGGAAAGTAAGCGTCGTGAAGGCTGCGGCGATCAGGTAGCTCTCCGTCCAGACATAGACCTGGCTGATGAAGTAGCGGAAGTTGCGCCCTCCGTCCTGGTTTTTCCCCTGGCTGGGCGCGCGGGCGCGCTCGGCGGTCTGGCTCATGCGCTCCAGGAGCCCTGATCGCACGAACACCCATTCATAACCCGTGTCCACCAGCTCGTGCGCCGTTCGCCCCGGCTCCTGCACGACCACGCTGCGCGTGAAATGCTTGGACAGGTGCCCCAGCTCGTACTGCAACATTTGCTGGGAGTGCTGCCAGCCCTGGTCTTTCCAGAACAGGTGCATGCCGATGCACTCCATCAGGATCGAGAACAGCAGCGAGCCGACCAGCACCCCGAGCAGCCGGAGCGGCAAGGTGATGGTGCCGACGATCAAGCCCTGGCGGCGGTTCTGCTCGCGCTGCGCAGTCGAGGCGGCATCGCTCATGGCGCGGCCTCTTCGCTGGCCGTGTCGCCCGTGCCGGTGATGGGTGTGGCGATGGCCGTCTCATCGAGCAGATCGTCCGGCAAGGCCGCGTCCTGCAAGACCGGGGAGCTGGTGAACTCCCACCACTGCGTGGCCTCGCTGTAGCTCTGGCGCATGTGCCCGGCCAGTTGCTGCAAGTCCGCCGGCATCACTTCATCCGGGTCTGGCGCCGGCAACGGCATACGCACCTTCCAAAGCTGACCGCCCTGCAGCAGCGCGAAGCACTGGCCTTTGGGCAGGCCGACGATGTGCGATGGCTCGATCATCGGCACGCTGGACATGCTGATGCGGTCCTGGGTGTTTGACGTAAAGTCTGTCGCTCCACGAATATCGGAGCTGTCGGTCGCGCCGCTGACGATGGTGGTCGTATAGACCTCGACCTTCGGCAATTGCCGGGTCAGCAATTCAGCGGTAGCCGTCTCGCGCACGCGCAGCATGAACAGGTTGTTGAAGTTGCCGATCACCTGACCGGCCTTCGCGCGGTTGCCAATGCGTGCTTCGATGTCCGAGAGCGTCTGTGTGTACGCGGTGACTTGCAGGCCAGCGCCGCCGCCCTTGTTGATCAGCGGGATGAACTCGTCGCCCATCAACTCGTTGAACTCATCGGCATGGACGTTGATCGGCACGCGCGAGCCAGCCGATGCGCCCGGCAGGCCGTCGTCGATCCCGTGCTTGTAGATGTGGCCGGCGACCGAAACCAGGTCGGAGAACATGGAATTGCCGACTGCGGCGGCGACCTCGGCGTCGGACAGCGCATCGAGGCCGACATAGACCACGGCGCGCTTTCGGATGACCTGCATCCAATCGAAGATCGGGCGTGGGTCGGCCAGGTCGGAGTAGTTCGGGGCCAGAAGCTGGGCGATCTTGCCGCTGGTGAGCTTCTCCAGCAGCGGCAGCAGCGATGCGACGATCTTGTCGAAGTAGGTCTTGTCGTAGCGCACTGCCGAGCGCAGGCCGTCGAGCACCGGGTCGTAGTTGCGCGCCTGCGAGAGGTACTGCTCCAGCGCCACCACGCGCTTTTCGCGCCCGATCATGTTGCGCGGGATGTTCTTCTCGTTGAGCTTGGCCTCGATCTGGACGATGACCTCCCAGGCCTTGGGCTCGGTCTTGGCGAAGTAGTGTTGGGCGTACTCGATGAACAGCGCGTCGATGTTGATCACATGGCGCTGGATCAGCATGTAGTCCGGGCGCTGCCCCAGTTCCACCAGGGCGCGGGCGATGATGTTGACGAAGCGCCACGCAAACTCGCGAAATGCCGCGCTGTTGCCTTCCCCGGAGAGCTGCCCTGCAACACGGGTGGCCACCTCGCTGATGCGCCCAAAGCGGCCCACAGCGTTGTAGCGCGCGGAAATGTCGGGCCAGCCCAAGTGGAAGACATAGAACTCGCCCTCGCGCCCCGCGCGCTTGGCCTCGACGTACACTCGCTTCAAAAGATCGGCGTCGCCCTTGGGGTCGATGACGATGACGACCTCGTGCTCGCCGTCGGCGTTCTTGCGCCGGATGTCCTGAGTCACGAACAACTCGGCCAACCGCGTCTTGCCCACGCGCGTGGTGCCCAGCACCAGCGAATGCCCGACGCGCTCACCCAGCGGTAGGCTGACGTCCACCTCATCGGGTTCGATGCCGTGCAGGCGCGGCAGGCCGCCCACAGGCGGCAGCGGGCGCACCGGGTTGAAAGGCACATCCCAGCCCGTGAGCGCAGGTAGCCGGGACAGCGGGAACGGTGCGAACTCCAGCCGTTCCTCCAGCCTGCGCGCCAGCCGGTAGGCCGGCGTCGGCTCGACGTAGCGGCGAAATTCCGGTCTGTATGTCTGCATCAGCCGATGGGTATGTTTCTGCTCCCACAGAAATCCGCGTCCCACGAACAGACGCTGCTGGCTGACCGGCACGTCCTTGCTGGTCATCACATAGCGCGGCAAGCGGCGAATGTTGCGTCGGTAGCGCAGGATGACGCGGGCATCGCGGTAGCGGATGGCACCGTAGATGCAGAACGCCAGCGCACTGCCGACGCCCATGGCGGGGCTCAGCGCGAGCGACCACGGGGCCACCAGGGACAGAAACGCGGCGCCTGCACACGCCGCGACGGTATAGAACTCCACCGCTGGGCGCAGCAGAACCTCGACCGGCTGTTTCCCCGACATGGCTTCATTGCTCGATGCCGGTGGCTGTGATCAGCACCGGGTAATGCCGCAGACCCAGGCGCTCGGCCAGGTCGTCACCGGCCACAGGCGCAAGGGGCACGCCGGGCACCAGGGCGCGCAGCCGTGCCAGGCCCTGCATGGTCTCGACGTTAACCACCAGGCCCACCGCGCCGCGCTCGCGCAGCGAGCCCGCCTGGCGAAGCAGCCAGGCGTGGGAAGCTTCGTCGTCGCCGACGACTACGAAAGGCCGCAGGCCCGGTGCCTCGATCACGCGCCGCGCGACGGTGCCAGGCGTGAGCTTGGCACTGCGCACCGGCAACATCGCGGCCTCATCCATGGGCGTGGCGGGCACCGGGAGCATCGGGATGGGCGGCCCGGCCGGAGCATTGGCGCGCGGCTGAAGGTTCAGAGCCTCGTAGTACGGCAGCGCCGACGTGCCGCCACGGTCTTCGACGACGATCAGGGGCTCTCCGGCGCGCGAGGCCAGTGGCAGAGCCGCCAGCAGCACGAGCAGGCCCTTCAGTGTGAGATGGGTCAAATGGGATGTTTTCATGGGGTGCTCTCCTGGTGCACGGCGATGGCCGCGGCGGTTGGGTGTGTGCCCTGCACACGGGCAAGGTGGCGCGACACGCTGCGCCGGTAACGAGCCGCAGGTTCTCCGCCCGCAGGACGGTGGTAGCGACCGATCGCCGGCAACCAGTCCTCGCCCGAGGTGTACTGCTCTTTCAGGATTTCAGCGGCGATGGCGAGGTTGCTGTATGGGTCGAGCAGGTCGCACGGGCTGGCGTAGCGCTGCTGGTGGTAGCCGAGGTTGATCTGGCCCAGGCCCGCGTCGATGCGTGTGTGCGGCGTGGCGCGCATTGCCTGCTGCAAACCAGCGCAGGCGTCGGCACGGGTGGTGAAGCGGCGCGACTGACCGGCGACGTTGAGGGACCACGGCCACGGGACGATGCGCCCGTTGCGGCGGATGCCGCTTTCCTGCAAAGCCACGGCGTAGAGCACCGTCGAGGGGATGCCCGCGCGCTGTGCGGCAAGCTGGTAAGCCGGTGGCGGAAGCTCCTGGGTATGGGCGGCGCAGGCGCACAGGCCCGCCGCGATCACCAGTGCGCGCAAGCACTGCGAAACGGAGGTGGCCGCTATGGCTGGCGCTGCCATTGACCGTTCACCTCGCGCACGACCGCAGGAAGGTCTCCGGGCAAGCTCAGCGACAGCCACCGCCCGCCATCATGGTTGAGCGTGATGCCACCGCTGCGCACGCGCGCCGGATCGACGTTCGCACGCTTGGCCCAGTCGCGGATGCGCGTGTCGTCTTGGCGGCTGCCGACCATGTACAGGTCGAACTCGGTGCCGGAGGATTGCAGGCGCTGCACGAGTTGCCCGCAGGCCGCGCAGCCGTCCTTGACGAACACGGCCGTGCGGCCTGAACCGCGCAAGGGATTGGCGCTTGTGCCGGCGCCGGGTTTTTCGTCAGGCAGGTTCACCCGCTGCATGCCGGGACTCAGGCGCTGCCAGGCCTGGTCGTAGGCACGCTGGTAGGCGAGCAGCTTCTCGATACGGCGCGCCTCGACCTGCACCTGCAGCTCTGCGTAGCGGCGCCGTTCCTCGTCGGTGCGCGCCTCGATGCCCAGGGCGGACAGTGGGTCCAGGTTGGGCGAGTAGATGCCCAACGGCCCGTCCATCAGCTCGCGATAGCGAGCCCACTCCTGCGGTTGCAGGCCCCAGTCGCCTGCCACTCGGTCGTCCAGGGAGCGAGTAACCAGCGGGCGCTCCTGGCTGTGCGCACTGCCGGCGGGAGCCGTGGCCGGCTGCTGCGCCCAGGCGGGCAACTGGGCAGACGCGAGCAGGAGCGCGGAAAAGATGATCGACGGTTTCATGTCGTGCGCTCCGCTCAAGGAATCGCCATGCGACGGGTCTGGTCGCCGGCCTGGAACACCGCAGTGTTGCCCTCGACTGCCTGCAGGCGCCACGGGCCGACGGCATCGCCGGGAAGCAGCACTTGAAGCTGGTCGGGCGTGAAGTTCCCGTTATTCGGTGTGACGGACAGGCTGCGCTGGCCGGCGCGAAGTTCGGCGCCGACGATGCGGAACGGCAGTGGCGGCGGTTCTGGTTTGGCGGTGGGCCTGCTCGGTGAGCGCGGCTGGGCGGGCGCTGCGGCACGCAGGGCGCTTGGGCGTGCCTTGATCTGCTCGACTTCCGCACGAAGCGCCTGAAGGTCTTCGGCAGCGGCATAGCCGCTCAGCGTTGTCTCGACCTGGGCGGCGCGTGCTTCCAGGCGTTCGCGGGTATCTTTGAGGTCTGCCGCTGTTGCGACGACTGGACGCTGCTGGATGGCCTCAATGGTCTCGGCCAGGCCCACCGCCTGCGCTTCGAGACGTTGCAGGCGGGAATCAAGCAGCGTCTGGTCGGCCTGGTCGTTCATGGTCTGGTAGCTCAGGGCAGCGAAAACGCTGAGGCTGATCAGCCAGAGCCACATTAGGCTCTGCAACACCACGGCGGAGATCGGGCGCCGGGGAGCCTGCGCGGTATTCATGGCTGGCCTCCCGAAACCGAAGGCATCAGCGGAAACGTCTGCACCGCCTCGGCAACAGGCGGCTCGTGTGCGTGCTCGGCGGTCGCACTGCCTCCAGGCTGCTCAAAGCAAATCTGCCGTGCCCGTTCATCCGCATGCAGTTCCCAGGCCGGGCCGGCCAGGGTGAGCAGCGCATCGCGCAAGGTCATGGGGCCAAGATGCCGGTGCGCCGCCGGCAGCGGCAGCGCATACAACTCGGTCACGGCGCTGGGCGTCTCGCAAAGCTGGTAGCCACTGCGTTTGAGCACATGCCGCAGCCCATCGCCCACCGTGGCGCGGGCATCCTCGGGCATGGACACGTCGATGGTCTGCAACAGCAAGTCACGCTGCGCCGCCGTGGGTGCCAGCTCGACCAGCGTGTAGCGGCCATAGCGCACGACGGGAATGAACTCGGGTGCCTCGGGTTCGGGAGCGGAGGAGACGCCTTCTATGGCGTCTGGCACCAGCGGCGCGGTGGTGGTCGCGCAGCCGCTGGCCAGCGCTGCGGCCAGGAGACCAGCGCCGACCAGACGCCGGGATACAGGGATTGCGGGCATGGCATCGGCTCTTCTGTTGCGATGCCGATACCTTGGCGGAGCGCCGTTGAGCGGTCAGCTAGGAATGCGGACTGATGGACGACCGCTTTTTCAGAAACATGCGAAGACCGTGCTGATTTGGACAGTACTCGCTACCAGCTGATTACAAAAAAATGCTGCGGTCTCCCGATGGCGTCAGGATTGTTGCTCTCTTCATAGCTCTTGTGACTGCGACCCGCAGTGCCAAAAGGGCTTGGCTTTGACGAGAAGTATCTGCATTCGCAGGCACAATTCGTCCAGCATATCGCCCTTCGTAAATCAGTACCTCGTCAAACTCCTTACCCTTTGCTTTGTGAATGGTCATGAGATGAACTCCACGCCATTCCTTGGCGGCTGCTGTGAAATGCTCCTGCAGCAAAGCGCCCCGGACAGCTTCGATAGCGCCGACATACTGTCCTTGGGATCTCCAAAGCTCTGACAAAGACGCCCGCAGGTTTGAGCCCTTGTGAAGCAGGCGGAGATACTTGGCATCAGCGGCAACGCGCGACAGTTGGCCAACGGCAGACGTCGCGAGAAGCCCCCGCGCAGTCAACCAGTCTTCTTCAGGATGGCCGGTGAATACGACGTCCTGGCGAAGCGCTGCTAGGCGCGCGCACTCGCTGATCAACGCTTGGCGATTCTTGCCGCGGATCTTTCCGGAGACCAAGTATTGGTCGATGGCGTCGGCCATGTCGAGTTCCGCCTGCGCAGGGCGTTTGGTGCCACTGCGGCCCCGGATGTGGGTATGTAAGGCGGAGAGTAGCCGCGCAGCCAGAAGCTCCGAAGGGCCTCCTTCCATTAGCGTGGCGATGACGTTTGCCGCAAGCGCCGGGGATTCCGCGTCCATCGCCACCTCGTGGCGAAGGTTGGGCATGCCATCGGACTCCGCGGAGAGGTAGTCGGACACTTGAAGCATGAAGGCCTTGGATGGGACGAGCACTGCGATGGACCAGGCCGGCTCCTTGCGAAGTCGCTTGATTGCCTGGATGAGCTGGGCCTTCGCATGGAAATGCGGACCCCTTCCGTAGTACACGCCGTACTCGACCACCGACACATTGGCATAGACGGCGCCCTTGTTTTTCCCGGTGAGCAAGTCTGAACCGTACGTTGCGATGTCGGTTCCGGCACTGCGATGATTCTCCCCTTCAAACTCGACTGGCAAGGGGTCGAACTGGTCCACGAATTCCTTGAGCCGCTGAGGATCGGCGCCGCGGAATTCGTAAATACGCTGGTCGGGGTCGGCCAAGGCAATGATCCTGCAGCCGCGTCCAAGCTCGCGGACCATCGCCCATTCGTCGGCGTTCGTGTCCTGGAACTCGTCCACGACGAGTATCGGGTAGGTCGCTGTGTAGATACCTGCCAGCCGCCGGCTGCGGCGCAGCAGTTCAGCCGTCAACTGGGCGAAGAGGTCGAAGTGGAGCAGCCCCTCTTCATGGAAAAGGCGCAACTTCTCCTGGTGATGCTGCTCCTTGGCAAAGTGAGCCAAGCGCGCGGAGCCCTCGGGAGGTGGTAGGAGCTGGAGCGGCTTTCCGTTGTTGAGCAGATAGCCATGACTTCGCAGAACGCTCCATGCGAAGCCGTGATAGGTGTTGACATCTAGAAGTCTCAGATCATCCGCGGTGATGAGTTCCTTGGCTTTCTCAAGGACCCGTGCCACTGTGGGCCTCGCGAAGCTGAGAAACAGGATGCGCTGGCCTGATAGGAGCTTTGCTGATCGAATCTCGTCCCTGGCTTTGACCAGGGCGACATGCGTCTTTCCGGAGCCTGGACCACCCATGGCGAGCACGTGCCCCGTGCTTTGCAGAAAGTCCCTCTTCTGCGGTGTCCAGTCTTGTTCGACCGTCATAACTCTTCGTCATCGAACGGTGCTGCCGCCGCTGACGGCACGGGTGGCAGCGGCGGAGGTTCGACGGTGATGTGGATCACCCGCAGCGTGTCCCGGACATACTGCGGCATCTCCGCCTCGGTGCAGCACCCGAGCAAGTCGCCGGCATCGCCGCTTCCCTTGGCCCAGCCAAAGAATTGCCGCAATGCGTCGCGAATTTGCTCCACGGTCTGGGCGGCGTTAGGAGTTTTGGCGATCAGATGGTTCGGCCACGCGTTCTCCGCGACGAGGCTGAGCGCATATCGACGAAGGGCTGCCTCCGCGGTGTGGTGCAGCACTACGTTCTCGAAACCTTTCTCGGCAGATTCAAATGAGTGGTGCACGGCGGCCTTGATGGCAGCGGAAGCGGCTGGTTCCTGCTTGTCGAACACAGCAAAGACCGTCTTGCCCAAGTCTCTAAAGAACTTGCCGAGAGGCGCAACCTGCGCATCGGTTTGCGCATCGATGACGGCCACCCCCAGGGCCTCAAGCGTCTTGTATTCTGTGGGGTTCAAGTCGTTAAGCCGGCGCGCCGCTGCAGGTATCGCATCGAACTCCGTTCGACCTTCGACAACAAGTACATATCGGGCAAGCAGCGCTTCACAGAAGCGGGCCCTGAACTCTGCCTTGTATGCCTTGGGCTTGACCGCTGGTGGGTATGTCGCCAGCATCGCAGAAAGCTTGCCCCCGTCACGCCGCAGCACATGCATCTCGGACGGCGCGAATTCTTCGAGCACATAGGGCGAGTGCGACGTGAAAAGCGCCTGTGCCGACGTCTCGCGCACGCTGTTAACGATGCGCTTCTGGGTATGTGGCGGAAGGGCGATCTCGGGCTCCTCCATCGCGAAGATGACGTTCTGCTTCAGGCCCGCGATGATGGATAGCAGCGCCAGCACCAGTGTATTGATCGTGCCGGTGCCCTGATGGTGATATGGCGCGCAATAGGTGCTGCCGTCCGGACGCTTCGCGCCGGTGCCCATGAAAACGGTCAAATCCTTGCGCAGGGCCTCTCTAGTGAGATCCGACACGCGCATGTGAGGTTCCTCTGCCCAGTCAGAAGGAACGAATCGGCGAACAGCGTCCTGGACGTCCTTCAAGAGCGGGGCGATGCCGAGTTCCGGCTTATCGGCCACGGGGAGTTTGCGCAACTCGTTCAGCAGGTCTTCCCACATCGTCACGCGCTTGTCTTGAAGCCTGAGGATGACATCAAGCAACGACCCGCGCTCCAGGCTCAATGCCCGCGCCCCTGTCCTCAGCGTCCGGAGGTACAGGAAGCCGCACTTGCGCTTGTCGGTCGTTTTGAAAGTTGGGTGAGTACCTTCAGCTAGCACTGGGGTCGCGAAGAAAGTATTGCCCGTGAAGTCGTCTTCTTCCTTGTCGTAGCGACCCTCGAAAAACACCCGCAGCGCGGCCGACACGTCTGACGCATCCGTGCCTTCCGGGGGCGGGCCTACGAGTAGCGTCTTTTCCGTGGCGGACCACCACTCGATGTGGTCACGAAAGTGTCGCTGCTGCTCGGCGGACAGGTCACTGACGATAACTTCAATCCGAATGAGAACCGGATCTCCCTCTTCATCCAGGTAGCGCCCGGCGTGGAAGTCGTGCTCGTCGATGACGGGTCTTCGGGAGAGCCGTTCCGGGCCGAGGACGAGATCTATGGCCTCCAGCAGCGTTGACTTCCCGACGTTGTTGTCACCGAGAAATACGCTGTGGCCTGACAGCGTCACGATGCCGGATTCAATCCCACGAAACTTTTCGACCTTGACTTTTGCAATCTGCATTGGCTCCCCCGATTCTGCTCATGTGAGTTTAGCCAGTAACCAATCGTTTCTCCAAAGAGAGTCCACACTGAATCTGAAAGGACGCAGCCACGTCCTGCGGAGACTGCGGGACGTGGCTGCAAGGTGGGAAGAACAGAAAGCCGGCGGCGCTAGGCCGGCGATGGCGTGGAAATTAGGTAGCCACCAACTGCCGAGCCAGTGCGACCTCGACGGAATCACCGTCCTGGTTCAGAACATCCAGCCCCGATTCGGGCACATCGCCCGAGGTGGACTGCGAGACCATGATCTTCTTGGCCATCAGTTCCAGGCAGGTCATCTGCGAGGAACCGGCGTAGCCGAGGTAGATCACGCGCACGGGCTGTTTCTGCCCAATGCGCCAGGAGCGGCGTGCTGCCTGTTGGAGCGAGTACACGTTGTAGCCACTTTGCATGAACACAATCGTCGGGAACTCCAGCAGGTCCAGCCCCGTCTTGACCAGCTCGGGATTGGTGACGAGCACGTCGATGCCCCGGTCCAGTTGCTCGGCGATCCAGTCCTCGCGGCGGCTGGCATCCACGCTTGCGCGCAGTACCGCCACCTTGAATCCTTCCTGCTCCAGCAGCCCCTTCAGGCGTGACGTGGTGTCGCGCGTTCCGGTATAGACCGTGTAGGCCAGAACCTTGCGCCCCTGTTCCTTCTCCGCTTTGCAGATGTCGATCAGCTCGCGCTCCTTGGGGCTGATCTCGAACTCATTGAACTGAGCCGGGACAAACGCCAAGGTGTTGCGCGTGCGCGGATGCACCACGGTCTCCGACCGGAAGCAGCAATCCGGCCAGGCCAATAGCACGTTGAGCACCACCCCCAGCAAGGTCGTATCGCGTCGCGCCAGAGCCTGTTTCAGTTCTGCGGTCAGCCGACCCGCCAGATCGCGGTAGGCCGCAGCTTGCGCCACGTCCATCTGGACTTCACGAAACTCCTCGTCATACGGCGGCAGGACGTTGCCACCGATGTCCTTGAGCTTGAGGAAAATCGTAAACGGCAGGATGCAGCGCAAGACGCCTTTCGGGCCGAAGCCGGGAGCCTTGACCGTGCGCACCGATACCTTGGTGCCCTTGGCTGTCTTGTGCGCCGTGCCGGCGCTCTCGGAGTAGATGTCCTTGAGGACGCCGTGATCGCGCATGAATGCCATCGCAGCCGAGGTCATGCTGCCGCTCGTGGTCGGGCGGTAGCCGTCTTCGATCATCCGTCCGGGCAGTGCCCGGAACAGCAGGTAGAACAGATCATCGCCGTAGCCGCCCATCAGCGTGCCGGTCAGCAGCAAGGTCTTGCGAGCCTTCGCCGCCAGCACGCCCATGGCCTGGCCCTGGGCACTGCCACCGTTCTTGTACTCGTGCGCCTCGTCGGCGATGAGCAGGTCGAACGTGCCTTGCGGTAGGTAGCGTTTGATGAACTCGGACGGTTGGTAGCCGCCTTCGCCAAAGCCAAACTCCATGTTGGCCATCGCACGTTCCATGCGCGTGGCCTGACGGTCGGAAAACACCAGCTCGCCGTTGCCATCCATGAGGTTGATGAACTCATGGATGTTGTCGCCCAGCATCGAGGCCAGGAAGCCGTCACCGAACTTCTGCATCAGCTTCTGTGCGGTGACTTCCCCGATGGTCGGGATGCGCTTCAAGGCTTTGAGGACGACCGAGGACTGGTCGCTGCCGGACAGGCTACGCGGGCGGATCAGCGTCCACAGGGGCGCGGCGCAGTGGCTGCACTTCCTGCGGGACTCCTCGGCTTCGAGCGCGACCGGGTTGACCGGCTCGCCGTCGAGGTCGGTGATGAGTGTGCCGCAGTCCGGGCAGGCTGCCACGTCGCCGTGGCGGGTGCGCCGCTGGGTGAAGACAGGTTTCCAGTGGAACCCCATCCGCATCCTGACGCGCCCCAGGATGAAAAACTCCTGGCCCGTGGGCTGCACACCCAACTGCTCGCGCAGCTTGATGAGCTTGACCAGCGTGTCCGGGCCATTGAGCACCCAGACCTTGGCGCCGGCCACCGTCTCCTGGATCTCACGCCGCCACTTGTAAACCAGGTGGGGAGGCGAAAGCACCAGGGTGCGGCGGTAGCCTTCGGCGTTGAGCACGGCGGCCGTGGCGATGCCGACGGTCGTCTTGCCGCAGCCCATTTCGCCATTGACGATCGCAGCGCGCTCGCCTTGATCGACCAGCAGCTCGGCGGCGGCATGGACAACTTCAGCCTGGGCCTGGAACAGCTTGCGCTTGAGGCTGGCAACGACGAGTTGCCGCTGCGCCTGCGCTTGACCGGCATAGACCGGCGGGTTGGCGCGGTTGAGAGAATCGAGCAGTTCGTCGCCGAACTCGCCGACGAAAACCTGAAGGCTCAGGGTCAGAGGGTTGGATTCCGCTTCGAGCAGTTCGCCCTGTACGGGCGCTGCATCGTTGGCGGTGGTGTCGAGATCAACGGACATGGTGATGCTCCAAAGAAAAATGGGACATGCACCACCCCAGCGGGGCGATGGCATGCCCCGTGGTGGGAAGAGAGACGGCGAACCGTCGGTGGTTGGACAGTGCAGGCGCTCGTGGCCTGCGGTGACAACTCGCGGTCAGTACTCGGACGGCAGCACGATGCGGGTCGCGCTGCGATCTGCTTCGGTGAAGATGCGGATGCTCAGGTCACGGGTGACGACGTAAAACGAATCGAGGCGTTCACCAGACTCCAACGCAGCGTTGTTCTGTTGCCATTGGTAGTCGGCGACGTCGCCCCAGTCGCCACGCATGTGGCGTTCGAAAAACGGCATGGGATCGAGCCGGCCTTCGTTCATCAGGCGTTCGACGCCTTCGCTGAACTCCAGTGCACCGATCTCGAACAGCCGTTTGCGGCGATGCTTGTCATGTTGGTTGGATGTCATGTGGCTTTCTTCTGAGTAGAGGGGCTACAGCACCCTTGAGGGGTGTCGGTGGCCCCGCGTTAGAGAAGATCAGTACTCGCTGGGCAACAGCAGCGTGGTGACGCTGCGATCCCATTCGGTGATGATCCAGAGCTTCAGGCCGGGTGTGACCTGGTAGGAAGAGAACAGGCGATCCTCACCGGACTTCAGCGCGGCATCGTTCTGCCGCCTGTCGCTGTCGTCGAGGTCGCCCCAGTCGCCACCGAGGTGGCGGCGCAGATACGGAATCGGGTTGAATTGGCCCTGTTGGATCAGGTCATCGACGCCGCAGGTCATGACCACCTGGCCGGGCGAGAAGCGCAGGCTCGGGGTCTGGCTGATGGAAAGTGCTTGGGCTGCCATGGAAGGCTCCTGGAGATGGAGGGGCCACGGCACCCCATCGGGGCGACTGGACCCCGGTGGGTGGAAAAAATCGACGGCGAACCGCCGGCGGTGGAGAAACGATCAGCGAATGGTCAACACCTCGCCCCGCGTGGCGGAGCCAGGCGTCATGTCCCATGCACGGATGACAGGAACGAACTTGTCGGTGAGGATGCGGGTTTCGGCGATGGAGCCGTCGTCGCGTTCGGTGAATTCCCGCTGGAGCGTCTTGTCCTTGTGGGTGTCACCTTTGACGACGAGCACGCGCCCCGCCTTGGATTGCACGACTCCCGAGATCGCGCCTGCGGCCAAAGCCAGGGCGAGATGCCAGTGGGACAAGGCCCGCGCCGGTGGACGCAGCGTCTGCTGCGCGGCCCCCAACTGCGTATCCCGCGACGGCCAGAGGCCTTGCAGCCTGCCAACCTCATCGGCGAACTGCTCCGGCTCCATCGTCACGCGGAAGAAATGCCCCGGCTCTGCCGGGCTGGTGGGGACGATGTACGGCAGGAACGGCCATTCGCTCGGCAGCTCCTCGGCTTCGACTTCGCCAAGCCCAACCTGCAGCAGCAGATTGCGCACGGCCTTGACGCCATCGGGCGTCTGCTCGCGCTGGCGCACCCGGCGACCGAAGATCACCACCTGCTTGAACTGCGTTTCCACCGCTCGGTAGATCCGCAGATCGGTGTAGTGGCGTGTCAGCCAGCCGACCAGCTCGGCGTCGAGCACGTAGCCGGGAACGATGAAGACCAGCACGCCGCCGTACTGCAACAGGGGCAGCGTGCGCTGGTAGAACAGTTTTTCGAGGCGGGCACGGCCCTGACCCTGATAGCCAATGTTGCCGTTGACGTCCTTGGACAGGTCGCCATACGGCGGATTGAGCCAGAGCAGCCCAAAGGACTGTTTGGAGATCATCGTGTCCATCAGGTCCGCGTGCAGGCAGTGATCGACCAGGCCGCGGGCATGGCGCGCCCGCTCTGCGTCGAACTCGACGGCGAACGCCTTGGCATGCTCGCGCCCGAGGGCATGAGCCGCTTCGGCAATCGCCACGCCTTCGCCGGCGCAGGGATCGAGGATGCACATCGGCCCATTGGATTCAGGCGCACTGGGCATCAGTGCATTGAGGGCTCTTTCGAGCGTTGGTTCGTCGGTCGGGAAGTACCCGTTCTTCACGAAATTGCGGGCGAGCCGCGGGAACATGAGCGCCATGGAAGTCTCCTGGTTGGCGGGGATGATTGGCGAAGGCGCGCCTTGGCGTGCCTGCGCAGGTGGGTCAAGCCGCTACCGTTTCCGGCGTCCAAATCTTGGCCGGATAGGGATAGGCGGTGAGCACGTCACTGCGGATCAGCGAGCCGAGCGCCAGGGTCAGCGCCGGCACGTCGATGGCGAGCCGATGGCCCACCAAAGGCCCGAGGGCGAATGGCAGACGGGTCAGCATCTCGCGGCTTTGCAGCAGTTCCAGCACGGTTTCGCGCCAGTGGTCGAGCAACGGCAGTGGGCAGGTGTCCTGCACCAACGTCCACAGGCGGTCAAGCCGGTGGTCGCTATCGCGGGGCAGCAATGCCAGTGCGCTGGCGTTGGCCTTGTCGGGCTTGACGCAGCGCCGATCGAACAGCCACACGTTGGACAGCGAACCGAACAGCGTTCGCCGGTAGGCGCGGGTCATGCGCTTTTCCAGGCGATCGACGTTGCTGACGAACACCGGGACGCTGCTGCCCTGGTCGGTGATGAGGTGGAACTGCTCCAGGCCCTGCTCGTCGCGCCCGAGGGTCAGGCGAGCCAGGAACTGCTGGACGGCGGTGTCCCGTGCCCAGATCGACAGGAAGATCAGGTTGCCCTGGTCATCGCCGACGCAAGCGTCGGCCATCACGTCCGGGCATTCGTCGATGCGGTACAGCGTGGTGGAAGAAGTGTTTGCGGGCATGGTGGTGTCCTCGGATGAACGGGAACAGCACCGCCCGCAGGGGGCAAGCACTGCCCCTTGGGGTGGAAAAAAGGCGTCCCTGACTCAGACCGTCAGCGCCGTAGCTGGAGCTGTGGCTTCCTTGGATGTGCGCCGCCGCGCGTGGTAGGCGCGAACGCCTGCACGCCAGTCGGCGGATTGCTCCGGTGCGAGGTTCAGATAGGACAGCGGGCACGAGTAGTAGTACGGGTGCATGGATTCGTCCAGTGGCTTATAGCCCCACTGGCCGCCGCTGCGTTCCAGCAGATCGCAGCGGATGGTGCACAGGGACTGGCCCGGTGCGAGATCACGGTGTACGCCTTCGGCCTTGGCCGTCACTTGCACAACAGACCAGAGGACGTTGCCACGCAGCGCGTGGGCGATGACCTTCACGCTGGCGCGTTCGGTCTCTTGCGGTGCGATCAACTCCGCGATCAGTTCAGACCGCGATTGGGGTAAGAAATACCAGCCCATGAGAGGCCTCCTGGAAAAATTGAGCCAGAAGCCTCCCCGGTGGGGAAGACCCCCGGCGGGTGGATGAAGCACACCGCAGATGCGGTGCCCAGTACTACGCAGGTTGCAGTTCGGCCTGGCGGCTCCACTCCTGCGTCTTGAAGTCCAGCGCGTAGCCCAGTTCGCCCAGGCGGACGATCTGCGCGCGCAGGGTGCGGCGGTCGATGGTCGAATCCAGTTTCACGGACTCGCCCAGCGGCCAGAGCAAGCTGAACAGCGCGGCGTCGCCATCTTCGGTACTGCAGGGAGCAGTTGCCGCAGCGGGCGTCGGCGCATCCACGCCGAAGGGCGTGGTATCGACCAGCGGGTCTGTGGATGCCTGTACGGGTGCGGGCTTGGCGGGCCTGGAGGTTTTGCTGGGCTTGGCCGGTGTTGCCGGTGTTGTTGCAGGCTGTGCGCCCAGCTCTTCATCAAGTGGATCGAGGTCCTGGGTGGCGAAGCTGCGTGCTTCGTCACGGCTCAGTTTGTCGATGTCGTAGAGCGTCATTCCGTCCAGGCTGGCGCGGATCTCGAAGCGCATGCCGCCACCGACCGGGTAGGACTTCGGGAAGATGTACCTGATGATGAACTCCCCGTCGTACTTGCCTTCGGGGTATTGCTCCAGCTCCGGGTCCTTGACCTCGAACGTACCAAGGTGCGTGGCGAGGCGTCCGACCGTGAAGGGGCCGTTCTTGCCGCGGATGGTACGCAGCGTGAGCTGGCCGGGGACGATGATGGGCGAAACCGATTGCTCGGGTGCCGATTTGGCTGTCATGGTGGTACTCCTGATGATGAATGACGGACGGCTGGTGGCAGCCGGTGGATGAGAGGAAATGAACCTCGCCCGAGGTGGGCAAGGTCCACTTGGCATCACGCCTTGAGCTGGCGCATGCCTTCGGCCAGGAGCCACAACGCCCGGTTCAGGCGCAGGTTCTGGTCGATGCCTTGCACCGGGCGGGTGCGCTGATTGCGGCCATTGGCCGAGCGTCCATTCAGGCCCCCCTTGACGAGGTTCTCTTGGACACGGTTGAAGACGGCCCACAGGTCATCCCTGCGGTCGTCCCAGCGCCTGGGCGCGAGCAGTTGACGCTCCGTGACAGGCGTCGGCTTGGCAGGATCGTCGTACTTGAGTGCCAGCGCTGAGTGCGCGAAGATTTCTGCTTCGCCCTCATTGAGGGTGATGGTGCGCATCGCATCGCGCGAGTCCTTCACGCGCTCGAAGCCTTCAAGGACTTCGTAGGCGCCTTCGATCACCTGGCTGGCCACATCCCCCTTGTGCGGGACACGGATGTCGGCGGTGGTATCGCCGCAGACCAGGCCGTTGTGGCAGACGAATCTGAACATGCCTGCCAGCATCTGGTAACTGCTCGTGCCGTCGTGGCTGTTGAGCAGGATGATCTCGTTCGCCTCGTCGCCGTTGATCTGGCTGGCATGGCGAAGTCGGATGAGATGCTTGGTGTGCTCGCGCCGATCCTCGTTGCGCACGCGCGTCTGGCACACCATGAAGGGCTCGAAACCCTCCTGGCGCAGCTTGGCGAGCACGGTCGAGGTCGGTATGTAGGCATACCGCTCGGATCGGCTCCCATGCGGAGCGTCGGCGAAGATTGATGGAGCAATGGCGCGAATGCGGTCGTCCGAGAGCGGGCGATCTGAGCGCAGGATCGGGGACTGCGGAGCAAAACGGGATGCCAGAGACATGGCTGTTCTCCTGTGAAAAATGCGACAACCGCGCGGCCGTCTGACCACGCGGAACTCGGGGGAAGAAATGCGCGAGCGCGCTATGCGGATGGAGGACGCTGCAGATGCAGCAAGGAGAAGCGGCAAGGCCCCATGAGGGGCCATGCCGGATCAGAACGAAGCAGCCAATGCCGGCTCCTGCTCCTCGACTTCACCTTCGGGCTCGCACTCGGCGGGCTCGGCAGGCTGATCTGCAGCGGGGGCGGCGTCCTCGGCTTCGGGCGCGGGAGCGTCCTGGGCCGGCGGCGAATCTGCTTGCGCGGGGCTCGTCGGATAGACCTTGGTGCCGTCGATCTTGATCAGGCCGATGTGGATCAGTGTCGAATCCAGGCTTGCGGCCGGTTCCCCAGCGCGCTCACCCTTGGTGCGGATGTACGGATCGATCTTCATGTCGTTGAGACGGAAAGCGATCAGCACCTTGCAGTCCCCTTCGATGGCCTGCACGCACCGGCGAACCAGATGCTCGGCTTCAGGGGTGGTGACGATGGTGTCGAAGTACCGATACTCCGGTTCATCGACAGGCCCGGCCAGAGCGGCGACGGTGCAAGAGAGGAACGGGTCGCCATCTTTGGGTGTGACGTCCTTCGGACGGCTGAGGTAGCCGATGCCGCGGGTGACCAGCTCGTGCTGCCTGATCGAAGCCAGTTCGGCCCGGTCAAGCGGCTCGGCCTTGAGCAGTCGCGCCTTGAGGGACGCGGCGGCTTGGCCTTTCTGCTCACCCTTGTCGCGGATATACGCATCGCCCCACAGGTCGCCGAGGCGAAAGCGCACCAGTGGGCGCTGCTTGGGATCGTCAACGCCGATGTAGCGCTCGACCAGCTTCTTGGCCTCGGCACCCGAGACCTTGACGTCGAAATAGCGATAGCTGGGATCCTTTGCGGAACCGACCAGCGCGGCGATGGTGCATGCCAGGAAAGGCTGCGCACGGCGGCCGCCCCGAACAGGCACTTCACGGGCACGCTGGATGTAACCGATGCCCGAGGTGTGGAGGTCGAAATACGATTTCTCGTTGGACGTGGTGCTCATGGTGAATCTCCATAGGGATGAAGCGGAGACACACCGGCCCCACGCAGCGGGGAAAGGTGCGTAACCCCGCGATGGGTTGATAAGGCGAAAGCATCCACCACCAGAGACTGGTGGCCGCTCGCGGATGGATGCGGTGCGAGCTGGCTCGGTCACGCAGTGGGAACTGCGCCGCAACCTCGAAGACCGATGGTTGCCTGGCATGTCGCTGACAACGTCAGCAGGCATGGGCTCAGCATGGCCAGGCCTCGCGCGCGAGGCAGCCATCAATCGGTATCCGATCGATTCCCTTTGATGAAATCTCCCACGGCAGAAAAAAGGCCCTCCTTCCGAATGGAGGGAGAGCCTGTGGGGGCATGTCGCCTGGTACTTTTCGTGGTGTCACGCCGGTACAGCGCGGCGCCGTCGGGACGTCTCCGCGCCGATCACGCTCACGTCGATCAGGCGCCAGCGCCCGTCGTCTATGAGTCGCTCCAGCACTTCGCCGAGCATGTCGAAATACACCTCGTCGTGCCGATCGACCAACTCGCCGTCGCGGCGCAGCTCCACCGCATAGGTATCGCTGCCGGGCTGGTAGAGGATCGTCACCTGGCCGGCGAACTTCGCGGTCGAAACCGTGAAACTGATCGCCGGAGGCGTTTCGATGATCCTGGACGGCGTCGGATCGACCCAGGTGAAGTCGTGGGCGCCCGCATCGACCAGCATGTGGGTGATGCGCCGGAACCCGTCGGGCGCCGGCATTTCCTCCAACTGCTCGATGAGCTGACCCAGTTCCATGCACTGCGGCTCGGGAATGGGCAACTTGGCCGGCGCGGAGCCGAGGATGTGTGTCTTGACGGTGTAGGGCGTGCCGTCGGACATCATCTCGGTGCGCTCTTCTGGCGTGTCCGCACGCAGACCGTCGAAACGACGACGGGCATAGGGTTGGACATGCACCTTGGTGCCCTCGCTGGGAACGGTGGTCACCAGGTTGGGATCGAGTACCGCGAACTCGCTGGGCTTGAGCTTGACGACGATGGCGTCTTCGCTGGCTGCGACCACCTTGCCGTCGAAGGGCTGGGGATCAATGACAAAGCCCAGTGTCGAGGACTGTGGCTGATCATCGAACACGCGGTACTTGAACGACCGCACGTTGCGGGGCACATGGCCTGCGACCAGCGAAGGCATCAGGGTCTTGATAAGAGAGCGATCCATGTGAATCTCCTTGAGGAAGAACAAGGGATTCCCCGCCCGCAAGGGAGAGGTCCCTTGTGGGTGGATGGGCGCGATGCGTCCGTAGAAAGAAACAACCAGCACGGTTTCCCGCGCTTGCAGCCTTGAAGGTCTTGGCTGCCTGGGCATGTGTCGGCAACGCCGACGAACATGGGGTAAAGATGGCCCTTGAGTGAGCGGCCTGCGCTCAGGAAACCGCACCGCGCCGCACCCGCTTTCCTGCGCCGCGACAAGAAAAGGCCCCTCGAAAGCGGCTGGGTGGTCAGACTTGGTACACGAAGTAGTGTTCGCGCTGACGTGGAAAGAACACGTGCTTCCACGAGTCGCCGCCGGTATTGCCGCCGTCGAAGACGACCATTTCGTAGGCATCAATGTCGGTGTCTGCCAGATCGGCGCTGGCGATATGGCGCATGTGCAGCATGCCGCTCAAGCGCTCGAATACCAGGATCTGGCCGATGGCGTCGTCCTGGCCCATGGCGTTGACGCAGGCTCCAAGCTGATGCTCGAAGTCGCGTGCGGGCGAGATGAGGTCGGGGAACATAAAGTGCTCCTATGGAATTGGACCAGCCCGGCTCCCAGAAAGGAGACGGGCTGGCATGGAGGGCAAAGAGGAAGGTGGGCGCGTGGTGTGTTTGCTAGGGCTCGGCCAGCGGCAGGCCCAGCAACACGGGCGCGTCAGCGTCGAGGATGAGGATGCGCACATCGGCCTGGCCAGCCAGCTCCAGGATGTTCGCCAGGTCGGCGGGCATGCCCTTGCTGCGGTGCTCCTGCCGAAGCTGCTCGGCGGTGATGCCCTCGGCGTGCTCCAGGTTCTTGTCCGTCCAGGGCGTGGAGATCAGCTTGACGCCGATCGCCGGGCTGTACGGAACCCGAAAGGCGATGAACAAAAAGGCCTCCGGCGTGGCAAGGTCCGCCAGGTTGGCGAGGTACTGGCCGGTTTCCTGGCTGATGTGCGCGCTGCTGATCTCCCAGCATCGGCTGTAGTAGCCGGTCTCGAAACTCAGGCGCTGCACAACTTCCCGCGCGGCTTCGACCGAATAGCTGTCACCGACGTGGATCAGGCGGCCGTCGAAGTCCTCGCCATGAATGGCATAGACCACGGCACCGATCACGCCTTCGCCGTTAACGCCTTCATCGGCATCGCATTCGGCCAGTGCTTCGGCACTCACAGGTTCAGAGCCGTTCGTGACCACCGCAAAATCGCTGGTGACGATGCAGGACGATGAAATCAATTCCTCGTCGGAAAGATGTTGTTGGCTCGGGTGGATGTTTCGCCAGACATGCGGAATTCCGTCCTCGTAGCTGATGGACAGCGTGCGGACGATCTTCAAATTCCAGTAGCCACGGAGAAAGGGATTGGGATTCTGGGACATGGGAACTCTCCAGATTGAATAATGGAGCCAATTCCCGCCACCGGGAATTGGACCCGGTGGGTTGAAAGGGGAAAATGCGTCAGTCGGCGCTGATCGTTGGCTTTGATTCAGCCGCTTTACGCTGGGCAACGGAAAGGAAATCGAGGGGCATGGCTGTGTGGGCGCATGTCCCTCGTGGGGAACGAAAAGACGGGGGTGTGCCGGAAACGGGCTCACCAGCCGCTGTAGTTCAGCATCAAGTCGGCAATGACCTTGCGGCGTTCCAAGTCGAGACCGTCGAAGTCCGACAGCCCGTGGAAATGGCAGCGTTTGAGCATGGCACCGCCCTCGTGCGCGTTGTAGAAGCTGACCATGGCGGACAGAAACATGCGTTGCCCGCTGCTCAGGACACCGAGGGCATCGTTGAGCCGCAGCATGTTGGGACGCAGATCCCACTTGCTTTTGGCCTGGTTCAGGCCGTCACGGGTGCCGTCGCCGAACCATTCGGGGCCAGCGATCTCGGCACCACGCTTCCATGCCTCGAAGAAGGCTTGGGGCGCGGCAGCGAAATGCTGCTCTTCCCGCATGATCTGATCGACGACTTCCTGCGGCAGCAGTTGATTCATGGCGTGATTCCTCCAGTTGGATCAGGGAATGGCGAGCTGGGACCAGCCGCCTCTTTCGAGGGCACGTTGAGCCGCCGCATGGCTGCGGAAGTACTCGTGCGATTCCCGCGAAACGGGACCTTCGGTATCGCGCGTGCCGATGTAGTGGCCGGCGGCGCTTTGCAGGACTTCGAGCGGCAGGAACTTGCCGCAATAGGTCAAGGCCAACTGGCCGAAAGAGGCTTTGTGGGACATGGGTAGGCTCCTTGGAAAAGCGGGGCCTTGTCCCTCACGGGATGGCAGCTCCCGCACGCGGTGGATAAAAAGCATCGGCGTCACGGGGGCGCGTGTCCGCAGACTTGATGCGATACGGACTGGCGGGTTACGCGGGAAGAACCCACGGCAGCCTGGAACCCATGGCTGCTGGCATGTGCTGACGAATCAGCGAACATGCGGGCAGCTTCGTCCGGGGGCCGCGCTGCGTCAGTTGGAAAACGACATTCGGCCCAGCCCGGATTGATGGGCGCAGAGACAGAAAACCCGCATCGAGTGCGGGCTGTCAGGGGGGGGGCGTGGGTGCGTTGGCTCACTCGGTCGTGTCGCCCAGGACATGCTGCTTCCACAGGGCGAATGCCTCGTCCTGTCCCAGTTCGGCCAGGACCACAATGGGTTGCGCCTGCCGCGCACGCAGCGAAGCGAAATACGCCTTACGGTCGGCGATGGCCTTGAGATTGATGCCATCGATGAACAGCAGTTTGCCGCCCTTGATGAACAGCACCTTGTTGCCAAGGTCGCGCTCGAACGCGGCTCGTACTTTCTCCGGTTGTTGCATGCGTCGGTTTCCTGTTGCTGTGGCCGGCCGTTGGCTCGGAACGTTGATCGGCGAGATGAAGATGCCGAAGGCTCGCTGACCTTCGGCTCGGGAGGAAATAACCACCCGTGGGCTGTTGCAGGCCCGGTCGTCGCTAGAACCGTCTGCTCATCAGCAATCACACCCGGCCCATGTCGTGGCTGGGGCCGGCATCGTCTGGCGCACATCCGCGCACAAAGGGAGCCCGTTTTTGCGCCGGTGGGCACCGGCACCGAATACCGCTGACCACAAAGGGTCTCCGGGTGGCTCGCGCTGCCTGGTAAGCCATCGGGGGACCCTTCGCAGTGGGCGGGAGAAACACAGACCAGCAGAACACGCGGGAGACGGTTCGCGGAAAAGCTACCTTCAGGTCCCGCAGCCGGGGACGGCTGGGCGGGACGCGCACACGGACAAGAAGGTGTTGCGCGCTGGGCGACCCGCAGGGGCGTGCGGGACACGGGCCACGCCTTTGAAACAGGGCGCGGCCCACGGGAAACGGAGTCAGTCAGGCGCCTTTGCGGCCGCTGCTACGCGAGCGCGAAGCGCCACGCTTGGGCGTACCGGATTCGACCGGCAGCGTGCCTTTGCAGTCGGGGTAGCGACTGCACGACCAGAATGGGCCGCTCTTGCCGGTGCGCTGGCGCGTCGCTGCGCCGCACTGCGGACATGCTGGCCCATGGGGAAGCTTGATGGACAGGGACATGCTGCCGTACTGCGCGATCAACTGCGAAATCCAGGCGGCCTGCTTGCTGAGGAATACGTCCAGGGTGAGCTGTCCCGCCTCGATCATGTCGAGCGCCTGCTCCCACACTGCCGTCGTGCCGGGGTCTGCAATCGCTGCGGGCACGGCGTCGATCAGCGTGAACGCCGCATCCGATGCGCGAATGGAGCGCCCCTTCTTCACGATGTAGCCACGGGCGATCAGCACGCTGATGATGTTGGCCCGCGTCGCCTCGGTGCCGATGCCCGTCGTGTCTTTGAGCTTCTGCTTCAGGCGCGGGTCGGTCACGAAGCGCGCAATGCCCTTCATCGACTTGACCAGTTCGCCCTGGGTGTAGGGCTTGGGCGGCATCGTCTTGAGCGCCTTGATCTCGACCTCAGCCACCTGGCACGCCAGGCCCCCACGCAGCGGGGGCAGCACCTGGCTGCGCGCCGCGTCGTCGCCGTCCTCATCCGCTTGCGGTTCGGCCAGCACCAGACGCCAGCCTTTGACGACCACCTGTTTACCGGTGGCCACCAGCATCTGCTGGCCGCAGGAAAACTCAGCCACGGTACGGTCGAACTCGTGGTGCGGGAGGAACTGCGCCAGGTAATGCGCCCGGATCAGCCGGTACACCGCCAGTTCCTTCTCGCTCAGAGGAGAGAGGTTCGCGGGTTCGAGCGTCGGAATGATGCCGTGGTGCGCCGTGACCTTGCCGTCGTTCCATGCACGCGAACGCTGGGAGCGGTCGAGCTGGCTCATGATCGGGCGCAGCGACGGATCGGTCTTGAGCAGGCTGTCCAGGACGGCGGGCACCTCGGCGAACATGCTTTCGGGCAGATAGCCGGAGTCCGAGCGCGGGTAGGTCGTGGCCTTGTGCGTCTCGTACAGGGCCTGGGCGATCTGCAATGTCTCCTGCACGTCCAGCCCGAGCTGCTTGGAACAGACCTCCTGCAAGGTGCTCAGGTCGAACAACAGTGGCGGGCCTTCGCGCACGCGCTCGGTCTCGACCGACACCACCTGGGTGTTGTCCGCGACGCGAATCTGCAGCGCCGCCTGCTGGGCGACCGGCTGTTGCAGGCAACGACCGGCGTCGTCGGTGCAGCCGTCGGGCGCAACCCACTGCGCGGAGAAAGCCTGACCCTCTGTGGACAGAGACACGTCGATGGCCCAGAACGGCGCCGACTTGAAAGCCGCGATTTCGCGGTCGCGATCAACGACCAGCTTCAGGGTCGGGGTCTGGACACGTCCGACCGACAGCACGCCGTCGTAGCCCGCCTGCCGCCCGAGCAGCGTGAAAAGACGGCTGAGGTTCATGCCCACGAGCCAGTCTGCCCGCGAACGCGCCAGCGCCGAGTAATACATCGGCAGCGTATCGGACGACGGTCGCAGCTTGCCGAGCGCGGTGCGGATCGACGCATCGTTGAGCGCCGACAGCCACAAGCGCTCGATGGGACCACGGTAGCCGCACAGGTCGATGATCTCGCGGGCGATCAGCTCGCCCTCGCGGTCGGCATCGGTGGCGATGACGAGATGGGTCGCCTTCGCCAGAAGCGCCTTGACGACCTTGAATTGCGTGGCGGTCTTGGGTTTGACCTCGACCCGCCACTGCTGGGGAATGATGGGCAACTGCTCCAGTGACCAGCGCTTGAGCGCCGCGTCATAGACTTCGGGTGCTGCCGCTTCTACGAGATGGCCGATGCACCAGGTAATCGTGACGCCGGAGCCGCTGAGGCAGCCTTCACCGCGCTGCGTCGCGCCGAGAATCCGGCCAATATCCTTGCCCTGGGAGGGCTTCTCGCACAAGAACAGCCGCATGTCCGTCCATCCGATTTCCGTGGTTCATTGAGTTGCTGGAATCGAGGATGCCGAGCACCGCCAAGGGCAGCAGCAAACAAGTCGCGAGCGGTGGCGACCTCTTTCACGGGATGGAATGGCTGGGGTGGAGATGGCGTGCAGCCGGGGGGTGCGGGCCGGGAGCCGCGATTTTCGGGAGCGCGTGGAAGCCGGTGGACGTTGATGGAGCTATCCCCTGGGGATAGCTCGCGGGTGCATGGAGCGGCGAACAGTGGCCGGCTCATACCGGGTCACTTCCTACGCCGCGGCTCTTTTGGCGCAGCCGGTTCCTGGGCGGCCTGGGACTTTGCCTCCGCATCCTGCGGCTTCGGGCTGAGGGTCACGGACTCGATGCGAAACGGCAGGATGCCGACGCTGCGCGCGTTGATCTGCCAGGTTTCGCGCGGCTGATCCTCGTTGTCCGTCCAGGGTTCGCGCTCCATGCGTCCGACGACCAGCACGCGCATGCCTTTCTGGTACAGATCCTTCCAGTGTGCGACGTCACGGTGCCAGATTTCCACCGGTGCCCAGAAACCGCCGCGATCCTCGAAGTCGCCGCCTTTGGTGGGAACGGGGTTGTCGAAGTACACGTTCAGCCGCAGCAAGCGCCGCGGCTCGTCGTTGCCGTTGGGGAACTCCCGGTACTCGGGCGGTGAGCCAATGTTGCCTTCACCCCAAAAATGCGTGCTCATGTTGCAATCTCCATGGTGGTTGAAATACCCGTGCCGCGTCGGCGTCGGGCGCGTACTGGGGTGTCCGATGCCATCACCGATCACGCACTCCAGGTGGGATGGACTTGAGCCGTCGCAGGTAGGCGTCCTCCGCCTTGGCGGCCTTGCTGGCGCACTCCTGGGCCTGCCTGCCCAAGGTGTGCAACAGGCTGATCTGCATGTTCAGCGTGATGCGTTGAAGCTCGATCGCGTGCAGCTCGGCCAGCAGGTTGACCGGCGTGCCGGTGCTCGCCATCAATTCCTGCCACAGGGCTACGCCCATGGCTGAGCGGTCGTGCTTGCGCCAGCGCAAAAACGCCGTGCCTGCGCCCGTGGTCTGCTGGGCCAACTCCACGGGCAGTAGGTGGAAGGGATGCCCGACTGCCTGTTGCAGCACCTGCCGCTGCGCCATGTCAATCAACTCGTCGCGCATGGCGAAACACTGACTGGCCCAGGTCTCAAGATCCCCCTTACCCTTAAAAGGCTTTAAAAGGCCTTTTAGAGAGGCAGCGTGTTCCAGCTTCATGAAGGCAGCCTGTTGCAGGCCCTGGAAGTAGCGGGGTTCGCGGTTCGGATCGCTCATGCCTGCTCGTCCTCGACCTCGCCGGCGCTGACTTCGGGTGCTGCGTCAGTGGCGGGCTCGTCGGTGGTGGCCGCGTCGTTGGGGGCAGGCGCTGCAGCAGGACTCTGAGCACGCTGTTGCAGGCCACGGCGCACGATGGGCGGCGCGAACTTCGAGCGGCGCGTGCCTTCCAGCACGTCCTGGGGCAGTTCGCCGAATTTCTCCAACGCCGCCCGTGCTGCGGCGTTCTTTGACACGAAATCGTCGCGCGTGCAGCCCGAATAGCGGTATTGCTGGGCCAGCGAAAACAGGCTGCGCAGTGCATGGGCGCCCTCGTTAAGCCAGCGCTCCAAGGTGCTGCGGTCGATGAGCGCCGTGTGGTGGGCGAGGATCAGTTTGCGGGCGATGTCGTCGTAGTCGGCCAGCAGATAGACGGCGGCAAAGCCGAGCTGCGCATTGACGAACAGCGGCAACTTGACGGGCTGCACGTTAAGGTTCTCGCCCAGGCTGAGTGCCGGCGGCACGCTCGCCAGTGCCTGATCCACCTGCTCGCGCAGCGATTGCAGCGTGGTCTTGGTCTGGTCGAGCTTGGCCTCGATGCGCAGCATCCACCAATCCGAGTACGGGTCGTCCTGCTCCGAACCGCGCCGCATCTTGTTCATTTGGGCGATGTAGCCGTTCAGGCCGACGATGCCCGGTCGCCCCTCGGCGGCGGCACGGCCATGCCAGATGCGCGAGGCGTGGTGCGTGTGAAGCGTCAGCGACATCGCGCTGCGCAGGGAGCCGAGATTCAGTTGCAGAGGTTCATTGGTTGCCATGGTGTCCGCTCGTTGTGGGAAAAGGAGCGGTCAGCTTCGGCAGGAAGCGGAAGGCAGTCAGTCAACAAACCGAAACCAGCCAGACCCCGGTTCAGCGCGTGGTGGCCGCATGCGGCGCGAGCTATCCCCAGGGGATAGCTCCATGGAGCGCCAACGAACGCTGCACGTCGGGATCAGGACGGGCAACGCCGCTGCTGCGGCAGATGTTCGATGTCAGGTCTGCGACTGCACAGCATCCGCCCCAACGGTGGAACTATCCCCAGGGGATAGCTCTATTGGCATCCATGGGTGTCCACTTCACCGCCTTGCCAGCCTGCTCACTTGCTGGCGAGCAGATCTCGAAGCCGCTCGATGTGCTGCCTGGCGACTTCTGGTGGCACCGGCTTACCCTGCGTTTGGGCCGGCGGTGCGGGTGGTGGCCGTTCGTTTGGTTGAGTGGGTGCCGGTGGCGGGTCTTTCTTTGCCCAGGCATTGAACTCACCGTGGATGGCCCGCTGGATGATGCCGAACAGATACCCTGCGGGATTGCGGATGCCGTGGTTGCTACAACGCGCGGCCCATTCGTCCAGCACGTCCTGCCTCAGCGAGGCATCAACCTGCTGCAATGCCACCTTGGCACCCGCCTGCTGTTCCGCCTTCAGTTGCGCAAAGCGCTTGGGCCATTGCAGATCGCCCAGCGCGCGCGCCTGCGCAGTAGTACGTATTTCATTAATACAACTACTACGTACTGTACGGGCCTGCTTCGGATTCCGAAGAGAGACGTCTGGCGCGGGTTTCGACCCTGCTTCGGAATCCGTAGAGGGGCGTTCGCCATTCCGAAGAAGGCTCGGAGCCCCTTCTTCGGAGTCGTGAATGGCGTCTTCCTGTGGATAACTATCGCTGGCCGTGAGGTCCTGCTTGGCGAGACGTTCGGCCATCACCTGCAACCGTGACGGGAGGGTGCGTCCGGCCAGTAATGGGTCTTCACCGATTTCCTTGAGCGTGTGCAGGCCCACGATCTGCACGGCCTTGGCAGAATGGCCGAGCGCCTGGCTGACGAGTTGCAGGTAGTCCGGGTCGAGCTGCATGGCCTCGAACGGTGTCAAGGGTTCGTCGTGCAGCACGTACAGATTGCCGAGGATGCGGCCGGTTTTGGGGTCACGCCGTCGCCGAACCAGGCTCAGCCAGCGAGTCAGGCGCATCAGTGTCAGCGCCCGTGCCACGGTTTCATGCGAGGCCTGGCCTGCGCAGGGCATGGACGCCAGCCAGGGCCGCAACTGCTCGTAGGTGGGAAATGCGGTTACGCCATCGTCGTTGAGCATCAGCCGGAACACTTGCCAGGCGTTTCGTTCCAGCGGCGTCAAGCGACGGTCGAGGAACAACTTGCGTGGCACCGTCTCGTGCCGGTTGCCACTGAACAGGAAAGCATCGCCGGAGGTGGGCGTGGGCGACTGTGCCGGTGTAGACGCAGGTGCGCTGGGGGCGGGCTTGGGCACAAGGTCTTTTAGCGCAGCATCGAACAGCTCTGCGAGTGCGATGGGGCCTTGGCGTAGGGCTCGTGGTGCGGTGTCGTCCACGGCCATGACTCAAGCCAGTCCCTGATCGACCCAGCTCTTGATCGAGGCCCAGACCACCGACAGAGGCAGCGACATGCCTTCGGCCAAGTCCATGGCGGCATCGAGGATGGAAGTTTCGTCTTCGAGATCGACGGTCCTGCTGTTGGTCACGGCCTTCCATTGCCGCCACAGCTCCGTGTCCTGCTCCTCGTCCAGCACGGGGTGCCGACCCTTCCGTTTGGGCAGACCAAGGATTTCACGGCGAAGAGCCACTTCCTGATGCGTCAAGCCATAGAACTTGCTGACCATCTCCGTGCTCGCGCCCAGCCTGAGCATGCGATCGACTGTGGCGATTTCCTTCTCCACGTCCTGCGCCTGCTGGAGCAGCCGCCGCAGCACTTCGCGGTTGACCGTCACTGAGCACCAGGAGACGTTGGCGTTGGCCAGCACGCTGATCAGCGCGGGATGCTTGAGGGCGTCCAGCTCTGCCTCGCCAAACCCCATCAGTTTGCAGCGGCGCAGTTGCCCATTGCGCAGGTCATAGAGGGCCTGGGCGATGACAGCCTGGTTGAGTGGGTGTGCTGTGGACATGCTGGCCTCCCTCGCTTAGGTTCCAGAGTCCGCAGCGCCGGCTTCGAGATCGAGCAGGCGGCGGGCCAGTCGCAGCAGGCGGAACAGCTTGACCAGCGCGGTGTCGCTCAATCTTCGGGTTACGTCGCCCTGGCCGTACAGCAGCGCCGGCAGGTCGATGACGAGTTGCCCGTTGTCCAGACCGACGTCGGCGGGCTGCTGACCGGCCAGGCAAGCCAACAGCGTATGGACGGCACGGCCCTTTGGCGCCAGGCTTGAGGTATGGGCACGGCAGGCGAAGCCGATACCGTCTGGGCGGTCATCGATGCACTCGCCCAGGTCTGCCTCGACCGCAATCTCGCGGGCGAACTGCGCGACGTGGATGCGCAGGTGCTCGGGTGTGTCCAGGCCGGGGGCGATGTACCAGACATCCGAGATCGGATAGAGCCCGCCAGCCTGCACCGGGATGGACTGCAAGACGTTCGCCGAGAAGTCGCGCGGCAGTGTATCGCCCAACTGGTCGGCGACCATGCGCTGGATGGACTCAAGCCGTTCGGTTGTCGGCGCCGGGGAGACGATGTGCTCTTGAAGCAGGCTGCCATCCGTGTCGCTTTTGCCCGTTGATGGCGTTGCCGCAGGCTTCGCGGCGGGTGGCGCGGTATCGACAGGTGGGCGCGCGATGGCCTCTGGCTCTGGCAAGGCAGGCGGTGTCGAGGGCGGCGTCGGCTCGCTGACCAAGGCACGCTGGCGGCTCTCGGATTCGGTCATGTCCAGAGCGAGCACGTCGTAATCGACGTCCAGCAATTCGGCCATCTGGCCGATCAGTTCGTCCTGTACGCGCTGCGTAGAGAACTCGTCGGCCTGGACATCGAATTGCGACAGCACTTCCTGAAAGAACTCGTCGAAGTCCTGAACCAGTGAGCGGCCTTTGGCGTAATGCTCCCAGGTGCGCTCGCAGGCCTTGCGCATGACCGACAACCGCTCGACCTGGTGACGCCCCAGGCCGGCGTAGAGCACGGTCGGGATTGCGGGCAGCAGGTAGCGTACGGCGTCGGCCATCCGGCTGATGTGCGATTGCTGCACGGGGTATCCGTCGGCGGCCAGGCGGCGAGCCAGCTCGGACTGGCTCAGGGTGGAGCGGATTTCCAGTTCGTAGAACTCGCGCGCTTTCTCGACGCCCAAAGCGCGCTCGATGAAGGTGAGGCCACCGCGCAGTTCGTTTTCCGCAAGATGCCCGGTGAGCGCGACGATCTCACCACGCTCGGGCCACGGGCGGAACAGGCATGAGACCCGAAAAAAGCGTTCGTCCTTGGTCTCCGACCAGAGTTCGCGCAGGATTGCCAGTCGCGTGTTGCCGCCATTGCGGATGATGTAGTGATCGTCGCCGGGCCGCCGGGTGATGGCCGGAGCCGCGTCCAGGCCACGCTTGCGGATGGATGCCTTGATTTCCTCGTACACCGGATTGCGCTTCTTGCGCGGGTCGTGGTCGTAGGGGTGCAACTGGTCGAGCGTCACGACCATGGGCGTGTCGGCGATCGGGTCGCTCAAGGTCGTTGCTGACGGGCCGCTGCGCTCGAACCCGGACGCAAGCAGTTTGCCGGCCATCTGCTGGGAGGTGATCTCAGTCATGGCCGCCTCCCTGCGCTTGGGATCGGGTCTCGCGCTCGGCACGACGGATCTGCGCACGGGCGTTGAGGGCTGCCCGGTGATCGCTGGCCGTCGAACTGGTGTAGATCGCGGCGCAGCCTGCCTTGGTGAACTTGAGGTGACCGCCCGCCGTGCGCTTGACGTGCCAGCCTTCGCCGACGGCGAACTCGATCAGGGCGCGCAGCCGGCTGTGGCCTCGGGCCAGTTCATGTGCGTTGGCCATGGGGCCTCCTGGTATCAAGAGGCTGTGGCGGACGGCCGGACACTGCGGCAAATCGATCCTGCCACTGCGGGAGCAATTCGCCGGCAAGATCGCGCATGGTGGCGAGCGCGGCGGGAGCGACTCTGCCCACTGGCTGGCGGTACTCGACCCGATGCACCGGCAGACCGCGCGTCGCGGCACGCGGATAAGCCTCAATGGCCGGCACGTCGGTGGCCAGAACCCGAATGCCGGTGTGGCCCTGGAACAGATCGCGCAGCGCCTGCTGGATCAGACGGGCGTTGGCGGACACCGGATGGACGCGGTTGATGAGCAGGTGCAGCGGCGGCGGCTCGATACCCAGCTGCCGGTACGGCGCAATGTCCTCCAGCAACTGCATGGTGCCGCGCCGCAGTTCGCGGGCGGCGAGGATTTCCGGGGTCACTGGCGACAGCGCGAGGTCGGAGGCCAGCACCGCCATCTCCAGCAGCACCGAGCGCGCGCCCTGGGTGTCGATCAGCACCAGGTCGTAGAGGGGGTTCAGTATCGGCAGCAGGTGCCGCAGCCGCAGTCGCCCGTCTGGCGCGTGCAGCAGCAAAGTGTTCAGTTCGCCTCGGTGGTCGTTGGAGAGCACCAAGTCCAGGCCCGCGATGATCGTGCGGGACACAAGCTGGCCAAGGTCACGCTCGTTGAAGGCCAGCAATTCATAGATACCGCCCGGCGCACGATGGGCCAGCTCGTAGTAGGAGGACAAGGTGGGCTGCACATCAAGATCGAGCAACAGCACGCGCAGCCCGGCGTCCGCAGCGAGACCGCCCAGGTTTGCGGCCGTGGTGGTCTTGCCGACCCCGCCTTTGGTTGAAATGATGGATACGACCTGCATGGCGTTCTCCGTGTCAGGATGGAAAGTCCGCGGGAGAACGGGTCAGGCCCTGTTGTTGACGCGCTCGTCGATCCACTGATCGATTTCGATGGAGTCCCAGCCCACGGCGCGCACGCCCAGACGCAGCGCCTGCGGGAACTGGCGTTTCTTCATCAGGTTGTAGATGTGGGCGCGCTTGAAACCGGATTTCGCTTCGACTTCTTCCAGGCGCAGGATGCGGCGCTCGTTTGGCTGCAGTACAGGTGTTTGCGACATGGCGGTCACTCCTGAACGCTCAGTGGCGTTTGTTGGCGTGACCTCTATTCAATAGACACGGCTGCGAAAAGACATTGCAAATGCAATCTCCGCGACTGCACATACAAGCTGGCAAATCTCAGCGGGAGGCGCTACGCAGCCGGCGCCTGGCGGTGGCGAACTTGCCGTTCAATGTCCGCTCCGCGATGCCCATGGCACCGCTGTGATGGGCGACCAGCGCGCTGACCACGGCCTCCTGCGTCTTGAAGCTGGAGTACGGCGTGCCCGATGGCGACTGGCCGAGCATCAGCTCCAACAGGCCGCCAACGATGTTCAGGTAGGTGGCCTCGGCTCGATCACTGATCGGACACTGCGCGCATGCCGGAATCACCGTGGGCTGCTTGAGCAGCGCGTCATGCTTGTCCTGCAACTCGCGAAGCTGACGTTTGGTCTGTTCCAGGACGGATTTCAAAGCCTGGCGTTCGACCAGCATGGCTTGCCCTGTTTCCAGAGAGATGAAGGGATGGGTGATGCGCTCGCCGCGGGAGAAGAGAAAGCCGGGCCGCTGCTCGGGGTAGTGCTGGCGCATCCAGCACTTCAGATCGACATGACGTACCGTCAGATCAGGCGATTCGATCAACGCGGTGTCGCGTGTCGTGATGCCATGCTGCCCGAAGGGCAGTTCCCCGTTGAGGATGCCGTCATAGATGCGGTCGGTGTACAGCCGCAGTTCGCCCAAACGCGGGCAGTCCAGCGACTGCGGCAGATCCATAGGCGACGAGACCGAAGCCAGGATCACCTGCTCGTATCGCAGCAGTCCGGCCCAGCGGATGGACGCTTCGAGCGGGCGGTAGAACACCTTTGATGTTGGTGCATCATTTTTGTTCTCGTGCATGCTCCGTCTCCTTCCAGGAGAAGAACTACAGGGCCGACTGCTTTTGCAGCCGTCCTCATGGTCGGCCTGTTGTCCGCGCAAGACGCGAGTGATGACGCCCGCTTTTGATGACTTCTGATCAGTTCGCGCAACGAGTAGGCGTTGTGTGCTCGATGTGCAAAAATCCATCGGGCACAAGAAAACCGAGCGTCTGTCGCGGCTCGACAGTGACGCTTGCGCTATCAGGATCGTGAGAAGTGGCTGCTCTCGCAAAACCGTATCGGTATGGTCTGATGCGCCAGCGGTTTCAAAAAGCGGCGAACGCTCGGAATCTATTGATCGGGGCTTGAGATTGGCAACGAAAATCCGCTGGTGTCATATCCGATCGAGATACTGATATAGCGAGATAGCATTACCGAGAAGTCGCCTATGGTGACTGCCGAGCGCTGATCCGACGCTAAACGCTGCCTGCCAAAACGTGGAAATTGCGAGTTGGCCGCGCAGAAGACGGATGGGCGGCCATGCGAAGCGATCGACGTTCCCTCCTTTGACCTTGACCGGACGGTGCTGCCGCCCGGCCTCAGCTCAACGGGCGACGGGATCTTCGGGCATATCAACCAACATTGCCGTTTTTACCAGGCGCTCTACAGTCTGCCTGGCCAGCACCGGAGACGCCTCCGATTGCTCTGCAAGCTCATCGGTTTCTATGGCATGTGCGGCGACCAGTCGAGCTGCAAGATGCAGGTTGGTCGGATCGACGGCCTCGATGACTGGACACTTGCCCAGGGCATCGTATGGCCGCAGCAGTGCGTGATAGATGTGCCAGGTGTCGATACCGCGCGGCACCAGCTTCAGGACAGCCTGAATCAGCTTGCGCTTGATGGGGTCGAGTTGCCAGTCCGGGACGCGCTGCCCACGGTGACCCAGATGGATCGACAGGAGATTGCCGGCCTGAATCTCGTAAGTGATCCAGCGGCGGGACTTGCCAACCAGCTTGGCGTAATCGGCCACCGACAGGTTGTGGGATGCCTCGAATATCTCCAGCAATTGCAAGCGCTCGCGCTGCACCTCTGACAGCGTGGGTCGCGCGTACTCGGGCAGATGCACCGCCGAAAGTCGATAGACGGAAGCTGGAACCGCTGGTGCATCGGGTGCAGGCGCAACGATCAACTGAGGGGCGTTTGGATTCAGGGCGGGCGGCTGCGCTGCCGCCTGTCCGGCGATTGTGGGCAGGCCCTGCAACGTGATGGTCAAGTGCGTGCTGGCAACTTCGACCTGATTCTGCTCGAACAAGTCCAGCCGGTCGGCCCAGTCCTGCATCATGACGCGGCGTTGCTCGACGTACTCGGCGTGGTTGTAGGTCGCGCTGATCCGATCCGGATCGGCATGCGAAAGTTGGGCGTCTACCCACTTGGGCGGATACCCCAATTCATTGAGCGCAGTCGAGATGGTGGCGCGAACGCCATGCCCAGTGAGTTGGTCTTCATAGCCCATACGCTTGAGCGCGCCATTGAGCGTGTTCTCGCTCAGAGGGTTTTTCAGGCACCAATCACCGGGGATGAGATACACCTGTGCTGGCTTCAGATTTCCCAGCAAATGACGAACGACCTCTTGTGCCTGCAACGACAGTGGCACGATGTATGGCGGGATGTCGGCGAAACGCTGGCGCTTCTTCTTGGTGAGCTGCTTGCGTTGCTTGAGCCTGACAACCGGGATGATCCACAGACCGCGCTCCAGATCAAACTGATCGGGCGTGGCGTAGCGCAATTCACCGGTGCGCACGCCCGTGAGCAGCAGCAGACGTAGACCCAGTTGCGTATTCAGGCGACCGCTGTACTTGCGCAACGTCTGCAGCATTGCCGGCAGCTCGGGCATGCGCAAAAAGGGATTGTTCTCCACCGGGGGCAGCGGCATCGCCACCACGTCCAAATCCTTGGCCGGGTTGTCGCCCATGTTGGGCACCACCACCGAGGCGTAGGTGAATAGCTGGCTGAACCAGGTGCGCAGCTTCTCGGCCACCGACAGCGAGCCACGCTTTTCCACTCTGCCGATGATGTCCAGCAGGTGGGCGCGGGTGACGTCGTAGATGGTCAGGTGGCGCAATACGGGAAACACGTCCTTGGCGAAGACGCGCCCGATCTGCTTGGGCGTACTTTGGCGGCCCTCATTTTCCAGAGAGAGGCTGCGGTGGGCCAGCCATTTGTCGTAGATGGCCTGGAAGGTGTGCTCGCCCGCCAGGACGATGGCGTGGCGCTTGCGCTTGCGCTCCGAATGCGGGTTGATGCCCTTGACCAGTATGGCCCGGGCCTCGTCGCGCAGATTGCGAGCGTCTTTCAGGGAAAGCGCCGGATAGCCGCCAAAGGTGATGCGCTCACGCTTGCCCAGCCAGGAATAGCGGAAGTGCCATACCTTGCTGCCGATGGCGGAGACGTAGAGGTAAAGGCCGTCGAAATCGGCAAGCGAGTACGGCTTGCCGGTGGCCTTGGCTTGCCGAGCCATGAGGTCCGAGAGCATATGTCCAACTCCAGAAGGCGAGTTGAATGCAATCGTTCTCTTCTAGCGCCAGCTCCTCCAGCAACAATGCGGATTGGGAACCTCGCACATTGTTTGGGCCACTTTTTGTACCAGTTTGGGCCGGTTGTCAGTGGTTCTCGCTGGATGTCAGTGGATCGATGTTTGGTGAAAATCATCAATCATGACAACGACTTGCGGCGTTCCATGGCGTTCGGTGAAAGTCCCTGGAAAGTCGAAGTGGAGCGGGTGAACGGAATCGAACCGTCGTCTTTTGCTTGGGAAGCAAAGGTAATGACCATTATACGACACCCGCCTGGGCTGAAATCGCCGCAGCAATGCTGCTTTGTGATGTTGCAGAGCACGAAATTATAGCGCGTACTTGGCAAACTCACACGGGCGTCGGAAGTCGGCTTTCCAGGCGCCCGCGCCGCTCTCACTTGGGCATTGGAGGACACGTCGCCGCAAGATGTACGCGTGCTGGCCTGGCAGCGTCGCGGCAGCGGAGCGATACCACCGGCTATCTTATAATTCGTCCATGACGAATACTCCCTCCTCCCAGAACCCGGACATAACGGCCGGCATGGAAGCCGCCGAGGCTCCCAAACCACATCCCGGCAGCGCCCATATCCGCAGCTTCGTGCATCGGCGCAGCCACATTACGCCCAGGCAGCAAGTTGCGCTGGACGAGCTGTTGCCCAAATGGTCCGTGGCCTATCGCCCGGCGCTGTTGAACCTGGAGCAGGCCTTTGGCCGCAGCGCCCCCACGGTGCTGGAAATTGGGTTCGGCATGGGCGAGACCACTGAAAAGATTGCGCTGGCCCGGCCGCAAGACAACTTCCTGGGCGTCGAGGTGTTCAATGCCGGCGTGGGCGCGCTGCTGCAGCGCATTGAAACGTCCCAGTTGCAGAACATCCGCATCATTCAGCACGACGCCGTGGAAGTGGCGCGCGACATGATTGCGCCGGACTCGCTGGCGGGCGTGCACATATACTTTCCCGACCCCTGGCCCAAGCTGCGCCACCACAAGCGGCGCCTGGTCCAGCCGGCGTTCATTCAACTGCTGGCCAGCCGCATCAAGCCGGGCGGCTATATCCATTGCGCCACCGACTGGGAAAATTACGCCGAACAAATGGTGGCTGTGCTGGGCGGCGAGCCCAGCCTGGTCAATACCTGCGAAGGTTATGCGCCGCGCCCGGACTTCCGCCCGCAAACCAAGTTCGAGACCCGCGGCCTGCGCCTTGGCCACGGCGTGTGGGACCTTATCTTCAAGCGCCGCGCCTGATATGTATCCTGCCATCCAACCCTACCGCCAGGGCTTTCTGCAAACGGACGACGGCCACCAAGTCTATTGGGAGCTTTGCGGCAACCCTGAAGGCAAGCCCGCCATTTTCCTGCATGGCGGCCCGGGCAGCGGCTGTTCGCCCACGCACCGGCGCCTGTTCGACCCGCAGCGATATAACGTTTTGCTGTTCGACCAGCGCGGCTGCGGGCGCTCCACCCCCCATGCCAGCCTGGAAAACAACACAACCTGGCATCTGGTTGCGGATATCGAACGCCTGCGCACCGAAGTGCTGGCGGCCGAGCAAATGCTGGTCTTCGGCGGTTCGTGGGGCTCAACGCTGGCGCTGGCCTATGCGCAGACCCATCCCGAACGCGTCAGCGCGCTGATCGTGCGCGGCATTTTCACGGTAAGGCAGGCCGAGCTGAAATGGTTCTACCAGGAAGGCGCTTCGTGGCTGTTTCCAGACGCCTGGGAAGGCTACCTGGCCCCCATTCCGCCGGAAGAGCGCGACGACCTGATTGCCGCCTACCGCAAGCGCCTGGTCTCGCCCGACGGCGCCATGCAACTGCAGGCGGCGCATGCCTGGAGCCAATGGGAAGACAGCACCATCACCCTGCTGCCCAGCGAAAAGCACCGCCAGTCGCACGTCAGCGACGCGGCGGCCTTGGCCTTTGCCCGCATCGAGAATCATTATTTCGTGCACAAAGGCTTCATGGAAGAAGGCCAGTTGCTGCGCGACGCGCATAAGCTGAGCGGCATACCGGGCGTTATCGTGCAAGGCAGGTACGATGCCTGCACCCCCGCCAAAACCGCATGGGAACTGCACAAAGCCTGGCCGCGCGCCGAATTCCACCTGGTCGACAATGCCGGCCATGCCTTCGACGAACCCGGCAACCTGGCCCAACTGCTGGCGGCAACCGACAAATTCGCCGGCCAGCCCTAGAACCCAAAGAGTACGCCATGAACATCACGCTTAACGGCAAGCCGCACAACTGCGGCCAAGCCCGCACCATCCAGGACCTGATCGCCATGCTAGGCTATACCGGCAAACGCATTGCCGTCGAACGCAACGGCGACATCGTTCCCAAAAGCCAGCATGCGCAGGCCGAACTGGCCGAAAACGACGCCATAGAAATCGTGGTGGCCGTGGGCGGAGGCTAAGCACCGCGCCGCCTAGCCGCCACTTCGGCCCAAGCCACAGGGCCACAAAAAAACCGGCGCTCCCAAAAGAGCGCCGGTTTTTTTATTGAGAAGGTGCAAACTGCTGCAAAGGCAAACAGCACCTTAAAACACGCCTAGCGCATGCCGCCAAAGCCGCCCTTGCCCATGCCTTTAAGCCCGCCCATGGCGCGCATCATCTTGGCCATGCCGCCTTTTTTCATCATCTTCATCATGCCCTGCATCTGCTCGAACTGAGTCAGCATGCGGTTCACCTCTTGCACCGGCACGCCGGCGCCTGTGGCAATGCGCCGCTTGCGCGAAGCCTTCAGCAATTCGGGCTTGGCGCGTTCGGCCGGCGTCATGGAATTGAGTATGCCTTCGGTGCGGCGCAACTGCTTTTCAGCCTGGCCGCCCTGCAGCTGGCTGGCCGCCTGCGAAAACTGCGCCGGCAGCTTTTCAAGCATAGAACCCATGTCGCCCATTTTCTTGACCTGCTGCAACTGGTCGCGGAAATCGTTCAGGTCGAACTTGTTGCCCGACTTGATCTTGGCTGCCAGCTTTTGGGCTTCGGCCATGTCGACGTTCTTTTGCGCCTGCTCGACCAGCGAAACAATATCGCCCATGCCCAGCACCCGCTGCGCCATGCGCTCTGGATGAAACGGCTCGAAGCCGTCGAGCTTTTCGGACATGCCCACGAACTTCAGCGGCTTACCCGTAACGTGGCGCACCGACAGCGCCGCGCCCCCGCGCGAGTCGCCGTCCAGCTTGGTCAGCACCACTCCGGTCAGCGGCAAGGCGTCGGCAAACGCCTTGGCCACATTGACGGCGTCCTGGCCCTGCATGGCGTCGACCACGAACAAGGTCTCGATAGGATCAAGCAAGCCATGCAGTTCGCGGATCTCCAGCATCATGGCTTCGTCTATGCCCAGGCGGCCCGCCGTATCGACAATAAGCACATCGTAATGATGGCGCTTGGCATGGTCCAGCGCCGCGCGCGCGATATCGGCCGGCTTTTGCGACGAATCAGAAGGCAGGAAATCCACGCCCACCTGGCCGGCCACCGTCTTCAACTGCTCGATAGCGGCGGGGCGGTAAACGTCGGCGCTGACGACCAGCACTTTTTTCTTGCCTGTTTTGCGGCCCTGCTGCACGTGGCCGCCTTCGCTAAGCCACTTGGCCAGCTTGCCGGTGGTGGTGGTTTTACCCGCCCCTTGCAAACCCGCCATCAAGATGACAGCCGGCGGCTGCGTGGCCAGCGAAAGCTCGCTGCCCTCGGCGCCCTGGTCGCCACCCATCAGCACGGTCAGTTCTTTGTGCACCACGCCCACCAGCGCCTGGCCCGGATTCAGGCTGCCGGCCACCTCTTGGCCCAGGGCGCGCTCTTTGACGCGGGCCACGAAGTCGCGCACTACGGGCAGCGCCACGTCGGCTTCCAGCAAGGCCAGCCGCACTTCGCGCAGCATGTCCTGGGTATTGGATTCGGTAAGGCGCGCTTCGCCACGCATCGTCTTGACGACACGCGACAGGCGCTGGGTAAGATTTTCAAGCATGTCGATGGTTTCGCTTAAACTAGTTGGTATAACTGGATACGGTCTAAAATGCCGTGATCAGGGCATTATGCCCCGTCTGTCCCATTTGAACTCAAGGACTATGTCTGCTGACATTGTATTTCACTCGCTGGCTGCGCTGGCCTACGCCATTTTAGGCGTAGCGCTATGGCGCCCTTTGATCAAGAACGGCCCCCAGGCCAAAACCGGCCATATCCAGCGCGTTTGCCTGCTGGGCGCCATAGTTTTGCATGCCATAGCGGTAGAACGCGCCGTGCTGCATGGCGGCCACCTGCACCTGGGCTGGGCGCTGGCGCTTTCGGTCGCCATCTGGCTGGGCATGATTGTATTCTGGCTTGAAAGCCTGGCCCAGCGCATCGACGGATTGTTGCTTATTTTACTTCCCGCAGCGACCCTGGTTACGGTTTTGGCGGCCTTGTTCCCCCATACCCATTTAATCGACCACGCCAACAACGAATGGCTGCGCACCCACCTGATCATCGCCTTCATTGCCTATGGGCTTATCACCATAGCCGCACTGCAAGCCATGCTGATGGCCATGCTCGACCGCTACCTGCACCGCCCCGTCGAACAGGCCGAACACCGCAGCGGCATCAGCCGCGCGCTGGAATCCCTGCCGCCCCTGCTGGTACAGGAACACATCCTGTTCAGGCTGATCTGGTTCGGCTTCATCATGCTGACGCTTACCATCATTACCGGGTCCATTGTTTCCCTGGGCATCAGCCACGCCATCCTGCCCATGGACCACAAAACCATCTTCACACTGCTGGCCTGGATAACCTTCGGCGTGCTGCTGCTGGGCCGCTACGCCCGCGGCTGGCGCGGGCGCCAGGCCTTACGCTGGACCCTGGTGGGCTTTGCTTTTGTCATGCTGGCCTATACAGGCAGCCGGTTTGTGCTGGACGTTATATTGCAACGAGGCTAATGTGGGAAAGATCGTATTCTGGATCGTGGTAATCATAGGCGGCCTGTTCGTTGCACGCCTGCTGGCCCGCCAGGCCGCCAAAGAAGACCAGCCGCGCGTGCCGCCGCTGGCGCCCAGCAAAAACAAGGCCGCCGCTACCCCCGAAGCCATGGTGCGCTGCGCCCATTGCGGCATACACATGCCGCGCTCTGAAGCCCTGCTGGTAAACGGCCAGACCTGGTGCAGCAAAGACCACGCCAAACTAGGAGTCCACCAATGAGCGGACTGGTGCTGGACAGACAAGGCTGGCTTAGACCCCATGCCGGGGTCTTGCTGGCGCCATCGCCCAATTGCGACGCCCGGCCGCGCTCGGTCGAGCCCACCCTGCTGGTCATCCACAACATAAGCCTGCCGCCCGGCCAGTTCGGCGGCCCCGAAATCGTCGACTTCTTCCAGAACCGGCTGGACTACAGCAGCCACCCCTGGCTGGAATGCCTGCGAGGCATGACGGTTGCCGCGCACTTTCTTATACGCCGCGATGGCCAGATCGTTCAGTTCGTCGCCACCGGCGACCGCGCCTGGCACGCCGGCGTGTCCAGCTTCAAAGGGCGCGAACGCTGCAACGACTTTTCCATAGGCATCGAGCTGGAAGGCACCGACACCGAACCCTATTGCGACGAACAATACAGCGCCCTTAAAAGCCTGACTCGCGCCCTGCGCGCACGCCACAACCTAAGCGCCGTGCGCGGCCACGAACACATAGCCCCCAAGCGCAAGACCGACCCCGGCCCCAAATTCCACTGGCGGCGCTACGCGCGCGAAAGCCAGTGGCTGCTGCGCGAGCTGCCGCCACTGGCTTAGGTTCAAGCGTTGATTGAACAACTCCGGCCGCAAGGCCGGAGCCGTTGCGCGACTAGCCCTTCAACAACAAGCTGTTCAGGCGCTTAACAAACGCCGCCGAATCGGCCAACTGCGCGCCTTCGGCCAGCATGGACTGGTCTAGCAGCAATAAGGCCCACTCGCCGAAGTCCGCGTCCGAAGCCTCTTGGATACGGCCCAGTAACGCGTGTTCCGGGTTAATTTCCAGTATAGGCTTGACCTGCGGCGCCTCTTGCCCGGCCGCCTGCAACATGCGCAGCAAATGCGGGCTAAGCTCGTTGGCATCCACCACCACGCAAGCTGGCGAATCCACCAGGCGCACCGTAACGCGCACATCTTTTACCTTGTCGCCCAAGGCCGTCTTCAAGCGCTCGACCAGCGGCTTGAACTTCTCGGCCGCCTCGGTCTGGTGCTTCTTCTCTTCCTCGTCGGCCAGTTGGTCAAGATCCAGTCCGCCCTTGGCAATCGACACCAGCGTCTTGCCCTCGAAATCGCGCAGGAATGACAACATCCATTCGTCTACGCGATCAGACAACACCAGCACTTCAAGCCCCTTCTTGCGGAAGATCTCCAGGTGCGGACTATTGCTGGCGGCGGCATAGGACTCGGCGCTGACATAGTAAATCTTGTCCTGCCCTTCCTTCATGCGCCCAACATAATCGGCCAGCGAAGCCGTTTGCGCCGCGCCTTCGCCCTGCGTCGTCGCAAAGCGCAGCAGCTTGGCAATACGGTCTTTATTGGCCGCATCTTCGCCCACGCCTTCCTTCAGCACCTGGCCGAACTGCTCCCAGAATGCCGCGTACTGCTCGGGCTTGTTCTCGGCCAAATCTTCCAGCAGCGACAGCACCCGCTTGGCCGAACCTTCCCGAATAACCCGCACATCGCGGCTTTCTTGAAGGATTTCACGCGACACATTCAGCGGCAAATCGGCCGAATCAATCACCCCGCGCACAAAACGCAGGTACATCGGCAGCAATTGTTCGGCGTCGTCCATAATGAATACGCGCTTCACATACAGCTTCACCCCGCGCTTGCCCTCGCGGTCCCACAGGTCCATGGGCGCGTGCTTGGGCAAAAACAGCAATTGCGTATATTCGCTGCGGCCTTCCACCCGATTGTGCGTCCAGGCCAAAGGATCGTCGTAATCGTGCGCAATATGCTTGTAGAACTCCTGGTACTGCTCGTCAGTAATGTCCGATTTCGGGCGCGTCCACAGCGCATTGGCCTGGTTAACCGTTTCCCATTCCGTAGTCTTGACCTGGGCCGACTTTTCTTCGTTCCACTCTTCCTTCAGCATCTGCACCGGCAAGGAAATATGGTCCGAATAACGGCGCAGCACCTCGCGCAGCTTCCAGCCGCTAAGGAAATCGTCCTCGCCTTCGCGCAGATGCAGCGTAACCGACGTGCCCCGGTCGGCCTTTTCAACCTGAGTTACCGAAAACTCGCCCTGTCCGTCCGATTCCCACAGCACCGCGTCGGTGGCTTCTGCGTCGGCACGCCGGCTAAGCACCGAAACCTTGTCGGCAACAATAAACGAAGAATAAAACCCAACCCCAAACTGGCCGATCAGATTCGCGTCCTTCTTGTTGTCGCCCGTAAGCTTGGAGAAAAACTCCTTCGTGCCCGAACGCGCAATCGTGCCAAGATTAGAGATAGCCTCTTCGCGCGACAGCCCGATACCATTGTCAGAAACTGTAACCGTGCGCTTGTCCGCGTCAAATTCCACGCGAATCCGCAAATCCGTATCGCCCTGCATCAGGTCGGGCTGGTCAATAGCCTCGAAGCGCAGCTTGTCGCACGCGTCCGACGCGTTGGAGACCAGCTCGCGCAGGAAAATTTCCTTGTTGCTGTACAGCGAATGGATCATCAAATGCAGCAACTGCTTGACTTCAGCCTGAAAACCCAGCGTTTCAGAAGATAGAGTGGATGGTTCTGCTTGCGTCATAATCAATTCACATAAAAGAAGTTGAAACAATAAAGGGCCGGCACCCTTCGAGCTTATCGTTTGAACAATGGGGGCAAAGCACGTTTTTTCAAGTAGCGTATAATGACGCTCTTTCTACCCGCTTTGGAGTTCTTCAAAGCGATCTGCTTGATATGCCCGGGTGGTGAAATTGGTAGACGCAGGGGACTCAAAATCCCCCGCCGCAAGGCGTGCCGGTTCGATTCCGGCCCCGGGCACCAACGGCTTGTTCCAAACAGGTTCAAGTTGCACCAAATTCTCAAAAAAATCATGCGGTTAGGTTGAAAACTTAACCCATGAAGTTCCATCAAGTTTCAGCAAATCCCAACGTTGCGTGCCCCCCAAGGTGTACCCTAGACTGGTTGTACCCAGTTTTCTTTTTGCAGGGGTACACCTATGGGATTCCTGACTGACCTTAAAATCCGCACCCTCTCGCCCAGCACCAAAGAACAGATGCTGAATGACGGCGATGGCCTCTACCTGCGCGTGCGCGCATCCAGCAAAAATTGGCTCTATCGGTACAAATCCGGTACGAAACAAATCAAGATCGGCTTAGGCGCCTACCCAACGATCACCCTCGCAATGGCACGCGAACTCACCAGAGAGGCGAACACACTGCGCGCTCAAGGCATCGACCCGCAAGACGCCCGACGAGAGCAGCAAGAGCAAGCCAAAATCGCGAAGATGAATACTTTCGAGCTGATGGCGCGCGCCTGGCTCGAAAGTGCCAGCAAAGATCGCGTCTGGTCTGCCGGCTACAAAAGCAAGGTCACTCGTCATCTGGAGATTCATGTATTCCCGTGGGTGGGTGACAAGGCGATGGAGGCTATCAGGCCCCCAGAAATCGTTCGATGCCTGCATCGCATCAAGGATCGCGGCAACCTGGAAACGGCACAGCGTGTCCGCGAGGCCGTCCAGCACGTCTATCAGTACGCTGTGGATACCGGCGTACTGGAACCGGCCCAGAATTTCGTCAACAACCGCACAGGCGGCTTGCCAACACCACGCGGCCGCCACTACGCCGCCATCACTGACCCGCAGCTACTGGGCCAGCTTTTGAGGGATATGCGCGCCTACTCCGGCAACTTCATTTCCGTTGCCGCCCTGCGCTTGGCCCCCATGGTCTTCCAGCGGCCCGGCCAGCTGCGCTTGGCTCATTGGGAAGATGTCGATCTCAAAAAGGGATTGTGGCGCTGCCCGCCAGAGAACATGAAAATGCGCGAATGGCAGAAACGCGATAGCCGCACCCCTGCGCATATCGTGCCCCTGTCACGCCAGGCGCGACGGATTCTAGAGGATCTGCTGCCGATTACCGGCCCCTCCGGCCCTGTGTTCCCCAACATGGCCAGGCGCTCTGACAAGTCACGCTACATCAGCGAAAACACGATCAACTCGGCTTTGCGCACACTGGGGTACGACACCAAAGAACAGATCACAGGCCATGGATTTCGTGCCACCGCGCGCACGATGATCCGCGAGTATCTCGGTTGGGAGCCTGATGTCATCGAACGCCACCTGGCGCACGTATCGAAAGAAGAACTGGGCGCCAGCTACGACCGCGCCACCTTCTTGGCTCAGCGCAAGGTGATGGTGCAGCAATGGGCGGATTTTCTGGACCAACTGGAAGCGGGAAAGATGCCCAAGCTTGCGGAAAACGTCCTCTGGCTCAAGCGGGCGTAGCCTACGCCTACTTGCGTTCACCAGCAGTCCGAAACATCCCAGAAATGGTATATTGACATGAAGCCTTCCTCCATAAAACCGCTCTTCTGGCTTGGCAGCAGCAAGAAAGACCTGTTGGCTCTGCCGGTGGCCGTACGAAAGCTCTTCGGCCATGCGCTCGACACTGCCCAGCGCGGCGAACAGCACGAAGCAGCGAAAGTGCTAAAGGGCTTTGGCAGTGCTGGCGTACTAGAAATTGTCGAAGACGATACTGGCGGCACTTACCGGACTGTCTACACCGTGCGTTTCGCTGAAGCGATATTCGTGTTGCACGTCTTTCAAAAGAAGAGCAAGCGAGGTATCGAAACGCCCAAGCCGGATATGGACATCGTCCGTCAGCGCATGAAAGCCGCTGCGATCGTCGCACAGGAGTTGAGAAATGAGTAAACGCATTGTCGAAGGGATTGAGGTCGAAGCCAGTTCGGGTAACGTGTTTGCCGACCTGGGCCTGCCCGATGCCGACAAACTCCAGATCAAGTCTGGGCTGACCGTAGAAATTGCCAAAGCCATTCGCGAGCGCGGATTGACCCAGGCCGAAGCGGCAAAGCGCATGGGCCTGACCCAACCCAAGGTATCGAGTCTGCTGCGCGGCGAGTTCTCGAACTTCTCCGAACGCAAACTGATGGATTGTCTGAACCGCCTGGGCTACGACATCGAAATTCGTGTGCGCGAGACAGCAGAGCCAATCGGCCACCTGGTGTTGACCCACGCCTAAGCCTATGACTGGGACGTGGCCGCTGCAACACGCCTGACACGGCCACCAGCGGAGCTGGTTTCCTTCACACAATGGGTTAGTGGCCGATAGCTCACCGGATCTTCGATCCATTCCAATAATGCCGCGCGCCGCCATCCCTTAGCTCGTCCACCGAGCGATACAGGAGCGGGAAAATCCCCTGATGCAATACGACGGTAAAGACTTGAACGGCTCAAGGCTGTAATCCGTAACACGTCCGCCATGCGGTAAAAGGCTGGTTCAGGCTGGCTGTTCAGCGACAATTAACTTGACCGGTCAGCGACAACTATCTTGGCCGGTTGATCTGATAGGGTTCGACACTGCAAATCGGAGGATGCGCGGTGT
>NZ_QNRQ01000007.1 GCF_003315175.1 Eoetvoesiella caeni | reverse complement strand
GAGCTCTGGATGCTTTGTCGCTGCAGAATCGACGGCATGTGCCAGCCGCCGCGTTACATTGGCCCGCGTCATCATTCTACCGTCCCGCGTGGGTACCTACACCTTCACGCTGTTCATCAAGCCCATCGGCGCCGAATTCGGGTGGGGCCGCGGTACATTGTCCGCTGCAAACAGCTCCTATATCATTTGCATGGCGCTCACGCTGCCTTTCGTCGGGGCACTTATGGACCGATACGGTGTGCGCCGAGTCATGGTGCCCGCCATCGTTTTGTTCGGCATAAGCGTCGCCGCCATAGCTCTTACTCCGGCAATGCCAGCTGCTTTCATCGCGCTCTTTGCTTTGGCAGGTATCCTTGGCGGTGTACAGACGCCCATCGGCTATGTCAAGAGCATCTCGGCCTGGTTCGATGCAAAACGGGGGCTCGCTATGGGCATTGCCATTTCGGGGATCGGCGTGGGCGCCGCGTTACTTCCGCAATTTGTGGAATGGCTTATCCGGTCCTATGGCTGGCGCTCCGGTTTTATGGGGATGGGGGTGCTGGTGATCATAATAGCGGTGCCCAGCGTACTTGCTTTCATTCGAGAGCCCTTCGAAACTACGCAGGTCGGCACCCAAGCAGCCAACGCGGATGACGTCACGCCATTGCCCGGTATATCCGCCCGCGAAGCGCGCTCAATGTCGCAATTCTGGGTCCTTGCGGTCGCCTCGTTTCTCGTTGGAATGTCGGTACAGGGGGTCGTGGTCCATATCTTCCCCTTACTAACAGACGGCGGCATGGCGCCGCCTGTCGCCGCGAAGATGCTAGCCATCATCGGAATTGCCACTTTGCTTGGGCGGCTGTTGTACGGTTTCCTTGTCGATCATTTCTTTGCACCATATGTATCAATCCTGTTTTTCCTTCTTCCAATTATTGGCATTTACCTTTTATATAGCGGATCCTTCATTCAATTGGGATTAATAGCACTTGGATTAGCTGTCGGAGCGGAGCTTGACATGATCGGTTACCTGGGTTCCCGTTACTTTGGCCTGAAAAGCTTTGGTCAAATCTATGGCTGGATCTTTAGTTTGTTTTCCATCGGCTGCGCAGTCGGCATCTATGTCATGGGATTGTCCTTCGATGTACTCGGCTCTTACGCTCCAGCGCTGCTGCTATTCGGCATTGCCCTGATCGTGTCTTGCCTGGCCATGCTGCTGCTTGGCGCATACGTGTATCCGCCCCTGCGCAAGAACAGATAAAGAGATCGAGAAATTTGCTGCTTCTTGACGGTGGGCTGGTTCGCGAAGCCCGCCGGCAAGTTTCGAAGCTTGGCGCAGTCGCTAATTGAATGCTAGTGGCTCGCCGCTAACCCTAAAATTTTGAGTAAGCATCGCTTCGCAGCCACCGGTCGTAGCTTGAAACAAACTGCGGTGAGTTTGTTCGCAAACGATCAAGATCAATTCGCCCTGATCGGCTGATGTAGTTAAAGGCGAATTCCCACGCCGGAAGTTTCATGTGTTCGGCAAAACTGTCGTACCATTTCGCGCTTTGATTCGCTGCAGTAACGATTTTTTCTACCACAGGGCGCCGTGCAGCCTCAAAGCTTGCTAATGCGCTGATAATATCCTTAGGATTCTCGGCTAGGGCCTTTGCGAGCGCCTGGACGTCCTCCAGCGCTAAGCGAGTTCCGGATCCTATCGAAAAATGAGCAGTTCGAAGAGCATCGCCAATAATCACATACTTCCCCACTGACCACCGTGCGTTGTTGATTTTTGGAAACTGCCTCCATTGAGACTTGTTGGCGACCAAACTTGCTCCTTCCAGCTCCTCGGCGAATATCTTCTGGCAGTAGAGCCTGGATTCTTCTTCGCTCATGTCGGCGAAGCCTATCTGTTTGAAAGTGGCCGCATTCGCCTCCACCAGAAAAGTGCTCATCGACGGTGAGTACCGATAATGATGTGCGTTAAAGAAGCCTTGCGGAACCTCTTTGAACGTCTGGGTTAAATGGCCAAAGGCCCGCGTGGCGCCAAACCAAGCGAACCGGTTCTCAAAATGGTCGATAGTCGTGCCGAAGCTCTCCTCATGAGTACGGCGGACAAGAGAATTAATCCCATCAGCGCCGATAATGAGATCGGCGTCGTCTATTTCGCCCAGGTTCTCGATAACCCGCTGATGGCACAGGATAGCGCCGACCGACAATGCTTTCTGGCTTAATATTTCCAATAATTTGAGACGAGCAATGCCGGTAAAACCCACGCCATCGATATGGATGATCTGGCCATGAATTCGCAACTCAATGTCTCGCCAGCTCTCTAGATCTTTAGTGATGGCATCCAGCGTCTCCTCGTCGTTCGCACGCAGGAATTCCAGAGCCTGTTCGGAAAATACAACACCAAAGCCGAAGGTGGTGTCGGCGGCGTTCTGCTCATAGACGTGCACCGATGCATCGGGACGCTGGCGCTTCAATAGATAGGCCGCATATAATCCGGCGGGGCCACCGCCGAGGATATTAATCTTCATTCTCGATTTCCACCTTTATATCGTGCGCGCTTGCGCCAAGCGACGAAGCGCGCACGAGCACAGACAGTCTTGTTAAACGAGAGTTATTGTGCGCCGAATGCTTTCCGTAGTTGAGCGGCGTACTTCGGGCTCGCCTGATCGATAGCTTTCCACCCAGCCTCGTTTGCGGTTGCGATGAATTTGGCGGCTAGATCAGGGGGTAACGAGATAATCTCGATTCCGGCTTCAACCAGCCTTGTCTTCTCACGTTCAACTGCCTTTTGATCTTGTACAAAAAGTTCTTCGAGCTGCCGTACCTGCGCAGTTAAGAAAGCCCGTTGCGTTTCATCGAGCTTCTTGTATTTGTCCTGGTTCATGTACAAGCTATCTTCAACATTGTAAAAACCGGGCTCGATACGGTATTTGGTCTTTTCCTGCCAGCCAAGATCGAAAATGCCCACGCTGGGCCAGCCGTACCCGTCGACTACGCCGCGCTCAAGTGCCGTATAGACTTCGCCTGGTGGCACTTGCAACGGCAACGCCCCCAATGACTGGAAGAACGACCGATATACAGGCACACTGCGCAGCTTCATGTCTTTGAACGAAAAATTCTCGGGCTTTTTGTTCGTGTAGATATGGAATTTCAGCCCATCATGAACACGGCCCAGCCATACGATATTGGCTTTTTCACGCATGATGTTGTCTAGAAGCGCGTCGCCCCCGTTTGCTCGCAAAGTGGCCATAGGCGTGGTTGAAAAGCTTAGTGCCAGAGCTTCGGGTAAAAGATTGGCCAAGAACACCCCGGTAGTATTGGCTAAGTCGATCACGCCGGCCCGCAGTGCATTGCCGACTTCAAAAGGGGGCATGGACTCGGGGCCACCGAGCATCTGGATCTGTAAGATTCCTTTTCCCTCTTCGTTAAATTTTTTGACGAAATTTTCGAAGCGCTGGTCGAAGTACGAATTTTTCGCGAAGGCGCTGACCGCCTTCAAGGTGACCTGGGCGCTTTGTGCCGAGAAAGCGACGAGGCCCAGCAATGTTCCTAAAGCAAGTTTCTTAAAAGTAAGTTTCATTTTTTTGTCTCCATAGTTGTTGAACTATCAGCCGTGGCAGTCCTGTCGCGAGCCAAGGCAATAGCAAAAGCAAGCCCAGTACAAGCAGCTCGATAAAAATAAATGGCATCACTGAGCCGTAAATTTATGTCAGCCGAATAATGCTTTAATCCCAAGATTGCGCAACAGGCTCCTTAGTGACGCACCGATCTTTTATAGCGATCTATTAGACTGGAGAAATGTTATGGCAGGAGCCTTCTTGCGCCGCTCTCATTGGGGCGAAAGATAGACCACCGATACACCCTTTGGGGCAAAACGCCCTGAATTTAGTTGTTCCTTAAGATGCAAGGCTTTCGCTTTAGCTTCCCGAATATTGTTCGTCTTGATGCGCTCATAGCCGCGGATTTCATCAGGCAATGAAAGCAGAGCACAGATAGTCTGGAAATTGCTTGAATTCAGCTTCAGTAACGCCTCGTCGATGACGCTCTCATACCAACGTATTAGTTCTCGTTCCTCGCGCCTCACTGCGAGATAGCCGAACGGGTCGATTGCTGTTCCGCGTAGAAACTTAAGCTTGGAAAGCCCATGCAGCAATGGTCGTATCCATGGGCCCAGCTCCGCCTTTCGATGCAGACCGAACCAGCGAAGAAAAGGCGGCTGAAGGTTAAAGACCATCCGGACCGGGCCGGTGAACATCTGCCCGACACGCATGGAGAATGTGCGTTGCATTAGTAAACGAGCTACCTCGTATTCATCCTTATAGGCCATCAACTTATATAAATAGCGAGCAACGGCTTCGGTAGCTTCGAGCCGTCCGCCTTCGCCAAGAACCGCTCGCTCGCTTTTCGCTACATCGGCGATTTTGCGTAAATAATGGCGTGCGTATGAAACGCTCTGATAATCAACAAGATCGGCGACACGGGTCTGGATCGACCTCTTGAACTCCTCGCTGATACCTGACAAATCGTTTGAATCCATTAGCCGAACAATCCGTTCATCATCCAGGCGTCGGTCGTTCAAATCCGCCACCCGGTCAGACAGCGTATTGAAAGGGCGCGCAAGCATTTCCTCCAAGGCATCCGGGTTGTGCTGCGATAGCCGCCCCGCGCGAAACGCAAGAATATTTACTTCCACTTGTGTGCCATTCAGCGTGATGGCTTTCTCCATGCTTTCCGACGAAATGGGTAACAAGCCGGCTTGGTAGGCAGCGCCGATCGTGACCATATTGGCCATGACATAATCGCCAAAAAGTCCTTCGGCAATGCGCCGTGCATCGAGAACGACGTTTTTTGAGCCCCTGGAGACCGTTCCGATGGCTTCAATCATGTCGCCATAAGGCAACTTAATATGCGGGTCCCGAATCATGTCGCCGCTGGGAAGGACGTTGGAATTAATGACAGCCCCAGTCAATTCGGGCTGACAGCATCGCAAATTCTTCTGGTCGACGCCGGCCAACATGTCTAGCACGAGATACAGATCGGCTTTCCCATAGCCAACGCGGTTCGTGATCGATGGGTGACCCGGAGCCGAAATTATTAGACTGGAAAGCACTGCGCCCCATTTTTGGGCGGCACCCGTTTGATCGTAGCTCTTGACTTCATTGCCGTCGAATGAAGCCGCCTGAGCCATAATTGCGTTGGCAGTCAGCACCCCTGTTCCACCAAGGCCCGGGATGTAAACATGGTAGGGGCGAGCCACCGAAGGCATGGATGGCTGTGGAATGAGGCTTTCGTCCAGAGTCTGAAGAGGAGGCTTTTTTATCTTTGTGCCCGGGGCCACTTCGACGGTGACAAAAGAGGGGCATTCGCCTTTTATACATGCTTGGTCCTGATTGCACGACGACTGATGAATCTGCGTTTTTTCGCCGAATTCTGTTTTGACTTTCTGCAGCGACATGCAATTCGCCACGCGTCCGCAATCGCCACAGTTTTCACAGACATCCTCATTAACGACAGTGAACCGCACCGGAAGGGGAGCTTTGCCTCGCTTCTGGCGACGACGACGTTCGTTCGCACATTCTCCGTCATAAAGAAGGATCGTCACGCCAGCGATTTCAGACAGTTCTACCAGTGACGCTTCGAGTGCATCTACGGCACGCAGCGACACTGATTTTGGCAGTTTTATATTGTTATACCGGGATGCGTCTTTGGCGATCAGCACGATCTTCGCAACGCCCTCAAGTGCGAGATGCGACAGCAGAGTAACGATCGACGGGGCTCCCGGGGATACTTGGCCGCCAGTGTTTGCTATGACACCGTTGAACAGAATCTTAAAGGTGATATTTACTCCTGCGGTCACGGCAAAGCGAATGTTCTGATAGCTGGAGTGCATAAGCGAACCATCGCCGATATTTTGCACAATGTGCTTGCGTGTCGTAAACGGGGCCAGTCCAATCCACGGTAGCCCTTCTCCGCCGAACTGGGTGATCGCTTCAATTCTTTTGTCTGGCGTATCCATGACTGCCGCAAAAATATGGCAGCCGGGGGCGCCCCAGGCGATCTGTCCGGGCGCCAGTTTGGTGGATACGTTATGAGGGCAGCCGGAACAGTAATTGAGCGTACGCCGTGGCTGGAGTTTATGGTCGTGATTCAAAAGACGGGTGATCTGATTGAACCGCGCGCTTGCCGTATTGGGCAAGGCGATATCTTCGGCCAAAACTTTTCCTAGCAGCATGGCTATTGCGTCGCTATTCAGCCCTCCTTCTAGGGGAAACAACGGTTGTCCATTGCCATCATTTTTTCCGATGATGCTGATTATTCCCGTACCAGAAAGCGCATGGGCGACTTGGCGCTCCAGAAAGTCTCGCTTTTCTTCAATGACGATGATTTTCGCAAGCCCTTGCGCGAACTGCCGAATGAACTCAGAGTCTAGCGGACAAAGAAGCCCAATCTTCGCAATTCGAATACCACCAGCAGTCAGAGCCTCGGCGTCCAGTCCCATATCGGCGAATGCCTGGCATGTATCGGTGTACGTTTTTCCTGCGCACACTATTCCGATCCGGTCCTTGGCGCCGGAGTGCATAACTTTGTTTAACTGGTTCAGTCGCGCATATTCTTTAACCGCCGCATGACGCTCCACATACAGTTGGCGTTCCGTCTCAATATTAATACCTGGGAAAAACGTAAAATTAGCGACTTTTTTGAAAGGCTTGCCGTTGAGTTGTAGCTCTGGCTTCTTGCAAGTGAACTGGTCGGGGAACACTGTCACCACCTCACCACCATCGCATAAAGGGCCAACTAATTTCAGCGCGACCCAACAACCGCTGTAGCGCGACATTTCGGCGGCATGCAGCCCAAATTCGAGAAATTCCGCCACCGTTGCCGGGTAAAGGACAGGTATCCCAAAGTGTTCGAACGAAAACTCCTGCTGGTAGGGCACAGTCGAACTGTTGGCTTCATGGTCCTCACCGCTGAGAATGACGACCGCCCCGTGTGTACTCGTTCCGGCAAAGTTTCCATGCTTTAGAGCATCTCCGGACCGATCAATGCCAGGTCCCTTTCCATACCAATAGGCAACGACACCATCCACATCGGGATGCGGGTGCTCATCCAGCATTTGCGTGCCCATTAACGTAGTCGCTGCCAACTCTTCATTTTGCCCTGGTTGATGTATAGCCCCATGACTGTTCAATGTCTTGGTGGCTTGTCCCAAAGCGATGTCATATCCGCCCAGCGGTGAGCCTGGGTATCCTGTAATGTATGCACGAGTGCGCAGTCCGGCTCGCTTGTCGCGCCGCAGCTGTTCAATTGGCAGGCGGACAAGCGCCTGAATTCCGCTCAAGAAAATGCGTCCTTTCTCCGTCTCGTAGCGATCCAACACTGACGGAATCTGGGTCGATGGCATAATGGGTATACTCGCGACGGTTACATCCTCGCCGCCTTCAGTAAAGTTCGTAATTTGTGCATGCTTCAAAACAGCAGACTCACCCGTAACTACTTTCATTGTTTGTCTCTTTAATGGTTAAGTCGGTCACCACAGTAAGCCTCATGTGATGCACCCCATCTATAAATCGAATTGTTATTAAATCGATGCAATATATTTATAAGGCGGGGAGAGCCGTTGCACTTGCCGGCAATAGCCTAATGCCGAATCTCGGGTCGTCTCTGTTTCTGCGTGAGTAATCGCCCGGTGCGAGATTGAATAAGGCGCTTCACCATGCGCACGCTGGATGTTCCGACTTCGATTAGTATAAGTAGCCGGCAATAATCTAACCACTTGATACTATCTATAATGGAAATAGATGTTATCTATATGGAGGCGTGGTGGAACAACAGTTGAACCTGCAGCTTTTGCGAACCTTTATAGCTATCTATGAGACTGGCAGCCTAACTACGACAGCCGAACGGCTTTGCGTAACGCAACCGACCGTAAGCTATAGTTTAAGCAAGCTGCGCGACACCTTGAACGACCCATTGTTCCTGAGGGGCTCTAGCGGAATGATCGCAACAGCTTCCGCCCATGAGTGCTATCGTCGGTTCAGCACCGCTCTGTTAGCGATCGATGATGCTATTGAAACGACCCGCCGTTTTGTTCCCGCCGAGTCCACACGTCGGTTCAAAATCGCCATGTCTGATATTGGAGCGGCAAACTTTTTGCCTCCTATTTTCGAGCGAATGGGGCAATACGGTCCTCGTGTGGAACTAGAGGTGGTGCAACTTGTGGCCGATGAAGTTTCCGGCTGCTTGGCTTCGGGAAAGATCGATGCTGCGGTGGGAAATTTAGCCTCCATCTCTTCTCTCACGCGTCATATATCGCTGTTCAACGAACATTACGTATGCCTCTTAAGCGAAAACCACCCGGTCATTAAGGACTCGCTGTCGCTCGATTTGTTTCTTGCTGCGCGCCACGCATTTGTATCTGCCAATTACTCAGGACATAGGCAAGTAGAAGAAGCGTTGCGCAAAGCTGGGGTGATGAGAAGCGTCGCGTTGCAGATACCTCATTTTACTGTGCTGCCTCAATTGATCTCTCGCAGCGACTTGCTTGTTATATTGCCATCCCGCGTTGCTCACGTATTCGAAGCATATGCGCCATTGAAAACGCTCCCGGTCCCCATAGAAATTCCTTCCATCGAAGTTACGCTGCATTGGGATAAGCGCTATGAAAACAATCCTGCACAGAAATGGTTTATCGACATTGTGCGGGATGCCTTGATGACGCTCTAGTGATATAACCGGAACTACTTCGACAGCCTTTCGTTCAATTTATTAGGCGGCTAGGCGCCGAAAACCATGTCGACAGACTTTACTTCGTTTTCCAGAAACACTCACATGAAATAATCGAGAGACTTTATTTCTTCGTCTCGTCGTTGAAAGAGGAGATAAAGTTTCGGTCTGGAATAAAGCCTGTCAATTGCCAAGCTTGCTGATTGCCGTTAGACAGTCGGCATCTTTGCTTAAAAACCCTATCTCTTTTTTTGTCGCTGCGTATGGCGTCGATCACTTGATATTGGTGCATTGAGCGCCATAATGGTCTTTGTAATTTTCCGCGACGGTGTCGCGGGTAACGAACCCGAACTTGCCATCTTCTCGTTTTACAGTTTCGCGCAGGTAATAGTTCTGAATCGGCATGTGATTATGGCCCAGCTTGAAGTTCGGCCCGCGCACTGACTTGAAATCCGCTTTTTGCACTGCTGCCCGCAAAGCATCAATGTCATCCAGTTTGCCATGGGTGGCCACTACAGCGCTATTGATCAGCATCGCCGTGTCGTAAGCACTGGCGGCATACTCAGAAGGGTAGTAGTGATAGTGGTCGACGAATTTCTTGACGAATTCCTGGTTGGCTTCGAATGGAAGATCCTCTACGTACTGTGAAACGCCCAATGTGCCTTCAGCAGAGGGACCGATTGCCGACAGAGTGGTGTGGTCCACCGAGTACACGGAGTAGAGCGGTATCTTGCCGATCAGGCCAGCTTGCGCCCACTGTTTTACAAAGTTGATGCCATTTCCTCCCGGCATGAACGCAAATACTGCTGCGGGATTCGCGGCTTGTATCTGGCTCAGTTCCGCTTGAAAGTCGGTTTGACTCAATTGTGTATACACTTCGTCGGCGAGCTGTTTACCGAACCCGCGTTTGAGGCCCGCGATCATATCGCGGCCGGCCTGATAATTAGGCGCGATGGCGTATACGCTTGCTACGTTTTGCTTCTTCAAATACCGGCCCAGCACTTCACTTGCGCCGTCGTTTTGTTGACCAACATCGAAAAAATTTGGATCGCATTGTTCGCCGGCGAGATTCGAAGGGCCCGCATTCGAGCTGATTAGCAGCTTATTGGCACCGGTCACTGTTTTGAGTGAAGCCAGCAGCACATTCGAGAAATTGAAACCAGCCACAATGTCCACCTTGTCGCGTTCAACCATCCGCTCAACGACGCTTTTGGCGATTTCGGGTTTTAGTTGATCATCGCCATACTCGACCTTGACGTCCAGCCCGGCCATTTTTCCGCCCAGTTCCTTCAAGGCGAGTTCGAATGCATCGCGGTAATGCTTGCCTAAGTTGGCGCCGGATCCCGAGAAGGTGTTGACATAGCCAATCTTGATTTCATCGGCATTTGCGGCAGTGCTTAGCATTCCAAGAGCAGATACTAGACATAGCGCAATCCATTTATATTTCATCCGGTTCTCCTTAGTTGTCTTTGAGAATATTGTTGTCTCGATACAATAACATCAAACAATTTATACGAGAGTCTGGTAATTTCCCTAGTTTTGAATAGCCTAAAACATGATATAAAGTTGCTCTATGACAGTAGTGTTGCACTATGCCGGCCGCCAAATTTTCCACAGGAGTTGATCATGTTTGTAAAAAATGTTTGGTATATCGCTGCCTTTGAGGCTGAGCTTGATCAACCGTTTATTGCCCGACGTATATTGAATGTGCCCGTGATCATGTTCCGCACGTCGGCGGGGCTTCTTTCAGCCATGGACGATGCCTGTCCCCATCGTCTAATGCCTCTGTCCAGGGGGAAGCGCATCAATGACGAAATCCGCTGTGGTTACCACGGCATGTGTTTTTCTGCAGAAGGCGAATGTACTCATGTCCCTGGACAGGCCAATATTCCTGCCGCTGCCAAGGTCAAGACGTACCCGCTCGTACTGCGTCATGGTTTTGCCTGGATATGGATGGGCGAGGAAGCTCTTGCCGACCCTGAGTTAATTCCAGATGTTCATTGGAATAACAGCGCAGAGTGGGCAGCCTCGCGCGGCTATCATCATATCGATGCCAACTTCAGGTTACTCAACGATAATCTGCTCGATCTCAGCCACGAAACGTATGTACACGAGGACACTATTGGGAACGACGAGGAAGAGTCAATAGCCAGTTATGCAGTGAATGTTACGGTCGAAGCTAATTGCTTAACGCGGGCCCACCGCGAAATGCCAAATATTGATGCGCCGCCATTTTTCGCGATGTCTCTGGGGGGCGCCACCACCATCAATAGATGGCAGTCAGCCATCAATCTGGTGCCGTCCATCAACCTTACAATCGTGGGTTTTCATCCGGTCGATACAGATCGTTCTGGAGCGTTGATCGGCCACGTATTGCATTTGTTGACCCCCGAGACAGAGACCTGCACACATTATTTCTGGGCTTTTGTTCGCAACTATAAAATAGAAGACCATGCGATGACGGAATCAGTGCAAAAGGCGATCGCTGCTACGTTCGATCAAGACAAAGTCCTTCTTGAAATTCAGCAAAAGCAAATGGAGGAACGCAATGCAGAGGTTCCGGTGGTTGCAATCAAGCTGGATCAAGCACCGATACAAGCTCGTCGTTTGCTGGAGCAGCGTCTAAAAGATGAAGCAGCGGACCCCAAGCATGTTATAGCACCGCCGCGCCTGGTTCCTGAGCATTCGTTCGCCTTGTTGGAGGAGGTGTAGGCTTACTATCGCACCGGCAAAGCTCTTGCAGGGCCCCTGAGCTTCTAAGAGTTCCGGGCAGCCAATTCTGGTCATGACATTCTAGCTGTCTTCTTCCGACCACCCCAGTTGCAGGCTTAATCGCGTTGTCAATTCGATCAAGGCGTGGGCGGGCGTATCCTCGTACCTGTCTTTCAAAGGACCTACAGGCCCGACTACAGAGAGCATTGCCACTGGCGCACCTGCTCGATCGAGTATCGGCGAGGCGATGGCGGTAAACCCCGCCAACAGCCTTCCGGATGCGGCCGACAAGCGCGATGTGTGGATTTCCTTGCCTTCGGGAGTGCCCTGCATCGGAAAGCCATTTACCTTAAGGCCTTGTCGGCGTTCGAGTCGTAGAAGCGGGGCGATTATTGCTTTGGGAAGAAAGGCTGCATAAGCGCGCCCCATGGCGGAGGTTTGCAAAGGCAGCACCGTTCCTACGCGGATTTCCAGTACGGTGCGGTTGCGTCCATCTACCCGGTCGATGATTGTAGGCCCGTGCGTACCCCAGACGGCAAGAAATACTGAAAACCCTAATTGGTCCGCCAGCAGTCGCATTTCGCTGCGGGCGAGGCTAACGATATCGAATTTTTCGAGGGCTGCCAGCCCGAGGCGTAATGCGGTCGGACCCAGGCTGTAGCGTCCGCTAGGCGCCTCTTGTACGACTAAACCAAGCTCCAGAAAACTAACCAGATAAAAGCGCAGCTTGCTGGTTGGCATGTTGCTGGCCTCGGCTAAATGCTTCAGCCCAAGCGGAGTTGGAGACTCGGCCAGTCGATCTAGAACATGGAAACCGATAAGGATTGACTGAATCCCGCGGGGTTTGGTACTTCGCGTACTGCCTTGTGCCGCCTCTAGGTTATTCTGATCTACGAGCGAAGATTTTTCTGCCATGGGTCATCCGTACACTTAATTCACCATCTTAGTGTAACGATGAATGGTTCAGCAAGTTCGAGCACAGACATGGGCGATGAAGCGCTAGATCTGGTTGCGTCGCACCTCTATTCCGGCGCGACGCCGGCAGCCACGCATTCCCAGTGTTGCGCGCAAAGTAATAATGAGCCACTTCGCGCAAAGTAAAACTGAGCCACTTTTTCGTAAAGTTAGCCTTTTGTGCGCAAAGGCCAACGATGCTTCAGAAGGATCAGTGGATGTCCATCCATGTACTCAAGGCCCAAGGTTTGTCACTGCGCGAGATCGCGCAACGCCTGGGCATTTCCCGCAATACCGTAACGCGTTACCTCGCCTCGCCGGACGTGCCACGGTACAAACCGCGTGAAGCTCGGCCCACGAAGTTGAAGCCTTTTCACAATTACATCGTGCAGCGCATGCAGGCTGCTGAACCGGATACGATCGCCGCCCCGGCGCTGCTGCGAGAGCTCAAGGCGCAAGGCTATCAGGGGCAACTACGCAGCGTGCAAGCCTTCATGCAAGCGCATCGGCCGGCACCGACGCCCGAGCCGGTTGTGCGTTTCGAGACGGCGCCTGGTCGTCAGATGCAATGCGATTCTGTCGTGTTTCGCCGGGGCAGCAATCCGCTCTATGCTTTCACGGCCACGCTCGGTTACAGCCGTTGGCGCTGGGTTCGATTTGCCAGCAATGAGAAGGCATCCACACTCGTTGAATGCCATCATGCCTTGTTCGAGCGTCTGGGTGGTGTGCCTAAGGAGATTCTTTACGATAACGCCAAGACGATTGTTATTGATCGCGATGCGTATGGTCCCGGCCACCATCGTTGGCACGCGGGGATGCTGGATCTGGCTAAGCACTACCGTTTCATGCCGCGTCTGTGCCAACCGTACCGTGCACGTACCAAAGGCAAGATTGAACGCTTTCATCGTTATTTGCGTGGCAACTTCTATGTTCCCTTGTCCAGCTGGCTCAAGCAATGCGGCATGATACTGGACGTGGATACGGCCAACGCTGAAGTGGGCAAGTGGTTGCGCGACGTCGCCAATCAGCGCATTCATCCGGTCACCAATAAGGCCCCCGCTGTGCTGTTCGATGAGCAAGAGCGAGCCGCCTTGCAGCCACTGCCGGCATTTGCCCGTGTGCCGCAACAATCGATTGTCCTTACTCAGCGCCCATTGCCTGACCTGGGCACATCACTGCAGCACCCGCTGTCGGTCTACCAGCAACTGCTGAGCGAGGTGCACGCATGAATCTGCAACATGAACGCATCGACGCCCATTGCCAGACGCTCAAGCTTGAAGGGCTAATGCACAATTACCGGGCGCTTGCTGCCGAAGGGATAGGCAAGCAGTGGAGCTTTCTTGACTACCTAGAACAGGCACTCGCCCTGGAGCGCGACACCCGCCAAGTACGTTCTCGCCAGACACTGGTCCGTATGGCTGGTTTTCCGACTATCAAGACCCTGGATCAATATGACTACGGCTTCGCCGCAGGGGCGCCTAAAAAGCAGATCGACGAGCTGGCGAGCCTGCGGTTTATTGATCGGGGGGAGAACGTTGTGCTACTGGGTCCTTCCGGCGTCGGTAAAACCCATGTGGCCATCGCTTTAGGATACGCCGCGACCCAGGCCGGAATAAAAACCAAATTCATCACTGCCGCTGATTTGATGCTGCAACTAGAGGCTGCCATGCGCCAAGAACGCTATAACGCCGTGCTGCGCCATAACGTGCTGGGGCCGCGCTTGCTTATCGTCGATGAAATCGGATACTTGCCGCTGACCGGCGACCAGGCAAGCCATTTTTTCCAGATCGTTGCCAAGCGTTATGAGAAAGGAGGATCCATGGTACTGACGAGCAACCTGCCATTTACCCAATGGGACCAGACCTTCGGCGGTAACACCACACTGACGGCGGCCATGCTGGATCGCATTCTGCACCACTCACATATCGTTCAAATCAAAGGGGACAGTTACCGGCTTAAACAACAACGCAAGGCCGGGCACTTTCCGGCTGCCGCCAAATAATCACTGGCTCAGATTTACTTTGCGCGATCTTGCGCGAAGTGGCTCAAATTTCAAATGCGCTTGACACCAGGAGGGCAGTGCGAGCAAGCTGTCGTCCTATGGATAATGCACGAACGTGCCTGGACAAAGCAATATTCCTACAGCTGCTACCATAAAAACCTTACCGCTTGTCACGCGCATGGCTGTGCTTGGATATGATCGTTGCTCGCCAGATCGGCAAAAGCTGGTAGGCCATTAATCCATCCAGCATCAAACAGGAGTCGGAAATGAGCAATAACATCGAAGGCAAAGTTGTCGTCATTACGGGCGCAAGCAGCGGCTTGGGTGAGGCGACCGCCGTGCATTTATCCTCGCAAGGGGCGAGGCTGGTGCTTGGAGCGCGGCGCGTAGATCGTATCGACGCATTGGCAGCCAGGCTGGCTGGCAGCGGCGGTAAGGCAATCGCCTTGGAAACGGACGTTACACAGCGCGAGCAGGTAAAGAGATTGGTCGATGTGGCTGTGCAAACTTATGGACGTATCGACGTCATGATAAACAACGCTGGATTGATGCCGCAATCATTGCTTGAAAGCCTGATGGTCGATGACTGGGACCGGATGATCGACGTCAATATCAAAGGGGTGCTCTATGGTATTGCAGCGGCGCTGCCCTATATGAAAGAGCAAAAATTCGGGCATATTATCAATGTCTCTTCCGTGGCCGGCCATAAGGTTGGCCCGGGCGGCGCCGTCTACTCGGCCACCAAGCATGCTGTGCTGGCGCTATCGGAAGGGCTGCGCCAAGAGGTCAAGCCTTACAATATTCGCACGACAGTCGTTTCGCCGGGCGCCGTTGCCACTGAACTCCCCAATACAGTGACCGATCCGGTGGTTGCCGAGCGAATCAACAAACTTTACGAAGAGGTTGCTATTCCTGCGGACTCATTCGCACGTGCTGTGGCGTTCGCCATGAGCCAGCCTGAGGACGTCGACGTGAATGAAATTGTATTCAGACCGACACTGCAGGCCTATTAGCGAACTGGCTCCTTACGTGAGTCCGTTCACTCTCGTTGATACCCCCATATCAAGCTGGATACAGCTTCAGAACCGCAGGTCCGGTACAGCTAAGGATCAAATGAGTTGTGATTTATAAAGCCTACGCTCTTCTGGCATTGACGATGCTCATGTGGGCAGGAAATTCCATAGCGGGCAAATTGGCGGTTGGCCATGCCTCTCCTATGGTTCTTGTCGCCATTCGCTGGTCGGTAGTCATGGTGGCACTGTATGTCTTCAAGAGAAAACAGATCGCCGCGGATTGGCCCGCTATTCGGCCACGGCTGGCTTATCTGTTATTTATGGGAGCGCTTGGTTTTACGGGGTTCAGCGTTGCGCTCTATTACGCGTTGGTCTACACCACGGCAATCAATGCCAGCATCTTGCAAGGAGGCATGCCGCTTTTCGTATTTTGTGCCAGCTTCGTTTTGTTTGGTAGCCGTGTAGGCCTGGAACAGGCGATAGGGTTTGTCATTTCTTTTATAGGAGTGATCACCATTGCAGCAAGAGGTGACTTCGGCAATTTGATTGCTCTTGACATCAATTTTGGTGATGCATTAATGCTTGCCGCGATCGTTTCCTATGGAATCTATACTGCTGCGTTACGTAGCAAGCCTCAAATGCACTGGACTAGTTTGATGTTCGTTCTCTGCCTTGGGGCAACATTGGCGTCCTTGCCTTTGCTGGCCCTTGAAATGGCACAAGGCGCCACCATAGTTCCAGACCTGTCAGGGTGGTCGGTAATCACCTATATCGCCATCTTTCCGAGCCTCTTGGGGCAGGTTTTCTACATTCGGGCGGTGGAGCTGATTGGCGCGAACCGGGCTGGCCTGTTCATTAACCTGCTGCCCATTTGGGGGGCATGGCTGGCGGTCATCATCCTCGGAGAGGCGTTCCACCTCTATCATGCAGTTGCTTTGATAATGATATTGGCAGGGATTGGCTTTGCTGAATATCGTGGGAGAAACAGCTCCCGTCACTAGAGCAGGCACTTTGCCGAAAAATGCGCTTACATCTTTTAGCATTGCAGCAACGTTTGTAGTGTTATGGTCTTGAAGGAAAAGGACGGCGCCATTGCGCCGTCTTTCAACTTTAATTGACGACGCCTTTCAAAACCGCTCGGCTCCAGGCAATGCAGGAGTCGGCTATCCATATAGCAATCAAAAAAGCGAAGCCGCCTGACCAATTCAGGAGCTTTCTTCTGCGAGTGCGTGTGGTTATGGGCGCCTGGGACCGATGATTGCTAAAAAAACTTTACTAACTTGCATTAAACCGTTTTATCGCCAAGTTCATAACCGAACCTTGCTATTTGCTGCCGCGAGTTGTGTTGCGGGCAGTTTGCTTGCCTCTCCCGGTGCCTGGGCTGGGGAGCCAGCCGGCGATGTGGCGGTTGCCGCGCCAGAGCAAATTACCGCGCTCGATCCCGTCTATCAGCGGCCGGAACAAGCGCATCCAGCAGATGCTCAGATGAAGCCAGCGCTGCCAGAACCAGCCAAGCCAGTTCCTGCATTGGGAATCGACCTGGAACAAGTACAGGATCTAGCCTCTATCGTCGATGAGGCCCGCAAGCAGGCGCAGGTTGAATATCTTGCGGAAAAGCTGCGCCAATCGCCGCAGACAGTGCAGCGGTATGTAGAGCTTGCATGGAAGGAAGCCAGCCGCCGTATTGGGCTTGACCCCGAGTTGCTAATCGCCATCATCCAAAAAGAAAGCGTTTTTCGGCCCAAAGTGCAAAGCATATACGGTGCGCAAGGGCTGATGCAGGTGGTCCGACGCTGGCATCGAGAAAAGCTGCATGCGTCAGAGTCGCTGTTTGACCCAGTCGTGAATATTCGCGTGGGCACCGACATACTGGAAGAATATCTGGAATCGGCTGACGGCGATTTGTCGGAGGCCCTGCCCAAATACTCCGGCAATGCTCGCGGTTATGCAAAGACCGTCATTGACGAGTCCCGCAAGTTGGCGCAAGTTGCCGATACTGCCGCAGCCCAAGTGGCGATGACCCCAGGGCTCTTTGACCCATCATCGGCAGGACAGGCAGGATAAGGCGCGCTTGGCGTCGCGCTAATGCTCGCCGCGATCGTTCCCCAGGGCGTTTTGAATCCATCAAGCGCGATCAGATAGAGCGTGGGGTGATAAGCAGTCCATAGGGGCTAAAACCGCCGCTTGCGAGCAATTCGCATGGGAAGTTTTCTTGGCCTCAAACAATGCCGTTGTTAAGGCGCCATTGTTTTCGCTGGTGGCTTATTTTTTTGTTGTACTTATGGAAATTGGAAGCTTACACTTACTCACCTTAATGTAAGTGAACTTATCTTTGCTTGCTTGGGCCCGATAAAAATGACGAGGTAGCCCGTGCAAATAGAAAATGTTCTTTACGCCAAGCAATTGCGACGTATTGCCAGTGGATCTTCATACAGATTCTTAGGCGGTCTGGTTCTCGTAGGCAGCCTGTTCGGGACGCTACCCAGCTATGCCGCACCCACCGGCGGGCAGATCACAGCCGGTTCGGGCGCCATTAGCCAGACGGCTGGCAACACAACGGTCAGCCAAGCCAGCCAAAATCTGTCCCTGAACTGGCAAAGTTTTAATGTGGGCGCACATGAGGCCGTGAACTTCGTGCAGCCCAATGCGGCAGCCATTGCCGTGAACCGGATTGCCGATACGAGCGCGAGCCAAATTTTGGGAAGCCTGAACGCGAACGGGCAGGTATTTCTCATCAATCCCAACGGGATTGTGTTTGGTGCCGGCGCCCAAGTAAATGTGGGCGGGCTGGTGGCCTCGACTTTGAATATAAGCGATAGCGACTTGGCCTCTGCCACGCGGCACTTCAGTGGTAGCGGCGCAGGCGCTGTGGTCAATCATGGGACGATCACTGCTGCGCCGGGCGGCTATGTGGCCTTGCTGGGCCGGCAGGTATCGAACCAGGGTACGATCAACGCGCCGGGCGGCACGGCGGCTCTGGGCGCAGGCAGCGCCGTGAGCCTGAGCTTTGATGCCAACCACCTGCTCTCGATGCAGGTCGATGCGAACGAGCTCAATGCGCTGGCCGAGAACAAGCAACTGATCGTGGCCGATGGCGGGCAGGTCTTGATGAGCGCGGGGGCAAAGAATAGTCTGCTGGCCAGCGTGGTGAATAACACCGGAGTGATTCAAGCGCAAACCGTGGCCAGTCATAAAGGCCAAATCGTATTGTTGGCAGGAATGGAGGCGGGCACAAGCACGGTGAACGGTACGCTGGATGCGTCGGCGCCTGACGGAGGCGATGGCGGCTTCATTGAAACCTCGGGTGCATACGTTCAGGTGGCCGACGCAGCCAGGATCAGCACCCTGGCTGCCAACGGCAAAACCGGCACCTGGCATATACACACAGGTATTAGAGTTAGGCTCTTCCCCTACTCTTGACCCAGCCCTTTGCTTGCAACGCAGCTTTAATGCTCTTCGTGTCATCATCCAAAATGATTGAGCGTACCTCCGCCCACTTTATTGCCGCCGGGCTATCTTTCATCGAAACGCCAACCTTATTGACTCCGTAATAACCGCCTTCAATAGCAGCAACAGCAGCCTTCCCAGCCAACCTAACGACCTCCAGAGGGTCCGAAGATACTGCCTCACCGAAAGGCTCATTTGTCTTCAACGTTTGCATTGCTGCCAGCAAGTCTTGAACGACATCTGCTGCCAAGGGGCGGTTCTCGCTCCGTGCCGCGGCCTCCCCTATCCACTTCATCGCTTCCATAACTCGCCATATAGGATCCGCCTCATGCTCGGCTCCAGCCAATCGCTGTTTGATAGCGAGTTGGCGCGCCGGTTCAAAGACCGAAGACTCAACTCGTCCAAGCTCATGCTCGGTTAAGGCGGGGAAACCTGGCGGCAGTTCAGTTGCTGCCAAAGGGATGTTGCCGACGGTAGTGTCCTCAAAGAATGAGTGCGTGTTGTCCTGCATGCCTTTCGGAACGTAGGTACGTCGAATTATGCGAGCAGAAAACTTGTTTTTCTTGATGATGAAAGCCATCGGGTTGTCTCCAGTACGTTTGTAGATACACCGTATAGCGCCCTGGTGAACAATCGCCTGCGACCATAGGGACAGATGGATGGTGGGTACGGTGGCGTTGGGGACTGATGCCTGTGTCGCAGAACGCAACGGTAGAACCCTCACCATCGCCCAGTACGATTTCATAAAGGCCCGGCCCGAAGGCACCGATCCCAGGCTCTTGACGGCAGTAGCAGGAGGACGGCGAGGCGTTCAGCCGAGTCCTTTGAAAATGCGATGGTTGCGTATTGGGGTCACGGTTGCTGATGACAGAAGGTTTTTGGGAGAAGAGTTGCTCGCGACTGGCCGGCAAGGTGGGGCGAAACCCCGCCGCCGGCCTGGGCATGCAGACATAGGACGCACGGAGCCTGGCCCCATGGCCTGGCTTAGGCTTTCGTCGGGGTCCCCGAGTGCGGACGTGAGTACATATGCTTTCCGCATTTGGGGCAAACGAAGATGAAACGGCATGCTGATAACACGGTAGCCGACGACCCTGAAAGCACAGCTATATTTGACAGTACGGTATGCGGTCGGCGGCGGGGTTTCGCCCCGGCGCAGCCGGAGTAGTACTTTCGCCTTAGATGGACGTCGCGACGAATACGTTGAGGATGTGGGCCCCCGCGCCCACAAGGGCATTTTATGGGAAAGAACAATTGCCCCCTGCCATAAAAAGACCGCTCTTCAAGTCCTAGCCAGCACAAACACTGGCAAATGCGCGTGGTGTCTGGTCTTTTGCGACATGTTGTCGCTAAAGACATCGCTATAGAAAGCACATCCTTTGCGCATCGAGTAACAACGATGCACAGCGGCCTAGAACACTTTCTTCATCGCGAGAACATCATGCTCAAGCTCCCCCTTGCTCAAGCACTTTCTATTAACGGCGCGCTGGCACACGACAACGTCGAGTCAAAAACCGTAGCCGCTGACAAAACCGGCCAAGAACGGGTGCCAACGGGATACCTCCCCCATGACCACGCCACCCGTGCCACCGGGGCTAGAACAACAAAGGCACCAGAGCCAGAAACACAGCACGAAAAACCCTACCGTATCGATAGAGGTCTGACCAACGTGGCCTCAACAGGGCAAATACGCCAGGCCATCCGGCTTCGAGCACTCTCTGCTGCCAACCGATTCCGCGTCATCAGGACCTTTGACGTAGCCGCCATCTGCTTCCCAGAACGTCCTTACAAAGCCGCGTTGACAGCCGCTCAACGAGCAATGCGCTCTATGGTCAAAGACAACCTCCTCATTCGTTATCGCACCGACCGACAACAGCATGTGTATGGGCTGACACAAAAAGGAGCACAGTGGCTCGACGACCGCGGTGTTGACGCGTCGTCATCGGTGCGCCGCGTCAGCGACATGACGAACCCCGAACACCTTCTTTGGTCAAACTTCATCGTGACCTGCTGTGAAGTTCGTGGGCTATCGGCATTGACAGAAACAGAGCTGATGAAGAGCCTGAACCGGAACACTGGGAAAGGCGAGCCTGTTAGTCAAGGTCTGATCACGGTCAACATACTCAAAGGGAACGGGTCAAAAAAAAGAATCCTGCGTCCCGATGCCATCGCTTACGAGAAGCCGACAAGCCCGGGGGGCAAGTCTACTGTGACATGGTTTGAAATTGACCGTAGCAAACGCGGCGCAGATCGAGAAGCATGCCTAACCGCCCTATTCCGAGCCGTGGGCAGGCAATTGCAGAATGGACATGTTTTAGGCACCGTAGTCGTTCTCACAAAATCAGAGCGCATTCTGAAGCGTGCGATGTCGCTCGCTCAAGAGCTGGTTAATGATCCCGGCGAATTGAAGTTTTCAACACAAGGCACACGAATACTGAAAGAAAGTAGTACTGGGGTCTTTGAGGTTTGGACGGAAATCATAAAGAAATTCGGGAGTGACAGAACCGGCCTTGAGCCCGCACTGGTCGGACATGTCATTATCCAGATGCTCCCCCTCTGGTTGCCAAAAGTTAGGATCGACAATCGGCGCCAATACTCAACCGCTGGGTGGTTTTCGGAGGACTACCTGCCTTACCGGCGGCCTGCTGGCCAATCACCCTGGCCGGTGCCAACCTCCCCGCTTCTGTAATCAAGGAACGAAAAAGACGTTTTCCACAGCTTGCTATACGAAGTAGATGAATAGGTTCATCGCCACGTCAAGGACATCTCAATGCAAGTATTTGCGAACGTAGGTACCCTCCCGATTCGAAAACAGTCCAAATCGTCAGGAAAATTCTATTATGAAATGCGAATTGCCGAATCCCATCGCAACGACACAAGCTCAGAACAGGTCATGTGGTACTCCGTGCGCATCATGCGGGATCTAGACCCAGGCCTAGCTAAAGGTGATTTTGTGAAAGTCACAGGAAAGCTGAAAACAGACTTTTATCTGTCACGCGAAGGAAAACCGACCGGGACACTTCTTATTATTGCGTTTGAAGCCAGCAAAATCAGCAAGCCCGCACCACGGGCAGCATCTGAAGAGCAGCCTGAAACCGCAACTGAAGTAAAAAACTAGTTTTTTGATTACATAAATCGGCTACCGCTTACGGTGGCCGATTTTTTGGATAAAGCACCTGTTAACGATAGGCCACACGCAGAAGAGCCTGGATATCGATATCCCACTCAACCATCACAGGCGGCCCATGAGCACCTGCGTTGCGTTTTACCTCCCCCATTAAGGAGTGGCGCAGACGCGCTCTTTTTCTTTTATTAATTGACCGCCTTCTTGGGGGTCGCTTGGTGAATATCCACACTGGTTAGTTCATCAAACACTATTTATAAAAAGCCATCAAAAATATAAACATGGGTTCTAAACCAAGGCCACTTAATCAACTCTATAGAAAGGTCATCAAATGGAAAATTTTCAATCCACACCCAATCAAGCGAACATTCAGCTACGTCACCCTCACAACAGTCAGATTGCGATACCCTTACCCACCCATTTTCAGGCTCCTGGCGAACTGATCTTAATACGCGGCTTACCCGGTAGCGGTAAATCGACCATGGCCGAGGTACTGACACTTCTCGGGTACGAACACTACGAAGCCGATATGTTCTTTATGCAAAACGGGAGCTACCAATATGACGCCGCGCGCATTCGGGATGCACACGCCTGGTGCCAAAACATGACGCGTCAGTCACTCAAAGCAGGTAAAAAGGTCGTGGTAAGCAATACCTTTACACGCTTATCCGAAATGGCGCCTTGCAGTTCTGCTGCTTTAGCCGTTGCATGCGCTGTGTCTTTCTGCACATCCACACTACGTTGCCGAGCGCATTCAAGGTCAGTAGTCAGCGTTATCACAAGTTTGTTTGCCGCATCTGCTAGTTCCTCCAGATCCTTGAGTGTTGCTTCTTCATTGTCCTTCTGCGCAAGTAATTTATTCGCAGTGTCTGCCGCTTGGATGAACTTCTCCCATTTGCGAAGGTTTTGCGGTGTATGGGCTGCGACAAAGGCTTTTTGAGTGGAGTTCCATTTTGCCGTTTTGAACAACGTGCGAAATGTGTCTTTCAGTTCGTACGGGAACGACATAAAAATATGTTCATTAATAATTTTGTGTGAAAAGGACATTTACTTAACTCATTGGGTAACGGGCGGAATTGCCTAGTTCCTATAGGCATATCTTTTTAGCCTTAAACTCCCGCCATTTTTTAGATATGAGTTTCATGTCCTCCCCCCCACCATCACTGGCAGTGGTGTTCAGTGCGTCTCTCAAGCTAACGACTTCTGTCGGGCCCGGTTTTCTTGTTACCCCTGTTACGTCCGATAACTACCAAGTACCAAGCAATTTTGACGTCAAAGCCTAACCTGGCAAATGACCGGTCCCAGTCACACGTTACGTTGTTACCGGCGTTACCCATTTCTGACGCTCTGCGTCGTTGACCACATGGTGCACTCACAGCAAGGACCGCGTCGCCTCACGCATCTTTCGAAAGCCTCGCTATACGTAGCGTAAGCCCCCTGCTTACATGGCCAACTCTTTCGAAAGGAAAACCATGAGTCCCCAACTCGCATACGAAAACATAGGGCGGCTCCGTACTGGCCGCCTGCTCACCCCCCGCGATATAGATACGATCGGCACAACCCTGAAAAAAGGGCCTGACTTCAACGGATACGCGCTGCTGCTTTCTCTTCCTGATGTACATCTGCGCCATCTGGAACAAGCCAGGAACCAAGTCCCGATACGCTTCACTCTATATCCCATGCTAACCGGCTATATGCTAGCGGTCGTAACGATCCAAAGCGGTAACTTTCAAGCGCGAGCAGCCATCCCGTTAATTGACGAGCAGTCACTAGCCTGGCTGGACTGGTGCATTCAGAATAAAACGCTCGCCTGCTTCGTCGATGTGCCAGAGACCAACCAGTTGGCACTACTGCAAAGTCCCCACCCTTTTCCCGACGCCAAGGCAATGCGGGCGTTGGTACATGTACCGGAAGACCTAACAGCTGAAGATGTATTGACCGCGTTGGTGCCCGCAACCCTGGAGCTGCTCAAAAGCGAAGCACTCTCCTCGTCCTTGCCAGGTGAAACTGTGGACGAAGTGCAGCTATTTGTCATCAGTAATGTTTTGGAAGGGCCTGACTACATCAGAACTATGGAAGACGTTGTAGGGCCGATGCATTAACAGCATAAGGTCTTTATTCTCATAGGCCCCTCAAGGTGAGGGGCCTACTCGTTGAATGCGGCCACCTGGCCGGCACCTACTACGACAACGCCACAAACGCATGTCACGGCCATGAGGCCATGGCGCACCTGCATGGCGTAGTTTCGTCAGCGCACAAAAAGCTGGCCATCCACATCTTGATAGGGGCCACATGAGATTTTGGCGGTTAGACTAAGAAGAACGGCGAAGACGCGATCGCCGCACTTCTGACAAGTCAATTGTGCTTGATTTCAAAGGTTTGTTAATGTCGCGCACGTCCAGAAAAAATCGCGACACTTCTCTAAATCCGTTGCTTCGCTTGCGAGCGCGATACGCCGCTTGACGAGCAGCATTATCAAAGTAAATTTTGGGCCGGCCCGGCGTTTTCTTAGCCTCAAGCACAACGAGTGCTAATTCGCACGTTTTATCGTCGTTTTTGTCTTTCATTATCAGAGTTCTAAAAAGTTATGACTCTTCATATAGCAAAGACAATTTATATTTTTATAACGGCGTTACAAAGCCGTTCAATTTCGTAACTCCATGACGAATTCAATTTCGTAACTCCGAGACAAAATGGGTCAGTAACGTAACGCCGTTATGAATCAGTGTCCTAGTTTCGCAACTCGTAACAACAAAAAATGCGCACCATCGACGCAAACTTAACAACGGGTAAGGGGCACCAGCGCTGGTCTACTAGCCCCCCCCCTTTTGTTTTAGGCCGCGGCGCGCTGCTCCTTCTCTTCAACCACAACGGCACTCCGCGACAAGGCAGCCATATCCAACTTAACCTCTTCAGGCTCTCTTACGGCAACAGCTTGAATCGACTCTTGAATAAGGTCACCCATTTTTAAGCCTTTACCACTCGGCAATCGTATCCGCCCGCGGTGAATCGTCTTCTGGGCGCTATCTTCCTCGTGCTCTTGGGCGAAAACCTCATCCAATCGGGTGGCCAGCTTTCTAACGCACAGGTGTGAATATCGAAGCAGCATCCGTACGTCCTTGTGGCCGCTGATCGCCTGCAGGTCAATCAGCGAAAATTTTCCAGTTTCCGCAATTGCGCTGATCGCTTCGTGTCTCAAGTCATGAACATGCAGATCCTTGATTGCCGCGCCCTTGAGCATCCGTTGCCACGCGTTCTTTAATGTGTCGACCGAAACGTTAAATACGTTATCACCCTTTCGGGGTAAATCTCCAAGCATATTTACGATCTCACGCCGAAGAGGGACAGTTCGCGGGCGGCCATTTTTCGTCATGGGAAAGTGTGCGGACCGTCCTTCCAAATCAACGTGCTCCCATTTCAGCGCAAGGGCTTCCCCCCGACGGGCGGCCGTACACAGCAGGAAAACAATGAGCGTTTCCAACGTTGACACCGGGTCACACTCCTTTTCCGCTCGTGCATGAAACTGCGCACGTAACACTTTTGTGCGCACCTTACGTTCTGCAGCCGTTAAGGTACCGAACGACTCCCCTTTGCGCACCTGCTCCATCATCTCATCCACAAAACTGGAATAGCACCGTCTATTGTCTTCAGCACAGGCCGCCAACAACAACCGTCGCCGCTCATCCACCTTGAGTCTACGGTCCCGCTCATTGAAATACTTGGGTCGGCGTATTTTCTTCATGGCATTCTCCGTGACGGAATAACCCCAAACGTTGATTGCGACAGAAAACACAGCGGAGATACTATCCAGTTCCCGGTCTATCGTGGAGGGCATAAGGCCTTCATCCTGACGCACTTGAATGTAATCCTCGATATCCTCCGCAGTTACGTCGGCAAACGGCTTTTGCATCCAGGGATGGTCGGGCGTTAACTTCTTTGGCAAATCTTGGAGAGCAACATCCAGTTCTTTCGCCAGTTTCCGACGTTCACGGACATTAAAGTTTCCAGTACCCTCGCGAAGAAATTTGTTGAACCGATATTTCTCCACGGTTTCCCACGGCACAGGGCGTTTGGGACCTTCCTGCAAAATGTAGCGTTCCAGCAGTTGCACAAAGGATATTTTGCGACTCTTGAGAAAGGTCGTTGCCTTTCCTTCTCGATGCTCGCTCTCCACCTTCTGAATGAAATGCTCAGCCTCGGCCATGGACTCAAACTGCCCCTCCTCTGCGGGAAAGCCCTTATTACGAATTCGAACCAGAATCTTATTCTCAAGCTGCGCAACTTTGGGCTTTAAGCCTTGAGAACGCAGACTTTTGCAATATTCACGGGCGGCCTGCTTGGCGGTGCAGGGAAACTCCTTATACAGATCCTCGCGGTGCTTGACGGCGACGGTGTAACGGCTACGATTAAGAATGGTGGCCATGGCGGACTCCTAATTAGAAAAGGAACCCCCTGTAGCTCGCTGTTTTATTCGTTCGAAAAGTTTTTGCTCAAAACACAAAAGCTCCTACGCTCAACCGAAAGCCGTGGATTTGTCACCGTTTTGTCACCGATGGCAAATCTACGTCCAAAAACAAAAAAGCGCACGACCATTGCCGTGCGCCTAAGTCCTTGTATTAACAAGGTTTTAAACTATTTCGTTTGGTCGGGGCGACATGATTCGAACATGCGACTCCTGCGTCCCGAACGCAGTACTCTACCAGGCTGAGCTACGCCCCGACTTGTGACATTACCGCCAGCTTGGCTTCCAGGGAAAAAAGCCAGGCCTTTACTGCTTTTCAATACTACTCGCTTTCGCCACCGCTTTATATTTCGCCTTGCCGCGCCGGTTGGGCGCAAAGGCAATACGATGGCTTTCAGCGGTCTCGTTCAACCGCGAAAGAGCAAAATTTTAGCAAAGATTCGCGTTGTTCGGAAATCGGGAAGGCGGCAAGCGCGCTTTTTGCCTTTTCGGCCTCGGCCACGGCGGCTTGGCGCGTGTATTGCAGGGCATCGGTTTCGAATATGGCCTGGGCAACCGCCTTGAAGTCGGCCTCACCGGTCTTGATGGCTTCCTGGATAAGCTGCTTTTGCGCGGGCGTGCCGACTTCCATGACGCGGATCAGCGGCAAGGTGGGTTTGCCTTCGCGCAGGTCGTCGCCCACATTCTTGCCCAGCGCCTCGGCATCGCCGCTGTAGTCCAGCACATCGTCAATCAGCTGGAACGCTGTGCCGATGTGGCGGCCATAGGCGGCAGCGGCCTCTTCCTGCTGGGGAGTGGCCTGGGCGACAATTGCGCCGACCTGGGCGGACGCCTCGAACAGCTTGGCGGTCTTGTAACGCACAACCTGCAAATAGCGCTCGAGCGATACGTCGGGATCGTGCACATTAAGCAGCTGCAGCACTTCTCCTTCGGCAATGATGGTGGTGGCCTGCGAAAACACTTGCATGATGCGCATGCTGTCGGCTTCGACCATCATCTCGAACGAGCGCGAATACAGGTAATCGCCGACCAGCACGCTGGCCGCATTGCCGAAAACGGCGTTCGCCGTGCTGCGCCCGCGCCGCAGGTCGGACTCGTCGACCACGTCGTCGTGCAACAAGGTGGAGGTGTGGATGAATTCGACGACCGCCGCCTGCACGTGGTGCATTGCGCCGCGATAACCCAGCGCTTTGGCGATCATTAGCAACAGAGCCGGACGCATGCGCTTGCCGCCGGCCCCGATTATGTAGTCGCCGACGGTCCGGATCAAAACCACTTCGGAACTGAGACGCTGGCGAATGACCTCGTCGACGGCGTTCATGTCGTCGGCAATAGGAGCGATTATTTCGGCAAGATTCAAAAGAAAATCCAGGTTTCAAGTAAGCCGGCAGGCCAAATAAACACGCCGCATTTCACCCTTGTGCGCGCCCGCCATGCCATATTTTGGAATAGCGGCACAACAATACAGCATGCCTGCATGCTTGGTCCTGACGATTGCAATGCGGATCAAGGCTACGATTATACGTTTTTGCGGCCAGGTGTCCGGCTTATGCTGCGCCAGCGTGCAAAAACGCCCTTCCCCGCGCTCCGCTCCCTGCCACAAGCGCTTGAATTGCCGCATGCATTCAAATCAGACAAGCGGCGGGCCGACAGCAGCCCTTTATTAAAATGGCGATAATAACGCTTTGCCATCCTGAGCCCGGAGAAAACCTTGAGTTCCATTGATCTGACCACGCTCATCAGCCGCGCCGAACGCGTTCTGGCGCAACTTGAAGCCTGGTTGCCGCCCGCACCGCCCGAAACAGACTGGTCCGCCCAAGCGTTCCGGTGGCGCAAGCGCGGTTCGCGGGGGTGGCTGGATGCGGTGCGGCACGTTTCGCGCATCCACAGCCAGGATTTGCAGCACATCGACCGCCAGAAAGACATCATCGACCGCAATACCCGGCATTTCCTGGCGGGCAAGCCGGCCAACAACGTCCTTATGACAGGAGCCCGGGGCACGGGCAAGAGTTCGCTGGTCAAGGCCATGCTGGACACATACAGCGGCCAGGGGCTGCGCCTGATCGAAGTGGACAAGGCCGACATGGCCGACCTTGGCGACATCGTCGACATTCTCGGCCCGCGCCCGGAACGCTTCATCATCTTCTGCGACGATCTCTCCTTCGAAGAAGGCGAACCCGGCTACAAGGCGCTCAAGTCGGTGCTGGATGGGTCCATCAGCGCCTCCGGCGACAATGTCCTTATTTACGCCACCTCGAACCGGCGCCACCTCATGCCCGAATACATGAGCGAAAACCTGGACGCCAAGCACCAGGCAGACGGCGAGATCCACCCGGGCGAAACTGTCGAAGAAAAAATCTCGCTTTCCGAGCGCTTCGGGCTGTGGCTGTCGTTCTACCCATTCAAGCAGGACGACTACCTGGATATCGTGAACTACTGGCTGGGCGTTCACGGCTGCGCGCAGGCCGACATCGAAGCTTCGCGCACCGAGGCCTTGCAATGGGCGCTGGAACGAGGCTCGCGCTCGGGCCGCGTGGCACGCCAGTTCGCACGCGACTGGGCCGCCCGCTATGTCTAAGCCGTTCATCGATGTTGCGGCAGGGCTCATCCTGCAAGAAGACGGCTCGCTGCTGCTGGCTGAAAGACCCGGCGACAAGCCCTGGCCGGGCTGGTGGGAGTTGCCCGGCGGCAAGATCGAGGCCGGCGAAACCGTACTGCAGGCGTTGGCGCGCGAACTGAAAGAAGAATTGGACATCGTCGTCACCACCGCCACGCCCTGGGTTACCTATGTGCACGAGTACCCCAAGAACATCGTCCGCCTGGCATTTTGCCGCGTTACCCAGTGGCAAGGCAGCCCGACCGGCATCGAAGGCCAAAGACTGGCCTGGGTGAATCCCCACGCGCCCCTGGACGTAGGCCCGTTGCTGCCTGCCACCCAGCCGCCGTTGCGCTGGTTGCAACTGCCCGACCGCTATCTGGTCACCGCCATCGGCAGCCAACAAGGGCTGGCCGGCTTCCTGGAACAGCTTTCCGCGGCCCTGAAGGCGGGCGTGCGGCTGGTGCAGTTTCGCGAGCCTGCCTGGGCCGAGCAGGCGTGCGAAGACGAAGTCCATGAAGGCTTTCTAGCAGTATTGCGGTGCTGCCACGAGTTTGGCGCGCGTTGCCTCCTCAACAGCGTGCATCCGCAAGCATGGCAAGCCCAGGCGGACGGCGTGCACTGGCGCGCCCGGGACGCGGCAGCACAGGCGGCGGCGATCAGCGCCCCAGGCGCTGGCCCCGACCAACCCGCCGCCAAGACCGACACGACGCTGCCGGTTGAAGCGCCCTTGCCCGATGCGCACCTGCAGTCGCACAAGCTGGTGGGCGTTTCGGCGCACACGGCGCAAGACCTGGCCGCGGCGCGCAGCTTGAATGCCGACTTCGCAGTGCTGGGACACGTGCTTGAAACGCCTTCCCACCCGAACCAACCGGGCATGGGCTGGAATGCCTTTGCCACACTGGCTCAAGCTTCGGGGCTGCCCGTATTTGCAATTGGCGGCCAGTCCCAGACCACGCTGGCCAGCGCCCGTCAGCACGGCGCCCATGGCATTGCCGGAATGCGGGGCCTGCTCGCGGCGGGCTAGAAGCCAATACGGGCGGCAAGGCGCCGCCTTGCGCTTTAATTTCCTGGAACAAAAGCCGGGGTGGGCGCCGGGGCTAATGCCGGAGCCGGGGCTGACAGACCCGCGGCCATGGACGGCGCAGCCTGCCAGCCTCCGCCCAGCGCCGCAATCAATTGCACACTGGCCACCAGCCTGTCGGCCGTCATGGACAAAGCCGAACGCTCGGCGCTCAAGGCCGCAGTCTCGACCTGAACCAAGCTTAAATAGTCGATCAAGCCAGCGTCATACTGGTTCTGTATAAGCCGCAGCGATTCGCGCGCCGACTCCAAGGCGCGGTTCTGCGCCAATTGCTCTTGTTCCAATACGCGCAGCTGCACCAGGTAGTCTTCAACTTCGCGCAAGGCCGTCAGCACCGTCAAGCGGTACGACGCCACTTGTACATCGTATCCGGCGCGCGCCTGCTTTATCTGCGCCTGCCGGGCGCCGCCGTCGAATATGGTCATGGCCAGCGTCGGGCCCAGGGACCAAAAACTGAAGGGCGCCGTCAGCCACTGAGCCCATTGGCCGCTGCGATACCCGCCCTGGGCGCTAAGCGTCAGGTCCGGAAACCAGGCCGCCTGGGCCACGCCTATCTGCGCATTGGCGGCGGCCGTGCGCCGCTCGGCGGCGGCCACGTCGGGGCGGCGCTGCAACAGCTTGGAGGGCACGTCAACCGGAATGACCGGCACGGTATTGGTTGCCAATGTCGGCTTCAGGCTGAAGGCCGAGGGCGTCTTGCCGACCAATACAGCCAACGCATGTTCAAGCTGCGCGCGCTGCCAGTTCAAGGCCAGTTGCTGCACCTTGGCGTTCTCCAGCTGGGTCTGCGCAACCGCCACGTCCGACTGTCCGGCCACACCGGCTTCGTAGCGGTTGCGCGTGGTGCGCAAAGAGCGCTCGTAGGCCGCCACGGTCTGGTCGAACAAACGTTTTTCGGCATCAAGCGCCCTTAGCCGGAAATAGGTCTGGGCCAGCGTGGACTGCATGCTCAGGCGCGTATTGGCAAGGTCGGCCGCACTGGCCTGTTCACCAGCCTCGCTGGATTCGACCGACCGGCGCACCTTGCCCCAGACATCGGGCTCCCAACTGACGCTGCCGTTCAATGCATATTGCTGATTCGCATTGCCGCTGGAACCGGACGTCCCCGAAAAGCTCGACTGCCCACTGCCTGAACCCGAGCCTGAACGGGCCACGGAAGCATTCACGCCAACCGTCGGAAAAAAGCCGGCCGTTGCGGATTGCACCAGTGCCTGGGCCTGCCGGTATTGCGCTTCGGCCTGGACTATCGACAAATTGGACGCCAGCAAATCGTCCATCAGGCGGTTCAGCTCCAGGTCGGAATATGTTTTCCACCAGTCGCCGCGCAATTCGGTATCGGCCGGATTGGCCTGGACCCAGCCCTGGATTTCCCCATAGCTTTCGCCCACCGCAACCTCGGGCCGCTGGTAGTCGGGACCGACCGCGCAGCCCCCCAGCAGCGCCAGCGCAAGCAGGCCCGCCGCCTTGAAGCGCGTCAGCCTGAAAGTGCGCACTGTCCCAGTTTTCGTATTGTGTTTTTGCATTGGCTCTTGGTTTTGCATAAAAATGCCTGCGTCACTCGGCACCGCCGGCGGCGCGCAATTGCCTGCGGGCCAAACGGCGCTGGCGCCGGCTGTCCACCCATAAACGGAAGCGGTCCAGGTACAGATACACCACCGGTGTCGTATACAGCGTAAGGATCTGGCTAAGAATAAGCCCGCCGACTATCGTTATACCCAAAGGCCGGCGCATCTCGACGCCCGCGCCGGAAGCCAGCACCAGCGGCAAAGCGCCGAACAAAGCCGAAACCGTGGTCATCATGATGGGGCGGAACCGTATCAGGCAGGCCTCGTAAATGGCATCGCGCGACGACAAGCCGCGCTCGCGCTCGGCACGCACGGCAAAGTCGACCATCATGATGGCATTCTTCTTGACGATGCCGATCAGCAGGAACACGCCAATAAGCGCAATCAGCGAAAACTCCTGGCCCAGCATGATCAGGGCCAGCAAAGCGCCGATACCGGCCGAAGGCAATGTCGAAAGAATGGTCAGCGGATGTATATAGCTTTCGTACAGCATGCCCAGCACGATGTACATGGTGACCAGGGCCGCCAGTATCAGCCAGGGCTGCTGCGACAAGGACTGCTGCAGGGCCTTGGCCGTACCCTGGAAGCCGGCCTGGATTTCGTTGGACGGCAGCCCGGTGCGCGCCACCGCGTCTTCGATCGAACGCGTTGCCTGTTCCAGCGACACCCCCGGTGCCAGACTGAACGAAATCGACTCGTCGGCGAACAGCCCCGTGTGCGAAACGCTAAGCGGCGCCGTGCCGACCTCGTAGCGGGTAAACGCCGACAACGGCACGCGGTTGCCGTCCTTGGTAATCACCTCTACGAGCTTCAAGGATTCCGCATCCTGCGCGTAGCGCGGGTCCACAGCCATGACAACGTGATACTGGTTGAGCGGACCGTAGATCACCGAAACCTGGCGCTGGCTGAAAGAGTTGTTCAAAGTGGAGGCTATCAGCGACATATCCACCCCCAGGCGCGACGCCGCGTCCCGGTCGATGATCAGGTTGACCCGCCGGCCCTTGTCTTCGACGTCGCTATCCACGTCGACCAGTTCCGGCAGGGCCAGCATGGCCTGCTGTACTTTGGGCAGCCATTGCTTCAGCAGCGCCAGGTCGCTGCCCAGCAAACTGTAGTCGTAGGAAGCCGAAGAATTTTGGCGGCCGCCCAGGAAGATATCCTGCTGCGGAACCAAAGTCAGCCGCGCGCCCGGCACGCCCAGGAACTTGCTGCGCAAACGATTCACCACGTCATTGGCGCTGGCCTGGCGCTGTTCCAGGGGCTTGAGCTGTATCATCAAGAAGCTGCTGTTGCTTCCGCCGCGCCCGCCGGCAAAGCCGGTCACGCTTTCAATGGCCGGGTCCTGCAGCAGCAAGTTGCGAAACTGCACCAGCTTGGGACGCATGGCATAGAACGAGGTGCCCTGGTCCACCCGGAAAAAACCCAGCAGCTGACCGGTGTCCTGCTGTGGGAAAAACCCCTTGGGCACCGACGCATACAAATAGATATTGAGCCCAACCGTTGCCGCCAGCAGCAGCATCATGAAGCGGCCGTGCGCCAACGCCCAATCGAGCGACGCGCGATAGCCGCGCCAGAATCTTTCGCCCATGCCTTGCGTCAGCCGCTGCAATGCGCCGCTGCGCCGCTCGCGTTGCGGCTGCCATTTCAGAAAACGCGCGCACATCATGGGCGTAAGGACAAGGGACAGCACCAGCGAAACCATGATGGTGGCCGACAGCGTAATGGCGAACTCCCGGAACAAACGCCCTATCAAGCCACCCATCAGCAGCAAGGGAATAAATACAGCCACCAATGACAAGCTCATGGCAACGACCGTAAAACCGACCTCCTTGACGCCCCGCATGGCGGCACGCACAGGCGGCACGCCTTTCTCGAGATGCCGCATGATGTTCTCGAGCACGACAATGGCATCGTCTACGACAAAGCCGGTGGCGACGATCAGTGCCATCAAGGAGATGGTGTTCAGCGTGAACCCGAACCACCACATCAGGCTGAACGAGGTGATCAACGAGGCCGGCACCACAATGCTGGGAATCAGCGCCGCGCGCCAGTTGCGCAAAAACAGCAATACCACCAGCACCACCAGGATCACCGCAATGATCAGCGTAAGCTCGGCCTCGTGCAACGAAGCCCGTATGCTGGGCGTGCGGTCCTGCGCCACGGAAAGCGTTACCGGCGCCGGCAGCATGGCCTGGAAACTGGGCAACTGGCTGCGAATGGCGTCGACGGTTTCAATGATATTGGCGTCGGGCTGGCGCCGGATAATAAGCAGCACCGCCGTTTTGTCGTTGAAAAAACCGACGTTGTAGATTTCTTCAACCGAGTCCTCAACGGTGGCAATGTCCTTGAGCCGCACCGGCGAACCGTCGCGCCATGCCACCACCAGCGGCGCGTACTGCGCGGCGCGCGTCAATTGCCCGCCCGACGCAATCGTCCAGTGGTGGCTGTCGCTTTCGACCATGCCGTTGGGCCGCATCGTGTTGGCATTGGTCAACGCGGTCCTGACGGTGTCCAATGCAATGCCGGCAGCCGCCAAGGCCTGCGGATTCAGGCTTACGCGGATGGCGGGCAGCGAGCTGCCGCCCACAGTGACTTCGCCCACGCCCTGCACCTGCGCCAATTTCTGGGCAATGACCGTCGATGCCAGATCGTAGAGTTCGCCCTGGGTCTGCGTCGGCGAGGTCAGCGCCAGCACCATGACAGGTGCGGAGTTGGGATTGACTTTGTTGTAGGTGGGATTGTTGCGCAGGCTCGAAGGCAGCATGGTCCGCGCCGCATTGATGGCTGCCTGCACGTCGCGCGCCGCGCTGTTGATGTCGCGGCTTAGATCGAACATAAGGGTAATGCGCGTCGAGCCTTCGGTGCTGCGCGACGACATGTCGGTAACGCCGGCTATCGAGCCCAGCGCCTGCTCCAAAGGCGTGGCCACGCTGGAGGCCATGGTTTCGGGGCTGGCGCCGGCCAGGCGGGCGGAAACCGAAATAATGGGAAAGTCCACTTGCGGCAGCGGCGAAACGGCCAGCAGCCTATACGCCAGAACGCCCGTCAACACCATGCCCAGGCATAACAAGGTGGTTGCCACCGGCCTCATGATGAACAGGGCGAAAAACCTCATAGCGCACCCTCGCTGCCCACGCGGTCAACGGGCGCAGCCTTGAAGCGCATACCTATGCGATCGAACATCAGGTAGATGACAGGAGTGGTGAACAAGGTAAGCAACTGGCTGCACAGCAGGCCGCCGACCATTACCAGCCCCAGGGGCTGGCGCAATTCGGAACCCGCGCCGGTGGCGAGCATCAGAGGAATCGCGCTGAACAATGCCGCCAGCGTCGTCATGAGTATGGGCCGGAAGCGCAACAGCGCCGCCTCGTGAATGGCGGCTTGCGGCGATAGGCCGCGATGCCGCTCGGCATCCAGGGCGAAGTCGATCATCATGATGGCATTTTTCTTGACGATGCCTATCAGCAGAATGATGCCGATGACGCCTATCATGTCCAGCTCGCTGCCCGTCAATAGCAAGGCCAGCAATGCTCCGATCGCGGCCGACGGCAAAGTGGACAGGATGGTAATGGGGTGGATGTAGCTTTCGTACAGAATGCCCAGCACGATATACATCGCCACGATGGCTGCCAGCAGCAGCCACAGCGTGCTGCTCAATGAGGCCTGGAACGCCCGTGCCGCGCCCTGGTAGCGGCTTTCGATGGAAGCCGGCATATCCAGTTCTGCCTGGGCTCCGTCAATGGCTTCGACGGCGTCCGACAAGGCCGAACCGGGCGCCAGATTGAACGAAATAGTGGTTGCCGGGAACTGGCCCAGACGCTCTATCGACAGCAAGGCGCTGGCCTCTTCAACACGCGCAATGCTGGTCAAGGGCACGGGCGCGCCGGCGCTGGTCGCCACATAAATCTGCGACAGCGAAGCCGGGCCTTGCTGGAACTGCGGCGCCACTTCCAGCACCACCCGGTATTGCGTCGACTGCGTAAAAATCGTGGAAATCAGGCGCTGGCCGAAGGCGTCGTACAGGGCATCGTCGATGGTGGAATTCGTCACTCCCAGCCTTGCGGCCGCATCGCGGTCTATGCGCAAGACAGTTTGCAAACCGCTGCTTTGCAGGTCGTCGGCGACATCGGTCAACTGCGGCAACGCGCGCATGGCCTGGACCACGCGCGGCACCCACTCGACCAGGTTGGCACGGTCCGGATCCGACAGCGTCATCTGGTATTGTGTGCGGCTGATCCGGTCTTCGACGCTAAGATCCTGCACCGGCTGCATGAACACCTGGATGTCCGGCAAGGCCTTGAGCTCGCCGCTCAGTCGATTGATGACCGCCAGGGCGTTGTCGCTGCGCTGGACCAGGGGCTTCAGCGCAATCTGCATGCGGCCGGTATTAAGGGTGGCGTTGGTGCCGTCGATGCCGATGAAGGACGAGACCGCCTCGACCGCCGGGTCTTTGAGTATGGCCTGGACCGCCTGCTGCTGGCGCTGCGCCATGGAACGGAAGGAGACCGTTTGCGGCGCCTGGCTGATGGCCTGGATAAGGCCGGTATCCTGCTGCGGAAAAAATCCCTTGGGCACCAGCGCGTACAAGATGCCGGTCAGCACCAGCGTACCCAGCGCCACCCACAGGGTCAGCACCTGGTGCGACAGCACAATGCGCAAGCCCTGGTCATATTTATGAATGAGCGCATCCATCCATTGTCCCGCCTTGCGCTGGAAAAGCCCGAATTTCATTTCCGCTTCGGGCCGCAGCAGCTTGGCGCACATCATGGGGGTAAGCGTCAGCGAAATCAGCAGCGACAGTAAAATCGCGACGGCCAGGGTAATGGCGAATTCGCTGAACAAGCGTCCAATGACATCGCTCATGAACAACAGGGGAATAAGCACGGCGATCAACGACAGCGTCAGCGAGATCAGCGTAAAGCCTATTTGCGACGCGCCTTTCAGGGCGGCCTGCAAGGCGCTGTCGCCATCTTCGATATGCCGGGCAATGTTCTCTATCATGACGATGGCGTCGTCCACCACAAAGCCGGTGGCAATGGTCAGCGCCATCAGGGTAAGGTTGTTTATGCTGAAGCCCGTCAAATACATGATGGCGAACGTGCCGACCAGCGATAAAGGCACCACCACGCTGGGAATGAATGTGGCCGTCCAACTGCGCAAGAACACGAAGGTAACCAGCACCACCAAAGCAATCGCCAGCAGCATTTCGATCTGCACATGATTCACCGAGTCGCGTATGGTCTGCGTACGGTCGGTCGCTACGCTGACATCCACTCCCACGGGCAGGGATTGCTTCAGCGACGGCAGCATGGCCGTTACCCGGTTGACCACGTCGATGACGTTGGCGCCCGGCTGGCGCTGGATGTTCAGCAAAATGGCGGGCGTCGTTCCTATCCATGCGGCCTGGTGCAGATTTTCGGCGTCCTGAACCGCCGTTGCCACATCCTTCAGGCGCAGCGGCGCCCCGTTTTCGTAGGCAACGATAAGGTTTTCGTAGTCCTGCACTGAACTTAGCTGGTCGTTGGCGTTGATCGTGGTCGAGCGCTGCGGCCCGTCCAGATTGCCCTTGGGCTGATTGACGTTGGCGCCCGTTATGGCCGTGCGCACATTGGCCAGGGTCAGGTTATGCGCGGCCAGGGCACGCGGATTGGCCTGAATGCGCACTGCGGGCCTTTGCCCGCCCGCAATGCTGACCAGACCCACGCCCGATATCTGCGACAGCTTCTGCGCCACGCGAATATCGATCAAGTCGCGCACCTGGTACAAGGGCATGGTGGGCGAAGTGATCGCCAGGCTGATCACCGGCGTATCGGCCGGATTGACCTTGTTATAAACAGGAGGCGCCGGCAAATCGTTGGGCATCAGGTTGGAAGCCGCGTTGATGGCGGCCTGCACCTCTTGTTCGGCCACATCCAAAGGCAGGTTCAGGTCGAACTGCAGCGTAATGAGCGACGCCCCGCCCGAACTGCTGGAGGTCATCTGGCTTAAACCGGACATCTGCCCGAACTGGCGCTCAAGCGGGGACGTCACCAGCGCCGTCATGACGTCGGGACTGGCACCCGGATACAGCGTGGACACCTGAATAGTGGGGTAGTCCACTTCCGGCAGCGCCGATACCGGCAACAGCCGGTAAGCCAGCAGGCCGGCAATCAGCAAGGCCACCATGGCCAGCGTCGTAGCAACCGGGCGAAGAATGAAAATACGCGACAAATTCACAGTATCCGCCTGGCGTCAGTGCCGGCGCCCGCCGGCCGGGCCGCCGCGGGCCGGCTTGGCCGCCTTCTTGGCCTCGTCGGCCTTTCTGGCTACTTCGGCCTGGGCCTCGGGCGTAACCACCTCGACCTCGGCGCCCTCTTTAAGCCTGTCCACGCCTTCGGTCACGACTTTCTGCCCCGCCTCCAGCCCCTTGACGATGGCAACGCGCGCGCCGTCGATGGTTCCAGCCGTAACTGGCTGAATATGCACCTTGTTGCCATCGTCCACCACATACACAAAGCCGCCGATGGAGCCCTGCAGCAAAGCCGCCGTGGGAATGACGACGGCTCCAGCCTGGGTGCTGACCAGCAAGCGCACATTGACGAACTGATTGGGGAACAAGGCCTCGTCCTCATTGGCGAAACGCGCCTTGAACTTGACCGTGCCCGTGGCGACATCGATTTGATTGTCGACCGACATCAATTCGCCGGTCGCCAGTTTTTTTATGTCGTCGCGATCGTAGAGGTCGACGCGCAAGGTCTGGCCTGCGCGCATTTGCTCGAGCACCTGCGCCAGCTGCGACTGCGGCAGGGTAAATATGGCGGAGATAGGCTGGGTTTGCGTAATGACGACCAGACCGGTCGTACTGGAGGTCGAAACCAGGTTGCCCTCGTCCACGCTGCGAAAGCCCACGCGACCGCTGATCGGTGCCGTAATTTGCGTATAGCTTAGCTGCAGCCGGGCGCTGTCGACGGCGGCCTGGTCGCTTTTCTGGGAACCCAGGTATTGCTGAACCAGCGCCGCCTGAGTGTCGACCTGCTGCTTGGCAATGGAGTTTTGCTTGTAAAGCAGTTGATAACGCTGCAGATCGCGGCGGGCATTGTCCAGTTGTGCCTGGTTCTGCTTTTGCTGGCCCAAGGCCTGGTCAAGCTGGACTTGATACGCGCGCGGGTCGATTTGGAAAAGCAGGTCGCCGGCCTGGACTTTTTGACCGTCCTGGAAAGCCACTTTCTTCAACTGGCCCGCAACCTGGCTGTTTACCGTGACAGTGTTGTAGGCCGTAACCGTGCCAATGGCCTTCAGCACTACGTTGATAGGCTCTGATTGCGCGACGGCAATCTTGACCGGGACTTTGGCAAACCCCATGGCCGCGCCGCGCGCGCCAAAGCCCCCGGGAGCGGCGCCGCCGGGCGGCTTACCGAAGATCCAATAAGCGCCGCCAGCCAGCACCACCAAAACGACCAGGCCCACCACCCACTTGCGGGTGCGCGAGGGCCGACTCAATGCGAAGCCAGGTTCCGGCATACGCGTTTCTCCATCTCAAAATAACGCAATGCCGCTATTTTCTCCGATTAACGACCGAATGGACAAAAAACCATAAGCTTTGAAACCAGGCGCAACAACTTCCCGCTTCCGGCAAAGCATGGGTCCAAGGCAACCGGCGCAGTTCACGGGCATAGCCGCGGCGCCTCCGGTGTATTGTTGGGAAGGCTGCCGCCTAGACGTTGCAGCGCGCCAGCTTGAAGGGAATGTCGCGCGTGACCGGTTGCGGCTTGAGCTCGTTGTCCTGGGTTGAAAAGCGCACCCAGATTACGTATTTGTTGGCGCTCATTTCGGGGAATACGCCCAGCGCCGGATCGACCCAGACCCGCAGCAACTGGAAGGTTTTACCAGTAAGCATTTCCTGGTAGGCGCCCTGGGTCGCTTGAAAGGACACGACTTCGCTGGATTCCCGCAGCAAGCGCAGGACCAGTGCCAGGCCTTTATATAAAGCCAGAAATGGCTCTATCCAGACCTTGAGGTCGTGCACACGGACCTCATGGGGCTTGATCTGCCATGCGTAGAAAGACGGGATGTCGGCAGGCGACGAGCCGCCCGGCACAGACAGGCGCCCGCGCAGGCTGGCCAGCCATTCATTGTCGCGCAACACCTGTCCGATACGCCCCTGGGCGCCCAATTCGGACGAAACCAGCTGCATTTCAGTAATGACGGCGTCGAGCGCCTGGACATCGACCCCCGGATGCTGGCGCAAGGAGTTGCAGGCCACCCGCTGACGCTCCAGGTCTTGCAGGACCGAGCCGCGCAGGTCGGTTCGGTCGGAGATTTCAAGCAAGTCGAATAAAGTGGCCAGCGCAATTTGATGGTGATGAATATCGGCGCCATCGGCAAAGAAAAACAGCCGCCCAAAGAGGTGCTCGACCCTTAGAAGAGTCCTGACCCGTTCGTTGCATGGATACTCGTAAAGGATCACGCGATCAGTAACCTATTCAGTGATTGCTTGTTTCGTTCATTAATCCGTCCCGGCCTGGCGTTGACGCGCCGCGGTGCACCAAGCATCGTGCAATATGCGCGCACTCTGGGCCAGGGCCTGGAGGCTAGTGTCTTTATCGTTGAGCACAACATCGTCGGCAACGGCCAGGCGTTCTTCGCGAGAGGCTTGCGCTGACATAATACGCGCAATAGCCTCGGGCGTCAGCCCGCTGCGTGCCTGCACCCTGGCCACTTGCGTAGCAGGGTCGCAGTCGACGACACAGATGCGATCGACCTTGTCGCGCCAACGTCCCGACTCTACCAATAAAGGCACCACAAACACAAGATAACATCCCGTCGCCAGCGCCGCTCGCTCTTGTGTAACTCGACCTATCATTGGGTGAATAATGGCTTCAAGCCGCAAACGGGCCGAGGGGTCGCGAAACACAGCATCGCGCATGGCCTGCCGGTTCAAGGCGCCCTCGGGTGTGATCATGCCTGCCCCAAAGGCCGCGCGCAGCGGTTCGATGGCCGCGCCGCCAACCGTCGTAAGCTCGTGCGCGATCGCGTCGGTGTCGATGACGCTGGCGCCCCATTCCTGGAAAAAATCGGCTACCCGGCTTTTACCCGAACCTATCCCTCCGGTGAGCCCAATCTTGTACATGCGCCCGTCCGCCTTTGATTCAAAACCCCAAATGTAACTCAGTAAAGCGGCCCAGAACAAGGATTCCCGCCGCGGCCAGAAAAGGTCCGAAGGGATAGCTGGCAGACAAACCCCGCGCCTTCCAGCGCCACAAGGCATAGGCGGTGCCCAGCAAGCTGGCGGCCAGCAATATATAAGCTAAAGGCAAGGGCCCAACCCAGGCGCCCAATGCGGCGGCCAGCTTGAAGTCGCCGTACCCCATGCCCTCGCGTCCGCGCCAGGCTTTGAAGCCAAGAAACAAGGCATACAGCAAACCGTAGCCGAGCATGGCGCCGGCAACCGCGTCGTGCAGCCCGATGGCGCTTCCGGTCCATGCCAAAGCCAGGCCCAGCCACAACAACGTCAAGGTCAGGACATCCGGCAAAAGCCCGGTATAAGCGTCGATGACAGCCAGCGCAAGCAGCACCAGTACGGCAAGCGCCGAGGCCGCGCCGGCAAGGCTTATACCGTAGCGGCTGGCCAGCGCAAAGGCCGACGCCGCCGATATGGCCGAAATGAACAAGGCCAGGGCCAGCGGCGGGCCGCCCTGGAAGGATGGCCGTTTTGCCGACCGGCCCCACAAGGCGGCCAGCACGGCCGCCCCGGGATCCATGGCCGCAAAGCAAGGCAAGCCGGCCTGCCCCGCCACAAGCAACAACCGGCTGCAACGCCAGGCGAAGCCGGCGCACCACCAGCCCGCCAAAGCGGCGCAGCCCGCGAATGCGGCCCAAGGCCAGGCAAACCACCCGCTATCCGGAAAAAAAGACGACAACATCGCCCCCCCTTGCCCCCAAAACACGGCTTCTCGGGGGCAAACTTCGATATCGGCGCCAATACTGTATGAAACAGGACGGCGCAAGGTTATACAGCAGGGCCGATATATGCGTAGAATATGCAAACTTAACTATTCGATGGAAGCCGTCATGTCCGCCCCCGTTTTAACTGCGCAAGACTCTGTACGTAAAAATGGCTTGAACATATTTCGCGGAAGCGCCGTGCGCCCCGCATTGGGCGCCGCGGTTCTGGCCCTGATGCTTGCCGGCTGTGCCAAGCAAAGCGCCCCGGGCTACTACAACACAGAACATGACAGCACGCTTAGCGATGCCCGGCAGCAGGCCCAGGGTCGCAACGCGGCACGCGCGCCGTCGCAAATCCAGCTGGGCTTTGGCGACACCGAACAAAAGAAAAAACCCGCCGATGAAGCCGCCCCCGCCGAAGCCGCGGCCACCAGCGCCATGCCCGCCGTGCGCCCGCTGCTTGAAGCCAAAACCTTTCTTGGCACAGTACCCTGCCTGACCGGCGAAGCCGCTTGCAGCGCCGCGCGCGTAACGCTGACTCTGGCTCCCAGCGGGGAGTGGCGCTCGCGTACGCAGATACTGGGAGCCGCCGGCCAACAAAAGCCTGTGCTGGAGCAAGGCTGCTGGAGCCTGACCGGCATGGACCCGTGGCGCATTCTGTTGAAATCGCCAAACACGCCACGCACCGCCAGCCTGAGCTTCTTGAATGACAATGTATTGCGCATTAACGCCATCAACGACAACAAGCCGGCGCTGGACTACCACCTGACGCGCCAGGCCGATGTAGATGGCATCGACGAAATGGGCAAGCGCGCCGCGCTGAAGTGCGGGGCCGACCAAGGCTAGCCGTGCGCGCCGGGCTTGGGCGGCTGCTGCAACACGCAGCGCGCAAGCTCTACGGCGTTCTTGACCTGCATTTTCTGAAAGATACGGGCACGGTGTGCTTCGATGGTCCGTTGCGACACCCCGAGTTCGGCGGCGATGATTTTATTGGGCTTGCCGATGGCCACGTAATGCATGACATCGAATTCACGGGGCGTTAGCGCCGAGTAAAGAGAGTAGTCTGGAACAGGGACTGCGGTCATGAAACACTCCTTCTGCACTAATTGTGAGCGGGATTCTGTCACACAAGCCGCGGCCCTGTCGCCTGTCATTTCTTACAGAGTTTTAAATCTCCAGATTGTCGATAAGGCGTGTCTTGCCCAGCTTGGCCGCGGCCAGCACGACCAGCGGTTCGCCCTGCTTGATTTGCCCGTCTGAGGGCATGTGCAAGTCAAGCTGGCGGCGCAGGGCAATGTAATCCACCTGCCAGCCGCGCCGCGCAAGCTCCTGTGCCGCCGTGCCTTCGATTTCGGCCAGGTCGGTCAGGCCCGACTTGATCTTGGCCTGCACGCTTTGCAGCGCGGCATAAAGCTGCGGCGCCTCGGCGCGTTCGGCCGGCGACAAATACCTATTGCGCGAAGACAACGCCAGGCCATCGGCGTCGCGCACCGTTTCGTGCGCCAGTATGCGCACCGGCAACTGGAACTGGCGGCACATATTGCGCACCACCATCAATTGCTGGTAGTCCTTCTTGCCGAACACCGCCACGCTGGGCTGTACGCAGGAAAAGAGCTTCAGCACCACCGTGCTGACGCCATCGAAAAAGCCGGGGCGGAATTCGCCCTCGAGTATGCCGCCCAGATCGGCGGGCGGCTGGATCCGGTAGCTTTGCGGCTCGGGGTACATTTCGGACTCGTTGGGCGCAAACAGCACATAAACATCGCGCGCACGTTCAAGCTTTTCAATGTCTTCCTGCAAAGTGCGCGGATAGCGGTCGAAATCTTCATTTGGACCGAATTGCAGGCGGTTCACGAATATGCTGGCCACCACGGGATCGCCATGCTGGCGAGCCATGCGCATCAGCGACAAGTGGGCGTCGTGCAGATTGCCCATGGTCGGCACAAACGCCGCACGCAACTGGCCGCGCAACTGGTCGCGCAATTCTTCAATCGTATGAACTACCTTCAAGAATCTTCTCCGTCCGGAATAAAACTGGATGACTGGTTTATTGGATATATCGATTGGTGTACGGCAAACGGCCAGGCCGCCTTAAGCGGCCGCGCGAATGTAGGACAGGCGCACATAAATGGGCGCATAGGGCTCGGCCTGCGTGATCTCGAGCAGCGACTCGCGCGCCAGCTCCAGCATGGCCAGGAAATGCACAACGATAACAGCTACCGCATCGCCTTCTTTGATGCGCTCGAGGAAGAGCTCGCCGAACTCCATGTAGCGGACGTCGCTCAGGCGCCGCAAAATGCTGGTCATGTGCTCGCGTACCGACAAATGCTCTTTGGTGATCCGGTGATGCGCATTCAGGCTTGCGCGCCGCATGATGTCGGCCCATGCAAGACGCAGGTCTTCGGGGCTGACTTCGGGCAGCATGCGTTCGACGCTTAAATCCAGGAAAGCATGCGAGCGCTGGAAATCGCGTCCCATCTGCGGCAATTCATTCAGCTTTTGCGCGGCCAGCTTCATCTGCTCGTATTCAAGCAGGCGGCGCACCAGCTCGGCGCGCGGATCGTCCGGCTCTTCGCCGGTATCGGACTTCTTGACCGGCAGCAGCATGCGCGACTTGATTTCAATAAGCATGGCCGCCATCAGCAGATACTCGCCCGCAAGCTCCAGGTTCTGGTCGCGGATCTGCTCGACATACGACAGGTACTGGCGCGTGACTTCGGCCATGGGGATGTCCAGGACGTTGAAGTTCTGCTTGCGGATCAGGTACAGCAGCAAGTCAAGGGGACCCTGGAAGGTTTCCAGGAAGACCTCGAGCGCGTCTGGCGGAATATAGAGGTCTTGCGGCATGGAAAACAAGGGCTCGCCGTACAGGCGAGCCAAAGCCACGCTATCGACGACGTCGGGCGTACTGTCGACCTTGGGATCGACCAGCGCATTCAGATCGGCCGTCATGCCACCGGACTGTGCCATTTAGCTATATTTATTCGGTCTGGTACACATAAGGCTGCTGCGGAACGCGCGCGGCGCGAAAGCCCTCTTGCAGCTCGGGGTCGATCTGCTTGTCCCACAAGCGGGCGCGCCCTTCGCGCTGGCGCTGTTCGGTGCCCGCGTGCTGTTTCTTGTATTGGTTCAGAAATTGGGTAATTTCCGACTCGTAATGATTGGCCATGATGCGTCAATAAATTTACCTGGAGGCCCCAGTTTACTTCAGACTAACAAAGTTAGAATTACGCATGCGAACCGATTCGACTTCAAAACCAAGCCGGCACCTGTCCGCCCGCGAACAAACCGCCATCCGGATGATTCCCTTCATTGTCGGATGCGCGCTTTTCATGCAAATGCTGGACGCAACCGTCGTGGCTACCGCCCTGCCTGTCATGGCCGATGCGCTGCAGACCACGCCCGTCAAAATGAACGTCACCATCACCAGCTATTTGCTGGCCTTGGCAGTGTTCGTGCCGATCAGCGGCTGGGCGGCGGACCGCTTCGGTGCCCGGCGCATATTTATTGCCGCCATTGTCCTGTTCGCGCTCAGCTCGGTGGCCTGCGCGTTTTCGCAAAGCCTGCCCCAACTGGTGGTGGCGCGCATATTCCAGGGCATGGCCGGCGCCATGATGGTTCCGGTCGGCCGGGTCATATTATTGCGCATAACGCCCAAGGACCGGCTGCTGCAGGCCATGTCCTTCCTGTCTATGCCCGCACTGCTGGGACCCATTATCGGCCCCCCTCTGGGCGGCTTTCTGGTTACCTACGCGTCCTGGCACTGGATATTCCTGATCAATGTACCGGTGGGGGCGCTGGGCATCGCGCTGATACTACGCTATATCCCTGACGACATCCCGGCAAGCAGGCCGCGCCTGGACTGGCCGGGGTTCATACTTAGCGGCATTGCCCTGGCCACTCTGGTCTCGGGCTTCGAAGCCCTGGGCCGCAGCGATGTGTCGCGCCAGTACGTGGCCCTGCTGCTGGGCACGGGCCTGGCCTGCGGCTTGCTTTACGTTTGGCATGCCCGGCGCGCGGCCAATCCGATTATCGACCTGACCCTGCTGCGCACCCAGACTTTTGCAGTCTCCATCCTGGGAGGCAATTTATGCCGCTTCAGCGTCGGGGCCACACCCTTCTTGCTGGCAATTTTGCTGCAAGTGGGCTTTGGCATGACGCCGTTCGCCGCGGGCATGATTACTTTTACCAGCGCGGCGGGCGCCTTGTTCATGAAGCTGATCGTCACCCACGTAATTGGCCGCCTGGGCTTTAAGCCTATTCTGACCTATAACGCGCTATTAACCGGCGCGTTCGTGATAGTTTGCGGCTTTTTCCAGGCAGATACGCCGGTTTGGCTGATAATCGTGGTGCTTTTCATTGGCGGCATTTTTCGGTCGCTGCAATTCACCGCCGTCAATACGCTGACCTATGCCGACCTGAGCTCTGCCGACATGAGCCGCGCCAGCAGCTTTGCCGCCATGGCCCAGCAGTTGGGGATCAGCCTGGGCGTCGGCTGCGCGGCGCTTATCCTGAACTTGAGCATGGCCTGGCGCGGTGCCGTCCACCTAGAACAAGTGGACGTCATGTGGGCCTTTGTAATCATTGGCGCACTGGCCATGGCGGCGTACTTTTCGTTTGCGCGCTTGCCCGCCAACACCGCCGAGCATATCAACCGGCAGGCAAAATAGCGCCATCGCAGAATCAACGGCCTTGATAGGCCTTGATACGGCCCGGCCCTGCCGTGATCCGGCAGGCACGAGGCGCCGCGCAGGCTCGGCCGGAAAATCGGGTCAGCCCTGGCTGTCCTCGTCCAGCAGCATCACCAGCTTGCAATCGGGACGTATGGCCAGTCGGAAGGTAATCTGCTGATAATGCACAATGCCCATGTCGGGATGCCGGAATTCGCGCCGGCCGCCTTCGCGTTCGACCACAGTCTGGCGCGTCCACCAATGCGCGAAGACCGGACTGCTTTGCGACAGGTCGTCGATCAATAGGCGAAGGTCGGGCTCTTCGGCGTATGGCGCCGCATCGGCCCGGAATTCGGCCACCACGCGCCGTGCCCGCGACTCCCAATCCACGACCAATTGCTTGGCGGCGGGATCCTGGAAAATATAGCGCAGCAAATTCGGCTGCGCCGAGCGGTCGGGCCAGCCGTCGAACAAGCGCAGCAGGGGTTCGTTGCGCGCCAGCACGTTCCAGCAACGATCAAGAATATAGGCCGGCGCGGTAATGCTGTGCACGCACGCGGCCAGGCCCTGGGGCAAGGCTTCGTCGTGTTCGCGTCCATGCTCCGGGTCGGCGCATTCGGCCAGCTCGAACAGATAATGACGTTCAGCACGCGACAAATGCAGGATAGTCGCCAAACGGCTCCAGACGCCGGCCGAAACCGACACATCGCGGCCTTGCTCTATCCAGGTATACCAAGTAACGCTTATGCCGCAAAGCTGTGCAACCTCTTCGCGCCGCAGGCCCGGCGTGCGCCGCCGCGTACCGCTGGGCAGGCCCACGCTTTCGGGCGATACCCGGGCGCGCACACTGCGCAGGAATTCTCCCAGCGCCCGCCGCCTGACCGAGCGCGCCTGGGAGTCCGATGCTCCGGTGCCGGTGTCGATGGAAGGCTCGTCCATGCTGGCTCTCGCGGCGGCGCTGAAAGTTCGGGCTTAGCGCAGGACGCTGGCCAGGGCGCGGCGCACGTCTTCTTCACTGCGGCCGCTGCGCCGCACGTAGTCCTCGACCTGGTCGGCGCCGATTTGGCCTACATTGAAGTACTGCGACTGCGGGTGGCTAAGATAAAAGCCCGATACGCTGGAGGCCGGATACATGGCGAAGGAATCGGTAAGCTGCATGCCGATTTCCTCGGGTTCCAGAACCCTGAACATATCTTTCTTGACGGTATGTTCGGGACAGGCCGGATAGCCGGGCGCCGGGCGGATGCCCTGGTATTTTTCAGCGATAAGTTCTTCGTTGCCCAGGGCTTCGTCGGGCACATAGCCCCACAGATCGCGACGCACACGGGCATGCAGGCATTCGGCAAAGCCTTCGGCCAGCCGGTCGCCCACGGACTTGAGCATAATGCTCGAGTAGTCGTCGTTGTCGGCCAGGAAAGCTTCGTCGTGCTTTTCCATGCCCAGGCCGCCGGTTACGGCAAACATGCCGATGTAATCGAGAATGCCCGTCGATTTCGGCGCAATGTAGTCGGCCAGGCATTTGTTGTCGACGCCTTCGCGCTTGATGCTTTGCTGGCGCACATTGCGCCAGGTAAACAGCACTTCGGAACGCGTCTCGTCGCGATAAACCTCGATGTCTTCGTCGTTGACCGTATTGGCCGGGTAAAACGCCACCACGCCGCTGGCCTTGAGCCAACGGCCCTCGATGATCTTCTTGAGCATGGCCTGGCCTTCGACGTGGATTTTGCGGGCTTGTTCGCCCACCACCTTGTCTTCCAGGATGGCCGGATATTGGCCGAACAGGCTCCAGGTCTGGAAGAACGGCGTCCAGTCCACATACTTCACGACTTCGTTCAAGTCGTAGTTTTCGAACGTGCGCCGCCCGATGAACTTGGGGCGCGGCGGCACATAGCTGCTCCAGTCGATCTGCGGCTTGCCGGCGCGCGCTTCGGCCAACGGCATCAGAGGCGTTTCTTTGCGGTTGGCGTGGCGGGTACGTACCACCTCGTATTCTTCGCGTATTTCAGCCAGAAAGGTTTCCACGTTATCGGAAACCAGATTGGTCGCCACGCCGACGGCACGGCTGGCGTCGGGCGTATAGATGACCGGGCCTTCGTAATGAGGTGCAATCTTGACGGCAGTATGCACGCGGCTGGTGGTCGCGCCGCCCACCATCAGGGGCAGATTACGGCTGCGGAAGTACTCGTCGCGCTGCATTTCCGACGCCACATAAGCCATTTCTTCAAGGCTGGGGGTGATCAGTCCCGAAAGCCCGACGATGTCGGCATTGACCTCTTTGGCCTTGGCCAGGATTTCCGCGCAAGGCACCATGACGCCCATATTGATGACTTCGAAGTTATTGCACTGCATGACCACGGTAACGATGTTCTTGCCGATATCGTGCACGTCGCCCTTGACGGTGGCGATGACCATTTTGCCTTTGGAGCGCACGTCGCCGCCGGCAGCGGCAATTTGCAGCTTTTCTTCTTCGATGAAGGGCACCAGGTGCGCAACCGCCTGCTTCATGACCCGGGCCGACTTGACCACCTGGGGCAGGAACATCTTGCCGGCGCCGAACAAGTCGCCGACCACGTTCATGCCGTCCATGAGGGGGCCTTCGATTACTTGAATGGGCCGCCCGCCGGCCGCCGCGATCTTGGCCCGCACTTCCTCGGTGTCTTCAACGATAAATGTCGTGATGCCATGCACCAGCGCATGAGACAGACGGTCTTCGACCGGCTGATCGCGCCAGGCCAGGTTCTCTTCTTTTTTGACGCCCGAGTTCTTGATGCTGTCGGCAAACTCGACCAGACGTTCGGTGGAACTGCGCTCGTCGGCGGGATCGGTCTTGCCCACCGGTTCGGCACGGTCAAGCACCACGTCTTCGACCAGGCCAAGCAAGGTTTTGTCGATGTCGGCATACACGCCCAGTTGCCCGGCATTGACGATGCCCATGGTCATGCCGTTTTGAATGGCGTAATACAGGAAGACCGTATGAATGGCTTCGCGCATGGGCTCGTTGCCGCGGAACGAAAAACTGACGTTCGAGACGCCGCCCGACACCCGCGCATACGGCAGGTTGTCGGTAATCCATTTGGTGGCTTCGATAAAGTCGACGGCGTAATGATTGTGTTCTTCGATGCCCGTGGCAATGGCAAATACATTGGGGTCGAAAATAATGTCTTCGGGCGGGAAGCCGACTTCTTCGACCAGCAGCTTATAGGCCAGCCCACAGATGTCCTTGCGGCGCTGCAGGGTGTCGGCCTGGCCTTTCTCGTCGAATGCCATCACGACAACGGCGGCGCCATACTTGCGGCACAGGCGCGCCTGCTGCAAAAAGGGCTCGACGCCTTCTTTCATGGAAATGGAATTGACAATGGCCTTGCCCTGCACGCAGCGCAGGCCGGTTTCAATGACCGACCACTTGGAGCTGTCTATCATCAGCGGCACGCGCGAAATGTCGGGTTCCGAACCGATCAGATTGACAAAGCGGTGCATGCATGCGGCCGAATCCAGCATGGCTTCGTCCATATTGATATCGATGATCTGGGCGCCGTTTTCAACTTGCTGGCGCGCCACGCTGAGAGCTTCTTCGTATTTTTCTTCGCGGATCAGGCGCAGGAACATCTTGCTGCCGGTTGCGTTGGTGCGTTCGCCCACGTTTACATAAAGCGAATCCTGGTCGATGTTCAAGGCTTCCAGGCCCGACAAGCGGGTCATGACCGGAATGACCGGAACTTCGCGCACCGGCAACGCGGCCACTTTGTCGGCAATGGCGCGGATATGGTCCGGCGTCGTGCCGCAGCAGCCGCCGGCCATGTTCACCAGGCCCGAACGGGCGAACTCTTCAAGCAAGGAGGACGTATCGGCCGGCGTCTCGTCGAAGCCGGTCTCGGCCATGGGGTTGGGCAGGCCGGCATTGGGATAGACGCAGACGTAGGTGTCGCAGATCTTGGACAGTTCGGCCACATAGGGGCGCATCAAGGCGGCACCCAGGGCGCAGTTCAGGCCTATGGTAATGGGCCGCGCATGGCGCACCGAGTTCCAGAACGCTTCAACCGTCTGGCCCGACAGAATACGGCCCGAGGCATCGGTGACCGTGCCTGAAATCATGACCGGCAAGCGCACGCCGCGCTCTTCGAATACGCTTTCGACGGCAAAGATGGCCGCCTTGGCATTGAGGGTGTCGAAGACTGTCTCGATAAGGACCACGTCGATGCCGCCGTCCAGCAGGCCGTTCAGTTGTTCGGTGTAAGCCACGCGCAGCTGCTCGAACGTGACGTTGCGTGCGGCGGGGTCGTTGACGTCGGGCGAAATGGAGGCCGTCTTGGGCTGGGGCCCCAAGGCGCCCGCTACGAAGCGCGGACGGTCGGGCGTGCTGAACTCGTCGCAGGCGGCGCGCGCCAGCTTGGCCGATTCCAGGTTGAGTTCGTAGGCGATCTCGGCCAGGGCGTAATCGCCCTGGGCCACGGTGGTTGCCCCAAATGTATTGGTTTCAATGACGTCGGCGCCGGCCTCGAGATACTGGCGATGTATGGCGGCAATGATGTCGGGCCGGACCAGCGAAAGCAATTCGTTGTTGCCGCGTACATCCTTGGAATGAGAGGCGAAACGCGTACCGCGAAAATCCGCTTCGGTCAGCTTGTACTGCTGGATCATGGTACCCATGGCCCCGTCGAGTATCAAAATACGCTTGGCCAGCAAACGCGCGAACTCGGCGCCGTGGGTATAAGCGGATATAGGATAGGGCAAGGCTGGATAGGACACGCGTATTACCTGAAGACAGTTGAAGGGCCATGGAGCGAAATGGCGCGGCGCAAGCCGGCGGCACTTGTCGTGAAGGCGGGAAAGTAAGGGACTATTGTATCGGCTTCGCCCGGCGGGCCGCCATGTAACCCTTTTGGCCGGACGACCTTTCGAGCGCTGCGCCATTGGGCCGTCTACGGGCGCGCCGGATTCCCAAACCTGTGGAATCGCCCGCCATGACTGCCTGTACGAGGGCATGCAACGGCATCCGGCAAGCCAGGGACTTTATTAACATGAGTATTTCTCAACTAAAGAATGCACACTATGCGTGCAACAGCGCAACAGGCTGTGCCGTGTTAAATTTTCGTCTGATTGAGGTGCTTTCGGAGCGGATTGTCCGCCGCGCTGTTGCAAACAACAGCGCCCCGCCCTGCGAAAGTTAAACGGGAAACAGAACGTGCATTGCGTCTTCGACGCCCCGCGCACGTAGCTGTGCTGCCCCCGCAACGGTCAGCATGCCTCGCATGCCAGCCCGACACCGGCCCCCATCACACGGCTCGTTGCGCAGCCCTGAAAAGCAAAACCGGCGCGCAGCGATTTACCCATCAATAGCATGCGGGGACGCCTGCTATCTTCAGGTCTGACAATGAATCCGAAACCCACCCTGCGCGCGCTGGCCGCCGCAGCCTGTGCCCTGCCCCTGGCCTCCCTGGCCCAAACCGCCTCGCAAATTCCCCAGCTTGAGCATGTCGTCGTCACTCCCAGCCGCATTGCGCAACTGGAAAAAGAAACGCTGGGCGACGTAACGGTAATCGACAGCAAAGAGCTGGAACAAGCCGGCCAAAGCAGCCTGGCCGAAGTGCTGTCGCGCCACCACGGCATCGAGATGTACAACAGCGGCGGCCCGCAAACCGCAACCGGCGTGTTCCTGCGCGGCACCAACGCCAACCAGACCTTGGTACTGGTGGATGGACTACGGATAAACGGCTCGACAACCGGCAGCGTCAACTGGAACGCCATCGACCCGGCCAACATCGACCGCGTCGAAATCGTGCGGGGCGCGGCAAGCAGTCTTTACGGTTCGGACGCCATCGGCGGCGTCATCAACATCATCACCAAAAAATCCGGCGCGGACCGGCCCCTTAGCGCCTATGCCAACCTGGGACTGGGCAGCTACAACACGTTCAAGTCCAGCCTGGGCTTGTCGGGCGCGAGTTCCGGCTGGGACTATGCGCTGGCCACCAGCCTGGCCGACAGCGGCGGCTACAGCGTTACCTCGTATCCGGGCAGGACCGACAACGACGGCTATACGCAACATACTTTGTCCGCTTCGCTGGGATATAAATGGCGTCCCGGCCACCATCTGGGCATAACGGCCTATAACGGCTATACCCGGGGCGACACGGACGCCTACTTCGCAACGCCGGAGCCCGCGCTTGCCATCACGCGCCAGGAAGCCTATTCACTGACCAGCACCGACGACATCACCGACTTCTGGCAAAGCGTCCTGCGTTTCGGCTTTACCCGGGACGCCGGCGACAATCGCGACCCGGACAGCAGCAGCACCTTCGGCAGCCTGCAACGCATGTACACATGGCAGAACAACCTCAAGCTAAGCTCGGGCCAGCAAGTCTCGCTTGTGCTTGAACGCCGCGAAGAACGCACCCTGGGCTCGCAACCCTACTTGACCGAACAGCGCAACACCAATGCAGCCGGGCTTATTTACCGCGGCAATTTCGGCGCCCACCATGTGCAGGCCAGCGTGCGCAACGATAATATTTCCGGCTATGGCAACCAGACCACCGGCGGCCTGGCGTACGACTTCGACATCAGCGACCAGTGGCGCATCGGCGTGGCCGGCAATACGGGATTCAAAGCCCCGACATTCGCCGACCTGTACTACCCGTTGTCGGCCCCCTACTACGACTACAAAGGCAACCCCGATCTCAAGCCTGAAAAGTCCAGGAATGTTGAAGCCAGCCTGCGCTACCAGACCGAAACCACCAAGCTGGCAGCCGTGGTGTACCAGAACAAGATTCGCGACCTTGTCAGCACCTATGTATGCCAGTCTTATGCCGGCGGCTGGTGCGTGCTGGGCCGCCCCGAGAATGTCAACGAAGCGACCATACGCGGCTTGACGCTGACCGCCGAACAGCGCTTTGGCGCCACAACCGTTCGGGCCAATGCGGACTTCGTCAACCCCAAGGACGACTCCAACGGCAACCAGCTTGCCCGCCGCGCGCGCCAGGTCTACCGGCTTAATGCCGACCACCGCATAAACCAATGGGTTCTGGGCGGCGAATACATGTTTGTCGGCAAGCGCTATGACGACGGGGCCAACAAGAACAGCCTGGGCGGTTATGGCCTGCTGAACCTGACGGCCAGCTATGATTTCACCAAGAACGTGGCGGTTCAGGTGCGCTGGAACAATGTCCTGAACAAGGAATATTCCAACGCCCTCTACAACGCTCCGTACGGCTACAACACGGCCGGTTCGAACGTGTTCGTGAACCTGGCCGTGCGCATGTAGAAGGTTGAAGGCCGCCTCGCGAAGCCGGACTTGCGGCCCGGCTTCGTCGGCCTTTTGTTTTACGCAATAGCCCACGGACCCAGCCCGGAACAGACAGCATGCAGACCTGCACACGTATTCTTCTTCGTATCGCGCGCCCGCTGGCCATAGCCTGCGTAGCAGCGCTGGCGGGATCGGATGCCGGCCAAGCCTGGGCCGCGACCACTCCATTGCCTGCCGCTCCATCTGTGGCAACGTCCGCAGAAAAACCGGAACCGCGGCACGCAACACGCGCCATATCGCTGGCGCCGCACATTACCGAACTGATCTTTGCCGCCGGCGCGGGCCAGCATATTGTCGCCACGGTCATCAGCAGCGACTATCCCGCCGCGGCCGCGGGCATTCCGAAAATCGGCGACGGCCTCAATATCAATGTCGAAAAAGCCCTGACCCTGAATCCGGACCTGGTCGCCGCCTGGCAAGCTTCCGGGGCTGCCCGGACGCTGGCCCCCAGCCTGGCCAAGCTGCATATCCCGCTGATCTATTCCGCGCCGCAAACCTTGCAAGACATCCCCGCACAAGTCCTGAGGCTGGGGCGGATATTCGGCACCGAAGCCAGTGCCGAGCCAGCCGCCGCGGCACTGGCTCAGCGCATAGACACGCTGCGGCGGCGCTATGCCGGCAAGCGCCCCGTCACCGTCTTTATTGAAGTAGGTGCCGCACCGCTTTACACCATCGGCCGCGACCCCTTGCTTAACGATGTCCTCGAAACCTGCGGCGGCGTCAATCTTTTCGCCGATTCCGCCATCGCCGCGCCACAAGTCAGCGCCGAAACCCTGATGCTGAGGCAGCCCGACGCCATCGTCACTGCCGAATCCACTGAAACCGGCTTTGAGCAACGCGTCCAGGCATGGACTCGGCTGCAATTGGGCGCCGCACTGAAGCACCGCATCTACGCCCTGGACCCGGACCAGCTCTTTCGCCCCGGCCCCCGCCTGATCGACGCCGCGGAACAATTGTGCAAGGACCTGGATCAAGCAAGAAACTGAATTAGGCGTTGCTACCTGCTTCCTCCATGCTGATCCGCTGCTGCCTGGATCCATGACGCTGCGCACCGGCAAAGCCGCAAGCGGAATGGGCTTTTTCACGGATGCGCCGTAAAATCGATTATCCTTTCAGGCACACGACAACCACCCCAAGCGCAGCACCTCACATGAACCACTCTGACACCTTCAACCTTGCCGGCCGCAACTACGACTCACGCTTGCTGGTAGGCACCGGCAAATACAAAGACTTCGACGAAACCCGCCAGGCCATCGACGCCAGCGGCGCCCAGATCGTTACCGTGGCGATCCGCCGCACCAACATAGGCCAAAACGCGGGCGAACCCAATCTGCTGGACTTCCTGCCGCCGTCCAAATTCACCATCCTGCCCAATACGGCCGGCTGCTATACCGCCGACGACGCCGTGCGCACACTGCGCCTGGCGCGCGAGTTGCTGGACGGACACAAGCTGGTGAAGCTGGAGGTACTGGGCGACAAGGACAACCTGTTTCCCAATATGCCCGAAACCCTCAAAGCGGCCCAAACCCTGGTCAATGAAGGCTTCGAGGTCATGGTCTACTGCACCGACGACCCCATCCAGTGCCGCATGCTGGCCGACATGGGCTGCGTTGCCGTCATGCCTCTGGCCTCGCTTATCGGGTCGGGCATGGGCATTCTCAACCCATGGAATCTGCGCTTGATTCTCGACCAGGCCACCGTGCCCGTGCTGGTCGACGCCGGCGTAGGCACAGCCTCCGATGCTGCCATTGCCATGGAGCTGGGCTGCGACGCCATCCTCATGAACACCGCCATTGCCGGCGCCGCCGACCCCATACTGATGGCCGGCGCCATGAAAAAGGCCGTCGAGGCCGGGCGCGAAGCGTTCCGCGCCGGCCGCATGCCGCGCAAGTTCTACAGCGCCGACCCCAGCTCGCCCACCGAAGGGCTACTGCAGTCCGTCGGCAAATAAGGCGCGCCCGCAGCATGATCCCCAATACCCTGACCATTGCCGGCGTCGACCCCTCCGGCGGAGCCGGCGTCCTGGCCGACATAAAAACCATGAGCGCGCTGGGCGCCTACGGAACGGCGGTCATTGCGGCGCTTACCGCGCAGAACACGCAAGTAGTGGCCGGCGTCTGCCCAGTGCCGCCCGACTTCGTCGCCTTGCAGATCGATACTCTGTTCGCCGACGTGCGCATCGACGCGGTCAAGATCGGCATGCTGGGCCAGCAGGCCGTGACACGCGTCGTGGCCGAGCGGCTGGCCCACTGGAAGCCGGCGCATATTGTGCTGGATCCGGTCATGATCGCCAAAAGCGGCGATGCCCTGCTGGAAAAATCGGCCATACAGGAATTGCGCGAACACCTTATTCCCCTGGCCACCGTCATCACGCCCAACCTGCCCGAGGCGGGCGTGCTGCTTGGCAGCAGCCCGGTCGACTCGGTCAAGGAAATGCGCCGCGTCGCCGAAAAGCTGCGGCGCCTGCTGAACGACCGCGGCGAGCGCTGGGTATTCCTGAAAGGCGGGCACTTGCCCGGCAACGACACCATCGACATTCTGCACGACGGCGACCGCATGATCGAGCTGCCGGGAAGACGCATCGAAACCAAGAACACCCACGGCACGGGCTGTACCTTGTCGGCCGCGCTGGCCGCCTTGTTGCCGCGCCTGGAAGATGTGCCCGAAGCCGCCCGCCAGGCCAAAGCTTATCTCGTGGCGGCCATCGCCCGCTCGGGCGAGCTGCAAGTGGGCAGCGGGCACGGCCCGGTGCATCATTTCCATGCCGCGTGGCCGGCCCAATAACCCGTAACGCTCCAGCCTGAAAGGCCCCCCCGCCTTGACGGCGGGATTCCTTAGTACAATGATCGATTCCATCCTGGTTTTTCCTATCTCATACCCATGAACGTGACTGGTCTTTCCGAAATCGAACAAGCTCGCTTTAATATGGTCGAGCAGCAAATCCGTCCCTGGGACGTCCTTGACCAAAACATTCTGCAAGCCTTGTTTACGGTTCGCCGCGAGCGATTTGTGCCGCCCGGCCTACAGGCACTGGCCTTCTCGGATATCGAGCTGCCGCTGATCATCAACTCCATCGACACGCGGGAGACCATGCTGGCGCCCAAGGTCGAGGCCAGGCTGGCGCAAGAACTTCAGCTTACGAGCAATTGCTGTGTACTGGAAATCGGCACAGGCTCGGGCTACCAGGCTGCCCTGCTGGCCCAACTGGCCCAGCAGGTTACCAGCATAGAAATCGAAAGCCGCCTTGCTGCGTTTGCCGAAAACAACCTGCAACGCAACCAGATCAACAATGTCAAGGTCGAAGTGGGCGCGGCCAATGCCGGCTGGGGAACCGCCGAATACGATGCCATTTTGCTTAGCGGCTCTACCCCCACCGTCCCCGATGCACTCAAGTATCAGTTGTGCATCGGCGGGCGCATGGTGGCTGTCGTCGGCCAGGGTCCCATCATGACGGCAATGCGCATTACCCGAACCAGCGCTGCAAGCTTCGATACCGTCGCGCTGTTCGACACTGTCATCAAGCCGCTGCGCGGCACCGCTGTGTCGCAGTTCAAGTTCTAGACCATGCGCATCGCATCCTGGGTGCCAAGCCTTATTGCCCTGGCTCTGCTGGGCAGTCCGGCGCATGCCCAGCATCGCCAGAACCTGCAACAGGTCTGGGATGCCGCATTGCAACGCGACCCCGCTTACGCAGCCGCCCGAGCCCAGCGCAACGCCGACCAGGAAATCGTCCCGCAGGCACGAGCCAAGCTTTTGCCCTACATAAGCGCCAGCGCCGCCGGCGAAGTCGACACCAACCGCGAACTGCGCGGCTTGAGCCAAGGCGAAACCAAGCGGCGCGGCCTATGGGCGCTGACGCTGACCCAGCCCATCATCGACATCGGCAACTGGAACAAGCTGGAACAGTCCCAGTTTGTGGCCAATTCTGCCGACCTGGGCATGCAGCAAGCCTATCAGGACCTGATACTGCGCGTCTCGCAAGCCTATTTCGATGTGCTGGCGGCACAAGACACTTTGCGCACCGTGCTGGCCCAGAAGCAAGCGGTCAGCTCGCAACTGGATGCCGCCAAAAAGGGATTCGAGTTGGGCGGCAAGACCATCGCCGACACCTATGAAGCGCAGTCGCGGCTGGACCTGCTCAATGCCGGCGAACTGCAAGCCCGCAATGCGGTCCAGGTCAGCGAAGACCAGCTTGCCAAGATCATCTACGAACGTCCCGGCGCGCTGGCCGGCCTGGCCTCCACGACCACGCTGCCGCCCCCGCAGCCCAACAAGCTGGGCGACTGGACGGCGCAGGCAGGCCAAGCCAACCTGGCCGTCGCACGTGCCCAGCTCTCCGCCAAAATCGTCGAAAAGCAAATCGCCATCGCCAAAAGCGGGCACGCGCCCACTCTCAGCCTGTATGCCCAGACCGGCAGCATCAGCGACCGAGGCGTCTACGGCATGCAAAACGGCCCGCGCTCGCTCGACACCACGGTCGGCGTACAGCTATTGATTCCCATTTATTCCGGCGGCGAGATTTCGTCGCAGGTGCGCGAGCAGACCTCGCGCCTGCAACAGGCACGCTACGATCTTGAAGCCGCGCGGCGCCAGGCGGTGCAGTCAACCCAGCAGTATTTCTCGGGCGTCACCTCGGGCCTGGCCCAAATCGAGGCCCTGCAGGCAGCCGAAAAATCCAGCCTGGCTTCGCTCGATGCCAACAAAATCGGATACGAAATCGGCGTGCGCGTGAATATCGACGTACTCAATGCCCAGCAACAGCTTTACGAAACCCAGCGCGCCCTGCTTCGCGCCCGATACGATACGCTGATGAACAGCCTGCGGCTCAAGGCCAGCAGCGGCATCCTCAGCGAAGCCGACATCACGGCCATCAACCAGTTGCTTGAAACCGGCCCGGCCGCAGCGCTAAGCCGGTAAATCAACAAGAAGGCCACGGCGCAGCCGCAGTTGCCCGATCAAAACTAGCCTCGTATTTTGCGCAATAACGCCGTGGTCGAACGTTCGAACTCGAACGGTATCGCCACCGCCTTGCCACCCCAGCTTTCAACGCTGGCGGTCTCGGGCAAGCTGGCCATGTCGTAGTCGCCCCCTTTGACGATGATGTCCGGCCTGAGCTGTTCGATCAACGCCTGCGGCGTGTCTTCTTCGAACACCGTCACGGCGGAAACGCATTGCAGCGCGGCCAGCATGGCGGCGCGGTCTTCCTGGCGGTTCAGCGGCCTGTCGGCCCCCTTGCCCAGGCGGCGCACGGACTCGTCGGTGTTGACCGCCACGACCAGCGTCGCGCCCAACTGGGCGGCGGCGTCAAGGTATGTGACATGCCCCCGGTGCAGGATGTCGAATACGCCGTTGGTAAACACCAGCGGCCGGGCGAATTCGCCCGCTGCGGCAACGCAAGCTTCGCGGCTTAATACCTTGGCTTCAAAACGGGCCGCCACCTGCTTAAGCCACCACCGGCAAGGACTTGATGATTTCCTTGCGATAGCGGTTAAGGTCTTGCACCGTATTGAAGGTGGTATCCATCAGCAGCGACATATTGTGCAAAATACGCGAACTGACTTTGCCTTCCCATTCTTTATCGAAACAAATCTGGTTGTCGAGCCAGTTTTCCAGCCAGCCCGGCGACGGCAGCTTGGACTGTACGGTGTCGTTGGGAAACATGTCTTTGTTGACGTGCAGATTGGTGGGGTGCAGCGCCTGCGGCGTACGATGGGCCGAAGCCATCAGCACGCCGATCTTGGCGAACGAAAGGCGGGCCTGCTCGCCGAATTCTTTGCCCTTGTGGACCAGCGCACGCTTCATGTAGCGCAGATAGGCGCCGGCATGGCGGGCTTCGTCCTGCGCAATAATCTTGTAGATGCTTTTGATGACCGGTTCGGAGTGCCAGTCCGAGGCGCGCCGGTACCAGTGGTTCAGGCGGATTTCGCCGCAAAAGTGCAGCATCAGGGTTTCGAGCGCGGGCGCCGGGTCGAATTCAAACCGCACCTTGTGCAGTTCTTCTTCGGTGGGTGTGAGTTCCGGCCGAAAACGGCGCAAATACTCGATAAGGGCCAGCGAGTGCTTTTGCTCTTCGTAAAACCAGATGGACATGAACGCGCAGAAATCGCTGTCGTCGCGATTGTCGCGCAAGAACATTTCAGTAGCTGGCAAGGCCGCCCATTCGGTAATGGCATTCATCTTGATTGTATATGCCTGATCATCCGAGAGCTTGCTGCCATCAAAGTCGTCCCATGGAATGTCGGACGCCATATTCCAGCGTACCGCTTCCATCGATTTGAACAATTCAGGATAAAGCATAAGGATCTCTCTTGTGTAATGTTTGTGGCTTCCGGATAACAGCCCGGAAACGTGCCGGTCCTGCGACGGCATTTACGGCAAAAATCGAAGGCGGCGCCTTCATGGTGTCGCCTGTCAGTGAAACGCCAGTGACGGTTAAGGTAAGTCTACATGCGGTGCACTACACTAAAAAGACATGAAACTAGCGTAATACCCAATTCATTGTCCCGCAAGTGCCCAAATTGCAACACCTACCGCTACGGCAACGGTTGCGGCAAACACCATTAAAAGACGGTTGGTCTGTTCTTGCGCCTTGCGCAGGCGGCTGATTTCAGCATTCATGGACGGCAGCGAGTCGGGGCGCGACAGCGCGGTGTGCACCAGGCGCGGCAATTGCGGCAGCATCTGAGCCCACTGGGCCGCCTCTTTGTCCAGGCGCTGGCGCAAACCGGCCAGCCCCATCCGTTCGTGCATCCACTTTTCCAGGAAGGGCTTGGCTGTTTGCCACAAGTCCAGTCCAGGATCCAGTTCGCGCCCCATGCCTTCGACATTCAGCAGGGTTTTTTGCAACAGCACCAGTTGCGGCTGGATCTCGACATTGAAGCGGCGCGAGGTCTGAAACAGGCGCAACAATACCTGCCCCAATGAAATCTCGGCCAGCGGCCGGTCGAAATAAGGCTCGCACACCGCGCGCACGGCCCCTTCCAGTTCTTCTTCGCGCGTGTCGGCGGGAACCCAGCCCGACTCGATGTGCAATTGCGCCACGCGGCGGTAATCGCGCCGGAAAAAAGCCAGGAAGTTCTGGGCCAGGTAATTCTTGTCGTGCTCCGACAACGAACCCACGATACCGAAGTCCAGCGCAATATAGCGCCCTAGCGTTTCGGGTGCGTCGGAAACATAAATATTGCCCGGATGCATGTCCGCGTGGAAAAAGCCGTCGGCGAAGACCTGGGTAAAGAAAATCTCGACCCCTGTGCGAGCCAGGTCCTTGACGTTGATTCCACTGGCCCGCAGCCGGTCTGTCTGGCTTACCGGAATGCCGTGCATCCGCTCCATGGTGAAGACCGTGGTCGTGGTGTATTCCCAGACGACTTCCGGCACCATCAGCAAATTCGCACGCCCTGTATCAGGCCCGAAATTGCGGCGCAACTGGCTGCAATTGGCCGCCTCGCGCACCAGGTCCAGCTCGTCATGCAGGTAGTTGTTGAATTCGGCCACGACTTCGCGCGGCTTCAGGCGCCGGCTGTCGGGGGCCAGCCGCTCGACCACGCCGGCCAGGGCCCGCATCAGCGCCAGGTCTTTTTCAATGATATTGAGCATGCCTGGACGCAAGACCTTGACGGCGACTTCGCGCCCATCGTGCATGACGGCCAGGTGCACCTGGGCGATCGAGGCCGATGCAACCGGGTCGACCTCGAAGTGGCGGAACAGCTGTTGCGGCGTCGCACCCAGCGCGGCCTGTATGCAGGCGGCCGCCTGGTCCGAAGGGAACGGCGGCACGCGGTCTTGCAGCAACGCCAGTTCGGCGGCCACATCCAAGGGAATAAGGTCGCGGCGCGTCGACAGCACCTGCCCGAACTTGACGAAAATCGGGCCTAGGGATTCCAGCGCCAAACGCAAGCGCACGCCGCGCGCAACGCGGGGCGGCCGCCCGAACCGCACAATACGCAGCAGGCAATAGGCGATGGGATGCTTGATGCTGGACAGCACCAGCTCGTCGAGCCTGTAGCGCAGCGATATAAAAACAATGCGGATCAGGCGAAGCAACGTCAACATGCGGTATTCCGGTTACCCTTGCCTGCCACACGGCGCTCCAGCCCGGCCACAGTGTGCTCGAGCTCGGCCAGCCGCTGCTGCGCCGACTGCATGCGCTGCTGCCATTCGTAGAAGGCCGGCCGCGACAAAAGCACGCCGCTTTCTTCGGACAAGTATTCGCCCACGTTGCCGGCCAGCCGTTTACCGGCCTGGCGCACACCCCCGACAAACAGCTTCGCACCGCTTATCAGGCGCACGGCGGCCACGTCGCCCACCACTGCGGCCAGATCGTCTTCAATATCCCATCGCAGTTCGCGCGCCAGGTCGGAAACCACTCGGGCCAGGCCGGCATCGCCCTGCACGTGCATCAGTTCGGCGATTTCGCCGGGGTCGGCCGAACGCAGCACTTGGGGCAATTGCCCCAGTCGGTTGGCTGGAATGGTCAAGGTGACATCCGGCACGATGGCCGGGTCGGAGGCCTGCACCAGGCCACCGGCCTGCAAAGACAAGCTCACAACCCAGGAACCGGCGACAAAGCGCACGGTTTTACCCGCATGGCGGGCAAGGCGTTCGCGCGCCCACGGCTCGCGCTGCAGCAATTTGTTCAGCGCGCCGGCACAAACCGTTGCAGGGGCCAGGAAGGAGGGAATTGGAAGCATGACAGAAATTCGCAACTGGCGCGAAATGCCCGAAGATAGTTCAAGGCCTTAAGTTTAACTGACAATAAGCGAAACAGGCCGGGCTGGCGCCCGCAGGAGCCAACCCAGCCTGTTTCGTATGGGCCTTTTGGACCCTAGCTTGCGTTTTCGACCGGAATTTGCTGGATGCCGGCCAACAGCCAGCCAGCGTTATCGGCCTTGTACAGGTTCCAGACCTCTTCGAAACGGAAGGCTTCCGCCTGGCTGGATTCGCGCAACATGCCCGAGTAGCGCACGCTGGCCAGGTGGCCGCCGGCCACAGCCTCAATACCCATGAGCTCGGCATTGAGCAAGACCACTTCGGTCGATTCGGGCTTGCCTTCGCGCGCCAGGATCTGCGGCTTGAACTCGGCGATCAGGTCGTCGGTAAGGTAGTCGCCCAGCTTGTCCAGGTCGCCGCTGTCCCAGACGGCCTGGATGGCGACGAACTGCGCCTTGGCCGTGGCCAGGAAAGCGGGCGTGTCGAAGTCGGCGGGAATAAACCATTTTTCGTCGACCGGAGCCGCGGGTACCGGCGCAAGGTCTTCGGCCGTGGCAGCGTCTGCCGCTGCGGCAGGCTGCTGCCAGCCGGTTTGCGGCTGCGGCTGAGGATGGGCTTGCTTGAACATGCCGCCTTCGGCCCCGTGCGCCCCTTGCATGGCGGGCTTGCTGCCGCCCCCGCGCATGCGGCGCACAATGAACATGACGGCAAATATCACCAGGCCGATCAACACCATGCTGGAGAGCATTTCAAGAAATGCTCCGCCCAGGCCCAGGTGGGACAGCAAGGCGGCAATGCCCAGCCCGGCCGCTATGCCGGCAATGGGGCCCAGAAAACGCGACATGCCGCTTTTTGCCGCAGTGCCGGCGGCACCTGCCGCTGCGCCCGCTGCTGGTGCGGCGCTGCGCTGCGTTGTCGAAGCCGCAGCCGGCGGTGTCACCGGCTTGGTTTGCTGCGTGATATTGGATGACTGGCGGCCGAAGCTGCGGCCGCCGCCCATGCGCCGCGCCTCGGCGTCAAAAGACGCCGTCAGCAGGACGCCTGTCGAGATGGCCAAAACGGCCATGGCAAAAAACCTGGTAAAACCTCGAGACATAAAAGTGCTCTCCGTGAGACGCGTAGCCGAGGCTCGCGACAAATGCATGTAGTGGCAAGCCACGCCAACCGCACGGGCTTTTCTTACTGGAACCTGAATATTATATAGAAACTTGAGCCGCGGTGTGGAAAGAAAAGGCCTTTGAAACACAAAGAAATGCCTATACAAGCCCTATTTAACCGTCCCGACAGCAGACCGCTATGCCAAATCCCATCCACCGACAACGAATCCCCTGGCTTTTTGCCCTGCTGGCTTGCTTAAAGCAATGACCGCTGCCATGATGCGGGGCGATCGCGGGCAGGCCGTGCCGCAATCATCACATTGACATTCGCCATGGGCGACCGAAAGCGGCACAAAAGACGTGGGGAAAATGATGCGCTGGGCTATAACCTTCCTAAAAAAACCGGCGATCTGCCTTTTCCTGGCATCCGGTTTACTCGGCTGCTCTGGGGACACAGTACCCCCCGCAGAAACGGCCCGGTACGAGTTTCTCTTGGAGAACAGCACACTTGAAATGAAAGATGGCGTGCATTTGGCCGTGACCTACTATCGTCCCTCGGCCAGAACCCCCAACGAGACTTTTCCGGTCATTCTGGAAATGCTGCCCTATCGCAAGGATGATTTTTTCGCGCTGGGCGATTATGAGTATGGTGCCTATTTTGCCAAGCGCGGCTATGTCGTTGCCCGGGTGGATGTGCGCGGCACCGGGGGCAGCGAAGGCAGCATCCCAGAAAGCGAATATTCCCAGGCAGAGATCGCCGATGCCGAGGAACTGATTGAACAACTGTCCAAAAAGAGCTGGTCCAATGGCAATGTGGGAATGTACGGCCTTTCATGGAGCGCCTTCAATTCCCTGATGACGGCCCACAGAAAGCCGCCCGCGCTAAAGGCCATTATTGCGGCGCACGGCTCGACCGATCTTTTCTACAACGACGTTCACTACATTGACGGAGCCTTGCACATAGACTCCTATGCGCATCAGATCGACACTGATAATTCAATGCCGCAAAGCCCGGACTATCGTATTGATGAAGACTATTTCCAGAACCGCTTCGACAGAGAACCCTGGATATTCACCTGGCTGCGTCAGCAGCAAGATGGCGAATTCTGGCGCAAGGAGTCCCTCAAATTCAAAACGCCGCTGGAAGTCCCAGCCTATCTGATCGGTGGATTGCTCGACGGCTACCGGGATTTCGTCATGGATGTGGGCCGGACCTCCAAGGCTCCAGTCATTGCGGAAATCGGACCATGGAACCACGCATGGCCGGAATACGGCGTGCCCGGGCCTAACTACGAGTGGCGGCAAAAAGCTGTGCGCTGGTGGGATTACTGGCTTAAAGGGATAGACAACGGAATTTTGGATGAACCCCGGTGGATGGCATTCATGCGCACCGGGCATCCGCCCGCTACAAATCTGGCCGCCGTCCCCGGTTACTGGCGCTGCGACAAGCAATTGCCATTGGAGGGCGGCCCTACCCAGCGCCTCTACCCTCAAATTGCGCAACAATTGGGCAATGCGCCCTCAGCGCGGGAAACCGCCCAAACCCTGTTCTACCGCGCCGGCACCGGCATGGCCGCGGGCGGCTGGTGGGGCGAACAAACGGGCGACATGGCAGCGGATGACGCGCACAGCTTGATCTACGACTCGGCCCCTTTAACCGAAGCTGTGGAAATCATGGGCATGCCGCAAGTACGCTTGCGTGTGGCCGCAGACGCTCCTTTGTATCAGTGGACGGTACGCTTGGAAGACGTTGCTCCGGACGGCAAGGTGTCGTTGGTTAGCGGTGCAATCATCAATCCCTCCCAGCGTTTTTCACGGCTTGAACCTGCTGCGCTGATACCCGGCGAACCGACTACGCTGGCCACCTCGATTCACTTCACCACCTGGCGCTTCAAACCGGGCCACCGCATCCGCCTGGCTGTCGCCAACGCGCAATTTCCCATGGTCTGGCCCAGCCCCACGCCAGGTGCCACCAGTCTTTTGCTGGGCGACAACACATGGCTTGAATTGCCGGTGGTGCCGGTGAAAAACGAAACCAGCCCAGCCTGCGCACTGTCCCCGCCAGAGCCCAGTGATACAGCGCCTTTCGGCAAAGAGGCGAAAAATGACGGTCCCGTTTTCAGCAGCGTACGCAATGAACAAACCGGTGATTCGACATTCACGACCACCAACAAGGTCGCCTGGACTATTCGTGACAACGAATACCAATCGAGCGAGTCGTACCGATGGAACGTCAATGACGCCATGCCTGCCAACGCCCGCTTCCAAGGCGAACGCAGAAATGTTTTCACCATCTCGGGTAATGAAATTGATCTCTCGACCAAGGCCCTGATCGAGTCGGATGCTTTATATTTCCACGTCACCTTCACCAAGACCTTGCGGCAAAACGGCAGCCTGGTCAGGGAAAAGACATGGGCCGACCACATCTTGCGGGTACATCAGTGATAGGAGGCTTCTGATTTGAACCTGCTGCCCAGGGCTCTTAGCCCAGATTCACACCTTCGTGCAGGGCAACCACGCCCGCTGTCATATTGAAGTAGCGTACCCGCGACAGGCCGGCGGTTTCCAGCATGGCGGCAAGGGTGTCCTGGTCGGGATGCATGCGTATGGATTCGGCCAGGTAGCGATAGCTTTCTTCGTCGCCCGCCACCTTTTTGCCTATCCAGGGCAGAATATTGAAGGAATACCAGTCGTAGGCCGGCGCCAGAGGCTTGGCCACGCGTGAAAACTCCAGCACCAGAAGCTTGCCGCCAGGTTTCAGCACGCGGCGCATCTCGGCCAGCGCGCGATCTTTATGAGTCATGTTGCGCAAGCCGAAGGCCACGCTGACCCGGTCGAAATAGCCGTCGGGGAAAGGCAGTTTTTCGGCATCGCACACCGCGGTGGGCAGCAGCACGCCCTGGTCGACCAGGCGGTCGCGGCCCACGCGCAGCATGGAATCGTTGATGTCCGTCAGCCAGACCTCGCCCGAAGGGCCGGTTTTCTTGGCGAAAGCCTTGCTCAAGTCGCCAGTGCCACCCGCAATATCAAGTATTTTCATGCCCGGCCGGATATTGGCGCGGCTGATGGTGAAGCTCTTCCAGATGCGATGCAGCCCGCCCGACATCAAGTCGTTCATGATGTCGTAGCGCGATGCCACCGAATGGAATACCTCGGCCACCTTGCCGGCCTTCTCGGCCTCGTTGACGGTTTTATAGCCGAAATGAGTGGTGGATTCGCTGGAGGATTCAGGGCGAGAGGAATTTTGCATGATACGTTATCGTACCCCATTCGGGACTGCTTCTGCACCCCCGTGGCCGGCATTGCGCCGTCACTTTCAGGTTTTCACAAACCTGAAACAATCCGTCCATAATATAGATGCTTCAGAATCGCCTCTTATCTTCAATAAAGACACCAGCGCCATGAGCACAACCATATTAGTGATCGAAGACGAACCCGCCATCCAGGAACTTATCGCCGTCAATCTCAGCTTTGCCGGACACAAGGTATTGCGGGCCTTCGATGCCGAACAGGCCCAGACTCTTATCCGCGCCGAACTGCCCGACCTTATCTTGCTGGACTGGATGCTGCCCGGCGCCTCGGGCGTGACTCTGGCCAAGCAATTGCGCGACAACGAACGCACCCGCCAGGTGCCGGTTATCATGTTGACCGCCAAGGGCGCCGAACACGATAAAATAGAAGGGCTCGAAGCCGGGGCCGACGACTACATCACCAAACCGTTCTCGCCCAAAGAACTGGTTGCCCGCATCAAAGCCGTCCTGCGCCGCCGCGCACCCCAGCTTACCGACGACATCATCACCATAGGTACACTGGTGCTGGACCCAACCACCCACCGAGTCACGGGCCAGGGCATGGCCCTGACCGTCGGCCCGACCGAATTTCGGCTATTGCATTTTTTCATGACCCATACCGAACGTGTTTTTTCCCGCTCCCAGCTCCTGGACCAGGTGTGGGGAGACCATGTGTTTGTAGAGGAACGCACCGTCGACGTGCATATACGGCGCCTGCGCAAAGCGCTGGAGCCCGGCGGGCACGAAAACCACATCGAAACCATACGCGGCGCGGGCTACCGCTTTGCCGTGCAGCCGCTGCCAAGCCCAATCCAAGCCGACACACCGCTCAATGCCTAGCCCCGCCTCACTGCCCGGATTCCGCACCCGCCGTGCCAGCAACAACGCCGCAACAGTATGATCAAAACCCTAATTTCAATCGGCTTGTGGTGCCTGGCTGGCTGGCTGGTCGGCACCTGGATCAACGCCAATACGGGCTGGGCTGTGCTGACCTTGGGCCTGGTGGCCATGATCCTGGTCAGCGGCGTGCAATTGTCCAAAATCGAAAAATGGGTAAAGAACATCGAAGACCCGCCCCCCGCCTCGGCGGGCCCCTGGGACGATGCCCTGGCCGTCATTTACCGCAAGCTGCGTAAAAACCGGGAAGAAATCAGCGAACTGGACTACGCGGTCAACAGCATCATGCTGGCCGCCGAAGCGCTGCCCGACGGCGCCATCACGCTGAACGAAGAAATGCAGATCACCTGGTGCAACAAGATGGCCAGCGAGCACCTCGGGCTCAATATGGAGACCGACCGCAACTTCAGCATTTTCAATATTCTGCGAGCCCCCGAATTCGCTCAGTACGGGCGCCAGCCCTCGTGGCCCGAGCCCCTGCTTCTGCATTTGGCCAAAGACGGCCGCGAGAAATCGCTGCTGGTGCAACTGACCCCCTACGGCGTCAAACAATTCCTGATCGTGACCCGCGACGTAACCCAGGTCGAAAAGCTGGAAACCACCCGCAAAGATTTCGTGGCCAACGTTTCGCACGAACTGCGCACCCCGCTGACCGTGCTCTCGGGCTTCCTGGAAACCTTGCATGACATGCCGGGCGACTCGCTAAGCGCCGAACAGCGTGAAAGCTACCACACCCTGATGATGGAACAGGCGCACCGCATGCAAGCCATCGTGGCCGACCTGCTGACCCTTTCCACCCTGGAGTCTTCGCCCTCGATCAACGGCAAGCCCGTGCGCGTAGCCGCCGTCATCCGCAACGCCCTGCTGCAGGCCAAAGTGCTCTCCAGCGACCAGCACGTCTTCGTTCAGAATATCGACAACAAGCTTTGCGTACTGGGCATAGAGTCCGAACTGACCTCGGCCATCAGCAACCTGCTTAGCAACGCCGTCAGCTACACCCCCAAAGACGGCACCATTACCGTAAGCTGGTACATCACCGAAACCGGCACGGCCTGCTACTCGGTGCAGGACACCGGCATAGGCATCGCCTCGCAAGACATCCCAAGACTGACCGAACGCTTCTACCGGGTAGACCGCGGCCGCTCCCGCGCCACCGGCGGCACCGGCCTGGGCCTGGCCATTACGAAACACGTCGCCATGCGCCACCACGCCGAACTGCACATCCGCAGCCGCTTCGGAGCTGGAAGTATTTTTTCGGTGGAGTTTCCGGCGTCGCGGGTTATCGTGCAGGCGGAAGACGAGGGGCAGAAGGCGGCGGAGTGAGTTGGCTTGGTGAACTAAGCCTGACTTGAGTTAACTGACGTTGTCAGAGACGTTTCTCACCCATTCAATCTATCGGCTAGCCGCCGCATCAGATCCATTCGTTCGTGCAGGATCGCCACTACCAATGCTGGAGCGCTCTCACTCGGTAGACAAAATACGTAATGGTGCTCGCAGTGAGCCATGCGTAATCTTGGATAAAGGGCGCTCATGTCCTTGAATGTGCCTTGGCTAGCAGCAAGGCGGACAATGCCTTGTTCCAGCGCCTCGATATAGCGGCGCACCTGTGTGTCACCCCATTGATTGCGGGTGTAGCGGATGATCTCGCGAATATCGGCTTCCGCTGCCTCGGTTAGGACGTAATGGCCCTGCGTCAAGAGCGGCCGCCACTAGCCAGCTCTTCGTTGAGGATGTTTCCGATGTTCTTTGCAGAGACCTTTCCGGCAAGCCCGTCGTTTATGCGGTCGCCCAACAGAGCTTTCAGCTCCTGCCAAGCCTGCTCACCACTGGGATCCTCAGGAAAGAGCCGCTCAAGGGCGTACTGTTTGATTGTCTTGCCTTGCAGAGCAGCTAACGCCTTCAAATTCTTATGTTGCTGATCGGTAATGTCGATAGTGAGACGGCTCATTTGGCAGCTCCTTGTATTTCCACAAACCCACATTAGCACAAACGTAGAAATGATGCTAATCGCCCCTGTTCCCTTAGCCCCGTAAAACGACATGTGTGGCCTTGTCCGACGCTACGAACTCAACACATTCGTAGCCCAGCGCCCGCAAGTCAATCCCTTCGAACAGCGACTCTCCCCGGCCAAGCAAGACCGGCGCGATAGCAATGTGCAGTTCATCAATAAGGCCTTCACGAAGATACTGCCGTATTGTGTCCGGCCCACCGCCAGTCCGCACGTCCATGCCGGCAGCGGCCTCGCGTGCACGGTCCAGCGCTTCGCGAACTAAAAGCCAGCCAGCCGCTGCGACGAAATCACCACCGTGAGCAATGGTTGTGCTGAAAACAGACGAATAACGGCAGGCGACGCCCTTAAAAGTTAGATTCAAACAGGCTGTTAGAACATATAATAAAGTGCACAAAACCACCCTATTTGGCTCAACTTGCGTGGCTGCATAAGTCTCCTCGAACATAGCGGAACTACTGCGGCTCTTAAGGGGCGCAAATCACACACTTACCGGAAACAAGCAATGAGCCGTGATTTCACCGTTGACCTGTATTGGTCATTTCGCAGTCCATACAGCTATCTTGCATTGCCGCGTATCGTCTCGCTATCGAAGCGGCGCGACGTGAAGTGGAATCTTCGGATCGTGTACCCGCTGGCCATCCGCTATCCCGATTACTTCAAAAGCCAGCATCCATTGGCGATGCGGTACGTCCTCGCCGACTGCGAACGCGTTGCCGCATTCCTCGGTATGCCGTACCGCTGGCCTTCACCCGATCCTGTTGTTCAGAACATGGCTACGCGCGAAATCTCGCCTGACCAACCGCACATTGACCAACTGACACGGTTGGGGATCGCAGCCAATCGCCAAGGCAAAGGCATCCCATTCATCGCAGAAGTCGGCCGCCTTTTGTGGGACGGCAGCATCACCGGCTGGAACGAAGGAACGCATCTGGCATGCGCCGCCGAACGCGCCGGATTAAGCTTGGTAGACTTGGAGCGCGCCATCGAAGCTGATCCCGCCGGCATGACTGCCGAAATAGATGCCAACCAGGCCGCCCAATATGAGGCCGGACATTGGGGAGTGCCGTTATTTGTCTTTGACGGCGAGCCGTTCTTCGGCCAAGATCGCTTCGATCTTCTGGTATGGCGAATGCAACAGAAAGGGCTTCCCGCCATTTCGTGAATACCTGGCATCTAGCCTACCGCATGTCGTCCATGCGCCAGCCTAGCGCCGTAGAACGACATGCGTGGCCTTCTCCGACGCGACGAACTCAACGCATTCATATCCCAGCGCTGGCAAGTCAAGCCCTTCGAACAGCGGCTCTCCCTGCCCAAGCAGGATCGGCGCGATAGCAACGTGCAGTTCATCGACGAGGCCCTCGCGAAGATACTGCCGTATTGTGTCCGGCCCACCGCCGATCCGCACGTCCCTTCCCGCAGCGGCCTCGCGGGCACGGTCCAGCGCCTCGCGAATGCCGCCCGTTATGAAATGAAACGTAGTGCCGCCGTCCATCTGGATGGGTGCACGGGCATGATGGGTCAAGATGAAGGTTGGAACATGGTACGGCGGGTTGTCGCCCCACCAGCCTTTCCAGTTGGCGTCCGGCCAGTCCCCACGAATGGGGCCGAACATATTCCTTCCAAGTATCCAGGCCCCAACATCCTGAAAGCCGCGAGCGGCGAAATCATTGTCAATCCCGGTCGTACCGCCGTCCTTGCCAAACAAGGTCTTTTGGAACGTACGCGTTGGCAATAGCCACTGGTGCAGCTCCGTTCCGCCTATGCCCAGCGGATTGTCGATGTCCTGATCCGGACCCGCCCCGTATCCATCTAGCGAAATCGTGAAGCCTTCAACACGAACCCGTGCCATCGTTTGTCTCCGCTTAAACGTCCAACATGCAAATCAGCCGCGGCGTGTGGCCGATTACAGTCTATTTTCCTGTGCCTCAAATCAACTCAAAGCATCTTATCCAGGCATGAACTTAGCCGCAATACGCCAACGGTATACGGCGCCATACCGCTAGTCTTCCGCTTTCGGTGCACTGAGACCCTTGCTGTAATAGCCCGATTGGTCAAAGCAGCACACACGCTTCTTGCCCGAAGCCAGCATATCGCAGGCATTATAAATCCGGCTTTTTCGAGTCTTGGCCTGCTTTGCGGACTCAATCCAGTGAATCCAATCAAGACGTGCAATAGTCGTCGTGTCTTCCCAGGTAGCCTTGGCTTCTGGAGACTTAGCCAGTGCTTCCCGCAAGTCGTCGGGCAGCTTCGGTTCCGGCTCTGGCTTGGCCGAAGAAACCTGAACAGTAACCGTCTGTCCCGGCGACGCCGCCGCTGCTTCTTGCAGGTTCTTGTCGACCTTCAGCCAGTGGCTAAGCTGGCCATCCGGCTCAAGCGTGGCTTGAAACGGGTGCCCGTTAATAGCCCCTTGCACCGAAGTCCTGCCACGCCTGGGCAGCTTCTCGCTGACAGCCTTTGGCAGCACAAGGAACGCCCATGAGTCGCCCTTTCCGGGGCTGGCCGGGCGAAGCAGTTTTGTCTTGAATGTAGAGATTCCTGTTTCTGACATTTCGGGATGCCTTTGAAGCCCCGACGAAGTTTCGATGGCGCCTCGCCGCAACGGCTCGTCGGTCAAAAGAAAACTAGCTTACATCGACAGCGGGAAACTTCCAAGATGCGACCACAAGACGCGTGCCGATTCGAGCTGGCCACAGCCAAGTTGGCCGTATTCTTGCGATATGGTTGACTGCGCAACAAAACCAGCATAAACTTGCGAGATCAAACATAAATCAAGGACTAAAATGGTAACGCCGCCGCATGGTGAGTTATTGATTCAACTTACCAACCTTCAATCCAGAATTCAGGGACAACTTAGCCGCCCCCTGTCCCTCTATGGGATAGGTTTGACTGAATACCTTATCCTTCGTAGCCTGAAGTCAGCGCCAGCCCACAGGATGAGACGAATTGATCTTGCCCAGGCCGTTGGCCTTAGTGCTTCAGGCGTGACCAGAGTGCTCAACCCAATGGAAAAAATTGGTCTGGTGGAAAAAGACCATGTCGAACGTGACGCAAGGGTAAGATTAGTTGTACTTACCGAAGCTGGTACGAGGGTGTTTGATGAGGCAAGCACATCATTCAATCAAGTTGCAGAGTCCCTTCTGAAGCCTATCAGCCCGGAACAACAGAAAGCCCTGGCTGGCTTGGTCAATGCATTATTGTGATTGTCTTTTTGACGTCCATTTTGGCTAGAATCAGCCCCATCACCTGTGTCGCTAGTGGAAATCAGAATCTTATGAAGACCCTACACTTAGCACTACGGCCAGTCCTTATCGCGGTCGCGTGCGCGTCGATCGCCGCCTGCGCGCATACTCCGCCCCCGCAAACCGGCCTAGACTATCGCAGCCACCCATCTTCCACAACACATGGCGCGAACAACACTCCCGGTTCTTCGGGTCAGCGCCTGACCATACAGTCCGGCGAGGGAGAAAGGTTGAATCTTCCCTGGTTCATCCGGGATACACAAGATTGGATCAACAGCAGCTGATCCTGGCGAAAGATTACCGATTCGTCTCCACATGGCGACTGAAGTTGTTCAGTATGGCCTGCCATCCTGCGCGATCGCCGAAAATTCGCACAATTAAAATACATGTATTAAAGCTAAATTGCCTAACTTCGTTTAACCTGCACAGCCCAAGAGCCCCTACCGGCGCAAGCCGTTACCCACAACAAACCATTCGACTGACCACCATGCCCGCAACCCCCGCCCTGCGCCCCTTCCACCTAGCCTTCCCAGTACGAGACCTCGCCGAAGCCCGCGCCTTCTATGGCCAATTGCTGGGCTGCCCCGAAGGCCGTTCGTCGGACCAATGGGTCGACTTCAACCTCTTCGGCCACCAGATCGTCGCCCACCTCTCGCCCCAAGAATGCGCCGGCGCCAGCCAGCACACCAACGCCGTGGACGATCACAACGTCCCCATACGCCACTTCGGCGTGGTCCTGGAAATGGCCGACTGGCACGCCCTGGCCGCCAAGCTACAGGCCGCCAACACCAAGTTCATCATCGAGCCCCACATCCGCTTCAAAGGCCAACCCGGTGAACAAGCCACCCTGTTTTTCCTTGATCCATCCGGCAATGCCCTGGAATTCAAAGCGTTCAACGATTTGGACTCACTATTCGCGAAGTAAGAACCGGCGGCCAACAGAAAAAGACAAGACTGACCACCGACTAAAGCATTCCAACAGCACGCTCGACGCTCTTGACAGTATCACCGTCGTAGCAATACGAGATGCGAATTGCACACTTCCACAGACAAGTCAGGAGCTGTCCTCGTCTACGTTTGGGCCTGGCCTATCAAAGCGCAGCCAATTGTGGCGCCGTCACCCGTCCAGCTCAGAGCACATGAACAACCCAGAGACGACACCCTCCCTTGAACAAACACCCTGAGGGCGTGGGGGGCCGGGGGTGGGGTTGGGCGACGTAAAGCGGGTCCAAGCGAGCCTAGCGGGGTTCGGCGCCGCAGGGCGACGAACTGGACCCGAGGAGCACAACCCCACCCCCGGCCCCGCGCGCACGGCTCAAGAACCCAACAACAACAAACCCAAAAAGAAAAACCAGGCTCAACAACCGAGCCTGGCCTTCACTTGCAGCGGAATAGAAGCCTAAACCAGCACCCTCTCTATCCCCCCCGCATTCGCATCCCGCACATAATCCTCCATCCAGCTGGAACCCAGAATATGCTTGGCCATCTCGATAACGATGTAGTCGGCGTCCATCCCGGTATCCTCTTCAAACCGCGACAAACCCTGCAAGCACGAAGGACACGACGTCAGAATCTTCACCTCGCCGTCGAAGCCGTCGGCTCGAATCGCCGCCGTGTTCTTGGCCAGCTCTTCCTGCTTGCGGAAACGCACCTGGGTCGAAATATCCGGACGCGACACAGCCAGCGTCCCCGACTCGCCGCAGCAGCGGTCCGCCTTGATCGTGCTGTCGCCCAACAACGACTTCACCGTCTTCATCGGGTCCTGCAGCTTCATCGGCGTATGGCAGGGGTCGTGGTACATATAGCGCGTGCCCGTAACCCCTTCCAACTGCAAACCCTTTTCCAGCAAATATTCGTGAATATCAATTAAACGGCAGCCCGGGAATATCTTCTCGAACTCATAGCCCGCCAGCTGGTCGTAGCACGTACCGCAGCTCACCACCACCGTCTTGATATCCAGATAGTTCAGCGTCGTTGCCATCCGATGGAACAGCACACGGTTGTCCGTGATGATCTTTTCGGCCTTGTCGTTCATGCCATTGCCGCGCTGCGGATAACCGCAGCACAGGTAGCCCGGCGGCAATACCGTCTGCACGCCCACATGCCACAACATGGCTTGCGTTGCCAGGCCAACCTGCGAAAACAGGCGCTCGGAACCGCAACCCGGAAAATAAAACACCGCCTCGGTATCCGCCGACGTCGCCTGCGGATTGCGGATGATAGGCACGTAGTCGGCGTCTTCAATATCAAGCAGCTTGCGCGCCGTCTGTTTCGGCAGCCCGCCCGGCATACGCTTGTTTATGAAGTGAATGACCTGTTCCCGAATCGGCGCCTTGCCTATCGTGGCCGGCGGCGCCGCCACCTGCTTGCGCGCCGGAACCTTGAGAAAGTCATGCGCCGCGCGCTGGGCCTTGTAGCCGAAGTCGATCATGGCCTTGCGCGTGGCCTTGATCACCATGGGATCTTTGGCGTTCAGGAAGAACATCGCCGCCGTGGTCCCCGGATTGAACGACTTCTTGCCCATGCGCCGCAGCAAGGCGCGCATTTCCATGGACACATCGCCAAAGTCGATATCGACCGGACAGGGGTTGTAGCACTTGTGGCAAACCGTGCAGTGGTCGGCCACGTCCTCGAACTCTTCCCAGTGCTTCAGGCTGACGCCGCGGCGCGTTTGTTCTTCGTACAGGAAGGCCTCGATAAGGAGCGACGTGGCCAGAATCTTGTTGCGCGGCGAATACAGCAAATTGGCGCGCGGCACATGCGTTGCGCACACCGGCTTGCACTTGCCGCAACGCAAACAGTCCTTGATGGCCGTAGAGATCGCGCCGATCTCGCTTTGCTGCATGATGAGCGATTCATAGCCCATCAAGTTGAAGCTGGGCGTCCAGGCATGGCGCAAATCGGCGCCCGGCATCAGCTTGCCCGCATTGAAGCGCCCTTCCGGGTCGATGCGCTGCTTGTAGTCCTGGAAAGGCTGCAACTCGTCTTGCGTCAGGAACTCGTATTTGGTCAGGCCAATGCCATGCTCGCCCGAAATGACGCCGTCCAGGTCGCGCGCAATCTGCATAATGCGGGCCACTGTTTCATTGGCCTCGCGCAGCATTTCGTAGTTGTCGGAATTGACCGGAATATTCGTGTGCACATTGCCGTCGCCGGCGTGCATGTGCAAGGCCACGAACACGCGTCCCTTGAGCACACGATCGTGAATGGCCTGGATCTCTGCCAGCACTGCGGCACAGTCCGCTCCGCCGAAATAGCGTTCCATGGCGGCGCGCACTTCCGTCTTCCAGGAAACGCGCACGGTATGGTCCTGCACCACATCGAATACCCGGACATCAGCCTGGTCACGCAGACGTTGCGCCAGCGCCGGCTCCAGGGCCTGCATGCCCAGGTCCAGCATGATGGGCAGGCCCTGCGCCAACGGCATGTCGAGGTTTTCCAGCAGCCAGGTCCAGCGCTCGCGCACGGCCTGCAAGGTAAGCACCGCATCGTCGCGGCGCTCCTGGAAGACTTCGGCCCGCGTATGCACGACATCGTCGTGGTCTTCGGTCTTGCCCACCGGCAGCTCGCCGGTGCTCAGGAACAGTTCGAGCTGATCGAGCAGGCGCAACTTGTTGCGGGTAGAAAGCTCGATATTGATGCGTTCGATCGCGTCGGTGTATTCGCCCATGCGATTCAGGGGAATCACCACGTCTTCGTTGATCTTGAAGGCATTGGTGTGGCGCGCAATGGCCGCCGTGCGGGCGCGGTCCAGCCAGAACTTCTTGCGGGCCTCGGCACTGACCGCGACAAAGCCTTCGCCATGGCGCGTGTTGGCCAGGCGCACGACCTCGCTGGCGGCCGCGGCCACCGCATCGGCATCGTTGCCGACGATATCGCCGAACAGCACCATTTTAGGAAAGCCGCCGCGCTTGGATTTCGTAGCGTAGCCGACGGCCCGCAAATAGCGTTCGTCCAGGTGCTCAAGGCCGGCCAGGATGGCGCCGCGCGCGCGGCCGTCGCCGTCCAGATAGTTCTTGATTTCGACAATCGAAGGAATGGCGTCGCGCGCCTGGCCGAAGAACTCCAGGCAAACCGTGCGCGTGTGGCCCGGCATGCGATGCAGCACCCAACGCGCCGAAGTGATCAGGCCGTCGCAGCCTTCTTTCTGCACGCCGGGCAGCCCGGCGAGGAATTTATCGGTAACGTCCTTGCCCAGTCCAGCCTTGCGAAAGCGCGAGCCTTCGATGGTGAGCTTTTCAGTGCGCAAGAGCTTGGCGCCGGGAGCAGCCGCGCCGTCGAACCATTTCAGTTCGAAGTGCGCCTGGTCAACGTCGTGGATCTTGCCCATATTGTGTTCAAGACGCGTGACCTCCAGCCAATTGCCCTGGGGGTCGACCATGCGCCACCACGCAAGATTGTCCAGCGCCGTGCCCCACAACACCGCTTTCTTGCCGCCCGCATTCATCGCCACGTTGCCGCCCACGCAGGACGCGTCGGCCGAGGTCGGGTCTACGGCAAAGACAAAGCCGGCTTCTTCGGCCGCTTCGGTAACACGCTTGGTAACGACCCCGGCGCCCGACAAGACCGTGGCAACCGGCTCGGCCAGGCCAGGCAACACCGTGGATTCGACCGCGCCCAGTCCGTCGAGCTTTTCAGTATTGATCACCACCGAACGCCAGGTCAGCGGAATGGCGCCGCCGGTATAGCCGGTACCGCCCCCCCGGGGAATAATGGTCAGGCCCAGTTCGATACAGGCGCGCACCAGCGCGGCCATCTCGGCCTCGGCGTCGGGCGTAAGCACCACAAACGGATACTCCACGCGCCAGTCGGTGGCATCGGTAACATGCGAGACCCGCGACAAGCCGTCGAACTTGATATTGTCCTTGGCGGTCACGCGTCCCAGGCGGCGCTGCACGCGCTTGCGCAAGTCGCGCGTCTGCTCGAATTCGTTTTCAAAGGCGGCCACCGCAGCGCGCGCGGCCTGCAACAGGCGCGCCACAGTATTGTCGCGACTGGCATCGCTGCTGTCGCGCCGGTTATCGATCTCGCTTAGGCGGTGGTTAAGCGCCTCGATCAGCAAACGCAGGCGCTTAGGATTGTCCAGCAGATCGTCCTGCAAGTATGGATTACGCCGCACCACCCAAATATCGCCCAGGACCTCGAACAACATGCGCGCGGAGCGCCCAGTGCGCCGCTCGCCGCGCAAATCGCTTAACCATTGCCACGCCTCATCGCCCAGCAGCCGAAAGACGATCTCGCGGTCGGAAAAAGACGTGTAGTTGTAGGGAATTTCGCGCAAACGCGGGGTTTGCTCGACGGGGGCCTTAGCGGCAAGCAACTGGCTAGCTAGAGGGGCGTTCATGGCTTCTCGGGAGGGGAATTGCAGTATCCAACCGCAAGTTTACTTCATCGCCCCGTGCCGGCCGGCTCAATGCAGGTTGGGAAACACCCAAAGCAAGCCCGCTGTCATGGCCGCATACCGCAAAAACTTGCCCAGCGCCATATAAAAGACCGACGGCCAGAAGGGAAGCCGCAGCCAGCCGCCGACCGCGCACAAAGGGTCGCCCACAAACGGCAGCCAGGAAAAAAACATGGCGGACGGCCCCATCCTGTGGACCCATCGGCTGATAGTCAAATGCCAGCGGCCGCCCATTTTTTGCAGCGACGCCGCCGGCTTCAAACGGTGCGAAGCGGCCTGCCCATGCTCGGCAACCGCGTGCTCGTGCTTTTCCTTCCAGCGCTCGAACGCCTTCTCGGCCGCCAGCCCCATGTAGTAGGTAATGATCCCGCCCAGCGTATTGCCCACAGTAGCGGCCAGGACGGCAGGCCAGAACATGTCCGGCACCGTCTTGGCATACGCAAAGACCGCCGGCTCCGACCCCAGCGGCAGCAGCGTGGCCGACACCAGGCTGACAACGAAGATGGCGCTAAGGCCCACCTTGGGCAGCGCAAGGGTGGCCAACAACCAATGAATCGATGCATGAATCCACATTTCCATATGGCTGCTAGTCTACAGAATTAGTGGTCTCAATGGATGGCTTGCGCCAGCCGCCTAAACAGCAAAACGCCTGTGGTAATCTACTTGCATCCAGGTATTTCCCTAACCTTTCTTCTTCACTAGCTATGTCGACCGACTATCTGAAACGCATACTGACATCGAAAGTCTACGATGTCGCCATCGAGTCCCCCCTGGAGTTTGCACCGCAAATCTCGACGCGAATTCAGAACAAGGTCTTTTTAAAGCGTGAAGACACGCAAGCGGTTTTCAGCTTCAAGCTGCGTGGCGCCTACAACAAAATGGCCAACCTTAGCGCGGCCGAGCTCAAGCGCGGCGTCATTGCGGCGTCGGCCGGCAACCATGCGCAGGGCGTGGCGCTTTCGGCCAAGCGGCTGGGCTGCCGGGCGGTAATAGTCATGCCCACCACTACCCCCAAGGTCAAGGTCGACGCGGTACGCGCCCTTGGCGGCGAAGCGGTACTGGCCGGCGACAGCTACTCCGACGCCTATGCCCACGCGCTCGATCTGGAAAAACAGGAAAAGCTTACTTTCGTTCATCCCTTCGACGACCCTGATGTCATCGCGGGCCAGGGCACGATAGGCATGGAGATCCTGCGCCAGCACCCCAACCAAATCGACGCCGTCTTCGTGCCCATCGGCGGCGGCGGCCTGATTGCGGGCGTTGCCGCTTATATCAAGCAATTGCGTCCCAATATCAAGATCATCGGGGTACAGACCGCCGACTCGGACGCGATGGCACGCAGCGCCAAAGCGGGCCGGCGCATCGAACTGAGCGATGTCGGCCTGTTTTCCGACGGCACGGCCGTCAAGCTGGTGGGTTCTGAAACCTTCAAGCTGGCCAAGCAATACGTCGATGACTACATAACCGTGGACACCGACGCCATCTGCGCCGCCATCAAGGATGTGTTCCAGGACACGCGCAGCGTGCTCGAGCCCGCCGGCGCACTGGCGCTGGCCGGAGCCAAACGCTACGCGGCGCTGCACGAACTGAAAGGCAAAACGCTGATAGCCATTACCAGCGGCGCCAATATGAATTTCGACCGGCTGCGCTTTGTAGCCGACCGGGCCGATGTCGGCGAGGCGCGCGAAGCGCTTTTCGCCCTGACCATCCCCGAAAAACGCGGCAGCTTCCTGCGGCTGTGCGCAGCCATCGGCAAGCGCAGCGTAACCGAATTCAATTACCGCATGTCGGACTCGAATGCGGCGCAGGTGTTTGTGGGCCTGCAAATCGGTTCGTTAAGCGAGTCCGAGCGCATCGCCGCCGGCCTCATCAAGAAAGGGATACCCACGCTGGACCTGACGTCCAACGAAATGGCCAAGACCCATTTACGCTATATGGTCGGGGGCCGCTCTACGCTGGCCGAGAATGAAATGCTGTTCCGCTTTGAGTTTCCGGAAAGGCCGGGCGCGCTTATGAAGTTCCTGACCTCCATGAGCCCCAACTGGAACATCAGCCTGTTCCATTACCGCAACCAGGGCGACGACTATGCGCGCATTCTGGTTGGCATGCAGGTGCCGCCCACCGACAAGAAAGAACTCAAGCAGTCCCTGGAGTCGCTGGGCTATCCTTACTGGAACGAAACGGACAACCCGGCATACCACTTGTTTTTATAAACATTGCAAGCAACTGCTTACTCTAAAAAACCGGCCGTAGCCTACATATCAGCGCTGGCTTATAAAGGCCTGTTCAGGGCTCGGCGTCGGTAAAGCTGCACACGGTAAACACCGGCATGCCCGTTTCTTTAAGGATTGCCGAACCGTTCAGTTCGGGCAGGTCGATAATGGCCGCGGCTTCAACCACGTTGGCGCCCAGGCGCTGCAATAATTTGGCCGCCGCCATCATCGTACCGCCGGTGGCGATCAAATCGTCGATAAGCAAAACGCGCTGGCCGGGCTTGACGGCGTCGGTATGCATTTCGACGGTGGCATTGCCATATTCGAGCGAATATTCTTCCGCCAGGGTTTTAAACGGCAGCTTACCTTTTTTACGGACCGGCACGAAGCCCAGGTTCAATTCGTAAGCCAGCACGGCCCCAAGTATGAAGCCGCGCGCGTCGATTCCGGCAACCAGGTCCAGCCTTTGGCGCATATAACGATAAACAAACATGTCTATCAAGACACGGAAGGTGCGAGGATCTTGCAGAACCGGGGTAATGTCCCGAAAGACAACGCCAGGCTTGGGCCAGTCGGGCACACTACGAATAGCCCTGCGAACATACTCGACAGTATCAATATGCATGTAAATCGCCGAAAACAGAAGGAATTGAAAACAGGGTCAACTATAACCCTAATCCAAGGGCAATCGCTGCATGCCCATGCCTGCCGACGCAAGTAAAACCGCAAAAATCCAACATTAATTACAGGTGCGTTTAAAATCAGGACATGAAAAACGCCGCGACCACGCCGCGGGCCCATCCCCTGGAGTCGGCCCACCGAACATTTTCAATTGAAATCAGTGCTTTGCAGGCGCTGGACGCACGCCTGGACGACTCTTTCAGCCGCGCTGTCGAGATCATACTGGGCTGCGCGGGGCGCGTCATTGTCACCGGCATCGGCAAGTCCGGCCACGTCGCCAAGAAAATCGCGGCAACGTTGGCCTCGACCGGCACGCCGTCTTTTTTCATGCACGGCGCCGAAGCCATTCATGGCGACCTGGGCATGCTTACCCAGCAGGACGCCGTACTGGCAATCTCGTACTCCGGATCCGCTCCCGAGCTTCTGACAATACTGTCGGTCGCCAAGCGCCTGGGCGTGCCTTTCGTGGCTGTGACCGGCCACCCGCAATCCGAGCTGGCCGTCAATGCCGACCTGCACCTGAACGCCCATGTCGAACAGGAAGCTTGCCCGCTGAACCTTGCCCCGACAGCCAGCACGACGGCGGCCCTGGTCCTGGGCGATGCGCTGGCCGTAGCCTGCCTTGAGGCCCGCAACTTCAGCGCCGAGGATTTCGCGCTTTCGCATCCGGGCGGCGCCCTGGGCCGGCGGCTGCTTACTCATGTCAGCGACATCATGCGCGTGGGCCAGGCGCTGCCTATTGTGCAGGCCGACACCAGCATGCCCGATGTCCTGCGGGAAATGTCGCACAAGGGCATGGGCATGACAATAGTCGTCGACCACAACAAGCGCCCCCTTGGCATTTTTACCGATGGCGACCTGCGCCGGCTTATTGTCCGCCATGGCGATATCCGCAGCCTTACCGTGGCCGACGGCATGTCGCGCCATCCGAAATGCGTCGCCCCCAACGCCATGGCGGTCGAGGCTGCTACCCTGATGGATGCGAACCGCCTTACCCAGGTCCTGGTGACCGACCCATCCGGTGCCCTGCTTGGCGCCCTGCACATGCACGACCTGCTTGCCGCAAAGGTAATCTGAATTTATGAAGACATCCACCGTCCCCCACCCTGCTGAAGTATTGATCCTGGCGAAAGTGCCTCCGGCCGTTCAAGAACGCGCGCGCCAGATCCGCCTTATGGCCTTCGATGTAGACGGCGTGCTTACCGACGGCAGCCTCTGGTACAACGAAAATGGCGAAACCCTGAAGCGATTCAATGCCCTGGACGGCCATGGCTTGCGCCTGATGGGCGAAAGCGGCGTCGCGGTCGCGCTTATTACCGGCCGGCAAGGCCCTATCGTGGCGCGCCGCGCCGCCGAACTGGGGCTGTCGCTGGTACTGCAGGGCGTGCGCGACAAGGCGCAGGCCCTGGCCGCGCTGGCGCAAGAACAAGGTTATAGCCTGGACCAGGTGGGCTACATGGGCGACGACATCATCGACCTGGCCGCCTTGCAGCGCGTGGGCTTCGCCGCCACCCCGCCGACCGCCCCGGCCTATGTGCGCCAGGCAGCGCACTGGGTCTCGACCGAACGCGGCGGAGAAGGCGCCGCGCGCGAATGCTGCGACCTCATCCTGGCGGCCCAGGGCCGGCTCCGCACATTTTTCGGGCCCAATGCGCTTATTCTGGGCGGCGTGACGCAATAATCCGCATGAAAGAACGTATTCCATCCTTTGTTGCCATTCTTCTTCTTTTCGTCCTGGTAGCCAGCACGTGGTGGGCCGCCGACTATACCCAGCGCGCCGTACGAATCGAAGCCGCGCGCCGGGTAACGCACGAACCGGACTCATGGGCCGACAATTTCATCATGGTACGCACCGACCCTGCAGGCGTGGCGGTCAATCGCCTGGAAGGCGACCATATGGAACACTACCCCGACGACGACTCCTACAAGATCACCAATACCAAGGCCATCGGCCAGCGCACCGGCTCGCCCATTACCATCGGCACTTCGCGCACGGCGGTCATGGACCAGCATGGCAGCCGCGTCGTCATGACCGGCGACGCGCATTTACACCGGCTTCCCGACGAGGATCGCGCCGCACTGGACGTGCGCAGCCAGCAGCTTACCTTGCTGCCCGATGAAGACGTTACCTTCACCGATTTGCCGGCCGTGGTCGTAAACGGTAATTCCACCATGAACGGCAAAGGCATGAGGTACGATAACAAAACCCGGACGCTGAAAGTGTTCTCCGCCAGCGATGTAAAAATATCGGGCCAGGATTCCCAGTCCCGTTCGACCACTAAAAAAACAGAACCCAAAAAACCATGACTTTACGCCGCATAGTTTCCCCCTGCTGCTGGCTGATTGCGGCCGCTGCCGCTTTGGCGTGTTCGCCCGCCGCCGCCCAAGGGGCGGCAAGCAATCCAGCCGCCGCCAAGCCGGCAGCCGCTGCAAGCGCACCGGCCAAGCCAGGCGCCAAGAACGAAAAACAGGCGGCCGACGCTCCCGACACGCTTATTCTGTCCGACACCCTTAACTACGACGACGTCAAAAAACAAAGCACGTTTACCGGCAAGGTCGTAATGACCCGCGGCCTGATGACGCTACGCGCCGATAAGTTGGTCATGCATGAAGACCCCGAAGGCTTTCAGTACGGCACCGCCACCGTCGCTCCGGGCAGCCTGGTGTTCGTGCGCCAGGAAAATCCCGAAAAATTCGAAGTAGTCGAAGCCAAGGGCCTGCGCGCCGAATACAACGGCAAAACCGACGAATTCGAAATGATAGGCGATGCCGTCGTCACCAAATTCGTCTGCGGGAAACCCTTCGACACCATCAGCGGCGACCGCGTCAAATACAATCAATCAACCAATACTTATCAGGCGTTCGGCAAGTCGGGCGCGACAGGCAACAACGGGCGGGTACGTTCGGTTGCCTCTCCGGGCGCAAAAGCCGAAGCCGCAGCGGCCGAATGCCGGCAAAAATCAGCCAAAGGCTAGCGCCTGTCAACGCTCTTTCCCTTTCAAAAGATTCCCATTTATGTTTTCTTCCGCAACGCCGCACGCCGGCTCGAACCGTGCTCCAAGCGCCGAACATGGCAGCTTGCGCGCCACGGGCCTACGCAAGACCTACGGCAAGCGCACAGTGGTCCATGACGTATCGCTCTCGGTCGACAGCGGCGAAGTCGTCGGCCTGCTGGGCCCCAACGGCGCCGGTAAGACCACCAGTTTCTACATGATAGTGGGCATAGTCCCCACCGACTCGGGCCGCATCGAAATCGACGGTACGCCGATAACCAGCATGCCCATGCACAAGCGCGCCCGCATGGGCCTGTCGTACCTGCCCCAGGACGCCTCCGTGTTCCGCCGCCTGACGGTCGAGGAAAACATTCGCGCGGTGCTTGAGCTACAGGTGGCCGACGACGGCAAGGCCCTGTCGTCGCAACAAATAGGCGAGCAGCTGGAAACCCTGCTGGATGAGTTGCAAATCGGGCATATACGCCGCAACTCGGCAATATCCTTGTCCGGCGGCGAGCGCAGGCGCGTGGAAATTGCACGAGCCCTGGCCACGCATCCACGCTTCATCCTGCTGGACGAGCCTTTTGCCGGCGTGGACCCCATTGCCGTCATCGAAATCCAGCGCATTGTGCATTTCCTGAAAAGCCGCAATATAGGCGTGCTTATCACCGACCACAACGTACGCGAGACCCTGGGCATCTGCGACAGGGCCTACATTATCAGCGAAGGCAAAGTGCTGACCAACGGCCACCCCAGCGAAATCATCGACAACGAAGCCGTGCGCAAGGTGTACCTGGGCAAGAACTTCCGCATGTAAAGGGAAAAAGGCCCCCACGCTGCGCCGCTACCGCGGCTTGCTGTCCACGTCGCGGCTTGCAAGCCGCTCCGATTCGACAGGCATAGGGCAGTCCGCAGGGACTGCCCTATGTCCGGTCTCATCCCCCAAGGGGGCGCTTTTTGCCTTGGGGCGGCCCGGCGGCAAAAATGGGCCCCCACGCTGCGCCGCTACCGCGGCTTGCTGCCCCGGACCCGCAAAAACCCCGAGTGAAACCCCTTGCTTTAGTTTGCATAAGCTTTACACTGAAGTTTCAGCCACCACTTGAAAGGAGACCCACCCACCCCGTGAACCGCGCATTTTGCGCAAGCTAGCTACTTATAGGAGAGCACAATATGAACCTGAGCATTAGTGGTCGTCACCTGGAAGTCACCCCGGCAATAAACGCCTATGTCAAAAACAAAATGGCGCGGGTTGCGCGGCATTTCGATAATGTCATAGACACACAGGTCATACTCTCAATAGAACGCCTCAAGCACATGGCCGAAGTCACGATGCGGCTACGCGGCAAAGATATTCATTGCGAAGCTACCGACGAGAACCTCTACGCAGCTATCGACTTGCTAGCCGACAAAATCGACCGCCAGGTCATAAAGTACAAAAGCAAAGTTCAGAACCACGCTCACGAACCAGTGAAAAGGCAGGAAATCCCCGTCGAATAAACCTCTGAATGACAAGCCGGCAACGCCAAAGCCTCGCGTTGCATTGCGCTAAAATCATGTAAAGGCTATTCCGAAATCCACCCTATGCGGCCTCAATCGACATACGATTGGGGCCTCGGTGTTATATCAGCAGACATAAAGCAGGGCAACGCCCTATATAATGCATTCCATGAACCTAATGTCGCGTATTTTGCCGCTGCAAAACATTGTGCTCGATCTGGCCGCCACCAGTAAAAAACGGGCATTTGAACAGGCCGGTCTACTCTTCGAAAACCACCACGGTGTCGCACGCACTTCAGTCTTCCAAAGCCTGATCGCACGAGAACGCCTTGGCTCGACGGCGCTGGGGCACCACATTGCCGTGCCCCATGGCCGCATCAAGGGCCTGAAAGAACCTTGTGCCGCTTTTATCCGCCTGGCCGACCCGGTACGGTTCGACCCCAGCGACGGGCGCCTGGCCAGCCTGCTGTTTTTTCTGCTGGTACCCGAAACAGCCACCCAACTGCACCTGGACCTGCTGGCCGAAATCGCCAAGCTGGTTTCCAACCCGGCGCTGCGGCAGGCCCTGGCCACCGAAACCGACGTTGTCGCCATCCATCGGCTGCTGACCACCGACGCAGACGAGTAAACCGAGCCAGCCACCATGCTAACCGTCCAAGAACTCGTTAGGGACAACGCCGAAAAAATCGCTTTCACCTGGATAGCCGGCGCCGGCTCAGGCGACAAGGTCATACCCAACCAGGGCATGCACAGCGCCGACCTGGTCGGCCACCTGAACCTGATCCACCCGGCGCGCATCCAGGTGTTCGGACGCGAAGAACTCCAGTACTACGCCCGCTTCGAGCCCAAGCGCCGCGTCCACCACCTAGAAGACCTGGTTGCCGGCGGCGTCCCCGCCATCCTGTTGGCCGAAAACCTGCCCGTGCCCGACGACCTGCGCGACTTCTGCAATGCGCAGCACATTCCCCTGCTTTCCACACCCATCGATGCAGCCCAGCTTATCGACCTGCTGCGCATCTACCTGGGCAAGCGGCTGGCGCCCGTTACCACGGCGCACGGGGTGTTCATGGATGTCCTGGGCCTGGGCGTGCTCATTACCGGCGAGTCCGGCCTGGGCAAAAGCGAACTGGCGCTGGAACTTATCTCGCGCGGGCACGGGCTAGTGGCCGATGACGCCGTCGAGCTGTCGCGCACCGCCCCCAACATCATCGAAGGCTATTGCCCGCCTTTGCTGCAAAACCTGCTTGAAGTCCGGGGCCTGGGGCTGCTTGATATCCGCACCATATTCGGCGAAACCTCGGTACGCCGCAAAATGCGCCTGAAACTGGTCGTGCATCTTATCCGCTCCAACGCCGACGCATTCGAGCGGCTACCCGTGCAAGACCTGACCCAGGACATCCTGGGCATACCGGTAAGGCGGGTCATGCTGCAGGTTGCCGCGGGCCGCAACCTGGCCGTCCTGGTCGAGGCCGCTGTACGAAACACCATCCTGACTCTGCGCGGCATCGACACCATGGGCGATTTCATCGAGCGCCAGGCCTTGGCCATCATGGAAAACAGCCGTCCGGAATAGGATGGGTGTCCGATACAATATAAAAAGACCTGCTGTAACCAAAGCAGGCTTTTTTAACAGGCCCTCTTCATTGCCATGCTGAAAGTCGTTCTGATTACAGGAATTTCGGGTTCGGGAAAGTCCGTCGCCCTGCGTCTGCTTGAAGACTCGGGCTATACCTGCGTCGACAACCTGCCCGTGCGTTTTCTGCACGACTTCATCGCCAGCACGCGCGAGGACGGGCTTGAACGCGTTGCCGTCGCCATCGACGTGCGCTCGCCGGGCGAATTCGACGAGCTGCCCGACGTCATTACCGCGCTGCGCGCCATGGGCACCGAAATGCGGGTCATTTTTCTGGATGCCAGCGACAACACGCTGATGCAGCGCTATTCCGAATCGCGCCGCCGCCATCCCCTTACCGACCGGTTGCAACAAGGCGGAAAGTCGCCGTCGCTGCAAGAGTGCATCAAGGCCGAACGCGAACTGCTTGCCCCTTTGCGCGAACAAGAACATGTCATCGACACCTCGGACCTGACTCCAGGCCAATTGCGCGCCTGGATGCGCGACCTGATCCAGGCCGACAGGGCCGCGCTGGTACTGACATTCGAGTCCTTTGCCTATAAGCGCGGCGTACCCGGCGACGCCGACCTGGTCTTCGATGTGCGCTGCCTGCCCAACCCGCATTACGACCGGGCCTTGCGCCCGCTGACAGGCCGGGACGATGCCGTTGCGCAATGGCTTAGCCAATTCGGCAGCGTAGAGACCATGATCGACGACATTGCCAGCTTTATCCGGCGCTGGCTGCCACTTTACATGCAGGATACGCGCAATTACCTGACCGTCGCCGTCGGCTGCACGGGGGGCCAGCACCGCTCGGTTTACGTCACCGAACAACTGGCCAGGCAGTTTGCCGACCATTCTCCGCTGCTGGTGCGGCATCGTAACCAGCCGCCCACCGAAATCCCATGATCCGCGCGCGCCTCCTTGCCGCGGTGGCCGCACTATGCTGCGCGGCCATACTGGCCGGCTGCGGCACATCGGGGTCCGCGCGGCGCGGCGGCGGCTACTACCAAAACGACGGCCCAGGCACCAGTTCGCCCGACGTCGACTCCATTCCGGATGCCGTTCCGCGCATCGAAACCCACTCTAAAAGCACCCTCAAACCGTACGTGGTATTCGGCAAGCGCTATGTGCCGCTATCCGACGAACAACCGTTTCGGCAGGTAGGCACGGCGTCCTGGTATGGGCGCCAGTTCCACGGCAACAAAACTGCCAATGGGGAAACCTACGACATGTACGCCATGACGGCGGCCCACCCCACCTTGCCCATTCCCAGCTACGCCAGGGTTACCCGCGCCAGCACCGGAAAATCCGTCATCGTGCGCATCAATGACCGTGGCCCCTTCCACAGCTCGCGCATCATGGACTTGTCTTATGTGGCCGCAGCCAAGCTGGGGCTTATCGGCCCGGGCAGCGGGCAAGTCATCGTCGAGGCCATCACCAATTCGGACATCGCCCGCGGAAGCTATGGCCCGCGCATGGCCGGCAACAGCGCACCGGCCCAGCCCAGCCGGCAGGCCGCGCCCGAGCCGGGGCCGACGACGGCCGCAATACCGGCCGCATCAGCCACGGCTCCCGATGACGCCTTGAGCGTATTGTCCGGCGAAGCCTCGGATGGCGGCACAGAAAGTCTGTTGCCCGATGCTGCGCCAACGCTTGCAGCCAGCAGCGCGTTACCTGTAGAAACTGTCACTGAACAGGGTTCGGGCACGCAGTCCATTTACCTGCAATTTGGCGCCTTCAGCGCCATCGAAAATGCCCAGTCCCTGGCGCAAAAGCTGAACCAGGCCCTGGCCCAATCGGAAAGCGGCCGTGTACAGGTCCAAAACTCCGGCCAATTGTACAAAGTGCAAATGGGGCCTTACGCCAGCCGCACCGAAGCGGTCAACGCCGCCTGGCGCATCCAGCAGCAAACCGGCACACAGCCCAGCCTGGCCGTCGCCGCGCGGTAAGGACGGATGGCGGCAAAGCCAGAACTGGCGTGTTTGCCGATCTTGCCGCCTGGCGCCCCGGCCTGCCTGCTTGATTCACCCGGTCAACCTTCGGCCCCCGGCTCTCCCGCGGCGCGCTGCCGCTGCAAAGCCAACGTATAAAGAGTATCGCGGGGCAAGCCCGTTACCTTGGCCGCCACCCGGGCCGCATCGCGCACGCTAACCGTTTCCAGCAGCGCATCCAGCAGTACGCCGGCCCCCGCTTCCAGCTCCAGGGACTCTTCCTGTATCGCTTCATGGACAATGAGCACAAATTCGCCCTGGGTTCTATGGCTGTCGTCTTCCAGCCATTCAGGCACCTGCTCCAGAGGCAGCGTCGCCACTTGTTCGAAACGCTTGGTCAGTTCGCGGGCAATCGTCAAAAGGCGGGAAGGGCCGCAGACGGTAAGCAGGTCGCGCACGCAGGCCTCGAGCCTGTGCGGCGACTCGTACAGCACCACCGGCGCCGGCACGGCGCACCATTGCCGCAGCCATTTTTGGCGCGCCATCGACTTGGGCGGCGCGAACCCGGCAAAGACGTAAGCCGGATTCTCGTCGGAAGTGGCGCCGCTGGCCATCAGCGCCGTGATGACGGCGCTGGCGCCGGGAATGGCCACGACGTCATAGCCGGCCGCGCGCACCGCGCGCACAATGCGCGCGCCGGGATCGCTGACGCCAGGAGCCCCCGCATCGGAAATCAGTCCGACGCGCTCCCCTTCCGCCAGCCGGGCTATCAGGGACTGCGCCGCCTGCGCCTCGTTATGCCTATGGGCCGCTGTCAGCGGCGTGCTTATGCCCCAGGCATCGAGCAAAGGCCGGCTGGCGCGCGTATCCTCGGCCGCAATAACGTCACACCGGGCCAGAGTTTGCCATGCGCGCACGCTAAGATCGCCGATATTGCCTATGGGCGTAGCCACCACATACAAGGTGGAAGGCGGCCACGATTGGCCCCCCACGCGTTCGGCAAGGCGCTCCCAGGTCAAGCTGGAATCAATGAACTCAGGCGTGTCGGTCATGATGCAATAAATTTAGTGGAATAAAGGGCGGGAGGTAAAGCCATGATGGACGAAGACTGCGCCGCGTATGCCCGCGCCCGCGCCGCACAGGAAAAAGCCGTGCGCCGGCGCAAAAAACGGCAGCAAGCGGCGCGCCAGCCGCGCGTACGCGCCGCGCCGGCACAAATGCAGCTTTCGCCCACCCAGAAAGCGGGTTGCCGGGCCGAGGATCAGGCCAAAGAGTATCTGGAATCGGCCGGCCTTGGCATTGTCGCGCGCAATTTGCGCGGCAAAACGGGCGAAATAGACCTGGTTTGCCTGGACGGGGCCATTTTGGTGTTCGTCGAGGTACGTCATCGGCACTCCGCTCGCTACGGTGGCGCAGCAGCCAGTGTAAACCGTCGCAAGCAGCAGCGCTTGGTCAATACAGCCGCCCTGCTGCTGCCCGCCCTGGTCCGCCAATGCCGGCTTGAAGGCACGCCCGCCTGCCGCTTCGACGTTATTGCCATCGAAGCCGGCGGCCTGGCCTGGATAAAAAACGCCTTTTGCGCGTCCTGATGCGCCGTTTCGCCCGGCCGAACGCACGAACGAGCCAAACCGCGCACTAGATCTGGTCACATTTTTTTCCTGCGGGGCATGAGATAATACGCGCCATGGATATGACCTCACGCATGACATCGCATTTCGATGATGCTATCGATGCCTTCAAGACCAGTTCGCTCGCCTTGTCCGAACCGCTCTCCGCGGCCGTCGACGTACTGTTTGGCGCCCTGGCCAACAACAACAAAATATTGGCTTGCGGCAATGGCGGCTCGGCCGCCGATGCGCAGCACTTCATTGCCGAACTCGTAGGCCGATTCGAGCGCGACCGCCTGCCTCTGGCCGGGGTGGCGCTCAACACCGATACCTCCATTCTTACCGCGGTAGGCAACGATTACGGCTTCGACGCCATCTTCGAGCGCCAGGTCACAGCCCTGGGCCAACCGGGCGACATCCTGGTGGCGATTTCCACCAGCGGGAACTCTCCCAACGTTTTACGCTCTATCGAAGCAGCACACGACCGCGAAATGACCGTCATCGCCCTTACCGGCAAGGACGGCGGCAAAGTCAACGAACTGCTATCCGGACCCGACATCCACTTATGCGTCCCGCACGGGCGCACTATGCGTATCCAGGAAGTCCATATCGTGCTTTTGCATGCCATGTGCGACGGTATCGACGCCCTGCTTTTGGGAGACACACTCTGATGAACACCCCCCAACAAGTTTCACGCGCCCTGTTGCTGGCGCTTGGCCTTACCTGCACCGCCGTGCTGACCGGCTGCGGTGCACTGGTGGTCGGCGGCGCCGCCGCCGGCACGGCCATCGTGGCCACCGACAGGCGCACCGCGGGCGAGCAAGTCGAAGACAAGTCCATCGAAATGAAAGTCGGCAGCGAAACCCGCCGCCTCTTCGCCGCCAATCCGGACTCCGCCCGCGTCATCGCTTCTTCCTACGCCGGGCATGTCCTGCTGGTGGGCGACGTGCCCACCCAGGCCGACAAAGACAAGGCGGGAACCGCGGCCAAGGGGGTTGAAAAGGTCAAGCAGGTCGTCAACGAACTGCGCGTCGGCGAAGTCACGCCGCTAAGCGTGCGCACCAACGACACCTGGCTGACGACCAAGGTCACCACCGCGCTCATCAACACCAAAGACGTGCCCAGCCGCACCATAGTTGTCACGACCGAGCGCGGCGTCGTGTATTTGCAGGGCAAAGTCACCGACACTGAAGGCCAGCTTGCCGCCAAGGCCGCCGCCAGTGTCAGCGGAGTGAACAAAGTAGTAAAATTGTTCGAAATCGTTTCGCGCGAAAGCACTTTTATGTCGCAACCGCCCGCGCCCGTGGAAAACAAAGATTCTTCTTCGGCGCCCCCGGCAAGCTCTGCCGGCAGCGGTTCAGGCGCTGTTGAAACCATACCTATCCAATGAAAAAAGCACTTATATCCCTGATCGCCGTTGTCGCCCTTGCCGGCCTGGGCTACTGGCAGTTTGCCGGTACGGCCAAGACCGCGCCAGACGTCGTCTTCACGTCGCTTACGGGTCAGCAAATCTCCACCCAGGACTTGCGCGGCAAGGTAGTGCTGGTCAAGTTCTGGGCCACCAGCTGCGTAACGTGCATCCAGCAAATGCCGGACACGGTCCAGGCCTACGAAGACATGTCGCCCAAGGGCTACGACGTCATTGCCGTGGCCATGCAGTACGACCCGCCCAACTACGTCAAGAACTACAGCGACACTCGCAAGCTGCCCTTTACCGTGGCCATCGACTCGCAAGGCAAGATCGCCAAGGCCTTCGGCGACGTGCAGCTTACGCCCACGGCCTTTCTTATCGACAAGCAAGGGCATATCATCAAGCGCTACCTGGGCAACTACGACAAAGTCGCCTTCAGAAGCACCGTCGAAAAAGCGCTGGCCGGCTAAGCGCCGGGCACTGGCCTTGCCGGTAAAATTCAGTAGAATCATAAAGCCCGGGAGCCGGCCTGCTGCTCCCGGTTTTTTTACGCCACCTTTTTACTCTATCGCGCCATGACTACTTCGTCGTCCGACACCTCCGCCCATTCGCCTACGGTCAAAGCCGACGTGCTGTCGGAGGCCCTGCCGTATATTCGCCGCTTTCACGGTAAGACCGTGGTCGTGAAATACGGCGGCAACGCCATGATCGAAGAAGAACTGCAACGCAGCTTTGCACGCGACGTCGTGCTGCTTAAGCTGGTGGGCCTCAACCCCGTGGTGGTGCATGGCGGCGGGCCGCAAATCAACGACGCCCTCAAGCGCATAGGCAAAGAAGGCACCTTTATTCAGGGCATGCGCGTCACCGACGCCGAAACCATGGAAGTGGTCGAATGGGTGCTGGGCGGCCAAGTGCAGCAAGACATCGTCATGATGATCAATGAAGCGGGCGGCAAGGCGGTGGGGCTTACCGGCAAGGACGGCTGCCTGATCCAGGCCAGGAAAAAATTGCTGGCGGACCAGAATAAGCCGGGCGAATGGCTGGACATCGGCTATGTGGGCGACATTACCCGCATCGAGCCGGCTGTCGTCAAGGCCCTGCAGGACGACCAGTTCATCCCCGTGATCTCGTCGATAGGCTATGGCGAAGACGGGCGCGCCTACAACATCAATGCCGACCTCGTGGCCGGCAAGATGGCCGAAGTGCTGGGCGCGGAAAAGCTCGTCATGATGACCAACACACCGGGCGTCCTCGACAAAAACGGCAATCTGCTGCGCAGCCTGTCGGCCCAGACCATCGACGAACTGTTTGCCGACGGCACGATTTCCGGCGGCATGCTGCCCAAGATCTCGTCGGCGCTGGACGCCGCGCGCAACGGGGTCACCTCGGTACATGTCGTGGACGGGCGCGTCCCGCACTGCCTGCTGCTGGAAATACTTACCGACCAGGGCGTGGGCACCATGATCAGTTCGCACTGACGCCATGCGCGCGCTTCGCAGACCGGCCGCGCCGCATCCATGCCGGCACAATATCTGGCGGCCCTGCTCGGACGATCCCGTCTGGCTGTTCGACCTGGACAACACCCTGCATGATTCGTCGCGGGCCATCTTCAAGGTTATCGACCAAAGCATGACGGCGGCGGTCGTCGCCAGCCTGCAGGTCGACGAAGACACCGCCAACATGCTGCGCACCAAGTACTGGAAGCGCTATGGCGCAACCGTCATCGGCCTGGTAAAGCATCACGGCATCGATGCGCGCGAGTTCCTGCACCTTAGCCACTCTTTCGACATTCCGTCGCTGGTGCACGCCGAAGCGGCCCTGCCCTATAAGCTAAGCCGCCTTCAAGGCCGCAAGATCCTGCTTACCAACGCCCCTTTGCACTATGCCCGCACGGTGCTCAAAACACTGGGCATACTGCAGCAGTTCGAAAGCCTGTGGGCCATCGACCACATGTCGCTGCAAGGCCAGATGCGGCCCAAGCCGTCGCTGGCCTTGATGAAGCAAGTGCTGGCCAGGGTGGCCGTGCCGGCCTCGCGGACCGTCCTCATCGAAGACACCCTGAAGAATCTCAAAAGCGCCAAGCAGTTGGGCATGCGCACGGTTTATGTTTACCATCCCGGCACGCCTTTCTCGAACTTGCGCAACGGCCGCGACAGCTATGTGGATTTGCGCATCAACTCACTTGGCGACCTGCTGACCGGCCGCCGGCTTTTGCTCGGCTAAGCCGCGCGCCCACTCTCTTTGGCAGCCAGCATGTTCGATCGTCCCGACAGCAAAAAGACGGTAATACTGACGGCCTTGATCCGCATGCTGGAACAGCCGCACGCCAACCGCATCACCACGGCGGCGCTGGCCCAGCAGCTTGACCAGTCCGAAGCGGCGCTTTACCGGCATTTCCCCAGCAAAGCCAATATATTCGAAAGCCTGATCGACCTGGCCAAAGCTCAATTGCTGGAAGACCTGAACCACATCTGCGCGACCGAGCCCGACGGATGCCAGCAACTACGCAAGCAGCTTTATGCGCTGTTGTTGTTTACCGAGAGACACCCCGGCCTGACCCGCGTACTGACCGGCGAAGCGTTGGTAATGGAGCATCCGCGGCTGCAAGGCCTGGTCAATGCGCTTATTGACGATATTGAAACCATCTTGCGCCATGCCGCCCAAACAGCCATCAACGCAAACAAGCTGCGCGAATCAACCGAGGCCGCCACCTACGCCAACATGCTCATGCTTTGGGTGCAGGGACGTTGGCTGCGCTATACGCAAACAGACTGGCAGGCCCCGCCCACCGCCGGCTACATGCAGCACCTGGCTTTATTGGGACTTTAGGCAAGGCCAATAAACGGGCCCACGACGGCAGGCCCTTGGCAAAGGCTTCTAGTGCTTCAGCGCGGCGTCATAAAAGCTTGCATCGTAATACTTCAGCGGATCGGTAAGTTCGCGCCTGGGCTGGCCCCACTTGCTGCGTAATTTCAATACTTGTTCCATTCCCGGCAGTTCGATGGCCGCCTTGCGCTGCATGCCCGTCTTGGGGTCAAGCAATATGCCATAGATCGCTTGCGCCGCCTGGTCCGTTGTATTGGGCATGTGCTTTACAAAGATGCTCAATGCCTCCTGGCGATTGGCGGGATCGTACAACCATTCCACGGCCTGCACATAGGCACGTATATAGCCTTCCAGCCGATCCCGGTTTTGCTGCGCCCACGACTGCCGCGCTCCGGCAACCAATCCTTGGTATGCGCCGAACATTTCGGACGCTACGCCCAGGACATGAAAGCCCTGCGCCTGGGCCGGCACTTCGAACGGCGATATCAACATAGTGGCGGCCTGCTTTTTCTCGAGCAATTCTTTGAACCGTTGCAGAACCCCGCCCGCCCTTACCACCGTATAGTCGGGCTCGCGCAAACCGGCACGGTCAAGCATCTCGAACAGAACCGCCGCATAGCCGGTGTTGCGCGCGTCGACCGATACCGTCTTGCCACGCAGGTCCGCAATAGCCTTTACCTCGGGGACCGAGACCAGTTTCAAGAAACCGCGGTCCGCCCCCATGACCGCAACCAGGTCGGGGCCCACTTTGTCCGTTTCGCCCTGTCCTTCACGGTATGCCACCAGATTGTCGAATGCCGTCATGGCAATGTCGAACTTGCCGTCGATCAAGCCGGACAATTGAAACGACGAACTGGGCGTGGGCGTTACATTAATGGAAACGTGGTTGTCGGCAAAAAAGCCTTTGTCCTGCGCAACCCAGATAGGCCAATTGAAGCCCCCCGGGAAAACAATGACTTCAAGCGGTTTGGATGTCGACGCGGCATTGGCGCTGCCTGCCAGCATGACGAGAAACGCCAGGAAAAATCGAAAGAACGACCTCATGGCAATGCCTCCTTATTGTTAATTATTCGAACGAGGCGCACGGACTGCAAAGCCGCATCAATGAACAGGGATCGGCCGCCAGGCATTCGCTACGCCAGCACTCCGCAGTATCGTCGCCCGGAAGGGCAATAACCAGCCCGGCCGATTAATAACAACTTATAAACAGGATTTATAGTTGGGCTTTGGCCACGACGCGTCAGCCGCGGTGGCTGCACACCGGGCACTGCGGGTCGCGCCGGAAGCGCACGTTGTTCCATTGCATGGTCAGCGCGTCAAGGCATAGCAGGCGGCCCGCCAGCGACTCGCCCATGCCGGTCAGTATCTTGATGGCTTCGGCGGCCTGCATGCTGCCGATAATCCCCACCAGCGGGCCCAGCACGCCCGTCGTTGCGCAGCTTAGCTCTTCGGCTTCGTCGGCTTCGGGAAACAGGCAGTGATAGCAGGGAGCGTCGTCGCTGCGCATATCGAACACGCTGACCTGCCCTGCGAAACGAATGGCCGCTCCGGAAACCAATGGCTTGCGGTGTTTGACGCAGGCGCGGTTGACGGCGTGGCGCGTGGCGAAGTTATCGCAGCAATCAAGCACAATATCCACGCCGGCGACGGCATCGTCCAGGTCCAGCCCCAACAGGCGCTGCACCCTGGCCTGAACCTTTACACCAGGGTTCAGCTCGGCCAGCGCGAGCTTGCCCGATTCTGCCTTGGGCCAGCCCACGCGGGCCGTCGTGTGCAGAATCTGCCGCTGCAGATTGCTTAGTTCGACGTCGTCGTCGTCGGCCAGGACAAGCTGGCCCACCCCTGCCGCAGCCAGATAATAAGCAGCAGGCGAACCCAGGCCGCCCGCCCCAACAATAAGGACCCGCGAGGCAAGCAAGCGCTCTTGCCCCTCGATGCCCAGCTCATCAAGCAGAATATGCCGGGCATACCGCAGCAGATGACCGTCGTCCATTACTCGACTTTAATCATCCCGTCCGGTGTCAGGCGGTAGCGCTCGGTCTTTTGAGCGCCGGGCGGCGTCACCGGGTTTGCGTTGGGGTCACTTTTTTTTTCAGGCACGACGACCTCGGGCGGCAGAGCCGCTTTATCTTTGTCTGTGGATACCGCGGCACCGGCAGCCGGCTTGGCGGCCTTGTCGGCCTTGGCAACTACCTTGGGGTCGTTTTGCTTGACCGACTTGCCTTCCAGGAAGTTGACCGCCTGCTCAAGCTGGAAGTCGTCGGCGCCGCCGAATTCGAACATCTTGGCGTCTTTATTGGGCGGTACTTCAGACTCTTCGCCCTCGGCGGCCGCCGCGATTTTTTCCGGCGAAGCACCATTGATAAGGTGGTGCTGCAAATCGACCTCACGCGGCAAGCGGAACAAATTGCCCTTGGCGGTATCGTCGACGGTAATGTCCGGAACTACGCCGGTTACCTGTATGGATTTGCCACTAGGCGTGTAGTAACGCGCCGTGGTCAGCTTGATGCCGGTATCTTCGCTAAGCGGCAGCACGCTTTGCACCGAGCCCTTGCCGAAGGTGCGGTTGCCCATGACCTTGGCGCGCTTGTGGTCCTGCAGCGCACCGGCCACGATTTCAGAGGCCGAGGCCGAGCCGACGTTGACCAGCACCACCATCGGCACGGTTTTGGTCCATTCTGCCAGGCTTGCCACCATTCCGGCTTCACCGCTGGAGTAGCCGCGTTCGTAGTCGGCCGGCTTGGCGAAATATTCGCGGTTGGCCGAAGGAATGCGCCCTTTGGTGGAGACCACCATGACGCCTGGCTTGAGGAAGGCCGAGGACACGCCTATGGCGCTATCCAGCAGGCCGCCCGGGTCGTTGCGCAGGTCGAGCACCAGGCCTTTAGGCGTTTTCTTTTCGGCCAGGGTGCGCAACTGCTTGACCAGGTCGGAAGTGGTGTGCTCTTGAAACTGGGCAATACGCACATAGGCGATATCGTCGGGCAGCATCTTGCTGCGCACGCTGCGCACCTTGATGAGGTCGCGCACGATTTTGACGACCAGCGGCTTGTCTTGCCCGGCACGCTTGATGGTCAGCACTATCGATGTTTTCGGTTCGCCGCGCATCAGCTTGATGGCGTCGTTGAGCGTCATGCCCTTGGTGGGCTTGCCGTTGATTTGCGTGATCAGGTCGCCCGACAAAATGCCGGCGCGCGCGGCCGGAGTGTCTTCGATGGGCGCAATCACCTTGGGCATGCCATCTTCGCTGCCGATCTCGATGCCCAGGCCGCCGAAGCCGCCTTGCGTAATGGCTTCCATTTCTTTGAAAGCCTCGGCGTCGAGGTAGGCGGAATGCGGATCGAGGTCGTCGAACAAGCCCTTGATGGCATCATTGATCAGTTTCTTGTCGCCGATAGGTTCGACATAGCTTGCCTTGATGGCGGCGAAGACATTGGCGAACTGCTGCAGCTCTTTGAGCGGCAAAGGCTCGCCCCGCTGCGCCACCGCGGAAATGCCCAGGCTTAAAAGAATGCCGCCAACTGCGCCTATTACGACCAAACTGAAACTACGTATTCTGCGGGTGCCCATGCACATTCCTGAAGTAATTATGTAATCAATGGCGCTTTGCAAGCGCCAGCCCACAGCCAAATAGTAACGAAATTAATGCGTTAACCAAAGCAGAGGGTTGACCGGTAAACCATTATGCCGGATTTCGAAGTACAAGCCCGGTTCGACCTGGCCCCCCGTCGCCCCGACCGTGGCAAGGATGTCGCCGCCGTGCAACACATCGCCCACTTTTTTCAGCAGGCTTTGGTTGTAGGCGTAAACGCTTAAATATTTATTGCCGTGGTCCACAATAATGATATTGCCGAACCCCTTGAGCCAGTTCGCATAAACCACCCGTCCCGGTGCCACGACCCGCACCTGGGTGCCTTCGTTGGCACGCAGCACAATACCGCGCCATACGCCCCCATCGGGACGCTGCGCGCCGAACTTGCCCTGGATTTCGCCGGCGACCGGCGGTTTCAAGCCCTTGTGCAAGCCGGTAAAGCCGCCCTCGGGTTCCAGGCCCGGCGCAGCCTGGGGTTGCGATGCGGGCGCGGGCGGTTTGCGCTGGGCTTCGGCACTGGCCCGGTTTTGCTCGCGCTCGGCCTGCTCGGCCGCCCTGGCCTGGGCTCGAGCCCGCTCTACTTGCACGCGTGCCTCGCGGGCCTGCTCTTGGTCTTGTTCGCGCTGCGCTGCCTGCGCCTGGGCCGCGCGAGCCGCGCGCTCGGCTTCTTGTGCCGCTTTGCGCTGCCGTTCCAGTTCGCGCCGCTTTTCCTCGGCTGCCTTGCGAGCCTCTTCGGCGCGGCGGGCTTCTTCGGCCTTGCGCTTTTCTTCAGCCTTGCGCGCTTCTTCGGCCAGGCGGGCTATTTCTGCATCCAGCCCCATGATCAGGCGTCCAAGCCGCCTGTCGTTACGCTCCAGGGTATCCGCCTGCGCGCGCTGGCGTTCCAGTTGCTCTTGAATGCGGGCCAGAACCTTTTCCCGCTCGTGTTTCTGCTCTTCAAGCTTTTTTTTCTGCCCCACGGTTTCGCTTTCTACTTCGGCCAGTTCTTTTTTACGCGCCTCGGACTTGTCCTGCAACGCCGCCAGGTCCTGAATGGCGGTACGCAAGGCGCCCACCGCCTTGGCCTGGGCCTGGGAGATATAGCCAAAGTAGCTGAGGTCGCGGCCGATTGCCTGGGGGTCGTCGCCCGAAAGCAGCGCCGCCCAAGGCGACAAACCGCTGGCGTATTGGGCTCGCAACTGATCGGCCAGGTCGGCCTGGCGCCGTTTCAACAGTTTTTCCTGGCCGGCTATCTGGCCGGACAGCTTCGCCAGGTCATCGTCCGCCAGCTTTTTTTGCCGCGCCAACTCGGCAAGGCGAAGATTGATGCTGGAGATGGCGGACTCGGATTCTTTGAGATCGCTGGCGGCATCGCGCCGCGATACTTCCTGGCTGTCGATTTCTTTTTGCAGCGCACTGATGCCCGAACGGAGTTCGGCCTGCTGCTTCTTGGCCTGTTCCTGGCGCGCGGCCAGGGCGCTGGGCGTGTCGGCGCCGCAGGCAGCCCCAAAGCACATAGTCAGCAAAACACCGCCCAGCAAACGCCGCATATTAGCCCTAGCCCTTTTTAGCCTGGCCTTGCGCAGCAACGGCCGCCATTGCCGCTTCGATTTCGGACGCATCGCCCAGATAATAATGGCGGATCGGGCGCAAATCGTCGTCCAGCTCGTAAACCAGCGGCTGGCCGGTTGGAATATTGATATTGACGATGTCTTCGTCGGAAACGGAGTCCAGGTGCTTGATGAGCGCACGCAAGCTATTGCCATGGGCGGCCACCAGGACACGGCGCCCCGAGCGCAAAGCCGGCGCGATGGAGTCGTTCCAGAACGGCACGACGCGTTCGACAGTGTCTTTAAGGCACTCGGTGGCCGGCAGTTTTCCGGCTTCGATCTTGGCGTAGCGCTCATCGAAACGCGGGTGGCGCGGATCGTCCAGCGACAAAGGCTCGGGCGCGATGGCGTAGGCGCGGCGCCATATCAGCACTTGCTCGTCGCCGTACTTGGCGGCCGTCTCGGCCTTGTTGAGTCCTTGCAAGGCGCCGTAATGGCGCTCGTTAAGTCTCCAGCTAAGGCCAATGGGCGTATGCATCGCGTCCATGGCGTCCAGCGCGATCCACAGCGTGCGGATGGCCCGTTTCAGGACAGAAGAGAAAGCCAGGTCGAATTCATACCCTTCTTTTTTCAGAAGTTCGCCGGCCTGCCAGGCCTGCGTGCGTCCGGTTTCGGTAAGGTCGACGTCCTTCCACCCCGTAAAGCGATTTTCCAGATTCCACTGGCTTTCGCCATGGCGCATGAGCACGAGTTTATGCATGTTAAAAACCTACTTGAAAGTTGAATTATCGGCCCCATTTTATAATTGATATAGTCAACTCTTATTTCGAGAGCCAAATCAGGACGAATCGTGGATTTTCTTCTTAGTCAGAATAACCTTTATATTGTACTAATAGCCTTGGTGTCAGGGGCTATGCTGCTGTGGCCCACTCTGGGCAAAGGCCGCGCCGGCAATCCGGTGGCTGTTCAACAGGCCGTGCAATTGGCCAACCAGAAACACGGCATCTTTGTCGATGTGCGTTCGGCCGAACTGTTCAAGTCCGGAACCATCCCCCAGGCCCGCAACTTGCCGGCCGTCGATATTGAAAGCAAGGCCAACACCCTGCCCAAGGACAAGCCAATAATCGTGTTCTGCGACCAGGGCCGCGAATCGGGCCGCGTTGCCGGCGCACTGCGCAAGCAAGGCTTTACCGAAGCCGTCAGCCTGCAGGGCGGCTTGCGCAGTTGGGCCGAAGCCGGGCTGCCTTTAAGCAAAAAAGCCTGAAGCTCCGACTTTTTATTTCATATCGAGGCTTTCATGTCCAATGTCACCATGTACTGCACCGCAGTATGTCCTTATTGCATTCGCGCCGAAATGCTGCTGAAACAGCGCGGCGTGGCTGAAATTGAAAAAATCCGCGTCGACAGCCACCCGGAACAGCGCGCCGTCATGATGGAACGCACCGGGCGGCGCACCGTTCCGCAGATCTACATCAACGGCACCCATGTGGGCGGTTATGATGATCTGGCCGCGCTGGATCGCGCCAACGGACTCATCCCCTTGCTCAACAGCTAACGCTGCCACCGCGCTTACGCGCCCAAACGTTATTTACAGGAAAACTCATGGCCGATCAGGATCAAAGCAACCAAGAAAACCAGGACCCAAGCTTCGGTCTGCAACGTACTTACGTCAAGGACATTTCGCTTGAAATGCCCAATGCACCGCAAATTTTCCTGGAACAGGAAGGCCCCGCCGTCGAAGTCTCCATCAAGGTCGGCGGCCAGCGCCTGGCCGACACCGTGTACGAAAGCACGGTTACCGCCACGGTTACGACACGCATCGGAGAGCAGGTCATGTACTTGGTCGAAGCCACGCAAGCCGGCATTTTCGAAGCGTCCAACATCCCCGAGGAACAGTTGGATCCGCTGTTGGGCATAGTCTGCCCCACCATGCTCTATCCGTATCTGCGCGCCAATGTGGCCGACCTCATCAACCGCACATCGCTGCCGGCGCTGCACTTGGCCGAAGTCAACTTCCAGAATTTGTACGAAGAGCGCGTGGCGCAAATCGCACAAGAGCAAGGCTCTCAGGACTCGGGCATTGTGCTGCCTCCTGGCGTAACCCGCCAGTAAGCGCATGATGTCCCCGCTTCCCGCCCAGACCCGCGTTGCCGTGCTTGGCGCGGGAAGCTGGGGCACGGCGCTTGCGGCCTTGGCCAGCGCCAACGCCGACACCCTGCTCTGGGCGCGCGACGCCGCGACCGCCCAGGCCATCGATTCCACGCACATCAATCAGCGCTACTTGCCAGGCGTGGTTTTGCCGGCAAGCCTGCGCTGCACCAGCCGGTTTACCGAAGCCGTGGCGCATGCCTGCGGCGCCAGCGCCGGCCAAGGACTGATTATCCTGGGGGTGCCCGTGGCCGGCCTGGCCGACATCTGCGCCCAGTTGGACCAGGCCATGGCTGCATTCCCGGACAAACGGCCGGCCGTACTGTGGACTTGCAAAGGTTTTCACCAAGAAAGCGGCCTGCTGCCGCACGAAATCGTACAACAAGCATTCAGCGGCCACGCCTTGCCCGGGCTGGGCGTGCTGTCGGGCCCTTCGTTTGCCCGCGAAGTCGCCCAGGGCTTGCCTGTGGCGCTTACCGTGGCCAGCCAGCAAGAAGAAGTGGCCGACCTTGCCATCCAGGCCTTGCACGGCCGCGCCGCGCGCATTTATACCAGCCAGGACATCGTCGGGGTGGAAGTCGGCGGCGCACTCAAGAACGTCATGGCCATTGCCTGCGGCATTTCCGACGGGCTGGGGCTGGGCACCAACGCGCGCGCCGCCCTTATCACGCGCGGCCTGGCCGAAATGCAGCGCCTTGGCCTGGCACTGGGCGGGCAGGCTACGACATTTTCCGGCCTGACCGGCCTGGGCGACCTGGTGCTGACCGCCACCGGCGATCTATCGCGCAACCGCCAGGTAGGGCTGGCCATAGGCCAAGGGCAAGCCCTGACAGACATACTTGCCAGCGGCATGACGGCCGAAGGCGTACGCTGCGCCCGCGCCGCCCTGGCCTTGGGGCGCAAGCACGGCATTGATCTTCCCATTACCGAAGCCGTCTGCAAGGTGTTGTTCGACGAAGTCTCGCCGCGCCAGGCGGTCTCCGACCTGCTTTCGCGCGAAGCCAAGGCCGAAACGCCGCAAGCCGGCCAGTAATAAATCCAGAATTTTTATTCCGTTTTCGGAACAAGCGCGAACGCGCAGGGCATTGCTTATGCGAAAGGCACGCGAAACCGACAAGGTGCGTGCTTGACATGGGTATAGGTTAAACGCCGCCCTCGTAGCCGGCCTGCCGCCAGGCCTCGAATATAGTCACCGCCACCGAGTTCGACAAGTTCAGGCTGCGCTGCTGCGGCAGCATGGGCAAGCGCACTCGTTGCGCCGGCTCGAACAATGCCATCTGCTCGTCGGCCAGGCCCGCGGTTTCACGTCCGAACACAAAAACGTCGCCCGCCGAAAACTGAAACTCGCCAATCAGCCGCGAGCCTTTTGTCGTCATGGCAAACCGCCGCGCTGCGCCGGCGCCGGTGGAGGCCAGCGCCTGCTCCAGGTCGTCGTGCACCTGCACACTGGCCCATTCGTGATAGTCCAGCCCCGCCCGCTTCAGCTTTTTATCGTCCAGATCGAACCCCAGCGGCCGCACCAGATGCAGCGTTGCGCCAGTGTTCGCGGCCAGGCGTATGACATTGCCGGTATTGGGCGGAATTTCCGGCGAGACGAGCACAATGTGAAACATAAACGTGATCCAGTAAGTTTATCGATAAGGCGTACGCGCCAGCACCAGGCCCCAGACCTCGGCCGCCCCCGCCGCCCGGAACTGCCGCGCAATGCCATTGAGGGTGCTGCCGGTCGTCAGGACATCGTCGACCACGGCAATGGTGGCACCATCGACGCGTGCGGTACAGCGATACAGCCCTGGCGCTTGCCGCGCGCGTTGGGTACGTCCCAGATGCGTTTGGCGCCCGCCCTCCTGGCTGCGCACCAGCAGGCCGGGCCGGCGGCGCAAGGCCAGGCAAGGGGCCAAATAACGGGCCAGCTCGGCTGCGGGGTTGAAGCCACGCTGCACAATGGACGCCCGGCTGGCCGGCACCGGAACCAGGATTGTATGCCTTGGCAGCGGCGAGCCGATATGCCGTACTTCCCGCTCCAGCATGCCAGCCAGAAAGCGGGCATGAGAAAAATGGCGGCCAGCCTTGAATTGCCCAATCAGCAGCTCGCCCAGCCCGGCATAGTCGAAGGCCGCCACCACGCGATGAAAATCGGGTGCCTGGCGCGCGCAGTCGGGGCATCCGCCCCCCTGATCCAGTTGCAGCCGGCACACGGGGCAACGCGGATGCCCGCCGCGCATGCTGGCCACGACATCCTGGGCACAGGCGAGGCATAGTTCCGCGCCCTGCGCGGCGTCGGCGCACAAGGGGCAATTGGAAGGAATTTTCCCTAGCGCAGCCCGATAATGCCGGCGAACCGCTGCAACACCGGCTTGCCAGGACAAGCGGCTGGATTCGCGCCCAAGCCATGTATAAGCCATAATAGGTGTGTTTTCCCAAATACGCCCGGCCAAATCCGGCCGTGTATCTAAGCACGATTGCTATCGCGCCGCCAGCCCCGAAACGCAAATATGTCACAGCCCCCTACCCTGCCCCTGAACCCGGTTCATGTCCGTCAGCAATTTGCCCGGCGCAACCCTCTGGACGAAGCGCAGTTCCTGTACGGAGAAATCGCGCAACGCATGTTGCAGCGGCTGGGCTACGTCCGCATCGACCCCAACACCTTGCTGGACGCCGGCTGCGGCGCCGGCCACGCCATCGAGCCTTTGCGCGCGCGCTTCCCCAACATCGACTACACGGGGCTGGACTTCTGCCCGGCACTGCTGCAAACCGCTACAGAACGCTATGCCGCACGCCCCAGCCTGTGGCAAAAACTGCGCAACAAACCTACCCGAACCCCGCATTTCATTGAAGCGGACTTGGCCCAATCGGGGCTGGATCCTTCCAGCCTTGACCTGGTCTGGTCGAACATGGCTTTGCACTGGCACCCCGAACCGCATCAGGTTCTGGCCGAATGGCGGCGCATACTGAAGACCGGCGGCCTGGTGATGTTTTCATGCCTTGGGCCGGGGTCCTTGAAAGAAGTGCGCCAGGCCCTTGAAGACGCCGGGCTGCAAACCGCCACGCCCGGTTTTGTCGACATGCACGACTTCGGCGACCTGCTCCTGGAACGCGGCTTCACCGATCCGGTGATGGATCAGGAAATCATCACCCTGACTTACCGCAGCCCTGAAAAGCTGCTTGGCGACTTGCACGTCCTGGGCGGCAACCCCGCCACGGACCGCAAGCGCGGGCTGGCGGGGCGCGCATGGCGGCAACGTTTGCTGGAGGCCCTGGAAAAACAGCGCCATATGGACGGCACGATACATCTAAGCCTGGAAGTGGCCTATGGCCACGCCTGGCGGCCCGCCTCCGTGCGCAGCCGCGACGTACCCGGCGAGACCCGCATTTCAGTCGATTCCATCTCGCGCAGCCGCCGGCCGCCCAACCCCTGAAATGCCATCGGGCCGCTTTCAAGCGGCCCGATTCAAAAACTTGCCGCTACACCGTATCGGCAAACATAAACGCCAGTATCAGAAAGCCCACATCGCCCGCGCCTGAACTCCGTGGTCCTGCGTTGCACCCGCGAACTGGCCTGCGTAGCTCAAGCTAAAACGGCTGGTGCCCGATGCCTGCAGGCTTATTCCAAGTTCGGCCACCAGTGCATTGCGGGCCAAAGGCGCGCCCGACACCGTATAGGCATTGCCGCTGGCAAACTGCAAGTTGGCTGTAGGGGCCCTGTCGCCAAACGCGTGGCGCCAGCCCAGCCCCCCGGTCAGTTCCATGCCGAAGCGCCCCGCATCCGGCAACTGCATGGTTGCGCGTGCGCCCAATGTGGAAAAAGTAATGGAGAAATTGTTGGCGCGGCCGCCCAAGGCAATAGCCGAGCCGGACTCCTGGAAATCATTGCCGCGCAACCACATCCTGGCCAACCCAGCATAGGGTTCCAACACTGTCCGGGACCCCACCTGCAAGGCATAGCCGGCCTCGGCGAACAGTTGCGTGGCGCGACTATGCTGGCTGCTGCTGGCTTTGCCCAAGTTCTGATACCCCACATATCGATGCGTGCGCAAGTCGTACCATGACTGGGACACACCGCCGCGCAAAGCCCAGGCTGCATGCTGAAGGCCGGCATAAGCCGTCAGGTGATAGCCGTCGGCCCGGGTGCTGGCGTTGCCCACGGCGCTGAAGGATGACCCTGTGAAGCTTGCCGCCATGCCCGCCCAGGCATTGTCGCCCAGCCGCGCATCACCACCCAGCATGATGCCGCCCGTCGAGCGCGTCATGCGGCCGGCGTCATTGCTTGCGCCAAGCTCGCCCCAGCTTCCCAGAGCTTGCGTCCAAACCGCCAGGTTGCCGCTGGGGCTGCGGCCCTGCGCCTGGCCGGCAGGGCTGCCGTCGCGGCCCGCTTGATAAAGACGGGCAAACGCAGCCTGACGCAGCAGGCCGCCAATGTCCACCAAAGCCGACTGCGTTGAGGCGTAAATCTCGCCCGACAACTGATCGAATGCGCCGGGCGCCATGCCGGCCTCTTGCATGAGGACCACTGGATCGTAGGCCGCGCCGCCCAGCCCCTGGCTCTCTATGGCCTGGGCCGCCGCGCGCTGGTTGCCGCTGACGGCCAAATCGGCAAAGCGCGTGGCATTGCGTCGCACCTGCATCTGAATGCTCGACGCCAGGCCGGGCGGACCGAACACAGGAGTCAGGTCAATGAAGGCACGCCCCAGGCGGCTCGTATCGAACACACTGGTGGCGGTTATGCTGGCCGCGTTCAAGAAGGTAAAATCCTTGCCCAGCGTATCGGCGGTCAGGCCCACAACCCGCAGTTCGCCGCCCTGGATATCGGCTGTTCCCGTTACCTCCAGCCGATCCGACGCCCCTGAACTGAACTCGACCTCAAGCACCGAACCCGCAAACTGTGTGTAATTGCCGTCGACAGTCAGGGTACCCGGGGAGTTGCCCGGCGTAACTTTGCCCCAGACCCAAGTGTTGCCTACCCTGCCCGAGCCCCCCAGCACGGCGCCTTTGCCCACCTGCAGGTCAGAGACAATCGAGCCATCGACCACCAGCTTGCCCCCGGCCAGTTGGGTCGACCCTGTATAAATATTAGTGCCCGACAATGTCAACGTGCCCACACCACGTTTGATCAGCCCGCCGGAGCCCGAAATATTGTTACTCCACTGAGAGTCATAGCCCTTGGTATCGACGTCGAAAACGTTTGGAAAACCTTCAGCGCCAAACTCGGCGGGCCCCCCAACGGCTTTACCCAGGTCCAACATACCGTGCCCGTAAATAGCCTTATCGCCCCATTGGCCGCTATTGTTCGCGGTGGTCAGCACGACCTCGATAATCTGGCGCGCAGTCATGTACGGAAAAGCCTGCCGCAGCACCGCTGCCGCACCGGCAACCACTGGAGAAGCCATGGATGTGCCGGCCATTTGGGCATACGAACTGTAGGGATACGTCGACCACAACTGGCTCGTGGCTGTAGAGTAGCCGGCGGTATCGAAGTCGCCGCCAGGTGCCGCAATACACCACATGGCGGCCGCACCGCAACGATTGCTGTAACTGGATATCGTCCCATTGCGATCCACCGACACAACCGCAATCAGGGCGCCTTGCAAGTCGGAGAAATCCAGCGATGCCACTCTGGGGTCGTGTGGATTGATCTCAACCCAGGTATCCGGATCGTTCAGACTAAGGCTGGGCAAATCTTCCAGAAACCGGTAGTACTGTCCGTTATGCGTATTGGCCGGCGTAACCAGCGGCACCATCGACGCGCCGGTAGGGATTTTGCTGGCAATGGGTTGATCCCTGAACTCATTGCCGGCAGCAAAGACCAGCACCATGTCCGCCTGTTCCGCCGCCTTCAAAACCTCGTATTCCGTTTGGATCCCCTGGTGGTCGACGGGCACATACTCAACAACTCGGTGAGTTGGATTGCGATACCATTGTTTTGTCGTGGAGTCTTGCAAAAAGAGAGGCGGCGCCGCCGACGGGCCATAGCTGCCATTGAGCACCTGGGCTCCGGCCTGGATGGCCCGGTCAATGGCATGATACGGAGAATAGGGAATCGCATCCGCGCCTATCGCCCGCAAAGGCAGGATCGTCGCATCATAGGCCACACCATGCATGCCCTGGCCGTCACGCGCCGCGGCGGCCAGACCCGCCACGTGCGTCCCATGCCCTGCGATCGAGCCGTCGCGATTTATATCGGCACATCTTCGGGGCCGAGGCTATTGAAAAAATTCCGCAATTGCGGAGAAATCCGCCCATGGAATTCGGGATGATTGACGTCCAGGCCGCTGTCGACAATAGCAATCAGCACACCCTTGCCCGTATAGCCGCGCGCATAGGCATATTGAGCATTGATGGGAGCCAGCGCCCGGCTGGCCAGAAACTCATCGGTCACGAATGCGTTGGGATCAAGTCCCGCGCCTTGCGAGGCCAGCGGCAGGCCAGCCAGCGCAGCGGCGACGCAAACGGCGGCGATGTTCAGCCGCCCCTTTCCAATTACGCGCGAACGCTCTGTGCGCGCCAGCCTCCAAGATGCCTTTTCCATTGCGTCACCTGTAACCTCATGTTTTTTGGAACACGAAAGGTAACACAACAGACATCGTGCAAGCCAGCATTTGCCCGACCGCGTTATTCAGCAGCGCTTGGCAGGCAAGCGCCTTCAACCAAGCTTATTGATTATGTTTTTTGCGCGAAGCGTCAATGCCCAATTGCTTGAGCTTGCGGTAAAGGTGGGTACGTTCAAGGCCGGTCTTTTCAGAGACGCGGGTCATGCTGTGATTTTCGCGCCCCAGATGATATTCGAAATAAATGCGTTCGAATTCATCGCGCGCATCGCGCAAGGGTTGATCCAGCGCGATGCCGCCCAATAGGGAATTATTCGGTTCGGGCATCAAGGCGGGCTCGGCCGACGATGCCATCGGCACAGTAGTCAGCGGCGACAAGCCGCCGTCGGGGCGGCGTTCTGGCGCACGGGCCGCGGCGACTGCCGTTGCCGAGACCACGGGACGCGCCAAGCCGGCTGCAATGGTTTTCAGCAGCTTCTGCAGCGTAATGGGTTTTTCAAGAAAGTCGACGGCGCCAATGCGTGTGGCCTCGACGGCCGTGTCCACAGTGGCATGCCCGCTCATCATAATGACAGGCATATCGAGCAGGCCTTGCGAGCCCCATTCTTTCAAGAGGCTGACCCCGTCCGTATCCGGCATCCAGATATCTAGCAAGACGAGATCGGGCCGCGCCCGCAGCCGCGCCGCGCGTGCCTGCGCCGCATTTTCTGCAAGTTCGACTGTGTGCCCTTCGTCGTAAAGAATTTCAGACAAAAGTTCACGAATGCCTATTTCGTCATCAACAACCAGGATTCTGGCCATAAAGCATCACCTAAGTTTTTTCCGCATTATCGTTCCCCTGCGCTTGCGCGTCCAGCACAGGGGCCATACTGGCAAGTCGTGTAAGAAGTATGGAGACACGCGCACCGCCTTCACGGCGATTTGCAATGTCGATCCGGCCGCCATGCTCCTCGATGATTTTTTTCACGATGGCAAGGCCCAGCCCCGTGCCGGTTGCCTTGGTCGTAACGTAGGGTTCGAACACCCGCGACAATACTCGCGACTCGAACCCCGAGCCATTATCTGAAACTGTCAACCGCACTGCCGGTTGTCCGTCTTCGGTATCAATGCTGGAGTCCGTAAGTTTAGTCTTTACATAAATTCTTGCATCCTCGAGCGCATGTTCCTGGGTTGCCGCGTCGCGCGCGTTGGCCAACAGATTATGAATGACCTGCCGCAACTGCGTGGGGTCGCCTTCGATTTGCGGCAGCCCCGCATCAAGCTCTACTTCTATTTTGACACTATGTTTGTCATCGCGCACGGTGCCTTCCACCGGATCCCAGCCGTACAGGGACAATACGTCGGCAATCAGGCCGTTGATGTCGACCGGTTGCATCTGCGCCGGCGGCGTGCGGGCGTACTCGCGAAAATCATCGACCATATGTTTTAACGACGACACCTGGCTGACGATAGTATTGGTGGAACGCGTCAGCATCGCCGCATCGGATTCGTTCAGTTTACCGGCCAGCTTCATGGCCAGCCGTTCGGCCGAAAGCTGTATGGGGGTCAGGGGGTTCTTGATTTCGTGCGCCAGCCGGCGCGCCACTTCGCCCCAGGCCACCGTGCGGCTGGCGGATATGACCTCGCTGATGTCGTCGAACACCACCAAATATCCATTGCCCCGGCCGTCGACGCTAAGGTGCGTGCCGCGCGCCAACAGGGTAATGGTGTGCATCTTGGTTTCATTGTCCATGGCGGCTTCAAGTTCCAGCTCGAACTGCTGCTGCCAATAAAGCTTCTCGGATCCCACCGCCGCATGCGCCGCAAAGGCATGGCGGATAAGCTGGGCCAGCTTGAAAGCGCCATCGACAGTCTCAAGCGGGCAGCCTTTGACCGAGCGCAGGTCCGCGCGCAAGATGCTTTGCGCTCCCTGGTTGAACATGCTGACCCGGAAGCCTTCATCGAACACCAGCACGCCCGACGACAGATTACTTAGCACCGACTCGAGGTAAACATTGGACCGCTCCAACTGCAGGCGGTTGTTCTCGACCATGTGGCGTGCTTCGTCCAACTGACGCGTCATGGCGTTGAACGAACGCGTAAGCTGGCCGACCTCGTCGCGTTCGGGGGGTTCGGGCAAGGGCCGGTAATCGCCCACTCCCACCGCCTGAGTACCGGCCGCCAGCGTCAACAACGGCCGGACCAGACGCCTGGACAACGCCAAGGCCGCCACGATGGAGGCGAATACCGCCAGCACCAGCGCCAGGGTCAGGGTAATGCTGTAAAGCTTTCTAAGCCCCTGGCGGGACAAGGCCAGCTCTTGGTAGTCGCGAAACCCTTGCTGTACCTGGTTGGCATTGCGCGCAATCTGCTCCGGCACCGGCTGGATGACCTGCAGCCAGCGCGTGTCCGGCGACACGCCTAGCGCCGAAGACGCACGGTCGATCACACTGATGGGAACGACCACCCGCAAATGCAGACCATTCGGGGCCGCGGCCGCCTCGGCGTCCTTGCCAGGGGCCTCGTCGGCTTCCGCGGCCGAATAGTTGCGCGAGACCCGTAGTTGGTTCAACACATGGGGCGGCGGCACATCGGGAATCAATTGGCTATAGCTGGCCGTCGAAAATGCAACCAGGCGGCCATTGCCGCTGAACACCAGGGCTTCGGCCACGCCGCCGGATTCGCGCAGCCTGGTAATGGCCCCCGCCATGTCGGTGTCGGTGGTATTGGCCAGCTTGTTGGCAATGTCGCGCGCCCGCGTATTCAAATCGTTCAGTTGATTGTCCAGCGCCGCGCGCCCAAGATTGAGCCCCGCTTCAAGCGCCGTATCGACCCGCACGTTGAACCAGGACTCGATGGACCGCGACATGAATTGCACCGAAAGCACATAAATGAGCGCGCCGGGCAGCACGCCAATAAGAGCGAACGACAAGGCAAAGCGCGCGGTAAGCCGGGCTCCGAACTGACGGCGCCGCAACTGGCGCAAGAGCCGCGCGGCCAGCACCAGCACCCACGACACCAAGGTAACGGCAAAAACGCCGTTCAGCAGCAACAGGACATCGTATTGCTGCGCATAGCGCGATGCATTGCCGGTCGACCAGACCAGCAATGCCAAAAGCGCCAGGGCGCTGACTACGGCAGCCCCAAGTGCGGCGCGCATCCCCCATTTCAGGATGGATCGCGAGCGGAGTCGGAGATTGAAAATGAGAAATCCTTCCATGGAGTGGCCAGGGTCCAGGCCATGCTGTTAAAGGCGTCGATCTGAAATGGGCGCGGCAAACGCGACGTGTCCAGACGCACACGTATGCGGCCGGTGTATTCCTTGTCGGTATCCAGATCGGCAACGTCGGCCACGGCCCAGCCGCGAATATTGCGAATCAGGGAAAGCGCATCGTCGAACGAGGCTTCAGGCAGGCTGAGTTCGCCCGTGCCCACCCGCCACTGGCGCGTCAATGCGTTATAAACCACGCGCCAGGTCTGCTGTTCGTTGACCAGCACCCTGTCGAACCACCACCAGCGCTTCGAAATGATTTCCAGGTCGGCCGTGAAATAGATCGGCACCCCTTTTTGTGCGGCATTGCGCAATTCCGGACTGACCTCGAATACAATGTCCGCATCGATATACAGCTTGCCGTCGCGCACGACGGGCTCGATGCTGGCCACATGCTCGGGGCTGTTTTGCGCCACAACGCTGCCTGCCGAAACGGCAAGAAAAACGCACAACAAAAAGGAAAGCCACGCTCGCAAGATCATTTCCCTCCGCCACATGGACGCATGCGCGCCCCGCTAGAATATATTGCAGCCTTTCGGCAAGCCGCGGCCCGGCACGCAAGCTGATAGACCTTGGTCTGGCCGGATTCCTCAAGCCTGTTTGGCAAACAGGGCATAGAAGAATCCGTCGCTAAGTTCCTGCCCTTCGCCCAACGGCAGCAATTGCCCTGGCGCCGGCAAACGAGCCGCGTCGGCGTGGGTTTCGAGGAAACGCATGGCCTGCTGCTCGCCTTCCTGCGGAAAGATAGAGCATGTGGCATACAAAAGCCGCCCGCCGGGTTTTACCGTCTTCCATAAAGCATCCACGATTTTACGTTGTAATGCCGCGGTCTTCGCAATGTCGGCCTCGCGCCGCAGCCAGCGGATATCCGGATGGCGCCGCACTATGCCCGATGCGGTGCAAGGGACGTCGGCCAATACCGCATCGAACGGGGTTCCGTCCCACCACGCATCCAGGTCGGCCGCATCGGCCGCTTTCAAGTGTACGTGATCGCCGCCCAGGCCCAGCCGCTCCAGCGTCTGTTCGACCCTTGTCAGCCGGCCGGCGTCGCTGTCGAGCGCCGTCAGAGAAATATCGGCCAGCTCAAGCAAATGCGATGTCTTGCCGCCTGGCGCCGCACAGGCGTCCAGAACCCGCATCCCGGCCACGGGGTTGAGCAACACGGCGGCCTGTTGCGCCGAGGCGTCCTGCACCGACCACCAGCCTTCGGCAAAGCCGGGCACGGCTTGTACCGGCCTGGGGGCCGTCAACATGACGCCCGCCGCGCCGATGGATTTGGCTTCTATACCTGCCTGCTCCAGCGCTTCGAGGACCTGCTCAACGGAGGTGCGCCGCAGATTGACGCGCAGCGTCATGGGGCCGGGCTGGTTGGCGGCGTCCAGCAAAACACGCCATTGATCGGGATAAGCGCGACGAAGCTGATGTATCCACCACGCCGGATGATTCCACTGCGCTTCGGGGTTTTTTCGGGCTTGGGCTAAAATAGCGGCACGTTCGCGCGTGAACCGGCGCAAAGTGCCATTCAGCAGGCCGGTGTAAGAACGCATGGCTTGCTGGCTGCTGGCTGCATTTACGGCCTGGTCGACAACCGTGTGCACGGCATAAACCGGCCAGTCGCGGCGTATCGCCAGATTGGCTTTTTGCCCCAGCTCGGCATCCATGGCGGTATCCAACAACACCAGCGACACCAAAAGCAAGGCATCGAACAGCGCATTGGGCGGCGTACGCGGCACCAGTTCCTGTTTTACTTCGTGTGCAAGGCCGGCCCGGCGCATGACGTGAAATGTAATGGCTTGTGTCGCGGCCCGCAATTCGGGCTTTGTTGCTGCCAGGCTTTCGGATAACGAGCGCCCTTCTTTAACCGCCAGCACATTTCGTGCGCTGGCAAGCATGATATCGGATAACGATGGACGAGGCGGTTGGGAAGAAGATACGGACACGAAGGCTGGCCTGTTTGAATACGCGTTTTTACCCGGACTTTATCATTAATTGGCCCACGGCCTCGCGCCCGCTGGGCCGAACCGTTAAAATTCCAGTCATTACCAAGCCCTGAGGCTTAACGAGGTTATACCCCATGAGTTCCCCCAAAGTCGGTTTCGTCAGCCTGGGTTGCCCCAAGGCGCTGGTTGACTCCGAGCGCATCCTGACGCAACTGCGTACCGAAGGCTACGCCATTACCCCCGACTACAACGACGCCGACGTAGTCGTCGTCAACACTTGCGGCTTCATCGACAGCGCCAAGGCCGAATCGCTGGACGCCATCGGCGAAGCCATTGCGGAAAACGGCCGGGTCATCGTTACCGGCTGCATGGGCGTGGAAGAATCCGTTATTCGCGACGTCCATCCCTCCGTATTGGCCGTGACCGGCCCTCAGCAATACGAACAAGTCGTGCGCGCCGTGCATGAAGCCGCGCCCCCCAACCTTCAGCACGCTCCCTATATCGACCTGGTGCCGCCCCAAGGCATCAAGCTGACGCCGCGCCACTATGCCTACTTGAAGATATCCGAAGGCTGCAACCACCGCTGCAGCTTCTGTATTATTCCGTCGATGCGCGGCGACCTGGTCAGCCGCCCCATCGGCGATGTCATGGGCGAGGCCGAGCGCCTGGTCAATGCTGGCGTCAAAGAACTGCTGGTCATCTCGCAAGACACCAGCGCCTACGGCGTCGACGTCAAATTCCGCAGCGGCTTCTGGAACGGACGTCCCATCAAGACCCACATGACCCAGCTTAGCGAAGCGCTGGCCGGATTCGGCGTCTGGACCCGGCTGCACTATGTGTACCCCTACCCCCATGTCGATGAAGTCATTCCGCTTATGGCCGAAGGCAAGATCCTGCCGTACCTGGATATCCCATTCCAGCACGCCAGCCCGCGCATTCTCAAGCTCATGAAACGGCCCGCCTTTGAAGACAAAACGCTGGCGCGCATCAAGCGCTGGCGCGAAATCTGTCCCGACCTGACGCTGCGCTCAACCTTCATCGTCGGCTTCCCCGGCGAAACCGAAGACGAATTCCAGTACTTGCTCGACTGGATGAGCGAAGCGCAACTGGACCGGGTAGGCTGCTTTCAGTATTCGCCCGTTACCGGCGCCAAGGCCAACGAACTTCCCGACGCCGTACCCGACGAAGTCAAGCAAGAGCGCTGGGATCGTTTCATGGCGCACCAGCAAGCCATTTCCACCGAGCGCCTGGCGCAAAAGGTCGGGCGCGAAATCGACGTTCTTATCGATGAAATCGACGAAGACGGCGCCATCGGCCGCTCCAGCGCCGATGCGCCCGAAATCGACGGCAATGTGTTCGTCTCCAGCGAACGCACACTGCAACCCGGCGACATGGTTCGCGTGCGCATCAACGACTCCGACGAATACGACTTGTACGGCCAGGCCATTTGATCGTCCGGCGCATCATCGGCGCGGCCCTGCAGCAGCGGGCCGCCTGCCCGGCGCCGGAAATAGCCCTTGCCTTAAAATTGATCTGGTCCCGCGTCCATACCTAGATATAATGCGGGCTCGATCAACTTATACGCTCGCGCGTCTTGGGATAAAACATGTCATCTTCAACGTCAGACGATCTTGGCAAGCTGGTTTTACGCCTTACCTTAGGCATTCTCGTACTACTGCACGGCATATCGAAGTTAACCAACGGCATCGGCGGCATTGAAGGCATGCTGACTTCCCACGGCTGGCCGGCGTTCATCGCGTGGGGCGCTTATCTGGGCGAAGTAGTTGGGCCAATACTGCTTATTCTTGGTTTTTATACGCGTCCCGCCGCCCTGCTGGTTCTTATCAATATGGTGGCGGCTATCGCCCTGGCCCATACTTCGCAACTGGCCATGCTGGCCAAGTCCGGAGGCTGGGCCCTGGAACTGCAAGGCATGTTCCTGTTCGGCGCGCTGGCCGTCATGCTTTTGGGCGCGGGCCGCTACAGCCTGGGCGGCAAAAGCGGACGCTACAACTAAAGGTCCTGAAACGCACTGCGCCCCAGTTGGCCGGGTTGACTCCGCCCCGGGGCGCAATGCGAAGACCGAAACAGCTAAGGGCGCCAGCCCTGCACGAAAGCGGCAACAGACTGCCGCTTGCCACCTGCTTTTTGCAGTTCCAGCAGACGCAGCACCCCGTCGGCTGCGGCAATATCTATGCCTTGCGGGCTTGCCGACACCAGATCACCGGGCGGACGGGCTGCGGGTTGCGCCACCGCCTGGGCTGCCCATACCTTTACCGGATCGTTCAAGCCCGGCAACTGCACGGTTGCACCGGGCGCCGGGTTGAACGCCCGCACGCGCCGGGCCAAGACAGCCGCCGGCTGCGAAAAGTCCAGCGCGGCTTCCGATTTTTCCAGCTTGGATGCGTAGGTTACGCCTTCGGCGGGCTGCGGCTGCCGGACCAGCTTGCCCTGCCGGCATCTTGAAATGGCCTCCAGCACCGCCTGCGCGCCCATCGCCGCCAATTCGTCATGCAAGCTTGCGGCGGTATGTTCGGCGGTAATGGGCAAAGCCTGTTTGAGCAACATGTCGCCGGTGTCCAGCCCCTCGTCCATTTGCATGATGGTAATGCCGGTTTCAGGGTCGCCGGCTTCGATGGCCCGCTGTATGGGCGCTGCGCCGCGCCAGCGCGGCAACAGGCTGGCGTGAATATTGAAACAGCCATGAACCGGCAGCTCCAGTACCCACTTGGGCAGGATCAGCCCATAGGCAGCGACCACCATGAGGTCGGGCGCGGCATCAAGCAGGGCTTGCCGCGCAGTGGCGGCATCGTCGGGATATTTGCCGTCCAGGCGCAGGCTGCGGGGCTGCATTACTGGAATGTCGGCCGCCAAGGCTGTTTGCTTCACCGCGCTGGGGGTCAGCTTCAGCCCGCGGCCCGATGGGCGGTCGGGCTGGGTGAATACCAGCGGCACTTCATGGCCTGCGGCCAAAATGGCCTGCAGGGCCAGGCTTGCGAATTCCGGCGTGCCGGCAAAGACGATGCGCATAGGTCAGGCGCGCACAGCTTCGCGTTCTTGCTTGCGGATTTTTGTCCTGATGCGGTTTTGCTTGAGCGGCGACAGGTATTCAACAAAAACCTTGCCCAGCAAGTGATCGAGTTCGTGCTGCACGCATACGGCCAACAGGCCTTCAGCGTCGAATTCGAAAGGCTTGCCGTTTTGGTCCAGCGCCTTCACGTGTATGCGCGCCGAACGCGTTACTTCGTCGTAAACGCCGGGCACAGAAAGGCAGCCTTCTTCGTAGGAATGAAGTTCGTCGCTTTTCCAGGTAATTTCAGGGTTTATCAAAACCAACAGTTGGTTGCCGTCTTCTGAAACGTCGATCACCACGACACGCTCGTGGACATCGACCTGGGTTGCGGCCAAACCGACGCCGGGCGCCTCGTACATGGTTTCGGCCATATTGCGCACCAGTTCGCGTATGCGATCGTCGACGACCTCGACCGGCTTGGCCACTTTGTGCAAGCGCGGGTCGGGATAATGAAGAATGGGAAGCAAAGCCATGTGCGTAAAGTCCAGTAATGCGTTTTCCTCATTATAACAAGCACTAGGCGCAACTTGAACTGGCACCGGCGGTGCCGCATCGTCCCGTATCGGACCACGAGCGCCCCTCGGAAAGCCCCTGAGTGTGACTTTATACTGCACCCGTTGCGCGCAAAACCCTGTGCTATATGGCAAACTCCTCTCATGCCTGCCTCACTCTCCCCTGAAGAACTTTACGCCTGGATACGCCTTACGCTCGAACCCGGGCTGGGCCCCGCCCAAGCGCGTGCCATGCTGGCGGTCATCAGCCCGCCGCAGGACATTTTTGCGCTATCGGCGGCCTCGCTGGCCAAAATCGTGCCCCAAGAACTGGCCCGGCAACTGGCCCGTTCCCCCGACGCGGCCATCGAAGCAACCATTGCCCGCACCCAGGCCTGGCTGGCCGAACCCGGCCACCATCTCTTGACCCTGGCCGATCCGCACTACCCCAGGGCACTGCTCGATACCCACGACCCACCGCTATTGCTCTATGTAAATGGCCGGCCCGAGCTACTGAACCAGCCCACGCTGGGTATTGTCGGTGCACGCAACGCCACGGCGGGGGGCGAAGATAACGCCAAGGCCTTCGCCCGCTACCTGGCCGGACGAGGCTGGTGCATAGCCAGCGGGCTGGCCTCGGGCATAGACGCTGCCGCGCATGTCGGCGCGCTGTCGGCCGGCAACCAGGGCGGCAGCACCATCGCAGTGCTGGGCACCGGCATCGATATCGTTTACCCGGCCTCCAACCTGGACCTGGCCCGCCGCATTGCAGCCGAAGGCGCCCTGATTTCCGAGTTCCCCATGGGGACGCCCTCGATTCCGCACAACTTTCCCAAACGCAACCGCATTGTTGCGGGCATGGCCAAAGGCGTGTTGGTCGTCGAAGCGGCCAAGCGCAGCGGCTCGCTCATCACCGCCAGGCTGGCCGCCGAAATGGGCCGCGAAGTATTTGCCATTCCGGGCTCGATCCATTCGCCGCAGTCGCGCGGCTGCCATGCACTGATCCGGCAAGGAGCCAAATTGGTGGAATCGGGCCAGGATATCGATGAAGAACTGGGCCAATTGCAGGCCGACCCCGGCACAGAGCCGGCCCGCCCCGAAAAAACGGGGCGCCGCAACGCCAACCGTTCCCGCCCGCGCGCGCCGGGGTCCGATGACGCCGTGTTCGGCAGCCAGGAGGTCGGAGCCGACTCCGAAAGCTCACAAGCCGCCGGCGCCAATCCGGCGGCAAGTTCGCGCAATTCCGAATACGCCGCGGTGCTGGCCGCGCTGGGCCACGATCCCGTACACATCGACCTACTTCAGGCACGCACCGGCCTGGACTGGGCCACGCTTAACAGCCAACTGCTTGAACTGGAATTCGCCGCAGCGGTCGTGCGGCTGTCGGACGGACGTTTCCAGCAGCGTTAGCGGCCGGCAGCGGGCAGTAGGCTGGTGAAAGAGCCATAAAAGGACGGCGGCATGTCCGTTATTCAAGCTATTATTAAGCTTGATCATTATTCATGCGGGCCGGAAAGGCAAGCCCCCTTTCCGGCCCGCACCAGCGGATTCTTCCAGCATGTCTTTGCCCAGCCGAGTAAAAATCGTCGAAGTCGCTCCGCGCGACGGACTGCAAAACGAAAAGCAATTCATTCCCACCGAGGTCAAGATCGAACTGATCGACCGCTTGTCGCGCGCCGGTTTCGCCAATATCGAGGCGGCTTCGTTCGTCTCGCCCAAATGGGTGCCGCAAATGGCCGACGGCACCGAAGTCATGAACGGCATTCAGCGCCGGCCGGGCACGATTTATTCCGTGCTCACCCCGAACCTGCGCGGTTTCGAGGCGGCGCTTGCCGCCGGCGCCGACGAAGTGGTTGTATTCGGCTCGGCCAGCGAAGCGTTTTCGCAGAGGAACATCAATTGCTCCATCGCCGAGTCCCTGGCCCGCTTCGAACCGGTGGCCCAGGCCGCGAAAGCCGCCAAACTGCGCCTGCGCGGCAGCATCAGCTGCGCACTGGGCTGTCCCTACCAGGGCGAAGTCCCCATAGCCTCGGTGGTTGATGTCGCCCGCCGCATGCTTGCCCTGGGCTGCGACGAGATCGACATTGCCGACACCATAGGCGTTGCCACGCCCGGGCGCGTCGGCGCGGTCATGCGCGCCGTATCGGAAGCCGTCGACCCGGCCCGCCTGGCCGGCCACTTTCACGATACCTACGGCCAGGCGCTGGCCAATATCCTGGCCGCCCTGCAGGCCGGCATCAGTATTTTTCATTCATCGGTGGCCGGCATCGGCGGCTGCCCCTACGCCAAGGGAGCCACCGGCAATGTTGCAACGGAAGATGTGCTTTACATGCTGAACGGGCTGGGCATAGACACCGGCATCGAACTGGACGCCGTGGTCGAAACCGGGCAATGGATATCCGGCCATCTCGGACGCAAACCTTCAAGCCGGGCCGGCAACGCGCTTGCCGCCCGCAAGGAACAACCAGCATGAACCCATTTCGTTCGCAACGCCCCGACCCGCAAGAACACGAAGCCCTGATGCAAGCGCTCGCCCCCTTGCCGGTACGCGGCAAGGCCTGGCCCACCTGGGTAAAAATATTGTCGTGGCTGGTGCTGATCGTGATCGGCACACAGATTCTGCGCGTCGCAACAGGCCCCCAGGGCCAAAGCGTCAACCCGGTCATAGCGGGCTGCATCATTATCTGCTTTTGCGGCCTGCTGCTGGTGGCCCGCTACATGGTGGTCTCGGAAACCATCATCACGCGCGAAGGCATCGAGCAAACATGGATTACGCGCCGGCGCGTAAGCTGGGAAGAAATCCAGTTCGCCAAATTCATCCCCATGATCGCCTCCAAGCGCCTTATCTGCTTTACCGGCTCGGGCCGGCCCCTGGTCTTCCAGGCCGGCACGCGCGAACTGCAAATTGCCTTTGCCCGCATTTCGCTGGTTTACAAACGGCGGCAATAGCCGCGGGCCCGAAATACCGCGACTGGTGAAGGTCTCTGCCTCCCAAAGGGCGAGGCCTTCAATTCGACTCGTGGACAACAAAGCCAGCAAACCGCAGCGATCGAAAAACTCAGCGTATGGGCAAGGCGTACATCAAGCCGCCCTTGGTCCATAAAGCGTTCAGGCCGCGCGGTATTTTCAACGGGCTGCCCATGCCCACATTGCGCTCATAGCTTTCGCCGTAGTTTCCGACTTGGCGCACGATGTTATAGGCCCATTTGTCGTCCAGGCGCAGGTTCTTGCCCGCGCCGGGCACAACACCCAGCAGGCGCTGTATGCTGGGACTGCTGCTTTTCAATTGTTGCTCGACGTTGGCCGAAGTCACTCCCAGCTCTTCCGCCTCTATCATGGCCATCAAGCTCCACTTCACGGCATTGAGCCAGACATCGTCGCCCTGGCGCACAAACGGCCCCAAAGGTTCCTTGGAAATGATTTCAGGCAAAACCACATAATCGTCGGGATTCTTCAGTTTGGAAATGCGAATCGACGCCAGCCCCGAGGCATCGGTGCTGAACACATCGCAGCGGCCGGCTGCAAACGCGTTGACCACCTCGCTGAATTGCTCGATGACCACCGGCTTGTACTTGATGTTGTTGGCGCGGGCCCAATCGGCCATGGTATTTTCGTTGGAGGTGCCCGTTTGCATGCAAATGGTTGCGCCGTCGAGCTCTTTGGCGCTGGTTACGCCCAGCTCTTTGGGTACCAGAAAGCCTTGCCCATCGTAAAAATTGATGCCCGCGTGAATGGCGCCCAGCGCTGTGTCGCGCCGCTGCGTAACAGACGTGTTGCGTGCCAGCAGGTCGATTTCGCCCGACTGCAGCGCGGTAAAGCGCTGCTGCGAATTAAGCGGCACTGCCTTGAACTTGTCCGCATCGCCCAATACGGCGGCGGCGACCGCACGGCATAAATCGATATCCAGGCCATGCCACTGGCCTTTGTCGTCGGGCGTCGAAAACCCGGCAAAGCCGGTAGTGACGCCGCACTGCACATAACCGCGGTCTTTCACTACGTCCAGCGTATCGGCCTGAGCCAGCGGCAGCCAGCCTACCAAGGCCAATGACGCCACGGCTCCTTGTATTAGTCCCAAGCGACGCATCTGCATCCCCCTTTTCTGAGTTCTGGAATGAATTCGATTGTAAATGCCAAGCCTAGCGGCAATCGGACGGGCCTTGCGGCGAGGCGGGAACTTCGCCGAATCGGTCGACCAGGCTCGTTCAATGAGAATAATCGCGCCGGCCGAAAATGGCCGAGCCGATACGCACTTCATTGGAACCTTCCTCAATGGCCAGTTCGAAGTCGCCGCTCATGCCCATGGACAGGCGCTGCACCTGTTCGAACCCTTCGTTGCGCAAACGGTCGCGCCACTCGCGCAACGAACGAAAGCAAGCGCGCACCGCTTGCGCGTCCGGGGAGTTGACGGCCAAAGTCATCAATCCTTTGACGCGCAAAGTATCCAGGCTGGCCAGTTGCTTTAAAAAGACGGGCAGTTCCGCCGGCTCCAGGCCGAACTTGCTGGGCTCGTCCGAGGTCTTGACCTGCACCAGGACATCCAGGGCGCGCCCCTCGGCCTGCAGGCGCGCATCCAGCGCCTGGGCCAAGGACAGCCGGTCCAGCGATTGCACTTCACTGGCAAAGCGTGCAGCGTCCCGCGCCTTGTTCGTTTGCAAATGGCCTATCAGCACCCACTGCAGGTTCAGGTCGGACAACGCCTCGAATTTCTGGCGTATTTCCTGGGTTTTATTTTCGCCGAAGCGGCGCAAGCCCAGGCTCGCGGCGCCACGCACGACTTCAGCATCAAAAGTCTTGGTGACAGGCAGCAAGGCAACGGTATCAGGGTCGCGGTGCGCCTTCGCGCAGGCGGCGGTGATCTTCTGCTGAATACTGGCCAGGCGGTTTTCTAGGGACTCGGGCATCAATGGACTTGAACTGGTAATGTATTGACTGTAGTGTACGACGCAAGCAACGCCCCCGCCCTTTAGCTACCTTCCATGGTGACACGATGAACGACTTGCCCCATAAAACGTCCATGACCATACTCATGACTCCGGACATGGCCAATTTTTCCGGCAATGTCCACGGCGGAGCCATACTCAAGCATCTGGATCTGGTGGCCTATGCCTGTGCCGCCCGCTATGCCGGCACTTATGTCGTCACGCTATCCGTAGACCAGGTCATTTTTCGCCAGCCCATACATGTGGGCGAACTGGTCACGTTTTATGCCTCGGTCAACTATACCGGCCGGACGTCCATGGAGATCGGTATCAAGGTGGTTACCGAAAACATCCAGCAAAAGCTGGTGCGGCATACCAATAGCTGCTATTTCACCATGATTGCCGTCGACGAAAACGGCGTGCCCGTGCCGGTCCCGGCGCTGGAACCGCACACCGAAGAAGAATGCAATCGCTACAAGGCCGCCCAGTTGCGCCGCGAATTGCGCCAGGAAATGGAACGGCGCCACCTGCTTATCAAGGAAGGCTAGACCACCATTCCCGCTGCCGCCGTCTGATAAGTTGCCGCATCGATCAGAATGAATGCTCCGGTGGCCGGTACGTCGGCATAATGATCCAGGGCCAGGGCATCGCGCGAGACCAGCGAAGCGCGCCCGATATCGTTCATGGACAAGGCGCCGCCAGCGCCAAGCTGCAATAGCTCGCCCATATCGCGGCGCGAATGCACCGCCCGGACCTTGGCCTGGGTTACGCGTGTGCCCTGCTTCAGCAAATACTGGCGCGCCGGATTAAGCGGCTGCTGGTCGAGCCAGCAGATTTCAGCCTCGAACTCTTTGGTCACACGAACCTGCGCATCGGCGGCCACAATGAGGTCGCCGCGCGACACATCGATATCCCGATCCAGAATAATCGCCACGCTGTCGCCGCTTTGTACCAGTTCGACATCGCTATCGAACTGGCGCAGGCCCGATACAACGGCGGTTGTCCCCGACGGCAGTATCTTGACCTGGTCGCCCACGCGCAGCACCCCGCTGGCCAGTTGCCCAGCATAAGCGCGAAAGTCGTCGACCGAGTCGCCGCCATGGCGTATGACCCACTGCACGAAAAAGCGCGCCGGACCGTTGTTGCCCTCGGCCTGGACCGGCAGGCTTTCAAGCAAGGACAGCAAGGTCGGCCCTTTATACCAGGGCGCTTTGTCGGAATGCGCCACCACGTTATCGCCCTTGAGCGCCGACAGCGGAATGATATGGAACTGATCGATATCCAGTTTTTCGGCGAGATCGGCATATGCCGCGCGAATCTGCTCGAACAAAGCGGGACTCCAGTCGACCAGGTCCATTTTATTGACCGCCACCACAATATGCTGGATGCCGAGCATTTTTGCCAAGGCTGTATGCCGTATGGTTTGCGACAGCAAGCGGCCTTCATGGACCCGGCTGGCATCGATAAGAATAATGGCCACATGCGCCGTGGACGCGCCGGTCACCATGTTGCGCGTGTATTGCTCGTGCCCCGGTGCATCGGCAACGATGAACTTGCGTGCAGGCGTCGCAAAATAGCGGTAGGCCACGTCGATGGTAATGCCTTGTTCGCGTTCGGCCTCCAGGCCGTCGGTAAGCAGGGCCAGGTCGATTTCGTCGGCCTGGACGCGTTTATATTTGGAGCGGGCAATAGAGTCCAGCTGATCCGCGAATACGCCCTTGCTGTCGTACAGCAAGCGCCCGATCAGCGTGGACTTGCCATCGTCGACCGAGCCCGCGGTAATAAAGCGCAGGACTCCGGCTTCGGAGGCCGCGACCCAGGATTCGTTGAATGCGTTCATTATTAAAAATACCCCAGTTTCTTGCGTTTTTCCATGGACGCTTCGGACGTTTGATCGTCCATGCGCGTTGCGCCGCGTTCTGTAATGGTCGTGATGGCCGTCTCGGCAATGATTTCCAGCGGCGTCGAAGCCGTCGAAGCCACAGGGCAGGTGCACGAAATATCACCCACCGTACGAAAGCGCACCATGCGCACTTCGGGCTGTTCGCCCGCCTTGGGTGGCGTCAATTCCGTTACCGGAACGAACAAGCCATTGCGCGGCACCACTTCGCGCTCATGCGCGTAATAGATCGACGGCAGGTCCAGGCCTTCGCGGGCTATGTATTGCCACACATCCAGCTCAGTCCAGTTCGAGATTGGGAAAACACGCATGTTCTCGCCTTTGTGAACTTTGGTATTGAACAGGCTCCACAGCTCTGGGCGCTGCGCCTTGGGGTCCCACTGGCCGAACTCGTTGCGAAACGAAAATACCCGCTCCTTCGCTCGCGCTTTTTCTTCGTCGCGGCGCGCACCGCCTATGCATGCATCAAAGCCGAACTCTTCAATGGCCTCCAGCAAAGTCGTTGCCTGCGCTGCATTGCGCGAGTCGGTCGGGCGGCGCAGCACTACCGTGCCGCGCGCAATCGAGTCCTCGACCGAGCGCACGATAAGCTTCTCGCCCAACGCCGCGACATGCTTGTCGCGAAAGCGTATGACCTCGTCGAAATTGTGCCCGGTATCGATATGCATCAGCGGGAACGGAAAACCCGCCGGGCGAAACGCCTTCTCGGCCAGGCGCAGCAGCACCACGGAATCCTTGCCGCCCGAAAACAGCAATACCGGCCGCTCGCATTCGGCGGCCACCTCGCGCAAAATATAAATGGCCTCGGACTCCAGCCAATCCAGATGCGTGCGTGCGGAAAGATCACCCATTTTTTTACCTTGAAAATCGAATCGAACAATGTGCCGCGTCCGGAGCCAGGCTCCAGCCTGGCGAAAACCAACTGGCGAACTATCCCGGCTATGCGCTTTGCTCGGCCTTGAGGTTGGCCTCGTGCAGCCCGCACTCCTTGGAAGCGGACTGCTCCCACCACCACCGGCCGGCGCGCGGGTCTTCGCCCGCCCGTACCGCCCGGGTACACGGCTCACAGCCTATCGAGGGATAGCCTTGATCGTGCAAGGGGTTATAAGGAATGTCGAAGGCGCGCACCGCCTCCCAGACTTGCTCGCTGGTCCAGTTCGCAAGAGGGTTGTATTTTTGCAATCCGAACACCGCGTCGTATTCGGACTCAGCCAGGTGGCTGCGCGTAAGCGACTGGTCGCGATGCTGGCCGGTAAGCCAGGCTGAATGCCCGGCCAGCGTACGGCGCAAGGGCTCGACCTTGCGCAGCCCGCAGCACTCCTTGCGCAGCGCGATGCTGTCGTAGAAAGCAAAACTGCCATGGGCCGCAACATGGGCCTGAACAGCCGCGCTGTCCGGGTGCACCACCTGTACGGCCACGCCGTAGCGCTCTGCGATCTTGTCCACCATGCCCAGCGTTTCAGGATGCAGTCGGCCGGTATCCAGGGTAAACACCGCGATCGGCAAACGGGCCTGGAATATGGCATGCGCCAGCAACATATCTTCAACGGCCAACGACGAGGCAAACATGGCATCCGGATGCCTGGCGGAAATTTCGGCAAGGCGCTCCAGCAACGAATTCCATTGCTTGCGCGTTTGAGGATCTAAAACAACATCGGAGCTATCGGGCATGTTTGCGTCGCAATATTCTTTTGCCGGCCCTGTGCTTTGCAAAACTGACCGGCCACAAGGATGGCGTAGTAATGAAGTAAGGCTTCTAGTGTCGTCGCTGCGGCGCGACAAGTGAACTACTTAATCGTTAGCTGTTTATCGCGTTTGGATATTTAGAAACTGCTGTGTCCGCTGAAACGGCTTTTGCCCGACAACTGCATTGATTTGCCGGGCTGAACGACATGCGGCTTGCACTGCACTAGAATAAACGGGTAGCCGGTTTCGTTCGACTTCCCCTCACCTAGGAACCACAATGGCACAACAGCCCGTACATCGCTTGCCTTCGTATCTCAACCCCGAGGCTCTGGGGCCCTGGGGCGTTTATCTGGAACAAGTCGACAGGGTTACGCCCTACCTGGGCGAACTGGGCAAATGGGTCGAAACCTTGAAGCGCCCCAAGCGGGCGTTGATCGTGGATATTCCCATCAAGCTGGACAACGGCGTCATTGCCCACTTTGAAGGGTATAGAGTGCAACACAACACATCACGCGGCCCGGGCAAGGGCGGCGTGCGCTACCACCAGGACGTTACCCTGGCCGAAGTCATGGCGCTAGCCGCGTGGATGTCGGTCAAGTCCGCAGCGGTAAATCTGCCGTTTGGCGGCGCCAAGGGCGGCATCCGCCTCGACCCGCACCAATACTCGCTTGACGAACTAGAACGCATAACGCGGCGCTACACCAGCGAAATCGGCGTCATCATCGGTCCCAATAAAGACATTCCGGCGCCCGACGTCAATACCAACGCGCAGACGATGGCCTGGATGATGGACACCTATTCCATGAACGAAGGCGGCACCACAACGGGCGTGGTCACCGGCAAGCCGGTGTCGCTGGGCGGCAGTCTTGGCCGCGTTGAAGCCACCGGGCGGGGCGTTTTTGTGACGGGGCGCGAAGCGGCCCACGACTGCGGCATTGCCCTGGAGGGTGCGCGGGTAGTGGTCCAGGGCTTCGGCAATGTGGGCGGCACGGCGGCGCGCCTGTTTCACGAACAAGGCGCCAAAATTATTGCCGTGCAAGACCACACCGGCTGCGTGCATAATGCCAACGGCCTGGATATACACGCCCTGCTGCAATATGCCGAAGAACACGGCGGGGTAGCGGGCGCACCCGAAACCGAAAGCATGGCGCCCAGCGACTTCTGGGCCCTGGAAACCGAGCTGCTTATCCCGGCCGCCCTGGAAAGCCAAATCAACGCCGACAACGCCGGCTCGATCCAGGCCCGCATTATCGTCGAAGGCGCAAACGGCCCGACCACGCCGCAAGCCGACGACATACTTACGTCACAAGGCGTTCTTATCGTGCCCGACGTCATCGCCAATGCCGGCGGGGTTACCGTCAGCTACTTCGAATGGGTCCAGGATTTTTCCAGCTTCTACTGGACGGAAACCGAAATCAATCACCGGCTTGAATCGATGATGCGCGCCGCCTACACCGCCACTTCAGCCGTGGCCAAAACCCATAAGGTAACTTTGCGCACCGCCGCGTTCATCGTGGGCTGCGCCCGCATCCTGGAAGCCCGCCAAGTGCGCGGGCTTTATCCGTAAAGCAGGCGCGCGCCACGGCGGCGCCTGCAGGGCACGGCTAGGCAACCGTGCCCGCGGACGTCGATGCCTCTGAACGGGCCTGGGCCAGCACCCGCCGGCTTTCAAAGCGGCGTTTTTCGCCGCTGATAGGATCGGTAAACTCAATGGCGCGCGCCAGCAATTGCAAAGGACGGGCGTAATCGTCCACGTCATGGCGGGGCTGCAAGCATGGATAAAAGAGGTCGTTGCATATTGGGATGCCCAGCGCGCTTAGATGCGCGCGCAACTGATGCTTGCGCCCGGTGCTTGGCGTCAGGTGGTAGTGGGCCAAAGCCCCCAGCCTTTCCTTGACTTCAATGCGGGTTTCGCTATTGGGCTCGCCCCCTACTTCCTGTACGGCAAAGCTGGACGCGCAGTCTTGCAGGCGGCTGCGGTGCACCAGCGGAAACACCAGGTCGTCGCGCCACGGAGCAATGGCCTCATACTCTTTGACGACCTGCCGCTGCTGGAACAAGGATTGATAAGCGCCGCGGCTGGCCACGTCCACACAAAACAGCATCACGCCGGCCGTTTCGCGATCCAGGCGGTGCACAGGGCTTATTGCAGGCAGGTCAAGCCGCTTGCGCAAGCGCGTAAGCGCCGTTTCATGCAAGTAGCGCCCGCCGGGCGTACTGGCAAGAAAATGGGGCTTGTCAACGACCACAAGGTGCGCATCCCGGTACAAGATGTCCAGCTCGAACGGCACGGCGGCTTCGTCGGGCACTTCGCGGTAATACCACAGCCATTGGCGGGGCCTGTACGGCGCATCGGCGCGCTGCGGCATGCCGGTCTCGTCCACGATGGCGCCTACGTTCAGGCGCGCGCGCAACACTTGCGGCGCCATGAAGCGAAACCGCTCGACCAGAAAATCCAGGACAGTGGGCCACGGGCCTGGGGGCAAATACACCCGGCTGGCGGCTACTCCGTCGCGCATCGGCAAAGGAGACGAGGCCGCCCGCGGTGGCGCCGTCCGCCTGAAGTCCTGCATGCCGTTTTCCGCGCTCATTGCTGGAACGCCTGGCGCACGACTGTTCGCAGCCATTGGCTGGCCGGGTCCGCATGATTGCGCTTGTGCCAGAACTGCATCAGCGGAAATCCTGGGGCCGCGACCGGCAAGTCATGTACGCGGATACGGCCGGATTTGGCCAATTGCAGCGCCGCTTCCCGCGGCACGGTGGCAATGACGTCGGTCTGCGGCACAATTTCGGCCAAGCTAAGGAAGTGCGGCACGCTCAGCACCACACGGCGTTCTATCTTCATCTGCATAAGGTGGCGATCGATCATTTCCTGGCTGCGTCCTTCGTAGGCCACCGCCACATGCGGCGCGCTTTTGTACGTCTGCAGCGACAGGCCCTTGTCCAAGGCGCGGTTATCGCTGCTGGCAATGCAAACGAAAACACTTTCGAACAGCAATTGCTGATAAAACCCGCCTTTGTCCAGATCGGGATAATAGCCCACGGCCAAGTCGACTCCGCCTTCTTCCATCTTGGCCACCAGCTCGCCGATCGCCATGGACCGGGTGCGCAGCGTGGAGCCGGGACTTTGCGCCCACATGCCGCGCGCCAGGCCCGGCAAAAAATAGAGTTCGCCGATGTCGGACATGCACAGTTCGAACTGGCGCGTCGAAGTCGCCGGATCAAAGCCCGCGCCGCCCAGCAATTCGCCCTGCAACACATCCATGACACGCTTGACCGCGGGCGCCAGCTCCAGCGCGCGGGGAGTCGGCCGCATGCAGTTGTCAACGCGGATGAACAGCGGGTCGCCGAATACCGCCCGCAGCCGGGTCAGCGAATAGCTCATGGCCGGCTGGCTCAAGCCGATCCGTTTACCGGCCACAGTCACGCTTTGAGTCTCGAAGACCGCATCAAACACCGCCAGCAGCTTGAAATCGAGATCCTTGATCTTTTTTAAATTCATACTTTGGATACGCGGTATCAAGTTTATCTAATTGACTAATATATACGAATGTTTAGCATGGTGCCAATGGTGCTACACACAGGAGCCACATCATGTTTCCCCGCAATCAATGGTATGTCGCCGGCCTGTCCAGCGAACTTCAAGACAAACCGGTCGCCCGCACCCTGCTGGGCAAGCCGGTCGTGCTCTTCCGTGGTCCGTCCGGCGAAGCCGCAGCGCTGGAAGACAGATGCTGCCACCGGCAGTTGCCGTTGTCCTATGGCACGCTTGAAGACGGCGGCATCCGCTGCGGCTATCATGGCCTGCTGTTCGGCCCCGACGGCAAATGCCTGGAAATTCCCGGACAGGAAAAAATCCCCTCGAAGGCTTTCGTCAAGCCGTACATCGTGCAGGAACGCAATCAGATCGTGTGGATCTGGATAGGCCAGACCGACGACACCGCCCCCGATTGCGAGCCGCCTGAATACGCGGTCCACGACAATCCCAAATATCAGTTCAAGGGCGGGCTGTTCCATTACGAAGCGCCATACCAGCTGATTCACGACAACCTGCTGGACCTTAGCCACCTGGGCTACGTCCACTTGAAGACCATAGGCGGCAACGCCAGGCTGCACATGAGCGCTCCCACCCGCGTTGAAGGGGAAGGCGACACCGTACGTGTCGTGCGCTGGATGAAAGAGTCGGCGCCGCCTCCCACTTATACGGCCGCTTGGCCCTACAAAGGCCTGATCGACCGTTGGCAGGAAATCGAGTTCAACCTGTCCTACCTGGCCATCTGGACCGGCGCCACCGACGCCGGCACCGAAGACCTGGCCGATCCGGCGCGCGGCGGCTTCCACATGCGCGGCTTTCATGGCATTACGCCCGAAACCGAGACCACATCGCATTATTTCTGGACTATCGCATCGAACTCGCACCCCGATTGCGACGACAACTTCCCTACCGTTTACGAGCAAACCAAGAATACCTTTGCCGAAGACAAAGTCATTATCGAGGCCCAGTATAAAAACATGCTGCAATTCGACAATCCCGCCTGTGTGGACATCCATGTCGATGCGGGAGCCAACCGAGCGCGCCGCATCATCACGCGCCTGAACCTGCAGACGCTGGAGCAAGTAGCCGCCGAATAACAGGAAATTGCCGGCAGGCATTGGCCCTCGCTTATAATCGTGGTGGCTTGCGTTCGAACGCAAGCCACCATCGACACCAGACGGGCCAATGAAAGAAAAACTATTCCGCATCGACCTAAGGCGTCTCATCCTGTGGATGTGTCTATTTTTCGTCTTTCTGGCGCTGGCAAACAATCTATACGCTTCGTACAAGGTCCAACGAGAGATCCTGCTTCACAATACCCTCGAAGCCAACCACGTCTACGCCCTGAAGCTTGCGCAAATCACCAATGCGTACATCGAATCTTCCAAAAGGGTGCTTGAAGCCGCAAGCCATGAAATCGGCAAAACGGGACGCGACAGCGCCGCGGCCCAGGACGAACTAGGGCGTGTTGCGCGCATGACGCACAACTTCAATTCCTTGTTCTTCACCAACGCCTCGGGCCGCGTCATGGCGGCGCTTCCGCTTGCCGACAAGCTTGCCGGTACCAATGTGCAAAGCCGCTACTCGCTGGAGGCGCTCAAGCTTCGGCAACCGCTTATCAGCAGGCCGTTCCTGGCGCCCGCGGACCGTTGGCTGATCCTGGTTTCGCAGCCGGTATTTCAGTCTAATGGCGCTTACGCCGGGTTCATCGGCGGAACCATCTACCTGCACTCTCCCAACGCCTTGCAAAGAGTCCTGGGCGAACATTACTACCGGGACGGCTCGTATATTTATGTCGTCGACCGCGACGGGCTGCTTATCTACCACCCCGACAAAAAACGCATAGGAACATCGAATCTTAATAATCCGGCCGTCCAGCAAGTGGTGCACGGCAGAAGCGGCGCAATACGGCTAAGCAATACGCGCCAAATCGATATGCTGGCCGGCTATGCCCCGGTAGCAGCCACTGGCTGGGGTATTGTCGTGCAGCGTCCGACCCAGGCGGCGACGGCAGCGCTTTACGATCTGTTCTGGCGCACTCTGTATTATTCACTGCCCATTACACTGCTTAGCCTGCTGGCCATATGGTGGCTGGCCACGCTTATTTCGCGCCCCTTGCGGGAATTGGCCGAAGTGGCCGTCCACCTCGACGACCGTCCCAGTTTCGACCGCATTCATCTGATCAACGGCTGGTATATCGAGGTCTCCTTGATACGCAAGGCGCTGCTTACCGGGTATTCCGCCGTCTCTACGCGCATGAGCCGCCTGCATCGCCAGGCCGAAACCGACCCGCTGACCTCCTTGACCAACCGGCGCGGACTGGAGTCGGCGCTTGCCGCACTGAAACAGGCAGGGAATCCATTGGCCGCCGTCATGTTCGATATCGACCATTTCAAGGCCATCAACGATACGCACGGGCATGTTGCCGGCGACGAAGCCCTGGTGACGGTTGCCTCAATCGCGCGAAAAACCGCCCGCGAATCCGACGTGGTTGCCCGCATGGGCGGCGAAGAGTTCGTCGTGCTGATGCCTGGCAGCGCTCTGGATTCTGCGCTGGCATTTGCCGAGCGCCTGCGCGAAGAGATTGGACGCGCACGCATCACCCAGGACGGACAGGTTACCGTTTCGCTGGGCGTTGCCCTTTATCCGCTGCACACCCAGGACATCGACACCCTGTTGCCCTTGGCCGACACAGCGCTTTATCAAGCCAAAAACGCGGGCAGGAACTGCGTGCGGGTGGCCGGCCGGCACGAAGCGATCTGAACGCGCCGCCCGCGGCTATTCGGTGTCCGCTGTACCGGAACCGTCCGCGACGCTAGAACCGTCATCCAGCTCCAGGCTTGGAACCGTACCGTTTCCGACAATCAGTTCCAGTTTTTCGGTGTCCACATCCCGATGCAGCGGTTCGATGGCCGGCATGACTTTATTGGCCTTGGACGACAACTCGTTAAAGCGCGCCGCCTTGCCGTACAGGCCTTGCTTGCCGGCCAGCGACGTAACCGTGCGGTTGTAGTGGCCGCTGACCGTGCCCAGGGTGTCGCCCAGTTTTTTGAGGTTCTCGGCCACGATCACCACCTGGTTGTAGATTTCGCCTGCCCGATTGCTGAGCTCATGCGCCTGCTCGTTGCTGCGGGCCACCATCCACAAGTTGGCGACTGTCTTCAGAATAGGCATCAGCGTCGTGTGCGAGACCATGATGACATTGCGCTGATAGCCGTAGTTGAACAAGTCCCGATTGTGCTTTAGCGCTTCTATGTAGGCGGGTTCGATCGGCATGAACATCAGCACAAAACTGGGGCTGCGCATGCCGATAAGATTGCTGTAGTCCTTTTTGGACAAGTCGTCGATATGGTTCTTGACCGCCTTCACGTGCGCTTCCAGGGCCGCCTCGGCCTGCGCCTCGGTTGGCGCGCCTATGGCGCGATCGTAGTCGACCAAAGAGACTTTGCTGTCGATGACCATATGCTTTTGGTCAGGCAGCTTCACAACGAAGTCGGGCTGGCGGGAATTGCCTTCGTCGTCCTTGAAATGCGCCTGGGGTTCGTAATGGTCGCCCTTCATCAGCCCGGCCAGTTGCAAGGTTCTTTCCAGCTGTACCTCGCCCCAGTTGCCGGTGGTTTTTTTGTCGCCCTTTAGCGCGCTGGCCAAGGTATTGGCTTCGGCGCTCATTTTCAGGCCGATTTCCAGCACCTGCTTGATCTCCGCGCCCAGCGACACATTGCCTTTGACGGACTCGTCGTGCACCTGGTTGATGCGTTGTTGAAAGCCCTGAATCTGCTCTCGGAACGGCTTGAGCATGGCATCGAGCGAGGACTGGCTGGTCTGCGCAAAGGTCTTGCCTTTTTCCTCGAGGATCTCATTGGCCAGGTTCTGGAATTCAGTCTTGAGCATTTGGCGGGCGCTCTCGAGCGAACGCTTGAGCTCTTCGAAGTTGGCAAGCTTTTCGTCGTGGGTGACGGTAAGCCCCGTAAGCCGCCGGTCGGTGTCGGCCAGTGTTTCCTTGACCTGCCGCAGCTCGTGTTCGCGGGCCGCCAGGCTCTCTCGCCCTTCAAGCATGCGTTCGCGCAGGTTCTGCGCTTCGGATTCTGCCCGTACACGCGCACGATCGAGTTCGTCCTTGCGCTCGTCCAACGCCGCATGCGCGGCACGAAGCTGCGCCAGTTCAGAGCGCAACTGCTCGGCCTGCGTCTCGCGCTGCGCAGCCAAAGCCTGGCTTGCCGCCAGTTCGGCCTGCGCAGCCGACACCGCCTTGCGGTAATAAAACATGCAGGCAAGGATGCCGGCCAGCAATCCCGCCAGCACTAGAACGCCCATCAGCATCACAGGATTCATTTGTTCCACATTCATATCCTTTTACCGCCGACTGCCGGTTCACCGGCAACTACGGATTTCAGCCCGCAGTTCATTTCTTCACGCCAAAGCAGTTGTCCAGGGTTGGGAAAGCGCCGCTGCGCACGTCGCCCGCATATTGCCCGACCGCCTGGCTGATCAGCGCTCCGACATCGGCGAACTGTTTTGCAAACTTGGGGATGCGAGCGCCGCTCAGACCCAGGATGTCTTCGGTAACCAGCACCTGGCCGTCGCAGTCGGGCGAACCGCCGATGCCGATAGTGGGGATGGACAGCTTCTCGGTGATATGCCGCGCCAGGCCTTCCGCCACGCCCTCCAGCACCACACCGAAGGCGCCGGCCTGTTCGTGCGCCAGGGCGTCATTCAAGATACGGTCGGCCGACTCTTGTGTCATGCCTTGCGCCTTGAAGCCGCCCATCGTGTTGACATACTGCGGCATCAAGCCCACATGGGCCAGCACGGGAATGCCGCGCTCGACCAGAAAGCGCGTGGTCGGCGCCAAGGCGGCACCGCCTTCCATCTTGATGCCGTCACAGCCGCTGGTGGCCATGGCCATGGCGCAGTTGCGAAACGCCTGTTCAAGCGACTCTTGGTAGCTGCCGAAAGGCATGTCGACGATTACGCAGGCGCGCTGGGTGCACCGCACTACCGCCGCCGCATGGAAAGCCATTTGCTCGGCAGTGATGGTCAGCGTATTGGGCAAAGCATAGCCCACCATGGCGGTCGAATCGCCCACCAGGATCATGTCCAGATGTTCGTCCAGCAACCGGGCTATCGGCGCATTGTAGGCCGTCAGGGAGACAATTTTCTTTTGCCCCTTGTATGCCATCAATTGCGGCACGCTAATGCGTTTTACATCGGTATGTACACTCATTTCCTGCTCCTGAAATATTCATCCTGCCCACAACGCCCGCAACAACCGTGCGCCGCGCGGCAGCTTATTGCAACATACGTATAATCGAACTACTGAACCCGGCAATATAAGCCAATTAACATACACGCAAAATAATCAGCATACCGCGCCAGTGTGCCGTTCGGTCAATTCATGCATTCCAATTCGGACGCATGGCCGGAATCGAGCATTCGATTCAGCCAGACAGCGCACTACAGCACCACGGAGAGCACCATGAGCAACATTATGAATACCGTAACCTTTCACGACGGCAATAGCGTACCGCAGCTTGGCTTCGGCGTCTGGCAAATCGACAACGATATTGTCGCCTCGACCATCAAGACCGCCGTCGACGTAGGCTACCGCCTGATCGATACCGCGGCCATATACGGCAACGAAAGCGGCGTGGGAGAAGGCGTCAGGGACTGCGGCGTCGACCGTAGCGAACTATACATCGCCAGCAAAGTCTGGAACGACCGCCACGGTTACGACGAAACCATGGCCGCATTCGACGAAAGTATGGAAAAGCTTGGGCTGGACTACCTGGATATGTATCTTATCCATTGGCCCGCGCCCAAAATAGGCCTGTATGTCAAAACCTGGGAAGCGCTGATTCAACTGCGCGAAGAAGGTCGGGTCAAGTCGATAGGCGTCTGCAATTTCAATATCCCGCACTTGCAGCACCTGCTGGACGAAACCGGCGTACTGCCGGTGCTGAACCAGATAGAACTAAACCCGCGTTTCCAGCAGCCCGAACTGCGCGAATACCATGCGCAAAACAATATTGTCACCGAATCCTGGAGCCCGCTGGGCAATGGCTTGCTGTGGGACAACCCGGTCTTGGTGGGCATTGCGCGCAAGCACGGCCGCTCGGTTGCCCAGGTCGTGATTCGCTGGCACACGCAACTGGGCAATATGGTCATCCCGAAGTCGATCACGCCCAGCCGCATTGCCGAAAACTTCGCCATTTACGACTTTACTCTGGACAACGACGACATGGCGGCCATCGGCAAGCTGCATGACCCCGAAGCGCGCCACGGCCCCGACCCAGAGCGTTTCCGCCTGCCCAAGGCGGTTTAGCTTCCTACGCGGCGTCGGTGGCCGCCGCAACGGCCGCGGCCGGGCGGCGCAGCACACGCCCCATGAATATTGCCGCCGCCACCGGCGAAAGCGCAAAAATGGCAAACATGGCCAACGCCGCATGCCGCGTGCCCTCTACCCCGCCCGGCTCGATCAGGCCGGCGGCATTGGCTATCATGCCGCCCAGCGTGGCGCCAAGGGCCATCGCGTAAAGCTGAATGGTAATAATGGCGGACGACGCCATGTTCTCTTCGCCCGGCGGCGATGTCTTGAACACTTGCGTCAACAAATGAGGCCAGCATAGCCCTATACCCAGGCCAACGCCCATCAAAGGCAGCAACAGCCACCACACCCCATTGGCGTTCGCGTTCAGCCCCGACCAAGGAACCAGCGCGGCAAGCCCGGCCAAAGAAGCGGCCGACACCAAAGGACCGGCACGCAATAATTTGCGCGCGGTCGCCGAACTGCGGCTGGAACTTGTAATAGAGCCCACCGTCCAACCCGCGGACATCAACGCGGTCATATAGCCGGCTATCAGCGGAGTATAGCCATGGATCATTTGCAGGAAATACGGCACAAAGACTTCGACGGTAATCCCGATGCTCAGCAAGCAGACGCAGGCATACAGGCTGCCCAGGCCGCCCTTCTTCAAAGAATAGGCTCCTGTCGGCATCAGGCGTACGGAGGCGGTTTTATCGACCCGCGCCACCCCAAGGCCAATCAGCAGGCCGGCTATTATGCCCAGCGCATTCCATGACACCTGGTAAGTAAGGCTGGAAACCGAAATCACCAGGACCGAAGCCACCAGCAAGGCGATCTGGAGCATGGGTACCTTGACATCGGTTCGCGGGCTGGACACCTTGGCCGAAATTTGCTGTGTAACCAGCCACGCCAGACCGGCGCACATCGGCAAAACCACCCAGAACGCCCAGCGCCAATGCCCGGTTTCGGCGAAAATCCCGCCTATGGCCGGCCCCAGCAAAGTTGCAATGCCCCACATGCTGGAAGTCAGCCCGGTCGCCAGCGGCCACAGCCGCTCTTCAAACACAATGCGTATCGACGAATAGCACAGCCCCAGCAGCAGGCCGCCACCCAGTCCCTGCCAGGTGCGGCCTGCCAGCATCCACCCCATGGTGGGCGCGGCGGCGCAGGCCGCGGTGCCTAGCGCGAACAGGGCTATGGCCACCAGAAACGCACGCCGCGGCCCGAATATGTGCAGCGTCTTGGGCGAAAGCGCCGAGCCGAAAATGGATGCGGCCACAAACAGCGTGGTATTCCAGGCGTAATACTCCAGGCCGCCGATATCTTCCACCACCGAAGGCAGAATAGTCGTGGCGATATAAACATTTACAGCGTGCAAGGCGACGCCGCCGGCCAGCGCTATCGAGCGCAAAGCATTACGCCCCGATAATAGTTCGCCCCAGGACGCGGCTTTGGTATTTTGCATAATCGACCTATTTGTATTTGTTATGGCACATCGCGTTACGGCACACGGCCCGGCGCGCCCTTGGCGGGCAAACGCTCAAGAATTTCCATGATTTCTTCAGCCGTTTCTACTACTTCCATCAATTTCTTGTCTTTGGCATCGATCATGCCTTCTTCTACAAGAAAATCAACATTCATGGCCTTGGACCAAAAATCCCGCCCCACCAGGATAATCGGCATGGGCGACATCTTTCTGGTCTGAACCAGCGTCAAAGCCTCGTATAGCTCGTCCATAGTGCCGAAGCCTCCAGGAAAAGCCACCAATGCGCGCGCGCGCATCAAGAAATGCATTTTACGCAATGCAAAGTAATGAAAGTGAAAGCATAGTTCGGGACTGATGAACGGGTTGGGCAGTTGCTCGTGCTCGAGCGTAATGTTCAGGCCTATGCTCATGGCCCGGGCGTCGTAGGCGCCGCGATTGCCGGCCTCCATAATGCCCGGCCCGCCCCCCGTCACCACCACCAGGCGGTTCGGGCTATGTGGCTGGAAGCGCTGGGAAACCATGGTGGCAAACCGCCTGGCCTCGTTGTAATAATGCGAATATTCGACCCGCTTGCGGGCTTTTATCAGGTCACGCCGGGCCTGCGCATTGTTTTCGTTTTTACGAGCGTGCTGCTCGGCCAGCTCCAGGTTCATTATCGCCAGATCGGGGGGAAGAATACGTGCGCTGCCGAACACCACCACGGTAGAGTCCACCTCGCAGCGTTGCAGGTTATGTTCCGGCTTGAGCAGCTCCAGTTGCAGCCGCACTGGCCGCAATGCCTTGCTCGTCATGAACGCTTCATCCTCGAACGCAATCCGATACGGCTCGCTGGCAGCCAGCTTGGTCTGCATCGCCTCCAGCTGTTCGTTGGTCAAATCGTCACTGCGCATGGATAGCCTCCTCGCTCTTGTTGGTTTTGGCGCATGCCAGGCGGCCTAGCCGCCGCGAGTTCAATAATGCGGCGGCTTTTCGTGCACGTAGGCGTCCGCTCCGCCAGAGGCATCGTTCAGGCGTCCCATCAGCATCTTGCATAGCGCCTGCAACTCATCGATTTGCCTTTGCTGCCGATAGACGGCCTCGTTCAACTCTTGCGTCAAATCCTCCTGGCGGGTCAGCTTGACTTCAAGGTCGATGAAACGTTCTTCGTCTGTCACCGGAATTACCCATTTTGATGAAAAATACAGTGTAGCTCGCCCATGCCGCCGCGGGCGCGCAGGCGCCGGGCGCGGCCAGGCCTGCGTCTTTTTAGCGTTGTAAAAGCCCCAGCTTGTCCGTAACGCCCGCCCACTTTTCGTGTTCGGGCAAGGGCGCTTTGGCGTGCGAAATACGCGTCCATTGCCGATTGCGGGACAAGTCGCGGTTAAGCTCGAGAAAATGCATCTGCGCCGGGGCAAGGTCGGTGTCCGCAACGATGGCCCCCACCGGACATTCCGGCACGCAAATAGAGCAGTCTATGCATTCGTCCGGATTGATCACCAGAAAATTGGGACCTTCCAGGAAGCAGTCCATCGGGCAGACAGTGACGCAATCCGTATATTTGCACTGGATACACGCTTCGGTTACTACAAAAGTCATTATTACCTCTTACAACGTCGTAAGAAGCATTTTACCGAAGGAAACCGGCCCAGGTTTTGCCGCTACGCTATTCTTCACGCGTATCAATGCGAATCTGCGCCGACAGCATCTTGTGCACCGGGCACTTATTCGCGATTTCAGTAAGCCGGTCGCGTTGCTCCTGGTCCAGTTCGCCCACGTAGTGAATGTGCCGGGTCAGGTTCAATACCCCGTCCTTGAGTTCGTGCTCGACACGCACCTGAACATCCTGCGCGTCCCAACCCTTGCGCTGCGCGTACAAAGTTACGGTAAGCGCCGTGCAGCCCGCCAGCGCGGCCGCCACCAGGTCGTGCGGCTCGGGGCCGGCGTCCTCGCCGCCCAAAGCCTCGGGCACATCGGTTACCAGCTTATGCCGGCCGATCTCGATAATGCGCTGAACCTTGCCCTCGCCCTTATATACCTTGACATCCATCTCGCGCCTCCGGCTGATTGAAGTTGGCAGGAATAAGTGCGAAGCGCCTTCATGGGTAAGCCCATGTCGCCCAGCGCCCTATTCCAGAAACTTCAATACTACATCGGTATAGGCGAGTACCGGGCTCTAATCCAGCAAGCCCGAAATTTCCGGCTGCAAGGCCGCGATGATTCCTATTGTGCGCACTCTCTTGCCGTCTTCATTCGCCTATTCCTTGGGCTGCGTTTTACTGACGGTGATTTTATCGCCGATGTCGAAGGTCATTAAATCTTCGCCGACGACCAGCGGTCCTTTATATGTTGTGCGCGTAAGTGCTTACCCAGAAGATGCACGCGCAAATCGGAATGAACTGGCTCGGAGGCGGCCGCCACGGGCTGGGCGGCCACGGCGGCGGCGCCAGCCAGCGCGATGTTCATATATTAACGATCTCGGCAATGCGGCTTTGCACAACTACAAGGTGTTAAGCGGAACCTTCAGATAGCGTACGCCATTGTCTTCCGGCGGCGGCATTTCGCCCGCGCGGATATTGACTTGTATCGACGGAACGATAAGCGTAGGAAGCTCCAGGGTTGCATCGCGCGCGGTGCGCATGGCGACGAACTGTTCTTCGGTAACACCGTCGTGCACGTGGATGTTGTCGGCGCGCTGCTGGGCGACGGTGGCTTCCCATGCGGGTTCGGGCCTGGATTCCGTAGGGTAGTCGTGACACATGAAAAGACGCGCCGTATTGGGCAAGTCGAACAGCTTGCGTATGGACCGATACAGAATATGCGCGTCGCCGCCCGGGAAGTCGCAACGCGCCGTGCCCACATCGGGCATGAACAATGTGTCGCCCACAAATACAGCGTCGCCTACCTGGTAGGCCATGCAGGCCGGCGTATGGCCCGGCACGGACAGCGCCCGTGCGGGCAGATTTCCTATGGCGAAGGTATCGCCGTCGCCGAACAAACGGTCGAACTGGCTGCCGTCCTGCGCAAACGAGGGTTCAAAGTTAAAGATTTTCCCGAATACACCCTGCACCTGCATAATATTCGTGCCTATGGCCAAGGTACCGCCCAATTGCTGGCGCATATATTGGGCCGCCGACAGATGGTCGGCATGGGCATGGGTTTCAAGCAGCCACTGAACCGTCAACTCATGTTCGCGAACGAAGGCAATAATCGCATCCGCCGAAGCGGTATGCGTACGGCCCGAATTCGGTTCATAGTCCAAGACCGTATCAATGACGGCGCAGGCCGAGCCAGCGCGTTCGAACACTACATACGAAATGGTGCCGGTGACCGAGTCGAAGAAGCCTTTTACAACTGGGACCATTGCCACCCCCCTTTTCAAGCTCAATATGACGACACAAGCCTGCATTGGCCGTGCCCGGCCGCGGTCATGCAGACACCTGTTGCCATGATGCCATACCGCCAGGCCGGAATAAACCCATGGACGGGCCCGGGCTATTCAGTCAATAGATTAGCCAGCATGAAGCCCGACCCTGCCCCCGTACCAGCTCCCGGCCAAGTCGAGGCTCCGCATAAATACAAAGACTTGATCGGTGTACGGTAGCGCGAATACCCCGCCACGGGCCGGAATATAAAGTTCTGGTCCAAATGGTGGCTGCCCGAGACGCTGTCTCCGCCGATAAGGTTGGGATTCTCACGCTCCAGGTCCAGGGGCGAAAAGACCTTCTGCGCAAGAATATTCTGCCGCACACCGGGCGCATACCGTTCAAGAACATCCAGCACCCGCTCGGCATAGGCCTCGCCCGCCTCATCCCAGTGGGTAGCGCCAATGGTGCCCAGCGAATCGCCCTTGATCACCGCAGGCAAGACGCGTACCTGGATCCAAAGCACGTGCTGGCCTTGCGGCGCACGCGACGGGTCAAGCGCCGTAGGCTGGCCGACAACAAGCACCGGTTCGGCCGGCAGCAAACCTTCGGCAGCTTCGGCATAAACGCGCGACATCATCGCCATGTCGGGCGCCACATGCACATAGGCGTACTTTCTCAGTTCTTCACCTGCCAGCCACTGAGGCAATTCCTTCAAGGCCAGGTGGATCATCATGGTGCCCAGGCCGGGGCGGAACGCCTGGACCTTGGACTCGAACGCCTGAGGGGCGGCGCCGTTGGGCAGCAAAGCACCGAACACGTTCTTGGGGTTCACATTGGCAATGACGGCTCGCCGGGCCGATAAGACGCGGCCGTCCGCCAATTGCACGCCGGTTGCCGCGCCGCCGCCGGTAATTATCGATTGAACCGGGGCGTTCAGGATCAGTTCGCCGCCCTTGGCGCGCAACAAGTCCACCATGGACTTGATGATGGTATCGGCCCCGCCCTGGCCAATGACCATGCCGAAAGCCTGATTCGACATGGATTCAAGATAGGGAAACAGCGCACCTCCTGCCGCATCCGGCGCGAAGTCCACATGCAGGCCCCAGGTTGCCATCAGGGTGCGCACATGATTGTGTTCGAAATTCGCGGCAAGAAAGTCGCGCGGGGATGAAAGCATCAAGCGCAGCAGGCCATACAGGCCGGCAGTGCCCAGCTTGCGCCAGGCGCGCCACACAACCTTGAGCGCTGCCCATGAGGGCATCGGCGAACCCAGTATCCCGAAAATGTGCGGAGCATGCTCGCCGAAATGCTCGAGCATCTTGCGCCAGGCCTGGGCGTCGTGTTCGGAAATGGCCTGTATGCCAGCCACGGTCTGCTCGACATCCGTGCCTACGCCCAAATAGCCGCCGTCGCGAAAAACGCTGGCAAAACAATGCGGCGCGGGCACAAAGCCAAGCCCATGCGCGGCAAGTTCGTCTTTATAGCGCGCATGAAACGCCGAACCGGCAAACATGGAAAGGTTCATCGCGCCCCAGTCGTGCCGGAAGCCCGGCAGGGTAAGTTCTTGCGTCTTGACCGCGCCGCCCGCCTCGGCCCTGGCCTCGACCACCACCACCTTCCAGCCCTTGGCCGCCAGATCCACTGCGGCAGCCAGGCCGTTATGCCCCGCGCCGATAATTACCGCGTCGTACGTCATGCCCAATATCTCCTTTAAGCTTAAAAGAGATAATGCCATCCGGGACTATGGTTCGTCCAGACAGTTGATGCGATGGTGCTGTTTGAAGCGGCAAACAGCACCGCGCGCGCTTCACGTCGTCAACTGACGCGCCTTGAGGCGATAACTGAAAGTTTTGGGGTCCAGGCTGTCGAAACGGCCATCGCTGGACTCGCCGTTCGGGTACATCAAGAAAGGCACCGCGCCGTGTTGAGTGCCAGGCAGCGCCACATCGTGACCATGGTTGTACGCCACCCAGTTCATTTCCCAGGCCCCGAACAACATAACCCTGGCTGCATGTACTTTGGGGTCGCCAAGCGGCAAATTACCCGGGCTTTCCTGCAGCATGACCTTGCGCACATCGGCGGGATCCACCGGCACCCACCCATAGCCCGCCGCGTAGAATTCGGCACGGCAATGCTGCGCCCCCGTAACATCGCCAGAGGCGCCGAGGCTTTGATAGCCCAGTTGGGAATCGGCCACGCGTATGCCGTAGGCATCCCGCGCAGGAATGCCCGAAGCCCGAGCCAACGCCACAAACAAGGAGTTGATGTCGGCGCATTTGCCATTGAGATCATTCGCGGTAAGCATATAGCGCACGTCGCCGATGCCGCAGCCCCGGGTAGAGGCCGTACGGCAGGTATTCAAGACCACCCAGTTGTATATAGCACGGGCTTTTTCAATATCCCCTCGCCTGCCGCGAATGATGCGTTCGGCGGTCTGCTTGACGATGCCGTCGGTAGGCAGCAACGCGGTAGGCTGCAGATAACGTTCAAGAACCGCCCTGCTTTCGGGCGGCGCATCGGCCGACGGCGGTTGGGTCAAGTCGACTTGCCGGTTACGAATCTGAAATGTGCTGGTGACAGAGACCGTGCGCGAAGGCCCCGCGTCTGGCCATTGAGCGGCCAGCATCTGCACATTGGAACCCGGTGCGTGCATGAGTTGGGCGCTTCCGCCGCCCCCTATCTGCCAGGTAGTGGTGGCCGCCCGCTGATAAGAAGTGTTGTGTGCATCCGGTATAGGAATCCAGATACGCGCATGGGCGCCGGAATCGGCCACATTGATTTCCGTGGCCAATTCAAACGTGCGCCAGCCTGAGTCAATGTGCGTCGTGGCAGCTCGCGCCGGCAAGCCGGCAATACCCGAGGCGGCATACAAAGCCCCGGCGGTGGATGACAAACGAAGAAAGTTTCGGCGATCCATGGCGTCTCCTGCATACGTAAGTGTATTGAAACAGGCGGCCCTTACCGCTGCCACCAGGAAGCGAAAAGCTCGTTAATCATAGCACCATGCCGGGGCAAATAAGCCGGAATTAAATTACTGCCCCGAAGGCGCCTGAAAATGCGTTACAGCGGCTTGCCAGCTAGCCAGTCGCGGCCGCGCACGTAAAGCTTCTCGACCTCGGCGCCCACAAGCTGTGGCATGTCCAGTTTGACCTTGTAGCCGATTTGCGTCTGAATATAGGCCAGATGGCGATAGCCCGCGGGAAATGCGGCAAGCGCCTCGCGATCAAGCTCCAAACGCGCCGCGGGATCCACGGGATCGACGCGGTCCTTTTCGTAAATGGGCTGGCGCAGCACCATGCCCCAGCGGCCATCGCGCTTTTCCAGGAAGTCGTAGAAGCGGCCTGTGCAAACGACATCGCACAGCACGCCCTGGACATCGCCGCGCTGCGAAATAGTCATTTTCGTCTGGACGATGGCGCGATCGCCCTTCAAGTCGATGGATGTTCCGCCAAGGAAGTGCAATATGCTTACTCCCTTGGCCCATCCTTCCTGCGTCACACGAATGAAGTCAAGGGCGGGGCCTTGAAACCAGGTCGCCATCATTACCCCGTCGTCGTGCCAGACCGTCGCGAACCGGTCCCAGTCACCTGCATCGCGCCATACGGCCCAATTTTCGATCAGGTCCCGAATCTCCAGCCGGTCTTTCAATTGCTCGTCCATTCACATACCTTAAAAAGTGACTCAAAAGAAGCCTGCCGCGTTTGGCACTGCTGCCGGCACAGGCGAAAAAACAATAAACCCTTGGCCCTTGCTATGCGCCCGGCTTCGATGCCGACGGCGCCTTCGTCCTTAGCATTCCGCCGTGCGGCGTGGAGTTGGCGCCCAGGACCTTGCCATTAACCGTCTGTCCATACAGGTCCGTGGCCGCGTCGTGGTATTTTTTCTGTGTTTCTTCGACAGAACCATTGAAGCGCGGATCTTGCGGGCGCTCTTGGGCGTTCATGTAGTACGCAACATCCCAGGCCTCTTGGTCGGTCAGGGAACCGCCCTTGCCCAAAGGCATATTGGCCTTGATAAAAGCGGCGGCCGTCGGAATGCTGTGCATGCCGGCGCCCCAATTGAAGGAGTCGTCGCCCCACAAAGCCGGAAACACCATATGGCCCTCGACGCTTTGACCCTGCCCATTGGCACCGTGGCACAAGGCGCAATTTTTCTGGAACACCTGCTGGCCGCGCGTATAGTCGGCCGGCTGAGCCGGCTTGGGAAGCCGCTTGAAGCCCTGGCCCTCAAGCTTGACGCCGGTCGGAGCGTTCTTGGCCATCCAGTACATATAACTTTCAAGCGCCACGATGGTTTCGCTGTCGGCCGCCGGCTTGGCGCCGTTCATGCTGTACTGGAAACAGCCCTGCAAACGTTCGGCCAGGGTATTCACATGCCCGTTCTTGGCGCGATATGCCGGATACAGCACATAGGCGGCCCACAACGGCGAAGCGTCGCTGCGGCGCCCCGCATCCATATGGCAACTGACGCAGTTCAAATTGTTGCCGACGTATTTGCCGGCATATAGGCCGGTTTTGAGGAATATGTCCTGCCCCTGTTTTACCACCTTGCCGAAGGCGTCATCGGGAATGGCGGTAGCGGCCGGCGGCGTAAACTGCGGTGCGGAACTTGTACTCGCCGGCGCGGCATCTGCTGCGGCTGCTTGCGCCCCTGCTGCGCCGGCCAGTCCCAGAAGAGCCAAGCCCAGGGTGCCGCGAATGAACTGTTTGCGAGACGATTTCATTATTTCGCTCCTTCGGCTGGCGCCGCGGCGGCTTTGGCGGCTTGCGGCAAACCGGCAAAATAATCGGCAGCGGCTGTGATCTGCGCTTCGTTCATGCGCTTTGCAATGTCCCCCATCAGATTCAAGGGTCCCGGATTGCGCTTGCCCTGCTTCCAGGCAAGCAACTGTTCGCGCAAGTAGGCGGCAGGCTGCCCCGCAATGGCGGGAAACTGCTCGCCCACGCCGACGCCGCCAGGACCGTGGCACTGAATACAGGCTGGAAGATTGTTGCTCCAGTCGCCCCGGTTTGCCAGCCAGGCTCCGGCGTCATCTTTGGCGGGATAGGTATCAAGATGGCCGCTTAGCGCCTTGGCATCGAACGGGGCCGCCAGCGAAGCATAGTAGGCGGCAGCGGCCTGCATCTGGCTGCGATTCATTGCCTTGGCAATCGGCGCCATGACCGGGTGGCTGCGCGCCCCGGTGGCAAACTCTTGCAATTGCTCGTCCAGATAGCTGGCGCCCTGGCCGGCCAAATAAGGAAAACCGGCGGCCGCCATGCCCTCGCCCTTGGCGCCATGACAGGTGGCACATGCCAGAACCGCGCCGCTGCCCGATTTGGCCAGTGTCTGTCCCTGCTCGACCGCCGTCTGGGCAAACGTTGGGGCGCTCATGAAGAACGCCCCCATAGCCAAGCCGCCTACCGCCAAAACTGAAATACCTCTTTTCCGTACCATGCGTGCCAGCCTCCCGGTTTATTTCAGTATAAATATACGCTGCGCAAAACCCCACGCCGACGACTATCCCGTTTTATTGTTAAACGGTAGGCGGCCAAAGGCTGCGACTACCCGTGATTAGAACAAAGACAGCCCACCGCCGTAAAGAGGCGGCGCAGCCAAGGGCCGGCCCCTGGAAATGCAACGAGCCGCTGCGGCCTTAGCTTGCGTCTTGCTGCGCCTGGCGCAAGACTATGTCTGTGGTGGCTTGCAAATGAGCTCTGAGCAGACTGCAGGCTGTCGCCGAATCGCGCGCCAGCGCGGCGTGGGCCATGGCCTTGTGCTCGGCGGCAATGTCGCGCGTTATGCCCGAATCGACAACGATCCGCTGCTGCCCGTCGCCGGCGGGCTCGACCGCGGCCGGCTTGCTGACCGAAAGCAGCCTGTAGCGGGCAGTCTGGTCTCGCAGCAAGCTGGCCAGGTGGCACAGCCATTTCGATTCTGAAGCAGACAGCAATGCCGCATGAAACGCCACATGAGCTTGTTCCCATTCGGGATTCAGCCGCTCCGTCGAGGTGCTCATTGGCAGCCGGCTGACGCGATGGTGGGTTGAAAGAATAAGCTCTTCCCATTCCAGATTGCCGCGTTCGATAGAGCGCTGCAAAGCCTGGCATTCAATATGGATACGGGTTTCGGTAATGTCGATGAGGTCTTCCATCGAGACATCTGACACGCGAAAGCCGCGCTGATCCTCGGCGACGACGAATCCGCTTGCCGCAAGCCTGGACAGCGCTTCGCGCATGGGAATTGAGCCAGCGGTATAGCGCTCGCACAAATCCTTGATGCGTAATTTGGACCCAGGAGCCAACACGCCTTCGATGATGTCCGTGCGGATTTCGGATGCCAGGCTCGATGCCATGGTACGGCTAATCAATGCGTCTTGTTCCATGTCGATTTCATCTTGAAACGGAAGATTGAACAAAGCAGCGTGAAAGACATGCCGCAAGCCCGGAATATATGAGCCTTGTCATTGTATAGATATATATCTGCGGCAGCTTAATATATTTTCAGCTTGATGAATGGCCCGCAACCGAATGGCAGGAGCCATCGGAAAGAGCCTGCAATATGCCGCAGGACTCTGCCGGCTTGGCGATCTTGCATTTCTCGCGCAGCGTAATCAGGTGACGCTTCAATTGCATCAGTTCTTCAACGCGGATTTCTATTTGCGCGATGTGCTCGTCCACCAGGCCATTCACCCGCGCGCAATCTTCGTCAGGTGTGTCACGGTACTTCAGCAGTACGCGCACATCGTCCAGGGCCATGTCGAGCGTACGGCAGTGACGAATGAAACGCAGGCGTTCCACGTGCTCTTCGCCATAAAGGCGGTAATTGCCATCGCTGCGAAATGGCTCGGGGAGAAGGCCTTCCTTCTCGTAAAACCGTATGGTCTCGACCTGGCATTCAGTACGCTTGGCCAGTTCGCCGATCTTGATGTTCATGCTGGACTCCTTTGCACAACAAACCTTATAGTAAGTATAGGGTTGTGCCGCGAAATAATCAACGCCCGATCCGTACAGCGCCTCGCCCTTCGACAAATCAAGCGAAATGACTTGACCCTGAAGTCGCTATAGGGTTTTAAATTGGCAAAGTACATAAGGAAAACCGCCATGAAAGCCTTCGCCGACGACACCACGCCATCCTGCTGCGGCCACAGCCACAGCCACAGCCACAGCCACGATCATGATGGCCCCCACGCTTCATCGCTGCGCGATTCGCTGCCCCCCGAGGGGGCGCCATCGGCCTTGGGGCGGCCCTGCGGCGATGGGGGCCCCCATGCTTCACCGCTGCCCAAAGAAGCACTTACTGCGGCAGGCACCGCCTACCGTATTGCCACCATGGACTGCGCCGCGGAAGAGTCCGAAATTCGCCGGGCCCTGGAGCCTATAGCCGGCATCCGCAGTCTGCGCTTTTATCTTGGCGCCCGTACCCTGATCATCAATGCGTCGCCCGATGTACTGCCAGCCGCCTTGGCGGCCATACGCAAAGCCGGCTTCACACCTCAGGAAGTTTCTGGCCACAGCGGCGCGCCGCAAGCGCGCGGCGGCCAAGTGCTCGGTTTCTCGGGCGGAACGGGCCGACTCGTCCTGGCCCTTCTATTTGCGGCGGCAGCGGAAAGCCTGGTCTTTTTTGCGCCGCAAACCCAGGCATGGCAAATAGCCGGAATGGGCATAGCAGCCATTGCAATCGGCCTGGCCGGATTCGACACCTACTCCAAGGGCTTTGCCGCGCTGCGCCACGGCAGGCTGAACATCAACGCGCTCATGAGCGTCGCGGTAACCGGCGCGTTCTTGCTGGGTCAATGGGCTGAAGCCGCCATGGTCATGGCTTTGTATGCGCTGGCCGAGCTGATAGAAGCCCGCGCGGTCGACCGCGCCCGCCATACCATCAAGGGCTTGCTGGACTTGGCCCCCGAAACGGCCGAGGTACGCCAGCCCGACAATGGTGGGGCCCCCCACGCTTCACCGCTACGCGATTCGCTGCCCCCCGAGGGGGCGCCATCTGCCTTGGGGCGGCCCGGCGGCGATGGGGACCCCCACGCTTCATCGCTGCGCGATTCGCTGCCCCCCGAGGGGGCGCCATCTGCCTTGGGGCGGCCCGGCGGCGATGGGGACCCCCACGCTTCACCGCTACGCGATTCGCTGCCGGGCGGCAAATGGGAAACCGTGCCGGCCGACTCCGTGCGGCCCGGCGCCATCGTGCGCCTTAAGCCCGGCGAACGTGTTGCTCTGGACGGCATTGTTACCGCCGGCGCCAGCGCGGTGAACCAGGCTCCGGTAACCGGGGAAAGCATCCCGGTTGAAAAGTCCGTGGGCGACCCGGTATTTGCCGGCACCATCAACCTGTCAGGCTCGCTGGAATTCGAAGTCAGCGCTCCGGCAAGCGACTCGACCCTGGCCCGCATCATCCATGCCGTCGAAGAAGCTCAAGGCAGCCGTGCACCCACACAACGCTTTGTCGACCGATTCGCCTCCGTCTACACCCCCGCGGTTTTCATCATGGCGATCGCCGTGGCATCAATCGGCCCGCTGCTGTTCGACTGGACTGCATTCCAGGCCATCTACAAAGCATTGGTACTGCTTGTCATCGCCTGCCCTTGTGCGCTGGTCATCTCCACCCCTGTCACAGTCGTCAGCGGCCTGACGGCCGCCGCCCGCCGCGGCATCCTTATAAAGGGCGGCATCTACCTGGAACAGGCACGCAAGCTTAAAGCCATCGCCTTGGACAAAACCGGCACCATCACCGTCGGCAAGCCCAAGCTGGCCGAATGGCAGCTTGTCTCCAATACGGCCTCCAAAGACCACACGGCCTCCATAGCAGCCAGCCTGGCCGGCCGCTCGGACCACCCCGTTTCGCAGGCCATCGCACTCGGGCTGGGCCTGTCCTCGCAAGAAGTCCAGGACTTCGAAGCCCTCCCTGGCCGGGGAATCAAAGGCACCATTGCCGGCAAGCAATACGTGCTGAGCAACCACCGGACTATAGAAGAAAGAGGGCAGTGCAGCGCCGAACTCGAACTGCTGCTGAAAGCCCACGAAGTGGCGGGGCGCACCGTTACCTTGCTGGCATCCAGCGATGCCGTGCTGGCCGTCTTTGCCGTGGCCGACAGCATCAAGGAATCCTCCCGCGACGCCATCGCCAACCTCAAGGCGCTGGGCGTTGCCCCAGTAATGCTCACCGGCGACAACAACGCAACGGCGCGGGCCATCGGCCGCCAGGCAGGCATTGATGACGCGCGCGGCAATCTTTTGCCGGAAGAAAAACTTGCAGCCATCCAGGAAATCCAGCAGCGCTATGGACTCACCGGCATGGCAGGCGACGGCATCAATGACGCGCCGGCCTTGGCGCAAGCCGATATCGGCTTTGCCATGGGCGCCGCCGGAACCGACATTGCCATGGAAGCTGCCGATGTCATCATCATGAACGACGACCTGCACCGGCTTGCCGCAACCATCAAGCTGTCGCGCGATACACATTCGGTGCTGTGGCAAAACATTGCCCTGGCCCTGGGCATCAAGGCCGTGTTCTTTTACTTGGCCATTTTCGACGATGCCACCATGTGGATGGCCGTCTTTGCCGACGTAGGCGCCAGCTTGCTGGTCGTCGCCAACGGCCTGCGCCTGCTACGCAAGGGGCGCGGCGCAAAACCCCAGTAACCGACGCCTTGATTCAAATTCCGGCGCATCTGTTTCCCGGCCTTTCCTGCAAACTGTTCTGCCGCTAATATAGAATCAGAGGCGAGGAAAAATGAGAAACAATATAGAAATCAAGGCTAAATGACGTATGGCAGAAACAACCAACGAGACCCAATCACGTCGTTCAGAATATGCAAACTACCTGACTTTCAAGCTTGATCTACTCAAAGCAGAAATGCTTGGCGACGCCAATGAACTTTACCGTCGCGAAGTGGGGCTTGACGTGCGTTCGTTACGCCTGCTGCGCGCCATCTGCGATAACCCGGGCGTAACAGCCACCGGCTTGCGCGAGATGACCCTGGTAGAAAAAACCGCCATATCCAAAGTGCTGGCCGAACTGCTTGCCCTCAAGCTCATTCGACGCTCCCCCCACCGCAGCGACGCCCGACTGCTGCAGCTATGGCCCACCCCACGCGGAAAAAAACTGCGCGCCACCAGCGACGTCATCGGCCACGCGCTGGAGTCCTCCATGCTTTCAGTGCTGACCCAGGCCGAACAAGACCACCTTAACCTTTTGCTTGACAAGCTTACCGACAAGCTCCTGGCCAATGGCGGCAAACCTGCGGCCCGCGTAAAATCGCCTTAATTAAACGGGAGCGGACCATGGGAAAAAATCGTCTCGAAGCCTTCAGCGACGGAGTGCTGGCGATCATCATAACGATCATGGTGCTCGAGATGAAAGTGCCCCATGAGCCGACGCTTGCGGCAATAGGATCGGTTCTGCCCGTTTTCCTCAGCTACGTCCTCAGCTTTATCTACCTGGGCATCTACTGGAACAATCACCACCACATGCTGCATCTGGTCAGCCGGGTCAACGGTACGGTCTTATGGAGCAATCTGCACCTGCTGTTCTGGCTTTCGCTGTTGCCTTTCACGACGGGATGGATGGGCGAGAACCACTTCGCTGCGGCCACGCTGTTTCTTTACGGCATAAATTTACTGTGCTGCGCTATCGCCTACTTCATCCTGCAGCAAGGAATCATCAAACTGCAAGGAGCCGGTTCAATCCTGGCACACGCGGTCGGCCGCGACATAAAAGGAAAAATCTCTCCCGTACTGTACTTGCTGGGCATTGGCGCCTCGTTCGTATCGCAATGGGCTTCGGGCGCCTTTTATGTCGCGGCCGCCTGCATGTGGCTGATACCCGACAGACGAATAGAACACGAAGTCGCCCAACATATTCCCCAGTAGATTCATGGCCGGCGGCAATCTGCAAGCCGCCGAAAGGCGGCAGCCCTCGGGCTAAGCCGCTATGCCCGCCCGGCCATGTTGGCCCCTTTTCCCTTCGGTGCGTTGTTGCCCGCCAAATTAGCGGTGGACGCCAGGGCTTTCAGCGCGTCGACAAAAACACGCACTTTAACTGAGCGATGCCGTGCGGCGGGAAAAACCGCGTGGATCTCAGCCTTTGGCAAAGTCCATTCAGGCAAGATACGGATCAAGCGCCCTGCCGCCACATCCTCGCTGATCGAAAAATCCGTCAGGACGGCAAGGCCGCCGCCGGCCAGCGCCGCTGCCCGGCAGGCATTGGCCGTATTAGCCGAAAACACGGACTTGAATAGAACCAAGCACTTTTCTCCCGCCGCCTTTTCAAATACAAACGACAAAGGCTGTGCCAGCACGGACAGCGAAATAAAAGGCAAATCCCCCAGTTCTTCATGCATGCGCAAACGCCCGACACCCTGCAGGAACTTCGGACTGGCAACCAGCCACTTCGCATAGCTGCCCACCTTGGTCGCCTGATGGCTTGAGTCCGCCAAGCGCCCCAGCCGAATCGCAACGTCAATGCCTTCCGCAATCAGGTCAAACCGCGTGTCGCCCAAGATCAGTTCAATCTTCAATGCCGGATAACGTGCACGCAGCGCGACAAGCGCGGGGGTAATAATTGCGGCGCCGTAATCGATAGGCGCTGTAACCCGCAACGTCCCACGCGGCTCCGCCGTAGCGCTACCCGCTTCCAGCACAGCGTCATCGACGTCATTCAATATTCTTCGAGCCGAGGCATAAAACGCTTGTCCGGCTTCGGTCAAGCTCAAGCGTCGGGTAGTGCGCACCAGCAAGCTGGCGCCCAGCTCCGCTTCAAGCCGCTGCATATGCGTACTGACCATGGTTTTTGCGATTCCCAGCTTAGCGGCAGCCGCCGTCAATGAGCTGGATTCGGCTACCGCAACAAACACAACCAGCCGATTAAGATTGATCGAAGCTAGCTTGTTCATACAAGTTGTCCATTATTAGTGGATTATTAAACCTTAATTATCCGCTTTTTCTGCAAGGTCAACAGCGCTACTCTCTATATACAGGCAGATCGTGGCAGCAAACACCCGACAGCCTGTTTCCCGCAACCCTTTTTTGCAGGCACTCAAATGGCCATTACCAAACCCGCTCAGCCCATACGCGTTTACGGATCGGCATTATCTGGGCACACCCATCGCGTTCTCCTGTTTCTAAGCTTGCTGGACTTACCGCACGAGTTCATTTCCGTCGATCTTGCGCATGGAGAACACAAGCGTCCCCAATTTCTTGCAAAAAATCCCTTCGGCCTGGTGCCTGTCATTGAAGACGGCAGTGTCACGCTATACGACTCCAATGCAATCCTGGTCTATCTGGCAAGCAAATACGACAACGGAACATGGCTACCGCACGACCCCGTACGCGCCGCAACGGTGCAGGGTTGGCTTTCACTGGCGGCCGGCAATATATATAACGGCCCCAATGCCGCACGCCTGGTAAAAATACTCGGGGCGCCGCTGGACTATGAGCGCGCCAAGGCCATATCGACAGCACTATTCGATGTGCTGAACGTCGAGCTGCACGACAAGCAATTCGTATTGGGTAAAACGCCCAGCCTGGCCGATGTGGCAGCCTATGCCTACATCGCACGCGCACCGGAAGGCGGCATATCGCTTGAACCCTACGCAAACATACGGGCCTGGCTCAAGCATATTGAAGCCTTGCCTGGATTCGTCCCCATGACGGCAATCAAAGCCTAGCCTTTGAACCGAATAATAGGCTAGGGCGCCCTCTTTTTCGCTATCGCATCCTGGAATCAACCATGCCAAACACTTCCATGCTACGCGGATGGACAGCAAAAGAGTCTCCGTTCCATGCGGGCGAGCTGGCCGTGCAGGATCGTCTTGGCGTTCGTGAGCGCATCGACGCCATCGCACGCAAAGCTGGCATCCGCGACTATATGCCCGATCAGCACTGCCAGTTCTTTGCCGAGCGGCCCTTCCTGCTTATCGGCGCCGCCGACGCCGCCGGGCAGCCATGGCCTACTGTTCTTGCGGGCCAACCCGGATTCATTACCACGCCCGATGAGCGGACTTTGCATGTTGCCGCCACCATACCGCCACACAGCCCTTTGCATGGACAGCTGCGCGCCGGATCATTCGTAGGCTTGCTGGGCATTCAATTCACCACTGGTCGACGCAATCGCGTGAACGGAGCGATTACGGCAATCGACGACAACAGCCTGACTATGGCAGTCCGGCAGAGCTTCGGCAACTGCCGCAAGTACATACAAGCGCGGGAGCCCAGCCCGATCAAAGACAAAGCCCCTGACTCAATCCGCCGCCTTCCCGATACAGATCGGCTCAGTAAGGACGATCAAGGCTTGTTAAGCCGCGCCGATACATTTTTTATCGCGTCCGCCTATTTCAGCGAACAGGATCAAACTGCCCAAGGCGCCGATGTTTCCCATAGGGGCGGTCGGCCCGGCTTTATACGCATAGACGACGATCAGACGCTGACGTTCCCGGATTTCACTGGAAACTTTCTGTTCAATACCATCGGCAATCTTGTACGCAATCCACGCGCAGGCCTGCTCTTCATCGACTTCGACTCGTCGGACCTTCTTTACCTTGCGGGCGATGCGCATATTATTTGGGACGGACCCGAGGTAAGCGCTTTTACCGGCGCGCAGCGCCTAATACAGTTTCACCTGCATACAGTCCGACGCATTGCCAATGCCTTGCCGATACACTGGTCGCCCGTACGCTATTCAGAACAGTTGACGGGTACCGGAAGCTGGCAAGAATCCGCTGGCGCCTTGTAGCCAATTTTGATATTTTCTTTTACGCCTGCCGGTTACACTGATCGCATCCCGTCTTTGGTGACTACCGGATGCCTTCTTCCTCTCGCTTGATCCGCCAGCCCCGCCTCAACAAGCCAGGCGTACACCGCGTTTCCCAAACACCGCCGGCCCAGCCCAGGCTGATTGTCCTGAACAAGCCCTTCAACGTCCTGCCTCAATTCAGCGACGGCCAGGGCCGCTCCACGCTCAAGGACTTCGTCCCCGTCCCCGACGTTTACCCAGCCGGGCGCCTGGATCGCGACAGTGAAGGCCTGCTTCTGCTGACCAACGACGGCCGTTTGCAGGCGCGCATTTCCGATCCGAAGCACAAAATGGCCAAGACCTATTGGGTCCAGGTGGAAGGCGCGCCAACGCAAGAGCAGCTGCGGCATTTATGCACCGGGGTAGTATTGAATGACGGCCCAACACTGCCGGCCCTGGCGCAATTGATCGACACCCCGGCAATATGGCCGCGGCATCCGCCTGTGCGGTTTCGCATTAGCGTGCCGACCGCCTGGCTGGAGCTGACCATCCACGAGGGGCGCAACCGCCAGGTACGGCGCATGACGGCCGCGGTCGGACTGCCGACGCTGCGCTTGATACGAGTTCGCGTAGGCAACTGGAGCCTGGAAGACTTGTTGCCGGGGCAGTGGCGCGAAACCGTGCCGCCCTCTTTTTGATCGGGACAACGGCACAACAATCACCCATTGTTTTGGCCGGGATTATTATAAATATCTCGGCCCATGCCGCATCCTGCCATGGGCACTTCCACAGGAGGACAGGTCATGAACGGAAAGCAGGTGAAGACTCCGGGTCCCGACCACCCGATTACTATCGCGAAAAGCCCGGCCAGGGTGATTGTGCGCCTTGCGGGCAAGACAGTTGCCGATACGCGCGAAGCGCTGGCGCTGCACGAAGCCTCGTACGCCGCGGTTCAGTACATCCCGCGCAAAGACGTGGTTATGTCTCTGCTTGAACGAACCGACCATACTTCCCACTGCCCATACAAAGGCGACGCAAGCTACTACAGCATACCCCTGGGCGGTGCCCGCTCGGTCAATGCGGTATGGACTTACGAAGCGCCACCGCCTGCCGTTGCACAAATCAAGGACTATCTGGCCTTTTACCCCGACCGCGTGGACGAGATTGCGGAGCAACCCAACTGAAGCGCAGGCCCCGGAAAAACAAGCACCTTATCCGGCGATGCTCCGCGGGCGCAGCGATGCTTGGCCAGCGACAGGAGCTAGACGTCCAGCACACCGCTCTCGCATTGGCCGACTCGGCACCCGCTGGGCATGGAAATACCTAGGGCTTCGCCAAAAGCCAATAAGCTTCCATCTTCCGGCCTCCAGATCCTGCCCCATGCAAACAGACTTCGGAACTTTTATTTTCGTTTTTTTGCCGTGTGTATTTTCAGACGGGTCCAATTGAAAAGGCGAGCAGTCACATGCTCGCCTTAATCTCGGGCTAAACCCCCGTCAGTTTGGCAGCAGGCTGCCAATATCTAGCTCAGTATTGCCCCATATAGTCGCGCTTGCCCACTTCCAGTCCGTTGTGGCGCAAATTGCCGTATGCCGTGGTGATATGAAAGAAGAACTGCGGCAGGCCATAGCTAAGCAAGTAAGACTGGCCGGTAAGCTTCTTTTCCTTGGGCGTGCCGGGGCGCAAGACGATTTCGCGGTTTTCCTGGCCATCGATTTGCGATGGCTTGATGCCTTCAATAAAGGCCAGCGTCTTTTTGATCAGCTCGCGCAGGTCAGCGAAGCTTTGCTCACTGTCATCGAACTTCGGCACCTCCAGCCCAGCCAGTCGGGCCGATACACCGCGGGCAAAATCACAGGCAATCTGCACCTGGCGCAGCATTTGCAACATGTCGGGAAAAAGCCGCGACTGCAAAAGGACGCCAGGTTCGATATTCCGGGCGGCGGCATATTCTTCCGCCTTCACAAGAATGGCATCCAGGCCATCAAGCATTTGCTTGAAAACCGGAACGGAAGCAGCGTACAGAGAAATAGTCATGGTCTTTCCTTGATTGAGTGTATGGCGATTATAGGCATGCCCGCGTCCATTCGTGCGGCCGCACCGGCAAGCCATCGTGCGGCATAGCTGATTCCGGAACTCCATGGTGTGCTTGTCCGCCTGCCGAAGCCCGGCGGGGGCTGCGCAAAGGCCAGCGGCCAACTACTCGAGCCGTTTTAGCAGCGCCTTTGCCGCCGCTTCGGACGAGGCTGGATTTTGTCCGGTAATCAACAAGCCGTCCTCGACGACATGCGGCTGCCAGTCGGCGGCTTTTGTATAAAGGCCACCACTTTTCTTGAGCATGTCTTCAACGAGGAACGGCACGACCTTGGCAAGCCCTGCGGCCTCTTCTTCTGTGTTGGCGAATCCTGTCACATTCTTGCCCTTGACCAGCAGGCTGTCGCCGGCGCCTTTGACGTGGCGCAGGACTCCCGGCGCGTGGCATACCGCGGCCACCGGCTTGCCGCTGTTGTACATCGACCTGATCAAGCCAATGGAAAAGGCATTCTCGGCCAGGTCCCACAGCGGACCGTGTCCGCCGGGATAAAACACCGCATCGTAATCTTCCGCGGACACTTCGGAAAGCTTTATGGTGTTTGCCAACGCATCCTGGGCGTCGGCATCGGCCTTGAAGCGGTGGGTTGCATCGGTTTGCCCGGCGGGTTCGTCGCTGGCCGGATCCATTGGCGGCTGTCCGCCCAGCGGCGACGCAATAGTTACCTTCGCGCCCGCGTCCTTGAACACATAGTAAGGCGAGGCGAACTCCTCCAGCCAGAAACCGGTGCGCCTGCCGGTTGCGCCCAACTTGCCATGCGAAGTCAGCACCATCAGTATGTTCATGTTCGGCCCCCGAAATTGTTGACGAATTGCCTCGAATATTCTTCGGACTGTCAATGCATCATAGTCCTGGACAGGCACGCTTCAAAGCGCTACATGAAGCCGAGTCGGTGCGTTGGCGTGCCGCCCAGGCGGCACGCCGTCGTCCGGGACATTGCTATTGCCGTTCCTGTCCAGCATGGCACCGGCCGGGCTCCGGCGGACGTAAATGTGAATTAGCTTAAAAGCTCTTGCGGCACGTTGCCGCCATTGGCAGCGATTCGCGCCAGCACGGTCTTGTGCAGCCAAATATTCATTTGGGCCGAATCCCCCATCAAGTTTGCCGGGCAACCAAGCTCTTGCGCCAATTCCTTGCGCGCAGCAAGGCTGCTGTCGATGTCCAAAAGCTTCAGCAGATCGACGATGGAAGTGCGCCAGTTCAGCTTTTGCGGGTTTGCAGCGGCCTTTTGTTCCAGTTGGGCGACTACGTCGACCATAGGCATGACGCCGGACGGTGCCGCGCTTGATGCCGGAGCGGACGGCGCTGAAGCGGGTGACGCCTCGTTGGCGGGGGCCGCGGCCGCATCGCCGATGCCCAGCTTTTGAAGAATCTTGCTAAAAAAACCCATGGTAATCCCCTAAGTGTTTGAACAACTGAAAATGAATCTTTCAACAAGTTGTGCTGCCACATGGACAAAGAGTTGTCCTTCAGCAATATACCAACGTACGCCTGGCCATGGTGTATCAGCAGCGTTACAAAGGTCAAAGTAGGTCAAGCCGCTTCCTTCTTTTATACTGGGCTACGGTCTCGTTGACACAGCCTGAAACTCCCAACCCAACAACTTGCGGACTCCCGGCACAATGAACATACGAATACGTGTGATGATTTACGCTTTGTGCATTTCCCTGGCGTCACTATTGATTACGGGCTGCACGACCGCGCCATCACTGGCCGACCGTACCATCACGCATGCGTTAACACCCGAAGAGTCGCAAGCCACCACACTGGGCAAGGCCGGCATGCGCCTTAGCTCTCCTTACCCCGGCAAAACCGGCATCCACACACTGGCGGACGCTCGCGAGGCTTTTGCCGCACGGGTCCTTTTGGCCAGGGCCGCGCAACGCACACTCGATATCCAATACTACATCTGGCATGGCGACCTGACAGGTACCCTGCTGTTCGATTCGCTGCGCATGGCCGCCGAACGCGGCGTGCGCGTACGCCTGCTGCTTGACGACATGACGACCTCGGGCCTGGATAGCCTATTGGCCGCGCTGGACTCGCATCCCAATATCGAAATACGCCTGTTCAACCCGTTTTTCATACGCTCGCCCCGTTGGATAAATTATCTAAGCGATTTTTCCCGCTTGAACCGGCGCATGCATAACAAATCGTTCACGGCCGACAATCAAGTCACCATCGTCGGCGGCCGCAATATCGGCGATGAGTATTTCGGAGCCGCCGACGACATGGTTTTTGCCGACCTTGACGTGCTGGCAATAGGGCCGGTGGTCAAGGACGTCTCGCGCAACTTCGACGACTATTGGAACAGCCTATCGTCATATCCGGTAAGCCTTATTTTGCCGCCCGGCGACCCCTTGCAGCTTCAATTGCTGGAAGAGCGGGCTTCCAAACTGGAAAACGACCCACGCGCCAGCGCTTATTTCAAGGCGCTGCGTGGTTCCAGCCTGATCCGCCAATTGTCGGACGGCACCATCGACCTGCAATGGGCAAAAACAAAAATGGTCAGCGACGATCCAAGCAAAGGCCTGCGCGAGGCGCCCCCCAACGAACTGTTGACGCATGAGCTCGGGCAAATCATCGGCAAGCCGAAGTCCGAGGTCGAGCTGGTTTCTTCCTATTTCGTGCCTACCGCGGCCGGCGTCGAGAACTTTACCGCCATGGCCAAGCGCGGCGTAAAAATACAAATCCTGACCAACTCGCTCGAGGCCACCGACGTCGTTGCAGTACACGCCGGCTACGCCAAGCGGCGCAAACCTCTGCTACGGGCGGGAATCAAACTTTATGAAATGCGCCGCCTATCCTCGGACAGCCAAGAAAAGCAAAGCGCGGGCCGTTTTGGCATTTCCGGCTCCAGTCTGCACGCCAAAACATTCTCGGTAGATGGATCGCGGGTTTTTGTCGGTTCATTCAACTTCGATCCGCGCTCGGCAAAACTCAACACTGAACTTGGCTTCGTCATCGACAGCCCCGAGTTGGCACGGGCTATCGCCAAAGCGTTCCACGACAAGGTTCCGGAAATCGCCTACGAAGTACATCTGTCGGAAACGGGCGATCTTTATTGGATCGAACAGAAAGATGGCAAAGAAATTCGCCACGACACCGAGCCCGGCGCCAGTCTTTGGCGCCGCCTGGCCGTGGGCTTTCTTTCGCTATTGCCGATTGACTGGATGCTTTGAAAGCCATTCAGGATCAAGACAATACGCCCGCTCGGCAAGCCGTTTTCGGCAAGAATTGCCTCGGCGGCAAAACATCGTGCCGATGGCCGAGACGGCCGAACCGGCAGGCAGGATCCTAGGGGAATCATCTGTTGACAGACGTTATCTCCTGCTCTCACAATTTAGTTGATCAATGCAACTAATTTTTGGCGATATAGACGTTTTCATCTATAGCCAACTTGAAATAAACCGAGAATAATTCAGCCAATATCGGACGGAACAGGCCATGCCGCCAATACCGCAAACCGAACGAACCGGAGACAGGATGAACCCGCTCACCCAAGCCCTTGAAGCCTCAAGCAGCAAATTGCTGCCTGTTCTAGAGGAAATATACAAAGACTTGCACCAGAATCCCGAACTGTCCATGAACGAAGTCCGCACTGCCGGCATCGTGTCCAGTTATCTGGAAAAACTCGGCTTCGAAGTCTCCAGCCAGGTTGGCATAACGGGAGTCGTAGGCGTATTGAAGAACGGCGAAGGCCCAACCGTCATGCTTCGGGCCGACATGGACGGCCTGCCGGTCACCGAAATGACGGGCTTGCCTTATGCCAGCACGGTCAGAGTTAAAGATGACGATGGCACCGAGGTAGGCGTCGCCCACGCGTGCGGCCACGACATGCACACTACCTGGCTGCTTGGCGCAGCCCAAGTCCTTATCGAAAATCGACAACACTGGCAAGGCACGGTGCTGGCTGTATTCCAACCCGGCGAAGAGGTGGGCCGTGGCGCGCAATGCATGATGGACGATGGCATGGTAGAACGCTTTCCCAAGCCCGACGTTATCCTTGGCCAACATGTCATGGTTGCCCCGGCCGGCATGGTAGGGTATCGGGACGGCATTATTCTCGCGGCCGGCGACAGCATAAAAGTCAAGCTGTTCGGGCGCGGATCGCATGGTTCGCAACCGCAAACATCCATCGATCCGGTCATTATGGCCGCATCCACCGCCTTGCGGCTGCAAACCATCGTGTCGCGCGAAATCGCCCCCTCCGACAATGCCGTGCTGACCATAGGTTCGCTTCAAGCGGGCACCAAAGAAAACATCATTCCCGACGACGCCACGCTAAAGCTGAACGTCCGCACCTACGATGAAAACGTCCGCAGCCACATTCTGGGCGCAATCAAGCGCATCTGCTGCGCCGAATGCATGGCCTCGAACGCGCCCAAAGAGCCCGAATTCACTACGATAAACAGCTACCCGATTACACGAAACGACGTCGAAGCCACCCACAAGGCGGCGCAGGCGTTCAAGCGCCAGTTCGGCGAACAAGCCTACGAAACCGAACCGTTCGCGGCCAGCGAAGACTTCAGCGTCTTTGGCCGCGTATGGGGTGTGCCTTATGTCTTCTGGTTCGTGGGCGGCACCGACCCCGCCGTGTACAACGAAGCAAAACAGAACAATACGCTCAACCACATACCCAATAACCATTCACCCAAATTTGCGCCAGTCCTCAACCCCACGCTAAAGACCGGATTGCAATCGATGCTTACCGCGGCATCGGCATGGTTATGCCATGGCAAATCGTAATACCTGACCTGCCCACCCCAATGGAGACAAGAAAATGTTCAAAAAAGCTATAAAACCATTGATTGCCGGCGTCATGCTGGCTGCTGCCTCAATGTCCTTTGCCGCCCCCAACAATGACAAAAACGTATTACGCATGGTGCCCCAGGCCGATCTGAAAGTCCTGGATCCCATCTGGACCACAGCATTTGTAACGCGCGACCACGGCTACATGATTTACGACACGCTTTTCGGCGTAGATACCAAGGGCGACGTGCATCCGCAAATGGTCGATACCTACACCAAAAGTCCGGACGGTATGAAATGGACGTTCACCTTGCGCGACGGGCTGGCATGGCACGACGGCCAACCCGTAACCACCAAGGATGTCATCCCTTCGATCAAACGCTGGGGACAGCGCGATGGCCTGGGACAAAAGATGTTTGCCGCCATCGATAAATTCGAAGCCGTCGACGACAAGACATTCACCATTACTTTTAAACAACCATTCGGCATGGTGCTGGAAGCCTTGAGCAAGCCCGCGTCGAACCCGCCATTCATCATGCCCGAACGTGTTGCCCAAACACCGGCCGACAAGCAAATCAGCGACTACACGGGCTCGGGCCCATATATTTTCAAGAAAGACGAGTTCCGCCCGGGCGAAAAAGTCGTCTACGAAAAAAACACCAAGTATGTACCGCGGTCCGAAGCGCCATCGGGAACCGCGGGCGGCAAGCATGTCTATGTTGATCGAGTCGAATGGGTTATTTTGAAAGACGGCCAAACCCAGGCAAACGCTTTGATCAACGGCGAAGTCGACATGCTGTCCTGGACGCCTCCCGAGCAATATGCAGCGCTCAAGGCCAATCCCAACATCCAGTTGCTGGTGCCCGTTCCCAAAGGTTCGTATGCCATGCACCTGAACCACTTGATTCCGCCCTTCAATAATCCGAAGATATCGCAAGCGGCAATCATGAGCATCAATCAGCAGGCGCTGATGCGTGCCCAAATGGTCAATAAGGACCTCTACAACACCTGCACATCCATCTATCCCTGCGGCTCCACGTATGCCACGGACGATACCTCCTACTTCACCGGCAAGCCCCAGTTCGAAAAATCCAAGGCGCTCTTGAAAGAAGCCGGCTACGACGGCACGCCCATCGTCTTGATGAATCCGTCCGACTTCACCCTGCTTAATAAATTCCCCGTCGTATTGGCTCAACTGCTGCGCCAGGGCGGCTTCAAGGTAGACCTGGTCTCGATGGACTGGCCTTCGCTGCTGGCACGCCGGGCCAAGAAAGACCCCGCGGACAAAGGCGGCTGGAATATGTTTGTCACGGGCTGGGGCGCTTCCGACACCATGAACCCGCTATTTTTCGCGCCCATGACTGGCAATGGCGAAAAGGGCTGGTTCGGATGGGCCACCGACCCCAAGCTCGAAGACCTGAAGGGACAGTTCCTGGCCACTATGGATCCCGCCAAACGCAAAGAACTGGCCCAGGCCATTCAGACAGAAGTCTTCAACTATGGCTTGTACGCGCCATTGGGCGAGTCCACCAACTTTACCGCGGTGCGTAAAGGCGTGGTCAGCGGCCTGGTCGATTCGCCCGTCTCTGTTTTCTGGAATATAAAGAAAAACTAAGCCACTCGAATCAACGGTGCGCCGCATGCAAACCGGCGCACCGCCTGACAGGCAAAACCATGCTTCTACTACCGATGACCCCGAGGTTCCAATGCTAGTGCTTTTGGTTCGCCGAATTGTGGCAACCGTCCCAGTGCTTGTCATTGTGGCGTTGATAGTATTTTTAATGCTGCGGCTGGCTCCCGGCGACCCAGCCGCAATGATCGTGGGCAACAGCGGAACCTCGGCCGACATAGCCCGTGTGCGGGCCGAACTGGGGCTGAACGACTCCCTGCCCGTGCAGTTCACGCACTGGGTTGGCCGCCTGGCTCAGGGCGACCTGGGCGAGTCCTACTTCATGAAGATGAAGGTCACCCACCTGATTGCGCAGCGCATCGAACCCACTGTTTCCCTGTCGCTGCTTACCCTGCTTATTACCATCGTCGTCGCCATCCCCCTGGGGGTTGCGGCGGCGTGGCGCCATGGCGGCTGGCTGGACCGAACGCTGATGGGGTTTTCCGTGCTGGGGTTTTCCATTCCCTCGTTCGTCATCGGCTATCTCATGATTTGGGCTTTCGCCCTGCACTGGAACTGGTTTCCAACTCAGGGATACACCCGGTTCAGCGACGACTTCTGGGGCTGGCTGCACCACTTGGTCCTGCCCGCCATTACCTTGTCCATCATTTACGTAGCCCTGATTGCACGGGTAACCCGCGCGGCCGTGGCCGAAGCGCTGACCGAAGACTACATCCGCACCGCGCGTGCAAAAGGAGTGTCCGAACTTCGCGTGCTGATGCGGCATGCCTTGGCCAATGCGGCCATCCCCATAGTAACGGTCATCGGCATAGGCGTGGCCTTGCTGATCGGCGGGGTGGTGGTGACCGAAACCGTGTTCGCCATTCCGGGCCTGGGACAACTTACAGTAGACGCCGTGCTGTCGCGCGACTTCCCGCTCATCCAGGCCATTACCCTGTTCTTCTCCGTGATCTACGTCATGATCAATCTGCTGGTCGACCTGAGCTATCTGGTCCTCGACCCGCGCGTCCGGTATTAAGGCTAAAAAATTGAAGACTCTCGACGAAGCCATGGCGCCAGGCGCCAAACAGCCGCCGGACCTTTATAACGACGACACGATGCCGGCGCCCGTACGCAGGCGCTCGCTGATGCGCCGCGTGCTGTCGAACTGGTCGGTCCGCATTGGCGGCATCGTATTGCTGATATTGATTCTGATGGCCATCTTCGCGCCCTGGCTGGGTACCATCGATCCCCAGGTCATGGACCCGGCCAATGGCAACCTGCTGCCCGGCACACAGGCCGAATTCGTCAGCCTGGCAGGCGACTCGTTCAACCATCTATACATCATGGGGTCCGACAGCCTGGGCCGGGATATCTGGAGCCGTACTTTGTATGGCGCCCGTGTTTCCATCACCGTGGGGCTGGCGGTGGCGGTCCTGGCTGTGTTCGTAGGCATACTGATCGGCCTTCTGGCCGGCTATTTCCGCCATCTGGACGGCTTGATCATGCGCGTCATGGACGGAGTAATGGCCATTCCCGGCATATTGTTCGCGATCAGCCTGGTGGCCTTATTCGGCGGCACCCTTACCACCGTAATCGTGGCCATTGCCATTCCCGAGATTCCGCGAGTGGCACGCCTGCTGCGTTCGGTCGTGCTGACCGTACGCGAAGAGCCCTATGTGGAAGCCGCCATGGCCCTGGACACCCCCACCTGGAAAGTGCTGCTGCGGCATATTTTGCCCAACGCCATAGCGCCATTGATCATTCAAGGCACATTTGTGTGCGCGGCGGCAATTCTTGTCGAAGCCATTCTTTCCTTCCTGGGCGTTGGGCTGCCGGCGGAAATGGCCACATGGGGCAACATCATGGCCGACGGCCGCGCGCAGTTCAACCAATATCCCCACGGCGTATTGTTGCCGGGCATCTTCCTTAGCCTGACAGTCCTGGCGGTCAATATTTTCGGCGATGGCTTGCGCGACATGCTGGACCCCAAATTCAACAAGCGTGGAGGCTGAACAATGCAAACCACCGCCGCAGTGCCCAACGTACTGTCAATTGAAAACCTGACGATAGCCTTGCCGGCCGGCGCCGACAGGCGCTATGCCGTTCGGCACATTTCGTTCGATGTCGCCCCCGGCAAGGTAGTGTGCCTGGTAGGCGAATCCGGCTCGGGCAAATCCGTGATAGCCAGCGCCGTCATGGGCTTATTGCCTGAAGAAGTCAAACCCCAGGCCGGTTCGATCAAGCTGCAAGGCACCGAACTGGTTGGAGCAAGCGCCGACAAATTGCGCAGCTTGCGCGGCACGTCCATGGCCATGGTGTTCCAAGAGCCCATGACGGCGCTGAACCCCGTAATGACTTGCGGCGCGCAAGTCGACGAAATGCTGGCGCGGCACGTCAACATGGCGCCGGCCCAACGCAAGGCAAGAATCCTCGAGATCTTCCGCCACGTAAAACTGCCGGACCCCGACCGCGTTTTCTCGTCCTATCCCCACCAGCTATCCGGGGGCCAACGCCAACGCATTGTCATAGCCATCGCCCTCATCCTGAAGCCCGCGCTGCTTATTTGCGACGAGCCCACCACGGCGCTGGACGTTACAACCCAGGCCGAAATTCTCAAGCTCATACTGGAACTGCAAAACGAAAACGGCACTGCCGTTCTGTTCATTACCCACGACTTCGGCGTGGTCGCCGAAATTGCCGATGAAGTCGTTGTGCTGCAATTGGGCGATATGGTCGAGAAAGGCCCTAAGCTGGACGTCCTGACCCGGCCCCAAGAGGCCTACACCAAAATGCTGCTGAAGGCCGTGCCCGAGCTGGGCGCACCGCAACGCCCGCCCTTGGGCAATGCCGTGCCGCTGCTTGACGTGCGCAACCTTAGCAAAACCTACAAGACCGGCAGTTGGCCCGGCAAGCGGCGCATCGTGCAGGCCGCCAAGGACATCTCGCTGTCGATCCGGCCCGGCGAGACGCTGGGTATCGTCGGCGAATCCGGTTCCGGAAAATCCACCGTGGCGCGCTGCATTGCCCGCCTGATAGACCCGACATCCGGCGACATTATCTCTGGCGAGCACTCGTTCGCACATCTGGGCGTCAAGCATCTGTCGGCGCTCCGGCGCCTGGTCCAGGTCATTTTCCAGGATCCGTACCGATCGCTGAATCCGCGCCAGACCGTGGGCGCCTCCATTATCGAAGGCCCCATCAATTTCGGAATTCCGCGCGACCAGGCCTGGGCACGCGCCGAAGAACTGATGACCCTGGTGCGGCTAAGCCCCGACGCGCTACGCCGCTACCCCAGCGAATTTTCAGGCGGACAGCGCCAACGCATTTCCATCGCCCGCGCCCTGGCGTGCGAACCCAAAATTCTGATAGCCGACGAAGCCGTATCCGCGCTGGACGTCTCCGTACAGGCGCAAATCCTGGACCTGCTTGCCGACATCCAGCAGCGCTTGTCTATCGGTATATTGTTCATCACCCACGATCTTCGCGTCGCCAGCCAGATTTGCGACCGCGTCATCGTCATGAGTCAGGGCGAAGTGGTCGAACAGGGCGAAATCAAAGACGTCTTTTTTGCGCCCCAACACGCCTACACCAAGACCTTGTTGGCTGCGGCGCCTGGGCAAGGATTTTCATTTGCGGGCGCAGTGTAGCGGCTGCAAAGGTATACTTTAGATCTAAAAAAAACGGAGACTGACAATGATCAAACGCATCGCCGTGGCCGCACTCAGTGCCGCACTGCTCTCTCTGCCTGCCGCCACAATGGCGCAAACGCCTAAAGACGCTCCCGTGTTCATGAATTACACCCAGGCGCAGCTGGATCACAATTACACCCAAGGCGAATGGGCGCCAAACATAAAGCAAATTCTGCAACGCTATGACATGCGCAGCGAAGTAACTCGCCAACGCTTGGGTGCTCCTGAACACTTCGCCTATGGTGACAGCAAGGACGAAGGTCTGGATCTTTTCCGGGCCAAGGCCGCCAAAGCGCCTTTGCACGTATTTATTCACGGCGGCGCCTGGCGTGCAGGCAATGCATCCAGTTATCACTTTCCCGCAGAAATGTTTGTGCATGCAGGCATCAGCTATGCTGCCTTGGACTTCGGCAAAGTTCAGGATATTGGCCTTGACGGTATGACCGCCCAGTTGCGCAAAGCCATGGTCTGGATTTACAAAAATGCCGACAAACTAGGCATCGACCGCGACCGCATCTACATATCGGGCCACTCATCCGGGGCCCACCTGGGCGGCGTGCTGCTGACCACAGACTGGAAGGCGCAAGGTGTCCCCGCCGACATCATCAAAGGCGCGACCTTGATTTCCGGCATGTACGACCTCAAGCCCGTGCGGCTTTCGGTTCGCTCCTCCTATATCCCGTTTACGGATGCCATCGAAGACGCCATGAGCACACAGCGCCATCTGGAAAAAATCCACACGCCGGTAATACTGGCCCACGGCAGCCTGGAAACTGACGAATTCAAACGCCAAACCGACAGCTTTGCCCAAGCAATGCAGGCCGCCGGCAAGCCCGTCGAACTGATCAAAGCTAAGTTCTACAACCACTTTGAAATGATGGACGACTTCGGCAACCCTTACGGGTTGGTTGCAGCGGCAGCACTGAAGCAAGTGAAGTAGCGCGTATCCTTGCTTCCGGCCTGCCCATACCAAGCGGGTTCAACACTGGTTCGAGCCATTACTTACCGCTGCAAGCACGCCGGATATGAATATAAGAACGGTTGACCTGAATTTGTTCCTTGTGTTTCAAGCCATTTACGTGACACGCAATGTCACCAAGGCGGGCGAACACCTGAACATGACGCAATCGGCAGTCAGCAACGCGCTTAAGCGGCTGCGCGAACGATTCGACGATCCGCTGTTCTTGCGGACACAAGTGGGCATGGTGCCGACGCCGCTGGCGGACGCGCTTATCGACCTGGTCGAGGAAGGCTTGCATAAACTCACCCAGGCTATCGACAAGACCCAGCGCTTCGATCCTGCGACAACCGACCGCCTGTTCAGGATCGCCATCAACGACATAGGGCAATTAGTGCTATTGCCGGGCTTCCTGAATCCCGCGCGCGCCGCGGCGCCGTTCGCACGCTTCGAGACAGTTGGCGCTTCCAGTGCTGAAGAGGCGCGCGCTTTGCTGCTAAGCGGCAAGGTCGATATTGCCATTGGAAGCTGGCTGCCCATGGGACCGGGGTTTCAGGTACAGGTTCTGTGCGAGGAGACCTTTGTGGCCTTGATAGGGCGACAGCATAGTATGCAGTCGGATGCGTTCACGTACAAAGAGTATCTGCAGTCCCAACATGTAACGTACCGGCCCAGCGGCGCCAGCGACGCGGCTTTGCAAGACACTTTGTATCAGCAAGGAATACTTGCCGAGCGCAATGTCGTGCTGACAATGGCCCATGCCCTCGGCGCGGCCGACGTAGCGGCAACGTCCGATCTGGTTCTATCGCTACCGATGCGTTTGGCGGGCACCATACTCCGAGGCCGGTCCGACTTGCGCAGCGTACGTCTGCCTTTCCACGTGGGGCCATTCCCAATTTGGCAGCAATGGCATGATCGGTTCAATGCGGATCCGGCCAACCTCTGGCTTCGCGAGCTGGCTTTCCAGGCTTTCCTTAAAGCGCCTTTGCCCGCTTGAGGCTTATTCGCAAAACCCATAATCTCTATCACAACAATTTGTTAGTGCGGGCCGCCGCGTACTCCTATACTTTTCCCGATAACAAACAATATATCCGGAGACAGTATAGGCATGAGCTATACGGTGACACTACAGCCCAGCGGGCGGCAATTCAGTTGCACGTCTCAACAGGCGATTCTGGGCGCGGGCCTGAACGCCGGAGCCGGCTTGCCGTTCAGTTGCCGGTCGGGGGTGTGCCGATCCTGCCGCGGGCGGGTCGCCACGGGCCAAGTCGACCTGGGCAATGTACATCCGGCCTACCTTAGCGAAGAAGAACGCGCCCAAGGCTATGCTCATTTATGCCAAGCCAAGCCGCTAAGCGACTGCACGATAGAAATCGACGAATACGATACCTCGCTAAGCCACCCCATACAACAACTTCCCTCCCGCGTCTTGTCGATCACCCGCATGGCGCCAGATGTAATTGCCTTGACGCTGGGCCTGCCGCCCAATGAGCCCTTGCGTTTCCATGCGGGGCAGTATCTGGATATTGTGTTCGATGACGCGTTGCGGCGCTCCTACTCCATTGCGAATGCACCCGCCGCCGATGGCGTTCGTCAAGTGGAGCTGCATTTACGGCATATGCCGGGCGGCGCATTTACCGATAAAGCGTTCTCGACCCTTAAAGTACGCGAAATGCTGCGCATCGAAGCGCCCCTGGGCCAGTTCTTTCTGGACCAGAAGTCGGACAAGCCTGTCGTGCTGCTCGCATCGGGCACCGGTTTCGCACCTATCAAGGCAATGGTGGAATATGGGATTGCCCAAAAGTCCAAACGTCCCATGCACATCTATTGGGGTGGGCGAACGCGCGCAGACCTGTATCTGCACGAGCTTGCCCTGCAGTGGGCGCGCGACCATGCATACATCCGCTACACGCCAGTGCTTAGCAACGCCACGGCCGATTGTTGCTGGGACGGTCGCGACGGATTTGTGCATCGGGCCGTCATGCAGGACTATCCAGACCTGACGGACCATCAAGTCTACGCCTGTGGCGCCCCCATCGTCGTCGAATCAGCGCGACGCGACTTTATTGGCGCATGCCACCTTCCAGACCACGAATTCCGCGCCGACGCTTTTGTCAGCGAAGCGGATAAAGCATCTCCTGCCCTGGACATTAAGGACTGACCTATGACAACTTCCACGAATCCAATGCCCGAATCTTGCCGTATCGACCCTGGAGAGCGCACTTCGGTGCTCAAGCCTTATGTACTCGGACATGGCACTTTGGAATGCTTCGATTTAGCGGCCTCCCGAAAATTCTATGAAGAGTTCCTGGGCCTGGAATGCGTGCATCATGCGATCAGTGCCTTGGCGGTGAGGCTGGGCATGGCGTTTCACATTGTCTGCGTCGAGGTGGGCGACCAGATACATCCGTGCAATGTCCTGAACCATTGGGGCCTTGACGTAACAAGCCGCGAAGAAGTCGAGCAGGCACACGCCAAGGCCCTGGAATACAAGGAAAAGTATGGGATAAGACAGGTTCTGGACGTCATGGACATGCATGGCGTTTATTCGTTCTACATGGAAGACCTCGATCACAACTGGTGGGAAATCCAGTATTACGAAAACGGCTTCCAGCATGACGATTACTTCGACTTTGGCGACAGGTTTTTTACGTCCAAAGAGGTTAAGCCGCAATGAAGCTGGTCACCATCGACAGCGGCTCTACGGGCCAGCCGGGTGCCATCACCACGTCGGGTGAAATCCTGCATCTGCGGCGCGCCGCCCTTGGCGGAACAATCCAGTCCTGGATACCCGAAAACGTGCGCGACATCCTCGAGGCCGGAGCCGAGGGGATGGACGTCATCCGGAGGATCGTACAGCGCGTGGAAGCCTTGTCATCCGGCGACCTGGCTGTGCTGCGCAATACCGGGGCGTTGTCCCCGGCTTCGACACGGCTGCTCGCTCCGGTAACCAATCCCCGCCTGGTCGTTGCAGCAGGCCTTGCCTATCGCTCGCACTTGGCGGAAATGGCCGGAACTCCGGTGCCGCCGCATCCCACGGCGTTCATGAAAAGCGTCAATTCCTTGACAGGAACCGGCGCCACGATTGCCATCCCGCCACACGCTTCGGGGCACATGGACTACGAAGGCGAACTGGCGGTGGTGTTCGGCCGCGACTGTCATTGCGTTTGCGCCGAGCGGGCACTTGACTATGTCGCAGGCTATACCGTCGCCAATGATATATCCGCACGCGACTGGGTAAGCGATGTCTGGCAGGCAACCACGCCCTGGGACGCCCGCCGCACTTGGGAAGTCAACATCATGGGCAAGCAGTTTCCGGGCTTTACCCCGCTGGGCCCCGCCTTGCTTACGGCGGACGAAGTACCGGACGCAAGCACCTTGCAGTTGACGACACGCCTGAACGGCAAGGTTATGCAGTCATCGCCGGTAAGCGACCTTATATTCAGTATTCCCGAAACCATCGCCTATTTCTCGAACTGGTATGCCTTCAGGCCGGGCGATGTTTTGCTGACGGGAACTCCGGCTGGCGTGGGCGTCGGGCGCCGGCCGCCGGTATACATGACAAGCGGCGATGTGATCGAGGTGGAGATCGAAGGCATCGGCACATTACACAATGTGCTTCAAGGGTAGCAAGAACAGAGACATCAGGTACAGCAGCCGGGATAAGGCATGCAAGGAGATGTGGTGCAAATAAAAGGCCGGTTGACCGGTCTTGAGTACATAGAAAAAATCCGGGCGCCATGGGGCGACGCTATAAAAAACACAGGAGACAAACATGCATAGCAACACAATGGAGAGCGAATCGTTGATCGATTCGTCTGGCAAGGTGTATCAAGGGTGGGCCACAACGCTGGCCAGCATGGTCGGGCTGTCGCTGGGGCCGAGCGTACTGCTGGTGTTCTGCTTTGGGACATTCATTACCCCGTTGCATAAAGAATTCGGCTGGAGCATAGCGTCGATTTCCGCTGGCGCCATGATCATTTCAGTCATGATCATGCTGACATCAATCGTGCAGGGCCGTCTGGTCGACCGCTTTGGCGGCCGACGGCTGGTGCTGGTTTCAGTGCCGTTGCTGGGCCTTAGTTTTGCGTCGATGTATTTCCTGCCCAACAACATCTGGGTGTTCTATGCCGCGTGGGTAGTTATCGCCTGGTGCGGGTTGGGGGCATGGCCGATAGCCTATCTCAAGCTGACGGGCATGTGGTTCGAGCGGCGGCTGGGCCTGGCTTTTGGCATTGCCAATGCGGGCATCGGAATAGGCGCGGCCATGCTGCCGCCGTTTGCCGTTTACATAATTACTCATTACGGCTGGCGTCATGCCTATGTTGCGTTGGGTTTGGTGGCCATAGCCATAACCTGGCCAATAGCATTTTTCTTTTTAAAAGACCGCAAGGACTCCATTAAACATCAAGCTCAATCGGCCGGCATGCTACGCGGCATGGACTTGAAGGCAGCATGGCAGACGCGCGAGCTGAAAATCATTATTGCGGCATTTTCCCTATTGGGCGCAGTCACTACAGCGGCTATCGTCCATCAGACCCGAGTATTGATCGACCTGGGAATGACGCCGCAAGCCGCTGGCGGACTACAGGCAACGCTTGGCATAGCCTTGATCTTCGGACGTGTTTGTACCGGCTGGTTGCTCGACCGTATCCATGCCTCGACCATCATGATGGTGCTGTGCGTCGTCGCCGCCTTGGCTTTATCCGGCCTGGGGACGGGCGCGCCGTTCAATTCGGCAATTTTGTGCGCGGCATGCATCGGCTTTGTAGTGGGCGCCGAGTTCGACGTACTTAGCTACATCATTCCCCGCTATTTCGGCATCAAGGCGTTTGGAGCCATCTATGGCGTGATCTTCGCAGCCTTCCAGCTTTTTGCTGCCTTGGGCATCATGGCGGTCGGTATCAGCCGCAGTCAGTTCGGCAGCTATAGCCAGGCGCTGTTCGCATTGGCTCTTTTGCTGGTTCTGTGCGCATTGTGCTTCCAAAGGCTGGGGGCTTATCGTTTCGCCGCCCCCGGACATACCGCAGCGACTGTCGAGCCCGCAACGGCCACTTGACAGTCAATACTAGACAACCAGCATTAAAAGAGGAAGGCAATGGTCGACGTCAGTGTGCAGCCCTTTGAAATCGAGCTTGTTACCCGCACCGGTATTACGGTACGCGCCGATGTTTATCTGCCGGCCGTCAAACAGGGACCCTACCCCGTCCTCTTGGCAGCGTCGCCCTACCAAAAGGCTTTGCGCCGGCTTCCGGCTCACTGGGTATTTCCCTTTGTCGAATACGGTCCGATGCAAATGTATCTGGACGAAGGCTACGCCTACGTAATCGTGGACGTTCCCGGCAGCGGCCGATCTGAAGGTATTTGGGACCCCGTCTCGCGGACCGAGGGAGAAGCCATCCATGATGCCATCGAATACGTGGCTGCCCAGGCTTGGTGCGACAGCAATATCGGCATGATCGGACAGTCGTATTTCAGTTGGAGCCAGTGGAACGCGGCGCGTACTCGCCCCCCGCATCTGAAGACCATCGTGCCGTACGATGGCTCCAATGATATGTACCGGGACTGGCTATATCACGGCGGTATCCCCCAACACGGCCTGCTGGGGCCATGGCTGCTTGGCTCAGTGATGATGCAGCACCAGGCTGAAGGCCATGATGTTCGCGGCGGCCAGCGGCACGAGCTATTGCCCAACATCATGTCCAATACACTGGACAACGAATGGCATCGCAGGCGTTCGCCATTCTGGGAACTGGACCAGGTTGATATCCCGGTGTTTTCCATTGGGGCGTGGAGCAAAGCGGGCTTGCATCTGCGTGGAAACGTCATGGGGTTTAACCGTGTGCGCGGACCTCGGCAATTATTGCTGATTGAATCCTACACTTTCTCGGACGCCCAGAAGACCTTCGATGATGAAGACTTCCACCGACGCGAGATTCTTCCTTGGTACGACTACCACTTGAAAGGACGCGACACCAAAGTAATGGAGCGGCCCGCTGTGCGGGCTTTCGTCAATGGCGCGGGCGAGTATCGATCCTCCAACCGCTGGCCGCCGCCCGAAATGGTGCCCGACACCTTCTATTTATCATCCCAAAAAGCCGGAGTACTGCGCTCGCTGAACGACGGCTCGCTGGCCAGGACCCCTTCTGACCGGGAAGCAGACAGCACATCATGGAGTTATCCCGACCCGGAATGGATGCTGGGCGTAACGACTATCATCAATGGCGTTCCCGACCATACGGCCCGGGTCATCACTTATACCAGCGCAGAGTTTGACGAAGCCCGGGAGTTTACCGGGCATGGCGTGCTGATACTGCACGGATCAAGCAACCAGGAAGATATGGACCTGATCGTCAAGCTGCAGGTGTTGTCGCCTGCCAAGCATGGGTTTACCGTGCGTAAAGTTACGCAAGGCTGGTTGCGGGCATCGCACCGTGCCGAAGATCCGGACCTTACACAGGACATGCTGCCTTTTCACACGCACGCCAAGGCCGACCCCCTGATACCGGGCAAGATATACGAGCTGCGGGTCGAGCTCTTGCCTATGTCGTTCCTGGTCAATCCGGGCGAACGCCTTCGTCTGGAAATCAGCAACTTCGATTCGCTGATCGCGGATGCCCCCATGACGCACTGGTATGGGCAAAAAGTCGGAACGGACACTTATCATCACGATGCGGCACACCCATCGCGGCTGGTGTTGCCGCACTGCCCTGGATGACAATCTGGCGTATCCGCAACGGAAATTGGCCACGTCGGAGACGTGGCCAATAATATCGACCCGCGGCTTACCGCAAGAGGCCGAAAAGTCCGTACTTTAGTTCTGCGCCTGGCTGTGCAATTGACGAAGGCGCTGATACTCCGCATAACGCTGCTGATAAGCCTTGCCATACACGTCTTGCGACAACGCACGGTAGGTTTGTTCGTCGAAACCCGCTTGGCGCCAGTCGGCCAGGTCCTGCTTCACCGTTACCCCGACGGAAGTTGCCTGGTTGTTCTGCGCCGATGCAGGGTTGGCACCCTGAGCGTTGGCTGTGACGAGGGATCCCGAAGCCAGAAGGCCGAAAGTAAGGGCTAAGGCGTTGATTGTTTTGCTCATGATTTTCCTTGAATAGTTTGCATTGCGAGACAATAAATTCACGTGGCTGTCTACCAGCGACAGGTCGTTTCGTGTTTCGATGCAACAGACATCGCATGAAACTTCCTATAAATGAATTCTAGACCTGAGCAATTCCGTCAGAAACCGCCTAAAATGCAAAGTTAAATTCCAATAAACGGAATCATGCATGGCTGACAACATCAACGACCTGGAGTTATTCGTTCATATAGTTGCGGCGGGGTCGTTGAGTAAAGCGGCCCTGGTTCTGGATAGCTCGCCACCTGCCGTCAGCCGTCGCCTGGCGGCCATGGAGGCCCGGCTGGGAGTACGCCTTATCGACCGCCATGCGCGGCGCTTTCAATTGACTGAAGCGGGGGCAGGGATGTACGAGCGAGCCCAGCGCATTCTGGCCGAAATCGAGGATGCCGAGGCCGAGGCTACTTGCCATAGCCAGCAATTGACTGGACGCCTGCGCCTGGGCGCCATGCTGCAATTGGGCCGCAGCCGCCTTGCCCCGGAAGTCGCCCGTTTCGCGCAACTGTACCCAGGGCTTCGTATAGAACTTATTCTGGCGGACGATCCGCTCGACCTGGCAGAAGACGAGCTTGATATTCTGTTCCAATTCAATGTCCCGCAAACTCCGGACATCATCGCCCGCAAGCTGGCCAGCACCCGCCTGGTAATGTGCGCTTCCCCCGAATACCTGCGCAGACGGGCCGCCCGCAGCAACCGGACGACTTGCTGTCGCACGACTGCGTGTGCCTGACGCGGGGCCGCCATGTCATAAGGCAATGGACAGTCCAGGAAGATGGCGTATCCAGAGATATCCACGTAAAGCCAACGCTCGTCTGCAACAGCAGCGAAGCCGTCTACAGTTGGATACGGGACGGCTACGGTATCGGCCTGCAACTGGAATGGGACGTCGAAAAAGACCTGACTGCCGGACGCCTGGAAATATGCCTGCCGGAGTTCAGGCACGTATCTCTGCCTCTGTATGCCGTCTATGCCTACCGGGGAGGCTACCCTTCACCAAAAACAAAGGCCTTCCTGGACTATATGTCCGGGCAAATGACAAGCCAGCAGGACAACGCAGCGGTCTCGTCCAGATAGCGGCTCCTACCAACAATCAAAGCCTTCCTATGCCCACCCTTGCACAGCTTCTGCAGCCAATTCATGAACTGAACGTCGACCTGATGCTTGTCATCTATCTGGTCGCCATCGCGGCCGAGGCCATGTCAGGGGCGCTTGCCGCCGGGCGCCGCAATATGGATATCTTCGGGGTCGCAGTCATTGCCTTCGTCACCGCGCTGGGCGGGGGCACCATTCGCGACGTGATTCTTGGCCACTATCCAATTGGATGGACTCAACACCCCGGGTATGTGTACTTGGTGATTTGCGCCGGTCTGCTTACTACTCTACTGGCGCGGTACATGCACCATCTGCATCGAATCTTTCTCGTGCTCGACGCGATGGGCCTGATCGCGTTTTCGCTGATCGGGTGCACTATTGCGCTGGAATTGAACTACCCAACCATTGTCGTGATCATGTCTGGAATGCTCACCGGCATCAGCGGCGGCATCCTGCGCGATGTGCTTTGCAACCAGGTGCCGGTCGTGTTCCGGCGCGAACTCTATGCCAGCGTTTCACTTGCAGTATGCGTGCTGTTCCTGTCGCTAAGGGCACTGGGCATCGATATGAATCTGAACACCATCATCTGCTTTACTGGCGGGTTGGCATTGCGCCTGCTTGCCATCCAGCTCGGCTGGAAGCTGCCAACTTTTTCCTATCATCAGCGCTGGGAATAGTGCAAAGTACGCAACGCTACCGGTTTTCCTCGCTTGACCTCACCCCAAAGGACTAGGCTTGCGCTTAGGCCCGTGCTCATCCCGACAATCGGCTTTGTTGTCTAACGCGGTTGCTTTATGGATGTCATGCGAGGTAACATGAAACCAGACATCAATAATTTCGAGGTCATCCTATGAACGACGTGTCAACAGAGAAGGTAACGCGGCATCGTGCCCGGTTGCGTGCCAGCGGGATGAGGCCAATTCAACTATGGGTTCCTGATACCCGTACATCCGATTACATCAATCGCATTAAGCGCCAATGTCTTGCATTACACAACGACTCGGCCGAGCTTGATGTATTGGCATTCACTGAGGCCGCGGCCAACGAGACCGAAGGCTGGAAATGATTCATCGGGGCGATTTCGTTGTGGTGTCGTTGCAAGGCAACTATGGCAAGCCCCGGCCTGCTTTAGTCATCCAGTCCGATCTTTTAGCCGAACTCGACAGCGTAATGATTTGCCCTGTGACAAGCGAAACAAGGGATGCCATGTTTCGTGTCGTTGTAGAGCCCGATACGCTCAACGGTTTACAGGCGCTTTCACAGGTCATGGTTGATAAAGTGGCCACATTGCCCCGTTCAAAGGTTGGAGCGGCTTTCGGGCGCCTGGACGCCGATAAAATGCGGGCAGTCGAGCGGGCCTTGTTAGTTGTTACCGGAATTGCCTGAGCAAGGCAGCACACCCATTGCCCGCTACCGCGCCCTCACCCTCTTAATCAAACTCCTGAACGTCCTTTATCCGCCCCCTGCTCTCAATCTCCATCGATAACAACAGCGGTATGGCGTATGCGGGCATCAATCAAACTTGACCCAGCCTGCTCCGGGACGATTTCAACGAGAGTCTGACAACCAGCCGGTAGTGTCGCTTGCAGGCTGTCGCCTGCGGCAAGCTGGTACTCGCGCCCATTAATGGATGCTTGCGAAATCGTAAACACACCACTAACACAATGCAAAACGGTGCTGCCTTCATATAAAACCAGCCGTTGCGCGGATTGCCTTACCGTCAGTTCCCCCAGCCCTTGGCCGCGCCGCACCATAAGATTGAAGTCTTGTATCGGGCCGTCGGGTAACTCAGCGGCCAGCGCAGCTTCACCCGCAAATGCAAACGTTTGCCCCTGTTGCAAACTGCGCCGGCTCTGGTCGACGGCATTAACAAGGGTCATGGACGCGCCATGGGTAACAACGATAAAGCGATCGATACCATTAAAGATCGAGAACGGACCCGCCTGTTCGACGACTGCCGCGCTGATACGCCAGCTAAAGGTATCCAGCGTTGCGCCTTCGGGGCAAATGGCGATCTGGCGAGTTATACCGCCACCATTCTTCCATGGAACAGGCGCAAGGTCTGCTGCCCGGATCAGGTGGAAGTGAGTTTCTGGTGAAGTAGCGGTGGGGGCTGTCTGCATTGGCTAGCCTGCTTAGGATCTATGAAAGACCGTGTTCGGTAGTATGTTCATACGTCGGAGGTACCCAACCATCCCTTTCGCGAAATATCAAAAACGATTCCATCCGGATCTTTGAACTTTTGCTCGAAATTCTGTTTTTCGGGATCGCCCAGCGTGAAAAAAAACTTGCCGCCGTTCGCTTCGATTTCCTTGGCGGTGAGTTCAGAGTCCTGAACAATGAAGCCGAAATGATGCGGACCGACGAAGCCTTCCATCTGACTGCCAGGAGAGCCTTTAAGCAGAGCAAGATTAACCACTCCGTCGCTCAGATAAACACCCGAACCCGCCTCGAGCGTTTCTTCGCCCACACGCTTTAGTCCAAAGGTCTTCTGGTAAAAGTCCGCAGACGCTTCAAGGTCGTTGACGCAAATTGCAAAATGCCTTAACCGAGCTGCATTGCTGGCCCATACACTTTGATCGTAAGCTGCATCAAGCGAGGCCTGGTCATAATCCAGGTAAACCACGGGTCCTCGTTCGTCTCCATCAAGAGTGGTATTCACAATTGACATAGTTGATTGCCCCTGTTGTCTTTCATTATCAACGCAGTCTACCCGATCCTTTTCAAACCTCAAGCAGCTTCGGCACTCACCACAAGATCCAGCTCCTTGATTGCATCGTCGGGCAGCATGCACTCGGCCGCAGCCAGGTTTTCCTGCAAGTGCTGGACCGAAGAAGTCCCCGGAATCAGAAGAATGTTGGGCGCGCGACGAAGCAGCCAGGCAAGCGCGACTTGCATGGGCGTGGCTTCGAGCCGGGCAGCAACGCTGGACAAGGTGGACGACTGCAGTGGGCTGAATCCGCCTAATGGGAAAAACGGCACATAGGCGATGCCGTCGCGGCCAAGATCGTCGATCATGGCATCATCGGACCGATGCGCCAGGTTGTACTGGTTCTGTACGCAGACTATCTCGCAAAGACGGCGTCCTTCCGCAATCTGCGCCGGGGTGACGTTACTTAGCCCAATGTGGCGCACCAGCCCTTGCCGCTGCAGCTCGGCTAGGGCGGCAAGCGGCTCTTCGATCGACCCTTCTGCCGGCCCATGTATGCCGAACATACTGCGAAGATTGACGACATCCAGCACATTAACCCCCAGGTTGCGCAGATTATCGTGCACCGCCTGCGTGAGCTCTTCCCGCGAAAACGCCGGAATCCACGATCCGTCCTCGCCGCGGCGGGCGCCGATCTTGGTGACGATGACGAGATCGTCCTGATAAGGATGCAGTGCCTCGCGGATGAGTTGGTTGGTGATATGAGGGCCGTAAAAATCGCTGGTGTCGATATGATCGACTCCACGCTCAATGGCCTCGCGCAGCACGGCCACTGCCGCTGCACGATCCTTGGGAGGGCCGAACACACCGGGACCCGCAAGCTGCATGGCGCCGTAGCCCAGCCGCTTCACACTGCGATCGCCAAGCGTAAACGTGCCGGGTTGCTGAATATTGGACATGACCGATCTCCTATGAATGAACGATAAGACATCGTAGACATTTTCCACTTACTTGATAACTGGCTACAATCAATACGCGCTGTGCTGATTTACGAACAATCATGGCAAAGCAATGAAAGTAGATCTTGGAAATCTGAACGCCTTCTTGGCCGTGGCGCGTGCCGGCGGTTTTCGCGAGGGCGCGCGCGCAAGCGGCAGCAGCGCCTCCGCACTGAGCGAAGCGGTACGCCGCCTGGAGGCGCAGCTCGGCGTCAGGCTGCTCAATCGAACGACCCGTAGCGTCGTTCCAACCGAAGCAGGCGAAGGACTGCTCAAGCGGCTTGGCCCGGCCTTGTCCGAAGTGGAAGCGGCGCTTGATGTGGTAAACGGCTTTCGCGATAAGCCGACGGGTTCGCTGCGCCTGAATGTTCCTGTCAGCGCTGCACGCCTGGTGCTGCCCCGCATTATCCCGTCATTCCTTGCCGCCTACCCCGACATCCGCCTGGAAGTGATTACCGATGACAGTTTTGTCGACGTAGTCGCGGCCGGATGCGACGCTGGCATCCGCTACGACGACCGGCTGGAGCAGGACATGATTGCGATACCGATCGGCCCCCGCATCCAGCGCTTTGCGACCGCCGCCTCGCCGGCCTACCTTGATCGCCAAGGCCGGCCCCAACACCCCCGCGAGTTGCTCGGCCATGCCTGTCTGCGCAGCCGCTTTTCCAGCGGCGTGATGACGCCGTGGGAGTTCGAGCGGGACGGCAACGTGCTTCGGGTCGATCCCGCAGGGCCTCTGCTGGTCCGGGCGGGCGGAGGAACCGACCTCGCGGTCGAGGCGGCGCTCGCCGGAACCGGCATTATCTACCTCTTCGAAGACTGGCTGCGCCCGCATCTTGACAGCGGCGGCCTTGAACCTGTGCTCGAGCCTTGGTGGCTGCGCTTTTCAGGACCGTTTCTTTACTACTCCGGACGGCATCTCGTTCCCGCGCCTTTGCGGGCGTTTATCGATTTCGTGAAAATGTCGGCAGCTAGCTCAGCCTAGCCTTCACAAAGTCGATAAACAGCCGCGTTCTTGCGGGCAAAAAACGGGTATCGGTGATCGCATGCACCTCAATCGGCTTGAGGCCCCACTCCGGCAGCACATGTATTAGACGGCCCGCAGCAACATCGTCCCGCGCCAGCTCGGTGTCAAGCGCCGCAATGCCGACTCCTTGCTTTGCCAGCGCCCGGCTTAGACCGACGCTGTTCATTACAAAGCGGGTCGCCGATGCCACTTCAACCATCTTGCCGCCGCGATCAAAAAACCTGAAGACGCCTCCCGGCTTCGTCGCCCCCTTCCCAATGCATAAAACATGCTGACTTAGATCGCTCGCGTGCGTCAACGGCGGAGCCTTCTTCAGATAGGCCGGCGCCGCATACAAATAGCGCTGCAGTACGGCAATCCGGCGTGCGACCAGCGTTGATGGTGCCGTGGGCGGCGGGCCCATGCGAATGGCAAGATCGAACGGCTCGCTCTGCAAATCAATACGCCGCGGCGTCAAATCGAACTCGAATGCGATCAGCGGATAAGCCACGGAAAAGTCGGCCAGGATCGGCGCCAGATAATCGGTGGCGAGGTCAACCGGCATCGACACACGCAGGGTACCCGTCGGGCGCTCTGCCACATCCAGCAGCGACTCATGCGCGATTTGCGCTTCTTCCACGATGCTTTGGCAGCGCTTGAAATAAACCTCGCCGGCTTCGGTCAGCTCTACTTTGCGCGTTGAACGATGCAGCAAGCGCAAGCCGATAGTCTTCTCCAATTGAGCGATCTGGCGTGAAAGCGTCGAGCTGGGCATCTCCAGCGCTTCCGCCGCGCGGCGGAAATTTTTCATCCGCGCCACTTCGACGAAAAGGCGCATATAGCTCAACACTTCCATTTTTTATTGCTCCACCAGTGGATCACTGAATTCAATTATAGGTCTTTATCTATCCAATGGATCAGTTCATTCTGTCCGTACACCCTCAACAAAGGAAGCGACATGAACCCACTCTACAAGAACACCCGCCTGGGAAACTACATCTTGCGCAACCGATTCGTCATGGCGCCCATGACGCGATCGCGAGCAGACGATGTTTCCGGCATACCTTCTCCTTTTGCCGCTCAGTACTATGCCCAACGCGCAAACGCCGGTCTGATCATTACCGAAGGCACATATCCCTCGCCCATGGGCAAAGGATACGTGCGTACACCGGGTATCCATTCGGCAACTCAGGTCGAGGCATGGAAACACATAACGGAAGCCGTTCACGCCAAAGGCGGCCTTATATTCCTGCAGCTAATGCATTGCGGGCGTATTTCACATCCAAGTCTGCTACCGGATCATGCAACTCCCGTCGCGCCTTCGGCGATCGCGGCCGAAGGCAAGGTATTCACCGCTACGGGGCCGCAGGATTTTGTCGTACCTCGTGCGTTGGAAACCGAAGAAATCGCCGGCATTGTTGAAGAGTATCGACTGGCTACGTGTAACGCGCTGGAAGCCGGCTTTGACGGCGTCGAGTTACATGCTGCTTCAGGATATCTGCCAGAACAGTTCCTGTCTTCGGGCACCAATCGACGCACAGACCGCTACGGCGGCTCGCTCGAGAACCGCGCGCGCTTCATCGTGGAAGTGCTGACGGCCATGATTGGCGAAGCAGGACGCGACCGCGTTGGCATCAAGATCGCACCGGAAATGAACTTCAACAGCGTAAGCGACGCGGCCCCCCGGGAAACCTACCAATACTTGCTCCAGCGGCTCGGAGAGCTCAAGCCTGCTTACCTGCACCTGATGAAGACCCAAAGCACATTGGACTACCGCGCTCTTCTGCGTCCGCTGTTCGACGGCGCCTTGCTTCACGGCGGCGGCCTGGACAAAGAGAGCGCCCAGACTCTGATCACGAGCGCAGGGGCAGATGCCGCTGTATTCGGTAGCCTGTATCTCGCCAATCCAGATCTGGTGCAACGGTTTTCAAGCGACGCACCGCTCAACAAACCCGAGCGGGACACGTTTTATTCCGCCGGCCCGCAAGGCTATATCGATTACCCCGCTCTTGCGAATGCCCAATGAAAGCCTACCCAAATGAATCGTCCGTTAGAGCAGGCTCGACCTGCCCAATAGCCACTTCACCTTATCCGTTGCACATCAATTTCACTTCACGTTCAAACAAAGGAAAGATCATGAAAACCTCCATCTCGGCACTTACCATTGCAATAAGCCTGACCTCGGGAATCTTCGCGGTGGCACACGCGCAAGAAGCGACGCCAGCATCTCAACAACGCACACAATCCACCACCGTCAGCGAGCAAGTAAAAAGCGACCTGATCGACTGGAGAAAAGCAGGTTTTGACGCACAAAGCTATGACGCACTGTCGTACGACGTGTTCGGCGCTGATTACCAACAGCGCTATGCAAAGTACCAGGAGCTACGTAAACTGCACGCCCCTCAAACTGCTCAGGACTGAGTAAATGGTGTTAGCCAAGGCGTCATGGCGGGGGGGCAATGAGGCAAGCCCGCCATTAAAACCGATAGGTATAGGCCAGCTCGACCACATCCAGCCCAGGATTCGGCTTTTTGATATCTGCGTTGGAATAATGCGAATAGCGGATACCTACCCGGTGCGCCTTGTCTATTAGAAGCCCCATGCCCACATGCGAACCGAACTGAAAGCGCGTACTGAACTCAAGGCCCGCGAACTCGGACCGACTCAAGACCGTAGGTCCCGAGCCCAACTCCAGATAGAAGCTTTCATTCGGCCACCAGCGCAGCATCGGTATCGCACTGAGCTGACCCATGGACTGCGACTTGCCCTCGTTGGTCCGCCAGTACGAAACGCCAAGCTCGACATCCAGGTCCAGGCGGCCCCAGTTCTGGAATTGGTGACCCCATAGCCTGGGCGTTTCGTACACCAGGCTGGCCTTGCTGTAATCGGACTGGTATCCCAGGCGCAGGCCCAGGCCTTGTGTGGACGCGGCCGCTTGCGTTGCCCCGCGCGAGGAATCGCCAGCGACAGGCGTGCCCACAGGCTGGGCCGCCCCCGGCAAAGGCCAAAAAAAGGCAGTAGCCGCAACGCTGCAAACCAATGTTCTTGCAGCGTGCGCGAGCGCTCGGTTTAGATACATATAGTTTTGCGCCAAAAATTCTTCTTCTGGGACTGGCAAGCGGCCAAGGCAAAAAAATACAACGAAGCGCCAGGCGCATTGCCATTTGGTACAAAAATAACATATCGGGACCGCCGATCATGTCAATTGTTGTGACGAATTAATGATCCCGAAACCGCATGTGACAAGCGGCCGCGTTCTTACGTTACCCACATAGAACGCGTAGGCTATAACATTAACTTTCACACTCAGAGCAATCAGCCAGCCTAAGGTATTAACTATGCACGATTCATTACCGACTTTATATTTCCTGGATGACCTGGCGGTAGGGCAGCGCTTTAACAGCGCAACGTATGAACTTACCGAAGATAAGCTGATCGCCTTTGCCTCGGAGTACGATCCCCAGCCCTTCCATCTGGACAAGGCCGCGGCTGAGGCGACATTGTTCAAGGGGCTTGCGGCCAGCGGCTGGCATACCGCCGCCATCACCATGAAGCTGCTCAACGCCGGCGGGGCGCCGCTTGCCGGGGGCATTATCGGGGCGGGTGGACAGGTAGAATGGCCAAGACCTACAAGGCCGGGCGATGTGCTGCGCGTGGTCAGCGAAGTGATGGAGATCATCCCGTCGCGCTCCAAGCCTCAACAAGGAATAGCCGTCATGCGCTGCGAGACCAGGAATCAAAATGATGAAGTGCTTCAGATCCTGACGGCCAAGCTGATTGTTCCGCGGCGCCCGCAGTAACGGGCCACCCGGCCTCAATTCCGGGTCAGCTACAAACCAAGGCATTCATAAGCAGAACGGAGACGCAAATGATCATTACCCGACAACAAGACGTAACCGACGCTGTGCTCGACGAGCTGGCGCGTGCCCCCGACGAACGCTTTCGAGAAATAATGTCGGCGGCGGTACGCCATCTGCACAATTTCGCACGCGAAGTGAAGCTGACCGAGGCCGAGTTTCACCAGGCCTGTCGGCAAATCGCCAAGCTTGGCCAGATGACCACCGAATCCCATAACGAAGTTGTGCTGGCCGCCGGTTCGCTAGGCTTGTCTTCATTGGTCTGCCTGCTGAACAACGGTGATGACGGCCAAACCGACACCACGGCCAATCTCATGGGGCCCTTCTGGCGCATGGGTTCGCCCCCAACCGAGAACGACGGATCCATTGTGCGCGGTCCAACCACAGGCGAGCCCATTTTTGTTGACGCCTGGATTCAAGACCATCAAGGCCATCCAGTTGCGGGCGCGGCAGTCGACGTATGGCACACCTCGGCCGAAGGCTTCTACGAGAACCAGGATCCTGGGCAGGAGAATATGAATCTGCGCGGCAAATTCACCACGGATCAAAATGGACATATTGCTTTTCGCAGCGTCAAGCCCGCCGGCTACCCTATTCCAGTTTCAGGTCCGGTAGGCGAGCTGTTGCGCGCGCAAGGCCGCCACAATATGCGGCCCGCCCATATTCATTTCATGATCTACAAAGAAGGCTACAAGACGCAGTTTTCCCAGGTCTACTCCAGCGACGATCCCAACCTGGACACCGATGTCCAGTTTGGCGTCACCCGTGCGCTTGTCGGCGAATATGTCCGCCACGAAAGCCAGCCGGCGCCCACTGCCGATATACAGGGGCCATGGTATTCGCTGGAATGCCGGTTCACGATAGAACCCGGCCAGGCCAGCCTTCCGCAACCGCCCATTACCGGAAAGGCTGAAGGACCGCGCCCTGAACGTGTGGTCCTTGAACGAGCAGGCTGACGTCGTCGCCTGAGGTGGCCCGCAAGCCGATTCCCGCAAGGATTTTCGCGGAAATCGACCCTGGACCAGGCTTAAGCTTCGCCCATGCCCGCGGCCGGCTCCATACCTTTGCCGGCACGAACCTTTTCCTCGATGCGGCGGCCCACGTCGGCGTCGATGCTCTTCCAATAGTCGAAAGCCCGTTCCAGCACCGGACTGCGCACGCCGCCAAGCAAGCTGCCCGCAACCTGCTCGACAAGCTTGGCGCGCTGGTCGTCGTTGAAGACCTCCCGCACCAGTGTGCCGGGCTGACCGAAGTCATCATCGTCCGGATGCAGCGTGTAGGCGTCGCGCACCATGTCGCCGTCCATTTCCCAGCCATCTTCCGCCTTGCCGGTACCGTCGGCCCAGCTGCGGCCGCCGCTGTTGGTGGCATAAACAGGCGCGTTGCCGCTGTGTTCGTAAGCCATTTGGCCGTCGAACATATAGGTATTGACGGGCACCTTCGGCCGGTTCACCGGTAGTTGATGGAAATTGGTGCCAATGCGATTGCGTTGCGCATCGTTGTAGGCAAAGGCGCGGCCAAGCAGCATCTTGTCGGGCGACAAGCCGATACCCGGCACGGTGTTGCCCGGCGAAAACGCCGCCTGTTCGATCTGTGCGAAAAAATTTTCGGGATTGCGGTTAAGCGTCATGGTACCCACCTTGATCAGCGGATAATCCTTGTGCGACCAGGTCTTGGTAAGATCAAACGGGTTGAAGCGATAGTTCTTTGCCTGGGCGTAAGGCATGACTTGAACCGACAATGTCCACTTGGGATGCTCGCCGCGCTGAATGGCCTCGAACAGGTCCCGGCGGTGGAAGTCCGCATCCAGCCCCGCCATTTCGGCAGCGTCCGCATTACTGAAGAACTTCATGCCCTGCGCTGTATGAAAGTGGTACTTCACCCAAAATTTTTCACCGGCCGCGTTGATCCACATATAGGTATGGGAACCGTAGCCGTTCATATGACGCCATGTGCGCGGCAGGCCGCGCTCGCCCATCACGTACGTAACTTGGTGGGCGGATTCGGGATTATTGGTCCAAAAATCCCATTGCATATGGTTGTCGCGCAGGCCGGAATCGGGCAGGCGCTTCTGGCTGCGTATGAAATGCGGAAACTTCATCGGGTCGCGCACAAAAAAGACCGGCGTGTTGTTGCCGACCAAGTCGTAGTTGCCTTCGTCGGTATAGAACTTCAACGAAAAGCCACGCACGTCGCGCCAGGTATCGGGGCTGCCCGACTCGCCCGCAACTGTGGAAAACCGCGCCAGCATTTCCGTTTTGGAGCCTTTCTGGAACAGTGCTGCCTTGGTATAGGCCGACACATCCTCGGTAGTCTCGAATTCGCCGAAAGCGCCCGCGCCCTTGGCGTGCGGCTGGCGCTCGGGCACTTTTTCGCGGTTGAAGTGAGCCATCTGCTCAAGAAAATGGACATCGTGCAGCAGCACAGGCCCATTCGCACCGGCGGTAAGGGAATTACGGTCGCTGACCGCGGGCGCACCAGCGCCTGTGGTTGAACCTGTCGTCGGCTTTTTGCTTGAATCGCTCATGGGTGTTCCTCGTGTTGGGTAAAGATTTCGAAGACCAGTAATTCATTGGCTTCGCCCTCACAACAATATAAGCTATCTAGCGGAAAAGTTGATTGATTTAAACTATCGAAGCCATAAACGTCGCGTGGTTAATGGCTCGGGCCGATATCCTGGCGCCTTGGCGCGCTCGATGCGCGTATCGTCAATGATCGCGCTGTAGAATATCCTGTCCCCCTTTGGACATCCTGTCTCCCTTTAACGGATATTTGACACTATCCCGGGCCACAAATGACGGGACTCCGAACCCTTTGCACTCTGCCGCTTGGGCCACTTGCCTCCCCGCCCACGTCAGGGTTTTATGGAGTTTTCAATGAGCATCAAGACAATTTACGTTCAGGCCGGTGGCGGCTTCGATAACGTAACGGTGGGCACCAGCCAACCCAAAGCGCCCGGCGCTGGCGAAATCACCGTGCGCATTCGTGCCAGTTCACTGAACTACCACGACCTGGGCGTGGTAAGCGGGGCCATGCCGCCCAATGAGCAGCGCATTCCCATGTCCGACGGCGCGGGCGAAGTAACCGCCGTGGGCGCGGGTGTCGAAGAATTCAATGTCGGCGACCATGTCGTCAGCACCTTCTTCCCCGACTGGCTGGACGGCGAGCCGCTGCAGGCCGGCTTTGGCCGCACACCAGGGGATGGCATAGACGGCTTTGCGCGCGAACAAGTGACCTTGCCCGCCACAGCGTTCACGCACACCCCGCGCGGCTATAGCCACGCCGAGGCCGCAACGCTTACTACCGCCGGACTCACTGCCTGGCGCGCCCTGTTCGAATATGGCCGCCTGAAATCCGGCGAAACCGTCCTGGTTCAAGGCACGGGCGGCGTCTCCATTTTTGCGCTGCAACTGGCCAAGCTTGCGGGCGCGCGGGTCATTGCCACCTCATCCAGCACAGCAAAACTGGACAAGCTGAAGACGCTGGGCGCCGATGCAGTCATCAACTACCGCGACGATCCTGAATGGGAAAAGACGGTCCGCCGCTTGACCGATAACCGCGGCGTCGACCATGTCATCGAAGTCGGTGGTCCCGCAACGCTGGCGCAATCCATTGTCGCCACTCGTGTGGGCGGACAGATTGCCGTGATAGGCGTGCTTAGCGGCAGGACCAGCCAGTTGCCGCTGGGCCAGGCGCTGTCCAGGCAAGTGCGCCTGCAAGCCATGCTGGTCGGCAGCCGCCGCCAACAGCAGGACTTTGTTCGCGCCATCGAAACAACAGGTCTGCGGCCGGTGATCGATCGGCATTTTCCGTTGGAAGAAATCGTTGCTGCCTTTCAGTATCAAGCCAGCGGAAAGCACTTCGGGAAAATTGTGCTTGATATTTGAAAGCCTGCGTCGCTAACGGCATCGCACACTCTGACCCCAATCGCCCGCGACTGCGTCGTTGTAGCCGGGCGCAGCAGGCGGCTATGGCGCGATCCCAGCGATGAACTGCTGCAGACGTTGTCCCTCAGCCCGGGCCTCATCCAGCAATTGCTTCCAGTCGTCTGGCGGGTGGCCGCTTTCCAACATCTTGCTGAACACCCGATAAGCGTCATCGCCATTTTCGAATGCGCGCCTGGTGTCCTCATCATTGACCCACGCGAAGACAATCACTTGGCTTGCCGCGTGATAACGAAAGAACAGTCGATATTGCTGGAAAAATTTTGCCCGAAACCAGTGTTTGTGCCCTGCGCCTAGCGTGCCTCCTTGGCGGTACTCGGGCCGTGCCGGATCTTGCGGTATGACCTCGAACGCCAATTTCATAATGGCCGCCAATCGCTTACTTGCGTTCTTCTTTACATATCCGTGTGGATCCTTTTGCTTGAAAAACTCGACCTGCCGGGCCAGCGCTTCAATCTGGGCAAAGAACAAGGGATGAACAAAAATCGTCCAGCCATGAATGACTAAAGGAGCCGATTTCTTGGCATTCATTCATCGTCAGCCGACAGCGCAGCATCTAGATCCACGTCTATGCTCCCGGCCAATGACTGAAGGCGCTGGACAAAGTTGGCATCCATAGCCCGCAAGCGCTCAGGGTGGCTGGCAATATCGCGAGCCAGGAAGTTCAAGAATTGACCCAACACTAGATCGTCGCCATCAACGGCTTCGGCCCGAGTGAGCACCACTTCGCCGTCAGGGCGGATTGTGTAGTGGATCTTGTCACGCTTTTCCAGCCGCAAGGCGCGGCGTACCGACTCTGGCACCGTGGTCTGATAGCGATCGGTTAGGGTGGACTCGATTTCAAAAGTGGAGGACATGGAATTCTGGAAAAAGGTAGGTCATCTTGCATAATAATGCAATTGAATTACCAATGCAATGCATTTGCATTGCAAACGCTCTGGCCTTGTCTAACGTAAGTAACGTTGCACCACTACGGCCAGGTCCCTATCAGCCATGCCGTTGTTTGCCACTTCGGTGAACGAGGCCAATGCGCTCTCGGTTACCGGCATGGGAACGCCATTGGTGCGGCCGCTGGCGGCAATGACGCGCATATCCTTGCATGCCCCCGCAACGCTGAACGCGACCGGCAGCTCCGCCCCTTTGATGACATCCACCTTGGGCGCCAACGCCGGCAGCGCCGCAGGCGTATCCAGGACGACATCCAGCATTTGATCCAATGACAGGCCGGCCGCCGCACCTGCGCCAACCGCTTCGGCCAGCCCTGCGAAATAAACACTCATCACAGTATTGACGCAGTGCTTCATGGCCATGCCGGCGCCGACCGGTCCGCAATGCACAATACGACGCGAAAATGCGCTCAACATAGGGGTCAGCATGTCGACGATGTCTGCATCGCCCCCCACCAGCGTCATCAACTTGCCCTGAAGCGCTGGCGCCACCGTTCCGACGACTGGCGCGTCGATAAAGCGCGCAGCGCGAGCATTCGCCATTTCCGCCAGGCGCGCCACAGTATCCAGACGCATGGTCCCCATCTCAACGAATAATTTGCCGGAGACCTCGCCCCCAAACATCGTCTCGTGCACTTCCATCGTGGCCGCATCGTCAATCAGCATGCTGAACACCACATCGCTTTCATTTACCAGCTCCCGCAGCGAATCGACGACTGCCAGATCCTCTGGAACCTCTCGGGCCGTGCGATTCCAGGCCGTCAAGGCAAAACCCGCCGCACGCAATCGGGCTGTCATCGCCATGCCCATCCTGCCCAAGCCTACGAACCCAATTCTCATGCCTAGTCTCCTTTATATTTCCTGACACATCGGCCAAATTACCATTCGGCCCGGTGCGGCGTCCACAGCCACGAGCTGGCACAGGTTTGCGGGCCGACAGCCAGTCACGGAACACGAAACTACACCAGTCGTTTAACCCGATCAAGAGTTGAAGCCGCTTTATTCACCCTGCGCTGGCTCGGTACGCAAATTGCTGCCTTCCCTCCTCTTCGAGGGAAAGCTCATGGCTGACATCGCTAGTTCCGAACGTGCATCCGACCGTATTCCGCCCGACGCCGGCATCGCGCAACTGCGCGAGGGTGCGCAGCTGTGCCGCGATTGCCCCATCGGCGAGAACGCAACTCAGGCGGTCTTCGGGGAAGGCCCGGCCGCGGCCAGGCTTATGTTGGTGGGCGAGCAGCCGGGCGACCGCGAGGATCTGGCCGGCCATCCCTTCGTCGGCCCTTCCGGCCACTTGCTGGACAAGGCAATGCAAGAGCTGGGATGGCCTCGCGATTCCATTTACGTGACCAACGCGGTGAAACATTTCAAGTTCGAACTCCGAGGCAAGCGACGCATGCATAAAAGTCCGGCCCAGCAAGAGATCGAAGCCTGTTTACAGTGGCTGGATCGAGAACTCGATGTAGTGCGACCCGCGGCAATCGTAGCGCTGGGGGCGATAGCCGCGCGGGCACTGGTGGACAGGCCCGTCGGCGTAATGCGCGAACGCGGCAACTGGATCAAGCGGACCGACGGCTTGAGGGTATTGATAACGCTGCATCCCTCCGCCCTGCTACGAGGCCCTCCGCAAGAGCGGGAGGCGGCATTTGCCAAATGGCTGGACGACCTGCGGCATGCGTCCCGCTATGTAGGCAAATAGTGACTCTTTCGCAGTCCGCGCGACCATGGCTCGCGTTGTCGCAACCAGCGGGATACATCCGAAACAGATGAAGGCTCGTAAAGTCCCCGCCGGGATGGATCCTACGTTAGAATCGCAGCGATGAATCGACGTGCAGACCCTGTTGCCGCCAAACCAAGAAAGAACGAACGCTTCACGCCGGATCCGGCGCGCTGGCGGATTCTTATCGTTCTCTTGACCTCGCTATTCATGTCGCTTATTGGCGTAAGCATCGTCAATGTCGTTCTTCCTTCCATGCAGAATGCGTTGCATGCCACCCAATCGGACATCCAGTGGGTGCTTTCGGGCTACGCGTTGATGTTTGGCGTGGTGCTGGTCAGCGCCGGACGCGCGGGCGACATCATGGGGCGCGGCGGCCTCTTCCTTATCGGAACCGGCATTTTCACACTGTCCTCGATCGCTGCCGGGCTCGCCCCCGACGCGACGTGGCTTAACGTTGCGCGCTTCCTGCAAGGCCTGGGTTCAGGACTGTTAAGCCCGCAGGGCATTGGCATGATCCAGCAGTACTTCCGTGGCGCGGAGCGCGGGCGGGCATTCGGCTATCTGGGTACGGTCGTGGGTTTTTCGGTCGCGATCGGGCCGGTGCTCGGAGGGGTGCTGATCCATCTCGGCGGGCCCGAGATCGGGTGGCGGCTGACTTTCCTGGTCAATGTGCCGATCGGAATCGCAACGATTTTTCTGGGCTTGTTCTGGTTTCCACGCCCTCTTTTTACTGCTGCCGGAAACGCGACGCAATCGTCGAGCCAAGCCGGCAGTCTCGTGCGCGCGTTGGACCCGGTTGGCTCCACGCTGCTGGGCCTGACGGTGCTTGCCTTTCTTTTTCCTTTCATGGAATTCCGCAGCTCGGCCTGGACTTGGCTATTGCTGCCGGCAGGCCTGGCGCTGACTTACATCTGGATCTATTGGGAACGCCGCTACGCGCGTTTGGGCGGCAGCCCCATGGTTGACCTGGATATTTTCCGGGTCTCCAGCTTTACCAACGGCACGCTGATCATGACGCTGTATTTCCTGGGCATGACCAGCGTATGGGTGCTGGTGGCGCTTTATGTGCAAATGGGAACAGGCAAGACAGCATTCGAAGCGGGGCTGTTCGGCGTGCCGGCGGCGCTGCTTTCGGCCTATGCCGCCGCCTGGGCCGGCAAGCGGGTCATGCGCTATGGCCGGCGAATAGTCATCTACGGCCTGCTGTTGGCGCTGCTGGGCCTGGCATTGAGCATACTGGTCGCATTCTTGCACGAAAAAGGTCTTGTCAGCATATGGTGGCTGCTATTGACCTTGTCGTTCGTGGGGCTGGCACAAGGTTCTGTCATCAGTCCGAACCAGGCGCTGACCCTGGCCGATGTCCCCCTCAATTATGCAGGCAGCTCGGGCGCCATCATGCAGACCGGCCAGCGCATCGGTACTTCGATAGGCATCGCGGTCATCACCGCCGCCACCTTTGCATCGCTGGACGCCTCATCGTCTTGGGCAATCGCCGTTATGGTCGGCTTTGGCGTAGTCATTCTTGTGGTGTTCCTTACCCTGCTGGTGGCTATCAAAGATCTGTACGACCGCGGATAAGCGTTTGTACAGGACGCCGAAAATACCTACCAAAGCGGCAAAGCGCCAAGAACGCGGCGACTTCGGCGACGTTGGCGAATTTTGGCATTCTGCATTGCCAACCCGCCAATAATCCATTAGGCTAAATTAAGAAGCTTCAATACTAATAACATCAGCCTAGGCTAAACGGCGTATTGCAACTCTTGGCGTCTAATGCCTGGCATGGGGCGGCCCCAGCGCCGCGCCCTCCAGGGGAGACTGCCGTGAACAATACGCTTCCAACATTGCTGGCTGCAAGTGCGGCAGCGTTTTTCCTGACGTCCTGCAGCGATAGCGACGTCGCATCAAGCCTTGACCCTTCCGGACCGCCCAACATCCTGTTTGTCATCATGGACGACGTCGGAATCGACCAAATGAAAGTTTTCGGCTACGGTGGGAAGACACCGCCAAGCATGCCGAACATCAACGCTGTTGCCAACGCGGGGGTACGATTCCGCAACACCTGGACCATGCCCGAATGTTCGCCCAGCCGAGCCGCTTTCTTTGTGGGCCGCTACCCCATTCGCACGAACATCTACCAGGCGCTCGGACCCAGCGATCTTGCCAATTCGCACCTTACCCCGTATGACGTGACCACGCCCAAACTGCTCAAGCAGGCAGGCTATGAAAGCGGTCTGTTCGGCAAGTATCATCTGGGCGGCCCCGAGAACAATGAAGCGGGAATCGAAGGGCCCAACGTCCTCGGCTGGGACTATTTCTATGGCTGGGTCGGCGGTCTTCCCGGTTCGGTCGATACTTCGGCCGGCGGAATTGCAGTCGACGGCACGTATTCCTGCGGCTTCGTACCCAGCAAACAAGCGGGCGGCGCCGACACTGGGGCCTGCTATCAGGCCGAAGGCGCTTGCAAAGTCATTGAACGCACCGAACCGACTCAGGATGCCGCCGGCTTGCAATGCCTGGCCTCGGGCGGCATCTTTGTCCCGGAGATGACTTGCGGCCAACGGCCAACCACACTGAACTTCACACGTCTTAACGGTTACTACGTCTCGCCCCTCGTCATCTTCGACGGCAAAAAAACGGAAGAGGTCCCGTTAAGCGACCCTAGAGCCAGAATCTACCGCACGCAAATCGAGACCGATTCGGCCATCGACTGGATTAAATCGCGCTCCGCCAACAAACCGTGGATGGCAACGGTCAGCTACACCTCCGCCCACACGCCGTGGCAGCAGCCGCCTGGCGCACTGCTGGCCCATGACGGCCCCGCATCGGACGACTGGAGTTGCAGTGCGCCGGAAGCCGCCAGGCTGATACAAAACAAAATGACCGAGGCCATGGACACCGAGTTCGGACGCTTGATGGTCGAAACAGGCTTGGCCACACGCGACAGCAATGGCAGCCTGGTCTATAACCCCAAGGCTTCGAACACCATCATCGCCATCATTGGCGACAATGGCTCGCTGGGCACGGCGGTCAAATTGCCGTTTGTAGCCGGCCAGGCCAAAGGAACCGCCTATCAAACCGGAGTGTGGGACCCGCTGATCATTGCCGGGCCGCAGGTCGTTCAACCCGGGCGTGAAGTCGAACACATGGTAAATGCCGTGGACCTCTTCCAGTTATTTGGCGAAATCGCCGGCCTGGACGTCCATGAAAAGGTGCCGCGCACCCTCGATTCCGTAGGCATTCTGCCCTACCTGACCAATCCGGAACAGACCAGCCTGCGCATGGTCAACTTCACGATCGGCGGCAGCAACATACAGGCTCACGGCGCTAGGAACGGACCATGCGTGATCAGCACCAGTTGCACCCAAAGTGCGCCTTCCAAAAGCGTGTGCGAAGACAATCATGGCACGTGGTGGGGCGACGGCGGCGCAGGCTACAAGATGTGCGCCGAAGTGAACCAGGAACTTCACAGGCAAGGCAAAGATCTGCTCAACATATTGCCTGACCCCACCATGGCTGTTCGCAACGACCGCTACAAACTGGTTCGAAATATCACCTACAACTTCAATCCTGCGACCAACGGCTTCCAGACGGATACCGTGGAAGAGCTGTATGAAATCAACCAGGCAGCACCCGAGCCTTTGCTTGATACGAGCGAGCGCAATTTGCTGGCCAAGAATCCCACCGCGGAAACACTGGCAGTTCGCGACAGTTTACGGACCACTTTGGACAAAATCCTGGCCTCCGAGCCCGATTGCCCGGGCGACGGCAATAAGGATGGCGTGGTCAATGCGCAGGATTTGAACAACTGGCGCAAAATCGCCCATGACTGGGGCTTATCCAGCGTCTATGATTTTGTGGTGGGCGATGGCCGTGACGGATTTACCAACCATATCGACGAAGCCATTATTCAAAACAACCTGAACAAGGCTTGCGAACGCTCGTACGCGGTTTACTGAACAGCGGCGTCGCGGGGCCACGCACGGCCGATAATGTTCGCTATGCGAGGCCCGAGTCGTGCACAGTAATGTGCCCGCGCCCGGCCCCTTTTGTCTTGTACAGGGCGCTATCAGCCGCGTCTATCAAGGCGGCCGGCGTACTAAAGGCGGTACGTCCCGGCAAAAGCGCGGCAATGCCCGCCGAGAACGTAATATGGGCGCGCGCATCGCCTCTTATCAAATAGGGCGTCTCGCGTACGCTCTTCAGCATCTGTTCCACAATCGCCCGCGCAGCGTCCACATCCGTATGAGGAAGCAGAACAACGAACTCTTCACCGCCGTAGCGCGCCACGGTATCGGTTTGCCGCGATATGGTCAGGATGCGATGCGCAACAGTAGCCAGTACCTGGTCACCCACTGCGTGACCGAAGCTATCGTTGAAAGACTTGAACAAGTCGATATCAATGAACACCACACTAAAAGGCGATTGGCTGTGCAACGCGAGATCGAACTCCTGTGCCAGCTTGCGCTCGAGATAGTCACGGTTATAAAGGCCGGTAAGCGAATCGCGCTGCGTCTGCATCTCTAGCGTCGCTATACGCTGCTCAAGAGCCTGGATGTGTCCGTCCGCAACCGCGGAAGCTTGTAACAGGTGCAAATTGCGCACGGTAAGAAGCTCTAGCGCGCTGTCGCCGATGCTCTGCAAAACCGCGGGATCTACGAGTTCAGACTCAAACAACGCCTCCATGGCGGGCATCTCGTCTCTCATTGAGGCAATAATATTCTGGTACTGCTCGGCGTTTATGTCCAAAAAAGACTGCGCCGTTCTGAAGGCCGCGTTGAGCGCGTCGGCCGACGCCCCCTCTATCCATGCATCTGCAATGCAGGCTGCGGTAGCTACGCAAGCGGAAAGGCGCCCGATACCATCGCTGCAATCCTCTGTGCGGCGGTCTTGCGCACAGTCGGCGGGTGCATGGCTGCGCCATACACTTTCATGAATATGCGCGGGAAGCCGCCAATGCTTGAGCAGTTGTTCGCCTGCCCGCACGTGGTCAAAGCCGTAGCGCGCGGCCTCGTACTCCAGCAGGCTGGCATGGTCGGGGCTGTTCTTGTAAAGCGTGACGTAAGGGTTTCCGAGCATGGCGGCCATGGCAAGCACGCCAATATCTTGCATCAAGCCGGCCAACAAGAAGTCTTCAGGCTGGAGTTCGCGCAGCTCTATGGCAATGGTTCTGGCAGCCAGGGCCGTCAGCAGCGAACGGCTCCAGTAATTGGTATCGTCAAGATCGCCATCGCCCTGCCCGCAAGACAGGCCGCGCAATGAAAAACTAAGCGACAGCGAGATGGTGGCATTCAAACCCATGAAGCCGATGGCCTCAGACAAGCTCGATACTTTGCGCCGAAGCCCATAGAACGAGGAATTGGCCGTTCGCATCAGCTTTCCGACCAGGGCGGGGTCGAATGCAATGACTTTGGCAAACTCGTCCAGCGCGGCCGAGCTGTCTTCGGCCAACTCGACAAGCTGCAATGCCACGGCGGGCAGCGTAGGCAGACGCTTGCAGTACTTCAACTGCGCAATAATCTGTGATTCGTCCAACTTCTGCATACTTGCCACTATGTGAACCCTCTCGATGTTTCTCAGTGACCACACCAAACTTTGTCGCTTCTGGCCAGCGATACTCCTCCGGGCAAGATGCCAGATTATCAGCCATCAATGCCACTGCACGCAAGGCGCAACACAGCAAAGAGCAAAGAAATGTCCACCCACACCAACATGTGCTGGCTTGCACCGCGCGCGGCAGTTTATATTGTTTGTTGGAGGCGACGCCGGAACCGTACCAAGCCTTTTATCGCTGAAACTCAGCGTGGCGGAAAGTACCCTGCCATGTGGACGGATCGCCCCGCCGGCTAGCGCGAGCACCAGGAGTCAAACCGCAGCAGAAAGGCGGCGGCTTGATCCTGAAACCACTACATAAAATTGACAGGTTGCGGATAGCTCAGGAAATTCTTGGTCAACTGCTGCTCGAGGACGTCCTTTTGTTGATTTGGGTTGGCGCCGACACACCATTTTTCCGAATTGGCATGCGTGTCTCCTTTGCTGTTGACGACCCGGCAAGTTGTCTTGTCGACTAGCGTTGCCTTATTGGGAGGGCAATCCTTCAGCGGTATGCCGTCGGGACATGTCTGGAACTGCTCGTTGACACGAAGGGAATACACGTTGTCGTCCACATCGGTGAAGCGCACTTTAATGGGATACTTGGCCACGGTGCCGACTCTGAACCCTGCAATCTGGCTATTGTCCGGCAAGACGACATCTTGTTTGTCCTTTTCGCAGTTCATGTCGCCGGCATCCTGACCCAGTACGCAAACCCCGTACTTTTTGATCAATGGCTTGTTCGCACGGCCATCCAGGGACGCGGGCACCCCGACCATCAGGGTAAAGCCGTCCGCGTAGCTAAATTGCTTTGAATTTTCAAGGCCTTGCGTGCCTCCCACCGCAAAAATCAGCCCATCGCCCAACTCGCTCATGAAGCCAACGGCATCGTCAACAGAAAACCCGTAAGCATTCATTTTCAGGTCGTCATGAATCAATCCAACATAAGGATTGAACAAGAGCTTGGGGTTCGCCTTGACCGCTGCTTGTTGATGGTTATATTGCAATTGGTGGATGTACATGGACTGGATTGCTGCGTGATCCCAGCCTGGAATAGTCGTTTTGGCCAAGGGGTTCGCCGCTGCGCCGCAGCCCTCGTTAAATGGAACCCAGCCATAGATGTGGGTAATGGCTTGCCAGTAGTTGAATACCGGCACTTTGGGTGTCGTGCCTTCGCATTCGCCCCGGGCGTACATGGCCAGGTAATTTTGGTGGCTTTGCTTGAAGAAATCCTTGACGGCCGTCAGGTTGGTCGTCAAAGCCGCGGGACAAATTGCACTTACATCCTCGTTGACGTACGTGGAAATGTCTTCGGCGTCCCAGCCCCCGGCGCAATATCCCCATAAGTTCTGCATGCGCTGAACCGCCTGGCCATAGCGCAGAGTCTTCATTTGCTCGTTGGAACACCCGCCATTGATGCATTGCATTACGGTCAATACCGGCGGATTGGCACCTGTCGGCTTGATGGGTACGTCGTCGGTAGCATGCAAGACGCCGTCACGCTGGGCAAAAATATTGTAGCCGCCCGGCAGTTTCGTCTGATACAGGTTGTAGACAGGCCATCCTTCGCCAACGGCGGGAGCATTCAAGAATGTTTTCAGCAGGTTCCTGAACTCAACCAGCGGCTGCGCCGAACCGCTGTAGCCGATGTATGGGTTGTTTTTCGGCCCTATAGCCACGGGCATATAAACGTGGTCTACATAAGAAATATTGTATCCGACGTTCTCCGGCTTCAAGAGCCGCAGTGACTGGCCGGCCGGGATGATGGAATCGCCGAAAGTATATTCCGACAATTGTGCATATATATTTTCCGGGAACTGGATATTGCTGGAATAAGTGCTTAATGTGCAGGCCGTATTTTGTCCTTGACAGGTGACTCCGTCCGGCGTGGCCAGCTTGGTGTCCTCTTTGTCGTCCTGCAGCCGGTCGTTCCGGTCGGCCAACACAACACGCCCGCCATTCCACCAGGTAATATAGCTGCCCGCCGCCAGTTCGCTATACAGCGGAAGTGTTACCGTCACCGAAGAATTTGGCGGTATGCCCTTGCCCTCGTTTACATACAACTTGTAAACGAGCTTGGTCGGATAAGGCTCGGCCGTACGCAGGCATCCTTGAATCCACTCATTCACCAAATTTTTACTAGTTGCCACCACCGGATAAATCGTATCGCCCGCGGAGTTGTTATAAACGGTGACCGTCTTTGGCTTGACCTGCACGGCATTGCCGTCGTAGTCCTTGCAGGTAACGACCTGAGAAGGCGGCGCCACCGGAGTCACATCGGCAACCGAAGGGCTGTCCTCGTTGCAGGCGACCAAGCCAAGCGCCAGAACAATGGCGCCGCCGGCGCGCAATACCGACACGGAAAATGGGCGTTCCGCAATCCGCTGAATAGAGAAATTCACTTGATTCATCCTTATGAAGTAGGACTTGCGCGAACCATCATTGACGACTTGAGGCAGAGCTATCGAGTTGCCAACAATCGAAAACTACAAATTTCACTACTCACGCTTCATGTCGCGGAAAGGCGGCGCAGGTTCGCTGAGCGCTCTACACCTTTTAGTCCTTCTTGTAACTTTTGTCTTCAAATTTTTGTATTGAGTAACAAAATTCTGGGGGCAAGGCCGCCCCGCAGCTCACAGCCCGCGCGAAATGCCTCCGTCGACTCGAATATTCTGGCCAGTAATGTAGCCTGCGTCGGCCGAGAGCAGAAAAGCAATCGTGGCGGCCACTTCTTCTGCCTTGCCGTACCGCCCCATTGGCACGCTGTCACGGCGCTCGTTGGTGGCGGGCAGGCTGTCGATCCAGCCTGGCAGGACATTATTGATGCGTATATTCTTTGCTGCGTAGGAGTCGGCGAAAATTTTGGTGAAATTCGCCAGCCCGGCGCGGAACACCGTCGAGGTCGGGAACAGTTCGGACGGCTCGAAAGCCCACGCTGTGGAGATGTTGACTATGGCTCCGCCGCCCTGCGCTTGCATGATGGGCGTAACCAATCGGACGGAGCGCACGGCGCTCAAGAAATAAACCTCCAGACTATTGTGCCAATCCTCGTCGGTAATATCGAGAATCGGTGCGCGGGCACCGTGGCCGGCGGAATTGACCAACGCATCTATTCGCCCCCATTTTTCCATCGCCAGGTCGACCAGCCGCCGCACATCGTCATTCGACTGATTCGAGCCTGTTACACCTATGCCGCCTAGCTCACTGGCAAGAGCTTCCCCTTTTCCGGATGAGGATAGAACTGCAATGCGATAACCCTCGTGCGCCAGCCTTCTTGCCGCGGCCGCTCCCATGCCCGATCCACCGGCCGTGACAATAGCAACTTTTTCTACAGACATATAAATCTCCAGTGCTTGATTAAAATAAATTATCTCAAACAGCGCCGTTTATTTCGCGCTATAAATAAACGTGAGAGAATGTAGAAAAACTATAGGCTTTGAGCATGCTTTTTCCCCGCCGCAAACTGCCCGCATTGAATGCCCTACGCGCTTTCGAGGCGTCCGGCCGCAGCCTGAATTTTCGCGTTGCGGCCGACGAGCTGGGCGTGACGCAAGGGGCAGTGGCGCAACAGGTTCGCGCACTCGAAGAACACCTGGGAATTTCGCTGTTTCATCGCCTCTCGCGAGGTCTTGCACTGACGACGCCGGGTGCAAGCTACCTTGCAAACGTGACCCGGGCTTTCGATACGCTTGGGGAAGCAACAACCCAGCTACTTGCCAGGCCCGAGCTGGTAACTATCAGCGTGCCCCCCACAGTCGCCGCCAAGCTATTGATCCCGCGGCTGGCCGAGTTCTCCGCCGCGCTTCCAGACATCGAGCTGCGTACCATGGCCACCGAAGCCCTATCCGACTTCGACCGGGATCAAGTCGACTTAGCCGTGCGGCTGACTCGTTCAACGTTTCCCGCCAACTTGGAAGCAAAGCTGCTATTTCGCCAAGAGCTCGTCGCTGTGGCGAGCCCGCACCTGATCAATCAGCAGGCTTGCCCGGTAAGCTTTGAACAGCTCCGGAAGTTTCCACTTTTGCATGACGCGCATAACCACTGGCCGCAGTTCCTGGGAACGTCCGGCAATCTTGCGGGTGCGCAGTTCAATCAAACGGCTCTGGCCCTTGACGCTGCCTTGGCAGGCCAAGGTATTGCTTTGACGTGCCGGGCTTTTGTCGACTCGGATCTGGCGGCTGGCCGACTGGTGCAGGTGACAGAGGCAACCAAGATAATCGAACCCGCGTACTTCCTGGTCCGCAAGCGTTCGCCGTCCCCCAGAACTGCGGCGCGCGCAGTATGGGATTGGTGCGTGGACCAGTTTCTTGTTGCTTGATAATTGGCGAGGAAATGGGCGAGGCAAGCTATAACGCGCCGCCAAGCGAAGCCTTACCCTGCGTGTTGCGCCGATGCCGGGTCAAATAGCCCAGGACTGATAGCCACTTCGGCTGCGGCAGTATCGGCAACTTGCGCCAACTTGCGGGACTCGTCAATGACCGTCTTTGCATAACCGCGAGCATTGCCGGAGTACTTGGCCAGGGCCCGCGACAAATCGCCGTCGGCCGATTCCAGATATTCTTCCAGTATGTCGGTGCCCACGCGAATATTGACGACCGGGTCAAACAGCGACTCGGATGCATGCAGCTTTTCTCGATGCCAGCGTCGAACCACTTGCATCAGCCCCTGCGCACCGTAGCTGCTTTGCACTTTAGGCCGAAAAACGCTTTCTTTTTGAATGATGGCGATCAGCAGTTCCGGGTCAAGCCCAACACGGCGGCTGGCTTCCTTCCATGCAAGCTCTACATACCGCTGCACTGTCTGGGGCGATTGGCGCAACTTCTCCGCAAGGTATTCGGCCTGAGCCTGCTTGCGGGCGTCATCAACGATAGAGGCCAAATCCTGTACTTGTTCCAGGTCGATTCCAAGCGAAGGCCCTGGCTTGACAGGCTCTGGTGCCGCAGAATCCAGTTGAGTAGCTGCTGGCTGCGTTTGTTCCGGCTGTCGATAAACGGGATCGAGCGCGGTAATCTGCTCTGGCGCCGCAACCGCCACTGCGCCGGCGAGTTCGTCAGCCCACGCTCCAGAAGAGGCAAGCAAGCTGCCCGCGACGCAACTGGCGGCAGCAATTAAAAAGGTTCGGTTATGAACTTTGCGATAAAACGGCTCAATGCAAGTTAGTAAAGTTTTTTTAGCAATCATTGGTCCTAGGCGCCCATAACCACACGCACTCGCAGAACAAAGCCCCTGAACTGGCCAGGTGACTTGGCTTATTGGGATTGCTATATGGAGTAGCCAGCTCCTACATTGCCTGGAGCCGAGCAGTTTTGAAAGGCGTCTTCAATTAAAGTGAGAACACGACGCAAGCGCGCCGTCCTTTTCCTTAAAGACCATAACATTGCAAACGTTTCTGCGATGCTAAAAGGTGTAAGCGTATTTTTCGGCAATTTGTTTGCGTTTTAGCGACGGTCTTCGGCATTTGAATTGCTGGCTGCGGAAGTGGCCTTGCTTCGCAAGCCATCGACAACCAGTCCTTAACCGTTGGAGACCAATATGCCTCATGAAAAATTCCAGTCGTGCATAGACGCTTGTTATGCTTGCGCCACTCAGTGCGACCACTGCGCCGTTTCATGCCTGCAAGAGCAGGATGTCAAAAGCATGGCGCGCTGCATAAAACTGGACATGGACTGCGCACAAATTTGCCACCTGGCAGCCAGTTACATGGCTCGGGGCAGCGAGTTCGCCCATGCTCTATGTCGCCTGTGCGCCGACGTGTGCCAAGCCTGCGCCGAGGAATGCGCCAAGCACCAAGTGGACCACTGCCAGCATTGCGCCCAGGTGTGCCGCCAGTGTGCCCAAGAGTGCGGACGGATGGCGCAAGCGGCATAAGCGGCCGAGCAGCAGTCGGTGAAGGACACTGCTGAAGAACTCGTACATGTCACCGTAGAAATAAACCATCTTGGCGGCGACTGAACTAAATTGCTAAATTAGAATCTACTCTTCAAGATTCACTTACATATTTATCTGGAGCAAGCTTTCATGAAACTACGGCTGGCGGCCGCGGCTGCCTTTACTCTTGTATCGTCCTTCGCACATGCAGCAGGCACAGCGCTTACGGTGTACCAGGACCCCAATTGCGGCTGCTGCTCCGGCTGGGTCCAGCATATGCGCGAGTCCAGCTTTGACGTTACCGCCATCAAAACGGCCGACATGGCTTCGGTGAAGCAGAAGCTTGGGGTGCCGGCGCAGCTTGGCTCATGCCACACAGGCGTGGTCGAGGCTACCGGTCAAGTCATAGAGGGCCATGTGCCGGCCAGTGCAGTGCACAAGCTGCTCGCCGACTCGTCCGTGAGGGGCGTTTCGGCGCCCGGCATGCCATTGAATGCACCAGGCATGGGCGAACTTGACGGCAATCTGGTAACTGTCGACTTCACGGGAAAACCGTTTTCCAGGGATTGAAGGTCACGGCGATTGCAAAGCCCTGACTGCTTTAGCAAAGTACCAACTCCCCTAATCGCGAATCAACGCACTCAGCTTCAGGGCCATCGGCTTGGACCGCTCGGGCAGTTGCTTTATCCCGCCTGCCCCGGCGCCAAGGTATTTCTCGACGATCTCCGGGGACTCCAGAAGATCTTTTGCCCGCCCGGACAGCGTCACTCGTCCGTTCTCTACAACATATCCACGGTCTGCGATGGCCAACGCCTGGCGGGCGTTCTGTTCAGCAAGCAGAATGGTAAGCCCTTCGTCCCGGAGCCTTTCAATCATCTGGAAAATCTCGGCCACCAGCAATGGCGCCACCCCCAATGATGGCTCGTCCAGTATAAGGACGCGCGGCGCCGACATAAGGCCGCGGGCGATGGCCAGCAGTTGCTGTTGGCCGCCGGAGAAATTTCCGGCGGTGTGATCGAAGCGCTCGCGCAGAATGGGGAATAGGTCGCACACCCGGTCGAGCCGGGCGGCTTCGTTTTCTTTGCTTCTGTTTGCCGCGCCGTATCCGCCCAGGCGCAGGTTTTCGGCCACGGTCATACCTAGAAAGATTTGCCGGCCTTCCGGTACGTGCGCAATGCCCAGCGTAAGCCGGTCCGCGGGCGAGAGTTTTGTAATGGGCTTGCCGTCGAATAGAATTTCACCTTGGCGTGCGTGCAGCAGGCCCGAGACGCTTCTGACCAGCGTCGATTTGCCGGCACCGTTGGCGCCAACCAAGGTAACGATCTCTCCTTTGGCAAGGACCAGGTCGACATCGCGCAACACGTTTTCGCGGGCATAGCCGGCAGATACATTACGCAGTTCAAGCAGGGGCATGATTTTCTCGTCCGAGATAGGCTTGGATGACCTTCTCGTTGCGCTGAATTTCAGAGGGCGGCCCGCTTCCGATGATGGCGCCGGCATCCAGCACGACCACATGGTCGGCGACGCTCATGACCAGCCCCATGTTATGTTCGACCAGCAGGATCGGAATGCCGCTTTCGCAAACGGCCCTCAGCAGCACAGCAAGATCTTCTGTTTCGCGATCGTTGAGGCCTGCCGCCGGCTCGTCCAGGCAAAGCAGGCGCGGCTGGCTCATCAAGGCGCGAACGACTTCAAGCAGTTTCTGCGCCCCCATGGGCAGATCGATTGCGTGGGTGTCCTTTTCGTTGAGCAGGCCAACGAGATCCAACAGGCCTTCAGCCCTGTGCCGCAAATCGGCCTCTTGCCGTCGGCTAGAGGGCCCCCAAAAAAACTGCGATAACGGCGAACCGGTCAACAGGCGGTGCCGTCCGGCCAGGACGTTTTCAAGCACCGTCATTCCTGGGAAAACGCGCGCGGACTGGAAGGTGCGGATGAGCCCCATTTGGGCGATTTGAATGGGCGACCGCCCTTTGATGCTGTGTCCTTCGAAATAGACCTCGCCCTCATATGAAAAAATGTTTGATATAAGGTTGAACACCGTGGTTTTGCCCGCGCCGTTCGGTCCGATCAGTGCAGTGATTTTTCCGGCATGCACCTCGAATGTCACGTCAGACACAGCCCGGACGCCGCCAAACGACTTGGAGAGCCCTTGCATCGACAAAACGCAGCCAGCACCTTGGCTAGCAATGGAACGGGCCGTACTTGTCATACGCTCTTCTCCCCCGAGGACGCAAAGGACTGGCCCGGCTGCTTGGACCGAGACGTCCAACGAACCAGGCGCTCGGCAAACGCGCCATAAATGCCTTGCGGCAAATACAAGAAACACAGGATAAGCAACAGGCCGCTGACCAGCGTTTTGTAATAGGCCAGCGGCTGGAAGATCGTGGGCAATAGGGTCAGCAAAATGCAGCCGAACAACGAGCCGACCAGCGTGCCTTCACCGCCGATGACCATCATGGAGACAAGCTCGAACGACTTGTCCACGCCGACCATGTCCGGAGAAAGAAAATTGAATGAGAAGGCGTACAGGCTGCCGCTGAGCGATGCCAGCAAGGCGCTGATGGAGAATACAACCAGCTTATGGCGGACGACATTGACGCCCAAGGCGGTTGCCGCCAACTGATCGGTACGGATTGCGATGGTCGCACGGCCGAAGCGAGACCTGAGCCCGCCGAATAGCAGCAGCAACACCACGACGTTCACGCCCAGTGCCAGGTAATACATTGAAACGGGCGTGTCAAAGTCAAAGCCGGCCACAGAGAACGACGGCACGCCGACAAGACCCGACGGCCCGCCGGTGATGTCGATGAAGCCCACCGCAAATGAGTCGACCAAAAGAGAAAAGGCAAGCGTCGCAAGCGCCAGATACAGCCCGCGCAAACGCAGCGTCACCACAGCCAGGATCAAAGCGCATGCCAGCGACAACCCCATGCCGGCAAGAACGGCCAGCAACGGCGGTGTATTGAAGTTAACAACGAGGTAGCCCGCGGTATAGCCCCCGATTGCCATGAAGCCCGCATGTCCCAGACTGATCTGGCCGCAATAGCCCATCAGAAGGTCAAGTCCGATCAGCGCAATGAACTGTATCGCGGCTATCGTAAGGCTGCTCATTATTCCGTTGGAGACGACGAAAAAAGGCACGGTCACGGCAATGGCCAGGCCTATGACCGACATCCATATTGCCGTCTTGGGTGGAAATCGCAAGATGCGTCCCGACACACGTTTTTCGTCGCGCACGTCCTGGCGCCTGGCGACCCGCGGGCGAATCAGGCCGCCGGGCCTCCACACCAGGACGGCAAGCAGAATAAGCACCGCAATGGCGCTGCTAAAGAGCGAAGACACATAGGCTGTAGCCAACTGCGTGGCCACCCCAAGCAACAGGCCTCCGACAAGCGCCCCCCCGGCCGAGGAAAGCCCGCCGATTACCACAGCGATAAAGCCCGAAATAGTGAACAGCCGGCCGGTATCGAACTGCAGTGTCGTAGTTGGTGCGACGACCACCCCGGCAATGGCGGCCAGCGCGGTGGCCAGCATAAAGCTCAACACCGTGACACGGGAAACATTGACCCCCACCAAGCTTGCCGCCATGGGGTTTTCGGAACAGGCCCTTAAAGCGCGGCCTAGCCGGGTATGGCCGATGAGATACCACAGCCCGACCAAAACCACCGCCACCGTGGCAAGCACCCAGAAGTCCTGGGTTGGAATGTGCACATTCCCGATTGAAACCGGTACTTTGCCGGAGAACACAGGCGGCGCATACGGCTGGCTGCCCCATACGACAAATGACAGCCCCTCCAGCATGGTCAGGATGCCAACGGTAATCATCAGGACATTGGAGTTGGACAGCCGGCCCAGCGCGGGCACGAAGGTGACACTTCCGAGCGCTGTTCCGACAACCGTCGTCACGATAACGGCCAAGGGCAAGCCGGCGTAGGCCGGCATGCCGAAAACTTGGGTAAGAGAGAACCCGATCAGCGCGCTTATGACGACAAAGCCGCCCTGGGCGAGATTGATTGCGCCGGTGACCCGATAAACGATCGAGAACCCCAGTGCAATCAGCCCATAAATTGTTCCAATTACTAGCCCATCGACGCTAATCTGAATAAATTCGGCCATTGTTCAGAACCGTGCGCACACAAAGTTTTGTGAATTGGATCTGTGCTAGAGCGCCCCACCGCCTGCTTTGCTTACGACCGCCCAGTGATCGGCCTTCGGATCCCAGCGCGTAACCACGACGTTGTCCGACCCCAGGCCTCGTTGCGGGAACTTCTTGAAATCGTACACTCCGTTGATGCCCGCAAAGCCCTGCAAACTGGCCAGATACTTGCGAAGGTCTTCAGCCGTTGCGTTTTCCGGCAGTTTCTTCAAGGCCTCGATGATCAGCAAAGCAGGATCCCACGCAAAGGTGGAAGGGCCGTCGGGCTTGGCGTTTGCCTGGTCATAGGCGTCGAAGAATGCCTTCTTGCTGGCAGCGACATCATCGGAGACCTTCAAGAGGTCGGACTTGGGCCATTCAGGCGAGGGAATATAAAGTTCTTTTGGCAGAAACGCGGCATACTGCTTCATCTGCTCGTAAGTCATGTTGCCGTCTGTGGTGGCAATCGGAACATCCAGCCCCGCATCCCTGATTGCCTTGAAGACCGTGCCGATAGGACCGCCGGTAGACCAGGCAATGACCACATCGGGATTGGCGCCCTTGATGCGTTGTATCTGCGCGGACGCGCTCATGTCCTTGGCGTTGAATTGCTGTTCTGAAACAATGGAAAGCTTGTCGTACTTGCCCGACTTCATCAGCTCTTGGATGTTTCGATAGGCATCTTGCCCTGTGGCGTCCGTGGATGTCAACAAGCCGATTTTTGTCCAGCCTTTATCGCCGAAATACGTCAACAGGCCTTGGGCGAGCGCTTTGGTCGAGATGCTTGAACTGAACACATAGCTGCCGCTTTCCGGGTACAGGGACGGCGAGAAACAGTAATTGACCGGCCCGCGGCTCTTGACCAATGGCGCCATCGCGTTGCACACAGAAGAAATGGCCGACCCCAATACCACGGCAGGCTTTGCCGCCTTGATCTGATTGAACAGCGGAACAGCGGTCTGGGGCTGGGTCTGGTCGTCATGGAAAACAAAATTTATCTGGCGGCCATGAATGCCGCCTTTCTCGTTCTCCATCTTTTGAAGTAGCTCAAGCGCTCGTTGCTCGCCCTTTCCAAGAAAAGCTGCGCCCCCCGTCAAGGGCAGGACAACGTCAATGTCGTATGTGTCGGCGGCTTGTGCGGTCTGTGCACCTGAGATGGTCAGCAATGCGCATGCGACAGCGCCTATATAGTTAATTAGCTTCAAAACCAATCCTCCTTTGAGTCTCAATCTTGCATTATTGTTGTTGCTGCGAGCCGGGCTGGATTCTGGAAAGTCGGGCGACTAAATGACTGCGAACTGCCGATTGGCTTCGGTGGGCTTGGCGCCCCGAAATACATGGCATGTAGAAGGAAGAACTCAACGACTAAGAGCTTTCGCGACGTGGGGACGCTTGCTTCTATTTAAAGTTTATTCCGCTAAATTCGAATTCGCAAGACATCATCTCGCCGATTCAGGACCACGTCAGCTCGTGAAAGCCTTCTTCTCCTCAGCATCGAAGAAGCCGCTCCTTTATCGGCCAGGCTGAAGCAATCGCCCCAGCGCTCTTGTGGAGGGAACTCGGCGGTTGCTTGATTCGTGCAGGTCTTTTTCATCGACCGACAAGTTCTCTATTATCGTGGTCAGCACTTTGCGGGCGATTCTGACTTCTTCCCGGTCCAGCCCGCTGATTGCAACCGCGTTGACCTCTTCGGCCAAAGGCAACAAGTGCTCGCGCAACGCTTTGCCCGACTCGCTCAGGTGGATATAAACGTTCTTCTTGTTCCCTTCTTTTTGACTGCGACGCACATATCCAAGCGATTCCATCGCGTTGATGGCAGCGAATGTCGTAGGTGCCGACATGCCCGCCAGCTCGCTGAGTTCGCGCTGGGTCAGCCCGTCGTGCTCCCATAGAATTCGCAGAAACGACCAATGGCCAAATGCCACAGAGTGGTCGATCAGGCGTATTTGCAGCGAACGTTCCATCGCGCGCCGTGCATCCTTTATAAGGTGGGCCAATCTGTCTTCGGGGATGGAGTTACGCCAGTCTTCTTTATTGGGCACGGTATTATTTTTAATGGTCATATTCGTCACGCAGTTCACGCTCGTCGGGGTTTGGCACAGGGCGGGATGGAGCTACCTGGAACTGTAGCGCGACATCCTTGCCCGTTTGTGCCGATTCTAGTATTGCAATACACACTTCGGTGGTCGCTCGCGCCCATCGGGCGCAGTGCAGCGGATCAAGGCCAAGGCGAACCGCGTCCCAAAGCTCGTCGACGACTTCCGCCCGGGGAACGGGACGCTTGGGGGTGGACACGAATTTGCGCTCGGCATCACTGTATATCACAAGGCCTTCAGGCGTCAGCTTGATGTCGGCACGCTCCGCAGAAATGATGACCGGTCCAAAATGCTGGTGATACGGCGTGGCGGGCGAAGCCTTGAAGCGATAATCTTTGCCGCCATAGTTGCCTGCTATTTTCAACTGCGCTTCGCGAGCCGCGTCCATGTGCAGAATTCTTGACCGCGCCGCGCCATATGCAGTGCTGTCCTTTCGATAACCCATTTCGCTTACGTCGCCCATCAGCTCATCGCTATCGAAGTGCGCATAGCCGCTATAGGTCGCCGAGGCGAAGGCTCCGTCATGTGTCGTCAGCAGTGCCATGTACGCTCCTTCGGTAGGGCGGCTACTGTCCCAGCTTCCGGTGCAGGCACGCACTTTGTCGATAAGCCCTCCCAGCAGCAAGCGTACGATATCGATCTGGTGCGCAGCCTGACTGAACACCACTCCGCCCCCTTGGCGGGTATCAAGCTCTTCAGGCCGCCGAGGCCTGTACAAGAAGTCTGTGTAGTTAAGCGCGTTGAGCATGCGCACGGCGCCAAAGATCCCGGAATTCAGCATGGCCGCGGCATGCAGCACCGGCCCATCAAAACTGTGTGAGTGCCCCACTATGACGGGAACCTTTGTCTGAGCGGCAAGCTCCACGATACGAGTGCAGTCCGCCAAGGAAATTGCCAACGGCTTTTCTATAAGCATTGCCTTGCCGGCTGCGGCAACCACACGCACATGTTCGGCATGAAACTGATGGGGCGACGCGATATAAACAGCTTCGACATCAGGATTGCCGCATAAATCTTCCAGTGCTTCGTACGCCGGGGCGTTGAAATCGCGGCTGAACATTTCCCGGGCGTTCGACCGTGGATCCGCTGCCGCAACCAGCCGCACTCTTTCGTCCTGCAAAAAAGTCGGCAGCATCAGCGTAAACGCTCGCCCCAGCCCCACCACACCCAAACCGATTGCTTTTTCCATCGGGCCACTCCCGCAAAGATATTGCATTAAACTTAGATCTCTAATAATATTACATCAATGACAGTTAGATCTCTAACTGTTTTTACGTTAGCGACGATGCGCTGTCCATCAGCAGCGCCGCCGCGTTGAATTCAAAGTCGGCGCCATTGTGCCGCTAAGCTCGGTTACCGAGCGGCGGGCATTGGCCTTGGCAAGGAGACAGAAATGACCTCTGAAGAGAACGACCTTCTATGCCGCGTAATGGGCGATGCGCCCATGGGTCAGCTTATGCGGCGACACTGGACACCCGTCTGCCTTATAGAGGAAGTGCAAGATCCCGATGGCCCGCCAGTTCGGGCACAGGTCTTCGGAGAGGAACTGGTCGTGTTTCGCGACACGGCCGGCCAGGTTGGAGTCATCGGAGAACACTGCCCGCATCGCGGAGCCTCGCTTGTGCTCGGACGCAACGAAGAAGGCGGCTTGCGCTGCCTTTACCATGGCTGGAAGTTCGACGTCCGCGGAAATATTCTTGAAATGGTGTCAGAACCGGCGGGCAACCGGATGGCCGCTGGCATCAAGCACCCCGCCTACCCCACCAAAGAATGGGGCGGCATGGTCTGGGCCTACATGGGTCCCCCCGAAACCATGCCTGAATTCCAGCCGCCGGCCTGGGCTCCATCGCCGGACGTGAAAGTCACTATCGCCAAAGCCGTGTTGCCCTGCAACTGGGCTCAAGTGATAGAAGGCGCGATCGATTCAGCGCACAGTTCCAGCCTGCATTCTTCCGACATGGTTCCCGCAGAAGTAAACGGCGCACAAGCTACCGGAAGCGTCTGGCTCCGGCCTTCAAACGACAAGGCACCCCGTCTGCAGCTGGAGCGTACCGCTTACGGCTTTCGCTACGCTGCCATCCGCAAGCCTATACACAACGCGGACGTCAATGATTATGTCCGCTCTACAGTGTTTGTTGCGCCGGCTACCGCTTTGATACCGCCCAATAACCTGTACAACGTGGCCAATATCAATGTTCCCGCCGACGATACGAACACAGTGTTCTACTTCATTGCCTGGGGCCACCCATCGCAAACACCGGACACGGCCGCATGGCGCAAGTTCCTGGGCCAAACCCTGGGCGAAGACCTTGACAAGCATTACCGGCCCTTGCGCAATCGCGACAATCATTTCTGGCAGGATCGCGAAGCAATGCAAGCTGGCAACTTCACCGGCATTACTGGCTTTCCCAACCAGGACATCGCCATGTGGACCACTATGGGCGCCATTGCAGACCGGTCAGCCGACCATTTGGGAGCAAGCGACCTTGCCGTTGCCGAGTTCCGCAAGCAGATGCTGAAGGCTGTCCGCGCATTCCAGGAAACCGGTGCCGCCATTGGCACAGGAGCCGATGCCATTCCAGCCGAGGTCTGCGCCTTTCAAAGCATGATCCCCAAGGGCAGCGACTGGAAATCGTTCAAAGTCAGTCCCGTTGGCGAAAGCCAGCCCGAACCGGCGCATACGCCGCAAGCCCAGAACGTATAACAGGAACAACAATGCCAAAACTACAATTGTCCGTCGCAATGGGAGACTACGACCGTACGCGTGCATTGCTCGACGGAGCAGCCTGGCCGACACGTCCGCGACAAAAGTCACCCTACCCTTTGTTGAAGAGCAGCTCAAGGCTGCAAAAGCCTTGATGGGCGAGGACTACTGGTCATACGGTGTGGCGGCAAACCGCAACACGCTCGAAGCTTTCGTGCGCCATCATCACGGACAGGGCCTGTCGTCCCGGCTAATGGATATGGACGAAATTTTTCATCCCGCCACTTACGAGACCGTGAAGATCTAGCGCCCCCTTTTGGACCGATAGCCAGTCCGTCTGAGCGGCCAATGCAGCCGCGGCCGAGAAACACTGGAATGGTCCCATGCTGGGCGCACCAAAAAAAGGCGTCCGGTCATCACCGAACGCCCTGGCAATCACAAGCTTTGGTCAAATATTAGTATCCAGTGCCATCACTGAAATCCCGCACTTGCTTTTCGGCCTCATCACGCGCGATGCCGTAACGCTCTTGAACCTTACCGATCAAATATTCTGTATTACCCTCGGCGACATCGAGATCGTCATTAGTCAACTTTCCCCATTTTGCCTGGATTTTTCCAGTCATTTGTTTCCATTTCCCTTTGATCATATCTTCGTTCATACCAAACCTCCTTAGCCTGAAAAATTCGACTGATTTCGAATCTGGAAATTACTTATTTGCTTTGACTTTCAGTCCAGCAGAGTCGACCTTGTTAACGCCTTTGACACTTTCGGCGGCTGCAATGGCCTTTTTCCGTTCAATGTCACTGGGTACCGTTCCGGTCAACGTCGCGACGCCGTTATTGGTCTCGACTGAAATGTCTGTACTTTTCAAATCCTTAGTGCTTGCGAGATCCGCCTTAATTTTAGTGGTGATCCAAGCATCACTAACTGCCTCGCCCGCCGTGGCAGAATGATCCACATTTGTGCCATTGTCTTTTGCCATGACATTCGCCTGCAAGCCAAAGCTCAATGCAGTTGTCATTAGAATACTGGACAAAATCACGGATTTTTTCATAAATATTTCCCCCATTTATTAGAAAAGGACTTTAAAAAATGGCCCTCTTACTCAAGAAAGGATGAAATCCAAAGTTATCGGCAACTGATGGGCCGTCAATGCATTGGATGTAACCACCTTAGCATCGATCAAATCCAATAAGCCTACTAAATGCTACAAGGTATTGCCTTGCACCCACTCGCTCAAAGTCTGCGGTACACGGCCTAACTTCGGACCAATCGTCTCAATGGGGGCGCCTACAACGACGAATACTCGCCACGGTGTTCCCGCACCATGCACACGGCCGCCCTCGAACTTCAGCGGTAAATCTGTTCTGCTTATTCATAGCTCCATTCTCGGAGACTGGAGCCTCTACAAAACCCGGGGCGGTTCATAGTGCTGCGGAATGGTAAGAACTTGCTGAACTACTTATCGTTACACTAAGATGATGACTTAAGTGTACGGATGACCCATGACAAAAGAATCTTCGCCCGCAGGCCGGAGAACAATGCAACCCCAACTTTTTCAGCGTCGGTCAACAGAACGACGGAGCCAGCGAAGCGCTGGGCCGATATTTGAAGGAACAAAACGTGGCAAGCTAGGATTCGTCACGCGTGAAACCGTCGCGAAAGATTACAAAGACCATTATGGCGCTCAATGCAAGTTCTAGCTTGGGGATCGCTCACGCATCTCTTCCCTAATGGCTGGCGGGCTTAAGCGGTGCATCGGGCTTGTCATGTGTGGCAAATTGCCCGATCATCGTCGCGCTGGCCTCGTTCAGCCCGGCGACTTCGACTGCCGTGCCTTCGCGCCTAAGCTTGCTTATCACTTTATCCAGGGCGCCGACGGCGGAAATGTCCCAAAAATGCGCTGCCGAAACATCCAGCACTACCTTCTCCACCCTCTCCTTGAAGTCAACCGTTTCGGCAAAGCGCTCTGACGAAGCAAAAAACACCTGGCCCGAGTAGACGTACGTGCGTATGCTTGCGTCGGCGGAAAGTTCCGATTCAACCGTCAGCAGTCGCCTTACTTTGCCGGCAAAGAACAAGCCGCTGAGGATGACACCGGCCAATACGCCTTGGGCCAGGTCGTGCGTCCAGACTACAACGACAACCGTCGTGACCATTACGACGGAAGATTGCCATGGATGAGAGCGCAGATTCCGTATTGAGCCCCAACTGAACGTGCCGATGGACACCATGATCATGACGGCGACCAGCGCGGGCATCGGAATCCTTGCCACCAGCGGGCCCAGCACCACGATCAAGAACAGCAGGAAGGCTCCGGCGACGAAGGTCGACAAGCGCGTGGAACCGCCTGATTTCACGTTGATGACCGATTGGCCGATCATGGCGCAACCGCCCATTCCGCCAAAAAATCCCGTTACAAAGTTGGCAATCCCCTGACCCTTGCATTCACGGCGCTTATCGCTTGGCGTGTCGGTCAGGTCGTCGACAATTTGTGCCGTCATCATCGATTCCAGCAGGCCCACGGCGGCCATTGTCAGCGAATAGGGCAAGATGATGCGTAACGTCTCCAGGCTGAAGGGCACATTGGGAATCAGGAATTGCGGCAATGACGAGGGCAACTGCCCCATGTCTCCCACTGTGTTGACGTGCAAGCCGCCGTAGATCGAGACCATGGTCAGCGCGATGATCGCAATCAGCGCGGACGGCACGGCCTTTGTCAGGCGGGGAACGAGATAAATGATTGCCAGGCCCGCCGCGACCATGGCGTATGTTACCCATGTGACGTTAATGAGCTGCGGCAGCTGGGCAATGAATATCAGAATCGCCAGCGCATTGACGAATCCCGTGACCACCGACCGCGAGACATACTGCATAAGCAGATCCAGCCGCAGCAAGCCTGCCAACACCTGAAAAACGCCCATCAGGATTGTCGCCGCAAAGAGGTAGTCCACCCCATGCTGTTTGACCAAAGGCACGACAATGACCGCCACGGCGGCGGTTGCCGCGGAAATCATGCCGGGACGGCCCCCGACGAACGAGATAATTACCGCAATCGAAAAGGAGGCATAAAGGCCCACGCGGGGATCGACGCCGGCAATGATAGAGAAGCCGATGGCTTCCGGAATAAGGGCGAGGGCGACGAGAATGCCCGCGAGAATATCAGCGCGAGGATTGGCCAACCATGCGCGGCGAAATGTGGAAAGAAAAGACATTGATTTTGACTGACCTGAAGCTGGCAAGCGTGGCCATCGTACCGAGGGGTCTGATTGGAAGTTGGTCTCGGCGCGAGCCATTATCCGCTTGGAGTTTTCCGGGGGATAGGCGCCCGGCCGAGCCACCCGGCGCTGCCGGGTCCACGTAAGCCGCTGTCGCAGCGACGCAGCATCCATTGCAGGTGCTGCAGGGCGAAATTATACATAACCCATAAGTCGCCAATATTTGGCAGCCAGCGCTCGACTGCGGCTTAGTAGCCGCGAACGGCTCGAATCCAGTCTGAAAGGCAGCACTGACGCCGGAAGATCCGCACCGCAGCTCGCGCCAGTCCGAAAGACCTTAATCAGCGTTGAGCTCCACAAGGGCGGGATAGTCGATGTACCCGGCCGTCCCGCCGCCGTAGAGCGTAGCCTTGTCGAGCGTCGCCAACGGCGCGCCGCTCTTCAGTCGCTCCACCAGGTCGGGGTTGGCGATGAACATGTGCCCGAAGGCGAACAGATCGGCCTTGCCCTCGTTCAACCGCGAAGTGGCCAGGTCCAGGTTGTAGCCGTTATTGGCGATGTAGGTGTTCTTGAAGCGTTGGCGCAGCGCGTCGAAATCGAACGGAGCCACATCACGCGGGCCGCCGGTCGCGCCTTCGACGACATGCAGGTAAACGATGCCCAAGGCATCGAGCTTTTCGACTAGGTAGTTGAACTGCGACTGCGGATCGCTACTGGAGACGCCGTTGGCCGGCGACACCGGCGAGATGCGGATGCCGGTGCGCTCGGCGCCGATTTCTTCGATGATGGCCTGCGTCACCTCCAGCGTCAGCCGAGCACGGTTCTGGACCGAGCCGCCGTAGGCGTCGGTGCGTATGTTGGCACCATCCTTGAGGAACTGGTCCAGCAGATAGCCGTTGGCGCCATGGATCTCGACACCGTCGAAGCCGGCGGCGATGGCATTGGCCGCAGCCTGCCGGAAATCGTTGACGATGCCCGGCAGTTCGTCGAGTTCCAGGGCGCGCGGTTCGGAGACATCCGCAAAGCCATTGTTCACAAAGGTCTTGGTCGCGGCGCGAATCGCCGAGGGCGCCACCGGCATGGCACCGCCTGGCTGCACAGCCACGTTGGCGACGCGCCCTACGTGCCACATCTGCAGGAAGATCTTGCCGCCTCTGGCGTGGACAGCGTCGGTGACCTTGCGCCAGCCGTCGATCTGCGCCTGGGTGTAAATGCCGGGGGTGTCCTGATAGCCCTGGGCCTGTGGCGAGATCTGGGTGGCTTCGGCGATGATCAGGCCAGCCGACGCACGCTGGCTGTAGTAGGTGGCCGCAAACTCGCTGGGAACCAGGCCGGCGCCAGCGCGGTTGCGCGTCAGCGGGGCCATGATGATGCGATTGGAGAGAGTCAACGAGCCCAGGGTGTAAGGCTCGAACAGGGTCTTGTCAGTCATGTCTTTATCTTCCGGGTTGAGGAATGATCAGGCTAAGGGATGGTCGGGTCGAGTGATGCGCGCCAGGCGCTACTCCTCCAGGAACTGGATGGCATGCTTGAGAAAGCGCTCGGGGTACTGGAACTGCGCGCCGTGACCGGCATCGGGGTAGATCAGTAACTGGGCGTTCGGAATGTTCTGCGCCAGATGCCAGGAGTTGATCGAGGGAACCATGATGTCGTTGACCCCATTGAGTACCAACGTCGGCTGTTGGATCGCATTCAAGTGTGCAAAAGGGTTGCCGCCCGGCAACGGCCTAGCGAAAGCCGCCAATGCCTCGCCTTGTGCCTTGGCAACCTCGGGCGAGCTGGGCGGATCGAGTTCCACACGCTGGTGGCGACGCTCCCAGAATGCCAGCCCTGCTTTCTTCGCAGCCTCCGAACGCCCGAAAAAAAGAAAAAGGAAATCGTCCGCAACAGGTACTGGACTCACCGCGACTTGAACTACTTTGGAGTCGCGCATCATCTCGCCGCCCCGTGGGCCGGTGCCGAGCAACAGCAGCTTGCGAACCAGTTCAGGGTGTCGCAGCGCGACATCCTGAACCTCCATGCCGCCAATCGAGAACCCGAGCAGGTCAACCTTCGATAGTCCCAGTGCCCGGATTACCAGCGCGATGTCATCGGCCATGTCCTCCATCCGATTGCGGGGCGTGCCGGTGGACGAGGCAATGCCGCGGCCATTGAACAGAATGACCTCGCGCCCTTGGGCCAGGCCATCGGTCAGCAGCGGATCCCAGTGATCCAGTCCGGCGCGAAAGTGCGGCACGAAAAACAGGGCAGGCTGAGTGGACTGGGGGTTACCCCAGCGGCGATAGGCGAATCGGTCGCCATCGACTTCGATGAAGCGAGTCCGTGCGGTGAGATGGCTGTTGGTCATGGTTTGATACTCAAGTTGTTGGAAAATCAATCGCCCCTTTGGCAAGTGAAATCCTGAAGGTTTGCCGCGCTGAAATTCTTGCATCACTGAGTCCACCGGCTGCAACGAGCTAGCGGCAGGCGGATACCGGCATCAGCGTATGGCAAGAAAAATGAGAAAGGACAGCGCAAGGTTGAATGTCAGGATAATGCCAAGCGATGTATAAACAGGAACAGGAAGGGCTGCGGCAATGCTTATGGCAACGGCCGAAAAACCCATCTGGAAAAAGCCAAGCAGCGCGGAAGCGGCCCCCGCATGCCGTCCGAAGGGCTGCAATGCAATGGCAGTTCCGAGTGGGTTGACAAGGCCCATTCCCAGCAGAAATACAGTCAGGGATGCAGAAAAGAAGAAAACATCTTCTTTGGCGGTCAGCAATGCAACACTGGCCGCCAGCGCAATAATGATTCCGGCGCGCGCCACTTGCACTTGCCCCCATCTTCGGGCGAACCGGGGTGCCAAGAAGCCGGCGCCAAACACGACAAAAACGGTTGATGCAAAGAACAGTCCTAACTCGAACGGCGAGAAATGGAACCCGGTCATCAATATTGCCGGCGCCATAGCAAAGAATGCGTACAGTGCACCGATGACAAGACTCACTGAAAGAGTCGGAGCGATAAATCGCCGGTCGATCAGAAGTTGTCGGTAGATCTTCAGCGTTGCCCGGACAGAGAGGGCCGAACGCTTGTCAGCCCTATGTGTTTCTCCCAGCCTGGCAATGTAGTAAATAGCTAGCAAGACTGCCAGCACACCCACAAATACGAACGTTGCTCTCCAGCCCAGCCAACTATTGAACGCGCCACCCAAGAGCGGTGAAAAGCCCGGTGCCGCAGCCATGGCTATCATGGTCAGCGACAGCGCACGCGCAAGCTCATGGCCGTCGAACAAGTCGCGGGCGATGGCCCGGGACAGAACCGACGTAGCGCAAACACCCAGCGCCTGGATGACCCGGCCGCCGATCAGTTGCGGCAGTGTGCTGGCCACCGCGCAGACCAGGCTACCGACGACGAAGATGGCCAGTCCGGCAAGCACCAGACGCTGGCGCCCGAAGCGATCCGACAGCGGGCCGACGAACAGCTGGCCCAGCGCGAAGGCCAGGAAGAAACTGGTCAACGTTGCGCTAAGCTCGCGGACCGAGACGCCAAGATCCTCGCCCATGGCGGGAAACGCGGGAAGGATGATGTTGGTGGCCAATGCCCCCAGGGCTGCCAGCGCGGCCAGCAAGAACAGCACGCCTGCTGTGAGCCCTTGCTCGGCAGGCGTGCTGTGTGCTTGCGACGATGCAGGTGTTGTGGTGAGTTTGCTCATCGGCATGACGCCTCAAGCGCTGGATAGTCCACATAGCCTTCGGCTCCGCCGCCATAGAAGGTGGCTCGGGTGTAGTCGTTAAGGTCGGCGCCCTGGCGCGCGCGCTCGGGTAGATCCGGATTGGCGATGAACAGCCGCCCGAATGCAATGGCGTCCGCCCGGCCCGCTTCGATTGCTGCGGCCGCCGTGTCGGGCCTGTAGTTCCCGGCCGCGATCAGGACGTTCGGCCAAAGCGGGCGGAACAGCTCCGATGCGAAGGGCACATTCTGATGATCGACGTCGGCCTGGCCCGCCCCGCTAGCGCGGGGCTCGATCAGATGCAGATACGCCAGATCAAGCGCCGCCAGTTGCTTGATGAGGTAGGAATACAAAGGCAATGGGTCGTCCTCACCACTCCCGTTAGCGACGCCGAACGGCGACAGCCGGATGCCGACACGGTCGGCACCGAAAACGGTTGAGACCGCAGCGGCAATCTCCAGCACAAGGCGGCAGCGATTTTCAATCGACCCGCCATAGGCGTCGGTTCGCTGGTTGCTGCGGCTTTGCAGAAACTGCTCCAGCAGGTAGCCGTTGGCCGCATGGATCTCCACGCCATCGAAACCGGCTTGCTGCGCATAACGTGCCGCCTGAGCATAGTCCTCGACTACCGAGGCAATCTCCGCCGTTTCCAATGCCCGCGGCGTCTCGAAAGGGGCTCGTTCAAAGGACGCTGTGTATGCATTGCCGGGCGCGGCAATAGCGGACGGAGCCACCGGCAATTGATCACCCAGGAGCGACGAATGGGAGATGCGGCCGACATGCCAGAGTTGCAGAAAGATCAAGCCGCCTTGCGAGTGGACCGCTTCCGTGACCGACTTCCAACCATCGATCTGCGCCTGGCTGTGGATGCCGGGCGTCGCCGGCATCCCCTGGCCGGTGAGCGAGATCTGCGAGCCCTCTGTAATGATCAGCCCGCCCTGTGAGGCGCGCTGACGGTAATATTCCACGTTCAACGCCTGGGGGACATTCCCCGGCTGTGTCGCCCGCATGCGGGTCAACGGAGCCATGACCACACGATGCTTCAAACCCAGGGAGCCGAGGCGTAAAGGAACAAACAGTTTCTGCGTCATTCAGTAATCCGTAATAAGCTGCATAGATAGATGGCGATCATTCACCCAATTGCCCTTCGGGATGGCCATCAAGGAATGCAATACAGGTATCAAGCAAATCATGCAGCGCGGCCACCCGCTCCGCGCCCAACTGCTCGTTGAGGGCTGTTTGTGCCCTTTTCCATGCGCGCTGGCCTTCGGCTTGTTTCACACGCCCTGCCTCGGTTGCCTCGACCAGGCGGCTGCGTGCATCCTTGCCAGCGCCGATCTCCAACCATCCATGCGCAGCCAGCGGCTGCAGGTTGCGCGTCAAGGTCGACGCATCCATCCGCATGAGCCTGGCCAAATCGACCGGTTGAATGGGGCCCAGCCGGACTACGTAAGACAGCAATGCGTATTGTGTGTTCTTGAGCCCCGTCTGGGCGATATAGCCGTCGTAATGACGCGTCACCATGCGCGTAAGCTGGCGAAGCTTCAGGTTGGTGCAACCTTGCGGCTTGATTGAGTTCTTCATGCCATACATTGTACCTACAACCATTGTATATGCAACTTTTATCTTGCAGCATAGCTAGTAGTTTGCAACAGTTAGGCATATAGGCGCTCAACAACGCTACTATTGTGTGAGCCGTATTGGCAGCAAAGCTTTTCTCGTGGCGGATCTACTAGCTTGCGCAAGGTCGAAAAACACACTAAACAGGAGATGGCTTTATGATCAACGAACAAGATCGTATATACCTGCGTCGATGCGTGGAGTTGGCGGAGTCGGCCCTTGCCGCCGGCGATGAACCTTTTGGATCGGTGCTTGTGTCATCCAACGGCAAGGTTTTGTTTGAAGACCACAACCACGTTGCTGGCGGCGATCACACCCAGCATCCGGAGTTCGCTATCGCAAGATGGGCCGCGCAAAACATGAGCCCCGAAGAACGATCTGTAGCGACGGTCTATACATCGGGTGAACATTGCCCAATGTGTGCGGCAGCCCATGGTTGGGCCGGGCTTGGCAGGATTGTTTATGCCAGTTCTTCTAAACAGCTAAGCGCCTGGCTTTCAGAACTGGGCGCTCGTCCATCGCGCGTCCGTCCTTTGTCTATCGGCGAAGTCATTACGGATACGGTAGTCGACGGCCCAGACGAGGAACTGGCACCGCAAATTCGTCTGCTTCACGTTAAGCTTCATACACGTGAAAGGGATAAATGAAGCCGGCTCGGTTCGCACATCAGCTCCGCTGCCTGAACGCTGATTCACGGTATGCCCGCAGATCACGCTGCCTCAGGCTTTTATTTATAAAACCGCTTCTATTCCCTTACGCTCGATCAGATTGAGCAACTTTAGCGAGGAGCCATTTGGCTTCTTGTCGCCTACTTCCCATTTTTGTACTGTGGACAAGCTGATATTGAGTACGGCTGCAAACACCGCCTGACTGAAATTAGCCTGCTCACGCAGCGACTTGATCTGCTGCGGCTGCATTTCATGCATGTCAAGATTACGCAATACATCGAACTCGAGCATGCGGCGTTTACTGATAAGGCCAGCACTGTGCAGTCCTTGCGCCGTCTCGTGCATTTCATCCCGAATCCGGCTTTTATACTTAGTCATGGTCATAGCCCACCTCCTGGATCTCACCGGCAGCCAAGGCAATCGCCAACTGACGGCCATCAAAGCTCAAAAGCTCCCGCGCTATTTCCTGGAGCATCTTCAACTCGTCCTTGTCGATATTGTTCCGTTCACTCTTGCTGAATCCGTATAGAAAAAACCAACGGTCTGACAATTTTGTAGCGACGATGGTTCGCCCCCCACCGCGCTTGCCCTGACCAGGCAAAGTGACCCGCTTCTTCACAACGTAGCCACCCAAATCAGCGTCGATAAGGCCTTGACTCATCTCGGAAACAGCTTTGCATAAAGCATCATTTGACACGCCCACCTTCCGCGCCCACCGAGCAAAGCTCCGAGTCTTATATATCCTCTTATGCGAAAAATTATACCACTCAGTGCAATGGTTATCCATGCCCGCTGCCCCCAGAATCTTTCAATCAAGCAATCTAAAACAAACTGCTCTGAAAAGACATTAGGCGGATTTGCCCAGGGCTAAAGCGTGAAACAACACCGATCCGAAGGCTGGTGCCGTGGCTTACGCACAGTCGCATGCCGTCCAGCGGCCGCAACGTTTGACGCGGTTGCCAGCAGGTGCCGCAGGCACTCTAAAGCCGAAGCTATGGAGCTTATAATCGGCTTATGAGCATCCAAACGTCTCCTTATTTGCCTCGCAGAGCCAGCACTGTCGAACAACTCACAATCCGAGGCGCTGTGCCCTATCGTGTTCACCGATGGGCTGCTGAAAAAGGTTCTTCACTGAACGCGCCCCCGCTGCTCCTGGCTCATGGCTGGATGGACGTCGGCGCGTCTTTTCAACGCTGTGTCGATTATCTTTCCGCTGGCCGGGATGTCATTGCCTTGGACTGGCGTGGATTCGGAGGAAGCAGAAGCGGTCAGCCGGTCGACAGCTACTGCTTCTATGACTACTACGGTGACCTGGACGCCATAGTCGACTATATATCGCCGAATTCTCCGATCGATTTGCTTGGCCATAGCATGGGCGGCAATATTGTCATGACGTACGCGGGCACCTGCCCCGCACGAATACGCCGCTTGATCAACGTTGAGGGTTTCGGGCTGGCCAAGACCGCTCCATCCGAGGCCCCAGCCAGACTTGCCCAATGGCTTTCAGAACTAAAATCGCCAGTATCCTTGCGAACTTTCGCAAATGAACAAGATATCGTTGAGCACTTGCGAATCAGAAGCCCGCAGCTCGACAAAGAATATGGAGCCTGGCTCGCACGCCAATGGGCGCAACTTCAGCCGGACGGGCGTTGGCACATAATGGCCGATGCCGCCCACAAGCGCGTAAATCCCATCCTCTACCGCAGTGATGAAGCCATTTCCACGTGGGCAAACATTCAGGCACGTGTACTTTGGGTTGAAGGGGAAAACACCGGCCATGACCGCTGGAGCGGGGACAAATATCCTCGTTCCGAATTCGAAGACCGACTAAGCAAAGTGCAGTCTGTCGAACGCCGGGTTATCAATCAAGCTGGCCATATGATCCACCTTGATCAGCCCCAAGCTCTGGCCACAGCCATAGAAGACTTCCTTTCCTGACCGGTCGTAGGCGCAAAAAGGGCCGAGTGGCATTCGGCCTTTTGGGCAGCGTGCGGGGCCCCCTATTTACCGCTAATTTCGCCGGGCTTGGGGTTTGTGGCGCCGCCTTTAACGTTGATTTTATTCATCTCGTCAGCACACCGGGAATTACCGTAGAAAACGATTTTGCCGTCAAGTGCAACCAGAACAGCCGCCGCGGTAGCGGAGTAGACGCTAGGAAACTCATAGCAGGTATAGCCCTGTGCATTTCCCGACTTTTCCCGCGGAGGCTCAGCTATTTTGTCGAGTACCGGCTGGATCTCACCGCCAACGTTTACCTCGTTAAGCGCTGCCTGAATACGCTTTTGTCTTTCGTCGGTACCGGCAGCAGTCGGGCTCAAAGCGCCAAAGGCTGATTTGGCCGCGTTCAAGCCGCCTTCCGCCATCGTTCCCGTCATCATCGGTGCGCATCCGCTTAAAAGGCTTAGCGTAGCAAGCCAAATAGCAGGCCTCAGACTGGCCAACATCCTATTCAGACTCATTGCAATCTCCTTCAAGCTCTTTTGCGTAGGCTCAGCAACTGCCGTTCTGGATCACACGGAATCGCTGAGGCTGTTTAGCTGAAGTTACATAGTAACGCGCTTCGGATTCGGCTAGCGGCGTATCTTCCGTCGTCCCCAATTACCAGGCTGGCAGGATGCCGTGTCGGGTTCCAAGCACTCCTACCAAGGCGAGGTGATTCAGGACACTTATGAGCTTATTTGCAATTGAGTGCATCCATATCCCTGTTTCGTCCGTATATGTCTATGTGAGGCAATTTCACCTACACATACGGAAGGAATAATCATGAAAACAGCAATTCGTTCGATCGTTTTGACTTCAATACTTGCGACGGGCACTGCCGGAGCGGCCGGTATCAACGTGGGCGGCTCGCCCATGCTTGCGCAAAAGGACATTATCGAAAACGCGATGAATTCCAAGGACCATACCACGCTGGTCGCGGCGGTAAAAGCCGCGGGCCTTGTCGACACATTGCAGGGTAAAGGGCCCTTTACGGTCTTTGCCCCGACTAACGCCGCATTTAGCGGATTACCGGCGGGTACAGTCGATACTTTGTTAAAGCCGGAGAATAAAAGCCAACTGACGGGAATATTGACTTACCATGTAGTTCCAGGCAAATATACCAAGCACGATCTGGAAAAACTGATTAAGAAAGATGGAGGAAAGGCCATGCTGAAGACGGCTTCAGGCGGCATGCTCACTTTCATGATGAACGGTCCGGAAAACATCCAGATCAAGGACGCTTCCGGCGCAGTCGCCAATATCAGCACGTACGACGTAATGCAAAAGAATGGCGTTATCGACGTAATCGATAAAGTGCTGATGCCCAAATAATCGATAACCCGACAGGGCCGATTTACTCTCGAAGGTACCGTAACGCATGGTTCAACTCGCCGACCAGGAGCACCGGGCTTTATTAAGCGCGGTATCCCGCGGCGACCGCCCTGCCTTCGAGACGCTTTATGCGAGCGTATCGCCACGCTTGTACGCGGTTGCCCTACGCTTGCTCAAACGTCCCGGCTGGGCTGAAGAGGTATTGCAGGATGCCTTTATCACGGTCTGGAATAAAGCAGAAAGTTATGACGGCATCAGCAGTTCGCCCTTGACCTGGCTGACCAATATCGTACGTAACAGGGCCATCGACTGGCTGCGAGTCGCGGACAATCGCTGCGTTGAACTCGACGAAATCATGTTAAACGAGCTTCCCAGCGCAGACCCGAATCCACTGGAACAACTGGAACAGAGCGATTCCAACCATCGTCTGGACGATTGCCTGGGGCTGCTGTCGGCAGAACAACGACAAAGTATCGTATTGGCCTACTACCACGGCTTGTCGCATGACGAGATTTCGAAACAACTTAAGCATCCGCTGGGAACCACCAAAAGCTGGATACGCCGTGGTTTGAAGCAATTGAAAGGATGCCTGGGCTTATGAGCGAGCATATGCATAATGACATACTGGCCGCTGAGTATGTTCTGGGAACATTGCGCGGCCCGGCGCGGCGCCGCTTCGAGGCGCTAATGCAACAGGACTCCGTACTTCTTTCCCATGTCCATCGGTGGCAGGAAACGTTGAGCGTATTGGACGCGGCCGACACGCCGATCCAGCCTCCGCTTCGAGTGTGGCGCGCGATCCAGTCACGTCTGCCGCAACGGCAAGAGGCAACGAGGGATTCGAATAGCCCGTCGCCCAGTCGCGACTCTTTTACGAAGTCCACTATGTCCGCGCGGCCGAGCTGGAAAGCCCGCACCTTTCAGTACCGATGGCAGTTTGCCAGTTTTGCTTTGGCTGTGGCGCTGGTAACGATAACAGTTTCGTCCCGCCTTTTCGTTCCCGACAACACTGGTTCAATGTATGTTCCTGTGGCGGTATTGGCTGCCACCCAAGCCGGCCAACCCCAGCAAATGGTCGTAAGCTTTGATTCTAACAATCAGAAGCTTATTGTGACGCCGTTTGACTTAGAGGCGCCCGAAACAGGACATAGCCTGGAGTTGTGGCTGATTGCGAAGGGCCAAAAGCCTGAGTCGCTGGGGTTACTCAAGCCTCAAGCCAGCACGATGATCAGTCTGAATAGGACCCGTTTGGCGCCTGAAGTCACTCTCGCTGTGAGCCTGGAACCCGCCGGTGGATCGCCGACGGGTCAGCCCACAGGTACGGTACTGTACGCGGGCAGGATCGGCAAGACTTGACGGATGCGCGCGTCGGCTTGGAATCGAGAGTCGAAAAAGATCCGCCGGAGCTTCTGGACAGAAGACTCTATGTCCAATCCTCCCCACCGACGTTCTTGGCACTGCTTGACGCATCTGCTATGGTTTATTTGCCTGATGCAGATCGTTCCAAGAGTTCGTCGCAGCTCATCACGTGCGCGGTTGAAAACGCCAGAATACGCAATGTAGCTTGGTGAACTTCCTCGGCGGGCATGGCACCAAAGCCAACATCCGGGTAATCGAAGGTGCCAGTGCCATCGGACAAGAATACAACGCGATAGTTGTTGAACATGGCGTCCCGTGCCGTGGCATGGCAGCAGTTTTCCGTGGTGGTACCGGAGATGACAACGGTCTTTATCCCCCATTCCCGCAACATCATATCCAGCGTGGTGCCAAAAAAGGCACTGTAACGTGGCTTCTTGATGACATGCTCACCTGTTTTCGGGGCCAGTGGCGGGTAAATCTCAGCGCCTTCCGTGCCAGCTATCAGTGCACTGCGTTCAGCGATGGGAGGATACAAGTCATCGAACAACCCCATATCCGACCCATCGCTACGATGAGCATGGGCGGTAAAAATCACGCGCATGCCACGCTCGCGGCATGCGTCCAGGGTCTTGGCAAGGCGGGGAACCAGATCTTGCGCCATTTGCGCCAGTAGTGGGGCGCCAGGTGCAACAAAATCGTTTTGCATGTCGACGACAATGACAGCGGTCGTTTTTGGGTCAATTACATCACAGCGATAGGGCATGTTAGTCTCCTTTTTAGAGTAATCACTTGTTATTGTGAAGCCTGCAGCAAAGCCTTGCTTGCCTGTCGACGCCAATTGCTGTTCTCTAACGGCCAGGAGATGTTCAATGATTCCCTTTGCTAGCGTAGGTCCAGAAGACGGGTTTGATCATTGGCATCAGGTGACATGTCGCAATTATTCCCATACCGAATGCCGTGCGATTCCCGACGAATGTTTTTCGGCAACGGTCACGACCCAATCTTTCGGAAAACTGATCCTCAGCAACATCAGTTCCCGCATTCGTAGCGGGAATGAACTAGGCCTTTGGCGAGAGCCCGCGCACATCCGCAAGGACGGCAGGGAGGAGTTCTTTTTGTGGGTAGGCCGAGAAGGCAAGACCATGCTTGAGCAGCACGGCCGGGTGGCTACGCTTTTGCCGGGCCAAATCATGCTGATGGATCAAACAAAGCCATTCAAGCTGGTTTTTGGCGAAATTTCTGCTACCACGTTAATCATAGTGGATCGGCCCCAATTGACGAGTAGGGTTCCATGGATCGAGGCGGCCGCAGCCAGGGCTATCCCCGCAGACATGCCGTGGTCGCGGCTCTTTGTGTCGTTAGTGGATAGCGTCGTATCCGCCACACAGACCCCAAATAGAATCTCAACTGCCAGGATGGAGATAATGGCCCTCGACATGTGGGCAGAAATCCTGGACTTGGCTTTGGCAGGCGACAGTACGAAGGCCCGGCCATACCGTCAGAAACTGCAACAGGCACAAAGCTTCTTGCGTGCAAACCTGGATGATCCCGATTTGGACAATGATGTGATCGCCAGAGCGGTTAACTTATCAAGCAGGACGCTGCTTCGTCTATTTGCCGAAGAGGGCACGACTCCCATGCGCTGGCTGATGCAAGAACGCCTACGCGCTAGCCACCAAGCGCTGGAACACCATCGTTTCGAGCGTGTAACCGATGTAGCTTTTGCCTTTGGCTTTCGTAACCTGTCTCATTTCAGCCGCTCTTTTAAGGCAGTGCATGGCGTATCGCCTCAGCAATTATTGAGGCGGCGCTAACGTCCCGGAAGTTTATGTTTCGTTCCTGGCTGCATAAACTCCCTTTAACTCCCTAATATTGCGGATATTTATTGCAATTAATATGGAGTTTTGCCATTATGTGCCATGGAATGGGATACAGACGTCTCTCTTTACATGCCGCACTTTCGGAATAGGCTCCGCCGTGGTCAAGGGCTGGGAGTACATGCCGCGTACAAGCCATGGCTTAGAGTCCGGGATGTCCCCTCTCGTGGGACCTCCAGCATAGTTAGAGGAATTCGAACGTCCCGATCTGTCCATTTACTTTCAAAGATCGAAACCACCTACTTCTTTCTGCTAGAACGTAGACGCACTACCCAGGACTGTCGCGAGCAATTCCCAATCCTCGAGATAACGCGCACGCTCGAGTTATGTGAAGAATTAGGTGTCCGCCATCCTCATAAGGGCTTTTATCCCGAGCCGTTCACCATCGATTTCATGGTTACCGAACTTATAGACGGAAAACCTTATTTTCGTGCCGCAAGCATCAAAACCCCAAATGATGCAACCAATCCTTCTGTACTGAACCGCTTGGCCGTCGAGCATCGTTGGTGTGCCGAACACAATATTCCTTGGACGCTCGTAGACACATCCGCATTCGACGATACATTGCTTAAAAACCTCAGGTTCATGCGGGCCTGGTTTCTACATCGACATATACCCGACTATCCTCAAGCGATACGGTTTGCGGCATGCTTCCTCGATATCTACCGACGGAACACCCTACTAGATGAAATCGTCCACGATGTATGCCAACGATTACACCTACCAATTAATTCGGGACACGACACTTTCCGTTTCTGTGCATGGAGCGGACTCATACCCATTTCCTTAAGCCATGGGTTGGCTCTTAATTTGCCATTGGTGCTTCGCAATGTCCAAAATACCCATTGAGTTCGAAAAGGTAGGAAACATAACGCCCACAGAAGGCCTGGTACTGCGCGTGGGGAATCAGCAACCCAAATATTTAAGAGTCACGCATGTGTTTACCAGCTGCATATATGGAATATGGGTGACTACACCCCAACAAGCGCGGAGCGCTCGTCGGCCAAAACGAATCTCTTCAAACGAAGTTACCCATCTTATTGAAAATAACGGTGGCCAATGGGGGAAACTACGCCTGCCGTACCAATTCATAGGAATTGGCAAATTTCGTAAAAATGACCACACCGAAGCGATCGAAGCGGCCTGGAATCTCATCGAACCGTTGGTCTATGCGTTTAAAAATGAAGAAAATCTTTCGTCGGCTCATTTCACTTCGCTTATACGCAATCGCTCCGAAACGTTGGGAGTCAATTTCCTAACCCTTTATCGACTTGTGCTGCGCTACTACTATTTCGGCGGAACAAGACTTGCGTTAATTCCATTGCCACCTGGGGCTAAGCCTGCAGCACGCGCATACTCACTAGGCGAGAAAAACGAATCGACGCCAACCCAACCAAGTATGCGTCGAGGGCGACAACCGGCACTGGCATCAGAACTAGGACGTAACAATTTCATCATTGATGACGACGACATATCTGACATGCTGGCCTGCCTTAAAGGAAGCCTACGCAAGGGACCGGCGTTTTTCACGGAGGTACATCAAGAATATCTTTCTACTTATTTTCGACGTAGGCATCCGGACACTTTTAGTCAATATATTGATAACAGGCACCCGGAACCCATAACGCTGCGTCAGTTTCGATACTACGTAAATGAAAATCTACAACTCACTGACGATCTGGCACGAAACCTTCGAAAGTATGAACGTAATCCCGGACGAACAGGTTCTGTTAGGGCCGCCGGCCCAGGCGAGGTTTATGAAATCGATGCAACGGGCGGGCGGATATTCTTAGTAACCGATGAAGAAAATCCCGTCACTGTCGGTAAGCCGATTATTTACCTGATCATTGATCGCTGGAGCCGTTTCGTTGTGTCCGTGTATTTATCCTTGCGTCCACCGTCATGGAGCGAAGTTCAGTACGCTTTACTTATCGCGTTTACATCACGCACAAAGCGCTTTGCCTCAATGGGAGTGGATATCGACGACGAGCGCTGGCCCATCGGGCGATTCCCTTCCACACTTTGCCCTGATCGTGGATCGGACTTCATGAGTCGATCCATGGAAAAAGTCGTCACCGACGATTTACGGATTGAGCTTACGCCACTGCCTCCGCTATGCCCAGATGGGAAAGCGATCGTCGAACGCACGATTCGGGAAATAAAGCGCCGTATGTTTATGTCGAAGCTAAAAGGCACATACGCCGATAGGCCGCTCGACCCACCTACCAAAAGAGAAGCAAAAAAAGCACAAGCTACCGCTGTCAACTCCCTTGCTGATGCATATAGAGCTGTTATCGAAATTATTGACGACCACAATAACCGCCCACATTCGGCTCTACGCAGAAGGCGCACTCTAGCCCGGGCAGGCGTGCCGCCAACTCCCAAAGAAGCATACCTATGGGGACTCAAAAATATTACGGGATTACGCACTCCGCCTTTAGCAGAGGGTGACTATCGGCGATTACTGCTCGGAATAGATGATGCGAGCATCGCTAAAGGCGTTATTCGCTATTGTAGTCGGCTCTATTATCCTGTTAATGAGCCCGCCCAAGAGCTGGCGTTTAGATCAGCCGCTCGTCCAAAACGCGTAGAAGTGCGAATCGACCGAACAGACCCCTCTGAACTGTTCATCGAAACATCGAAACCAGAATGGGCTCATTTCTCTCTTGGCGTTGGCGGGGCAGGAGAATTGATGTCGCTCACTCTAGATGAAGAAGCTGCCTTAGCCGACCAAACAGCGCTTGCCTTTGCAAGAGCTGACCACGAAAGCAAAATAAAGCGTATCCGGAAAAAGGTCGCCGACGTGGCAAAGGCTCCCAAAAAGAACCTCAACGCAATGCCGACGGTAAATCGCGATAAGCTCAGCCAAATTGATCTTTCCCTGGCGAGACAACACGAAACAACCAAAATGAAAGAGGCTCTGTTCGGTAAATCAGCGGCAAGAGATCATGTACCAGCAACACTTGAACCAACGTGGGAAGCGCTCGAAGAACAAGAGCGGCTGCGAAACTTGGAAATTATCCGCAAAAATAGGGGTAGACAGTGAGCGACATTATGGCGGCACATTACCAAGAGACAGGCGTTCGTTCCTTTAAAGGCAATCCTTTCATCGAAGCGCTGCCTGTGCTCGAAGAACGAAAAGAACAATTCTTAACAGAGCTAAGTCATTACCCTCCCAGACCGACCATAAAAGACAGGCAAGCCGGTGACGTGAGCCGCATCATGGAACTATCCATTTTGAACGACATAGTCCATCCCTTCCCTGAGTTCCAAAAGGCTGGGTTAGCATTGGCCACTATTATTCGCCAAAGCTATATTGGCCGTAATCCGCTTACTGTTATCGATCGACAACGGCGCCATGCCATGGCGTCCCATCAAGGCGCCACGGGCAGTGGCGTGCCTTTTCCTAGAGACTGGACTTCATCCGCAAGGGGCCATCTCATCATGGGCATTAGCGGCATGGGCAAAACGACCTTTGCAACGACTTTTCTAATGCGCTATCCCCAAGTTATTGCTCATACCTGTTATCAAGGCTCAAACCTTGTATGCCACCAAGTAGTCTTCGTTGTTCTTCGCGTTCCTCACGATGCCACCCTGCGAAGCTTATGTGTGCAATTTTTCGAAGAAATCGATAAGGCCCTCGGCACGAACTACGTTAGGCAAGCCAGATCTGTGCATCAAATAGCGCCCATGGTGGCACTAATGAATCACGTAGCAACCGCTGTCTCGCTGGGATTTCTCGTAATCGATGTCGCGCGTCAACTATCTTGGCCGGTGCGCGTCAATTATCTTGGCCGGTTGACGCTGGGCAATTTACTGAGTTGATGCCATCCTTTTCAGGGAT
>NZ_QNRQ01000006.1 GCF_003315175.1 Eoetvoesiella caeni | reverse complement strand
GTGCTTTATTTTCCGTTTTCTGAGACGACCACAGATCAGAAAAGACTGTGCAGCCGACTCTTGATATTCCGTGCAGTCACCTTCTGAAAATGACACATGCCTGCGCGCGAAACGATAAGCCAGCACGGCAATCAACATGGCTCCGGCATGCGTGGACATATGCCAGCCATCAGCCACGAGCGCCATTGAGCCGTATAAGGTACCGGCAATGATCTCCACCAGCATCATGCCGGCCGTGAGGGCGATGACCAGCCACACCCTGCTTTCATTGCGCTGGTGGTCGCTACCGAGAAAAAAGTGATCGTGGCCCGGGGCCGGTATAGTATTCGTCGTCATCAGGATTCCTGTATATCGCAAGCGGCGTGCGGGCAAGGCGTCATTTCATGTAGGCCCGGATGACCGCAATCATTTCCTCGCCACCCTGGTGGCGTTCCTTGTCGGTTTCGGCCATCAGGACATGTTCGCGCAAGTGATCTTCCATCACCTCTGTCGTCAACCCGTTGACGGCACCGCGAACCGATGCGATCTGACGCAGCACTTCCGCACATGCCGCTTCCGAATCCAGGGCGCGTTCAATGCCTTCCAATTGCCCTTTGATTCGACGGACGCGGGAGATCAGCTTGTCTTTCTGGCGGGACGTATGGGACATGAAAATCAGCCATTCAATATAGTATAGGGGGTTATATTATAATGAATTGCGAATTAAGCAAGAACCCAGCGTTGGCGCACGGCTGTTTCAACGCCACAGATCACCGCGAAGACGGTGATCTGCTGATTTGGTTTGGTTGTTGGCTCCGGGCGCGGCGATGCAGCGCCCGGATTTTTGACCACCGGCCCCAATGACGGAACGGAGTTGGGGCCGGTGGGATCTGAACCGATGAAGACAGCCAGCGCCCCGGCTGGAACCGGGGCGCTGGCCTATCGTCAAAGTTATGCGGCGACTACATCAGCGGGCTCAATGGCAGTGGGCGTTCCGCCATCCTCGGCGGTTGCGCCGTCTTCGTCTGTCGCCATATCCTGCGGGCCTTCAACCCGGAAAATAGCGGGCATCCATCCCGACCCGGCCACCAGCCGTTCCGCTTCGCTGGCAATATCGGCTTTTTTCAGCTTCGCCAGCCGGGAAACCTCATCGGGCGCGAACTCGCCCGCGGCATCAAGAATCACGGCCTTGGATACATGCTTGAAATAACCCTCGGCAGTCGGCTGCCACCATGCCGCCATGTCCAGTCCCACGGCCTGCGCCAGTGCCACACCCGGTTGCTGCGCGGTAGCGCGAGGCGTGACAACATCCACGCTTGCCGCCGCGCACACCGCCAGCAGCCGCACCAGTGCATCTTGCGGTTTTGCCAGCAAGACAGCGAACAATTCGGCGCTATCCTGCGGCAAGTCCTCGCCTATGGCTTTTTGCAGTTCGGCCAGCGCCACGGCGGAGGGAGATTCCGGCCAGTCCGGGGCCATGCTTTCCAGCCGGTCTTGCACGGTCAGGCGTATTTCCAGCGGCAAACTATCACGATAGTAATACCCCTTTTGCAAGACCGTCTGCACCATGCCATGCACCACAGCGGCCAGGGCGGCTTGTGGATTCCGGGCCAGCTCGATTTGCAGCGCGGCGGTACGGTGGGCGCTCAAACGCTGCACCAGCCGGTCGGACAGGGAAGCGGCCTTGGGCTGCTCGTCGTCCTCGCCATCGCTGTCTGCATCATCCTCGCCACTGAAACCCTGCCGCAGCCGTTCCAAGGTGCGCAGTGCCTTCGCTTCGGCTTCGCGCATCAGGCCACGATGCACCACCATTTCACCTTGTCGGTCCAGCGTCACAATGGCACCGGCGGCGGCTTTGACGTTCGGGGCGTAATCCAGCAGGCGATCTTCCAGCGCCTGCAATTGCTCGCCCAGGCTGTCGCCTTCCTCCTGCAAGGTGTCGGCCTTTTCCTCGTCGTCATCTTCCAATGCGGCATCAATCGCTTCACCAATGGCCTGCATCTTGGTTTCCAGCTTGTCCATGCGGTCGCTTTCCCGCTTGGTAGGGTTGCGCCGCTCACGCGGGGCGCGTTGGAAGGCTTGCAGGTCTGCATAGGTCGCGGCAGCCGTGGCATCCACCCATGCCCAGCCCTCGGCCTTCACGGTGGCCGCGTGTTCGTCCAGCTTTTGGCGCACCAGCGTGTCCAACAGCGCCGCATCGGTGACATACACGCCGCGATCATCCTGCGCGAACAGATCACGGCGAATACCACCGCCTGCGGCTTCGTAGGCATCCAGCCCGGCGAAACGCACCAGCGCATGGCCTGCGTCAATCTCCCGCTCGGTCAGCCGGTCACGCAAAGCGTGCGGCTGGCGTTGCCATTCGGGCGCTTCATAGAACGCGGCTTCCTGCGCCGCATGGTCATCCGTGATGGCAAGCGCCATCAACTGTTCAAGGGTGACGGCATCGGCACGATAATCGGCCAGCAGACGCCGCGATACATTCGCCAGCTTCAAACGGCGCTGCACCACCAGCGGGGTCACGCTGAAATCAGCCGCGATGTCTTCGATGGGTCGGCCTTCGGCCACCAGCGCGGCGAACGCTTCAAACTGGTCTGCGGGGTGCATGGCTTCACGCTGCACGTTTTCCGTCAGGCTGACGGTGCGGGCGCTGGCGTCGGCCACCAGCAGGCACGGCACCGCCCAATCCTTCGGAATGCGGCGGGTCTTTGCCAGCAGCTTGAGCGCATCCAGTCTGCGGCCACCGGCCACGACTTCGTAATGTTCGCCGTCGCGGGCCAGAATGACGGTCAGGTTTTGCAGCAGCCCCACGCGGGCGATGCTCTCGGCCAGGGCATCAACAGACTGCCTGATCTTGCGTACATTGCGCTTGGAAGCGCGAAGCTGCGATAGTGGCACGACAATCCGGTTTTGCGCCGGGGCGGCGACTTCCTGCGTAGCGGTGTCGATGACTTGGGTTTCGGTTTGATTGATCGCGTTCATGGTGAAAACTCCTTGAGGTTTTGCAGTGCAGCCATGAAAAGCGCGGCAAGGGTGGCTGCCTGCCCCTGCCGCGTAGGGGAATCAGGCTTTCAACTGGCGCATACCCTCGGCCAGCAGCCACAGGGAACGGTTCAGGCGAATATCGGAATCAATGCCTTGCACGGCTCGGGTACTCTGGCGGCGACCGTTGGCGCTGCGGCCACGCAAACCGCCTTTAATCAGGTTTTCTTGCAAGCGATTAAAGGTCATCCACAGATCGGGGCGACGGTCATCAAACCGGCGCGGCATCAGAATCTGGCTTTCCGTGATGGGCGCGGGCTTATCCGGGTCGTCGTATTTCAGGGCCAGCGCTGCGCGGGCGAATACTTCGGCTTCGCCATCACCCAGTGTGATGGCCTGCATGGCTTCGCGGGATTCCTGCACCCGCTCGAAACCGTCCAACACTTCATAAGCGCCTTCGATGACTTGGCCGGTAATGTCGCCCTTATGGGGAATGCGAACATCGGCCACGGCATCGCCGCATACAAGGCCATTGCTGCACACGAAACGAAACGCCCCGGCCAACATCTGGTAGCTGCTTGTGCCATCGTGCGAGTTCAAAAGAATGATTTCATTGGCGATGCTGTCATTCACTTGATTGGCGTGGCGCAGGCGAATCATGTGCTTGGTATGTTCGCGTCGGTCTTCGTTGCGTACTCGGGTCTGCGTCACCATGAAGGGTTCAAAACCCTCTTTCCGTAGCTCCGTCAGTACCGCCGCCGTAGGGATGTAGCGGTAGCGTTCTGAACGGCTTTCGTGTGGGGCATCGGCATAGATGGACGGAACCACGGCCCTGATCTGATCGTCCGACAGCGGTCGGTCGCTGCGAAGCACCGGGGAATGGGAACCGAAGCGGGATGCAAGCATGGGATTTCTCCTGACAAAGAAGGGGTTTGCTGTTCACCGCACACCGGATTCCAAGATTCGGAAGCCCAAGCTTTTGAGCTGTTGATGTGCGGTCGGCACGAAGAACCCGGTTGGCCTCGTTGCCACCGTCTTTCCAGAGTTCGTCGCCCGCGACGGTCAGGAGCCCACGAACGTGGGCCGTCAAGGAAACAAGCGTCAGGTTGGTGCGGCCCACAGGCGCAGCCGAGGACACGGCCTGGCGCGCCTTGACGGCACGCGGCCACGGGCTACAGTCGCGGACAAGGTGATGAAGACAGGAAAGATGGCTGGGCAGGCAACGGCCAGGTCTTTGGTGTCGCCCGCAGGCAAGCGCCAGCGCGCAGGCCCGAAGCAGGGAAGCCGGGCCGTAGGCGTCAGGGATGTGGAAGGCTGGCCAAGGCCAGTCCCGTCAGGGATGAGTGATAGCGAACGTGGAGCAGCGCGGTGCGCGGAGCGCAGACGCTATGAGTTGATTGCGTGATGCATTGAGGACATGGAGCACCATCCCGTTTTTATTTGATACATTTGATAGCCTGATTACTGGAATCGGCCATAAGTGCCCATCCAGGCGCAACAAAATTTGGACGTCCAGATATCCGTTGTATCTTGGAAGCGATCATTGGTAGAGACTCCTAGATTCAAGAGGACAAGTAAATTGCTCAACTTCGATAAAGCGTGGCGTTTCAAAAGCCCAGGGCCTATTCCGAAAAACGTTGTCCGCAATTTTTACGACTTGATCGAAAAAATCGCAGCGCAGGATGATATATGGCAAACGGTTGAGCGTTGCAAAAGCCGGTTCGGCGGAAATGGCCGAAGCAGCAGCTTGGATTGGGCGTGGAGCGATCTCTCTCGGTTGATGGATAACTCGGCTGAGAATGCGCCTGTGTTTATCGAGGCTTTTTGGAATTGCTGCGACGATCTCGAACAATCCGGCATGGGCGTACCAGACGTCCAAATCATCAATGCTATCTTGGCGGAACATGATGCGGGCTATGAAATACAACCGCCGGATTTAATCGCAACACGCACCTATACGCCGATCACGGTTCCGCGTCAGGCTCCATCGCTGGATGAGCAAGCCCGCGCGCTTATTAACGAGTGCTTGGCGGAATCCGAACGGCAGCTCGATATTGGTCAGGGCCGACGTGCGGTTCAAGAAATCCTCTTCCTTCTGGAATCAATCACTACAGCATTTCGAGGCTTAGGTGAGGACACAGTGACGATTCAGGGGAAGTATTTCGGACCGATCATTAACGAGATGAAAAAACGGGAGCGAGGCAAGGCACAGGAAAATATTATGACCTGGATGACGACCTTGCACGGCTACCTTTCATCGCCGACCGGAGGCGGTGTCCGTCACGGGACCGATCTCAAAGAAGGCATCGCAATCCAGCCGCACGAGGCGCGCCTGTACTGCAACCTCGCACGCAGCTATCTCACCTTTTTGCTGGAGGAACACGACCAACAGAGCAAGGGCGCGTCTTCGAAGCCTTGGTGCACCTACTAGCCCTCCACGATAGCTTCCAAGCGTCGCTGGAGCGTTTGACCTAAGACCTGGCGGCCCTCTGCGTTATTCAGGTACGCCACATAGCGAAGGTGGCGGAGATCAAACGGTATGTCGCTGGCGTTCTGGGTGATGAGAATAACTTCACGACCCAAGGTATGGGCTATACCAATTTCATAGAAGACGTTTGGGTTGCGATTTGTACAATCGCAGATAACAACGCGCGAACGATCGATCAAGGAGACGATATCTTGAATGATCGCGGGATTTTCCCAGATATCATCAGCGCGACGGCAGCGAAGTCCGACGACTTCTGCGGTCTGTCGAAGCGTTTCATAAACAGGCGTGAAGGGAGCGTCAAACGGCATCATGGCCGAAAGCAGCATTGGTTCGATCCGCTCATGCTCCGTGATATTGAATACGGAAGGACGCTGTCGACGCGACTGCGTATTTCGGATAAGAACCCTGTAAAGGTCCACGTCCTTTACTGCCCAATGGCTTCGAGAGAACTCGAAGTCACGAGGCATATCGAAATCGATCCTGTTCGCGAAAATTGCGCTGTTCAAGAGGGGCGGGATATCCATATCAAAGGTATATTCAATGGCAATTTCCCGCCCGACATGCCGAGCGCGCGTGATTGTCCCCACCCTGGCCAGCTGATCGCCAGTGCCCTCTTCCATGAAAACGCACGGCAGGCGGATAAGGCGGTCGAGGGCGATCTGATCACCATCACGAAAGGATGCAGCAATGTCACCGTCGGTGTATTCAAACAACCGATCAACCGGAACTGTGTCGCGCCCCGCGCCCCAGGGACTGTATTGCACCAACAGATTAAACAAATCGATTTCCTCACTGCCGTCGTTTTTTTGTTGATGTATACGGCCTATAAAAAACGAAAGCCGGCCTATCGTTCTAAGTGAGCAATTTTAATATGATAGCGAATGTTTTTTGTGGTCGCCCACTCCCCGCCCATTGCACTACCTGCTTTTGGCAAGCGCAGCGCGCAGGCCCACAAGGGCCGAAGGCATCAGGGGTCAATGCCGGATGGCCGGGATTCGGCACAAAGCGCGGGGCGCAGCCCGCGAACCCGACGGCGGCACGCCGGGATGCCAAGCTCAATCAACTTATCAGCGACACTATCTCCAGGCTCTCCTACGCCTATCTACGCCCACACAAGTTTCCTTAACGACGGGCTCCGGCAACAATGCTTCTATGTCATTTCAATCACCGGTATGGTGCCGGCACACAGGGAGAACGCCGTGAGCAATCCAAGCCGATGGGTACTCGTCAAGCGGTTTGCCGAAGTCACTGGCTACAGCGAGAACGCGGTGCGCCACAAGGTCAAAGGTGGAATTTGGCTGGAAGGTCGCATCTGGCGCAAAGCGCCGGATGGCCGCATCTTTTTGAACCTTGCCGAGTTCGAGCGATGGGTGGAAAGCACGGCGCACGCCAGATCCTTCTGAGTGACGATTGCAAGACATAAGCACCCGTCACCAATACGGAATGGCAGCTTTTGCAATACGACCAATGGTCGTATATAATTCGCGGACTGGGTGCATACGCGCAGGTTTCCACCATTCTTGTCTATGTCTGAATCGACGAAGCAGCAAAGCCCGCCGGTCGCCACCATTCGTGATGCCCGCATCGTGGCTGGCCTTACTCAAACGGAAGCAGCGCAAATTGTGCGGGTATCGCTGCGCACATGGCAGCGTTGGGAGGCGGGCGACCGTTCCATGCCTCCCGGTCTTTTCGAGCTTTTCATGCTCAAGACCGGCCAATGGCCCTTGAACGAACAAACGAAGGCGGAGTAAGCATAAGCAGCAGGAGCATCGTGATGGCAGTCGAAGCAGTAGCGAAGACCGGCTTCCCCGGCATCTGGATACACGGCAAATCGATCCGCGTGGACTTCATGCACCAGGGCGTGCGCCATCGGCATACGCTTGGGCTTGACCCCACCAAAGCAAACCTCAAGCACGCTGCGCGTCTGCGCAGTGCGGCCCTGTATGCGTTGCGCACCGGCACCTATAACGAAGCAGAAATGTTTCCACACACGCGCCCAGCGGAAAGCGCTGTCCAAACCAGCAAACGCCTGGACGACCTGTGCGACCGCTACAAGCCGCTCAAAGCGGTGGACATCACACCGGAAACACAGTCACGCTACGAGAACGCGCTAAACGTCTGCCTGGAGACGATCGGCCGCGACCGCCAAATCGACGCACTCAAGCCAGCAGACATCCAGCAATTGCGAGTCGATCTGATCGCCACCCGCGCGGTCTCTACTGTCAATCACTACCTCGCCACCTTCTCCGGCTTCCTGTATTGGTGCGAAGACAACGGATACTGCAAGGATCTGGCCAAGCATTGCACCCGCTTCACCAAAAGCCACAAAGACCCCGATCCGTTGAGCTTCGAGGAATATCAGTTGCTCATTGATAAAGGCTGCATACACCCGATTGACCGGGCAGCAGTCACGTTGTCGGTCTATACCGGGCTGCGCCCCGGTGAGTTGCTGGCATTGGCTGTGGAGGATGTAGCCGCCGACCTGAGCAAGATCACGGTACGCCGATCCATAACCCAATCCATGACCTTCAAGGTTCCCAAAACAAACAAGGAACGCACCGTCTTGCTGTTCCCACCCGCTCAAGAGGCACTGCGGGTGCTTATTGAGGGCGCCAAACATCGCAAGCCCGTTGATCTGCAAGTCTGGCTGAACCGCCACGAATCGCGTACCGACCGCGTGCGCGTTTTCCTATCGCCCAAGACTCAAGCACGCAGAAAGGAAGTCAACGAGTTCTTTGTGCCCAGCGCCTGGAATACCAAATGGGGCAATCTGATCCGGCGCGCGGAGATTCGCCCGCGCCCGCCTTATCAAACTCGCCACACCTACGCATGCTGGAATCTGACGGCTCGCGGCAACCTGGCCTTCATCGCTAATCAGATGGGCCACAATGATTACTCCATGCTCGTGCAAGTGTATGCCCGCTGGATAGACTCAGAGTCCCCCAGCGAGCTCGAACGCATCTGGGAGAGCATGCAAAACATGCGTCAAATCGTCCCAAATTTGTCCCAAGAAAACAGCGAAGAAACCATAACTAGTTGATTTATATGAGTAAAACTGATTTATCTTCGCACACTCCCATGATGCAGCAGTATTTGCGCCTTAAGGAAGAAGCCGGGGCGCACTTATTGTTTTACCGGATGGGCGATTTTTATGAAATGTTCTATGACGATGCCGAGCGCGCGGCGCGCCTGCTGAATCTTACCCTGACCAAGCGCGGCGCATCCAATGGCGCGCCCATTCCCATGGCGGGCGTGCCGTTCCATGCCATGGAGGGGTATTTGGCCCGGCTGGTCGCGTTGGGCGAGTCAGTGGCTATTTGCGAACAGGTGGGCGACCCTGCTGCCAGCAAGGGGCCGGTCGAGCGCAAGATCATGCGCATAGTCACGCCCGGCACATTGACCGACGAAGCCTTGCTGCCCGCCAAGGCCGACCGCCTTATCGCTGCGGCCTGGACGACGCGCGTCAATCGCGCGGAACGCACGGGGCTGGCATGGATGAATCTTGCCAATGGCCAGTTCAGCGTAACCGAATGCACTCCCGAAATGCTGGACACCGAGCTGCACCGGGTGGCGCCCGCCGAACTGGTGTGCGCTGAAAGCCTGCGCTGGAGGCCCGATGGCGGCATGGCAATAAGCGCCATTCCGGACTGGCACTTCGAGGCCGACAATGCGCGCGATGTGCTGCAAAAACACTTCAATGTGGACTCCCTGGCCAGCTTCGACCTGGCCGATCTGCCGGCCGCCATGTGCGCCGCCGGTGCGCTGCTGCGCTACGTGGGACGCACACAAACCCAGGCCCTGACTCATATTCAGTCGATACGGGTCGACCGGGCGGGCGAATACCTGGTGCTCGATCCCGTCACGCGCAAGAACCTGGAACTGACGGAAACGCTTAGCGGCGAAGAAAGCCCCACGCTGTTCTCAACCCTGGATCATTGCAAGACGCCCATGGGTAGTCGACTGCTGCGCCGCTGGCTGCATCATCCGCTGCGCGACAACGCGCCGGTGCTGGAGCGCCAGCATGTCATCGCTTCGCTGCTTTCGCCGGCCAGCGGCAATACGCTTGGCCCCGCCGACGCCCTGGACCGGCTGCGCCAGGCGCTGAACCGCTACCCCGATATCGAACGCATCGCCACGCGCATTGCCTTGCGTTCGGTGCGGCCACGCGAGCTGGCCAGCCTGCGCGAGGCCTTGGCCATGCTGCCCGAAGTAGCCAGCCACATCGCACAGTCCTTCAACTTGACTCCCGGACTGCAACGCTTTGTCGGCGATCTCGAAATGGCGCCCGAGCTGACTTCATTGCTGCGCACGGCGGTAGACGCCGAGCCGGCCTTGATGGTGCGCGACGGCGGCGTCATTGCCGCAGGCTACGATGCCGAACTGGATGAATTGCGGCGCCTGGCGAGCGACAGCGGCGAGTTTCTGCTGGAACTGGAGGCGCGCGAACGCGAGCGCACCGGCATTGCCACGCTACGCGTGGAGTTCAACCGCGTGCATGGGTTCTTCATCGAGGTGTCGCGCGGACAGGCCGATAAAGTACCCGCCGACTACCGGCGGCGCCAAACACTGAAGAACGCCGAACGCTACATTACGCCCGAACTGAAAACCTGGGAGGACAAGGTTCTGTCGGCCAAAGATCGCAGCCTGTCGCGCGAGAAATGGCTGTTCGAGAATTTGCTGGATTTGCTGGCCCCCTACTCGGCCGCCCTTTCGGCCTGCGCCGGCGCGCTGGCACAGATCGATGCGCTGGCAGCCCTGGCCGAACACGCCCGGCTTAACGATTGGGTGGCTCCGGAACTTTCGGACAATAGCGAAATTGCCATCGAAGCGGGCCGTCATCCCGTGGTCGAGCGCACGATCGAGCGCTTTACTCCCAACGATTGCGAACTTGGTCCGCAGCGCCGCATGCTTCTGATTACCGGCCCCAATATGGGCGGAAAATCCACCTATATGCGGCAAATTGCATTGATCGCGCTGCTGGCCCGCACTGGCAGCTTCGTGCCCGCCAACCATGCGCGCATTGGCCAGATCGACCGCATTTTCACCCGCATAGGAGCCGCCGACGATCTGGCGGGCGGGCGTTCGACCTTCATGATGGAAATGACGGAAGCCGCGGCAATCCTGGCGGCCAGCACGCCGCAAAGCCTGGTGCTGATGGATGAAATCGGACGCGGCACCTCCACATACGACGGATTGGCGCTGGCCGGATCCATCGCGCACCGGCTACTGACCCATAATCAGGCGCTTACGCTATTCGCGACGCACTACTTTGAAATTACCCGGCTGCCCAACGAACAACCCTGCGCGGCCAACGTTCACCTTGCCGCGGCCGAGTCGCCTTCAGGCATTGTGTTCCTGCATGAAGTCCAGCCCGGACCGGCCAGCCGCAGCTACGGCATACAAGTGGCACAGCGGGCAGGCATACCCGCCTCGGTCATCCGCCATGCCAGCCGCGAACTCTCCCGGCTGGAGGCCTCTGGCGCTCCTACGCCGCAACTGGACCTGTTCGCCGCACCCGCGGACGACGCGGAAAGCGGCAACTCAGCGGCATCCGCCGACGACGCCACCCTGGACGAGCTGCACGAGCTTAAGGCACGCCTGGCGGCCATCGACCCCGACCAACTTTCGCCGCGCGAAGCGCTTGATCTACTTTACGGCTTGCGTGCCGACTACTCATGAACATAGAACAACCTCTTGCACTGCTGGGCGGCCTGACGCCCAAAGCCTTTATGCGCCACTATTGGCAGCGCAAGCCTTTATTGATACGCCAGGCCATCCCAGGCTACCGGCCCAGCCTGAGCATTGCCGATATAAAGCAATTGGCCAAACGCGATGAAGTCGAATCGCGGCTGATCTGGCGCAAGGACGGCAACTGGAGAATGAAACAAGGTCCGTTTTCGCGCCTGCCTCCCGCCAGGCAACCTGGCTGGACCTTGCTGGCCCAGAATGTCGACGCTCACGACGATGCCACCTCCAACCTGCTGCACCAGTTTCGCTTTATCTCGGATGCCAGGCTGGACGACGCCATGATCAGCATCGCCACCGACGGCGGCGGCGTTGGTCCGCACTTCGACAGCTATGACGTTTTTTTGCTGCAAGCCCACGGCCAGCGCCGTTGGCGCATCAGCAGCCAGGAGGACCTGTCGCTGGAACCGCGCCTGCCGCTGAAAATCCTGAAGAATTTCCAAAGCCAGGACGAATACGTGCTTGAGCCGGGCGACATGCTGTACTTGCCGCCGCATATTGCCCATGACGGCATCGCTCAAGGCGATTGCATGACGATTTCAATCGGCTTTCGCGCCCCCACCATGGCAGCGCTGGCGCGCGGCATGCTCGACGCCGCCGGCGACCAGGTCATGGCTCGCGTCGGCGACGACAGTGGGCTGTACGCAACACCACCCTTACCCGGCCCCGTACTGTCCGATACCTACAAGGATCCTGGCGCAGCTGCTACGGAAAGCCCCGCCCTTTTGCCCGATACGCTGATCGAAGCGGCGATCAAGGCTGTGGGGAAAATACGATTCGATCAAAACCTGGCGAATCGCTTTCTGGGCCAATGGCTGACCGAGCCGTCGCGTGCGGCGTGGTTCGAGCCGCAGGAAGAACACCCCGACCTTACGGCGGAAATACCCGCGGTGGGCGTGCTTGCGCTGGATCGCTGCACCCGCCTCATGTATCGAGGCAAAGCACTGTTTATCAACGGCGAAGTAGCCAAGGCGCCGGCCTCTGCCCTTATGCGGATCCTGGCAAATGAGCGTCGGCTGCCGTGCACGGCAGCGTTGACCAGACGCCTTGCGCCAAACGAAAAACAGGTGCTGACCGACTGGCTGGCCGAAGGATGGCTACACTACACGGCGGAATGAACGAAGATCGCCGGTAGCGTTTGCTTAAGCCCCCGCCCGGAAGCCGCATCCGGCGGCCCGGCAGGCTGTATTTGCGGGACTCGTTCAGCGAGTCCTTAAATAATTACGGCACATAAGCAAATACCGTATAAAGAAATAAGAATCTTGTCGTTCGCGCAGGCGAGGCGAGTGCCTAGAATGAACGCTGGCCTCACCTTTACAAGCGCATTATGTTGGCTCTAAATCAATTTCCAGAATCCAAGAAGTCCCTGCTTGGTCAGCTTACCCAAGACCTCGAGCCCAGTGCACTGAACTGGTTGTCGGGTTACTTTGCCGGTTTGGCAGAACAAGCTCCCACGGGGCAATCGGTGCCGCATGTCGCCGCGGTTGCCGCTCCCGCGGCCAATGCGGTAAAGCGGCTGACTATCGTATATGGCAGCCAGACCGGCAACGCCAGGCGAATTGCGGAGTCTTTGGCCGAACGCGCAAATGCCCAAGGCCTGGTTACTCAACTGGTGCGCGCCGACAGCTACGCCACCCGCGACCTGAAAACCGAACAGTTGCTGTATATCGTCATGAGCACGCAGGGCGACGGCGACCCGCCCGACGATTCCATCGGTTTCGTCGAGTTCCTGACCGGCAGGCGCGCACCCAAACTGCCGCAGCTGAAATACGCCGTGTTGGGGCTGGGCGATTCCAGCTATCCTTCGTTTTGCGGCATTTCCCATAAGCTGGATGCCCGCCTGGCGGAGCTGGGTGCCGAACGCCTGCAAGACGCCGGCGCCGCCGACCTGGACATCGAAACCGTCGCGACGCCCTGGGTGGAACAAGCACTTGAACATGCGCAGAAGGCATTCAAGCAAACCGACATACCCACCGCCAGCGTCACCGCGCTGCATCCCGGCAAAACCGCCAAGGCAACCCGCGAACAGCCTTTTCATGCCGAGCTGTTGCAAAACCAGGCCCTGACCGGCCGGGGCAGCAGCAAGGACATCCGCCATATAGAGATCTCGCTCGAAGGCAGCCAGCTTAGCTATAAGCCCGGCGATTCGCTGGGCGTCTGGCCGACACAGGCGGATGCTTTAGTGCAAGCCGTCATTGGAGCCCTGAAACTGGACGCCAATGAAAAAGTCGAAATCGCCAACACCAGCCGTACAGTCGGCGAATGGCTCGGCAAGCATCGCGAGTTGACGCAACTGACCAAACCGTTTCTTGTTGCACATGCCGAGCTGGGCAAGAACGATGAGCTCAAGCGCATTCTGCAACCCGAGCAACATGAAGAATTCAGGCAGCTTCTGGCCACGCAGCAGTTGCTGGATGTCCTGAAGAAATACCCGGCCTCCTGGAGCGCCGCCGAGTTGATCAAGACACTGCGCCCTTTGACACCGCGCCTGTATTCCATAGCGTCCAGCCAGTCGGTGGTCGAGAATGAAGTTCATCTGACCCTGGCCAATGTTTCCTATATCCACGAGGGCGAACAACGCTGGGGCGTTGCCTCGGGATTCGTCAGCAGCCTGAATGAAGGCGACACACTACCCGTTTTTATTGAAGAAAACACCCGCTTTCGCCTGCCTGCCGATTCGGCCAGGGACGTCATCATGATAGGTCCCGGCACCGGTGTCGCTCCGTTTCGCGCCTTTGTCCAGGAACGCAGTGCTACCGAGGCCAGCGGACGCAACTGGCTGTTTTTCGGCAATCCGCATTTTCATTCCGACTTTCTTTACCAAACCGAATGGCAAAGCGCATTGCGCGGTGGCCATCTGACCCGGCTGGACCTGGCGTTCTCGCGCGACCAGGAAAACAAGGTATACGTTCAGGACAAGCTGCTGGAACGCGCCACCGATCTGTACGACTGGATCCAGTCGGGTGCCCATGTTTATGTGTGCGGCGACGCCACCCATATGGCCAAGGACGTTCACCAGGCGCTTTTGCGCATTGCCCAGACCGAAGGCGGGCTCGATGCGGAACAGTCCAAGGCCTGGCTCGACGATCTGGCCGCTCAGGGCCGCTACGCCCGCGACGTATATTGATTCAGGATACTCATGAATAGTTTAATGAAGAGCCCGCTTGCTCCTTTGGAGCAAATTAAGGTGGACAGCCGCTACCTGCGCGGAACCATTACCGAAGGCCTGGCCGACCCAGTCACCGGCGCCATTGCCGACAGCGACACCAAGCTGCTTAAATTTCACGGCAGCTATATGCAGGACGACCGCGACCTGCGCGACGAACGCCGCAAGCAGAAACTGGAGCCCGCCTATTCGTTCATGATTCGCGCGCGCCTGCCCGGCGGCGTCGTCACGCCAAAGCAATGGCTGGCCTTCGATCATATTGCCACCACATGGGCAACGCGCGGCCTGCGCATCACCACGCGCCAGACATTCCAATGGCATGGCATCATCAAGCGCGACGTCAAGCCTTCGATGCAGGCCATTCACGATGCGCTGGCCACCACACTGGCCGCCTGCGGCGATGTCAATCGCCAGGTGGTCAGTTCGGTCAATCCCCAGCTGTCAAGCCAGCATCAAGTCGTGCAGGATTGGACAGAACAGCTTTCCACGCACTTCCTGCCCCGTACTGGCGCGTACCATGAAATATGGCTCAACGGCGAAAAGATAGTCGGCGAACCTGAGGAAGAGCCGTTATACGGTCACACCTACCTGCCGCGCAAATTCAAGATCGGAATTGCGATCCCACCGCTCAACGACATCGATGTCTTCGCCAACGACCTGGGCCTGATCGCCATTATTGAAAACGGCCAGTTGCAAGGGTTCAATGTGGCAGTGGGCGGCGGCATGGGCGCAACACACGGCGACGACACCACATACCCGCGCCTGGGCAGCCTGATAGGCTTCGTTAAGCCGGAACAGCTTATTGCGGTCGCCGAAGGCGTAGTGACCACGCAGCGCGATTACGGCAACCGCAAGGAACGCCAGCATGCGCGGCTGAAGTACACCATCGACCATCGGGGCCTGGAGTGGTTCAAGGCCGAACTCGAACAACGCGTGGGCTTTGCCTTGCAATCCGTGCGCGACTACCACTTTGACCACAACGGCGACCGCTTCGGCTGGATCAAGGGCGAAGACGGCCAGTGGCATCTGGGCTTGTATATTGAGTCCGGCCGCTTGTGGGACGAAGAAGGCTTGCGCCTGCTTACCGGCGTACGCGAAATCGCGCGCATCCACAAAGGCGAATTCCGCCTGACCTGCAACCAGAATATGATTGTTGCCAACGTTGCAACGCGCGACAAGGCGGCTATCGATAAGCTGGTTGCCGAATATGGTCTGGATGGCTATAAGCGGCAAAGCGGCATCCGCCGCTACAACATTGCCTGCGTTGCGCTGCCGACTTGCGGCCTTGCCATGGCCGAAAGCGAACGCTACGCGCCCGAACTGCTTACCAAGCTGGAAAGCCTGCTTGACGGCCACGGCCTGCTGAACGAGCCCATTCAGTTTCGTATTTCGGGCTGTCCCAATGGGTGCTCGCGCCCTTATCTTGGCGAGATCGCCTTGGTCGGACGCGCGCCTGGCCGCTATGACCTGAGGTTGGGTGCGGATTTCACCGGACGGCGTTTGAATATTGTGTACCGCGAAAACATAACCGAACCGGAAATTCTTGCCGCGCTCGATACCTTGTTCGGCGCCTACGCCAAGGATCGCTTGAATGATGAGAAATTCGGCGACTACCTGATCCGCAGCGGAACGCTTCCTGAGCCGACCCAGAACCTGATACCCATCGTTCTGGTTCAGGCCTCTGCCTGACACGCAAGATCGCCGCCTTGCGCTGCGTCCCTCTGTAAACCGGCGCCACAGTTCGCGCCGGTAGTTCATCGGTTATCGGCTATTATCAAGCACGATCATGACTTATTGCCCGGGGCTTGCTGCATGCCCTAATCCCTTTTGAGTTTTTCATGAATCTCTTCCCTTTATTTGCAGACCTGAAAAACAAGCTGGTACTGGTCGTGGGCGGCGGTGCGGTGGCCGAGCGCAAGATCGCCAGTTTGCTGGCTGCGGGGGCCCAAGTCCGGGTCGGCGCGCCCTCTTTCACACCTGCGATCAGGCTGATGGCGGAGCAGGAAAAAATCACACTGCTGGAAGACGAATTTCAACCAGGCTGGATGGAGCAAGTCTGGCTGATCGTGGCGGCAACCGACGACCGTAATCTCAATAAACACATAGCTTTGCTGGCCAACCAGGCCTGCCGCTTTATCAATGTGGTCGACGACCCCGAGCTTTGCAGTTTCCAGATGCCCTCCATCGTCGACCGCTCACCGCTGGTGATTGCCATTTCATCGTCCGGCAGTGCGCCGGTTCTTGCACGGCGTGTACGCGAAAAGCTGGAGACTTTGTTCGACCACTCTTTGGGCGCCCTTACCGCCCTGGCGGAAAAACATCGCCCCGCCATTCGGCGGTTGCGACCAAACCTGAACCAGCGGCGCCAATTCTACGACTGGTTGCTGGACGGTCCTGTTGCCGGCGCCCTGCGCTCGCAACAGCCTGCGCTGGCCGAACAGTGGCTGGAACAGGAACTGGAGTGCGCCCCTGGTTCTCCCACCGGTAAAGTGTTGCTGGTGGGCGCAGGCCCAGGCGACCCCGGCCTGCTTACCCTTAAAGCCTTGCGCGCGCTGAACGAAGCCGATGTCATTTTGTATGATCGCCTGGTCAGTCCTGAAATACTGGCATTGGCGCGACGCGATGCGACCCAGGTTTGCGTTGGCAAAAGCGTGGGCGAAGACCACGATGCAACACAGGACCGCATTCATGCCTTGATGCTGCAACATGCACAAGACGGGCAACGCGTAATCCGCTTGAAAGGCGGCGACGCCTTTATTTTCGGGCGGGGCGGCGAAGAGCTGGAGTTTCTGCAAGCTCATGGTGTGGCGTACGAAGTCATTCCCGGAATTACAGCGGCCATAGCTTGCGCCGCATACGCCGGCATCCCGCTAACCCACCGTAATCATGCCCAGTCCGTGCGCTTCATTACCGCGCACAGCGCCAAAGAAAACGACAAACTGGACTGGCATTCGCTTGCGGCCGAAAAACAAACCCTGGCTTTCTACATGGGCGTAAGCCAGATTCAATGGCTGGCCCGACAGCTTCAAGAGCACGGCCGCAGTCCCGACACACCCGTGGCAATAATCGAAAACGGCACACGCCCCAATCAACGCGTCGTAACCGGCCGCCTGCGCGACTTGCCGCAACTTGTGCTGGAACATCAAGTGCAAGCGCCCTCGATGCTGCTTATAGGCGAAGTCGCCGCCATGGCCGACACGCTACACTGGTTCGGAACCCATATTCCATCTTTAGAAGCCCTTGAGGCCTACTGAAGCCATTGCCGAGCAGGCAATAAAAAAACCGGGCTCTAGCCCGGTTTTTTGCATTGCGGCAGGACAGCGCTTACATATGGCCGTTCAATACGGTAATAATGCGCTTTGCCGTATCGGTGGTGTCAGGCTGGCCGTTTTGGTCGAGGACGTTGACCACCGAACCCTGGCCTTGCTGCGCCACATGAATACGGTATACCTTGGCTTCGGAAGTGCCCTTCCCGCCGAACATACGGCTGATGAAGTTGGGCTGCTCGATCTTCTGGCCTGTGTCCGTATCGAGGTAGCGGACGAAATAATCGCCTGTGGAACGGTCGCGATCATCTATCGAAAAGCCGGCGGAATCCAAAGCCACGCCCACCCTGCGCCAAGCGCGATCGAACGGTTCAGCAAGCGTCAGAGCCACTTGGCCGTCTTGTGCCTGCGTAACCTGCGCAACACCCGGGGCTTTCTCGGCCTGCTCTATCTTGGCCTGGGCTGTCTGGACGTCGGTGCCCAAAAACACCATAAGGCGCGCCAGCATGGCGGCGTTCAGGCCGGGATCTTCCTTGCCTTCGACCCACTTCCAGCCGCGGTTGTCGGCGGTCCCGGTTTCAACCATTTGGTCGTGGCTGATGTAGATTTCGGTTTTACCGTTGACGCGCTCAAGCCGCGCACGGAAGCGTTCACGTTCGCCGCTGTCGAAGACCGAATCCATGATGCTGCCCAGCGCGCTTTTGATCCAGCCTTCGGGGATCTTGGCGCGATTCTCGGCCCAGTCGGTTTCCATCAGGCCCGCACGCGGATTTTGAGTGCGAATGGTGAAGCCCTGCTCGCCCCAGAAGTCGACGACCTTGGGATAGACCGCTTCAGCGGGCTGATCGACCACCAGCCAACGGATATTGCCATCGCGCATGACCTGGATGCCGCTGGCTTGCGGCAGGATGTTTTCGCCTGGCCCGGCGGTACGGCGCTCTTGCTGATTCTTGGCAAACTGGCTGTACGTAGCCGAGCCTTCGGGCGCCTTGTAATGCGCGCCGCTATTGGCTTGGCTCAGGTCGGGCGGAATACTGAGAGGGTCGCCGGCCACAGTGCTTTTGTAGTTGACCGCCTCTTCGCTTCCCATTAGCTGATTAAGCTGCGAGCAGCCCGCCAGTACAGTCAGCCCAAGACCAATTGTTAAACTGGCATAGCGTTTGTTCATACGCATTTTCATCATGTTCAGATCAAGCCCACGTCTTTTAACGAACTGCGAATCACTGCGTGAAACTGCTCGTTCAGGGGTGTTAAAGGTAAACGATAGCCCAGTTTTGACAAGCCCATTTCAGCAACGGCCCATTTCACGGGAATCGGGTTGGATTCAACAAACAGAATTTTATTCAACTGGGACAAGCGCCCGTTGAGTTCGCGCACGCGCGGCACATCGCCAAGGCGCGCGGCCTCGCACAACTGGCGCATAAGCTTGGGAGCCACATTGGCGGTAACGGAAATATTACCCTGGCCGCCCAACAAAATAAGCGCGGCCGCCGTCGCGTCGTCGCCGCTAAGCACCTGGAAGCCGGCAGGCTTGTCATGCAGCAGACGCGCGCCGCGCCCGATGTCGCCCGTGGCGTCCTTGACGCCGATAATGCCCGGGACCTGAGCCAGACGCAGAATCGTTTCGTTGGACATGTCGGCAACCGTGCGGCCCGGCACGTTGTACAAAATGGCGGGCAGGTCGACAGCTTCGGCGATGGCACGGAAGTGCTGGTACATGCCTTCCTGGGTAGGCTTGTTGTAGTACGGCACTACCGACAGTCCCGCCTGGGCGCCCACCTGTTTAGCGTAGTGCGACAGTTCGATGGCTTCCTGGGTGGAGTTTCCGCCCACGCCGGCAATGACGGGCATGCGTCCGGCCGAATGTTCGACCGCGACGCGGATGAGTTCAGAGTGCTCTTGCATGCTGACGGTGGGAGATTCGCCCGTGGTGCCCACCACGACAAGCCCGTCGGTGCCTTCGGCGGCATGCCAGTCGATGAGTTTTTTGTAGGCGTCGAAGTCCAGGCTGCCATCGGGATGCATGGGGGTAACCAAGGCAACCAGGCTGCCTTGAAAAGTCGGAATAGCGGGATCTGTACTAGCCATGATGAGAACTGTCTCCGTAAGCCCACCTTAAGGCGGTGGACATGCCTTTATACCTTATATCCAACGTGCAAGTTTACCGGATTAGCGGCCCTGCCGGCGCAAGGCCCACAGTTTTTTACAGGAACCAGGTCACGATGGTTTGCCCCAGGGCCAGCAGGGGCAATAACAGCGTCCATAATACGCCGGTCATCATCAAAACAACGAGGATCAGCAGGCCGTACGGCTCCAGCCGCGAATACTTATAAGCCAGGGAATGGGGCAACAGGCTGAACACTATCCGCCCGCCGTCCAGCGGTGGCAGCGGAAATAAATTCAGCGCCATCAAGACCAGGTTGATCTGGATGCCCGCAATAGCCATTTGCACCCAGAAACTGTCCATGGACGACCCCGACCCCATAAGAAGACGCAGCTCTATCGCCCAGATGATGGCCATGACCAGATTGGACGCCGGCCCCGCCAGGGCCACCCACAACATATCGCGCTTGGGGTTGTTGAGCCTTCCCCAGTCAACCGGCACCGGTTTCGCCCACCCGAAAAGCAGACCCGCCCCGCCCATCAACTTGGTGCTGAACAACAGCACCAGCGGCACGATGATCGTGCCCACAAGGTCGATATGGCGGATGGGGTTGAGGCTTATACGCCCGGCCTGGTAGGCCGTCGGGTCGCCGAACATGCGGGCCACATAGCCATGGGCCGCCTCGTGAAGGGTAATTCCGAACAGCACAGGTAAAGCATAAACCGTAATGGTTTGTATCAATGATTCCATTCAAATTCCAGATTCATGGGCGGGGCCGATTCAGCATCAGCCTATAGCTTGGGCCGGCGCCCTGAAGAAAAGTTCGGAAGTGCCCCGTTCGAGGCGTTCAGTCCAGGCCCAGCGCAGACAAATCTCCCTGGCCGCGCCGTACAACCTCGGGTTCGGGGCCGGTCAGGTCAATGACGGTTGTGGGCTGAAGCGGGCATGGCCCTCCGTCTATGACGGCCGCCAACTGGTTGGCATAGCGGCTGAGGATCTCTTCAGCGTCATTCAAGGGTTCGTCTTCGTCCTGGGGGATAAGCGTGGTGGAAATAAGCGGCGAACCGGCATGTTCGATCAGGCCCAGCGCAACGGGATGATCGGGCACGCGTATGCCTATGGTCTTGCGCGACGGATGCGACACACGGCGCGGCACTTCGCGCGTAGCCTCGAGTATGAAGGTCCAGGGGCCGGGTGTTGCCATTTTAAGGAAGCGGTATTGCCGGTTGTCGACACGCGCAAAATGGCCTATTTCGGCCAGGTCGCGGCACAGCAAGGTAAGATGATGGCGTTCGTCCAGCCCGCGCAGGCGACGCAATGAGTCGGCGGCGGTCTTGTCGTCCAGCCTGGCGACAAGCGCGTAGCTGGAATCGGTCGGAACAGCCACCAGCCCGCCTTTGGCCAACAGTTCGCCGGCCTGCTTAAGCAAACGGGGCTGCGGGTTTTGAGGATGAACAACAAAAGACTGGGCCATGAAACGTATCCTAACACTGCAGTGTACTGTCCGGTGGGTTCGGGCATTCAAGTCCAGAGTAACCAAACCACACATAAAAAGGGGCAGTTTACGGTGCCCACCCGCCATAGGCAATAAAATTCAGACTTTCCGGTTCATCGAAGACCATCTACCCGTATCAAGGAGTACACAATGCGCCTGGACAATTCACGTGAAAGCCAAAATATAGAAGACCGGCGCGGCAGCCGCCTGCCGCTGGGCGGGCGCGGGAAGATAGGTCTGGGAACCATCGTGCTGGCCCTGGTCGCCATCTACTTCGGTGTGGACCCCAGTATCGTCCTGCAAACCATGTCGGACCCGCAAGAAACCCAATACAGCGCGCCCGCCGGCGGCCCTGCCAACGATGCCGAAAGCCGTTTTGTCGCCAAAGTACTGGGCGACACCGAAGACACCTGGGGCAAGCTGTTCCAGCAGCACAACTGGGGCAACTACCAGCAGCCCAGGCTGGTCCTGTACACCGGTGCCACGCCCACGGCCTGCGGGACAGGTCAGGCCGCGATGGGCCCCTTCTACTGCCCTGGAGACAGCAAAGTATATTTGGACCTGAGCTTCTTTCGCCAGATGGCGCAAGAGCTGGATTCGCCGGGCGACTTCGCCCAGGCTTATGTGATCGCCCATGAAGTTGCCCACCATGTACAGCACCTGCGCGGCATTACCGACCAGGTCGACCGGCTGCGCCAACGCGCCAGCGCAACCCAGGCCAACCAGATGTCGGTGCGGGTAGAACTGCAAGCCGACTGCTTTGCCGGCGTCTGGGCCAACCACTCGAACGAACAGCGCGCCACCCTGGAGGATGGCGACATTGAAGAGGCGCTGGACGCGGCAACCGCCATCGGCGACGACCGCCTGCAGAAAAAGTCGCAAGGCTATGTGGTGCCCGACTCGTTCACCCATGGCACTTCCGCTCAGCGGGTAAAGTGGTTTACCCGCGGCTTCAAAAGCGGCGACACCGCGCAATGCGATACATTTGGCGCGCAAAGCCTCTAAACACAATTTACCCTGTCAGGCAGCAATCGGGGCGGAATCGGGGGCTTGTGGGCTAGCCGCCCACGACCAGCGTAAATTCGTTTCGAAAGCCGGGTAAGGCCTAGCCCTCGCGGCGCTGCAGCGTTTCGTACCACAGAGGGTTGATTTCGGCCTGCCAGGCAAAAACCTGGGCTCGGGATGGCGCCCGCCAAACGCCCCCGCCCATGCTGGGCGAGGGTTGGACGCCATACCAGAACCAGCGCCCGTCTTCGTCCTGCGCCGCCCAGTTCCAGCCAGGCGGGGCCTTGGACCAATCCAGAGCCTTGCTATTGGGCATTCTGGAAACCCAAAAGCAAGCCGCGGCCCTTGGACTGCGGCCCCGCGCAATGCCGGGACCGCCTTGCCGCCAGCTTATTTGTCTGCCTGCATACGGACGTTTTTATCGAGGTAATCATTAGTGAACATCGTAGCAGCATCAAAATCCTTGTCCAAGCCGATCAGGGACTTTACCAGGTCGTAGTCGGCCTGGACGCGCTTGCCGTCGAAAGCGCCCAGCGCTACGGTGGTTGTCGTTTCGTCACGCATCAAGTCCTTGATACGGTTCCATTGGTCGCGCTGGTTGTCGGGGCTTAAGCCGCTGACGTTGGCCGTCAATGCCGCCAGGCAAGGCTCGAAGTCTTTGACGCAAGCCTGGTAGGCGCGCTGCGTCACGGCGGTGAACTTCTTGACGGCTTCGGGATTGGAAGCCAGGTACGCGCTATTGACGAATAAAGAGTTGCCGTACATGTTCAGGCCGGCATTGCGCCAGGCAATGAAGCCCAGATTGTCGCCGAATTCGCGCACCTTCAGGTCGTGTTCGTTATAAAAGTCGCTGATGATGTCGACCGCCTTGCTCTTCAAGGCACCTACCTTGGCTTGCGGGCTGATGTTCACAAAACTGACCGATGCGGGATCGATGCCGATTTTCTTGGCAAACGCAGGCCACATCAGTCGCGAGGCATCGCCCGGGGGATTGCCGATTTTGTGGCCGGAGAAGTCCTTGGGTCCCTTGATGCCCGAGGACTTGAGCCAATAGAATCCTTGGGGGCTATTGGCGTAGATCACCATGACGGCCTTCAGTTCGGCACCCTTGCCCACGGCCTGAAGCGCGGTGGGGAAATCGGAAATACCGAACTTGGCACCACCCGAGCCAACGCGCTGCGCCGACAACGCGGAGCCCTTGCCGGCCTCGATCGTAAGGTCGATGCCGGCGTCCTTGTACCAGCCTTGCGCTTTGGCATAATAAAGCGGCGCGTGGTCGGCTGTTGGCGTCCAGTTGAGCATGAGGTTTATGGATTCGGCGGCAACCGCCGGGGTACCAGTCGCCAACAGCAACGCGGCGCTTAATGCGGGAAGAACGACAGACAATCGTGTTCGCATGATGCTCACTCCGTATGAAAGAGTTAAGTGGCGGAAGCAGGCCAGGACGGCTTGGCCAAGCGTATAATTCATATTACCAACTGTTTGGTTGATACACAATCAGAGAAAACCACGACGACGCCATGGCCAGCCCAGCCCCCCAAAATCCCCCTAATGCTCCCGCCCGGCGGGACGCCGTCGCGACACAAGCTGCGCTGATCCAGGCGGCGATCAGCGAGTTTTCCCGCAATGGCTTCGCCGGCGCGCGGGTCGACGAAATCGCGCGCACCGCCGGTGTCAACAAGCAATTGGTCTACCACTATTTCAATAGCAAGCAAGGACTGTATCTGGTCGCACTGGAGTCCGTGTATTCCGAAATCCGCGAGAAAGAGAAGCAGCTGTCGCTGGAAGCGCTTGAACCGCTCGAGGCCATGTCGCAACTGGTGGCTTTCTCGTTCGATTACTTGGCTGAACACCCCGAGTTCATTGCCTTGCTGACCGACGAAAACCGCAATCGCGCCAGCCATATCCTGGAATCGAATGTGCTTCGCAAAATGCACTCGCCCTTTATCGACATGCTTGACGCCACGCTGAAGCAAGGCGTGGCTCGCGGTGTGTTTCGGGGCGACATCGACGCCCTCAATCTATACATTTCCATCGCCGGCATTTCTTACTTCTTTTTCTCGAACAACCACACCCTGTCGGCGATATTCGGGAAATCCCTGGGTTCGCGCGCCGCGCTGGCGCAGCGGCGCCGCCACGTCATTGAATTTGCCCTGAACGCCCTGCGCCCTTGAAAGTTAATCAACCATTTGGTTGAAAATATCCGGCCCTGCGCCTATCATTTTTTCATGTCATCGCCTTGCGAGAAAACTTGATATGTCGGCAACCAACACGGCCCCCTCGTCCAAACACCGCAACGTCCCCTCGGCGGAGCGCCCGGTCTGGCAACGCTGGACGGCTATCGTCGCCGTTCATGTAGCGTGCATCGTTTTGTGGGAAGCCGCTGTTCGCGTCTTCTCGATTCAAACTTTCATTCTGCCGGCGCCCTCTCAAATTGCAGCAACACTGGCCAACGACAATTACCGGTGGGCTTTCAATACCGGCGTCACCGCGCTGGAAGTCTTCGGTGGCTATGCCTTCGGCCTGGTGCTTGGCATCTTGAGCGCCCTGCTGTTCATTACCAGCCGCCGGCTTATGCTGCTGGCCTTTCCCTTGCTGGTTACGCTGAACATGATTCCCAAGGTGGCGCTGGGACCGCTGATCATTGTCTGGTTCAGCTACGGCATCGGCCCGAACATCCTGATTACATTCAGCCTGTGCTACTTCCCCATTTTGCTGACCACCATCCGCGGACTTAACGAAACAGAACCCGACCTGCTGAACCTGGTGCGCGCCTTGAACGGATCGCGTTGGCAGTTGTTCCGATATATCCAATTGCCGGGCTCGCTGCCCTATGTGTTTTCAGGCATGAAAGTCGCCACCATCCTGGCCGTCGCCGGCGCGGTCGTGGGCGAGTTCATCGCGTCCGACAAAGGGCTGGGCTACCTGATGATCCAGGTACAGGCTTCGCTGGACACTGCCGCCGTTTTCATGGCCGTGCTGCTTATCACCGGCCTTGGCGTATTGCTCTATCTGCTGGTCTTGCTGCTAGAGCGGATCTTCATTACTCAGGACGCTAGAATCCAATGACTACCCCCACGCACACCGTTCCCGTACTGAACGACATGGCTTTCCCCGAGCGCTTTGAAACTGAACAGGCGCTTGAAGACTATTTGGCCACGCCCTCGCGCGAGCTTATCGACGATCTGGCCCGCCTGGACGGCGACCTGATGATATTGGGCGTGGGCGGCAAAATGGGGCCTACCCTGGCCCGCCTGGCGCGCAACGCCATGCCCGCGGAACGCCGCGTCATCGCCGTCGCGCGCTTCAGCGACCCATTGGTTCGCAAAATGCTTGAAGACAGCGGCATCCAGACCATAGCCTGCGACCTGCTCGACGCGCAGGCGCTGGCCCAACTACCCAAATGCGCGAACATCATCTTCATGGCGGGCCACAAGTTCGGCGCCGACGCGAACAATGCGCTCACCTGGGCCATGAATGTACATGTGCCGGCTCTTGTGGCGCAAACCTTCACAACGTCGCGCATCGTGGCGTTTTCCACCGCCTGCGTCTATCCGTTCGTGCCGGTCAACGGCCAGGGCGCGCACGAAAGCCTGGCGCCCAACCCGCCAGGCGAATATGCCAACTCCTGCGTCGGGCGCGAACGCCTGTTCGAATATTTTTCGCAACAATACTCCACCCCGGGCCGGCTGTTCCGCCTAAGCTACGCCATCGACCTGCGCTACGGAGTGCTGTCCGATGTGGCCACCAAAGTCTGGCGCGGCGAACCGGTGGACGTCACCATGGGCCATGTCAATGTTATTTGGCAGGGCGACGCGAACTCGCAGGCCCTGCGCTGCCTGACCCAGGCCACCGTACCCACTTCGCCGCTGAACGTCAGCGGCCCGGAAACCACATCCATACGCTGGCTGGCTGAAGAGTTCGGGCGGCGCTTCAACAAGCCTGCCATCATTACCGGCGAAGAAGCCCCTACTGCCTGGCTCATGAACACCGGCGAAGCCGAACGCCTGTTCGGCTATCCGCGAGTTCCGCTTTCGCAGCAGATCAACTGGGTTGCCGACTGGACGCAGCACGGCGGCAAGCTATATGGCAAGCCAACCAAGTTCGAATCCCGCGATGGCAAATACTGAACCTCGCCTCATCGAAGTCGGCACGCTGTCCGTCCTTACCGCGGACAGCCAGGCTATGCTGGACACCTTGGTCGAGCAAAGCGGCTGGAACCAGACGCCGCAAGATTGGGCGCTATTCGGCCGCCTGGGGTCCATTCATGTCGTGCGAGACGAGCATGCCCGCATTGTCGCCAGCGGCGCCGTCCTGCCTCTGGGAGAACACGCCGCCTGGATCAGCCTGATCCTGGTGGCGCCGCAATTTCGCGGCCGGGGTCTGGGACGCGCCGTATTCGAGCACTGCCTGAAAGAAGTCCAGGCCATGAAGCGTACGGCCATGCTTGACGCCACACCCGATGGCGAAAGACTGTACAGCCAGTACTCGTTTGCGCCCTTGTGGCGGCTTACCCGCTGGCACCGCGCCGGCGCTCCAGGCATTCAGCCGGATGCAAGACCGCCCATGCCGATCGCCCCCGACACCATTGCGGCGCTTGACGCCCAGGCGCTGGGATTCGCGCGGCCAGCCGTATTGGCCGACCTGATGCAGCGCGGCGACACCGATGTCGTGCGCCATGCCCAGGCAATTGCCATTGTTCGCGCCGGCCGCATAGCCCGCCATATCGGCCCGCTGCTGGCCAGCGACGAACAAGCCGCCGCGGCGTTGCTAAGCAGCATCGCCAGCACCACGGCGGAGCCTTTATTCATCGACGTGCCCGACGAACGCCCCCTTATGCGCGAACACCTGTGCGCGGCTGGTTTCACCCCGCAGCGCGGCTATGCCCGCATGGCGATGGGCGAGGCCGCACCGCAAGGAATGACCGCCTTCATACACGCTATCGCCGGGCCGGAGTTCGGATAGCCACACATTCAGGAGCCCTCATGCCATTGCAACGATCCGATCTTCCCCAGGAAATCCTGACGCAGTTCGCGCAAGGCACGGTCATTCCAGCCCATCCCCTCGCCCTGGATGCGCAACGCCAGTTCGACCGCCGCCGCCAGCGCGCACTGACTCGGTACTATGTCGACGCTGGGGCCGGCGGCCTGGCCGTGGGCGTGCACACCACGCAATTCAACATCCGCGAACATGGCTTGTACGAGACCGTGCTGGCCGCGGCCATCGACGACCAGCAGGCCTGGACGTCCCGGCCGATGATCATGATCTCGGGCCTGTGCGGCAACACCAAGCAGGCTTGCGCCGAAGCGCGCATAGCCGCGGGCTTGGGCTATCACGCCGGCCTGCTCAGCCTGGCCGCGCTGGCCTCGGCATCTGAAGACGAGCTCATCGCCCACTGCGAGGCCGTCAGCCAGGAGATTCCGCTTATCGGCTTCTACCTGCAAACCGCGGTTGGCGGCCCGACCTTGTCCAGCGACTTCTGGCGCCGCTTTGCCCTGATCCCCAACGTCCTGGCCATCAAGGTGGCACCTTTCAATCGCTATCGCACCATCGACGTGGTGCGCGGAATCGTCGATGCCGGCGCGGAAGAGCGTGTGTTCCTGTACACCGGCAACGACGACCATATTGTCCTGGATCTGGCCTTGCCCTTTACCGCCATGCGCAACGGCCAGCCGGTCACCGTGCGTTTTCGCGGCGGCTTGCTGGGCCACTGGTCGGTATGGACGGCCAGCGCCGCAAAGCAACTGGCCCAGATCAAGGCCGAACTGGCCCGCAGCAACGGCACGCTCAGCCCCGAGCTGCTGGCACTGGACTCGCGCGTGACCGACTGCAACTCGGCGTTTTTCGACGTTGCCAATAATTTTCAAGGCTGCATTGCCGGTTGCCACGAAGTCCTGCGCCGCCAGGGCCTGCTGGAAGGCATTTGGTGCCTGGATCCCAATGAAACCATGGGCCCCGGCCAATCGGAACAAATCGACCGCGTATACAAATTGCACGGAGACCTTAGCGACGACGCCTTCGTGCGCGACAACCTTACAAGGTGGCTGGCATGACAACGACTGTTTCCGAAATCCAGGCCAACTCCGTTCCAGCGCGCTCGGGTGAACCGCTTATTCAGATGCGCCAATTGCGCAAGGTTTACCGCAAGCGCAACGAAGAGTTCCTGGCCGTCTCCGACGTGTCGATGGATATTTACGAAGGCGACATGGTGTCGTTGGTGGGCCCGTCCGGATGCGGCAAGTCGACCTTGCTTAAAATATTGGCCGGCCTGCACGACCACGACGGCGGCACACTGCAGATAGGCGGCGGCAACAATGTCTTCAACCCAGGGCGCGACGTCGGCATGGTGTTCCAACAGCCCCTGCTGCTTAAATGGCGCACCATTCTCGATAATGTGCTCTTGCCGGCCGGCATCCTGGGGCTGAACAAGAAGGCGGCTACAGCGCGGGCCCACGAATTGCTCGACATGGTGGGCCTGACGGGCTTTGCCGACAAGCTGCCGTACGAGCTGTCGGGCGGCATGCAGCAGCGCGCGGCCATTGCCAGGGCACTCATCCATGACCCCAAGCTGGTCCTCATGGACGAACCTTTTGGAGCGCTGGATGCGCTGACGCGCGAAAAGATGAACCTGGAGATGCTTCGCATCTGGGGCGAAACCAAGAAAACCTTCGTGGTGGTCACCCATAGCATTCAAGAGGCCGTGTTCCTGGGCACCCATTGCGCGGTGCTGACAGCAGGCCCCGCCCGCATGGCGGACTTCTTCGCCATAGACCTGCCGGCCCCACGCCATCTGCTTTTGAAAACGCAAAGCGAATTCGGCGAGTACGTGCGCAGGGTTTACGATTTGCTAGGGGTTGAATAAATAGTTCAGCTTCCAGGTCAATCGGCACCGGCTTCGCCACACAAGAGGGGCTCCTCATGGCAATCAGCGTATTCGACTTGTTCAAAATTGGAATTGGCCCGTCAAGCTCCCACACGGTGGGTCCTATGCGCGCTGCTCGCCTGTTTGCCGCCCAATTGCACGAAAACGGCCTACTCGCCCAGGTCGAGCGTATCCGCGTCGTGCTGTACGGCTCCTTGGGCGCCACGGGCAAGGGGCACGCCAGCGACCACGCCATCATGCTGGGCCTGGAAGGCTATGCGCCCGACACGGTCGATATCGACTCCATACCGGAAAGACTTGTCGATATCCGCGCTTGCAAAAAGCTGATCGTAATGGGCAAGCACCCGATCTACTTCGACGAAGCCGAGGACTTGATCTTCAATTATCGTGAGAATCTGCCGGGCCACGTCAACGGCATGCGCTTTCAGGCCCTTGATGCCAGGCTTGCCGTCGTCGACAGCAAAATCTACTATTCTGTGGGCGGCGGGTTCGTAGTCAGTGAACAAATGCTTGAAACAGGGCTGGCGCCACAGCAAGACGCCGTGCTGCCGCTGCCCTTTCATAGCGCCAGCGAGCTTTTGGCGCACGCACACCAACACAAGTGCTCGGTGGCCCAGATCATGCGGCGCAACGAAAAGCACTGGCGCGACGATGAGCAGATCGACGCCGGTCTTCTGAAGATCTGGCAAACCATGCAAGACTGCATACAGCGTGGCTGCGATACCCAGGGCACATTGCCCGGCGGCCTGCGCGTTGGGCGGCGAGCGGCCGCCCTTTACAACAAACTGCAGCATCCCTCGGATGCGGCCGGCGGCGACCCCTTGCGCATCGTCGACTGGGTCACTCTTTTTGCGTTGGCGGTCAACGAAGAAAACGCCGCCGGCGGCCGAGTCGTTACCGCGCCCACCAATGGCGCGGCCGGCATCGTCCCGGCTGTCCTGCTTTACTACCAGCGCTTCATTCCCGGCGCCACCGACGCGGGCGTCATCGACTTTCTGTTGACCAGTGGCGCAATCGGCCTGCTTTATAAAGAGAATGCCTCGATTTCGGGCGCGGAAGTCGGATGCCAGGGGGAAGTAGGCGTAGCCTGTTCCATGGCGGCCGCGGGCTTGTGCGCCGTATTGGGCGGCACTCCCCAACAAGTAGAAAACGCCGCGGAAATCGGCATGGAGCACCACTTGGGCCTGACCTGCGATCCGGTCAAAGGACTGGTGCAAATACCCTGCATTGAACGCAACGCGGTGGCGGCCGTGCAAGCCATCACCGCCGCCCGCCTTGCCCTGCAAGGCGACGGCGCTCATCACGTCAGCCTGGACCAGGTCATCAAGACCATGCGCGAAACAGGCGCCGACATGATGGGCAAATACAAAGAGACATCGCTGGGCGGGCTTGCGGTGAATATTATCGAGTGCTGAATATCAGCAGGCCTTGTCAGTCGGTCGACTGCCTAGCAGCCGTGCCGCGGGCGGTCCGTGCTATCGTAAGCCTGTTAAGAAACAAAAAGTAAATTCGTCAAGTTCTTGCAGGAAAGCGAAATGGGGACATGGAGTATCTGGCACTTTGCCATCTTTATTATTGTGGCCGTGCTGGCCGCACTGACGGGCAGATCGGCCACTAATATCGGCGACAACGCAGTGGCCAGCCTTAAAGGCTACGGCGGCTGGCTGGTGGTATTTTCAGCCTTTCTTTTGTTCTGGGCTGCGCAGGAACTGGGCGAGTTCTACCGCGTCAAGAGCCAGCTTCAAACGCTGATTCCGTCGGCCATGAACGACCCTACTTACATGACCTACCTTGCCTACGCCAAAGAGCTCGCATGGCTTGAAGCCTTGGTGCTGGTGGCCTGCGCCATTTTGCCAATGATAAAGCGCTACACCGCCTGGGCGGTAAAAGCCATTATCGCCGGCCTTTGGCTGGCCGGTCCCGTGGCCGCTGCAACCGAACTGGCCATGGCCGATTCGTACTTCAGCGACTATATCGTCGAACACGATTATTCCGCGCTGGCGGCCACAATACTTTTTGCGACGACCTGGACGTGTTATTTGCTGATGTCAAGGCGGGTCAAGCAGACGTATTATTAGACAAATTCAGCAACGTTTCGCGGCAAATCCAAAATCAATTTCTTGCTCGACAGGGGTCCATATGCTTGCACGGCTTTTCAAGGTTTTACCTAGCGCCGTGGCTCTCATGGCCCTGACCTCCTGCAGCGACGGGTCGCCTCCTTCGGCCCAGGCCATCGAATCGGCACAAGTGGCAAATGCCGTGGCGCAGCTTGACGCGCTCGTTGCCGATGTCCTTGCCAGATCGGGCATTCCGGGCATGGCGGTTGCCGTAGTGCACCGGGGCAAGACCGTTTACGCCAAAGGCTTCGGAGTGCGCCGGCTCGGAGCGCCCGACCTCATCGATGTCAACACCGTCTTCCAACTGGCGTCGCTATCTAAATCCGTAGGCGCCACGGTGGTAGCGACTCAGGTGGGCAAAGGGATTGTTTCGTGGGACACGCCCGTGGTAAAAAACCTGCCGTGGTTTGCCTTGAAAGACCCAGCCAGCACCGCCCAAGTCACTGTTGGCGATCTCTATGCACACCGTTCGGGACTGCCCGATCATGCGGGCGACGACCTTGAGGACCTGGGGTACGACCGCAGGCAAGTGCTGGAACGTCTGCGCTTTCTGCCGGTTGAGCCTTTGCGCACTCATTATGCTTATACCAACTTCGGATTGACTGCAGCGGCGCAATCCGTTGCCGTGGCTTCGGGCATCGACTGGGAAAGCCTGTCCGACCAGGTGCTTTATCGCCCGCTGGGCATGAACGCCACCAGCTCCCGCTACGCGGACTTCATGGCGCGCTCCGACCGAGCCTATCCGCACATTCGACTCAATGGCGTTTTCCAGCCCGGCCCGCAACGACAGCCCGATCCGCAATCGCCCGCGGGCGGGGTCAGTTCCAGCGTTTCGGACATGGCAAACTGGATGACGCTGGTGCTGCAAGACGGCAAATACCGCGAACAGCAAATCATCCCAGGCGCGGCTCTCGCGCCTGCCATAAGCCCCCAAATGCTTACGATGCCGCCCGCCGCCGAAGGCGACTCCACCGGCTACTATGGCTATGGGTTCAATGTCTCGGTTCCCGCGTCGGGCAGCAATATTCAACTTAGTCACTCCGGTGCATTCATCATGGGCGCGTCCACCAGCTTCGCTCTGCTTCCGTCCGCAGGCACAGGCATCGTCGTCCTGACCAACGCGCTTCCGGTGGGTGCCGCCGAAACAGTAAGCGCCACATACATGGACCTGATCAAGCTTGGCCATAGCAGCCGCGACTGGTTCGAATTTTTCGAGCCCAAGTTCGACGAGATGACCGCAGCGACAGGAAAATTTGCCGGCCAACCTCTACCTGAAAACCCGGTTCCCCCATTGCCGCCGCAAGCCTATATAGGCACCTATGCCAATGACTATTTTGGCGACGCCGAAATTCAGCAACAAGGCGGCGACTTGATTCTTGTTATGGGCCCATCGAAACACACAAAGACGTTGCAGCACTGGTCCGGCAATGTATTCGTGTTCGAACCTGGCGGCGAAATGGCCACGCCCGGTTCGCGCTCCGCCGTAACCTTTGCCATAGCTCCCGGCGGTACGGCACAGAATCTGACTATAGAAATGTACGAAGCAACGGGGTTCGGCACACTGGCACGGCGCTGAAGCGCCGTACCCGGTCCGTACGTCAGGACCGCCTATAGATAGGGTTGCTGCAACCGTTCCCTGCAGTACGGCGAAGCGTTGATAAGGCCGGTATCCCTGGCAAAGCGGATAGTCTGCGAATCAGTAGAGGGTGATGACGGAGTGCCGTCGATGTAGCCATCGGCGTACGTCAATGCCATCTTGGTCCCATCCTGGAAATAAAGCGTGCCGTCGGACAGCTTAAGCTTGCTTACTGAATCCTTCCCGTCACGGGAAGAACAGGATATACCTCGACCGTCTTTATCAATGCGTAGTGTCATTAAGGCGGAGCCGCTGGTTCCGCTCCATAAGCCAGCATAGGGCTTTTCTACTGGCTTTTGCACAACGCTGGAATAGCGGTCGGACGTCATGTTGTCGGCCGGTAAGGTGCAGCCGGCCACGATAAGCGCCACCAAAACTGAAATGAGCAATTTCATACCACCTCCGTCGAAACAGGGTTTACGGAAACTATAGCGTCGGCGTAAAGCAGAAACTTCGCATAGATGCGGGCCCGCGTGCACCAGACGTCGACTAGGGTCGAAGGCTCAGTCCAACTCGACGCCAATCCTGATTACCGGATCAATAATAATTGCTGGCCCACCAGAGCGATACACCGGCTCGCGTTCATAGTACCTGTACTCGGGCTCTTTGCATTTGCGCTTTTCTTTGTACTCCCCGTTTTTCTTATATTCGCGCTTTACCTTGCAATTGCCTTCCCAGTATTCCTGCTTGAATTCGCGCCTGTCTCGATAACCGTAGCCGCCATCATCTTTCCAGGAATCCGCGCCGGCGGAAAACGGCGCCGCCAACAGAGCGCTGACTATAAGCAACTTTTGAATTTTCATGGGCTTGCCCTTCTGAATACGATGCGCTGAGTTTACATAAGCCGATTCAGCGATGGACGAGCATTTATGACCAATCGTTTCCACATGCTGCAGGTGAAGCTTGCCTGCCTCTTCACGGCAATGCCAGCTACAAAACGAGCTCAAGCAAAAACTGCCGCCGTCGCCTATCTACCTATATTTCAGTAAACACAGGCAAGCGTATCGTGGCTTTTCGGGGCCCAGCTTCTAAAGTTTTTATTATTGCTTCTAATTTTCGTATTGCAAAATAGACTGGAATTCGCAATTCATCGAAAATAAAGGAATTTTTGGGGTGACCGATGGGGCTCGAACCCACGACAACCGGAATCACAATCCGGGACTCTACCAACTGAGCTACGGTCACCACTGTTCTTGCCAGGCATTATGCCTCGAAGAAACCGAGATTCTAGCATGAACTTGAAATAAGTTCATGGCGGCGTATTTGGAATCTTGCGGGGCTTCTATATACTTAGCTTGCGCTTGGCTTAAAGCCCGTTTATCCCGCCTTAACTTATTGATTGCCCGGCGGAATGCTTGTTAGCATTCAACGGGCGTTACCGCGAGCCCTGGTATTTATGACGCTGCATATACTATTGCAAGAGTACTGGCCCCACCTTGTCTTCCTGGTTACCGTAAGTGCCAGCGCGGCGGCGGCCGTCCATGCTGCCATGACTAAAAACGACGTGCGCGCCGCCATCAGTTGGGTGGGCGTAGTCATTATGTCGCCGCTGTTCGGGCCGTTTTTATACTTGATAGCCGGGATCAATCGCATCCGGCGCGACCAGATTTCGCAACAGCGCGACAAGTCGCTTAAAGAATATGCCCGGCTGCCGGTGCCCAAAGCCCTGGACATTGCCAGCCATTCCGCGCCACAGTTCGAATCGCTAAGCATACTGGGCGACAAAGTCAGCCACCACCCTTTGCGCAACGGCAATCATATTGTGCTGCTGCAAGGCGGCGATGAAACCTATCCGGCCATGATCCAGGCCATAGACGAGGCCACCAAGTCTATTGCCTTGCAAACCTATATTTTCGATCACGACAGCGAAGGCCAAAAAATCGTCGATGCCTTGACTCGAGCTCAAGAACGCGGGGTCGAGATCCGTGTCCTGATCGATTCTATTGGTTCGAAATATTCGCGTCCGCCCATCATCAAACTGCTGCGCAAGCGGGGTATCCGCACTGCCCTGTTCATGACCAACCCGCTGGGCATGCGCATGCCCTACGCCAATTTACGCAGCCACCGCAAAATCCTGGTCGTCGACGGGCGCATCGGGTTTACGGGAGGCATGAATATCCGCGCCGAATTCGTTACCGCCGTGGCCGGCGAGAAGACCTGCGGCGATACGCACTTCAAAGTGGAAGGTCCCATCGTCCTGCAATTGATTTCGGTTTTTGCGCAGGATTGGGAGTTCACCACCAAGGAGATGCTGCCGTACGACACGTGGTGCTGCGAGACCTGGGACCCGCCCCAGCCTCACGCTCCGGCCCGCTGCATCCGCTCGGGGCCGGACCGGTTCATTGAAAACACGCACAATATGTTGCTGGGCGCGTTTGCCGTGGCGCAAAAGCATATCCGCGTGCAGTCGCCCTACTTTCTGCCGGACGCCACGCTTCTAGGAGCCATCAATACCGCCGCGCGGCGAGGTATAACGGTGGACATCGTCATTCCGGGCAGCAATAATTTGCGCCTGGTGAATTACGCAATGACCGCGCAACTGGATCAGGTCATACGCAACAACTGCCGCGTATGGAGTGCGCGCGGCAATTTCAATCACTCCAAGCTTATAACCATAGATGGGGCCTGGTCATATGTGGGCTCGTCCAACCTGGACCCGCGCAGCCTGCGCCTGAACTTCGAACTGGATATCGAGATTTACAGCCACGACACGGCGCGGACCATAGAACAACTGATCGACGCCGAGATCCGCAACTCGGATCGCATCACTCCCGAAAGCCTTGCCGCCATGCCCTTCAGGAAGCGTTTGCGCAATAGGATCATCTGGCTGGCCAGCCCTTATCTGTAGACGGCAGCACGATGCCATCTCGGGACACTACGCCCATAAACTCTTGTAGTTGTCGCGCAGCATGTTCTTCTGTACTTTGCCCATGGTATTGCGCGGCAACTGGTCGATAAGTTCGATATGCTTGGGCACTTTGAAATTGGCGATCAGCGTTTTCAAACGGGACTGCAACGCGGCAACGTCGATATCCGCCCCGGCCCGAGGCACCAGCACGGCCACTACGGCTTCGCCGAAATCAGGGTGCGGCACGCCGATGACTGCCGACTCGGCAACGCCGGGCATATCGTCGATGATCATTTCAATTTCCTTGGGGTATACATTGAACCCGCCAGAAATAATCAAATCCTTGCTGCGCCCGACTATCGTCAAATAATCGGAAGGAATATCCTGGGTCGGCTCGCCGTCGTTGCTTGACGCCGCCCCCCAATGCCCGACGTCCCCGGTTTTGAACCAGCCGCCGGGCGCGAACTCTTCGCGGGTTTTCTCGGGCATGCGCCAATATCCGGCGAATACATTGGGCCCACGCACCTGCACATTGCCGATTTCGCCGGCGCCAAGCACCGTATTGGCGTCGTCCACTACCCGGGCCTCTACCCCCGGCAAAGCCCGCCCCACTGTGCCGCCAATGCGCCGGCCGGCCGACTCATCGTAAGGATTGGAAGTAAGCATGACGGTTTCGCTCATGCCGTAGCGCTCGAGTATCGTGTGTCCGGTACGCTGCTGAAAGCTGGCGAAGGTCTCGGTCAGCAAAGGCGCCGAACCGGAAATGAACAGGCGCATATTGCGGCAAAGCGGCCGGGTAAAGCGCTCGTCGGCCAGCAAGCGTACGTAATATGTCGGCACACCCATCATGACTGTGCATTCAGGCAGATACCGCAAGGTGTCTTCGACCTGGAATTTGGGCAGCCATATTGTTTTTGCGCCTGCCAGCAAGGCGCCGTGCGACGCCACGAACAAGCCGTGAACATGGAAGATAGGCAGCATATGCAGCAATACGTCGTCGCTGCGCCAGCCCCAGTAGGCCTTCAGGGTTTGGGCATTCGCCGCCAGGTTGCCATGCGACAACATCGCGCCCTTGCTGCGGCCTGTGGTGCCCGAAGTGTAAAGAATGGTGGCCAGGTCGTCTTTGCCGCAAGCCACGGTGGCAAAGCTGCGGGCCTGGCTTTGCGCCATTGCCGGCAAGGAGCCGCTGCCATCCTCTTCCAGGGTCAATACCCGAGCACCGCCGGCATCGCGCGCCAAGGCTTGCATCCATGGCAGGCTGCTTTGCGGGTACACCACGACAGAGGGTTCGGCATCGCTCAAAAAGTACGCCACTTCGGCTTCGCGGTAGGCCGTATTGAGCGGCAGATACACAAGGCCGGCACGCAATGCCGCCAAATACAGCATGAGAGCTTCCGGCGATTTTTCGACTTGCACGGCTATGCGGGCGCCCGCTTCAAGGTTGAAGCTGGCCAACAAGTTGGCATACTGCGCGGACAGCGTTTCTATGTCATTCCATGAATACGATTTGTTGGGCGTCTGGATGGCGACAGAGAAACGGTCGGCGGGAAAACCCGACTCCAGTAATGCATACAAGTTGGCGTTGCTCACGACTCTAGACTCCTGAAATAGCGAATTGCCCATTGGAAAACGCGACCTGGTCGGCGCGCCACTGGCAACTTTACCCTGATTCAAGCCCAGAGAGAAAAGCCCGCCCGGGAAGTCCTTTGAAGAAAGGGGGAAAACGGCAAAAAAGAACCCGAGCGATGCCGGGTTCTTTTTGAACGGCTTGAAAGAGCCGCTATAACGTAGCTATCTATTTATTGCGCCTTGGCTGCGGGCTGTGCAGACTGTTTCGCTGCCGGGGCCTTGGCAGCCGACTTGGCCTTGCTAGCCTTGTGGTGATGCGCCGATTTAGCGTGTGTCGTCTTGGCTTGCTGCGTTCCGGCCGCAAAAGCGGTTGGCGCCAGCGCTACGCCCAGAGACAAGATCGAAGAAGATAAAGCTAGTGCAATACGCGTAGTTTTGGTCATTTAAACGACTCCAATAACAGTTGCCTGGCGGCCTATGCCTCCCGGCGAGAGCCTGCTGATGTGCAAGACTCTGAAGCTAAGAACGGCGCGCACCGATTTAGTTCGGCGCACAGCGCTACGTTTCCGATTCGACTGTAAAAATGAGCAACATGAATGCAAGCTGAAAACGAATGCAAATGCGGGACTGTGCGCAGCCACCGCGTGCTGTTGTTACCTTGCATAACAACGTTGAATTCCAGTTGAAAGATAGATCAAAGCAGCGCCCGCCGCCGGCCTAGGCGCCGGGCCACCCGGGCAACATCGAGAAGTCGGCAAAACCAGCGGCCGCTTTGGCCGACGGCGCGGCCAACCGGGGAATGACGCCCAGCAAAGGCGCCGGCAGCCGGGCCCTTAAAGTATCGACGTTCTCGGCCAGAAACGGCATGTCGGCATCGACGGTGTTGGCCACCCAGCCCGCAAGCGGAAGGCCCCGCTGCGCTATGGCTTCGGCAGTCAGCAAAGCATGGCTGATGCAACCCAGGCGCAGACCCACCACCAGCACTACCGGCAAGGCCAGGCGGGCGGCAAGGTCGGCCGTATCGAACCCCGGCGACAGCGGCACGCGGAACCCGCCCACTCCTTCGACCACCACGGCATCGGCCTGCGCGGCAATGGCGGCATAGCAATCCAGAATGTGCTCGAGCCGCATCTCCACCCCTTCGCGGTGGGCGGCAATGTGGGGCGCAATGGCATCATGGAACAAATATGGGGTAACAAGTTCCAGCGGTAAATCAAGATTGCCCGCCGCGACCAGGCTGTCGACATCCTCGTTGTGCCACTCCCTTTGCACCAGTTGCGTACCTGCGGCGATCGGCTTCATTCCCGCCGCCCGCCCGCCCTTCTGGACCAATGCATACAACAAGGCGCTCGAAACCAGCGTCTTGCCTATTTCAGTATCCGTGCCCGTCACAAAACAGGCAAAGCCCGTTGATGCTTCTTTGCTCATATCGCCCAGCCTTTACCCAATTCATTCAATGCCAATATCAATTGCCGCAGTTCGCCAGCGGTGTGCGCGGCCGACAGTGTGACGCGCAACCTTGCCGTCCCCGGCGGTACAGTAGGGGGCCGGATAGCCGGCACCCACAAGCCCTGGTCCAGCAATCGGGCCGCCACGTTCATGGCGTCCCCATTGGCGCCGACAATGACAGGCTGGATACTGGTGTCGGATTCAAGCAATTGCCAGGGCCGGGAAACCAGTTCGGCCCGCAGGATTTGAATAAGGGACTGCACGTGGGCGCGCCGTTGCGCCCCTTCCGGACTCTCGATAATGTCCAGGCTGGTCAGCAAAGCATGAGTCAGGGCCGGCGCCGAAGCGGTGGTGTAAATATAGGATCTGGCCTTTTGCACCAACCAGTCGACAACGCTGGCATGAGCGGCCACAAAGGCTCCGCTGACCCCGGCCGCCTTGCCCAGGGTGCCCAAATAAATCAGATGTTCGGAGCGAATATTGAAATGCTGCAACACGCCATGGCCTTCGGAACCCATGGTGCCAAAGCCGTGGGCATCGTCGACCACCAGCCAGGCGCCATGACGTTCACATAATTGCAATAGCTGCGGCAACGGAGCCAGGTCGCCATCCATGCTGAAGACACTGTCCGTCACTACCACCTTGGTCGCTGCCGTGCTGGCCGTCAACAACTGCTCCAGCGCCTGTATATCGCCGTGGGCATAGACTTTGACAGTCGCACGCGCAAGGCGCATGCCGTCGATGATCGAGGCGTGGTTCAAGGCTTCCGAAAAGAATTCGGCCTGTCCGTCCATGGCGGCCAGTGCGGTCATGATGCCCAGGTTGGCCATATAGCCGGTACTGAAATACAAGGCACGGGACGAAGGCACGAACGGCGCCAGCCAACCGGCCAGCCGTTCCTCCAGTACCGCGTGAGAGCGGCTGTGCCCGCTGATAAGATGCGACGCCCCGCTACCCGCTCCGTACTTCAAGGCGCCTTCCCGCAGGGCCTCTACAACGCGCCCGTCGGCAGCCAGGCCAAGGTAGTCGTTGCTGCAGAATGCCAGCAAGGGACGACCCTGCACTTGCACCCGCGGGGCGCACGGCGTGTCGGCCTGACGCAAACTGCGGCGCAGGCCGCGCTGCTCCAGCGAGGCCAGTTCACGCTGAATCAACGCCAACGACTTCAGGTTGGAAAATTCCGGCTGCAAGGGCAAGGCCGAAGCTTCCGCGCCATTGCTCGGCGAGGATTTGGGTGATGGGGCAGCATTGCCTTGCTTGGCCTCGCCTGTAGCGGCGGAGTCCGCGCTTTGCTTCGTAGTCATGACAAGTTCAGCACTTCATTCAAAACAGTCAGTGTACGACTGGCAAGGTGCTCGATATCGTCGTCGTCAAGAATATACGGCGGCATCAAATACACCGTATTGCCGATAGGACGAAGCAAAAGCTCGTGCTGCAAGGCGGACGTAAAGTAGCGGCGCGCGAAACCGGACTGCTGTTCCGGGCCATCGAATACCACGTCGAAAGCCCAAATCATGCCCTGGTTGCGAAAGTGCCGCACGCGTGGATGCTTCGCCAGCGGTTGCAATGCCTGGGTCAGCCTGGCAGCCCGCTGACGGTTGACGTTGAGCACATCGTCTTCGGCAAAAATGTCCAAAGTCGCCAACGCGGCCCGGCATGCCAGGGGATTGCCGGTGTAGGAGTGGGAATGCAAAAAACCGCGGGTTACGTCGTTATCGTAAAAAGCCCGGTATATATGTTCGCGCGTCATGACCAGCGACAAGGGCAGGTAGCCTCCGCTTATACCCTTGGATAAACACAAGAAATCGGGCCATACGCCGGCCTGCTCGCAGGCAAAGAAAGTGCCGCTGCGCCCGCAGCCCACGGCGATCTCGTCGGCGATCATGTGCACATCGTAAGCGTCGCATACCCGCCGCAGCTCGGTCAGGTAGAGCGCATCGTACATGGCCATGCCGGCGGCGCACTGGACCAGCGGCTCGACAATGACGGCCGCGATCCGGTCGGCGCGCTCTTGCAGCAGCGCTTCCAGCCCCGCAATTGCCCGGTGGGCGACACCGGCGGCAGTTTCGCCGGGCCGCGCACCGCGAGCGTCGGGCGACGGCGCGATATGCGCCTGGCGCAGCAAAGGCCCATAAGCGTCTTTGAACAAAGCCACATCGGTCACGCCCAGGGCGCCAACGGTTTCGCCGTGATAGCTGTCCTTGAGGCAGACGAATTCCTGCTTTTGCTCGCGGCCGCTGTTGCGCCAGAAATGAAAGCTCATTTTCAAGGCTATCTCGACCGCCGAAGCTCCGTCGGAAGCATAAAAACAGTGACCCAGCACATTCTGGGCAAGCGTGGACAAGCGTTCCGAGAGCTGGACCACCGGCTCGTGGGTGAAGCCGGCCAGCATGGCATGCTCGAGGCGATCCAGTTGATCTTTAAGCTGGGCGTTGATGCGGGGGTTGGCGTGGCCGAAAAGATTGACCCACCAGGAGCTGATGCCGTCCAGATAACGGCGGCCTTCGTGGTCGTACAGCCAGGCGCCGCGCCCATGGCTTACCGCAACCAGCGGCATGGTTTCATGATGCTGCATTTGCGTGCACGGATGCCAGACGCTGCGCAGACTGCGTGCAACCCAGTCGGACGAGACGGGCACTGCCGTGTGCCCGGGAACAAGACTACTTTGCTTGGCCTTGCCTTGAAAGGCGGGACTCGCACTTTGCTTCGTGGTCAAAACGACTCCAGATTGTTCAGTTGCTGATAGCCTTGACGATGGTCTGGCTATAGATCGATGCCGGATCGCCCAGCAGATCCAACACCGTGAAGTGATGGGTATCCGGCACGCTGTAATGCGCTACCACCGCCTGCCCCCACGACTGCGCCAGCGCTGCCGCCTGCAGATGGAACTGTTCGGTTTCGTTTTCACCTACAAACGTGTGCACGCGAGTAGTCTTGGGAGCTGCCTTGGCAATCGGGCTTAGCGCTTCGGCGCGAGCGGCATCCAGTCCCAATGCATTGTTAATGGACGACGGCACCAAAGGCGGCACATCGTACACGCCGCTAATCCCAAACACATGCTCAAATACCGGCAAATCATCGTTCGCCTCGTCAGAGGCGGCCATCATGGTGACGAGATGACCGCCAGCCGAATGGCCCATCAGGGAAATACGCCGTGGATTCACGGAAAGATGCTCGGCATTGTCTCGCAGCCACCTCAGGGCGTTGCGCACCTCGACAACCATGTCTTCGATGCGCGCAGCGGGCGCAAGCGAATAATTGATGACCGCGACACTGATACCGGCCTGAATATAGGGCGCGGCAATAAAGCCTACATCCGCCTTGTCGCCGCCCTGCCAATATCCGCCATGAACAAAAACAAGCAAGGGCGTGTTGTTTGCCGGGGCTCGATAAAAGTCCAGATTTTGCAGTGCTTGATCGCCATAGGCAATATCGACCGCGGGGCGCTGCTTCAGCAGCAGCTCGCGGCTTGCACTTTGCCATCCCTGCAGCACCTGCGGAAAATCGGGAAAGGCGACTCGCAAGTTATAGCCCGCTTCACTGTCCTGCGGCGGGCACTGCACGCGCCCCTGCATAACGCCGTCCATACTATTCGACATAAACCTGCCTCCAGATGATAGTTTCAATTATTGCCGGCCGAGCGCGGCAGCGCTGCCAGCGGCTCCGGCTTCAAATCGCCAATTCTATTTGCGCAAGACAATATAATCCATAACCGCCAGCTTACGCTGGCGAGTTGAGTCTGCGGTACTTGAAGAGGGACTTCCGGCCAAGGGACTGAGTTTTGCGGCCTAAGCCCGGCCGGCTGGACGAGATGGGCGCCTTGACGCGCGCTCAAACGCCAACGTAACGGTCTACCAGATCGGGACGGGCGGCAAGCTCCGGCGAGCTGCCCCGCCAAACCGTAACGCCTTTATCCAGTATGAAATTGTAATCGGCCAGACGCAACAAGGCCTTGGTGTTCTTGTCGATCACAATCATGGACAGGCCTTCGTTCTTAAGCTCCTGCAGCACCTTCCAGATTTCGGCGCGGACAATAGGCGCCAAACCTTCGGTCGCCTCGTCCAACACCAGCAGACGGGGATTCGTCATCAGGGCGCGGCCTATGGCCAGCATCTGCTGCTCGCCGCCCGACAGCTGCGTGCCCAGGTTTTGCCGACGCTCTTGCAGTCGTGGGAAGAACTTGTAGATGCGCTCCAGCGTCCACTGCCCGTGAGCTGCCGAGCGCGAGGCCGTGGCAATGAGGTTTTCTTCGACGCTAAGGGTGGGAAATATCTGGCGCCCTTCGGGCACCAGCGATATACCCATACGGCCGATGCGGTACGAAGCCAGGCCATTAAGGCGCTGATTATCGAACTGTATGGTTCCGCCAACGACCGGCAGCAAGCCGAACAGGCATTTGATGACTGTCGTGCGTCCCATGCCGTTGCGCCCGATCAGGCCCACGACCTGCCCCGCCCCGACCTCCAGGTCGACATTGAACAAGGCTTGCGATGCGCCGTATTTGGCCGCCAGGTTTTGAATGGAAAGCATGCTCGAATCCTATGGTTTTGTTTCGGCCGGTCGCCGCCGCCCTCTGCATTCACGCCTGGATCAGGCGTCCTCATCGTCGCCAAGATATGCGCGCCGCACCTCGGGGTGATTGCGTATCTCGTCGACTGTGCCGGTTGCGACGATGCTGCCGTACACCAGAACGCTGATGCGGTCGGCCAACGAGAACACGGCATTCATATCGTGCTCGACCAGCAGAATCGTGTACTTGCCTTTAAGCGAGGCCAGCATCTGGATGGCCGCCGCGCCTTCCGCCGCACTCATTCCCGCCATGGGTTCGTCCAGCAACAAAATGCGGGGGTCGGCGGCCAGCGCCATGGCAATTTCAAGTTGCCGGCGTTGCCCATAAGCCAGGCTGTCGGCCGTGACGTCCTTGACTTCGTCCAGATGGCAATCCTCGATGACGCGGCGGGCGCGCTCGGCGACATCGCCATAGGCGGTAAGCGGCTTCCAGACGGCAAACCCCACACCCTGCTTGCGCCGAGCCGCCAGGCAGACGTTTTCGAATACAGTGAATGCATCAAAGACCGAGGTGATCTGGTATGAACGCAGCAGGCCCAACCCCACGCGCTGCTGAATGGCCTGCGCAGTAACGTCGGTCTGGCCAATGAAAATCCGGCCTTCGTGGACAGGCAATTCGCCCGTCAAGAGGTTGATAAGCGTGGTCTTGCCGGCGCCATTGGGCCCGATAATGGCGCGCAATTCGCCAGGTTCAATATCAAACGACACATCGTTGGTGGCCTTGAGGCCTCCGAAGTATCTGACCAGGCCTTGCGTGCGCAAGGCAAGCGGAAGCATAGCGGTATTCATCGGGTTTCCCTTGCCAAGCGGCGCTCGTTGACAAGCTCGGCCTTGTTCAGGGCGGGCTTGGGGCGATTGAAATACACTTTGAGCCAGGAAAACTGGTTCCTGCCCAACAAGGCGATCAGCACGATTACCGGTCCCATGACCAGCATCCAGTGCGTCGTCCAGCCTTTAAGGATTTCTTCCAGCAACAAAAAGGCAATGGCGCCAATGATGGGGCCGGTCACCAGCCCAATGCCGCCTATCACCACCATCACGATAAGCTCGCCCGAAACATGCCAGGCTATATAGCTGGGCGAGGCAAACGACGTAAGATTGGCCAGCAAGAAACCAGCAAAGCCCGTAATGACGCCGGAAAGCACGTAGGCCGCCAGTTGCACCCAGAATACCGAATAGCCGAAGGCGTCCACCCGGCGCGGATTGATATGCGTGGCGCGCAGCACCATGCCAAAGGGCGAATTCCGAAAGCGCAAGAGGAAAACGACCAATGCCAGCAGCAATGCCCAGGCCGCCCAGTAAACTTCGTTGCTGCCGCCAAGCTGAAACAGGCCGAAGTCGCTGGGCTCGTAGATATTCAGGCCGTCGTCGCCGCCGAACTCGGTAAGGCTGATCATCAAGAAATAGAACATCTGCGAAAAAGCCAGCGTAATCATGATGAAACCTATGCCGGACGTGCGCAGGCACACGGTGCCGACCACAAGCGCTACAACGACGCATACGGCAATGGTCGCCAGCAACTGTATCCAGCCGCTGCTGATTCCGTAATGGCTCAGTATGCCGACCGCATAGCAGCCCAGGCCGATAAACATGGCATGGCCGAAACTGACCAGTCCGGCCAGCCCCAGAACGACATTGAGCGCACAGGCTGCCAGCGCGTATACCAGCACGCGCGCAAAGAAGGTCACGTAAAACGGCTCATCCAGCGCATGAGCGACGAATGGTATGCAGGCCAGCACTAAGAAAAGAAATGCAATCCATAGGGCGGATTTGTTTTTAAACATGGTCGAGTTCCTTTATCAAGGCTTGCCGCGATCAGCGTTTGGCGGAACTCATGATGCCGTGCGGCTTGAACGCCAGCACAAAGGCCATGAGAATATAGATGAGCATGGAGGCCAGCGCCGTTCCGGTCGTGTTGGCGGCCGCCGGAGCCAGGACCAACCCAAGCAAATGAGGCAGATAAGCACGACCCAGGGTGTCGATGATGGCGATGATGATGGCGGCCAGCAGCGCACCGCGGATCGAGCCGATACCTCCGACCACAATAACCACAAGGGCCAGAATCAAGACCGGATCGCCCATGCCGGACTGCACCGACAGTATCGGACCCGCCAGCGTGCCCGCCAGGCCGCTCAATGCAGCCCCCAACATGAACAGCGACTTTTTCAATAGGTCGATATTGACTCCCAGCACGCCCACCATCGACGAACTGGTGGCGCCCGCCCGGGTCAGCATGCCGAAGCGCGTTCTCTGAATAAGAAACCAGGCGCCGAAGGCGACGAGCACGCCGACGACAATAATCAGCAAGCGATAAATCGGATACTCAGCTCCGAACATCATGACGGATCCCCTGATGACCTCGGGAATCTCGACAAAGTAAGGCCGATTGCCCCAGATGACGATGGCCAGCTCATTGAAGAACATCATCAGCCCGAACGTGGCCAGCACTTGATACAAGTGATCGTAGCGATATAGCGGCCTGGCCACCAGGTGCTCGATGATCAAGCCCACGGCAGCAGCCGAAGCCATGGCGGCCGCGATGGAAAAAAGGAAGGAACCGCTGGCGTTATAGGTGGCCGCGCCCACAAAGGCGCCGATCATATACAAAGACCCGTGCGCCAGGTTGATGAAATTCATGATGCCGAAGATCAGGGTCAAGCCCGACGACAGCAAAAACAACAGCACGCCAAGCTGCAAGCCATTGAGCAACTGCGACAGAAACAAGGAACTATTCATGCATCCATTCCATATCGTTTAAAAGTGCGCGCGCCGCAGCCCGGCTGCGCGCACACTGGCTTCACTATTCCATTTCCGGATTGCACGTGAATGCAAAGGTCGGACGCAGACGCCGATTTCATGCCTCTACGTCGGCAAGCCCACGGTTGGCAAAGCCAGAGTTACATCTTGCACTGGCCTACGTATGCGTCCTGATGATCGGTGAACACCGTGGCCAGCTTCTTGACGGCGATGCCGTCGCCCTCTTTCACCGCCTTGAACGCATACACGTTCTGGATGGGCATATTGTTGGTGTTGAAGGCGAACTTGCCGCGCACCGTCGGGAACTTCGAACCCATCTCCTTGACCGTGGCCACGAAAGCCTTGCGGTCGGAAACATCGCCCTTGAGCTTGCGCACCGAGGCATCCAGAAGATAGGCCGCATCGTAGGCGTTGGCGGCGTATTCGGACGGCGTACGCCCGTATTTGTCCTGGAACGCCTTGACGAACTTCGTGTTCTGGGCGTTGTCCAGAATGGGAGCCCAGGTGGCCCCGTATATAGAACCATCGGCCTGGGTCTTGAGAGCGGCCAGCGTGTTGGAGTCGATTGCGCCTTCGGAGAAGAACGGCAATTTGCCCATCAGACCAGCCTGGCCCAACTGGCGTACAAAGTTGATGCCCAGTCCGCCCGGATAAAAGACGAACAGCGCTTCAGGATTGGCCGCCTGCAGAGTGGAAATTTCGGCGGAATAATCCAACTGCCCGAGGGGGGTATAGGCTTCCTTGACGATAGTGCCCTTGTAATAGCGCTTGAATCCGCCCAGCTTGTCCTTGCCGGCCTGGTAGCTTGGCGCCATCAAGTAGGCGCTCTTGAGCCCCAGGTCCTGCACATACTGGCCCATGGCTTCGGACATGGTGTCGTTCTGCCAGGCCATGACGAACAAGTTGTTCGAACAAAGCTTGCCGGCAATCGGCGCCGGCCCGGCATTGGTGGAAATAGCCACCACGCCCGATTCTTTAATGCGGCGCAGTTCGGCCATCAGCACATTCGAAAAGCCCAGGCCCACTATGGCATCGACCTTGTCGCGCTCCAGGAACTTTTGCATGATCTGCGCACCGACATCGGGCTTGAGCTGGTCGTCTTCGCTGACCACATTGACCTTCTGGTCGCCGAACTTGCCGCCCAGTTGTTCAACCGCCAGCATGAAACCGTCGTGCTGATCCTGCCCAATCACCGCCTGGGGGCCAGAAAGCACCCCCGAAAACCCGACGGTTACGTCGGCCTGGGCCGTTGCGGCGGCCAGCAAGGATCCGGCGATAAAAGCCGCTCCAGTAATTTTTTTCATAATGTCTCCTGTGGTTTTTGTTTAAGCCTGCGGCTTCGTTTGAACCTGCGGTTCTTGAAACTTGCGATTTTTTACATGCTGCGCTTTTATTTTGAACTTCAGCCTGCTATTCCCGGTTACGCCTGAACCGACTGCTTTTGCAGTAGGTCCAGGGCCACGTCGACGATCATGTCTTCCTGGCCTCCGACCATCCGGCGCCTTCCCAGTTCGACCAGAATGTCCACCGTCTTGAGGCCGTATTTCGCGCCCGCCGCCTCGGCATGCCGCAGGAAGCTGGAATACACGCCCGCATAGCCCAGGGCCAGGGTTTCGCGATCGACCCGTACCGGACGGTCCTGCAACGGCCGCACGATGTCGTCGGCCGCGTCCATAAGCTTGTATAGATCGCAACCGTGGTTCCAGCCCAGGCGCTCGGCCGCGGCAATGAATACCTCCAGCGGCGCATTGCCTGCGCCCGCGCCCATGCCGGCCAGGCTGGCGTCGACACGGTCGCAGCCTTCTTCGACCGCAATGATGGAGTTGGCAACGCCCAGCGATAAATTGTGATGCGCGTGGATGCCGGTTTCGGTCTCGGGCTTGAGCAGGTCTTTGAAGGCGCGGAAGCGGTCGCGCACGTCGTTCATGTTCAAGGCGCCGCCCGAATCGACCACGTACACGCAAGTCGCGCCGTAGCTTTCCATAAGCTTGGCCTGCTGCGCCAGCTTGGCCGGTTCGTTCATGTGGCTCATCATCAGGAAGCCCACGGTATCCATGCCCAGCTCGCGCGCATACTCGATGTGCTGCTTTGAAATATCGGCTTCGGTGCAATGCGTCGCAATGCGCACGACGCGCGCGCCGGCATCGTAGGCGGCACGCAAATCATGCACCGTACCTACCCCCGGCAGCAATAAGGTCGTGACCTTGGCATGCTGCACAGTTTCAGCCACGGCTGCAATCCATTCAAGGTCGGTATGCGCGCCAAAACCATAGTTGAAGCTGGAACCGGCCAGGCCGTCGCCATGCGCGACCTCGATCGAGTCGACCTTCGCCTCGTCCAGCGCCTTGGCGATTTGCTTGACGTTGGCAATGCTGTACTGATGGCGGATGGCATGGCTGCCGTCGCGCAAGGTCACATCGGATATATATAGTTTCTTGGTGTTCATTGAATTCTCCATGTTCCTTACGCCACCACGTCGCTCAGGCGCGTTGCCGCCAGGCGCTCGGCACACGCCAGCGCGGCCGAAGTCATGATGTCCAGATTGCCCGCATAGGCCGGCAGATAGTGCGCCGCGCCCTCTACCTCCAGAAACACCGAAGTTTTCAGGCCGGTGACTTTGCCCAGTCCCGGCACATTCAAGGGGCGGCTTTCGTCGAACAAGTCGAACTGCACTTCCTGCTTGAGCCGATAGCCCGGAACGTAGCGCTGCACCGAGGCCACCATCTCTTTGATGCTGGCCTCGATGGCCGCCTGGTCGCCCGGCTCGGAAAGCGTGAATACCGTATCGCGCATGATCAGCGGCGGCTCGGCCGGGTTCAGCACAATAATGGCTTTGCCTCGCGTGGCCCCGCCCAGCACCTGGATTGCCTTGGATGTGGTCTCGGTGAACTCGTCGATATTGGCACGCGTGCCCGGCCCCGCCGAACGGCTGGAAATCGAAGCGACGATCTCGGCGTAATGCACCTTGGCCACGCGCGACACGGCCTTGACGATGGGGATGGTGGCCTGTCCGCCGCAAGTGACCATATTGATGTTCGGCGCATCCAGCTTCTCGTCCAGATTGATGGCTGGAATGACGTACGGGCCGATCGCCGCCGGCGTCAAGTCGATGACCTGCACGCCATGCTGCTGAAGGACCGCGTTGTGATGCGCATGCGCGCCGGCCGAAGTTGCATCGAACACAATGCGGATGTCCTCGAATCCCGGCAACGCAAGCAGGCCCTCGATGCCGTTGGAGACGGCCGTGACCCCCATGCGCTCCGCCCGCGCCAAGCCGTCCGAGGCCGGGTCGATTCCCACCATGGCGCTCATTTCCACCCGTTCGCCGTGGCGCAGGACCTTGATCATCAAGTCCGTGCCGATATTGCCCGACCCGATGATCGCTACTTTTACTTTACCGTTCTGAGTCATGATTTTTCCTTTACCCGAGCCGTCTTCCTGCACCGCGCCTTCAAACGAAGCGCAGCGATACCGAACCCAGGTGCTGATACCGCACATTGATAACGTCGCCCTTCGCCACCGCCACCGCTTCGGTCACGCCGCCCGTCAAGATAAGCGTGCCGGCGGGTATTTCTTCGCCGCGCGCGCCCAGCATATTGGCCAGCATGGCAACGCTTTGCGCAGGATGCCCCAACACCGCCGCGCCCGACGCGGTCGCCACCACCTCGCCGTTTTTCTCCATGACCACGCCCAGGTTCTTCAGGTCCAGTCCTATGGCATTGCCGCCGCTGCCGCCCACGACGTAGCGCGCAGCCGACGTGTTGTCGGCAATAACGCTTTTAAGGTCGAACTTGAAGTCCAGGTAGCGCGAGTCGATCACTTCCAGTGCTGGAACCACGAAATCGGTTGCCGCCAGCACTGCGCCGATATGGCAGCCCGGCCCTGACAGTGCGCGCTTGGTCACGAAGGCGATTTCGGCCTCGACCTTGGGATGGATCAGCCCGGACATTTCGCATTCGCCGCCGTCGGCGACCATGCCATAATCGGTAAGGAAGCCGCGCACGGGGTCGACCACCCCCATTTGCTTCATCTTGGCGTGCGAGGTCAGGCCCATTTTCAGGCCTGCAATGCGAACGCCGCGCGCCAGCTTGATGCCCCGCAAGGCATCCTGGATGGCATAGGCATCGTCCCAATCAAGATCGGGATATGCATCGGTGATCTTGACCACCTCTTTATGCTGCGTCTCCGCCTCGTCCAGATGTACCGCCAGTTTCTGTATAGTTGTTGCGTCGAGTGCCATGTCCCTTCCCGTATTAAATGAAACGCACGCTGGCCGAACCTACGCCACCCAACGTCATCCGCAAATTGTCGCCAGCCTGCACCGGCACCATGGCCGCCAGCGACCCCGAAAGAATCACTTCGCCGGCCTTGAGTCCCATGCCAAGCTGGCCCAGCGTATTGGCCAGCCAGGTAACGGCATTGACGGGATGGCCCAGCGCGGCCGCGCCGGCGCCGGTGGCAACGATTTCCCCGTTCTTTTCCAATGTCATGCCCACCACCGACAAGTCGATTTTGCGTGGATCGATCGCCGCATCGCCCAGCACGAACACGCCCGAAGAGGCGTTATCGGCCACGGTGTCCTGGATGCGTATCTTCCAGTCGCGGATGCGCGAATCGACGATCTCGAAACAAGGCAAAACATATTCGGTGGCGCGCAGCACATCGGCGTTCGTCACACCCGGTCCGATCAGATCGTGCTTCAGCACGAAGGCAATCTCGCCTTCGGCCTTGGGCGCGATCAAGGTATCGGCTTCGATAGCCGCGCCGTCGCCATACACCATGCCCGAAGTCAGGTGCCCGAAGTCCGGCTGGTCGACCTTGAGCATGTCCATGACGACCTGGCTTGTTACTCCGATTTTCTTGCCGATGACGCGCTCGTTGCGCTCGGCAAGGCGCCGCTCGATCATGCGCAGCTGAATGCGGTAGGCATCGGCAATGACGATATCGGGCTCGGTTTCAGTCAAGGGTGCAATCGCACGCCGGCTGGCCAACGCCTCATACAAGGCATCGCCATAGTGTTGAATTTTTTCGGGAGACATAATGGCCGCCTACAGTTTTACGCAGACGTTGCGCAATTCGGTATAGAACTCCAGCGAATGAACACCGCCCTCGCGGCCGATGCCCGATTGCTTGGCACCGCCGAACGACGTGCGCAGGTCACGCAGGAACCAGGAATTGATCCAGCAAATCCCGACCTCCAGCGCCGCGCCCATGCGATGGGCGACGCTCAGGTCCTGGGTCCACACGGATGAAGCCAGGCCATACGGCGTGGCATTGGCCAGCCGGATAACCTCTTCTTCGGTGTCGAAGGGCGTGATATGGCAGCACGGCCCGAAAATTTCCTCGCGGATGATGGCGGAACTTTCTGGCAGGCCGGTCCAGATTGTGGGCTGGACCCAGGCCCCCGCGCTTAACGCGCCCGGCATGGCGGGCACGCCGCCGCCGGTGACGGTTACCGCACCCTCGGCCTTGGCCTTCTCGTAGTAGCTCAATACTTTTTTCTTGTGCGTCATGGAAATCAGCGGCCCGAAATTTACCCCCGGTTCGAGCGGCTGGCCCATCTTGAAGGATTCGGCGCGCTGTTTAAGGGCCGCAACAAAGCGTTCGAAAATAGGCCGCTGCACATAGACGCGCTCGGTACCCAGGCATACCTGCCCGGTGTTTTCAAAGGCGGCACGAGCGATGCCCGCCACAGCCTTGTCGAAATCGGCGTCGGCGAACACAATGCCGGCGTTCTTGCCGCCCAGTTCGAACGACACCGGCCGCACGCCCTTGGCCGCCGCCCTCATGATGGCTTCGCCTGTGCTGGTTTCGCCGGTAAATGTAATGCCGTCGACGAGCGGATGCTCGGTCAGGAATTGCCCCGCCGAGTCCGGACCGAATCCGTGCACGACGTTGTACACCCCCGCCGGCACGCCCACTTGATTCATGACTTCGCCCAGCAACGTTGCCGTGGCAGGCGTGTCTTCCGAAGGCTTGACCACCACGGTATTGCCGCAAGCCAGCGCGGGGCCGACCTTCCATGTCATGAGCAGCAAAGGCAGGTTCCACGGACACACTACGCCGATGACGCCACGCGGAGCACGCACCGCATAGTTCAGTGCATGGCCATTGTCGGGCGTGTTCATGCCGAAGGTTTCATTGGGGACGTTGCGAATGAGGTCGGCAAATACCTTGAAATTGGCTGCGCCGCGCGGAATATCCACATGGCTGGCCAGCACATGCGGCTTGCCGGTATCGGCGATTTCAGCCGCCAGGAAGTCGTCGAAGCGATTGTTGATGCCGTCGGCCACGGCATGCAGAAGATCGACACGCTGGTCGACCTTCAAGCCTGCCCAAGGTCCCTTGAGCGCTGCCTTGGCGGCCTGGACCGCCGCATCGACCTCGCCGCGGCCGGCTTCGTGCACCGGGCCGATGAGGCTATTGTCGACCGGATTGCGATTTTCAAAGGTCTTGCCGGTGGCAACCCATTGCCCGTTGATGAAATTCTTGAATTCGTTCATTCGTTTTTATCCTGCCAATCAAAAAATCAAACGGCGCCGACCCATTCCGGATCGCCTGCCCCCAGGTATTCCCACATACGTTCAAAAATCCTGCCGCTGCGCGTGGCCCTTTGCTGCGCTTGCCCAGCCGTAAGAACGCCCTGCGCGTCCGCCAGGCCGGCACCGCGCAGTTGCAGCTCGATGCGGGCGGCGTCTTCCAGATACCAAGTAAGTCCCACCGCCGTTTGCAGGTCTTCGGCGGCTACCACAGCGCCGTTGCCGCGCATAACAACCGCGGCGGCATCGGCCATGGCCTGCGCCACGCCTACCGCCTGAGCTTCGCTGCGCACCAACTGCACGTCGTCCCAAAGCGGCACTCCCGGCGAGAAATACGAACCCATTCCGTGGCGCGGCGCAGGCGTAATGCCAGCCGCCGATAAGGTCATGACATCGCGCGGCATGCTGCGCACCACGCCGCCCACCTCGGGCCGGCTTCGATATATTTGTTGATGAATGCGCACCTCGCCCAACACTCCATCCGGCAGGTCGCCGTGCACCGGCACGACGGTGCCTTGATCGGCTGGCGTAATCAAGCCCATGGGCTTGGCGGTGCATACCAGGAACGCATGGGCATCAAGGCGCAAACTGCAATGCCCGTAGGCATGCACGAGGTTCGCCCGCGCCAATGAGCGCGCGGCTATGCGCAACAAGCGCTGTTGCTCTAGGCTGGCCGCTGTAAACGCCATGGCCGTTTCGCCTTGGGCGGCGCTCACGACTTGAACTCCGGGATATCGGGCCGCGAGCCCCACATGCAAAAGGACTCGGGCACGAAAGGAAAATTGCGCGGACGATAGGTGAGTTCGTCTTCCTCGGTAATAAGGCGCACGCCGGTGGAATATTCGTACACCATGCCGTCGGGGCCTTCAAAGTACAAAAACATGGCGCCTGAAGTGGGATGCCGGCCCGGGCCGAAGCGTATGGGGATGTTGCGCTCTTTCAGGATGTAATAAGCACGCATGACATCGTCGATGCTTTCCACCTGGTGATTGATGTGCTGAACGCCAGGGTAGGTGGAAGGGAACAGCGCAATCTTGTGATGCACCTCGTCGATGCGCAGCAATGGCGCAGCGCCTATGCGGTCGCTGACCCTGGCGCCCAGCAGTTGCGTCCAGAACAGCTCGTCGCGGTGCGGATCCAGCGTACGCAGTCCAATATGGCTGAAGCCAGTAATGCCCGCATCGCGCGACGGAAAATAACGCCGGCCGCTATGGTGCGGAGCATAGACCAGGTCAATGCTGTTGCCCGATGGGTCCTTGAAATTTATGAAGTCGCGCACGTAGCGCTGTTCGGCCTCGGCGGCCGACCCCTGATGCACCTGGCAGCCATTTTGGGACAGTATTGCAGCAGCATGGTTCAGCTCCTGCTGCGTGTCGACTTCAAATGCCGCGGTATGGTCGCGCGGATCGCCCTCTGTGTAGCACAGCGTGTGGTCGCGGCTGTCCGAGCGCAAGTAGACCGACTTGCCTTCGCTGCGGGCAATCTCCAGACCGAGGACGTCGGTGGCGTAGCGCACCGATGCCTGCAGGTCGGCAGTACCCAGCCTGACATAGCGAATGTCATGCAGATGAATCACGTGTTGTCTCCTTGCCCGGAAATTTCCGGACGCATTTTTAAGCGTTTTGCGGCCGTGTCGATTTAAAGAATAAGTTGAAGGAATCTCGATGTCAATTAGTATTATCGAGATTTTTATAAATCCTCATTATTTCTTGTTTTCGCCGAAAAATAAGATACACTGGCCTCGTTCGCTATAGTCGGCGCTAAATTAAGTCTTTCAAGCCACCATGTTTGATTCTCCGACCGCATCATCCATGCCAGTGCCGCCGACGCCCGACGGCGAAGCGGCGCCGGACGCCCTTCCCAAGACCTTGGTCAGCGGCGCCTACCTGCATTTAAGGCGCGACATCATCGAAGGCCGGCTGGCGCCCGGCGCCAAGCTGCGCGTCGAACACCTGAAAGACTCTTACGGCGTAGGCGCGGGCACACTGCGCGAAGCCCTGGCCCTGCTGGTGTCGGACGCCCTGGTCGTAGCCCAGGGACAACGAGGCTTCCACGTCAAGCCTATTTCCATGGCCGACTTTCACGACATCACGCAAACCCGCATCCTGCTTGAGTGCGAAGCCTTGAAGCAATCCATCCAGTCCGGCGACGACATCTGGGAAAGCCGCGTCGTTGCCGCTTTTCACCGCCTGGACCGAGCGCAGAAACGCCTTGCCGCCAACCCTTCAGAGCGCTTCGACGAGTGGGAAGACCGTAACCGCGAATACCATCAAGCCCTGATCAGCGCCTGCCGATCAGCCTGGGTACAGCACTTTTTAGCCATCCTGAACCAACAAGCCGAGCGCTACCGGCGTCTGGTCATTACCCGCAAGCCGATTCCGCGTGACCTGCACGCAGAACACCAAGCCATCCTGGACGCCACCCTGGACCGCAACTCCGACGCCGCCTGCAAACTGCTGGCCGAACACATCGGCATGACCTATGAAGCGGTAAAGCAATTGCCGGCCACTTTGTTCAACGATTGATCGCCACCCAAAGCGCAAGCCTTCGCAAAGCAAGGCTCGCGCTGGGTTGTTCACTTCAGTCCGTGTACGCGGCAGCACCGGACAAGGCAACCCCTACTTCACATAGCTCCATCGTCCGTCCTTGACCTGGATCAGTACCCGGCCGCGCTTATCCAGCCCAACGTGGTCTTCAGCGCTCATGTTGTAGACACCATTGACGCCCACAAGCTCTCGCGTGTTCTCAAGGCCGTCGCGTAAAGCCAAACGAAATGCTTCTGTCCCCGGCTTAGCCACTTTAAGTGCGCCAGGAATGGCGTTTTGCAGCAAAAGAAAGGCGTCCCAGGTCGACCCGGCAAATGTCGAACGCGAGTCGGCACCGTACATTTTTTCGTAAGCGCTATTGAAATCAACGCCCACCTTCTTGCTAGCCATGCTGTCCGGCAACTGATCGGCGACCAGAGTAGGCCCAACCGGAATCAAGGCACCCTCGACACTCTTTCCGCCAATGCGCAAAAAGTCTTTGGTTGTGACACCATGCGTTTGGTAGATTTTTCCGGTATAGCCGCGCTGCCTTAATTCCGCCTGAGGCAATGCTGCCGGCGTGCTGGATGCCCCGATAAATACCACATCGGGTTTGGCTGCCATTACCTTCAGCACCTGAGCAGTCACAGACGTATCCGGCCGTTGGTAGCGCTCGTTGGAGACAATCTGGATATTTGCCTCTTTGGCTTCCTTCTGAAGCGCAGCGTATACGGTGTCACCCCAGCTGTCGGCAAAGCCAATATATCCAACCGTCTTGACCTTGTTTTCGGCCATATCCTCAACGACTCGCTGAATCATCAAACCGGCTCCCTGGGTCGATTGGAACACCCATCGACGCTTGTCCTCCGGCGGAGGATAGGGAGTAATAAGGACCAAAGGCGTTTTTGTTTCATCGACCACCGATGTCATGCCGGCGGCATTGGGATTGGTGTTGGGGCCAATGATGGCATCGACCTTATTCTCAGATATCAGCTTGCGGGTATTTCGAACGGCAGTAGTTGGATCGGTGGCATCGTCCAGCACAATATAGTTGACCTTTTCGTTGCCAATTGTTGCGGGCATCAGCGCAACCGCTCGCTTGATGTCCGTACCCAGTGTCGCCGCCGGACCGGTAATGGATGTCACCACGCCAATATTTATATCGGCCTGAGCCGCTTGCGCAAAGGCTGCAACCACTGCCATTGCAATCAATGTTCTTTTAATAGTCATTACTTTGTCTCCGTACTTATAGATATGGATGAAAACCACTAAACCGCTGCACTACTGAAACTGCTCGCAATACCCGCGTTATAAAGAACCCGGCCATGAGGACGAACCCCGCGTTAGCCATAGTCAGCTTGCTCGTCCCCCTGCAATGTTGAAAACCCAGCAATCCACTCGGGAATCGGTGCGTAATAGTCGGAACGGACCACATAACGGCCACCGGTCGCCGCTGCCATGGCCGCATTGGCCGCCAACCACGTCTTGACTTCATGGGCGGACTCGCCTGCCGCCAAGCCGATCTGCGCGTTCTCGACCTTGTCGAATCCGATCAAGTCGCGCTGCTTCAGCCTCTCGAGAAAGTCCTTGTCCCAGGCGGGGTTGAGCGGATGCAAAGTCGACCCGCCGCCCGCAAATTCGCGGGCAACGTCAATCGTGCGCTGTTGACGCGCATTGCGCTGTTCAGCCGAAAGATTGCGCCCCGCGATCAATCGCTCAGCCACTTCCGGTGTTGCCCCCGCCAGCGAAGGCGCCGGAGGATTGTGCGACAAGCCCCCTGAACCCATGAAAAGCACGCGCCTGCCGAGCGTAGCCGCATAAAGCCCCACCGCATTACCGAGCAGGCGGGCACGCTTGAAGGACGGCAAAGGAGCGGCCAGACTATTGATAAAAACAGGTATCACCGGGTAGCGATCCAATGCGCCGGTCAACAACTCAAGCGGCTGGGCGAAGCCATGATCCACCTGCATTCTGAACGAAACAGCGCAATCCACCTCGGCGGCCTGGACCGCCTTGACGCACTCGATGGCGAGATTGCCAGGCACATTCAAAGGGCCGCTCCGGCAGCCATAGTCGCCAATCGAACTGGCCGCCGCGCCAATACAGAACGAAGGCATCAAATCGTAGAAAAATCCGTTGTAATGATCTGGCGCAAATAGAAAAATCAGCTCAGGATCGAAGGTCTCGAGATCTTCCTTAAGCGTCCGCAAGGCCTGCATGGCCGAACGCACCGTGGCTTCGTCGGGATCAACCAATCCCATTAGCGGCGTATGCGAAAGACACTGCAGCTTCATCGAGCTCATTCACGACTCCATTTTTGATATGCAAGGTAATGGCAAGATCGGCGCCTTAAGCTGCGCGGTGCGCGCCCCTGATCGGTTTGCCAAGCAGGAAATCGATGTGCAGTTCATCGAACAACTTCGTGTCCTCGAACTGCGGCCAATGGCCGCAACCTTCCATTACAGTGAACAAGGCTCCAGGAATCATTGATGCAATGCGACGGCCTTCGGTCACATCGGCAGTCGGATCGTCGGAGGTCCAAAGTACCAACGTCGGCGCTTTGATTCGCTCGTAATCCTGAGCACGCAAAATATTGCGCTGACGGACCTCCATATCCTGCAAGATCATGCAATGGCGCATATTGCTTTCCATTCCAGCTTGGCTGTAGATAGCCTGGCGCGTCGCTATCAGGTCGTCAAACACCTTGGACTTGTCCGCCATCAGCCATTCAAGCCTGGTCTTGATGAACTCCCAACTGGGATCAGTCGCGGCACGCATGGACAAGGCCTTGATTTTTTCCATGACGGCCGGATCCGCCTGGGAGCCGCCGGCGGTATTAAGCACCAGGCGATCGATACGATCGGGATGATCGATGGCAAACCGGGCGGCCACCCAGCCTCCAAGCGACTCTCCGCTGATGCTGGCCTTTTCTATGCCGGCGGCGTCCATGAACCGCAAAAGATGATCGATATAATGCTTGATCTCCAGATCGGTATCGGCAATATCCGTCCAACCGTGACCAACCATGTCGACAGCCCACGTCGAAAAATGGCTGGAATGCGCTTTCAGGTTACGAACATACGCTTCGGCATGCCCGCCTACGCCATGCAACAGAATAAGAGCTGGCTTGTTTTTATCGCCGGCATGAAGGTAGCGGGTATTGATGCCGCCAGCGTCCATCCATCCCTGCGAAAATTCAACGCCTCGCAAGTCGGCCCAAATGCTGTGGAATTTCTGCTGATGATCAACGGCCATGAGTGTCTCCGGAAATTTTGAATAGGTTTGAAGTCAAGATACGGTAGCGTCGGCGCTTCCACAAAAGAATTCCAGCAATGTGCACCTGGTGCACAATCTCGGTATCATGGATAACTCCGTCTCGAACGCCAAACACTATGCCCACCATCAAGCAGCCCGCGGAATACAAACATGTCAGAAGCCTGGAGCGCGGGCTAGATGTGCTGCAAGCACTGAATACCTGCATCGACGGCCAGGCTTCGAGCAGCGAATTGAGCACAATGACAGGACTGCACCGCACGACCGTTCGCCGCTTGCTTGAAACATTGACGCAAACCGGCTTTGTGCGGCGCAGCGAGTCAGACGATAGCTTTCGCCTTACCTTGAAAGTGCGCGAGCTAAGCGAAGGCTTTACCGATTCGGAATGGATTTCGACCAAAGCAAGTCCGGTCATGGGTGAATTGCTGCAGAAAGTCGTCTGGCCGTCCGACCTCAGCACCCCTGACGGGGACTTCATGCGGGTTCGCGAAACCACGCATCGCTTCAGTCGTCTTTCTTTTCATCGCGCCATGGTGGGCAAGCGCCTTCCAATGCTGATGACGGCCTCGGGGCGTGCCTACTTTTCGTACTGCGCCGAAAAAGAACGGGAAGAAGTCTTGCAATTACTGTGCGCAGGCAGCGACGACCAAGCGCGCCTGGCTGCGGACCCCCGTTTCATAAAAAATCTAATTCGGCGAGTGCGCACAGACGGCATGGGCACCAATACCGGCGAATGGAACCACGGCGGGGAAGCCGACAAGATAGGCTCTATTGCCATGCCAATATTGCATCAGGGAAACGCAATAGCGTGTCTTAATATTATTTATCTGGCTCGTGCCGTTAAGCTGGACGCCGCCATAGAACGCTTTGCACCCGCATTGCTCGCCGCCACCGAGAAGATCTCGGCGGCTCTGCATGACATGCATGGGGTTGAGCGCAGCAACAAGCAGGACGGCTAAGGCCGGCTTACTTCTTTTCCTGGTGCACCGCGTCAGCGACCTGGAACACCATGGATTCCTGGAAATGCCGGCCCACCACCATGAATCCTACCGGCCTGCCTTCGAACTCGCCGCAGCATACCGAGATGGCCGGGTGTCCGGTCAGGTCGAAGGGGCTGGTGTTGTTCAGCATTTCCCAACTGGCCACCAAAACCTCGGTAGGCGTGGCGTCTTGCGTGACGATTTTTGTGGCCGTCATGGGCGTAGTGGGCATGACCAGGACGTCGTACTTTTCCAGTGCGGCATCGTATTCTGCGCGCAGGCGGCGCTTGAGGTTTTGCGCTTTGGCGTAAATGCGCCCGCCGTGCCGGGATAGTACCTCGCCCGAAAGCAGCACGGCCTTGATGGTGGGGGCCAGCTCGTTGGCGTGCGATTTCCAGTTTTCGATGGCGCGCATATAGGACAAGGAATAGGCCCCATTGGCGCCATAGCCGACGCCGTGCCCATGCGCCAGATTATGGGCCGAGCCCTCTATGCCGATAGGCAGCCATAGCGCCGAGCCAATGTTGTGCCAGGGTATGGAGACGGTTTCGACAATGGCCCCTTGCGCCTGAAGCTGTTTGGCCGCCGCGCGCACGGACTCGTCCGTGCCGGCCTCGGATTCCGCACGCCCGAACCCTTCTTCAACGATTCCGATGCGCAAGCCTTTGACGCCCTTGCCTATGGCTTGCGTGTACGGCTGCGACGGTTCGCCTCTTTGACGCCCGTCGATGCCGTCGTCGCCGGCAATGACTTCAAGCAGCAAGGCGCACTCGGCCACGGTGCGTGTCATGGGGCCCAGGTGGTCGAAGGTATATTCGATGCTGGCCGCACCGGTATACGGCACCAGCCCATAGGTTGGCTTAAGGCCAACGATGCCGCAGAACGAAGCCGGCATGCGGATGGAGCCCGCCTGGTCGGCGCCTATGGCCATGTCCACTTCGCCCGCCGCGACCAGGGCGGCGCTGCCATTGCTTGAGCCCCCCGTCGTGTGGCCAGGCACGCGGGGATTCTGCACAGGGCCGGTCGAACTGGTGGCACTATTGCCTGCAAAGCACAGGTATTCGCATACCGCCTTGCCAAGGATTTCTCCGCCGGCGTCGAGTATGCGGGTCACGATAGTGGCGTCGGTCTCGGGTACATAGCCGTCCAGGATGGAAGCGCCGTTCGTCATGGGCACGCCCGCCACACTGACACTGTCCTTTATTGCAATTGTTTTTCCATGCAGCTTGCCGCTGGCTGCTCCTTTGATGGTGGACTTGTAGTACCAGGCGTTGTATTTGTTTTCAGCGCCTTCGGGCCGATAGCCCGGCGTGCGGGGATACTGGACTTGCGGGGCCACCTCGGGAAGCTGCTCGATCAAGCGAAAGGCCGGCGTCAGGCCGTCGAGAAAGGCGTGATATTCGGCGGCCTCGGCGTCGCTAAGATTCATGCCGAATTGTTCGCCGATGCCCTGGATGACCTTATGGTCGGGAAAAGAATAAGCCATGGATGGATACCTCCTTTTCTAATCTTCTAATAATGAACAGTCCTGGAACGCAAATTCCGTCAACGGACAACTCTCAGCCCGCCAGTTAAGGTCAACTCGTTTTTTTCGATTTGCCACTGCAACCATCATTTTCAGCACAGCCAATCGTAATGCATTTCCAGGCAATCGGTAAGCTGGCCATAAAAACCGGGAAGCCGCGCCGGCTTTCATTCGTACACAGCAATTACGTTATGATCAAAAGCTGTTTTTCTACTCGTTTTCAAACCAAAAAGAAAAAGCAATATGCAGTCCATCAATATGAAAAGAATCAGAACCCTTGCATATTCACTACTCTGGCTGCCGATGCTAGCATGCGCGGCCTACCCGGACAGGCCCATCACTATCATTGTGCCGTTCGCAGCCGGCGGCCCAACCGACGTCGTTGCGCGCGCCTTGCAAAAGCCCATGGGCGACGCACTTGGCCAGCCCGTCGTCATCGACAACACAGCGGGCGCGGGCGGAACCATAGGTACGCGCAAGGCGGTGCAGGCGCGGCCCGACGGCTATACCATTTTGTTCATGAATCTGGGCGTTTCTACCGCGCCGAGCCTATACAAGACGCTGGGCTACGACCCGCGCACTGACCTGACGCCTATCGGCAGCGTAGTCGATACACCCATGGCCATCATTGCACGCAAGGACCTGCCGCCTGAAACTTTGCCGCAATTGAAAGCCTGGATGAAGGCCCAAGGCGGCAAAGTGAATTACGGGCATGCCGGCATAGGCAGCGCCGCACATCTTTGCGGCGTATTGCTGCAAAAGGACCTGAACACCAATTTCACCGAGATCGGCTACAAAGGAACGGCACCAGCCGTGCAGGCCCTGATAGCCGGCGAAATAGATATTATTTGCGACCAATGGAGCAACATGACTGAACAAGTCAAAACCGGTACGGTCAAGGTCTACAGCACGACCGCTGCCGTCAAGGACTTCCCCGCGCTTCCGCAATACTTATCCCTATCCGCCTGGCACGCTCTTTACGCCCCCAAGGGCACGCCACCCGAATTCATTGAAAAGCTTTCCAGCAGTTTGCAATCCAGTATTGCCTCCGAATATTTTCGGACGCGCATGGAGCAAATCAATACGCTGCCCGCAACCCCGGAACAAGCACGGCCCGCAGCCTTGGCACAGCGCACCGCTCAGGAAGTTCAGCATTGGGGAATGCTGCTCTCGAACACAGGAACGGGCAAGCAGTAAATCCGCCATCGGTACAAAGCCCGTGCAATGCTGTCGATGTGGGCGCTATCTTCTACGATACAGGGCTGTCAACGCAAAACATGCGGCACGATGGCGCTCAGTACGACAACCTAAGCAGCGCCAGAATACCGGCCGCCGCCAGATAAGGCCCGAAATGCAAGGGCTCGCCAGCTTTCAAGCGGCCCGCCAGGCGCAGCGCCAGCGCCGCGATCAAGGCCAGCGAAGACGAGACCAGCAAAACCCAAGGCAAGCTGGCCCACCCCAACCATGCGCCAAGAGCGGCAAGCAGCTTGAAGTCGCCATGCCCCATGCCCATGCGCCCGGTGAACAATAAAAACACATAGCAAACGCACCACAGCGCCAGATAGCCTGCCGCGGCTCCCAGCACCGCGTCCGGCAGCGCGGTAAAAGCGCCGCCTAGATTCACCAGCAAGCCCAGCCATAATAGCGGCAGGCTTAGCATATCGGGCAGCAAGCCCGTTTCGGCATCGATCCAGCCCAATGCCAAGAGCGTCACAATATATACAATTGCCGCTGCGGCGGCGGGCGTAGGGCCCAATAGCCGGACGCAAAGCATGGCCAGGACTATGCCGGCCGCCCAGAAACCGGCACGATAGCGCCGATGTGCGCGGGAGGGCGGATTGGCGATCTGCGCGTCCAGCGCACGCGGCAACCGATAAGCGGCGCGGCTTAAAAGCGCCGCCAGGACCAGCGCAAGCGCCGCGGCTGCCAGCATGGCACCTATTGGCCCAATATTCCACGGCGTCCACATAGCCGGCATCAATACCTTGGCTGTAGCGGTCTGGCGGCCGTCGACGCCTTTTTCAAGGCCGAACTCCGGATGAAGAAACAGGAATGAAGCCCTGCACCAGGCTTGCCGGATTGGCGGGCATGGCCACTTCTTCGATTACGCCGTCTTGATTGATGGACACCGCATTGGGCGTCACGCCCGCCAAGGTTACCCCCGGCGCCAGCGTTTGCCCTATCCGATAAGCTTGCGCCGCAGCGCCATTGACAGCCAGCAAAGCCGCCCCGCGGCCGTTATCGGCAGAAATAAGGCCGACGACCGCCACACGCACGCGTAAAGCTCCCCCACCAAACCACCGGGCCACGGCACTGGTATCTTGCCCCGATGCCGAAACAGAGTCCAGCATAGGGGGCAGCGCGCGCGGTGCCGGCGCAAAAAGCAGCGCACCCCAGACGCCCGCGCCCACTGCCAGTGCCAGCACAGCCACGCCACGCACCCATGCCGGTCCTTCAAGACGAAACAACGCGGGTAATATCTGCATTGAGTAGGGTTCCTTGCTTGCGGCAAAAATCCTGCCGCTTTAAAAAGCGAAAGCAATATGATGCCCTTTAATTGAGCAGACGGCCATTACAAAAGCCCCGGACTTGCGAATAGGCGCACAACGGCCTGGAAAACCCGTAGTCCTTGCGTTATTTACCTGTACCATCGTGACCATGGCCGGAAAACGGATCAAGTCAAATCCTTGTCGCCTAGTCGGGCAGATCGCCATTGTCATTTTCGAATGAGTAAGTTAATTTAAAAAAGGTTGCCAAAAATGGCTTTGATTTCCAATTGATACCAGCCGCCACCCCCTACGAAATGAAGCATTTTCCGCCCTTTTTCCCACGAATTGCCGGCGCCGGCCGCCAGCTCGGCTTTTCCCTGATCGAAATCATGGTGGTTGTCGTCATCATGGGTATCATGGCCGCCCTTATAGTGCCGAACCTCATGGACCGCCCTGACCAGGCGCGGGCCGTGGCGACTCGGCAGGACATCGGCGCCCTGATGCAGGCGCTCAAGCTGTACCGGCTGGACCATGGCCGCTACCCCAGCGCCGAACAAGGCCTGCAAGTTCTGACAGGGCAGCCGCTGCCCGGACAGGCAATTGGCGGCCAGGCCGCTAACAACCAGCGCTCGTATATGGACCGCCTGCCTGTCGACCCGTGGGGCACGCCTTATCAATACCTGAACCCGGGCGTGCACGGCGAAATCGATGTCTTCTCATTGGGCGCCGATGGGCGGGCAGGAGGCGAAGGCAATAATGCCGATATCGGTACCTGGTCCAAATAATCCGGCGACGCACTTTGCTATGCAGCACAAGAGTTCGCCACCGGGTGGCCGAGCTGTGCGCCAGCGTGGGTTTTCGCTGCTGGAAGTGCTTATCGTACTGGTCATTATCGGCATCGCAACAACCACTGTCAGCGTCAGTGCATTCTCGGGCGGCGACGCCCAAGCGCTGCGCAAGGACGGACTGCGTTTGGCGCAGTTGTTTTCAGTTGCCCAGGCCGAGGCGCGCAAAGGCGGAAGTCCCGTCGTCTGGGAATACGACGCGCAAGGCTATGAATTTGCGCAGGCTACTCGCCGTCTATTCATGCCCGCCGGCATTGCGCAGGCGGCAAGGCCCGCGCAGGCCCAAGCTTTTGATGCCGACAGTTCGCTGCGGCCCCGCCCCTGGACGTCCGACAACGCGATTGAAGTACGCCTGGACCCACCTGCGGCAAATGTATTCAACACCGAATGGATATCGGGGCCGCTTGCAGTGGAACTGCGCGATGGCCTGAACACAGTACGCATCGTCCGCTCGGGCAACGGCCAGTATCAGGTGCTGCCATGAGTCCGCCTCATGCGCAGGCGGGCTTTACCCTGCTGGAAGTCCTTATAGCGCTGGCCATTGTCAGCATAGCCCTGGCCGCCAGCATGCGAGCCCTGGGGGTAAGCGCCAGCGGAGCCCAAGCCATGCAGCAACGCAGCCTGGCCCTTCAGGCCGCCGAAAACCGCCTGGCCGAGCTTCGCCTTTTGCGCACTTTTCCTCCGCCGGGGCGCACAATCGAACCCTGCCGCCAGGGACCTCTTGCCCTGGTCTGCGAACAAGAATCCCAAAACACCATGAACGGCAACTTCCGGCTGGTCACTGTGCGGGCACGCCTGGCTTCAGGCCCCGTGCTAGCGCAGCTGGACGGCCTGCTGTCCTCGCTGCCATGATGCCTACAGTCGTAAAACAGCAGGGTTTTACCCTTATTGAAGTGCTGGTCGCGCTGGCCTTGATGGCGGTGCTGAGCATCGTTTCATGGCAGGCGCTCGATATGGTCGAACGCTCGAGCGAACGCCTGAACGCCAGCGCCGACGACACCCTGGCGCTTGTGCGTGTGCTGGGCCAGATCGAAAGCGACCTCAGCCACCATGCGAACAGCGATATCCTTCCCTCACCCAGCCAGGTAACTCCTGCTGCGACCCTGGACACCATGCTGCCCGCCGGCATTCAATGGGCCCCGCCGGTACTGACGGTGGTGCGCTCCGCCCGCGACGGCGCCTGGCAACGAGTGGCCTGGGGACAGGACGGCAATACGCTGCGCCGCGCCGTGGGGCCGGCCGCTCAGACCCTTCCTTTACCGCAAGCCGGGTCCAGCGATGTGGTCCTTGACCAAGTGAAGAATTTTTCCGTTCGAGCCTGGATACCAGGACAAGGCTGGTCCACGCCCAACGAAGCCGCCACCCAGGCCAAGGCCACCGGGTTGGAAATCATGATCGAACGCATGCACCATGGCGCAAGCGAAGTCTATCGAAAGGTTGTGCTGCTGCCATGATTGAGCTTTCGCATAGCGTATTTCGCCCCCATCCTGCGGCAGGCACGCGGCCAATCCGGCAGCAAGGCATGGCAGTAATCGCCGCACTGATCGTCGTGGCCGCCGCCGCTGTCGCCACCGCGGCCATCATGGAGCGGCAAGCCTTGCTTGCCGATACGCTGGTCGGCGAAAAAGACCGCGCGCAGGCAAAATGGCTATTGCGCGGCGGGCTGGACTGGTCGCGCGTCATTCTATTCAACGACGCGCGCCGCAATGCCGTAACCCTGAAGGACGCGATCTGGGCCCAACCTATTTCCGGGCTTGAAGTCAGCACGCCGGACAATAAGCGCAAGGCCTATTTCTCGGGCCAGATCGAAGACGAGCAAAGCAAATACAATATTTGGGAACTGGCGCAGAATGGCGTGGTGCAGCCTGCAGAACTGGCCGTGCTGGAAAGCCTGCTGGCCGGCCTGGGCATCCAGACATCACTGGCTGGCGCCATAGCCCAGCGCGTGGCCGATACACAGGCCGGCCAGAATCCGGAACCCGCGGCTCCTGGGTTAAGAACCACCAACGACCTTATGGGCATCAACGGCATATCTCCCGACATTGCCGCCATTCTTGCCAACTACCTGACCATCCTGCCGCAAAAAACAGCTGTCAATGCCAATACCGCTAGTGCCGAAGTGCTAAGCGCCAGCGTTCCCGGCCTGGACCTGGCCCAGGCCCGCGACCTGGCCAGCCAGCGCGACCGCGGGCAATGGTTCAATAGCCGCGGCGATTTTTTCAACCGGCTGGGCAAACCCGACATTCGCTCCGGCGACCATATCGACGTCAGCAGCGATTGGTTCAAGGTCACGGGTGAAGTCACGCTGGACCATATTGCGGTCGGGATGCAGGCGCTATTGCATCGACCCGACGGCGGCCTACCCTCCATCCGATGGATCAAAGACTGACATGAAGAGCCGACTGCGCCTGGCCCTGCCGCCTCTGGCCGAGATAACGCCGGAATCCATAATGGCTTTTGCGCTGTTCGACCGCGACGGCCGGCTGCTGCGCAGCGGTGAGCTGCCCCTTGGACAACTGGCGCAAGCCGTTCCGGTCGACTATGTGCAGGCTATATTGCATCCTGGCGATGCCATTGCCGTTACGGTCCAGCTTCCGCCATTGCCTGCAAAGCGGCTGGACGCGGCCGTGCAGGCCAGCGTCGAACCCATGGCCCTAAGCGCCATCGCCGATCTTTGCATTGCGCATGGACCGCGCGCCGCCGACGGCAGCACTACGGTTGCGTGGACGGGGCGACACGCGTTGCTGGAAGCATGGCGGCAACTGGACAGCGCCGGACTCAAGCTTGCCGCCATAGTGCCGCTGGCCTTGGCATTGCCCGGAAGCGACCCCCATCCGAGCCGGCCGCTAACCCTTCCCGTTGACTCGCGCTGGCAAGCTCCGCTGCCGCGCTGGTCGCTGGCGCGGCCCGAATGGCGGCCGACCTCACAAATGCATCGCTGGCGCGGCGCGGCCCTGTGGGCTGGCGCTGCCGCCCTGCTATGGCTGCTGGGCCTGCAAATCTATGCCGCCCAATTGCGCGGCGAAGCGCATGCGCTGCAAACCTCGACAGAACAAGCTGTACGCACGGCCTTTCCCTCTATCCCCGTCATCATCGACCCCGTCCAGCAGGCGCGAAGCCAGCGCGATCTGCTGCGCCTGGCGGGCGGCACCGCTGGCGCGGACGATTTCATGCCGCTGGCCTTGGGCGCAGCCAAGGTGCTGAACTTCGCCGACGGCCATGTCGCCTCATTGCGCTATCAAAATAAAAAACTGACGCTGGTCCTGGCCAAAGGCTATACGCCGCCGTCCGACGAAGCCGTTTTGCACCAGGCGGCGGCCGTCCAGTCCCTGCAGCTTGAAAAGGACGACGGCGCAGCCCACACATGGCACTTCCAGCGTGTGAACAGCCAACCGGCCCGCGAGACCCGCCCATGAACATACGCCCCCAGTCGCCGCAGTCCACGCAAGCCGCCATTTGGCGCCAACAGCTCAATACATTGAAGTTGCAGGCCGCCGCCTGGTGGAACGAACGCACACAACAGGAACGCACGCTGTTGCGCGCGGGCTCGATTGTTGTCGCGATGGCCCTGGTCTGGACGCTGGGCCTGAAGCCGGCGCTGGACTCCATCGCACAATCGCGCGAACTGCTGCCGCGCCTGCATGCCAATGCCGCGCAAGTAGACGCCCTGGTTCTTGAGGCCCAGGCGTTGCAACGCATGCAATCAGGCAAGATAGACGCCGCCAGCCTGTCCCAGGCTTTGCGTACCAGCCTGCAACGCAGCGGCCTGGAAGACTCATCCACCCTGAACGAAATCCGCGTGTCCGGCGGCGATTCATCGCAGCAATGGGAGATCACGCTGCTTGATGCCAGTGCCGAACGCGTCATGCAATGGCTGGCAGGACTGCCCTATCTGCTTCAACTGCAGACGCAAACCGTCGAGCTTGCGCGTGCCAATACCGACGGCCGCGACAGACCCGGCCATGTGTCAGGGCGCATTGTCGTCCATCAACCCGCAAAGCCGGCTCCATGAACCGGCGCGTGATATTTTCCGTTGCCGGACTGATACTGCTGGCCTGCTGTGCCGCCCTGGCAGTGCTTCCCGCGCGCTGGATCATGGCCATGCTGCCGACCGCGTGGCCTTTGGCCGTTGTCAATGCCAGCGGAACAGTCTGGTCGGGCAGCGCCACGCTGGCAATAGGTACGGCCAGCCACCGGCGCACCATCGCCGAACCGCTGCGCTGGCACTTGTCGATCGCCGACGGTCCCAAGCTTCTTGTGTCGCACCCATGGCTGGGCGGCCCCTTGGCCGTAACTCCAGCGTGGCTTGGTCTTGCGGTGTCCGGCCAAACACTTCAATTGCCCGCGCCTGTGCTGGCAACGCTGGATGCCCGCATCGCGGCCGTCGGCCCTGGCGGCGAACTATTGCTTCAATGGCCCGCGACGGTTATCGGGCGCTCCAGCCGCCCTCCCGGCACCACGCTGCTGAACGTCCAATGGCGCAATGCCGCGTCGGCGCTGGCCCCCATCCGTCCTTTGGGCGACTATGCCCTTATCCTGAAGCAGGCCGACCAGGGCCGGGCGGACGTGGTTCTAAGCACTCGGCAAGGCCCCCTAATGCTTAACGGCACCGGCATATTGGACCGAAAAGGCGGCTTCCAGTTCGACGGTACGGCCCAAACCGACCCCACCGCCAGCACCGACACCCATGCCGTCCTGCGCGATTTGCTGGCCACGCTTGGCCCCCACCGGAACAACCAGACTCTTTTGCGTTTTCGCTAGCGCACCATAAAACCACAGGCCTATCGATACAGTCATGAAATATATCCATAAAACAATGAGCCGCAGCTATCATTTCCATCCGGCCTTGTCGACGCTGGCGCTATCCCTGGTTTTAGCCGGTTGCGCTACCCCGCCCCAATCTGGCGACCAGGCCGGCTCGCAACTTGTCGTCCACACATCCACAGGCCAGGGTTGGCGCCAGGAAGGCCCTCCCGGAACAGCCTCATCGCCGCTGCCGGAACCCGCGCCGCGTGCGCGGCCCGCCCCGCGGCGCCCATCCAGCCAGAACCAGAGTCTCGCGCCCGCATCCGCAACGGCCGGCAGAAGCTCGGCGGCCGACTCCACCACGCTTAACTTCGTCGGCGCCGATTTACAAGGCGTTGTGCGCGCAATGGCCCGATTCACCGGACGCAATTTTGTGGTCGACCCCCGTGTCAAAGGCCAATTGACGCTCGTCTCGGAGGTTCCTGTGAATCCGGATACGGCTTACTCAATGCTGCTTGGCGCCTTGCGCATGCAAGGCTTCGCCGTGGTCGACGTCGACGGCGTCAGCCGCGTCGTGCCCGAGGCCGACGCCAAGCTGCAGGGAGTCCCGGTAAGCAGCGGCGCCGGGCAGGCCGCCGCCCATAGCGGAGAACTTGTCACGCGCGTCTTTCAGCTGCGCTATGAAAATGCCACTAACCTGGTGCCCATACTTCGGCCCATGATCGCGCCGAACAATCCCATCAACGCCTACACGGGCAATAACACACTGGTCATTACCGATTACGCAGACAACCTGGACCGCATCGCCCAAGTCATTGCCGGCATCGACACGCCGGACTCCACCAGCACCGACGTCGTTCCCATTCGATACGGCGTTGCGCTGGACGTCGCGGCACTGGCAGCGCAATTGCTGGACACCCGCAGCAGCGGCGATGCCACCCAGCAAACCGTTGTGGTCGCCGACCCGCGCAGCAACTCCGTCCTGCTGCGCGCCAGCAGTCCCGACAAACTGGTGCTTGCGCGCGACCTGATCGAGCGCATCGACAGCCCCGAGTCCCGCGCCGGCAACCTGCATGTTGTGTACTTGCGCAACGCCCAGGCAACGCGCCTGGCCGAAGTACTGCGCGGCGCGCTCGGCGGCCAGGGTGCAAGCAGCGGCAATACCGGCGGTTCGGCGTCGGGCAATCTCTCGAACGGCGGCTTGTCAGGCACGATGCAGGGCGGCGCGGGCAGCGCCTCCGTAATGACCGGCATGCCGGGGATGAACGGCGCCGCGAAGTCCAATACAGGCTACAGCGCCAATAGAAATACCGCCATGGGCGGCGCAACCGGAACACTTGGCGGCACCGACAGCAACCCCATGCAGCCGGTCGCGTTTACAGCCGGCGGCGCAACCGTCCAGGCCGACCCTTCCACCAACACACTCATCATCTCCGCACCCGATCCGCTCTACCGCAGCCTGCGTGAGGTCATCGACCAACTGGACCAGCGCCGTGCGCAAGTCCTGGTCGAAAGCCTGATCGTCGAGGTCAACGCCGACGACGCCGCCCAGTTCGGCATCCAGTGGGCGGCGGGCGGCAACAATGTAAATAGCGGCGACTCATCGTTCTTCGGCGGTGCGAACCTGGGCGGCAGCGGCTTCAACCCCCAGGGGAAAACCACCATAGACGCTCTGGCCACGGGTTTAAGCCTGGGCGTCGTCAAGGGTACGGTCAACATCCTGGGCAGCGAAATCCTGAACCTTGGTGTGCTGGCCCGCGCCATGCAAACAAAAGTCAACGCCAATGTGCTTTCCACGCCCAACCTGATGACCATGGACAACGAAGAAGCCAGCATCATTGTTGGCCAGACCGTGCCTTTCGTCACCGGGCAATACACGACCTCGGGCGATGGATCCAGCAACCCCTTCCAAACCATAACGCGGGAAGACGTTGGCTTGACCTTGCGTATCCGCCCGCAGATTTCCGAAGGCGGCACCGTCAAGCTGGCCCTGTACCAGGAGGTCAGCAGCCTTGACCCTGCCTCCACCCAGGCCACAGGAATAATCACGCGCAAACGCGCACTGCAAACCAACGTACTGGTTGACGACGGACAAATCATCGTGCTGGGCGGGCTGCTGGAAGACACTATGTCCGGCGGCACAAGCTCGGTGCCCCTGCTGGGCGATATTCCCATTTTGGGCAATCTGTTCCGCTACGACACGCGCAGCCGCAAGAAGACCAATTTGATGGTTTTTCTGCGCCCGCATATTGTGCGCAACGCCCTGGACGGCGCCAGCGTAACGTTGGACCGCTACAACTACATGCGGTCGGCACAGGCGCGGCTACCAGCAAAATCCACCTGGTTTGCACCTGACACCGGCATGAGGCAGCTTCCCCAATTCGAACGCAATCCGAACACCGGCCTGCTGGACCTGCGTGAATCGGACAACTCCCTGCCCATGTCCGCGCCTGCGGGTTCAAACCCCGCAGCCGCTCCAATCCCGCCAACTGCGCCGATTTCCTCCAGCAAGCTATGAATACCCGGCTTCCGTATGCCTGGGCGCGCACTTACCGCGCCCTTATCCAGACCGGTACTTCGGGCATGATGCTGACGACCTCCGCCAGCACGCCGGACTGGGCGCTGGCTGAAATACGGCGGCGCCACGGCGAACTCGCCCACCGCGAAGTCCCCGACTCCGAACTGGACACTCTGTTAGCGGCCGCTTACGCGCAAACCGGCGACGCGGCCGCAGTGGTGGACGCGGCCGCCAACGAAGTCGACCTCGACCGGCTGATGCAGGACATCCCGGAAATAGAAGACCTGCTCGAAGCCCATGACGATGCCCCGGTGATCCGCATGATCAATGCGCTGTTCACCCAGGCCGCCCGCGACGGCGCCAGCGACATTCACCTGGAAGTCTTCGAAACACATTCGGTGGTGCGCTACCGCGTCGACGGCACTTTGCGCGACATCGTCAGCCCGCGCCGGGCGCTGCATAACGCCCTGGTGTCGCGCATCAAGATCATGGCCAGCCTGGACATAGCCGAAAAGCGCCTGCCGCAGGATGGCCGCATCGCCCTGCGCGTGGGCGGGCGTCCCATCGATGTGCGCGTCTCCACCCTGCCTACGGGACACGGCGAACGCGCCGTATTGCGCCTGCTGGATAAAGAAGCCGGACGGCTGGAGCTGGAACGGCTGGGCATGGCGCCCGATGTACTGGCCCAACTGGACAGGCTGATTCGCCAACCGCACGGCATTGTGCTGGTCACCGGCCCCACCGGCAGCGGCAAAAGTACAACCCTGTATGCCGCGCTCGGCCGCCTGGATGCCGCCACCACCAATATTCTTACCGTGGAAGACCCTATCGAATACGACTTGCCGGGCATCGGGCAAACCCAGGTGAACCCCCGCATCGACCTGACGTTTGCGGCCGCCCTGCGCGCCATCCTGCGCCAGGATCCCGACGTCATCATGATCGGCGAGATCCGCGACCTGGAGACCGCGCAGATTGCGGTCCAGGCCTCGCTGACCGGCCACCTGGTCCTGGCTACGCTGCACACCAACGATGCCATTTCCGCCGTTACCCGCCTGACCGATATGGGTGTTGAACCGTTCCTGCTGGCGTCAACCCTGCAAGGCGTGCTGGCCCAACGATTGATAAGAAAGCTATGCCCGCAATGCAAGACCAGCCGCGACGACGGCACGGCCGGCTGGAACCCCGGCGGATGCGCAGCTTGCAGCCATACCGGATACAGCGGACGCACCGGCGTGCACGAGCTGTTCTCCATGGACGACACTCTGCGCAGCATGATCCATGCCAACGCCGACGAACAGGCCTTGCGCCAGGCCGCGCAGCGTACGGGCATGCGCAGCCTGCGCGAAGATGGCGGACGCTGGATTGCCCAAGGCGTTACCACCGATGAAGAAATGGCTCGCGTAACACGCGACGCCTGATCCTTTTTAGACGGAGACGATATGCCCACCTACCAATACGAGGCCGCCAATGCGGCCGGACGCATTGAACGCGGGCTGATCGATGCTGACAGCGAACGCAATGCCCGCCAGAGCTTGCGCTCACGCGGGCTGTTGCCGCTGTCGCTGCGGGCCGCCAGCGGCGGGCGCGCCACGGCGGGCCAGATTCTGAAAGGTCCGCGCATCAGCGATTCCGATCTAGGCTGGCTTACCCGCCAGCTGGCCAGCCTGCTGGCCGCGCGCCTTCCCCTGGAAGCCGCACTTAGCGCCACACTGGAACAGGCCGAGCGCCAGCATGTGGCGCATACGCTGGCCTCGGTGCGGGCGGACATTCGCGCCGGCCATCGGCTGGGCGAAGCGCTGGCTGCACGCCCCCGCGACTTTCCGCCTATTTACCGCGCCCTGATCGACGCCGGCGAGCAGTCGGGCGACCTATCCCAGGTCATGGAAAAGCTTGCCGACCACATTGAAACCCGCGGGGCCTTGCGCAATAAAATCCTGACGGCCTTTATCTATCCGATCATCGTCACTATTGTTTCGATAGCCATCGTCATTTTCCTGCTCAGCTACGTCGTGCCACAGGTGGTGGGTGCATTCAGCCAGACGCATCAAACCCTGCCCCTCCTGACCCGCCTCATGCTTTCCGCCAGCGGCTTCGTGCGCGACTGGGGTGCCATTACGGTCGCGGCGCTGGCAGCGCTGTTCGCCCTCTGGCGCTGGCATTTGCGCCATCCAGCGGCCCGTCTGGCCTGGCATGCGCGGGTATTGCGCCTGCCCTTGCTGGGCCGCTATGTGCTGGGCGTGAACACCGCCCGCTACGCCGCGACGCTGGCCATTCTGACCAGTAGCGGGGTTTCCCTGCTGGTGGCGCTTGAGGCCGCGCGCCGCACCCTGGGCAACGACAAGCTGCGCGTGGCCGTGGACGAAGCTACCCGCCATGTCCGCGAAGGCAGCCCGCTGGCGGCCGCGCTGCAGGCGCAAAAAATCTTTCCACCCTTGCTGATTCATCTGATTGGCAGCGGCGAACGCACGGGCGAATTGCCCGCCATGCTCGAACGCGCAGCACGTACGCTTTCGAACGAACTGGAACGCCGCGCCATGACCATGACGGCGCTGCTGGAACCTTTGATGATCCTGATCATGGGCGGCATTGTGCTGGTAATTGTGCTGGCCGTCATGATGCCAATCATAGAAATAAACCAGATGATCCAGTGATGGCGAAAGGAAATTTTTGATTGTTCACCAAATGCAAATCTGTTACGATTTTTTCAAAATAGCTATATAAATCACAATTAATGACATTTATACAGACCACCCCAATGGTTATACCAACTGAAGCGATATTCCATTTACGGCTTGCATGAAGGCCAAAGCCCGACATCATTTTGATCAGGCTGCGCCGGCAATATCTATTTCTTAGAAGGAACTGGCCATATTTGCCGACAAGCGATGCCGCCCACTGGAGAATACCTTGAACAAGACGCTTCCAGCTTTGCTCGCGGCGGCAGCCGCCGCACTGACCTTAACTTCATGCAGCGACAGCGGCAACAATGTGGCTTCCAACGATCCGCCCCAGCCGCCAAATATACTTTTTGTCGTGCTGGACGATCTGGGCGTCGATCAGTTGCCCGTGTTCGGCTACGGTGGCGCCACTCCGGCGCAAACTCCCAACCTGAACGCCATTGCACATGCAGGCGTGCGCTTTCGCAATGCCTGGTCCATGCCCACATGCACCCCCACCCGGGCAACGTTCTTTCAGGGACGCTATCCCTTCCGCACCGATGTGAAGAATGCCGTCGTTGCTCTTGACCTTGCCAATTCGCAGGTATCGCCCTACGAAATCACGACCCCGAAGGTACTGAAACAGAAAGGCTACGTCAATGCCATCATAGGCAAAATGCACCTGTCAGGTTCCGACCTGAATCCCGCCAACAACCCGCTGGGCGACGGCGTCATGCACGAATTGGGCTGGGATTACTTCGAAGGCTATCTGGACGGCGGGCCTTATCCCATCGACACGACGGCGGGCGGCGTGGCTCCGGCCGGCACTTACGGCTGCGGCTTCGTGCCCAACACCACGGACGATCCGGCCAACGGCAAAGACGGCGGAGCCTGCTATCAGGCCACCGGCGTTTGCACCGAAATATCCACCGCGACTGCCGCCACGCCGGGCCGTACCTGCCTGGAAGGCGGCGGCATCTTCGACCCGGGCCAGTCGTGCAAGGCGGCAAAGCCGGCCTATATCGACTTCACCGTACAAAACGGCTACTACACCAGCGCACTGATCATCAACCAGCCCAACGGCAAGGTCGAAGTCTACCCACCCTCTGACCAACGCAGCCGCGGATACCGCAGCACCACGGAAACCGATGCGGCCGTGCGCTGGATCAAGCAACAGGCGCCGACCCAGCCCTGGATGGCCAGTGTCGGCTACTCCGCCATCCATACGCCGCTGCAGCCGCCTCCGGTTTCCCTGCTGCCGGCAAAGTCCTTCCCTACTGGCAGCTTTACATGCGGCGCGGACCTCCCACAGCAGCGCATACTGACCAACCAGATGCTGGAAGCCATGGACAAGGAAATCGGCCGCCTGCTGGTCGAGACCGGCCTGGCCCAGTACAAGAACGACGGCACGCTGGACTATCGACCCGAAAGCACCAACACCACGGTCATCATCATGGGCGACAACGGCACTTATGCACCCAGCGTAAAACTGCCATTCGACTTTACCCGCGCCAAGGGCTTTCCTTACCAGACCGGCGTCTGGGTTCCCTTAATCGTGGCCGGCCCCATGGTCAAACAGCCTGACCGCGATGTCCCGCACATGGTGAGCTCGACCGACATGTTCAGCCTATTCGGCGAACTGGCCGGCATCGACGTAAGCCAGGTGGTACCCGCCGCCCGCGGACTGGATGCCAAGCCGGTGCTGCCGTATCTGACCGATCCCGGCCACGCCAGCATCCGCAGCACCAACTACACCGAAATGGGAACCAATATTTCCGCCACCGCCGCACCCCCTTGCGTCATTCCTGCGTCCAACGTTTGCGTGCAGGTTTTTCCGCAGCAAGGCGTGTGCGAAGACCAGGGCGGAACCTGGTACGGCCCCGGCAGCGCGGCGGCCCCGGCGGGATTGGCGTCCTGCTGCGCGGTCAACGACTACCTGGCCAGTAAGGGCCAGGCAACGGTCGACATCCTGCCCGACTCGCAAAAAGCCATCCGCAACGACCTGTTCAAGCTGGTGCGCATTGAACGCCTTAACTGCGGCAGTGGAAACATTGAGCCCACCGAAGAGTTCTACCAAGTCGACCAGGCCACGCCACTCCCCATGCTTGACCGCGCCGGACTCAACCTTCTAGACCAGCCGGCATTGACAGCCGAACAGCAGCAAAACTACACGGCGCTGCAAACCGAATTGCAAAAGCTGACAAGCAGCAGAATCGTTTGTCCGGGCGACGGCAACCTGGATCTGGTGGTCGACAGCACAGACATTGAAAACTGGAAGCGCTTCAACACGTCCAACGGCGGCAAGTCCAGTTGGTACGACTTCAACCACGACGGCGTCACCGACGCGGCCGACTTGGCCGTCATCCAGCAAAACCTGGGCAAGGATTGCAGGCCGCCGTCCACCTGAAAACGCTGCGGCCAAATAAAATAAGCCCCGGGAAATAAACAATCCCGGGGTTTTGCTTTGGCCTTTGGGCTATTCCTGCCTTAAGGCTTGGCGCTGGATGCCAATTGCTTTCCAGGCGCCGGCGCGTCCTTCACCAGCCGGAAGCCCACATGGGACATCGGGCTGTATGGATCGGAACTGCGCCGCGCGCTGGGCCGGTACGACAGGCAGTAGGACTCGTTGCACAGGAACGAACCGCCGCGAATGACGCGCTTGGGCGCCCCGGCTGGCACGCCCGGCTCGGAAGGGTCGAACGAACTGGCCGGGCCTTTGGGGTTGTCGATGGTTTCTTTAAGGCGTGCCTGCTTGGCAAAGTAGTCGGCGCCATACCAGTCGGCCACCCACTGCCAGGCATTGCCCGTCATGTCCGACAAGCCATAGCCGTTCGGCGGAAAGGTGCCGGCCGCCACCGTGCCGACCGCGCCGCCCGCCTTGGGGCTTATTACAGGAAAACGGCGCTCGCGGGAGTCCCAATAGTTGGCCTGCATCTGACCCTCGGGCATGAGCTCGTCGCCCCAGACGTAGGTTGCCTGCTCCAGCCCGCCCCGTGCCGCGAATTCCCACTCCGCTTCGGTGGGCAGGCGCTTGCCCGCCCATTTGGCATACGCCAGGGCGTCCTCGTAGCTGACCTGAACCACGGGGTGGTCCCCCTTGCCTTCGATGGAGCTGCCGGGGCCCTGCGGGTGACGCCAATCGGCGCCGGGCACATAGCGCCACCACTGCGAATAGTCCTGAAGATTGACGGGCCCGCTGGTACCGACGAACACCATGGCGCCGGACACCAGCACGTCGTCGGGCGGCCGCGGCGTACCCGCGGGCAACTGCACGCGTATCGTTTCCCAGTCGGGTTTTTTCTCGGCGGTGGTAACGTAGCCCGTCTGGCGCACGAATTCGGCGAATTGATCGTTGGTAACGTGGGTGACATCCATCCAGAACCCATGAACTTTGACCGGATGGGCCGGACGTTCGTTAGGCTGGGCCAGCTTGCTGTCGCTGCCCATCAGGAAGACGCCCGAAGGCACCCAGGCCATGTTCTTGGGCGTGGAGACGCCATCGCCCAGAACGACCACCGGCTGTGCCGGTGCGTCGGGCTTTGCCGGCCAGGCGGCCCAGCCCAGCGCCCCGCCCGCGACCAAGACTCCGATTGCCGTGCCGACGGCCACTAGTAGCTGGCGGCGGGAAGGTTTAGTAGATAGCATGTGCACTCGCGCAGGTTTTGCCCAGATTGTTCTGAATGATGTCTCCGTCGACGGTATTCGTCAACCCATCGAAAACATTGTTGACCATGAAGTCGTAGACGCTGGAAAGCCCCCAGGCATGAGCTATTCGTCCCCAATTCGACAAGTCCTCGGCGTTGACCACGCCATCCTTGTTGCCGTCGCCGGGACAGTCCGGCTCGGAAGCCAGCATATTGTCGAGCTTGGACTTCAAGTCGTTGTAGGCGGCCTGCGTTTCCGCTGTCGTGGCCGGCAGAAGATTGCGAGTGGTCGTATCAAGCAGCGGCGTCGGTACGGCTTGGTTGATTTCGTACAGCTCTTCGGTGACCGCAGAACCAATCTTGTCCGTGCCCGGGTCGTAAGTCTGGGTCGTGTTCTGGACCAGCTTGTAGCGGTCATTGCGAATGGCCGTAGAGACCTCGGGCAGTATGTCCAGAAGAGTACGTGTGGGAGCGGCCTTGAAAAGCGCCCTGTTCACCTCGGCGCAACTGTTATAGCCGGCACCGCCGTTAGGAACGACGGACGCGTCGGTATAGTCCTTGCCCCACCAAATGCCCTGATTATCTTCACACACGCCTTTGGAAACCGGAATTTGCGTGCAACTGGTACTGATCTGGCACGGCTGGTTTCTGGTGCCGTTCGCTTGCTGATTGAAACCGCCCATGGTGAAGTTGACAGTACGCAGGCTGGACTGGCCGGGGTTGGTCAGATAGGGCAGGATGCCGACCGAGTCGAGCGTACGCGGCACTGCCTTGTGGGCGTCGATGCCGGCCAATTCGCCGAAAAACTGAAACAGGTCGACCATGTTCACCATGTGGTCGACCTCGCGGTCCGGCTGGACAACCTGCGGGCCCGCGATGATCAGCGGATCCCAAACGCCGGTCTGGTACGCAGTACCCTTGGCCTGGTCCTGCTGGAACGGTTCTTTTACCGCCGTACCCAGCGAGCCGTTGTCGCCGACGATGACAATGACCGTATTCGTGGCCTGGGGATCATAAACAAGGCTGCCGTCATCCGCGCGCCTGGCAAGGCCGGTCTCTACCATGAACCGTCCGAATTCGGCGTCCATGGCTTCGGTCATTTTGTCTTGCAGAAACCGGCCCTGTACCGTAGCTGTGCAGTTCCAGCCGTCGTCGGCCAGGCCGCTGTGCTTCAGCAGGCCGGCGGGCGGCTGCTGCCAGGGCGTATGGGCGGAGGTGTAGCTGAGCGTGGCCATCCAGGGTTTGTTGGGCGAACGGGTCTTGACCCAATCGATGGCGGCGTCGGTTTCTATGCGCGTGCGATAGCCCCTGGCCCGCGCATCGGTAAGCGGCACTTTTTCTACCTTGCCGCCATTGATGATGACCAGCGGCGAGACATAATATGCGTTCTCGCGGTTGAAATTCAGTGTAGCCGGAGCCGTGCCGCAGTTCTGGTCCGGAACAAAAACGCCGCCTGAATCCAGGCACTGCAAACCGGCCGCATCCTGCAAGAGCGAAGTGCGGCTGACCGGAGCGCAAGTATTGTTAGGTTGATAGCAGGCTCCCTTGTCCGTGCCGCCGGCATGCTTGCCAGGGACGAAACCGCAGACATAGGTTTTCTCGGGGGCAACGCCGCCAGCCGTGGTATCGATGGAACCCGGAAGCCCGCCGATCCAGCCATAAAAGTAGTCCCAGCCCAGAACGCTGGGCGTGGCGTTTTCCGCCTCGTTGTTTTCGGGCCCCGCCAGGTGGAACTTGCCGAACATCGCGCTTTCGTAATTGGCTTGCTTGAGCAGCTTCGGCACGGTTATGTCGTAAGGAGACACCTGGGCATTGGCGACGTCGTTGGGGCCGATAGCCTGATAGATCTTGGTGCGGAACGGATAACGACCCACGAAGAACGATGCCCGCCCCGGCGAGCATTCGGGCATGGACCAGGTATTGCGGAAACGCACACCCGCCTTGGCCACGGCGTCCATGTTAGGCATGCTGGGCGCCTTGAGGCCGCCGTAGCCGAACGAGCTCATCTGGTCGATGCCGACATCGTCCATGACGACAAAGACAATATTCGGAGTTTTCGACGACCCGTCGCTGGAAGCTATGTTATTGCTGCTGTCGCACGAGGTCAGTGTAAGTGCGGCAAATGCCGCCGCCAGAAAAACGTGCGGCTTATTCTTCTTGTACAAAAGTGTCTCCAGTGGGCAACTAGCTTTCTTGTACGAAAAACAGCCAACGCATTTACTTCCCCAGCGTCTTTCCGCACCCTGCTATTGTTGTAATTTCTCTGCTTTGTAACAGTTTTCTTTCAGCGGAACAATACAAATTTGCCAAGCAAAGCGCCGGGTGATCGGCTAAATACCGCCCGTTGGCGCCTCCGGCGTGACTCGAACACGCAACCCCCCGCTTAGAAGGCGGGTGCTCTATCCAGTTGAGCTACGGAGACTTACTGAATGCAGGGCTGCATTTTACATGGCTGCGCCTGAAACCCGAAAACGCAGGCAAAACCGTTAGCCACATCCGTGAAGTCGCAAAGTCGGGCACCGCCTCCGCCCCCGCCGAAACTCAATAAAGGCGTAGTGCCGTCATCGATCCGCGTCATTTACATCACGTAGCTAAATCAGGCGGTGGTGGTGTTACAGTGCGAACTAAATCATTCGGCCTTGCAAGGCCCGCCATAATTACCGCTTATGAATTCCACTTCGTCCTTCCTGGCGCGCGCCCTGCTTGTAATACCTGCGCTTTGGGCCTGCCAGGCGCAAGCCGGCATCACCTACCAGTTGGACAGCGTGCACGCTACCAACGGCGAAACCGTGCGCATCAAGGGTATGCTTTTTAACGACACGGCAAACTCGCTGTCATGGAAGCCGCCCAAAACCCTGGTGCTGCAATGGCGCGCCGCGGACGGACATGCAGTGCGCTCTTTGGCGTATCTTGACAGGCCGTCCGAGCAAATCAACCTTCCCGTCAATAACTTTGCCGCGTTGTCCTGGAGCGCCGTCGTACCCAAGGCGGTCAAAGGCCTGCAAGCCATCAATATAGAAGGCGAACAGGCATTGCTTGCGCTGGATACCAGCCCGCTTGAAAAAAGCGCCGTAACCGGCACTCCGGCCATGGGACCAGTTATCGATGCCGGCATACCCGCGCAACAGCCGCAGCCGCCTTTGCCCAATAATGTCGTGGCGGCTACCGGAGCATCCATCCATCAGGGCCCGCCGCCGGCCAGCGCGTCGCTGGGCACAGCGCCTTCCGCATTTGAAAATTTCCGTACCGCGATCTCTCCTTATGAGCCTATTTACTTCGACGTGGGAACAAAAGGCGGGACCAATGCACGCTTCCAGATCAGTTTCAAATATCGCCTTTCGTCGCCTAGCGACAGCCGCAATCCAGGGTTCATGGATCACTGGTACCTTGGCTATACGCAAACTTCACTGTGGGACCTGGAAGGCAGGTCCAAGCCCTTCGTCGACAGCACTTACAATCCCAGCCTGTTTTGGCACAACGACACCTTATGGCAGTCGCAGGATAAAGACTGGTATGCGGGCCTGAACGCAGGCGTCGAACATAAATCCAACGGGAAAAGCGGCGCGGACTCCCGCTCGATCAACGATGCATATCTTCAGCCCGAACTGAACTATCGTTTCAACGGCGGCAGCACGCTTACCTTTGCCCCGCGTATCAAAGGCTATTTTTCCAAAAAAGAAAATCCCGACTATGCGGATTACGCCGGCTACGTCGACTGGAAGTTGCGCTGGGCGCAAGACAATGGCCTGATCCTTACGGGCTTATATCGGCAAGGCAAGCAGGGTCACAACAGTGCGCAACTTGAGGCGGCCTGGCCATTGCGGCGTACCTTCCTGAACATGAACGGCTACCTGCATGTGCAGTACTTCAAGGGCTATGGCGAGACCTTGCTTGGGTACAACCAGAATAGCGGCTCGCAGGTGCGGGTGGGACTGTCATTGGTGCCTTGATACAGCCCTCTGCACCGGTCGCAATGCGCGTAGCGCAACCAATGCCCCGCACAGCGTCAAAGTTTGAAAGCCCCAAGCATATTGCAAGGCCTATGCAGTCACCGTTTCCGCCATGCGCAGGCCCTGAACGATTTTCTCTGGTGTAAAGGGCACTTCGCGAAAACGCACGCCGGTGGCGTCGAACAGCGCATTGGCAATGGCCGCCGCGCTGGGCACCGAGGACGATTCGCCCGCGCCCATAGGGGGTTGGTCCTGGCGCGGGGCAAGATAAATGTCGATAGCCGGAATCTCGGTAAACCCCAGAATGGGGTAAGCACCCCACTCCAGGTCGACCACACCTTTGTCGTCGAAGACCACGTGTTCTTTCAATACACGGCTAAGCGACTGAATAATATTGCCGTGCAACTGATGCTTGACGCCGTCGGGATTGACCATCATGCCGGTGTCCTGCCCGGCAACAACGCGCTTTACAGTAATGCGTCCCGTAGCCGGGTCTACCGAGATGTCGACCACCCACACCGACCAGGCCGCGCCATAGCCGGGAAACCGGCTGTGCACGTAGCGCGCATACGACACGCCCCTGCCGTGCAACAGCCCGTCGTCGCCGGCAATGCCGCGCGACCCATGCGCGCCCGCTTGCCATTGCGCTTTTTCGGCGGTTTCCAGCAACAGGGTATGGGCGCGTTCGTCTTTAAGATGATTCAAGCGGAACCGCACGGGGTCTTGTCCCGCTTCGGCCGCCAATTCGTCGATGAACGAGTCGTGGGCGAAAGAATTGGGCATGGCCGAAACGCCGCGCAACCAGGCCGAACGCACGATGGAGGCCAGGTCATGGCACACAATGCGCATATTGGGGTAGTCGTAAGGTGGCACCGAAGTGCGGTCGCCCATTTCAAGCATGCGCGGTTCGGCCGGAACCGCGCCCGTCAGCATCAAGGCCAATGTGGGCGCGTCGTTCGACGGGTAACGCGTTACGAAGTCGTAGGAAAGCAGATTGCCATGGGTATCGACCGCGCCGGTAATGTCGATAAGCTGGGCCGCCCCCTTGGGTTCCCAGCCATGTTCTTGTTCGCGGCTTAGCTGCACGCGTACAGGGTGGCCCACCGAGCGCGACAAGAGCGCGGCGTCGGCGCCGACATCGTCGGCGCAATTACGCCCATAGCATCCCGAAGCCTCCATGCGGATGACTTCAATGAAGCCTTCATCCATTTGCAGCAGGCGGCTAAGCTCGGTGCGCAGCATATGGGGATTTTGACTGCCCGTCCATACTTTGAGATGCTCCGGCGAGAAGTCGGCAACCGAGCAAGAAGGGCCTATGGAGGCATGCATTTGAAAAGGCCATACATAAGTACGCCTGAGCGTTGCTCCGGCCGCGGCTTGTGCACTGGCGTTGGCTTGCTCGACCAGCACGCGCTCTTTGTAAGGCTCGTTGCGCAAGGCGTGATCCAGATCGGCCAGCGGCACCAATTTTTCAGGCGTGCGCCAAGTAACCCTGAGAGCCTTGGCCGCCTTGATGGCGTGCTCTTCGCGCCGGGCTACAACCCCGACAAAGTCGCCAATTACGACGACACGGATATCGTCGGCAATATGCGCCACGGAAGACTCATCGACCGAAATGAGGCTTTTTCCGATAAAGGCGCCGCAGTCGCGCCCGGTATACGGCGGGCGCACCACGCGGCCGTGCCACATGCCGGGCAGGCGCATGTCGTGCACGTATATAAGCTGGCCCGTGGCCTTCAGAGGTAAATCGACGCGCGGTATGGACTTGCCGATAAGCTTGTATTGGCTGGCCGGCTTGATGGCGACTTGGGTGTTGTACTCAAGCTGGACATGTTCTTGGCCCAGCAAAGCCCAATAAGTGCTGCTGCGGCCATCGGGCAAACTGATGACGCCATCATCCACCAACAGTTCGGATGGCTCGACGCCGAGTTGCCCGGCGGCCTTGCGCAAGAAGAAGTTGCGCGCCTGGGCCGCCGCCTGCCGCAAGGGAACGGAGGTAATCTGGATAGTGGCGCTGGCAATGGTGGGGCCTTGATTGGGCGTGGCCTCGGTATGCCCCAGCACCATGCGTACGCGATCGAACGAGACATCCAGTTCGTCGGCCACGATTTGGGCCAGGGCCGTACGCACCCCTGTTCCAAGGTCGACATGCCCATTGAAGGCCATGACTTCGCCGCTGGCCAGTACAGCAATAAAGATGTCGGCATGGGCCTGCCGGTAGTCGGACGCAATGCCCGGCTGGCCGGGGGCAGGTTTGGCCGGCTGAACCGCGGCGCGCACCACCAGCAAAGCACCGGGCTGCTGAAATAATTGCTGGAATTGGGCTTTGGGCTGGGTATACAGCATTTCTACACCATGCAGTTGTAGCGGCAATCGCCGCAGCCGCCGGGCGCGCGGCCGGCGGACCGTTCTGGCGCCGTGAGTCAACGCCGCCATGACTGGCGACATACCGATAACAGCGTGTACACCATAACAACGACAATACACCAAAAAGCCGCCAGGATAAAGGCACAACGCAGCAAATCGGGCCGCGGTAACGCAATAGCCTTGGCAGCCGCCGCCACGGCTCGCAGAAGCTAGGTAATAACCCTTAATCTCAAGGCAAAACAGGCAAAAGCGGGACTATTTTATTTACCCTTAAAACTAAAGCGCATACACTCTAAACAACACAGGAGCTCCATCCAGGGCACCCTCTCATACTGGCGGCTTTTCCCGATACCAACCGAAAAGCAAGAAAAATTCGAACCATGAGCAGCAAAACTCCATCCACCTTCCTGAACGTCAATGGCTCGGCCCATCAGGTGCAGGCCGAGCCCGATACGCCGCTGCTGTATATACTGCGCAACGACCTTGAGCTTAACGGCCCCAAATTCGGCTGCGGGCTTGGCGAGTGCGGCGCCTGTACGGTGCTGGTCGATGGCGTCGCCGCGCGCTCATGTGTCGTTCCCATAAAAAACGTCATCGGCCACGAGATCACCACGCTTGAAGGCCTGGGCTCGCCCGAAGTGCCAGGCCCCGTGCAACAGGCCTTCATCGACAAGCAAGGCGCGCAATGCGGCTATTGCCTGAACGGCATGATCATGACCATACAAGCCTTATTGAATCGCACTCCCCATCCAACCGAACAGCAGATTCGCCAGGAACTTAAATATAATCTGTGCCGCTGCGGCACACATATGGAGATCATGGAAGCGGCCCTGCTGGCCGTGGAGCGCAGCCGATGACGCCGCAGGCCGCGGCCCACGCGCCCATTCCCAGCATCGGCTCCAATGACCTTGCACCGCCGCCCGCCTCGACGCTATTGCATGGAGTCGTATTGCGGCCACCGTCCTTGCTATGGGACGGCGTGCGGTATACCGGATCGATCCAGCATAACCTGGACGTGACGTCGGCGCGGCAAGTGCCGGGCGTGGTAGACGTTGTCGTCATGAACAACTTCATCGGCGTCATAGCATCGCAGGCGCGGCAGGCGGTTCATGCCCGGGCCCAGGTTCAGGTTCAATGGCTGGATGCGGCAACGCCGGCGCTGCAAGCGCCGTCCATGGAACACACCGCCGCTGCTGCGCCGCGGCCAAACAGCATAAGCAGCGACAGCCATGTCGAACGCAGCTACTCCTGGCCGCAAGCCGGTGGCTTGATGCAAGCCTGGGCCATTGCCCACTATGCCGGCGGCCGCCTCAACATCTGGACTACCTGCTCGCGCCCCGACCTTCTGCGAGCCGAGATCGCCTTGCTGTGCGAGCTGGACATCAGCGCGGTAGCCATTATTTCCAACGGCCAGGCGGGCGCCCACGGCTATGACGTCGCCGCCGACGCCGCCCTGCTCAGCAGATGGTGCGGGCAACCCGTTCGCGTTCAAGAAGACAGCAGCGCGGAAAGAACGCCGGCCGCCACCGAACTACAAATCCGGGCCGATGCCGGCTTACGGCCCGAGCAAGCCCGGGAAGCTGCAACGCCAGCATCACAATCGGGCAATGCTGAAGACCGCATGGGCCCTCGCGCCTATGACTACACCGTCGCGGCCCAACGCTACAACTTGCGCCGCCCTTCCATCGCCGCCCTGCTTTGCGGCTGCGAGCAGCAGGCACAGCCTGTAGGCATCGCCCTGCCGGCAGGCTACTATCCCGCCGCTACCCAGCACACCGTCGCCCCGGCAAGCGTCCCCATCGGTGCCACGCCCGACGAGTCGCTGGCGGCCGCCCAGGTATTCGCTTGCGAATCTTTTTTCGACGAATTGTCGCGCACGCAAAACAGCGACCCGATCGAAACGCGGCTTGCCCTGCTTGACGACCCGACGGGACAAAGCTTGATCCGGGCGGTTCGGGACAAGGCAAACTGGCAGCACCGGACACCGCGGACTGGCAGCGCGGCAACCGGCAAAGGCTTTGCCTACGCCCACGTCATCGACAACACGCAAGAGCCTGCGCAACAAGTCTGGTCGGCCTGGATCGCCGAAGTCTCGGTCGACAAAAATTCCGGCCTGGTCGATCTCACCAGCCTTACCGTCGGCCATAACGCCGAAGCCTTGCAGAACATGCAAACTCCCGCAGCGGAAGGCACAGAACGGCTGGAACAGCAAGTACGCGATGCCGCCACCAAACTGTTGCGCGGCCCCGACGGCTTCGATAGCTGGGGCGGCGACAAGCAGGACACGGCCGACTACCCGCTTAGCCTGCCCAAGGTCGAACTGGTAACTCAAGGCCAGGGCGCCTTGAATACCGGGTTGGGATGGAACCCGCGCGCCGAGCTGCCTGCGGCGGCGGCCATCGCCAACGCCATTTACGATGCAACCGGCGTGCGCTTTCGTCAACCGCCGTTCGACTCGGAAACCCTGAAAACCAAACTCGCGGCGGCGCCCGGCTCGTATAAAAAGCTGGCCTATACCTTGCTGGGAGGCATTGCCGCTACCGTTGCCGGACTGGTCGTCAGTGCCATGCCTTGGCGTTCGGCTATCGCGCCGCTGGCCAGCGTCGATACCTCTATTTATTCGCAGGCCGCGATCAATCGCGGCAGGCTGGTCGCCGCCGCCGGCGACTGCATTGTTTGCCACACAGTGGAAGGCGGCCAGGACAATGCCGGCGGCCGCCCGCTGGAGACTCCTTTCGGCACCGTCTACACCACCAACATCACGCCCGATGTCAAGACAGGCATCGGCGCATGGTCCTTCGCCGCCTTCGAACGCGCCATGCGAGAAGGTATACACCGGGACGGCCGCAAGCTATACCCCGCCTTCCCGTACACGGCATTCGCAAAGATCACCGATACCGACATGCAGGCGCTGTACGCCTACCTGATGACGCAAAAGCCGGTAGAGGCAGCCGCGCCCAAAACGAAGCTCGCATTCCCCTTTAACATACGCCCCGTGCTGGCCGGCTGGAACCTGCTGTTCCATCGCAACGAAGTCTACACGCCCGACCCCGCGCAAAGCACGCTGTGGAATCGCGGCGCCTATCTAGTGCAAGGAGCCGGGCACTGCGCCGCCTGCCATTCGCCGCGCAATGCGCTGGGCGCCGAAAAGAATGGCAAGAACGACTTTCTTGGCGGCGGCTTCGCCGACGGCTGGGAAGCCCCGGCGCTCAACACCTTGTCAAAGGCCCCCATCGCCTGGACCGAAGACACGCTATACGATTATCTGCGCACCGGCTATTCATCCCTGCACGGCGTAGCCGCCGGCCCCATGGCCCCCGTGGTGCAAAGCATGGCCGAACTGCCCGACTCCGATGTACGCGCCGTTGCCCACTACTTAAGCTCATTGAACCCGACTGTTCCGGGCGTGGAAACCCCCGCCATGCAAGCCGCCCGCCTGGAAGACAATAGCCGCAACAATCCGGCGGCCATGACTCATCCCGGCGAAAACCTGTTCGAAGGCGCCTGTGCGGTATGCCACGACGCCCGCGGCGGCCCGCCGCTATTCGGCAGCCGCCCTTCGCTGGCCCTGAACAGCAACCTGCACAGCGACTCACCCGACAACGTGATCCAGGTCCTGCTGCACGGCATCGAAGACCCTGCGGTCAACAGCCTGGGCAACATGCCGGGTTTCGGCGCCAGTATGAACAACCAGCAGCTGGAAACCCTGCTCTCGTACCTGCGCGTACGTTTCGCACCGGACAAGCCGGCGTGGACAGACCTTGGCAAAAAAATCGAGACGATACGGAATATAGGCCATTGATCGTTTTGAATTTTCAAGCGTTCGACGGCATGGCGCCCAAACCAAGGCCAGCCGTAAGTAAAGCGAGCATGGATGGATGGGCAAGCAAGGCGGCGGCACGCCCCGCCGCTTTCAGCGAATCAGCGCCCTCAAGGCCTCGACGTCCCGGATAGAGATGGCTCCATAGCCCAGATCTATCAGCCCTTCCCGCTTGAGCTTGACCAGCGTCATATTGCAGCGCTGGCGTGAAACCATTGCAAGGTTGGCAAGCTCCTCCTGCGAGATCATAAGATGATTGACTCCCAATGGGTTAAGCAAGGGATGCACCAAACCCCACAGCGCCCGAATCACCAGATGCTCGGCATCAAGCAAGCGATGAGCGCCCATGCTGCCCATGAACCAGTGCAGACGCTCGTTGATCTGGCGCAGTAGAAACTCGGCGAACGACGGCTCCGTACGCCGCAACCAGTCAAAGGTTTCAAAGGGCAACATGGCCACTCGACTGTGGCGCAAGGCGATGATGTCGGCCTGGCGGGGCTGGCCCCGCAGCAGCGTACCCTCGCCGAACCAGCTTCCCACCGATTGCCCGCCCAGCGTAACGGTACGGCCGTCCACGGCGTTAATAGACCATTTAAGCAAGCCTTCCATCACACCAAACCAGTATTGCTGCATTTCGCCTTGGCGGCCGAGCGTCTCTCCGGCCGCCACCGTCCGTTCAAGAATGTCCTGCGTTACATGAGCCTGCGCCTGGGTACTGAGCGTTGCGAACCAGTCGGCATCCTTGAGAAGTTGATCTCGGTTAAGGCTCACACTCCGCACGTGCAGCAAACGGGTCATGACGGCAGCTGCTCCAGAGAGAGAATTGGAAAGATCAACGCACCGCCGAGAGCACGCTAGCGGTCAGCCTGCTGATAACGTCGTCGGCTGCGGCGCCTCCAGGCAACTTGACAGTGACCGGCCGGCACTGCAACAAAACCAGATTATCGTCGGCCGGGAGGCCCCGGTCGATCGCAAACTCGATATCCTGAGGAGCATTGTGCATGCGCTCGAGCCGTTTGCCCATCTTCGCCAGGTTTATGGCCTCCGCATCGCTCAGGCAAAACTCATCTCTCCGCGCCCGGTCCACTGGAGTGGCGAGCCCGTCGGGACCGTACTCTAAATGCTTGTCGCCCAAGATACGCTCGACGATGTAGCCTTCGACCTTGGCTACCACATAGCGATCCGGCGTCACGTCGCCGCCCACCACGCCCAGGCCCAGGCCATAGCTGGCCTCGATCACGATGCGCGAACGATCGCCTGTGGTGGGACTGACGGTAAACATTACCCCCGCAGCGCGCGCGTCCACCACCTTCTGCACCACGACAGCCATGTGCACAGCCAGCGGGTCGATACCGTGTTTCCATGCGTAGGCCACCGCCCTTGCGGAGAACACGCTGGCCCAGCACCGCCGTATATGTTGTTCCATCGCATCGGCGCCGCGCATGCCGACATAAGTCTCGTACTCACCCGCGAAGCTCGTGTCAGCGGTATCTTCGGCCGTGGCGCTGGAGCGTACTGCCACGGCCAGATCCGGCAATTGCAGGGCCCGGGCCAGTTCGGCGTAGCCCTGGCAGACTACGTCGCGCAAATCCGGAGGCATGCGCGTGCCGTCAAACCAGGCAGCCACCTCGCGTTCGAGCGTCTCGCGAGCGACGAGCGAGTCGCGGTCCATACTGGCCAAAGCTTCGTTCAAACGCCGCTCGAGGCCCGTTTGCCGGAGATAGGCTTGATGCACTGACGTGGTGATAATGAAGCCCGGAGCCACCGGGATCCCCGCCTGAGCCATGACGGCCAGACCATGGCCCTTACCCCCTACCCGCGCCACATCAAGGGCGCCTTGCTGCTCAAAAGTCAGTATCTCGTCTTGCATGTCAATGGCCTCCAATATCAAGTTCAGACGCTAAGCGGTTCTACCGTGCCCTTATAGCCGTCAATGCGCACACGTTGGCCGGTCTTTAGCTGGGCCGTCGCAAAACCCGTGCTGACCACCGCAGGCATGCCGTACTCGCGGCACACGATCGCCGCATGGCTCATCAGGCCGCCAATATCCGTAACGACACCCGCCACCACCGAAAACGCCGAAGCCCAGGAAGGAGCGGTAATCGCCGCAACCAGAATCTCGCCTGCCTGTAAATGGCTGATCTCGTCTTCGTGGCGGATCACGCGCACCACGCCTTCCACCACGCCCGGCGATGCGCCGATACCTTGCAACCGGCCGGTTCCGCCCCCACGCGCCTGGTTCAGCCATTCCTGTACGCGCTCGGTCGTTACACCGTAGTTCATGATGGCAAAGGGATCGGTCACCTCGTCGGGCGGCGTGCCATAGGCCGGCGCCGCAGTCTCGCTGCGCAAAGCCGCCATGATCTTGCGGCGGGAGGCTATCTCGTGCTGCCAATGCCGCACCCCGCGCGCCGGTACGCCAATCGCCCAGGATTCGACTAGGTCGAACAGCGCCTGGTCGATCTCGAAGCGGTTGAGATAATAGAAGTCGCCCGCTTCGCGAAAGAATCCGGCCTGGGTGAACACGTTGGCCAGATCGCGTATCTTTTCCCAGAAGACGGCATGGCTCCAGTGCTCGACGTAGATGTTGTGCTCCTCGATATAGGGGAATACGTTGCGCGATAGCGCCAGGGCCTCGTCAAACGCCAGAGCCTCGTCAGGAGCGAGCAGCGCGCGATATTCGGCAACGATTTCGTCGCGATCCTCGTGCAGTTGCTCGACTGGACGGTCGATGACCTCGCCTTTATTGAGCCGCTGGATATAACGTCCGATCGCCAGCAGCGGTATGGACAGGTTGCCGTTCCAGGTTTCCTGATCATGCAGAAAACCATATTCGGCGAAGTAGTTGAACCAAGGATAGCGTGCTTCTTCGAAAGCGGCCAGCCATCGTTCTGCCCCGGGCAGCTTACTTACATTATCGAGAATATCGGCAGCGCTGCCGCCGTCGACAATGGGCGCTCCCAGCTTGAGCTCCACCGCCAGCTTGGCGAGTTTGCGCAGCTCGTCATCGGGCCGGAAAGCCATGCCCTCCACGCCGGCCACCATGCGCGCGATAGTCTGGTCCTGAATCTCTGGGAAGGCCTTTTTGCACAGACCGAAGAACACCAGATAAGCGCCATAGCCTAACCCGAGCATTTCAAAGTGGTACTGCCAAACCAAGAAGAAATCATCCACCAACTGGTGATAGTTTTCTACCAGATCCCAGGATACCGAACGTCCGCGACCTTCCAGGACCACCTCGATAGGCTCGAGTTCGGGCAGCGGTGCGAACTGCAGCGAATTCATGCGCTGCACCACGTCGGTCATCTTTTTCTTCCAGTTGTCGTAAAGGGAATCCCAGTTCTTGTAGTAATGGCCGGCGCGCTCCTGGAACAAGGCCAAGCGGCGCTCGACCTCGGCAGGGTCGGTCACCGCCTGCGGGCAAATATAGACAAATCCATTGACCATACGCACATCGAGCCCCAGGGCAGCGGGCAGCACTATGCTGCGCGCGCCATTGATACCGCAGCCGTAATACACGGCCTCGGCGCCAATGGAGTCGAACGGATGCACCGCGCGCGACCAGTGCATGGAATCGGCGAACCAAAAGCGCGCGTCCTCCGACTCCCGGCCTTCCGGCTGTGTTGTAAGGAAATAGGGATACATACGCTCCCAGCCTTCCGCGCCCACAGGGGTCTTGGCTTCATGCAGGTAGGCAAAACGATCGGTTATTGCGTTCATTTGATTGTCTCCTTGTAGAGTTTTATTTGTGTCGATTGGGGCAGATGCCCGTCAAGGAAGCACGGCACGCATCTGCTGCAGCAATTGGCCCACATCCCGACCCACCCAGTGCGGGCGCTGGTCCAGAGGCAGTCCTGGTAAATCCTTGGCCATGGTGGCGCCGCTCAGCACCAGTACGCCCAGGGCATCGATTTGGTGGGCCAGCTTCATTTCGGCGCCGGCGGCGTCGCCCACCACCACAAGTTGACTGCTGCTACCGCCCAAACGTTCGCGCAGCACCTCGCCCAACGCGGGTGAAGGCTTGCCGCAAACCTGCGGGATGGCGCCGGTAACCCAAGCAACGGCATTGGCCATGGCGCTGGATACCGCTACGCTGCGATCCACTCCGCCGTGAAACCAGGGAGAGCCCACCGATGTATAGAGCGAAGCGCCGCGATCGGCGACGGCCAGGCAGGCGGCGTTGATGGTGGACGAGGAATATTGATCCGCGGCGCCGACGGCCACAACATCGGCATTTCGGTCCGTTGACGAGGCCAGTTGGAGCCCGGCATCGCGCATGGCTTCGGACAGGCCCCGGTCCCCTAGCACAAGCACGCGGGCTCCGGCATGGTGCCGTGCGACGAAATCGGCCGTCGCGGTAGCCGCCGTCATGAGTTCGTGGTCGGCGATATCCAGGCCGCAATCGCGCAGATGACCGGCATAATGCGATACCGGGTGCTGCGAGGCATTAGTGCAGATAACGAAGCGACGCTGGTGTCGCCGCAGCCACGCCAACAACTGGGCCGCGCCCTCGATGGCGGCGCCGCCCGCTCCGCCAGCCTTCGTGGTGCGCACCAGACAGCCATCCACGTCCAGCATCCAGCCGTCGGCATGCACCAGTGCATCGATGACAGCTTCCGCAGGCTCGTTGGTCGCGAGATACTCGCGCTCTATGGACGATAGGGGTCGGCTCATCGGCTTCATGCTCCTTCAGAAATACTGCAAGTTCGGCGTCCGGTAAGGGACAACGTGGTGTCGCCCTGCGAAACGCGGATCGACAGCGGCCGTTGGGGGTCGCTTAGCGCCTCGGCAAGCTCGCGTAAACCAAGATCGCCCCCAGCGGATCGGGCCCGTCCGCGACTCTCGCGCGCACGCACCATGTCGTCCATTTGCTCGCCCGGCATCACTGCGCGCAGCAACAGGTCTTCGTCACTGACCTGAGCTCCAAAGCGGCGGCGCAGCTCGTCCAGCGACGGGGCGTCAGACTCTTCGGAGCGGGCTCGTTGGCGCGCGCGCGGCAAGCTCTGTACGCGATCCATCAGTTCGGGCGATACCGGCCCCGGCATGGGTCCCCAGTCGCCCAGCAGCATATCGACGACCTCATCGCTGATGCGCTGGTAACGTTCTCCGGCGATCACGTTAAGCGCTGCCTGGGTAACAATGTATTGAGCAAAAGGAGTGACCACGATAGGCCAGCCGAGATCGGCGCGCACTTGCCGGGCCTCTTCCACCACCGCCGGCATCAAGTCGGCGCGGCCCATTTCCCGCAACTGACGGGCGGTCGTACTGAGCACACCGCCGGGCAGCGTATGTTGATAGTAAGCTTCGTCGTAAACCTGGGGCTTTCCTTCAGGCAAGTTGCGCAGGCGCGCCTCGCGCGTAAGCGTGTCCGAGGCACGCTGCATGGCGTCAAGGTCAACGTCCACCCGATGGCCGCGCGCCCGCAGGTTGTGCACCAATTGCAGGCCCGAAGCATGCGAAGAACCATCGGCCAGCGGCGGCAGCGCGCAATGCAAACGCACAAGTCCAAGATCGGCTCCGGTAAGCAGATTAAGCGGCCCCAGGCCAGTGTTGCAATGAGTATGCAGTTCTTGAACGGCTTTTTTCTTGAGATTGCCGCGCAGGCGCGGCACCAGCGTTTGCAAGCGCTCCGGCGTAAGCAGGCCAGCGGGATCCTTGATGTAGATGGAATCGATTGCTTCGCATGCATCGAACTGAGCCACCTTTTGAGCGAAGTACTCGTCGGTATGCACCGGACTCACGGTATAGCAGATACCGCCGATAACTTCCTCGAAGCCGGCCTTCTTGGCCATGCGCGCCGTGGACATGGCCGCTTCCATATCATGCATAGGGTCGATTACCCACATGCGCGTAACGCCATGCCGGCGCAACAAATCGAAAGCCAATTGAAACAGGTTGGCCGGGGTACGCGAGAAGGTAATGAAGCGCTTGCCGGTAGTAAGAAACCCCAGCGTGGTGTCCGGCATGCCACGATGCAAAGCATCAAGCCGCTCCCAGGGGTCTTCACGGTGATACCGCACGGCGGTGGCGAACATGGTACTAGTGGCGGCCTCGACGGCAAAATACCCTACCGCGCCCAGGTGCGGCGCGATGCGCTGCACTGTACTGGTTCGTACACCCACAGCCCCCCACAAGCTCTGGTTGCCGTCCCGTAACGTCACATCTATAAGTTGAATATCGGACATGTCAGGTCTCCATGAGCTGCGGCAAGGCCTCTTCGAGCCAACGCGTGGTCACCGTAGCATCGACCACAGCAGGTGCAGCGACTAGTCGCTGCAGCAATGTCAAATTGGTGCCCGGGCCCTTAAGCTGCAGATGGGCCAGGGCCAAGCGCAGCCGCTCCAGCGCGCCGGCCCGATCGGCGCCATGGGCAATGATCTTTGCCATGAGTGCATCGTAGTACGGCGGGAAGCGATAGCCCTCATACAAATGAGTGTCCCAGCGCACCCCGCCCAGGGGCGGCGTGCGCCAGCGCTCGAGCCGACCCGGCGAGGGCAACAGGCCGCGAGCGGCGTCCTGGGCGACCAGACGCAGTTCAATAGCGTGGCCATGAAACTCAATTTCGTCCTGACGCAGCGACAAGGGCTCGCCGAAAGCCACGAGCAGTTGTTCGCGCACCAGATCGACACCGGTGACGGATTCGGTTACAGGGTGCTCGACCTGCACTCGCGGATTCACTTCCAGAAACCAGAAGGCGTCACGCTGCACATCGTAGAGAAACTCGATTGTGCCCAAGCTTACGTAGCCCAGCTTCGTGGCCAGACGCATGGCATGCCCATGAAGCTCGCGGCGGGCTGTCTCGCCAAGCGCCACGCAGGGCGCCTCCTCTAGCATCTTCTGATAGCGGAACTGTACAGAGCACTCGCGTTCACCCAAATGAATGCAATGGCCATGCTGGTCGCCCAGAATCTGGACCTCGACGTGCTTGGCGTCGCGCACATATCGTTCGATGAATACCGTGCCGTCGCCAAACGTCGATTGCGCTTCAGAAGCTGCAAGCTCCCAGGCGGCAACCAAGTCCTCGGGATTGTCGACAAGCTTCATGCCTCGTCCGCCGCCGCCGAACGCCGCCTTGACCAGTACTGGATAGCCGATGCGCCCCGCAAGCGCCAAGGCCTCCTCGCCCGAACACGTTTCGCCGCCCGGCGTCACCGGCACGCCGGCTTCTTCGGCTACCCGACGGGCGCTCAGTTTATCGCCCAGGATCTCCAAATGCTCCAACCGAGGTCCCACGAAGATCAGGCCGTGCTCTGCGCAGCATCGGGCGAATGCCACGCTTTCGGACAGGAAGCCATAGCCCGGGTGCACAGCGGTACAACCTGTGGACACCGCCGCCTGCACCGTCGCGTCAATAGACAAGTAGCTGTCCGCCGCATGGGCGGGACCCAGCACCACAGTACGTCCTGCCCGGCGTGCAGGCAACGAATCGCGGTCGGCTTGCGAAACCCCCAGCACAGCGTCGATGCCCAGCCGATCACAGGCATCTAGTATCCGCAGCGCAATCTCGCCCCGGTTGGCAACAAAGACCTTGTGCTGTTGAGCCCAGCTCATGGCGTTTCCGTTTCGCGAATACTGAAGAGCGGCTGGCCGAACTCGACCAGCTCACCGTCCCGTGCATGCACGGCAACCACTTCGCCGCAGAGCTCGGCATGCACCGAGTTCATCAACTTCATGACTTCGATGATACAAAGTACGGAGTCCGGCTCGATATGGGCTCCCACCTGCACGAAGGCAGGCTCGCCAGGCTTGGGTGCGCTGTAGAAGGTACCCAGCATCGGAGCGGTAACCGTGATAGTGCCGGGCATCGGTTCCAAGGGTGAGCCGCCGGCCGACGTCGATAACGCAGCAGAAGCTGAACGGCTGACCGCAGGCGACTCGCGGCGCGCCGCATTGTCCACCTTCGGAGCAGCCGCCCGAGTCGTCACCGGAGGAGCCTCAATATCGTCCACACCGCCGCGACGCACCATGATATGCACATCGCCTTTGTCATAGCGGAACTCGGTAAACTCCGCCTCTTTCAACAGCGCCACCAGCGACGCCAGCTCGGCCAGGTCAATATCCATGTGATGTCTCATGCCTCCCGTTTTTGGTTTGGAATGCCGCGGCGCCGTTGCTCGGCGACCTATTCTGCGTTCCAGTGTAGGCAAACCCGTCAGACGTCTCTGTCAGGGTGACGACATTTTGAGGCAGGGATTACACTAAGCTTTAGATGCAGTATCTTAGAATGCCCAGGCTTGCCACATGGCGCCGAAAATTTTCCTTGGCAGCCAAATAGCCATCGGATAAGGCGGCCCCGTAGGAATCAAAAACCCGCAACAAAAAAAACGCCGCGAATCAATCGCGGCGTAGTAGATCAAGAATCTCGGTCGGGTAACAGGCGCGAGCAGTCAAACCGTCAAATAAGACCTCTGCACTTCCTCATTGGCAGCCAACTCTTGCATAGAGCCCGTATAACGGATCTGGCCCTTTTCAAGCACATAAACCCTGTCGGACACCAGCGCGGCAAAATGCACGTTCTGCTCGGACAGCAGAATACTTACACCCTGCTTTTTCAGTGCCAAAATCATATGTACCATCTGTTCGACGATGACCGGGGCCACGCCCTCGGAGGGCTCATCAAGCAGCACCAGGTACGGATTACCCATCAGCGTACGCGCCACGGTCAGCATCTGCTGCTCGCCGCCGCTCATCTGCCCGCCCGGCCGGTCTTGCATCGCCCCCAAATTCGGGAACAAGGAGTATAAGTCTTCGGGCGTCCACACCAAGGCCTCTGTCCCATCGGGCCATTTCCTGGCCGGCTGGCGTCCCACCTCGAGGTTTTCAGTTACCGTCAAATCGCCGAAAACCCGGCGGTCCTCCGGCACAAACCCCAAGCCTGCGCGGGCTATTTCGTAGGGCTGACGGCCTGTCAGGTTCTGGCCCATGAACTGCACATCGCCCTTCCATTTGCTCATCAGGCCCATGATGGACTTGAACGTCGTGGACTTGCCCGCGCCATTGCGGCCCATCAACGCAACTACCTCGCCGCGCCGAACCTCAAGATCCACATCGAACAAAATATGCGCCGCGCCATACCAGGCATTCAACTGCGACACCGTCAACAACGGCGAACTGGAATCATGAATGCTCATTGAACTGCCCCGGCCTCTTTGTTCTCGAATGTTTTACCCGTGCCGAAATAAACTTCCTGCACCTTGGGATGATTGCGGATATCGTCCGCGCCGCCTTCGGCAATAAGGCGCCCGCGCGCCAGCACTATCATGCGGTCCGCGTAGGCGAACACCACATCCATGCTGTGCTCGGTAAACAGCACCGCCATATTGCGGTCCACCACCAGCTTCTTGGTAAGCGCCATCAAGTCGTTGCGCTCTTTTGGCGCCATGCCGGCGGTAGGCTCGTCCATCAGCAAAAGCTTGGGATCGTTGGCCAGGCCCATGGCCAGCTCGACACGCTTTACATCGCCGTAAGCCAGTTCGCTGGAAGGCCGGTCGGCCTGGGCCAGCATGCCGACCTGGCCAAGCAGGCTTTGCGCCTCGGCCTTGTATTGGTCGGCGGCAGCGCGCCAGAAAGAATAGATCTTGCGGTGGTGCGCCAGCAAGGCCATCTGGACGTTTTCAATTACGGTCAGCGATGAAAACGTTGCCGCTATCTGGAATGTGCGGCCTACGCCCATATGAGCGATCTTGCGCGGGGCAAGGCCTGTAAGCTCTTTGCCGTCAAGCGTAATGGAACCCGCCGTTGCAGCCAACTGGCCGTTCACCATATTGAACGTGGTTGTTTTACCGGCACCGTTGGGTCCTATCAGCGCCAGAAGCTCGCCGGCCTGCAGGTCGAAGCTGATGCCGTCGACGGCTACGTTGCCGCCGAACTTCTTTTTCAAATCCCTGACTTCAAGCAAGCTCATTTCGCCCCCTCTTGCCGAAGCGGCGTGCAATAAACCCACCCGGGGCCTCGAACAGCTCTTTGAAGTAACCGGCGATACCTTGCGGGAAAGCCAGCACCAGCAACAGAATGACGCCGCCGAACAAAGCGTGCCAATACTCGGTAATACCCATGAAATAGTCCTGCAAAATCTTGAATACCGCGGCGCCCACGGCGGGTCCGAGCAGAGTTTGCACACCACCCAGCAACACCATGACCAAACCGTCGACCGACTTGATCACCGAAATGATCTCGGGCGACGCGCTGCCTTTGGAAAACACAAACAGCACGCCGGCCAGCCCGGCAAATATGCCGGCAATGACAAACCCCACCCACTGAACCCGCTTGACGTTGATGCCCAGGGCGTCGGCGCGCAAGGTCGAGTCGCGGCTGGCGCGCATGGCGTAACCGAAGGAAGAGAACAATATGCGCCGCAAGACAAAGGCCGAAACCAGCACCACGGCCAGCGCAAAATAGTAATACGCCTTGCCTTCCAGCCAGTGGTCGGGCCAGATGCCTATCATGCCGTTGGACCCGCCGGTGAATTCGTCCCATTGGTAAACAATGGACCAGACGATTTGCCCGAATGCCAAGGTCAGCATGGCCAGGTAAATGCCCGACAGCCGAACGCAGAACCACCCGAATATCACCGCGCCCACGCCGGCGATCAACGGCGCCAGCGCAATCGACCAGCCCATGGAGAACGCCGCGGTTTTAAGCAGCAGCGCCGCCCCGTATGCGCCAAGGCCGAAGTATGCCGCGTGCCCGAACGAATGCATGCCGCCCGGCCCCATCATGAAGTGCAGGCTAAGCGCAAACAGCGCGGTCACGAGGATGTCCAGCATCAGCACGGGCAAGTATGGCGCCCAGTCAGCCATGAGCGGAATGGCGGCCAGCGCCACAACGACCACCGCGATAAATATCTTGAACGGCATTTTCGACGGACGCAAAGGAGCTTCCAGGGCCGCCGTGTTGCGCGTGGCCGCCTGCACTTTGCCGAACAAGCCCCAAGGCCGGAATACCAGCACAAACGCCATGAAGATGAATTCGACAACCAGCGTCAGCTTGGGAAAGGCAAAGCTCATGCCGAAGATGTCGACCGTACCCAGGGCTATGCACAAGGCCTTGAGCTCGGCGATGATCAGGGCTGCCACATAAGCGCCCGGAATCGACCCCATGCCGCCCACGACCACGATCACGAAGGCGTCACCGATGACGCTCAAATCCAAAGTAAGGTTGGCCGGCAGGCGGGGAATTTGAACCGCGCCGCCCAGTGCCGCCAAGAAGGAGCCCAGCGCAAATACGCCGGTAAACAGCCATGCCTGGTTGACGCCCAGGGCGCCAAGCATTTCACGGTCTTGGGTCGCGGCGCGCACCAGCGTGCCCCAACGGGTGCGCTTGAGCAACAGCCATAGCAGCCCCAGCACCACAGGTCCGATGAAGATCAGCACCAAATCGTACTTAGGCAAGTAGCGCCCAAAAATCTCGATGGAACCGTTCAGCCCCGGAGCCACCGGCCCCAGCAGGTCTTCCGGGCCCCAGATCCATAATGTGGCGTCGTTGATCACCAGCACCAGCGCAAATGTCGCCAATAACTGAAACAGTTCCGGCGCCCGATAAATACGCCGCAATAATATTATTTCAATCAGCGCGCCGAGCGCACCAACCAGCAGCGCCGCTGCAATCAAGGCAACCCAGAATCCCAAGGGGCTATGCCCGATGGACTGCACGACTGTGTACGCCAGGTAGATGCCTACCATGTACAAAGAGCCATGCGCAAAGTTGACGATGCGCGTAACGCCGAAAATCAGGGACAACCCGGCCGCTACCAGAAATAGCGACGAAGCTTCCGCCAGCCCATTTAAAAACTGGACGAAGAGACTCGACAAATCCATCTTGCTTTACACCTGTAGACGAACCCGCATGCCGCCCAATGGCAGCCATGCGAGTTCCTAATGAGCTACTTAGTTAGCGCTGGCAGGGCGCCATTGTTTGACTTGCGCGTCGGTGGGCTGTACTGCTGCGCCATCGATGTAGCGGATGTCGGTCATGATGCCTTTACCGTCTTTCTTGGCCAGTTTGCCCACATAGGCGCCCATGGTCGACTGATGGTCGATGGCACGGTATTCAATCGGACCGAAAGGCGTGTCGACTTTCAGGCCGGTGAATGCCTTGACCATGGATTCGGTATCGGTTTTCCCACCGGCTTTCTTGATACCGGCTGCCAGCGACTGGATGGCGCCGTAGCCCACAATGGTGCCCAGGCGCGGATAGTCTTTGAACTTGGCCTGATAGGCCGCCAGAAACGCCTTGTGCTCTGGGGTGTCAATGGCATACCAGGGATAGCCGGTGACGATCCAGCCTTCTGGAGTTTCATCGCCAAGCGGATCCAGGTATTCCGGTTCGCCAGTCAGCAGGCTGACCACGGGCAGGTCCTTGAAGAAGTTGCGCTGAGTACCGGCACGCACCAGCTTGGCCAGGTCGGCGGCGAACAGCACGTTGAAGACAGCGTCGGGCTTGGCGTCGGCCAGGGCCTGAATCACGTTGCCGGCGTCGACTTTGCCCAGCGGCGTGGCCTGCTCTGCCACGAACTCGACATCAGGCTGAGCGGCCTTGAGCAGAGTCTTGAAGGTAGCGACAGCCGACTGGCCGTACTCATAGTTGGGGTAGACAACGGCCCAGCGTTTTTTCTTGAGCTTGACGGCTTCGGGAATAAGCATGGCCACCTGCATGTAGGTGGATGCGCGCAGACGGAAGGTGTAGTGGTTGCCGTCGGCCCAAACGATCTTGTCGGTCAGGGGTTCGCTGGCCAGGAAGAAAACTTTCTTGTGCTTGGCATAATCCGTAACGGCCAAACCGATATTGGACAAGAACGTGCCGGTCAGTACGTCGACCTTGTCGCGCGCCAAGAGCTCTTCGACGGCGCGCACGGCGTCGCCCGTATTGGAGTTGTCATCGCGTATGATCAGCTCCAGCTTTTTGCCGTTGATGCCGCCCGCATCGTTGATCTGGCTGATGGCCAGTTCCATGCCGTTTTTATAGGGGCCCAAAAACGCCGGTTGAGTCTTGTAGCTATTGACTTCGCCGATCTTGATCGTGCCTTGAGCCATTGCCGCTGTAGATAGCGTGGCAAACAGCGCCGCGCCGATCAGCGATGAATACAAACCCTTGCCTTTCATGTGTCTTCCTTATCGTTATACAACGTAGCCGGTGGTTTTCGGAACAATGCCTCGCGGTGTGGATCGGCGACCAGAAGGCCGGCGCGCCTGGGTTATTGTTCGGGGAAGCCTTCGGCTCTTGGAGAGGATTTCCTCGCTTTGCCTCGACCATGGGGCGAGACAGGCGCTTCGATCCGAGGTTAAAAACGAAACGCTTTTTCAAGTGTACACATGTAATTTTTGTGAGTAAAGAAAACCCGTGATAGGGATAAACCCTTGATTCGCATTTAAAAAAAACGCAAAAAAACTCAAAATCCTGCGAAATTCCCAGCTATTTTTCCCGTCGAAAAAACAAGCAAACCCTGAAACACTGCGGGCTACAGGATGAACGCGGCAGGCAAAAATAAAAGCATTTAAAGCGTGTACACCCTAAAACAGTTTATTCTGGAAGGTCGGAAGAGCACATTTTATTAAGCAGGTATAAAAGCGCGGTGCGCTCGGCCGGATTGAAGCCCGTGAACGTCTTCTCGGTAATCTCGAACGCAAACGGAACTGTGGACTCCACCAGCCGGTTGCCGGCCGGGGTCAGGCTGACCAGCACCTTGCGCCTGTCGCTTTCGTCGTGGCGTACCGCCAGCAAGTGCCGGGACTTCAGGCGGTCGATAATGCCGCGTACCGTAGCCTGGTCGATAGCCGTTTGCTTGACGATATAGCTTAATGAGCAGGCGCCGCTGGCCTCGACGGCGCAAAGTACGACAAACTGCGCCGCAGTAAGCTGGGTGTCGGGAATGATCTGTTGGAACAAGGCCGTATGGCGCTGATACGCACGGTGCAGCAAGTGCCCCACTTGATCGGAAAAGTCGTAGGCCCCCTGAACAGAGGACACGGCAGCCGATTTGCCTGAGGCGGGTTTGGTTTTAGGCATCTTGGTTTGTAGTTTTGATTCTAATGAAGCGTTTGGCCGGCGGCCACCTTAACGCGGGTATCCTGCGATATAGTACGCCATGCCTTGCGAACCAAACCACGCAATCATGCCCTTTTGGGGATGGCCGTGCGAAAAGCCCGCGCAAGCAGCAAGTGCCGCCAGTCCTTGCGGCCCGGCTAAAAAAAGAACATAACCCGATAACCCGATATTTTCAATACGGCAGCCATTTCATGCGTCAACAAATACTGATATTCATCGTGGCCAGCTTTGCCCTGCTTACTCTTAGCCGTTGCCTGCTGGCCGCCTGGCAATGGTCGCGGGTAAGACAAGCCGGCGGCCTCGCGCCCATCATTAAAGGCGGCCTGCGCATCGACGCCAATCAGATAGCCATGTTGGCCGGCATTCCAGCCATGCTGTCCCCATGGCTGGGCCACTATCCGCTGGCCGTTACTATTACAGGCGTTTGGCTGCTGGTGGCGTGGTTTCTGCTGATCTTGCTTGAAGTCTCGACCCCACAGTTCATCTACGAATACGACACCCGCCCCAACCGTCTTTATATCGAATATCTCGAGCATCCCCAAGAGGTATTTGGCATGCTCTGGAAAGGCTATAAAGCGGTCATCTTCGGCGGACTGGCGGCGCTGGCGGGCCTGATGTGGCTGGGTTACATGTGGTTTGGCCAAGGCCCGGCGGACGCCTCCATGAACGGCTGGCTGCGCCCGGTGGCCACAATAGCGGCGGCGGCCATCATATTCCTGGCCATACGCGGCACGCTAAGCCATCGTCCCATCAATCCTTCTTCAGTGGCCTATTGCAGCGACAGCATGCTCAACACTCTGCCGCTGAATTCGCTGTATAGCGTCCTGTATGCGGTCTACAGCATGAAAAATGAACGCTCGGCAGCCGATGTGTACGGCAATATGCCCGCCGACGAAATGCTGGCCATCGTCAACAGTTGCGCCGGCATAACGGCCAGCAGCAGCGACATCCCTTCTTTACACTTGCAAACGCCCGCACGCGCACGCGAACGGCCTCTGAACATAGTCATGATCGTGGAAGAAAGCCTGGGCGCGCAGTTTGTGGGCAACCTGGGCGGCGCATCGCTGACCCCCTGCCTGGACGCGCTGGCAGCAGAAGGCTGGAACCTGACGCGCGCCTATGCCACTGGCACCCGCTCGGTGCGCGGCCTGGAAGCGGTGGTCGCGGGCTTTCCGCCCACAATTTCCGACGCCGCCTTACGCCTGTCCGGAGCCCAAAGCAATTTTTTCACGATGGCCCAATTGCTTAAGCAGCAAGGCTACCGCTCCAGCTTCATTTACGGTGGCGAAGCGCACTTCGACAACATGAAAAGTTTTTTCCTGGGTAATGGCTTCGACGAATTGCACGAACGCGCTTCGTTCATCGACCCGGCATTTGTCGGCACCTGGGGCGCGTCGGACGAAGACATGTTCAAAAAGCTCGACGAGCTGCTTGCGAACCCGCCCGACCAGCCGACCTTCACCTTGGCCTTTTCAGTGACCAACCATACCCCCTGGGAATATCCCAGCGGGCGCATTACCCCCGAAGGCGACCCCGCCACCAACGAAAACTCCGTGCGCTATGCCGACTGGGCCATCGGCCAGTTTTTTGAGAAAGCCAAGCAGTCTTCATATTGGGAAAACACCGTCTTCCTGGTGGTCGCCGACCACGATGCACGCGTCGGTGGCGCCAGCCTCATACCCTTGCGGCATTTTCATATTCCGGCGCTTATTCTTGGCGCCGATGTCCAGCCGCGCCGCGACGACAGGCTGGTCAGCCAGATCGACCTGCCGCCCACCCTCCTGGCACTGGCCGGCGTGCAGGCCGAACACCCCATGCCCGGACACGACCTGACCGGCGTGGGCGGCGAGCGCGCCATGATGCAATACAACGAAAACTACGGCTACCTGCGCAACGATCAACTGGTCGTTCAAGAACCGCATCGCGAGCCCACGCAATACCGCTACGAAGCGCCCGCAAGCTATACGCCGGTTGCGCTGGACCCCCTACTTGCCAAGGAGGCCCTGGCCCATGTGCTTTGGCCAGACTGGGTCTACAAAAACCAACGCTACACACTCCCTCATTTACGGATGCGCAATCAATAAAGGATCTTGGCGCCGCGTGAAAAAGCCTTTGCCAAGACAAAAAATTTTACTTATGCCATAATCTCGCTCTTGTCGGGGCGTAGCGCAGCCTGGTAGCGCATCTGGTTTGGGACCAGAGGGTCGAAGGTTCGAATCCTTTCGCCCCGACCATTATTCGAAGGGCCAATAGCTTTTAGCTATTGGCCCTTTTTCTATTTCCGCCGTGTATTCCGCGCAACTCAAAAGGTCGAATAAAGGCACTTTTTGACTTTTATTCTTCGTTTTTAATTGAAACAATAACTAACTACACGTAGAATTGCGTACACATTTGGTGAAAAGTTGTTAATAAAACTTTAAACCTGTGTCATGTGCAAGCCTGTATATCCAGCGTGTTGAATTGGGTAGGTCGCCTTGAGTTGCACACATCTGTTGCAAATATGGCACGAATATTTCTTTGAAAAAGAAAATTTTTCACACCCGGACTCAGGATATAACCCAATGAAAACAAAAAACTTTCTTCTTAGCACTGCAGCAATGGCCGCCGGGCTGATTGTATCTTCGGGCGTAATGGCCCAAAGCACCGCTACCGGAAACCTCAACGCCAAAATCGTCATTACCAGCAATTGCGCCATCGTTGGGACTGGTACCGACTTGGACTTCGCCAGCCATGTCTCCACCGAAACTTCGGCGGCAAGCGCCAGCAATGGCGGCTTCTCCGTAAGTTGCACTCCGGGTACCACTTACAAAATTGGCTTGCAGTCCTCGGCCGGCAGTTCGACCACCGATGGCAAGGGTCTTCTGAAAAGCGCCGATTCCGCTGTCACCCAAACCATTGGCTACCAGCTTTACCAAGACGCAAGCTTTGCCACAGTCTGGGGCAATAGCCCTACTACCTCGCCCAACATACAGGCAGGAACAGGCACCGGCGCGGCTCAGTTATATACCGTCTACGGTAAAACCACCTCTACACTCAACGTCCCTGCCTCCACTTACTCAGACATTGTCAACATCAGCGTCTACTACTAAAGCCCAACGCAACCCCAGGCTTTACCGAGCAAGTTTCTTCATGCAAATAGTGAGTTCCGATTTGATCAAACGGTTTGCGGTTGTCTTTTTAGTTACGTTTTTCGCACTGCCGGGTAAGCTTCTGCTGGCAGCCGGCCTGCAAATTGCACCGGTCAGCCTATCCATACCCGCAGATAAAAAAGCCGACGAAGTGTGGTTGCGCAATGCCAGCACGGAAACCGTACATGCCCAAGTTCGGGTATATCGCTGGTCGCAAGACCAAGGCGAAGACGTTCTTACTGCCGACAACGGTATGGTGGCCAGCCCACCCATGGTGCAAGTCGAGCCAGGCCAGCAACAACTGGTGCGGCTGGTGCGTGTCGGCCCAATGGCTGCTCCGGCAGCCACCGAGCGTACTTACCGCCTGCTTATCGACGAGCTACCTATAAAGAAAGTTACTAGCAAGGCTGGGTTGGATTTTGTCTTCCGTTACTCAGTACCGGTATTTATTGCCGGCACTGCGCCCGCCAAGCCGCAACTTGAATGGTCGGTACAAAATATTGGCGGGCGCGCCTGGCTCTTAGTCAAAAACTCTGGAAACAGCCATAGCCAACTAGCCGAGCTTGCCTTTACGCCTCCCGGCGGGAAAACTGTCATGGCTGCCAGCGGCCTGGCGGGCTATGTCTTGCCGGGCCAATACCGACGCCTTCAGCTTTCCATGCCGCCCAATTTGTTCGCGCAAGGCGGCGCTTTCACCGGGCTGATCAATGGCGTCAAGGCCACGACCCACGTTGCTCCGATTAGCAAAGCGCCTTAAGCAGTGCGTCATCGTCTCATTAGTTGGGAGTGGCCTATATATTGGGCAAGTTGCCGCACAACTCAGGCCTGCCGAAATCCCCAATACGCAAAAAACGAGTGAGCCGCCACATGAAAACAGCAATTCAGTGTTTTTATCGGCAACACTCAATGGCAACCCCGATGCGGATTTAACGCCATTTACCGAACGCGACGGACAGTTGTATTTATCCAAGGCCGGCGCAGCTCAATTGGGATTCAAGGACGATTTCCTGAAGAATATAGCGCCCGACACACCTCTAAGCGCCTACCCGGGCGTCAAGGCCGACTACAACCGTAGCATGCAAAGCGTCAGCATTACAGCGCCATTTTCAATTTTGAATGTCAGCACCGCCATCGTGGGCCGGCAAGCCGCGGTACGCACCGTAGCCAAGGCCTCGCCCGGCGTCATGCTCAATTACGATTTGTACTCATCGTATACGAACAAAAACGACATTGCCCTTAGCAGCTTTGCCGAATTGCGCGCCTTCAATAATTTCGGTGTACTCAGCACGTCCTATTTACTGCAAGGCCAAAGTCCCCACGACAAGCCTGAGTGGACGCGTACTACGGTACGCCTGGACAGCACGCTGGAGCATTCATTGCAAGAGTCGCAAATTACTTTCCGGGTGGGCGACACATTAACCAATGGCGTATCGTGGACGCGCCAAACCCGTATAGGCGGCTTTCAGGTCGGGCGCAATTTTGCACTACAGCCTTATCAGACCACAGCCCCGCTGCCCGCCTACTTCGGCACCGCCGCCCTGCCTTCCGCGGTAGAGCTATATATAAACGGCATGCAGCAGTACAGCGGCCAAGTGCAGGCGGGACCCTTCCAGCTCAATGCCATGCCCTCCATCAACGGCGCGGGCCAAGCCCAGGTCGTGCTTACCGATGCGCTAGGTCGGCGCACGGTCGTCAGCTTCCCTTTTTACAACTCCGCCCGCTTGCTCCGCTCGGGACTTACCGACTGGTCGTTCGAGACCGGCTATGTGCGCAATGCCTATGGATATCATTCGTTCGACTACAGCCGCAACCCCATGGCTTCAGGAACCATCCGCCATGGATTCAACGACTTCCTAACCGCTGAAAGCCACATAGAAGGCAGCAAAGGCATCGTCTCGGGCGGGGTTGGCGCCGTTGCCACTGTAGGCCTGCTGGGCACGGTTTCGGCTTCGTGGGCGCAAAGCAATGCCCAGGGCCTGAAGGGATCGCAATACACCTTGGGCTATCAACTACAACGCGGCATATTCAGCCTTGGGGCCAATACCCAGCGCAGCGCAGGCAACTATCGCGACGTAGCCAGCATGTATGGCGGTGTGCCAACCATACGCAACGACAGCGCCTACGCGGGTGTGGATACCGGCAAATTCGGCAGCCTTTCAGTAAATTATGTCCGCCTGCAGCAGGCCGATCAACCACGGTATCGTTATGGCGGAGTTTCGTGGTCGCGCGCATTCGACCACGGCGTCATGCTAAGCCTAAGTGCAAATCAGAACCTGGATGACCGCGGCGATCGATCTGTTTATCTAAGCCTGACATTCAATTGGGATAAAGGCATATCGGCCTATGGCTCCGCTGTACGGGCAAAAAACGCTACCACCTACTCGGCAGGAGTCAGTCGATCATCACCTACCGAAGACGGCTGGAACTGGAATCTTCAAGGACAAAAGACCGATCAAGCCATCAGCGCCAGCGGACAAGCCAGCAGGCGCACCCGATACGCAGATTTTAATGCCGGCATCAATAGCGCGGGGGCAAGTCAGAACGCCTATGTAGGCGCATCGGGCTCCGTCGTTGCCATGGGGGGAAGCGTGTTTGCCTCGCGTCGGATTTACGACGGCTTCGCCGTAGTATCCACCGATGGCATACCCGATGTGCCCATAAAAAATCAAAACCGCCCCGCAGGCAATACCGATAGCCAGGGTCTGCTATTGGTGCCCGGCTTGCAGTCCTACGAAAAAAACAAGATTTCCATCGACCCCACCAATTTACCCGTCGACATGCGCATCGAGCATGTCAACCTGGAAGTAGTGCCACGCCGGGGATCGGGCCTGAACGTGACGTTTGCCATGGAGCGCGTGCATGCCGCCTCGCTGATCCTGCAGCACCCCGACGGCCGAAACGTAGCCATGGGAGCCCAGGCATACTTAAATGGCGCAACACAATCGGCGGGCTGGGTGGGATATGACGGCCGCCTGTATCTGGAAGGCCTGAATGCCGACAATCAGTTGATCGTGCGCAGCGAAGGCACAAATTGCAGTGTGCGATTTTCATATAGTGCGAAAGCCGACAGCCTGCCCGAAATAGGACCGCTACCATGCATGCCATAAAAAAACTTGCGATATTTCTACATTGCGGCTTTCTGGCTTTGCTGCTGGCGGGAGCCTTCATAAGGCCTGCAACCGCCGCGCCAAGCTGCGACGGCCATTCCAGCAATCTGATGTTCGGCACCGTCAACCTGCTTGCCGGCGGCGTTACCGATGCCACATCCACCATAAGCTATGGCTGTAGTGCGGATCCGGGTACAGTGGTATTGCTATGCGTCAGCCTGGGGGCCGATCCTAACACCGGTCTCTATACGCTCAGAAACTTGGGCAGCGGCAGCAACCGCATGGCTTTCAACTTCTATACCGACGCCGCCAGATCCACTATCTGGGGCGCAGTCGGCGCGGCGGGCGGCTATGCGCCGGTTCCCATTATTATGACTTTCGGCTCTGGTGAATATTACAAATCAGCGACCACATTGCTATACGGACGCATACAGTCCGCGGGACAAACAGGACTACCTTCAGGAACATACGATACCGGCTACATCAGCGGCTGGCCAATGAAAATCGACTACAAAGCTGTGGCGAATTCCACATCGGCAAGCTGTGCAAACGGAGGAATGAGCAACAAGTCCTCTAGCTTCTACGCCCAGGCGGTGGTCAAAAGCGACTGCCGGATCGACTCGGCCTCGACCATGGATTTCGGCACGGTATTCCAGACCTTAAGCCAGAATATCGATAGTGCCGCCACCATAACGGTGACATGCAACGGCGGCATGGGAGCCAACGGCTATAAAGTCGGTCTAGGCAACGGCACAAACGCCAGCGGTACGCAGCGACGCATGAAGGGGCCTGGCGGCGGCTACGTAAACTATGAGCTCTATCGGGATGCGCAACGCAGCAGCCGCTGGGGCAATGACTACAACACCAGCTTGCCCGGCGTCGGCAATGGGCTGCCGCAGGCGCTGACCGTCTATGGCCGCGTTCCGCCGCAGTCGGCTCCCGGAATCGGGCTGTTCACGGACACTGTGGTCATTACCATCAGCTATTGATTTACTGCCCATGCCTTCTGGCTTCGACGTGCGGCGGCCCCATTCACCACTACCAAAATATTCTTCCGGCCAACCAATGCACTTTACAATAGCCTCACACAGACAATGCCGCTTCCGGACCATGCTTCCTCGCAATCAGGCAAAGAAATGATGAGGCGAACGCCCTTGCCAGCAAAACTGATTCTGCTGCTTGCCCTGGCGGCGGCCACTTCCGCCAGTGGGCAGAGCACGTTCAGCGCGCGCATAACTATTACTTCGCAATGCAATACACAGCAAGCCCTGTTCGGGCCTCAGGCCGAGCCTGATATAACGGTTATCTGCCAACCGGGCATGACACCCTTCCTGGCGCAATCGATAGATTTAAACGACGAAGACGCGGATCCCGACCACGACAAAACAGCAGTCAGTTCTGCCGGACAGCAGGATCAAAGCCAAAGTAGCGGTACCGCTGCCAGCAGGCTTTCAAGCAAAAAAATACTGTCCCCGCCCTTGCCCAGCGCCTCTACTTTCGCCTCGAAAGTGGTCTTCGTGGTGTTTTAGCCGCTAAAGCCTACAGCCGGCTTTAGCCGAAACGCCCGGTAATGTAGTCTTCGGTTTCCTTGCGGGCCGGTTTAACGAAAATGGTGTCGGTTTCGCCGAACTCCATCAATTCGCCCAAATACATATATGCGGTGTAGTCCGAGCAGCGCGCAGCCTGCTGCATGTTGTGGGTAACAATGACCACGGTGTAGTCGGATTTCAGCTCGGTGATCAGCTCTTCGATCTTGGCGGTCGAAATCGGGTCCAGCGCCGAACACGGCTCGTCCAGCAACAGCACCTCGGGCTTGATGGCCACGCCGCGTGCAATGCACAGACGCTGCTGCTGTCCGCCCGAAAGGCCGTTGCCGCTTTGCTGCAGCTTGTCCTTGACCTCATTCCACAAAGCGGCCTTGCTTAGCGCCCATTCGACGCGCTCGTCCATTTCGCCTTTGCTGAGCTTTTCGAACAAACGCACTCCAAAGGCGATATTGTCGTAGATGCTCATGGGAAACGGCGTGGGCTTCTGGAATACCATGCCGATCTTGGCCCGGATCAGCGAAATATCCATGCGCGAAGTAAGAATGTTTTCGCCGTCCAGATTGATCTCGCCCTCGGCGCGCTGGCCCGGATACAGCTCGAACATGCGGTTGAAGGTGCGCAGCAAGGTCGACTTGCCGCAACCGGACGGACCAATGAACGCCGTGACCCGATTTTGCTTGATCGACATATTGACGTTGTGAATGGCCTGGTACTTGCCGTAAAAGAAATTAAGATTCTTGACTTCAAGTTTTACACGATCGGCGGATTGGGGGGTTGTCATATTCAATTCCAAGCACAGGCCCGCCAAAGCGGACCGATGATTTAATTCGGTTTATTTACGGAACAGCGCACGTGCGGCAATGTTTATGCCCAAAACCAACAAGGTAATCAGCACCGCGCCGGCCCAGGCCAGGCGGTTCCAGTCTTCGAAGGGGCTGGCCGCATACTGGAAGATGACGACTGGCAGATTGGCCAGCGGCGCGTTCATATTGGCCGACATGAACTGGTTGTTCAAAGCCGTGAACAGCAGCGGCGCCGTTTCGCCCGAAATCCGGGCTATGGCCAACAGCACGCCAGTCATGATGCCCGAGCGTGCCGCCCTGTAGCAGATCATGGTAACGATGCGCCACTGGGGGCAGCCCAGTGCCGCGGCCGCTTCGCGCAGACTATTGGGAACCAGCATCAACATGTTATCGGTGGAACGCACCACCACGGGTATGACAAGAATCGCCAAGGCGAATGCGCCTGCCCAACCCGAGTAATGCCCCACCTGGGCCACATAGATGGCATAAATGAACAGGCCGATAATAATGGACGGCGCCGAAAGCAGGACATCATTGAGGAAACGCGTTGCCGGGGCCAGCCAGCCGCGCTTGCCGTATTCGGCCAGGAAAGTGCCTGCCAGTATGCCTACCGGAGTACCTATCAGCGTACCCACCACAGCCATCATGGCACTGCCCAGAATGGCATTGAGCAAACCGCCATCAGCGCCCGGCGCGGGCGTGCTTTGCGTAATCAGGGCCATGGACAACGCGCCGCCGCCCTTGATGATAAGAGTCAGGATGATCCAGAAAAGCCAGAACAGGCCGAAAATCAGGGCCGCCACCGACAGCGTCAGCATAAGGCGGTTGAACCATTGCCGGCGCCTGTAGACGCGGTTGGACAAACTGACAAGGGAGTTGGAGTCGAACATAGTTGGGCGCCGGTTAATGCGAAGTTCCTTCGTTCTTGGACAAACGAAGCAGCAGAACCTTGGAGAAGGCCAGAACCACCGTAGTGATAAGGAACAGAATCAATCCCAGCTCAAGCAGCGCCGACTTCTGCATGCCGCCCGCTTCATTGAATTCGTTGGCCAGGGCCGAGGCAATGGAATTGGAAGGCGCAAAAATCGAATTGGGCAGATTGAACGCATTGCCGATGACGAAAGTAACCGCCATGGTTTCACCAAGAGCGCGTCCCAGGCCCAACATAATGCCCCCGATGACGCCGTGCTTGGTATACGGCAGCACGACTCTCCACATGACTTCCCAAGTGGTCCCGCCAAGGCCGTAGGCCGACTCTTTGAGCATCGGCGGCACCAACTCGAACACGTCGCGCATGACCGCGGTAATGAACGGGATGACCATGATGGAAAGGATGAGCCCGGCGGTGAACACACCAATACCGAAAGGCGGACCCGCGAAAATCTGGTTCAGAACCGGAATGGGCTCGAAAAACGAAATGACATACGGCTGTATGTATTGCTGGAACAAAGGCACGAAGACAAACAGGCCCCACATGCCATAGATAATAGAGGGAATGGCCGCCAGCATTTCAATGGCGGTCCCGACCGGCCGGCGCAGCCAGGGCGGCGAAAGCTCGGTAAGAAACATGGCAATGCCGAACGACACCGGCACGGCAATGATCAGGGCAATGAAGGACGTTGCCACGGTGCCGATGATAGGCACCAAAGCGCCATAGCTATTGTTTACCGGATCCCAGTCGTTCGTCCATAGAAAGCTCAGGCCGAAGGTCGAAATCGTTTCACGGCTGCCATAGGCAAGCGACACCATGATGGCGGTCAATAGAATAAATACCAAAAAGGCAAATATACGGGTGACATTTTTGAACAAAACGTCCATGAAAACGCTTTCGCTTCTCTTCATGACGGCTCTTTTAGGCTGGCGCTAAAGACGGACGGCATTGGCTATCGAGTTCCTGTGCGATCTATGCGATCGATCAACTGAAAAATAACGAATTTTTATGCGGTTGCATCGCAGGCGTGAATAAATGCACGGCAGGTTACGCAACAAAGGCGGCGCTGTATCAGCAGCACCGCCCGGATTTGGGTACTAACAAACCCTAGATTCTACTAAACTTACTTCCAGACAGCCGAACCGTCCTTGGCTTTGATCTCGGTTTTCCACAAGTCCTTGATACCGCTGACAACTTGTTCAGGCATCGGAACGTAGTCGAGTTCTTTGGCCATTTCGCCGCCGTTCTTGAATGCCCAGTCGAAAAAGGCCAGGACTTCTTTGCCATTCTCGGGCTTATCCTGGGTTTTACGCAACAGGATGAACGATGCCGAGGTAACCGGCCACGAGTCGGCGCCGGGTTCGTTGGTAAGGATCACGCCCATGCCGGGGGCGCTTTTCCAATCGGCGTTGGCGGCGGCTGCGGCAAACGCTTCCTGTGAAGGCTGCACGGCCTTGCCGTCCATGTTGACCAACTGCGTCCAGGCCAGCTTGTTTTGCTTGGCATAGGCGTACTCGACATAGCCGATAGAGTTCGTCAACTGGCGCACATAAGCGGCCACGCCTTCGTTACCCTTGCCGCCCTGACCCAAAGGCCATTTTACAGCCTTGCCCTCGCCGACCTGCTCTTTCCAGGCGGGAGAGGCCTTGGACAAGTAGTTGGTCCAGCCGAAAGTCGTGCCCGAGCCGTCGGCGCGGTGCACCACGATAATGGACGTGGCAGGCAAAGCGACCTTGGGATTCAGCGCCTTGATGGCCTTGTCGTCCCATTTAGTGATCTTGCCCAGGAAGATATCGGCCAACACGGGGCCGGACAAAACCAGCTGGCCGGGCTCGATACCCTTCACGTTGATGACAGGCACTGTACCGCCGATAATCGCGGGAAACTGGAACAACTGGTTTTTTTCCAGGGCGTCGCCCTTCATGGGATCGTCGGATGCGCCGAAATCCACCGTGCCGGCAATAATCTGCTGCTGTCCGCCGCCCGAGCCAATGGACTGGTAGTTAATGCGATGACCGGTGGTTTCCTGGTATTTAGCGGCCCATTTGGCGTAAATAGGATAAGGAAACGAAGCGCCGGCGCCGGTGATGTCGGCGGCTTGAGCAGCCAACGACGCAGCGCCAAAAGCGATACCCACGGACATTTGCAATAAAACACGTTTAAACATTGAGCAATCCTCTTGAGCTGTTTAACAATCAGAACAGGCTATTCCTGCACAACATCAATAATAAACAGGCCATATGACAGGTTCATGACAAACGTATCTGGAATTGTGTTTTACCCCGCGCTGTTCAATTTCCCAGTGCCTGCATCAAGTGTCTTTGCAAATTCATGCTTTTGCCCCGGCCCTTGACCTTGATGTAGCTGCCGTCCGGCTGTTCGCGCCAGGCCAGTTGATTATCGCGCAAAGCATAGGTGAATGACTCGTTTATGACACGTTTTTTCAATGCGGCGTCCAAAACCGGAAAACCCAGTTCAACACGCCGGAAAAAATTGCGGTCCATCCAGTCGGCAGACGAAAGATAGACGTTTTCGGCGCCATCGGCATAAAAATAAAACACTCGCGAATGCTCGAGAAAGCGGCCCACAATGGAACGCACCTGGATATTCTCGGACAAGCCCGCCACGCCCGCGCGCAAGGCACACGCGCCCCGCACGACAAGGTCGATCCTGACGCCGGCCTGGCTGGCTTTATAAAGCTCTTGAATGACGATGGGCTCAAGCAGCGAATTCATTTTGGCCATGATGCACGCCTTTTTACCCTCGCGCGCATTCGCCGCTTCGGACTGGATCATGGCCACCATGGTTTCGTGCAAGGTAAAAGGCGACTGCAGCAACAGCTTCAGGCGCCGGCGCGCCCCCAGACCGGTCAGCAGCGAAAAAATCTTGTCCATGTCCTCGCAGATGCGCGGATTAGCGGTCAATAAGCCGAAATCGGTATAAAGACGCGCCGTCTTCTGGTGATAGTTGCCCGTGCCCAGGTGCCCATAGCGCCGCAAATGGCCTTTTTCGCGGCGCAGTACCAAAGCCATCTTGGCATGCGTCTTGTGCCCCACCACGCCATAGCTGACATGCGCGCCCACCGCTTCCAGCTTGGCGGCCCAGGTAATGTTGGTTTGTTCATCGAACCGGGCCATGAGTTCGACAATGACGGTAACCTCTTTGCCCGCCTTGGCGGCCCCCACCAGCAAGCTCATCAGGTCGGAATCCTCGCCCGTGCGGTAAATGGTCTGCTTGATGGCGACGACATCGGGATCTACGGCAGCCGCTGTCAGAAAGTCCAGCACAGGCTGGAACGACTGATAGGGGTGGTGCAGCAGGTGGTCGCGCTGGGCGATGGCCTCGAACATCTGGCTGGGAGTTTCGCAGCCCGCCTCGAAGGGTGCCGGCACCTTGGGCCGGTATTCCGGAAACAGCAAATCGGGACGCTCGACCACATTGCACAACTGCATCAGGCGGGACAGATTGACCGGCCCGGTTACTCGATAAGTATCGTGCTCTTCGAGCGAAAATTCGCGCTGCAAGAATTTTGCCAGCTTCTCGGGCATGACGTGATCGACTTCCAGCCGTACGGCCGCCCCGAAATTGCGCTGCGACAGTTCGCCCTGCAGAGCCTGGCGCAGATTGGTGATTTCCTCTTCATCGACGAACAAGTCGCTATTGCGTGTGACCCGCCACTGATAGCAGCCGTTGACTTCCATGCCGGGAAACAGCTCGCCGACGAATTCGCTGATGATGGTGGTCAGCAGCATATAGCCGTGCGGAATGCCGGAGATTTCGTCGGGCATTCTCATGATGCGCGGCAGGGCGCGCGGCGCCTGGACTATGGCAATAGAGGACTTGCGCTCGAACGCATCGGCCCCCGAAAGCGAGACAATGAAATTCAGGCTTTTGTTATACACCCGCGGAAATGGGTGCGCCGGATCGAGCCCGATAGGAGTGAGCAAGGGCATGATCTGGCTGATGAAAGTGGTATGAGCCCAATGACGCTGCTCGTCCGACCAAGTTTCAGAGTCGGACAATCCTATGCCTTCTTTTTCCAGGCTGGGCAGGACCGCGTCGATAAGCAGGCTGTTCTGTCTTTCGATAAGACGGCGAGCCGCCACCTGCACGAGTTCGAAGGCTTCGGCGGGCGTGTAGCCGTCGTCGCCCACCACCGTCGAGTGCTGGGCCAATTGCTCTTTGATGCTGGAAATGCGAATTTCGAAGAACTCGTCCAGATTGGAACTGACTATGCACAAATAACGCAGGCGTTCAAGCAGCGGCGTTGAATCGTATTCGGCCATGGACAACACCCGCTCGTTGAACTTAAGCAGGGACAGCTCGCGATTGAGCAATAAAGGTTCGGCGGGCGGCGGCGCGAAAATAGGCGGCATAGATATCCAAGGCTAAGGAAAATGACGCTATGTTTTACTGCATAATATTTACAGTACCATGACAGACGGCACACACAAGGTCAATAAGGTGGAAATAGAATCCGGCATTGTTTTTATTACGCCACACCGCGCCGTGCTCAAGCCCGGCCACGCGCGCAGGACAAATGCATACGCCAAACGCAGCGCAAGAACCGCATCTAAAACGCTAATTCCATTCCGTCCTTATAATCCGGGGGTATCAATATCAAGCCCAGCCAAATGGACCAACTTCTTGCCGCGGTCGACCTCGGATCGAACAGTTTTCGCCTTTCTATCGGGCGTGTCGTACAACATGAAGGCAATGCCCAGATTTACGCCGTCGACAGGCTGAAAGAATCTGTACGGCTGGCCGCCGGCCTCGGCCCGGACAACGTCCTGGACGACGAATCGATAGAACGGGCAATTATGGTCCTGAAGCGCTATGGCGAACGCCTCTCGGGCTTTCCGCAACACAACGTGCGGGCCGTGGCCACCAACACCTTTCGCGTGGCCCGCAACGTCGCGCAGTTCCTGCCCCGGGCCGAGAAAGCATTGGGATTTCCCATAGAAGTCATTGCCGGCCACGAAGAGGCCCGCCTGATTTTCTCGGGAGTGGCCAACGAGCTGCCGCCATCGGACAATCAACGCCTGGTCATCGACATCGGCGGCGGGTCCACCGAAGTCATTATCGGCAAAAGCTACGAACCGCTAAGGCTGTCTTCTTTGTATATGGGCTGCGTCAGCTTCACCCGGCAGTTCTTTGCCGACGGCTGCGTCACGGCGGCCCGTATGGAACAGGCGCAACTGGCGGCGCGGCGCGAGTTCGAAAGCATCTCCAAGCGCTACCGCAAAACCGGCTGGCAAGAAGCCTACGGTTCGTCGGGCACAGCCAAAGGGCTGCTTGCCGTCCTGCTGGACGGGGGCATGGCCAAAAAAGGTATTACCCTGGACGGCATGGAGCAACTGAAGGCTTTGCTCGTCAAAGAAGGCAAGGTCAATGTCGACTCGCTGCCGGGGCTGAAGGCCTCGCGCGCACCGGTATTGGCCGGCGGGCTGGCCATTATGCTGGCGGCCTTTTACGAACTGAAGATCGAAACCATGTTGCCGGGCGAAGGCGCCTTGCGCGTCGGCGTGCTGTACGACCTTCTGGGCCGGGATTCCAAACATGACAAGCGCGACGAAACTGTGGTGCAGTTTCTTAAGCGCTACAACGCCGACGCGCACCAGGCGGCCCGAGTCAGGCAGATCGCCCTGCGCCTGTATCAACCGCTGGCCGTCGACGAAACCGAAAAAGAAGACTTCACGCGCATTCTGGGCTGGGCGGCCGACCTGCATGAAATCGGCATGTCGATAGCCCATTCCGACTACCACAAGCATAGCGCCTACATACTTGAACACGCCGACATGCCCGGCTTTTCCAATGACGACCAAATACTGTTGGCGTGGTTTGCGCTGGGCCATCACACCAAGCTTAGCAAGCTCGGCACCCAGGATGCCACGCGCGCCCAATGGCTTGCCCTGCTTTGCCTGCGGCTGGCCGTGCTTTTGTCGCGACGCAGGGAAAACATGCCCAAGCTTCCCATCCGGGTAGAGGCCGACGGGAAGAATGTGAAAATTCTGGCCAGCAAATCCTGGCTGGCCACACACGCGCTGTCGGAGTATTCGCTGCGGGCCGAGGCTGGCGAATGGAAAAAAACCGACTTCGAGCTTGCGTTGCTGGAAGTGTAATTGGGCTTTGCCCGGGCTTGTGTTCAGGCCGAGCCGATTCAGGCCAAGCCGAAATGGCGCCGGTAACGCGGATCCATGCTTTCCAGGTCCAGCAAAATGGGAAAGTCCGCCGCATTGAAGTCGGGGTCCCAAGCGGGTTCGCCGCAAATGGTGGCGCCCAGTTTCAGGTAGCCTTTGATCAACGGGGGCACGCGGGCAGGCAGTTCGCTATTAAGACGCTCGACCGGATAACGGTGGCGCGGTTCGACTATGGGCTGGCCGGTGTTCTTGTTCAACATCTTGCGGGCCAGCCGCCATACTTCGGCAGCCGTTACGCCATCGTCGCGCAGGCTGACGCTGGCACAGCCAAGCACATACCGGAACCCATCTTGCTGCATCAGGGCGGCAATGCCCGACCACAGCAGCATAATGACAGAACCGTTGCGGTAATCGGCATGGATGCACGAGCGCCCCACTTCGGCCATTTGGCCGCGCAGGGAGTCCAGTGAGGAAATATCGAACTCGGATTCGGAGTAGTAGCCGCCCGCTTTCACGGCATTGGCGGGGCTAAGCAAGCGATACGTGCCCACCACGCGGCCGGAATCGACCTCTTTGACCATGATGTGCTCGCACCAGGGGTCGAAACGGTCGGAATCCACCCCGTCCAGCGCTTCGGGAAACACTACGTTCATGTCTTCTGTGAAGATCTTGTAGCGCATGCGCTGGATGGCTTCAAGTTCTTCATTGGTGCGGGCAAGCCCTAGGACAAGTCCGCCGCCTGTTGGATTGGGCCAAGCAGCGGAATTGCTGGCATCGGGTAGTACTCGCGCAAGTTCTATCATAGATAAGGCTCCACAAACATCCGGCAATTATGCACGCGTAATGTTTCAAGTATTCGATATCTAAGTTACCGCGTTGTTAAACTCACTGCAACCAATTCACGCACACCCTGCTCGGCCAACGCCGCGTCCTCGGCCTCGACCATCAGGCGCAGCTTGGGTTCGGTACCTGAAGCGCGGATCAATACCCGCCCACGGCCCTGCAATTGCTGCTCGACGCGGCTTGTTGCTTCTTGCAAGCCCGCGTGCGACTGCCAGTCCAGCCCCGGCGCCAGCGGCACATTGACCATTTTTTGCGGATACATCTTAAGGTCTGCAACCTGCTCGGCCAAAGTCTCGCCGCTGCGGCGCATGGAAGTCAGTACTTGCAGCGCGGCAATAATACCGTCCCCGGTAGTGTGGCAATCCAGACACAATAAGTGGCCCGAACTTTCCCCGCCGTACAGCCAACCGTGTTTTTGCATGCCTTCCAGCACATACCGGTCGCCGACATTGGCGCGCTCGAAACCGATGCCCAGCCTTTGCATTTCCTTCTCGAAGCCGAAATTGGTCATCAAAGTGCCGACAACGCCCTCTACGGGCTTGCTGGCCATGCGGCCGCGCACAATGGCATACAGGAGCTCGTCGCCGTTGTACAGGCGCCCGGAAGCGTCCACCATTTGCAGGCGGTCGGCATCGCCATCCAGCGCGATGCCCAGCGTTGCATTTTGCGCCCTGACTTCTTCGACCAGGCGCTCGGGATGCATGGCGCCCACGCCTTCATTGATATTGAAGCCGTCGGGCTGGCAGCCTATGGCATGGACCTCGGCCCCCAGTTCACGGAAAACCGGCGGCGCAATGTGGTACGCGGCGCCATGGGCGGCATCGACGACGATCTTCATGCCCGAGAGGTCAAGCTCGTTGGGGAAGGTGCTTTTGCAGAATTCGATATACCGGCCCGCGGCATCGTCGATGCGCCTTGCCCTGCCAAGGGCCTCCGAACCGACGCATCCCAGGGGTTCGTCGATGGCGGCCTCGATCTGGGCTTCGACATCGTCGGGCAGCTTCATGCCCTGGGCCGAGAAAAACTTGATGCCGTTGTCGTTGTACGGATTATGCGAGGCGCTGATGACTATACCGGCGACCAGGCGCAACGTACGGGTCAAATAAGCCACCGCAGGTGTTGGAATCGGGCCGGCCAGCAACACATCGACCCCCGCCGCCGACAAGCCGGCCTCGAGGGCGGACTCGAGCATATAGCCCGAAATACGCGTGTCCTTGCCGATGATTACGGTAGGCCGGCCTTTCTCGGGGTTATGCCGCTGCGCAAACACCCGTCCGGCCGCATAGCCAAGGCGCAGGGCGAATTCAGGGTTGATGGTTGGGCCGCCAACCTCGCCGCGCACCCCGTCGGTGCCAAAATATTTGCGCTTACTCATTCAGACACTCCATGTTCTACGGTTTGCCACACTTTGATGGCGTCGACTGTCGCGGCAACATCGTGCACGCGCACCATTTTTGCCCCCCGGGCAATGCCCGCCAGCGCTCCGGCAATGCTGCCGCCCAGCCGCTCCGACGCGGGGCGGCCCGTTATGTGGCCGATCATCGACTTGCGCGACAAGGCCACCAGCCAGGGGTAGGTCTCGAACTGCAATTGCGCCAATTGGCGCAACAGCAAATAATTTTGCGCGGGGGTTTTCCCGAAGCCGAAGCCCGGATCCAGCAGTATACGTTCAGGCTGAATGCCTTTCTCCCGCATGGCCCCGACACGCGCCAGCAGAAATCCGCGCACTTCCTGCACTACATCTTCGTAGCGCGGCGCCTGCTGCATGGTACGCGGTTCGCCCTGCATGTGCATGACGCAAAGGCCGCAACGCGATTGCGCCACGGCATCCAGCGCACCCGGCTGGCGAAAAGCGTAAATATCGTTGATCATGTCGGCCCCCGCATCCAGCACATGCCGCATGACGGGCGGCTTGAATGTGTCGATGGAAAGCGGCACGCCGCTGTCGCGCAGCGCCTCGATGACGGGCAGCAGGCGCTGGAGTTCGTCGTCCAGGGATACCGGGGCGGCGCCGGGGCGCGTGGACTCGGCGCCGATATCAAGAAGATCGGCGCCTTCATCGATCAGGCGCAGGCCATGTGCAATGGCGGCATCTGCATCAAGATGCAGGGCGCCATCGGAAAAGGAGTCTGGGGTGACATTGACGATCCCCATTATCAAAGGGCGCTCGAGTGACAACTCGAAGCGCCCGCAGAGCAAGGTTGAGCTCATTGACGTAGCCGATGCAACCTATCAGACCGGCGTTGTCGCAGCATCGCCGCTATCGCCAACCGGAGCCACGCCAGTGGGCGGCTTATTGTTTGGCGTATCGGACGCGGAAGAATCGAAATTCTTGGGTGGGCGCGGCGCCCGCCCTTGCATGATGTCTTCGATCTGTTCGGCGTCGATGGTTTCCCATTCGAGCAACGCAGCGGCCATCGCGTCCATTTTGTCCCGATTGCCTTCAATGATGGTGCGCGCCACCGTGTATTGCTCGTCGATAATGGCACGGATTTCCTGGTCGACCTTTTGCATGGTCGCTTCGGAGACATGCGTGGTTTTGGTCACGCTGCGGCCCAGGAAGACCTCGCCTTCATTTTCGGCGTACACCACCGGCCCCAGGGAGTCGGTCATGCCGTAGCGCGTAACGATATCGCGCGCGATTGCCGTGGCACGCTCGAAGTCGTTGGATGCGCCCGTGGTCATTTGATGCATGAAGACTTCTTCGGCGATACGGCCACCGAACAAGACCGCGATAGTGTTCAGCAGGCGTTCTTTGTCCATGCTGTAGCGGTCGCCCTCAGGCAACTGCATGGTAACGCCCAATGCACGCCCACGCGGGATGATCGTAACCTTGTGGACTGGGTCGGTCTTGGGCAGGCTGCGCGCTACCAGCGCGTGGCCGGACTCGTGATAGGCCGTGTTCCTGCGTTCTTCTTCGGGCATGACCAGCGCGCGCCGCTCGGCGCCCATGATGATCTTGTCCTTGGCTTTTTCAAAGTCGTCCATGTCGACCGTACGCCCGCTGCGGCGCGCGGCAAACAAAGCCGCCTCGTTGACCAAGTTGGCCAGGTCGGCGCCGGAAAAGCCCGGTGTGCCGCGAGCCAGGACAAGAGGGTCGACGTCTTGCGACAACGGCACTTTGCGCATGTGGACTTTAAGGATTTGCTCGCGCCCGCGGATGTCGGGCAGCGACACCACGACCTGACGGTCGAAACGTCCGGGACGCAGCAAGGCAGGGTCAAGCACGTCGGGGCGGTTGGTGGCAGCAATGACCAGGACGCCTTGGCCGGTTTCAAAGCCGTCCATTTCGACCAGCAATTGGTTAAGCGTTTGTTCGCGCTCGTCGTTGCCGCCGCCCAGGCCCGCACCGCGCTGGCGGCCGACCGCATCGATTTCGTCGATGAAGATAATGCACGGCGCCTGCTTCTTGGCGTTTTCGAACATGTCGCGCACGCGGGCGGCGCCCACACCCACGAACATTTCGACGAAGTCGGAGCCGGAAATGCTGAAGAACGGCACTTTGGCTTCGCCCGCTATGGCCTTGGCCAGCAGGGTTTTACCGGTACCCGGCGAACCCACCAGCAAGACGCCGCGCGGAATACGCCCGCCCAGGCGCTGAAACTTGGTGGGGTCGCGCAAAAAGTCGACCAGCTCGCGCACGTCTTCTTTGGCTTCGTCGCAGCCGGCAACATCTGCAAAGGTAATGTTGTTGGTGTTTTCGTCCATCATGCGGGCGCGCGACTTGCCGAAGCTGAACGCCCCGCCCTTGCCGCCGCCTTGCATCTGGCGCATGAAGAAAACCCACACGCCGATAAGCAGCAGCATGGGGAACCACGAAATGAACAAGCTGGTAAGGAAAGACGGCTCTTCGCGCGCCTTGCCCGAAACCTGCACGCCGGCCTTGACCAGCTCGGGAACCATCCAGAGGTCGCCGGGCGATGTCAGGCTGTATGCGCGGCCGGCATCCGGAGTGACATATAGAGTGTCCCCCTGAATGTCGACCTTATTGATGCGGCCAGCCTGGGCATCGGTCATGAATTGAGTATAGGTTACGGTATCCGTAGATGCCGTGCGCCCGTCGAACTGTTTAAACACAGTAAACAGCACGAGCGCGATCACCATCCAGACCGCTACTTTAGAAAACGAGTTGTTCAAAGCCAACCTCCTACTTGTAACCACCACCTGTAGACGCCACCCCGCAATACAGCGGCTATACAAGCATTTCAAGAATCCATTCTAACCTGATAGCCAGAACGATGTTTGGGATGCCTTTCGGCTATGGCGCGAACCGTTCCGGCGCCCTTCAGCGCTTGAGCCGGCGTCCCACCAAAAAAGTTTCCGACGACTTATCGCGCGATGCCTTGGGCTTGCGCTCTAGCACACGTTCGAAATGCCGCTTGAACATTTCAACGATCTGCGAAAACCCACTGCCGTGAAACGCTTTGACGATCAACGCGCCTTCAGGTTTCAGATGGCGGCAGGAGAAATCGAGAGCCAGCTCGCATACGTGCTGGATACGCGCGGAATCGGCCGACTCCACACCGGATAAGTTGGGGGCCATGTCGGAAATCACAAGATCGACTTTCTGATTTCCAACCAATTGTTGCAATTGCTCGAGGACCGCGTCTTCGCGGAAGTCGCCCTGGATGAACTCCACCCCGGCGACAGCCTCCATGGGCAGAAGGTCGAGCGCAATGACGCGGCCGTCGATAATGCCGCCGGCACCCAGCATGCGCTCGCGCGCCACCTGCGACCAACTGCCCGGGGCCGACCCCAGATCCACCACAATGTCGCCCCGGCGCATCAGTTTTTCGGCATCGAGGATTTCAAGCAATTTGAAGGCAGCACGGGCTCGATACCCTTTTTGTTGCGCCATTTTCACATATGGATCATTAATATGTTGCTGGATCCACTCTTTTGAGAATTTTTTTTTGGCCATTCCCGTACAATCTCATTATGTCCAAATTAGAAATTACTTCCCAGGAGCGCAGCGCGCTACGCGCCGCCGCCCACCCTTTGCGTCCAGTCGTCCTGATTGGCGACCGCGGCTTGTCCGAATCGGTCCTCAAAGAAATCGACGTCCATCTTACTGCCCACCAGCTAATCAAAATCCGAGTCAGCGGCGAAGACCGGGATGCGCGCGAAACCATGCTGCAAACCATTTGCGACAGCCTGTCCTGCGCACCGGTGCATCATCTGGGCAAAACGCTGATCATCTACCGCCCCGACGCTGCCGCCGTGGCGGCCGAAGCCGAGGCGCACAATGCCACACGCGCGCAACGCAAGCCCAGCGAACCCTATACGCCCAAAAAGCAGGCGGCCAGCGGTGTAAACCGCACGCGCAAGGGCGAAATCGCCAAGCGCGCCGCCCAAAAAACCGAACGCCTTGAAAATGCCGCGCCAAAGGCGCAAAATGCTGCGCCAAAGGCGCGCCGTACCCAGACGGCCGCCGATACCTCCGCGCACCGAATTCCGCGCCGCGCAGGCAGCGCCTTGTCGCTACGCGCCGGCCGGCGCAGCAGCCCCGGCGGACGCGGCCGGTAAACAAAAATCGCCAGGAACCCACGCCCGCTGTATCCAACGGGCCGCGGCTGGCGGCAATTTCGTCCACAGACCAGGCCCGAACACAACAGCCAAGCGCGAAGACTTACCGGCGCTACGCCGAAAACGCACGTTTGATATAAAGATGAAATGAAATATATAAAGCCCATCACAGACTGTATGGGCTTTTTCTTTTATCTTTGCATACCGGCTATTTAACGGCATTGCCGCTGCAAGCCGAAGGTATTTTACACGGTCGCGGCCAAACCGCGCCTGGCCTGGACGATTAAATGTAACTTACGCCCAGGACTTCGTACTCGCGCACGCCTGCGGGGGCCTGCACGGCAACCACGTCGCCCTCGGACTTGCCGATAAGCGCCCGGGCAACGGGGCTGGATACAGAAATACGGTTGGCGCGGATGTCGGCTTCGACGTCGCCTACGATTTGATAGGTTACGCGTTCGCCCGATTCGAGGTCTTCGATTTCGACGGTGGCGCCAAACACGGCCCGGCCTTCGACGTCCAGGGCGGCGGGGTCGATGATCTGGGCATTGGAAAGCGTGCCTTCAAGTTCTTTGATACGGCCTTCGACAAATGCCTGGCGCTCGCGCGCGGCGTCGTATTCGGCATTTTCCGACAAGTCGCCTTGTGCACGGGCTTCGGAAATGGCATTGATGATTTCGGGCCGCTCGATCGTCTTCAGACGGTGCAGTTCTTTTTGCAAGCGCTCAGCGCCGCTCGTAGTCAACGGGATCGCAGACATAATATTCCTGAATAAAAAGTAAAAAGACGCTCCCCTTAAAGGAGCGCCCGTTAGCTATCACGCGAAGCGGTTGAATACCGTTCGGAAAAATTGAACCTATAGGCCTACTGGATTTTTATAGCTGTTTACAGTAATTAAACCAGGTTCAAAACGAATCCCCGACGGGTTAGTGCCGGGGACATAGCCCTATTGTCGGCAAAGTTGGGCCAAATTGCAAGCCCTGAACTTTTCGCGGCGCGGCGGCGGAGTCGATGGGCCGCAATGGCGGCTTATGACCGCCACCCGCCCCGAAAACCCGATCTTTCTGTTTATGAGCGGCCGCGGCTGCCGATCCGCAACAAGGCATACAAGATAATGGCGCCAAAGGTAGCCGTGCCGATGCCGTCGAGCCTGAAAGCCCCGAATTGCACCGAAAAATTACCCGCGCCCAGGACCAGGGTGACGGCCGCCACGATAAGGTTGCGGTTGTCGCTGAAGTCCACCTGGTTGACAACCCAGATGCGCGCGCCCGCGATGGCGATCAAGCCGAACACCACGATGGACATGCCGCCCAGCACGGGACCGGGTATGGTTTGAATCAAGGCGCCGAACTTGGGTGAAAAGCCCAGCACAATGGCAATGAGCGCCGCCAGCACGAAGACTAGGGTGGAATAGATGCGCGTGACCGTCATCACGCCTATGTTTTCCGCGTACGTGGTGACGCCGGTGCCGCCCACGGCCCCCGACAGCATAGTTGCCACGCCGTCGCCCAAAAAGGCCCGGCCCAGATAGACGTCCAGATTCTTGCCCGTCATGGCGCTGACAGCCTTGATATGCCCGAGGTTTTCGGCCACCAGGATAATGGCAACAGGAATAATGACGCTCATGGCGTGCGATTCGAATACCGGACTGCTGAAGTGCGGCAGGCCTACCCAGGACGCGGCGGCGACAGCGCTGAAGTCAATGGGCTTGCCCAGGCCCAGGCCGTTGGTAAGCACTGCATAGACCACGCAGGCCAGCAATAGGCCTACCAAAATCAGCAGGCGCTGAACGGTGCCCCGGGTATAAACGGCAACGCCGCCGACGCACAGCACCGTCATCAATGCCATCAGGGCCTCGAAGGTAGAACCGCCCATGGCGCCCTTGGCCGCAATAGGTGCCAGATTCAGGCCAATGACGGCCACGATCGCGCCCGTCACTACCGGCGGCATCCAGCGGTCTATCCACTGCGCCGCCCCGCCTGTGCGCAGATTGATGAACCACACAAGCAGGCCTATCAAGGCATAAACCAGGCCGCAGGCGATAATGGCGCCCAGCGCCACGCCAATATTGCCATTGGCGCCCGAGCCCGCATACCCTGTTACGGCAATGACTCCGCCAATGAATGCAAAGCTGGAGCCCAGATAGCTGGGAACCCGGCCGCCCACGAAAACGAAGAAAATCAGCGTACCGATGCCGGACATTAAAATGGCGACATTGGTGTCGAAGCCCATAAGCAGCGGAGCCAGTATGGTCGAGCCGAACATGGCCACGACGTGCTGGGCTCCCATGGCGATATTCTGCGGCCAGGACAGCATCTCGTCGGGTTGTACAACCACCGCCTGCCCCTTGCTTTGCACCAGGCGCCAACGAGGAAAATAAGATTTTGACATTGCTATGCCTTGTTTATTAGTAAGTGGATAATATCGGGATTCCTTGAATCAGGCGAAAGTGTAAGGTCAGCCCCTTGGGGTCGCAAGACATATCTTGCGGCGCGTCCACATTGGCCCACCACCCTCATCATGAAAAAGAAACCAGCCGATCCCGCCTGCCCCTGCGGCGGGCTCCCGCCCGGCGCCGCCTACAGGCAATGCTGCCAACCCTACCTGGAAGGCACGGCAGCCGCACCCGACGCTGAACGCCTGATGCGTTCGCGCTATACCGCCTTTACCTTGGCGAACACCGCCTACCTGCTGTCCACCTGGCATTCCAGCACGCGCCCGGGGGACTTGGCGCTGGACCCGCCCAATGCGCCGCATGGCACACGCTGGCTGGGCCTGACCGTACATTGCCATGAACGCTCCGACGCCAATCACGCCATTGTCGAATTCACGGCCCGCTTTCGCGAGGCCGGCAAAGCGCAACGCATGCACGAAACCAGCCGCTTCATACAGGAAGGCGGGCAATGGTTTTATGTGGACGGCAAAGTGGAAGGCGGCGCCGCCGGTTAGCGGCTGGCCAAGCCGCGGTCCCAGGAATGGATTGGCGGAAATAGGCCGATGCGTCGCACGATCGCCAAGCCGCGAGGCGAAGCACTCGGGTCAACAAGCAAAAGACCTGCGTTCAGGGATGCAAACGCGGCTTGCGCTTGCGCCGGACTGCGAAATAATCGTAAAGCCCGTTGGGCACGCAACGCAGCAGCGCCGCTACCCACGCCATTTGCCATGGAATAACCTTGTACGAAACGCCGGCTTCAATAGCCCGGACCGCCTGTTCGGCGAAGCGCTCGACCGGCATCAGAAACGGCATTTTGTATGGATTGTGCGCCGTCATGGGCGTGCGGATGAATCCTGGAACCAGCGTCACCACCTTGATGCCCGACGGGCGCAGTTCGACCCTTAGACTTTCGCAATAGTTGCGCACCGCGGCCTTGGAGGCGCTGTATGCGCCCGCGCCCGGCAAGCCCCGTACCGCGGCCACACTGGCAACGCCCACCAGCCGGCTCTGCCCCCGCTGCTTCATCGATGCGATGAAAGGCTCGAACGTCGCAACAGTAGCGTTCAGATTGGTCGCCACGATGGCTTCAAACACATCGAAGTCATCCAGCTCTTCCGTCAATGTTCCGGCGCTGATCCCCGCGCTGGCGATCACCACGTCAACCGGGCCGCCCGCCAGGAAATGGCGAGCCGCGGCATGCAGGGCTTCCCGGTTGCGCACATCCAGCTCGTATACCTCATGGCCGCCGCCGGGCAAGGAAGTCCGCAGCGCTTCAAGCGCATCCGTGCGCCGTCCCACCAGGCCAAGCTGTGCGCCGCGCCGCGCATACAAAAAAGCGAGCGCGGCGCCTATGCCGCTGCTCGCTCCGGTAATGAATACGCGGTTCATGCGCACCCAATACTGATCATGGGTGCAAGGACGCGTGCAATTGCTGTAGCGAATACACCTTCAGTCCGCCGCCATTGCGCAAGTATTGCAGCCCTTCGACAGCGGCGCTGGCGCCGGCAATGGTCGTGAAGAAGGTGACCCGCGCCGCCAAAGAAACAATACGGATGGTGCGCGAGTCGGCAATGGCGTTGCGCCGCTCTTCGACCGTATTGATGACCATCGCGATTTCCTGGTTCTTGACCATGTCGACGATGTGCGGACGGCCCTCGGTAACCTTGTTGACGGTTTGCACCGTCAATCCGGCCGCCTGCATTGCCGCCGCCGTTCCGCGGGTAGCCACTATCTTGAAGCCAAGGTCGATAAGGCCGCGCGCAACCTCGACGGCCTCGGGCTTGTCCTGCGCGCGCACGCTGATGAAGGCCACGCCGGAATCAGGCAGTTGCACACCGGCCGCCAACTGGGACTTGACGAAGGCTTCGCCGAAGCTTTCGCCCACGCCCATGACCTCGCCGGTGGATTTCATTTCAGGGCCGAGTATGGTGTCCACGCCCGGGAATTTTACGAAGGGAAAGACCGCTTCCTTGACCGAAAAATACGGTGGGATCACTTCATTGACGACCGATTGGCTGGCCAGGGTTTTGCCGGCCATGGCGCGGGCGGCGATCTTGGCCAGTTGCAAACCGGTGGCCTTGGAAACGAACGGCACGGTACGCGAGGCGCGCGGATTCACTTCAAGCACGTAGACGTCGCCGTCCTGAACCGCAAACTGCACGTTCATCAGGCCTTTGACGTTCAAGGCACGCGCCATCAATGATGTCTGGCGCTTGATCTCGGCAATGATGTCTTGCGACAAAGAGTACGGAGGCAGGCTGCAGGCAGAGTCGCCCGAGTGCACGCCGGCCTGCTCGATGTGCTCCATGACGCCGCCGATAAAGACTTGTTCGCCGTCGGCAATGCAATCGACGTCGACTTCAGTGGCGTTGTTCAGGAAGTGGTCCAGCAAAACCGGCGAATCGTTGCTGACCTTGACGGCCTCGCGCATGTAGCGCTCGAGATCTTGCTGCTCGTGCACGATTTCCATGGCACGCCCGCCCAGCACGTAGCTGGGGCGCACCACCAGGGGGTAGCCGATTTCCGCGGCATGGGCCAGGGCCTCGCCTTCGGTGCGCGCCGTGCGGTTGGGCGGCTGGCGCAGGCCAAGCTTCGTAAGCAGTTTCTGGAAACGTTCGCGGTCTTCGGCAACGTCGATGGATTCGGGGCTGGTGCCGATAATGGGCACGCCGTTGGCCTCGAGCGCGCGCGCCAGCTTCAATGGCGTTTGGCCGCCGTACTGCACGATCATGCCGACCGGCTTTTCTTTGTGTACGATTTCGAGCACATCTTCAAGGGTAAGCGGCTCGAAATACAGGCGATCGGACGTGTCGTAGTCGGTGGATACGGTTTCCGGATTGCAGTTGACCATGATGGTTTCATAGCCGTCTTCGCGCAGCGCCAGGGCCGCATGCACGCAGCAATAGTCGAACTCGATGCCCTGGCCGATACGGTTCGGGCCGCCGCCCAGGACTATGATTTTCTTGCGGTCGGTGGGCGCCGCTTCGCATTCGTCCTCGTAGGTGGAATACATATAAGCGGTTTTCGTCGGGAATTCGGCCGCGCAGGTATCGACCCGCTTGTAGACCGGCCGGACGCCGAGCTGGTGGCGCAGTTTGCGCACTTCGGCTTCGGAGCTGTCCAGCAAGAACGCCAGGCGGCGGTCGGAAAAACCCCGGCGCTTGAGTTCGCGCACTGTGGTTTGATCCAGTTCAGCCAGGGTTCTTTGTTCGAGCGCCAGCTCGATGTCGACGATTTCCTTGATCTGGGCCAAGAACCAGGGGTCGATGCGGGTCAGGGAGTGCACTTCGTCCAGGCTGAAGCCCTGGGCAAACGCGTCGCCCACATACCAGATGCGCTCAGGGCCGGGCTCGCCCAGCTCGACTTGCAGCTTTTCGCGGTCGGTGGTTTTTTGATTGAGGCCGTCAACGCCCACTTCCAGGCCGCGCAAGGCTTTCTGGAAGGACTCCTGGAATGTGCGGCCGATGGCCATGACTTCGCCCACCGATTTCATCTGGGTGGTCAGGCGCGAGTCGGCTTGCGGGAATTTTTCGAAGGCGAAACGCGGCACCTTGGTGACCACGTAGTCGATGGACGGTTCGAACGAAGCCGGCGTGGCGCCGCCGGTAATTTCGTTTTTCAGTTCGTCCAGCGTGTAGCCCACGGCCAGGCGCGCCGCCACCTTGGCAATGGGAAAGCCCGTGGCCTTGGACGCCAATGCCGACGAACGCGACACGCGCGGATTCATCTCGATGACGATCATGCGCCCGGTATTGGGGTCGACCGCGAACTGCACGTTGGAGCCGCCGGTATCGACGCCGATCTCGCGCAGCACCGCGATAGAGGCGTTGCGCATGATTTGGTACTCTTTGTCGGTAAGAGTCTGCGCGGGCGCCACGGTAATGGAGTCGCCGGTGTGGACGCCCATGGGGTCCAGGTTTTCGATAGAGCACACGATAATGCAGTTGTCGGCGCTGTCGCGCACGACTTCCATTTCGTATTCTTTCCAGCCCAGCAAGGATTCTTCGATCAGCAGCTCGTTGGTGGGCGAAGCCTCCAGGCCGCGACGGCAAATGGCTTCGAATTCTTCGGGGTTATAGGCAATGCCGCCGCCCGAACCGCCCATGGTGAAGCTGGGACGTATCACCACCGGAAAGCCGGCGGTGCTGGCCTCTTCGGAAATGCGACGCTGCACCGCCCAGGCTTCGTCCATGGAATGAGCCACGCCGGACTTGGCCGATTCCAGGCCTATTTTCGTCATGGCCTGCTTGAACTTCTGGCGGTCTTCAGCCTTGTCGATGGCTTGCTCGTTGGCGCCGATGAGTTCCACGCCATGCTTTTCAAGCACGCCGTTGTGCGCCAGGTCGAGCGCGCAGTTAAGCGCGGTCTGGCCGCCCATGGTGGGCAGCAGCGCATCGGGCTTTTCACGCTCGATGATTTTTTCGACGGCCTGCCAGGTAATGGGTTCGATATAAGTGACGTCGGCCGTTTCCGGGTCGGTCATGATGGTGGCGGGGTTGCTGTTCACCAAAATGGTGCGGTAGCCCTCGGCCTTCAGGGCCTTGCAGGCCTGGGCGCCGGAATAGTCGAACTCGCAGGCCTGCCCAATAATGATGGGGCCTGCGCCAATGATAAGAATGCTTTTTATGTCGGTACGCTTTGGCATAGTGCTGAATTATTTTTGTCCGGCCATGAGGCTGATGAATTTATCGAAAAGGCCGATGATGTCGTGGGGGCCCGGGCTGGCTTCAGGGTGGCCCTGAAAGCAGAAGGCCGGACAGTCGGTCAGTTCGAACCCTTGGAGCGTGCCGTCGAAAAGCGACACGTGGGTTGCGCGGGCATTGGCCGGCAAGGTGTTCACGTCGACCGTAAACCCATGGTTCTGGCTGGTAATGAACACCCGTCCGGTGTCGAGGTCTTGAACCGGATGATTGGCGCCGTGATGGCCGGACTTCATTTTGACCGTCTTGCCGCCCAAAGCCAGGGCCATAAGCTGCTGGCCAAGGCATATTCCGAACAGCGGGATTTTCTTTTCCATGGCGACGCGGGCCGTTTCAATGGCGTAGTCGCAAGGCTCGGGGTCGCCAGGGCCATTCGAGAGGAAAATGCCGTCGGGCTTTAGCGCCAGCACTTCAGCCACCGGCGTCTGCGCCGGCACAACGGTAACGCGGCAGCCGCGGTCGGCGATCAGGCGCAGGATATTGGTCTTGGCGCCGAAGTCGTAGGCAACCACATGCTTGCCGTTGCAGTCGGGGCGCGCAAAGCCCTGCCCCAGCGTCCAGCTGCCTTCGGTCCAGGTTTCTGTGGACTTGATGGAAACCACCTTGGCCAGGTCCTGTCCCGACATTCCGGGAAAGCCCTGGGCCAGCGCGACCGCGCGCTGGGCATCGTCGCCGACCAGAATGCAGGCGCCCTGGGCGCCGCCGTCGCGAAGGATGCGCGTAAGCTTGCGCGTATCGATGCCGGAAATGGCCACGATGCCTTGCGATTTAAGATAGTCGGGCAGCGACTGCGTGGCGCGAAAGCTGGAAACCCGCAAAGAGCAATCGCGCACCACCAGCCCCGCGACATGGACGCGGCTGGATTCGACGTCTTCGTCGTTGACACCCGTATTGCCGATATGCGGATAGGTAAGCGTAACGATCTGGCCGTTATAACTGGGATCTGTCAGGATTTCCTGATAGCCAGTCATGGAAGTGTTGAACACGACCTCGGCGACGGTATATCCATCGGCGCCGATAGAGACACCCTTGAAAATAGTACCGTCTGCCAAGGCTAGAATTGCAGAAGGAGACGAGTTGGACTCCTCAGGAAAAAGTGACGGCAGCACAGTAAACCCCGGTTATAAAGTCAGTAATCAAACCCTCCGATTATACCTTGAGACCGCCTTTTCTCTGGACAGCCGCGCCAGCCAAGGCCCGCCAAGGATATCGGCACAGAAAACCGCGGCGCCGGCCGTTGTTGCAGGCTGGCTGCAATCATTTACTATTAGGGCTCTTTGCGCAGACCTTGCCTATGCATAAACTGTGCCGCAACCACGCGCTTGACCAATATAGCGCAACGACTGTTACGACGCCATGCAAAACCAACTCGATTCGCTACGCCAATACACTACGGTCGTCGCCGACACCGGCGACTTCGAAACCATGCGCGAGCACCGGCCCACCGACGCCACGACCAACCCCTCGCTGATTCTGAAGGCCGTGCAAAAAGACGCATACCGCCATTTGCTGGACCGGGTCCTGGCCGACCATGCGGGCGCGCCATTGGGCGAAATCGTCGACCGCCTGTTGATCGCCTTCGGCAAGGAAATCCTGGCCATCGTACCGGGACGGGTTTCGACTGAAGTCGACGCGCGGCTATCGTTCGACACACAAGCCACCATTGCCCGGGCGCATCAGATCATGGGCCTATACCGGGCAGCAGGCATAGCGCGCGAACGCATACTGATAAAAATCGCCTCCACCTGGGAAGGCATACAGGCCGCCAAGGCACTACAGGCCGAGGGCATCGCCTGCAACCTGACCCTGCTGTTCTCACTGCCCCAGGCCCTGGCATGCGCCCAGGCGCGGGTGCAACTTATCTCGCCCTTTGTCGGGCGCATTTACGACTGGCACAAGAAAGCCGCCGGCGGCCAATGGGATGAAGCCGCCAACGCCGGTGTGAACGATCCTGGCGTGCAATCGGTAAAGCGCATTTACGATTATTACAAGGCCCACGGCATTGCCACCGAAGTCATGGGCGCAAGTTTTCGCAATCTGGGGCAGATTCAGGCATTGGCCGGTTGCGATCTGCTTACGATCAGCCCCGAACTGCTGGCGTAACTGGCTGCCACCCGCGAACCGCTGGAGCGCCAATTGGATGCGCAAGACGCAATGAACAGCCCACCGCCGCAACTTGAAAGCAATGAGCTGGCATTTCGGTATGAACTGAACGAAGACGCCATGGCCACCGAAAAGCTGGCTGAAGGAATACGTGTTTTCATTGCCGATGCTATCAAGCTGGATAAATTGGTGGAGCAAGCACGGGGATAAATGCCATGGCGCTGTCCGTAGGCGCCGCCGGCCGGCGCGCTTGGCGGACAATACCGCGATAATCGCCGTCGTTTGGCCTGGCCCTGACGGGCAAGACCCACGCCTTGCCCCATGGTCAGGTCGAGCGTCTTTCCATCAGGGCCCAGGCAATGGTGCCCGCATCGACGTACTCGAGTTCGCTGCCGGCCGGCACGCCCCGCGCCAGCCGCGACACCGACAGGCCGCGCGCGCGCAGCAGCTCGGCCAGGTAATGCGCCGTGGTTTCACCTTCGGCGGTGAAATTGGTGGCCAATATGACTTCCTGCACCACGCCGTCGCCCGCGCGCTTGAGCAGGCGGTCGAACTGCAGCTCGGCCGGCCCCACCCCTTCCAGCGGCGCCAGATGGCCCATCAGCACGTAATACAGGCCCTTGTAGCCATGGCTGGATTCGATCATATTTTGATCGGCCGGCGTCTCGACCACGCACAGTATGGACTCGTCGCGCTTGGGGTTGGCACAGGTGGCGCACAGGTCGCCTTCGGTAAAGCTGTTGCAGCGGCTGCAATGGCCCAGGTTATGGACAGCATCGGCCAAGGCGCGGGACAGGCGGTCCGCCCCGGCCAGGTCGTGCTGCAGCATGTGGTAGGCCATGCGCCGCGCCGAACGCACGCCCACACCCGGCAGCCGGCGCAATGCGTCGATCAGCACCTTGAGCGGCTCGGGTTCGGGCAGAGGCGCTTCCATCAGAACGGCAGCTTCATTCCCGGGGGCAAGGGCATGCCCGCTGTCACGGAGGCCATTTTTTCCTGGGAAGTGGCCTCGGCCTTGCGCAAGGCATCGTTGAACGCCGCAGCGACCAGGTCTTCCAGCATGTCTTTGTCGTCGGCCAACAGGCTTGGGTCGATGGTAACGCGCTTGACATCGTGGCGGCAGGTCATGGAAACCTTGACCAGGCCTCCGCCCGAACCGCCTTCGACAACGATTTCCGCCAGCGCATCCTGCGCTTTTTTCATGTTTTCCTGCATTTGCTGCGCTTGCCGCATCAAGCCCGCAATCTGGCCTTTCATCATAATAAGTTTCCCAAAATAAAAATGGAGGCGCTAAGCCGCTTTATCGATAGGAGCCGCCCGCACCGAACCGGGCACGACCATGGCGCCGAAGTCGTTGATCAAGGTTTGCACGAAAGGATCGACCAGCACCGCCTGTTCGGCCTCTTGTTGGCGCCGCGCCCTTTCGGCCTGCGCAACGGCATGCGCTGTTTCGTCGCCCGTCGCGCCGTACTCAACATTCAGGCGCACGACTGCGCCGAAATGTTCGGACAAGAGTGTACACAACCGGGCCTGGCCCGGACTTTCGGCCAAGGTCTTGACCGCCACGCGCAAGCTGATTTCGTCATCGCGCACGTCCAGCCATTCGCTTTGCCGCGCCAGCTCGGCGGCCAGTCCGGTCAAAGGCAGTTGCGCCGCCAGAGTCGGCCACGCCGCTGAAGTCATGTCGCGCAAGCGAGGCGATTTGAATTTCTTGCGGGCGGGAGTAAATGCCGGCACCGCGACATCGTCGGGCACCGTCGCCATGGATTCGAAAGATTCGTCGTCGCCCGATTCCACCGCCGATGGGCGCTCGTAAGACTCGATCGGCGGCACATCATAAGATTCGTTCAGCGGTGGCCCGTCGTAGGCTTCGTCCAGGGGCGGCCCGTTGTAGGGCTCGAACTGCCCCGCGCTTTCGTCGACGGGAATGTCTTCCCAGGCAGGGACATCGTTGTTTTGTGCAACCGGGGGCATGGCCCGGGCGGGCGCCGCCTGCTGGCTGCTGTGCCGATCAACCGGCTGGTTCGCCTTCTCGTGCGGCGTGCTCTCGTCGGACGCGGCGGCCTTCGGAACAGGCCTGGCCTGGGAATTTGGGGCCGAGGCTGCAGGCGGCGGCGTAGACGCTTCGGGAACCGGTCTGGCGTTTGATGGCTGTGCAATGGAACTGCGCTGCGGGGCCACAGGCGGCTTCGGTGCAACAGCCATCTGGCTTGTGCGAGCGCCGCCTGCAAGCGGCGCGCTGGCGGCCGAAGCCGGCTGCTGAGCGGAGTCAGCTGGCTGTGCCCCCGAGACGGAAGCAAGCTGCGGCTCAGTTGCGGCCGCTTGGCCGTCGGCCACCGGCTCGGGCCGTGGCGCGCTTGCCAACGCCGCGTTTTGCCGAGGAGCGCTTTGCTGGGATGTGTCCTGCGGCGCTGCGGCCCCGCTACCCGGTTCAGGCGGCGGCGCGGCTGGCGCCAGGGCCAGCATGCGCAGGCAGGCCATGACGAAACCGGCGTATTCATCGGGCGCCAGGGACAATTCGTTGCGGCTATGCACCGCAACCGAATAAAACAGCTGGACCAGATCGGGCGCCAGTCCGGCACCCAGGCGGGCGATATCTTCGGCCAGGGGGTCGTCCGCCGGCACCGCGCCCGGAATGCGCTGCTCGATGGCAACGCGCGACAGCAGCACGGCCAGGTCGGCCAAGGCGCCTGAATACGACAGCCCCCGGGTAGCCAGTTCGTCGGCTACCAGCAGGACTTCGCTGGCGCTGCCTTCGGACAAGGCCTGCAACAGCCGCAGCAAGTAGCGCTGGTCTATGGTGCCCAGCATTCCCTGGATGGAATCGGTGGTGAGTTCTCCGGCGCTATAGGCAATAGCCTGATCGGTCAGCGAGAGCGCGTCGCGCATGGAACCCGACGCCGCCTGGGCGATAAGCCGCAAGGCGGGGGTTTCGTATCCGATGCTTTCGGCGCCCAGCACTTCCTGCAAATGGCCGACGATGGCATCGGCCGCCATTTGCTTCAGGTTGAACTGCAGGCAGCGCGACAAGACCGTGACCGGAATTTTTTGCGGGTCGGTCGTGGCAAGAATGAATTTGACGTGGGGCGGAGGCTCTTCCAGTGTTTTGAGCATGGCGTTGAACGCATGCCCGGTAAGCATGTGCACTTCGTCGATCATGTAGACCTTGAAGCGGCCCGAACTGGGCGCGTACACAGCCTGCTCAAGCAATTGCGTCATCTCGTCGACGCCGCGATTGGAGGCCGCGTCAAGCTCCAGGTAGTCGACAAACCGGCCCGAATCGATCTCGGTGCAGGCCCGGCAGACGCCGCAAGGCGTGGGGGTAATGCCCTGTTCGCAATTAAGCGATTTGGCCAAGATGCGCGACAAAGTGGTTTTGCCCACGCCGCGTGTCCCGGTAAACAGCCATGCATGGTGCAGGCGCTGGGTGGACAAGGCATGCGTGAGAGCGCGAACCACATGATCTTGCCCGATCAGGGTGTCGAATGAGCGGGGCCGCCATTTTCGCGCCAATACCAAATAAGTCATGCGTGGGAGCTCATGCCAAAAGGCTGTCGTTGGATAAACAAAAAGTTTACCGGATTCGATGCGGCTTGGGGGGACAAAGGCAAAGCGCAAGAAAGAGGAGGCGAGCCTGACTTCGGCACTGGCTCTGAACGACTATGGCTGCTTCGTTCCCGACCTGACCAGTTTCACCGCCGAACCATGCGAAGGGGCCCGCCAAATTGAAGTTTAACAGGACTTGGCCCTTCTTGCCCCGCCCTGCGCGACTATATTGCGCAACAGGACGATACCCGCCGTTTTTAACAATCTATCCAGATGTCAGCGCGCGGAAAATAAAGCGCCCCACGGGCCGGACGCCCGTCCAGCGCGCCGACGTAGGCGCAATACCGTTCTATCTGCTCCAGATAGCGTTCGCGCATGCGGATCTCGAATGCAGCCATGGCTTCGCCGGCACGAGGCACGCCGGTCTTGTAGTCGACCACCAGCCAGCCGGCCTCTTCCGAAATAGCCAGATCGATTACCGACACCCGGCCGCTGACGTCCAGCAGCGACCATTCGCGATAGGCCCGGGCCGCGCGCAGCAGCCACCGACCCCGTTCACTGGACAAGGTCGCCGCCAGAGTTTCATGCACGGCCCGGGTGGCATTGTCCAGAGCCGCGCCGCTTAGCCCCGCCCGGCTCAACTGCTTGCCGATCACCGGCAAACTTGCATTGACTCGTTCAACCGGCCAGGCGTCGATGCCGTCACGTCCCAGCCGTTCCAGCCAGGCGTGCGCCACCGTGCCGGCCAGCGCCTCGAAGTCCGAAGCCGCCGGCCATTGCCAGGCACCGGAACGGCCGGCGGAGCTTGCAGGCATGGCGGGCTCTGGAGGCGTGCTGGCGGTTTTCATGCGCACCAGATATGCCGGCCGGCGCAACGGCCCGTTCTCGCCCGGTTTGGCCGCCACCTGCGGACCCGATCCCGGCGGCTCGGGCTGGCGGATATGCTCCCAAAGCCGCCCCAGCAGGCTGGAAGAAGGCGGCGCCTTGACCGCGCCCTGCTCGTCCACGGCCACCTCGCCGACCAGATGAAGCTGTTCGCGCGCCCGGGTAACCGCAACATATAGCAGGCGATCGGTTTCAAAGCCGGCCCGCAATTTTTCCCGCGCGGCCAGATAGGCGGAAACCGGATCGGCCTCGTCAGCGGTGCGAGGCTTGATGGGGCCCAGCAGCAGGCGGCCCTCGCTTTGTTCGATACGGACCAGCGGCGCGGTATCGCCACGCCCCCGGCGATGCAAGCCCATCAAAATAACAGTGTCGAACTGCAAGCCCTTGGATTTGTGTATGGTCATGACTTCGACCGCGCGCCCCGTGCTTTTGGGCGCTGCAAACAGGCGGTCTATCTGGGCATCGAACTCGACCGGATTCAGGCCGCCGTACGGAGCCAGCTTCTCGATCAGGCGAAACAGGCTTTCAGCGTCGGCCGCATCTTCCGGACTGGCATAGACCGCGGCACCGCCCAGTCTTTCCCAGCATTGCTGCAGCCAGGCGGCAAACGGAATGGTGCCCGCGGCGTTGCGCCTATCCAGCAGCACGGTTGCTGCGCGCCTCAAGCGCCCGGCCTCATGTTGGTCCAGGCCCGCCTCGTCCTGGCCCGCGGCCAGCCAGGCCGACAGCACGGCCGGCACGGCCTGGCTGTGGTCGGCGCCAAACAGGGCATGCAGGCTTTCCAGCCGCAATCCGCACAAAGGCGAGCGCAAGACAGACAACCAGGCCAGCCGGTCGGCCGGATGCGACAAGGCTCGCGCCAACTGCACCAGGTCGCCCACCACCTGGCGCGACTTCAGCGAAACCAGCTCCACGGCCCGGCACGGGATGTTTTCGCGAGCCAAACGCAAGACGATTTCCTGTAAATGCGAGCGCGCGCGCACCAGGATGGCGACAGGATGCTCGCTTTGCGGGTTGCGCTCCAGCGCCTCTCTGACGAGGCCCACGACCAGCTCTTCGCCGGCGGCCGCCTCGCCATCTTCGTCTTCGCCGCGTCCCGCCGTCGACCATACCGGATGCAGCAAGACCCCAGGGATTTCAAGCGCCTCGTTGAAAGCCACCGAGCGTGTATATGGGATCGCTCCCATGGCGGGGTTTTCGTATTGGGGAAACAAGGGCGCAAAAACCGTATTGACCCAATCGACCACGCCGGCCTGCGAGCGGAAGTTGTTGGTCAGGGCAAGCGGCTGCAGTTTGACTTCGCCCAAGCCTTCTTTTTGAACCTTGAGAAACCAGCCCACTTCCGCCTTGCGAAAACGGTAAATGGATTGCATGGGGTCGCCCACCAGAAACAGAGTGCGGCCGTCGTCCGCCTGCCAGCCCGAGGTCAGCCGCCGCAGCAAGTCTATCTGTGATTGGCTGGTGTCCTGGAACTCGTCCACCAGCAAGTGGCGAATGGATGCATCCAGGCTTAGCAATAGATCGGTGGGGTCGTCGGCCCGTCCCAGGGCCAGGACGGCGCGCTGGGCAATTTCGACGAAATCGACCTCGCCGGCTTCGGCGAAACGCAAGCTAAGCTGGGCCGAGGCCAGCCATAACACTTGCACCAGCGCACGCAGCGTTGCCTCCTGATCCGGCAAATATCCGTCCACCGGCATATTGCGCACGCCCGCCAGCCCCGCGATCCATGGTTCGCAAGCTTCACAGCCCTTGAGCCATTCGACGAACTGCTCTTTATGAGCGGTCTTGGCATCGAAGCCCTGCTTTTTCGTTACCGTGCGGCGCAAACTTCCTGTGGCGGTCAGCAGCACGTTGGCCAAAGCCTGCCATTGCTCGACGTCGAAGCAACTGGTTCCCAAAGGGTCGCCCGACCAATCGCGCAAGGCGCTAAGATCGAATGCCTCGCCGCTTTGCTGCAAGGCGGCTGCCGCAAGCGTCACCGACGGCGCCAGGCTTTGCGCCCATCCCAAGGGCATGGCCCGCGCCACGGTGGCCAGGTCCTCTTCGATGGCCTGTTCAAGATTGTTCTGCAACTGCTCCACATCGCCGCTGTCGGCCAGCAACGGCAGCCATTGGTCCCGGCTGGCCAACATGTCGGCCAGCAAGTCTTCGGCGGCGCGAGTGTCGACATCCATGTGCGACACCAGGGAGGCAACCGCTTCAACATCATCGATCATGGCCAGCGTCGCGCGGGCCGCCGCCAGATAGTGCTCTTGTGCGTTGTCCGCCACGGCCGGCATGCCGCCCAGGCCGCTCAGCCAGGGCATGCCGCGCACCAGGTACGAGCAAAATGCGTCGATGGTGCGTATGCTCAAACGAGCCGGATACTCCAGCAGATTCCAGCCCAGTTCGTCGTTGCGCCGCATGGCCTGCTGCGCCAGCAGCCAGCTGTTTTTCTTGTGTTCTTCTTGCGGCGGCGCCAAGGTGCCGGCCTTGAGCTTGCTAAGGACCCGCGCATGCATTTCCGAAGCGGCCTTGCGCGTAAACGTGATGGCAACAATTTCTTCAGGGCGGTTCACCGTGGCCAGCAGCGCCAGGATGCGGTCGGTCAGCAGCTCGGTTTTTCCCGACCCCGCCGGCGCCTGAATCAAAAACGATTTACGCGGGTCCAGCGCCGCAAGACGAACGGCAATATCGTCAGGCTGCTTAGACGTCATGGCGGATCTCTTCATTCAAGCGTAAAAAGGGCAAAGTATCGCAATACTTGATGTCGTCGGCGCGCAAACTGCGATTGACCGCCACTCCTTGCGAATACTCTTGCGCCAGGCCTTCGATGGTGTGGCGCCAATCCGCCATAAGCTGCTGCCAGCCGCGGCCGGCGAATTCGGGCCAATCGTCCAGCGCGGCCAGGCCTTCAAAACCGTAATTGCCATCGGCCAGCCCTTTGACCTCGACCTTGCGCGCATGCAGCCTGGCCAATACCAAGGCGCCGACGCGGGCGTCTTCCCGTGCCAGGACCGACGCATAGAACGGCAACTGCAAGCCTATGGGGCGAGTGCGCATCCAGTTGCTTTTGGGGTCGATATTGCCGCCACCTGTTTTGTAGTCGATGACGGCAAGGCGGCCGTCATCCAGCTTGTCAATGCGATCCAGCCGCAAGGTCAAGTCCAGGGCGCCGTGCGTCCATTGAAAGCTGCGCTCCACCCCTTCGATGGCAAACGGCTGCCGTTTCAGTTCAAGCTCGAACCAGCTTTCAAGAACCACCCTGGCCCTTTCAACTTCCAGCTCGCGCAGCACGGGACTGTAGTCGCGCAAATGCTGCTCGGCCGAGTTCTGAATGGCTTGTTCAGCCAGGGCCAGCAACTCGCCGCTGGCGTGCTGCTGCGCCAGGGTCTCCTGGCTATCGACTGAACGCCACACGAATTCAATGGCCTCGTGCAAGAACAGCCCGCGTGCGTTCTGATCGGACAAGACGGCATAATCAGCCAGCTCGCTGGCGCCCAGCCGGTATTTGACAAAGGCCCACAAGGGATTCCGCGCCTGCGTGTCGATGACGGCAATCCCGCCCCGGGTTTGGCTGCCCTGCGCCAGCGGCGGCCCCTGTTCATCCCGCAAAAACTCCAGCTCGCATGGCTGCGATGGCGAAGGCAAGGGAGGCGCCTCGCCAGCCGCCAGATTCTCGATACATGGACTGGGCCGCAATTCGCGTTCGCCCTCGTGCAGGGCGTGGCTTACCCATACTTGCGGCGCGCAACGCAACAGGGCGCCATACAAGTCCTGAGCCCATTTCAACTCCCGCTCGGGTGTCGCGCGCGGCGCATCGGCCTGCCTTAGCGCAGCCAGAGGAATCAGGGGATTGGGCTTGGGCGAAGCCGGCAGGACTTCGTCGGTCAGGCCCAATATCCATACGCCGTCCCAACGCCCGCCTTCAGCCTCCAGAAACCCTTGAACGTCCAGGCGCGCAGCCGGATCGCGCTGCGGCTGAAACGGCGTTTCGCGCGCAAGCCGGGCCAATAGCGCAACGGCCTGGCCGAAATCCACACTGCCCAGCACCGCCGACTGGCGCGCAAGACGGTCGAAAGCCCGATCGAGCGTTTCGACCACTTGATAAGCATGGCTGTCCAGCATGGCCTCGCCAGGGAACCCCAGCGCCTGCAGTACGGAACGGAAACGCTGCACCCAAGCGTCCAACGTGCCGTCGCGCCAGTCTGCCGCCATGGCAAGGCAGTCGCTCCATGCTTGTGCCAGCCGCGGCGTCCATTGCGCCAACTGTTCTTCAAACCGTCCTTTGGACACGCTGACGACAGCTTTCCTGCGCCAGGCGGCATCGATCAGCGCCCGTCCCGCCGCCTCGGCCGCATGTGCAACGCAACCGCCGGCCAGCAGTGCCTCGCCGGCCAGCTTCGGTTCGCATTGCTTGCGCCGCAAGAGCGTGTGCAACAGCCGCAACCAGGCAAGCGCGGCGCGCACCAACGGCCAATCGGCCAGCGGCCGCGCCACCGCCACGTTATAGGGCAAGGCCGGCTCGTGCTCTGTTCCCCGCAAGGCCTCGCGCAAGACCCGATGCGCCAGCACCACATCGCTTTCCAGGCTGGCCGCCACAATGGCATAACGGCCGCCCGGGTTGGCGCGCAACTGCGTTTGTGCCCAATGCGCCGCCAGGCGCCATTCGGTATCGGGATCGGAAGCCTGTATACGTTGCAGCGCGGCGGCGGGCTGCTCGTCGGCCCGCAGCGCATGAACGCTGACGCCCTGGCCGAGCAGGGCCTGCACCAACCCCGACAAACGCGGCGCAAGCTCGTTGAAGCCGGCCAGCACCAGATGCTGAAAATGGAAGGGCAAAACGCCCTGCGCTATCGCTTCGTGTACACGTTCAAACCCCAGCACGCTGTCCTCGGCGTCCATGCTTTGCAGACTTTGCCGATAGGCCTGGCGCCAGACTTTGAAACGCTGGTAATCACTGGTCTCCATTTCGGGCGGCACCTGAAGCTGCCACTCGGAAACCAGGCGGTCGGCGTCTTGCGCCAGGCGCGCGGCCAGGCCCACGTCCAGCAAGACACGGTCGGGCTCAGCGTCCAGAATAACCTTCTGCCACAGGCAGCGCGCGCCGAAGGCGTCGACCGTATGGGACGCCAGGCCGCTGTCCGCAATGAACGAAAGCTGGTCGCTGGCCTGTTGCAGCCACGCGGACAAGGGCACGATGTCGGGCAGCGACATGACTTGCCTCTGCGCATCGAGCTGAACCGACAGGTCGGCCAGAATACGGCGGGCGTAGCGATTGTTGACCGTCAGCACCAAAGTTGCCGTGCTGGGCAGGCCTGACAGTTCATCCAGGGATATCGGCGTCGATTCCGTAAACATGTTTTATCCGCACATCGAAAGCGCCAATATACCCTCTGTGCTTCATCCGTTGGGACCCTGACTGCTCTCGAGCCTGCCCACCGCTCCCCCAGGGGCAGGCGCTCTGCCTTCAAAAACTCCGGAGGCCCCCACGGGGCGGTGCCGCTCGCCCACGCCGGTGCGTGATACTCTTTCAACAATATTCTGTATGAGGCCGGCCGCGTGAGCTTTACCCCCCCTTCTTCCATCGACGCTTTTCTGGATGCCGTCTGGCTGGAAGACGGCCTGGCTGAAAATACGCTGGCCGCCTACCGGCGAGACTTGACCGCCTTTGCAAAATGGTTCGACGCCTCGGCGGCCAAAAACATCGACCTGGCGCAGGCCGCCGACATCCAGGACTGGTTCGCCGCCAAGCATGACAGCACCCGGGCTTCGACCGCCAACCGCCGCCTTGCGGCCCTGAAACGCTATTTTTTGTGGGCCATGCGCCAGGGCCGCATACATGCAGACCCCTGCCTGACGCTGCATGCGGCCAAACAGCCGGCGCGCTTTCCCAAGACACTGTCGGAAGACCAGGTCGACGCGCTGATGCAGGCGCCCAACCCCGACACTGCCCTGGGCCTGCGGGACCGGGCCATGCTTGAAATCCTGTATGCCACCGGCTTGCGCGTCAGCGAGCTTGTCGGCCTGAACGTGCTGGACGTCAATCTGAACGAAGGCGTCGTACGAGTGAATATGGGCAAAGGAGGCAAAGACCGGCTGGTACCGCTGGGCGCCGAAGCCGCCCATTGGGTCGACACTTATACAAAGCAATCGCGTGTTGCCTTGCTGGGCGCACGCCGCTGCGACGCGCTGTTCGTCACAGCCCGGGCCGCGGGCATGACGCGGCAGGCATTCTGGTTCATCATCAAAAAATACGCCCTGCAAGCCGACATCCACACGCCGCTTTCGCCCCATGTTTTACGCCATGCGTTCGCCACCCATTTGCTTAATCACGGAGCCGACCTGCGCGTGGTGCAAATGCTGCTGGGCCACGCCGACATCTCGACCACGCAGATCTATACTCATGTTGCCAGCGAACGCCTCAAGGCTTTGCACTCCAAACACCATCCGCGCGCCTGAGCACCTGCCATGTCCAAAGAAAAACACGTATCGGAAACGCCTGCCACGCATTTGCTGCGGCACAACCGCATTGAGTTCCATGAACATCCCTACGACTATGTCGAGCACGGCGGCGCGCGCGAATCGGCGCGCCAATTGGGCGTAGACCCGCACCAGGTTGCCAAGACTCTTATCATGGAAGACGAGCACGGCCGCCCGCTGGTTGTTCTTATGCACGGAGACTGCGAGGTCTCCACGAAAAACCTGGCGCGCCAGATAGGTGTAAAAAAAGTCAGCCCCTGTACGCCCGAGACCGCCCAGAAAAATTCCGGCTACCAGGTGGGCGGCACTTCGCCCTTCGGCACCCGCAAAAAAATGCCCGTATGGATCGAAGCCACGCTGCTGGACTATCCTGTAATCTATCTTAACGGAGGACGGCGCGGCTATCTCGTCAGCCTTGCCCCTTCCGCGGTAACGGCCCTGCTTGGCGCAAAGCCGGTCACTGTGGCATTGGCCAAGGACTAACGCACCGAAAAACTATTGCCCCGTCGCCGGCGGAGCAATCATCGGTATGCCGAATGTTTCCAGCTCCTGCCCCACCGAACTGTCCCATGCCTGCGCTATTTTTTCGGCCGTCCAGCGCGAGTCGCTATAAGCCGCGCGTATTTCCTGGGGATGGCTCCACAGGGTCAGCTTGCCGCCGCCCAGGCCTATGCATTGGCCCGTTATGTGGCTGGCAGCCTGCGAAGCCAGAAAGACAAACAAGGGCGCCACGTCTTCAGGCAGGCCCATGCCCATGCCAAGACGCACCTCGGGCGGCAGTTCCTGCCCGTCTTCAAGCAGTTTCATATAGGGCTGCATCGCCGGAATAGTCGCCACCATTTGCGTAAGCGCAGTCGGCAATACCGCATTGACGGTGACCTTGAATTTGGCGCACTCCAGCGCCCAGGTACGCGCAAAGGCGGCGATACCCGCCTTGGCCGCGGCATAATTGGTTTGGCCGAAATTGCCGCGCTGCCCGGCCAGCGACGACACCAGCAGCAGCCGTCCGCCTTCGCCTTGCGCACGAAACTGGCGCACGGCCGCGCGCGCACAAGTAAATGTGCCGCGCAAATGCGTTTCGGTCACGCTGTCGAAATCGTCGTCCGACATATTCCACAACACCTTGTCACGCAAAATGCCGGCATTGGCGCACATGATGTCGAGCCGGCCAAACTGGGCAACCGCCTTGTCGACGCAAAGCTGTGCGGCTTCGGACGAGCCTATGGCTGCTGCCTGGGCCACGGCCTGGCCGCCTTCGGAAAGAATCGTGTCCACCGCGGCTTGTGCCACCTTGGCGTCCAGATCATTGACCACCACCGCGGCTCCGGCCTGCGCCAGCGCCCTGGAGACCGCCAGTCCCAGGCCACGGCCTCCGCCCGTAACAACCGCCACCTTTCCCGTCAGACTCAGCATGGATTTTTATTTTCCTTTGTAGATTGCAGGCCGCCTCTGCATAAAAGCCCTGGGACCTTCTTTGGCGTCCTCGGTTGCCATGACGCGATCATAACTGGCATTTTCGAGAGCAAAAGCTTCGGACAATGGCAGGCCTATCGACTGTATGGCTGTTTTCTTGATCTCGGCTATGGCCACCGGCGCATTGGCCGCCAGGCCTTCGGCAACGGTGCGGGCCCGAGCCATTACTTCACCGGGCTCTACGACGTAGTTCACCAGCCCCCACTGCAAGGCCTTTTGCGCTTCGATGGCCGCGCCGGTCAGCATCAGCTCCATGGCCTGGCAATGCGAAAGCTGCGCGGGCAACCGTGCCAGCGAACCGGCAAATGGAATCAGGCCGCGCTGCACCTCGGGCCAGGCGAAGCGAGCCTGGCTGGATGCAATGCGAATATCGGTTGCCAGCAGTAATTCGGCGCCGGCCGCCACGCAGGTTCCGTTCACCGCCGCGACCACCGGCTTGTATAAGGGAAAATCGCGCAGGCTGCTTACAGAAAACACCGTGGGATCGTCCAGGAGGCGGTGGTCCCATTCCGTTTCAGGCTTGCGGTCGCCCGTCAGCAATGGCAGGGTCAGGCCAAGGTCGCCGCCCGAGCAAAAAGCTTGCGTGCCCGAGCCCGTAAGAATCAAGGCCCGCATGTCGGCATCGGCCTGAAAATCAAGCAAGGCATCGGCAAAGCGGCAGAGCACCTCGGGGCTAAGGGCGTTGCGCGCCTCAGGCCTGTTGAAGGTGATAACGGCGATATGCCCGGCCTTCTCGTACAGCAACGGCAGTTCTGCTTGCGTCATGCGCCTTCACCCTTATTCAAGCCCAGCATCTGAAGCGCGACCTCACGCAGGACATTCTTGCGGAACTTTCCGCTGGCCGTCAAGGGAAACTCATCGACGAACAAGAAGTACTTGGGTACTTTGTGGCGGCTGATTCGGGCACGGCAATACTCGCGCAACACGGCTTCATCCAGGCTTGCGCCCTCGGCCAGCCGCAAAATGGCCGCGGCCTCCTCGCCCATGTACTCGTCCGGCACGGCCACTACCGCAGCCTGTTCGACCGACTCGTGGCCCAGCAGGAACTCTTCGATCTCGACGGGATAGATATTCTCGCCGCCGCGTATGATCATGTCTTTGAGGCGACCGATAACACGCACATAGCCGTTCTTGTCCATCATCCCCAAGTCGCCCGTATGCAGCCAGCCTTGTGCGTCGATGGTCTCGGCGGTTTTTTCGGGCATCAGGTAATAGCCCTGCATCAGCAAATAGCCTTTTACCAGCAGTTCGCCGGGCTGATCGAAGCCAAGCACTTCCCCTGTTTCCTGGTCGACCACCTTGACGCTGGTGTGCGGCAACGGCTGGCCGACGGTGGTCGACTTAAGTTCGAAACTGTCGTCGGGCAAGGTCTGGCACACAATGGGGCTGGTTTCCGTCAGGCCCAGGACAATCATGGGATTGCCGCCTATGCGCTTGTGCACTTCGTCAATAAGCACGACGGGAATCGATGTGCCGCCAGTCAGCATTTTGGTAATGCTGCGCGTATTGAACCGGCCTTGCTGGAACAGCGGGTCGCCCAGCATGGCGATCAACATCGTAGGCACCATATTGATGATGCTGGGCTTTTCGGCGTCGATAAGCTCCAGCATTTTGCGCGCGTCGAAATACACGGCCATGATGAGGGTACCCCGATGCAACAAGGTACTAAGCACGTTCACCACGCAGCCGGCCGTATGGAACAGCGGCATGCTTGCCAGAAAGCGTTCGCCATCGGCCAGTCCGGCTCGGCGCGCCGTCAGCAAGGCATTGTTCAACGTGCTGTGATGCGTCAGCATGACGCCTTTGGGATGGCCCGTTGTGCCGCTGGTGTATTGAATCTGCGCCACATCATGCGGCTTTACGCTGGCCTGCCTGGCACGCAGCTGCTCATCGCTTATCGCCGTCCCCAGTTCCAGGACCTGGTCGAACGGCAGGCAGCCGACGTAGGAAGATTCGCAGCGCATCATCACGACGCGCCTCAAGCGCGGCAAGGCCTGGGTCCGCAGCAAATCGCGCGCCGGGTCGCGGCATTCGCGCAGCTCGGGCAGCAAGCCGTCAAGCGCTTCGATGAACGAGCTCTTGCGATACTTGTCCACGGTGAATAACGTGTGAATATCGCCATTGCGCAGCAAGTATTCCAGCTCGGCCGCACGATACCCTGTGTTGACCGTAACCAGCACCGCGCCGACTTTCGCCAGTGCAATCTCCAGCAACAGCCATTCTGGAATATTGGGCGCCAGGACAGCCACTTTGTCGCCCGCTTCGATACCAAGCGCAATAATGCCCTTGGCCAACTTGTTGACTTCGGCTTGAAACGAGCGGTAATCCAGCCGCAGGTCCATTCCAAGCTCGGGATACTTGTAGACCACCGCTTCGCGCTCGGGAACCGCCTCGGCTCCCTGGTCGAACATATCGCCGATAGTCAGGTCAAGCAACTCCACGTTATCCGTTTCGGCGGTCCAAACAGCCCTGTCTTTTGCTACGCCCACTGCAACTCCTTGATTCGCTTGCGCCATGCCGGCGCCGGCGGGCAGCACCCGCCGCTTTCCGGCCCTGCTGCTTTACTTAACGTAAACCCACTTGCCGTTCTCGATCCTGGCCATCACTTGCGAACGTTCGTCGACCCCGTTATGGTCCTTGTCGCTGAAGTTGTAGACGGCGGTCGACGTGACTACATCACGGCTGTTTTCAATGGCGTCGCGCAGCGCGGTACGAAACTCCACCGTGCCGGGCTTGGCGGTCTTCAGCGCCTGCGGCACGGCATGCTCCAGAATAAGCATGGCATCCCAGGCCGACGCCGCGAAAATGGATGCACTGCCCGCACCGTTGTGCTCTTCGAACAGCTTGTTGAACGCCATGGCGGGCTTGCGGATAGGGTTGGATTCGTCAAGCTGGGATGCGACCATCAAGGGCGACAGCGCGATGTATGCGCCTTCAACGTCCTTGCCGCCTACGCGCAGAAAGTCGTTATTGGCCACGCCCTGGGTTTGGTAGATCAGCCCTTTGTAGCCGCGCTTCTTGAGTTCGATCTGCGGCAAGGCGCCGGGCGTTCCCGCGCTGATGATGAAAACCGCGTCGGGCTTGGGCAAAGCCAGCTTGGTGACCTGCGCAATGACGCTTTGATCGGTCTGGTTGTAGCGCTCGATGCCGGTGGTCTTGATATTGTAGGAAGGCGCCATCTGCTCGAACGCCTTGACGTATCCCTCGCCATAGGCCGTGGTGATCGAAATCAGACCCACTGTGGCGATTTTGTTCTTCCGCATATGCTCCAGAATCAGCTTGACCGCATATTTTTCAGGAGCGCTTACTTTGAAGGCCCATTTTCTATGCCCTTCCTGCGGTTCGACAATAGCGCTGCCGCCACCCAGGGAGATGACCGGCGTCTTGGCCTGGGCCGCCACTTCGGTAATCGTCAGGCTGGGCGGAGTAAGGCTGGAGCCGATAATAATATCGACATTGTTTTCGGCCACAAGCTTGGACGCGGCCTTGGATGCATTGCTGACATCGGTCGAATCGTTAAGCATCGTAACGTTGAGCTTTTCGCCCGCAATGCTGGCAGGCCATAACTTGACGGCATTTTGCTCGGGCAGGCCCAGCGAGGCCCCCGGACCGGTCAAGGAAAGAATAACTCCTACATTGATATCGGCGCGGGCCGAAAGCGGCAGCGCCAATGAGAACCCCAGCACCGCGATCGAACGGCATAATTTGTGCGACAGTTTCATTTTTGTCTCCTGAACTTATAATTGCGGATTGCAAGCTGCGCAGAGTCCGTCGACCTGCATTGGCTGCGATGGTAGCAAGCGCGCAAGCATAAGCGTGTCATCCAAAAGAAGGACAGCGTCCTACCGGAGACAAACACATGAGAAACTGGGAAATCGCCCCAGCCGCGGGACCCGAAGTTCAACAAAGCATTCTTGCGCTTCTCGCGCAGGTGGGCCAAAGCACCTTCAGCGATGCCGTGCTGGGCCAGTTGAACCAGCTCTTTCCTGTCGGTTCCTGGAATGTCTATCGCACCTGGGCGGATCGCCCCCCGGTTCTGCTGTTTTCCCGCAGCTTCCAGCGGCCCGACGTTACGCAAAGATGCTTTCAGGCTTATCGTAACGGCATTTACCTGAACGACCGCTCGTTCGACTCGGTGCGCTCATGCCGCCAACGCGGCAAGCTCGTCCTTCAGCATCTTAGGGCGGACGAATTCAAAAACCCGGAACACCGGGAAATCATTTACACACGCAACCGCGTTTGCGAACGCCTGTCGGTAACGCGCAACGAACACGACGGCTCGGTCACCAGCCTGAACCTGTACGGCCACGAAGACCATACCAGCTACACCGACCGCCATATCGGCCGCTTCGAGGCCTTGGCGCCAGCCCTGTTTATCGGTATCGAGCGCCATATCACTCTTTGTTCGGAACCCGCTCCAGGCAATAGCTCCATCCCCTGCGCCGTCGCGCCGGGCGCCGCGCCGCCGGCCCGTTTCTTTCTTGAAAACCTGAACGCGGGCCTGCCCGCACGCGAACTGGATGTCTGCGAACGGCTGCTGCAAGGCATGACCTACGACGGCATCGCCGCCGATATGCAATTAAGCCGTCCGACGGTCGTAACCTACCGCAACCGGGCATTCGCCCGCCTGGGCATCAATTTCAAGAATCAGCTGTTTGCCATGCATGCCGACTACCAGCGGCAAAGAAACGTGGCGGGTTAGCCACGGCCAGGCCCGGCTTGAATCGCCTTGGGCCTCTCGCCCAACCGTTGATTTCCCGGAGGCCGCGGCTACTCTCCGGGCACGCGCTTCTTATTACCGAAAGTTATTAATAAAGAAGATAAAAATTCTTGTTGGGTATTTAACGGTGCCGTACAGTTCGTTATAACCATATTGCGAAACGAATACCCATGAAGCTGTCATTCAAGAATATAGAAAAGGATTTTTCTGGCCTTCAGGTCATTAAAAACTTCAACCGCGAGATCCAGGACGGCGAGCTTGTCGCCCTGGTGGGACCTTCCGGCTGCGGCAAATCCACCTTGCTGCATATCGCGGCAGGCCTGGAAAAGCCCAGCAGCGGCGACTTCCTCGTGGACGGCGTGCCTACCCTGGACCCAAATCCCGAGCGCACGCTGATGTTCCAGGAAAACGCGCTGTATCCGTGGTTGACGCTAGGCCAAAACGTGGCGCTGGCCCTGGAATTCCAAAAAGCCAACAAGCAAGTCGCCCTGGCCCAGGCCCGCGACTGGCTTGATAAGGTCAACCTTAAAGGCTTCGAAGACTATTATCCGCACCAGGTCTCGGGCGGCATGCGCCAGCGTGCGGCATTGGCCCGGGCGTTTATCTCGCAACCCAAGGCGCTGCTGCTTGACGAGCCGTTCGGCGCGCTCGATGCCTTGACCCGCATGACCTTACAGGACGCTTTGCGCCAATTAATACGCGAAGCGCGGCCGACCGTGTTGCTGGTTACCCACGATGTCGACGAAGCCCTGTTCCTGGCGGATCGCATTCTGGTGTTCAGTTCGCGCCCCGCCACCGTGCTCAAAGAGTTCCAACTCTCGCATCACGAAAAAACCCATGATTTGTCGGAATTCGCGAACATGCGTCGCGAAATCCTGAGCCTGCTCGGAATTCACGCCGAAAAAGAAGAATCAGCATCACTAGAGGAAGTTGCAGCATGAAATTGTCACGTTTTTTAGCCCCATTCCTGGTTGCCGCCGTTGCCTTGACGGCAGGCCCCGCCTTTGCCGCCGACAAATTCAAGGTCGGCTACTTGCGCGTCATGGACGACGCCCAGGCTATCGCGGCCTACGAAGGCGGTTTCTATAAAAAGCATGGCCTCGACGTCGAGCTGGTCGAATTCAAGTCCGGAACAGACCTCATCAAAGCCATTGTCGGCGGACAGCTCGACACCGGCGTTTTGGGCTTCACCAACGCGGCATCGTGGTCCTCCAAGGGCGCCGACCTGAAGGTCATCAGCGGCGCTCAACACGGCTTTCACGCCGTGGTGGTACGTGACGAAACCGGCATCAAGGACGTTGCCGGCCTCAAGGGCCACACGCTGGCTTCCCAAAAAGAAGGCAGCACCGCCGACACAGTGCTAAGAGGCGTTGTCCTGAAAAACGCCGGCCTCAAGCCCGACGATCTCACCATCATGGGTGTAAGCCCGCAGGTGGCGGTCCAGTCGCTGGTAGGCAAGCGCGTTGACGCCGCCTTCCTGTTCGAACCCCAGGCCAGCATTGCGAAGCTTATTGCGCCTGTCACCCAAATCTACGAAATCGGCGAAGTATGGCCTTTCCCGTGCATGGTGGTGATTACCTCGGGCAACACACTGAAAAACCGCAAGGACGATGTCTGGAAGTCGCTTGATGCACAGCGTGAGGCCATCGACTTGCTGCAAAACAAGCCGCAAGAAGCCGCCAAGCTGATTTCATCCTACTTTGTCGCCGAACCCACCATCAAGACGCTGAAACACGGCGAAGTGCCCCGCGACGACGTTATTACCGCCGCCATCAAGAGCCAAACCTTCAGCCCGATCCTGACCGACAAAGAACAGGCCCGCATGCAGGAAATCGCCGACATCATGCAAGAACAAGGTGCGCTCAAGACCAAAGACGGCAAGCCTTTCAATGTAAGCGACATTATCGATCTTGAATGGCAAAAGGCGCGCAAGCTGTAAAACGCCTGCCGGTTCGGTTGTAAAATCGGACCCGCAGCGCCTTGCGCAACTAATGTCTTCTTACCAAAGGATGGCCGGTCTTGCCGGCCATCCTGCTTTTTGAAACTTCCATGAGCACACAGATTCGTCTTTCCGGTTACCGTAAAAAACTCGCCATGCTTGTAGCGATCCTCAGCATTCTGCTGCTGTGGCAAATCGCCGCCTGGTTCCTGCCCGACTTCCTCATGCCCGGTGTCCCCACCGTCATGCAAAGGCTGTGGGAAGACGTCCAATCGTCCAAATTCCAGGCCGCCTTGTCGGGCAGTCTTACACGCCTGGGAATCGGCTATATCTTCGCCCTGCTGTTCGGCATAGGCTTTGGCCTGCTGGGCGGCGTGCTGTTTTTCTTTCGCGAAGTGCTCAAGTCGGCCATCATTATTTTGCAGTCGATCCCGTCCATTGCCTGGGTGCCGCTCTTCCTGATCCTGATGGGCTTCGGCAATCTGCCCATGATCGTCGTCATTGCGCTCGCGGCCTTTTTCCCCGCCGCGCTGTCCGTCATGAATGCCACTGAAAGCGTTCTGCGCGTGCATGTGTCGGCGGCAAAAGTCATGGGTGCCAGCCATTGGGCCATGCTGCGGCGCGTTTACCTGCCCGCCGTCATGCCCGAGCTGATCACCGGGGCTCAACTGGCGTTCGGCAATGCATGGCGGGCGTTGATCTCCGCCGAAATGCTGATCGGCTTCGGCCATGGCCTGGGCCGCTCGCTGGCCTATGCCGGCGAAACCGCCGACATGGTTGGCGTGATGTCCAATATTCTTACCATCGCCATCCTCGCCACCCTGATCGACCAGGTCATCCTGGAAAACCTGAAACGCCGTCTCTTGCGCTATCAGTACGTTTAATACTCCGCCACCATGACACCGCTTTTTTCGTCCTGCCTTGCCTCATCGGCCCGCCGCGCGGCCGCCTGCGGCCTTGCCGCAGCGCTGGCTTGCGCAGCGGCGCCGGCCCAGGCAGCCGCGCCGACAAGCCCGCAAGCCACCCTGCGCACGGCGGTGCATTACGTCGTCCCGCCCTTCGTGGGCGGAGCCAAGGTCCGCACTCCCGAAGCCGTGGACACGCAGTTGGCGCAAGCTCTTGCAGACCAACTGCATGCAAGGCTGCAAACCACGCCGATCAGCATTCTGAAGTTTGGCGGCGGCGCGCAGCCAGCTACGCCAGAAGGCGCAGGAAGCTCGTTCACCATTCCAGCGCAGGCGGACCTGGCGCTGGTATCCATGCCCGACGGCGCCACCCCGCCGGCGTCCACGGTGGCCATCGACACCAAATATGTATCGCGCCCCATGGCCATCATGCGCAGCGACACCGCCATCAAGTCATGGGAACAGCTGAAAGGCCGTACGGTGTGCGTATCGGAAGGCGGGCTGTATGCCGGCACCCTGGCCGCGCAATACGGCGCCGTTGAAAAAATATACAAGGCCCCCGCCGACTCGCTGCTGGCGCTGCGCACCGGCGGCTGCGACGCCGCTGTGCACGACGACGTCATGCTTAAAGAATTGCTTAAGCTGCCCGAGTGGAAAAAATTCTCGGCCACGCTTGCGCCGCCCGCCAACGCCAAGTCCTCGCTAGCCTTTATCGTGCCGGCAAGCCAGGCCGAAACCATTGCGACGGCCAAAGACCTGGTCAAGCAATGGCGCAGGCAAGACTACCTGAACGCACTGAACAAAAAGCGCGTGCAGGACATAGCATTCGAAGTCTATCTGGACCAGGTCATTCCGGATTGCCACTAAAGGCTTTCAGAAATCCCACGACCAGTTCGTTGAAGGCCTCGGGCTTTTCCAGGTAGGGGCCATGGCCTGTTTCGGGAATCTCTTCATAGACTTCCGGGCCAAGAAGGTCGCGAACCCGATGCCCTACTTCAAGCGGCACCGCTCTGGGACCAGCGGACCTTCTCCGGCGTCAAAGACCCGCGTTTCAATCCCTTGCGCCGCGCATAGGTAATTCTTCATTCAATTTCACCGTAGACAAAATGCCGCATGGCTTTCCGTTCAAACCGCCACAACGCTTGCAGCGCCTTTGACTTGCGGTTTGGACTTGCATTTTTTATGGCCGCGATGCGAGGGGTGCCAAGGTATCAACCGCCGTTCGATGAAGTCGACCGCGTAGAACAGAATGGCCCCCAGTACTCCTAAAAGAAGAATGGATACTCTGGGTTCGAGTCAAATATAGGGCACGCGCCGAAATTCGGACAAGCGATTTATCTGGCGGCCATGCATGAATAATAATCAAGTGTCGAGCGAATATGCATCCTAGCCAGTGCAAAAGCTGACCAAAGCTGACAAGACTACAACGAAAAGTCCAGGGCTAGTATTGCAGCCCTGGACTTTTACAAATGACCTGGTTGGCCGTGAACGTTTAGTTTTTGCGATATTTCTCGGCAACTGCTTTGAAAACCTTGTAATCTGCCTGCTGCTTGGCATTGCCGCTAAATACCGCTTCGGCGCTTGCCCCCGCGTCTTTCACGAAAAGCGCGGCGTCCGCACCATCGAGCGTGTAAGATTTTCCGCCGTTCTGTTCCCATAGCTTACGGGATTTTTCCGAGTCCTCGATAGCCCATTTATAAATATGTTCGTCGGCCTTGCGTGCCTCTTCTTTGACTATGGCGCTAAGCTCGGGCCCTATGGACTTTAGGAACTGCGAATTGATGATCGCCACGACTGCAATATGAGTGGAAGGAAGATAGGTCATGGATTTGGTCACGTCGTAGAATTTCAGTGACGTAAAAATCGTGTTGCCTCCAACTGCCCCGTCAATCGTCCCATTTTGCATTGCCGGCAGCACTTCGCCCAATGACATTGACAGCGGCGCCGCCCCTAACGCTTTGAACGTATGTAGAAAAAGCGGAGACCCTGGCACCCTGATTTTTTTCGACTGGATATCATTCAGCGTTTTAAACGGCTTGGTAGTTACTACGGCAACGGGCGTATGCATGAATACGCTCAATACCTCGTACCCCTTGGATGCTCCATAGGTGGAGAGCAACTTTCGAATTTCGGGGTCATTCAAAACCTTGTTGCCCTGCTCCATACTGTCGAATATGCCGGTCGCCGACAAAACACCGAAACGTGGGTCCAGGCCTTCGTAAAAGCCCGACGCATTCAGCGCCACCTCGACCGTGCCCATCGTAACGCCTTCAATTGTGCGCGGGGCCGAACCCAATTGGCTGGCGGGATAAACCTCAACCTTGATTCGCCCGCCCGAGCGGGCGTCAATGCCTTGTTTCAATGTATTGAGCCACTCGACGTCCGCGTCGTTGGCTGTCGTGGTGGTGAGTTTCATGGTGAACTGAGGAGCCGCGACAGCTGCGGCGGAAATCAGAAACGCCCCGAACAATCCGGCCAGCGCCATAGTGATCATGCTTTTTGTTTTCATAACTTTGTCTCCTGAAAATAAGTTAAAAATCAGCCCATCAGCATCCGCATGCTTCCCAGAGATATCCATGGGACATACGTAATAAGAATCAGTGCTGCGAGATAAATCAATAAAAAGGGAATAATGCCGCGGTAGATCGTTTTCAGGTCCAGACCCAGCACCGATTGCGCGACGAAAATATTGATGCCGAACGGAGGATGAAATAACCCAATAGCCAGGTTGACCGTCATGATGATGCCAAAATGAATGGCATCTACGCCAATAGCCTGCATCATTGGCACCAGCAGCGGACTCAGCAGCAAAATGGCCGAGATCGGGTCAATAAAACAACCGACGGCCAACAACAAGATATTGACAGTCAACAAAAGCATCCAATGCGGCACTGCCAAGCCATTGATCCATTCGATCAAATTGGCTGGCACCTGATTCACTGTCAGCAACCAGCCGAATACACTGGCGCACGCCACAATGATCAGAATCTGCGACGTGAACAGCGCTGTTGTCCTGGCAATTTCCAGCACATCCCTAAGCCGCAGCTCTTTAAACACCACGCAGGTGACAAACATCGAATACACACAAGCCACCGCTGCCGCCTCGGTAGGCGAAAAAATGCCGCCATAAATGCCGCCCAGGATGATGACCGGCGCCCCAAGCGCCCAGGCGCTGCGTGCGGTGGCATGCAAGAACGGACGCCAATGAAATTTACGCTCGGCGCCGATCTTATGCTTGGAAGCGAACCAGATCACATACGCGGCCACCATCAGCGAGATCAGGATGCCGGGGATTACGCCCGCCGCGTAGAGTTTTGGCAAGGACTGCTGCGCCGCCGAAGCATAAATGATCATCGGCACACTGGGCGGGATAACCACATCGATCGCGCCCATGGCCGTGATCAGGCCAGCCGAAAACGGCTCGGGGTATTTATCCTTGCGCAGCGCCGGCAGCATGGCTCGGCCAATCGTGGCGACGCTCGCCGCACTCACACCCGAAATAGCGCCAAAAATGGCGGACGTTCCCACTGTCGTCAGTCCGACGCTGCCTCTTACCGGTCCGACCCCTTCCTGCACAAAATCCACAATACGGGTCGTAATGGAACCGCGCCCCATCAACTCGCCGGCATAGATGAAAAATGGAACCGCCAACAACGGGTAGGAGTCGAGCGCCCCGAATAAGGTCTGATGCAGGACCGGCATGGGCATCTGCATGAAAAACACCAGCGCGACCGACGCGGATGCGATCAGAACAATAAAGATGGGAAAGCCGCAAAGCAAGAACAGGACGGGCAAAAAACCTAATGCAAAACTCATACCTCACCTGCCTTTTTGCCCGCGGCAAACACCGCGCGGCAACGGGCCACTATCTGAACCACAGTAACCGCGGCCGTCAATGCAAAGCCTATCGTAATGACGGCGTGTGGGATCCACATGGGAAGCCCGACGTTCTCGCTGGTAATACCGAGCTGAAACATCCTTGCCACATATTCGAACGAGACAAACAGCAACAACAGCGCCACCGCCAGTGTCAATACCCGCTCGGCTACCTCTAGCATGACTTGCAGCCAAGGCGGTGCGTTGCGCACCAGCACGTCCATGCGTAGATGACGCTGACGCCAACTGACGACGAACAAACCTATAAAACTAATGGCGATCATGCCGAAGATCTGTAATTCGTCGGCTCCGGTGATCGAGTAGTTGAAAAAATATCGCCCGGCAATATTCACGCAGTTGAGCAGCACTGCGCCAATCAGAATCAGGGCGAGCAGTGTCTCCACCCGATTCACCAGCTTATCCACCATGTTGTTGTCTCCTTGTACTATTTTTCTTTGCGGGTTGTTCGCGCTTATCTTAGATATCCCGCCGTGTGCTCCGCCTTTTTCTTCCACAGATCCCATGCACGTCCCACCTGGGTTTCAATCGTCGCAGTCGTTGCCTGCGCTTCGGCCGGCGACAGAAAGGTGATCGCGCCAAGCTGAGAGGCCTGAAGTTGCGCCCTGGCATTGATCTCGGTATATACGGCCCGGTACACCGCCTTCTTCAGCGTATCGGCGACCACTGTCGAGCCGTGGCCGCGCATCAGCACCACTGAACTGCCCGCCAGCGAGGCAGCCAAAGCCGCACCCAGACGATTGTCCGTAACGAGCAAGCTGCTGCCGTCGCCCACCACATCGCGTATTTCGAATATGGGAGCGCCCGCGCCAATAAACCCGGCCATATGGCACAGCGGGCGCAACGGCGCCTCTTTGACCACACTGAACGGCACAACGGACGGCGAATGGCTGTGCACAACCGCCATTACGTCGGGACGCGCCTTGTAGAGTTCGCCATGAATGAACCGCTCCAGATATACCGGGCGCCCTGCGGCATCAATTGGCGTGCCGTCCAGCTGAAATTGCACGATGTCCTGGACCGTGGCTTGGGCCGGCGCCATATTCCGGCATAAAAGAAACCGATTTGCATCGTCAGGATGTCGCATGCTGACATGGCCGAAAGCATCCAGCACGCCCTGGTCGAACAGGATGTGGTTTGCGAACACCAGGTCTTGAATCAGGCTGGGATCCACCGCAAGCGGCGCCTCTGCGCTGTCGTTGACCGTAGAGCTTGCCGCGGGAATAGTATTGTCATGATTGCTGCACATAATGAGCTTCCTAGTATTTGCTTTTCAAATTGACATGAATATGCTTTAACTGCGTAAACGCCAACAGTTCGTCAATGCTTTCCGTACGCCCGATTCCCGATTGCTTATAGCCACCGAAGGGTGCACCGATAAAATGCCGGCTGGTTTCGTTCAGCCAGACAAATCCCGTCTGCACGCGAGACGCCAACTTATGCGCACGCACAAGATCATTGGTCCAGATCGAACATGTCAAGCCATACTGCACGGCGTTCACCTGCTCCAACAACTTCTCTTCATCGCGCCACTTGATAACGGAAAGCACCGGCCCGAATATCTCTTCGTTCGCGATACGCATGGACTGGTCGACATCGACGAAAATAGTGGGTTCTACAAAAAAACCTTTCGACAACGATGCGTCCCGGGGTGTATCCCCGCCACATAACAACGTGGCTTCGTGCTTTCCTATCCGAATATACTCGAGCACGCGGTCGTACTGGGCACGGTTATTGATGGCTCCCATCGTCGTTTCAGGACTGGTCGGCAGGCCCGGTTTGTACGCCGCCGCATACTCCTTCAACAGCGGCAGCACCTGGTCGTAGATTGACTCATGGATGAATGCCCGGCTGGTTGAACCGCAGGACTGACCGCACCAGGTGAAGTTCATGCCCGCAATGGCAGCTTGCGCCGCAGACTCTGGCGTCACGTCCGGATAGGCGATCAGTGCATTCTTGCCACCCAGCTCAAGCAGCACGGGTTTTAAGGTGTCTGAACAGGCCCGCATGACAGCGCGGCCCGTAGCGGCACTGCCTATCAAGCCCACCATGGCTACGTCCGGATGGGATACAAGCGCTGCACCAAGGTCATTGCCGCCGTTCAAAATACTCAAAACGCCAGCAGGCAGAATGTCGGCCGCAAGTTCCGCCAATCTTAATGAAGACAGCGGCGCCTGCGCGGGGGGCTTCACAATGACGGCATTTCCCGCCGCCAAAGGGGCCGCCGCATTAGACATGCAGAACATGAACGGATGATTGAACGGAACAATCCGAACGACAACGCCCAAAGGCTCGCGAATCGAAAAATTGATAGCGTCTACGCCGGCCGGCACCGAGCTGCCTTTCATCTCGGTGACCAGGCCAGCGAAATAATCGAACGCCGCCGCAGCCATCATGACGTCGTTGGTCATTTCGCGAACGGGATTGCCGCCGTCAAGTGCGTCCAGCATGGCCAGCTCGTCGGCATGCTCCCGAACCAGTTGGGCCAGCGCTTTCATGCGCCGGGCCCGCTCCTGCGGGAGCATCTGGCTCCAGGTTTCGAACGCTTTTCGCGCTTCCTGGACGGCCAGGTTCGCGTCCTGGGTGCCGCCTTCGGCGACCTGGGCCAGTAGTTCCGCGGTTGCGGGACTATGCACGTCGAAGAATCTTCCTTCCACCGGGTCGTGCCATTGCCCACCGTAATACAAACCGAAATGCCGGGGCATTATGGTCTGCTTGGCTTCTTGGTTTTTCACAACGTAATCCATGTTGCTCCTCGCATATTCTATGTTCTGGTTCCCGGCCTTCAGTCGGGATTCAAGCTACAAACTTAATGCGCCAGAATGTTGGCGCCAAGCATGTCGTCGGCAATTTTTTCCGCCATCATGATAATGGGGGCGTTGATCGGCCCTCGCACGATTTTCGGGATCGCAGATCCATCGACCACCCGTAGGCCGTCCACGCCACGCACACATAAATTTTGATCCAATACCCCTAGCGGATCGCTTTCCACGGCCATCTTGCAAGTTCCGGCAGGATGGTGAAGCGTAATCGCGGTGTTTCGAATGAATGCGTCTATCGCTTCATCGCTGACAGCCGACGCCCCAGGGGCCAGCTCTTCAGATATGAAGGAGGCCAACGGCAGCTGTCCGCCAATGCGGCGCATCGTGCGAACCATTTCACGAACCGCCAGACGGTCGGACTCTGCCGACAGAAAGTTCTGTTGAATTAACGGAGGCTTGGTGGGGTCGGCGCTCGAAAGCCTGATTCTGCCTCGGCTTTCGGGTGCCAGAAACACGCCCTTGATCGCAAACGCATCAACATAAGGTTTAAGAAATGGCCCGAAATGAGGTCCTGCCGTCATAGGCGCCGCTGCCAACATTAATTGAAGGTCCGGCAGCGCCAGATTCTGGCGGCTCCGTACTAGACCCACCGCTGCCGCAGGTATCTTGCCGGAGAGCCCCGTGCCGAACATCCAGGTACGCAGTACGTCGACGGCAATTCGATCCAGCCTCAGCGCACGATACAAAGGCCCCGGCGAACTACGGCGCCAACGAACATCGCAGACAATATGATCATGCAGATTTTCGCCGACTCCAGGCAAGTCCACCATGGGTTCAATGCCAAGACCCTGTAGCGCCTGGGCGCTGCCGATGCCCGACAGCATAAGCAATTGCGGAGAGTTGACAACACCGCCACATAAAACCACCTCTCTGCCGGCACGTACGAACTCAAGCTGTCCTTTACTTGAAAACTCTACGCCGACTGCGCGGTTGCCCTCAAAAACCACTTTGTGGACCAGAGCGCCCGTGCATACTGTTACGTTCTTTCGTGCTACGGCCGGGCGCAAGTACGCGGAAGCGGCGCTCCAGCGGCGCCCGCGCCGGATAGTCACTTGCATTGGCCCGAAGCCTTCCGCGCTGGCCCCGTTGTAATCATCGCTGCGCGTATAGCCCGCAAGCTCAGTGGCTTGCATGAACGCATCGAGCAACGGATCTTCGTATATCAAACGAGTAACGGTAAGCGGCCCGCCGCTCCCGCGAAACTCGTCTGCCCCGCCTTCCCAGGACTCGCTACGCTCGAAGTAAGGCAGAACATTATCGTAAGACCAGTTGTTCAGGCCCAGCTCCTGGGCCCAGCCGTCGTAATCTTCGCGCATGCCCCTGGCATAAGCCATGCCGTTAATGGACGTACAGCCACCGAGGACACGACCGCGGGCGCACTCGATACGCCGGCCATCCATACCGGGCTCTGGCTCGGTGTTGTAACCCCAATCGTACAACCGGTGCTTCAGAATCAAACCCCATGTCAACGGTATTTTGATAATCGGCGAGTTATCAGGCCCACCGGCCTCCAGCACCAGAATTTTCAAAGTGGGATCTGCGCCCAGCCGATACGCAAGTGTGCAGCCCGCCGACCCAGCGCCAACAATGATGTAGTCGTACTCCGCCACTTTATGCAACCTTCATTTCGAGGCTTGTCGTCGACATTAAGCCGTTGAAAAAGCAATAGCATGTCGGCGGGATCTCGGGAGGAAGCCTGTGGATGCGCATTTATCTGTCTCAGCCTTTTTACTTGAAGCAATCTCAAAAAATCAAAGAGGCCGACCCACAGCCTCATGACTCCGTTACTACGGATACTATGACGGCTGAACACATACGTCTAATTCAAAATAATGTGGGTGAACATAGCCATTTGGCTATGTTTTTGCTTGGTGGCAATACGGGTTTGAGGCAAACCAGCGGCCGCACCCTTATAAAGCTCGACTCCTGCGAAAGCCTTCGGCTCGCCCCCGGTCCCCTTTTAGCCGCGACCGGGTCTTTGCCACCGGCGAGCAGATCATGCGGCGCCTGGTGGGCCGCTGTCTCGCAAACAGGTACAAGTCGCTTGGGTACACGTATATCGACAACAAAAAACCCGCAATGTCAATAAACATGCGGGTTTGTATATGGCAATCCATTAATGGATATCTTGATTGGCGTCCCCGGCAGACGCCGAACTGTTGCTTTAAAACCTCGCCAATGCTTGATTGCATTAGACATTTATAAAAACATACCCCCAAATGTACCCCCAGGAATCAACCATTGGAATGCGGAGCAAAAGGAATGGGGTAACACGGCTCTCCTTTATCAATGTGGCACCCGGCCGGGTCAAAATACCGCCACTTTCGAGTCGATAACCCCCACCCCAAACCGTACAATATATTAAGCGGTAACGGGTACCCCAAACCGTACAGAGGTGGAAGTCACAGCCGTGGGTTCGCGCAAGTGATAACCCCACCCTCAAACCGTATATATCTTTAAGCGGTAAGGTAGCCCTCAAACCGTATAGCGGAATCAGTCCGCTTGCTTCCTCGGCCTACCTCCGCGTTTGCTTCTACCCTCGGTGTGCGCATCAATCCACGCCATGATGTCGCTACGCCTCCATTTTGGTTTGCTACGCCGTCCGCCAGGGCCGGTCAGCCGGATTGCAGACGGGAACCCCGGCGTGATTGCATACTGGGATGTAACGTATTTAGCGGTGCATCCAAGCATCGCCGCTACGTCTTCGGCATTTAACAAGGCGTCGGGGGCCATGCGGGCGGCTATCTGGCGCGCAAGCTCTTCAATTTCTTCGGGCGACATTCAAAGCTTCCAGCGCTGGGGCCGCTGCAACATTGCTCTCCATACGAGCCATCAGGTTTTTCACCTCAAGCAATGCGCTTGCCTGTCCGGCCATGTCGCAAAGCGTCTTTAACAGGTAGTACACGGTTGGATCATCCTCTTCCGGGTTCAGTCGGTCGAAGGCCGCCGTAGCAAACGCAAATATCTGCTCTTGCTGCACTGACAACTCTTTCATCGCTGTTTCCATAGCTGCGTTCGGTGTCTTCATTTGTCGGCCTCTTCGCTGGCCTCGTAGGCCCAGTTGTCGAACAGGTCGCGGCCAGCGATTGCCAGCGCCTTGACGTGGTGCGACGTATTGCCGTGCTTAGCAAGCGCTTCAAGGATGGATTCAAACAGCGCGTGTGCGCTTTGATCGTGTTCCAGCGCCCTCGCCTGCAACCGGGCGATTTCTTCGGCCGGAGTGCGTTTGGCGGGGCGTGTGGGCAAGGCGGTAACGGCTGTTGTTGCAGTTTTCATAATCGAATCCTAAATTCAAAATTGCGGCCAGTGTCGGCCAGGTACAGTAACTTTCGGCAATGGTGGATATGGGTTAGACGCGGCCAGCCGCCCCCGCGATGACTTCACCAATACGGCGGGCAAAGGCGATATCGAAAGTCCGCTTACGGGCGTGTAGCGCCTCGGCATCGAAGCCAAGTCCGGACTGCAAGGCGTCAAAGCGGTTGTCGCGCCAAGCGGCCATCGTCAACGGCGCGGTTTGCCACCATAGATCAGCGGCATGGCGTGCGGCCTGTTCGACCAGGGGGAAGGGTTGCACCGCCACATTTGGACGAACGGGGGCGCTCGATACGATAAACTCTTGAATAGCCATAATTGAACCTCTCAGATAGGTCGTTGTGGTCAGGGTCTGGCCAGTGTTCCCGCACCGGTCAGGCCCGCTTTGCCTGATACCGTCAGGCGTCGGTGTGCTTGCCCGGTTTGGGCGGTACTACATAGACATCGTGCAAACGCTTCACTTCGAGCGCCATGCCCAAGAACTTAGGAACCCAGCCAGGGATAGGCACCTCGCCCTTAACCCAACGAATGGGGGTGATTTTGTTGACGCCAGCCATGCGACAGAAGTCGTTTTGTTTCCAGTTCAGGGCTATCAGGGCGGCGGTAAATTCTTCTGGTGTCATGCTGCCTACTTGGTTCGTATGTGGTCTCGCGTGCGGGCGAGAATGAGGCTTCATGATAAGGCTTTGATTTACTAAATGCAACCATTTAATGGAAAAACGGTCGCATTTAGTTAACATAACGCCCGTTATGAGAATGCGCCCATGTGGACAAGTTTTGTACGCATAACGAGAAACACAGCATTCATGCGGCTTTGCCCGGCTTATCCACACTGAGCAATAAATAGCCAATTGCCGTTTTCGGCCCAAAAAATAATTATCGAAAGTTATCCACAGCCCACCATCATTACCAACTTCGGCAACACCATGCCTACAATGGTGCTTTACTGACAGGCAGGGGCCGCACACATGTCTTACTTCGAAGAAAAATCCAGCCAACTAAGCACCGGGGCCATAGAAGCTTTTGGGATTGACCTTCTAACCCGCTACGCTCGGGCGGGGGAGATGGCCGAAATGCTGCAATTCGCTGAACTGGTCGCTGAACAGGGCCACCATTCCCTGCTGGTCTCGGTTTTCTACGACAGCAACGCTTGCCTTTGCACCTTCACCTTGGTTGATGGCCTAGATCCGCTGTCCGACGTTGGGGAAGCCATCAAGCAGTGCGCCATCGAGACCATCAGCCAGTTCGATTGGGATGGCTCGGTCTATCATGGCCGCCAGCATTGAAAACGCCCTGTCATCGCTCGGCGAGTCATTGCTGTTCACTTCCATCGCTGGTGGGATTCAGCTACGTATGGCGTCGGCGAAGCGGACAAGCTCGCCGAACACGGCCCGCAGTTCCGCATCGCGCTCGATAGGCAAAGCGTCAGACAGCCGTACATCGCCGCTACTGTACGCTTCGCCCACCCGCGCCAATCGCAATAACAATTCGTGTGCCTGGGCGGGCGATACGGTGGGCCACTTGTCGGCCAACACAAGGGGGTATCTTCCATAATTGAACACGCTTGGTACTCCTGAAAATCATTAGTGTGTTTTGCGACTTGATCGTAAAAGCCCATCAAGCCGCAATGCGGCATCAGGACGAAAGGCCGCCCGTGACAATGTGAGCAATGCGGCGGTCTCGAACGTCCTGCCCGGCATCGGGAGGCGGCACATTGACCTGAGTGGGCTTGCCGTTGTCGCCACTGCCCAGTGGCACGGCCACTTTTGGCGCGTCGGCTACGACAGGCGGGGCCGGCACAGATGGCGGCGTAACGGCAGGCACTGACGCGGTTTGCACCGGAGCGACTGCCATCAAAACAGGGGAAGCCACGGGCGAAGCCGCCGGGGCTGTCACCGCTGCCACTTGATCCGGGGATACTGCGGGCAACACACCAGCCGCGCTACCAGCAACAGCCGTTTGATAACGTGAGTCCAGCGCCGCCTTGTTCTTGGCAAGGTACTCTGCCGCCGTCGAAGAGCTCGAGCCGTAATTGAATCCGACTCCTTTCTGTGTGCCCTGTGAAAGCTCGGATATCTGCTTACCAGACTGTGCGCCCGCAATTACCTCGGCAGCGGCACCGGGGCCAAGCTGATGGGCCATGTATAGGTTCTCAGGCGTGACCGGCAGGCCGCGCTTTTGTAGGATGGCCGCGTTCTGCTGGGTCAGTTTCATTCCGCCCTCGATGTTCTGGTCAGCGTCGAAGCGGTCTTTGATGCCAACACCCGTGGCCGTCTTGCCCGTGAACTGGAATACGCCAATTGCGCCCGTGCTACTGATGGCATCGGCATTGCCGCCTGACTCCATGGCCGCAATGGACAGCATCATTTCGGGGTCAAGGCCGTGCTGCTCGGCGCTGGCCCGCACCTTCTGCTGTATGTCGGCAGGCATACCACCGGCCAGATTCGCCCCCGTGTTCGCGCCGCTGGTCTTCAATTCCCGAATGCGTTCAGCCTCGGCTGACGTGTACGAACCGTTCTTAGCCAGCCCAGCACCGCCCTTGATGCCGTCGAATGTTTCCTTATGGCGGTAGCCTGGCACCAGCTTTTCGGCGGTCGCATTAAACGCCCCGGTCGCTTTGTCACTGATCCAGTTCTTGGCACTGGATGCCTTCTCACCTAGCCAGCTAGCGCCTTCCTTGGCTTTATCCACGGCCTTACCCGCGCTCTCCTTCAAATCAACGCCTGTCTTTTCCTTTACGTACTCATTGGTCGCATTGCCTGCATCCTTGACCGCCTCGACGGCCTTGCCGGCTGTTTCCTTGACGTTGACGCCGGTTTTCTCTTCAATCCATTTATTCGCTGCCTCGCCTTTCTCTTTGGCCCAGTCCAGCGCCTTTTCTGCTGCACCCTTGATGCCGGCCCATACCTCGGACAGCTTATTCATGGCCGTATCCCACGTTGAGCGAATATTGGCCGTGGTTTCATCCCAGGCGGCAACAATCTTGCCGGGGATATCGGCCTCCCGCAGTTGAGCCACCCAGCCCCCGACCGTCTCGCCAAGAATTTTGCCCGCCTTGTCGCCAAAGAACATGCCCGCCGCACCGCCAACAACGCCGCCAATGGCTATGCCAATCGGGCCGCCCAGCGCACCCACAGCTGCGCCCAGCTTCGCACCGGCCAAACCACCAGCCAGCACACCACCAAGCCCGCCAATGGCCTTACCGCTGCGTACGTCCTTCTCGCCACGGGTTAGGCTGTCGTCTGACTCGCTTTTGAACAGATCAAACATGTTCATTGCGCCGGACAGCAGGCCGCCAACAACGGGCACCTTTTTGAGCAAGCCCATAACCAGGGGGATGATGGCCGCGAGGAACACCGGAATCATGGATAGAAAACCGCCACCACCATCGCCGCCACCTTCCGCGTCCGGTTTTTTCTCAATGTCTTTGAGTGTGCGGGTGGTCGCCTTAGAAAACGCGGTCTCTTCCTTGCGAAACAACCGCAGTTCGCCAAATATGCGCCGATACCAACGCTCCTGCCTCTTCGGCCCACCAGGCAGGGCACCAGACAGGGCGCTATAGCCTTGCATCACGGGCTGGGCCACCTCGCCCACCGCCTGCAATGTGGGGTCAACCTGGCTGTTGTTGCGCGTTACGCCCGATACAGTCGCTGCAACGCGGCCCACCACGCCATCAAGTAGGGATTTCTCGCGCGCTTTGGCCTCACCCTTGTCTGACGGCCCCGCACCACCAGACGCCACAAACCGCCCTGATGCATCGCGCTGCGCCTGTGGCTTGGCTGCTGCGCCTGGCGTAGCGACAACCGCATTGGGTCGCTGGCCTTGCATCACGGGCTGGGCAACTGCTGATACAGGCCGTGCAATGCCCGATAACGTCCCGGCTGCTGCCGCCAACCCTTGCCGACCGCCTGGCTGAACGCCACCGCGCGGCACGACCACGGTAAAAACTGGATTGTCAGCCCGGCCCGATGGTGTCGCGGCCTTGGGCGCACGTTCAAGGCCTGTTCGGATAGCTGCAATATCGGTACTCATGCCATCCCACACGTCAATGATGCGGGCCTGTGCGGCTTCATCCCCAAGTGCAGCGCTCGGGTGACTCGGATCACCGCGCGGCTTATCTTTTTGGATCGGTTCGCCTTTCAAGAACCCGTTTTCATCGTGATTAAGCATTCCCGCTCCCTGTGGGTGTATGGCTATTTGCCGGCCGCATTGATGGCGGCAATCTGTTGCTCGGATAAGCCCATCTTCGCCAGTAGAGCGAGCTGGGCCTTGTTCATGCCGCCGCCGGCCATGCGCCGGGTGGCTGCTGTCGGTTTCTTTGGCTTTGAAGGGTTGGCAGTGACTGCTTGTGCCAAAGCCCGCCGTTCACGCGCTGCGGCTGCGGCCTTCTGGCGGTCTGTCGTGGTCTTTATTTCGCGGGGGCGCTTGTTGGCGGCAAGCTGGGCCTCGGCGTCTCGCTGCGCCTGGCGAACCTTGGCGTTGCCATCATCGTTTTCGCGGCCACGCGCGATTACCTTGCTCAAGAACAACGCCACCGTACCGGCTGACTCCACCTCGGCCATGACGCGCAATACGTGCTTGCAGCCCACGCCGGACAAACCAGGATTACGAATTTTCGGGAAGCCAGTTTCAGCCCGGCCAGCGTTAAAGCCACCGATGGTGCTGATGTAGCGAAACCAAAAGGTATGCCGCTCACAGTCACAATCGAACTTCAGGGGTTGCTTGCGTAGCCAGCCGGCGGCCTGTAGTGGGGTCTTAGAGCCAGCAGACACCGACGCGCCGAAGCTCATGAACTCGACCGTGACATGATGCCGTGACACCTTGGAATCAGGTCCAGCACTGGTGACAAAGCGGACGCGGCCATTGCTGGCGGACATCGGCACCGCCTGGCGGATTTGGCTTTGAGCGCGGTTCCTGTCGTCAGCCCATGAAAGATCAAGCACTTTGCGGGCAGTAATGCCGCCCTTGAGCCGCTTTTGTGCTGTCCCGACGTTCCGACGAAAGGCGGCAAGATCATCGTGCGTCAGGGGGCGTATCTCACCCCCCAGCGTGGTCATTAGCAGGCGGCTAGCATCGTATTCACCCGTGATTTCGTTCGGTCGAAGTATGCTGGGCGCTGCCAGCCGTTCGGCCTTCTCACTTGCGGCGCGTGCCTTGGCTTCGCCTGCTGCGCCTGCTAGTTTGCCCAGCCAACTGCCTGTCGTTGCCATGATGATTACTTGCGCTTGCGTGAAGGGGTGCGTTTGGGCTGGGCAGATTCCGCTTCGGCAAGGCGCGTCAGTAGGTCATCCCAGCCTTCCTGCAATTCACTAATAGCCACGGTTGCCTCGCGGAATGCGCTCACCAACTCACCAGAAAAGGCGGCTACCACCTTTCCGACCTGTTCCGCGTCGTGGTTAGCCAATGATCTATGTATTTCGTGAATCACCGTAACCATGCTGGGCGTATCTTTCAGCGCAATGCGGGCCAATATCTCGGGGTAGATAGTTTGTTCTGACATGATTTGCTTCTCCGTTAAAAAGTGGCGGCGGGCTTCAATGGACGCTAACCCGCATCCCCCAGGTATTCGCCGAAACCGGCTGTTTTATTTCCCAGGCGTACACCCGCCATTGATCGGTACTTCCTGCGTTTGGTGGCCGGGCGCATGAGACCCCGAACGTAGGCCCCGTGGTATTGGGTATTTCCACGACCCCCGGCCATAGTCTTTACTCCTGATCCCCGGAAGAATCAGGTTTTATGCCCAAGCGCTCCATGCGCCCGGTAATGATCTTGCTTTCCGATTCCTTGCTCTCGGTAAGAAGCCGCGTGTACATTGCGTCAAGCTCCGCCTTAGGCGGGAAGACATTCAAATTGATATCTTCCTTGACCTCGATTTTGTCTTTCCACTTGTGCGGCTGACGGTTTCGCAACCATAGGGATGCGGCCCCCGTGTCCGGCGGGTAATGCTTCATCGTCGGCGTGATAACAATCTCACTCATGCCGTTGCCTATCGAAACCGTCCGAATATCGTCTTCGGGGTGCGAGTAGCCCACGGCGCGCTGATACAACGACCGCGCCACATTTCCATCAGCGGGCAGCTTGGCGGACTTTAGGACGGCAGATAACTCAACATGCCTTCTCTTCCAGTCCGTAAAGGTTCGTTCACTCACCTCGAAGGCGGCGGCCATTTCCGCATCGGTCGCACCAAGCAGCGCCATCCCTTCGGCAATACGAACAAACTCGGGGCGGTACAGGGTTCTCTTGCCCTTGCCTCCGGCATTGCCGGCGGCATTCTTGTTGCCCTTGGGCGCGCCGCCTTTAACCGGCGCTTTCTTCGCAGTAGCCATTACCCAATCACCGAATTTTCAACCATCGCTTTGGCGTCAGAGTCCAGCGCAGAACGTGGCGGCTCGATCCGAATACGGGGATGAATGTGTTTAGGCAGCAAAGCTGTATCGCCTGTTTTCTGAAACAGGTGCAACTTTTCACGCTCCGCTTCCAGAACCGCCTTCTGCGCAAGCAATGCCTCGGTTGTTTCGTGAGTGCCGCGCAGGCGTTTTATTTCAGCCTCGCTCACGCCCTGTCTGCGTAGATCCGCAGCGCGGCTATCCCGCTTACTATCGCGCAGCCGGTTCTCTTCAATGCAGCGGTGAATCCATTCGATACGCTGTCGAATTTCACCAAGGCGATCAATGACGGGGCCAGTCCATTTGGACAGGCGCTCGTTCTCGGCTTGCTTCAATATCTCGGCTTTCGTGGCAATGGCCTTTGCCTGCGCACGAAGGGCATTGAACTCGGCGGCCAGCTTCTTTGCAGCAACGGCTAATGCGTCGTCGGGGTATACCTGGCTCGCAAGAATCAGCGCAGCACGCGCACCAAGATCACCGGCGAAGCCTCGGATAGCCCGCATTGCTCGGGCGGCCTCTTCCAGCGCCACAGCATCAGGTGTATTGAAAACTTCGTCGCTTTGTTCGTTTTGATTCAAGGTCAAGGTAAGCATGGTGGCTCCAGGTGATTCGTTACTGCCATTCTGGCGTAAGAAAAAACGCCGAATTTTCAAAATTTCCGAAATTTTCATTTTTTGGGGAATTTCGGCCCAGCATCTGCAACTGACTCACCCCCAGCCTGAACCGCTTTGAGATTCCGCCGCACCTGGTTGAACAGGAACCAGAAGCCGCCGGCGAACCGCAGCCGCACGTATTCCTCAAGCCTTTCTCTGTCGGGGTCTGTTGTCGAAATGTCCATCAAGAATCCCTCAAGCGCATGGCCCAAAGCCAAATCGGGGGCGGTCGCATCAATGCGTGCCGGGATCACGCCACCATCAGCGAAGTAGTCCGGCCCTTCTTCCAGCCACCGGGCGGCCTCGACCGCGCCGGAACGCACCATGTCGCGCTGCATGGGGTCTACGTAGCTGGCCGGGGTCAGCACAGCACCAGGCGCAAGGGCAATCAGCGTCTCGAAGCTCAAAGGGTCAGACATTAGCGGCCTCCATTACCGGCGCATTCAGTGCTGGGCTTACCGCTGTCACGCCCTCCATGAAACGCAAATGTCCAAGGAATCGCTGATAGACCTCATTGGCGCTGGCAGCACCGTCAGCGGCATGCTCAACAGCGGCCAGCAGCGTTGAGCCGGCGCGCATATCTTCAAATCCGGGGTTAAGCTCCCGGAACCGGGCAAGCGCGCGGGCCACCTCAAGGGCCTGGGCGTGCGTCTTGGGGCACACATCCATGACGCGCGATACCTGGTCGTTCACAGCGTGCAGCGCATCCAGAATGAGCCTTTCTTGGGCGGTCACCTGGGCGAACATCCAACGTGACACCACCCGCTCAACAGTCGCACGGGGCGACACCTCGAAGTCTTCCGACAGGCCAAAAAGGTAATCGACGCTGACCTGATACATGGCCGCCGCCCGCACAATCAACAGCAAAGGTACGGAGTTGGTATCGATGGCACCTTCAATCTTGGACAGCTTGCTGGGGTTGCGGTATCCAAGTTGGCGGGCCGCCTCAATCTGACTCAGGTTGCACAGTTCCCGGGCCTGGCGCATACGCTGGCCGATGGTTTGAACCAGTACGGCCTGTTCGTACTTGGGGTGGTCAGCATCCGCCCGGATCAAACTGTTCAGGTCTTTGGGCCGTGCAGCTTTCTTTGCTGCGGGAACGCTTTCAATTACTGCTTCTTGCATGGCTGTGGTCTCTTTGCTGGGGGCTTTGACAGGGGCGTGTGGCTGCCACCACGCTTCCGGCGGGATATCCAAAATCGCGTATTTCAGGATTCGGTTCATCGGTACACCCCAAGCATGTCCAGGGGGGCGCATCGGTTGTCAGGGGTGTATTGCAGGCTTTGCGGGTGATACCAAAGGGCTACGCTGCCTTCCCATTCGCCGTGCCGGTTCTTATCGACCACCAGCATGGCATCAGGGCTACTGCGGGTTTCGTCGTCTACCGGCTGATTCTTGCGCAACAAGCTGGCAATGGTCTTTTCCTTTTTCTTGTTGCGCCACACCGTCAGCACCTGATCCACTTGGTCGCTAATCGCGCCGGAGCCTTTGGCGTCGAACTTGCCCGGTACCTTCTCTTCGTTCTCACCCTTGCGAACGTGGTGGACAAGGTGAATATGCACATCCAGATCACGGGCAAGACCGGTCAGCATGTCTACAAAATCCTTCTGACCGTTGTAGTCATCTTCGCCGCGAACGCACTTCATAAGGCTGTCAATGACGATGTGCTTGATTTTCAGCTTGTCGGCGCAATAGCGAATTACGGCATAGATCATTTCTGGTCGTACCGTTCCAAGCTGGTCGTACAGCCAGAACTTGCCTTGCAGCCAGTCCATGAACCGCGCCGCCATAGTCTCGCCGGGCTGATCGTTCATGGCAGCCTGGCGAAGCATCCGCTTGAGCGTCGAAACGGGCTTCATTTCAAAGCTGGCAATGCAAACCGGCTCACCTTGCCCGGCAAAGCCCATGCAAGCCTGGCCCAGCATCTGCGACTTGCCGTGGCCGTTGATGCCTTGCCACAAGCTGACCTCACCGCCGCGAAAGCGGATATGGTCGTGGGTTTTGGCCCATGGCAGGCGCGCGCCGGTCACTGTCGTTCCGTTCTTGACGGCATCAATGAGGCTGTCGCGCCACGTCTCGGCCCCCAGCACTTTGGCCTGTGGCTCGGTCTCGGCCATGTATTGGCGAAAATCGAACGAATCGGGCGTAATAATCGGCGCGACCTTGCTCATGCCGCCACCTTCTCGGGTTGCCAGTCATGCACAAAGTCAGGGCTGGACGTAATGACCCGCTCGGGGGCGAACTCTCGCAGCCTGGCAAAGACGGCGCGCAGTCGGTTTTTCTCCGTACCTTGCAAAAGAACCGTCAGGCCGGTCAAGCACCGTAAATCCAGCGTGCCGGGGATTTCTTCCGCCCCGATATGAACCTCGGGCCGCCCGCCCAGCATGACGCTATGCTCGGCGTCCAAGAAATAGCGCTTGGGGCATGACCCATCAAGGGCATGAAGCCAGACCATGGAAGGCCTGTAGCCCGATAGGCGCATACGGATGATGGTGTTTTGACCGCGCATCAGATTGCCCCCTCAAACATGTTTTCAGCCGTAGACGGGTCGGCAGGCTGCTCGGGAAGATCATCATTCCAGCGGGATTGATTGATGTACGTCAGGGGCGCAGGCTCGAACCCTTCACGCCACTGCTTCGTTTCCCGCACGGCGATAACGTGGGAAATGATCTTGTCGGCCAACTGATCCAACTGTCTTGCAGCCCAGCGCTTGGCACAAGTCGCTTTGGCTACTTTTCTGCCCGTAGAGGGGTACGCCTTCCAAAACTCCTCGAACCGTGAGGGATTGCGCACGTCGGGTTCACCCGATATATATATCCCTTCCTTTCCTTTCCCTTCCCCTACAGAGGCGTGCGCACGCGTGGCTGACGCGTCGTTTACGCGTACCTCACGCGTGGTTGACGCGTCAATGTCGCGTGGCGGGATTTTGCTGCCTGTCTCTCGGTTGTTGATGACCTGATGCTTCAGGAAGCTGGGTATCTCCGCGTACTGCTTACCATCAACCGAATACAGCACCACCAAGCCTGCCTCAATCAGTTCTGCCGACAAATCGTCAATGTCGCAATCGTCGCCCGGCAAGTACCGCAGCTTATGGGTACGCGGCTTCCATTCCAAACGTCCCTCACGGTCGGCCTCACACCAAAGCGCAATGTAAAAAATGCGGGCCAGTGGCGACATGCTCACTATGTCGTCGCTCGTGAAAAACTCTGGCTTGATTGTTCTGATGCGAGCCATTTGGCTCTCCTTCAATGCTTGAATCGTCGCAGCCGCCCAGGCGTGAACCAGGGGGGCTTGTTCTTTGTGGGTGCGGGTAGCGGCGAGTTGCCGGGAAATGCGCTTGGCTTCTGCTGCATAAATGTTGATTTGGCTTCTGGTCATCATGATCCGGCCTCGACCAACATCTGCCGCTTCAGCCAACCCACGATGGCCCGGCGGTCTGCTGGGGTCAGGCTGTACTCGCCAACCTCGCAGGGCCGCCCGTCGCGGTCAATGCGCGGCAATAGGTTGCACGGAACGGCAAGGCCTTTACCGCGCAACTGACGAACAACGTCAGGGCCGTTCGATGCCCCGGCCACGCGGTCTAGCTCTTCGCGGGTAAGCTTGCGCAGCACCATCAGCGCCTGCAAAACGCGGACGTGACGCGGGCTTCTGGTGCCGGTAAAAATTGGGGTAGAATTGGCTGTCCGCCTGCCAGCGACAGCCCCCTTTTCGGGGCTTTTCTTTTTCTCCGCCACTTATGCCACCTTATTAGCGGCCTGCCAGCCCTGAGGGTCAGCCATCCATTCACGAACGGACGAAAGCCACCAGCGAGTGCAGCGATGCGATATTTTGATGGGTGCGGGGAACTTGCCTTCGCGGGCCAGCGTCCAGGGCCACGACCGGGATACACCCAGCAAGTGGGCAACCTCACGGTCATTGATCATACGATCCGCTTCGGTTGAAACCGGCGTAATTAAAGGCTTGCGGCCTTGGTTTGCTTGTGTGGTTTGATGCGCCATGTTGTAGCCTCATGTGTATTCAACATGGGTACAGTTTGGCGATTAGCGGCGAATCTTAAGAGGGTAGTTCTTTGTGAAAATTAGACGAACAACTACCCCTGTTTCACCAGCGTCCGCGCATTTGGCATGATGTCCCGAACATCAAAATCAACTGGAATGTCCCGGAACGACTTAATGATTCCTTTTACGTCCAAATCGGGTTTTTCCACGCCGCCAGCCTGAATAATATTGGCGATTGCAGTTGTTTTTGGCTCTCCAAAAAGACTGTAATGGCCTTGCCAAAGACGAAACATCAACAGTCTCTCTCTGGCAGTGTCGTCAATTCGTTTAATGGGCGGAACTTTGCCGCGCGCCTTCTTCATAGCTCTTGCCATCGAATCCCGCGCATTGACAACATGATGGCGTACCGGTATAGCCTCTTGCGCCATCGGCGGCCAGGTCTTATTGCTGATTACCTCAATTTGCTCCGCAGCCTCAAAGCCACGCATTGCGGTCGCCTCAAGATCATCCAGACGTTTATGCTCTTCCACCATCCGCCGCGCTGAGTCTTGGTCGTAGTGATATTCCAGCAAGGCGCACAGAATAAGAATCGACCAATTCAAGCCTAACGGGGCCATGACCTCGAAAGCCTCTTGAATCACCCTTGGGGACACCACCCCATCTGTTTGGTCTTTCAAAATATGCCCGCGTTTCAATAGGCCGCAGGCAAGCACAGCCTGGTGTCCCGATAAATCCTCAAGGTGCCAGCCTAGGCGCAAGGACTTCCAGGCCGCCTTCATGGATGGGAATCCGTTCAGCCATTGGCCAGCGCTGGAACGAAACCCGGCGTCAATCTGTGTGTCTCGCCAAAGCCATACTTCCTTTATCAACGACAACAGGCCGGCCAAATCGTCCATGTAGCCATCGTCAATTTCTTCGCCAACCGATTCCCACGGCCTGTAGTTGGCATACTTTGGCGAATCCAGCAGCATCACGTCCAGCGTAAACTTGTTTAGCAGCTCGGCGGGCATGGAACTGGCATACAGCCGGATCGTTTCTAGTATTTCCTGCCTGGTCGGCACTTTTGCTACAGCACGCATATCATGCGCTCCTTCTCGGGGCCAACGGCACCACGTTTGAACCAGCTTTGCTGTCCAAAAAATCAGACCACCATTGCATCATCGTCACGCGCTCAGGCAGACGCTGGGAATGGTCGTAGGCCCGCCGCACCTGATTTTTTTCTTTATGACTCAACTGGCGCTCAATGGCATCAGGGTTAAAGCCGTTTTCATTCAGGATAGTGCTTGCCAGACCTCTAAAGCCATGGGCGCTTTGCTCGTCGCCATAACCTATTGTGCGCAATGCCTTGTTGATGGTGTTCTCACTGATTGGCACGCCTCGTTTCTGCCCTTCGAACATGAGGGGGCGGTCGCCAGTATGTTGGCGTAGCTCCGTCAGCAATTCGATGGCTTGCCGCGACAGTGGCACGATATGAGGGATACCGGACGCCTTGAGTGTCTTGCTGCCCTTGCGATGGGCCGATGGAATTGTCCAAGTCGCCGCCTCAAAATCAATCTCTTCCCAAGTCGCCTGCCGTAACTCTCCGCTACGCATGAAGCACAGCATAACCAGCTTTGTGGCGATACGGGTTTGGGGCAAGCCACCATAACGGTCAATTAGCGTCATCAGTTTCCCAAGCTCTTCTTTCTCAACATGCGGATGATGCTTGGTGGGCGGCTTCGGCTTTAAGAAACTGTTCAGACCGGCGGCCACATTCACGGGTGCGCGTTTTGTGACCACTGCATAGATAAATACCTTGTTCGTTTGGGCCAATGCCTTGTAGCAACTTTCGCCCAGCCCCTTGGCCTCCATCTTTCGGATGGCGTCCAACACGTCCAGCGACGTGATATTGGCTATCGGCTCTTCGCCAAACTCCGGGTAGATATGATTCTTGAAAAAACCGTTTACGCGTTCAATGTGTGCCTCAGACCACCCAGACGATTGTGAGTCAACCCATTCCTTAGCTATAGCTTTAAAACTATTCTCCTGTGCAAGCCTATTTGCTTTCCTGGTCGCTTTCTTCGACGCCATCGGGTCAGTATCTGCCGCAACAAGGTCGCGTGCAGCCTGGTGGGCTGCTGTCGCCTTCGCCAATGTCACCTCGGGATATACACCCAGCGCAAGCACTTTCTCTTTGCCATGGAAGCGGTACTTGTAGCGCCAATACTTTTTGCCGTTCGTGCTTACCAGCAGATACAGCCCGCCCCCAGCAGCTAACTTATAGGGCTTTTCCTTTGCAACTGCCTGTCTGCACTGAACGTCTTTTAGGGCCATTTTGGGGGTACTTTTTGTAGTGAAAGATTTGATACCCCCAAATGTACCCCAACAAGGGGGTATATGACCATAGCAGCATGAAGCATGTCGCAGACATTAAAAAACCCGCACAACCAATGTTTATGCGGGTTTCTATATGAATGAAGCTTGTAAAACACTAAAATCTGGCGTCCCCGGCAGGAATCGAACCTGCAATCTTCCCTTAGGAGGGGAAAGTTATATCCATTTAACTACGGAGACGTAAGGCCGGTATTTTATCAGGACTGGAAAATACCGGCCCGACGCCGTTTTGACAGACGCTATTCCAGTTTGATATTGCCTTTGCTGACGACCTCGTGGGCCCAGTCGTACTGCTCTTTGATCTCTTTGCCGAACTCTTCCGGCGTGTTGCCCGATGGCGCGGCGCCTTGTTTTTCAAGGGCCTGCACCACACTCGGGTCTTTCAGGGCCTGTACCGCCGCGTCCCGTAGCGTCTTGATGATTTCGGGGGAGGTCCCTTTTGGCGCCAACAGGCCGTACCAGGCGGGCCGGTTCAACTGCGGGTAGCCTTCCTCGGCCAGCGTGGGAACATTGGGCAAGGCCTTCAAGCGCTCGGGCCAGGCAATTGCCATGGGCAGCAGTCTGCCGGCCTGGATCTGCCCCATGGAGGAAGGCAGATTGTCGAACATGATTTCAATGTGGCCGCCTACGGCATCGGCCACAGCGGGGCCGGCGCCTTTATAGGGCACGTGCTGGGCTTCGGTGCCGGTAGCCTGCTTGAAGGCCTCGCCGAACAAATGCAGCACGCTGCAAGTACCCGAACTGCCATATGAATACTTGCCGGGGTTGGCTTTCAGGGCTGCGACGAAGTCCTTGAAGTTCTTGGCCGGAAACTGGGGATTGACCTCGATGACGTTGGGCACGTTGGCAAAGTTGGTAACCGGCAAAAAGTCTTCCAGCGGCTTGTAGGGAAGATTGTCGGGACGGCACGCGGGATTGACAGCCAGCGTAGAGATGGTCGCAATCGACAACGTGTAGCCGTTGGGCGCGGCGCGAGCCGCTTCCTGGGCGCCTATGGCGCCGCCGGCGCCGCCCTTATTTTCAACCACAATGGGCTGGCCCAGCACCTGGCTCATTTTCTCGGTGACGATACGCGTGACAATATCGGTGGAGCCGCCGGGCGCAAATGGCACAATGACGCGTATGGGTTGGCTTGGATAATTCGCCGCCTGTGCCGCCATTCCAAACACGGTCAGGCATCCGGCAACAACAGCCAGCGGAACGAGCTTTGCTTTTAATTTTAAGTTGGCCATCTATCTCTCCTGGAATAAATATAATCACTAGCTACATACATCGTTCATATTCGCCCTCGCAAGACCGAAGGCTGTATTTGCCAAAGCGCGTTCAGAATGCACCTGGTCAGATCCGAGGAACAACAATAGCAGTAAAAGATGCCGGCGCACTTGCCACACACCATCCAAAAGGCAACTTTTTGTTTGCCGCATGCCAGGCCGGCACGCCAATACTGTTGTAATTTCGCGCCGGTCAGTTCGGCGACGCCGCTTTGGGGCCAGCGCCGCACCGCGCTCTTTGCGGCAAATGCCCAGGCCCTGGCGTTGTTGCCAGCGGCTGCCCATGTCCTGATACCGTTTACTTCGCCCCGTGCCTGCCAGGCCGCTACCAAAGACTACCGTCATGCAAGAACAAAAGAAGTTAAAAGAAATTAGCCTGTTTTTGGCCGATGAAGACGCCACAGTTGCATTAGCCCAGCAACTAGCGCCCATGCTTACTGGCACCCATCCCGCCTTTGCCGGCCAGGCTCCGGGCGGCCGCATTCACCTGAAAGGCGACCTGGGGGCGGGCAAAACCAGCTTTGCCCGGGCCTTGCTGCGGGCCTGCGGAGTCGCCGGCCGAATAAAAAGCCCTAGCTACGCACTACTTGAAAGCTATAAACTTTTTAACTTATACTGCTATCATCTTGATTTTTATAGGCTAAGCGACCCCCGAGAATGGCTGGATGCCGGGTTTCGCGAAATATTGCAGAAAGAAGCCATTATTTTGATCGAATGGCCAGAGCAGGCTGGGGCCACTTTACCTCCTCCCGACCTGGAAATACATCTGGTTTACGCAGATGCCGGCCGGCAAGCGCATCTAACGGCCTATAGCAACAAAGGAACATCATGGCTGACAACTCTAGTGCTGCCCCAGCAGGAATATCCCCCCCAGGACTTTCCCGGCGACGCTTGATCGCAAGCGCCACGACCCTGTTCATTCTTCCGGTTATTCCGCGGCTGGCGCATGCCGCCGGCACCATACTGGCCGTACGCACCTGGCCCGCCGACGAATACACGCGCGTCACGCTAGAACTTGATACAGAGCTCAAGGCAGAACATTTCACGCTGGAGCATCCTGACCGCCTGGTGGTCGATATCAATGGCCTGACCATGAGCCAGACCATCAATAACTTGATCTCAAAGGTCAAGCCCAACGACCCTTATATCGCCTCAGTGCGCGTCGCCCAGAACCGGCCCGATGTCATCCGCCTGGTGTTCGACCTGAAGCAAGCCATAGCGCCGCAGGTTTTTACCTTGAAGCCAATCGGCGAATATAAATACCGGCTGGTGCTGGACCTGTACCCGAAAGTCGCGCAAGACCCATTGCTGGCCATCATGAACGGCGCCGACAACGACCCGCTGGCCGAAGTGCTGGAGAACCTTGCGCAGAACGCACCCGACTCCGCCCCCATTCCGTCGGTGCAGGGGCAAAAGCTGCCCCCTGTCGCCACGAAAAAGCCCGACCTCGACCCGCTTCCGCCCCCTGCCGCCAACGGCCCGCCCGGAATCAATCGGCCCATCCTCATTGCGCTGGATCCGGGACACGGAGGCGAAGACCCTGGCGCGATCGGGCGCAATGGCACGCGCGAGAAAGACATCGTCCTGAGCATTGCGCGCCGCCTGAAAAAGCTGATCGATTCCCAGCCCAATATGCGCGCCTACCTGACCCGCGACAACGACTATTTCGTCCCGCTGCAAGTACGGGTACAAAAGGCCCGCCGGGTAAAGGCCGACCTGTTCATCTCGATACACGCCGACGCCTGGATAAAGCCCAGCGCCCGCGGTTCGTCCGTGTTTGCCCTGTCGCAACACGGGGCCACCAGCGCGGCTGCGCGCTGGATGGCCAAGCGCGAAAATGAAGCCGACTTGATCGGCGGCATCAACCTGGGCTCGCATAACAAACAAGTGGCTCAGGTCTTGCTTGATTTATCGACGGCGGCGCAAATCAACGACGCCATGCGCGTAGGCGGACGGGTGCTTAGTGAAATAGGCAAGATCAACAGCCTGCACAAGGCCAGCGTCGAACGAGCCGGGTTCGCTGTGCTCAAGGCGCCCGACATCCCGTCCATCCTGGTGGAAACCGCCTTCATCAGCAATCCCGAAGAAGAGCGCCTGCTGCGCAGCCCCGCGCACCAGGACCGGATTGCCAGCGCCATGCTCAGCGGCATCAACGGGTATTTTGCGCAGGGCCCCGCACTGGCACGCAAGTCCTGACACGTTCAAGGCAGCGCAAGGCCAAGCCGGGCAGTACAACGCCCCAAGAATTCTGGAGAGCTTCCAGGTTCTTGGGGCGTTTCATTCAGGCCGGCGTCGACACGGCCTTGCGTTTCCACGGCCCCGGAGCTTCAGGCCCGGCCAGGCGCCTAGGCCTCGCGCGCTTTGCCGAACAGCTTCCAGAGCGCGCCAAGAACCACCGGTACGACGGCAGCTCCAACCCCGATCAGCACTATGGTGCTCAGGTGCTCTTTGATAATGGGTACATTGCCGAAAAAATAGCCCAGCGTAATCAGGCTGACCACCCACAGCGTTGCGCCCGCAATATTGAACAACTGAAAACGCACGATGTTCATGCTGCCCACCCCCGCGACAAATGGCGCAAAGGTACGGAAGACAGGCAGGAAACGCGAGAGAACAATGGTTTTGCCGCCATGTTTTTCGTAAAACGCATGGGTTTTTATCAGCGCCTTGCGGTCCAGAAACCGGAAATTGCTGGTAAATACGCGCGGCCCCAAATAACGGCCGACATAATAATTGACCGTATTGCCCAAGACCGCGCCCACGATCAGCAAGACGGCCAGCAGTATGGGATCGAAAGCCCCGGTTGCGCCATAAGCCCCTGCAATGAACAATAAAGAATCGCCTGGAAGGAATGGCAGCACGACCAGCCCTGTTTCACCAAAAACGATCAAAAACAGCACCAGATATATCCATTCGCCATATTCGGCCACCCAGGCCCCCATGAATTGGTCGATATGGACAATCATTGTCATAAATTCGGGCATAGTCTTCGCTTGCAAGGATAGAGATAGCGCAATATAGCGCAACGCGGAGCCGGGCACAGCGGCGCCCGGTTCCGACCGGTTAAAATGAATCTCTTATGTTAACGCTGCATAGACCTTGCAGCCGAACGGATGTTGCCATGCCTGAACGCCGAACCATCGCTCCCCTGCCCGACCTGCTGATCAGCCAGATCGCGGCCGGCGAAGTTATCGAGCGCCCCGCCTCGGTGCTGAAAGAAATCCTGGAAAATGCCATCGATGCGGGTGCGCGCGCTATCGAGGTCCGCCTGGACGGCGGCGGAATCCGGCGCATTGCAGTCACCGACGACGGTTTCGGCATCCCGCAAGAAGAGCTAAGCCTGGCGCTGACACGCCACGCCACCAGCAAAATCCATACGCTCAACGAACTGGAGTCTGTGGCTTCCATGGGGTTTCGCGGCGAGGCGCTGGCGTCCATCGCCTCGGTTGCACAGCTAAGCATTACCTCGCGCACCGAACAGGCGCCGCATGCCTGGCAGCTTCGAGCGCAAAGCGGTGAGCAGCCGCAAGCCGCATCCGGTCCGGTAGGCACCACGGTCGAGGTGCGCCAGCTGTTCGACGACGTGCCGGCCCGCCGCAAATTCCTGCGCACAGAAGCAACAGAATACGGCCATTGCGTGGATGCGCTCGAGCGCATCGCCCTGGCCCAGCCGGGCGTGGCCTTTCGGCTCTTTCACAACGACAAGCCGCAACGCCATTGGCGCGCCAGCGATATTTACCAGCGCATCCACGATGTGCTTGGCGTGGAATTCGTCGGCCAGGCGCTACCCGTACAGCGCGAACACGGGCTTATCGCGCTACAGGGCATGATTACGCGCCCAACCTACGCCCGTGCACGCGCCGACCAGCAATATCTTTATGTAAACGGACGCTACGTCAAGGACCGCACAGTCGCGCACGCCGTCAGGCAGGCCTACGCCGACGTGCTGCATGGCGACAGGCAACCCGCCTACGTGCTGTTTCTGAATGTCGATCCAGGCACCGTCGATGTCAATGTCCATCCTGCCAAGCACGAAGTGCGTTTTCGCGAAAGCGGAGCCATTCACCGTTTCGTTGGCCAAACCCTGGGCGAGGCGCTGGGCCAGGTCGGCGCCGCACACGCGCCGGCGCCGAACGCAACTCCGGACGCCTCAGCCCCGTCCGCGAACCCGCAAGACAGCCAAGACGCGCGGGCAGCCGCTACTTTGCCATATGGCGGCCAACAACCGGCCACTGCGGACCGGCAATACCCATCCGCATGGCGGCCGCAACAAGGCCAGCAGGCCTTCAGCTTGCGCGATGCCGCGCCCGCCGCGACATCGGACTGGCAATCGCTGTATCGCCCTCTGGACGCAGCGCCTGCCCCAACCGGTATCCCCACGCCGTCGCTGCCCACACAGACGCCGGAAGAGTTCCCCCTGGGCATGGCGCTTGGGCAGTTGCACGGCATTTACATCCTTGCCCAGAACCGCTCCGGCCTGATCCTGGTCGATATGCACGCAGCCCATGAACGGGTCGTGTACGAACAACTCAAACAGGCCATGAACGCGCGCGAGCTGCCGCGCCAGGAGTTGCTGGTTCCTGTCGTATTCAATGTCGCCGAAAAAGAAATCGGCCTGGTCGAAGAATATGAAGATATCCTGACCGAGCTTGGGCTGGTCCTTAAGCCGGCGGGGCCGGCCGCCTTGATGATCAGAGCCGTGCCGGCCTTGCTGGCGGGCGGCGATATCGAATCGCTGGCACGCAGCGTATTGCGCGACCTGGCCAGTGTGGGCAGTTCGGCCCGCCTGACCGAACAGCGCAACGAGTTGCTCTCGACCATGGCCTGCCACGGTTCGGTACGAGCCAACCGGCGCCTTACGCTGGATGAAATGAACGGCTTGTTACGCAAGATGGAGCACACCGAGCGGGCCGACCAATGCAATCACGGCCGTCCCACCTGGGTACAGTGGAAACTGAACGACTTGGACAAACTATTCCTGCGCGGCCAATGACCAAGCCCATACTGTGCCTGGCCGGGCCCACCGCCTCCGGCAAAAGCGCCACGACGCTGGCGCTTGCCGCAAGATGGCCCATTGAAATTATCGCGGTGGACTCGGCCACAATCTACTGCGGCATGGACATCGGCACGGCCAAACCCTCGCCGGCAGAGCGGCTGCAAATTCCCCACCATCTGTTGGACATCCGCGATCCAGCCCAAAGCTACTCGGCCGCCGAATTCAGGCAGGACGCCTTGCGGCTGATCGCGGAAGTTCAGGGGCGGGGCCGGATTCCGCTGCTGTGCGGCGGAACCATGCTGTACTACAAGGCCTTGCGCGAAGGCTTGAACGACCTGCCGCAGGCAGACCCCGCCATACGGGCGCAAATCGAGCTTGAGGCAGCGCAATCGGGCTGGCCCGAAATGCACCGGCAACTGGCCGAATTCGATCCCATCGCCGCCGCAAGGCTGGCTCCCAACGACAGCCAGCGCTTGCAACGAGCCATCGAGATCTACCGCGTCAGCGGCACGCCCATGTCGCAGTTGCTGGCCGTCGAACGCACGGCTCCCGGCCCGCAATCCAACTACATTACCATCAGCCTGGAACCCTCGGACCGCCTGGCGCTGCATGCGCGCATCGCGCAGCGCTACCGGCAAATGCTGGATAGGGGCCTGGTCGACGAAGTGCGCAGGCTGCACTCGCGTCCCGACCTGCACCTAGGCTTGCCTTCGGTGCGCTGCGTGGGGTATAGGCAGATATGGGCTTACCTGGATGGGCAGTGCAGCCTTGACGAAGCCGTCGAGCAGGCCATCGCGGCCACCCGCCAGCTAGCCAAGCGCCAATTGACCTGGCTGCGCGCCCAGCCCGAACGCCTGGTCATCGACTGCCTGGCTCCAGACAGCGCAAGCCAGGCCGTCGATCTGGCAGCGTCGATCTGGAAAGCAAGTCCGGGACAAGACTAAGCGAATCGCTGAAATCCCGCCCTCTGCAGCGGGGTTCCGGACCCGGCCGGCGCTGGCAATAAAAAATCGACGCTGCCAGGAGCGTCGAGATCCACGCAAAAGCCGGAAACCGACTTCAAATATGGCTGGCCGCCTGTACGCGGCAAGTTTTTAAACGACCACGGTTTGCGCCATGCCGGGTTCTTGTTCGACGATATTGCCCAGGTTGTACACCTGCTCGCCATGCGAGGCCAAAGTGGCCGATACCGCCTGCGCTTGATCGGCGGGCACCACAATGACCATGCCGATGCCGCAATTGAAGACGCGGTGCATTTCAGAGTCGGCCACGCCGCCGTTTTGCTGCAGCCACTGGAATAGCGAAGGCATGGTCCAGGCATCCCGCTGCAGGCGGGCGCTTAAGCCCGGCTGCAAAATACGCGGCACATTGTCGAGCAGGCCGCCGCCGGTAATATGCGCCAGCCCCTTGATGGCCGCGCCATGCTCGGCCAGGGCCGCCAGCACCGAACGCACATAGATGCGGGTCGGTTCCATGACGACATCGGCCAATGGGCGCCCGCCAAGGTCCTGGTCGGGCTTGGCGCCGGCATGCTCGAGGATTTTGCGCAACAAGGAAAACCCGTTGGAGTGGGCCCCGCTTGAAGCCAGCCCCAGCACCACGTCGCCCGGAACTATGGACTTGCCGTCGATAATCAGCGACTTTTCGACCGCGCCCACGGCAAAGCCGGCCAGGTCGTATTCGCCATCGGGATACATGCCGGGCATTTCGGCGGTTTCGCCGCCGATCAGGGCGCAATTGGACAGCTCGCAACCCTTGGCAATGCCGCCCACCACGCTGGCCGCCGTGTCGACGGACAGCTTGCCGCAAGCGAAGTAATCCAGGAAAAACAACGGCTCGGCGCCCTGGACCAGGATATCGTTGACGCTCATGGCCACCAGGTCGATTCCCACGGTATCGTGGCGCTGCCACTCGAACGCCAGGCGCAGCTTGGTGCCCACCCCATCAGTGCCGGACACCAGGACCGGTTCGTTGAACCGCTTGGGCACCTCGAAAAGCGCGCCGAATCCGCCGATGCCGGCCATGACGCCCGCACGCATGGTCTTGGCGGCCAAAGGCTTGATTCGGTCGACCAGCGCGTCGCCGGCGTCGATATCGACCCCTGCATCGCGATAGGTCAGGGAGGCGGATTGTTTGATTGTCATGAGAAAAGCCGTGGGATATGTAAGAATTGCATGTTGAATAGAATATCAAGGCGCATTTTACGCTTTTTACCGCCTCCAATGACCCAGCAACTTATTCTTGACCTTCTTGCCGCCCCACCGCCCTCGCTAGACAATTTCATTGTGGGCGAGAACGGTGCCGCCCTGGACGCGCTGCGCAACTTTGCGCCCGGGCGAGCGATCTACCTTTGGGGGCCGTCGGGCGCGGGGCGGTCGCACCTGCTCAAAGCGCTGGCGGCGGGCCCCAGCGCCCACTATTTCAATGCGCAAAGCCCCTCCGGGGCCATGCGCGCCCTGGCCAGCTCCGAGGCCTTGCCCTTGGCACTGGCCGCCGTAGACGATGTCCATCTTCTGGACGAACCGGCCCAGGCCGAGCTCTTTGCCCTGTACAATCGCTGGCGTGAGACGGCCGCAAGCGACAAGGCTTTTGCCTTGCTCGTCGCAGGCGACCGCGCCCCGCTGGCCATGCCTTTGCGCGAAGATCTGCGCACGCGCCTGGGCTGGGACCTGGTTTTTCGCCTTGAACAGCTGTCCGACGACGACCGCGCCAACGCGCTACGAACACAGGCCGGCGAACGCGGCCTGCAACTCTCGCCCGAAGTAATCGGCTGGATACTGACCCACTACGCACGCGACATGGGCCAGCTTAGCGCCCTGGTGGACGCGCTGGACCGCTATTCGCTTGAAAAGCACCGCGCCATTACCCTGCCCCTTTTAAAAGACTTGCTGGCTACAAGCCAGCCCCAATCGTGACACCGATACATACACTATGACCGCTGCAAAACGCCTGGCCCTTTTCGATCTTGACCACACCCTGCTGCCCCTGGACAGCGACTATCAGTGGGCCGAGTGGCTGGCCCGCACCGGACGCGCAGGCGACCCCGAGGAAGCGCGGCGCCGCAACGACGACCTGATGAACCGCTATAACGCGGGCAACCTTACCGCCGAACAGGCCGCCGAATTCATGCTGGGCCTGCTGGCCCGCACCAGCAGCGCCGAACTGGCCCAATGGCATGAGCTTTTCATGTGCGAAGTCATCCGCCCCAGCATCCAGCCGGTAGCCCAAAAACTGGTGCAACAGCACCTGGCCCAAGGCGACCTCTGCGCCATCGTCACGGCCACCAACGAATTCGTCACGGCGCCGATAGCGCGCGCCTTCGGCATTCCCCACCTTATTGCCACCGTGCCGGAATACCGCAATGGCCGGTATACTGGCGCTATCCAGGGGATACCCAGCTTCAAAGAAGGCAAAATAACCCGCGTCAATGACTGGCTGGCTGGCCTGAACCTTACGCTGCACGATTTCGAGCAATCGTATTTTTACAGCGATTCGCCCAACGATATACCGCTGCTTGAAGTGGTCACCCACCCTATCGCCACCAACCCCAGTCCTGTTCTGCGCGAGCTCGCACAGAACAAGGGCTGGCCCATCCTTGAAATTTTCAAGGACATGCAAGACGCAAAGTCTTAAAATACACCCATGCTAACGTCAACAATAAAAAAATTCGTCAACCGTCTCTTCACCACACCCGCCCAGGGGCCCGTACGCTACTCGCGCGATAAACACGGCATAGACCGGCGCTACGTATCGCGGCACGCTATCAAAGTGTGCGAAGTGCTCAGTCAAAAAGGCTACGACGCCTATATCGTCGGCGGCGCGGTACGCGACCTGATCGTCGGGCTCGAGCCCAAAGACTTCGACGTTGCAACCAACGCCACGCCCGAACAGATCCGCCCCTTGTTTCGCCGTGCGCGCATCATCGGCCGCCGCTTTCAACTGGTTCATGTGGTGTTCGGCCAGGAAATCATCGAAACGTCCACATTCCGCGCTCCGGCCTCCGAAGGCCACGAAACCGACGAACACGGACGGATTTTGCGCGACAACCAGTTCGGCACCAACGAGCAAGATGCCGCGCGGCGCGACTTTACCTTGAACGCCCTGTACTACGACCCCATCAAAGAAGAAGTCATCGACTACCACCACGGCGTGCCCGACCTGAAGAACCGGGTGGTGCGCATGATAGGGGACCCCGAAACCCGCTACCGCGAAGATCCCGTGCGCATGCTGCGCGCCGTGCGCTTTGCGGCCAAGCTCAACGCCACCATCGACCCGGCTACGCGCGCCCCCATCGAGAACATGGCGGCGCTAATCAAAAACGTGCCCTCGTCGCGCCTGTTCGACGAAATGCTTAAGCTGCTGACTTGCGGCCATGCGATGGACTGCCTGCAGCGCCTGCGCGAACTGGGCTTGCACAAGGGCATGTTGCCGCTGATCGATATGATCTTCGAAGAAAGCGGCGGCCAGCAGTTTGTCGAGCTTGCGCTGGAGCGCACCGACGCGCGCGTACGCTCCGGCAAAACAGTCAGCCCCAGCTTCCTGTTTGCCGCATTGCTGTGGAAGCTGGTCGACAAGCGCTGGAATCAGCTTATTGAAAAAGGCGAACCCACTATCCAGGCGCTCATGACGGCCGCCGACTACGTTATCGATGGACAAACCGAGACCCTGGCCATCCAGCGCCGCTTCCAGGCCGACATGCGCGAAATCTGGTTGATGCAGCCCCGCTTCGAGCGTGCCACGCCCAAAGGCATGTGGCGCATGCTGGACCACCCGCGCTTTCGGGCCGCGGTGGACTTTCTGCAATTGCGCGCCGAAGCTCGCGAAGTCGACAGCGTTCAGGCGCAATGGTGGATGGACCTGGCCAATGCCGACAATGCCACCCGCACCGAAATGATAGATGCCTGGCAGCACAGCAATAAAACCTCGACCACTACCGGTAAAGCCCGCCGCCGTCGCCGGCCCCGCCGCAATCCGGCCAGCCAAAGCGCGCCGGCCGCGGAATGACTTCTTCAGGCCACATCCGAGCCTTGTAGGATTGGCTTGCCTGACCGCACAGGCGAATGCCCGCCATTCGCCTGTGCGCCCTGGTTTGGTCTGAAGTGAAGTGAATGCAACCTACAGCAGGTTTTTTATGGTCTTTGCCTATATCGGCCTGGGCGCAAACCTGGGCCAAGCACAAGCAACGCTGCGCCAAGCCGCGGATGCACTGGCCCGGACGCCCGACGTGCAAAGCCTGGAGCTTTCGCCGTTCTATCGCAGCGCGCCTATCGATTCCAGCGGCCCCGACTACGTCAACGCGGTAGCCCGCATAGAAACCATGCTTGCGCCACTGGCGCTGCTGGACGCCTTGCAAGCCATCGAGCACGCGCACGGCCGCTTGCGGCCTTACCGCAATGCACCGCGCACCCTGGACCTGGACTTGCTGCTGTATGGCAACCAGACCATCGACACACCAAGACTGACCGTGCCGCACCCGCGCATGCACGAACGTGCATTCGTGCTTAAGCCCTTGAGCGACCTGGCCGCGGACCTGTGCCTGGCGCAAGGACCGCTGGACGCACTGCTGGCGCTTTGCGCCGGCCAGGACCTGCAACGCCTGCCTTGATAATGCTTTGCGGCAAGAACACAGCCGCTGGCTTCAGAAACTGAAAAGCCGGCGCACAGGCCGGCTTCGATCGGTTTGCCAATGACTTTACACCGGCATGATCGCAATTTCAGCGATGCGAGACTTCCATTCGCGCGGGCCGGTTTCGTGCACCGATGTGCCGGTGGAGTCGACCGCCACGGTAACCGGCATGTCCTTGACATCGAACTCGTAAATGGCTTCCATGCCCAGGTCCTCGAAACCAACGACCTTGGCGCCGCGTATTGCCTTGGAAACCAGGTAGGCCGAGCCGCCCACCGCCATAAGATAAGCCGAACCATGCTTGCGGATGGACTCGATCGCAACAGGGCCGCGCTCGGCCTTGCCTATCATGGAGATAAGGCCGGTTTGCTCGAGCATCATGTCAGTGAACTTGTCCATGCGCGTTGCCGTAGTTGGGCCCGCTGGCCCGACAACTTCTTCGCGCACAGGGTCGACAGGACCGACATAGTAAATAACGCGATTGCGGAAGTCGACCGGCAGGGATTCGCCGCGCTCGAGCATTTCCTGGATGCGCTTGTGCGCCGCATCGCGGCCGGTAAGCATCTTGCCCGACAGCAATAAAGTCTGGCCGGGCTTCCAGCTTGCCACTTGCTCTTTGGTCAGCGTGTTCAGGTCCACCTGCAGCGACTTGTTGTAGTCGGGCGCCCAATTGACGTCGGGCCAGTCCGCCAACGAAGGCGGAGTCAGTTCGGCGGGGCCCGAGCCGTCCAGCACAAAATGCACATGGCGTGTTGCGGCGCAATTGGGGATCATCGCCACCGGCTTGGAAGCTGCGTGCGTGGGGAAGGTATTGATCTTGATGTCGAGCACGGTGGTCAGGCCGCCCAGGCCTTGTGCGCCGATTCCCAATGCGTTGACCTTTTCGTAGAGTTCGATGCGCAGCTCTTCGATCTTGTTCTGTGGGCCGCGGGCCAGCAGCTCGTACATATCGATATCGTCCATCAACGATTGCTTGGCCATCAGCATGGCTTTTTCGGCTGTGCCGCCAACGCCTATGCCCAGCATGCCGGGCGGGCACCAGCCCGCGCCCATGGTCGGTACGGTTTTAAGCACCCAGTCGACCAGCGAATCGCTGGGGTTGAGCATGGCGAACTTGGACTTGTTTTCAGAACCGCCGCCCTTGGCTGCAACCTGCACGTCAACCGTATTGCCGGCCACCAGCTCGACGTTCACGATACAGGGCGTGTTGTCGCGCGTGTTCTTGCGCGTAAACAATGGGTCGTTCAGCACCGAGGCGCGCAGCGGATTGTCGGGGTTTAGATAACCCTGACGCACGCCTTCGTCGCAGACGTCCTGCAGGCTGCGCTGGGTATCCAGCCGGGCGTTCATGCCTATCTTCAGGAAAACATTGACGATGCCGGTGTCCTGGCAAATGGGCCTGTGCCCTTCGGCGCACAGGCGCGAGTTGGTCAGGATCTGCGCAATTGCATCCTTGGCCGCCGGGCTTTGCTCGCGCTCGTAGGCGCGGGCCAGATGCTGGATGTAGTCGGCAGGATGATAAAAGCTGATGAACTGCACGGCGTCCGCAATGGACTGGATCAAGTCGCTTTCTTTGATGATCGTTGTCATAACACTCTGAGTCTGAAAATTGAAAATACCTATAAACCTTGTTACTTGCCCTGCCACACCGGCTGGCGCTTTTCAGCGAATGCGGTGGCGCCTTCCTTGGCGTCGGCCGACGCGAAAATATGCTGCACGCGCGGACGCTGCAGGTCGAACATGTCGGCCTGGCGCCAGTCTTTGGCCTCGGTGACGATTTTCTTGGCCGTTTGCACCGCCAATGGGCCGTTGGCCGCGATGATGCGGGCCAGGGCCATGGCGCCTTCAATGGCCTGGCCGGGCTCGGTCAGGCGGTTGACCAGCCCATGGTCGTAAGCACGCTGCGCCGGCAGCATTTCGCCGGTAAGTATGATTTCCAGTGCAATGTGGTGGGGAATACGCTGAGGCAGGCGCAACATGCCGCCCGAACTGGCCACCAGGCCGCGCTTGGTTTCGGGCAAGCCGAAATTGGCGTTGTTGGCAGCGACGATAAGGTCGCAAGCCAGGGCCAGCTCGCAGCCGCCGGCCAGGGCATAGCCTTCGACCGCTGCGATCAGCGGCTTTTTGGTTGCCTGTTCGCACAAGCCGCCAAAACCGCGCCCCGCCACCAACGGACGCTGGCCCGTTGCCGCAAACGCCTTCAGATCCATGCCCGATGAAAAAGTGCCGCCCGCACCGGTCAGTATGCCCAGCGCCACGCCGTCGTCGGCATCGAGCTGGTCGAAGACCTGCGCCATTTCGTGCGCGGCCTCATAATTGATTGCATTGCGGGCTTGCGGGCGATTGATGGTGATAATCATCACCCGCTCGACAACTTCCACCTTTACCAGATCTGACATAAAGCATTCTCCCGAACCTGGGCGCAGCGCACCGCAGTTTAAAAACCAAACATTAAACAATAACTTAGTATGATACGACCAATTGCCCTCACTCCAAAAACCACCCTAAGTTCGGCGCCCGAAGCCGCCATACTGCGTTGTCTGGCAGCCCCGGCCATCCGAACTCATGACGCTACCAACTGACCAAACAGGGCTCTATAAAACGCGTGTTACCAACCGCGCCCTGCATCCCGACGCCGAAGCACGGTAAAATCCAGTTCTTTGCGGCTATTCGCTTTATTGGCTTTCGTTCATGCTTACTTTTCAGCAAATCATTCTGACGCTCCAGCACTACTGGGACAAACAAGGTTGCGCGCTTTTGCAGCCCTACGACATGGAAGTGGGCGCGGGCACCTCGCATACCGCCACCTTCCTGCGCTCGATCGGTCCCGAGCCCTGGCGCGCGGCCTATGTCCAGCCTTCGCGCCGCCCCAAAGACGGGCGCTATGGCGAAAACCCGAACCGGCTGCAACACTATTATCAATTCCAGGTGGTGCTCAAACCCGCGCCGCCCGAAATCCTCGATCTATACATAGAGTCGCTCAAGGCGCTGGGCATCGACCCACAGCAGCACGATATCCGCTTCGTTGAAGACGACTGGGAAAACCCCACGCTGGGCGCCTGGGGCCTGGGCTGGGAAGTCTGGCTCAATGGCATGGAAGTCACGCAGTTCACCTACTTCCAGCAAGTGGGCGGGCTGGATTGCACGCCGGCCACGGGCGAAATCACCTACGGCCTGGAGCGCCTGGCCATGTATTTGCAGGGCGTGGAAAGCGTCTACGACCTGGTCTGGACTGAAGGCGCCGACGGCCAGCGCGTGCTGTACCGCGACGTTTTCCACCAGAACGAGGTCGAACAATCCACCTACAATTTCGAATACGCCTCGACCAGCATGCTGTTCGCCCATTTCAACGACTACGAGGCCGAAGCCGCGCGCCTGATTGAAGTGCCGCTGGCTCTACCCGCCTACGAAGCCACGCTCAAGGCGGCCCACACCTTCAATATGCTGGACGCCCGCGGCGCCATCAGCGTCACCGAACGAGCCGCCTATATTGGCCGCATACGCAACCTGTCGCGCTCCGTCGCCCAGGCTTACTTCGATTCACGAGAAAAATTGGGCTTTCCCATGCTTGGCAACCGCCTCAGTACGGAGGCTGCGTAATGACTGCGGCGTCCTCTTTTGAAACCCGTCCCCTGCTGGTCGAACTGCTTACCGAAGAACTTCCTCCCAAAGCCCTGAACAAGCTGGGCCTGGCGTTTGCCGAAGGCATACGTTCGGTACTGGACAAGCAAAATCTGTTGGGTGGCGCTTGCGTGACCAGCGACTTCGCCACGCCGCGCCGGCTGGCTGTGCACCTAAGCCATGTCCTGGCGCAGGCACCCGAACAGGCCTACACAGAAAAGCTCATGCCCGCTTCCGTTGGCCTGACTCCTGAAGGCAAGGCCACGCCTGCCCTGGTCAAGAAACTGGCCAGCAAAAACCTGGAGCACCTGGGCCCCGACGATCTCGTCCATGAGTCCGACGGCAAACAAGACTACCTTTACGCCAAAGGCACGGCCCCGGGCCGCAGCCTGGCCGACGCCATCCAGGAAGCTCTGGAGCACGCCATTGTTTCGCTGCCTATTCCCAAGGTCATGCGCTATCAATTGGCCGACGGCGTCAGCAGCGTCAAGTTCGTGCGGCCGGCGCACCGCCTTATCGTTTTATGGGGCGGCAACATCATCAAGGCGCACGCCTTGGGGCTGGAAGCCGGCAACGAAAGCGCGGGCCACCGTTTCATGGCTCCGGCCGCCATAAGCATCAAGCACGCCGACACCTATGCCCGGCAACTGCTTGACGAGGGCAAGGTCATTGTCTCGTTCAACGAACGCCGCCAGGCTATCGCGGGACAATTGCAAGACCATGCGCAAAGACTCAACGCCACACTGGGCACCGACCCGGCCGTCGAAGCGCTGCTCGACGAAGTTACCGCGCTGGTCGAGCACCCTACCGTCTATGTCGGGCAATTCGATCAAGGCTTTTTAAGCGTTCCGCCCGAATGCCTGATTCTGACCATGCGCCTGAATCAAAAATACTTCCCGCTGTTCGAGCCCGGAACAGGCCAACTGACGCACCGCTTTCTGATTGTCAGCAATATGCAGGTGGCCGACCCGTCCAACATCGTCCAGGGCAACGAGCGCGTCGTGCGCCCGCGCCTGGCCGACGCCCAGTTCTTTTTCGAGCAAGACCGCAAGACGCCTTTGGCGGCGCGTGTCGACTCGCTTGCCAACAGCGTCTATCACAATAAGCTGGGATCCCAGCTGGAACGCGTCGAACGCGTGCGGCAAATCGCCCGCTACCTTGCCGCCAAGCTCGATGCCGACGGCGACCTGGCCGATCGCGCCGCCCTGCTGGCCAAGGCCGACCTGAATTCCAACATGGTGGCCGAGTTCCCGGAACTGCAAGGCATCATGGGCGCTTATTACGCCCGGGCCGACGGCGAGCCCGAAGAGGTCGTGCGCGCCCTGGGCGACCAGTACCGCATCCGCATCGACGAGCCGGTTACGCCGGACACCATTACGTCCACCATTTTGTTCATCGCCGAGCGGGTTGAAACCCTGGTCGGCATCTGGGGCATTGGGCTGGTTCCCACCGGCGAACGCGACCCCTTCGGCCTGCGCCGCGCGGCACTTGGCATCATCAGCGCCTTCGAGCAACTAAGCGCGGGCGGCTATCTTGCCACGCCCAACGCCGCCGGCCTGCATGTGCGGCCCTTGCTTGAAGAGGCCTTCCGGCTCTACGCCGCGCATCCGCTGAATGCGGGCACGGTTCCCGAAGTGCTGGGCTTTATCTACGAACGCTACCGCAATCAATTGGGCAGCGGCTACGATCGCAATGTCGTCGACGCCGTGCTTAGCCAGCAGCCGCCATTGCATGAAGTGCTGTTCCGCATCCAGGCCTGCGCCAGCTTTGCCGAACGCACTGAATCGGCCAGCCTGGCCGCGGCCAACAAGCGCATTGCCAACTTGCTGAAAAAAGCCGAAGGCGCTCCCGGCAAGGTCGATGCCGGGAAATTGTCCGAGCCGGCCGAGCAAGCCCTGGCCAAAGTCATTGCTACGCTCAAGCCCCAGGCCGATGCGCAATTCGAACTGGGCAACTTTACCGACAGCCTGGCCATCATGGCGCAAGCCAAAGAGGCCGTCGACGCTTTCTTTGCCGACATCATGGTCATGGCCGAAGACCCCGCCGTGCGAGCCAACAGGCTGGCCTTGCTGGACGAACTGCACGGCGCCATGAACCGGGTCGCCGATATTTCAAGGTTAGCCCAGTGAAACTAGTCATTCTGGATCGCGACGGCGTCATCAACCAGGACAGCAAGGCCTTCATCAAAAGCCCCGCCGAATGGATCGCGCTTCCCGGCAGCCTGGAAGCCATTGCGCGGCTGTCGCAAGCCGGCTGGCGCGTCGTCATTGCCAGCAACCAGTCCGGGCTGTCGCGCGGCATGTTCAGCATGGAGACTCTTAACGCCATCCACGCCAAAATGCGAACCGAGCTTGCCCAGGCAGGCGGCCACATTGATTCGGTGTTCATTTGTCCTCACGGCCCCGACGACGGCTGCGCATGCCGCAAGCCCAAACCGGGCATGTACACCGACATAGCACGCCGCTACGACGTCAGCCTGAAGGACGTCCCGGCAGTGGGAGACTCCTTGCGCGACCTGCAGGCGTCCGTTGCGGCAGGCTGCGCCCCCTGGCTGGTCCTGACCGGCAATGGCCAAAAAACCCTGGACCAGGGCGATCTTCCCGCCGGCACGCGAATCGTGAAGGACCTGGCCGCCTTCGTCGACTCGTGGCTGGAGGCCTGACGCATGGCTGCCATCCGGTCCTTTCTTTTCCTTCTGTTCCTTGTCGTAACGGTCATTCCCTATGCGTTCGCCTGCATGCTGTGGGCGCCGCTGCCATTGCGCATGCGCTATCGGCTTACGATGGGCTGGCCCCGCCTGGCTATCTGGGGGGCACGGGTCATCACGGGCATCCGCTGGCAGATCAAGGGCGCCGACAACTTTCCAGACGGACCCGCCATCGTACTGTCCAAACACCAGTCCGCCTGGGAAACGCTGTTTCTGCCGTCCCACCTGCCCCGCGAAGCCTGCTTCGTCTATAAACGCGAATTGCATCGCGTACCGTTTTTCGGCTGGGGCCTGGCCTTGCTGCGCATGATTCCCATCGACCGCGCCAAACGCCGCGACGCCTTCGAGCAGGTGGTGCAACTTGGCCGCCAGCGCCTGGACGAAGGACGCTGGCCTGTCCTTTTTCCTGAAGGCACGCGCATTGCGCCAGGCAAGACCGGACGTTATAAAATGGGCGGAGCCCTGCTGGCCGTACGCACCGGGGCCGGGGTGATTCCCATTGCGCACAACGCCGGCGAATGCTGGCCGCGCAACGCATTTATCAAGAAGCCGGGGCTGATCACCGTATCCATAGGCCCCTTCATCGAGAGCGCGGGGCTGGATGCCGAAGCGCTGAACCAAAAAGTCCAGCAATGGATAGAAGATGAAATGCGCCGACTCAACCCGGAACGATATGGGCCAGGTTCTACAACTTGATCTGTTCGCCGCCGACCCGGTGCCTGTCGAGACGGCGCCGGTTCCTGCTGCCCGTCCATCTCAGGCCCCGCCCGAAATCACTGTCGTTGCCACACCGCGCCCTCCCACTTTGCCCGAAGGCGCCCGTTGGCGCGAAGTACGCACCCACGAACAGGTCATCGGATTCATCTTGAGGCGCTCGCGCCGCAAAAGCATCGGCCTGGTCATCAACGACGACGGCTTGCACGTTACCGCGCCGGGCTGGGTTACGCTGGCGCAGGTCGATGCCACGGTAGCCGAGAAATCGCGCTGGATACTTGGCAAGCTGCAAATCCGCCAAGCCCGCCAGGAACAGTTGGCCATGGCCGACACGCACTGGCAGGACGGCGGCAATATTCCCTACCTGGGAAAGCGTATTATTCTTAAATTGGGCAATGCCCATGACGGCCACGCCTTCGAGGGCGATGCATTCAAGCCCAGGGACGGCGACATTCTGCGCCTGCCCCTGCCCGGCACTGCCGAGCACCAGCGCGTGCGCGACAGCGCCCATGCCTGGCTGCAACTGAAGGCGGCCGAATGGTTCGGACAGCGCATGGAGCACTTCCAGCAATCCAGCCAATTGCAGGCAAGACGCTGGCGCTTGTCGTCGGCCGCCACGCGCTGGGGTTCGTGCAACAGCGACGGCAACATCATGTTGAACTGGCGCTTGATCCACTTCGATCACGCCATTATCGACTACGTTGTCGCCCACGAACTGGCCCACCTGAAAGAAATGAACCACAGCAGGGAGTTTTGGCGCGAAGTGGGACGCATACTGCCCGGCTTCGAGCAAGCGCGCAACGCACTGCGCCAGCACGACCCTGCCACCCTGCCGCTTATCTAGTGCGCTGTTCGGCCATGCGTTCAAACTGGCCGGCGACCCAATTTTTGGAGATGAACCATGCGATTACTGCACACCATGCTGCGCGTCGGCAACCTGGACCGTTCCCTGGCCTTTTACACAGAAGTCCTGGGCATGCGCCTTTTGCGCCGCAGCGACTACCCCGAAGGCAAGTTCACCCTGGCCTTTGTCGGCTACCAGGACGAAAGCGAAGGCGCGGTGCTTGAACTGACCCACAACTGGGAGACTTCAGAGTACGACCTGGGCAACGCCTATGGCCATATTGCCCTGGAGGTCGAAGACGCCTACAAGGCCTGTGAGCAAATCAAGCAAAAAGGCGGGCGCGTTACACGCGAAGCCGGTCCCATGAAGCACGGCAAGACGGTCATTGCCTTCGTCACCGACCCCGACGGCTACCAGATCGAACTGATCCAGCGCAAGGCCGCCTAAGCAGGCTTGCGCGCAAAGGCGTCGGGCGCGAAATCGTCGACGTTGACCACCGCCGCAACAGCCGCCTGCATCCGTTCCAGCAATTGCGCCTGGGCATCGGTCAAGGCGCCTTTGGCATGCGCCACGCGCCAGTCCTTCAGGCCGCCGTGCTTTAGCCGGTCGAGTATCGGCTGGGCCTGCACCACCTGTTCGAACGCATATTCCAGTTGCTCGACGCTGGCGCTATTGCAGGTGGTCCACACGGCGCCCACCAGCCGGTCACGCGACTCGGAGGGCTCAAGCAGAATATCGGCGCACGTGGCGGTAAGCTGGTCGGACGGCGGCTTGGCTTTCATTGCGGGCGGCTGCAATAAAAAACGCAGCACTATCGCCAGGCCCCGCGCCGGAAAGTTGAACAGCACATCGTTAAGCCGCCGCTCGATCGTAAAAAACGACTGTTCGGCGCACCACCGGACCAGCGGCAAGTCGGACTCGTGCTGGCCTTCGTCGTGCCAGCGCTTGAGCACGGCCGAAAGCAAAAAGAGCTCGGCCAGGACGTCGCCCAGGCGGGCAGACAGCATTTCACGGCGCTTGAGCGAGCCGCCCAAGGTCAGCAGGGTCAATTCGGAAACCAGCGAAAACGCGGCCGCATAGCGGCCCAGGCGCCGGTAATAAATCCCCGCCAGGCCGGCCTGCACAGGCGACTTAGCAAACACCGCCTTGGTCCAGGCGTGCCCGATGGCCCGCAAGGCATTCTTCGTGCTGTGGCCCAGATGCTTCCAGATTACGGCATCGAAGGCCGCTTCACCTGCTTCCTGGTCGCTATTGCCCAGTGCCGCGACCTCTTGCATAAGATAAGGATGGGCGCGGATAGCCCCCTGCCCGAACACGATGAGATTGCGCGTAAGGATATTGGCTCCTTCCACCGTTATGCCCACAGGCAAGGCCCGGTACAACCCGCCCAGGTAATTGCTGGGCCCGTCGATGACGGCTTTGCCGGCATGCACATCCATGGCGTCATTGACGGACTGGCGCATGCGCTCTGTCGCGTGCAGCTTCATGATGGCCGACACCACCGAAGGCTTGTATCCCTGGTCCAGTCCTGCGCAGGTAAAGCGCCGGGCTGCTTCAACCAGGTAGGCATTGGCCGCCATGCGCCCAAGCTTTTCCTGTATGCCTTCGAATTTGCCGATAGGTATGCCGAATTGCGTACGCACACGCGCATAGGCGCCGGCGGTGTGCGCCGCAAACATGCAGGCCGCCGAAGACAGCGAAGGCAGTGAAATGCCGCGTCCCGCCGCCAGCGCGCTCATCAGCATGGCCCAGCCCTGCCCGGCTTTTTCAACCCCGCCGATCAAGGCACTGATGGGAACGAAAACGTCTTTTCCCTGGTTGGGCCCGTTCTGGAAGGCCTGCATGGAAGGCAGGTGCCGGCGCCCGATGGTGATGCCGGGCAAATTGGTCGGCACCAGGGCAACCGAAATGCCAACCTCGGTGTCGCTGCCGATAAGATGGTCGGGATCGAGCAGCTTGAAAGCCAGGCCCAGCACCGTGGCAACCGGGCTCAAGGTAATGTAGCGCTTGCCCCAGTTCAGGCGTATGCCCAGTTCTTCCACCCCGTCGACCATTTGTTTGCACACCACGCCGGTATCGGTCATGGCGGCGGCATCGGAGCCGGCTTCGGGGCTGGTCAGGCCGAAGCTTGGGATTTCCTGGCCTTGGGCCAGGCGCGGCAGCCAGTAGTCGCGCTGCTCTTGTGTGCCGAACTGCAACAGCAGTTCGCCCGGCCCCAAGGAATTGGGCACCATGACAGTCACCGCGCAGGTAACCGAACGCACGGATATGCGGCTGACCACTTCGGAATGCGCATACGCCGAAAACCCAAGCCCGCCGTACTGGCGCGGGATAATCATGCCGAAAAAGCCGTTGTCCTTCAGAAACGACCATACTTGCGGCGGCAGATCGTAGCGATTCCAGGAGATATCCCAATCGTCGAGCATGGCGCACAGTTGCGCCACCGGGCCGTCCAGGAAGGCCTGCTCCTGCGCTGTCAGCGCTGCGGGCGGCGTTGCAAAAAACGCCTGCCAGTCGGGCTGCCCCGAAAACAACTGCGCATCCCACCAGACATCGCCCGCGTCTATGGCCTCTTGCTCAGTTGCGGACAGGCGCGGCATGGCCGCACCCGCCTTGCGATACAAAGGTTCGGTCAACCACTGACGGCGCCAGGCTCTCCAGTCCATAACATTCCTTTTGATAAGATCCCTGAAGTATTATCCCCCAGAAGAACCGGCCCTGAACAGCCCGCGACAGACCGCGCACCGCATGCCGGCATGGCAGATGCCAATTAATGCGTGCCTGCGCGGCCAGACTCTGCGACAATTTCACGGCTTGCCCACCCAACCCTCAACCATGGAATCAAGACCTGTGCCCTAGTGGCCGGTTGCCGCAATCAAGTTCGGATGCACCGAACCAGACCAAGCAAGACGACCAGGACACTAAAGGCTCACCCGGCAACTCTATGCTCAATACGCTTTGGCTGGCATTTTTTCTTATTGCGGCGCTTTCAGGCCTGCATCAATGGCTGTTTCTGCATGACCCCGAAGTCTTCGCGCGCATTGTGCAAAGCCTGTTCGAAATGGCCAAGCTTTCCGTTGAGCTCATGGTTTTGCTGTTTGGCTTGCTTACGCTGTGGCTGGGCTTTTTGCGCATCGCCGAAAAGGCCGGCCTGATCAACCAATTGTCCAGGCTGCTAAGCCCGTTGTTTCGCCGCCTGATGCCCGAGGTGCCGGCAGGCCACCCTGCGCTGGGGCTTATTACCTTGAACTTTGCCGCCAACGCCCTGGGGCTGGATAACGCGGCAACGCCCATTGGCCTGCGCGCCATGCGCTCTCTGCAAACGCTCAACCCCGACCCCAAAACCGCCACCAATGCGCAGATCCTGTTCCTGGTCCTGAACGCGTCCTCGCTGACCTTGCTGCCGGTCACTATCTTCATGTACAGGGCCCAGCAAGGCGCTCCCGACCCGGCCATGGTTTTTTTGCCCATTCTCCTGGCTACGACAGCCTCGTCGCTGACCGGCTTGCTGGTGGTTGCCATGGTGCAAAAAATCAAGCTGCGCGATCCGGTCGTGCTGGCATGGATAGGCGGATTCATTCTTGCCCTGGGCGTCTTCATGGCCTTCTTGTCCACGCTCACGGCCGCCGCCCTGGGCGCCCTGTCCTCGCTGATGGGCAACCTGACCATGTTCGGCATCATCGTCGCCTTTCTGGTCGTGGGCGCCTGGAAGAAAATACCCGTCTACGATGCGTTTATCGAAGGAGCCAAAGAAGGCTTCGACATATCCAAAGAACTATTGCCGTATCTTGTGGCCATGCTGTGCGCCATCGGCGCCTTGCGCGCCTCGGGCGCGCTGGATGTATTGCTTGACGCCATACGCTGGAGCGCGCACGCGCTAAGCCTGGACACCCGCTTTATCGATGCTTTGCCGACAGCCCTGGTCAAGCCGTTTTCGGGCAGCGCCGCACGCGCCATGCTGATCGAAACCATGCAGCACTTTGGCGTGGACAGCTTTCCCGCCTTGCTGGCCGCAACAGTCCAAGGCAGCACCGAAACGACCTTCTATGTTCTTGCGGTGTATTTCGGCGCCGTCGGCATCCAGCGCACCCGGCATGCCGTCAGTTGCGCGCTGACGGCCGACATAGCCGGCGTGCTGGCTTCGATTGGCGTGTGCTACTGGTTTTTCGGCTGATCCCGCGAAGGCCTGCAAATCGGGCTGCGAGCGGCGCCCTGCGCTAGCCCTTGAGCACGCCTTTGGCAAACAGGCTGTCGGAAAGCGCAATGAATTGCGCCACCGACAATTCTTCGGCGCGGGCCGTCTCGGGTATGCCCAAGCCAGTCCAGTCGATGGAACCCGCCCATTCAGCCAGTCCCCGGCGCAGCATCTTGCGCCGCTGCGCAAATGACTTAAGCACGACCTGTTCAAAGGCGTGAAAGCTCAGGGGTTGGGGTCGGTCTTCAGGCAGCGGCGTCATGCGCACGATGGCGGAAACCACGCGCGGCGGCGGATCGAACGCCTCGGGCTGCACGTCGAACAGCTTGACCATGTGATAGCGCGATTGCAGCATGACCGACAAGCGGCTGTAGTCGGACGACGAGGGTTTGGCCACCATGCGATCGATGACTTCGCGCTGTAGCATGAAATGCTGGTCGACCACCTGCCCGGCATAGGGCATTAGATGAAACAGCAAGGGGCTGGAAATGTTGTAAGGCAAATTGCCCACAATGCGCAGCTTGTCGCCCAACGCGGAAAAATCGACCTTCAGCACGTCGTCTTCCACAACAACGAGGCGATCCGGCGGATATGTCTTGCGCAGGCGGGCCGCGAGGTCGCGGTCGATTTCGATGACCGTCAGGCGATCCAGCGACCGCAGCAGGGGCTGGGTCAATGCCGACAGCCCTGGGCCGATTTCCACTACGTTTTCGCCCGATGCCGGCGCGATGGCCCGCACGATCGACTCGACAACCCCTTCATCGACCAGGAAATTCTGGCCGAAACGCTTGCGTGCCTGATGCGTCATTTAGGCTTAACGCGGCTTTTGACTGGTTTGCGGGTCGAGCCGGTTATCGATATAGGCCTGGCCATGCAACTGGCTGAGCCAATCTTCGAATGCGGGCTCGACGCGGCGCTGGAACAAAGCCTGGCGCGCCTGCATGCGCTTGAACTCGGTTTCCATGTCCTTGGTGCGGCGATCCTCGACCTGGATAAGATGCCAGCCGAACTGCGTCTTGACGGGTTCGCTGATCTGGCCCGGCTGCAGGGCGTTCATGGCTTGCTCGAAGGGCAAGACGGTTTCGCCGGGATTGACCCAGCCCAAATCGCCGCCTTGCGGTGCGGACGCATCTTCTGAATAGCGCTTGGCAAGGTCGTCGAACTTTTCGCCCATTTCAAGCCGCTGGCGCAGTTGCACCAGGCGCTCGTGGGCGCGTTCGTCGGACATGGCTTTGTCGACCTTGATAAGAATGTGGCGCACGTGGGTCTGCGTCACCATCATCGGCCCTTGCGGCTGCGTCGGAGCGTTTGTGGACGTGATGTCCATCGGCGCCGATGCGGCGGCGGGTTCTTGCCCGCGCGTCAGGACCTTAAGAATGTGAAAACCATTGCCGCTTTGCAATATGCCGGTGATTTGGCCGGCTTTAAGATTTTGCGTAGCCTTGAGGAACAGATCGGGCCAGCCGTCGGCCGGCCGTACGCCCAGTTCGCCGCCCTTGAGCGCTTGCGGTCCGTCGGACGAAGCCGCCGCTGTGCTGGCAAAGTCGGCGCCGCCCTTCAGGCGGGCCAAAATGGCTTCGGCCTTGCGTCGCAATTCTTGCACCTTGTCGGCTGGCGCGCCTTCGGGCACCGCGACCAGGATTTGCGCCAATCCCAGGACCCGCGGCGCGGCCTGCTGTGCGCCGGCCTGGCCCGCGGGTTGCTGCCCCTGGGGCTGTGGCAGGCCTTCTTGCGGCGGCGGGTTTTTCAGGTAAGCGTCGATATCGCTATCCGAAATGCGTATCGTGCTGTCCACCGCGCGCTGGCGCAGCATGTCGACGCTGATTTCGTGGCGCAGGTTCTTGAGGTAGTCGTCCCAGCTGACGCCGGACTTTTCGATTTCCTGGCGCAAGCGCGCCACAGGAATCTTGTTGCGCTGGGCAATGGATTCGACCGCCTGCTGCAATTGGGCATCGTTTACCTTGATGCCGCGTTTGTCGGCTTCCTGGCGGATGAGTTCATCGGTAATCATGCGCTGCAACACCTGCTTGCGCAAAGTCTGGATATCGGGCGCCTCGATTTTGCGCTGGCGCAGCTGGGCCAACGCAAGCTTGGTCTCGGCCTCGACCTGGCCCAGGGTAATGACACGCTTGTTGACGACGGCGGCAATGCCGTCCACAAACTGTTCTTTGGCGGCCTGGCTCGGCTGCTGCTTGGCCGCAGGCGCGGCCTTGGCTGCCCAGGCCGGCGCCATGGCCGCCAGGGCGGGAAGCATGGCGCATGCAAGCCATTGTTTCATATGCAGACTACGCATTACTCATACCTCTCGAAGGTGGTTTTGTCTGGCACTGGTGACGTAATATTTTGATAGCCGGTAATGGACCTGCCCAGCAATCCGATGGGATCCGTACCCAGCGACCCCAAGCCGCCCAGCACAAGCTGGAAGAACACGGCGGTGTTCGTATCTTTAAGCGAAACCGCATAACGTTGATATACAACGCGCGCCGTCCAGCAGCAGTCGCCCTTGTATTCCAGCCCGACAATAGACTGCGTTGATCGCTTTTCCTGTAAAGAATAGTCGATACGGCCCAGCGTGAAGAGTTTTTTGGTAAGCGGCCATTGCGCGGTTACGGAAACCTGCTCTTTGGTCAGGTTTACATAATTGGGGTTGTACACAATGGCCGGGTTGCTCATTTGCTGCGGGTCGCGCTCGTAGCGATAGGTGGCCGCCAGTGTGGCCAGGCGCTTGGGCTGCCAGCGCAAGCCCGCAGTCATGCGGTTACGCTTGTTGTTCTCGGGGTTGAACTGTGCGTCGAATCGCGTAGTCAGCGTATCGGTCAGTGCGGCGTTGACGCCAACCAGATAGTCGGACTTTTTGTCCAGCCGCGGAGCACCGCCAGGCAAGGTGACATATTGATTGGCAAAATAAATGCGCTGGGCGGCAGACAGCGACAAGCGCTCGAATCCAGTGGACTCGTCCAGCCAGCGGGTCGTCAGCCCCAGCGTAAGCTGGTTGGCATCGGCAATGCGATCCCAGCCGCCGCTGAAGATGTTTTCGTCGAAAGCCTGCGAGAAATTGAAGGTAGCCAGCCCGGTATCGAACACAGGAATCTGCGATTGGTCCCGATACGGCACTTTCAGATAGTAAAGGCGCGGCTCAAGAGTCTGGATTGCATCGTTGCCGAAAAACGATGCCTTGCGCTCGAAGGTCATGCCCGAGTCGACCGACATGATGGGCACGGCGCGCGATTGCGTCCTGGGGAAGCCGGCATACTGCGGCAAGCCGTACCACTCGGTGTTGTATTGGCTTAGATGCATGCCGATCTTAGGCGTCACATACCAGCCGGCCCGCACTATTGGATACGAGATAGTGTTGTACGAAGAGTATCGCGTGCCGTCGGGCAAAATATGTATGCCGTTGTACGGCTGATACTGCGGGACATTGCCTTTGTACACCGGCGAAACAAAGCGGGTTGCATAGTTGGTGGAGGCCACATCAAACCCGCCCCAATCGTAGCGCGCTCCGCGCACATATAGTTCGGGCAATTTGTCGTAAGGCGGCGCAAGATAGCCGGCGCCTTCACTGGTGTCTTGCAAGGTTTGGTAGGTATACGCCTGCACGGACGCGGTCCAGTACTTGGCCCCGCTCCAGCCCAGGGTAGCCATGCGTGGCAAATAATTGGTGGTGGCCTGGTTCAGGCCTATGACCGAAAAGTCGCGAAAATAATTATCGTCGGAAACCTTGCTGACATCGACGTTGGCATAAAACCCGCCGCCAAAGGTCTGCTGGTGCTGCCACCAGTACATCCAGCGGTTTTGCTGGGCCTGCTTGTCGTTGTTCAGGTAGGTACCGCTTACCTGCCCGCTGTAGTCGGCGCCCAGGTAGCGGAATTCGCTGCCCAACTGCACGCCGCGCTTGGCCATATAGCGCGGCGTCAGCGTCAGATCGTAATTCGGAGCCAGGTTGAAGTAATACGGCAGGGTGAATTCCAGGCCGCTATTGCTTGAACCGCCATAGGTGGGCAGCAAAAACCCGGACTTGCGCTCTTTGCGCAAGGGGAAGGACAAATAAGGCGACGCCAGCAGCGGCACGCCCTTGAAATACAGCACGCCGTTGTGCGCCACGCCTTCGTTGTCGTCGATATGGAAGTCGACCTTGGGCGCCTCGATGTACCACGCGGGGTCCGGGCAAGGGCAACCGGCATAGGTAACGTCGTTGAGGCGCATTTCGCTGCGACTGAACATTTCGCCTTTTGAAGCGGTGCCCGAGCCGCCGCCGGCCCCCAGCCAGAAGTCGGGGAAGTCCACTTCGCCGGACTCGTGGTCCATGTTGTAGTCCATGGCCGGCCCGCGAATGATGCTGCCGTCGCGCATGATAAGGCCATTGCCCCGCACGCGTACCTGGCCGGTGTCTTTCTGGTAATCGATATAGTCGCCCTTGACCACCGAATCGATGCGCCGCACCTGGGCCGAACCGATCAGTATGACCTTGCCGTCCTGGTCGGTTTCCATCTTGTCGGCGACCATGAAGGACGCAATATCGTTGTCCTGGATTTTCGTGTGCAGGTTGAGCTTGGGCGAAGCCTGCAGCGGGGCAAGCTGCGTACTTGCCGCCGGCGTGCCGACAGCCGGCTCTTGGGCCTGAGCCGTCGCCGCACCACCTACCGCAAAGAAAATTGCCAACCAAGCCAAACGCACGAGTATTTCGCCCCCAAAAAACAGCCTATATTTTGGCACAGTTACCAGCACAGGATGTTCGGCAACCCGGTATTATAGAGAAGCCGAGCATTCTGCGGTTAACATTCATATCACTTTAGCCGTCCCTTGCCGGACGGATATTTCTCCAAGTACTCATGGCATCCACTTCACATACCGGCGCCGATCCTCGGCTGGCAACCTTAACACACTGGCTTGAAGGCCTGGCTTCCACCCATGGCCTGGACCTGGCCTCGTTGCGGCCCGCTTCCAGCGACGCAAGCTTTCGCCGCTATTTTCGGCTTGACAGCAGTTCGGGCACGGCAATTGTCATGGACGCCCCCCCGGCGCACGAAGACTGCCGCCCCTTTGTGCATGTTACGGGCCTGCTCAAGAGCGCAGGCATCAATGTCCCCAGCATACTTGCGCAAGACCTGCAGCAAGGCCTGCTGCTGATCTCCGACCTCGGGCCCACCACTTACTACCAGGCCATCCAGTCGGGCCTTGAAGACGCCGCCCTGCAAACGCTATACCGCGACGCAATTGGCGCCCTGGTCGGCATGCAGCAGGCCCAGACCACCGGGCTGCCGCTCTACGACACCGAACGCCTTGCACAAGAACTGGCCCTGTTCCCCGAATGGTATGCCCGCCGGCATTGCCAGGCCCAGCTTGGCGACCAGGACCTGGCCATGCTGGAAAAAACCTTCGCCGCCCTGACCCGCGACAACGCGGCGCAGCCCACGGTGCTGGTTCATCGCGACTTTCATTCGCCCAATCTTATGGTTTGCGCCAAGCCCGAGCATGGCTCAAATCCGGGCGTCATCGACTACCAGGACGCCCTGGCCGGCCCGCTTACCTACGACCTGGCCTCTTTGGTCATGGATGCGCGCCACACCTGGGAAGAACCGCAACAACTGGACTGGGCCATCCGCTACTGGGAAGCCGCCCGCGCCGCGGGGCTGCCGATAGCGCCGGACTTCGCCGACTTTCATCGCGCTTACGAATGGATGAGCCTGCAACGCAACCTGCGCATCCTGGGCGTATTCGCGCGCCTGTCGCATCGCGACCAGAAGCACCACTACCTTGACCACATGCCGCGCGTCAATGCCTATGTCAGGCAAGTGGCGGCTCGCTACGGCGTGTTTACGCCCCTGCTGCGCTTGCTCGACAAGCTCGACAATCGCCAGGTCACGGTCGGGTATACATTCTGATGCAGGCCATGATCCTGGCGGCGGGGCGCGGCGAACGCATGCGCCCTCTGACCGACGCCACGCCCAAGCCGCTGCTGCGGGCCGGCGGCAAGCCGCTGATAGTCTGGCATATAGAACGCCTGGTTCGCGCGGGCATCCGCGATATTGTCATCAACCACGCATGGCTGGGCGGCCAAATCGAAGCGTACCTGCAAGACGGCAGCCGCTACGGCGCGCGCATCCGCTATTCGCCCGAATCGGAACCGCTGGAGACCGCGGGCGGCATCGCCCATGCGCTGCATCTTCTGGGACAAGAGCCGTTTCTGGTGGTCAACGGCGACATCTGGTGCGACTGGGACCCGGCCGCCGCGCCGGCCATTGCCATGCAGCTGGCCCGGCAAAACAAGCTGGCGTGGCTTTTACTGGCCGACAACCCCGAACATCATCCCGACGGCGACTTCGGACTGGCCGGCGACAGCGTCGTATGCAACGACGACCATAGTCCGGCAACTTCGGCATCGCGGCCCGACTTGTTTACGTTTACCGGCATCGGCATCTACCAGCCGGCCCTGTTCCAGGGCCTGAGCCCCAGCGCCCCCGCCAAACTGGCGCCCTTGCTGCGCCAGGCCATGGCGGCTTGCCAGGTTTTAGGCCGGCACTACAATGGACGGTGGACAGACGTCGGTACGCCGCAACGCTTGGCGCAGTTGGACTTGCACCTTGGGATGGCCTGACGGCCCATCGCACACAGCCCGGGCGCATCAGGCCCAGCGCCAAATGTATCAAAACCCGCCAGTCCGCAACCAAAGTAGACCCGTGGACTTTAAGCCCCGATTCCACGTTATGCTTTAACGCTTTTATTTTCACAAATCAAGACTTTTTGTACTGTATCTCAGGATTTGCACCATGGCTTTATTCGGCTCGTCGAAACGCAACGTATTCCAACCCACCCCATACGGATCATCACGCCGCAAGCGCCGCATTCCCCGCTGGCTGGTTTTGATACTGACCGGCATCGTTCTGGGTTCGGGCGGCGTTTTGTTCTTGCAAAAAAGCTATGGCCCCACTCGCCTTACCGCGGAGCAATCATTGCAATTGCAAAGCGATCTGAATAGCGCAAACCTGGACAAACAACGCCTGCAGGCGCAAGTCGACTCGCAATCGAACAATCTTGGCGAGAGCAAATCGGCGCAAGCCAAACTGGCTACGCAGTTAAAGCAGTCGCAAGAGCAAATCGCCAAGCTCAAGAACGACCTTGAACTATTTGCGCAGTCGATTCCGCCCGATCCGCGCGGCACCAACCCGGGCATTCGCGCCACCGACTTCAACGTCGTCGATGGCCAGCTGAACTATAAAATCCTTGTCATGCAAGACAAGGAAGACGCCGCGCCATTCCAGGGCGACATGGAGCTGCGGATAGCCGGCTACTACCCCAACGGCAACGGCGCCACCATCAATACCGAGCCGGAAGCAATAACAGTGGGATACTACAACCAGCTTCAAGGCACCGCCACCCTGCCCCGCGCTTTCACGCCGCGCACCGTGACGGTCATGATCAACCAACGCGACAGCAAAAAGCTGGCGGCCACCCGCACGCTGCGAGTCGGCCGCTAAGCCAGGCCGGGCCCGTTCAAACCGGATGTACCGGCGGGGCCAGTAAACCCGCCGTTACGAAAGCGGTAATCTGCTCGAAAATTTCTTCGGAGTCGTTGGGGTTGCAGACATTGGGGGCCAACTGTTCCAGGCGGTGCGTGTCCGAGAACGCATACATATACGCCCCCACCATCAACGCCACGCGCCAGTTGATATCTTTGTCCGACAACTGCGGACATATTTCCTTGAAATACTCGACGTAGGCCCGGGTCGAGGCGTCATAGGCTTCGTTGCGAAGCTTATAAGAAATTTCGGCGGGCTCGGTATGCAGGCGCGCTTGCAAACGCAAGAAAGTTCGGCCCCCCGGGACCGCTCGTAAAGCAATGGTCGGCGCCAGAAAAGCCCGCACCACGTCGTTGACCGTTACCGGCTGCTTGCGTTTCTTCAATTCTTCCAGGCGCGTCATGCGGTCGTCGGAAATCGACCTCCCGCGACGGATGAAAACCGCTTCATACAAGCCGTATTTCGATCCAAAATAATAATTGATCAGCGCCTGGGTGACGGCCGCCTTGCTGGCGACATTGCGCAAACTGGCGCCGGCGTAGCCAGTCTCGGCAAACACCAATTCAGCCGCATCCAATATCCGTTCGGATGAATTGTCGCCGATGCCTTCCGGCCTGCCCGGACGGCTACGTTTGGTCCACGTCTTCAGATCGGACGACTTTTGCGCACTACCCATAAAGCTCTCGATTCAATAATAGGGAACCGGGAGACCAAGGCGCCCCCGGAATCTGGCCATGGCCAACCGCATAGTACCAAATCGGCCCTCCCGCAGGGCAATTTATGCGCCGGCGTCCCTGCGCCGGCGCGCCTGTCCATGATGGCGCCAGCAAGGCAGCCGCAGCAGGGCTGATTCCGCTTCAGACCGCAGGCCGAAAATCGGTGGCGTTGTAAGCGTAGACCCAGTTCGCCTTGATCCCCCCAGCATGAGGATCTTTTTTCTGCTGCTCCCGGTATTCGGCGTCGCGCTTGGCTTGTTCGTCCTTCGAGGCCAAGTGATAGGTCTTGCCGCGCTCGCGCGCCTCAAGCAACACCCGGCTGGTACGGCCTACCCGTTCGGCTTCGTATTGGGCCAGCGCCTGCTCAAGCTTGTCCGGCATGGCCGCAAGCGCCTGGGCCAGCACGTAGGCGTCTTCGATGGCCATGGCCGCCCCTTGGGACAAAAAGGGCAGCATGGGATGGGCAGCGTCGCCCAGCAAGGTAACCCGCCCCTTGGACCATTTTGCCATAGGGTCGCGGTCGAACAATCCCCAGCGATAAACCTCGGTGACCCGCTCGAACAACTTGGTGATATTCGGGTGCCAGCCCTTGAAATCGGCCATAAGGTCTTCGCGCGTACTCAAGGCATTCCAGGACTCTTCCACCCACTCGGCCGTTTCGGCCACGGCGACAATGTTCACCGCTTTTCCGCCGTTCACGTAATACGTCACCACATGGCTTTTCGGCCCCAGCCAGAAAGAAGACTCGGGCGCAACGAAGTCCGGCATCTCATCGAACGGCACAACCGCGCGATAGCACATATGCCCCGTGAAATGCGGCGCTTCCGTGCCGAACATGGCGTGGCGGACCTGCGAGCGCACGCCGTCCGCTCCGACGATAAGATCGGCCTCGAACGTAGAGCCGTCGGCAAAATGCGCCACCGCCTTGTCGGCGTCCTGCGTGACGTCGATGCAATGCATGGAGAAGGTCACGTTAGCCCCGGCAACCAAGTCGGCCAGCAGATGATGCAGGTCCGCGCGATGGACATGATAGAACGGCGCACCGTACAAACGCGGGCAATCTTCTTTCAGTGGGATGCGGAAGGTTTCTTCACCCGTATCCCAGTTGCGCCCGACCAATGCCTCCGGCAAAAAACCAACCTTGTCCAAGGCCGGCGCGGCACCCAACGCCGTAATGACTTTGACCGCATTCGGAGTCATTTGAATGCCGGCGCCGACGTCTCCGAATTGCGCCGCATGTTCGAATAAATGCGTCTCGATGCCATGCTGCGACAAACCCGCGGCCAGGGTCACTCCTCCGACTCCGCCGCCGATAATTCCCACTTTCAGCTTCTTGCTCATACCGTTACCTTTTCCACGTTGGGTCTTGTACTGCCGGACGGCTCTGCGACCCGCCCGGCTCTAAAATATTAATTATCTAAACAAATAATAAAGAGCGACGTTAATCGACTGGACCAGCGAGCAGTTGAGTCTGCAACGCCGAATAGGCCAATACTTCGCCATATTTCTGTTGAATATCGAACAGGCTTGCGTCATGCGGCGCTTGCGCGCGATCGCCGACGCAATCCTCCAGCACGAATGGCCGAAACCCGAACGACATGGCATCGACAACGCTGGCGCGAACGCACCCGCTGGTCGTGGCCCCTGCTATCAATAACGTTTGCACCGCGCGCTGCGCAAGCCACGCCGACAAATTCGTTCCGAAGAATGCCGAAGGGACCGTCTTGCTCACAACAAGCTCGCCCTTTGCGGGCGCCAGTTCGTCGACTATCGCGCTGGCAGCGTCGGCTTGCTTCAGTGCCGTCAGCGGCGGCACCTTCAGGCCGAATATATTCAGGTCCGCATCGTCGTCGGCAAACACGATGCGGCTGTGGGCCACCGGCCAGCCATGCTTGCGCGCATCGGCCAGTACTTGCCTGGTATTGGCGATGGCTGCGGCGATGTTGCCGCCGCCGAATGCCGCCGGGTCCGCAAAGCCATTGACGAAATCGACAATCAGCAAGCCGACCCTGCCCTTGACCTCAAGACGGCTGCCGAATCCCTGGCGCGAATAAACATCTTGTTCCGTGGCCATCATGAACCCTCCTTGCATACGACGCCCCGCCGAACAACCGTTTTATCGTCCACCGTCACCGTGCATTGGCGCAATGGAATATCGATATGGCAAGGCGTTGCACGGCTGCCGCCTACTTCGTTGTTGGGCCCCAACGAAAAAAGAAAATTGCCCGCATAGGCCCTGGCGTCCATGCCCAAAGTCTGTTCTTTGTCATACAGGCCAAGCGTGGACCAATAGGCGCGAGGTTGCAGTCCCCAGCCTATATGCGACATGGCGTAGGCATCGGGATCGTCGAACGACGCCATGTATTCATTCAAAAGGTCGGCGTCCAGTCCGCCCTCGATCCTGGTGACGAACCCGTTCTCAACAGTCATTTCAATTGGGTCGGCAACGTAGGACTTCATCGGCAAAAGAATATCGCCGCGATCCAGGACAATCTTTCCTTGGGCGCCGCCTTCGTTGGGCCACGTAAGAATGAAGCCGCTGGGCCAATGGTCCCATCGTCCCGGCTCGTCCACGAAACCGTACTCTTTCATCACCGGATATTGCCCAAGCGGCAGGTGCAGGTCGGTGCCCGCATCCGAAACCGCGCGCATCAGCTTGGCGCCTTCAAGAATTTTTGCGGCCTGCAAGACACGGTCGCGGTCCTCCAGTGTGGGAACCAACCGTACCAATACCTCGGGCGGCTCGGCGGCAAGCAGGATCTTGGTTCCGGACTGCAGTATCTCGTGCTGCTCCGGCGAGAAAAGCAGCGTCATCAAGTCCAGCACCAGGTCGCTGGCCTTCAAGGCTGCAATTGCCGCGGGATTTCCGGTTAGAGGTGTCGTCCCCAAATAGGCAAGGACGTCACGGCTTAAGGAAAGTTCTGCGTTTATCGGCGGCAAGTCGATTTGCACCATATTGGCACCAAGCCCTGCCAAGGCGATTTTCGCGGTGGCCAGAGTTTGAGGATGCGTACTCGAACTCGTCAAAATACTGACCATCTGGCCCGCCTGAACGCCCGACAAGTCGAGCACCTGGTTCCAGGCTTGAATCAGTTGATAATCAGAAACTGCCATGATCGCCTCCCTTCATGTTCATGTTTAAATATCCACGCCGAGAAACTCGGCGCACGCATGATAAAAGCCTTCCGCGTCGTCCCATGGGATCATGTGGCCGGCGGCCTGGACACGCGCAGTCTTGAGCAAGGGATTCAAGGCGCGCATCTCGGCAATATCGTCGTCAAGAATGACCCCGCCCTTGCCGGCCGACATAACCAGCGTAGGCACGGACTGGATGCGGGCAAGATCGGGAAACATATCGTCGGTGTGGAACCAGCCATAGCTTTCGACTACCGCCCGCATGTCGCAGGTGTGCAGCCATTGCGCACGCAACTGCAACTGCTCAAGCGTCCATGTCGGACAAAACGCCTTCATCTGTTCGGCGCCGGCGCCTTTGCGCATGAGCGAGATCGACTCGGTATACCAGTCAAGGTTCGATGGGTAGGCCCTGCGGCCCGGACCAGATACCGGCGGGTCGGCCAGCACCATCCTGCCAATGCCCGCCGGGCGCCGCGCTGCGGCCCGCAATGTAATTCTTGCTCCCATGGAATGGCCCAACAGCACCACGTCGCTCAGCCCCAATGCGTCGATGAATGCGCTTACATCGTCCGCACATGCGTCGACGCCATAGTCCAGCTTATCGGACGCTTCGGATAGGCCTCGGCCCCTGACGTCAAGAACATAGGTGTCGAACCGCCTGCCCAGCCTTTCTGCCACAAAGCCCCAGGTCGGCGCAGGGCTTGTAATGCCGGGAACCAGCACCAGCGGTACTCCCGAACCGCCATAACGCAAGTAATGCTGGCGGATATTATTGGCGTGGACATTGGCTCCATAGCAAAAAGTCGACGGTACAGCTGCTGAGGTCATGCATTTTCCTTTAACGGTCATCCACCCAGATAGGCGCTTAGCAAATCCGGGTCATTCAACAAACTTTCACTGCTTTTTTCGGCAATCACTCGTCCGGTCTCGAGCACATAGGCGCGCGATGCAACGCTCAGCGCGTTATGTACGTTCTGCTCGACCAGCAAAATAGAAACGCCGTGCGAATTGATCTCGCGCACCACATCGAACACCTCGAATGCCATCTTGGGGCTCAGGCCCAGGCTGGGTTCGTCCAGCACCAGCAGGGTGGGCTCGGACATCAGCGCGCGGGCAATTGCCAGCATTTGCTGTTCACCGCCGCTTAAAGTGCCGGCCAGTTGGCCGGCGCGCTCCTTGAGCCTGGGGAAACGGTGGAACGCAATGTCCTTGCGCCGCTGCAGCTCCGTCTTGGACTTGAGCAGGTAGCCACCCAACTCGACGTTCTCGGCAACAGTCATTTCCGGCCAGACATGGCGCTCTTCAGGGCAATGAGAAACCCCAAGGCGCAGAATTTTTTCAGGCGCATTGCCCACAATGGAAGCGCCCTTCCAGCGCAAACTGCCGGCCGATGGCTTGATCAGGCCCGAGATGGTGCGCAGAGTTGTCGACTTGCCTGCGCCATTGGCTCCCAGCAAGGCCACCACCTCTCCTTGCTTTACGTTCAGGCTGACCCCATGCAGGGCCGTCAGGTTTCCGTATCCCGCGACGACGTCTTTCAGGTCAAGCAAGACTTCCGCTTCTGTATTGATGACGCTCATGCCGCCTTCCCCATGTATGCTTCAAGCACTTGTTCGTTGTGCTGTATTTCAGCGGGCGTTCCTGTGGCCAGCTTCTTGCCGAAGTTCATCACCACAATATTGTCGGAGACCTTCATGATCAAATTCATGTTGTGCTCAACCAGCAAAATGGAATCAACCCACTTTCCCGGCAAGGCCGACAACAGCTCGGCCAAGCCTTCCGCCTCACGCGTATTCAAGCCAGCCGCTGGTTCGTCCAGCATCAACAGGCGCGGCTTGGCTGCAATAGCAACGCCCACCTCCAGCAAGCGCAGTTCGCCGCAGGACAACGCCCCCGCCTCCACATGCAGGCGCTTGCCCAACCCCATGAGCTCAAGAATCGCAAAGCTCGATTCGCTGATTTCCTTCTTGACGGCGGCCGTCTCCGAACTCGGCCAGAAGGTGCGCCAAAGCGGTGTGCGGCCTTTCAGGTATTGGGCATGCGCGACATTCTCGAACGCGGTCAAGTTGCGCAGGACATTGGTTTTCTGGAATGTTCTTATGACGCCCAACCGCGCCATGCTGTGCGGGTTCGTGGCAGTCACATCGGCGCCGTCCCACAACACCTGGCCGCGAGTGGGCCGGTAGAAGCCGGTGATCAAATTAAAGCAGGTGGTCTTGCCCGCCCCATTGGGGCCGATCAAACTGACGATGCTGCCTTTGGCAACGCTGAAGTCAATATCCTGGACTGCGTGAATACCGCCGAACGACTTACTAAGGCTTTTTACTTCAAGCATGGCTGGCCCTTTTAAAGAACGGCAAGAATCGTTGCCGCACATATCCCATTACACCGTCCGGAGCAAACAGCACGACCGCCATCACAATAAGGCCGAACAACGACAAGCGCAGCTCTTTGAACTCGCGCAGATAGGCCTCGAGCAAAGTCACGATAACGGCCCCAAGCACCGGCCCTATCAGGGAGCCTTTGCCGCCAAGCAAAACAATGATGATCATGGTTGCCGTAAACGGAAAGCCGAACACTTCGGGGCCCACAAAGGAAATATAAGTGGCGTAATAGGCGCCGGCCACGCCCGCCAGGAAGGCGGCGATCACAAAGACGAACATCGAGTAGCGGAACGGGTCTATACCCACGGACTGCGCCACATAGCGGTTCTCGCGCAGAGTCACCGCGGCGCGGCCGGCGCTGGAGTACACAAGCCGGTATCCCACATAGAAAGTAATTGCGGCAAGCAGCACGCCAAGCATCACAAAGCCTCTTTTGCCTTGCAGCCAGGGCACCATATCCAGGAGCGCGGGATGCGGAATGCTTGATATGCCCATCGGACCATTGGTCAGCGAAATCCAGTTGCCGGCAAGCAGGCGCAACACCTCCGAAAACGCCAGGGTGATGATGACAAAGAACGGGCCGTTCAATCTCAGGGTAATCCGCCCGATCAACCAGCCCGCCGCCGCCGCGACCACAGCGGCAGCTGGAATGGTCAGTGTCAGCGGCACGCCCACCGATGGAGCGCTAAGAATGGCCACGGTGTATGCGCCCAAGCCAAAGAATGCCACGTGCCCCAACGGAAACTCGCCCACGTAGCCGACAATCAGGTTAAGGCTGCTGGCCAGCATGGTGTACATCAGGACCAGCACAAGCAGGTGCAAGAAGTAGTCGTTTTGAAGGAATGCCCCCAACAGCATCGACAAAATCAAGAACCCCACCAATACATTGCGTTCAAATTTCATTTAGGCACGCTCCGCACGAACCGAGAACAAACCGTAAGGACGGAAGAAAAGAATCAGTATTACTAACGCGAAACCCACCATATCGACGGTTCCGGTCTGCACATAGCCGCCCCACAAGGCCTCGGCAACGCCCAGAATCAGTCCACCAAGAACCGCCCCGGCAAAATTGCCCATGCCGCCAAGAATGACGACAACAAACGCCTTCAGGCTGATCAAGCCGCCTATCGATGCCTGCGCGACATAGATGGACCCCAGCAACATTCCCGACGTTGCAGCCAGGGCGGAGCCCAGCGCAAACGTGGAGGCGTAAATCGACGCCGTATTGATTCCCACCAGGCTGGCCGCCGTGGCGTCCTGGAAGGTTGCGCGCATGGCTTTCCCCAACTTCGTCTTTTGTATAAGCAACCGCGCTCCCACAATTGCGACGATGGAAACCGCGATGGCAAACAGGCGTACTTGGGTAATAACGATGGGCCCGATGAACAACGGGGCGCTGGAAACCGGCGCCAGTACTTTCTGGGGCGCCGTGCCCACTATCATCAGCGCCGTGTTCGTCAAGAAAATAGCAAGCCCTATGGTCAGCAAAATACCGGGCTCTGGTCCCTTGTCGCGCACCCGCACCATGACATAGCGGTCAAGCAGCCAGCCGAACAAGGCCATGATGGCCACCACCAGGAGCAGACCCGAGAAGAAATCCATGGCCAGCTTCTGGGTGACCACCCATCCCAGCAGCCCTCCCATCATGTAGAACTCGCCATGCGCGAAATTCACCAGCCGCATCAAGCCAAAGATCAAGGTCAGCCCAAGCGCCGACAACGCATAGAACGTCCCGTTGACCAGCCCATTCACCACAAACTGCAAAAATAAATCGAACACAATCCTTCCCCTTTGAAAGACCGGCCGCGCTTGCGGCCTGTCCTCCAGGCACTTATTCGTCGGCGGTTACAGTGGCTTGGGCGACAATCTCCGGTTCGCCCTTGTTCAAGCGCACCAGTACCGCGTCAAACCCGTAAGCCTGGCGTTTGGAGTTGAATTTGAAAGAACCATTTGGGCCGTTGTAGTCGGTCTTGGCCAAGGCTTGCCGGATTTTGTCCGGGTCGGCCGCGCCAGCCCGTTCGATGGCATCCATGATGATGTTCAAAGCGTTATAGCCGGCGGCAGAGTACTTGCCGGGCAGTTCGCCATACGCGCTTTTGTACTCCGCAACGAATTTTTTGTTTTCAGCGCGATCGATGGTGTAGGCATAAGGCACGGCCGCATGTATGCCCTGCGAAGCGTCGCCCGCCAACCTGGCAAAGTCCGCGGTAGCCCAACTGCCCACACCGAACACTTTGCTTTGAAGATTGACTTCCTTCATCTGCTTGACCAGGATGGAGCCGTCCTGCGTTTCAGCGGCAACAAAAACGCCGTCCGGCTTGGCGGCCCGCACGCGGGTCAGCATGGTGTAAAAGTCGGTCGTGCCATGGTCGAAATACAGCTTCATGGCCGTTTCGCCGCCCATGCCCTCTATCTGCGTGGAAAACTCCGTCATGCCGCCGCGGCCCCAATCGTCGTTCACTCCGATGTAGGCAATTTTCTTCAGATGCAATTGGTCGACCAGGATTTTCGCGAAAGCGCGCGCCAGCAAACCGTCGGTTTCCGCCGTGCGGAAGAACCACTCGTTGCCTCGTTCAGTCAGGTCGCTTTTCGATGAAACGCCCGACAGCAGCGGCACCTTGTACTTTTGCGCGACTCCCATGGCGGCGATCGTGGCCGAACTGCAGAAAGCGCCGGAAATCACCGGCACCTTGTCTTGCTGGACCAGCTTCTCCGCGGCGCTGACGGTCTTGGACGGCTGGCATTCGCCGTCTTCAATCACCAGCTCTACCTGCTTGCCCAGTACACCGCCCTTGGCGTTGCGTTCTTTTACCGCGATCTTGGAACCGTTCACGTCGGCTGCGCCGTTATAGGCCACCGATCCGGTCAAGGGCTGAATCACGCCGATCTTGATCGTGTCGGCGGCCTGGGCTGCCATTGCGACGGCACTTGCGGCAATCGCCGCCGCTATAGTTGTCATCCTCATTGCTTATCTCCTTAATTTCTCGGTGGCTGCCGCGCGAGTTATCAACCCAACGTAGCAATGCAGAATATTAACTAATCGAACAATAAATAAAACCTAGGGATTTCCATTAATTAACTATTTAATTAATAAACAAAGCGGGATAGCAAGCAGGTTTTTTCATCACGCAGGAATACTACTTCTTCTCCAGGCGACCAAGCACTGCCAGGACAAACAAGGCAACCAGCGTACTGGCAACGGCCGTGCCCTCTCTTCCGTAGCCTGCCGCAATGCCGACAGCGGCGGCAACCCAGATGCTGGCAGCGGTGGTCAGGCCTTTTACCTCGCCATTCCTTTCCAGTTTCAGAATGGCCCCGGCCCCCAGAAAGCCGATGCCGGCCACGACGCCTTGCATGACACGGCTTACGTCCGTGGCCTGCATCCCGCTGGTAACGGGCACCAGGATGAAGATGGCAGCGCCCAGCGACACCATCATATGCGTACGCAGACCGGCGTCTTTACCCCGAAGTTCGCGCTCAAAGCCGATTGCGGCGCCCAGCGCAATAGCAACGATCAGGCGCACGCCAATAACCGTGGCCTGCCTGATGTCGCCAATATCTGAAAACTCGCTCACCACCGTTTGCCAAATACTTGTCAGTACCGACATGGCCAGCCCCTGAAAGATCGGAGCAATTTACAGAGCAAGTAACGCGCCAGCGGGCAAAGAAAAGAAAAAAGCCGCTTAAAAAGCGGCTTTGATCTTTGATTTCTTTAGGTTTTAATGGTGGGTTGGCCGGGGCTCGAACCCGGGACCAACGGATTAAAAGTCCGGTGCTCTACCAACTGAGCTACCAACCCATCGGAAAACTAAAGAACGCGATTATGAGGTTTTTTTGGTTGGCTGTCAAATTAGCGGCCCTGTAAACAGAGCTTCACGGCTTTGATGCGCACTCCGGGCCGGCATCCGCTTTTTTCAAATACGCGATCAAATCAGCCCTTTCCTGCGCGTCCGGAATGCCCGCGTACCCCATGGCCGTGCCGGGAATGGCCGTCATGGGACTGGTCAAAAACCAATTGAGGGTTTTCTCGTCCCAGATGATCTTGGAATTCTTCATTGCCGTGGAATAGGCGAAGCCGGGCACCGACCCGGCCCGCCGCCCGAACAGACCGCAATGCCGCGGCCCGGTGCGGTCGTACGCCAGCGCATGGCAGGCCAGGCATCGCGAATATATGGCTTCGCCGCGCGTCGCATCGCCGGTCAAAGGGGTATCGGCCAGCGCCTGGCTTGCACCAGTGCCGCCAAACGCCAATACGCAGGCGCAGGACAACCACGCTAGCCGCCGGCTCATGACATAAACGCCGAAGGAACAGGGGCTTCGCCCAATGCCTGGCGCAAGACGGCCCAGTGCATGGCTTCATCGCCCAGGATACTGGCAGCCGCCTTGGATAAATCGCGATTGTCGAAGATCGGCACCGCCCCCAGATAAGCACTGACAGCGCCCTTTTCCAGCATGGCGGCAAAGCGCAGGACGTCGTTCTGCGTCTTTAGCTTATCCGTTGGAAAAACGTATTTCTCTTTGGCGGAAACCGGCTTGCCGCCCAGTTTCGTAACTGTCTTGGAAAGCAGATCGGCGTGTTCCTTATGCTGGCCTTGAAAGGTTACGGCCAGATCCAGCACCGGCTTTTGCAGCAGGCCGCTTTCAGCGCCCAGTTGATAGGCAGCAATGGCTTCAAGCTCGGCCCCAAGCGCTGAATTCAGAATACGCACATCGGATTCGGCCGATTTCGATTTTTGCCCTTTGGCCAGCACATCGTTGCCCGCCATCAGGGCAATAGCCGCGCCAGACAACATCAAGCCGGAGCGGCCAATGAAGAAGCGGCGGGATTCATTCAAATCAGCGCCCGACAAATAATCAAGAAATGACATGGTAATACTCCTTATCAAGGAACTCATACAATCACAGACAACACAACACCCGCCCTCGAAGGACGAGGCCTGAGGAAAATAAAAGGTGGGAAAGGTGCCGCCACGCGGCAACTAAGGATTAAGGCCTATCAGGGCGGCGGCACAAACATGTGCGCCAGTCTGGCCTGCACAGCGGCGACGATGCGGTCGCAACGTTCTCCGGCAAAAGAGAACGCATCTTCCAGGCCGACGCCGACCTCTTGCGCCAGCATTTTGCGCAACAAGCCCTTGGCCCGAAAATAGCGGGTACGCACGGTCGACGCGGGAATGCTAAGGCACGCAGCCACCTCGTCGACCGGCAAGTCCTCGACTGCGCGCATGATGAATACAGTCCGGAACTCGCTGGGGAGAGCGTCTATTTTGGCTTCTATCAAGCGACGCATCTCTAGACGTGCCATGGCCTGCTCCGGCTGATCGGGCCGAGTACCGTTATAGCCTTCACGCGACCCATCGTCGAAAGGCTCGAGGTCGTCATTGAATTCCAGCCAGGTAGACAAACGCTTGCTTTTGCGCAGGCGCCGGGTCGACTCGTTGACGACAATACGAGTCAGCCAGGTAGACAAACTGGAGTCGCCGCGGAATTTGGCCATGGCGCAAAACGCCAGATAAAAAGCTTCTTGGACAGCTTCTTCGGCGTCGGCCTCGTTGCGCAAAATGCCGCGTGCAACGCGATAAAGCCTTTGGTTGTAGCGCCGCATCAGCAAGACCAGCGCGCGGCGATCGCCCTGCGCGACACACTGGGCCAACTCTGTATCCCCGGCCGGCAGTTCGGGCGGCTGTACTAGCGTGAGCGGCATGCGGCATCCTTTTTATAGTTGCTTCACCCCATTAGAGGCCCAGATGCGCGCTCACGTTCCCAGCCGGTATCAGCGTATGCGGGAAATCCTTACTTCGGCTCCGCGGCGCTTTACCTCCAGGCCTTCGGACGGCAAAATCCGCAGGCCCTCCAGGCCCTTGATATAGCTTGAACCTTGCATTTGCATGACGCGGATCTTGTTGCGCATGACCACGGGGCTGTGCTCGGGCATGCCGAACATCCAGACCTCGTCGAGCAAGCGCGCCGAATTGAACTCGCCGGTATGCTGCGCCAGCGGCCCCAGGCACAGCATATGCCCTTCGCGCCCGAATATCGGCAAGGTGTCCAGGCCGGCCCGGACGGTCCAGGTGGTACCGCCCTCGTAGCGCCAGCCGGTATTCAGGTCCCACCACGCATCGCCCGCGGGCAAATAAACTTTGGCCTCTTGCCCCGGTTCGAGAACCGGCGCGACCAACAAAGCCGGCCCAAGCAGATATTGGGTGTCCCAGGCATGGGCAATGGGGTCCTCGGGAAAAGCCAGGGCCATCGAACGTTGCACAGGCAGGCCTGTGCGTACGGCGTCTTCAATCAGGCCCAATACATATGGAACCAGGCGATATCGCCACTGCAGCCAGTGCCGCACCAAGGCTTGCGTTTCGTCGTCGAAAGCGCTGGGCAGCAAGGCCGGCAAGCCTTGAAAACTGAAATTGCCCGAAAACACGCTGGCGGCAAGCCATCGTATATACAATTCTGGGGTCATGCCCTGCACAGGAGCTTGCGAGTTGCCAAGCAGGTGGGTTTGAACATGGACGCCGCTGGCTCCAAGCGACAATGCGGTACGCAAAGAGTGCTCGAAGCCGGCCCAGCTGTTCTCGACCAGAGGGCCGCGCTGCCAGGCATAGCGCTGGACGCCGGGGAATAGATCAGTACTGACCATGACGCCTTCCTGGGGCGTTTTATGGCCGGCCACGGCGTCGAACAGCGCGCTGCGAGCCAGCATCGGGTAGATGGTGCGCAGCACCGCGCCGCTTTCGCCCCCGCGCGCGGTAATGCCGTCGGGGATATCGTATTGCGCATCGCACACGGGCGCGCCCAAGCCTTCGTCGAAGGCCTGGCGCTGGCGCTCGGACCACAGCTTGTAAACGTCTTTGTAGGTAAGGTCGAGCAGCGCGAAAGGCCGGCCCGCCGTCGCGGCGCAGCCTTCGAACACATGCGCGCTACCGTCTTCGTCGTTCATGAGCAGCCAGCCCCGGTCTTCCCATTCGGTAAACATGATGGTGTCTGCCAGCACGCCGGGAAATGTCGGTGCCGCCACCTGGACAGCCTGCTCTTGAAAGTCGCTCAGGACGCTGCGGGGGTCGGCCACCCGAGCTGCATCCCATTCGAACGCCGGTTTGTCGGCCTGGAACCCATATACGGCCGGGTCAGCCAGTTGCACGGCATCCAGCCCGAGCCCCGACTGACGGAACTGGCGTACTTGGTCGAGCGTAGCCGCAACTGTCTGCCCGGGGGCCTGGTCCAGCCACACCCCCATGGGCCATAGCGCAGGCTGTCCCGCCCTGCCGGTAAGGGCTGTGTATTGATTGAGAATTTCAGCGGGCTCGCCGACAAAAAGAAAGATATCCAGGATGTTGGCGTGCAGATAAATCGAATAGACTTCGGAGCCGTCGGTGTCCAGGTCGTGCTCGACGCGGCCCAGGCTGTTGACATAAATGCCCCAGCCCTTGGGACTCCATGCCAGCGGCAAGGCTCGCGCCTGCGGATGGTCGGCCTCCACGCGCTGCCCGCGCCGGTCCAGTTCGCCGGCCGTTTCGCCCAGGCCATACAAGGCATCGTCGCCATCCAGGTCCAGACCCAGGCGCCACACTTGTTCGCCGCTCTCGGTCTGTACTACGCTAAGCGCCTGGCGCGGGTCGGAACGCAGCAGGCAGTCGTCGCCTTTGCTTATGCTGAATTGCAGGGGCGAATGCGAGATCTCCAGCACAATGTCGCCCTGTTCAAGGCGCCATCCCTGCTGTTCTCGTTCGGGAATGGAACTGACCGCCAATTCGCCCACGGCCTCTTGGCGCGCCAGCAGCAGCTCTGTGTGCAGGCGAGTGCGCGCGCCGGGTTTTTCGTCGAGCAACACGCTTGCCTGGGCACAGCGCAAGCGATAGACGCCGGGGGCATGCGCTTCGATGTGAAGCTGCATTCCAGCGTCCTCGATAGAGAAATCGGCACGCGTCGATTTCGCCGTCAGGAATTGTAAGACGTTAAGTTGCGTCACGTGAGCAAAGTCAGACTTGGGCGGCACAGCGCAATCCTTGGTAATTAGAGATGGTCTAAAACATACTTAAAAGACACTATTTTGACGGATTTACGCTATAAAATAAAATCGGTCTTATTACGGACGACCCGGAAAACTTGAAAACCCGCTTAACGAGGCGCTATCGCACGCAATAAATCACGCTCCAGCGGCATAGGCTCTTGGTGCAGCGACGCCGCAATAATATCTCCTGCCAAGGCAGACCATGTCAAGCCGCGCGACCCATATGCGCAAGCCAACCATAATCCCGGCGCCTGCCTTACCGGGCCGATCACGGGCAAGCGCCCCGACACCACAGCCCGCCATCCAGCCCAACCCAGCCCTTTTTTCGCCCAATCCAGCAATTGTTGCTGCGGCAAGCCGACCAGGCCGGTCAATTTGCGGGCGATATCCGCGTGGCCCTGCGCGCTGACCTGGGCCTGAATGGCGTTCGGGACATAGGTGCTGCCGCCCACACATACACCGTCCACACCCGGCAGCCAATAGCCGATCCCGCCCAATACCACCTGGGGATCATACACGGCTTCGGGCGAAAAATAACTTACTTGTCCCGCCAGAGCGTGCATGGCGCGCAATTTGGAGAGCTCGTGGCTTGGCAAAAACTCGGGCAGCAGGGCGGGAACCTGCATCGCACCCGCCAGAACAACCGTATGGGAACTTGCCAGCACGGCGCCGTCGGGGCCGAATGCCTGCCACCCTTCTCCGGCTCGGGACCGCTCCAGGCGCACCACGCGCGACCCCAGGCAACGCACCGGGCCCTCTCCCAGCAAAGCTTCGATCAGCGGCTCGGGACGTATCAGTTGCCCATCGGCAAAATACACCCCGCCCTGGACTACATTGAAACCCAATCGCGCCGATGCCTGGTCCGCGTCCTGCCATTGCACCCAGTCCGCGGGAAACGACAAGGCGGCCAGGGTTTGCCGTCGTTCGCGCTCTTCTTCGGCATCCTGCACCAATTCGACCGTGCCGCAAGGGCGTGGACGCGCTATCTCCGCCAGGCCCTGCCAGCGCTGCAATGCGCGCCGCCCTCCGGACCGCGTCAGACGGGCCCGGAAATCATCGTCGCGGGAAATCAAGGGCGTCAATGCCGCCGCAATATGGCCTCGATGGCTGGCGCCCAAACCTTGCGCAAACACTGGGTCGATTACTGTCGAGGCCTGCCCCCGCAACCCCAGGCTATGCGCAATGCCCGCAGCGGCCAGGCCTCCCCCGATGATCAGAACCGGCTCGCGCGAGGCCGCGGGCGGCTCTTCGCGGCCCAGGTTCGGACGCAGCGTCGCCACCGTCATATCGCGAGTTTGTCCCAGGCCCTGGGCTTTGGAAACCAGAAAACCCGCATCCGACATAGTGCGGCGCACCTCGGCCGCGGTGCACCAGGTGGCGGCGGTCGCCCCCTGGGCCGCCATGCGCACCAACTGCCCAAAAAGCGCGGGCGTCCACATTTCGGGATTCTTCAGCGGCGAAAATCCATCCAGGAAAAAGGCATCCGCCCTGGCCTGCACCAGCCTGGCCAGCCGGTTTACCGTTCCAAAAGCCAGGGTCAGCGTTACTGCGCCGCCCTCGAACTCCAGCCGATGCATGCCCGGCAGCAGGGGCGGCCATTGGTCCACCAACTGCCGCGCCAGGCCAAGCAAGCCCTCGGGCAGGCGCGCCAGCAAGACACTGGCAAGATCGGCTCGGCTAAAGGGATGGGCCTCGAAGGCCACCATATGCAGGCGCCGCGAGCGCTGCGGATCGCCGCGCCATGCCTGCCACAGGGCCAAAAAGTTCTGGCCCAGGCCGAATCCCGTCTCGCAAACAGTAAACCCGGCCCGACCGCGCCAGCGCTGCGGCAACCCATTACCGCCCAAAAAGACATGCTCCGCCTGCGCCAGCGCCCCCTGGCGTGCATGATAGATATCGCCGTACAACGGGCTCATGGGCGTTCCGACCCTGTCGAACGCCACGCAAGCCGGAACCAGGGGTTCAAACTGAAAGCTCATGATAAAAAGCGGGGATATGGCAGAAGCAGAATTGGCCTACTGAAAAAAGGCATTGGACGGCAAGCAGCGGCCGGGTGCGGGCTGGCCAATTCGGCCATGAGCCCACCAAACAGCATGCTGACCAAGACGCCGGACAGAATGTTGCGTAAACTAAAAGCCTCGAACTTCCGCAGGCTAGATCGAATTGTATGAAATCTTCTTCCTTGCATCTTAGCGAATGCCTCAAGACCGCCGTGAACGCCGCGCATGCGGCGGCCGCCATCCTGCAGGCGCATGCGCGCCATCGCGGCGACCTCATCATCGATAAAAAAGCGCAAAACGACCTGGTTTCCCAGGCCGACCGCGAAGCCGAGGCCGCCATTATCGAGACTCTGCGCGAGCAGACACCGAATTTCGGCATTGTCGCCGAAGAAAGCGGCGGCAGCAGTGCGGCAACAGCCACCTGGTATATCGACCCGCTGGACGGCACAACGAATTTCCTGCATGGCATCCCCCATTATGCGGTATCCATTGCGCTTATCGCCCATGCCGGATCCACCTGCACGGGCGAGCAGGCCTTGCAACAGGATACGCCCGTCATTGGCGTCGTCTACGACCCCAACCGCGAAGAGCTTTTCACGGCCATGCACGGCGTAGGGGCCTGGCTTAACGAATACCGGATCTCATGCTCGCACACCGAATCGCTTGAAGACTCTTTGCTGGCCACCGGCTTGCCGTTTCGCGACTTCTCGTTTTACGATCAATACATGCCTACGCTAAGCGCCGCCATGCACGGCACGCGCGGCGTACGCCGCTTTGGCTCGGCCGCGCTGGACCTTGCCTGGGTCGCCTGCGGGCGCTATGACGGCTACTGGGAAATGGGCCTGGCGCCGTGGGACGTCGCCGCGGGCACACTGATAGTGCGCGAGGCAGGCGGCATAGCCGAAGACCTGCACCATGTTGCTCCGTGGCCGATAGGCGGCCACCTGTATGCCGGCAACCGGCATATTGCGCCCGCCTTGCACGCCTTGATACAGCCGCATCTGACCGTTGCGGCGACCACCGGCGGGCAGTAAGCCCTACTGCATGGCCTCGTCGCGCAACACCCGGCGCAACAGCTTGCCGGCATTGCTCTTGGGCAGGCTGGAACGAAATTCGATAACATGCGGGCGCTTGTAGCCTGTAAGCGACTTGGCGCACCAGTCACGCAAGTCTTGCTCGGTCAGCCCAGGATCCTTCTTGACCACATACAGCTTGACCATCTCGCCGGTCTGCTCGCTTGGCAAACCCAGAGCCACGCATTCCAGCACGCCCGGATGCTGGGCCACGACCTGCTCTATTTCGGTGGGATACACGTTAAAGCCCGACACCAATATCATGTCTTTCTTGCGGTCGATGATCCGCACCCTGCCTTGCGCGCTCATGACACCGATATCTCCCGTCCTGAAGTAACCATCGGCGGTAAACGCCGCCGCGGTTTCAGCCGGCTGCTGCCAATAGCCTTTCATGACTTGGGGTCCGCGCAGGACCAGTTCGCCGGCTTCGCCCGCAGGCATGGGCCGGTCTTGCTCGCCGAGCACGAGCGCGTCGGTCGAGGGCAACGGAAAGCCGATATCGCCCGAATACTCGGTCGCGTTGGTGGGATTGACCAGCGCCACCGGCGAAGTCTCGGTCAGGCCATAGCCTTCGATAATCGGCAGGCCCGTGACTTTTTGCCATTTCTGGGCAACGGCCAGCTGCACCGCCGAACCGCCGCCGAAACACAGGCGCAACGCTGAAAAATCCAGGCTGGAAAACGCAGGGTGGTTGACCAGTCCGTTGAACAGCGTATTGACGGAGGGAAAGATATTGACCGGATCGCGGCGCCAGGCTGCAATTATCGTTGCCAGCTTGCGCGGATCGGCGATAAGCACGCTGCACATGCCTGCGTGCGCCGCAAACAGCCCGCACACGGTCAATGCAAAGATATGATAAAGCGGCAGCGCCGTCAGGATGACCATGCCCTGCCCCTGCTTTTCACCCAGCACGGGGCGCGCCACGGCCTGTACCTGCAGGACGTTGGCAACCAGATTGCGATGCGTCAGCATGGCGCCTTTGGGCAGGCCGGTCGTGCCGCCCGTGTACTGCAGCACCGCAATGTCGTCCCCGCTTATATTGGGCTTGACGAACCGCTGCAACGCCCCCTGGCGCAGCACTTCACCGAACCGCAAGCATGAATCCAGCCTGTAAGGCGGGATCATCCGCTTTATATAGCGAACCGCGAAATCAAGAACCCGGCCCTTGAAGCCCAGCAAATCGCCCACCGACACCAGCACCGTATGGCGCGGGCGAACGGCGGCCGGCACCTGCGCAAGAGTTGCGGCAAAGCTCTCGAAAATAAAAATGGCGTCGGCGTCGCAGTCGCGCAATTGGTGCTCGAGCTCGGGCGCCGTGTACATGGGATTGACATTGACTACCACCATGCCGGCACGCAACACGCCTACCAGCGCCACCATATAGGCCATGGCATTGGGCATCATCAGCGCCACGCGGCTGCCGGCCGCAAGCCCCTGCGCTTGTATCCAGCCCGCCACCGCGTTGGCGTGCCTGTCCAGGTCTGCGTAGGCAAGGCTGCGGCCCATGAAGACCAGAGCGCGTTTATCGACGTGCGTTGCGCAGGCCTGATCGATAAGATCGACCAAAGAACCATAACGGTCGGGATCGATTTGCGCCGGAACGCCGTCGGGGTAGTGCGACAGCCAGGGTTTTTGCATGGGCGGAACCTTAACGAATGCTACACAGTTTGATGATACCCTGCGATCAGGGTAAAGTTGACCAGTAAGCATTAAAAACAGGACATGGACCATGAAATTAGCCGAACCCATCGTTGGGTGGCAAGCCGAACTTGCCGCCATCCGACGCGACATCCATGCCCATCCCGAACTCGCCTTCGAGGAAATCAGAACCTCCGACCTGGTTGCGCAGCAGCTTGAGTCGTGGGGCATACGCGTGCACCGGGGCCTGGGCACAACAGGCGTCGTAGGCATCATAGAAGGCAAGGCCCAAAACGGCCATGCAATCGGGTTGCGGGCCGACATGGATGCCCTGCCCATGCAAGAGGTCAACACCTTCGAACACGCCAGCCGGCATCCCGGCAAGATGCACGCCTGCGGGCACGACGGCCACACCGCCATGCTGCTTGCCGCCGCGCGCTACCTGGCCGCACACCGAGACTTCGACGGCACGATCTATCTTATCTTCCAACCCGCCGAAGAAGGCCAGGGCGGCGCAAAGAAAATGATCGACGACGGCCTGTTCACGCTGTTTCCCATGCAGGCCGTATTCGGCATGCACAACTGGCCCGGCATGGAAGCCGGCACCTTCGGCATGGTGCCCGGGCCCATCATGGCCTCCAGCAGCACCTTTGAAATCGCCATTCAGGGCAAAGGCGCCCACGCGGCCATGCCCAACCTGGGCAACGACCCCGTCATGGCCGCCGTGCAATTGGCGCAAGCCTTCCAAACCATCATCTCGCGCGACCTGGACCCGCTCGACCCGGCCGTGCTCAGCGTTACGCAAATACACGCCGGCTCGGCCGACAACGTCATCCCCGACGAAGCAGAAATGCGCGGCACCGTGCGCACCTTTTCCACCGAGGCTCTCGACCTGATTGAAAAGCGCATGGCCCAGACCACCGAGCTTATCTGCCAGGCCTTGAACTGCAAGCCCCGCTTTACGTTTTCGCGCAATTACCCGGCCACCGTCAACCATCCCGACGAAGCGGCATTCTGTGCGCAAGTCGCTTCCGACATCGTGGGCGCCGAGCGCGTCAACAAGGCCGTACGCCCTTCCATGGGAGCCGAAGACTTCGCCTTCATGCTGCAAGAAAAGCCCGGGTGCTATGTCTGGATAGGCAATGGCCAAGGAGACCACCGCAGCGCCGGCCACGGCCTGGGACCATGCACCTTGCACAACGGCAGCTATGACTTCAACGACACCCTGCTTCCCATCGGCGCCACCTACTGGGTCGAACTGGCCAAACGGTGGCTCGCCAAAGCCGCGGCTGCCGGATAGCCGGGTCTGTCGGCATACTCGCAAATCCCTTGCTGGCAGCGCGATTCCAGCGCTCGGCCCCCTATCGCGACAGACCCGTTAAAATAGCGTGGCACAGTCGACAAAGCGGGCCGGCGCCCTTCCAGAATCAAGCGCGTCAGTCCACCGCCACCCGGCTCGCCCCGCAAGCCAAACCTCTGGAGCTGCTATCGTGGACGCAGAAGCCCCAAAAACCTCGCTGCCGCCCAGCCGGCACGCCATTTTGCGCGTCATGCCCCAACCGTCGGACGCCAACATCCATGGCGACGTTTTCGGCGGCTGGATCATGTCGCAAGCCGACATCGCGGCCTCGGTTCCCGCCGCCCGGCGCGCCAACGGCCGCGTTGTCACGGTTGCGGTCAACGCCTTCACCTTTAAACAGCCGGTATTCGTCGGCGACCTGGTCAGCTTCTATGCGCAGATCGTAAAAACCGGCAAGACCTCGGTTACCGTCTTCGTCGAAGTCTACGCCGAACGCCAGCACATGCAGTCCGACGTCGTTAAAGTCACCGAAGCCACTTTCACCTACGTCGCCACCGACGATACGCGCAGGCCCAGCCCCCTGCCCGTAATTTAATCAAGGTTTTTGCCCATGCAGGATACCCAAGCCGTGCCGGAAAACGAGCCTATCATCATCCCGCGCCGGCTGGACCCCGAAGACGCACAGCAGGCGCTGCAAAAGCTGCAAACCATCCTCAAGCGCCAAGAGGTCGTCGAAGCCCTGGCCAAACGCCAGAACGAAGACGAAGAGCGTTCGAACCTGCTCGAAGGCATGCTGCTGCGCCAGCACGAAAACGAGATCAAGGCCATTGTCAACGACCTGCACCCGTCCGACATCGCCTTCATCCTTGAATCGCTGCCCGTTGTAGAACGGCAGGCCGTCTGGCAACTGGTCAACGCCGAACACGACGCCGACGTGCTGCTTGAAGTCGACGACTGGGCTCGCGAGTCGCTCATCGAGTCCATGGACCACCAGGACCTGGTGGCGGCCACCGGCACCATGGACGCCGATGAAATCGCCGACCTGGCAGCCGATCTGCCGCCCGACGTCATCGCCGAAGTGCAAAAAGGCCTGACCGACGAAGAGCGCGCGCAGCTCATCGAAGCCATGGGCTACCCCGAAGACACCGTCGGCGCCATCATGGACTTCGAAATGGTGCGCGTGCGCGACGACGTCTCGCTCGAGGTCGTATTGCGGTATCTGCGCCGCCTGCATGAACTGCCCGACCACACCGACCAGATCTTCGTCGTCGACCGCCAGGACAAGCTGCTGGGCACCCTGGCCCTTTCCCGGCTGCTCGTCAGCGAACCCGAAGTCCAGGTCGCCCAGGTAATGACCACCGACTACCTGGCGCTGCACCCGCTGGACTCCGACGCCGACGCCGCCGGCGCATTCGAGCGCTACGATCTCGTTTCCGCCCCTGTCGTGGACGACCAGGGCCGCCTGATAGGCCGCGTCACCATCGCCGAAGTGGTCGACGTCATCCAGGAAGACTCCCAGGAACAAGCCTTGTCGCGCGCCGGTCTGCAAGAAGAAGACATGTTCGCCCCCATCCTGGACGCCATGAAAAACCGCGGCCCCTGGCTGCTGGTCAACCTGTGCACCGCCTCCATCGCCTCCTTCGTCGCCTCCCGCTTCGAAGAAACCGTCAGCCACATCGTCATCCTGGCCTTCCTCATGTCCATCGTCGCCGGCATCGGCGGCAACTCCGGCAACCAGACCATGACCATGATCATCCGCGCCATGGCCGTCGGACGCATCAGCGGCGCCAACGCCTGGCAACTGGTCCGGCGCGAAGCCTCCGTCACCCTGCTGGTCGGCCTGTGCGGCAGCGTCATCACCGCCGGCTTCGCCCGCTTCATCTCCGACTCCTGGGCCATTGCCGCCGTCATGATGATAGCCATGATAGGCAATATGCTTATCGGCGCCACCCTGGGCGTCCTGATCCCCATCCTGCGCGACCGCTTCGGCAAAGACCCCGCCATGGGCTCCTCCGTCCTCCTGACCTTCGCCACCGACACCCTCGGCTTCTTCCTATTCCTGGGCCTAGCCTCCGTTTTCCTGATTTAAAGCGGCGGAATCCCCCACGCGGAGCCTTCAGCTCAGCCGATTTCGCAACAGCAACAAGCAGCGCCGCCAGGCCGTTTAGCTAAACTGATTTTGCGAAGTCGGAGCAAACCACCGCGCCTGCCACTTCCGGCAGGCCCACGTGCCCGTCAGCGCATAGGCATTCAACGATTGCCAATTCACGAAGCCGACTCCAATCCACAAGAGTGGCCAACCATCCCCCACGCGAGGCCGTTTTCGCTCAGCTGATTTTGCGAAGTTGGAGCAAGCCGCGCCATCGGCCGTTTTCGGGATGCAAGTGAGCATCCGTTCAAGCGCGGCGTTTACGAACAGCCGGGGGCTGTTCGTTCGCGCGCGTTATGCGAACGCCCGAAAACGGCCGATGGCGCGGGTAGCCCCGGCACAGCCGGGCCGCAGCGACCTGAGCAAAATCAGCTGAGCGAAAACGGCCGCTTAAAAACCCAAAACACGGCCGAATAGGAGAAGGCATGCAACCCGGAGTTGCAATAAAAAAAAGGCCAGATGCATTGCATCCAGCCCCTTTTAAACTTAGCCAATAAAAGCTAATCCAGCATCACCCCAGCTTCCCATGGCAATGCTTGTACTTCTTTCCGCTGCCGCAAGGACAAGGATCGTTGCGCCCCACCTTCGGCACCGCCGCGGCCGCGGCCGCATCGGCGATTCCAGGATCCGCGCCGCTCAGCGCCGCATCGTAATCCGAATGATGGTACTTCACATTGTCCAGATTCGCCTGCTCCTGCTCCGGCACCTCGACCTGCTCGGCCGACTGAATTTTCACCGTCATCAACAACCTGACCACATCATTGCGAATACGATCCAGCATGTCCGAAAACAGCTCGAAAGCCTCGCGCTTATATTCCTGCTTCGGATCCTTCTGTGCATAACCGCGCAAATGTATACCCTGGCGCAGATGGTCCAGCGCCAGCAAATGACTGCGCCATTGCGTGTCGATCGACTGCAGCAGCACCGAACGCTCGAACGGCGCCCAGTTTTCCTGGCCCACAAGATCGACCTTGGACTGATACAAACGATTGGCCTCGGCCACCACCCGCTCATGCAGGTCGTCGTCGGTCAAGTTCGGCTCTTTCTCGAGCATCTCGACCAAAGGCAGTTCAATTTGCCAATCCGATTCCAGCAAAGCCTGAAGCGCGGGAACATCCCACTGCTCTTCCATCGAATGCTCGGGAATATACGCCCGGAACAACTCGGAAATCGCCGCAACACGCAAACTGCCAATAGTTTCTGAAACGTCGGACGACTCCAGCACCTCGTTGCGCTGGGCATACAAGACCTTGCGCTGATCGTTGGCGACATCGTCGTATTCCAGCAGTTGCTTGCGCATATCGAAGTTGCGCGCCTCGACCTTGCGCTGCGCCGACTCGATAGAGCGCGACACCATCTTGGCCTCGATTGGCTCGCCCTCGGGCAAACGCAGCCGCTCCATGATGGCGCGAACGCGATCACCGGCGAAAATCCGCATCAGCGAATCCTCAAGCGACAGATAAAAACGCGAAGAACCCGGATCGCCCTGCCGGCCAGCACGGCCTCGCAACTGATTATCGATGCGGCGCGACTCATGCCGCTCGGTTCCAATAATGCGCAAACCGCCCGCGGCCTTGACCGCCTCGTTGGCCGGAGCCCAGCCTTCCTTGACCTTCTCGATAAGCGCCGCTTTCTCTTCGGCCGCGATGCTGGCGTCCGCTCGTATCAGGTCGATTTGCTTTTCAACGCTGCCGCCCAGCACGATATCGGTACCGCGGCCGGCCATATTGGTGGCAATCGTGATATGGCCGGGCTTGCCGGCCTCTGCCACGATCTCGGCTTCGCGCGCATGCTGCTTGGCATTCAGGACTTCGTGCGGCAAGCCTTCTTTCTGCAGCAAGCCCGACAACAGCTCGGAGTTCTCGATACTGGTCGTACCCACCAGCACCGGCTGGCCACGCTTATGGCAGTCGGCGATATCCGCCTTGATGGCGTTGTACTTTTCGTGATCGGTCTTGAACACCTGGTCGTTCTGGTCGATACGCGCCATCGGACGATTTGTCGGAACGATGACTGTCTCGAGACTGTAGATTTCCTGGAACTCGAAGGCCTCGGTGTCGGCCGTACCCGTCATGCCCGCAAGCTTGTCGTACATGCGGAAGTAATTTTGAAAGGTAATCGACGCCAGGGTCTGGTTTTCGTTTTGAATGCGAACGCCTTCCTTGGCCTCGACCGCCTGGTGCAGGCCGTCGGACCAGCGCCGTCCCGCCATCAACCGGCCGGTGAACTCGTCGACAATGACCACTTCGTCGTTCTGCACCACGTATTGCTGGTCGCGAAAGAAAAGGTTATGCGCACGCAATGCCACCATAAGATGGTGAATCAGCGAAATATGGCGCGGGTCGTACAGGGACTCGCCCGCGGGCAACAGGCTGATGTTGGCCAGGATCTGCTCGGCCTTGGTCATGCCGGCCTCGGACAAATGCACCTGCTGGCCTTTTTCGTCGACCCAGAAGTCACCCTCGGGCTCGGGTTCGTGAGGCTTGGGCTCGCCCGCCATGCGCTGCATCATCGGCGGCACGATATTCATGCGGATGTACAGATCGGTATTGTCTTCGGCCTGGCCCGAAATAATAAGCGGCGTACGGGCTTCGTCGATAAGAATCGAGTCGACTTCGTCGACAATCGCATAAGACAATTGGCGTTGGCGGCGGTCTTCCGCGCGGTATTCCATGTTGTCGCGCAAATAGTCGAAACCGTATTCGTTGTTCGTGCCGTAGGTTATGTCGGCCGCATAGGCAGCTATTTTTTCTTCGTTTTCTTGCTGCGGGACGACAACGCCCACCGACATGCCCAGGAAGCCGTACAGCCGGCCCATCCATTCGGCGTCGCGCCGGGCCAGATAGTCGTTGACGGTCACGACGTGCACGCCCTTGCCCGACAAGGCGTTCAAGTAGACGCTTAGCGTTGCCATCAAGGTCTTGCCTTCGCCCGTACGCATTTCGGCGATTTGGCCGTTATGCAAGGCAATCGCACCCAGCATCTGGACATCGAAATGACGCATGCCGAACACTCTTTTGCTGGCCTCGCGAACCACCGCAAACGCCTCGGGCAGCATGGCATCAAGCGAAGTACCGGCCTGGAAACGCTGACGGAACTCGTCGGTCTTGGCCTTTAGCTGCTCGTCGGACAAAGCAGCCATACCCGGCTCGAGCGCATTGATTTGCTCGACCTGTTTGCGATACTGCTTAAGTATCCGGTCGTTACGGCTGCCGATAAGCTTTTTTAGCAAAGAAACCATTCTTGTGTCGATTCTGCGAGCACAGCGGCCTGCGGCCAGCTACCCAGCGCATTTATTATTTGAGGTTGGCGGCAAATGCCGCAGGAAAACGAGACAGTTTAACGCACCTCGGGCAAGATGGCTTCAACTTGTTTCGAAGCGTCTACAACCATACTGGGCGGGGCTTCTTGCTTGGCCAGGAACAAAGTGGGATCCAGCGGATGGCCTGCCATCCGCACCTCGAAATGCAGGTGTGGGCCTGTAGACCGGCCCGTACTGCCCACATTGGCAATCAACTGGCCTTTCTCGACGATGTCGCCCACCGCGACATTCAGCTTGGAAGCGTGGGCATAACGCGTTACCAGTCCGTTGCCGTGCGTAATCTCGACCATTTTTCCGTATCCCGAAATGGAGCGCGCCTCGGTAACCACGCCGCCGGACGCGGCCCGGATGGGCGTGCCCCTGGGAGCGGCAAAGTCCAGCCCTTCGTGCATGACATGCCGGCCGGTAACTGGATTGCGGCGCCAGCCGAACGACGAGCTTAAATATGGATAATTGACAGGCGTGTAGGTGGGCAGGCTGGCCTCGACGCCGGCCCTGCGCGTCAGTGCAACATCAAGCATGGCAAGGCGGTCTTTTTGCCGGGCTGCCTGTTGCTGCAGGGAGTCAAGTTCGCGCCCCAACCCTTCAGCGGAACCGAAAGCCGCGTCATCGGGGGTAATATAGTCCATGACCTGAGCCGAGGCATCGACGATGCCTGCCTGGATTTCGGGGTCGGTGTACGACAGCCCCGCCACCTTGGCCACACGCTTGCTGAGCCCTTCCAGTTCGATAAGCCGGGCCTGCAAGTCGCCAACCTTCGAGGCCAGCAGGTCGACATTGCCGCGAATATAGTTGGAGTCGCGCGTTGCCAAGTCGTTGATGGCTTGCTCTTGCACTACGCTTAGCGTTGCGGGCTGGCTTACGCGGCCCTGCACCCATGCGCCGGCCGCCGCCGCGGCTCCTAGCCCGGCAATGGCGAATACTGCAGCCAGGGACAGCTTGAGCCCCTTGGCGCTGGAATCGCCGGACGGTCCTTTCGAAAATACAATTCTCACTACATAATTCCTTACTTACTATACTTATTAAGCGCCGCATGCCCCAGATACCAGGACGATTCGTCAATAAACGCAAATCGGTCAGCCACACACTGACGGACTGGTTGAGCAGCGACCAGCAGGGGGCCAATGTTCTTACGACAGCCCGCATGCTGCTGTCGATAGAGCAAGCGGCAAAAAAGGTTTTGCCGCCGGCGCTGGCGCAAGTTTGCAGGGTAGCCCGTATAGACAGACAACAAATCACGCTGGCAGTTCCCAGCGCGGCCTATGCGGCGCGACTGCGGCAATTGGCTCCCCGCATAATTCAGCTATTGGCGGAAAGTGGATGGAACCTTAACGAAATTAGCGTGAAGGTTCAAGCTGGTTTATTGCAAAACCAGACAAAAACGACACGCCCCAAAGAGACCGTGCCTTTGGATAGTGGCGCATTGCATGCCTTTGAAGAATTGCGCAACAATCTTGCGCCGGGGCCTTTGGCGGACGCCGTAAGCCGCTTGCTTGTCCGCCACCGAGAAGGCGGTTGACCGCAAATCCTGGGCATATTCTAACGCAAACTCGTTTAAAAGCCCCTTAAAGGGCTGTTACGCAAATTTCCATTCGTTAGCGAAGGCCTTGGGCGCCGCGGCAGCGGATTCGAACGTAACAATTTCCCAGGAGTCCTGGGCGGCCAGCAATGCACGCGCAAGCTGGTTGTTCAGGCCATGGCCCGACTTGCACGCCACGTACTTGGCTATCAAGGGCTTGCCCAGCAGATAAAGGTCGCCGATGGCATCAAGGATCTTGTGCTTGACGAACTCGTCGTCATAACGCAAGCCATCGGAATTGAGCACGCGGTATTCGTCCATGACGATAGCGTTGTCCAGGCTGCCTCCACGCGCCAGGCCGGCGGCGCGCAAGGCCTCGACCTCGCTGACGAACCCGAAGGTACGGGCGCGGGCGATGGTTTTGACGTATGAGTCGCGGGCAAAGTCGACTTCGGCAAAATTGGCCGTGGAGTTGATGGCGGGATGGTGGAAGTCGATGGCAAACGACAAGGCAAAGCCGTCGTAAGGCTCAAGACGCGCCCATTTGATGTCCTCGCCTTCGCCCTCTTGCACCTCGATGGTTTTAAGCACCTTGATGAACTGCTTGGCGGCTGGCTGTTCAAGCAGGCCGGCCGAGCGCAGCAAATACACAAAAGTACCCGCGCTGCCGTCCATAATGGGCACTTCTTCGGCGGTCAGGTCGATATGCAGATTGTCGATACCCAGCCCGGACAGCGCCGACATCAAATGCTCGACCGTCGAAACCCGAACATCGCCCTTTTGCAAAACCGACGCCATGCGCGTACCGCCCACAGCCGCTGCTTGTGCGGGCAGGTCGACCACCTGAGGCAGGTCGACGCGATGAAACACAATACCGGTGTTGGGGTCGGCGGGACGGAGCGTGATCTCGACTCGACGGCCAGAATGAAGCCCCACACCTTTTGTGCTGATCGCTTTTTGAATGGTGCGCTGACGTAACATAAACTGTGATGAGTTCCTGGAGGAGCTAAGCTGAAATTAAGGCAATATAGCCTAGCATTGTAACAAACTCGCGGTCCTATCCTTCGCTTATTTTAACGCAGGCGGCCAGGAACTAATATAGGATGGAATGCTACTCTGTCCAAGCATCCGCCGGGCGCCCCCTGCGCGGGTGTCATGTTCCTTTCGGGCTTGATTTTTGCTGGCCCGCATGGCCCATTAATCGTCATACGCAGTCAGGAATCTCTATGTCCCGTACCAGCCTATCACGTCGTCGATTTCTTCAGGCAAGCAGCCTTGCCGGCATCACCGTCTATATTGCTCCGTTCGGGTCCACGGCTTATGCAGCCCTGTTCGATCAGCGGGTGCTTACTCCCGTGCGCTGGGACCCGGCAACCGGCAAGGCGCAGTTTCGTGTGGATGGCATCGCCAAGGTAAGCGGGGCCAAAGTCTTTGCCCGCGACATACGGGCACGCGACCTGCCCAATTGGCCAGAACAGCAAAGCCACGCGCTGATTCTTCGCGCTGCGCGGGCCGACGCTGTCTACCAAGGCTTCGACTTGACCAGGCTGGGCCAGGACCTGAAGCCCGACAAGATCGTGACCGCAGCCGAGCTGCAGCGCGACGGCATTGCCTTTACGGAATTTTATGGCGACGACATGCTATTGCCGACAGGCAAGACGCCCGCCTATCTGGGCCACGCTGTCGCCATACTGATTTTCCATGATTTCGCGCGCTTCCGGCTGGCCAAGGACGCACTCCAATTCCAGACAGACGTCATCAAATACGGCAACCAGACAGGGCCCTTGCAGCGCGACCCATGGGGCAACTTTCGATATGTACGGGTAGGCGGCAAGGATGGGTACGCCGAGGATGTCTTCTCCAGCCTTAAAGACGCGCCGATATTTCCGAGCCAGATGCGCAAACATCTTCCCGTCTGGCCCGACGGCAAGAATCACGGCGACATCGGGCAGGAAGGCATGCACTTCGCCCAACAAATCCAGCACGAACTGGACAACCCGCCCGAAGGCTGGCTGGTCTTGAAGCGCAAGTTCACATCGCAGTCGACCGACACCGCGGCACTGGAGCCCGATAACGCCAACTGCTGGCATGATGCTGCGACGCAGACCATGCACCTGGTAGTGCCCACGCAGTCGCCCAGCGAAGTGGCGGCCACGGCGGCCGCCATGCTGGCCAAGACGCATTTCAACGTCAAGACATTGGTCATGCATCCTTGCTACACCGTCGGCTATGGGTCCAAAGACCATTGCAATATGCCGTTCTACGGCATGGTGTGCGCCCTATATTCAGACGGCAAGCCGGTACGGATCGCCAATGACCGCTATGAACAGTTCCAGACATCGCTCAAGCGCCATGCCTTCGATATGGACTATACGATCGCAGTAGACCGCAAATCGGGCCTGATCCAGTGCTGTGCTGCCCAGTTTGTGGCCAATGGGGGCGGCCGAAGCAATTTCTCTCCTTCCGTCGCCATGGTGGCGGCCACCGCTGCACAGTCCATCTACTACCTGCCCAAGTCCGACTTTACTGCCCGGGCCGACGCCACGCGGGCGATCGACGCCGGCTCTGCCCGAGGCTACGGCACCTTGCAATCCATGGCCGCCACCGAAATGCTGGTTGACGAACTTGCGCACGAACTGGGTCTGGACCCCATTGAATTCAGGCTGCGCAATGTACTGAAAACCGGCATGAAGAACACCCAGGGCGCAATCCCCGCGGGCGCTGTGCGCGCCGACGAGGTTCTGCAGCGCGCACAGCAACATCCTGTCTGGCGCGATCGAGAGAAACGCAAAGCCGAATTTGAAGCGCGCGATCCGGCGCGCCTCTATGGTGTCGGGTTCGCATGCGTGCAAAAGGACTTCGGAACAGGCGCGGAATCATCGCTTGCCAAGGTAGAACTCAGTCCCGAGGGCAAGGTGTTGTTGCGGCACTCCGGTACGGAAATCGGAACCGGCATGAGCACCTCGCAGGCCCTGGCCTGCGCGCGCTGGCTGGGAGAACCGGCCACCGACTTGGGATTCGCCATCACCGACTGGCCCGATCTTCCCATGACCTCCAGCGGCGATCCATATCTGATGAGCCAGGAAGACCAGGACAAGCTGTCTGCCGATCCAACATGGACGCCCGCGTATGCCTCGCCTGCCAGCGCATCGAACTCGGCATTCTATTACACCCATACTACGCGGGAAGCTTGCCGCATTATCTTCGATCACGGCCTGTGGCCTGCCGCCGTGGCAATCTGGAGTCACGGGATAGGCGGCGGACAGGCGGCGCCCTACTCACTGCGCCGCGAAGACGCGCGGTGGGAAAACGGCCTGTTGACCGCCAATGGCATGCAAGGCCTAAGCTTGAAACAGCTGGCGGCCAAAGCGCATGAGATCGGAGCCGTAGTCGGCGCCGCCGTCCATGGCTTTAACCGCTGGCAATGGACCGAGGCCGACTTCAATATCAAAGGTACACAAGTTCGCCTGCCTCTTGATGGGCTGGCGCTGTGCTTTGGAAGCCCATCCTCCGGCACGCCGGGGCAAATGCCGTCCAGGCCGGGCGCAGCCGGCAGCGCCGCCACGCCCAACACGCGTCAATACACTGGAGATCACGACGAAAATGGCGGGCATGGCCCCGACGCGGGCGGCAACGCCGAAACAGGCTCCAATGCCAAGCCGGACGGCTCGGCTGGCACGGCACCGAACTCCGCCGCCAGCAGCAACAAGCCCGGCGTCGCCACGATAGACGCAGGAGCCAATACAAAACTTGGCACGACCCGCAAAAGCATGGGCCGCTATCAGTTCACCCCCCGCAGCGCAGTCTATTATCCGCCGGTCCAACGCAATAATGCCGCCGTCACGTATTACTCGGCCATGGCGACGCTGGCCGAGGTCGCGGTGCATCGCGACAACGGACAGGTGCAACTATTGAATCATCACTCAGTTCTCGAGTGCGGAACACTGATCTCTCCGGAATTGGTCTCGGGCCAGATACAAGGCGGCATTGCCATGGGCATAGGCCACGCTTTATACGAACACCTGCCTTTGTATGAAGACGGGCCCGGCGACGGGACCTGGAATTTCAATCGCTTTCACGTGCCGCTGGCCAAGGAAGTGGCCTTGTGGACCCAGACCGCCGAGATACTGCCGCCCTTGTCCGAGACGGATCCACCGAAGGGCATGGCTGAAGTGGCCATGATTCCGATCGTCGCCGCCATCGTGAACGGCATTACCCATGCCACGGGGCACAGGTTCCGCTCCCTGCCCGTTACGGCCGAGACAATCCAGGAGGCGCTGGCATGAGCATCAAGACAATTACAGTTTCCATGACGATCAACGGAGCCGCTGCAGGGCCCTTCGATGTGCCCGAAAGCCTGATGATGATCGATTTGCTGCACGAATATGCAAATCTTACGGGAACGCGACTGGGCTGCGGCCAGGGCATCTGCCGCGCCTGCGTCGTCATACTGGACAACGACAACGGCCGCAGCGAAGAGATCCGCACATGCATCACCGGAGCCGCCTACTTCAACGGCCGCAAGATCCGCACAGTCGAGGCCCACGCCACGCGCAACGAGGCCGGCGAAGTCACAGGCTTGTCCACCGTTCAACAAAAGTTTCTTGAAAACTACGGCTTTCAATGCGGCTATTGCACGCCGGGATTCGTCAATGCCGCTACGGTGCTGATCGAACGACTGAAGCGCGAACCGATAGAAGCCAGCCAGATCGAGACCGTGGTCACCGATAGCTTGAACGACCATATCTGCCGCTGCACGGGGTATGTCAGATACCACCAAGCCATGAAAGAAGCCATCCTGGCGACGCCTGGGCTAATTAAAGGAGCGCACACATGAAAGCCAGAATAGCCGTAGGCGGCGTGATCCTGGTGGCGGCAGTCGTTGGCGTCGTCGTATTGTCGGGCCTGCTTGATCCGCGTTACGAGACCTCGGCCGTCGACCAGGCGGCACCGTCGCAAGAGCTCATTGCCAAAGGAAAATATCTGGCCAAGGCCGGCGACTGCACTGCGTGCCACACCAGCAAGGCCGGCGCCCAGTTTGCCGGCGGAGTTCCCATCCCCACACCGTTCGGAACAATCTACGGAACCAACATCACGCCGGACAAGCAATACGGGATAGGAAACTGGACGTCGGCGGATTTTTACAAGGCCTTGCACGATGGCCTTGCGCCGGATCATCCCTTGTATCCGGCCATGCCTTACACCACATACCGCGGCGTGACGCGCGAGGACAGCGACGCCATCTTCGCGTACTTGCAAAGCATACGGCCCGTCGCGGTGCCGAACCGGGACAACGAAGTGTCCTTCCCCTTCAACTTGCGCCCCTTGCTGCGCGGGTGGAACCTGCTTTTCCTGAAAGACACTTTGCCAGATGTTTCCGCAGGGAACTCAGCGGAATGGGTGCGAGGCCGCTACGTCACCAATTCGCTGGGACACTGCACGGAATGCCATACGCCGCGCGGCAAATTTGGCCAGTTGAAGCTGCATGACAGTCTTCAAGGCGGTAATCTGGGCGGTATCGTCGGCCCGGATATCACGCCCGACGCGCTGGCGGCGCGCGGCTGGAGTCCCCAGGCGCTGCAACAATTCCTGGCCCAGGGCATTGCGCCGCAAGGCTCCGCCTATGGCGAAATGTTCGATGCCTTCCATCACAGCACCCAATATCTGACCGAGTCGGACAACAAAGCCATGGTCCGGTACCTGACCGGAGATAAACCAGCCGAGCCAGTGCCTTTTACGCCAAGCGCCGCAATCGGCCAGGATCAGTCTACGGGGCGGCGGCACTACCTTGCCCTGTGCGCGGGCTGCCATGCGGCAAACGGGCAGGGAAAGCCGAATGTGACTGTCGCGTTGGCGGGAAACTCCACCGTCAGAAACGATGATCCCAACAATCTGGTCCTGGTCATGCTGCATGGGATCACAGCCAAGCAGTTCCCCGGAAATCAAGCACGCCAAGACATGCCGGGCTTTGCCAACAGTCTGGACGACAAGCAGATGGCCGAGCTGGCCAACTACCTGCGAACCAGTTTCGGCGGCCTTAAGGGTAATGTGCAACCAGCGGATGTACAGGCATTGCGCGCAAAGAAAGCGCCATAGAAACACGAACGCACGCTCTCCCGGGGAAAGGAAAGCGTGCGTGCCTGAACAAGATCGGTGCCAAATCAATGGCACCTACAAACATGTGAGGGCCGGATTTCGTGTTTGACCGGTCCTCAGTCCGCTTGCTTGCGTAAAAACGCGGGAATGTCGAAGTGGTCCATGCCTGCAGTCTCCAGGGCGCGTACCTGGGCCGTGGCCTGGCTGCGCGGATTGCGGATTACGGCGGGAACATCCGAATTGGTGAAATCCTGGCCACCCATTGCCGGGTAGTTGTCGGTGCCGGTGCGCAGAACCTCAGAGTGGTTCTGCACCAGTTGGGGGCGCGATACCGCTGTGCGTCCCAGGCCTGTGGCAACGACGGTCACACGCAGGTTTTCGCCCATGGATTCGTCGTAGGCCGTGCCGTAGATAACGGTGGCGTCATCGGCGGCATAGCTGCGGATAGTATCCATGATTTCGCGTGTTTCACGCATTTTCAAGGTACGGCTGGCGGTAATGTTGACCAGCATGCCGCGCGCGCCATGCAAGTCCACGCCTTCCAGCAATGGGCACGCAATAGCCTGTTCAGCGGCAACGCGTGCGCGATCGGCGCCCGAAGCGATGGATGTGCCCATCATGGCCTGGCCTTGCTCGCCCATGATGGTTTTCACGTCTTCGAAGTCGACGTTGACATTGCCTTCGACATTGATGATCTCGGCAATCCCGGCGCATGCGTTATGCAATACGTCGTCGGCGGCCTTGAAGCAATCTTCCTGTGTGGCATCCTCGTCCATCAGGTCGTACAAGTTCTCATTGAGAACCACGATCAGCGAATGCACATGCTTGGACAGTTCGCTGATGCCCTCTTCGGCCATACGCAGACGCTTGGAGCCCTCGAACGAAAAAGGCTTGGTGACTACGCCCACGGTAAGAATGCCGAGTTCTTTGGCCACTTCCGCGACCACTGGGCCCGCGCCCGTACCGGTGCCGCCGCCCATGCCTGCCGTGATGAAAACCATATGCGCGCCGGTCAGGGCCGCACGGATTTCCTCACGCGCCGTCTCTGCGGCGGCACGGCCTTGTTCGGGCTTGGCGCCGGCGCCCAGACCTGTGCGCCCCAGACGGATCTGTACAGGCGCTTCGCTGGTGGCCAGTGCTTGCCCATCGGTATTGGCGCAAATGAAATCCACGCCATGAATACCCGAGCGGATCATGTGCGAAACGGCATTGCCGCCTGCACCGCCCACACCCACTACTTTGATAACGGTACCGCTGCCGCTGTTATCGAGCATCTCAAAATTCATCATGATTGACTCCCTCACATTTCCAAATAAAAAGCGATAAACACGAAAAAAAATCCCCAGTACTGCTATTTCGGAAATCGCTTCAAAAGAAATGCCAGCCTGTTGACTCGCACCTAATTTGACACGTCTCCCGAGGACAGGTCTTCAAGCCCGCCCCTTAAGGCTTTCTATGAGCCCTAATTAATGAACCACTCCTTCATCCGCGTCAGCAGGCTCTTGACGCTGCCCTTTTGCTGAGCCACTTTGCGTCCGCGCACTCGCTGCAAGCGCGCTTCAAGCAACAGGCCCATCACGGTTGAAAAGCGCGGATTGTGCATAACGTCGGCCAGACTGCCTTCGTAGTTGGGCACGGCGATACGCACTGGTTTCAAGAACACATCTTCGGCCAGCTCGACGATGCCGGGCATAAGCGCCGTGCCGCCAGTCAGCACGACGCCCGAGGCGAGCAAGTCTTCGTAACCCGACTCGCGCACGATCTGCTGGACGAACGTAAATAATTCTTCGACACGCGGCTCGATGACCGCGCCCAGCGCCTGGCGTTTTACCTGGCGGTTGGGCCGGTCTCCCAGTCCCGGAACTTCGATGTGCTCGTCGGCGCTGGCCAATACTTGCTTGGCAATGCCGAACCGCAGCTTGATCTCTTCGGCGTCGGGGGTGGGCGTGCGCAACATGGCGGCGATGTCGCTGGTAATCTGGTCGCCGGCGATCGGCACGACCGCGGTGTGGCGTATGGCGCCGCCCGTGTAAATGGCTATGTCTGTCGTACCGCCGCCCACATCGACCAGCACCACGCCCAATTCCTTTTCGTCCGCCGTCAAGCACGACAGGCTGGAAGCCAGCGGCTGAAGAATCAGGTCTTGAACTTCCAGGCCGCAGCGGCGCACGCATTTCACGATATTCTGCGCCGCGCTGACCGCGCCGGTGACAATGTGCACGCGCACTTCCAGCCGCAAGCCGCTCATGCCTATGGGCTCGCGGATATCTTCCTGGGAGTCGACAATGAACTCTTGCGTCAGCACATGCAGAACCTGCTGGTCGGTAGGAATATTGACGGCCTTGGCGGTTTCGATGACACGGGCGACGTCGGTAGGCGTCACCTCTTTGTCCTTGACCGCCACCATGCCACTGGAGTTGAAGCTCGTAATATGGCTGCCCGCAATGCCCGTATAGACCTCGCGGATCTTGCAGTCGGCCATCAGTTCGGCTTCTTCGAGCGCACGCTGGATCGAATTCACCGTCGCTTCGATATTGACCACCACCCCCTTGCGCATGCCCTGGGACTCGTGCTGGCCCAGGCCAATCACTTCAAAGCGTCCTTCGGGCAGTATCTCGGCCACTACAGCCACCACCTTGCTGGTGCCGATATCGAGTGCGACGATCAAATCCTTGATATCACGGGTCATAGTTTTTCTATTTAGTAGAGGTAGGTGAAACAGGCGCCAACGTTATTGCAAAACCGTTGGCGTAACGTAAATCGGCACTATTCACTGCACGGCCGTTAAGCCGTTGAGTCAGCCCAGGCCAGGCGTTCACAAATCGTTCTATCCGGGCGGCAAAAGGCTGCGCGCCAGCGCGCCCATGCGGGTCAGCCACATCGGCGGCCGGGTCGCGCCCCAGGCTCAGGCGCAGGCCGTCGGACAGCTCGACCGACCAGGCATAGCGAGGGCTCAGGCTGATCTCGCGCACGTGCATGTTCAACGGGGCAAACCAGCGGGCCACTTCGGCATAGCGCTGCACAACCAGGCGCTCGGAATTATCAGGACCATAAAAATGCGGCAGGCCCGAATCGTCGGGCAATTCTCCCTGGTTGGCGCTGAACGCTTCGCCCCAGGTATTGATCATTTGATTCTCGTTCCATAAGGCCAGCGGCTGCTGTTCTTCTATTTGAACGCGCAGTGTATTGGGCCATACACGGCGAATGCGCGCGTGGCGCACCCAGGGCGCGGTTTCAAGCAAGTCGCGGGTGCGATCGAGGTCCACGGTAAAGAAATTGCCGGTGAGCTGGCCCGCGATGGTCGCCCGCACCGCGGCGGCGGAAACATAGCTGAGGTCGTCGCCCTGAACCGGTTCTATCTGAAGCTGGGTAATCGTGAAATACGGCCGTTGGGCCACCCAGATGACGACGCTCGCGATCATAGCCAATACAGCCAGCAAAGCCAGCGTATTCGCAATGAAGTTAGTGAGACGAGCGTCGTTGAACACGGTTCGATTTTCCTATTTGGCGGCGGAATCGGGCGGCGGCTGCACTTTGCAGGAGGCGCTTTCCAGAATTGCCAGGCATAGCTCGGCATAGCTCATGCCGGCAGCCTTGGCCCCCATGGGCACCAACGAATGGCTGGTCATGCCCGGCGACGTATTCATTTCCAGCAACCAGGGACGGCCTTGCGCATCCAGCATGAAGTCGGCACGCCCCCACCCTTCGCAGCCCAGCGAGGTATAGGACCTCACAGCCAAATCCATGATCTGCGCTGTCAACTCGGGGGCAAGCGAGGCGGGGCAAATATATTGCGTATCGTTGGACACATACTTGTGCTCGTAGTCGTAGTTGCCCTGGGGCGCCACGATTTCGATCACCGGCAGCGCACGGGCCGTTTTGCCCTTGCCCAGCACGGGCACCGTCAGCTCGCGCCCGGCAATGAACTTTTCGGCCAGCACAAATTCGTCGTAGCGCGCAGCCAGGCGATAGGCTTCGCGCAGCTGCGCCCCTTGCTCTACCTTGGTTACTCCGAGGGTCGAGCCTTCGTGGGGCGGCTTGATAATAAGCGGCAAACCCAAGGCCTCGACCACCGCGTCAAGATCGGTATCTTCCGTCAGCACGGCGTAGCCGGGCGTCGGCAAGCCGTACTGCTGCCACACCTTCTTGGTCATGATCTTGTCCATGGCCAAGCCCGAGGCCATGGCGCCGCTGCCGGTATAAGGCAGGCGGATCAACTCCAGCAGGCCCTGCACCGTTCCATCTTCGCCGTAGCGGCCGTGCAAGGCGATGAATGCACGATCGAATTTTGCCTGAATCAATTCAGTCAGGGGCTGCGTGCCGGTATCGAACAAATGAGCATCGACTCCCGCGCCGCGCAATGCTTCGTATACGCCCTGGCCGGACATCAGCGAGACCTCCCGCTCTGCCGATCGACCTCCGTACAACACGACGACACGTCCAAATTGCATGCTCATACCAACTCTCCAACTTGCGCGGGAACCTTGCTGATGGACCCGGCACCCATCACAATCACCACATCGCCATCAATGACAAAATCGACGATGGCTTGCGGCAAATCCGACACAGCCTCGACGAACAAAGGTTCGACCTTACCCGCCACGCGGATGCCGCGGGTCAATGCGCGGCCGTCAGCGGCCACCAGCGGCTGCTCTCCGGCGGGGTAGACATCGGTCAGCAAGACCGCGTCGGCCGAGCTCAGGACCCGTACGAAATCCTCAAAGCAGTCGCGCGTGCGGGTGTAGCGGTGCGGCTGAAATGCCAGCACTATGCGCCGGTTCGGCCATGCGCCGCGCGCGGCGGCCAGCGTTGCCGCCATTTCCACGGGGTGATGGCCATAATCGTCGATAAGCGTGAACATGCCGCCGCCGCGAGCCTGCGACACAGGAAAATCGCCGCACGCGGTAAACCGGCGCCCTACGCCGTTGAAGACCGCCAGCGCTTCCGAAATGGCCGCATCGGAGACACCCAGCTCAGTCGCCACGGCAATGGCCGCCAGCGCGTTAAGCACGTTGTGCAGCCCCGGCAGATTCAAGGTAATCGACAGAACCGGCAAGTCGCCCGAGGCGCCGCGGCGGCGCACGTCGAAATACATGCGCGTACCCTGCGCACGCACATTGACGGCACGGACCAAGGCGTCTTCATTGACGCCATACGTAGTCACCGGTCGGGAAATAAAAGGAATGATCTCGCGCACATTGGCGTCGTCGCTGCAGACGATTGCGCTGCCGTAGAACGGCAGGCGCTGAGTGAATTCGATGAAGGCGCTTTTTAGCTTGGCGACATCGTGCCCATACGTGTCCATATGGTCCACGTCGATGTTCGTGATGATTGCCATCACCGGCAATAGATTCAGGAACGACGCATCAGACTCGTCGGCCTCGACCACAATGTAGTCGCCCTGGCCCAGACGGGCGTTGGCACCGGCGGAATTCAAGCGTCCGCCAATGACGAACGTGGGATCCAGCCCGCCGCTGGCAAGCACGCTGGCCACCAGGCTGGTGGTCGTGGTTTTTCCGTGCGTACCCGCAACGGCAATACCGCGCTTGAGTCTCATCAGCTCGGCCAGCATCAGTGCGCGCGGCACGACCGGAATACGCGCGGCACGCGCGGCCAGCACCTCGGGGTTGTCGCCCGACACCGCGGTCGACGTCACAATGGCGCCGACGCCTTTAACATTCGCGGCATCGTGTCCGATGCTGACACGGGCTCCCAAGCTTGCCAGGCGCCGCGTCACGGCGGACTCCTGTATGTCGGACCCGCTTACGGCATAACCCAGGTTCAACAGCACCTCTGCAATGCCGCTCATGCCCGAGCCGCCTATTCCCACAAAATGCAGGCTGTGTATTCTATGCTTCATTCGGCTCTCCTAGATACTTGCTCGCAGGCGTCCGCTATTTGCTGCGCGGCATTGAGGCAAGCATGCTCATGCGCATGGCTTGCCACCTGAAGCAACTCCTGGCGAGTACGTTCCTTCAACCACTGCGCTAGCCAGGACGCCGAAAATTCAGATTGTTTCTGCAGCCAGCCGCCGCCGCATTCGCTTAAATAGCGGGCGTTGGCCGTTTGATGATCGTCGATGGCATGAGGCAAGGGAATAAACAGCGCAGCCACGCCGGCCGCCGCCGCCTCGGCCACCGTCATGGCTCCGGCGCGGCAAATCAACAGATCGGCCTGCGACAGCGCAGCAGCCATATCGTCGATAAACGCCACGCAATCAGCCTGCACGCCAGCCTGGGCATATGCGGCGCGCACGGCGTCGATCTGTTGCTCGCCTGTCTGGTGCGTAACGACGGGACGTGAATCAACATCCAGTTGCCCAATGGCTTGCGGCACAACGCTATTAAGCGCCTGCGCCCCAAGGCTTCCGCCTATGACCAGCACGCGCAGGGCGCCCTGGCGCTCGCCATAGCGCCGGCCCGTCGCTGGCAGACTCACGACTTCGCGGCGCACCGGGTTGCCCACCATCAAGGCGCCGGGCAATGCCCCCGGAAAGCCTACCAGCACTTTGCGCGCGATTTTCGCAAGCCAGCGATTGGCCGTGCCGGCCACGGCATTCTGTTCATGAATGACGACCGGAATGCGGCACAGCGCCGCCATCAGTCCGCCTGGGAATGCAACATAGCCGCCCATGCCCAGCACGACGTCCGGCCGTATGTCTTTAAGGCTGCGATAAGCCTGGCGGCACGCGGCCAACAGCGTAAACGGCAGCTTCAGCAGCGCCCCCGCGCCTTTGCCGCGCACGCCGGCAAAACGCAGGGCAACCAGTTCGATACCTTGCGCGGGAACCAAACGGCCTTCCATGCGTTCGGGGTGGCCCAGCCACACAACGCGCCAGCCCCGCTGCTGCATCTCGTGCGCCACGGCCAGGCCCGGCATGATGTGCCCGCCCGTGCCGCCCGCCATGATAAGCAAAGTACGCTGGCTCATGTCCGCTTACCTCGCATCATGTTTCGGTTTTCGTGGTCGACGCGCAATAGCAAGGCAACGGCCACCAGGTTCATGACTATGCCCGAGCCGCCGTAGCTGACCAATGGCAAGGTAAGCCCCTTGGTCGGCAGCAAACCCACGCAAACGCCGATGTTGATGAACGTCTGCACGCCAAACCACAGTGCTACGCCCTGGGCGACAAGACCATTGAATGTGCGCTCCATCGCGATTGCCTGGCGGCCAATATCGAAACCGCGCCATACAAGAAAGGCGAACATGATCACCAGGCCGGCCACTCCGATGAAGCCGAGCTCTTCGCCGATGACTGCAACAATGAAGTCGGTATGCGCTTCAGGCAAATAATGCAGCTTCTCGATGCTGGCCCCCAGGCCGACGCCCAGCCATTCGCCTCGGCCGAAGGCAATCAATGAGTGCGACAACTGGTAGGCGCTGCCGTATGTATTGTCCGGATTCCATGGGTCCAGGTACACGAACAGCCGCTCGCGCCGCCAGGGCGAGGCCCAGATCAGAAGCAAAAAGCTGCCCACCAGCACAGCCAGCAGGCTGGAAAACAGTTTGCCGTTGATACCGCCAATGAACAAAATTCCCACGGCGATGGCCACGATGACCATAAAGGCGCCAAGGTCGGGCTCCAGCAGCAGCACCATGCCTACCGCGCCCAGCGCGGCTGCCATGGGCAAAAAGCCCCGGAAGAAATTATGCATGTGCTCTTGCTTGCGCACCGTATAGTCCGCGGCATACAGGATGATGGCGACTTTCATGAGCTCGGACGGCTGGAAATTGATGGGCCCCAGGGGCAGCCAGCGGCGTGCGCCATTGACCTCGCGGCCTATGCCGGGCACCAGCACGACGATCAGCAGCAATATGCTTATTGCAAACAGCGGCAAGGCCAGCTTGTGCCATACCTTCATCGGCACGCTAAGGACGAATCCCATGCACAGCACGCCGACCATGGCAAACAACCCATGGCGGATCACAAAATAGAAACGGCCGTAACTTTCGTAGCGCGGGCCATCGGCCAGCGCAATCGACGCCGAATACACCATAAGCAAACCGAACAGCACTAGCGTCGCCGTAGCGACGATGAGCGACAAATCGAAATTCGGCATTGTCGTGCGCCCGGGTCTTACGGCATTCACACCTGAGGTCAGATCCGCGAAACGGCTCATGCTACCTCCCCGTGATCCAGGGCCAAGTCCTGCACCGCCTCGACGAACATGGCGCCGCGATGCTTGTAGTTCTTGAACATGTCCATGCTGGCGCACGCCGGCGACAGCAGCACGGCGTCGCCTGGCTGCGCCAGGTCAAATCCGCGCCCCACCGCTTCGTCGAGCGTTGCCGCGAACTCGAGCGGAACGCCGCAATCTGCCAAGGCCTCGCCGATTGCCGGGCCGTCCTGGCCTATCAGCACGACAGCGCGGGCATGCTCGCGGACCGCTTTCGCCAATGGCGAAAAATCCTGACCCTTGCCCAGCCCGCCGGCGATCAGCACGCTGGTTTGCCCCAGGCCTTCCAGCGCCGCCACAGTAGCGCCGACATTGGTGCCCTTGCTATCGTTGACGAAGTCGACGCCTGCAACCGCCCGCACGAACTCGACGCGATCGGGTTCGCCGGCGTATTCGCGCAGCCCGCGCAGCATATTGCCCCACCCCAGCCCCAGGCTGCGGGCCAGCGCCAAGGCAGCCAATGCATTAAGGGCGTTATGCTGGCCTCGTACGCGCAAGGCGTCGGTCGGCATCAGCCTGGAAAGCCGCCCGGCTTCGCGCAATGGTTCTTCCGCGGCTTTGCGGCGCTTGCCCGCCGTGGGAGCGGGCAGATCGAAATCATTGTCCTCGCAGACGCATAGCCATGCCAGCCCATGGTTGCCCTCCAACCCAAAATCGCCTGCCCAATGCGGAACATCGCGCCCGAACGAGCGCACCTGCAAGGCGCGGGGCTCGGGCGCCATGGCCAGAACCATGGGGTCGTCGCGGTTTATCACGACAAGCCTGGACAATTTCAGCAGCTTGGCCTTGGCCGCGGCATACGCCTGCATGGAGCCATGCCAGTCCAGATGATCCTGCGTCACGTTAAGCACCACTGCGGCATCAGGCGTCAGGCTGGACACGGACTCAAGCTGAAAGCTGGACAGCTCCAGTACCCATACGTCGGGAAGATCGCCGGCCTGTATCGCTTCGCTCAAGGCGGCCAGCGCGGCCGGGCTGATGTTTCCTGCCGCGCGGACACTGCGCCCGCAAGCCTGCACCAACTGCCGCGTCATTGCGGTAACCGTGGTCTTGCCATTGGTGCCTGTGACCGCCAGCACGCCGGGCCGATAGCCCTGCTCGGCCATGTCGGCCAGTGCGCGGGCAAACAGCTCGATCTCGCCCAGCACTTCGATTCCACGCTTTGCCGCCAGCGCCAAGAACTCTTTGACCGGCTCTTGCAAAGGCGACAGCCCCGGGCTCAGGACAATACGTTCAACGTCGATCAGGGCATCGTCGTTCAAGTGCCCGGCGCCCAAGCGAAACTCGACGCCGGCATCGGCCAGTTCGCCGCGCAAAGCATCCATCCCGCCGGGCTGCTCGCGCGTATCAAGCACGCGCAAGCGGGCGCCATGGCTGGCGCACCAGCGCGCGGCGGCCGCACCCGTCTCGCCCAAACCGAGAATCAGGGTTAGCTTGCCCGCAGCGACCGAAGGGAAGGAATATGTATTCATCGCAATTTCAACGTCGACAGGCCAATCAGCACCAGCATCATGGTAATAATCCAGAAGCGCACGACCACCTGCGTTTCTTTCCAGCCGCCTACTTCAAAGTGATGATGCAAGGGCGCCATCCGGAAAATGCGCCGCCCCTCGCCATAACGTCTTTTGGTGTACTTGAAATAGGAAACCTGAAGCATGACGGACAAGGTTTCCACCACGAACACGCCCCCCATGATGAACAGCACTATTTCCTGGCGCACGATGACGGCAATCGTGCCCAAGGCGCCGCCCAGGGCCAGCGCGCCCACGTCGCCCATGAAAACCTGGGCCGGATAGGTGTTGAACCATAGAAAAGCCAGGCCGGCGCCGGCAATGGCCGCGCACAGGACCATAAGCTCGGATGCGCCCGGAATATAGGGAAACAGCAAATATTTGGAGTAATCGACCCGTCCCACCACATAGGCGAAGATGCCAAGCGCGCTGCCGACCATCACGGTCGGCATGATGGCCAAGCCGTCCAGCCCGTCGGTCAGGTTGACCGCATTGCTCGAGCCGACGATCACCATCCAGGTCAACGCCGCAAAGCCGAATACGCCCAGCGGATAGCTTACGCTTTTGAAAAAAGGCACGATCAAGTCAGCGCGCGTGGGCAACGGCAGGGTAAAGCCGCTTAGTATCCAGTCGCGAAACAGCGGCCACAATTCGGCATTGGCGGGAGCCGATACGGCAAAGGTCAGGTAAATCGCCGCGACAATGCCGATCAGCGTTTGCCAGAAAAACTTGCGGCGGGAAGACATGCCTTCGGGGTCGTGGTTGACAACCTTCTTGTAGTCGTCCGCCCAGCCTATCCATCCAAAGCCGAACGTAACCAGCAGCACCACCCAGACGAAACGATTCGTCCAGTCGGCCCATAGCAATGTACTGACGGCGATGGCGATCAGGATCAATGCGCCGCCCATGGTGGGCGTGCCGGTTTTCTGCAAATGCGATTGCGGACCGTATGAACGCACGGCTTGCCCGATTTTCATTTCAGTCAGCTTGCGAATGACGCGCGGCCCGGCATACAGCCCGATAAGCAGGGCCGTGCCGCAAGCCAGCATGGCTCGCAATGTAATGTATTCGAACACGCCAAATGCCCGCATATGGGAATCCGCCAGCCAGCGCGCCAACTCAAGCAGCATTGTGCTCCCCTTTGTTCTTGTTCATTGTTTGCTTTAAAAAACCCTGTACTACGCGTTCCATGCGCATGCTTCGCGAACCTTTCACCAAGATGTTGGCCGGGCCCAAGGTATTCAGGTAGCCGACCAGCTCGTCAATGGAATCGTATGCTTGCGCGCCCTCCCCGAATGCCTGCGCGGCATGCCGCGCGGCGGGGCCGAACGCCAGCAGCGCTCCGATGCCCCGCTCTTTGGCATACGCGCCCACTTCGGTATGCATGGCGGGACCTTGCGCCCCCACTTCGCCCATGTCGCCCAACACCAGCACCCTGGCTCCGGCCAGGCTCGCCAGCACATCGATGGCCGCGCGTACCGAATCCGGGTTGGCGTTATAGGTATCGTCGATCAGCTGCAAACCGCCATCAAGGCGATGCGGCTGCATGCGTCCCGAAACGGGGTGGAAGCTTTCCAGCCCGCGCTTGATGCAGTCCAGCGGAACTCCGGCCGCACTGGCGCAAGCCGCGGCGGCAAGCGCGTTACGCAAATTGTGCAGGCCTGGTACGGCCAGCGCCAATGCGCACATGCCCGATGGAGTATGCAATTGGCATAAAGTGCGGGCCGGTTCCGCGTGAATCTGATCGGCATGGACGTCGAACGACGCATCCAGCCCAAAAGTCAGACAGCGGCGCCCGCCGGCCAGCTCGCGCCATAAACCGGTGTATTCGTCGTCCCCGGGAAAGACAGCAACGCCTTGCCCAGGCAAAGCCGCCAGCACAGCGCCGTTTTCGCGGGCCACGGCCTCGACCGTGTGCATGAACTCTTGATGCTCGCGCTGTGCATTGTTTACCAGGGCTATCGTCGGCTGCGCCATCGCCGCCAAATGCGCGATCTCTCCCGGGTGGTTCATGCCCAGCTCGAATACAGCCGCGCGATGCGGCTCTCGAAGACGCAGCAATGTAAGCGGAACGCCAATATCGTTGTTGAAATTGCCCGCCGTGGACAGGGCGCCTTCGTCCCCCTGCCAGGCGCGCAGAATCGAGGCGATCATTTCCTTGGTCGTGGTTTTTCCGTTGCTGCCGGTAACCGCAATAGCGGGCAGTTCGAAATGGCGGCGCCACACCGCGCCTATTCGTCCCAAGGCGGCGCGCGTATCGCCCAGCTCGAACTGGGCCAGGGCCACAGCCCCATTACGATGCTCTACGATTGCCGCGCAGGCGCCCGCAGCGCCAACTTGCTCTAGATAAGCATGGCCGTCGAACACATCGCCTTTCAAGGCCAGGAACAACTGTCCGGGTGTTATCGAACGCGAGTCCGTCGACAGGCTTGGATTGCGCAACCAGGTCAGCGCAAAACGCGACCACTCGCGATCGTCGAATGGTGACCGGCGGCCATGAACTTCCTGATATGTTTCGTGCCCCTTGCCCGCCAGCAGCACGACATCGTTCGATTTCGCATTCCAGATGGCCGAAAGAATAGCCTGGGCACGGTCCGCTTCGACCATGGGAGCCTGCGGCATGCCGGCAATGATTTCGTCGAGTATGAGACGCGGGTCTTCGTCGCGCGGATTGTCGCTGGTCAGAATCACATGGTCGGCCAGTTGCGCGGCTATACGGCCCATCATGGGGCGTTTGCTGCGATCGCGATTGCCGCCGCAGCCGAACACGCAAATAAGCCGGCCGCCGCGCACCGAAGCCACTTCGCGCAGCGCCGACAAAGCTCTTTCCAGCGCGTCCGGGGTATGGGCGTAATCCACCACGGTCATCGGCGTTGCCGCAGACGCATCGCCGCAAGCCTCGGCCTCGACGATCTGCAAGCGCCCTTCGACCGAACGCAGGGTCGTCAGAACTCGCGCAATGCGCGCCAGCGTCCAGCCCAGATACTGCAGTACCCCCGCCACCAGCAACAGGTTGGAGACATTGTGCTGCCCCACCAGACGCGTAACGATTTGCGCCACGCCGTCATGGGTCGTCAAATTGAAAATCAGCCCATAGGTGCCGGTCTGAATGTCGCGCGCCTGAATCGACGCGCCGCCTGCCTGCTCTACTGAATAAGTAAGCGGCTCCAGGGCGGCAACCGCCCCGGCAAGCTCGCGGCCGGCGGCATCGTCGACGTTGATCACGGCATGGCTGAGCCCCGGCCAATTGAACAGCGCGAACTTGGCTGCCTTGTAGTTGGCCGGCGTCTGGTGATAGTCAAGATGATCGTGCGTCAGATTCGTGAAGCCCGCGATTTCAATATGCACATGATCCATCCGTCCTTGATCCAGGCCGATGGACGAAGCTTCAATGGCGGCTGCCTTTGCGCCCGCATCACGTATGGCCGCCAGGCTGCGATGCATGGTCAGGACGTCGGGCGTCGTCAATGCGCCGCCCAGGTTCGATCCGTCGGGCAACGTGACCCCAAGCGTGCCTACGGTTCCGCAGGGCACGTCTTCGGCATTCAGGGCGGCGGCAACCCATTGCACGGTGGTGGTCTTGCCGTTGGTTCCGGTAACCGCCACCACCGACAGCACCTCGGAAGGCTTGCCATACCATTCGTGCGCCAGCGCGCCCAGCAGGCCAGTCAACCCCTCGACTTCCAGCAAAGGCACGTGCACGGCGCGAACGTCGCCGCGATGCCCCGGCTCGGCGACGATGGCGGCAGCGCCGTTATTCATCGCTTGTTCAATGTAAAGGCGGCCGTCCGTCGTAGCGCCCGCGCAGGCGAAAAACACATCGCCGCGCCCGATCAGGCGCGAATCGAGACATAGATGGGCCGTCGGCCCGGCATTCTGTTTTAACCAATCAATTATTTTTGCGATCATCTTGGCGACTCTCCATTGGAGCCTACCGCCACCAAGGACTCAATCGGCGCATCGGGCTGCACACCCAGGCGCCGCAAGCTGCTGGCCACGACAGAGGAAAACACGGGAGCCGCCACGCGGCCGCCGTAATAGCCCCCCGCTTGCGGTTCGTCTATCGTGACGGCCACCACAATACGGGGGTTGGAAACTGGTGCAAAGCCCACAAAGGAGCTTCGATACTGCGATGTGCTGTAGCGGCCATTGACGATTTTACGTGCCGTACCGCTCTTGCCCGCAACGCGATAGCCCTGGACCTGCGCCAGTTTGGCGCCATCCGGCCCGGCGGCGGCCTCGAGCATCGACCGGATCAGGCCCGCCACCTTCGGGGTATAAGCCTGGACGCTCGTCGGCTTGCCCTGACGCTTCAGCAAGGTCAGGGACACCATGTCGCCATTACGCGCAAACGCCGTGTAGGCATGTGCGATTTGCAGCAGCGATACCGATAGGCCATAGCCGTAGGCCATGGTCGCACGCTCGATGGGACGCCAGCGCTCCCAGGGGCGCAGCTTTCCAGAAGCCACGCCCGGGAAGTTCGCCTGCGGCGCCCGCCCGAAACCCAGCTCGGTAAACTTGGTCCACATTTCCTTGGAAGTCAGCATCTCGGAAATCATCGTCATGCCGATATTGCTCGAACGGCGCAAAATGCCGGCCACGTTGAGCACGCCGTTGCGGCTGACGTCGGAAATGGTGGAGCCTTGGTAACGATAGTGCCCATTGCCCGTGTTGAACATGGTCGATGTGGTTATGCGCTGCAGGTCCAGCGCCAGGGCCGCCGTAAAAGGCTTCATGATGGAGCCGGGCTCGAAAGTATCGGTAAGGGCACGGTTGCGCAGGCTTGCCCCTTTGCGATCGTCGCGATCATTGGGGTCGTATGTGGGCAAATTGGCCAAGGCCAGGATCTCGCCCGTGTTCACATCCACCACAATGCCGGCTGCGGCCTTGGCGTTGTGTTCTTCCCTGGCTTTTTTCAAGGCCGCATACAAGTCGAACTGCAAGCCAGCATCGATCGACAGGCTGAGGTCCTGGCCGTTGACGGGGGGCACGACCGCCGTCACGTCTTCGACCACCCGGCCCAGGCGGTCTTTAATGACGCGCCGGCTGCCTGGCTGGCCCGAAAGCTCGGAATCAAAAGCCAGCTCGACGCCTTCTATGCCATGGTCTTCAATATTCGTAAAGCCCACGATGTGGGCCGTCATATCGCCCTCGGGGTAAGAGCGGCGCATTTCTTCTTGCTGATGAATGCCCGGAATCTTGAGGCTCTTGATCTTGGCGCTCAGGTCGACCGAGACTTGCCGCTTCAGATAGACGAAATTCTTGTCCTCCTTGGACAAGCGCCTTTGCATTTCGCTAATCGGCATATCGAGCATCTTGGCCAGTTGCTCCATGTCGTGCGACGTCGCTTCTTTTGTGTCTTCGGGAATGGCCCAGATGGCGTATGCCGGCACGCTGGAAGCAAGCACCACAGTGCCGCTGCGGTCGAATATTTTGCCGCGCGTCGCGGGCAGCACCAAGGTGCGCTCGTAGCGTCTCTCGCCTTGCTGCTGCAGAAAGTCCTTGGACATGCCCTGCAAGTACATGGCTTTGGCCAGCAGCGCAGCAAAGCCCATCAACAATAAAACCAGGACAAGCTTGGACCGCCACATGGGCATCTGGATGTTCAGCACCGGGCTGTTGTAGAAACGGCCGCGCTTCATGGCCGCCCTCCCGCGGCGGCTGCGGAGGAAGCCGCCGGAACGCCCTTGAGGTAAATCGTGCGGCCGGGTAATGTGGTCGTCATTTTCAATTCGTCGCGAGCCAGCTCGTCGATACGGGCGTTGCGAGCCTGTTCGGCACGCTCAAGCTGCAAACGCCGCCAATCGATATCCAGCTCGCGCGCCTTGAGCGCCATGCGCTCGGACGCCACAAACAACTGGCGCGACTGAAAGCGCGCCGTAACCAGGGAAATGGCCGACAACATAAGCAGCGCGGCAAATACGATGCTGAGGCGTCCCATCATTTCCTCCTGCGCATGTGCTGCTGCTCGGCCGAGGCGAATGCCAGGCCGGCCGTCTTGATAAAAGAAGCGCCCAGATCGGGCGGCAGTGGAACCGAAGTGCGCTCGGCCACGCGCAGCACCGCCGAGCGCGCCCTGACATTGCCGGCCACCTCTTCCTTTTCGGGCAGCACTCGGCCAAGGGAACGCAGCACGGGCTGGGGCATGTCTTTCTCGAGAATAGGCATGCGCGCCTGCTCCGCGCCGGGCCGGGCCGCGGCTGCGATGCATTGCTTGACCATGCGGTCTTCAAGAGAATGGAAGCTGATCACCGCCAAACGCCCCCCCGGCGCCAGAATTTTTAAAACTGACGCGAGGGCGCCCGCGAGTTCTTCAAGTTCTTGATTGAGGTAAATCCGTAGAGCCTGAAAGGTGCGAGTGGCCGGGTGTTGACCCTTTTCGCGCGTACGGACGACACTGGCGACGAGCTCGGCGAGGTCGAGCGTTGTGCGCATCGGCCTGGATTCGCGGCGAGCAACAACCGCCTTTGCAATCTGGAAAGCAAACCGTTCTTCGCCATATTTCGCTATGACCTCCTTAATTTCTTCAATACTGGCTTGCGCCAGCCATTCCGCGGCCGTAAGCCCGCGGCTAGTGTCCATGCGCATGTCCAGGGGACCCTCGCGCATAAAGGAAAAACCTCGTTCGGCGTCGTCGATCTGAGGCGACGACATCCCCAGATCCAGCATGACCCCGTCAACCTGTTCGATACCCAACTTGGCAAGCTCTTCGCGCATGGAAGCAAAGCCGCCGTGCACGACCGCCACGCGGCGATCCTGGGCGGCAAGCTCCTGTGCCGAAGCAATAGCCAGAGGATCTTTATCAAATACGACCAGCCGCGCATCCGGAGCAAGCCTGTCAAGCAAAAAACGGCTGTGTCCGCCGCGCCCATATGTGCCGTCGACGAACACACCACTTAGCCTCGACGCGGAACCACCCGTGCGTTCGACCCTCTTGGACTTGCCGAAATCATCATCAATCAGGGCGCTGACCGTGGGCTCCAACAGCACGGACCGGTGTACAAGCTGCATGGGCGCCCTTAAAAAGAAAAGTTTTCAAGAACGTCAGGCATGCCCTTGGCCAAATCCTCGGCCTCGCGGCGCGACCATTCAGCGGCATCCCACAACTCGAAATGACTGCCCATGCCCAAAAGCATGGTGTCTCGCGTCAAGCCTGCCGCGGTACGCAATTCGGGAGCGATCAGGATGCGGCCGGAGCCGTCCATGTCCACGTCCTGGGCATTGCCCAGCAGCAAGCGCTGCAGCGGTCGGGCGTTCATGGGAAAGGCGGCGATCTGAGCTCGCCGCTGTTCCCACACAGAGCGGGGATACACTAGCAAGCAGCCGTCGGGGTGGCGTGTAAGCGTGAGCCGGCCCTCGACCTGGGAAACCAGGGCGTCACGGTGCCGGGTAGGTATCGAGATCCTTCCCTTGGCATCCAACGTGAGTGCACTGCTTCCCTGGAACACGCTTTTTACTCCACTTTATTGCACAAAATCCTACTTTTTCCCACTCTACGGGATCAAACGAACCCGGTCAAGCGCTAAGTTGCAATTTTTTCAATTACAACAAGCACTTAGATTGGTTATAGAGAAATTAAAACAAAGAAATTCATAGATAAATCAAGAAATTGCAGATCTATCTACAAGTGCTTTGTCAGCAGTGGAGGGAGAAATATAACGATACGCAGTTGCCGGATGCTATGAATTGCAACCCGCAGTGAGCTTGAACCCGGACGGCTTAGTTTTGCGGAGCCCACAAACGGGTTTTCGCATTTTTTTCGTAGGCCATGCCGTCGGGATAGCTGATCAGCTCCAACTGCATTCCCCATGGCGTAAGCACATAGGTTATGGCCTGGCCCGCAGCTGGGCCCTCTTTAAGCTCGAAGGGACCCATGAAGGTCTTCAGCCCCAAGGCCTTGGCCTTGTCGACCGCGGCCTTGATGTCTTTGACGTAGAAGGCGATATGGAAACCGCCATAGTCGCTGTTGCGCGGCATTACGGTTTTTTGGTCGGGCGCGCTGTACTGGAAGAGCTCTATGTTGGAGCCGTCGCCGCAGCGCATCATGGCAATTTGCTTGATGACCGCGCGCGGATCCACATTGACAAGGTCTTTCATGAAGGTGCCTTTGTCGTCGCTGAAAGGCCCAAAGCGCATCGCCTCGGTACAGCCCATGACATCGCGAAAAAAGTTCACGCCCTGGTCGATGTCGGGTACCGTAAAGCCAATGTGGTCGATGCCGCGCACCCCGGGAATGCCCGCGGTTTCGGCGGCCCCGGCGCTACCGGCCGACAAGCACAAAGCAGCGCAGGCTGCGGCCATGGCAAATATCTTCATGAAAGCATCTCCTTTGAGACCGGCAATCAGACAACTGCTTCATGGTACGCGCAGCAACAGGAATACGGCAAGTAAAAAGCGAGACAGATCTATAGGCCGGATTCTGTACACCAAGCAAACTTGGCGGGCAATCATTCCTCTGGATACGGCATTGCTGCCGTATTCTAGCCACCTACCCGCATGCTCGGACGAGCCGCCCTTTTGGCCCGAGGGCCAGGCGCATGCCTATTTGGTGTTGCTCCGGATAGAGGTTACCGCGTTTCACCCTGCTGCGCTGCGCCTTGCAATAAGGCGCGCCGCACGGAAGTAGCCGTGTCAGTGCATGCCAGGCATGCCCGCGCCGCAGTCTCGTCTCTGTGGCCCTGTTCCTCAACCTGCCGCACGCCAAGGCGTTACGGCAGGTTGGACGGCCGTTAGCCGTTATCCCGCTCTGTGGAGTCCGGACCTTCCTCGGTGTTGTAAAACACCGCGACTGCCCGATCTGCCCCGCAACCGCTATTGTATAGGAAGCCAGGCGGCATAAACGCAAGTAGCGGCAACCTGCGACAATAGAGGCTTGCGGTTTATCTTCCGCCCTCTTCGCTTTTCTCTTTTCTACGTATGGCCGCCTTAATTACTCTTACCAATCTTCAGCTCGCCTTCGGGCACCACCCCCTGCTGGACCACGCCGACCTGGCTGTACAGCCCGGCGAGCGCATCGGACTTATTGGGCGCAACGGCGCGGGCAAATCGTCCTTGCTGAAAATACTGGACGAACGCATCCAGCCCGACGACGGCGAAGTCATGCGCCTTAGCGGCCTTAAGATAGCCACCGTCGAACAAGAGCCCGAACTGGACGAGTCCCTGACCGTATTCGAAGTGCTGTGCGGCGACATCAACGAAAGCGAAGACTGGTCCCGGCCCGCCCGGGTGCAATCCCTGATCGACGAACTGGGACTTACGGCCGAGGCGCCTATCGCCGGCTTGTCGGGCGGCACGCGCAAGCGTGTGGCCCTGGCCCGCGCGCTGGCCGACGAACCCGACCTGCTTTTGCTGGACGAGCCCACCAACCACCTGGACTTCATCGGCATCGACTGGCTTGAGCAGCGCCTGCTCGGCGCCCGCTGCAGCATTATCCTGATCACCCACGACCGGCGCTTCCTGGATGTTGTCACTACACGCATCGTCGAGCTCGATCGCGGCCGGCTCTTCAGTTTTCCGGGCAACTTCACCAGTTGGCAGCAACGCAAGGCCGAATGGCTGGAAGCCGAAAAGCAGCAAAATGCCCGCTTCGACAAAGTGCTGGCCCAAGAGGAAGTATGGGTACGCAAAGGCGTCGAGGCGCGCCGCACCCGCAATGAAGGGCGCGTGCGCCGGCTCGAGCAGCTGCGCCGCGAACGCAGCTCGCGCCGTGAACGCGTGGGCAATGTAAACCTGGCCATCGCCGAAGGCCAGCGCTCGGGCAAGCTGGTCGCCGAACTCAAGCATGTCAGCCATGCTTTCGGCGATCTCGTAGTCGTGAAGGATCTCTCGACCACCATCTTGCGTAAAGACCGCATCGGGCTTATTGGGCCCAATGGCGCGGGCAAGACCACGCTAATAAAGATACTGCTGGGCAAGCTCAAGCCCGACGCGGGCGAAGTCAAACTGGGCACCAACCTGACCGTCGGCTATTTCGACCAGATGCGTTCGCAGTTGGACGAAACCGCAACGGTGGCCGACACCATCAGCCCGGGAAGCGAATGGGTAGAAATCGGCACTCAGCGCAAGCACATCATGAGCTATCTCGAGGACTTCCTGTTTTCTCCGGCGCGCGCGCGATCCCCGGTCAGCAGCCTTTCGGGCGGCGAACGCGCCCGGCTGGTGCTGGCGCGGCTGTTTGCACGACCAACCAATGTGCTGGTCATGGACGAACCCACCAACGACCTGGATATCGAAACTCTTGAGCTGCTCGAAGAGCTGTTGCAAGACTATCCCGGCACCGTGCTTATCGTCAGCCACGATCGCGAATTTCTTAATAATGTCGTCACGCAGACCCTGGCCGCCGAAGGCCAAGGAGAATGGCGCGAATATGTGGGCGGTTACGACGAATGGCTGGCCCAGCGCCCCGCACGGCTTAACGCCACGCCGGACAGCGACAGCAAAAAAGCCAAGGCCGCCGCGGCTCGCGCCAAGCCTGCCAAGGCGGGCCGGATCAGTTCGTGGGAACTGCGCGAACTTGAAGAAATGCCCGAAGCCATTGCGGCAATAGAAGCCAGGCAGGAAGAACTGGCGGCCAAATTGGCCGACGGCAAGCTGTACATCGAGGCGCCCGACCAGGTCGAACTCATCAATAAAGAACTGGCCGAGCTTGAAGAAAAAATGTCTGTTCTATTCGCCCGCTGGGAAGCCTTGGAAGCCAAGCAAAACGGCTAGGCTGTGATGGCTGCTTGCGCCGTCAACGCAGGCAGCCCAGGCATGGCAGCAACCACGGGAGAGCTGCTGCACGTCAATCCTCTTGCAGGCTCCATCCCAAGGACTCTCCCGCAGCCAGCGGCACCACTGTTGAATCGCCCAAGGGCAGCTCTTCAGGTATCTTGTAAGCCGAACGCTGCAGGGTAATCGTGCCCTGGTTCAGTGGCAAACCGTAAAACGCAGGCCCATTGCGGCTGGCAAAGCCTTCCAGGGCATCCAGCTTGCCGACCGAGTCGAAGGCCGTGGCATAGAGTTCCATGGCGTGCAACGCGGTATAGCAGCCCGCACAGCCGCAAGCGTGTTCTTTCAGGCCGCGCGGATGCGGTGCACTGTCGGTGCCTAGAAAGTAGCGGGCGTTGCCGCTGGTGGCAGCTTCCAGCAAGGCCACACGATGCGTTTCCCGCTTGAGCACCGGCAGGCAGTACCAATGGGGACGTATGCCGCCCTGGAAAATGGCGTTGCGGTTGTACAGCAAATGATGCGCGGTAATTGTGGCGCCTACCGGCCCTTCGGCATCACGCACGTAATCCACGCCATTTTTTGTGGTCAAGTGCTCGAACACGACCTTGAGGTTCGGATACGAACGGCGCAATGGAATCATTACGCGGTCAATAAACACGGCTTCGCGATCGAACAGGTCGATAGAAGGATCGGTGACCTCGCCGTGCACCAACAGAGGCATTCCTTGCTTTTCCATGGCCTCCAGCACCTTGGCGCAGCGTCCCAGCAAGTCCGTCACGCCGGCGTCGGAATTGGTAGTGGCCCCCGCCGGGTACAGCTTGACGCCGTGCACGAACCCCGACTGCGCCGCGCGTATGATTTCGGCGGGCTCGGTATTGTCGGTAAGATACAGCGTCATCAGGGGCGTAAACGCGCCTTCCGGCACCCCGGCGCCAGCAAGCGCCGCCATGATCCGGTCCCGGTACGCGGCCGCCAACGCGGTGCTCACGACCGGCGGCTTAAGATTCGGCATGATGATGGCCCGCGCGAACTGGCGCGCGGAATCGCCCACCACGGCGGCCAGCACCGCAGCGTCGCGCAAGTGCAAATGCCAATCGTCAGGACGAATCAAGGTCAGGGAGTTGGTAGCGGATGACATAGGTTTGGAAAGATAAAATGGTCCAGCAGCAATCTTAACGCGCTTTAGCCGTCGCAGCCTGAGACAGGCGCCGACCCCGGCGTGTTGACACCTGGGGGATCCGACGCCTTGCGCACGCGCCGCTCTCCAATGAGCATCAAATAATCATGGCTTTTGAAGCCTACCGCTCTGTAATTGGCCAGGATGGCCCTATGGCGGCCCGTCAAATGCCCTGGCAAACGTTCAGTTTCCGGTTTTTTACGTGCTAGTGCATAAATCGCTTTGTTTTTCGGGCAAACTCAAGTTATGCTCGGGATACCATTTATTCAACAATTCTTTGGAGCACCATTTCATGGCAACAACCGCAAAACCCGCCCGTAAGCCTAATGCGGCGTTTATGAAGCCACTTACACCCAGCCCTACCTTAGCGGCCGTCATTGGCTCCAGCCCGCTGCCACGCACCGAGGTCACCAAGAAAATCTGGGAATACATTAAAAAGCACGATCTGCAAGATCCGGCCAACCGTCGCAACATCAATGCAGACGACAAGCTGCGCCCCTTGTTCGGCAAAGAGCAGGTCTCGATGTTCGAGCTCACCAAGCTGGTCAGCGGCCACCTCAAGTAAGCAACGGCTCTTCCGGAAGGCCAGATCCACTAATCTCGCAGGCCGCCTACGCGCCTCGGGGCCACACACTTGTTGTCGCGCCCGCCTTCCCAATAGTCACGAATAAAAAAACACTGCCCTTGCCGGCAGTGTTTTTTCTTGCATTTTCCAAGATACAAATAAAAAAGCCCCCACAAGGGGGCATGAAGTGCAGCGACGCTGTGCTGTTGCAGCCGGCCTGCCACGCCTGGATTACAGGTCTGGCGTTGGCAGTTCGCCTGCGAACAAGCCCAGCCAGCCGCGAATAACCCGATAGACCAGCCAAACGCCAAGAACCAGCAGGGCCGGCCAGCCAAGATAGAACAGCGTGGCGATAAGGCTAAGCACCAGCCACAGCAGGCCCCACCAGAACGTCCTGAGCACCCAGTCCATATGCGCGGCGTATACCGTGCCCGCGGCGTCGGCGCGCTTCAGGTAAGCCAGTACGACGGCTGCCACGGTGGCCAGGCCCAAAAAACCGGCGCTGATCAGCCCAAGAGCAAAAAGGCCATACATGACATGCGTTACCGTACGCATGGACAAACCATTGCCATTGTCTGGCGGTGACACTTCGATCATGGAACCCCTCTCTGAGACAGGCGAACAGTAAAGAATACTGCTGCCGGATAAGAAAAAATAAAAGCGGGAAAATCTTCGAGCCTATTTTACCTGTTTCCGCATAACCAAAGAAAACCGGCCTTCAGGGCCGTACAAAGACAAAACCCCTCAACCGGGTGGGTTGAGGGGTTTTGAGGGATAAGAGCCTGACGATGACCTACTTTCACAGACGTTAATCAACTATCATCGGCGCAAAGGCGTTTCACGGTCC